>OZ246966.1:0-2347500 GCA_965232405.1 Rhizobiaceae bacterium
AGCGAACCCAGCGAGCCCGACGCAATCATGCGCGTCAGCGCGCCGTCCGGGCCAGTCAGGTGCTCCTGACCCACAACCTCGTTGAGTTGGGCGGGACGCAGCCGGTCGGCAAGCGGGCGACCTGCCTCGCCGCGCTCCTTTTCCGGTTCGCCAAACAGGTCGGCCATATATGCCTCAGAAGCGCAGGACCTGACGGAACGTCTGGCCGTTTCGCTCTATTGTGAAACGCCACCAGCGCGTGTCTTCCCCCGCAACCGTGGCAAGTGTGTCAGGCGTGTCGATCGCAACACCATTGACGTCACGCACGATGTCGCCCGGCTGGAACCCGAAGCGGGCTGCCGGCGAGGAGCGGTCGATGTCGACAATCGCCACACCTTCTGTACGCCGTCCGACACGCAGCCTTTGCGCAAGCCGTGGCGAGAGTTCGGCCACTTTTACACCCGCAAAGGGGGAACTGCCGCCGATGGTTACTTCCAGGCCCGATGCACCCTCGGGCGCGCGTTCGAGACTGATTTCTAACGGAATTTCCTCGCCCTGCCGCAGCACGTTGAAAACGACGGTGGAGCCGATCGTGCGGGTCGCAAGCCGGTAGTCGAGCGCTTCTGGATGCTCAACCGCGGCATCATCCATCGCAAGAATGACATCACCGGGCCGAACACCGGCAATTGCGGCAGGCCCGTCGGCTTGGACGTCGCTGACCAGCGCTCCGGATGGCCGCGCCATGCCCAAGGCTTCGGCCATCTGGGCATCGACAGCCTCGAAACTGGCGCCGATCCATGGCCGCTCAAAGAAGTCGCTACCGCCCTGCGCGGAAGCCACCACGGCCCGCACCATGTTGGACGGGATGGCAAAACCAATGCCGATAGAGCCGCCACTGCGGCTGAAGATCGCCGTGTTGATGCCGACCAGTTCACCGGCCATGTTTATCAGCGCACCGCCGGAATTTCCGGGATTGATGGCCGCATCCGTCTGGATGAAAAAGCCGAAATCGGAAATGCCGATATGGCTTCGGGCAACGGCGGATACGATGCCGCTGGTCGTCGTCTGGCCGACGCCGAATGGATTTCCGATAGCAAGCACCAGATCGCCGACCAGGAGCGCATCGGAATCGCCGATCGGCACGACGGGAAATTCCTCGTCGCTATTGATCTTCAGCACGGCGAGATCGAGCGACTCATCCTTCAGCAGGATCGTGCTTTCGAACTCGCGGCCATCGGACATCGCGATCTTCACTTCGTCCGCACCGCGAATGACATGAAAATTGGTCACAACGAGGCCTGACGGATCGACAATGACGCCAGACCCCAGCGACGACTGGACGCGCGGCGGCATTTGCTGCCGGCCAAAAAACTGCTCGAAGAAGGGATCGCCCATGAAAGGCGAACGCGCCTCAACCTGCTGCGAGGCATAGACGTTCACGACCGCTGGCGTCGTTTCGGCAACCAGCGGCGCAAAGGAAAGTTGCATTTCCTGGCGCCCGAACGGGACACGCCGCTGCGTTTCACCGCCATCGAGACCGCCGCGCAGCAGATCGGTCAGGATCGAGCCCAAGTCCTGCGCGCCTGTCTCCTGCGCCCGAACCGGCGTCAGCGACGCAGTGATGACAAGCAGGAAAGCTGCGATTGCGGCGGCAAATGGCGTGGTACGCATGGCGGGAATCCTCTTGGACAAGCGGATGCCATTTTTACCGCGAATGTGCAAAACAAATGGCCGGATGCCAAAAGAAAAGGGCCCCGCAGGGCCCTTTGAAAATCGTGTATCGGACGCAGCGTCTTATGCTGCTTCGACTTCCTCACCCGTGTCCTCGGCTTCGAGGCGGGCACGGTCGCCAGCACCCTTGGCTGCGCTATCGCGATCGACGAACTCGATCACAGCCATTGCGGCATTGTCGCCGTGGCGGAAACCGGCCTTCATGATGCGCAGGTAGCCGCCATTGCGGGTCGCATAACGCGGCGCAATGGTGTCAAACAGGCGCTTGGTCATCGCATCGGAGCCAATCTGTGCCGCGGCTTGGCGGCGAGCATGCAGATCGCCCCGCTTGCCGAGCGTGACCAGCTTTTCCACGATCGGCCGCAATTCCTTGGCCTTGGGCAGCGTGGTGGTGATCTGCTCGTGCTCGATGAGCGACGCCGCCATGTTGACGAACATGGCCTTGCGGTGGCTCGACGTGCGGTTCAGCCGGCGACCGGACCTTCCGTGACGCATCGGACTACTCCTTCGGTTCCTCTTCGGGGGCTTCGCCCCGCTTCACTGTTACCGCCAGATCGTGGCGCGGGCAGACAATCCGCCGCGCCGGATCAGGCTCAATACTGGTCTTCGTAGCGCTTTGCCAGATCTTCGATGTTTTCCGGCGGCCAGTCCTGCACCTCCATGCCGAGGTGAAGGCCCATGGACGCCAGCACTTCCTTGATCTCGTTGAGCGACTTGCGGCCGAAATTCGGCGTGCGCAGCATCTCGGCTTCCGTTTTCTGGATCAGGTCGCCGATGTATACGATGTTGTCGTTCTTCAGGCAGTTGGCCGAACGGACCGAAAGCTCCAGTTCGTCGACCTTCTTCAGAAGTGCCGGGTTGAAAGCAAGTTCGGTGACCTGCTCGGCCGGCTGTTCCTTCTGCGGCTCCTCGAAATTGACGAAGAGGGCAAGCTGGTCCTGAAGGATGCGCGCGGCAAAGGCCACCGCGTCCTCGCCCGTGATAGCGCCGTTGGTCTCGATCGTCAGTGTCAGCTTGTCGTAATCGAGAACCTGACCCTCGCGGGTGTTCTCGACCTTGTAGGAGACCTTCTTGACCGGCGAATAAAGGCTGTCGACCGGGATCAGGCCGATCGGCGCATCTTCAGCGCGGTTGCGGTCTGCCGGCACATAACCCTTGCCGTTGTTGACCGTGAACTCCATGCGGATTTCCGCATCCTCGTCGAGCGTGCAGATCACATGCTCCGGATTGAGTATCTCGACGTCGCCGACGGTCTGGATGTCACCAGCCGTAACCTGACCGGGACCCTGCTTGCGAACGACCATGCGCTTGGGACCGTCGCCTTCCATGCGGATGGCGATTTCCTTGATGTTGAGCACTATATCGGTCACGTCCTCGCGCACACCGGCGATCGAGGAGAACTCATGCAGCACACCGTCGATCTGGACGGCGGTGACGGCAGCGCCACGAAGCGAGGAAAGCAGAACGCGACGGAGCGCGTTGCCGAGCGTGAGGCCGAAACCCCGCTCCAGCGGTTCTGCCACGACAGTCGTCAGTGTATTGCCCTTGGACTGGAAATCGATCTTGTTCGGCTTGATCAATTCCTGCCAGTTTTTCTGAATCATAGTGTCATCCTTCCGTTTCCCCACCACCATCCAATCGTGGCGGGCGTCCTGGAAACCGTGGAGGAGCGCCCCTCGTGAAAGACGGGAGCTCGCGCGGCAGTTAGAATTTGGTTAGACGCGGCGCTTCTTGCGCGGACGGCAACCATTATGCGGGATCGGCGTCACGTCACGGATCGACGTGATGGTGAAACCCGCCGCCTGAAGCGCGCGCAGTGCCGATTCACGGCCCGAACCCGGACCGCTGACCTCGACCTCAAGCGTACGCATTCCGTGATCCTGCGCCTTCTTGGCGCAATCCTCGGCAGCCATCTGGGCGGCAAAAGGGGTCGACTTGCGCGAACCCTTGAAGCCCTGTGCGCCGGCCGACGACCAGGCAATCGCGTTGCCCTGTGCGTCGGTGATCGTGATCATCGTATTGTTGAACGTCGAGCTGACATGCGCGACGCCCGTCGAAATGTTCTTGCGTTCGCGACGGCGTACGCGGGCGGCTTCCTTGGCCATGGTAGTCCTTTCAGTCGATATCAGCGCCGCCGTAATTCCAGCGGCTACACCTCAAGCAGCGTACGGGATACCCGGTCTGCTTATTTCTTCTTGCCGGCGATCGCCTTGGCCGGACCCTTGCGGGTGCGGGCATTGGTGTGCGTGCGCTGGCCACGAACAGGCAGCGAGCGGCGATGACGCAGGCCGCGGTAGCAGCCAAGATCCATCAGACGCTTGATGTTCATCGAAACTTCGCGGCGCAGGTCGCCTTCGACCTGGTAGTCGCGGTCGATGATTTCACGCACCTGCAACGCTTCCGCGTCAGTCAGTTCGTGAACGCGCCGCTCGGCGGGAATGTTCGCCTTCGCGACGATCTCGGACGCGAATTTCGGTCCGATACCGTGAATGTACTGAAGCGCAATCACAACGCGCTTGTTGGTCGGCAGATTGACGCCGGCAATACGAGCCATCTCTCGTCTCCATTTTGGCCGGAAATCCGGCGCTTCGGTTAAACCCGCGTCCGGTGGAGGCCGGCCCTTGCGGGTGTCTTGATCCGTACGTACGGGCAAAAGGCCCTCGCGGGCGGTTCCACCACTTGCATGACAGGAAGACGCGCCGCGATAGTCCGGATCGCGGTCCAAGTCAAGCCTGTATCAGGCAGCGTTCGTGATCTTTGAAAGAACGCCGTCGATCGCCACGGTCACTTCATCGATCGTCGCCATGCCGTCGACGCCAACCAGCTTGCCCTTGGCGTGGTAGTAACCGATCAGCGGCGCGGTCTTCTTATAATATTCGCGCAGCCGCTCATCGAACACTTCTGCATTGTCGTCCTTGCGCACCGGCTGACCGGCGGCCTTGGCCTCTTCCGCCCGCTTCAGAATGCGACCGACGAGCGCCTTGTCATCAACGACCAGTTCCACAACTGCGTCGAGACCGACACCGCGTTCATCGAGCATGGCCTCAACAGCATCGGCCTGCGCCAGCGTGCGCGGGTAGCCGTCGAGAATGAATCCCTTGGCTGCATCCGGCTGGTCGATGCGCTCTGCAACGATTGCATTGACGATCTCGTCGGAGACCAGCTCGCCCGCATCCATCACCGCCTTGGCGCGCTTGCCAACTTCGGTCTGCGCGGCAACAGCCGCACGCAGCATGTCGCCGGTGGAAAGTTGCGGAATATCGTGCTTCTCGACCAGTCGCTGTGCTTGTGTCCCCTTTCCCGCCCCCGGCGGGCCAAGCAGTATCAGCCTCATCGTCCCCTCTTCCCCCCGCGAAGTTTCGATTTCTTGATCAGCCCCTCATACTGGTGTGCGATCAGATGTCCCTGCACCTGCGACACCGTGTCGAGCGTCACGCTGACCACGATCAGCAGCGATGTGCCGCCGAGATAGAACGGAACACCGGTTGCAGAAATCAGGAACTCGGGCAGCAGGCAGACGAGAACCAGATAGATCGCCCCGACCACGGTGATGCGGGTCAGAACATAGTCGATATATTCCGCCGTGCGCTCGCCCGGACGGTAGCCCGGAATGAAGCCCGAATGCTTCTTGAGCTGGTCCGCCGTGTCCTTCGGGTTGAATACGATCGCCGTATAGAAGAAGGCGAAGAACGCAATCATCGCGGCGTAGAGGATCATGTAGATCGGCTGGCCATGACCGAGTGCCGCAAGGATGCTGGCGCCCCAGGTTGGCAGGGTCGATGTGTCGGCAAAACCGGCGACGGTCGCAGGCAGCAGAAGCAGCGACGAAGCGAAGATCGGCGGGATGACGCCGGCCGTATTCAGCTTCAGCGGCAGGTGCGAGGTGTCGCCCTGGAACATGCGATTGCCGACCTGGCGCTTCGGATACTGGATCAGGAGACGCCGCTGGGCGCGCTCGAAGAACACGATGACGCCGATGACGACGACTGCAAGCACGATGATGGCCAGGATGATGCCGGTCGACAGAGCGCCCGTGCGGCCGAGTTCCAGCGTACCTGAGATGGCAGAAGGCAGGCCGGCGACGATACCGGAAAAGATAATCAGTGAAATGCCGTTGCCGATGCCGCGCGCGGTGATCTGCTCGCCGAGCCACATCAGGAACATGGTGCCGCCAACCAGTGTGATGACCGCCGAAATGCGGAAGAACCAGCCCGGATCGGTCACGATATCAGTGCCGCTCTCAAGCCCGATAGAAATGCCGTAGGCCTGTACGGTCGCCAGAAGCACGGTGCCATAGCGCGTGTACTGGTTGATGATCTTGCGGCCTTGCTCACCTTCCTTCTTCAGCTGCTCCAGCGTCGGTACGACCGATGCCATGAGCTGCATGATAATGGAGGCGGAAATGTAGGGCATAATGCCGAGTGCGAAGATCGCCATGCGCTCGACCGCACCGCCGGCAAACATGTTGAACATGCCGAGCACGCCGCCCGACTGCTGTTCGAACGCCTGCGCAAACGCATCCGGGTTGATGCCAGGCATCGGGATATAGGTGCCCAGCCGATAGACCAGCAAAGCGCCCAGCGTGAACCAGATGCGTTTCTTGAGGTCTTCGGCTTTGGCGAAAGCCGAAAAATTCAGATTGGCGGCAAGTTGTTCAGCAGCCGATGCCATGGATAGCTCTCCGCGTGATCATGCCGCGGGATGCGGCGCACGACCGAAGCCACGAGATAGGCCCCGGTCGGGCTGGATGCAAGCCGCGTAAGGCGCGGCGCCGGTGAAATCCCGGTGACGGGCGCGTGTTTCCAGGCGCCCCAAAGTGCCGGTCACTCGGCGGGCTTCGCTTCCGGAAGCTTGATCGAACCGCCGGCCTTTTCGATTTTCTCGATCGCCGACTTCGACGCGCCGGCAACCTCGAAAGAAACCTTTGCCTTCAACTCGCCGTCGCCAAGGACGCGAACACCGTCGCGAACGCGGCGCAGAACGCCGGCCTCGACCAGTGCCTCGGCGGTCACCGTCTTCTTCGCGTCCAGCTTCTTCGCATCGATCGCCTGCTGGATACGAGCCAGCGATACAATGTTGAAATCCTTCGCGAAAATGTTCTTGAAGCCACGCTTCGGGAGGCGCCGGTAAACCGGCATCTGGCCACCTTCGAAGCCGTTCAGCGAAACGCCCGAGCGCGAGCTCTGGCCCTTCACGCCGCGGCCGCCGGTCTTGCCCTTGCCAGAGCCGATGCCGCGGCCCACGCGCTTACGCGATGTTGTGGCGCCTTCGCGGTCACGCAATTCGTTGAGTTTCATCTCGTCTCTCCTGCGCTGCGCTTCAGGCCTCGTCGACGACGCGAACGAGGTGCTGCACCCGCGCGATCATGCCGCGGACCGAAGGTGTGTCCTCCAGCGTGCGGCGGCGGTGTAGCTTGTTGAGGCCAAGGCCGATCAGCGTTGCGCGCTGCTCGGCCGGACGGCGGATCGGGCTGCCGATCTGCTCCACGGTGATGGTCTTGCCCTGCTTGCTAGCCATGGTCTTCTATCCCTTGATCAGCCGCTCGGGCGCCTACTCTTCGGCCGCTACGGCTGCGCCACGGCGCGCCTGCAGGGCCGAATATTTGATACCACGCTGGGCAGCGACATCCTTCGGATGCATCTGGCGCTTGAGCGCCTCGAACGTCGCGCGAACCATGTTGTAGGGGTTCGACGAGCCCATCGACTTGGCGACAACGTCATGCATGCCGAGCGTCTCGAACACGGCGCGCATCGGGCCGCCTGCGATGATGCCGGTACCGGGCTTGGCGGTGCGCAGCAGAACCTTGCCAGCGCCCCAACGTCCCTCGACGTCGTGATGCAGCGTGCGGCCGGACCGCAGTGGAACGAAGATCATGTCGCGCTTGGCGCTCTCGGTCGCCTTGCGGATTGCCTCCGGCACCTCACGAGCCTTGCCGTGGCCAAAGCCGACACGGCCCTTCTGGTCGCCAACGACGACGAGTGCCGCGAAGCCGAAACGGCGGCCGCCCTTGACGACCTTCGCGACGCGGTTGATGTGAACGAGCTTGTCTACAAACTCGCTATCACGCTCTTCACGGTCGCGTCCGCCGCGATCCCTGCGTTCCTGTGCCATGATCCTGTCCTTGTTCTTTTCCGGATAGCACCGTTGATGTCTGTCCGGCCCCAATCGGCCTGGACGGTTCCTAGAAGCTCAGTCCGCCCTCGCGAGCGGCATCGGCCAGCGCCTTCACACGGCCGTGGAAGATGTATGGGCCGCGGTCAAAGACCACTTCCTTGACGCCGGCCTTCTTGGCGCGCTCGGCGATCAGCTTGCCGACTGCGCTGGCAGCCGCCGTGTCAGCACCGGTCTTGAGCGAACCCTTGAGGTCCTTTTCAAGCGTCGAAGCGGCAGCCACGGTGTGACCCTTCGCATCGTCGATCACCTGCGCGTAGATATTCTTCGACGAGCGGTGAACGGTGAGCCGCAGACGGTCGCCTGCAACTTTCTTGAGCTGACGGCGAACGCGCTGAGCTCGGCGCGTGGTGGATTCCTTGGAAGCCATGTCTTCAGTTCCTGCCTTGTAAAACGGGAGCGGCCATATGCGGTAGGTTCAACCTCCCGCGATCGCGCACCGTGGCGTTGTAAAACCCAGGGCGTAGCCCTTACTTCTTCTTGCCTTCCTTGCGCACGATCCGCTCTTCCGCATATTTCACGCCCTTGCCCTTGTAGGGCTCGGGGCCACGGAACTCGCGGATTTCGGCTGCGACCTGGCCGACCTGCTGCTTGTCGATGCCCGAAACCACGATCTCGGTCGGCTTCGGCACCTGAACGGTGATGCCTTCCGGCACTTCGTAGACAACGTCATGGCTGAAGCCGAGCGCCAGCTGCAGGTTCTTGCCCTGCATGGCCGCACGATAGCCGACGCCGTTGATCTCGAGACGCTTCTCGAAACCGTCCTTCACGCCGCTCATGATGTTGGCGATCTGCGTGCGCGACATACCCCACTTGGAGCGTGCCACCTTCGACTGGTCGCGCGGTTCGACGTCGATCTTGCCGTCCTCGAACTTCACCAGAACTTCGTCGTTGACGACAAATTTCAGTTCGCCCTTCGGCCCCTTTGCCGAGACAGTCTGACCATCGACGGTTGCCGTCACGCCATCAGGCACGGCTACAGGCCTCTTACCAATACGAGACATCGTTCACGTCCTGTCTTTCAATTCCTGTTGGGCCCGATCAGAAGATCTGGCAGAGAACTTCTCCGCCGACATTCTGCTCGCGCGCTTCGTGGTCAGCCATCACGCCCTTGGGCGTCGACAAAATGGCGATGCCGAGGCCGTTCGCCACCTGCGGGATGGACTTCACCGACGCATAAACGCGGCGGCCAGGCTTGGAAACGCGGGCGATCTCGCGAATGACGGGCTCGCCCTCAAAATATTTCAGCTCAATCTCGATCTCGGACTTGCCGTTGTCGAAATCAACCTGTGCGTAATCACGGATGTAGCCTTCCGACTTCATCACTTCCAGAACGCGTGCGCGCAGACGCGAGGCCGGCGTGGAGACCTTGGTCTTCTTGCGGCCATAGGCGTTGCGGATGCGTGTCAGCATATCGCCGAGGGGATCACTCAATGACATCGTGGTGCTCCTTACCAGCTCGACTTGACCAGACCCGGGATCAGGCCGTTGTTGCCCAATTCACGCAGCGCGATACGCGAGACTTTCAGCTTGCGGTAGAACGCGCGCGGACGACCCGTCACTTCGCAGCGGTTGCGAACGCGCGAGGGCGCCGAATTGCGCGGCAGCGCTGCAAGCTTCAGCTGAGCGCGGAAGCGCTCTTCCATGGGCTGGTTCTTGTCCATGATGATTGCCTTGAGCGCCTTGCGCTTGTCGGCGTAACGCGCCACCAGCTTGCGGCGGTGGTTGTTCTTCTCGACTGCACTGGTCTTTGCCATATCGCAAATATCCTTTTTCGCTGCCGTTACTGCCGGAACGGGAAGTTGAAGCCCTTGAGCAGCGCCCGGGCCTCGTCATCCGTCGAGGCAGTCGTACAAACGATGATGTCCATTCCCCAGATCTGATCGACCTGATCGTAATTGATCTCGGGGAACACGATGTGCTCCTTGATGCCCATCGCGAAATTGCCGCGCCCGTCGAAGCTCTTCGGGTTCAGGCCGCGGAAGTCGCGGACGCGCGGCAGCGCGATGTTGATGAGGCGATCGACAAACTCAAACATGCGATCGCGGCGCAGGGTAACCTTTGCGCCAATCGGCATCTGCTCACGCACCTTGAAGCCTGCGATCGAGTTGCGGGCATGCGTGATGACCGGCTTCTGGCCGGCGATCAGAGCAAGATCCCCGGCAGCAACCGAAGGCTTCTTGGAGTCGGTTGTGGCCTCGCCAACGCCCATATTGATGACGATCTTGTCGAGGCGCGGAACCTGAAGCTCGTTGGCGTAGCTGAACTGCTCCTGCAGCGCCGGCCGAATGGTCTCGCGATAGATCTTCTTGAACCGCGGTTCGTAGGTCTTGTCAGCCATTGATCACATCTCCCGAGCGCTTGGCGACCCGAACCTTCTTGCCGTCCTTCTCGACGCGGAAACCGACGCGGGTCGGCTTGCCGTCCTTGGGGTCGGCAACGGCCAGATTGGACAGGTGGATCGGCGCTTCCTTGCGGATAAGCCCGCCTTCCTGGGCCTGGGACTGGCGCTGATGGCGCACAATCATGTTGATGCCACGCACCACGGCGCGGTTTTCCTTCGGCATAACGCTCAGCACTTCACCGGTCCGGCCTTTGTCCTTGCCGGCGAGCACCACGACGTTGTCGCCTTTGCGAATCTTGTTCATTGTCCGCGGTTCCTCAGAGTACTTCCGGCGCCAGCGAAATGATCTTCATGTGGCTGCGTGCACGCAGTTCGCGCGGCACGGGCCCGAAGATACGGGTACCGATCGGTTCTTTTTTGTTGTCGACCAGCACGGCCGCATTCTTGTCGAAGCGGATCACGCTGCCGTCGGCACGACGGATGTCCTTGGCCGTGCGCACCACGACCGCCCGCATCACATCACCCTTCTTCACGCGGCCGCGCGGAATGGCTTCCTTGACCGACACCACGATGACGTCGCCCACGGAAGCGTATTTCCGCTTCGAGCCGCCGAGCACCTTGATGCACATGACACGACGCGCGCCGGAATTATCCGCGACGTCGAGGTTTGTTTGCATCTGAATCATGACTGGCCGCCTTCTATTCTACGTTGGGGCGGATACCGCCCTGCCCGGCATTCAATTCGTTTCGTTACCCGGCTTTCGCCGATTTCTTCTCAGGATCCGCGCTCGGAAGCACGACCCAGGTCTTGTCCTTCGAGATCGGCCGCGACTCCTCGATCATCACGAGGTCGCCGACCTTGCAGGCATTGCTCTCGTCATGCGCCTTGTAGTTCTTCGTCATCCGGACCGTCTTCTTCATGACCGGATGCGTGAAACGGCGCTCGACACGGACGACGACCGTCTTGTCGTTCTTGTCGCTTACGACCCTGCCTTGCATCACGCGCTTTGGCATCTGTTCGTCCTTAAGCCTTGGTAGCGGCCGACTTCTCGGCCAGAATCGTCTTGATGCGCGCAATGTCGCGGCGGATCTGCCGCACGCGCGCGGTTTTTTCCAGCTGACCGGTTGCTCTCTGGAAGCGCAGGTTGAACTGCTCCTTCTTCAGAGCGGTCAGCTCGTCACTCAGCTGATCGGGCGTCTTCGCCCGTACGTCGGCGGCTTTCATCCAAACACCCTTTCCTAGTCAGCGATGCGCTGGACGAAGCGCGTCCGCACAGAAAGCTTTGCGGCGCCGAGGCGCAGCGCTTCGCGCGCAGTCTCTTCGTTGACGCCGTCGATCTCGAACATGACGCGACCAGGCTTCACCCGCGCGACCCAATAGTCGACCGAACCCTTGCCCTTGCCCATGCGCACTTCGGTCGGCTTCGACGTCACCGGCACATCGGGGAAGATACGGATCCAGACGCGGCCCTGGCGCTTCATCTGGCGGGTGATCGCGCGGCGAGCCGCCTCGATCTCACGCGCCGTGACGCGGTTGGGCTCCACGGCCTTGAGGCCATAGCCGCCGAAGTTCAGGTCGGTACCACCCTTGGCAAGGCCGTGGATGCGTCCCTTGAACTGCTTGCGGAACTTCGTGCGCTTGGGCTGCAGCATCTATTCTACTCCAAATCCTTGCTTGCCGATCAGGCGTTCTCGCGGCGGCGCGGGCCACCGCCGTGACCGTCGCCCTCGATCGCGCGGCGTTCGGAAGCCATCGGATCGTGCTCAAGGATCTCGCCCTTGAAAATCCAGACCTTCACGCCGCAGATCCCGTACGCGGTCTGCGCCTCGGCTGTGCCGTAGTCGACATCCGCGCGCAGCGTGTGCAGCGGCACACGGCCCTCGCGGTACCATTCCATGCGCGCGATTTCCGCACCGCCCAGACGACCGCCGCAATTGATACGGATGCCTTCGGCGCCGAGACGCATTGCCGACTGAACGGCACGCTTCATCGCACGGCGGAACGCGACACGGCGCTCGAGCTGCTGTGCAATCGACTGCGCCACCAGCGTGGCGTCGATCTCGGGCTTGCGCACCTCAACGATGTTGAGATGGGTTTCCGACTGGGTCATCGCCGTCAGCTTCTTGCGAAGCTTCTCGATGTCGGCGCCCTTCTTGCCGATGATCAGGCCAGGACGCGCGGCATGGATCGTCACCCGGCACTTCTTGTGCGGACGCTCGATCACAATCTTGGAGACCGCTGCCTGCTTCAGTTCCTTCTCGAGATACTCGCGGATCTTCAGATCCTCGTGCAGCAGACTGCCATACTCGCCGGTGTTGGCGAACCAGCGCGAGTCCCAGGTCCGGTTGATGCCGAGCCTCAGGCCGATCGGGTTGATTTTCTGGCCCATCAGGCGGCCTCCGCTTCTTCTGCAACTTCACGAACCACGATGGTGAGGTTCGCAAACGGTTTTTCGATGCGCGACGAGCGGCCACGACCGCGCGTGTGGAAGCGCTTCATCACGATGGACTTGCCAACATACGCCTCCGCGACGATCAGCGCGTCGACATCGAGGTCGTGGTTGTTCTCAGCATTCGCAATCGCCGACTCCAGCGTCTTTCGGACCGTGCCGGCAATGCGCTTGCGCGAGAACTCAAGGTCGTGAAGTGCGGCCTGCACCTTCTTGCCGCGGATCATCGCGGCAACGAGGTTCAGCTTCTGCGGGCTGACGCGAATGGTGCGTGCGACCGCACGGGCCTCGTTTTCGGCCACCGGGCGCGGAGATTTGGGCTTGCCCATCTTATTTCCTCTTTGCCTTCTTGTCCGCGCCGTGGCCGTAATAGGTCCGGGTCGGAGCGAACTCGCCGAATTTGTGGCCAACCATCTCTTCCGAGACGGAGACCGGCACATGCTTCTGGCCGTTGTAGACACCCCAGGTGAGGCCGACGAACTGCGGCAGGATCGTGGAGCGGCGGCTCCAGATCTTGATCACCTCGTTGCGGCCGCTCTCGCGGACCTTGTCCGCCTTCTTGAGCATGTAGCCGTCAATGAAAGGGCCTTTCCAGACTGAACGGGACACGGGCGCCTACCTCTTTTCTATTTCTTGCGCTGATGGCGCGAGCGCATGATGAATTTGTCGGTCGACTTGTTCGACCGGGTCCTTTTGCCCTTGGTCGGCTTGCCCCACGGAGTCACCGGATGCCGGCCACCGGAGGTACGGCCTTCGCCGCCGCCATGCGGGTGATCGACCGGGTTCATGGTGACGCCGCGATTGTGCGGGCGACGGCCGAGCCAGCGCGAACGACCGGCCTTGCCAAGATTGATGTTGCCGTGGTCAGGGTTCGACACCGCGCCCACCGTTGCGAAACAGCTGCCCTGAACCAGGCGCTGCTCACCGGAGTTGAGACGCAGGATCGCCATGCCCTGATCGCGGCCAACGAGCTGTGCGTAGGCACCGGCCGAACGAGCGATCTGACCACCTTTGCCCGGCTTCAGCTCGACATTGTGAACGATCGTGCCGACCGGCATTGCCAACAGCGGCATCGCGTTGCCGGGCTTCACGTCGGCGGAGGCCGCAGCCATCACCGTGTCACCAACCGACAGGCGCTGCGGCGCGAGGATGTAGCTAAGTTCGCCATCCGCATATTTCAACAGCGCGATGAATGCGGTCCGGTTCGGATCGTATTCGATGCGCTCGACCGTCGCTGCAACGTCGTGCTTGCGGCGCTTGAAGTCGATAATGCGGTAGGTCCGCTTGTGACCGCCACCCCGGAACCGCGTGGTGACGCGGCCGAGATTGTTGCGCCCGCCCTTGCTCGACAGGCCCACGGTCAGACCCTTCACGGGCTTGCCCTTATAGAGGCCGGAGCGGTCGACGATGACCAGCTGGCGCTGGCCTGGCGTAACCGGGTTGTATTTCTTCAGTGCCATTGTCCTGTCCCCGTCGCGTCTCAGAGGCCCGTGGCGATGTCGATCGAGTGGCCGTCGGCCAGCGTCACGACTGCCTTCTTAACGTCGCTCTGGCGACCGATGGTGCCGCGGAAGCGCTTTACCTTGCCCTTGCGCAGCAGCGTGTTGACCCCCGTCACCTTGACGCCGAACAGCGTCTCGACAGCGGCCTTGATTTCCGGCTTCGTCGCCTTGCGCGCAACGTTGAACACGACCTGGTTGTTTTCCGAGGCCAGTGTCGACTTTTCCGTCACGACCGGGCTGACGATCACGTCATAGTGGCGAAGATCCGTCATTTGAAGCGCTCCTCGAGGGCCTCGACAGCCGCCTTGGACAGGACCAGCGTGCCACGGCGCAGAATGTCGTAGACGTTGATGCCCTGCACCGGCAGCACATCGATATTCGGAATGTTTGCGGCAGCGCGGCGGAAGTTCTGGTCAAGCTCGGTGCCGCCAACGACCAGCGCGTTGGTGAGGCCGAGCTTGGTCAGCGCGGCAAGCACCGACTTGGTCTTTGCTTCCTTGACCGCCAGATCGTCGATCACGATCAGCTGCTCGCCTTTGGCCTTGGCCGACAGGGCGTGCTTGAGGCCAAGCGCGCGAACCTTCTTCGGCAGGCCAATCGCGTGGCTGCGGGAAACCGGACCGTGTGCCTTGCCGCCGCCACGAAACTGCGGTGCGCGAGCCGACGAGTGACGGGCGCGGCCCGTACCCTTCTGTCGGTACATCTTGGCGCCGGTGCGCGAAATATCAGCGCGGCCCTTCGTCTGATGTGTGCCCTGCTGCTTGCCGGCCAGCTGCCAGCGAACGACACGCTGCAGGATATCCTCGCGCGGCTCGAGGCCGAACACGGCTTCCGAGAGTTTGAGCTTGCCCGCATCCTTGCCGGCGAGCGTGGTCATCTTCACGTCCATCACTCAGCTCCCTCGGCTGCGGTGGCTTCTGCGGCCGGCTCGGCTGCCTCGACCTGAGGTGCTGCTTCGGCCTTGGCCGGAGCAGCGCGAACGCCAGCCGGCTTCGGTGCATTTTCAGGCAGCGGCGCCTTCACGGCGTCGCGCACATAGATCCAGGAACCCTTGGAGCCCGGCACCGCGCCGCGAACCAGGATCAGGCCGCGCTCGGCATCGGTCGACACGACTTCCAGGTTCTGCGTGGTGACACGCGTCGAACCCATATGGCCGGCCATCTTCTTGCCCTTGAACACCCTGCCGGGGTCCTGGTTCTGACCGGTCGAACCGTGCGAACGGTGCGAGATCGAGTTACCGTGGGTGGCACGACCGCCGCCAAAATTGTGGCGCTTCATGACACCCTGAAAGCCCTTGCCGATCGAGGTGCCGGTCACGTCCACCTTCTGGCCGCTGACGAAGTGATCGACAGTCAGCTCGGCGCCAACCTCAACCAGATTTTCCGGCGACACGCGGAATTCGGCAACTTTCGCCTTCGGCTCGACCGAAGCAGTGGCGAAATGCCCCCGCATGGCCTTGGACGTGTTCTTGACCTTGGCAAGCCCAACGCCGAGCTGCACGGCCGTATAGCCGTTCTTCTCCTGCGTGCGCTGTGCCACGACCTGGCAGTTTTCCATGCGCAGCACGGTAACGGGGACGTGCTCCCCGGCATCATTGTAGATGCGGGTCATCCCTATCTTCTGTGCAATTACACCTGAACGCATCGGTTCATCTTCCTTCAGAGGAGCCTGCCCGCTCTTGCGAACGAAGGCTCATGTCCAGCTCCTCAGAGCTTGATTTCAACATCCACGCCGGCGGCGAGGTCGAGCTTCATCAGCGCGTCCACGGTCTGCGGCGTAGGATCGACGATATCGAGAAGCCGCTTGTGCGTGCGCATCTCGAACTGCTCACGGCTCTTCTTGTCGATATGCGGCGACCGGTTGACCGTGAACTTCTCGATCCGGGTCGGCAGCGGAATGGGGCCGCGTACGCTCGCACCGGTCCGCTTCGCAGTGGACACGATCTCCTTCGTAGACGTGTCGAGCACACGGTGATCGAACGCCTTGAGGCGGATGCGGATATTCTGTCCGTTCATGTCAGTTCCTTCGGGTCGCTGCCGGGCGGCGGCTCATGGCCCCGCCCGGTTTCGACGATCAGACTTCTCTTATTCCGTGATGCTTGCGACGATGCCTGCACCGACGGTGCGTCCGCCTTCGCGGATAGCGAAGCGCAGCTTCTCTTCCATGGCGATCGGCACGATCAGTTCCACATCGACCGTCACGTTGTCGCCCGGCATCACCATCTCCGTACCCGAAGGCAGCGTCACCACACCGGTCACGTCGGTGGTGCGGAAATAGAACTGCGGACGGTAGTTGGTGAAGAACGGCGTGTGACGGCCACCCTCTTCCTTCGTCAGGATGTAGGCCTCGGCCTTGAACTTGGTGTGAGGCTTCACCGAACCCGGCTTGCACAGCACCTGACCGCGCTCGACGCCCTCGCGCTCGACACCGCGCAGCAGCGCGCCGATATTGTCGCCGGCCTGGCCCTGGTCGAGCAGCTTGCGGAACATCTCGACGCCGGTCACGGTCGTCTTCGAGGTCGGCTTGATGCCGACGATCTCGACTTCCTCGCCAACCTTGACGATGCCGCGTTCCACACGACCGGTCACAACCGTGCCGCGGCCCGAGATCGAGAACACGTCCTCGATCGGCATCAGGAAGGGCTGGTCGATCGGACGCTCGGGCGTCGGGATATACTGATCCACTTCCGCCATCAGCTTGCGGACCGCATCCTCGCCGATCTCCTTGTTGCTATCTTCAAGTGCGGCAAGCGCCGAACCGGCCACGATCGGAATGTCGTCTCCGGGGAACTCGTAGTTCGACAGAAGCTCGCGAACCTCGAGCTCGACCAGCTCAAGCAGCTCCGCATCGTCAACCTGGTCGACCTTGTTCAGGAACACCACGATCGCCGGAACGCCAACCTGGCGGGCAAGCAGGATGTGCTCGCGCGTCTGCGGCATCGGGCCGTCGGCGGCCGACACAACCAGGATCGCACCGTCCATCTGTGCCGCACCCGTGATCATGTTCTTCACATAGTCGGCGTGGCCCGGGCAATCGACGTGGGCGTAGTGACGGTTCTCCGTCTCGTACTCCACATGCGCCGTCGAGATCGTGATGCCGCGAGCCTTCTCCTCAGGCGCCGCGTCGATCTGGTCATAGGCCTGGAACTCGCCGAAAAACTTCGTGATCGCTGCCGTCAATGACGTCTTGCCGTGGTCAACGTGACCAATCGTGCCAATGTTCACATGCGGCTTCGTGCGCTCAAATTTACCCTTGGCCATGTGAGTTCTCCGTTTCTTTCAGCCCTGCCGGGCGCTGGTATTCGTTGTCGCGTTGCCCCGGGGATTACGCGTATTTCTTCTGGATTTCCTGCGCGACCGCGGTCGGCACCGGCTCGTAGTGGTCGAACTGCATCGTGTACTGGGCACGGCCCTGTGACATCGAACGCAGGTTGTCGACGTATTTGAACATGTTGGCGAGCGGCACCATGGCGTTGACCACGGTGGCGATGCCCCGGGCCTCGGTGCCCTGGATCTGGCCGCGCCGCGAGTTCAGATCGCCAATGACGTCGCCGACATAGTCTTCCGGCGTCACCACTTCGACCTTCATCACCGGCTCAAGCAGCTGCGCGCCGGCCTTCTGTGCGCCTTCACGGAAAGCCGCGCGAGCGGCAATCTCGAACGCCAGGACCGAGGAGTCGACGTCGTGGTATGCGCCGTCGATCAGGGTTGCCTTCACGCCCAGCATCGGAAAGCCCGCGAGCGGACCGGAAGACAGCACGCTCTCGATGCCCTTCTGGACGCCCGGAATGTATTCCTTCGGAACCGCACCGCCGACGATCTTGGATTCGAACTCGAATTCCTCGCTCTCGGCATTCGGCTCGAAGATGATCTTGACGCGCGCGAACTGGCCCGAACCGCCGGACTGCTTCTTGTGCGTGTAGTCGATCTCGGCTTCGCGGGTGATCGTCTCGCGATAGGCAACCTGCGGCGCGCCAACATTGGCCTCGACCTTGAACTCGCGCTTCATGCGATCGACGAGAATGTCGAGATGAAGCTCGCCCATGCCGGCAATGATTGTCTGGCCGCTTTCCTCGTCGGACTTGACGCGGAAGGACGGATCCTCGGCAGCCAGACGGTTGAGCGCGAGGCCCATCTTTTCCTGGTCGCCCTTGGTCTTCGGCTCGATCGCGATCTGGATGACCGGCTCGGGGAATTCCATGCGCTCCAGAATGACCGGCTTCAGCGGGTCGCAGAGCGTGTCGCCAGTGGTGGTCTCCTTGAGACCGGCCAGAGCAACAATGTCGCCGGCATACGCCTCTTCGATGTCCTCACGCGAATTGGAGTGCATCTGCAGCATACGGCCGATGCGCTCGCGCTTGCCCTTGACGGTGTTTTCGAGGCTCGAGCCCTTCTTCAGCACGCCCGAATAGATGCGCGCGAAGGTCAGCGAACCGACGAACGGGTCGTTCATGATCTTGAACGCCAGCATCGACAGCGGCTCTTCGTCCGACGACTTGCGCTTGATCTCTTCTTCGGTCTTCGGGTCGATACCCTTGATCGCCGGAACTTCAACCGGCGAGGGCAGAAAATCGACAACTGCGTCGAGCAGCGGCTGAACGCCCTTGTTCTTGAACGCGGAGCCGCAAAGCATCGGGAAGAACTTCACCTCAACGGTGCCCTTGCGGATCAGCTTGCGCAGCTCGTCATTGGAGGGGATCTCGCCTTCGAGGTACTTCTCGAGTGCTGCCTCGTCCATTTCGACGGCGGCTTCGATCAGCTTCTCGCGATATTCCTCGGCCTGCGCCTTCAGGTCGTCCGGGATCTCGTGGATGTCCCAGGCAGCGCCCAGCGTCTCTTCCTTCCAGATGATGGCGTTCATCTCGATCAGGTCGACAACGCCCTTGAAGTCGCTCTCAGCGCCGATCGGCAGCTGCATGACAACAGCCTGCGCGCCAAGACGGGTCTTCACCATCTCAACCGAACGGAAGAAGTCGGCGCCGATCTTGTCCATCTTGTTACAGAAGATCATGCGCGGGACTTTGTACTTGTCCGCCTGACGCCACACGGTCTCGGTCTGCGGCTCAACGCCGGCATTGGCGTCCAGCAGCGCGATAGCGCCGTCAAGCACGCGCAGCGAACGCTCCACCTCAATGGTGAAGTCAACGTGTCCGGGGGTGTCGATGATGTTGAAGCGGCGCTTCTTGCCGTCGCGGCCTTCCCAGAAGGTCGTGGTCGCGGCCGACGTAATCGTGATGCCGCGCTCCTGCTCCTGCTCCATCCAATCCATCGTGGCGGCGCCATCGTGGACTTCACCGATCTTGTGCGACTTGCCGGTGTAGAAGAGCACGCGCTCGGTCGTCGTCGTCTTGCCGGCGTCGATATGCGCCATGATGCCGAAGTTGCGGTAATCTTCGATTTTGTAATCGCGGGCCATCGTCGTGTCCTCGTTCGAATTCCTGCGCGTCGCCTACCAGCGGTAGTGCGCGAATGCGCGGTTGGCTTCCGCCATCTTGTGCGTGTCTTCACGCTTCTTCACGGCCGTGCCACGGTTGTTTGCCGCGTCCATGAGTTCGCCCGACAGGCGCTCAACCATGGTCGTCTCGTTGCGGGCGCGCGCCGCGGCGATCAGCCAGCGGATGGCGAGAGCCTGGCGGCGCTCCGGACGGACGTCGACCGGCACCTGATAGGTTGCGCCACCAACACGGCGGGAACGCACTTCCAGATGCGGAGACACATTTTCAAGCGCCTGGTGGAAGAGCGCGACCGGCTCCTGCCGGGTCTTTTCTTCAACCTGGTCAAGCGCGCCATAAACGATCTTCTCGGCCGTCGACTTCTTGCCGTGATACATGATCGCGTTCATGAACTTGGTCACAACCAGATCGCCGAACTTCGGGTCCGGGTTGATCTCGCGCTTTTCTGCTCTGTGGCGTCGGGACATATGTTTCGTCTCTTCCTCAAGGGCCAGGCGCTACAAACAAAAAGCGCCGAAGCCGGAAATCCCTACTTCGGACGCTTGGCGCCATATTTGGAGCGGCGCTGCTTGCGGTTTTTCACACCCTGCGTGTCGAGCACGCCGCGGATAATGTGATAGCGGACGCCGGGAAGGTCCTTCACGCGACCGCCGCGGATCATCACCACGGAGTGCTCCTGAAGGTTGTGGCCTTCGCCCGGAATGTAGCCGATCACCTCAAAGCCGTTGGTCAGGCGGATCTTCGCCACCTTGCGCAGGGCCGAGTTCGGCTTCTTCGGCGTCGTGGTGTAGACGCGCGTGCATACGCCCCGCTTCTGCGGGTTGGCCTGCATGGCCGGAACCTTGTTGCGCTTCACCGGCGCAATGCGCGGCTTGCGGATCAGCTGGTTTACGGTAGGCATTCGCCGTCCTCTTGGTCCAAAATCTCGTGTCGAAGCCAGGCTTCGGGATCGCTCGGAGCACCCGTTCCATAAACAAATTCGGGCATCGCACCGCACTGTCGCGGTCCTGCCCGAACATAAATGCAGAGGAAGCGGAAACCCGCCTCTTGCGTGCCGGAACTGTGTTCTCGCTCGTAGAACGAACCCTGTTTGAGGCAAACTCCAGAGCGGGTCGCTCCGAAAAGCATGGCCTCACATCGGTTCAGACGGGCCGGCTTCTACTCGCAACCCCCATTACCGTCAACCCCGAACCCGCATTAATCTCGCAAAAACTGGCCTTTGCAGCTGCCTGGACATTTTATTTCGCAATCCGCCCTCGCGCATGGAGAAAATGTCGCGTCGCACCCGTGTTTTCGGCCCTCGCCCGTGCAATGATGGGGCCTGCGACGCGAACGAGGGAATCGGCCGGATGAACGACAACGAGGAACACCCCGTCACCATCGTCACCGGACGTGTCTGGCGCGAAAAAGACGGCGACTCAGAAGGCGTCCACGTGATGCTGATTGCGCCGGACGACGACTCAGCGGTGCGTACCGCGCTGGAAGCACTTGCCAGCGAAGGTTATGTCGAGGCCGAACTCGACCAGATCGGCGATCTGGAGGGCGTGCCGGACGAAGAACCGCATCTCTCGGCCTATCAGAGCGCAACGCGCGGCGAGGTTGCCGTCATCACCTTCGAAGAACCGTTCTAGGGCCAGCCGGCCGAATGTTGTTCCAACGAAAAAGGCCGCCGGATTGTCCGGCGGCCTTTGTGTTTTCAGCGGTTTGGCGTGGCCTATTCGGCCGCCTCGCCCGACAGGTCTGCCAACGCGGCAGTATCCATCGCAGCCTCGGCGGTCTTGCGCCGTTCGTCGAGAATGAGATCGTCGCGCGACGTGGCGATGCGCCTGATCTGGCTCATGATGCCGCCCGTGCCCGCCGGGATCAGCCGGCCGACGATGACGTTCTCCTTCAGGCCCTGCAGCGTATCGACCTTGCCGGCAACAGCCGCCTCGGTCAGCACACGCGTCGTCTCCTGGAAGGAGGCCGCCGAGATGAAGGAAGGCGTCTGCAGCGAAGCCTTGGTGATGCCGAGCAGAACCGGCTGACCTTCGGCCGGCTTCTTGCCCTCCTCGACCAGACGCTCGTTCACCTCGTCGAACTCGATCACATCGACATGGTCGCCCGGGATGTAGTCGGACTCGCCCTGTGCCGTGATCTCGATCTTCTGCAGCATCTGCCGGACGATCACCTCGATATGCTTGTCGTTGATCGACACGCCCTGCAGCCGGTAGACCTCCTGGATTTCGTTCACGAGGTAGGAAGCCAGAGCCTCCACGCCCTTGATCGCCAGAATGTCGTGCGGTGCCGGATTGCCGTCGAGGATGTAGTCGCCCTTCTCGATGGTGTCGCCGTCCTGAAGATGGAACGGCTTGCCCTTCGGGATGAGATACTCAGCCGGCTCCAGCTGCTCGTCATGCGGCTCGATGGAGATGCGACGCTTGTTCTTGTAGTCGCGACCGAACCGGATCGTACCGTCGATCTCGGCAATGACAGCGTGATCCTTCGGACGCCGCGCCTCGAACAGTTCCGCCACGCGCGGCAGACCGCCCGTGATGTCCTTGGTCTTGGCGCTTTCCATCGGGATACGCGCAATCACGTCACCGGGCTTCACAGTTGAGCCGGGCTCGACCGAAAGAACGGCCTCCACCGACAGCATGAAGCGGGCATCGCCGCCCTTGCCCAGCTTTGCGACCTTGCCCTTGCCGTCGAGAACGGCGATTGCCGGCTTGAGGTCGGAACCGCGCGGCGTGGACCGCCAGTCGACAACCTCACGCTTGGTGATGCCGGTGGATTCGTCGGTCGTCTCCTGCACCGAAATGCCGTCGACGAGGTCTTCGAACTCCACCTTGCCTTCCACCTCGGTAAGGATCGGCCTTGTGTAGGGGTCCCACTCGGCAATGCGCTGGCCGCGCTTCACCTTGTCGCCGTCATCCACATGGATGCGCGAACCGTAGGTGATGCGGTGAACCGCCCTTTCCTTGCCGCCCTCATCGAGAATGACGACCGCCATGTTGCGGCCCATCGCGATGAGATGGCCTTCGGAGTTACGAACCACATTGCGGTTGCGGATCTGGACCTTGCCCTCATAGGAAGCCTCGAGGAAGGACTTGTCCGCCACCTGTGCGGCACCACCCATGTGGAAGGTACGCATGGTGAGCTGGGTTCCCGGCTCGCCGATCGACTGCGCCGCGATAACGCCGACAGCCTCGCCGATATTGACCGGCGTACCGCGAGCAAGATCGCGTCCGTAGCACACAGCGCAAACGCCGGTCTTGACCTCACAGGTCAGGGCCGAACGGATGCGAACCGACTGGACGCCAGCCTTTTCGATGGCTTCCACGTCGCGCTCGTCAATCAGCGTGCCGCCCTTGACCACCACGTCGCCCGATGCCGGGTGCGTGATGTCTTCAAGCGCGGTACGGCCGAGAATGCGAGCGCCCAGCGAAGCAACGACCTGGCCGGCGTCGACGATCGGAGTCATGGTCAGCCCCTTATCGGTTTCGCAGTCCGGCACCGTAACGATGCAATCCTGCGCGACGTCAACCAGACGACGGGTCAGGTAGCCCGAGTTGGCGGTCTTCAAGGCGGTGTCGGCCAGACCCTTGCGGGCGCCGTGTGTGGAGTTGAAGTACTCCATCACGGTCAGGCCTTCCTTGAAGTTCGAGATGATCGGCGTCTCGATGATGGAGCCGTCCGGACGGGCCATCAGGCCGCGCATGCCGGCAAGCTGACGCATCTGGGTCGGCGAACCGCGCGCACCCGAATGCGACATCATGTAGATCGAGTTCATCGGCTTCTGACGGCCGTCATCGTTGAACTCGACAGCCTTGATGCGAGCCATCATTTCCTCGGCGACCTTCTCCGAGCACTTGGCCCACGCGTCGACAACCTTGTTGTACTTCTCGCCTTGGGTGATCAGGCCGTCATTGTACTGCTGCTCGTATTCCTTCGCGAGCGTGTCGGTGTCGGTGACCAGTTTCGACTTGGTGTCCGGGATCAGCATGTCGTCCTTGCCGAACGAAATGCCGGCACGGCACGCATGGCTGAAGCCAAGCGACATGATCCGGTCACAGAAGATGACCGTCTCTTTCTGACCGCAGTGGCGGTAGACGGTGTCGATCATCTTGGAGATGTTCTTCTTCGTCATCTCCTGGTTCGCGACCTCGAACGGCACGTTGACGTTCTTGGGCAGCAGTTCGCCGATGATCATGCGGCCAGGCGTGGTGTCGTAGATTTTCGACACCAGATTGCCCTCGGCATCCACCGTCTTGAAGCGGCCCTTGATCTTGGTGTGCAACGTCACCACGCCGTTTTCCAGCGCGTGATGCAGTTCGCCCATGTCGGCGAAGGCCATTCCCTCGCCCGGCTCGTTCTCGTTGACGATCGAGAGATAGTAGAGCCCAAGCACCATGTCCTGCGACGGAACGATGATCGGCGCGCCGGAAGCCGGATGCAGGATGTTGTTGGTCGACATCATCAGCACGCGGGCTTCAAGCTGGGCTTCCAGCGACAGCGGCACGTGAACGGCCATCTGGTCGCCGTCGAAGTCGGCGTTGAAGGCGGTGCAGACCAGCGGGTGAAGCTGGATCGCCTTGCCTTCGATCAGAACCGGCTCGAATGCCTGGATGCCGAGGCGATGAAGCGTCGGCGCACGGTTCAGAAGCACCGGGTGCTCGCGGATGACCTCGTCGAGGATATCCCAGACTTCCGGCTTTTCCTTCTCGACCAGCTTCTTCGCCTGCTTGACGGTGGACGAATAGCCCTTGGCGTCGAGCCGCGCATAGATGAACGGCTTGAACAGCTCAAGCGCCATCTTCTTCGGCAGGCCGCACTGGTGCAGCTTGAGCTCGGGACCGGTCACGATGACCGAGCGCCGAATAGTCGACGCGCTTGCCGAGCAGGTTCTGGCGGAACCGGCCCTGCTTGCCTTTGAGCATGTCCGACAACGACTTCAGCGGACGCTTGTTGGCGCCGGTGATCACGCGGCCGCGGCGGCCATTGTCGAACAGCGCGTCGACGGCCTCCTGCAGCATGCGCTTTTCGTTGCGGATGATGATGCCCGGCGCGCGCAACTCGATCAGCCGCTTCAGGCGGTTGTTACGGTTGATGACGCGGCGGTACAGGTCGTTAAGGTCGGACGTCGCAAAGCGGCCGCCATCCAGCGGAACCAGCGGGCGCAGGTCCGGCGGGATTACCGGGATGATCTTCATGATCATCCATTCCGGACGATTACCGGACTCCAGGAAGTTCTCGACCACCTTGAGGCGCTTCAGCAGCTTCTTCTGCTTCAGTTCCGACGTGGTATCGGCAAGATCGGTGCGCAGTTCGCCGGCGATCTTGTCGAGGTCCATGACCGCGAGCAGATCGTGGATCGCCTCAGCGCCGATCATGGCGGTGAAGCTGTCCTCGCCGAACTCGTCAACGGCCAGCATGTACTCCTCTTCGGAGAGCAACTGGTTTTCCTTGAGCGAGGTCAGGCCCGGCTCGGTCACGATGTAGTTCTCGAAATACAGAACCCGCTCGATATCCTTGAGCGTCATGTCGAGCAGCGTGCCGATGCGGCTGGGCAGCGACTTCAGGAACCAGATGTGGGCGACAGGCGCCGCCAGCTCGATATGGCCCATGCGCTCGCGGCGCACGCGCGAAAGCGTGACTTCAACGCCGCACTTCTCGCAGATGACGCCCTTGTACTTCATGCGCTTGTACTTGCCGCACAGGCACTCGTAGTCCTTGATCGGACCGAAGATGCGTGCGCAGAAAAGCCCGTCACGCTCGGGCTTGAACGTACGGTAGTTGATGGTTTCCGGCTTCTTGATCTCGCCGAACGACCAGGAACTGATCTTGTCCGGAGAAGCGATGGAAATCCGGATCGAATCGAATGTCTGAACCGGCGCCTGCGGGTTGAAAAGGTTCATGACCTCTTGGTTCATGCCGATCTCCTGTTCGGGACTTCGGGTTGTCCCGTTTGCAAATCTGTGCGGCCTGGTTTGCGGCCTGTGCGTTGGAAGCGGACCACAACGGCCATCTTCCGGGAACGGGCGGCGCGCCTGTCTGCGCGCCGCGCCTTTTCGTTACTCTGCGGCGTCGGGCAACTGCGCCGGCACTTCGTCGGCCCGCGTGTTGTCCAGTTCCACGTTGAGGCCAAGCGAACGCATTTCCTTGACGAGAACATTGAAGCTCTCCGGAATGCCCGCCTCGAACGTGTCGTCGCCGCGCACAATCGCTTCGTAGACCTTGGTGCGGCCCGCGACGTCGTCCGACTTCACCGTCAGCATCTCCTGCAGCGTGTAGGCGGCGCCATAGGCTTCGAGCGCCCACACCTCCATCTCGCCGAAACGCTGACCGCCGAACTGCGCCTTGCCGCCCAGCGGCTGCTGGGTGACGAGGCTGTACGGACCGATCGAACGCGCGTGGATCTTGTCGTCCACCAGGTGGTGCAGCTTCAGCATGTAGATGTAGCCGACAGTCACCTTGCGGTCGAATGCCTCGCCTGTACGGCCGTCATAGAGTGTCACCTGCCCGCTCGAATCCATGCCGGCCTGTTCCAGCATTTCATTGATATCGGACTCGTGCGCACCATCGAAGACCGGGGTCGCAATCGACACGCCGCGCTTGAACTGTTCCGCGAGACGAACGACGGAATCGTCGTCGTAGTTGCGGACCGGCTCGTTGCGGTCATTGTCCGGAATGACTGCCTCGATGGTCTTGCGCAGCGGCTTGATGTCGCCCTTCTCGTGATACTGCTCGAGAAGATCGCCGATCTGCTTGCCCATGCCGGCACAGGCCCAGCCCAGGTGGGTCTCCAGGATCTGGCCGACATTCATGCGCGACGGCACGCCAAGCGGGTTGAGCACGATATCGACATGCGTGCCGTCATCGAGGAACGGCATGTCCTCGACCGGAACGATGCGCGAAACAACGCCCTTGTTGCCGTGACGGCCGGCCATCTTGTCGCCGGGCTGCATCTTGCGCTTCACCGCGACGAAGACCTTGACCATCTTCATCACGCCGGGCGGCATCTCGTCGCCGCGCTGCACCTTCTCGACCTTGTCCATGAAGCGCTGTTCGAGCGCCTTCTTGGACTCGTCATACTGGCCGCGCAGCGCCTCGAATTCGGCCTGCAGCTTCTCGTTGTCGACGGCAAACAGCCACCACTGCGACCGGGGATACTCCTCGATCATTTCCTTGGTGAGCTTGGTGCCCTTCTTGAAGCCCTTCGGACCGGCGACCGCCTGCTTGCCGTGCAGCATTTCCGCCAGACGGGTGTAGACGTTGCGGTCAAGAATGGCCTGCTCGTCGTCGCGGTCCTTGGCGAGACGCTCAATCTCCTCGCGCTCGATCGCCATGGCGCGTTCGTCTTTCTCGACGCCGTGACGGTTGAACACGCGGACCTCGACCACCGTACCGAACGTGCCGGGCGGCATGCGCATGGAGGTATCGCGCACATCCGATGCCTTTTCACCGAAAATGGCGCGCAGAAGCTTCTCTTCCGGCGTCATCGGGCTTTCGCCCTTCGGCGTGATCTTGCCGACCAGGATGTCGCCCGGCTGCACTTCGGCGCCGATATAGGTGATGCCGGCTTCGTCGAGGTTCTTCAACGCCTCTTCCGAAACATTCGGAATATCGCGCGTAATCTCTTCCGGCCCAAGCTTGGTGTCGCGTGCCATGACCTCGAACTCCTCGATGTGGATCGAGGTGAAGACGTCATCGCGCACGATACGTTCCGACAGGAGGATGGAATCCTCGTAGTTGTAGCCGTTCCAGGGCATGAACGCGACGAGCACGTTGCGGCCCAGCGCCAGATCGCCCAGATCGGTCGACGGGCCGTCGGCGATGATGTCGCCCTTGTTGACCACGTCGCCCACACTCACCAGCGGGCGCTGGTTGATGCAGGTGTTCTGGTTCGAACGCTGGAACTTCATGAGCCGGTAGATGTCGACGCCCGACTTGCCGAGTTCCAGATCCTCGGTGGCGCGAACGACGATACGGGTCGCGTCGACCTGATCGACCACGCCGCCGCGCCGTGCGCCAATGGCTGCGCCTGAATCGCTTGCCACGATCGGCTCCATGCCGGTGCCGACATAAGGCGCTTCAGCGCGAACGAGCGGCACCGCCTGACGCTGCATGTTGGAACCCATGAGCGCGCGGTTGGCGTCATCGTTCTCCAGGAACGGAATGAGCGCCGCGGCAACCGAAACGAGCTGCTTCGGCGACACGTCCATGAGATCGACATTCTCTCGCGGAGCCATGATGACTTCGCCGGCGTGACGCGCGACCACGAACTCGTCGACGAACTTGCCGGATTTGTCGAGCTGCGCATTGGCCTGTGCAACGTAGTGCTTGGCCTCTTCCATCGCCGACAGATAGACAACCTCTTCGGTGACCTTGCCGCCCACGATCTTGCGGTAGGGTGTCTCGATGAAGCCATACTTGTTCACGCGAGCAAACGTCGCCAAGCTATTGATAAGACCGATATTCGGGCCTTCCGGCGTCTCAATCGGACAGATCCGGCCATAGTGCGTGACGTGAACGTCGCGTACTTCGAAGCCGGCGCGCTCGCGGGTCAGACCGCCCGGTCCAAGCGCCGACAGGCGACGCTTGTGGGTGATCTCCGATAGCGGATTCGTCTGGTCCATGAACTGCGACAGCTGCGAGGAACCGAAGAACTCACGTACCGCTGCAGCCGCCGGCTTGGCGTTGATCAGGTCCTGCGGCATGACCGTGTCGATCTCGATCGACGACATGCGTTCCTTGATCGCGCGTTCCATGCGCAGCAGGCCGAGACGGTACTGGTTCTCCATCAGCTCGCCGACCGAACGCACGCGGCGGTTGCCGAGATTATCGATGTCGTCGATTTCGCCGCGACCGTCGCGCAGCTCGACCAGCGTCTTGACGACCGCGAGGATGTCTTCCTTGCGCAGAACGCGCACGGTGTCTTCGGCGTCCAGTTCCAGACGCATGTTCATCTTCACGCGGCCAACGGCCGACAGGTCGTAGCGCTCGCCGTCGAAGAACAGCGAGTTGAACATGGCTTCCGCCGTTTCCAGCGTCGGCGGCTCGCCCGGGCGCATCACGCGATAAATGTCGAACAGCGCGTCCTGGCGGCTTTCGTTCTTGTCGACCGCAAGCGTGTTGCGGATGTAGCCGCCGATATTGACGTGGTCGATATCAAGGACGTTGATTTCCTTGATGCCGGTTTCAAGCAGATCGACCAGATTGCCCTTGGCCTGACCGCTCTTTGCGTCAACCGTCATCTCCAGCTCTTCGCCGGCCTCGAGGTAAATCTCGCCCGTCTTCGGGTTGACGATGTCTTCCGCCACATACGCGCCGATAAGATCCTCGTCGGTGGCCTTGATTGCCTTCAGGCCCTTCTCGGCCAGCTGCTTGGCCTGCCGGACGGTGATCTTCTTGCCGGCTTCGACAACGACCTTGCCGGTGTCGGCGTCAACGAGGTCGTTGACAGCCTTCATGCCGCGGAAACGGTCGGCCGAGAACGGGATCCGCCAGTGATCCTTGGCGCGCACATAGGTGAGCTTGTTGTAGAACGTGTCGAGGATTTCCTCGCCGTCCATGCCAAGCGCCATCAGCAGTGAGGTCGCCGGAATCTTGCGGCGGCGGTCGATACGCGCATGCACGATGTCCTTGGAATCGAACTCGATGTCGAGCCAGGAGCCGCGATAGGGAATGACGCGGGCGGCAAACAGAAGCTTGCCCGATGAATGGGTCTTGCCCTTGTCGTGGTCGAAGAACACGCCCGGCGAGCGGTGCATCTGCGAAACGATCACGCGCTCGGTGCCGTTGATGATAAAGGTGCCGTTGGACGTCATCAGCGGCATGTCGCCCATGTAGACGTCCTGCTCCTTGATGTCCTTGACCGACTTCGCGCCCGTGTCCTCATCGATATCGAACACGATGAGGCGCAGCGTCACCTTGAGCGGCGCTGCGAAAGTGAGGTCGCGCTGGCGGCACTCATCGACATCGAACTTCGGCGGCTCGAACTCGTATTTGACGAATTCCAGCATTGACGATCCGGAAAAATCCTCGATCGGGAATACGGACTTGAATACCGCCTGCAAACCTTCATTCGCGCGGCCGCCTTCCGGCTCCTCGACCATGAGAAACTGGTCATAGGAGGCCTTCTGGACCTCGATAAGGTTTGGCATCTCCGCAACTTCGGGAATCTTGCCGAAAAATTTGCGGATGCGCCTGCGACCGTTGAACGTATGGGTTTGAGCCATCGTCGCTCCTTGCCTTCCTGGCTTCGTGCCTTATCCTCGCGCCGGCTGGGTCCGGCGGGTCATTCAAAACGGGCGAAAACCCGTTTCCTGAAAGCCGCCGCGGCCCTCAGGAAAAGGGTTTACACACACCTGAAACACGATCCCGACGGGCGGTGACCCGCCCGCCGGAACCGTACCGAATTACTTCAGTTCGACTTTGGCACCAGCTGCTTCCAGCTGAGCCTTGAACTTCTCGGCTTCTTCCTTGGAAGCGCCTTCCTTGACCGGCTTCGGAGCGGCCTCGACCAGGTCCTTGGCTTCCTTCAGGCCAAGACCGGTGATGGCGCGCACTTCCTTGATCACGTTGATCTTCTGGGCGCCGGCATCGGCGAGAACGACATCGAATTCGTCCTTCTCTTCTGCCGCACCAGCGTCACCACCGGCAGCAGCACCGCCAGCGGCGGCAACAGCAACCGGAGCAGCGGCGGAAACGCCCCACTTCTCTTCAAGCATCTTGGAAAGCTCGGCCGCCTCCAGGACGGTCAGGCTCGAAAGGTCGTCTACGATTTTGGCAAGATCAGCCATGTTTTCAGTCCTTCAATTGGTTCGAACGTGTGTCTGGAACAGCGAGGAACGGCCTCATGCCGCCTCGCTCTTTTGGGAATAAGCTCCGACAACGCGCGCAAGCTGGCCTGCGGGTGCGTTGACGACCTGAGCGATCCGGGTTGCCGGCGTGGCGATCATGCCGACGATCTTGGCGCGCAGTTCGTCGATCGACGGCAGCGAGGCAAGCGCCTTCACACCGTTCGCATCGAGCGCTGTCGTACCCATTGCGCCGCCGAGAATGACGAGGTTGTCATTCGCCTTGGCGAAATCGGACGCGACCTTGGGCGCCACAACCGGATCATCGGAATAACAAATCAGCGTCTGTCCCTTGAACAGCGCCTGCATGCTTTCCGATTCCGTTCCCTGAAGAGCGATTTTGGCGAGACGGTTCTTCGCGACTTTCACGGTTCCGCCCGCGACGCGCATTTTTGAACGAAAATCGTTCATTTGCGCCACGGTCAGACCGGCATAGTGGGCCACGACGACTGAGCCGGTGCTTTGAAACACCGAATTCAGGCCCGTGACGAATTCGCGTTTTTCCGCTCTGTCCACTGCCTATCTCCAGTTGGCTGCCATGCCTCTTGGCAGGGCTGCCGGTTGCCTTTTGCCGGCCGGGTCATCCATTGGATCACCCGAACGGCGCTCGAGGATCCTGTCCCCTTTTCGCCGAGCCTCCGGCAGAGCCGGTGGCAGGCAAAAGGCAAACACGGTTCGAACCGTTCATCGGAACATGGCGTAGAGCGCCCTGCTCCATTGTCCGGATCGTCCCCGTCTCATGCAGGCCCCTTGAAGGAATTAAGGCTGGCCGCCTGCAATCTCGGACAGGATGTCCGGAAGTTTCCTTCCGGTTCCGGCCCCGATACGCAGGGACCGGAATTCTTCAGCGGGAGCCCACCTTGCGGTTCGGCTCCCGAAACTATTCGTCAGGCCGAAGCCAGCGTTGCCGGGTCGATCTTGAGACCCGGGCCCATGGTCGACGACAGGGCAACCTTCTTTAGGTAGTTGCCCTTCGCGCCGGTCGGCTTGGCCTTGATCACGGCATCGGCGAACGCCTTGACGTTTTCCACCAGCGCGTTCTCGTCGAACGACGCCTTGCCGACACCGGCATGCACAATGCCGGCCTTCTCGACGCGAAACTCCACGGCACCGCCCTTGGATGCGGCGACCGCAGCGGCGATGTCAGCCGTCACGGTGCCGACCTTCGGGTTCGGCATCATGCCACGCGGGCCGAGAACCTTACCCAGACGACCGACCAGCGGCATCATGTCGGGCGTGGCAATGCAGCGGTCGAAATTGATTTCGCCCTTCTGCACGATTTCCACCAGGTCTTCCGCACCGACGATGTCGGCGCCGGCCTTCTTGGCTTCCTCGGCCTTTGCGTCCTTGGCGAACACCGCCACGCGAACCGAGCGGCCGGTGCCGTTCGGCAGGCTGACGACGCCACGAACCATCTGGTCGGCATGGCGCGGATCGACACCAAGGTTCATCGCCACTTCGATGGTCTCGTCGAACTTGGCGTTGGCGCGGCTCTTGATCAGCTTCACCGCCTCGGCAACTTCATAAAGCTGGTTGCGGTCGATGCCCTCACGGGCCTTCGCGGTACGTTTTGCAAGCTTGCCCATGATCTCAGCCCACCACTTCCAGGCCCATCGAACGGGCAGAGCCTTCGACCATGCGCATTGCAGCGTCTACGTCGTTGGCGTTGAGGTCTTTCATCTTCGACTCGGCGATTTCGCGCACCTTGTCGCGCGACACCTGTCCTGCCGTCACCTTGCCCGGCTCCTTGGAGCCCGACTTCAGCTTGGCCGCCTTCTTCAGGAAGTAGCTCACCGGCGGCGTCTTCATGGTGAAGGTGAACGACTTGTCCTGGTAATAGGTGATGATTACCGGGATGGGCGAACCCTTTTCCTCATCCTGCGAGGCCGCGTTGAACGCCTTGCAGAACTCCATGATGTTGATGCCACGCTGACCGAGCGCCGGTCCGATCGGGGGCGACGGTGTCGCCGATCCCGCCGGGACCTGAAGCTTGAGCTGGCCCGCAACTTTCTTAGCCATTTCTCATCTGCCTTTTCTCATGCCGGCGAACCGGCGGTTGCAGGGTGGTGGTACGGGCTTCGGCAGACGGCTAGACTGCCTGCCCTCCCACCGGTTCGGCCAACCGCTTTTTGGCGGACGGCCTCATTCGGATCAGGCCTTTTCGACCTGTCCGAATTCCAGATCCACAGGCACTGCGCGCCCGAAGATCGAAACTTCCACCTTGAGCCTCGACCGCTCTTCCTCGACTTCCTGAACGAAGCCGCTGAAGGAAGCGAAGGGCCCGTCGGAGACGCGCACCTGTTCGCCGATCTCGAAAGTGACCGACGGCTTGGGCCGCTCCACGCCTTCCTGCACCTGGTGCAGGATGCGGTCGGCCTCGGCATCGGTGATCGGCACCGGCTTGGCTGTGGCGCGATCCTCACCGAGGAAGCCGGTCACGCGCGGCGTGTTTTTCACCAGGCTGATGACGGCATCGGTCAGATTGGCCTTCAGAAGCACGTAGCCCGGAAAGAACTTCCGCTCCGCATCAACCTTCTTGCCGCGGCGCAGCTCGACGACCTTCTCAGTCGGAACCACCACCTCTTCGATGAACTGGCCAAGGCCCTTCTGTTCGGCCTTCTTGCCAATCTCCTCGGCGACCTTCTTCTCGAAGTTCGAATAGGCGTGGACGATGTACCACCGCGCGGTCATGTTCTGCTGTATCTCCGTACTCGCGGCTGTCTAGTTGCCGAATCTGAAGAGCTGCTCGATACCGAAGCTCATCACCTGGTCAGCGAGAAAAAAGAAAATCGCCGCCAGAAATGCAAAGCCCAGCACCATCACGGTCGAGATCAGTGTCTCGCGCCGCGACGGCCAAGTCACCTTTGCCGTTTCCGAGCGCACCTGCTGCAGAAACGTGAATGGGTTGGTCATTCTGGACGCCATATGCCGCTCTGTTATCCCGCACCCGCGAAGGGCTTGCCGGCAGCCCGCAATCCGGGCCGATCCGCTGCTGTCTTGTCTTCACTGCCGATTCGGCGAAAGTTTATTCCACGCAATAAGGGCGCGTAAAGCCGGACTCCCAGCCCCACGCACCGCGTGTCTGTCTTTCCCTACATAAAGACCAACTTTGGCAGTTGCAAGTGCCTCATTGGCTCCATGACCCGACAATGTTCGCCGCCCGTACAAAACGGCCGGCGCTGGCAGGGGCAGCAGGGTTCGAACCCGCGACCTGCGGTTTTGGAGACCGCCGCTCTACCAACTGAGCTATACCCCTAGCGCGTGCGGCTTCTATTCCGAAGCCTCGCCGACTTCAAGCGCTACCTTCGCTAAAACAAAAGCGCCGCCTTTCGACGGCGCCTCCGTTTATGGATCGCGCCTTATTCCGTGATGCTTGCGACGATGCCTGCACCGACGGTGCGTCCGCCTTCGCGGATAGCGAAGCGCAGCTTCTCTTCCATGGCGATCGGCACGATCAGTTCCACATCGACCGTCACGTTGTCGCCCGGCATCACCATCTCCGTACCCGAAGGCAGCGTCACCACACCGGTCACGTCGGTGGTGCGGAAATAGAACTGCGGACGGTAGTTGGTGAAGAACGGCGTGTGACGGCCACCCTCTTCCTTCGTCAGGATGTAGGCCTCGGCCTTGAACTTGGTGTGAGGCTTCACCGAACCCGGCTTGCACAGCACCTGACCGCGCTCGACGCCCTCGCGCTCGACACCGCGCAGCAGCGCGCCGATATTGTCGCCGGCCTGGCCCTGGTCGAGCAGCTTGCGGAACATCTCGACGCCGGTCACGGTCGTCTTCGAGGTCGGCTTGATGCCGACGATCTCGACTTCCTCGCCAACCTTGACGATGCCGCGTTCCACACGACCGGTCACAACCGTGCCGCGGCCCGAGATCGAGAACACGTCCTCGATCGGCATCAGGAAGGGCTGGTCGATCGGACGCTCGGGCGTCGGGATATACTGATCCACTTCCGCCATCAGCTTGCGGACCGCATCCTCGCCGATCTCCTTGTTGCTATCTTCAAGTGCGGCAAGCGCCGAACCGGCCACGATCGGAATGTCGTCTCCGGGGAACTCGTAGTTCGACAGAAGCTCGCGAACCTCGAGCTCGACCAGCTCAAGCAGCTCCGCATCGTCAACCTGGTCGACCTTGTTCAGGAACACCACGATCGCCGGAACGCCAACCTGGCGGGCAAGCAGGATGTGCTCGCGCGTCTGCGGCATCGGGCCGTCGGCGGCCGACACAACCAGGATCGCACCGTCCATCTGTGCCGCACCCGTGATCATGTTCTTCACATAGTCGGCGTGGCCCGGGCAATCGACGTGGGCGTAGTGACGGTTCTCCGTCTCGTACTCCACATGCGCCGTCGAGATCGTGATGCCGCGAGCCTTCTCCTCAGGCGCCGCGTCGATCTGGTCATAGGCCTGGAACTCGCCGAAAAACTTCGTGATCGCTGCCGTCAATGACGTCTTGCCGTGGTCAACGTGACCAATCGTGCCAATGTTCACATGCGGCTTCGTGCGCTCAAATTTACCCTTGGCCATAATTCGCTTCCCTGGCGGTCCTTAGCAGATTGATATTGAGTGCGGGCGATTAGCGGCATCGGGACCAAATGACAAGGGGCTTTTGCCTCGTCCCGTTGCAGCGCCACTGTCACAAGGCAAGTTGCCTCGCAGACTGCCGGCAACCAGATAAATTCCGAAACGCGCCACCTATCCAGCACCGCCCGACTTTGCAGCAGCGCTCGACGGCTCCGGCCAGTGCACCGACAATGACCTGCGCACGCATTACCAGCGCAACGACTATGTCGGCTGGATCACACGAGCGAAACAAGACGCCACGCGGCAAACGCGCGCTGCGCAGATGCTCCACGAGTTGCGCAGGGGCAGCGTCTATCTGGGCATGCCCCATGTGCCGAGCCGAAGAAAGTATGAATGATTGGCGAACACTCATCGCCGACAATTTCTTATCGGACGTCGTCAATTATCGACTTGGTTGCCAACAATGCCGCATCCGCCATATCCGCGCATTTCAGCTTAAATCTCTCAGCATACCGTCGGAGATCAGGGAACTGGCGAACAAGCCCTTTGCCTTGCGCTAATTTCACAATCCACTCGTAATAGTAGAATGTGGCTTGTAGAGCGATTTCAAAGGTCGGGTAGTGCGCCGGTCGCGGCGAACGAACATCAAGGTGAGCAGCGTTCCGATCGCGGTAATTTTTGAAATCCCGGCGGTATTCAATCCATTGCTCATGAGAGATTTCGAGGGCCTTCAACAGGCCGCTCCGAAACGCGCCATGATCTGACGTGGGGATAATATTCTTCCAGTGGGCTGGCTGGTGTTCCCTATCGTCGTTTCCAAAGAGCTTACACCAATCGATGGCAACGATATCCGTGAAATTCCCGGAAATCACGCGCCAGAAATTCTGATCCGATTCAGGCTTTGCGTCGAATACCCTACGGAGTTGGATATTGCGTACCACCGATACGGCGATACCAACGGCTTCATCAATGTCTTGGATTTCCATGCAACCTTCCGGCGGCTGAACCCTACCAGCATAACGTCACTTGTCGCCAGATTCTGGAGCGGGTAGCGGGAATCGAACCCGCATATTCAGCTTGGAAGGCTGCTGCTCTACCATTGAGCTATACCCGCGCCGGGTCGAATTCGGCTTCCTGTGCGGCGGTGGTGGAGGGGGCTGGATTCGAACCAGCGTACGCATAGCGAACGGATTTACAGTCCGTCTCCTTTAACCACTCGGACACCCCTCCACGTAACCGCAGAAGCCATGCTGCGAGGCAGTTTGCGGCTTCGGCAACGTCTGTTGGGACGGCCCCGAAATCCGCGAAGCGCCTTATGGCGACAAGCCATTTCACTGTCAACCACGAGCGGACCCTAATCCGTCTGCTTTCGCGCTCGGGCCATATCCAACGCCACTGACACAAGATATAGGCGGAACCATGAGCGACGACGACAAGCCCGGAACACCCAAGGATAGCCACTATGCGCGGCTGCGCCGCGCGCATCGCGACCGCAAGGCCGGCGGCCAGAGACCCGGCGCAATGCCGCGCCCGCGCCCAGGCACACCGCCTGTGGAACCTGTGCCGGAAGGCCAGGTGCGTCTTTATGGCCTGCACACCGTGCGCGCAGCACTCGACAATCCGAAGCGACGCATCGCGAAGATGGCGGTCACACGCAACGCGCTGATGCGGCTTGAACTGGGAGAGGATCATGGCCTCCCCTTCCCGGTCGAGATCGTCGAACCGCGCGCAATCGACCGGCTGGTCGGATCCGATGCCGTGCATCAGGGCGTGGTCATCGACACCTTTCCGCTGTCTGCGCGCAAGCTCTCCGGCCTGACAGATGCACGGCTATTGCTTGTGCTGGATCAGGTGACCGACCCCCACAATGTCGGCGCCATCATGCGCTCCGCCGTTGCCTTCGGCGTCGATGCGCTTGTCACCACGGCCCGCCACAGCCCGGCCGAAAGCGGCGTGCTGGCAAAGGCCGCCTCGGGCGCGCTCGAACACATCGATCATATCGAGGTGCGCAATCTGGCCGAAGCGCTACAGGAGGTTCGCTCCGCCGGTTTCCAGACGATCGGCCTCGATTCCGAAGGCGGCGCGGAGCTTGAACAGTCCTTCGCTGAACCGCGCGTTGCGCTGGTTCTGGGCGCGGAGGGCAAGGGGCTGCGGCAAAAGACCCGCGAAACCGTGACCACGCTGGCGCGTCTCGACATGCCCGGACCGATCCGTTCGCTCAATGTCTCGAACGCCGCCGCGATAGCACTTTATGCCGCCCGCCGGCATCTCGCCGGCTGACGAGGCAATCCGCATGGACAATTATATGCTTCGGAGAGCCAGCTACTGGGGTGTGCTGGGCATATTCGCCGGAATGGCGGCGATCTATTTCCTGATCCTGTTGGCGCTATATGTCGATCCCGACTGTCGCGCCGCCGATGCCAACACCTGCCGGCTCGATGCCGGGCTCAACATTGTGTTGGGAGCGATCGGCGGTTTCGTGCTGTTCTTTGTGGTGTCGCTGATCAGGTCGTTGCGCCAGCGCTCATAACAGGCCGATTCCCGTTACATGGCGCAGGTAGAACGCCAGCGCCACGAATCCGACCGCAAACACAACGCCTGTCCAGTCGATCCTGGCTGCTCGAAGCGAACGCAAGATCGCCACACCCACCGCGACGAAAAACAGGATAACGACCGCGAAAAACAGCAATCTCAGCATAAACACCCCGGCGTTTGGTCAACACCGGGGTGAATATAGCGCCTTTCAGGCGCGATTGCGGCCAATTATGCGCGGTGCGATCAGGCCGAACGCGCGACGCGGCCCTTGTTGGCGAAGCGTTTGCTGCGCTGCCAACGGCCTTTCGGCTTGTGGCCGCCGGGTGTGCGCGGGGCATCGGAGGCAGCATGCCTTTCGCCCTGCTGCCCGCGAGGCGCAGGCGCATCGCCTGGGCGCGCATTGGGCTTGCCACTCCGGCCACGGCGGCGGTTTCGCTTGTGCGCCGGACGCTGGGCATTGTCGGACCTGTTCGGCTCCTCTGCAGCCAGGTTATCCTCGCCCACCACTGCCAGCTTCTGGCCAGTCAGACGCTCGATATCGCGAAGCAGACCGCGCTCCGAGGCGTCGCAGAAGGCGATTGCCGTGCCGGCAGCGCCAGCGCGCGCCGTACGCCCGATGCGATGAACATAGGCCTCCGGCACGTTCGGCAGTTCGTAATTGACGACATGGCTGACGCCATCGATGTCGATGCCACGCGCTGCAATGTCGGTGGCCACCAGGATCTTGACCTTGCGGTCCTTGAACAGCCCAAGTGCCCGCTGCCGCTGGCTCTGGCTCTTGTTTCCGTGAAGTGCGGCACTGCGCAGGCCGGCGTTTTCAAGGAATTTGCAGACCTTGTCGGCGCCATGCTTGGTGCGGGTGAATACGATGGCGCGCTCGACATTGGCCTCGCCAAGCACGCTGACCAGCATGTCGCGTTTGGCGCGCGCGTTCACGAACCGCACGGACTGGTCGATGAGTTCGACCGGCTTCGAGGCCGGGGTCACGGCGATCTCAGCCGGCGAAGACAGAAAATCCGATGCCAGCGCGCGGATCGGTTTCGGCATCGTCGCGGAAAGCAGTGCGGTCTGCCGGTCTGCCGGAAGCTTGCCCATGATGCGGCGGATCGCCGGCATGAAGCCGAGATCGAGCATCTGGTCTGCTTCATCGAGAACCGCGACAGCGGTCCGGTCGAGCCGGATCGCACCGCCGCGCATATGATCTTCCAGCCGTCCGGGCGTGGCAATCACGATGTCGACGCCGGGCGCCAGCGCGCGAACCTGTGGCGATGGCTTCACACCGCCGACGATGACGGCCAGCGACACGCGCATATGGCGGCCATAAGTGCGGATGCTGTCGGCAACCTGCGTCGCCAGTTCGCGTGTCGGCACAAGGATGAGCGCCTTGCAGGACTTGGCGTCGGCGCGGCGCTTGTTGGTGAGGATGGCATTGAGCAAGGGCAGCACGAATGCCGCCGTCTTGCCCGTACCGGTCTGGGCGATGCCGATGAGGTCGCGCCCGTCCAGCATCGTCGGAATGACTTCCGCCTGGATCGGAGTTGGATTGGTGTAGCCCTCGCCCGATACGGCGCGAAGGATGGGCTCGGCGAGGCCGAGTTCTGAAAACTGTTTCAAGATATGACTTTCATTGCCATTTGGCATTTGCCGCTGCGGCCACCGGCATCTGCCGGAGCCGTCAAACGACCCGTTCAATTGTGGAAGCTAGCGTAGATCAGCCGCCGGTGCGTCGGCGCTTCATGCGCCGGTAGTGGGCAACGATCTGACTTGGACAAAAGGTCTTCGAGAAAGATGCTGCATCGTGCCGCCGACGAGAAAATCGTCACCTACGCGCGGCACTGATGCGCAAATAGGCTCCCAAGCACTTAATAGCAAATGAATTGTGCGGTGCAGCAAACAAGAGCGCCGCCCTCTACATCTCGAGCGGCGGCATGAGATCAGCGGGCAGCGGGCACGTGTAAGGCGTCCTTTCCGTACGGCGGCACAAATCCTCCTTTGCTGCCGCGATCAGCTCCGGTTCCTCGATTGCCTGGCGGCCAAGGGCTGCCATCACCTTGGAAGCATGGACCATGCCCTTGTGGGCGGCCGGGTTCTTTCCCTGCGCCACCATCTGCCATGTGTGGAACGGCGTGCCGATGGCGTAGGTCGCACCCCACATCTGCACGGTTGGCACCACCCAGCTGACATCGCCGACATCGGTCGACCCGGATATGCCGTTGCGCGCGGCATCTGCCGGCACCAGCCGGTCGCATAGCGGTCCGTTCATGACGCCGTTCATGCCGAACATGTCGAGCGCGGTGGCGACTTCTTCGTCGCCATAGGTCGCCTGAATGGCACTGGCGAATGCGCGGTCGGCATCGTCGAAGTCGGGCGGCCCCAGCGTTTCCAGATGCCGGCGCATGGCAGCTTCCAGCGGTGTGTTGCCCAGCAGGTTGGCGACCGCGCTCAGCGTGAGCGCTTCCACGGTTGTCTCCGTCATCATGGCAGCACCCTCCGCAACCTTTTTGACGCGCTCGATCAGCGGCATCAGGCTTGGCAGATCGGGCGAGCGGACGAGGTAGCGCACGGTTGCGTTGGCCTGCACGACATTGGGCGCGATGCCGCCCGAATCGATCATCGCGTAGTGGATGCGGCAATCGGTCGGCACATGCTCGCGCAGATAGTTTGTGCCGACATTCATCAGTTCCACCGCGTCGAGCGCGCTACGCCCCAGATGCGGCGACGCTGCCGCGTGCGAGGCGCGCCCCTTAAACACGAAGTCGATGCGCGCATTGGCAAGCGATTCCGCCACCATGACATCGCACACCGAATGCGGATGCCAGCAGATCGCAATGTCGACGCCGGCGAACGCGCCTTCGCGGACCATGAATGTCTTCGCAGCGCCGCCTTCTTCCGCCGGACAGCCATAATAGCGTACACGGCCCTTGGTACCGCTGGCCTTCAGCCAGTCCCGGACCGCGATGGCTGCGAGCATGGCAGCCGACCCGAGCATGTTGTGACCGCAACCGTGGCCATTGGCCCCACGCTCCAGCGGTTTCGGCTCCGCAACGCCCGCTTCCTGGCTGAGATCGGGCAGAGCGTCATACTCGCCGAGAAAGGCGATAACCGGGCCGCCCTCGCCCGCCTCGCCCATCACGGCAGTTGGTATGCCGGCGATGTTCTCGGTAACGCGAAAGCCCTGTCGTTTCAGTTCGGCAACATGCTCGCCAGCCGAGCGAAACTCCTGATAGCAGGTTTCCGGCATGCCCCAGACCCGGTCGGAGAGCGCGATCAGATCGGGCGCGTTGTCATCGACATGTTTCCAGATTTCGGGTGCGTTTTCCAAGGCCGGTCGTCCTGTGAGGTGGAAGCTTTCGCCCCACTATGGAAGGAAATCGAAGAGCTGCAAGCGTGGCGGAATGACGATCCCCTATTGAAGAACGGTCATCGCCGCTGGCGCGGGCGTCGAAAGCAGCTCGCACCCTGTCTCGGTGACGGCGATATTCTCTTCATGCACCATGATGCGGCAATTGCTGGTGGAAACGCCCGGCTCCAGCGTGAGTACCATTCCCGGCCTGAGCACGGTCTGGTCGGCCGGAATGAGCGACGGCCATTCGGTGAGCTGGATGCCAAGCCCGTGTCCGAAGCGGCCCGATGCAGGCACACAACCTGCGCGTTCGATGGCCTCCTTCATGACCCGGTGAAGGTCGGATGCCCTGGCGCCGGGCCGCGCCGCTGCGAGACCGGATTCAGTTGCGGCAATAAGCGCCTCATAGGATCGACGGGCGATGTCGCTCGGCTGGCCGACTGCATAGTTTCGGTCGAAATCGCAGTAGTAGCCGTCGTGCACGACGCCGGTGTCCAGCATCAAAATGTCGCCGACCTTCAAAAGCGCCGGGCTGGCCGGCGAGATCACGTCGTCATAGCCGTCGGGCCCGGCGCCTCCGGCGAGATACCCCACCCGGTCCGCGCCCTCCTGAAGGCAGGAAATCTGGAAGTCCCTGAAGATGCAGTCGAGCGGCCGGCTCCTGGATGCAAACTCCGGCACCCGCACAAACGCCCGGTCCGCGATTGAACAGGCGGTCCTGATCTTCCCTATCTCGGCTCCGGATTTAACCTCGCGAACATGCCGAACGATCTGCGTTGCGTCCACGACCGTCCGTGGTGCAATTGCTGCCCTTACACGCTCAAAATCGGCAAAGGGCATCCTGAGATGCGTCTCATGCCCCATCGGCAGGCCGATCCGGCCTGAGCCGGGAAGCAGGTCCGAAATCGTGTCCGCCAGCAGCGTCACGCCGTCATCGTTCAGATCGGGCGAAGCCCAACTGCGAATGTCATCGATCCACGTCTTTGCCATCAGTGCGGCGCCGATTGACGGGATGACGGCCACCGGATCGCCGCCGGCCGGGACGACAACAAACCACGGACGTGTCGGGCTTGCCCAGAACCGGGTCAGGAAACCGGTCACATACTGGATGTCGGGCTCGGTCGTGAGCAGCAACGCGCCGATGTCAGCCGCGTTCATCCCGGCCTGCAGCGCCGACAGCCTCCGCCGATATTCGTCCGTTGGAAAGCCGCGCTCAGGCTCGGCCCCGCTCATGCGTCACTGCGTTCGGTCACAATCGTCAGCACGCGGCTGTTTGCACCAATGCCGAGCGCCTCGTGATGCGTACCAGCGCTCAGGAGAGCGGCCAGACCCGCAGCGCCTGAAGGCGTTGTTTCCAGCCCCTCCCGCGATAGTGCCGCAACCGCCTGTTCGGCCTCTTCGTCGGTGATCGTGACGAAGTGGTCTGCGTCACGCGCCAGACCGGCCAGCGCAATCAGCGAAGGCTCCTTGCAATCGAGCCGTCCCATCACCGAAACTGGGCCTTCGGTCGTGACGGCCTTTCCGGCACGCACACTTTCCATCAGCGCCGGCGCGGCCTCGGGTTCGACCACGACAATGGTGGGCCCGTCGCCCCACGCCTGCCGCAAATGCGCCGCCACCGACGCCGCCATGCCGCCGACGCCGGCCTGCAACAGCACATGGGTTGGCGGCTCATCGGTCACCGAGATGATTTCCGTGCTCATCTGGAGGTAGCCTTCCATGACCCGGCGCGGAATATCGAAATAGCCGGGCCAGGAACTGTCGGAGAGAAGCGTCCAGCCGTTCTCGCCGGCGGCGCGCGCCGCGGCCGCCATGCTTTCCTCATAGGTCTCGCCGGCACGAACGACCCGCGCGCCCTTCGCCTCCAGACGCGCCGCGAAGGAGATCGACACCGTCTGCGCTAGATAGATCACCGCAGTCGCGCCAAAGATGCGCGCGCCAGCGGCGACTGAAAGACCGTGATTGCCGGCACTCGCAGCAACATAGACACGGTCGGAAATTCCCGCCTCGCCTGCGTCGTCGGCATTGCTGGCGATGACGTAGGCAGCGCCGAGCGCCTTGAAACTGCCGAGGCCCATGCGGCCGCGTTCGTCCTTGATGTGAAGCGTTGCGACCCCTGCCGAGGAAGCCAGACCCGAAATTGACAGAAGCGGTGTCTCCACTGCGGCGGGACAGCGCGACAAGAGATCGGTCACGCGCCCAGCATCAACCGATGGCAAGACGGAACTCCCGTCAGCAGATTGAGGCAGGCCACGCCCGCGATGTGGGTTCTTCAGCAGGTTCAAAAGGCTGCCCGCTGTTCAAGGGTTTCGCCAGCGGCCAAGTCTGCATATTCCGCCCGGCCGCGAAAGCCCGCAGCGGCAGACAAGCCTGCACTCAGACCCTGGGCATGCCCTTGGGGCGCAACTGGCGCTTCTGTGCAGCAATGCGAAATGGCGCGTTGACCGCGCCATAGCCGCGATAGCCGCCGCGGCGTTCGACGATCTCGAAGAAAAAGCCTTCGCCATAGTTCTGGCTGTAAAGCTGGAAATATTCGCCGTGATCGTCGCGGTCGTAGAGTATGTCGCCGGCACGCAGCCGTTCCAGCAGTTCCGGTTCGAGGCCGAAGCGCGCTTCCAGATCGTCGTAATAATTGGGCGAAATCGAAAGCGCCCGAAAGCCGTTGGCTTTCAGCGAACTTGCGGTGGCGAAAATGTCGTCGCAGCCGAAGGCAATGTGCTGGACGGCCGATCCGAAGCTCTCGGCAAGGAAATGCCCCGCAAGCGTGCGCCTGTTTTCCGCACCGTTGAGGGTGATGCGCAACGAGCCGTCACCATTTTCGATTGCTTGAGATCGAACAAGCCCGCCGGGATCGACAACGTCCACCATTGGCGTTTTTGTGGTGTCGAAAATCGAGGTGTAGAAGAGAAGCCAGGTCAGCATCTCCTCGTAATTCATCGTCTGAGCGAGATGGTCGACGCGTGTAAGGCCGGCATCACCCGATTTCGGCGCACCGCCAACCGCGATGAATTCCAGGTCCCAGACCTTGCCCAGCTCGGTCGTCGCATCGATGAAATGCATTACGCCGCCGCCGACGCCCCGGATCGCCGGTATTTTCAGTTCGCCTGGCCCGACCGGCTGTTCGAAAAGTTCTGCGCCCAGCGCGCGCGCGCGCTCAACAGTCGCCGATGCATCAGCCACCTTCAGGCCGACGTCGCACACCGAGGTGCCGTGAACGAGGTAGGACGAATGGGCGAACCCCTCACGGTCGGTGTTGACCACGATATTGATGCCGCCTTGCCGCCACAGCGCGACATCCTTTGAGATGTGGTTGCCGACATGCTCGAAACCGAGCGTGCCGAGCATCGCACCGAGTTCCGCCGCCTCCGCTTCGTTGGCGGCAAACTCGACGAACTCGATGCCTTCGGCGCGAACGCGCGGCGGCATATCCGGAACCGCAATGCCGATATCGGGTTCGGTGCGGCCCACCTGGTCCATCAGGTAGACAAGCGAGCGATGGCCATCGATCGCAATTGCGCGTGGCGAGCCGCCCCGGAACTGGTCATTGAAAATTTCCAGCGATAGCGGCCCATCATAGCCGGTGGCGGCGACGGCTCGCATGAAGGCGGTGACATCCAGGTCGCCTTCGCCCGGCATCGAACGGAAATGCCGGCTGAGATAGAGCAGGTCCATCTCGATGCGCGGCGCATCGGCAAGCTGGATGAAGAAGATTTTGTCGCCCGGAATTGAGCGAATCGTCTCCGGATCGATACCCCGCGCCAGTGTGTGAAAGCTGTCGAGGATCAGCCCGACATTGGCGTGCCCGGCGCGTCGAACGATCTCCCAGGCGTCACGATGGTCACTGACATGCTTGCCCCAGGCAAGCGCCTCATAGCCGATGCGAATACCGCGCTTTGCCGCCCGCTCGCCAAGCTCGTTCAGATCCGCTGCCGCGCGGTCGATGCCGCCCAGCGAAATGGGCGAAACGTTGGAGCAGATCAGCACCAGCTTCGCGCCAAGCTGCTCCATCAGATCGAACTTGCGTTCGGCCCTCTCGAAGGTGCCTGTCCGCTGCGGTTCGGGCATGCCCTCGAAGTCACGGAACGGCTGGAACAGCATGATCTCCAGCCCGTGATCGCGCACCATGCGCCCGACCTCGGCTGGTCCGCCGTCAAAAGCTAGAAAATCGTTCTCGAAAATCTCGACGCCGTCGAAGCCGGCAGCCGCGATGGCCGCCAGCTTCTCGCGCAGGTCGCCGCTGATTGAAACCGTGGCAATCGAGGTTTTCATGGTCAGACCGCCCCTCGCCGCGTCAGGTGACACTGTAAACGTCGATGACGACGTCATCGCCAATGCGCGCGAGGCTGGCGACGAACACCGTCTCGTTTAGCCATTGATGTGGTCCGGCCGGCGCCTCGAAGACGGGGCTCGACCTGAAATAGTACTCAGTCGGATCGACCGGTTCGCCTGCGCGCAGCCGCTTCGTCACTTCCGGCGAAGAAACGCGAAGCCCTTCGTTCTCGACCATGATCGGGGTGCCATCGTCGGCGATGATCGTGTAGCGCGCCGATATCCGCGAACTGCCGTCGCGCCGCAGCAGCGGCCAGTCCGAGCCACCGGGCGTGATCTTGCCGGACAGCCTCGGCCCTTCGATCAGCCCGCCGGTGATCGGAATATGCAGCCTGTCCCCCAGCGGACCTTCAGCGCCTGCCACCGGCGCAGCGATCGACGCCCTGATGGTGAAGGCGGGTTCAAGGCCAGGTTGGGCGGGTCGGTCCGTCATGCAGCGACCGATACCTCCGCATATTGTTTTGCCAACCAGGCGCACATGCGCTCCAGGCTTTCGCGTGAGGCAGCGCAATATTCCATCGCGCGCAGATAGCCGTGGATCAGGCCCTTGCCGTCATCAACCTCGACTGCAACGCCAGCCGCACGGAGCTTGTCGGCATATGCATAACCGTCATCGCGCAGCGGGTCGTTTTCGGCGACCGCGATGAAAGCAGGAGGTAGGCCTACATGGCTCTTGGCGAACATGGGTGCCGCCAACGGTGCACGCATGTTCTCCTCGCTTCCGCAATACATGGCGTTGACCGCGGGCATGCCTTTGGTCTGCAGCAGCGGTGCGTTGGCGTTTTTCACGTAAGACGGTTTATCCATCTCGAAGTCGACGGCGGGATAGACGAGAAGTTGCGCCACCGGCGCGTTGTCTGTTCCGTTCAGCGCGACACACGCCGCCGCAGCCAGATTGCCGCCCGCACTGTCACCGCCGATGGCCATACGGTCCGGATCGATGCCAAGCTCTTCCGCATTGGCGCGCACCCACCGTACGGTGTCGATGCATTCATTGATCGCGGCCGGAAACGGATGTTCCGGCGCCAGAGCGTAATCGACGCTGACTACCGTCTGGCGGTTGTTCGAAGCAATGCGGCTGGTGATGTCGGCATGCGTGCGTGGGCTGCCCTGCATCCATGCTCCGCCATGCATGTAGATCAGACAGGGCTGCTGGCCGCCCGAACCATGCCGCTCTATGCGCAATGGCACGTTGCGCTCGCTGCGTGGCACGAAGCGCGTGCCCGTCTCCACGTCAGCGGGTGGCGGCAAACGCATTGCCTCGGCAATCGCCTCAAACAGGATACGGCGGTCCTGAGGCGTGGCGTTTGGCGGAAGGACCGACCAGCCTTCGTTCCAGACTTTCAGGAAAGGTTCCAGTTGTGGGTCGAGCATGAAAATTCCTTTCGCCTACCCGTTGTAGCCAAGCAGCCGGGGCAGGAAGAGCACGAAATCCGGCACGAAGGTGATGAATGCCAACGCGCCGAGCAGAGCGAGGATGAAGGGCCATATTTCCTTGATCACCGCGCCGATCGGCTGCCGGGTGATGTTGGAAACGATGAACAGCAACAGGCCATAGGGGGGTGTGATCAGGCCAAGCATCGCATTGACCACGACAACGACACCAAAATGCACAAGGTCGATGCCCATTGCGTCCACAGCCGGTATCAGGATCGGCACGATGATGAGCAGGATTGCGCCACCCTCAAGCACACATCCCAGCAGCAGTATGATCACGTTCACGACCAGCAGGAACGTTACTGCCGAGAGCTCCATTCCCGATATCCAGAGCGAGATCGAGCGCGCCAACTGTTCACGCGCAATGGCGTATTCGAAGGTGAGTGCACCGGCGATCAGCACGCCGACCGAAGCAGTTGAGCGCGCGCTTCCCAGCAGCGCCTGATAGAGCTGCGTGAGACTTACAGAGCGATAGAAGAAGACCGACACCAGCAACGCGTAGAACGCAGCGACAGCGGCCGCCTCGGTCGGGCTCATCACGCCGCCATAGATGCCGCCAAGCAGGATCACCGGCAGCATCAGCGCGGGGAATGCCCGGAGGGTCAACGCCGGAAGCTCGCCCAGCGGAACGGCATCGTCCGTCGGGAAGTTGCGTCGCTTGGCGATGAGAAAGTTCATCACGCCCATGGTCAGGGCCATCAGCAGGCCCGGCAGCAGACCTGCCGCGAACAGAAAACCAACCGATTGATCCGACACGAGCGCGTAGAGCACCATCGGGATCGATGGCGGAATGATGGGGCCAACAGTAGCCGTGGCGGCTGTGATTGCTGCGGCATAGGCGGGCGTGTATTTGCCGTCGCGCGTCATCATGTTGATGATGATCTTGCCCATGCCGACGGCATCGGCGACGGCCGACCCCGACATGCCGGAAAAGATCACCGACGACACCACGTTGACGTGCCCGAGGCCGCCCCTGAACCGGCCCACAAGCGCCTGACAGAAACGAAGCAGGCGGTCGGAAATGGTTCCGACATTCATGATGTCGGCGGCGAGAATGAAAAGCGGGATCGCCAGCAACGTATAGCCGTTGAACAGGCCCTGAAGCATGGACTCCGTCGCCAGCGATGGGTCCAACCCACGCAGCATCAGATACATGAATGAGCCGGACATCACGGCCAGGCCGATCGACAGGCCCGACAGCGACAGCGCCACGATCAGAATGACCGCGAGAGTGAACGGATCAATCATGGTCATGACTTTCCGCGGTCTGCTCGATGGCTTCATGCGCAGTGCGCCCGGTCGCGCCACGCCAGGCCAGAAGCAGGCTGCGGATGATCACCGATATGGCAAAAGGAACGTAGATCGCGAAGACATAGTCGAACGGCCAGCGCATGTAGGCCGTTTTCTCGCGATGCATGAAGGTGATGTAGTCCCAGGCATCCGGCAGCGTATAGATGAAAATAGCCGCGCAGGTCAGGCCGGCAAAGACATCGAGCACGCGCTGCGCGCCGTGTGGCAGTGCCGCATAGATGATGTCGAGACGGATCACGTCGTCGTCGCGCACCACGAACGCGTAACCGAACAGGATGCCCCACAGCCACGCAATGGTCACCCATTCGATGGTCCAGCCGACGGACCAGCCGAGAACATAGCGGAATGTGATCTGGAGGATGAACGTTACGAACATCGATCCCAGAAGCAGCGCGAGTACGTTTTCCGCCCGGGCTCGCAGCATATGTCCGATTGCGTTCATGTCAGCGTGTAACTTTGACGGGGTGTGGCCGGCGGATCAAATCCGCCGGCCTGAAACGGCGCTTACTGGCCGACTTTCTGAATTGCCTCCACGAGGCCTTCCGGCCAATCCGCGGAGTATTTCGAGTCCCGATAGACCGCCAGGACATGATCCTGAAATGCCTGGATGTCAGGCATGTAGACATCAAGACCGTTGGCCTTCATTTCGGCAGCCAGGGTCCTTTCCTGGTCCAGCGTGATCTTGTCGAGCGCGGCTTCGAAATTGTCCGCGCACTCCTGAACCTTGGCCTGTTGGTCGGCGTTCATGGAGTTCCACTTCGACAGCGAAATGGTGAACTCGTTTGCCGCGAGCAGGTGGCCCGTGGTGCCGATATGGGTCAGCACCTCGTCGAACTTCATGGAGCGGGTCGCCGGGAAACCATTGTCCTGACCATCGATCTGACCGGTCTGAAGCGCAGTGTATACCTCGGTGAAGGGCACGGGAACGGGCGTTGCGCCCATTGCTTCACCGACAAACTGCCAGCCTTCGCCGGGCGGCATACGAAGTTGCACGCCGTCCAGGTCAGCAGGTGTCATGTAGCGCTTCTCGCCGACATAACCGAGATGACGTGCGCCGATATACGGGAAAGCGAGGATCTTCACGCCAGCCTTCTCCTCGATCTCGGCCAAGAGGCCATCGAGAACGTCACTGTCATAGACGGCGCGCATGTGTTCGTAGCTGCGGAACAGGAACGGGGTTCCCAGAACCGAGGTCGAAGGCACCTGGTTGTAGAAATCGAAGATAGCCAGGTTGCCCATGTCGAGGTTGCCGCGCTGCATGGCGGTCAGCTCGGTGCCCTGCTCGAAGAGCGTTGCGCCGTGGTGAGACTCGAAAGCGAAACCGTCGCCGAGGCATTCGCCGAATTCCGACCGCAGGGTCGTGGTACGGATGTCGCCCTCAGGAACCGTGTCGGAATAGATGAGCTCCACGGTGTCCTGCGCGAGCGCAGGCGTTGCCGTGGCCGCCAGGCTGATCGCAATGGCGGCTGTGCCACCTGCGAGTATTTTGAACGTATTGCGCATGGATACCTCCCTTTTCGCGCCTTGAGCAGCAGTCGCCTGCAAACTCCTTCCTTTCCGGCAGCGGAACACTCCCGCGCCGGAATTACCGGGCCCCGTCATGCCGAAGCCCCTTGATCGAATGCGTTGAATGCCGCCTCCATTCGTGCGGCATCGGGCGTGAGCCCGGTGAAGTGTTCGAACGCCCGGACGGCCTGGAACACGGCCATGCCGGAACCGGAGAGCGTGTTGCAGCCCCTGGTTCGACCGAGCCTCAGAAGCTCGGTCTCAAGCGGGAAATAGACAATGTCGGCGATCCACAGATGCGGCTGGATCAGCTCTGCCGGCACCGGTGTGCCCGGCAGTGACGCCATGCCAACAGGCGTTGCGTTGACGAGACCGTTCGGCTGGTCCGCAAAGCCCTTCCGGAGGTCACTCAGCGCCAGTGCGCGACCAGCGCCATAAGCATCGTTGATCTTCGATGCGAGGCCTTCTGCCCGCGCCGTATCCTGATCGAAAATCCGCAATTCTCCGACACCGCAATCCGCCAGCGCATGCGCGACAGCCGCTCCCGCACCGCCTGCCCCAAGCTGAACGACAGCGTCGCTCGCCGCGCCGGGCATGGAGCGGCGGAAGCTCTCGGCAAATCCCCACAGATCGGTGTTGTGCCCGCTGCGCTTTCCATTGCGGAAGACGACTGTATTCACCGCGCCGACCGCCTGAGCCGCCGGAGACAGTTCGTCGAGATGCGCGATCACATCGACCTTGTAGGGATAGGTGACGTTGAGGCCCGAAAATCCGCACAGCTCGGCTGCGCGCAGGATGTCGTCAATGGAAACATCCGAGGTCATTTCTGCCGTGTCAAACAACCGGTAGACATAGTTGATGCCCTGCGCAGCACCTTCGGCCTCATGCATCGCGGGCGATCGCGACAACGCGATGCCACGGCCAAGCAACCCGACGAGAACCGACCGGCTTGCCGGAACCTGATCCGGTTTCTGCAGCGCTTTCGCGGCGGCATCCGCGTTCAAGGCATCCTCCCCCACCCGCTTCTTTGCACGGGCTGAGGGCAGTTATGTACTATCTGGTTAATTTGTCAACGATATTGTACTGATTAGTTAAAAGTGGCCGCTGGCAGCAAACGCCGAATGGCGCTAGAGAGGGAACATGGATGCGCTTAAATCTCCCGACAGCTCCCCCGCAATTCAACGCTCACGCTGGAAGCAGGACCCCGAAGGGGTGCGCTCCAATATTTTGGCCGTGGCGCTGAAGGAATTTGCCGAGAACGGATTGTCAGGTGCCCGCATTGACGAGATCGCTGCAAAGACACGCACATCCAAGCGCATGATCTACTATTATTTCGGCGACAAGGACGGGCTTTACCGCAAGGTTCTAGAGGAAGCCTATCGCGAGGTCCGCGCCGGCGAGGAAGACCTGCAGCTTGATCACCTGGCGCCGGTTGACGCGCTGCGCCGGCTGACCGAATTCACCTTCGACCATCATCGCCGCAACCCGAACTTCATTCGTCTGGTGATGATCGAAAACATTCATCACGGCGAATATCTCAAGCACTCCGAGCTGATCCGGAAGCTCAACGAGACCGCCATTTCGCGGGTGGAGACCATCTACAGTAAGGGCGTCGCAGCAGGCATCTTCCGCGACGACATAAAGCCCCTGGCCATCCACTGGCAGATTTCGGCGCTGTCCTTCTTCAATGTCTCCAACAGGACCAGCTTTGCGCTGCTTTTTGGCGAAGACCTCTACACCGAGGCCAGCCAGGCGAAACTGAAGGCGCAGGTAGCCGATACGGTGGTACGGTTCGTCGCCAAGAACGAGCCGCTGACGGCGTCCACCTGAACGCATCCACATTCAGGCAGTGGCGGCAGATCGGCGCTCGACAGCGCTTGGTACGATCTCTTTCGGCGGAGCTGGATGGTGCCCCCGGCAGGATTTGAACCCGCGACCTTCGGTTTACAAAACCGCTGCTCTACCAACTGAGCTACAAGGGCACTGGGCGCCGCCTAGCACAATTGTGTCGGGCGGGAAATGGCTGATCGAGCCTATTTAATGGGTGCCGTCAGACTTTGCACCCGAGGGTACAAATGATACCCAGACCTCCCCTGTTTGCGAAGCCACGCCGGAGACAAGATGGACACGTCCGCACTGCCGCAGTCCTTTGCCTTCGTTGCGGCTGACAATGATGATGCACAGGACGCCGCACACCGCTTGTCCGCGCTGTACGGGCAATCGAAGGTCGACGACGCCGAAGTTGTCGTGGCGCTCGGCGGCGACGGCTTCATGCTGCAAACCCTGCGAGAAAACATCGGCAAGAACCGCCGCATCTACGGAATGAACCGTGGCACGGTCGGCTTCCTGATGAACGAGTACCGCGAGGAAAACCTGCGCGAACGCATCTCGGCAGCCACTGCCGATACGATCCGCCCTCTCCTGATGGAGACGACCACCGCGGACGGCGACACCTCGACCGATTTTGCCATCAACGAGGTTGCCCTGTTTCGCCAGTCGGCACAGGCGGCAAAGGTTCGCATCACCATTGACGGCCATGTTCGACTGGAGGAGCTAGTCTGTGACGGCGTGATGATCGCCACGCCGGCCGGATCCACCGCCTACAACTTGTCCGCACACGGGCCGATCCTGCCACTGGATGCGCCGCTTTTGGCGCTGACGCCGGTCAGTCCGTTCCGGCCGCGCCGCTGGCGCGGAGCGTTGCTGTCCAATCAGGCGACGGTGCGCTTCGACGTTCTTGAGCCTGAGAAGCGGCCAGTGAATGCGGTTGCCGACCACAAGGAGGTACGCTCCGTGGTCGCCGTCACGGTTTCGGAATCGCACGAACAGACCGTGAGAGTACTTTTCGACGACAGCCATTCGTGGAACGAACGGATCCTTGCCGAGCAGTTCCGCTACTGAAACTTCGGCTCAAGATTTACCGTTAATTCCATAAATCCGGCATCTTTGCCCCGTTTTCGGGTCGCTCATGTTGACATAGCCCCCCGCGCCACGTAGGCGACCGGTAAGTCATGGTGCAATGCACCAGCGCAAGCCGAGCGACCCTCGTAACCAACGCCGGCAACCAGCAAAGACAAACGCCATCGTGTCAGACAACGACAATACCGCCGTGGAAGCGCCTACATTCGCTGATCTCGGCCTCACTCCCAAAGTTCTCAGCGCCGTAACCGACTCCGGCTACACGACGCCAACACCGATCCAGGCGGGCGCCATACCGCACGCACTTGCAGGCAAGGACGTGCTGGGCATCGCCCAGACCGGCACCGGCAAGACAGCCGCATTCGTGCTGCCGATGATATCGCGGATCGAAAAGGGCCGCGCGCGCGCGCGTATGCCGCGCACACTGATCCTCGAGCCGACGCGTGAACTCGCCGCACAGGTCGAAGAAAACTTCGTCAAATACGGCAAGAACCACAAGCTCAACATCGCGCTTCTTATCGGCGGTGTTTCGTTCGACGAACAGGACCGCAAGCTGGAGCGAGGCGCCGATGTGCTGATCGCAACGCCGGGCCGGCTGCTCGACCATTTCGAGCGCGGCAAGCTGCTTCTGACCGGCGTCGAAATCCTCGTCATCGACGAGGCGGATCGCATGCTCGACATGGGCTTCATTCCCGACATCGAGCGTATCTGCAAGCTGATCCCCTTTACCCGTCAGACGCTGTTCTTCTCGGCCACAATGCCGCCCGAGATCACCAAGTTGACGGAACAGTTTCTGCAGGCCCCCGTCAGGGTCGAGGTCGCGCGGCCGTCTTCAACGGCGGCGAACGTGACTCAGCGACTGGTGAAGTCGAAGTCGAAGGCCTGGGACAAGCGCGAAACCCTGCGCAATCTCATCCGCGCCGAGGAAAACGAGCTAACCAACGCGATCATTTTCTGCAATCGCAAGGTGGACGTCTCTGAGCTGTTTCGCTCGCTGATCAAGCACGAATTTGACGCTGGCGCCCTGCATGGCGACATGGACCAGCGCGCCCGCATGGCTACGCTTGAGGGCTTTCGCGCCGGCAAGCTGAAACTGCTGGTCGCATCCGACGTGGCGGCGCGCGGTCTTGATATTCCGGCCGTCAGCCATGTCTTCAATTTCGACGTGCCTATCCATGCGGAAGACTATGTCCACCGCATCGGTCGCACGGGACGCGCCGGTCGTTCCGGCAAGGCGTTCACAATCGTCACCCGCTCGGACCAGAAATATCTGGATTCCATCGAGAAGCTGATCGGGCAGGATATCGAATGGCTCGACGGCGATCTCGGATCGCTGTCGGTGGAAGCCGAGACCGAACAGGAAACGCGCGGCAGAGGTCGCGGCCGATCGGCTTCAAAGTCCGGTCGTGGCGAGAAAGCGGCCAAGGGCGAGAAATCCGAAAAAGCCGCCAAGCCGGCGGAACGAGCAGAGAAGCCCGCAGAAAAGTCCGAACGCAAGGAAGCGATCCGCGAAGCGAACGCCGAGCGCGCCGAACAGGACGAAAAGAAGCGCGGTCAGCGCAAGCGCTCAGACGACAAAGGCGACGGCGATGCGCCGCTGGGCTTCGGCGAAGACATGCCCGATTTCATGAAAATCGCTATCCGCGCCTGACGGGCGCGGACTGGCCTGCCGACAGGCCGAAATCCAGAACACTGAGTGTCAGGCGTTTCCGGCGGCGCGGGCTTCGGCCAGCGCCTTGAGGTCGGCTGGATTGAGCTCCACCGATTCCCCGCATCCGCATGCGGACGACTGGTTGGGATTGTTGAAGACAAAGCCCGTGCGCAGCTTGGAAATCTCGAAATCCATCTCGGTGCCAAGCAGATAAAGTGCTGCCTCGGGCGCGACCCAGACATGGGCGCCGGCGTGCTCCACATGATCGTCTTTCGCGTCCGGCTCGGTCACCAGATCGACGGTATATTCCATGCCGGCGCAGCCGCCCTTCTTGATGCCGACGCGTACGCCATGCGCGCCCTCGCGCGAGCCAACGATCTCGCGCACGCGCTCTGCTGCCTTGTCGGTCATCGTGATGACTTCAAACTTCATGGCTTTGCTCCATTCGTCGCCGGTTCAAGGCCGGCGGAATGACTCGTTCATCTAACTCAAAATGGTGAAGAAACCGCGCATGTGCAAGGCTGGCTAGTGGTCCGATTCCGACATTTGTATCGCTCGATACCAAACGCAGGGACAAATGTCGGAATCAAAGGACCACTACCAACTATTTGATTCTAGTGGAGCTTTGAAATTGACATTTGATACGGCGCACGATGTCAGTTGGAAATCAAATGTCAAATTCGCTCCACTAGTACCAGCCGACGGCAACCTTGGCTTCTTCCGACATGCGGTCGGGTGTCCACGGCGGATCGAACACCATGTTCACGTCAACGCCGCTGATGCCCTCGACCGTGCTGACCGCATCCTGCACCCACCCCGGCATCTCCCCGGCAACCGGACAGCCTGGCGCCGTCAGCGTCATGTCGATCTTGACCTCGCGATTGTCTTCCACGTCGATCTTGTAGATCAGGCCGAGCTCATAGATGTCGGCCGGAATTTCGGGATCATAGACCGTCTTCAGCGCGCCGATGATGTCATCGCTCAGGCGCGCCAGCTCGTCGGCCGGAATGCTGCTTTCGACCGCAGGAGCGTTCGGTGCATAGGGTTCTGGAACTGTCGTTTCGTCAGTCATGGTCTTCACCCGAAGAACTTGCGCGCCTTGTCCAGCGCCTCGACCAATGTGTCGACCTCGGCCTTGGTGTTATACATGGCGAAGGAGGCGCGACATGTCGAGGTCACACCAAAACGCTTCAGCAGCGGCTGCGCGCAATGGGTACCGGCGCGCACCGCCACACCGGCCCGGTCGATCACCATCGAAACGTCGTGCGCGTGGATGCCTTCCAGCTCGAAGGAGATAATGGCGCCCTTGCCCGGCGCATTGCCGAATATCCTCAGCGAATTAAGGCCCGCTAGCGATTCATGCGCATAGGAGCGCAATTCCGCCTCATGCGCCGCGATCGCGTCGCGGCCAACGCCTTCCATGTATTCAAGCGCCGCACCCAGCCCGATCGCCTGCACAATCGGCGGCGTGCCGGCCTCGAACCGGTGCGGCGGATCGTTGTAGGTGACCTTGTCCTCCGTCACGTCTTCGATCATCTCGCCGCCGCCCTGGAAGGGGCGCATCGCTTCAAGCATGGCCTTCTTGCCGTAGAGAACGCCGATGCCGGACGGGCCATAGACCTTGTGGCCGGTGAAAACATAGAAGTCGGCGTCGAGATCGCGCACGTCGACCGGCATATGCACGGCAGCTTGGCTGCCGTCGACCAGCACGGGAATGCCGCGCGCATGCGCCAGCTTCACGATCTCCTTGATCGGAACCACCGTGCCCAGCACATTCGACATGTGCGTGATTGCGACCAGCTTGGTGCGCTCGGTCAGCAGGCTCTCGAATTCGTCAATCGAGAATGCGCCTTCGCTGTCGACCTGCGCCCAGACCAGCTTGGCGCCCTGCCGTTCACGAATGAAATGCCAGGGAACGATGTTTGAGTGGTGCTCCATGATGGAAAGCACGATCTCATCATCCTCGCCGATATTCGGCATGCCCCAGCCATAGGCGACCGTATTGATCGCCTCTGTGGTCGATTTGGTGAAAACTATCTCGTCGACGCTTTCCGCATTCAGGAACCTGCGCACCGACTCGCGCGCCTTTTCGTAGGCGTCGGTCGCCGCATTGGACAGGAAATGCAGTCCGCGATGCACGTTGGCGTATTCATTCGAATATGCATGGGTGATCGCGTCGATTACCGCCTGCGGCTTCTGTGCCGACGCACCGTTGTCCAGATAGACCAGCGGCTTGTCGTAGACAGTGCGCGACAGGATCGGAAAATCGCGGCGGATGGCCTCGACGTCGTAACCCTGCAAATTGCCGGCAGGTGCGTTCATGTCCTCACCCGTGCTGGTCGAACCAGTCCTCAAGCCGCTGTTCGAGCGCCGCCACCAGCGTCTCGTCCTCGAGTTCCTCGATGACTTCGGCCAGGAACGCCTTGACCAGCAGGCCTCGTGCTTCCTTTTCCGGAATGCCGCGCGCCATCAGGTAAAACAGATGCGCATGGTCGATCTCGGCCACCGTCGCGCCATGCCCGCAGGCAACATCGTCGGCGAAGATTTCGAGTTCCGGTTTGACCGAGAATTCGCCCTCGTCGGACAGAACCAGCGAGTTGCACGCCATCTTGGCGTCGGTCTTCTGCGCCTCGCGCGCAACGCGGATCTGTCCCTGAAAGACGCCATGCGCCTTGTCAGTGACGATATTGCGAATAAGTTCGGTCGACGTCGTGTCCGGCGCGGTATGGTCCAGCACCATGGTGACATCGGTGTGCTGCGAACCGGCCAGCAGATTAGCGCCGCGCAGTTCGAAATGCCCCGCCTCGCCCGGCATCGTCACGCGCACTTCCTGTCTGACCAGCTTGCCGCCCAAATTCATGATGAACAGCGACAGCGTGGCCTTTTTGCCGATCACCGCTTGGAACTGGCCAAGATGGGTGGCGTCGTCGGGCTGCTCCTGCAGGATGAGAAAGCGCACATTCGCGCCCTCGCCCACTTCGATCTGGTCAATGGACGAAACCAGCGCCGATCCCTGGCCGGCCTGACGTTCGACAAACGTCACACTCGCATTGGCGCCAACGCGGATCGAAAACCGGGCGTGGGCCTGCCCGCCGGCGTGGACATTCTGCAGTTCGATCGGATGGGCAACCTCTACCCCGTCCGCAATATCGATCGAGAACCCGTCCGACACGAAAGCGGCATTGATGGCGCCGACCGTGTCTTCGGCGTCCGCAGGCGCCAACTGGTCGGCAAGCGTTCCCTTCGGAAACAGCTTTGAAAGCCGTTCAAGGTTCACACCCTCGGGTGCGTCACTGGACAGCGCCTTGCCGTTGGCCACAACCAGCCGGTTGGATTCCTCGATCAGCACGGGCAGCGGCTCGGCCTTTGCAGTGCGGTCAAAGTCAGGGACCGCGCTCAGCAGGCGACGCAAATCCGTATAGTGCCAAAACTCGACCTTGCGGGTCGGCAGACCTTGTTTCAGAAGCTCAATCGCCGCGTCGCGGCGCAGCATCACGTCCTCGTTGCCCGGCAGGTCCGAAAGCCGGTTGCCGAAGGCGTCGACCAGTGCGGCCTCGCTCGGCGTCAACTTTATGTCGGTGCGTATGTTCACAAGGACACCTATGCCGCTTCGCCGATGACACCGGCATAGCCGTTCTGCTCAAGTTCGAGAGCCAGCGACTTGTCGCCCGACTTCACGACCCGCCCGCTTGACAGCACGTGAACGGTATCGGGAACGATGTATTCGAGCAGGCGCTGGTAGTGCGTGATAACCACGAAGGCGCGATCGGGCGCGCGCAGCGCGTTGACGCCGTCCGCCACGATCTTCAGCGCATCGATGTCGAGACCGGAATCGGTTTCGTCCAGAACGCAGAGTTTGGGTTCCAGCAACTTCATCTGCAGGATTTCGGCGCGTTTCTTCTCGCCGCCGGAAAAGCCGACATTGAGCGGACGCTTCAGCATGTCGAGGTTCATCTGCAGCGAGCCTGCTGCATCCTTCACCAGGCGCATGAAATCGGGGATCTTCAGGGGTTCTTCGCCGCGCGCCTTGCGCAGCGAATTGAGCGCCACCTTCAGAAACTCCATCGTCGCCACGCCTGGTATCTCCATCGGATACTGGAAGGCTAGAAACACGCCCTTGGCGGCACGCTCGGCCGGGTCGAGATCAAGGATGGATTCGCCATTGTAGAGGATGTCGCCCTCGGTGACTTCATAGTCCTCGCGGCCGGCAAGAATGTAGGACAGCGTTGACTTGCCGGAGCCGTTTGGCCCCATGATCGCAGCCACCTCGCCGGCATTCACGGTCAGGTTCAGCCCGCGAATGATCTCGGTGCCGTCCTCGGCGATGCGCGCGTGCAGGTTCTTGATCTCAAGCATGTCAGTTCTTCCGGTCTTGGCCGCACAACTGGCGGCATTCAGTTCGTCGAATACAGGCCTAAAAGCCCAGCGAGGCCCGCAGGGGCGGCAGGAATGCCGCTGCGATCAGGCCGACCCCTACGCCCAGCGCAAAGCGGAAGGCGCGGCTTGCACGCGGCACAAAGGCCGCCAGCAGGCCGCAAACAGTGCCGTAGAAGGCAAGCGTGATCGGATCCATCAGCCGACGCTCCCCTCAAGCGAAATCCCGATCAGCTTCTGCGCCTCGACAGCAAACTCCATCGGCAGTTTCTGGATCACGTCCTTGACGAAGCCGTTGACGATCAGCGCGATCGCTTCCTCTTCCGGAACGCCGCGCTGCATCACATAAAACAGCTGGTCGTCGGAAATCTTCGACGTCGTCGCCTCGTGCTCCAACTTGGCCGAGGCGTTCTTGGCCTCAATGTAAGGCACGGTATGCGCGCCGCAGTCATTGCCAATCAGCAGCGAGTCGCAATTGGTGAAGTTGCGTGCGTTGGTAGCCTTGCGGTGAACCGACACTTGGCCGCGATAGGTATTGTTCGAGTTGCCGGCCGAGATGCCCTTGGAGATGATCCGGCTCACTGTGTTCTTGCCGAGATGGATCATCTTGGTGCCGCTGTCGATCTGCTGATAGCCATTCGACACCGCGATCGAATAGAACTCGCCCTGGCTGTTGTCGCCGCGCAGAATGCAGGACGGATACTTCCAGGTGATCGCGGAGCCGGTTTCGACCTGGGTCCACGAAATCTTGGAGTTCTTGCCCCGGCAATCGCCGCGCTTGGTGACGAAATTGTAGATGCCGCCCTTGCCCTGCGCGTCACCGGGATACCAGTTCTGAACCGTCGAATATTTGATCTCGGCGTCGTCCAGCGCGATCAGTTCGACCACCGCCGCATGAAGCTGGTTCTCGTCGCGCTGCGGCGCGGTACAGCCCTCCAGATAGGAGACGTAGGCGCCTTCGTCGGCGATGATCAGCGTCCGCTCGAACTGGCCGGTATTCTTCTCGTTGATGCGGAAATAGGTCGACAGCTCCATAGGGCAGCGAACGCCCTTTGGCACGTAGACGAATGACCCGTCGGTAAAGACCGCCGAATTGAGCGTGGCGTAGAAATTGTCCGAGATCGGCACCACCGAACCAAGATACTTCTGAACCAGTTCGGGATGCTCGCGGATTGCCTCGGAGATCGAGCAGAAGATCACGCCGGCCTTGGCCAGTTCTTCCTTGAAGGTGGTGACGACCGAAACGGAATCGAACACCGCGTCCACCGCCACCCGGCCGGAAGCGTAGACGTTGTCGTTGGCGCTCTCATTATCCGCGTCCTCGGCAGCGGGCTTCTGCACGCCGGCAAGGATTTCCTGCTCTTTCAGCGGAATGCCGAGCTTCTCGTAGACCCTGAGCAGTTCGGGATCGACCTCGTCGAGCGATTTCGGCCCATCCTGCTGTTTCGGCGCGGCGTAGTAGTGAATGTCCTGAAAGTCGATCTTCGGATAGCTGACGCGCGCCCAGGTCGGCTCCTCAAGCGTCAGCCAGCGCCGGAATGCCGACAAACGCCATTCGAGCATCCACTCCGGCTCTCCCTTCTTCTCGGAGATGAAGCGGATGATGTCCTCGTTCAGACCCTTGGGAGCCTTGTCGGTCTCGATCAGCGTCTCGAAACCGTATTTGTACTGGTCCACATCGATCTTGCGGACCTGCTCAATGGTCTCCTGCACAGCAGGCATTGGCGTTCTCCATCCTGGCCGGATTCAAGGTCCGGCAGTCGTAAACGTCAGATGCGGCCGCAATTCCTGCGGCATGCACTCAACATATGTATTCGAGGGTCCAAATTCACGCCCCCGAGACGATAATTCCTGCGCATGACAGCCATGCGCCCTCACGCAGCTTTCGAGCGTCCGCCACGGCGTTCGGCAAGGGTGCCGAGCACAGCCTCGAAACACTCAATATCCGCAGCGGTGGTTTCTGCGCCGAGAGAAACGCGCAAAGCGCCCTCATCGCCCTCAAATCCCATCGCTTTCAGCACATGGCTTGGCCCGACGCGGCCCGACGAACAGGCCGATCCGGCCGACAGCGCGACCCCGGCAAGATCGAACGCGATCTGCGCGGTCTCGGCCTTGAGGCCGGGTATCGTAAAGAACGTCGTGTTGGCAAGCCGCTCGACATCCTTTCCGTGGATCACTGCATCCGGAAAGTTAGCGAGTACGGCCCGTTCGGCGCGGTCGCGCAGTGCGCGGACCTGTTCCTTTGCTTCGATGCGCGCCTTGCCGGCTTCGGCGGCAGCGCCAAGACCGGCGATCCCCGAGAGATTTTCCGTGCCGGCGCGATGTCCCTTTTCCTGCCCGCCGCCGGTAACCAGCGGCACCGGCATCATCAGGTCCGACTGGCCGACAATGGCGCCAGCGCCCTTGGGGCCGCCCATCTTGTGGCCGGACAAGATCAGAAAATCTCCACAACCGTTTGTAATATCTAACGAAACACGTCCAACAGCCTGCACCGCATCGATAATCAACACGCCGCCGGCGGCCTTCACCAGATCGGCAATCGCATGGACCGGCTGAATGACGCCTGTTTCGTTGTTGGCAGCGTGAACCGCTACCAGCGGCAAACCGGCGGACTTCTCGTGGGCTGCAAGCAGCCGTTCCAGTTCAGCCAGATCGGCAACACCGTTTGCGTCCACGCCAAAATGCGTGACATCGACCGGCGAAAAACGCCCTCCAGACAACGTACAGGGATGGTCCGCCGCACACACATAGAGATGCGAGAAGCGCAGCGGGCTGCGGCCCATGCGCCATTCGGGCGTGAGCAGCGTCGAAGCTGCTTCCGTGGCTCCGGACGTGAAGACGACATGCTCGGCCTTGCCGCCGACAAGTGCGGCCACCGACCGGCGGGCGCCATCCACGATCTTTCGGGCCGCGCGGCCCTGCGTGTGAACCGAAGACGGATTGGCCGTGAGATCGAGCGCCGCTACCGCAGCCTCGCGCGCTGCCGCAATCAGCGGCGCGCTGGCATTGTAGTCGAGATAGGCTCGTGTGCTTGTCACGCTCTGTTCACTCTGAAACGGCCGCATTAAAGGCGAGTTGTCTCATACGGCGTTATTTCCTTGAAATCGAAGGCTTTGCCGTCCTATTTACGCGCCTTGCCGACTGGACGCCCGAAGCGTTTCCAGTTTTGAATAGTTCTAAACTGGTTTCTAGGAAGCCGGCCCCGCTGCGTCAAGGGCATCGCGCCAACCAAGCGCCGAATGCCTGGCCTGCGGTGGATCAGTACGGAGAACATTATGCCCGAAGTCATTTTCGCCGGACCGGCTGGCCGCCTCGAGGGCCGATATCAGCCTTCCAGCGAGAAGAACGCGCCGATCGCCATTGTTCTGCATCCGCACCCGCAATTTGGCGGAACGATGAACAACAAGATCGTCTACGACCTATTCTACATGTTCCAGAAGCGCAATTTCACCACGCTTCGCTTCAATTTCCGCGGCATCGGGCGCAGCCAGGGCGAATTCGACCACGGCACGGGTGAGTTGTCGGATGCGGCGGCGGCGCTCGACTGGATCCAGTCGCTGCATCCCGATTCCAAGAGCTGCTGGGTCGCCGGCTATTCCTTCGGCGCCTGGATCGGCATGCAGCTTCTGATGCGCCGCCCCGAAATCGAAGGCTTCATGTCGATTGCGCCGCAGCCCAACATCTATGATTTCGCGTTCCTGGCACCCTGCCCGTCGTCTGGCCTGATCATTCATGGCGACGCCGACCGGGTCGCGCCGCCCAAGGACGTGCAGACGCTCGTGGACAAGCTCCACACCCAGAAAGGCATCACGATCACACAGAAGATCATGCCCGGCGCCAACCACTTCTTCTCCAACGACGCCGATCTGCTGATCGAGGAGTGTTCCGATTACCTCGATGCACGGCTGCGCGGCGAACTTGCCGAGCCGAGGCCGAAGCGCATTCGCTGATCGCAGGCAGAAACGCATTCTGGCCCAAGATATTGGGGCAGATCCTGCTATGATGGCAGCTCGTCCGGAGACCGCCATTGTACCAGCCGCCGCACTTCATCGAGACCGATCGCGACACGCTTCACGCGCTGATATCCGCGCATCCGCTGGGCTTGTTGATTTCAACCGGCGACGACGGACCGGTCGCTGATCCCATACCCTTCCTGATCGACCATGACATCGGTGAGCACGGCCGGCTGCGCGCGCATGTTGCTCGCGCCAACCCGCAATGGAAGCTGATTGCCGAACGTCCGGAAATGGCGGTTCTGGTCGTGTTTCAGGGTTCGAACGCCTACATCACGCCATCCTGGTACGAAACCAAGCGCGAAACCGGCAAGGTGGTGCCCACTTGGAACTACGCCATCGTGCAGGTCGCTGGCAAAGCAAGCGTGATGGACGACAGGGACTGGCTGGCGCGGCAGATCAGGGACCTTACCGCCTCGCGGGAGCAGCATCTTGACCTGCCCTGGACTGTCGACGATGCGCCACCGCCCTTCATCGACGCCCAGTTGAGAGGCATCGTCGGGATCGAAATCGATATCGCGCGGATCGAGGGCAAGTGGAAAGTCAGCCAGAACCGGCCGGAAAACGACCGCAAGGGCGTCGCAGCCGGGCTCGACGGCCAAGCGGGCGACGAAGAAATGGCAACGCTGGTGCGCCGCTACGGCAATTTGGACGGCTGATCGGGCCCGCTCGTGGCCGATCTGGGCCGCGAAAAGCAACTCTTTCTTGTTATTCCGCCCCTCCTGATGCAAAAGGCGCGCGTCCGCAGCGCCTTCGGCGTTGCGTCATCGATTTTCCTTCAAACAGGTCGCCGAAATGTCTGCCTTCAAGTCCGATTTCCTGCGTACTCTTTCCGAGCGCGGCTTCATCCACCAGATCTCGGATGAAACCGGCCTCGACGAGCTTTTCGCCAAGGAAACGGTGACCGCCTATATCGGCTTCGACGCGACCGCGAAGAGCCTCCACGCCGGCTCGCTGATCCAGATCATGATGCTGCACTGGATGCAGCAGACCGGACACCGGCCGATTGCCCTCATGGGTGGCGGCACGTCGATGATCGGCGACCCGTCTTTCAAGGACGAGGCGCGCAAGCTGCTGACTGTCGCCGGCATCGAGGAAAACCTCGCCGGCATCCGCCGCAATTTCGAGCCTTATCTCAAGTTCGGCGACGGTGCGTCCGATGCGCTGATGATCAACAACGCCGACTGGCTGCTGAAGCTCAACTATGTCGACTTCCTGCGCGATGTTGGCCGTCATTTCTCGGTCAACCGCATGCTGTCCTTCGACAGCGTGAAACTCAGGCTCGACCGCGAACAGTCGCTGTCGTTCCTGGAGTTCAATTACATGATCCTCCAGGCCTACGACTTCGTTGAACTGAACCGGCGTCACGACTGTCGGCTGCAAATGGGCGGCTCCGACCAGTGGGGCAACATCGTCAACGGCATCGATCTCGGCCACCGGTTGGGCGCGCCGCAGCTCTATGCCCTCACCTCGCCGCTGCTGACAACTTCGTCCGGCGCCAAGATGGGCAAGACGGCCGAAGGCGCGGTCTGGCTCGACGCCGAGATGATGAGCGCGTGGGATTTCTGGCAATATTGGCGCAACACGGAAGATGCCGATGTCGGCCGCTTCCTTAAGCTGTACACCGCACTTCCGCTGGATGAGATCGCGCGGCTTGAAAAGCTCGACGGTTCGGAGATCAACGACGCCAAGAAGGTGTTGGCGACCGAAGTGACGGCAATGCTGCATGGTCGCGAGGCGGCAGAGGCCGCGGCGGAAACCGCCCGCAAGACGTTTGAGGAAGGCGCACTGGCCGAGAGCCTGCCGACGGTCGAAGTCGCGGCAACCGAACTCGCCGACGGCGCGGGACTGCTCAACCTCATGGTGCTGGCGGGCCTGGCATCGTCAAACGGCGAGGCACGCCGCCATGTTCAGGGCGGCGCAGTGCGCGTCAACGACGTTCAGGTGAGCGACCCGAAGACAAGCGTTTCGGACAGCGACCTTACGGCAGAAGGCGTCATCAAACTTTCGCTGGGCAAGAAAAAGCACATTCTGATCCGCCCGGCCTGACGGGCGGATCAGATTTTCCACCAGTCCGCGGCCTCGACAAGGTCGATCCCGTCGTGCCCGATTGCTTTCAGCCGCTCATCGAGCCGCACATCCCCGACGGCAAGGTCGGGTTCGATCTCGAGCAGCGGCACCAGCACGAATGCACGGTCCATCATGCGCGGATGCGGCAGTTCGAGGCCGGGCTCGTCAATTTCGACATCGCCGAAGATCAGGACATCGAGATCGACGCTACGCGGTCCCCAGCGCTGGTCGCGCACCCGGTGCAGTACCCGTTCGGTCTCCAGACACAGCGCCAGCAGATCGCGTGGATTGAGTGTCGTGCTGAGCGCTGCCGCGGCATTCAGGAAGTCCGGCTGGTCGGTGATGCCCCATGGCGGTGTCTTGTAGAGCGAAGAGACGCTAACCACACTGACATCGCGATCGGCGTCGAGCATGTGCAGCGCCGTGGCCATTGTGGCGCGTGGGTCGCCAATATTGCCGCCAATCCCGACATAGGCGCGCGTCTTACTGCGGCCAGACAACGGTGACCTCCACATGGTCGAGAATGCCGGGAACTGGCGCGTTGGGCTTTCTAACCGTGATTTCGGCGCGACTGATCTGCGCAAACCGCAGGCACAACGCCTTGGCCACGTCCAGCGCCAGCGCCTCGATCAGAAAACGCCGTCTTCCGGTGACGATCTCCTCGATCACTGAAAAAGCCACGCCATAATCCACCGTGCCTTCAATCGCGTCGGCATCCAGCGGCTCCTGCGACGTCACCGTGAGCAAGGCATCCACGTAAAAACGCTGTCCAAGCGTCTCCTCGGCATCGTAAACGCCGTGGCGGGCAAAGAATGCACAGTTCTGGAGCCTGATCGTGTATTCCGTCATCGCATCACACCGTTTGTGACCCGCTTCTCAGCACTGCGTCCGCCATGTCGAGCGCGGCGCGGTTCATGGCCACATTGTGCACCCTGAATATGGCCGCGCCCTTCATTCGCAGCGCGACGCTGGTTGCCGCTGTCCCGATATCGCGTTCATCACCGTCGCGCCCCGTTACCGAGCCGATGAAGCGCTTGCGGGATGTCCCGACAAGCTGCGGATAGCCAAGGTCCCTCAGCTCCTCGAAACGGGCCATCAGCGCCAGGTTCTCGTCCGCATCCTTGCCGAAGCCGAAACCGGGATCGAGCACGGTCTGGCTTTCCTTCACGCCGGCGTCAGCCGCAGCTTTCAGCGAGCCACCCAGAAACGCCTTCTGATCCTCGATCACATCTGCGCGTTTCTCGCGCTCGCGTCCAGTATGCATGATGACCAGACCAGCGCCCGTCGAAGCAGCGAGGCTCGCAATCGCAATGTCCTTCGACAGACCCCAGACATCATTGACGATATGCGCGCCCGCATCGATTGCCAGCCGTGCAGTCTCGGCCCGGTAGGTATCGACTGAGACGATGGCGCCAGACAGCCGCGCCACCTGCTCGATCACCGGCAATATCCGCCGCTGCTCGTCCGCTGCCGTGACCGGCTCTGCGCCCGGACGCGTGGATTCGCCGCCAATGTCGATAATGTCGGCACCTTCTTCCAACATGCGTTGTGCATGCGCCAGCGCGGCACCCGGCCGGTCGAATCGGCCGCCGTCGGAAAAGCTGTCGGGCGTCACGTTCAATATGCCCATGACAACCGCTCGCTCGCCTAGCGCCAGATCTCGCCCGTGGGCCAGCGACCACACCCTGCCCGCTGCACTCATTCAGGGTTTCTCCGTGACAAGGCCGGCTCACTCGCCGCCACTACATTTTCGTTGCGCTTGGCTGATACCTCGCGCAATGTTGCGTGAACCGGAGAAAGCCAACGTGAGACTCCTGCCGGCGGCCATCGCCATTTTTGCGCTTGTCGCACTGCCTGCCTCGAGCGCATCGCTCTCCAAGTCCTACAGCTATTTCAACATCGGCGGAAACACGATGGCTGAAATCGAGACGGAGCTGGAGCGGCGCGGGCCCAAGCTCAACAGCACCGGTCGCAGGCATCCCGGCGCGACCCTCATGGAGTTCAAGACCAACGTCAAATATGGCGAAGGTAATGGCCGCTGCCATGTCACCGAGGCGCAGGTACTGGTCAAAGCGAAGGTCATTTTGCCGCGCTGGCGTTCCCGGCGTCGTTCCGACGAAGACACAAGGCTGATCTGGGACACGCTTGCCGCCGACATCAAGCGCCACGAGGAAAGCCACGTCATCATCGCCAAGAACCACGCGCGCGAACTGGAAAACGCGCTGAAGCGCATTTATCCACAGCGCAGCTGCGAACAGGCAGCGGCCAAAGCGAAGGAAATCACCAACCGCGTCATGTCCAAGCACGATGCGGCACAGGCGAAATTCGACCGAATTGAAGGCATCAATTTTGAACGGCGGCTCATTCGGCTTCTGAACTATCGCCTGGAGAGGTCGGCGAGCGGGCGCTAGTGCCCTATCCTTGGCGTTCAGGCACGCTGACCACCAGCCCGTCCAACTCGTCCGACACTTGAATCTGGCACGACAGGCGTGAATTCGGCCTCACATCATAGCCGAAATCCAGCATGTCCTCTTCCATCGCCTCGGGCGGACCGACGATTTCGGTCCAGTCCTGGTCGATATAGACGTGGCAGGTTGCACACGCGCAGGCGCCGCCGCATTCCGCCTCGATGCCCGGAACGCCATTGCGGATCGCATTCTCCATCACGGTGGAGCCGACCGGCGCATCGATTTCATGGCGTGTGCCGTCAAACGCGACATAGGTAATCTTTGGCATAGGAAGTCCTGGCGGGAGGCTCGGGAAGAATGTTTCCGCCGAGATAATCGCTGTAGTCCGGTTGTCAACTCCGTGCAGAAGTTGGAGCGCCTGTACTCAGTCCTCGAACGACGCGATGAAGTGTTCGAGTTCCAGAACGCGATCGAAGAAATCAGCGACATGATTGCTGTCGCCGGGTGTATCCTCAATGTGCTCAGCAGTTTCAGCCAGTGCGAAGGCGCCAACAGCGCGCGCAGCACCCTTCAGCCGATGTGCGACCTCGCGCCGTTCCGTCGCGACTTCGGCCCGCATGACTTCTCGTGCCGAACCGATCTCGATCAGAAAAAGGCCGAGAACTTCTCGCGCAATACCGTCGTCGCCAAGCGTCTGCCTGGACAGGTGATCCATGTCGATCGGAGGCGGAACGACAACCTTGCGCCGCGGAGCCGCGTCTTCATTGTCAATCTGGGCGGATACGCTACGCTCGTCCATACTCACTCTTCCCCATACCGATTTGTCATTCCCACCGGGCGGAAACGTAAGCGAGTGAGGGTGGACGAGGCGTTAATGGCGCCCGCCTGATTGCAGGCAAGATTCTGCATCGCATTAACCTTATGTTTAAACTTTTACATATGCGGCCGAATGAATATTCACTTTGCCGGCGCTCCCCACTACGATGCGGACAGGCGAATTGTGTCTATTTTTCGCGCGGGATACGGGGGCCGATATAGGCGTTCCGCGCAACATTGAGGGTCAAGGCGGCATGGCGCGTAAAGCATCGACGACCAAGAAATCCAACGAAGACGTTGCGAAGGAACTCGAGGAAGCCCTCGATATCGATCTGACGGGCGAAGACCTCGCGGACGATACCGGCGATCTCGACATCGCAGCGTCTATGGAAGATCTGGAAGCCCAGATTGCCAAGGCGGCCGACGATCTGGCGCGCGAAGGCCGGGCTGAGGAAGCTGCCAGCGCTGAGACAGTCGCACCCAAGAAGGCCCCGCAGACGAAATCGGCCGAGCTGCGCCCGGTCGAGCCCACGCCGAAGGAAGAAGCGCAGGCGCCGTTCCAGCCGGCCAATGACGACCGGCAGCGCGAAACCAGGTTCAGCCTTCAGAGCCTGGACCACCGTCCCTCGCGCGGCATCTACTGGGCGACCCTGTTCCTTTCGCTCGCCTGGGTTGCCGGCGGGTTGATGCTTGGCCACATCCTTTTTGCGCCCGAGATCTGGCAGATCCGAACCGTCGAGCAGCTTCTTGCCGCTCCCTATGCAATAGGTCTCGCGGTCGGCATTCTTGTTCCGGTCATCCTGTTCTGGGGTTTTGCGGTGATGATCCGCCGCGCGCAGGAGATGCGCCACGCCGCGCGCTCCATGACTGAAGTAGCCATGCGCCTGGCGGAGCCGGAGCATCTTGCGCAGGATCGCGTCATGACCGTCGGACAGGCTGTCCGGCGCGAAGTGCAGGCAATGGGCGAAGGCATCGAGCGCACGCTTGCCCGCGCCGTCGAACTGGAGACGCTGGTTCATTCCGAGGTTTCGGAGCTTGAGCGCGCCTACACCGACAACGAAACCCGCATCCGCATGCTTGTCGACGGGCTGAGCAGCGAGCGCGAGGCCGTGATCGGCCACGCTGAACGCGTCCGCGCCTCCATTTCCGGCGCTCACGAGACGCTCAAGGAAGAAATGGACACGGCCGCCGAAACGCTGCGCGGCAACATCGTCAGCGCTTCGAACGACCTGATCCAGACCGTTACCAAGTCCGGCGACTCACTCGTCGACCGCATCAACCTGTCGAGCGGCGCAATTTATGATGCCATCGACCAGCGACTCGACGTCGTGTCCGAGCGCATCACGACCTCCGGCGAAGCTTTCGCCAGCCAGCTTGATACGCGCATCGCAACCCTGACGGAAAGCGCCGACGATCTGACGCGCACCCTGTCGGAAATGCTCGATGACCGCACGTCCGGCATGGTCAACGTTCTCGGTAACGCTACCAGCTCTCTGACCAGCGAGTTCGATTCCCGACTTTCGGGCATTGAAACGATGCTGTCGGAGCGCAGCCGGGCGCTCATCAGCGAATTCGAAACGCGGGCCGAAACGCTGGATTCCGGCGCAGAGCGGCTCAATTCCGCTCTCGAAGCCCGCGCCAAGCAGATCAACGAAACGCTGGTCGAGCGTGCCCGCGAGATCGCTACCACCTTTACCGACGCCAGGCAGGACATCGCTTCGCTCATCGACGAAGGCAAGGCCAAGATCGGTTCCGACATGGCCGAACTCGTCATGTCCACGTCGTCGATCCTCGAACAGCGTGCGTCCGATTTCTCCAATCGCCTGATGGCGGGCCGCGAGCAGATCACCATCGCGCTCGACGAGGACTATGCGAAGCTCGCCGAGCGGCGTTCCGAGCTGGACGACGCAATCGCCCAGCACGTGATGTCGCTTGCCGAAAGGCAAAAGGAAATCGGCCAGAACATCACCGAAGACATCGGTCGCATCGAAGAGACCTTCGCCAGTCAGAAAGGCATCATCGAACAGCGCACCCAGGCTATCGAGGAAGCGTTTCAGCGGCAGTCGGGCGCAATCGAGCAGCGCACCCAAGCCATCGAAGAAGCCTTCCAGCGGCAGTCTGGAGCGATCGACCAGAGAACGCAGGCGATCGCGGAGACCTTTGCCCAGCAGGCGGGTGTCATCGAAGAACGCACCCGGACGATGGAAACTGCACTGGGGGCCGGTGTTGAGAATGTCCGCCGCGCGCTGGAAAACAGCGCCGGTGTAGTTGCAGGCTCGCTGCGCGAAAAGGTGCTCGAAGTCACCGCAGCACTCAGCCAGGAAGCCGAAAAGACGTTCGAGGATGTGGATCAGCGCATCATCGCACGTACCCACCAGACCTCCGCGGAACTGGAAGAGCGCGCGCGCCTCATCACAGATGCGCTTGCGGACGCCGACAAGCGCATCACTGGCGGCGCGAACTCGCTGGTCAGCCGCATCGGGGCCGGCATGGACGAAGCCGAGTCGCGGCTTGCCGCCGGCGCGGACAAGGTTGGCGAACGGCTGCATGAGCACATCCTGCAGACCGAAGCGCGGCTCATGTCGCGGGCCAACTCCATCTCCGAGACCTTCCAGGGCGCCAGCGACGACATCGCCGAGAAGACCGAAAATGCGGCCCGCACGATCGGAGAGCGCACGCGCGAGCTCAACGAGCTTCTTGCGGCGCGTTCAAGCGAGATCGCCCAGATTCTCGACAATACCGCCCGTCCGCTCGTGGAGCGGTTCGCAGCCAGCGGCGGCGAACTACAGAAGAACCTGGAGGACGCCACCCAGTTGGCCACCGAGCGGCTGCGCGCCGAAAGCACGGCGCTCGTCAATGCCTTGGCGAATCGCACAGCGGAAACCCTTACCGCAGTCGAAAACGCCAAGTCCGGTCTCGTGCACGGTGTCTCGGACCTTGTCGACCGCCTTTCAGCGTCCAATTCCAAGCTGGGCGAGCTGATCGATATGGCAACGGTCAATCTCAACGCCGTCGACAGCAAGCTGTCGGAATCGACCGAAGGTTTCGCCGCAACAGCCGAAAAGGCATCGCAATCCTTCGCCAGTTCGGCGCGCCTCATCGACGCGAATGCGGGCAAGCTCACCGAGCTTTCATCCCATACGCTCAAGGATGTCGCGACGATTGCCGCCAAGTTCGACGAGCACGGCAAACTGCTTGCTTCGGCCTCCAATCTGCTTGGTTCGGCGCAAACGAATCTGGCGTCCACGCTCGACGAACGTCAGCAGGCGCTGGAAGAACTGTCGGTCGGACTGGTCAAGAAGTCCGAGGACATCGAGCGCATCATGCGCAATTTCGAGAGCCTCATCGGCGACACGATCGACCGCGCCGAGGGCCGTACGCGTTCCTCGACCGAGCAGATCCGCGAGATGATCGGCGAGGTGGTGGAATCGGCTTCGACGCGCTTCAGCGACGCAACAGCCGAGCTGCGCCGCACCGCCGATATTATCCGCTCCGAGCTGGAAGAGACGCGCGCCGAGATCAAGAAGGGCGTGTTCGAGCTGCCGGAGGAAACCCGCGAGTCGACGTCGGCAATGCGGCGCGCCGTCAGCGAGCAGATCAACGCGCTGAAGGAACTGTCCGACATCGTGTCTCGTTCCGGCCGCATGCTTGACGTTTCGGATGCGCGCGCTGAGCAGACTGCACGACCGCAGGCACGCGCACCGCGTGCTCCTGAGCCTCCGCGCGCTCCAGAGCCGGCCCCGCGGCGGCCAGCAGCGCCCCCGCAGCCGGCAAGGGCCGTTGCCGAACCGGCTTACGCTGACGAACGCCCCGCGCCGCGCATGCGCGAACCGGCCCAGACGCAACAGCCGGCAGGTGGCGGCTGGGTGCGTGATCTCCTGCGCGGTGCTTCGCGCGATGAAGTTGCAGAGGCCGAACCGCCCGCGCGGCAGGCCGGCGGCAGCGAGCGCTCTCCCCTTCACGTGGTGGAATCGCTCAATTCGCTCTCGGTCGACATTGCCCGCGCAATCGACCACGACGCAGCCGTTGATCTTTGGGAGCGCTACCGCCGTGGCGAACGCAACGTCTTCACGCGGCGCCTCTATACGCTCAAGGGCCAGCAGACCTTTGATGAAATCCGCCGCAAATACCAAAGCGATGGCGACTTCCGCGGAGCGGTCGACCGCTACTGCCAGGATTTCGAGAAGCTGCTTGAGGATGTCTCCAGCAACGACCGCGACAACCTGATGGCGCAAACCTACCTGTCATCCGATACCGGGAAGGTCTACACCATGCTCGCCCACGCGAGTGGTCGGCTGCGCTAAGGCCAATGAAAACCAGCGCAATTTGAGATAATTGCGCTGGTCGCGCTGAGCTATATCGCAATATCCTCATGTTAGACCCTGCTCACAAACAGAGTTGGGGACATGACATGATTGTTGGAAATTCAATGGTTGGGTCGCTCTACGGGGGCTCAAGCAACAGCGGTAGTTCGACCAGCAGCGGCAGCGGCGGTTCGTCAGGCGAGACTGAAACGTCCACACAAAACTCAGGCGGTAGCCAAGCGTCAGCTCGGCCGGCCGGCAACTCCGGTTCGCAGTCGCAGTCAAACAATTCCGGTGGCCAGTCGAATTCCGGCCGCTCAAGCCAGTCTCAGCAGCCGGCCTCCGGCGGCGCTTCGAATGCGGGCGGACAAACGAACGCAAGCGCAGCCAGCGGCGGCTCCGGCATCGCATCCGTCAACGCGCGCCCGTCCGGAGCGAGTTCGGCAGGCGGCGTTGACCAGGCGGACGCGACCCGGATTGGTCATAACTCCATCAAGGCGCCAACCATCGATGCTGACCGTCAGGCCGCGATGGCCATGCACCAGACCGCACGCATCATGGCGCTTGTCGCTTCCATGCGACAGGTCGACGATGTCAGCGCGTACTCGCTGTTCGGTCAGGGTGATGGCGCAAGCGACGAATATCGTCACGTGGTCTCGGCCTACGGCGACAATTCCGAATAACCATCTTCGACGGCCGGAGGCGGATCTGCTTTCGGCTGTCAGCCACCTGTCTTCGCTCGGGCGTGCCTCGCCCGGGCTTTCTTTTTTGATGTGAACGGTCAGATGACCGAAAGAGCCCAATCGACAATGTCTTTCGCCGCGATGGCGAAGGCCCGGTCGAGCGCGTTGACGAACGCGTCGTTGCTGCTGCCGGTCAAAGATGCGGCAGCCGAGAACAGGCGCCCTGCCCTGACGACGCCGTTTCGGTCATTGAGCACTTTGACATAGAGCTCGACCTCGGCCCGGTCGCCTCCATGGAGGCGCACCTCGAACGACCTGATATCGGCGATGATCTGATAGTCGATCGCCAACCCTTCGCCCGGCTTGCCGACACCACCCACGCGGCCCGAAAGCTGCAGCGTCTCGATCAGTCTTGCCTGGACGACGCGCGGCAGCCGGTCCGCCCATTGCGCACCGCTGAGATACTGGATGCTGCCGGCCGATGGCTTGATGACAATGTTTTCGCTGTCGAGCGACTTGAGCGCACTCGGCTCCGTCACCAGCACCTGGCGGCGGGTCTTGTGACGCCCTGACACAGACGGAATAGCGGCGCTCAGCTCATAGGTGTCGAGAGGCTCCGAACTGCTCCCTAGCAGGGCGCAGGCGGGCAGAAAGCACACGATGGCGCTTGCCGTCACAATGCTTCGCAAAGCGTTCAACAATTTCTCCGACCCCGCGAAACGCGCCTTCGTGCACGCATGGCCCCCACCTATCGGCAAGTGGCCGTAATACTTCAACTACTTGTCATTTCTTGGTGCCGGATGAAGCCAAAGTCAACGGCGTGCGCGGCCGTCATACTGCCGCACGGTACCCTCACCACCGGTGATGATGCGTTGCGGATTGCGGCTGATCTCGCTGATGGCAACCTCAATGCGCTGGATCGCGCGGCGACCATCCTGAATGAGCGCCTCGACGTCGCGCAGCCCCTGTCCGGAGAAGCGGGCGAGCCCGTCGGTGATCGTCCCGATACGCGCATTGAGCGTCTCCGAAACCTGGCGGAAGGACTTGAGCGTCGCGCTCGCATCGGCCACCAAAGTGCCGGTTTCCTCCGATCCGAGCAGCGTATCGAGCTTTTGCAGCACACCATCGACGCGCACCGAGGCCTGGTTGAGGCGGCTGGCCAGTTCCTGGGCGTCGGTGATGAACTGGTCGACATCCTCCGCCCTCGCTCCAATGCGCTCGGTGACCTTGGCGACGTCGTTCACTGCGTTGTTGACGGTCGTACTCGCCTGCTCGAAATTCGTCAGCGCCGTCTTCACTGTTGCAGGATCGACACCATCGAGAACTTTGTTCGCCTTGTCGATCATGTCAGAGGCATCGGTCGCGAATCCCTCGATCGAAGCAACCGCCTGACTCACGCCATCGACGACCTTGTCGATCTCGCCGGCAGCGTTCCGGATTTCCTTGGTCGACTGGTCGATGTTGTCGACGATCGAAGCAACCTTGTCGCGGTCGACCGCGCCAATCAGTTCCTCGGCTGCAGCCAGAGTGTCGGCCAGCTGGTCGGAAACGCCGCCAATCGTGTCTGAAAGCTTGCTGACATTTTCCAGAAACGCTTCGACGCCATCTGCGTTCGAGGCAAGAGCCTCGGAAAACCTGCGAGCGTTTTCGAAAGTCTCCGCCAGCGGCCCGCGCGAATCATCCACGAACCCTTCAAGCGACACGATGATGTTGTCCGCCCGCGTGAGAATGGTCTGGGCGGTCTGCAGGAGATTGGTGACGGCCGAGGGATCGGCTGTTATCTCCGCGATTGTACCGTTTTCCTCGGCTTCCTGCAGGATATTGGGTTCATCAACGCGCCCACCGGCAAGTTCGATATTCGCCTGCCCCGTCAGACCCGCAATGCCGATATCCGCCTTGGTCGAACGGGTAATGGGTGTCAAGCGATCGACTTCCGCGTCGGCGATCGCAACAGAGGGGTTGTTGATATCGATATAAACGCGCCGAACATCGCCCACCTTGACGCCGTTGAACAGCACGGCGCTGCCACGTCCCAGGCCCGAAGCCGAACCGGGGATGCGCACCCTGAGTTGAACCGTCTCGCCGCGTTCGATGCCGCCGGCGGTCCAGTAGACGAAGCCGAATGCGGCCATAATGGCCACAAGCGTAAAGAAGCCTACCGCAATGTAGTTGGCGCGCGTTTCCATTCAGCCCATCGCCCTTATGCCCCGTTCCGGGGCGACGTATCGATCTTTCGCGCACGCTTGCCGCGAAAATATGACCGCACCCACGGATCGTCGTTTTTCAGCATGTCCTCGATCGTGCCTGCAACAAGCACTTTTTTGTGCCCAAGCACAGCGATCCGATCGCAAACCGAGAACAGGCTGTCGAGATCGTGTGTCACCATGTAGACCGTCAGACCCATCGTGTCGCGCAGCTTGCCCACCAGTTCGTCAAATTCCGCCGCCCCGATGGGGTCGAGCCCCGATGTCGGCTCGTCGAGAAATACAACATCGGGATCGAGCGCAAGCGCCCGCGCAAGTGCCGCCCTCTTGATCATGCCGCCCGAAAGCTGATGCGGCATCAGATGCGCGGCATCGCGCGAAAGACCGACAAGTTCGAGCTTGAGCAGCGCCAGCTCGTCCATGAGCTTGTGCGGCAGGTCGAGATATTCGCGCATCGGCACCTGGATATTCTCAAGCACCGTAAGCGACGAAAACAGCGCGCCATGCTGAAACAGGACACCCATACGCATGTCCAGCTGAAACTGGCTGTCCTCGTCGGTGTCGTCGACATCGACGCCGAAGAGTTCGATTGTCCCCGAACGCTTCTTGACCAGGCCGAGCACCGTTCTGAGCAGAACCGACTTGCCGGAGCCCGAAGCGCCGACGAAACCTAGTATCTCGCCGCGATAGACATCGAGTGACAGGTCTTCCAGAACCAGCTTGTCGCCGAAACCGACGGTAACGTCGCGCACGGAGATAACGGCCTCGCGACCGTCCGGACCCGTCCTCGGCCGTTGTGTGTGCTGCAATTCCGCCGTTTCCATCAACCGGGTCTCTGTCAGAAATCGATCGCTGCGTAAAACACGGCGAAGAAGCCGTCGACAACAATCACGACGAATATCGACTTTACCACGGCCGCTGTCACGTGGCGTCCGAGTGACTCGGCACTGCCTTCAACCTTCAGGCCTTCGACCGAAGCAATGATGCCAATAATCAGCGCCATGAATGGCGCCTTGATGAGGCCGGCGAAAATGGTGGAAAGGTCGATGCCCGGCCGCAACCGGTCGATGAATGCCTCGGGCGCAATGCCTGAGTAATATTGCGCGATCAACATCGCGCCCGCCAATGCGGCAAAGTTTGCGATGACGGTAAGGCACGGAATTGCGACAACGAGCGCCACAAGGCGCGGAAACACCAAAACGCCGATGGGGTTGAGACCGATCACGGTCAGCGCGTCCACCTCTTCGCGCATCTTCATGGACCCGACCTCGGCGGTAATCGCGCTGCCGGTGCGGCCCGCCACCATGATTGCCGTCATCAGAACGCCCAGTTCGCGCAGAACCAGAATACCGACCAGATCGACGACGAAGATCTCGGCACCGAAGAAGCGAAGCTGAAACGCGCCCTGCTGGGCGATGATCGCGCCGACAATGAACGACATCAGCACGATCACGGGAACCGCCCCAATGCCCATTCGGTAGATATGGGTCGCGACTGACGCGGGGTTCACCGCCCCCTTGCGGCCAAGCTTCATCTGCGCGCCACGGATGGTGGCGCCCAGAATGTTGAGGCTCGCCTTCATGTCGTCACGCAGCGCGAACGTGAAACGCCCCAGCGATTCGACAATATCGAGAGGCGACCAGCGGCGCGCCTTCTGAGGTTCGGAATGGTCCCGTTCCTCGGCGGTTTCGACCGCCTCGAGCAAAGTGTTCGCATCCTCGCTGCCGCCGGTCATGGTCACGCTGACGCCGCGATCCTGCAGGATGCTGCTCAATCGATGAACAAGCCACGCGCCGGCCGTATCCATCCGCGAAATATCAGACAGGTCGAGCGTAAGCGCGCCTGTGTCGGCGCGGTTTTCCAGTTCGCGCATTTCTGCGTCCACTGCCGCCACGGTGGAAGTGGTCCACTCACCGGCAAGGCGGATTTCGCCTCCCGCAGACCCCTGCCCAACGGCAATCGCGGGCGGTATTATCTCCGCCCTGCGACCTTCACTTGCGCCATTTTGCCCATTGGTGAACATGACATGCTCTCTTAGAGCAAGCAGTGCCCATTGAAAACGAAATCCGGATTCCGGCCATGACGCGTGAACTGATCGTCGACACTGAAAGTTTCCCGATCGCCGGGGCGTTCGTGATCTCGCGTGGGGCGAAGACCGAAGCCGAGGTCATCACGGTCACAATCCGCGACGGCGATGCGATGGGGCGCGGCGAGTGCGTGCCCTATGCCCGCTACGGCGAAACGCTGGAGAGCGTGCGCAACCAGATAAACGATGCAGCAGCAGACCTCGCCAATGGCATCGGCCGGAAAGAACTGCAGAGCACCATGAAACCCGGAGCGGCGCGCAACGCCATCGACTGCGCGCTCTGGGATCTTGAAGCCAAGCAATCGGGCCGCCGCGCGCATCAGGATGCCTGCAAGATGCCCCCTCGGCCCGTGCCGACGGCAATGACCATTTCACTTGGCGATCCGGGGGATATGGCGGCCCAGGCCCGCGCCAACGCGCACAGGCCGCTCCTCAAGGTCAAGGTTGGCTCAGACAACGACATTGCCCGCATTCACGCCGTCGCAGGCGGCGCGCCCAACAGCCGCATAATCCTCGACGCCAATGAAGGCTGGACCGAAGCCAACATCCACGACAACCTGCTGGCCGCCGCCGAATATCATGTGGCGCTGGTTGAGCAGCCGCTGCCGGTCGGACAGGACGCACTGCTGAACGCCATTCCGCATCCTGTTCCCATCTGCGCTGACGAAAGCGTTCATACGGCTGACGATCTCGAAAGGCTGGCCGGGCTCTATGACGCGGTCAACATCAAGCTCGACAAGACAGGCGGCCTGACCGCGGCGCTCGAACTGCGCGATCGCGCTCACGAACTGGGCTTCGCGGTGATGGTCGGCTGCATGGTGGGCACGTCGCTTGCGATGGCGCCCGCCGTTCTGCTGGCGCAGGGGGCGGATTATGTCGATCTCGACGGGCCGCTGCTTCTCGCGCGTGACCGCAGCCCTGGCCTCACCTATTCGGGTTCGCTGGTGTCTCCGCCGGACTGGGCCTTGTGGGGATAATCGCAACGATCGCAATGAGCGCGGTGCCCAGAAGCGCCGTCGCCGCCATCAGATAGAAGCCATCGACGCCGAGCGCCTCGTAGATCGCACCCGACAGGAGCGTAACGACCGCCATCGAAAGTCCGTTGGCGGAAAAGGCAACGCCCTGGGCCGCCCCAAGCCGCTCCTCCCCAATCGTTTCGACAATCATCTTCGGAACGCCGAGAAGCACCAGCCCGGTCGAGAACGCGTGCAGGCTTTGAAGGATGAAATACGCCGCCTCGCTTCCGCCGGCCGGTTCTATCAGTGGGAAAACCAGCCATCGCACCACGGCGACAAGCCCGGCCACGATCAGCACCGCCGGGGCCGACAGCCGCCCGAATACCCGGCGAAAGGCCATCATCAGCATCACTTCGGCCACGACAGCCCATGCCCACAAAATGCCGATGGTCGTTCCGTCGATCCCGACCGATTTCCAGTAGATCGTGCCGAAGCCGAACAGCAGGCCGTGGCTGGCGTTGATGATGCCAGCGCCCGCCACCACCAGCAGGAAGTTCCGGCTCAACAGCACCGCCGCTGCGCCGCGCATGCCGGTGACCGACAGCGCAGACGCCTGCCTGGGACGGCCAAGCCGCGGTGCGTAGGCAGACGCGACAAGCGTCATTGCCATGCCCGTCGTGATGACGACAGGCACGATTGACGATCCGAAATATGAAATGAGCGCTCCGCCGGCCAGATTGGCCAGCAGAAACGAGATCGAGCCCCATTTGCGGATCGACGCATAGTTGGTCCCGAAGCGGCGCATGCCCGACATGGCGATCGACTCGGCCAATGGCGCATGCGGCGCCCAAACGGTCTGAAGCGCCAGAGATAGTACCAGAACCCACAGATAGGTCGGCTCCAGCCAGTAGCCGAATGAAAGGACGAGCGCGCCGGCCGCAACGGCGATCAACACATAGGCTCGGTCTCCAACCGTATCCGCGAATGCGCTGACCAGCGGGGTCGAAATGACGCGAACGAACATCGGCGCAGACAGCACCAACGCGATCTGGGTCGGATCGAAGCCGCTGTCCTCCAGCCAGAGCGGGAAAAACGGCAGATGAACCCCCATCGGCACGAAAATCGTGGCAATCAGGAACGAGAGGCGAAGCTCGAAATGGGCCGGCTTCTCGGCGTCAGAAATCGGTTGTGCCGGAACGGTCATCAATGACCCGGAGAATGAGAGACTCACGCGAATGCGCGACTATCTCAACCGATTAGCATGCGAACCATTGTCGCGAAACGGCAGCCCGCTCAGGCGGCCTCATATTCGGCGTCCGGAATGACGATCGGCACCTTGCGCGCCCTGTCACTGACCGTTTCCAGCTCGGCTCCGGCGATATCGCGCCAGTGTATCACCTCGAAGGTCCCGTCCGAATGTTCGGCGACAGCAGTGCAGCTTTCCACCCAGTCGCCAGTGTTGATGTAGCGAATGCCGGCGATGTCCTCCATCGTGGCGTGGTGGATATGACCGCAGATCACACCGTCCACCTCGCTGCGCCGCGCCTCGTCTGCTACCAGCGTCTGGAACGCGCTGATGAAATTGACCGCCTTCTTCACGCGGACCTTGGCCCAAGACGAAAACGACCAGTAAGGCATGCCGAACACGCGCCGTACACGCGCGACAATGCGGTTGACGACAATCGAGGCGTCGTAGGCGAAGTCGCCCAGATAGGCGAGCCAGCGAACAGAATGAACGATCGAATCGAACTGGTCGCCGTGAATGACGAGATAACGCTTGCCGTTCGCCGCTTCGTGGACGGTCCTGTCCATAACTTCCACGCCACCGAAATGCGTACCCTGAAAGCCGCGCAGGAACTCGTCATGATTGCCGGCAATGTAATTGATCTTGGTTCCCTTGCGCGCCTGCCGCAGCAGCTTCTGCACGACATCATTGTGCGCCTGCGGCCAGTGCCAGCTTCGCTTCAGCCGCCATCCGTCGACGATGTCGCCGACCAGATAGATCGTCTCGGCCTCGTGGAAACGCAGGAAATCGATCAGATAATCCGCTTTGGCCGGTTTGGAACCCAGATGGACATCGGAGATGAAAAGGGTACGGAAGCGGCGCGGCTGGTCTGAGCTCATGAGGCAGGCCCGTTCTCGGTGCGAACGCGGCCTCTATGCGTCGATTCATGTCACAGGCTTATGACGGCTGTTGTCTTGAAACGTGCGGTCGAGTTACAGCAGCACTGCACAATCAGGAGGGCGCACGTGGATTACGGTATCAAGGGTCGGACGGCGATTGTCTGCGCATCGAGCCGGGGGCTCGGCAGGGGCTGCGCGATAGCGCTGGCAGAAGCCGGCTGCAATCTGGTGGTCAACGGCCGGGACGCCGCCAAACTCAAACAGACGGCAGACGAGATCCGCACCCGGTACGGCATCGAAGTCACGGAAATTGTCGCCGACGTATCGTCGCCTGAAGGTCAGCGCGCGCTGCTGGAAGCCGCCCCCAACCCCGACATTTTGGTCAACAACAATGGCGGCCCGCCGCTGAAGGATTTCCGCGAACTCGACCGGCAGGCGATGATTGACGGCGTGACCCAAAACATGATCACGCCGATCGAGCTGATACAGGCCGTGATCGACGGCATGTCGGAGCGCAAGTTCGGCCGCATCGTCAACATCACCTCGTTGTCGGTCTACCAGCCGATTGCCGGCCTCGATCTTTCGTCTGGCGCAAGGGCTGGCCTGACTGCCTTTCTGGCAGGCGTGGCACGAAAGGTGGCGCATCACAACGTCACAATTAACAGCGTTCTGCCCGGCAAGTTCGACACCGACCGCATCCGCTCCAACATTCGCATTGGCGCACAGAAGGCAGGCATCTCGGAAGAAGAGCGCGCGAAGCAGCAGATGGCCGAAATTCCGGCGCAGCGCTTCGGCACGCCTGAAGAATTCGGTCAGGCTTGCGCCTTCCTCTGTTCATCACATGCCGGCTATATCACCGGGCAGAACTTGCGCATGGATGGCGGCCTCTTCGACGCTGCGTTCTGACGGGGCACTATCCGGATGAGTGGATCAGACAAGAAGGCGCCGCGGTTTTCCGATTTCGAGGAAGCCGCGCTTTTCTTTCATCGCCATCCGGTTCCCGGCAAGCTGGCGATCCAGGCGACAAAGCCGCTGGGTAACCAGCGCGATCTGGCGCTGGCCTATTCGCCGGGCGTTGCCGCACCCTGTCTGGCCATTGAGGCCGACCCCCGAAAGGCCGCCGACTTCACGGCGCGCGGCAATCTGGTTGCGGTAATTTCCAACGGCTCAGCCGTGCTCGGCCTCGGCAATATCGGCCCGCTTGCCTCCAAGCCGGTAATGGAAGGCAAGGCCGTCCTGTTCAAGAAATTCTCGGGCATCGACGTGTTCGACATCGAGATCGACGCGCCGACCGTCGAGCGCATGGTCGATACGGTGTCCGCGCTCGAACCCACCTTCGGCGGCATCAATCTGGAGGACATCAAGGCACCGGAGTGCTTCGAGGTCGAGGAACAGCTCAAGGCGAAGATGGGCATTCCCGTCTTTCACGACGACCAGCACGGCACGGCAATCATCGTTGCGGCCTGCGTCATCAATGCGCTGGAACTGGCTGGCAAGGACATCGGCAAAGTCAGGATCGTCACGTCCGGCGCAGGTGCTGCGGCGCTCGCCTGCGTGAACCTGCTGGTGTCGCTGGGCGCAAATCCGGACAACATCTGGCTGACCGACCGGCATGGCGTCGCATGGCGCGGCCGCACGGAGGAAATGGACCGCTGGAAGGAACCCTATCTGAAGGACACCGACGCGCGAACGCTGGCGGACGTGATCGGCGGAGCGGACGTCTTTCTCGGTCTGTCAGCCGCCGGCGTTCTCAAGCCCGAACTCCTGAAGGAAATGGCCGAGAAGCCGCTGGTCATGGCGCTCGCCAACCCAACGCCTGAGATCATGCCCGACCTTGCGCGCGAGGCGCGGCCAGACGCGATGATCTGCACGGGGCGGTCCGATTTTCCCAATCAAGTCAACAATGTATTGTGTTTTCCTTACATATTTCGCGGCGCCCTGGATGTCGGCGCAACGGCCATCAACGAAGAGATGAAGATGGCGGCGGTGGAAGCGATCGCAGCACTTGCGCGCGAAGAGCCGTCTGATGTCGCTGCCCGCGCCTATTCGGGCGAGACGCCGATCTTCGGGCCAGATTTCCTGATCCCCTCGCCCTTCGATCCCCGCCTGATCCTGCGCATCGCGCCGGCGGTGGCGAAGGCCGCCTGCGAGACCGGCGTCGCAACCCGTCCGATAGAGGACATGGACGCCTATGTCGACCGGCTGACACGCTTCGTCTTCCGTTCAGGCCTGGTGATGAAGCCGGTCTTTTCCGCCGCCAGGCAGGCCGGCGGCAAGCGGGTCGTATATGCCGACGGCGAGGACGAGCGCGTGCTGCGCGCCGCACAGGTGGTGATCGAGGAAGGCATTGCAGAGCCCATCCTCATCGGCCGCCCGCAGGTCGTCGAAACACGGCTGAAGCGTTACGGCCTGAAGATCCGTGCGGGCACCGACTTTGAGCTGGTCAACCCGGAAGACGACCCGCGCTATCGCGATTATGTTGACCTGCTCGTGAAGCTTGCCGGGCGGCGCGGAATAACGCCGGAAGCAGCCCGCACGCTGGTTCGCACCAACAGCACTGTTATCGCCGCACTTGCGCTGGTTCGCGGCGAGGCCGACGCCATGATCTGCGGTCTCGAAGGGCGTTTCGAGCGGCATCTGCGCAATGTCGACGTGATTGTCGGCCGCCGCGACGACGCGCAGGACTATTCCGCGCTTTCGATGCTGATCTCCGATCGCGGCTCGACCTTCCTGACCGACACCTATGTCACCGTCGATCCGGCAGCCGACGAGATTGCCGAAATGACCATTCTGGCGGCCGAAGAAATCCGCCGCTTCGGCCTCGAGCCCAAGGCTGCCCTGCTCTCGCACTCCAATTTCGGCTCTCGCGATTCCGCCAGCGCACTCAAGATGCGCCAGGCGGCAAAGCTGCTGCGCAAGCTGGCGCCCGACCTGCAGGCCGACGGCGAAATGCATGGTGATTCCGCCCTGTCGGTCGACCTCAGAAACCGGGTGTTCCCGCATTCCGGGCTGGACGGGGAAGCCAACCTGCTTGTTTTCCCAAATCTCGACGCCGCCAATATCGCGCTGACGACAATCAAGTCGATGACCGACGCGCTCCACGTCGGCCCGATACTGCTTGGAACGCGGCTGCCGGCGCACATTTTGACGCCCTCGGTGACCTCGCGCGGCGTCGTCAACATGACCGCACTGGCCGTCGTCGAGGCTGCGCAGCGCGCAGCCGGCTAGGACGGTCAATCAAAGGTTAACCCGCCTGCCTTAGCATTTTCGCAGGCAGCTTCGCGCCCGGTGGCGCGATTCGGCTGCAAGCGGCGGGCGCGATGCGGCTATCTTCGATCACGGCAAGACTTTCGGTGATTGCGGTCGCCGCCGCGGTGGTTGTTGCGAGCCCGCAGGTTGTTGCCGCGCAGTCGGACTGCCGCAATCTCGAAGCACAGCTTGCTTCCGTCTCGAATGGTGGCGACCGCACCAAGTTGCGCCGCTACGAACGCGCAATCATCTCGCAAAAACAGCAGCTTGAGCGGGCGAAAAACCGACAGCAGAACAATGGCTGCGGCTCGTTCCTGGCGTCGATCAAGCCGCAATGCGGCGACATTCGCGCCACCGTCGCCAAGATGGAGCGCAATCTGCTGCAGCTTCAGCGCACCAAGAATGAAATCGCCGGCGGTTCGGCAAAGCGCGAAAAGGCGCGCATCCTGACCGCGATCAAGAAGAATGGCTGCCGCGACGCAACTGCGCGCAACGAGGATGACAACCGGTCGAAGGGTCTGTTTTCCCGGTTGTTCGGTTCACGGGAGAGCGAGCGCAAAAACACAATCGACGTCGAGGAGGCCACGACCAGCCGCAATTCCTCGTCAGGCAGGAGTGCTAAGCCCGGCAACTACCGCACGCTGTGCGTGCGTACCTGCGACGGCTATTTCTTCCCGATTGCCTATTCGTCCTCGCCCAAACTGTTCGACCGCGACAGCAAGGCCTGCCAGGCCATGTGCCCGGGCACCGAAGTTGAGCTCTTTTATCACCGGGTTCCCGACGAGGAGACCGACGCCATGATCTCGTCGGTCAACGGCGAGCCATACACCGAACTTCCGATGGCGTTCCGCTACCGCGATCCTGCCTACGAGCGCACCAAGGCCTGCAAGTGCAATGCGCCGAAGGAGTTCAGCATTATCGCCGGCGATCTGCCGGAGCAGACTGAGGACGATGAGGCAGTCGAGCAGGCCACCATCCTGCCAGAGCCTGAAGCCAGACCGGATCCGGCTGAAGACCCCGAAACCCGCGCAAACCGCGAAGGCGGCCTTACCGCGTCGTCGATTGCAGAGTTGCTGGCGCCTCAGATCGCCGTGGTGGAAGAAGAACCGGCCATGCGCACGCTGGACGACGACAACGAACGGCGGATCAGGGTCGTCGGGCCAGCGTTCCTTCCCGACCCAGAAGCGGCAATAGATCTGCGAGCTCCGGGCCGGACGGAACTCCAGTAAGCGCCAGTCTCAGCGGCGCGAACAGCGCCTTGCCCTTGCGTCCGGTCTGTTCCTTCACCGCGCTGGTCCATTCCTTCCAGGTTTCGCGGTTCCACGGCTCCGGCGGCAACACCTCGAAGGCCTCACGGACGAAGGCGATGTCCTCATCGGACAATGCCACCGGCGCGGCAGGTCCATTGGTGACAATCGACCACCAGGCACCGGCCTCCGCGACTTTTTCGATATTGCCGCGCACCGCAAGCCAGAAAGGCTCGGCCCTGTCGCCCGCGATGCCCTGTTCTGCCAGCCGCTGGCGAACTGCATCGAATGGCATGTCGCGCAACAGCGCCCTGTTGAGCACCAGAAGTTCGGCGGGATCGAATTTGGCCGCGCTGCGCGAACTGCGCGATATGTCGAAATCCGCCGCCAACGCATCCATGTCCGGCACAGCTGAAACGGCATCGGAAGTGCCAATCAGCGTCGCCAGTGAAGCAACCGCCATCGGTTCGATGCCGTCTTCGCGCAGGCTCTTGATCGACAGCGCACCAGTCCGCTTGGACAAGCCCTCGCCGGTCGCAGCCGTCAGAAGATTATGGTGCCCGAAAGCTGGTGGTTCGCTGCCCAGCGCACGAAACAGCGCAATCTGCGCGCCCGTATTGGTGATGTGGTCATCGCCTCGGATGACATGGGTCACGCCAAGGTCGATATCATCGACAACGGATGGCAGCGTATAGAGATATGTCCCGTCCTCGCGGATCAGGACCGGGTCTGAGAGCGACGCCAGATCGACCGTCTCCGGCCCGCGAACGACATCATCCCACTTGATCTCGGTCCGCTGCGTCTCCTGCGGATCGCTTTCGAAATTGGGCAGGAGAAATCGCCAGTGCGGCTTGCGGCCTTCGGCCTCAAATGCCGCGCGCTCTTCGTCGGTCAGCTTGAGCGCCTCGCGACCATAGACCGGCGGCAAGCGGCGCTGCAGCCGGATCCGCCTGCGCCGCTCAAGCTCCTCCGCCGTCTCGTAGCATGGATAGAGAAGGCCAGCCTTCTTCAACTGCTCCACCGCAGCGTCGTAGAGCCCGAAGCGCTCAGACTGCCGATAGATTGCGTCCGGAGCCAAGCCCAGCCAATCGAGATCGGTCTCGATCTGGTCGGCGAATGCGCGCGTCGAACGCGCGGTGTCTGTGTCGTCGAAACGCAGGATGAACTGCCCGTTGGAACTCTTGGCGAACAGCCAGTTGAACAGCGCGGTGCGTGCATTACCGATATGGATGAAGCCGGTAGGCGACGGAGCGAAACGGACGGTGATTGTCATGGCTGCGGCGTAGCCGAAGCCCCCTGCGCTTGCAAGTTGCGCGCGCTGAGCGCCCTGGAGACGAAATACATAAGCACCGAGGCACAGAAGCAATAAGCGCCCATGACGAATATCTGGAACGGATAACTGACATCGATGTCGATCAGATAGCCAGTCAAGCCGGGACCCGCGGCGGTGCCAAAAACCATGATCGCGACGATGAACGCCCGGATCGCACCGAGGTATTTGACGCCATAGATTTCGGGAAAGAGCGCCCCGAACAGGGTGTTCTGAAACCCGTAGGATATGCCGAGCAGTCCCATGAACAGGATCGAGCCCCATTGCGCCTCGATCCCGGCCAGCGCCATGCAGGCGAGACCAAGCGGAATGAGAAATGTGGGCAACATGGCGACCGCGCTGAACCGGTCAACCAGATAACCGGCAATCAGCGAGAACGTGACCACCATCGCCGCCATGAAGGTGAAGGACGCAGCGAATCCTTCGAGCGACCAGCCACGAAGCTCGACCAGATAGACCTGGTGAAAGAATATCGTCGTGCCGATGAAGCCGGGCGCGAATATGCCGAGAAGCAGCGGGTAGAACAGCGGATCGCGCAGAACCTCTGCCCGTGTCCAGTCGCGAACGGCGGTTGCCGGCATGGAAGGGTCGGAGGAGCGTGGCTGCCGCTCGACCGCCACCAGCGACGATATCAGCGGCAGTGCGACCACCATCAGCGCTATGGCGCAGGCAATCCACGCTCCGCGCCAGCCGAATGCGCCGGCAGTCACCACGAACAGGAACGGAAACACCGCTTCCCCGGCATTGACGCCGATCGCGGTGACCGACGTTGCCTTGCCGCGCTGCGCGGCAAACCACCGTCCTGCCGCCGTGAACGCGTTCTGGCTCATCATGCCCTGCCCGAACAGACGCAGCATGTAGATCGCCAGCCCAAGCAGCAGCAGATGCTGGGAGAACGACATGAGCAAGCACGCCACGGCCAGCGACGGTACGATGATGAGCGTGACCGTGCGCACCGAATAGCGGTCGACGATCTGCCCGACGCGCGGCAGGGTAAGCGCGCTCGCCAGCGTGCCCAGCATGTAAACGACGCCGAAATCGCCGTGGCTCAGTCCGTATTCTTCGCGGATATTTCCCGCCGACAGCGAAATGAAGAAGGTCTGTCCGAAGGACGAGAAATAGGTCAGCAGGAAACAGCCGCCCAGCCAGCGGGCGTTTTCGCGCAGAAAGGAAAAGAAACGGCTCACCCGGTCACCACGCGATTGAGCCGCATTTCATCGCCGTTTGTTGAAGGCTTGAATCCATAGGCCGAGTAGAACGCGTGCGCGTCGGACGTGTTCAGCGTCCATGTGCCGACCGCTGTGAGTTCGGGGTGAGCAAGCAGCGCCTCGACCAATGCCTTGCCAATCCCGCGGCGGCGAAAGTCGGGCCAGACAATCACATCCGACATCCGTGCAAAATAGGTTCGGTCGCCCGATGCTCGTGCGAAACCGACCTGCTGTCCGTCAATCAGGGCAATCGCGCAAACCGAGTTGGCGAAAGCTCTGCAGTTTTGGTCATCCGATCGCCCCGCACCCCAGTAAGACTCACGGATCATCGCCGAGGTGCGTTCGAAATCCATCCGCGCCTGATCGAAGCTGATTTCCACCGTGACCAAAGCGTCTCTCAGCTCCGGTCCCGGAACCGGTTGGTGATCGGGTAGCGGCGGTCGCGGCCGAAATTCTTTCTGGTGATCTTCACGCCGGGGGCCGCCTGCCGACGCTTGTATTCGGCGATGTAGAGCAGGTGCTCGATCCGATGAACCGTCTCGCGGTCATGGCCGCGCCCGACGATTTCGTCCACGCCCATTTCGTGCTCGACAAGGCATTCCAGAATGTCGTCGAGCACCGGATAGGGCGGCAGCGAATCCTGGTCGGTCTGGTCCGGGCGCAGTTCTGCCGACGGCGCCTTGTCGATAATGTTGGACGGAATGACCTCACCCGACGGCCCAAGAGCGCCCGGCGGCACGGTGGTATTGCGCCAGCGCGACAGAGCATAGACCTGCATCTTGTAGAGGTCCTTGATCGGATTGAACCCGCCATTCATGTCGCCATAAAGCGTGGCGTAACCCACCGACATTTCCGACTTGTTGCCCGTCGTCACCACCATCGAGCCAAACTTGTTGGAGATGGCCATCAGGATGGTGCCGCGCGACCGGCTTTGCAGGTTCTCCTCGGTAATGCCTTCCTCGGTGCCTTCGAACAGTTGCGTCAGCGCGTTGTTGAAACCCTCGACCGGCTCGAAGATCGGCACAATGTCGTATCGGCAGCCCAGCGCGCGGGCGCAGTCTTCGGCATCTTTGAGCGAGTCCTTCGAAGTGTAGCGGTAGGGCATCATGACCGCCCTCACCCGTTCTTCGCCCAGCGCATCCACCGCCAGGGCAGCGCAGATGGCCGAATCGATCCCGCCGGACAGCCCCAGAACCACATTCTTGAAGCCGTTCTTGTTCACATAGTCGCGCAATCCGAACATGCAGGCGCGATAGTCCGCCTCCTCCGCGGTCGGGATCTGCGACATCGGGCCGGCATCGCAGGTCCAGTGCTCGTCTCCGCGCTTCCACGTTGTAACGACGACTGCTTCCTCGAACTGGCTCATCTGGAAGGCAAGTGAATGGTCGGCCTCGATGGCGAACGATGCGCCATCGAACACCAACTCGTCCTGCCCGCCGAGTTGGTTGGCATAGACCATCGGCAGCCCGCTTTCGATGACCTGCTTGATGACCACCTGATGGCGGATATCGACCTTGCCGCGATAGTAGGGCGAGCCATTGGGAACGAGCAGAAGTTCGGCGCCGGATTCAGCCAGAGTTTCACAGACCGCAAGGTCGCCCCAGATGTCTTCGCAGATGGGTATGCCCAGGCGGATGCCGCGAAAGTTCACCGGCCCCGGCAGTTCGGGTGCCGGCTGGAAGACGCGCTTCTCGTCGAATTCGCCATAATTGGGCAGGTCGACCTTGTAGCGTTCGCCGATCACCTTGCCGTCATCTGCCACGACGACCGCGTTGTGCACACCGCTGTCGCGCTTCAGAGGCACGCCCATAATGACGCCCGGTCCGCCGTCACCGGTCTCCTTGACGAATTCTGCCATCGCCTGTTCGCATGCAGTCAGAAAGGCTGGCTTCAGCACCAGATCCTCCGGTGGATAACCGGACAGGAACAGCTCGGTGTAGAGTACGAGATCGGCACCGTGACGCGCCGCATCAGCCCGTGCCTCGCGCGCCTTGGCGAGATTGCCGGCAATGTCGCCGACAGTCGGGTTGAGCTGGGCAATGGCGATGCGGAGAACGTCTGGAGCGGTCATGCCGTCCGTCTAGCGCGGGCTGCCGGGCGTGGCAATTGGGCCAGTGCGGTCGATCAGGCAAACGGCCCTATTCACCGTCGCCGACATATTGCCGGATTTCTTCAGGCGTGCGGTTGGGGCCGGTCGACATGGCTAGGATACGCGAGATGTGAACATAAGGCAGGCCGGTCTCGCCCGCCCAAATGTTCAACTGCGCCTGTATCTTCGCCCTGTCGGATTTCGAACTCGCCTTTTCCGAGACCTCGAGGCCCGCATCGCGCAGCGCGGCCAGCATGTCACCCGAAATGATATAGCTGTCCCAGCCGAGCCACCGCAGCAGATACTGCCCGGTATTGCCGCCGAGCCGGCTGCCATTCTTGCCGAGATAGGCAACCAGTCCAGCCTGATCGTCGGCCGGCCAGTTCGCGAGAAACCTGCCGAACGAACGATGCTCCTGCGAAACACGATCCACAAAAGCTGCGTTGTCCCGCACAGATTTGATCTTCTGCGGATTGCGGACGATCCGCGCATCCGATGCGAGGTCGTGCCAGAAATCGTCCGGCTGGAAGAGGAGGCGCTTCGGTTCAAAACCCAGAAACGCCTCTTCAAAGCCCGGCCATTTCTGCTGAATGACGCGCCAGACGAAACCGGCCGAGAAAACGCGCTCGGCCATGGCCGACAAGACACGGTCGTCCAGCAGATCGGCCAGCGCGGCATTGTCGGGCTTCGGGCCGAGCAGCGTCGCCAGCACGTCGTCGCCGCCCTTGCGCTCGGCTGCACGCTTCCGGATCGCATCGAAACTTTTCACCACATCCTCCTCAGATATGTCGCTTGATCTAGGTCCGGAAACTTGCGCCCCGCAAGTCCGCCATAAACGTCAGACGCCGAATCCGTCGTCGCCCCGGTCGAGAATGAGCGGGATAATCAGGTCCTCCTCATCGTCCAGATGGCGGGACAGCATCGACACCAGCCTTTCGTTGGCGTCTGCATAGGCGTCCGCCGCAAAGCGCTGCTTGTCCGCGTCGGCATCCAGCACCTTCAGGAAAGCGCGCGCCGTTTCGGCGTTTTGCTCGAGCCCCTCATGGATGATGTGGTGGTCGGACTCGAGAATGTCGAAACCCCGCTTCAGCCGGCTCTCGGCTTGCGCGAATGCCGGAAAATAGACCTGGTCTTCGATGTTGTGATGCCCGTCGAGATGGCCCAGAAAGAAATTGAGCCGAGGCGCGAAGAAGTCGGCAAACTCACGCGGGGACGTCTTCTGTTCTCTGAAGTTTTCGATAGCGCCGGTCAAAACGCCTCCCATTTCGCGAAACATGTCATGGCGCTGCAACCAGAACGACGCCATTCCGTGAATGCCAGAATGTGCCTGCCACTCGTCTCGCGGATACTGCTCAAGGAGAAGGTGCAACTCGTCAGGCAAGCCGGCACGCTTCCCAAGCAGAAGATCGTCAGGGATATCGGTCAATGTAATTCCTTTCGGGGAAGTATCGCGGTTCAAACGGCGAAGAACCGTTCCCAAACCGCAACGCCCCAGACACCAGCCGCAATTATCATTGTCAGCGCAACGGCAAGCGAACCACAGTCCTTTGCCTGCTGTATGTCAGCGTTGAACTCACGCGAAAAGGCATTGCAGGCAGCCTCGATCGCCGAGTTGATTGTTTCAACGATCATCAGCACCAGCAGAACGCCGATCAGAAGTAGGTAACCCCGCAAGGTCGAAGCCACGAACCAGCCAATCGGCAGAGCCAGAAGCATGGCCGCCACTTCATAGCGGAAAGCCGCTTCGTCGCGTAGCAACACGCGACAAGCCCGCGCCGAATTGCGCGTAGCATTGATCAATCTTTGCATGTTCGTCTCCCGCCGGGCCTCGATAGCCATATCTACCCAATGGCAAGCGCGGCTGGGAAGGCAATGAGCAGCACTACGGGCGCTTCAGTCCGATTGCGGGAACTGCGGCAACCCGTCATCGATTGAATAATAGTCACCCTTGTCGGCAACGTAGATATGCCGGTCGGCCTTGACGCCTGTCGGCAAATCCATGCTGCCTGCCAGGATCGAAATATGGTCGCTGTGGTCGCCCTTCCAGAACAGCGCCGAACCGCATGTCGAACAAAAGCCGCGGCTTGCTGTTTCCGATGCCCGGTACCAGGTCAGATATTCGGATCCGGTAATAGCGAGATCGGCAGTGGCGCAGCTGGTGGCGGCGAAGTAGTGCCCGCTCTGTTTGCGGCATTGCGTGCAATGGCAGAAAACCACGCTGCGCAGCGGACCGTCGATGCGGTACCGCACGGCGCCGCAGTGGCAGCCGCCTTCATGAATGTCGCTCATTCCATCCTCCATGCCGGCATCATGGCGCGTAGCCACGGCGCCGACCATCGCGAAGAAATGGATCGAACGTTCAGAATAATGCGACGTGCTGTTGCGGTCTGCGGCCTCAGGCGGCTTCGGCCGAATGCACGGACACGGTTCCTCGCCCGGCTGCCTTAGCCGAATAGCAACCCCGGTCGGCATTTGCGATGACTTCATCGATCGCGCGGCAATCGGGCGTAAGCGACGCCACGCCGACGCTCGCTCCGACCTTGAACCGCTCGCCTTCCCAGACAAAATCGAGCGCGGCGATCTCTGCGACGATCTTTTCCGCCTCGCCGACGGCTGTCTCGACGTCGACATGCTTGAGGATCAGCGCAAACTCATCACCGCCCAGCCGGGCGACAAATCCGTTGCTGCGCCCGAAATTCCGCAAAACCTCGGAAATCCGCTTCAGAAGCACATCGCCCGCGCCGTGTCCGGCCCGGTCGTTGACCGTCTTGAAGCGGTCGAGGTCGATGAACAGAAGCTGGTGCCTGATTTCGGCCTCGTCCCGCGTTTCTTCGAGCAACTCCCTCATGACGGAGAGAAAGTTCGCCCGATTGGCAAGGCCGGTGAGCGAATCGTGGCTCGCGGCATAAGCAAGCTGACGCTGCAGCGTGCGCGCATCGGTTATGTCCTGCGCCACGATAATCGAGCCATTCATCACTTCGCCTTCGGTCACGATGGCCGAGACAACCTGACGGACCGAGGACCGGGTGCCGTTCTGGCGCACGATAACAGCCCGGTCGTGGGTCCGAGCCGACCCGTCTGCGCCGTGATCGACCAGCGGAATGACCTCGTTCGTCTCCTCGTCACGCGGGCAATAGACTGTGGCCAGCGGCTGACCTATCGACTGGTCCGCCGACAGGCCGGTCAGGGCCTCAGCCGCAGCGTTCATGAACGACACGTTGTCGGCTGCATCGGTGCAAATAACGGCGTCTCCGATGGCATGGAGCGTAACGCGCAGCCTTTCCTTCTCCGCGCGCAGCGCAGAGGCCGTAGCCGCAATGCGCGCCTGCGCCTGCTTCTGCACGGTAATGTCGGTATGGGTTCCGATAGCCCGCACCACGTTGCCGTCGGCATCGCGTTCGATTGTCCTGCCCCGGTCCAGCACCCAGACCCAGCTGCCGTCCTTGTGCTGCATGCGGAACTCGCCCTCAAAATACGAGGATTCGCCATTCAGCATCTGTTCGTCGAGCTCAAGCGCCCGTGCGCGATCGTCGGGGTGCACCAGCTTCAGCCAAAGGTCAGGGTCGTCGCCGAGTTCGTCGTCGGCATAGCCCAGCATCTCCTTCCAGATCGGCGAATAATATGTGCGTCCCTCGCGCACATTGAGGTCCCAAACGCCCTGGCGAGCACTCGAAAGTGCAAAATTCCAGCGATTTTCGGCTTCGACCACCGCCTGTTGCGCATTTTTGCGCTCATCGATGTTCTCGATCTGGGAAACCACATAGCGCGCTTCGCCCGTTTCGCTGTCGCGGATTACGGAGCCGGTAAGCTCAACCCATATGGGTGTCCCGTTCTTGTGGACGTACCGCTTTTCAAACCGGTAGTTGGACTGCCTGCCGGCAAGGACTTCCCTGATTGTGCGAACGCTCAGATGCTTGTCCGGCAGATAGGTCAGATTGGGCAGGCTGTCAGCCTCAAGTTCTTCAATCGAATAGCCCAGCATCTCCGCCAAGGCGCGATTTGCCTTAGTGATGCGACCGTCGAGTTCGACAATAGCCATGCCCACGGCGGAGTCTTCCATGGCACGGCGGAACAGTTCCTCACTTTCGGCCAGCCGCTCCTGGTTGCCGCGCAGGCGCCACAGCAGAATTGAGACGAACACCGGGAATACCAGCGCAAAGCCCAGCGAAATCTGGAAACGATCGGCAAATGCCGCCGCGCCATCCGCGAAGCCCGGGATGAGGCCGGCAACCGCCATGAAGATCGCGACTGCACCGGACACGGTTGCGACCAGTGCGACTTCAAACCGGGTGAGGAAAACCGCGGTGATCAGCAGGTAAAGACCGATAGCGAAGAACGGAAACAGGTAGGATCCAAGCGCAACGCAGGCGACAAGGATCGCACCTGCAGAAGTAGCGGCAAAGATCATTGCCTGACGGGTCGTGACCTGCGCTTCCGTATTGCGGAAGCCGGCCAGCATCATCGGCGGAATGACCAACGCGGCGCCGAGGAAGCTTGCCGAAAGCCATTGATAGGCAAGTGTCGGGGCAGGCAGTTCAACAACCGGCGAAATGGCAAGCGCTGCGAGTGCAGCCGTGACAAGTGGCGCGCCAACGGCCGCCAACGCGAAGAATGCGACCGCCTGCTCCGGCAATTCAGGCTGGTTGGCACGATCGCCAAGCCACCAGCGGATGAGCACAACTGCCAGACCGAACTCGAACGCATTCAGCGTGGCCAACAGGGCGAGTTCCACCGGCTGAGCGGCGGCGACAGCGTTTGCGGAGGCTGATGCGACAGCCACCACCGCGATCGAAACAGTCAGCGGAACGGAACGGATGAGTACAAATGCGATTGCGAACGCGTTGGCGAGCCAGATCGCTGCAATGCCGCCATCGTACCGCGATAACAGGATAGAGATGCTTGCCAGGGCGAAATAGCCAAACCCCAAAGTCAGGCCACTGCCCAACAGCTTCGATAGATGGCCGTTCATCGTTTCCACCCGCATGCCCCCCAGCATTTCGAGCGGGAAGTCTGTGGCACGTGGTCTTAAGAAAGCGCTGTGCGGAAGTGGGTTTGGCTCATTCTGTACGGTCTCAGCGGCCGATTCCGGCGCTCAAGGCAAACAAATGGTAAAGGCCCGGCTGTCGGTGAACGAGACAACCGGGTCTTTGAGATCATGGTTCGCGAAATGCGCCCGAGTGATCGTCAGGCGTTGACCGCCTTCTTTTCAGTTCGCGGCTGCTGTTTTTTCAGCAGGTCCGAAATCAGGAAAGCGAGTTCCAGTGCCTGATCGGAATTGAGCCTCGGATCGCAATGTGTGTGATAACGGTCGTGCAGGTCTTCTGCGGAGATCGCCCGCGCTCCACCTGTGCATTCGGTCACGTTCTTGCCGGTCATCTCGACATGAATGCCGCCGGGATGCGTTCCTTCTGCACGGTGTACTTCAAAAAATGCCTGTACCTCTTTGAGAATACGATCAAAAGGCCGCGTCTTGTAACTGTTGAGCGTGATCGTATTCCCGTGCATCGGATCACAGGACCAGACCACCTTGCGACCCTCATTCTTCACCGCGCGCACCAGTTGCGGCAGGTGGTCGCCAACCTTTTCGGCGCCGAAACGAGCGATCAGGGTCAGCCGGCCAGGTTCGTTTTCCGGATTGAGCAGGTCGATCAGCTCGATAAGCCCGTCAGGCGTCATCGACGGACCGCATTTGAGGCCGAGTGGGTTCTTGATGCCACGGCAATATTCGATGTGCGCATGGTCCGGCTGGCGGGTGCGGTCGCCGATCCAGATCATGTGTCCGGATGTCGCGTACCAGTCGCCCGACGTTGAATCGACACGGGTCAACGCCTCTTCATAGCCCAGAAGCAGCGCCTCGTGACTGGTGTAGAAGTCCGTTTCACGCAGCGCGAAATTGCTGTCCGACGTAATGCCGACAGCGCGCATGAAGTCGATCGTTTCCGATATCCGGTTGGCCAGTTCCTCGTAGCGCTCCGACTGCGGACTGTCGGCTACGAAGCCGAGCATCCATTTGTGCACGTTTTCCAGGCTTGCAAAACCGCCCTGCGCGAAGGCACGTAGAAGATTGAGCGTGGCTGCCGACTGGCGATAGGCCATTTCCTGCCGAGCGGGATCTGGAACACGCGATTTCTCGTCGAAGTCGATGCCGTTGATGATGTCGCCACGGTAGCTGGGCAGCGAAACGTCACCAACGGTCTCGGTGTCGGAAGAGCGGGGCTTGGCGAACTGACCGGCAATTCGGCCGACCTTCACCACAGGCTGCGAACCGGCGAAGGTGAGCACGACCGCCATCTGCAGGAATACGCGGAAGAAGTCGCGGATGTTGTCCGCCCCGTGCTCGGCGAAGCTCTCGGCGCAGTCACCGCCTTGAAGCAGGAATGCCTGCCCATCTGCAACGGCGGCCAACTGGTTCTTCAGCTTGCGCGCCTCACCTGCAAAAACCAGCGGCGGATAGGTCGCCAGACGGGCTTCGGTCTCTGCCAGCGCGTCGGCGTCCGGATAGGCTGGGACCTGCAGGACAGGCTTGCTGCGCCACGAATTCGGAGACCACTTCTTCATAACACCACCGATACTTGCGAATTCCGCGCGCTTGCTCGCACGGATACCAGACCGCTCCATTGACGGGATGCGGCTCTATACAGGAACGACAGCGCCTGTTCCAGCCCTCGAAACTGGCGCGGCCATCATCTCCATTCAAGGACCAGGGTCGACTTTCTGGCGCCGGTGAATCGCGCCAGGCGGTAGTGGCTGACGGCCCACCGTGTTGCCATTGAGCGCACGCGCCGCACTACGGGATCAGTCACAGACAGAGCCGCCCGCCCGCGATGCGCGAAAGCCTCGCCGGCGCGCTCGCGTATGGCTCCCAATGCGGCATAGAGCAGTTCGGGATCGACAAACTCTACGATACGGTTGAGCTTTCCACTATCCCATGGACCGGCACGCAGCGCGTAAAACGAAACGACATTCTCGTGCGACCGTCTGCGCGCTGTCACGAACGGGTCGACCCCCTCCGGAACGTCGACGCGCCGCCCCAGCGGGCCTTCATATATTCTCACCTTGCGGCGAAACCGGCGTTCGTGCCCGGCGAACAAGCCGGCGCGCCGCAAAGCGCTGAGCGCAAAGGATGCGCACCCGCCTCCCTCGAAACGCTCAGGATCGAGAAGCAAACCAAAGCGGGACTTTGGATTGGAAGGATGAGTGACAAACCGCGCCACGTACCGCCGCATGGAGAGGCACGAGGCTTTGCTGACCTCAATTGCCAGGATGCTGACAGAGCCGGCTGCAATCAAAGACCGGTAGCGGCCAGGAACATCCTTCATCCTGACCAACTTGCCATCGTGAAAAACGCTCAAAAACGGCGTGATTCCCCAACCACCGTGAAGGATCATGCGCGTTGCCTGCCCCGTGCTCTCGCCTGTCTGGGAAATCAGCCCGCGCTTGCCTGCACATTGCCAGGCCACCATCGAATGTCCCGTCAGTGTCTTGGCTGTCAGGGTGGCGAGTGGCGCACGGACATTGCGCATCAGCGAAATTCGGGCGGCTTCGGCATCCCTGAAATCGATGGGATAGGCTGACGGCAGCATGATGAGCAGCGCATAGGCCCGATCAGGATCAAGCTCGATCCCGTCCATGAAACGCGGCCAGTGGGTTCCTTCGTAGGGTGCAAGTACCGAAGCAAGCGTATCGGCCCGAACCGGGAAAGCGGCTGTACAGATGACAATCAGCGCGGTCGCAACAGCCCGCCGAAACATGCGAACTGAAGACCCTTTGGTCACTCCGTCCCCGGCATACGCACGCGCCGACCCCACTCCATCCCTTCGCTGAAAGAATAGGAGTGGCAAGGCGCGAGATCAATCTCCTCGGGATGAAGACGCGACCTGTTCGGCCAACAAGGCATCGAACAGCGACCGTTCTTCTTCGCTCAGGACGACGGAACGCGGATAGATCGGATCGTCGCGGTCGCGCTGTACGGGAATGTGGAATTCGCCGGTTTCGGTAACGAAGCGGCGCAATCCCGCCTCGCCATGCTCGACAAGAAAGCCCTGCATGACGGCATCGAGATAGGATTGCAGGATCATCGGCGGCTGAGGATGCGGCGGCAACTCCCGCTGTGCCACATATACATACCCCTCGAAATCGTCTGGCAGGTCCGATTTGGTATCCAGCGCCTCGCGCGACACAGGAACCCGATCATAGCGGGCTTCGCGCTGGTCGACCGCCGCAAGGTTCTCCCGCCGCTCGAAAATCAGCAAACCGTCGCAGATGGCTGTCGCATCGGCTTCCACTGTCAGGAGCGCGGCCGGAAATCCGGGCATGTCAGGCCTGGGACGCCACAGCCGCCGCCAGCCTTTCAGACGCGCCGGCATTGCCGACACATAGTCGGTCCGCAGCGTCGCTCGGTTGACCAGCGATCCGTAGCCAAAATAGGCAACCAGGTCCTGGTCCATTCGTAACAACCCCTTTCCCATCTCCTGTGGCGGATCGAATAACATCCACGAGCTTTGGACCAAAGGCTCAACGCAGACATCGCCGGTCCCAAAAGCCCGCGCCTTCCGCCCGCAAGCAAGTTTGTTCAAACCAGAACAATTTTCTTGACTTTGACGTTTACGTCAATGGTATTGGAATTGTGGCTATCGCAGCGCTTGGAGGGCCACCATGCTTAACCAGCAGCCGCACGAACAAGGCACAACACATCAAGAGTCTGACGCGCCGGACGGGGCAGCAGGTGCCGCTTCGCGCGAAATCGAAATCCCGACGCCGGATGGCTTCCCGCTGGCGGGCACAATGTTCGAGGGCAACGGAAACGGGCCGCTCGTCCTGATTTCCGGCGCAACCGCAGTGCCGCGCCAGCTCTATGCCGCGTTCGCAAAGGCACTTGTTGCCGCTGGTGCCCGGGCAGCCCTTGTCTACGACTATCGGGGTGTCGGCGGCTCCAAACGGCCGCCGGGCTGGCGCAGGCGCATAGATTACAAAGATTGGGCGCTGGTCGACATGCCGGCAGCTGCTGCCGCTCTCGACGCTGTCGCGCCCGGCCATGCGATGGTCGGCGTTGGCCAATCCTTCGGCGGACAGGCGCTCGGCATCTGCGGCATCGCCGACCGGTTTGATCGCTACGGCATGGTCGCGACCATGACCGGATATCACGGTCTGATCGATGACCGCACAGTGTGGGCTCGCATGAACCTTGTCGGCGTGCCGATTTCAATGTTCTTCCAGGACACGCCGCGCTGGCTCGGCATCGGCGAACCGATACCGTCTTCCTGTTTCCGCGACTGGGCGCGCTGGTGCCGCCATCCGGAATATTTCTTCGGCGATCCCGGCGTACCGGAAACGGAACGCTTTACGTCCGTCACGACCCCGATCCTTGCGATCGGGCTCACCGATGACAGTTGGGGCAACCCTCGCTCGGTAGGCAAATTCATGAGTTACTACGTCAACGCACCAGTCGAGCAGCGCTGGGTCTCACCCGACGATGCCGGCGGCAAGGCCATCGGCCATCTGGGCTTTTTTCGCTCGCGCTTTGCCGAAACGCTCTGGCCCCAGTTCATCGACTGGCTTCTGGGCGGCACACCAATGACTATGGGCACCACCAGAACCTGATGTCTTACGCGTCAACGCGTTCGCCATTCCTGACCCGGTAGGTCGGCTGGTACATCGTCACCAGTTCCTCCGCGGCAGTCGGGTGCACCGCCATCGCGCGGTCGAAATCGTCCTTGGAAAGCCTGGCCTTGATCGGAATGGCGAGGAGCTGGGCCATCTCGCCGGCATCCGGGCCAAGTATGTGCGCGCCGACGACACGACGCGTCGCGCCATCGACCACGAGCTTCATAACCATTCTCTCGTCGCGGCCAGACAGCGTATGACGCATTGGCCGGAACCGCGCGAGATAGATTTCCAGCTCTTCGAACTGTCCGGAAGCCTCGTCTTCGGAGAGCCCAACGGTTCCAATCTCGGGCTGCGAAAACACCGCAGTCGCAATCGTCTCGTGATCCGGACTTGTCGGCTTTCCGCGGAAAACCGTATCGACAAAACACATCGCCTCATGGATCGCGACGGGCGTCAGCTGCACCCGGTTGGTCACGTCGCCCAGCGCGTAGATGCTCGGAACATTGGTTCGCGAGAATTCGTCGACAATGATCTCGCCGGTCTTTCCGGTTTCGACGCCAGCCGCTTCGAGGCCGAGGCCATCCGTATTCGGCAGGCGTCCGAGCGCCAGCATTGCCTGATCGACATTAAGCGTGTCACCGCTGTTGAGATGCACGGCGAGCCCGCCATCGGGCAGCTTGTCCACTCCGATCGCCACCGTCTGGCACAGGATGCGGATGCCTTTCTTCTCCATTTCCTCGTGCAGCGAGCGCCGCATATCCATGTCGAAGCGGCTGAGGATTTCCATGCCGCGGTATATAAGAGTGGTCTCGACGCCCAGACCGTGGAAGATATTGGCAAATTCCACCGCAATATACCCGCCGCCTTCAATTGCGATGGCGCGCGGCAGTTCGGAGAGATCGAACGCCTCGTTTGAACTGATGCAGTGCTCGTGCCCTGGCAGAGCCTCGTGCGGATTGGGCCGCCCGCCTGTGGCGACGAGGATCGTCTCGGCGCTGACCACGCGGTCTTGAGCGACAATGCGCACATGGTGGTCGTCCACCAGTTCGGCGCGGCTGTCGATCATCTCGGCCTTGGCGTTGTTAAGACCCGAGCGATATGCCGCTTCCAGACGCGCAATTTCCTTGTCCTTGTTGGCGACCAGCGTGCGCCAGTCGAATTGCGTGTCGCCAACACTCCAGCCATACCCGGCCGAGTCCTCGAAATGTTCAGTGAACTGCGAGGCATAGACGAAAAGCTTCTTCGGCACACAGCCGCGGATTACACAGGTGCCGCCGAACCGGTATTCCTCCGCAACTGCGACCTTCTTGCCCAAAGATGCCGTAACGCGCCCCGCCCGCACCCCGCCGGAACCGCCGCCAATGACGAATAGGTCGTAATCATAGTTGGCCATCGGGATGGGCCTCCGGTTGCGAAATGTGCGTCGTGAAAGAATGCCCGATCTAGGCGTCCTCGAACCAAAAGAAAAGCCCGGCCGCCGGGCCGGGCTTTCGCTTTCGAAAAATTGATCCTGACAGGATTACTGGTCGCTCTGCCCGGAAGCCTCTTCACCTTCAGTGGCGGTCGTCGCGCTTGCCGCATTCGCGGTGATGATTTCCTGAAGCTTGGTCCCGACTGACTGCGCCAGATCGCGGGCGACGCCGCGCTGCCAGATACCTGCCGCTTCATGAACCTGGCGTGTCACAAGGGCGCCATCCTCCAGCAGCTTGATGCCCGTTTCGGAGCGATAGAATTCGGTCACTTCCTTGAGCTGCTGCTCACTGAATATCTTGGCGTAGATGGTTGCGGCCTCGCGCTCCAGATCGCCGCGGCGCGGCGCGAGGGCAAGCGTCTGCTCGTCAACCAGCTGACTGATGGTCTGACCGAGGTCCGGATTCTTCTGGGTCAGCTCCTGTTTCAGCGCCAATGCCGCCTGCGGCAGAATATCGTCATACTGCCTGGTGGCGGTCAAAGCATCGATCGCTTCGCGAGCGGCCTTCAGGTGGCTGTCGGAAATTTCCTGCGCAACCGCCGGCACGGCCAGCGAAATCATGGCCGAAGCGGCGATGGTGGTGAACCAGGAACGGGCACGAATGGCCAGATACATTGTTACGAAAACTCCCTAGTGGCGGGTTGCTGTGATTGTCTCGATGCCGCTTTCGGCGGCGACGATCGCCAATTCCGCCAACCCCAAAAATAATCCATGCTCAACAACGCCGGGAATGGCATGGAGAGCCTCGGAGAGCGCTCTTGCATCCTGAATGCGGCCAAAAGATGCGTCGATGATCAAGTGGCCGCCGTCTGTAACAAATGGCTCGTTTCCAGTCATCCGCAAACGCCGGTCACAGTTAAGACCGAGAGCCTCGGATGCCTTGCAGATCGCGATATCGGTGGCTTTCAGGCCGAACTTGTTGACCTCGATCGGAAGCGGAAATGCCCCCAGTTGCGGCACGATCTTGCTCTTGTCGGCGATCACGATCATGCGCCGTGAAGCCGCCGCCACGATCTTCTCGCGCAACAGTGCGCCGCCGCCGCCCTTGATCAGCGAAAGTTCGGGGCCGATCTCGTCGGCGCCGTCGATAACAAGATCGAGTTCGGGCTGTTCATCGAGCGTGGCAAGCGGGATGCTGAGCTCCCTGCATTGCGTGGCGGTGCGTTCGGATGTCGGCACCCCGATGATCTTCAGGCCATCCGCCACGCGCGCACCGAGAAGCCGCACGAATTCCTCGGCGGTGGAACCGGTTCCGATGCCGAGTTTCATGCCGTCCTCGACGTGAGCGAGCGCGGCGCGCGAGGCCTCGATCTTGAGCGAACGTGCATCCATGCCTGAACCTGCCGGACTTGAGAATCGAGCCGCGCTCCTAGCATCTTTGTTTCCAGCCGCCAAAACATTCCGGCAGCCCCTACGAACTTGCCCCCAGCTGCCGCGCGCGCTATCGCCAGCGCATCCAACCCAAGGAGCAACTATGGCCGCGCCGATGATCGTCTTCGACCTGGATGGCACTCTGGTCGACACAGCGCCGGACCTGCTCGAGAGCCTCAACCACAGCATCGGGACCGTTGGTATGGAACCGGTGGCGGCCGACAACCTTCGGCGTTACATCGGCAAGGGCGCAAAAGTCATGATCGAGCGCGCCTTCGCGGCGAAGCAGAGACCGCTCGACAAGACAGAGCTGGCCGAACTGTTCGCGATCTTCCTCGAGCACTACGCCGGCAATATGCCGGGTAGCTCGCAGCCATATCCGGGCGTGGTTGCCGCGCTGGAGCGGCTGCGTCTGGGCGGCTGCAGATTTGCCGTGTGTACAAACAAGACCGAGCAACTCTCGGTTCAACTTCTCACCCGGCTGGGCATCGACAGCTGGTTCGATGCAATTTGCGGTCAGGACACCTTTCCCTATCGCAAGCCCGATCCCCGCCATCTGACCTCGACGATTGCCGCGGCGAATGGCGATCCGTCCAGCGCACTGATGGTCGGCGATTCAGAAACCGACATAAGCACCGCCATCGCCGCCGGCATTCCGGTAGTCGCCGTCGACTTCGGCTACACCGACCGGCACGTCAGCGAATTTGGCCCCTCGCATGTCATCTCGCATTACGATGAACTGACGGGGGATCTTGCCGACAGGCTCCTGAAGGCTGCCGCGCGCTGACAGTTGCATGCCCTGAACACCACGGCGGTTGCCCTGGCATCGGAATCGATCCGCAAATGAGACTGGCCTGTCTGCCACCCATACGCCCAGGGCGTAGGGTGGTGGGCGATGCTGGGATTGAACCAGCGACCCCACCCGTGTGAAGGGTGTGCTCTCCCGCTGAGCTAATCGCCCGATGTCACATCTCGCGACAGGTCGCGGGATATAAGGTGCGCCGATCAGGCAAGTCAAGCGCGGGCAAATACACAAAAGGCCCGGTGCGAGACCGGGCCCCCTGAACGCTTATTTTTCCAGATCAGACGCCTGGCGCGCGCACTTCGTCGATCTTGTCCATCGCCTTCAGCATGTATGAATCGCGATTGTAGACGTCGGGCGCATAGTTCACGTGGCCCGATGCATCCGGCCATGCCGTGAAGTAGGAAACATAGACCGGAATGCGTGCGGGCACGTCCTCCTGCCCATGGCCGCCCTTCAGCCTTTCTTCGACCTGTTCGCGGCTCCAGCCGAGCACTGCTGCTGCCATGGCGCGCGGATCGTGGAGGCGAATGCAGCCGTGGCTGAAAGCGCGCGACTCGCGCTCGAACAGGTTCTTGGCGGGCGTGTCGTGCATGTAGATCGCGTGTTTGTTCGGGAACAGTATCTTGAGCTCGCCCAGTGCGTTTCTCGGGCCGGGCGGCTGACGTACATCGTAGGGCGGCCTTGCACCATGAGCGGCCCAGTTTATCGCCGAGGAAGAGACCCGGCGTCCCCTGCTGTCCGTCACCAGATAGCCGATCCGGTCGAGGTAACCCGGATCGTTCATCAGCTTGGGCAGCATCTCGTTGACAATGATCGAGCGCGGCACGCCCCAATAGGGGTGGAATTCCACAACTTCGATCTCATCCTGGAAGAAGTTTGTCTGGTTCGACCGCTTGCCGACGACGACGCGCATCGAGAGTTTCTCGGCGCCCTCTTCGAAATAGCGGGCACGGAACTCGGCTGCATTGATGAATACGTGACGCTGACCAAGCTCAGACGGCAACCACCTGATCTGCTCCATGGCGATGCGGACCTTGTCGAGGCGATCAGCTTTGCTATCGCCTGCAATCGCGCCGACCGTTCGAGGGCCAATAATGCCGTCCGGCTTGGCGCCGGCCTTTTTCTGCGCGGCCTTGATCACCGGAACGAGTTCCTGCGTGTAGGTCTCGGCTTCCAGATTGGCGGTCAGAAGATCGCCGAACTCAGCGCGGAATTCGTCATCGGCATCACGGTCGATGATCCGGAGAAGCTTGGAGAACTCCGGCGACGAAGCGCCGGGCCGCATGAACAGCTCCGACGATACGATGATCGCGTTTTCCTGGCTTGACCGCAACTCGGCCAATTCGTCCTTCAACGCCGCATAGGCATCGTTCTGCGGATGCCAGGACTCCATATAGGTGCGAACTGCAAATGCGTCGCCCAGAACCTCAAGCGCCTGGCCGTAGTCTACCGTCTTGAGCTCAAAGTCGTGGTAGCCGGAAATCCGGTTTGGATCGACGCGGCCGCCATGAGCATCGCGCACATAGCGCAGCACGCGGGCCGACAAGGTCATCTCGAACTCGGCCAGCCGCAGCGCGCGATCAACTTCCTCGCCTTCCACGGTCGGGCGGTCGATATCCGCGACCGAATATTCTTCAGCGACCAGCCCGTGAGTGGGCGCCTCGTCGAGTACAGCCAGCGCTTCTTCGGCGCGATGGTTTGGTTTGCCGTCGCGCACCCAGATGAAGTCGGGGTTTGCGCTGTAATGAGCCAGAATCGCGTCGGCAATCTCCTGTTCGGCCTTGAGGTCGAACTCGTGCAGGCTGCTGATCGCAGCTGCAAACTTGCCGCTCTGTCCACCCATTTCGGGCAGCGGTATCATCGGGTTGTCTTCGCCGGGCTCCGCGACCGAGGCCAGCATGATCTCACCCGACGACGCTTCGTCGGTATCTTTCTCGTCCGTCTCAAGCGCGCTGATCAGCGCAGCGAAATCCACCCTGACGAGCGCATCGACCTTGTAATTGTAATACTGCGGCGAGGAGACTTTGGCGACAACGACCTTCTTCGGCGGTTCCGGCTCGGCCTCCTGCCGGCGATCGATCCGCTTGCCAAACAGCGCCTCAAACAGCGTTTTGGCCGACGCCTGCTCTACCCCCAGCAATGCCAGTCCGGAGAAAATGGCAGTTGCCGCAAGCACACCGCGATTTCTGATAAGTCTCATTCGGCACCCAATCCGGCCGTCTGGCGGCCCCTCGTCCAACAGTTCGAATGCGATTCAAGAATGGTGAACATCATAGATGGCGAATGCCCTGACGTTAAGGTCGAATGAGGACGCGCCGGTCGTTTCGTCCGGTTTTCGCAAAAACGTGATGCAAATACGCCGCGGTTCCTGCCTGTTCGCTAGGCAGCAGCACCCGACGCGCTGGCCGGACGCCGGTTGAACCAGGCCGCTAGGGCGAACCCCGAGAGGATGTGCCACACGCCCCACCATGCCGCGACGATGGCCATGCCGCCCAGTCCGCCGAAGAAATTGAAGATCAGGATGAGCCCCAGCCCGGAATTCTGGATGCCGGTTTCGATGGAAACCGCGCGCCGATCATATTCGTCCAGCCCTCCAAGCCAGGCGATTCCGTAACCACCACCAAGCGCCACGGCATTGTGCAGCAGAACGAGGCCGGCGACGAGGCCCACATAGGCGAGGAAATACTGCCAGTTCGCAGCAAGTGCGCCGATAACGAACGCGGCGAAGATAAGCATCGAGATGATGCGCATTGGCCCGCGCAGCCGCGCCGAAAATGCCGGAAAGCGCGCATTGATGACCATGCCCAGAATGAGCGGAAAGACCAGCAAAACAGCGACCGTCCACGCCATCTGGATCGGCGATACGCTTGTTTCCGTCAAAAGCGGCACGGCAGGAGCATAAAGACCGCCCCAGAAGGCAAGGTTGAACGGCGTCATGATGGTCGCGCACACTGTCGCGATCGCCGTCATGCTGACCGACAATGCCGTGTTGCCGCTGGCACGGTGGGTGATGAAGTTCGAGATATTTCCGCCCGGACAGGCAGCAACCAGAATCATGCCCAGCGCCATTGAGGGTGACGGGCGCAACAAGAGCACCAGCAGGAACGTCGCGGCCGGAAGAAAAATGAACTGCGAGAAGAAACCGATCAGCAGCGCGCGCGGCGCTTCGAGCAGCCGCCTGAAATCGCCGATGGTCAGATCCAGCGCTACGCCGAACATCACAATCGCCAGTACACCGTTGAGGATGGCGAGGCTGGTCGGGCTGAAATTCAGCATGACCTGATCGACTTCAGTCATCCACACCTTCCCGGCAATCGTTTCGGTCTTCGCGGCTCTGTTCGCACGGTTCTATCAGCCGCGCCCGGTTCGTCAAACGTCGGTAGCCGGCCCGATGTCGGCATTCTCGGCAGTGGACATTCACCGCCCCGCGACTAAAACGGCGCGAGACAGCCATTTGCCATCCACCCGGAACCGAAAATGACCGATCCTTCCACCGACCAGATGTTCCCTCTTGGCGCAGACGAAACGCCCTACCGCAAGCTCACCAGCGACTTCGTCTCGGTGGACAGTTTCCGCGGCGAGGAAATGCTGATGGTGGAGCCGGAAGGGCTGAGGCTTCTGTCGGAAACCGCTTTTGCCGACATCAATCATCTCCTCAGACCGGGACACCTGAAACAGCTCGCCTCGATCCTCGAAGACCCTGAGGCCACCGACAATGACCGCTTTGTCGCCTACGACCTGCTGAAAAACGCCAACATCGCCGCCGGCGGTGTTCTGCCGATGTGCCAGGACACCGGCACGGCGATTGTCATGGGCAAAAAGGGACGGCGGGTCTGGACGGACGGCAGCGACGCCGGCGCGCTCGGGCGCGGCGTGCTTGACGCCTATGAGCGCAAGAATCTGCGTTATTCGCAACTCGCACCGCTAGCCATGTTCGAGGAGAAGAACACAAAGAACAACCTGCCCGCACAGATCGACATCTACGAGGAAGGCGAAGACGCCTACAAATTCCTCTTTGTCGCCAAGGGCGGCGGCTCGGCCAACAAGACCTTCCTCTATCAGGGCACGCCGTCACTTCTGACGCACGACCGGATGATCGAGTTTCTGAAGGAGAAAATCCTCACGCTCGGTACGGCCGCCTGCCCGCCCTATCATCTGGCCATCGTCATTGGTGGCACATCTGCCGAGATGAACCTGAAGACGGTCAAGCTCGCCTCGACGCGCTATCTGGACACGCTGCCGACCTCCGGAAGCGAGGCGGGTCATGCTTTCCGCGACCTCGAAATGGAAGCCGAAGTGCACAAACTTACCCAGCATATGGGGGTCGGCGCGCAGTTCGGCGGCAAATATTTCTGCCACGATGTGCGCGTCATCCGCCTTCCCCGCCACGGCGCATCGCTGCCGATCGGGCTTGGCGTTTCGTGCTCGGCCGACCGTCAGGCAATGGGCAAGATTACCCGTGACGGCATTTTCATGGAAGAGCTGGAAACCAATCCGGCCAAGTACATGCCGGATATCGACGAGGAAAAACTGACCTCCCATGTGGTCAGGATCGACCTCAACAAGCCGATGACTCAGATCCTCAGCGAGTTGTCGCAACATCCGGTAAAGACTCGCCTTTCGCTTTCCGGCTCAATCATCGTTGCGCGCGATCTGGCGCATGCGAAGATCCGCGAGCGGTTGGAAAAGGGCGAACCGATGCCCGACTATTTCAAGAACCACCCGATCTATTATGCCGGCCCGGCCAAGACACCGGAGGGCTACGCATCCGGTTCGTTCGGGCCAACGACTGCAGGCCGCATGGATTCCTTCGTGGACCAGTTCCAGTCCTTCGGCGGTTCGATGGTGATGCTTGCCAAGGGCAATCGCTCACGTCAGGTGCGCGAGGCCTGCGGCAGACATGGCGGGTTCTATCTGGGTTCCATCGGCGGCCCGGCCGCCCGCCTTGCGCAGGACTGCATCAAAAAAGTCGAGGTGGTCGAATATGCCGAACTCGGCATGGAGGCGATCTGGAAAATCGAGGTCGAGGACTTCCCGGCCTTCATCGTCATCGACGACAAGGGCAACGACTTCTTCAAGGAACTGAACCTTGGCTGATGGTGCGACGATGGCGATGAAAAAAGGCTACAAACAGCTGGTCGATGAGGCGAATGCCGAGATCGAGACGATCACGCCCCAGCAGGCCGCGGAGCGGGCCGAAGGCGGAGAGACAGTCCTGATCGACATTCGCGACATCCGCGAATTGCAGCGCGAAGGCCGTGTGCCGGGCGCACATCACGCGCCCCGCGGCATGCTGGAATTCTGGATCGATCCCGAAAGCCCATACCACAAGGAATTGTTTTCCTCGGGCAAGAGCTTCGTCTTCTTCTGCGCCGCCGGCTGGCGCTCGGCGCTGGCAACCAAGACCGCGCAGGATATGGGGCTCGAAAACGTAGCCCACATCGAGGGTGGTTTTGGCGCCTGGCGCGAGGCCGGATTACCGATTGAGCCTTTGCCGGAGAAGAAGCGCGACTGAAATCAGTCGCGCCTCTCTGTTTCAGGCCGCAACGGCGACATCCGGATCGGTCAGAAAGTCGATAATCCGGCGCGTCACGTCGCAATCGGCCAGAATGCGCCTGTGCCCGAGGCCCGGCGCCCAGTGAACCCGGACATGCGGGCCGGCCTTGGCAAGCGATTCCGCCTCGCTAGCCGGCACTTCCTTGTCATCAGGCGAGTGCACGACCAGCGCCGGCAGTGGGTGTTCGGCCAGCTGGTTGGCGACCACAAACTCCTCGAGCGGACGGCCGGTGATCTTTTCAACCCGCGCTGCAAGCGCGGTCTGTGCCCGCGTGCCCAGATTGAGGAAACGCCCGAACTCCTGAAAAATCGCCGGCATCGAACTGGGCGCGGCCACCGTCACCAGCCTTCCCGTCTCGACCGGCGGAATGCCCTTGATCGAGCCGACAACGGCGTTTGCAGCCACGGCTCCGCCGAACGAGTGGCCGACAATTGCCGAAAACGGACCGAACCACTGGCCCGCCGCGTGAACCGAAGCCACGGCGTTGGCCATGTTCAGGGTGCGCCCCGGCGATTCGCCGTGACCTGGAAGATCGACCGCAATGACGCGAAAACCGCTCTGCGCAAACGCCTGGATGTAGCCGGACATGTACGCCGCGCGCGACCGCCACCCATGCAAGACCAAAACCGTCGGCGCGCCCTTGCGCCCGTTTGGCGGCGCAAAGTCATATGCTGCAACCCAGCCGCCGCCTTCCAGCTTCAGCCGATGCCTGCGACCTTCGCGCATGATTGGCTCGGATTTTTCCAGAGCCAGAATTTCCTTCGCCGACTGTCGCCCCGAGCGCGGAACCCGGCTAAACAATTCGAACGCTGCCCGTCCGGTCGCGGCGGGCGAAACATGTTCCGCAACGGCAAACAACCCGCGGATGACCATGAAGCCGAATGATGGCATAGTGGGATTCCTTGAAATAGTTCAAACATGAACATATTAGTTCAACCATGAACAAACTGCAAGAGCTTCCCTGGGACAATCCGCGGTTTCGCAACTGGATTGCCGTCATCCGCGCGGAAAAGGCGATTGTGCGCGAGCTTGGTCGGTCGCTGGCTCCGCTCGGCATCAAGATCGTTCAGCTTGATATTCTGATGAACCTGCATCGCCATCCCGGCATGTCGCAGCACGATCTGGCGCGCAGACTGCTGGTCGGCCGGTCCAACATCACAATGCTGCTGCCCCAACTGGAATCCCAGGGCCTGCTGCGCCGCGAAGGCGACGCCAAGGATAAGAGGGTCATGCGGCTTTACCTGACCGATGACGGCGAAAAGCTGCTCGGCGAGGCGCTGGAAATCTATACCGGCCTGATCGACCGGGTGATGGCTCAGTCCACCCCGGCCGAATGCGACGCTATCGGCGCACAGATGCACCGTATCGTCGAAATGCTGAAAGACGACTAGGGCGCTACGCGCCGGGCACGGCGGTATGGTAAACGGCCCGACCGCCCATTATCCAGCCATTAACCATATTCCGGCACCTTCGCGGCAGTTCGTTCGCCGTGAGTGTGCCCCATGCGTGTGTTCCCTGCCCTGCTGGCCGTATTGGCCGCATTCAGCCTCTCCGCCTGCACCACCAAGCCAAAAGAAGCCGAGACGCCGAAACTGGCATTCGCGGCAGAGCGAAAGCCCGACCTTTCACGGTCCGGCGAGGTGATGTCGTTTCCCGGGCCTCGCGGCTCGTTGCGCGGGCGGACCATTCGTGTCGGCAGCGTCTCTGACCTCATACTCGCGCGCGGCGAAGTGGTGCTGACCTTTGACGACGGGCCGATACCCGGCAAGACCAGGAACATACTCGCCGCATTGGACAAACACGGCGTCAAGGCGACCTTCCTCATGGTTGGCCAGATGGCCAATGCCTATCCTGATCTCGTGCGTGAGGTGGCAGCGCGCGGCCATACGATCGGATCGCATACCCAAAACCACACCAATCTGGCCTCGGTCTCGTTCGATACGGCTGTCGGCCAGATCGACCGTGGTCGCAAAAGCATCGCATCCGCGCTCGGCCCGAGCCGCAGCCGGCTGGCGCCGTTCTTCCGCTTTCCCTATCTGGCCTCGACCGCCGCTTTGAAGCGGCATCTCGCCATGCAGGGCATCGTAGTCATCGATGCCTCGGTCGATTCGAAGGACTATTTCGTGTCCTCGCCCGAACAGGTTCGCAGCCGCACGATAGCCGCTCTGGATCGCAAGGGCTCAGGCATCGTCCTGATGCACGATATTCATTCGCGCACCGCGTCTATGCTGCCGCAGTTCCTGGCCGACCTTCATGCGCGCGGCTACAAGGTCGTGCATCTGGTTCCGCGTTCTCGCGATGCCGAGGCTCTTATCGTCGCGGCGGCAGGCGAATAGCCGCTACCACATGGTCTTTTCGGCACGTCCGGGCCACTCAGCATCATAGGCCGCGCCGTCAATGTCGCCGCTGCTGGTGCGCGCCAGCATCTGCCCCGGCGTCGGCAGGCCTTCGGCCAGTGACTGCCGCTGCGGGTCCCAAAGCCCGGCTCGCTTGATAGCCCGTGCGCACTGGAAATAGACGCTGTCAACGGTAACGATTGTGACCGACCGCGCGGCCTTTCCCTCAACCGCGAAAGATGCGCAGAGTTCGGGATCGACACTGATGACCGCGCGCCCGTTGATCCGCATGGCGGTTGCCGATCCCGGCACCAGAAACAGCAGGGCCACCCGACCATCCCTGATGATGTTCCTGAGTGAATCCGTGCGATTGTTGCCGTGACGGTCAGGCAGCATGACGGTTTTTTCATCGGCGATCCGAACGACTTCGGCCGGGTCGCCACGCGGCGAACAATCCATTCCCTCCGGCCCCACCGTCGCCAGCGCGACGAAAGGCGAGGCGTCGATGAAGGCGGTGTATTCCGGAATGATCCGGTCGACCTCCTTGACAAGCGAACTCTTGCCCGGCTGGCCGTACAGCGCCTCAAGCTGCTCGACAGTTGTGATCGTGGTCATCAGCGCCCCCAGATCGTGTGAGCGGCATCAGCCGCGTTTCAGGCCCTTTTCGGCCAGTTCATCCAGATAGGCCTGCCAGCGGGCATCTTTTTCCCGACCCAGCGTGTCGAGATAGGTCCAGGTGAAGATGCCCGTGTCGTGTCCGTCATCGAAGGTGATGCGCACGGCGTAATTGCCGGTCGGTTCGATAGCGGCGATGGCAACGTCCCGCTTGCCGGCAACCGTGATGCGCTGTTCGGGCGAATGGCCCTGCACTTCCGCCGACGGCGACAAAACACGCAGCAACTCGGCCGAAAGTTTGTGCGCCTGATCGGCGAAGCTCACCGTCAGTTCACGGCGGTCTTTCGATACGCGCAATTCGGTCGGCGGGTTCATTTCGTCGGTCCCATGTCGCAATGCAAATAGCCCTCGCCGCACGACTGGTCCATGACGCACATCGCCCACGACCATTGCACCTGAGGCGGCAGCGGTTATATTTGGCCGTATACAACGCTTTTAACCAGGCACAAACGTAACGGACTTACCCGAGATGCAGCAGCAACCCCAGATGATTGATCCCTTCGGACGCGGCATCTCCTATCTGCGCGTTTCGGTCACCGACCGCTGCGACTTCCGCTGCACCTATTGCATGGCGGAAGACATGACCTTCCTTCCGAAGAAGGACCTTCTGTCGCTGGAGGAACTCGACAGGCTTTGCACCGTGTTTGTCGAAAAGGGCGTGCGCAAGCTGCGCCTCACCGGTGGCGAGCCGCTGGTGCGCAAGAATGTGATGCACCTCATCCGCCAGCTCTCGCGCCATCTGGACAGTGGCGCGCTGAACGAACTCACGCTGACCACCAACGGTTCGCAACTGGCCCGTTATGCCGCCGAACTGGCCGACTGCGGCGTGCTGCGCATCAATGTGTCGATGGACACGCTGGACCCGGTCAAGTTTCGCGAGATCACCCGATGGGGCGATATCGACAAGGTGCTGCGTGGCATCGACGCCGCGCAGGATGCGGGTCTCAAGATCAAGATCAACGCCGTCGCGCTGAAGGATTTCAACGATCATGAAATCCCCGACCTGATGCGCTGGGCGCATGGACGCGGCATGGATCTGACGCTGATCGAAACCATGCCGATGGGTGAAATCGACGCCGACCGCACCGATCAGTACCTGCCGCTGTCGCAGATGCGCGCCGCGCTGGAGCAGACCTTCACGCTCACCGACATTCCCTACAAGACCGGTGGGCCGGCTCGTTACGTCGATGTGGCTGAAACCGGCGGCCGGCTGGGTTTCATCACCCCGATGACCCACAATTTCTGCGAAAGCTGCAACCGCGTTCGGCTGACCTGCACCGGCACGCTCTATATGTGCCTCGGCCAGGAGGACGCCGCCGATCTGCGCGTGGCGCTGCGCGCTTCGGAAGGCAACGAACTCGTCACGAACGCTATTGACGAAGCAATCGGCCGCAAACCCAAGGGCCATGACTTCGTCATCGACCGTCTGACGACCCGCCCTGCCGTGTCCCGTCACATGAGTGTCACCGGCGGCTGATCCCCGCTTCACACGATTTACACCGATGCCGGCGGTGGATAGCATCCGGCGAACACCAAGCACCGGGGCACCTTCATGAAGCAGTTGATTCTCTCCGCGGTTTTCGCCCTGGGCCTCACGGTTCCCTCGATGGGGCAGAGCATCGGTGGCAGCTATGTCGCCCAAGGCACCAATCTCGACGGCTCGCCCTATCAGGGAACGGCTGAGATCAGGCTGACCAGCGACACGACCTGCACCATCGAATGGGTGACCGGCTCGACCACGTCACGCGGCATTTGCAGCCGCAATGGCAATGCCTTTGCGGCCGCCTACGTGATGGGCAACGTTTATGGCCTCGTGATCTACCAGGTCCTGTCCGACGGCACCTTGGACGGGCTCTGGACAATCGCCGGCCAGCCGGGAAGCGGCACCGAGAGGCTCACGCCGCGATAAGCGTTACTGGCCCAATTGCTTCTGCCAGTTTGCGGCACTATGGAACCGCCTATTCAACCGATTCCGCGACTGGACGCCACTGTTGAGCATCAATCTCCGCGCCGCGCTGTTCATGGCCCTCGCCATGTTCGGTTTCACGGCCAATGACGCGATAATCAAAGGGCTGACCGACAGCCTCAATACCGGTCAGATCATGTTTGTGCGCGGCATGTTTGCAACGGTGCTCGTAGGGCTGCTGGCTTGGCAACAGGGTGCGCTTTCCAGACTGTCGCTTGCGCTGAACCCGATGGTTGCGCTGCGGGCAGGTTGCGAAATCGGCGCCACACTGCTTTTCCTTAGCGCGCTGGCGCACATGCCGATCGCCAACATCTCCGCCGTCCTTCAGTCTCTGCCGCTGGCGGTGACGATGGGCGCGGCCTTGTTCCTCGGCGAGCGAGTTCGCTGGCGGCGCTGGTCGGCCATTCTGGTAGGCTTCGCAGGCGTGCTGATCATCGTGCGGCCCGGGCTCGCAGGCTTCGATGCCTATTCGCTCTTTGCGCTGGGCGCCGTCGTTTTTGCGGCCGCTCGCGACCTGCTGACCCGCCAGGTGCCGGATGCCGTTCCGACACTACTGATCACGGCGGTTACCGCGCTACTCGTGGCTCTGACAGGCGGAGTGCTGGTCGCACCGCTTGGCGGCTGGACACCGATCGGCGGCTACGAACTCGCAATGCTGGCCGCTGCGGCAGTGCTGCTGATCGTCGGCTACCAGTTCATCATTCTTGCCATGCGCACCGGTGAAATCGCCTTCGTTGCGCCTTATCGCTACACCTCCCTCCTGTGGGCAATCCTGTTCGGCTTGCTCCTCTTTGCCGAGTGGCCAGACACCATGATGCTGGCAGGCTCCGCACTTGTTGTCGGATCCGGTCTCTATTCCTTCTATCGCGAGAGGAAGGTCGGCCGCGCCAGCCCGATAGCCGAAACCTCTGGCGAGGCAATGACACCGGACGGCCTGTGATCCACACTATCCGCTTGACTTCAAGTAGGGTTGAACCCGTACTGCGCCCAAAATTCATTTGTATGCCAATTAATTTTGGAGCCCGCTGATGCCTCCGCGCTGGATGGACAACACCACTCCGCCGCACACTTTCACGCTTGTCGTCATGGCGGCGACGAGCGCGCTCGCGATGAATATCTTTCTGCCGTCGCTGCCCACAATCGCGACATATTTCGACACCGAATACCGCATCGCCCAGCTGCTTGTGCCTGTGTTTCTCACGGCGACAGCGGTTCTGCAGCTATTTATTGGACCGATGTCCGACCGCTACGGCCGGCGTCCGATCCTGCTTGGCGCCTACACCGTATTCATTGTGTCGACTGTGGCGGCGATCTTCGTGCCGACCATCGAACTCCTGCTCGTCTGCCGTGTCTTCCAGGCATTTTCGGCCGCAGGCATGGTGCTGTCTCGCGCGGTGGTGCGCGACACGGTCGAACATATCGACGATGCGGCAAGCCGCATCGGCTACGTGACAATGGGCATGAGCCTTGTACCGATGATTGCGCCGACAATCGGCGGCTTCCTGGACGAACTGTACAACTGGCAGGCGACGTTCTGGTTCACAGCCGGTTTCGGCACATTGGCGCTGGCGCTGGTCTATTTCGACCTCGGCGAAACCAATTCAAACCCGTCGCCCACCATGCTTTCGCAGGTGAAGAACTACCCCGAGCTTCTGCGCTCGCGGCGGTTCTGGGGTTATGCACTGACGGCGGCCTTTACCTCGGGCGCATTCTTCGCCTTCATCGGCGGCGGCCCCTACATCGCCACCGAATATCTCGAACTTTCGCCGTCGACCTACGGCATCTATTTCGGTCTGGTCGCGATGGGTTATATGGGCGGCAATTACCTTTCGGGCCGCTATTCTCGCGTGGTCGGCACCAACCGGATGATGCTCTACGGCAGCGTCATCGCAGTCATTGGCATCTTTGCTTCCATTGGGCTGTTCGCCGCCGGTTACATCCACCCGATTTCGCTTTTCCTGCCCGCCGGCCTGTTGGGCATCGGTAACGGCATGACACTACCCAACGCCAACGCGGGCATGGTCTCAATCCGTCCCCACCTCGCGGGCTCCGCTTCGGGTCTTGGCGGGACGCTGCAAATCGGCGGCGGCGCGTTGATGGCGGTTGTAGCGGCAGCGGTGCTTTACCCCGGAAGCGGCCCCAATCCGTTGCTCTACGTCATGATGCTGTCTGCAGTGCTCGGCGTCATCTCATCGCTGTACGTGATCTATGTGGACTGGCAGATGCGCGACGCATAGCGTGGGCACGATGACAGTGTCAGCTACAGGATTGGTTCTGGCCGGCGGAGGCTCGCGCCGCATGGGCGGTGGCGATAAGTTCCTCCTCGAACTGGATGGGCAAACGCTTCTTCAGCGCGCGATCGGACGCCTGCTTCCACAGGTGGAACATATCGCCATCAGTGCCAATTGCGATCCGGTATTGCTGGCGGACTACCCCTACCCTGTGCTGCCTGATCCGTTGCCTGCCGGACGTGGACCGCTCGCCGGCATCATGGCGGGCCTCAATTGGGCAGCCGCCAGCTCCGGTGCATCGCACCTCACTGTCGTCGCCAGCGACACGCCATTTTTCCCGACCGATCTGGTCGAGCGTCTGGCATCTCTGACGAAGAGCGATCCGGACGCAATCATTCTCTCCGCTTCCGGAGGACGAACGCATCCTGTTTTTGGACTGTGGCCCCTGTCGGTCGGGAACGCTCTGCGCGATTGGCTGGAAAGCGGCGCAAGCCTCAAAGTCACCGACTTCACCGATAGCCGAAAACATCGCATCTGCGCCTTTCCGTTCGATGACGACCGCGACCCGTTTTTCAACGTCAACACACCCGAAGAAATGACCACGGCCCGAAGCCGCATCGCCGGAGAAGCTCTATGACGACACCGGTTGTCTCCATCGCTGGCTGGAAGAACAGCGGCAAGACTTCGCTGGTCGAACGGCTGGTTTCCGAACTGGCACAGCGTGGCTTGCGTGTCGCCACGGTCAAACACGCGCATCACGACTTTGATGTCGATATTCCCGGCACCGATTCATTCCGCCATCGCCATGCCGGTGCACAGGAAGTAGCGATAGTCTCTGCCCGTCGCTGGGCTGTCATGCACGAACTGCGCGACGAGGCGGAGCCTACACTCGAAGAAATTGTGGCCCGCATGTCACCGGCCGACATTGTCATCGTGGAAGGCTGGAAGCGCGGCAGCCACCCGAAGATCGAATTGCGCCGCAAGGATGCGGGAAGTGATGAACCGCTTGCACCCGGCGATCCCTCGATATTTGCAATCGTGACCGACGATGAAACGAACGTCGGTAACCTGCCCGTATTCAGCCCGCAGAACATCAAGGCCATCACCGACTTCCTGATCGCCACCTTCAACCTTGAGGCCAGCGGCTGACGTTCGGTCGGCCTGTTTGCAGTTGCTTTTTTGCGCGCGGCAATGGGAATATCCGCTCAAGGGCGCTGCAACGAATGTGCCCAGGAAATCCGGACGCCCTCACGGGCGTCCGTAGAGAACACAGAAAGGAATATTATGCGTATTTCCAAGCGTATCGCACTGGTGGCCTCGGCCGTGCTCGCCATTACCGTTGGCGGCGCGCAGGCGCAGGAAATGATGAAGCTGAAGATCGGCACCGAAGGCGCTTATCCGCCCTTCAACAACCTGACCTCCGACGGCTCCCTTGTCGGTTTCGACATCGAAATCGCCAAGGCCCTTTGCGAGGAAATGAAAGCCGATTGCGAGTTTGTCACCCAGGACTGGGACGGCATTATTCCGGCGCTCCAGGCCGGCAAATTCGACGCCATCATCGCTTCCATGTCGATCACCGAGGATCGGATGAAGGAAGTCGATTTTACCAACAAATATTACGCCAACACGCTCAACTTCGTGGCGCCGAAGGATTCGGATTTCATGCCCGACAGCGCCGGGAATTCGGTCATTGGCGTGCAGGAGGGCACGATTTCGGCGGTGTTTGCGGAAGAAACCTACCCTGACGCCGACGTCAAAGCATACCCGACACAGCTGGAAGCATGGGCCGATCTTGCCAACCAACGCGTTGATGCGGTTCTCGGCGACTTCGGCGTCCAGTATGAATGGGTCAACAGCGATGACGGCGCGTGCTGCGAGTTCAAGGGCGAAGCTGTCAGCAGCGACGACGAGATCGGCATAGCCGTGCGCAAGGGCGAGACCGAACTGGCGGAGAAATTCAACGCAGCGATCGACGCCATTCGCGCCAACGGCAAGTACAAGGAAATCAATGCCAAGTACTTTCCGTTCGACGTATATGGCGGATAGGCTGGTATCCGCAGCATGAACAAAGGCTAGCATCTGGACGGCGGGACACAATTCCCGCCGTTCGTTTCTGCCCGGGGAGACAAGCAACCGTCGAATGGAACCGACACTCGTCTTGCTGAGCTTCGGCTCCGAAGGTTGGGGTGATCAGATCGCCGCAGGCGTTCTCGTAACGGTGTCTCTGGCTCTCGCCACCCTGCCTCTCGGCCTTGCGGTCGGCTTTTTTGTTGCGCTCGGCAAGCAGTCGCCAGAGCCATCAATGCGCTTCGCCGCCAACATCTACACCACATTGTTCCGTGGCTTGCCGGAACTGCTGACGCTGTTTCTCGTCTATTTCGGCGCACAGATCGGCATCCAGCAATTCTTGAGGCTGTTCGACGAAACCGCCACGCTTGAAATCAACAGCTTCGTTGCCGGCATGATCGCGCTTGGCGCGGTGTTCTCGTCCTATGCGAGCGAGGTGTTTCTCTCGGCTTTCCGCGCCATTCCCCAGGGCCAATATGAGGGCGGATATGCAGTCGGGCTGACCCGATGGCAGACCATGCGGCTGATCGTCCTTCCGCAGTTGATCCGCATCGCCCTGCCCGGCCTTTCCAACCTGTGGTTGATCCTCCTGAAGGATACGGCTCTGGTCTCGGTGATCGGCCTCTCCGATATCATGCGCCAGACAGGTATCGCCGCCCGGGTCACCAAGGAGGCATTCCTGTTCTTCGGCATCGCCTGCCTGCTCTACGTCATACTGGCGATCATCTCTTCGTTCGTGATCGGTGCGATCGAGCGCTGGTCAAACCGCTCGGCGGCTGCGCGATGAGCATGGCAAGCAGAACCGGCATCGCCGTCGACCGGCCGCCACCGCCGGCACGCCTTTGGACAGGCGAACGAGTTTTCGGCCACGTTCTGATGGCGATCTGGATCGCGCTCGGCGCCGGTATCGTCTTGTACCTCATCCAGTCGTGGGAACCGGATCTGTTCGCCAAATACGCGCCGGCCTATCTGTCCGGCCTGTGGGTCACCATTTCGCTGGTTGCGATCTCGATCGTGCTCGGCGCGATTTTGTCGGTACCGATCGCGCTGGGCAGAATGTCCGGCAATCCGCTGCTTTCGTGGCCCGCCTATGCCTATGTGTACTTCTTCCGCGGCACGCCGCTGCTGGCGCAGACATTTCTCGTCTATTACGGCTTCGGTAGCTTCCGCCCGGAACTGCAGGCAATCGGCCTATGGGGCTTTTTCCGGGAAGCCTGGTATTGCGCGATCTTCGCTTTTTCGCTCAACACAGCTGCCTACCAGGCTGAAATTCTGCGCGGCGCGATACAGAGCGTGCCGAAGGGCCAGTGGGAGGGCGCGGCAGCGCTCGGCCTGTCGAATTTGCAGACGTTCCGCAAGATCATCCTGCCGCAGGCATTTATCGTCGCGCTGCGCCCCTACGGCAACGAGATCATCCTCATGATCAAGGGCTCGGCCATCGTTGCCATCATTACGGTGTACGATCTGATGGGCGAAACGCGGCGCGCCTACTCGCGCACATTCGACTTCCAGACCTACATCTGGGCGGCCGTCATCTACCTCGCGCTGGTGGAGACCTTGCGAAACGCCATCGAATGGATTGAAAAGAAGCTGACGCGCCATCTCAAGCGCTGACAAGAACCACGGAACATCGGAGGACATGATGGCGAGGGTCGCATTTCTTGGTCTGGGCGTAATGGGTTACCCAATGGCCGGTCATCTCGCGAAAAAGGGCGGGCACACCGTCACCGTCTACAACCGCACACAGGCGAAAGCCGAGAAATGGACCGAGGAACATGGCGGCGTTTTCGCGCCGATGCCGGCATCGGCCGCACGCGGCAAGGATTTCGTCATGGCCTGCGTCGGCAACGACGATGACCTTCGCTCGGTTGTGCTTGGCCCTGAGGGCGCGTTCGCCGGCATGGAGCGCGGCTCGGTTTTCGTCGACCACACGACGGCCTCGGCGGAAGTCGCGCGCGAACTGGCCGAAGAAGCAAAAAAGCGCGGCATCGGTTTTGTCGACGCACCTGTCTCCGGCGGCCAGGCGGGTGCCGAAAACGGCGTGCTTACCGTAATGTGCGGCGGCGAGCAGGCGGACTTCGACAAGGCGAAGCCTGTCATCGATTCCTACGCGCGGATGGTCGGCCTGATGGGCCCGGTCGGCGCTGGACAACTCACCAAGATGATCAACCAGATCTGCATCGCCGGCCTTGTGCAGGGACTGGCCGAAGGCATTCATTTCGGCAAGAAGGCCGGCCTCGACATCGAAGCGGTGATCGACGTGATTTCCAAGGGCGCTGCAGGCTCGTGGCAGATGGAGAACCGCTACAAGACCATGAATGCCGGCGAATATGATTTCGGCTTCGCCGTCGACTGGATGCGCAAGGATCTCGGCATCTGTCTTGCCGAAGCCAACCGAAACGGCGCGAAACTGCCCGTCACGGCGCTGGTCGACCAGTTCTACAAGGAAGTGCAGGAGATCGGCGGCAGTCGCTGGGACACATCTTCCCTTCTGGCACGGCTGGAGAAGTAGGCCCCATGTCCGAACTGGGTCCGCAATCGTCGGCCTCGGACATTCTTGCGCATCTGAAATCCCTGGCATCGGCGGAAAACCGCGCCGGCATGGCGCGTTACGGCATCAAGACCGACCGCGCATTGGGCATCTCCCACGGCGTCCAGCGAGACATCGCCAGGAAGATCAAACGCAACCATGAGCGCGCCTTTGAGCTATGGGCCAGCGGAATCACCGAGGCGCAGTTCATCGCCGGACTGACGGCGGACCCGAAACGTTTCACGACCGAAGATGCCTGGAGCTGGGCTGCCGAGTTCGATTCCTGGGACATCGTGGACGGGGTGTCGGACCTGTTTGTCGACACCGATCAGTGGAAGGAACTGATTCCTGCCTTCGCAAAAGACGAGCGCGAATTTGTCCGCCGCACGGCATTTGCGATGATGGCGTGGTCGGTGGTTCACCGCAAGAAGGAGCCTGAGCCGACCTTTCTCGGATTATTTCCGCTGATCGAGGCCCATTCGACGGACAGCCGAAACTTCGTCAAGAAGGGCGTCAGCTGGGCGCTGCGCTCGATCGGCAAGCGCTCGGCCGCTCTCAACGCAGCGGCACTGAAACTTGCGGAAAAGCTCGCAGCCTCCGACGACAAGACCGCGCGCTGGATCGGCAAGGATGCTGTACGCGACCTGACTTCGGACAAGACTCGCGCACGGCTGGAGCGCATTGCCAATAAGTGACGCAGGCGTGCCTTCCGTCCCGGATAGGCAGAGAGGCTGAAACCTGCATAGATGAACGGCCGCGCCGCAATTGACGGGTCGATGACGCAGCGCTTAACTCAAACCATGCAGAAGTTTCTTTCCCGCGCCGGCCTTGTCTTCGCACTTGTCGGGAGCGTGACGATTGCCGCCTTGTCGAGTCTGCACGCCACACCCGCCGCCAGGCAGATCGGCTTCGACGACCTAATGCGCATCTACGCCAGTTCCAATGATGAGATGGCGACCGATCAACAAGGCATCGAACTGACAGGTTACATGCTTCCCGCAGATCGCGACGGCGATCTGGTTTACGAGTTCATGCTTTTCAGCCAGCCGGGTGGCTGCAGCCATGTTGCGCCACCGCCGCCGGGCCAGATCGTCAGGGTGATCCCCGACCAGCCCTTCAAGGCTGAGCGGATGTATCAGTCCGTTCGCGTGACGGGCACATTGCTGACCGAGAGCAACAAGGCGCAACTCTACGTGCTGGACGGTGTGCGGATAGTCGAATCCGGCTTTCGCATCTCTTCAGCGGCGGTGGAGGGCGTCTCGGTTGCGCCTCCGGCCTTGCCACGGACCGGCAAATCGCCCTGGAAGTTCCTCAATAACTGATCACGCCGCGCTGGAATGCGGCTCCTTGTCGAGCACCATGTAGTCGAGCGGCAGTTCGGTCGTGTATTTGATCTGCTCCATCGCGAAAGTGGACGACACGTCGCGTATCTCGATCTTGGCGATCAGCCTCTTGTAGAAGGCGTCGTAGGCCGCGATGTCGGGCACGACGACGCGCAGCAGGTAGTCGACGTCGCCGCTCATGCGGTAGAACTCGACCACTTCCGGGAACTCCTGGATGACTTCTGAAAAGCGCTTGAGCCACTCAAGGCTGTGCATGTTCGTCCGAATGGAGACAAACACAGTCACGCGCGCATTGACCTTCACCGGATCGAGAACTGCCACGCGCCGCCTGATCACGCCCTCCTCTTCCAGCTTCTGAATGCGCCGCCAGCACGGCGTGGTCGACAATCCGACCTTCTTGGCAATGTCGGCGACGGCAAGCGTGGTGTTTTCCTGCAGAAGGCGCAGAATTTTTCTGTCCAGGCGGTCCATTGAACGCTCCATTAGAATTTCGTTCTCATATCACGCCTGTGGCACCGCATTTCAAGAACGATTTTCTCTGGAGTGGTGCAATTCGCCGGCTGGACCGATCAGCCCTGACGCTTCACCCGCGCGTCCACCTCCCGTCGTAGCACCGGCAGTAGCTCGGCCTCGAACCACGGGTTCTTCTTCAGCCAGCCTGTGTTGCGCCAGGAGGGATGCGGCAGCGGCAGGATCATCGGCAACTTGCCCTGCTGCGCGAACGAGCGCCAGTTGCGAACGGTATCTGTGACACCTTCCTTTCTGTCCCGCTCCAGATGCCAGGACTGGGCGTATTGCCCGATCAGCAGCAGCAGATCTATCTGGGGCATGGCGGCCATGAGCTCGGCCCTCCAGGCGGGCGCGCATTCGCGCCGCGGCGGCAAGTCGCCACCCTTCGCATCGAGCCCCGGAAAGCAGAAGCCCATCGGCACGATGGCGAAATTGTCGGTGTCGTAGAATTCGGCGTCCGAAACGCCAAGCCACTCGCGCAGCCGGTCGCCCGACCGGTCGGTGAAGGGCTTGCCGCTTTCATGCACCCGCGTGCCGGGCGCCTGCCCGGCGATCAGGATTCGCGCAGTCGCGGACGGCACGACTACCGGCCGCGGTTCGTGGGGCAGCGGCTTGCCGCACGGTTGCTCGACACAGATGCGGCAGGCGACGATCTCCGCGACCTTCGCGGTCAGCATTGCGGCTCGTTCGCTCTCAGGCACGACAGTCAGACATCGGCGCTCGGGCGCGCCTTGATGTCCCGATACCAGCGCTGCACGTTGATACATTCATCGGGCAGCGGGATGCGCGCCGGCTTCATGAAGTCGATGGCGATCATGCCGGTAATATCAGCGACCGAAAACACGTCACCGGCGACAAACGGCCGGCCGGCCAGTTCTCGATCGAAAATTGCCAGAAACTCCAGCACTTTCGGCTTGTTGGCCTCGCCCCATTCCGCAATCTGCGGGACTTCCCATTCTTTCATCGCCGGGTGAATGTGGCGGAATGCCTGGGCCACCGGCATCATGAGATGGAACTCCATACGCCGCTGCCACATCTCGACCTGCGCCTTGCCGAGAGCGCCGTCACCAAACAGTGCAGGCTGCGGGTGCAGTTCCTCGAAGTAGCGACAAATCGCGATCGATTCCGTCAGGATCGTCCCATCGTCGAGGACAAGAACCGGCAATCGCATCAGCGGGTTCAGCGCCTCGATCTCAGGCGCCTTGTGGCCAAGAGCACGCATATCGATGGGGTGGAGCGGAACCTCGATGCCCTTTTCGGCCAGGAACACGCGCACCCGGCGCGGATTTGGTGCACGTCCGCCATCGTAGAGTTTCATCTCGCTCCTCCCATCTGTTGATCAAGCCTAGAACAAAAAACCGGCGACGGCTTCCAGCATGCGGCTGAAAATATCGTGACGGGTTTCCTCCGGCCGGTCCCTGGTTGCACGCCATACCGAAGGTGTGACGAACTCGCCCTCCCAGGCTCCGTAGCCGTTGATGCGGGCAACGATCTCCGCCGTCCTGTAGGCTCCATAGGAGACCGCCCATCCGGTTGCCACCAGTTCGCGGTTCACCTCGGTGTTTCCGACAAAACAAACCGCGAGCAGCCGGTCATAGCGGTCAAGTCGCGATCCTTCGCAACGCGGCTTCCGGCCAGCCACCATTTGCACAAGAAACCGGCGGGCCTCTTCACCGCACTCATAGTCCACGCCTGCCCGGGAACAACTCTGGTCGCGCTCAAAAGCGTCGATGCCCGAAAGCCGGATACGTTCGCCGTCGATCGTCAGCGTGTCGCCGTCGTGAACGACTGCGTTTCCGTCCAGCGCGCGCATGCCGATACTGTCCAACCGGGCGATCAGAAAGGCGCTGGCGCCGAACAGGAGCGCCAACACCAGCAAATTGCCAAACCGCCCCCGGCGCGCGCTTCGGCGACGCCCGCGCGCCGAACGTGGTTTACGAACCGATAAAAAACGCATCGCTGGAAGGGTCTCTTAATCATTCCCGCATAGCGTTCGAAGCTACCGGTACGAGTAAAAAATCGAAGCGTATTATGGCTTTGCGACGTTCGCAGACAGCGGACAAAAACATTGTGGACCGCACCAAGGCGCACCGCAACAGCGATGTCGCCCGCGCAGTGCGTCGCACGCGCGACCGGCTTGCCCAGCAGGAGGGCAATCCGGATTTCGATCGTGAACTGCTCAAGCTGCATGCCCGCGCACTGACGACCAGCGCCGCCGCCCTGCCTCTGCTTGTCGTCGTTATCGGCGCCGCGGGTCTTCTCGGCGGCATGACGCGCGATATCCTCATCTGGGCGGTCATTACCGTCGTCTGCTATGCCGGGCTGATCTACCTGGCCCGCAAGACCGACACGGCCGAGATCACCGAAATCGAACCCGGCGATGTCAAACGTCTGTTCCTGGTTGCGCATTTCATCAGCGGCATCGGCTGGGCCTATTTCGCAATCCTCGACTGTCCTGCATGCGGGATCGAGCCGCTGCCCATCGTCAAGGCGGTCGTACTGTTGCTTGCCATTGCCGCGACGGCGCTGATCGCCTCTGCGATACGCGGTGCGCTTGTGGCTACGTTCGCCTTGCCTGTGGCGGTCTATGCCTATGTTTCCGCGCGACTTTCCATGCCTTCTGAAGTGCTGATGGTGGCGCTGCTCGTCGTGTCGCTGCCATTCTTCACCTACGTCGCCGGACACCTGCACCGGTCCGCCTTGATGCTGCTTTCGTTTCGTTCGGAAAAAGACGCGCTGATTGCCGAGCTTGAAACGGCGAAGGCAATGTCCGACGAGGCGCGCCACCGCGCCGAAGAGGCCAATCTGGCAAAATCGCGTTTTCTGGCCTCAATGAGCCACGAACTCAGAACGCCGCTCAACGCCATCCTCGGTTTCTCCGAGGTGATGAGCAATGAGGTGCTAGGCAAAATCGAGAACGACACCTATCGCGACTATGCCCGCGACATTCATGGTTCCGGTCAGCATCTGCTCAATCTGATCAACGAGATCCTCGACCTGTCGCGCATCGAGGCCGGCCGCTACCAGCTCAATGAAGAACCGACGCTGCTCACCGATGTGGTGGAGGAGTGCTGTCACATGCTGGAAATCAAGGCGCGCAAGAAGGACATCCGGCTCATCCAGCAGTTCGAACCTTCGCTGCCGCGTGTCGTGGTCGATGAGCGCTCGATCCGCCAGATGACGCTCAACCTGCTCTCGAACGCTATCAAATTCACCTCGACGGGCGGCGAGATAAAGGTTCGCGTCGGGTGGACGATGGGCGGCGGGCAATACATTGCCGTCAAGGACAATGGGCCAGGCATAGCGCCGGAGGAAATTTCGGTCGTGCTCTCGGCGTTCGGCCAGGGGTCGATCGCGATCAAGAGCGCGGAACAAGGCACGGGCCTCGGCCTGCCGATCGTTCAGGGTCTTGCCCGCATGCATGGTGGCGATTTGCAGCTCAAATCGAAACTACGCGAAGGAACAGAGGCGATCATCACCCTGCCGCCCTCGCGCGTGATGGAAGCCTTGCCCGCTATGCCGACAAACCAGGGCACAGCGGCATAGACCAAGAAACATCCCGCCGGCCTATCCGGCGGGTCTGCCGGCCTCGAACTTGCCCGCAGCGGCATGACAATGCGCTGCCGACTGCACCACGCCGGCGGCAATCGCGCCCGCGCTGGCGTCGTTGGTTTCCATGCCCAGCGACAGAACCGAACCCAGGCCGAGCCGCTCCACCAAACCTGCGGGCGCAGCGCCGCTGTCGGCAATCATGCAGTGGCTGACGGCGTCAGGGTTCATCCCATGAACCACTGCTGCCGCTGCCAGCGCGGCATACCCGTCGAGCAGGATGGGCACGTTCTGCGTACGGGCAGCGACGATGGCGCCGGCCAGCGCCGCGCTTTCGCGCCCGCCCAGCCGTCGCAACACTTCAAGCGGATCGGACAGCTGGCCGCGGTGAAATTCAAGCGCCTGCGCGACAAGCGCCTTGTTTGCTTCAGGCAGTTCCTCCGTCAGCGTAGTATCGCCGCTGAGCGCAGCCAGAACTGCAAGAGCGGACAAACGGCCCGCCTCGCCGCCATGACCGGCCAGAACGACCAGCCCGGCACCGCCGGCAAGCGCTTCCATTCCGAACGCCATTGTCGCGGCGCAGCCGCGCTCATCCAGCGCGGCCTCTGCGGTGATGTCTTCGGTCGGCACGTCGAGCGCAAGATCGAACACTTTGAGGCCGTAGTCTCCCGCCGCACATAGCTGGTTGATCGCCGCACCACCTGCCCCGCAACGCTCGACAAAAGCCTGAACCGGTTCCTCACCGCGATTGGCAAGCTGCGCCGCCATTCCGTGCGTGCCGGCGAAAATGGCAATCTGCGGCCTGAGCGGACCAGGCCTGCGCCCGCTCCATGCGGCGAGCCATTCAGCGATATCGCCTGCCCGGCCAAGCAGGCCGTCGCGTGCCTCGGCACGCTGGTTGAGCTGTGCTGCTTCGGACTGCGCGGCCTCATGGGGACCGGGCAGCGTTGCAACCAGATGTCGAAAATCGTCGAATGGAAGTCCGGAAATCATAAGCGGGGTGTTTCGGTATCGGGCAAAGGTCGGTTGCGGCATAGGCCGCTGCACCGGCGTTGGCAATGGCAGCCGCGCCCATGCTGCAATCTTGCATTCATCCGCATGCTGCCCCATGTCAGAAACGACTATGAGCCTGATTGAATCCCCCTGCATCCTTGTCTGCTCGATTGACGACAAGACCGGCTATTGTTTCGGCTGCGGCCGCACGAGCCGCGAAATCGGCGCTTGGATTTCGATGACGGCGCAGGAGCGGCGGCAGATCATGGATGAGCTCCCTTCGCGCCTTGAAACAGTGGAACGAAAGCCGCGGCGCGAAACCCGGCGCGCACGCATCGCACGTGAACGTGCACAGCGAACCGATTGATGAGCCGGCTCTTCTGGATAGCAATGATCCTGCTCGGCGGTGGCCTCGCCTGGCTGCTGATCACCGGCGAAAGCGGCGCGCCGCTCGGTATGTCGGGCGACCAGTTCGCAGGTACGCTCTATCTCGGCGTGCTTGGCCTCGTCATCGCCGCTGGCATCGTCCGTTCAGGTATTGGCCTGCGCGGCGTGGCGCGCGCAGCCGTCATCTGGGGCGGCATCTTCCTTCTGATGATCGGCGGCTACCAGTATCGCTATGAGTTGCAGGACGTTGCAAGCCGGCTGACGGCAGGCCTCATTCCGGGCAGCCCGCTCTCAGTGACGAATGCCGATGGTCGGCTGGCCGTCGCCCTTCAGCGCGATGGTGACGGACACTTTCTGGCTCGCGGTGCGATCAATGGCATAGCCGTGGCTTTGCTGGTCGACACCGGCGCCACAACGACCGTTCTGACAGCCGCCGACGCACAGCGGGTCGGGATCGACGTTGAAAGCCTGTCCTTCACGGTCCCGATCACCACCGCAAACGGTCCTGCCAGTGCTGCCCGCGCGCGTGCCGATACCATCGAGGTCGGCGATATAGAGCGGCGAAACCAGACGGTTCTCGTCGCCAGCCCGGCAATGCTGGGTCAAAGCCTGCTTGGCATGAACTTCATCAACTCACTGTCGGGCTTCGACATTCGCGGCGACAGGCTGACCCTGATCGACTGATGCGGCCGGTCACAGAAGGCTGACGAAAAACCGTACAGACACCAGCACGCAAAAGAGGCCGAAGGCGACTTCAAGCTGCCGTTTTTTCAGCGCGTGGGCAATGCGAACGCCCAGCGGCGCAACCATGATCGAGATGGGAATGACGAGCGCAACCGCAACCCAATTAACGAAGCCGGTCGAGAGAGCCGGTAGCAGCGGATTACCCCACCCGGCCCAGATGTAACCGACCGTGCCCGGCAGCGCGATCAGCACGCCAACGCCAGACGATGTCGCCACAGCCTGATGGATTGGGCGGCCGTACAGCGACATGAAGGTGTTGTTCATGACGCCGCCCCCGACACCCATCAGGGTCGACAGAAAGCCAATCAGAACACCGACCATGGAACGCGCCGGATTGCCGGGAAGCACGGTCCCAAGCCGCCACGACTCCCGGTCGAACAGCATTCTGAGCCCGATTGCGAGCGCCACCACCGCAAAGATGATGCGCAACCCTGCACTCGAGATGTAGGCGGCAGTCAAGGCGGCCAGGATAACGCCGGCCGGCACTGCAATGACAAAACTCTTCAGCAGTTCGATATCGACCGCACCGCGCTGGTAGTGGCTGGAAAACGAGCGGATGGACGTCGGCACGATGATTGCCAGCGATGACGCCACCGACAGGTGCATGCGCACCGCCTCGTCAACGCCAAGTAGACCGAAGACCTGATAGAAAACCGGCACCAGAATGGCGCCGCCGCCGATACCCAGAATGCCGGCAAGCAGGCCTGACAGCACGCCGGAGGCAGCTATCGCCAGCGCAAAAACGGCCAGTTCACTGGCGGGCAAATCACCGATCATCATCCACGCAGACCCCCTCTTGCCGCCCATTCCCAGATCGGAAAGGGGTAAACACAAGCCGTCACGGAGGCCAACTGTGTATGAAACGCCGGCAAATGGTCAAAAATCCGCAACAATTCCGTGGTGGGCTGCGGTCCAGTATCAAAAGGCCTTGGAAAAGGTCGTGCGTAACGCAGGTGAGGCGTAGGGGGTGGCCTGGTGCCGCCCCTTCTCAATTTTGGGCCTAAGCGGCCCGCTCGGCAGCCTTCAGGTCCACTGCACTGTAAGCGGCAAACAGCACCTCAGCCCCTGCCCCCGGTTTCACCGCTTCGGTGGACAATATCTGACGATAGCGGCGCGCGCCGGGAAGACCGTGGAAAAGCCCGACCATGTGGCGTGTGACATGCGAGAGCCGCCCGCCGGAAGCGATGTGGCGGCCGATATAGTCCGCCATCGCGTCAATGATGCGGTCCCAGTCGATATCTGATTGCGAACCGCCAAGCACGGCCTCGACATCCGCCAGAATGGCCGGGTTGCGGTAGGCCGCGCGCCCCATCATGACGCCATCAGTCTTGCCCAGGTGTTCCGCGACCTCTCCCGCCGCCTGAATACCGCCATTGACGCCAATGAATTTGTCCGCGAGCCGCTGCTTGAGGCGGTAGACGCGATCATAGTCGAGCGGCGGAATGTCCCGGTTTTCTTTCGGGCTGAGACCTTCCAGCCAGGCCTTGCGGGCATGAACCCACAGCGCGTCGGCGCCTGCGGCGAATACCCGGTCGGCGATCGCGTCGAGCGCGGTTTCGATGTCCTGATCGTCGACGCCCAGACGACACTTCACCGTCACCGGGATCTTGACCTCGGTCTTCATCGCCGCGACGCAATCCGCCACCAGTTCCGGCTCGCGCATCAGACAGGCGCCAAACGTTCCCGACTGCACGCGATCGGAAGGGCAGCCAACATTGAGATTGATCTCGTCATAACCGAAATCTGCACCGATGCGCGCTGCCTCTTGCAGCTTGGCAGGCTCAGAACCGCCAAGCTGCAGCGCGACCGGATGCTCGGTCTCGTCGAAACCCAACAGCCGCTCGCGGGGACCGTGGATGACCGCGTCGGCGACAACCATCTCGGTGTAAAGAAGCGCGCTCGCCGAAAACCGCCGGTGCAGATAGCGGCAGTGCCGGTCCGTCCAGTCCATCATCGGGGCGACAGAGAAGATCTTTCCGCCATCTTTCAGCGATTCACGGTACATGCTTGCCTTGTCGGGTTCCTTGGCCTGCGTGTCGAATTTGGCCGGCTTTTACCCTGTATCGGTCGTCCATGCACGGATTTTGCACCAATTTTGCTGTCCGCTGGACGGCATCACGCTCAGCGCGCGATGCGGCCACCAGTCATTTCTTCCGCTACGCCTGTCGTTGTCGGAAAGCTGATAGGCAACCCGCGCAGGGCACGCACCGCCAGAAGCGCGAAACATTCGGCTTCCACCGCGTCTCCACGCCAGCCGTGGTCTTCGGCGGTTTCGATCGTGCACCCGGTGCGCTCCCTGAGCGCCTTCAGCATGGCAGGGTTCCTTCGCCCGCCCCCGCAGACGACGAGCCGGGTCGGACGCATTGGAAGCAAGTCGAGCCCTTTGCCGACAGCCCCGGCGGTAAACGCAGCCAGCGTTGCCGCACCGTCTGCGTCGCTCAAACCGTCGACCATCTCGGGACCGAAATCGAACCGATCGAGCGATTTGGGATAGGCGGCGGCGAGATAGGGATGCTTGAGCAACTCCGCCAGCCTCGCCTCGTCCACTGCGCCGGAAAGCGCGAGCTTCCCGTCCACATCCATCTTTCCAAGGCCACGAAGCTTCATGAAATCATTGGTGGGAGCATTCGCGGGACCGGTGTCGAAGGCGACAAGGCGGCCTTGGCCATCCGCCCAGGAAATGTTGGCCACACCGCCAAGGTTGAGAACAGCCACCTCGCCGCTCGCGGCAAGACCGCTGAGAAGTGCGGCATGATAGATCGCCGACAGGGGCGCGCCCTGCCCCCCGGCAGCCATGTCCGCGCTGCGAAAATCATAGACAACCGGCACGCCCAGCTGGCGCTGCATGCGCTCGCCATCCCCAAGTTGGCGGGTCTGGCCGATCAGTCCCGGACGCGGCGCGCGGTGCAGCACCGTCTGGCCGTGGAACCCGACCGCGCCGATTTCCGACATCGACAGCCCGGCATGTTCGGCTAGCGCCCGGACCGCCTCCGACTGCGCGTCGGTCAGCGTCGCTTCTGCCTCGGCAAAGATTTCCGGATCAGGCCCGTCGAAATTCCACGCCCGCGCCTGCTCAAGCGCCTGCTCAAGCATGGCGTTGATGCGATCGGGATAGGGAATGAGCATGTAGGGTCCGAACTCTGCAATCCGTTCGCCATCGGTGCGAACAAGCGCCACGTCGATATTGCCGTCCAGCACCGTGCCGGTCATCAGCCCGACTGACCAGATTGAAGACATTCATGGACCTCTGTGCGCTGAAATCGATATCCCCGACCAATGCGTCTGCCGTTCGCTTGCCGGTTCGCATGGTCCCCCGGATGTATACGCTTGGACTGATCTGTCCAAGCCGCCTACTGCCCGTTTGGCAACCCGACGCTTTGCGCTTAAGGCAGATGCCATGAACGAACCGCAAGCACTCGATCTGCTGAAGCGCATGTTCGATGCCGCCATTGTGGCTGCCGATCCGATGCGTGTGATTGCAACCGCATTGCCCGAGAAGCCATCGGGGCGGATAGTTGTCGTCGGCGCCGGCAAGGCCAGCGCACGCATGGCGGAAGCGGTGGAGGCCGAATGGGGACCATGCGACGGCCTGGTCATCACCCGCGACGGCTACGAGCGGCCGCTCGAGGGCATTACGCTGAAAAGTGCGTCCCACCCGGTGCCCGACCAGCGCGGGCTTGAAGCGACCGCCGAGATGCTTCGCATTCTCGACGGGTTGAACGAGGACGATCTCGTTCTTGCGCTGATTTCAGGTGGGGGCTCCGCGCTGCTCATCCAACCGGCCGGCAACATCACCCTTGCCGAGAAACAACAGGTCAACGAAGCCTTGCTCGCCAGCGGCGCCCCGATTGGCGAGATGAACGTGGTGCGCCGGCACATCAGCGCCGTCAAAGGCGGCAAGCTGGCAGCAAGAGCCTATCCCGCGCGCTGCCTCACACTCGCCATTTCGGATGTGGCTGGCGACGACCCGGTGGCAATTGCATCCGGCCCGACGGTCGGCGACACCTCGACGGCCCGCGAGGCGCTGTCGATCCTGACGAAATGGAAGATCGAAGCGCCGGACAATGTGCTTCGCCATCTCGAGAACGAGCCGGCATCGCTGGGCCCCGACAGCGGCGAACTGTCCCGCGCCGCCTACCGGATCGTTGCTGCGCCATCGCAATCGCTTGAAGCCGCCGCCGCACTGGCGCATGCCGAAGGAGCCACGATCGTGAACCTTGGCGATGCCATCGAGGGCGAAGCACGCGATGTCGCAATGTGGCATGCATCGAAGGTCCGGGAGCATCTCGATCGCGATGCCACGAGCCGTCGGCCGCTGGTTATTATTTCCGGCGGCGAATGTTCGGTCACGCGCAGGGGCGATGGCGTCGGAGGCCCCAACGCCGAGTTCGTGCTGGCTCTGACATTGGAACTGGACGGGCAGCCGGGCGTCTACGCGCTGTCCGGAGATACCGACGGTGTTGACGGCGGCGACGAAATTGCAGCTTCCATCATCACGCCATCGACGCTTGAGCGCGCGCGCAAGGCAGGCATCGACCCGCAGGCTGCCCTTGCCCACAACGATGCCCACGGTTTTTTCGCCAGATTGGGCGATCAGGTAATCACCGGGCCCACTCTTACAAATGTCAATGATTTCAGAGCGATAATCATTGCCTGATCGGATACGATTGATCTTGCCCACTATTGGCGAGAAGCTCGCACTGGTCAGCGAATGCCGGCAAACTGTATGGTCTGTGAAGCACCCGAACACATACTCGTTTGGGCGCAGGACGGGGGACAGGGAAACAGCATGACCGAATTCCGCGCCACAACGTCGGGCCAGCAGGCCAAACTGCGCGAGTTTTCGCGCTCGCTGCCCATGTCGCTGCTCAAGGCGCGGGAAGCCGTGATGGGACACTTTCGCCCCAATCTGCATCAATTCGGCATTACCGAGCAGCAATGGCGTGTGTTGAGAGCACTTACAGCAGTGGACGCGATCGAGGTCATGCCGCTGGCGCGGGCGACCTATCTGTTGGCCCCTTCCCTGTCGCGCATCCTGAAAGATTTGGAGGAACGCGGGCTCGTCACACGCCGCAGGCCCAAGGAGGACATGCGACGCGGCCTGATTTCCATCAGCGCGCAAGGCCGGGCGCTGATCGAACAGGCTGGCGTCCGTTCGGAAATCATCTATGCGGAGATCACCCGACGCTACGGTGCGGACAGGCTTTGCAAGCTGCAGGAAATGCTGGGCGATCTGGAAGAGGTGCTGGCCGAGCCGATAACTGTTGAATCGACGCAATAGCGGCTGTTCCCGAATGCTCGGCCATTCGCGCATATAGGCGTGGCTGAGCGGGGAACTCGAGGCTTCAGCTGCACTTGCGCCTGTTTTATTAACACGTTAATTACATTGTGAAGCGGGAGGAGAAATGCCGCATCTCACGGTGGAATATTCTGCCAATCTGGAAGGGGGGACGGACATGGCCGGCCTGTGCGCAACCCTGCGCGCCGCCATCCTGGAGACGGGCCTGTTCGAATTGGGAGCCGTGCGCGTGCGCGCCGTCCGCTGCGACCACTTTGCCATTGCGGACCTGATGCCCGAAAACGCTTTTGTCGACCTCCATTTCCGTATCGGTGCAGGCCGTTCGCCTGACGACAAGAAGCGCGCCGGCACTACCATTTTCGCAGCCGCCGAGGCAGCGCTTGCCCCGCTCCTGAAGCAGCCGCACTTCGCACTGTCACTGGAAATCCGCGAAATCGATCCTGAGCTGAGTTGGAAGCACAACGCCATGCATCGCCGGCTACGCGACACCAAAGGCAAATGAGATGTCTGATCTGAAAGAAAACCTCGACAAGGCGGAACGCTACCTGGCCCGCTTCCAGAAGGAAGGCGTCCTCAACCAGATCGGCGGCGAAGCGGTGCCGTCATCCGATGGCGGGACTTTCGAGACGATTTCGCCCATCGATCTGAAACCGCTTGCCCGCGTTGCCCACGGCAAGGCTGAGGACATCGACCGCGCGGCCAAGGCAGCAAAGGGTGCATTTGGCGAATGGGCAGCCATGCCGGGTGAAACGCGCAAGAAGCTTCTTCACAAGGTTGCCGACGCGATCGTCGCGCGGGCGGAGGAAATTGCCTTCGTGGAATGCATGGACACCGGTCAGGCGCTGCGCTTCATGTCCAAGGCTGCACTGCGCGGCGCGGAAAATTTCCGCTTCTTCGCCGACCGCGCGCCCGCCGCCCGCGACGGCGAGGCTCTGCGCGCGCCGGGCCAGGTGAACATGACGACCCGCGTACCGATCGGTCCGGTCGGCGTCATTACGCCGTGGAACACCCCTTTCATGCTTTCGACCTGGAAGATTGCGCCAGCGCTGGCAGCCGGCTGCACCGTGGTCCACAAGCCGGCGGAGCTTTCGCCACTGACGGCGCGGCTTTTGGTCGAGATTGCCGAAGAGGCAGGCCTTCCCAAAGGCGTCTGGAACCTCGTCAACGGATATGGCGAAGAGGCTGGCAAGGCGCTCACCGAACACCCGGACATCAAGGCAATCGGCTTTGTCGGCGAAAGCCGCACTGGCTCGCTCATCATGAAACAGGGTGCGGACACGCTGAAGCGCGTCCACTTCGAACTCGGCGGCAAGAACCCGGTGATCGTGTTCGCCGACGCCGATCTGGAACGCGCCGCGGATGCCGCCGTTTTCATGATCTACTCGCTCAATGGCGAACGCTGCACATCATCGTCGCGCCTGCTGGTCGAAGAAAGCATCCACGAGGAATTCACCGCGACCGTCGCTGCGAAGGCAAAGCGCATCAAGGTCGGCCACCCGCTCGACCCCGAAACGGTTGTTGGCCCGTTGATCCACCCCGAGCATGAGAAGAAGGTGCTGGAATATTTCAACGTCGGCCGGAAGGAAGGCGCAACTGTCGCCGCCGGTGGCGAAAAATATGACGGACCGGGAGGCGGTTGTTACGTCACCCCTACCCTGTTCACAGGCGCAACGAACAGTATGCGCATTGCGCAGGAAGAGATCTTCGGCCCGGTTCTGACGGCGATGCCCTTCAAGGACGAGGACGAGGCGCTGGAGCTTGCCAACGACGTCAATTACGGCCTGACGGGCTATCTATGGACGTCCGATGTCACCCGCGCATTCCGGTTCACCGACAGCCTCGAGGCCGGCATGATCTGGGTAAACTCAGAGAATGTCCGCCACCTTCCTACACCCTTCGGCGGCGTGAAGGCATCCGGAATCGGGCGCGATGGCGGCGACTGGTCGTTTGACTTCTACATGGAGACCAAGAACATCGCGTTCGCAACAACGGCACACAAGGTTCCCAAACTCGGAGGATAGGCGCTCGAGACCGAACGCCGGAAGAAAACAGGCATGCCCGTTCCAACTCCCAATCTCTATCCGCCCTTCAACATTGTGCGGCTGAGCCATGTTGAATTTGGTGTCACCGATCTGGCCCGATCGCGTGCGTTCTACGCCGACGTTCTCGGCCTGCAGGTCACATATGAAGACGACGAGTGCATCACGCTGCGGGCAATGGAGGAACGCGGGCACCACTGCATTGTCCTTCGCAAGGCCGCCGAAGCGACCGCTCGCATGCTTGCCTTCAAGCTCTATGACGAGCCGGACCTCGACAAGGCGCATGACTGGTTTGGAGCGCAGGGCCTGCCGGTGGAATGGGTCGAACGACCGTGGCAGGGCAGAACGCTGCGCACACGCGATCCGCATGGCGTGCCGCTCGAATTCTACGACAGGATGGACCGGCTTGAGCCGATCCACCAGAAATACGCGCTTTACAAGGGCGTGCGGCCGCTACGCATCGACCACTTCAACTGCTTTTCGCCCAATGTCGATGAATCGGTCGCCTTCTACAATTCAATCGGCTTCCGAGTTACCGAATATACCGAGGACGACGAGAGCCAGAGACTCTGGGCGGCATGGATGCACCGCAAGGGCGGTGTCCACGACATGGCCTTCACCAACGGCACCGGACCGCGGCTGCACCACACTGCATTCTGGGTTCCGAACCCTCTCAACATCATCGACCTGCTCGACCTGATGTCGACCACCGGCTGGCTCGCCAATATCGAGCGCGGGCCGGGCCGCCACGGCATCTCGAATGCCTTCTTTCTCTACATCCGCGATCCGGACGGCCACCGCGTCGAGATCTACTGTTCTGACTACCAGACAGTCGATCCCGACCACGAACCGATCAAGTGGGGTCTCAAAGACCCCCAGCGCCAGACGCTGTGGGGAGCGCCTGCGCCTCGGTCATGGTTTGAGGAAGGTTCGCTGTTTGAAGGCATCGCGCCACGCGAGGCGGAACTCAAAGCTCAACCGATCGTAGCCCCGTAGGCATCAGATGGACTGGAACGACTTTGCCCGCTGGGGCGCACGCATCGCCGACTGGGCAAGCGAATATCATCGCACCCTGCGCTCGCGCCCGGTGCGCGCCAACACGTCGCCTGGCGCAATCGCCGGTGCCCTTCCCACGACCCCGCCCGAGGCCGGCGAAGCGATGGAGGCGATCTTCCAGGACTTCGAAGACCTCGTCATGCCGGGGATGACGCATTGGCAGCACCCGCGCTTTTTCGCCTACTTTCCGGCCAATGCGGCCCCGCCATCCATGCTTGCAGAGTTTCTGGTTACCACTGTGGCGGCGCAGTGCATGCTGTGGCAGACCTCGCCGGCGGCGACCGAGGTCGAAACGGTGATGCTCGACTGGCTTAGGCAGGCCGTCGGACTGCCGGAAGCCTTCAAGGGTGTTATCCAGGACAGCGCATCGTCGGCGACACTGGCCGCGGTCCTCACCATGCGCGAACGTGCTCTTGACTGGGAAGGCAATCGCGCCGGCCTCTCCGGCCAGCCGCGCCTTCGCGTCTACTGTTCCGACGAGGTCCACACATCGGTCGACCGGGCCATATGGGTCGCGGGAATCGGCGCCGAAAACCTGATCCGCGTTCCGACGCTCGGCCCGCTCAGGTCGATGGATGCGAAGGCGCTGGCGGCTGCCATCGACGCGGACCGGGCCGCCGGCCATCTGCCCGCGGGCGTAATAGCCTGCACGGGCGGCACAGGAACAGGCGCCTGTGACGACATCGCAGCCGTGATCGAGGTTGCAAAGGCACACGGGCTGTTCACCCACATCGATGCGGCCTGGGCGGGCGCGGCCATGATTTGTCCGGAGTATCGCGCCTTGTGGACTGGCGTCGAAGGCGCCGATTCGGTTGTCTTCAATCCGCACAAATGGCTGGGTGCGCAATTCGACTGCTCGGCGCATTTCCTGCGCAACGCCGACACGCTGGTGCGCACGCTCGCCATCCGGCCCGAATATCTGAAGACCCACGGCGCCGACGGCATCATCAACTATTCGGAATGGTCGCTGCCACTGGGGCGCCGCTTTCGGGCGCTCAAGATATGGTTCCTCATAAGGTATTATGGGCTGGACGAGCTGCGCGCCCGGCTACGCAACCATGTGAAATGGTCTCAGGCGCTGGCCGAACGGCTGCGCGCGGATCCCCGCTTCGAGATCGCAACCGAACCGGTCCTTTCGCTTTTTACGTTCCGGCTCAAAGGTGCCGATGACGCTGCGCAGATCGATCTGGTGAACCGCATCAATGATGACGGCCGCATCTATCTCACCCAAACGCGCATTGCTTCGGGCATCGTCATCCGGTTCCAGGTCGGTCAGTTCGATGCGACCGAGGACGATGTGCGCTGCGCATACGACGTGATTTCCGAGCTTGCGGGAGACGCCGCATGAGGCTCGCGACATACACGGCTCAAGGAAGGCAGTTCTGGGGGGTGGCCCGCGACGGCGGCATGGTTGCAATGTCTCCCGACTTTCCTGAGTGGCCGACATTGCGGGGCGTGATCGCGGAAGGCGCGATCGCGCGCGTGATCGAAGCCGCGAGCGGACGGCCGATAACCCATCCGGCGGGCAACTTTACCTGGGACATTCCCGTACCCGATCCGGAGAAGATCATCTGCGTCGGAGTGAATTATCCCGACCGCAACGAGGAGTACAAGGACGGGCAAGCAGCACCAGACAACCCTTCACTCTTCGTTCGGTTTCCGCGCTCCTTCACCGGCCACGAGCATCCGCTTATCCGCCCTCCGGAAAGCCCTCAACTCGACTATGAAGGCGAGATCGTCATTGTGATTGGCAAGGGCGGTCGTCGTATCGCGGAAGCCGACACCCTCGGCCACATCGCCGCGCTGTCACTGTGCAATGAAGGCACGATCCGCGACTGGGTGCGCCACGCCAAGTTCAATGTCACGCAGGGCAAGAACTTCGACCGGTCCGGTGCGATCGGGCCCTGGCTGGTACCCTTCGACAATGAAGGCCAGATTGCCGATATTACGCTTGAAACACGCGTGAACGGCGAAGTCAGGCAGAGCGACCGCACAGGCCGGATGATCTTCTCCTTCCGCAAGATCATCAGTTACGTTTCGACATTCACGACGCTCACTGCCGGCGACATCATCATCACCGGAACGCCCACGGGCGCCGGCGCGCGGCTCGATCCGCCCGTCTGGCTGAAGCCCGGCGACGTGATCGAGGTGGAGGCCGAAGGTATTGGCGTCCTGCGCAACACGGTCGCTGACGAGGCTTAGCAGTGCTTACCGACGCCGAAGTCCGGACCGCCGCCGAGAACCTGTTCGACGCAGAGCGCAATCGCAGCCAGATCGGCCTCCTGTCGATGCGCCATCCTGGCATGACGATGGATGATGCCTACAGGGTTCAGGCAGCCCTGGTGAAACGCAAGATCGCCTCGGGCCGCAAGGTGATCGGCTGGAAGATCGGCCTGACCTCCAGGGCAATGCAGTCCGCGCTCAATATCGACATTCCGGACTCCGGCGTCTTGTTCGACGACATGGTGTTCGACAACGGCGCGACTGTGCCGCCCGAGCGCTTCATCCAGCCCCGGATCGAAGCCGAACTGGCTTTCGTGATGAAAGCCCCGCTGCGTGGACCAGGCGTAACGGTGGACGATGTGCTGGCGGCGACTGAATACGTCACCCCCTCGCTCGAAATTCTCGACACACGCATCCTGCGCGCCGACCCCGTGACCGGACAGGCACGCAACATCTGCGATACGATTTCCGACAATGCGGCCAATGCCGGCATCGTGACGGGCGGGGAACGCATTGAGGCCGCCAGCGCAGACCTGCGCTGGATCGGCGCAATCGTCTCCCGCAACGATGTCGTCGAGGAAACCGGCCTGGGCGCCGGTGTGCTCAACCATCCCACGCTCGGCATCGCCTGGCTGGCCAACCGATTGGCCGAATATGGCGATGAAGGGATCGAACCGGGTCAGATCGTGCTGGCCGGCTCGTTCATCCGACCTATCGAGGCGACGCATGGAAGCCGCATCCACGCGGATTTTGGCCCCTACGGCATCGTCAATGTCGACTTTGCCTGAGGCCGGCCGCTACCAGGCCGCCCGGTAGATCGCCAGCGCATCCTTTTCGGTAACTTCACGCGGATTGTTGACCAGCAACCGGGTCTGGTTCATCGCATCGCGCGCCAGCGTTGGCAGGAAATCCTCGCCGATTTCCATTTCCCGCAGCTTCTGCTGCAGGCCGCAACGACGCGACAGTTCGGCAAGTGCTTCGCAGAACGCTTCGGCCCTCTCCTGCCCCTCAAGCTTCGCCAGCTCGGGAAATGCAAAGGGCGCGAGTTCGGCATAAGGCTGGTGCATTGCCTTGGTGTTGAAGCGCAGTACGTGTGGGAGCACCAGTGCATTTGAAAGTCCGTGCGGTACGTGAAAATGGCCGCCAATCGGATAGGCCAGCGCGTGCACGGCTGCGACCGGCGAATTGGCGAATGCCTGGCCTGCCATCATCGAACCGAGCAGCATGTCGGAGCGGGCTTCCAGGTCGCCGCCATTGTGGACAGCCGTTTCGATGGACCGACCCATCAGCGACAGAGCCTCGGTGGCCAGCTTGCGCGAAATCGGGTTGTTGTTGGGGCTTGCCGAGGCATAAGCCTCGATCGCGTGCACCATCGCGTCAATGCCGGTCGCAGCGGTGACATGCGGCGGCAGGCCAAGCGTAAGTTCGGGATCCAGCAACGCGATGTCCGGCAGGATGACCGGTGACACGACACCCATCTTTTCGTTGGTGCCGGTGGTCACGATCGAGATCGGCGTGACCTCGGACCCGGTTCCAGCCGTGGTTGGAACAAGGATCAACGGCAGCCTCGGTCCCTTGGCATTGCCGACGCCGTAAATGTCCTTCAGGCTTTCCTGTCCGACCGCAAGGAGTGCCGCCAGCTTGGCAACGTCCAGCGACGAGCCGCCGCCGACCGCAACGACGCCGCTGGCGCCGCATTCCTTCGCTGCTTCGGCTGCCTCCAGCACGATGGCTTCCGGCGGATCGGCTTCGACCTTGGTGAATTGCGTGACCGTCAGGCCCGCAGCTTCCAGCGCTTGTGCGGCGCGCCCGACAATCCCGGTCGCCACCATGCCCGGATCGGTGACGAGCAACACCCGCTCGCTCATGCGTTCGCGCGCGATTTCTCCCAGCGTGTCGATCAACCCGGCCCCAAACCGGATGCTGGCCGACGTGTTGAATGTAAACGGTTTCACGCGCTTCCTCCGCCTCTCCTCAAAATTCATCGTCGTGATAGCGGGGATCGCCTCGGACCGGAAGGCTTTCCGGCCCGCAAGCGTCAGCCCGCGATCAGCGCCTTGAGGCTGATACCGCTGTCGGCGGCCTGTTCGCGGGTAATCGCCTTGCCTGACCCGATCAGTCGGCGCGCTGCCATGTGATCCGCCGGGCTGTTGACCGATTCCACGCAAACGAGTTCTTCACCGTCGAACAGAAAGACGGAGAATTTCGTTTCGTCGGCACCCTCGCGAATGACACCCGTCAGGCCGGGTCGCGTAAGCCCTGCAATCTGCAACCGCGCCGCACCCTGGATCGACCAGAACCAGGGCAGGTCGTCATAGGACTTGGCCTGCTCCGTCAGCCGCGCGGCCACCGCCTTTGCCTGATCGACCGCGTTCTGCACCGACTCCAGCCGCGCCATCGAGCCCAGCTGCGCATTGGGAAAGGACGCGCAATCGCCGATTGCCGAGATGTTCGGATCGGCCGTAAGCAATTGCCCGTCGACGACGATCCCGTTTTCGATTGTCAGGCCGCAGGCTGCCGCCAGTTCCACATTGGGCTGCACCCCCGCCGCCAGAAGCACGGCATCGGCTTCGATGGTTTCACCACCCGACAGGCGAACCTTCGCACCGCCGTCCCACTCGATGGCCTCTACTGTCGATGACAGATGGACGGTGCTGCCCTCGGCCACATGGTGATCGAGAAACCAGGCAGAGACTTCGGGCGAGACAGCACGCTGCATCAGCCGCGGCGCCATTTCAACCACATCGACTGCCACGCCCATGCCGCGCAGGAGGCTCGCCGCTTCCAGACCGATGAAGCCACCACCGATCACGACGAAACGCTTCGCGCCATGCAAGACGTTCACAACCCGGTTTGCATCGGCCAGTGTGCGCAGTTCCAGAACCTCAGGGTGATCGAGACCTGGGATCGGCGGCTTGCGGTTCCTGGCGCCCGTGGCGAATACCAGATGCCCGTAAGACAGCGTAGCGCCGTCTGACAGCGTGATCGTTCGGGCGTCACGGTCGATACCGGTCGCGCCGACACCCAGCTTCAGGTCAATGGCGTTGTCGGCAAAGAAGCTCTCGGGCTTCAGGACCAGCGCGGGCGTGTTGGGGGCGCGCTTGATGTAGTCCTTGGAAAGCGGCGGACGCTGATAGGGAATATCGGGCTCGTCCGACAGAAGTGTGATTGAGCCATTGAAGCCCAGCTGCCGCAGCGCAGCTGCAAGTTCCACGCCGCCATGGCCGGCCCCGACGATCACAACATCGGACGATGCTTCGCTCATATGTCACACTCCGGCTGTCGCGCGCCCCAGTCTGGCGTTGTGAGGTGGTTCACCTGCCAGCCAGTGTCAAGCCAGTGACTGGTGTAGGCCGCCGGCCTGCTTGTTTCACCATGCAAAGGCGTGAGATAAGAGTTCAGGGAGGAGCCCGTCATCGGGCTGCCGCCGGCCCGCCTCGGGCCGGATGTTCTTGTAAGATTCGGGTTCGATCATGGTCAGCAATCCACAGCAATTTGCAGCCGGCGCAAGCGTACATCCGCTGCCGGGCGCGGCCGCTCCGCCGGAAACAGCATCGGAAGCCGGGCTTGGCGCAAACGGGGAATTGCTGAGAAACCCCGGCATGGCGCTCGATCTTGGCCTGCTGGAGGCCATGCGTCACGTCAACCGCTCCGCGCTTGAGCGACGCGTCGGCACGCTCGCCAAGCGGCGTTCGATCAAGGGCGACAATCAGGCCGCGTGGCTGCTACGCGCCATCTCGGTTATGGACCTGACCACGCTCAACTCCAACGACACCGATGAACGCGTACGACGGCTTTGCGCCAAGGCGAAGAACCCGCTGCGGCCGGATATCATGGAAGGGCTCGGCATATCCGGGCATCCGATTCGTCCCGCGGCGGTGTGCGTCTACCACCCCTTCGTTGCGACGGCCGTCGAGGCGCTGAAGGGCACCAGCATTCACGTAGCCGCGGTGTCCACCTCGTTCCCGCACGGACTTGCACCACTATCGACCCGCATTGCCGAAATTCGCGCTTCGGTCAGCGACGGCGCCGACGAGATCGACGTCGTCATTCCGCGCGGTCTGGTCTACGAGGCCAACTGGCAGGAACTCTACGACGAGGTCGCCGCCTTCCGCGAAGCCTGTGGCGAAGCGCACTTGAAGGTCATCCTCGGCACAGGCGACCTGTCCACGCTGCGCAATGTCATGCTGGCGTCGATGGTTGCCATGATGGCCGGCGCTGATTTCATCAAGACGTCGACGGGCAAGGAAAGCGTCAACGCGACGCTCCCCGTCGGCCTGACCATGGTGCGCGCCATCCGCGCCTATCAGGAGCGCACCGGCTATCTGATCGGCTTCAAGCCAGCTGGCGGCATCTCCACCGCCAAGGCCGCGCTCGACTGGTTGGTGCTGATGAAGGAGGAACTCGGCCGCCGCTGGCTCGAGCCCGACCTCTTCCGCTTCGGCGCTTCCAGCCTTTTGACCGACATCGAGCGCCAGCTCGAACACCACCTGACAGGCCGCTATTCGGCCAACCACCGCCACGCCATGGCGTAGCGGACCTTCTCGGAGCAGCAAGCTGTGAACATCCTTCAGCGCTACGAATCCATGGACTATGCAGCCGCGCCGGAATCCCGCGCCGAGGCAGATGCCTGGATCGCGGGACGCGATCTCACCAAGGCCCTCTTCGTTGACGGGACATGGCAGGCAGGCGCTGCCGGCAAGACCTTCAGGGTTCTGGAGCCATCGACCGGCAGGCCGCTTGCCGAAATTTCGGAAGCCAACAAGGCAGACGTGGAAGCCGCCGTTGCAGCGGCCCGCAAGGCGCTGCCGAAATGGGAGAAGGCCGGCGGTTATGCCCGCGCCCGGGTTCTTTATGCCATTGGCCGCTCCATGCAGCGCAACGCACGGCTGTTTGCGGTGCTGGAATCGATCGACAACGGCAAACCTATTCGCGAAAGCCGGGACATCGACGTACCGCTCGCCGTGCGTCACTTCATCCATCATGCCGGTTGGGCACAGCGGCTGGAAAAAGAGTTCCCCGACCACAAGGCGGTCGGCGTTGCAGGCCAGATCATCCCGTGGAATTTCCCGCTCCTGATGCTTGCCTGGAAGATTGCACCGGCGCTGGCCGCCGGCTGCACCGTGGTGCTGAAACCCGCTGAATTCACACCGCTGACGGCGATACTTTTCTCCGAAATCTGCGAGCGCGCCGGCGTACCCAAGGGCGTCATCAACATCGTCCACGGTGGACCGGAAGCCGGCGAAGCAATCGTCAATCATCCCGATATCGACAAGATCGCCTTCACCGGCTCCTCCGAAGTCGGCAAGATCATTCGCCGCGCCACGGCAGGAACAAGCAAGAAGCTCTCGCTGGAACTGGGAGGCAAATCTGCCTTCATCGTGTTCGAGGACGCCGATCTGGACTCAGCCGTCGAAGGTCTCGTCGACGGCATCTGGTTCAACCAGGGTCAGGTCTGCTGCGCGGGCTCGCGCCTGCTGGTGCAGGAAGGAATTGCCGAGGCATTCTTCGCCAAGGTCAAGACGCGCATGAGCCGCCTCATCCTTGGCGATCCCCTCGACAAGAACACCGACATTGGACCGCTGGTCGACACGACTCAGCTCGAGCGTGTCTCCGGCCTTGTTGCCGAAGGCGCCAATCAGGGCGCGACCTGCTGGCAGCCGGACAATGATGTGCCGGACACCGGCTGGTATTACCGTCCGACGCTGGCACTCAACGTGGCGCCGGCGAACATCCTGGCGCAGGAGGAGGTGTTCGGTCCGGTCCTGGCCTCCATGACCTTCCGCAACACCGAAGAAGCGGTCGAACTCGCTAACAATACGCGCTACGGCCTCGCGGCCTCGGTCTGGAGTGAGAACATCAATCTGGCGCTCCACGCCGCCCCGCAGCTCAAGGCTGGTGTCGTGTGGATCAACGGCACCAACATGTTCGATGCAGCATGCGGCTTCGGCGGCTATCGCGAGAGCGGCTTCGGTCGCGAAGGCGGCCGCGAAGGCATGTTCGAATATCTCACGCTCAAATCCAAGCCGTCGGCGGCGCTTAAGGAAAAGGCGCAGAAGCAACATGCGGAATCCGTTTCGGCCGACTTCATCGACCGCACGCCGAAACTCTTCATTGGCGGCAAACAGGTCCGTCCCGACGGCAACTACGCGCTGAAGATACTCGACGCCAAGGGCCGGCTAGCCGGTGAGGCCGGGCTCGGTAACCGCAAGGACATCCGCAACGCTGTGGCCGCGGCGCAGAAGTGCAAAGCCTGGCCGTCTGCCACCGCCTTCAACCGCTCGCAGGTGCTGTACTTCCTGGCTGAAAACCTGTCGATCCGCGCTGACGAGATGACCGCGCGGCTGGCATCCGTGACCGGCGTTTCAGCCAAGGCGGCACGCGCCGAGGTTGATCAGGCTGTCGAACGGCTGTTCGAGGCGGCCGGCATGGCTGACAAGTTCGAAGGCGCGGTCCATCAGCCCCCTGCCCGTGTTGTCACGCTTGCCCTGCACGAGCCGGTCGGTTCGATCGGGATGGTGATGCCTGACGAACAGCCGCTGCTGGGTTTCGTGGCCATGATTGCGCCGGCGCTGGCCATGGGCAACACGGTCGTTGCCGTTCCCTCCGAACGCTGGCCGCTGCTCGCGACCGACCTCTATCAGGTGATCGAGGCGTCCGACGTTCCGGCAGGCGCAATCAACATCGTGACCGGCCGCAGCGGCGAGCTGGCGCGGGTACTGGCCAAGCACGACGATCTCGATGGACTTTGGGTCATTGCCGACACCGAGACCTGCAAGGCGGTGGAGACCGAGTCCGCCGGCAATCTGAAGCGCGTCTGGGCATCCAATGGCCGACTTCCCGACTGGCACAAGGGCGAAGGCGCGCTTGAGCCGCTGCTCAGGCGCTCGGTCGAGGTCAAGAATGTCTGGGTGCCATATGGCGACTGAGGGCTGCGGACGCGCATGAGCGAAATAGTCCTCCACAACTACTTCCGCTCATCGACGTCCTATCGCGTGCGCATCGCGCTGGCGCTCAAGGGCATCCCCTACCGCTATGTCGCTCACAATCTGCGCCACGGTGAGCAGCGCCGGCCCGATTATCTCGCGGTCAACCCGCAGGGGCTGACGCCGGCTCTGGTGTGGTCCGACGGAACGATGGTCGCCCAGTCGCTGGCGATCATCGAATTTCTCGATGAGGTGCATCCCGAGCCGCGGCTACTGCCTGGCGACGCAACAGGCAGGGCCCGCGTCCGCATGTTGTCACAGATGATCGGCTGCGACATCCATCCGGTGAACAATCTGCGCGTACTGAATGAGTTGAGAACGCGCTACGGCGCTGACGACGCCGACATTGCGGACTGGTTCAGGCATTGGGTCAACGCAACGTTCGAACCACTTGAAATGACTCTGGCACGAAGCCCGCAGACCGGCCGTTTCTGCCACGGCGACGACGTGACGATGGCCGATCTGTGCCTTGTCGCGCAGGTGGCCAACAATGCGCGCTTCAACGTCGACATGGCGCCCTACCCGGTCATCGGTGCCATTCGCGACAGGTGCATGGAAATGGCCGCGTTCGCCGATGCTGCGCCGGCAAAACAGCCGGACGCTGTCTAGGCTGCTTCTTTCGTCACCAGAAGCACCAGCGTGTCGGCGATCAGCGCCGGCTTTTGCTCGCCTTCGATCTCGATAACGCTGGAGCGCCGCATCAGATAGCGGCCGGGCGACTTCTCGTCGAAGCCTTCGAGCGTCGCACGAAGCCTGATGCGCGATCCCGGACGGACGGGCGACAGAAACCGCAACTTGTCGAGCCCGTAATTGAACGAGGCGTGGATGCCCTCCGGTATCCCGCCTATCTCGTAGGACATGATCGGCAGCAGGGAGAGCGTGAGGAAGCCATGTGCAATGGTCGTTCCGGTCGGCGCTTCGCGTGCAGCGCGCTCCGGGTCGACATGGATCCATTGCTTGTCGCCCGTACAGTCCGCGAAGCCGTCGATCATCGACTGGTCGACCGTGACCCAGCTGGACACGCCGATTTCCTTGCCGATCAGCCCCGGCATGTCGGCCAGCTTCACCGAGCCCATGATTTCAGCGGTTTCAGACACGCGCTTCCTCCCTTTTCGACCGCGTGGTCATGCCCGGTTGAGGGCGGCGGCGCAAGGCCGCCTAAAACTTGACTAGAGAAATCAGAAATAATGGCCGAAAAGTCTGGAATTGTTCTAAACAATTGTCCATATTGGTCGACGAAAGCAACGCGAGGAACCCATGCGGCTGACGCGACAGACAAACTATGCGATCCGGATATTGATGTACTGCACGGCCAATGACGGCCGACTGAGCCGGGTTCCCGAGATCGCAGCCGCCTACTCGCTGTCGGAACTGTTCCTGTTCAAGATCCTGCAGCCGCTGGTCGAGAACGGCCTGATCGAAACCGTGCGGGGCCGCAATGGCGGTATCAGGCTGGGCAAGCCGGCCAGTGAGATCACCCTGTTCGACGTTGTCCGCGTGACCGAAGACAGCTTCACGATGGCTGAATGCTTCGAGGAAGGCGCTACTGAATGCCCGCTGGTCGATTCCTGCTCGCTCAACGAAGCCCTGCGCAAGGCGCTGGGCGCGTTCTTCGAGGTACTGGAAGGCTATACCATTGCCGAATTGGTCGCGGCGAAACCTTCCATGCGTTCGCTGCTGGGCATCGAGGAAACCGAGCCTGCGGCGGCCAGCGCCTGATGCTGCGGCCATGCCGCAGCAAAACCGCCAAAGCGCGGCATTGACGCCTATTTGTTGAGGATGAGTTTGCCCTGCCGGGTGATTTTAAGCCGGTAGATCGATTCTCCATGCTCGATGGCGATCTCGCGCGTTCCCTGAAACAGGCTGGAGCTCTCCAGCGTCCTGACCGGACGCAGGTCGACGCCCGGACGCGGCTTCGCAGCTGCGACCGCCTGCCGATAGGTGTCGTCGAAACGGACATGGCTGTTCATCTGATCATGCTCCCTGCTGTGGTTTCGCCCTTCCGGGGCATCACGATTTAACTTGACAATTTCAGTCCGATTTTCGATCAGAGCTATTATACCTGAATTTGGCAGTCAAGTTTAAACACAACTACCCACATCATCCGGAGCAGGTGAATGTTGAATGGTTGGCTGATGCTGGATCGAATGGCCGCGTCCCGCGGGGATGGGCTCGATCCGGCATTCCGGACATTGCTGGACAGGCAAGACGATGCTCAGAACTTGTCTGGCAATGTCGTCGATTTCGTTCCACTGCCGCCGGCCGCCATTCGGGACCAATCCCCACACGCAGAATAGAAGGCGCACTTCCTGAAAACGTTGTCCGCCTTCCCGTCCGTGCTAGGTGACCGAAACGAAACACCCTCTTGTTCAGATCAAGTCAGTTTGGAGAAACGACCAATGTACATTGCCATGAACCGCTTCAAGGTCGTCAAAGGTTCGGAAGAGCAATTTGAGGCCATCTGGAAGAACCGCGATTCGCGGCTTGGCGAGATGAAGGGCTTCCGCGAGTTCCATCTTCTGCGCGGGCCGGAAAACGAGGATGACGGTTACACGCTTTATGCCTCGCATACGGTGTGGGAAAGCCATGACGATTTCGTCGCATGGACGAAATCGCAGAACTTCCGCGACGCCCACAAGAATGCGGGCAATCGCGGCTCAGCCGCCCCCACTTACATGGGCCACCCTCAGTTCGAGGGCTTCAGCGTAGTCGAAGGAGCATAAGGCTCACTCGGCCGCCGCAAGCAGGCTGGCATTGCCGCCTGCGGCGGTCGTATCGACACAGGTGGCGCGCTCCAGCACATAGGCTTCCGGGTCTATCGGATCTGTCACAAGCCGGATGATCGGGCCGTTGCGCGCTGCGAGCGCCCGCCGCGTCTCGCCCAACTGATCGTCATGCGCAACGAGCGCGACCAGATTGATATTCAGCCCGGTCAGATGTTCTTCGCCCGGAACGCCGTCAAACGCGGCAATGGGCATGCCCTTGCCGAGAAGGACATTCAGCGCCGAGATTGCGCCGGGAGCAATCGCGACCACGGCGTTTCCGGCAGCGAGCGCCTGAACCGCCTGCGCCAGCAACGCCTCGCCATCAATCCCGAGACACAACACGCGTCCCCGCGGGTGCAGCGCCAGCGAATTTGCCTCGCCGGTCGGCCCGGGCAGATCAACGGGACCGAAATCCAGCGCCGCTGCCGCTGCAATTGCTGAAGCAGCCCTCCCCCTCAGTACCTTGCGCAACACAGCGATGCGATCAGTCCGCGTAGCCCAGCCATCATCATGCGCTTTCGGCAAATTGGCAGTGTCGATCGCCGCAACCGGCTCGCCGCCAACACCACCTGCCGTACACGACTGCTCGCCCAGCGGCTTGCGGAAACGCGCCAGATAGTGCGGTCCACCCGCCTTGGGACCGGTGCCCGACAGTCCCTCACCGCCGAAAGGCTGCGCACCGACAACGGCCCCGATCTGGTTGCGGTTGACGTAAAAATTGCCGACCCGCATCCGATCCATCACATACTGCACACGCGCGTCGATACGCGTGTGTAGGCCGAATGTCAGCCCGTAGCCGCGCGCGTTGACAGCGTCGATCACCTTGTCGATCTCGTCGCCCTCGAATGTTGCGACATGCAACACAGGGCCGAAAATCTCGCGTTCAAGATCCTCAATGCCTGAAACACGGAAAAGATGCGGCGGCAGGAAGCGCCCGTTCCCCGGCGATTCCAGTTTTTCGATCAGGCGGCCATCAACAGTCATCTTTTCGCAATAGGCACCGATCGACGCATTGGCCTCATCGTCGATCACCGGCCCGACATCGGTGGAAATGCGCCAGGGATCGCCGACCTGCAGCGCCTGCATGGCGCCGGTGAGCATCGTCACCAGCTTCTCCGACACGTCGCGTTGCACGTAGAGCATGCGCAGCGCCGAGCAGCGTTGTCCCGCACTCTGGAAAGCCGAGGCAACAATGTCGCGCACCGCCTGCTCCGGCAGCGCGGTGGAATCGACGATCATTGCGTTCAGCCCGCCGGTTTCGGCAATCAGCATCGCGTCCGGTGCCGCTGTCTCGGCAAGCAGGCGTTCGATCAGCCGCGCAACCTCGACCGAGCCTGTGAAGCAGACGCCGGCAATGCGCGGATCGGCTGTCAGAGGCTGACCGACCGATGGGCCGTCGCCGGGCATCAACTGGATGATGTCGTCAGGAATACCCGCTTCGAGCATCAGTTCTACAGCCCGATGCGCGATCAGCGGCGTCTGTTCGGCAGGTTTGGCGACCACAGCGTTGCCAGTCACGAGGGCGGCGGCGATCTGACCGGTGAAAATCGCCAGCGGAAAGTTCCACGGCGATATGCAGACAATCACCCCGCGCGCAGCGCTATCCTTCTCTGTCTTTGCCGCACCGGCCGCGTAATAGTGCAGAAAGTCGACCGCCTCGCGCAGTTCCGCGATGGCGTCGGCCATCGTCTTGCCGGCCTCGCGGGTGGCAAGCGCCAGAAACTCGCCTGTGTTTTCTTCGTAGAGTTGCGCAATGCGCGTAAGAAGTGCCGCCCGCTCCGCCACCGGTCGCGCCGCCCATGCCGGCTGGGCCTTCAACGCTGCACCGACTGCCTTGCCGACGGCAGCTTTGGAAGCCTCGACCACGCTGCCGACCGTTTCTTCAGGGTTCGCCGGATTGACGACCGGCCGCGGCTTTCCAGTCGCACCCGAGGCTTTCGTCAAAGGCGCTGCCGACCATTGATGAGGCGCGGCGAATGGCTGCCGCAACGCTTCCAGCTCCGTCAGCGTCTCGGCGAATGCGATGTCGTAGCCGCGCGAGTTGGGTCGCTCCGGACGAAAGATACCGTCGGGCATGGGTATCGCAGGATTGTGCGCCTGTCCCTGCTTTTCCGCGGCAGCGAAGGGATCGGCGGCGATCTGTTCCGGTTTCACCTCGTCATCCACGATCTGGTGCACAAAGGACGAGTTGGCGCCGTTCTCAAGCAGCCGCCGCACCAGATAAGCCAGCAGGTCCTCATGCGCCCCAACCGGCGCATAGATGCGGCATGTCGTGCCTTCGCGCTTGCGTACGGCCTCGTGCAGCGCCTCGCCCATTCCGTGCAGCCGCTGAAACTCGAAACTGTCTCTGTTTTCGCCTGCCATCTTCAGCACCGCCGCCACCGTGTGCGCGTTGTGCGTGGCAAATTGCGGGTAGATGCGGTCGGTCATGCCAAGCAGTTTGCGCGCGCACGCAATGTAGGACACGTCCGTGTTCGTCTTGCGGGTGAACACGGGATAGCCGAGCAATCCCATCACCTGCGCCCGCTTGATCTCACTGTCCCAATAGGCACCCTTCACCAGCCGCACCATGATGCGGCGGTCCAGTATCTCCGCCAGCGCGTACAACCAGTCCAACGTGTGCGCCGCGCGCGGCCCGTAGGCCTGAACGACAACGCCAAAACCGTCCCAGCCCCGGAATTCTTCCTCCGCTAGCACCTGTTCGATCACGTCGAGAGAAAGGTCCAGCCGGTCCGACTCTTCCGCATCGATGTTGAGGCCCATGCGTGCATCGCGCGCCGCGCGGCATAGCGCGCTCAGCCGCTCCGTCATGACCGGCAGCATTAGTTCCTTCTGCGCCAGTTCGTAGCGCGGATGCAGCGCCGAGAGCTTGACCGAAATGCCCGGGTTCTTGCGGATGTCGTTGCCGGCAGCTTTTTCGTCCAGTGCCGAAATCGCATCCGCATAGGCTTTGAAATAGCGTTGTGCGTCGGCTTCCGTGCGGGCCGCCTCGCCCAGCATGTCGTAGGAGTAGAGATAACCTTTAGCGCGCCACGATGCGCCATTGCGCTGCGCCTCGCCGATTGCGCGGCCCAGCACGAACTGCTCGCCAAGTTCGCGCATGGCCACGCCGACGGCGCGGCGGATTACGGGTTCGCCAAGCCGCCGCACAAGCCCCCGCAACGTGCCTTCGATACCGCCATCGCCGTCTTCAAGCACACGCCCGGTCAGCATCAGCGCCCAGGTCGATGCGTTGACGAAGATCGAGCCGGAATCGCCAATGTGTTCCGACCAGTCATGCGGCGCGATCTTGTCGCGGATCAGCTCATCAACCGTCTCCGCATCCGGCACCCTGAGCAGGGCTTCGGCAAGGCACATCAGCGCCACGCCTTCCTTCGTCGACAGGCCGTATTCGGCGAGAAAGGACTCCATGAGTTGCGGATCGGAAACACCGCGCACCGCCCGCACGAGGCTCTCGGCATCCTTGGAGATGGCGGCCCGCTCTTCGGACGATAACGCCGCGGTCTTGATGAGGCTGCTCAGCGCCTCGGCTTCGTCGGCAAGCGTGTTTTCGCGGATCTTCTTGCGCAGTTCAGAAAGCGGGACAGCAGCCATGACCATCACGTCTCCGGCTCGAGGTTGGCACAATCAGGCGAGAATAGCATGGCCCCCATGGTCGCTTCGAACCGAAGTGATGGCAATTCGCATCAAACCAAACTATAGTTTAGCCAAACTTCAGTCCAAATAAACTAGATCAGAGACAATGGCAGACCAAATAGACCGAATGGATCGCAAGATCCTGTCCGCACTCGCTGGCGACGGGCGGCTTTCCATGTCCGATCTGGCAAGCCGGGTGGGCCTGACGAAAACGCCTGTTCAGGCGCGGGTGCGCCGGCTGGAGCGCGACGGCGTCATTCGCGGATATTCCGCACTCATCGACCACGAGCGCATGGGCCTGGGCCATGTGGCTTTTGTTCAGGTCACCCTATCCGACACGCGCTCGTCCGCGCTCAATGCGTTCAACGAAGCGGTGACGGCCATTGCCGAGATCGAGCAATGCCACATGATCGCAGCGAGCTTCGATTATCTGCTGAAAGTGCGCACGACCGACATCGCCGCCTACCGCCGGGTATTGGGCGAACGCATTTCCTCACTGCCGCATGTCGAGCACACATCGACATTTGTGGCGATGGAGACAGTGAAGGACGGCTAGCCGCCAGTCACTCCAGCGTTTTCAGGAATGCAATCAGCGCGGCGCGCCCGCGATCGGTGAAGACCAGCGCCGGTATCTCGCTGGTTCCAGACGGGGCTTCCGGTGCAATGCTGTAATGCTCGATCACTTCGTCGAGCGTCAGATACTGGCCAGCATGCATGTAGGGCGCCCTGCTCGCCACCCCGCGCAGCGACGGCGTCTTGTAGGCGCGCTCCAGTTCCTCGCCGCCCGGCACCATGAACCGCAATTCGCCGCAATCCTCTTCCGTCCCGTCGCTATAGGGACCGAAACAATTGAACGGATCGGCAATAACCTGCCTGACCGCACTTGCCCGGCCACGATCTTCGGGCAATCCGTCTACAGCCGGAACGCCGGTATTGTGAAACTGGCCATCGGTCAGCAGCGGACCGTTGTGGCAGTTGATGCAGCCTGCCTTGCCAATGAAAATCTTCAGGCCTTCGCGTTCGAGATCGGTGAAGGCGGCATCGCCCTGCGGTTTCTCACCTGCTGCCAGCGCCGCAACGTAGCGGTCGAAACGCGTTTCCTCCGGCAGGATCGTCCGTTCAAACGCCGCAATCGCCTTGCCGATATTCGCAAAAGCGATGTTTATCTCCTCCCGACGTTCAATGGGTATTCCGTTCCAGGCCGCCTTCTCTGTCAGTGTTCCCCGAGGTCCGGCATTTTCGGGAAGGTCCGACAGATCGGGCAACGGGCCGAATATCGCCTCGTAGCGGTCGCGATAGCGTTCGCCGATCAGCCGCACGTAAAAGAGCCGGTTGCCGCCATGCTCGCGTAAGTCCTCAAGCGGGGTGACAGCCTGCGCCCACAGGCTGTCGCGCCGCCCATCCCAGAACTGCCAGGGGAAATACGCCACGCCCGCCAGAGGCATCGTGCGCCTGTCGGTCACGCCAATCGCGTGCCCGCGCGGCAGACTGTCCTGAAACTGATTGTCGATGTCGTGACAGGTCCCGCATGACACCTTGCCATTGATGCTCATGGCCGGATCGAAGAACAGCGTTGCACCCAGCGCCGCGGCCCGTCTGTCGTCGGCAACCCGGTTGGTAGGATCGGCCGGCACGGGTGGGAGTGCGGCCAGCGTCAGCGTTTCCGCCGTTTCGATTTCGTCGGCGGTCAGCTCGGAAGGATTGCAGCCAGCAAGTGCAAAGAGCGCGAGCAGCAGCGAGACAACCACGAAGTGGTGCAATCCACTGCCATGCCGCTCAGAGCATGATGTTGAATACAACCGCATCTTCACCGGCTGGCCCGTCGATGGTCAGGCGAAGCTCCCACCATCCCCCCATATTGAACCGGACACCCTCGATACGGTAGCGCCCGTCTCCGATATGTGTGGCTTGCGGCGAGGTCGGCAAGCCGTGGCCGTGATCGGGCATCCCGCCATCGACAACGACGACAGCATCGACCACCGGCGCGCCATCCTTTGCTGACACAGCCGCGATCCAGCTATGCAGCGGGCCTCGCCGAACGGGCTCTGCTTCCGGTTCGATGCTGACCTCGTAGAGGCCGTTAGCGGTGGTCTTGGCACGGGAAAGATCGAGCCCCTCGGGCGGCGCGTGGCGGCTCGTCAGCACAAACCAGGAAGCCGCCAGAACAACCGCCACAACGGCAATGATCGCATATCTCAACGCCGGTCCTGTCACGCCCTAATCCCTGTCACCCGTTATTCACGGTCACAATCGCGTGCCAGTGGTCCGCATCGCAAGTTACAATTCGCTCACATTGCGAGGCTGCGCGCCGGCCCGGCCTAAAGGCCGAGCCCGCCAATGCAGACATATTTGGTGTCGAGATAGTCTTCGATGCCCTGATAGCCGCCCTCACGTCCCAGGCCGGATTCCTTGACCCCGCCGAACGGCGCTTCCGGCGTCGTGATCAGCCCTTCATTGACGCCGACCATGCCATATTTCAGCTCATCCATGACCCGGAAGGCGCGGCCCAGATTGCTGGTGTAGAAATAGCAGGCCAGCCCGTATTCGGTGTCATTGGCCAGCGCGACGCCTTCCTCGTCCTTGTCGAAGCGGAACACCGGGGCCAGCGGCCCGAAGATCTCTTCCTTCATGAACTTCATGCTCGGCGTCGCGTCCGAAATCACGGTAGGCTCGAAGAAGGAACCGCCAAGCGCATGCCGCTTGCCGCCGGCGACAACCTTGCCGCCCTGTGCAGTCGCATCGGCCACAAACTCCTCGACCTTCTCGACCGCCTTTTCGTCGATAAGCGGCCCCTGCTGCACACCATCATCGACACCCGGCCCAACTTTCAGTTCATTGGAGGCCTTGGCGAGTTTTTCCACGAATTCGTCATAGACGCCGGATTGGACGAAGAATCGGTTGGTGCACACACAAGTCTGGCCGGAATTGCGGTATTTCGCGACAATCGCGCCCTCGACTGCCCGGTCGACATCGGCATCGTCGAACACCAGAAACGGTGCATTGCCGCCGAGTTCCATCGACACCTTCTTCACCGTTCCAGCCGCCTTCTTCAGCAGCAGCTTGCCGATCTCGGTCGAGCCGGTGAATGTGATCTTCTTGACCAGCGGGTTTTCGCACAGTTCATCGCCGATCTCGCTGGCCGACCCCGTCACGATATTGATGACGCCTTTGGGCAGGCCGGCCTCCTCGGCAAGCACACCCCAGGCAAGACCGGAATAGGGTGTCTGCGAAGCCGGCTTCACGACGCTGGTGCAGCCGGCAGCGATTGCCGGACCGATCTTGCGCGCGAGCATCGAAGAGGGGAAGTTCCAGGGCGTGATGGCGGCGATAACGCCCACCGGCTCCTTGGTCACCAGTATCTTGCGGTCCGCCCAGGGTGACGGAACGACGTCGCCATAGGCGCGGCGCGCCTCCTCGGCGAACCACAGAATGTATGCCGCCGACGCGCCGATCTCGCCCTTGGCTTCAGTCAGCGACTTGCCCTGCTCGAGCGTCAGTAATTCGGCAAGCACGGCCTGATTGTCCATGATCGCGTCATGCAGCCTGCGCAGCATGGTGGAACGTTCGAGCGCAGTGGTCTTGCGAAAGCTCAGAAACGCTTTCTGCGCGGCCTCGATGGCACGTCTCGTCTCGGCCTTTCCGCTCTTGGGTGCGTTGCCCAGAACCTGACCGTTGGCCGGATTGACGACATCGATGGTGGCGCCGGAGTCCGCCTGCACCCACTCGCCGTCAATCAGATTGGCCTGTTTCATGAACGGGTTGGCTTTTTGCAACATCCTTGCGTCTCCACGATTATTGATTGGGTGGCCGGGCGGAACCGCAGCGGGCAGTACCGCGCGCCCTTGTCAGCCATTGTCTAACGTGCAGCCATCGCTGCCACAATGGCGCTTCGTGCCGCTCATTCCGTCTTGTCGGCCGTTTCCGCGAAGGTGTCGCTTTTCTTCGGCTCTGATAAACCTATATCCGTGAAGCCGGGAGCTTGCTTGATGATCCGTACACTCGTTTTCGTTCTGGCCGTGCTTGTTCTGTCTCCCGCGGCGGCAACCGAGGCCGGCTGGGTGTTGCTGAGAACGGGTGGTCAGGTAGTGCTGCTGCGCCACGCCTATGCGCCGGGCGTCGGCGACCCGGCAAATTTCGATATCGACAACTGCGCGACGCAGCGCAATCTATCCGATCGCGGCGAGCATCAGGCGCGACGCATCGGCGCGTTATTTGCAGCGCGGGCAGCACCCATTGACCATATCGAGACGAGCCGCTTCTGCCGCTGCCGCGACACCGCCGCCATCGCCTTTCGCGACGAAGAGGTGATCGACAATGATGCGCTCGACTGGTTCCCGGACGATGAGGAAAACGAGACGCGGCTTGAGCGCATTCGCGAGGAAATCAGGTCCTATTCCGGCTCCCGAAATCTGATTCTGGTCACGCAGGAAGAAGTCATCAAGGCGCTCGTCGGCGCAGGCGCGCGCGAAGGTGAAGCGGTTATCGTGTCGCGTGGTGCTGACTCACTCGGCGTCGCCGGCCGCATCCGCTTCAACTGAAAAGGCGGCCCTCATTCGAGTGCCGCCTCCTGGAATGTCGTCCTGGTGGCGTCAAAGGTCAGTTCTTCACGATGACCTTCATGTTGCCCGGCCCCACTTCCTTGGCCAGCGTGAAGAGCGCTGCGGCGTTGGGCGTGTCAAGGCGAATGCAGCCGTGCGATGCGGGTCGGCCGAGCCGGCTGACAGCATTGGTGCCGTGGATCGCATAACCGCCATCGTAGAAAATCGAATAGGGCATCGGCGACATGTCATATTTGCGCGAATACCACATCTTGTGCATGCGCTTGGGTCGCCAGGTGCCGGAAGGCGTAATGTAGCCCGAACGCGCGGTCGAAACCTTCCACGTATGGATCACCTTGCCATAATGGATGACCTGCATGGTCTGGGTGGCCACATCCACCTCCGCGACCAAAACCGCTGCCTGTGCACCAGCGGCCATGCAACTCAGGAAAACCGAACTCAAAACAGCGGCAAACGCTCTTCTCATGCGCCCATAACCCCATGATTGCCCTAGCGTAACAACGTTAAAACGAAATTTATGAACGTGCAATGAATGTAGAGCCGTTGGGCGATCGCCAAAGCCGCCGGCAAGGCAACCTCCATGCTTGCCAACACACCCCCTGCACTGCTCAATGGCGCAATGAACGACAGACTGCACAAAGCCGTTGAAGACCGGCTGGACGAACTGGTCACCCTGACCGTCGATCTCATCCGTTTTCCGACCGTCAATCCGCCGGGCGACGCCTACATGCCGTGCGCCGAGTTCATTGCCGGCCTGCTCGGCAAGCGCGGCTACGATTGCCGGCTGATACGTGGCGAAGGCACGCCGGGCGACAATGACCGCTATCCGCGCACAAATGTCGTCGCGCGGCGCGAGGGGCGCGGCCCTGGCCCCACGGTTCATTTCAATTCGCATATCGACGTGGTCGAGACCGGCGAAGGCTGGACGGTCGATCCTTTTGCGGGGGTCGTTCGTGACGGTCGGGTCTACGGCCGCGGCGCCTGCGACATGAAGGGCGGAATGGCGGCCTCGATCGTCGCGGCTGACGCTTTCATGGCGGTCTACCCCGATTATCCCGGCGCCATCGAGATTTCAGGCTCGGTGGACGAGGAGTCCGGCGGCTTCGGCGGTGTTGCCTACCTCGCCCAGCAGGGGCTTTTCTCAAAACCCCGCGTCGACCATGTCATCATCCCCGAGCCGCTCAACAAGGATCGCATCTGCCTTGGCCATCGCGGCGTGTGGTGGGCCGAAATCGAAACCAAGGGACGCATCGCCCACGGCTCCATGCCCTTCCTCGGCGATTCCGCCATCCGCCACATGGGTGCGGTTCTGGCGGCGTTCGAAGAGGAGCTCTTTCCGGCCCTCGACCGCAAGCAGACCAAGATGCCGGTGGTGCCGGAGGGCGCGCGCCGCTCGACCATGAACATCAACTCCATTCACGGCGGACAAACGGAAGACTATTTCCCCGGGCTGCCGGCTCCCAATGTCCCGGACTCGGCGCGTATCGTCATCGACCGCCGCTTCCTGATCGAAGAGGACATTGCCCAGGTGAAGGGCGAGGTCCGGACGATCCTCGACCGTCTCAAGCGCGACCGGCCACGTTTCGACTATGCGATGCGCGACCTGATGGAAGTGCTGCCTCTGATGACCGAGCAGGACGCGCCGGTGCCCAGCGCGCTTGCGGAAGGCATACGCGGCGTGTTCGGCAAGGACCCCGAATATGTGATTTCGCCCGGCACCTACGACCAGAAACACGTTTCACGCATCGGCCATCTGCATGATTGCGTCGCCTATGGGCCGGGCATCCTCGACCTTGCCCACCAGCCTGATGAATGGGTTGGCATCGACGACATGGTCGAATCGGCCAAGGTCATGGCCGTCGGGCTGGACGTGCTTTTGCGCGGAGTGCGCGGCTGATCGCCTACTGGACCGTTGTTGCCGACGCGCTCAGTTCCGGCCGCGTGTTCAGCGTCTGGAACACGACGCAATAGCGCTCCGTGAGCTTGATCAGCGTGTCGATCCGCTCCTGCGGTTCGGGAGTATCCAGTTCGAAAGTCAGGCGGATGGCGCCAAACCCGACCGGAGCGCCCTTATCGACGCCGAGCGTGCCGCGGAAATCGAGATCACCCTCAGCCTGGACACCGGCTCCGTTGAGTTCGAATTCAAGAGCGGTCGCGACCGCCTTCAGCGTTACCCCGGCGCAGGCGACGAGTGCTTCAAGCAGCATGTCGCCCGAACACAGCTCCATTCCGCTGCCACCGGTCGCCGGATGCAGGCCCGCAACCGCCAGCGCCCTGCCCGTTTCAACCTTGCAGGCTATTGAGGCATCGTCGATCGAACCCCGCGCCTTGAGCGTTATCACCGCGCTTTCGGGCGCTTCCCGGTATTTTTCCTTGATCGGCGCCTGCAGCGCCTTCAGTTCTACGGCATCCATGCGGCACATCTCCCGTGGCTTTGTGGCAACCTAGCACAACGCGTTTGGAGCCGCCGCAGCTTCGTTGCACCAATCGCCGCCCGGCCCTGATGGCACAAACGCGATTTACTCGCGCAGCTTTTCGCGCTTTGATCGCATCAATCAACCAGAGCTGGGAGAGCGAATAATGAAAATGTGGAAATCTGTACTGGCGGCCGCGGTCGTCGCACTGTCCGCGAGCACTGCATTGGCCGCGAAAACGGATCTGGTTCTGGGCGTCGTGCTCGAGCCGCCCCACCTCGATCCGACCGCAGGCGCTGCCGCGGCGATTGACGAAGTGGTCTACGCCAATGTGTTCGAGGGGCTCACACGCATCGGCAGCGGCGGCGAGGTTCTGCCCGCACTTGCCGAGAGCTGGGAGATTTCCGAAGACGGCAAGACCTACACTTTCCACTTGCACGAAGGCGTTAAGTTCCACGACGGAACCGACCTCACCGCCGAAGACGTCGTATTTTCGCTTGACCGCGCCCGTGCTGACGATTCCACCAACGCCCAGAAGGCGCTCTTTGCAGCCATCGATGGCGTCGAGGCCGTGGACGCGACTACCGTCAAGGTGACGCTGAAGAACCCGCAGGGTTCGTTCCTCTACAATATGGGTTGGGGCGACGCGGTGATCGTGGCGCCTGAATCGGCAGACGGAAACAAGGAAAATCCGGTCGGCACCGGTCCGTTCAAATTCGCAAACTGGGCCAAGGGTTCCTCGATAACGATCGAAAAGAACCCCAACTACTGGGGTGATCCCGTAGCGCTCGACAAGGCCGAGTTCCGCATCATCCCCGATGCTGCCGCAGCCATCCCGGCTCTGCTTTCTGGCGACGTGCAGGCCTTTGCCAATATGCCGGCAGGCGACGCACTGCCGCAGATCGAGTCCGATCCGCGCTTCGAAGTGGTCATCGGTGCCACCGAAGGCGAGACGATCCTGTCGACCAACAACAAGAAGGCGCCCTTCGATCAGTTGAAGGTTCGGCAGGCGATCGCGCACGCGCTCAATCGCGAAGAAATCATCGCCGGTACGCCGCCGGGGCTTGGCACGCCGATCGGCACACACTTTTCACCCGGCAACGCCGCCTATCTCGATCTGACCGGCACCTACCCCTACGATCCCGCGAAGGCCAAGGAATTGCTGGCCGAGGCGGGCTTCCCCGACGGGTTCGATGCAACGATCAAGCTTCCCCCGCCGGCCTATGCGCGCGACGGCGGGCAGATCGTCGCCTCGCAACTGCGCGACGTCGGCATCAACCTTGAGATCATTCCGGTCGAATGGGCGGACTGGCTCGATCAGGTGTTCAAGAACAAGGATTATGACCTGACAATCGTGTCGCACACGGAGCCGAACGACATCGGCATCTATGCGCGCCACGACTACTACTTCCAGTACATGAACCCGGAGTTCGACAAGGTCATCGCCGAGCTCGACGTCACATCGGACGAAGCCAAGCGCACCGAGCTCTACCAGAAGGCGCAGCGCATCATCGCCGAGGATGCCGTCAACGGCTACATGTTCCAGCTGCCGAAGGTCGGCGTCTGGGACGCCAAGCTGGAAGGCATGTGGGAGAATTCTCCCGTCCAGGCAACAGATCTCACTGGCGTAAGCTGGTCGGAATAGGTAGCCTGACCTGATCACCGCCCCGGGAACGCACGCCGTTTCCGGGGCGTCGTCTTTGCGAAGCCCTCTATGACAGCCTTTCTTCTCAAGCGCCTCGGCATCGGACTGGCAACGCTGGTCCTCGCATCGGTTATCGTCTTCGCCGTGATGGAGATACTCCCCGGCGACCCGGCGCAGCTGATGCTGGGACTGAACGCAACCGACGATGCGCTGAGAGCGTTGCGCAACGAGATGGGGCTCAACGATCCGGTGCTGTTGCGTTATCTGTCATGGGTCGGCGGAATGCTGATTGGCGATTTCGGCAATTCCTACACCTATTCGTCGCCGGTGATCGAACTGATCGGCGAACGCGCAATCGTGTCCCTGCCGCTAGCGGTCATTTCGCTCATGCTGTCCACCCTTATCGCCATTCCGGTCGGCATGTTCGCCGCCGCTCGGCGGGGCCGGATGGCCGACACATCGGTCATGGGCGTCACCCAGCTGGGCGTGGCAATCCCGAACTTCTGGTTCGCGCTGCTTCTGATCTATGTCTTTGCCGTCTGGCTCAGGCTTGTACCTGCCGGCGGATTCCCCGGCTGGGACAGCGGCATCTGGCCGGGCGTTCGCTCCCTCCTCCTGCCCGCAGTCGCGCTGGCGCTTCCGCAGGCTGCGATCCTTGCGCGCGTGACCCGCTCCGCCATGCTTGAGGTTCTGGGCGAGGACTACATTCGCACCGCCCGCGCCAAGGGCATGCCACGCCGCATCGTGTTGTGGCGCCACGCTTTGCGCAACGCGCTGATCCCGGTTCTTACCATCATGGGGCTGCAGTTTGCATTCCTGCTTGCCGGCACCATCATCATCGAGAACGTGTTCTACCTGCCTGGTCTCGGGAGGCTCGTGTTCCAGGCGATCACGCAGCGAGACCTCATCGTCGTCGAGGGCGTGGTGATGCTGCTGGTCGCCAGCGTCGTCATCGTCAATCTCGCTGTCGACCTCACCTACGCGATCGTCGACCCCCGGCTGCGGGCGCGCGCATGACGGTCGAAGCGAATATCCCCGAGGAAACGCCGCAACACTGGCTGCGGCTGGCGCTTGCCAACCGGTCGTTCCTGACCGGGCTCATCATCACCGCGCTGATCGCGGCAATGGCGCTGATTTCATACATCTGGACGCCATACGACGTCACCGATCTCGTCGTTGCGGACCGGATGAAAGGCCTGTCGGCGGAGCACATTTTCGGCACCGATCATTTCGGCCGCGACATCTTCTCCATGATCATGGTGGGCGCGCGCAACTCGATCGCTGTCGCCATCGTGGCCGTGGGCATCGGCATGGGGATTGGGGTGCCGCTCGGCTGCTGGGCTGCCGCGCGTGGCGGGTTCGTCGACGAGGCGCTTATGCGCTTCAACGATCTTGTCTTCGCCTTCCCCGCCCTCCTCTCCGCAGTCATGATCACCGCAATCTTCGGTCCCGGCGCGGTAAACGCCATCATTGCAATCGGCATATTCAATGTGCCGGTTTTCGCCCGCGTGGCGCGCGCCGGCGCGCTGGCGCTGTGGCCACGCGAATATGTTCTGGCCGCCCGCGCCGCCGGCAAGGGCAAGGCGCTGATCACCATCGAGCACATCCTGCCCAACATCGCCTCAATGCTCCTCGTCCAGGGCACGATCCAGTTCGCGCTCGGCATTCTCGCCGAAGCCGGTCTCTCCTATCTCGGCCTTGGTGCACAACCACCCATGCCAAGCTGGGGACGCATGCTGTTCGATGCGCAGACCCGCATGATGGTGGCCCCGCATCTGGCAATTTTTCCGGGTCTTGCCATCGTCATCACGGTTCTCGGCCTGAACCTGCTCGGCGACGGTTTGCGCGACGTGCTTGATCCGCGCTTGAGGCGCGAGCGATGAGCCTGCTCGAAATCGAAAACCTGAAGCTCGATATCGGTGACACGCCGATCCTGAAGGATATCGACCTGATCATCGAGGCCGGCGAGGTAATGGGGCTTGTCGGCGAGTCCGGCTCCGGCAAGTCGATGACCGCCCTCACCGTCATGCGGCTCCTGCCTTATGCAGCTAGCGCCAGCGGCCGCGTCAATTTCGATGGCATAGACATTCTCGCAGCACCGGAAGACGCCATGAACCGGTTGCGCGGCGACGACATCGGCATGGTCTTTCAGGAGCCGATGACGGCGCTCAATCCGGTCAAGACAATCGGTGAGCAGGTTGCGGAGGGCATTCGCTGGCATACCGGCGCAAACCGCGCCGACGCCGAGGCGCGCGCTCGCTTGATCCTCGACAGGGTCGGGCTGCCGGAAAGACAGTTCCCCCTCACCCGCTACCCCCATGAGCTTTCGGGCGGCCAGCGCCAGCGCGTCGTCATCGCGATCGCCTGCGCACTGAAACCCAAACTGCTGATCGCCGACGAACCGACCACCGCGCTCGATGTCGTGCTGCAGGCCCAGATACTCGAACTGCTGCGCGATCTGGTCGATGAAAATCGCATGGGCCTGCTCTTGATTTCGCACGATCTGGCGGTCGTCGCCGATATGGCAGACCGCGTGACGATCATGCGCAATGGCGAGGTCATGGAGGCCGGTGAAACCGCGCGCACGCTTTCCGAGCAGAAGCATCCCTACACGCGCCAGCTCGCCGAAGCGTCGGTCCATGTGCCGGAACGCAAGGCGGTGTCGTCCGATGACGGCCAGACGCTGCTGGAACTGACCGACGTCGTCAAGGACTACCCGGTTCGCCGCGCCTCGCTGTTCGGCCCGCCCAGGCACTTCCGCGCGGTCGACGGTGTCAGCCTGTCGCTGAAGCGCGGACAGTCGAAGGCGCTTGTCGGCCGGTCCGGCTGCGGAAAGTCCACGCTGGCGCGCATGATCCTGGCGCTGGATCATGCGACGAACGGTTCCATCCGCTTCGACGGCGAGGAATTGACCGGAAAGAGCGAAGCCCAACTGAAACCCGCCCGCCGTAACATGCAGGTCGTGTTTCAGGACCCCTATGGTTCGTTCAATCCGCGTCACAAGGTCGAGCGGTTGGTGGCCGAACCCCTGCATCTGGTCGACCCGCCGCCCAGCAGCGCCGAACGCCGAGAGCGCGTGGCGCAGGCATTGGTCGATGTCGGCATGAACCCGTCCGACATGGACAAATATCCGCACGAATTTTCCGGCGGACAACGCCAGCGGCTGTCCATTGCGCGTGCCGTCATCACCCGCCCGCGCATGATCGTGGCGGACGAGCCGGTGTCTGCGCTCGATGTTTCGATCCGCGCGCAAATTCTCGATCTGTTTGCCGATCTCAATCAGCGGCTGGGTGTCGCCTATCTGTTCATCACGCACGATCTCACGGTTGCCCGTGCGATCACCGACCAGGTGCTGGTCATGCATGAAGGACGCATTGTGGAGGAAGGCGAAACGGACCGGGTGTTCGATGCACCGCAATCGGATGCGGCGAAGGCTCTTGTCGATGCCGCGCCCGACCTCGAACGCGCAATTACGCGGCGTCTCGCTGCTGCTGGCTAGTTCGCAGCCGATCCGTTCGAGCCATGCGCGACGGCAGCGGGATCGAGGTCGAGCATCTCGACCACGCGCGCGAGCAGACGAACTTCGTAGTGGCTCAACTCGTTATCGGCCTTGGCCAGTTCGGCCATGTGGCGCGCCAGCATCAACCGACGCTCCATGTCGAACTCGCGGAATACGGCAATCGCCTGAGCCGGCGTGATCTCGTAGCCGAAGGATTGGAGATGACCGAGAACCTTCTCCAGATCTTCGCCCTCAACGCCGAAATTGTCCGCTGCAATACGGCGTATTGCGTCGAGCTCACGCTCGTGCACCTCGCCATCGGCGAGCACCATTTTGAACAGTAGCAACAATTCAGCCATCAAGGCCGGATCGTCAGCCACTTTCCGCACGGACAGGCTTCCCTGCATCACTTCGCGCAACCTCGCCAACAATCCTAGTGGCATGTCTTCGCCCCGTCCCTGCGATACCGGCATTCTATTACCAAATTCGCACCCGCGAAAATCCCGCCTCCAAACGGCATGGCTCGCCCGCATTGAATCTGCTCATTCAGTTCGTGGCCTTATTAATTGATTCTACTATGCTTTTTCTGCATGCGCCCGATTTCGGGCCACCCGCCTTCGCCCATGAGCTGTCGCAACAGCAAACTCCACCCCGCACAATCAATGGCTGGACAGGCATAAACCGAATCATCGGGCGAAAATGTAGGGCGCCATAACCTCAATGGTCCGGCAGGCGTTTCCGGACTATTCTGAGGGCATGGGAAGTCACGCGCCCGACACCGATATTGGCACACAGCCGTTCTTCCGGACCCGGCCTATTCCGGCCGATCTCGACGGTCTCGTTGCCAGAATGACCGGCTATCAGGAAAACGGGCAGGCGCTCAGCCTGGCGCCGGAAATCGCGGCGATGGTCGTGCCGCTGGTGATCAGCTTTTCCGATCCGTTCGAGATCGCACTCGGTCGCGTGCCGACATCATCCGACAGCTATGCCAGCTTCACTTCCGGCCTCTATCCGGGCTTCGTCATGATCAACTCGACCGGTGCAGCCCAATGCATTCAGGTCGACTTCACGCCGCTCGGCGCGCATCGTTTTTTCGGTCTCTCGATGTCGGAGATTTCCAGCCGGATGGTCACGCTGGAGGACCTTGGCGATGCAGACGTGCTGGAACTGCGCCAACGGCTGGCCGACATGAACGACTGGAACAGCCGCCTGGCGCTGGTCGAGGACTTCGTTCGCAGCCGCATCCGCTCAACTGAAAGAGACACCGCAGCCGTCGCCTGGGCCTATGAGGCCATTGTGAGCCGTTGCGGCAACACGCGCATTCGCCATCTGGCCGACGAACTCGACTGGAGCCGCAAACACCTCAACGACCGGTTTCGCGAACTGATCGGCGTCAGCCCGAAGACAGTCGCGCGCATGGCGCGTTTCAACCGCGCCGTCGAATTGGCGGGTTCGGGCACCAACGGCTGGGCCGATATCGCCTTCGCGGCCGGTTATGCCGATCAGGCGCATCTGACGCGGGAATTCCGGGAATTTGCGGGCACGACGCCCGGTAAATTCGCCGAATGGACCGCCCGGTAACATTTGTTCAAGCGAGCGTGGCCGCCAATGCGTTAGGCAATTGCCTGACGTAACGGGCAATCATCAAGGACCGAGCCATGAACGCCACAGCAGCAATCGAAGCTCCAAGGATCTACGCAACCTTCCGCTACCGCGACCCAGACGCGATCATGCAATGGCTCACCGAAGCGGTCGGGTTTCACACGCTCGCCTGCTACCGCGCCGACGATGGTTCGGTCGCGCATGCGGAACTGGCCTACGGGTCGTCCATCATCATGTTGGGCCATACGAAGAATGACGATTATGGCGCGATGGTCGGCCAGAGCGGGCAGACTGGCGGCAAGTCGCTCTACATCGCGGTCGATGACGTCGATGCGCTGTTCGCAAAAGTGGAAAAGGCTGGAACGAAGATCGAAGAAGGGCTGGTAGACCGCGATCACGGCAGCCGCGAATTCATCTGCCGGGATGCCGAGGGCAATATGTGGTGCTTCGGCACCTATTGGCCCAAGGTTCAGACCTGACGGGCTACGCAGCTTCCCGCACTTCCCGCACAACCGCTGTGCAGATTTCCAATCGCCGCCAGCGAGCCGGCGCATTGCGCCACCTATCCGATGATCTAAACTGACCGCCGGTGGATTTCCTTCAAGCGGCCACCGGGAGGTCATCATGGATGCGATCACCGAACGGGATAACCAGTTCGACCTGAATGCGGATCAGCGCGCCATCAAGGAGATGAGCGACGCGTTCGCGGCGGAGAAGGTTGCGCCCTTTGCGCTGGAATGGGATCGCGAGCGCCACTTCCCCGAAGACGTGATTCGCGAAACCGGGCAGCTTGGCTTTGGCGGCATCTATATCGGCGACGATGTCGGCGGTTCCGCCCTTGGCCGCATGGAGGCGGTGCTCATCTTCGAGGCGCTTTCGTCCGGCTGTCCCGCTTTTTCATCCTTCATCTCCATTCACAACATGGCGACTTGGATGATCGACAAGTTCGGCGACGAGGCACAGCGCCAGCGCCTGCTGCCGCCGCTCACCGCCATGGAACAGCTGGCGAGCTACTGTCTCACCGAACCCGGAGCCGGCTCCGATGCCGCCGCACTCAAGACCAAAGCCGTGCGCGGCGCGGGCAATGGCGCGGACTATGTGCTCAATGGCGCCAAGCAATTCATCTCCGGTGCGGGTTCCTCGGACGTTTATGTCGTGATGGCGCGTACCGGCGAGGACGGGCCGAAAGGCGTTTCCACGCTCGTCGTGCCCAAGGACGCTCCGGGCCTTTCCTTCGGCCCGCTCGAGAGCAAGATGGGTTGGCACATGCAGCCCACCCGACAGGTGATATTCGAGGACTGCAAGGTGCCTGCGGAAAACCTGCTGTCGGGCGAAGGCGCGGGCTTCAGGATCGCCATGGCCGGGCTCGATGGCGGACGGCTCAACATTGCGGCCTGCTCGCTAGGCGGCGCGCAGTCGGCGCTCGACAAGTCGCTGGCCTATGCCGCGGACCGCAAGGCGTTCGGCCAGACGATCGACCGCTTCCAGGCGCTGCAGTTCAAGCTCGCCGACATGGAGACAAACCTTCAGGCCTCGCGGACCTTCCTTTATGCCGCAGCCTCGCGCCTCGACAGCAAGGCGCCTGATGCATCCAAGTGGTCTGCGATGGCCAAGCGCTTCGTCACCGATGCCTGCTTCGATATCGCCAACGACGCACTGCAGATCCACGGCGGTTATGGCTATCTCCACGACTACGGCATGGAAAAGCTGGTACGCGACCTGCGCGTCCACCAGATTCTTGAAGGCACCAACGAGATCATGCGTGTCATCATCGCCCGGCATCTGATAGGCCGCTGACGAGACACGCTTGGGAGGACAATACGCATGAGCACCATCGGCTTCATCGGCCTCGGCAACATGGGCAACCCCATGGCGGCCAATCTGGTCAAGGCTGGGCACACCGTTCAGGGCTTCGACCTTGTACCCGCCAGCCTGGAGACGGCAGCCGAAAACGGCGTCACTGTGGTTGCCGATGCACTTGGCGCGGCCAGGGGGGCCGACGTCGTCATCACCATGCTGCCTGCCGGCAAACACGTGCTTTCGGTGCACGAACAGATCGCGCCTTCGATGAACAAGGGTGCGCTCTTGATCGACTGTTCCACGATCGATGTGAACTCGGCCCGCGCCGCGCACGCCATTGCCTCCGAGCATGGCCTTCTGTCGGTCGACGCGCCGGTTTCCGGCGGTGTCGGCGGCGCGACGGCAGGCACCCTCACCTTCATGGCCGGCGGCTCGGAGGAGGCCTATGCGGCCGCAGAGCCCATCCTGGACCCGATGGCGGGTAAGGTTGTGCATTGCGGAGACGCCGGCAACGGACAGGCGGCCAAGATCTGCAACAACATGATCCTCGGCATCTCCATGATCGGCGTCGGCGAGGCATTTGTGCTGGCCGAAAAGCTGGGGCTTTCCCACCAGGCTCTTTTCGACGTGGCCTCCACATCGTCGGGCCAGTGCTGGTCGCTGACCACCTATTGTCCGGTTCCCGGCCCGGTTCCGACCTCGCCGGCCAACAAGGATTACGCGCCGGGCTTCGCGACAGCGCTGATGTTGAAGGACTTGAAGCTCGCCCAGGAAGCCGCTCAATCGTCGGGCGCGGTGACACCGCTCGGAGCCGAGGCCGCTCAACTCTATGCGCTGTTCAACAATGCAGGCAATGACGGCAAGGACTTCTCCGGCATCATCAACTTCCTGCGCGGAAGCTAGGGCCAGGACCTGATTATTCGACCTTCCCCATCGTAAACAGCCGGGCGCGAAAAAATCGCGGAATTCACCTTTGCTTAAGCGCTCGATAACCGGGCGGTAACGATGTGCGGCTAAAACAGCGGACGTGGCGGCCAACAAAGCCACCACACCGCTCCGGATCAGGTCACGCGTACCGGAGCTGTAAATCTTCGCCGCGTTTTTCCTTGCGGAGAGCCAGGCGTATCATTGGCAAAACCGCGTCCTCCTGTCCGGAGAGCGCGGTTTTTGCACATCAGGCCCTAGAGATCAGCTTCCGCCCTGTCGAGCGCTCGTTTGATGCGATCGCACGCCATGTCGATCGTCTCTTTCGTCCAGATCAGAGGCGGCGACAGGATCATCGTGTCGCCCACGGCGCGCAACATCATGCCATTGGCTATCGCGTGATCGCGCACAGTAGCGCCGGCCGTGCCGACATTTGCAAAGCGCTCACGGCTTTGCTTGTCCTTGACGATCTCGATGCCCGCCATCAGACCGACCGACCGAACCTCACCGACGATGCCGTGGTCCGACAGAGCTTCGCTCAGCGCCTTGCGCAGATAGGGGCCCGTCTCCTCGCGCACGCGCTCGATCAGCCCTTCGCGTTCGATGATTTCGAGATTGGCGAGCGCCACCGCACAGGCAACCGGGTGCCCTGAATAAGTGTAGCCGTGGAAGAACTCCCCGCCCTTTTCGACCAGTGTTGAGGAAATACGGTCTCCCACGAGCAACGCCGAAAGCGGCTGGTAGCCCGAGGTCAGCGCCTTTGCCGTGGTGATCGTGTCAGGTTCGAGGTCGAAGGTTTGCGCGGCGAACCATTCACCGGTGCGGCCGTAACCGGTGATCACCTCGTCCAGCATCAGAAGCACATCGTGACGCTGGCAGATGCGTTGGATCTCGGGCCAATAGCTGTCAGGCGCGATCTTGACCCCGCCTGCACCCATCACCGGTTCGCCGATAAAGGCCGCAACATTTTCCGGACCGGCTTCCAGAATTGCGTCTTCGACGGCCTTCGCAGCGCGCAGGCCGAACGCCTCGTCGCTTTCGCCGGGTTCGGCCAGTTCGAACGCATAGGGCGGCATGACATGGGCAATGTCGGGCACCGGCCCATAGAGCTGCTGGTGCATGGCCGACATCCCGCCCAGCGATGTGCCTGCTATAGTGGACCCGTGATACGCCCATTGGCGCGAGATGATGCGGCGTTTCTGCGGTTTGCCTTCCAGCGCCCAATAGTGCCGCACCAGCCTGAGCGCGGTGTCGTTGGCTTCCGAGCCGGACGATCCGTAGAAGACCTGGCTCAACCCTTTCGGCGCGATCTCGGCCAGCTTCTCGGCCAGCAAAACGGGTGTCGGCGTCGAACAGCGGAAAAAGGAATTGTAATAGGGCAGTTCCTTCATCTGGCTGTAGGCAGCGTCGGCCAGTTCGTTGCGGCCATAGCCGACATTCACGCACCACAGCCCGGCCATGCCGTCGAGGATTTCATTGCCTTCCGTGTCATACACAAATGGCCCGTCGGCGCGCGTGATAATGCGCGTGCCTGCGCTGCGCAGATCCTTGTGGTCGGTGAAGGGGTGCAGGTGATGCGCGGCGTCCATCTCCTGAAGCTGCGCCAGGGAAAAGTTCTGATAGGTCATGGGCTTGCTGTCTCCGCTTGAATCAATCCGGCAGGAGCCGGTGTGGATTCAGGCAGCAATGGGCGGCGAATAGCCGATGCGTGCGCAAAGCCGCAACAGCTCGGCATGCCGGGTACGCCGCGACGGCGTTTCGGCATTCTGTTGAGCTGCGGAACCTCGCTTCATGAGCGCAATGTAGCGGAAGCCAATTGCCGGCTTCAAGCACAACCGTAGCTCTCAGCCACCGATAAGCCGGCCGATACCGAAGCGCGAAATGTCGTGTTTCGTTGAACCGTCCGTTGCCAGATCGGCCAGCACCTCACCGATCACACTGGCAAATTTGTAGCCGTGGCCCGAGCAAGGCGAGGCAATGACAATGCGCCTGTCATCGGGATGAAAGTCGATGACGAAATCCTCGTCCGGTGTCCGGGTGTAGATGCATGTGCTCATGGCGCGAAGCGGCCCGGCCGCATCCGGCAGATAAGCTTCGAGGAAATCCCGCATGCGCTCTTCGTCGGCTGGCCCAGCGTCCTGTTGCGCATGGTCCGCATCCACCCACATACCGCTGTCGTGGTGAGACGCGCATTTAAAACCCGAACCGATATCCGGGAAACCATAAGCAACGTCCTTCTCACCGTCGATGATGAAGACCGGCAAAACGCCAAGACGCATCGACGCGGCTTCACGCGGCTCGAACCAGCACGCAACCTGCCGGGTAAGCGTCAGCGTTGGCTTCAGCACCGGGACCAGATCGCAAATCCACGCACCGGCAGCCACAACCACTGCATCAGCGGAAATCTTCTCATCATCAGTGACAATGCCGATTCCACCATCACCCGGCTCGACCGCCTTCACCCGGCAGTTTTCGCGGATTTCCGCGCCGGCCTTGCGCGCCTGCTCGACATGCAGGCGGTTGCCCAGTTCGGGCCTGAGAAAGCCGCCATCCGGCTGCCACACCGCCTCGTACCCCTGCGGCAAGGTGAATTGCGGGAACCGCCGCCTGATCGCCTCACGGTCAAGCACTTCATGCTCCAGCCCGTGTTCGCGGCTGGCCTGCAACGAACCTGAGACGATGATGCTGCCAAGCTTGCCGATCTCCAGCACGCCGGTTTTCGTCAGCACGGTTTCGCCGGTGTCGCGCTCCAGCGCCTCCCAGTTATCGTAAGCTGCGCGCACAAGCGGCACATAGGACGGGTGCTCGAAATAGCCCTGCCGTATGGCGCGTGTTTCGCCGTGAGACGAGCCACGCTGATGCCCCAGCGCAAATCGCTCGATGCCGATCGCGCGTATGCCACGCCGCGCCAGATGGTACAGCGCCGCCGAGCCCATCGCTCCCAGACCGATGACCGCAACATCGAAATGCCTGTCCGTTTGCGACGCGCTCATGTCGATTCTCTCGCCCTTTTGGTCGCCGGACACTTAACCGCCGGCATTCGCGCCGTCCAATATGCCGATGACCGCAATGGATGCCTGAATGACCGATGTGAGCCTCTCTTCGGAACAAAAGCCGGACCGCACCCGCCGCGGCGGACGCGCCGGCAAACGGGCCACGGCGCAAACGGCATTCGAGCAGCCGCCGGTGCGTCAACTCAGGATCCCCTTCGAGCCGACAAAAATTCTCTCCGACGACGAGCTGGAATCGATCCACCTCGCCTCGCTGCGCGTGTTGAAGGAAATCGGGCTGGAAGTGCTGCATGACGAAGCGCGCCGGCTGATGAAGGAGCATGGCGCGGATGTGCGCGAAGGGTCGGAGCGGGTGCGTTTCGATCCCGACATGGTGCTGGAACTGGTTTCGCACGCGCCGTCGGAATTCACGCTCCACGCCCGCAACCCTGCCCACGACGTCCGGTTCGGCGGCAACAATCTCATCCTGGCGCAGATGGCGTCGGCTCCGAATTCGTCTGATCTCGACCGCGGCCGGCGGCCAGGCAACCAGCAGGACTTCCGCAATTTTCTGAAGCTGGCGCAGGTCCACAACATCATTAACGTGACCGGCGGTTACCCGGTCGAACCGACCGACATTCATCCCTCGATCCGGCATCTGGAATGCATCCGCGATCTGGCAGTCCTGACCGACAAGCCGTTCCACGCCTATTCGCTCGGCAAGGAACGCAATGTCGATGCGATCGAAATCGCCCGCATAGCCCGCGGCATCTCGCACGAGCAGCTCGAAAAGGAGCCGTCTCTCTTCACAATCATCAACACCAACTCGCCGCTCAAGCTCGACATACCGATGATGGAAGGCATCATCCGCATGTCATCGGCGGGCCAGATCGTGATTGTGACGCCTTTCACGCTTTCGGGCGCCATGGCGCCGGTTACCATCGCCGGTGCGCTCGTTGAGCAGAACGCCGAGGCGCTAGCGGGCATCGCCTTTGCGCAAATGGTGAAAAAGGGCGCGCCGGTCGGTTATGGCGGCTTCACGTCGAATGTCGACATGAAGTCCGGCGCGCCGGCATTCGGCACACCTGAATACATGAAGGCGCAACTGGCCGGCGGTCAGCTTGCCCGGCGCTACGGCATCCCCTACCGCACGTCCAACACCTGCGCGGCCAACACGGTCGATGCGCAGGCCGCCTATGAGAGCGTGTTCTCGCTGTGGGGGGCGATACAGGGCGGCGGCAACTTCCTCATGCACGGCGCGGGATGGCTCGAAGGCGGCCTGCGCTGCTCCTTCGAGAAGATGATCCTCGATCTCGACCTGTTGCAGATGGTGGCGGAGTTTCTGACACCACTCGACCTGTCGGAGGATGCGCTGGCTGTCGATGCAATCCGCGATGTTGGCCCGGGCGGCCACTTCTTCGGCACCGAGCACACGCAGGCTCGCTACAAGACTGCCTTCTACGCACCGATCCTGTCTGACTGGCGCAATTTCGAGACGTGGTCGATGGCGGGATCGCCAACCGTTATGGAAAGCGCTAACCGGGTCTGGAAAGAGCGGCTTGCAGCTTACGAAAAGCCGCCAATCGACCCTGCGATCGAGGAAGAAATCAACGATTTCGTCGAAAGGCGCATCGCCGAGGGCGGCGCCCCGACGGACTTCTGAGGCGTGCCATGACGATGCTCGACTGGCATGCCGAGCGCAGCGATCTGTCGGGGATCGCGCTGCTTGACCGCGCTCCGGAATCTGAAGGGATCGACCTTCGCGCAGTCAGGCTCTACCGCCGCGACCGCATCCGCGCCGAAATGGCCGCGCGTGGCATTGACGCCGTCATCCTCTCAGACCCCGTCAACATCCGCTACGCCACCGGCACGCGCAACATGCAGGTGTTTTCAGCCCGCAACACACCTGCCCGCCATCTGTTGCTCACCCAGCAGAGATCGATCCTCTACGAATTCACGGGTTGCGAACATCTGGCCGACGGCTTCGAAACCGTCGACGAGGTGCGCCCGGCAATGACGGCCAGCTTTGTCGCTGCCGGCGCGCGCATTGCGGCGCGCGAGCGTGCCTGGGCAAAAGAGATTGCGCTGACGTTGAAAGACCTCGTGGGCTCTGGCGCGACGGTTGGTCTGGAGCGCCTCAATGCCGGTTCAGCGATTGCACTGAAAGATCACGGCATCCGCATCGTCGATGCACAGGAGCCAGTGGAGATGGCGCGAGCCATCAAATCCGCCGAAGAAATGAAATGCGTCCGTGCATCGCTGCGCGCGACCGAGAACGCCGTCGGAGAATTGCGCGCCGCCATCAGCCCCGGTCAGACCGAGGCTGAACTCTGGTCCGTTCTGCACCGCTCCGTCATCGCCCAGAACGGTGACTATGTTGAAACGCGGCTACTGAACTCGGGCGAACGCACCAATCCCTGGTTTCAGGAAACCGGCACGAAGATCATTGGTCAGAACGAACTGATTGCGCTCGATACCGACGTCGTCGGATGCCACGGTTACTATTCGGACTTCTCGCGCACCTTCCATTCCGGCCCCGCCCGGCCGAACGAGAGACAGCGAACGCTCTACAAGGTCGCCTTCGAGCAGGTGCACCACAATATGGAGATCATCAGGCCGGGCCTCACCTTCCGTGAATACGCCGAAAGGGCATGGGAGATCCCGGAGAGATATTTCGCCAACCGCTATTACCTTTCCGCCCATGGCTGCGGCATGACCGGCGAATATCCCTATCTCTATCACCGCGCCGACTTCCCCGACGCCGGTTATGACGGCGTCATCGAACCCGGAATGACGCTCTGCGTGGAAAGCTTCATCGGCGAGGAAGACGGCGCTGAAGGGGTAAAGCTCGAACAGCAGATACTGGTCACCGAAACCGGCATCGAACTGCTCTCGCTGTTTCCGTTCGAAGACGAATTGTTGCGGTAGCCAGGCCTGCCGCTCCCTGACTCAATCTTGAAAGTACAAGAGACAAATCCATGAAATCTCAGGCAAAAGCGGTTGTGATCGGTGGCGGCGTGGTTGGCTGCTCGGTCCTCTATCACCTGGCCAAGGCCGGCTGGACCGACGTGATGCTGATCGAGCGCTCGGAGCTGACGTCCGGCTCGTCATGGCATGCTGCCGGCGGGTTTCACACGCTCAACGGCGATCCCAACGTCGCCAAGCTGCAGGCCTACACCGTCCAGCTCTACAAGGAACTTGAGGAGATTTCCGGCCAGTCCTGCTCGCTGCATCTGACCGGCGGCGTGATGCTCGCCGACAGTCCGGAACGCATGGACTTTCTGCGTCTGGCGCACGCCAAGGGCCGCTATCTCGGCATGGATACCGAACTGATCACGCCATCGGAAGCCAAGGCGATGTTCCCGCTCATGGACGAAACCAATTTCGTCGGCGCCATGTGGGACCCGGTCGAAGGTCATCTCGACCCGTCGGGCACCACCCACGCCTACGCCAAGGCGGCGCGAACGCTTGGCGCAGAAATCGTGCTCAGAAACCGCGTCGTCGAACTGACACAGGATACCGACGGCACTTGGAACGTCGTGACCGAACAAGGCACGGTGAAAGCCGAGCATGTGGTCAATTGCGGCGGGCTGTGGGCGCGCGAGGTCGGCCGCATGGTGGGGCTCGAACTGCCGCTGCTTGCCATGGAGCACATGTACCTGCTCACCGAGCCGATGCCGGAGGTGGAGGAGTTCAACCAGGCGACCGGCCGCGAGATGATCGGCGTGCTCGACTTCAAGGGCGAGATTTACACGCGGCAGGAACGCAATGGCATCCTGCTCGGCACCTATGAGAAATCCTGCAAGCCCTGGTCGCCCGTCAACACGCCGTGGGATTTCGGCCATGAACTCCTGCAACCCGATATCGACCGCATAGCGCCCTCGCTGGAAGTCGGCTTCCGCCATTTCCCGGCAATCGAAAAGGCCGGCATCAAGCAGATCATCAACGGCCCCTTCACCTTCGCGCCCGACGGCAACCCGCTGGTCGGACCGGTGCAGGGCCTGACCAATTTCTGGTGCGCCTGCGCGGTCATGGCCGGTTTCAGCCAAGGCGGCGGCGTCGGCCTTGCTTTGTCCAACTGGATGGTCAATGGCGACCCCGGCCACGACATCTGGGGCATGGATGTCGCGCGCTTCGGCGAATGGGCGACCCTGCGCTATACCAACGCCAAGGTGCGCGAGAACTATTCGCGGCGGTTTTCCATTCGTTTCCCGAACGAGGAACTGCGCGCCGCGCGTCCCGCCCAGACAACGCCGCTCCACGACATCATGGTACGCGACAACAACGCAGTCATGGGCGACAGCTGGGGTCTGGAAACGCCGCTCTGGTTCGCACCCGAAGGCACCGAACCGAAAGACATCGTCTCCTTCCACCGCTCAAACGATTTCGAGCATGTCGGCAATGAGGTGAAGGCGGTGCGCGAAGGCGTCGGCGTCACCGAAATTGCCAACTTCGCCAAATACGAGATTACGGGACCGGGTGCGGAATCCTTCCTCAACCGGCTCATGACCAACCGTATGCCGAAGACCGGACGCATAGTGCTGACCCCGATGCTCAACGAGTTCGGCAAGCTGATCGGCGATTTCACCATCGCCAAGGCTGGCGATGAACGCTTCATGGTGTGGGGTTCGTCAGCCGCCCAGATCTATCATATGCGCTGGTTCGAAAAGCACCTGCCGATGGATGGTTCAGTCTCCATCCACCGCCTCGATCAGACGCTGGTCGGCCTCTCCATCGCCGGCCCGAATAGCCGTCAGGTGCTTGAGAAACTGACCGACGAGGACGTCTCGCAAAAGGCGTTCCGCTTCATGGATTTTCGCGAGATGGCGGTCGGCGGCGCGCCCTGCATGGTCAATCGCCTCACCTACACCGGCGATCTCGGCTACGAAATCTGGATGCAGCCGGCCTATGAACGGCTGGTCTATGCGGCCATCAAGGATGCCGGCGAGGAATTCGGCATTGCCGACTTCGGCATGCGCGCACTGCTTGCCATGCGGCTGGAAAAGAATTTCCCGACCTGGTTCCGCGAGTTGCGGCCCATCTATGGACCGTTCGAGGGTTCGATGGAGCGCTTCATCAAGATGGAGAAGAACGACTTCATCGGCCGCGGCGCGGCTGCAAGGGAACTCGAAAACGGCCCGAAGCTGCGTCGCGTTTCAATGATCGTCGACGCAACTGATGCCGACGTTATGGGCGACGAACCCGTCTGGGCCAAGGTCAATGGCAAGGAGTTCGGCACGGTCGACGAACCGCACGGTTACGGCGCGACGCGCTTCAACGAGAAGGGCGAAACGGTCGACAAATCGTCCCAGGATTTTGGCGCGGCCTCGGTGCGCGGCATTCATGACGGCGAGTGGAGCGTCATCGGCTGGGTGACCTCGGGCGGCTACGCGCACCACGTCGGAAAATCGATGGCGCAGGCATACGTGCCCGCGGAACTTGCCGATGACGAGAGCGAAGGCCTCTTCGAGATCGAAATCCTCGGCCACCGCTGTGCCGCCCGCATCAATGTCGATCCGCCCTTCGACCCGGCGGGCGAGAAGATGCGGGCCTGAACCGAATGAATCGAGCGCGCGTGCTTGTGCCAAGCGCGGCTCGCGCGCGATAGTCCGGCGTCTCAAGCAACCAGAGAGAATACCGGATGGACTTTTCCAACGTGAAAATCGCCGACCTTACAGGCAAGGCGGTCCTCATCACAGGCGCATCGACTGGCATCGGCGCAGCCCTCGCCCGCGCGTTCGCCGCGCAGGGGTCAAAGGTGATCCTGCACTACAATTCCAGCACCCAGGCGGCTGAAGCGCTGGCAGATGAAATCGCCAAGGCGGGCGGCGAAGCCAGGCTGGTCAAAGGTGATTTTTCGAAATCGGACGAAATCCGCCGTGTCGTGGACGAAGCGGCGGCTGCGTTCGGAGGGCTCTACGGCCTGATCAACAATGCCGGCGGCATGGTCAAGCGCGTTCCCTATGCCGAGGCGACCGATGACGACTATGACGCGGTCATGGACCTCAATGCGCGTTCGGTCATTGCCGCGACGCGCGCCGCACTCCCGCACATGAAGGCGAATGGCGGCTTCATCATCAACACCACGTCTATCGCGGCTCGCAATGGCGCCAGCGCCGGCGCGGGATTGTACGGCTCGTCCAAGGCCTTCGTGTCCAATGTCACGCGCGGCATGGCGAAGGAGTTCATCGAGTTCGACATTCGCGTAAACGCGGTGTCGCCGGGCGTGATCCACACCCCGTTCCAGGATCGATACGCGTTGCCGGGACAACTTGAATCGGCGCCATCGATCATCCCTCAGGGGCGCCTCGGTTATGCTGAAGACTGCGTCGGCGCTTACCTGTTCCTCGCCTCGCCCACTCTCTCCGGTTACATCATCGGTCAGGTGATCGAGGTCAATGGCGGGCAGTTGATGCCATGAGCACCGATCGCGAAACCCTGTCACCGGAAGAACTGGCGGACGCGGAAGCGCAGGTCGATCTGCCGGAGATCGGCTCGCGTGAACGCTACGACCCGCTGATGAAGGTGATGACCAACCGCGTCACCGTGCGCGCGTTCGATCCGGACCATGAGGTGCCGCGCGAGCACTATGAAATGATACTGGAGGCGGCGCGCCATGCGCCATCGGGCGCCAATTCGCAGCCTTGGCACTTCATCGTGGTGACGGAGCCCGAACTCAAACAGGAGATCGCCAGCTACTTTGTTGATGAACAGCGCCAGCGCGCCAAGATGAAGATGAAATTCCCGACGCCCGACTATCGCGGCCTTGCGACCGCACCCGGTTTCATCGTTGTGGCCACGGATTTTCGCTGGGTGAACGCCTTCCCCGTGCTGCGCAATGACGACTCCGACCTCAACCGGATGTACCGCGAGAATGCCGAGCGCATCCTGCTGCAATCGGTGGCCGCCGCCACCATGTCGGCGCATCTGGCGGCCGGCGCGCTGGGCTACAATGTCTGGTGGATCACGGCGATCGGTCAGGAGGCCGCGCAGGAGGCAATGAAACCCCTGCTGGGCATCCCCGACGAACTCTCGGTGCTCGACATCATGGCGTTCGGCCCTCCGGCCAAGGCGCCATACAAGCGCTGGCGCAGGGCGCCCGAAGACATCATCAACTGGAACCGCTTCGATCCCGCCCATCACATGACCGACGAGGAACTGGACGACTGGATTCAGAACCGGCGTCATCGCGTCATGTTCAAGGACGCATCGAAGATCGACTGAATTGAGGGGATCTGCATGGCGCCATCGGACCGGACCGGCAATTTCGGCCAACACCGCAAGATCATGCCATTCGTTCCGGGAGGTGCTATTCAGTCGGCCACCGAACTGGAGGAGCAGTCCCGCCGCAAGGCCGCAGCGCTGAACCAGCATGTGCTTGGCTATGGTGCGCTGGCTGAGGCCGAGTGGCGCGCGGCCGGCATTCCCGATCCGGACCTTGCAGCGATGCGTCACTACCGGTTGGCGCGCATTCGCGCCGAGCTGGTGCGTCACGACTATGCCGGCCTGATTGTCTACGATCCGGTCAACATCCGCTACGCAACCGACTCAACCAACATGCAACTCTGGGTGACACACAACGCCACCCGCTTCTGCTTCGTCGCTACCAACGGACCAGTCATTCTTTTTGACTATCACCATAGCGAACACCTGTCTGATCACGCTGGTATGGCCGACGAGGTACGTCCCGCCTATTCGACAATTTTCATGTATGGCGGCGACGAAATTGGAACGCGCATCAGGCGCTGGGCGGACGAGGTCGCGGACCTGTTGGCGGAGTTCGGCGGCGCCAACCGCCGCATCGCGATCGACTATCTGCAGCCGGATCAGCACGCCGGGCTCGCTGCACGCGGCATTTCGGTTCATGACGGCCAGCAAGTGATCGAACGCGCCCGCTCCATAAAATCAGCGGATGAAATCATCTGCATGCGACGAGCCATCGTCTCCTGCGAAGCGGCGATGTCGGAAATGGAGGCTGGACTCAGACCAGGAATGAGCGAGAACGACCTATGGGCTCTGCTACACCATGGCAACATTGTGCGCGGCGGAGAATGGATCGAGACGCGTCTATTGTCGTCGGGGCCGCGCACCAATCCGTGGTTTCAGGAATCTTCGTCGCGGACAATCCTGGCTGGTGATCTGGTCTCCTTCGACACGGACCTCATCGGACCCTACGGCTTCTGCTCGGATATCTCGCGGACATGGCTCGCAGGAACCGGAATGCCGAGCGATGAGCAACGCGCACTTTACCGCGTCGCCAGCGATCAGGTGATCCACAATACCGAGATCCTGAAGCCCGGCATGACACATCGCGAGCTTTGGGAAACGGCGCGGACATTGCCCGAAGACTGCCTGCCAAACCGCTATGGCGTTCTCTATCACGGCGTCGGGATGTGCGATGAATACCCGTCCATACCTTATCCGCAAGACGTCGAGGACGGCGTTCCTGCAGACGATACACTCGAGCCGGGCATGGTGTTGTGTGTGGAAAGCTACACCGGGCGGCTTGGTGGCCACGAAGGTGTCAAACTCGAAGAGCAGGTGCTGATCACAGACAACGGCCACGAGAAGCTGTCGAAATACCCGCTCGACTTACGACTTCTTGGGTAGACGGCCAGTCAGAACGCCAAACGAAAGGAGACGCAGCCTTGGACGGATCGAAGATGGCAGTCGGCATCGCTATCGGCGTTGGCATCGGTGCTGCAATTGGCACCGCGATGGGCGATGTGGCGGTCGGTGTCGGCATGGGTGTTGCCATCGGCGCGGGCATTGGCTGGGCAATGTCACGCGACGGGAAGGACTGATCCTGTATCGGCCAGCGCGGCCCGCATGCGCACGACAATCTCGTCCGGTGTGTGGCGCGAGGTGATGAAGGGAAGCCCCTTGCGCTGCGCGGTCCAGCCGAAAACCGCGACCTCGCTTGCCGCCGGCTCGAAACGCCTCGCGAGTTGCCATGACCGGCAATCAATAGCGCAAACGTCCGCCCGCCCCTCGGCCACCGCAATGATCGAGGCGCGGTGCGAGCCGGATTGAATGCGCTCGCCGAACAGGTCGAGGCTTTCGCCGGACGAGGCAAGATCGCGGTCGAGCGCCAAAATGCCGGACATGGAGTCGGGGCCGTTAAAGGCAAGGCGCTGCCCGTGCATCGCATCGACCGGCAGTGCCGCGCGTCCATCGCCGGGTGGTGTCACGTCATCCGCATTGGTCATCCGCATGACGATGGCGCTTGAGTAGAAGGCGTCCCTGCCGCCCGCGCAGTCGGAATAGTCCGGCTGTCCGACCACGCCAACATGCTCAGCCAGGCCGGCCTCCATCGGCCCCCAGCAGGTCTGGGCAAACAGCAGCGCCGGATGCCTCCAGAGCGTTTGCATATCAAATTCGTCAGGCGGCAAAGTTGCCGGGTCAGGCGCAATCACCCTGCCCTCACCGTCCGTGATCCCGCCAGGCACAGCCGCCATGTCGGCATTGCGGCGGACCAGCCTGTCTGGCGCTTCGATCCCGACGGTACGAAGCACCTCGCACAAGCCGGCCCATTGTGCGTCGGTCTCGGCCCGCATTTCGGGCCAGTCATACATGGGTAACGCGGCAATGAAGGTCATCACCGCTGGTTAGCGCCGTACTGTTCGCAATGCCACAGGTCTGCCGCTATTCCTTGGGCGGCTTGGCCGGCACCGGCGCGGTTCCCAGACCCTGCAGATTGGCGGCCCTGACCCTTGGCCGGAACGCCCTGCCCGGCTCCGGCTCGCGCCTCAGGACCGGATGCACGACAGACTGCTTGGGCTGGAAGGCGAACTCGCGCAGCAGCGTCAGGTAGTTCGGGTAATAATATCCGTCATTGGCCTTCAGCCATTCCTCACGCCGTTCCCGAAACGCCGCCGGCAGCTTGTACCAGGCCACATTCGGCATCTTGTGATGCACGTAGTGAAGGTTGTTGTTGAGGAACAGAACCGACAGCGGCGTGCGTTCCACGATCAGGGTTCGACCGTCCGGCCGCTCCGACCACCGGTGTTCGGCATAGGTGCGGATCGCGATCAGCGACTGACCGAGATAGGCCGGGATCAGATAGGCCCAGATCGGCATATCAAACACGGCGATCACGACTGGCACCACTATCGCAAGCCCGATGAAGTGATGCAGCCAGGCGCGCAGCACCGCTCTGTCGCCTTCGGCCGCAAGTCTCGCATCGCCCAGAAAGAATCCGGCATTGCTCAAAAGCGGCCCCAGAAAGAAGCGGCCGACCATCGTATTGTTCATGACCAGCAGCTTCTGCACCCAGACCGGCATCGCCCGGTATTGCCACAGCGCCTTGAAGTAGCTCTCGGGGTCGTCGAGTGGATCGGTCAGCCGCTCGTCGGCGTGATGACGCAAATGGGTCGACTTGAAGCGGCGGTAGGGCCAGGTCAGGCCGATTGGCAGGCCGACCAGTATCTCGTTCACAAGCGCATTGCGGGTCGGGTGTCCGTGCGCGGCCTCGTGCATCAGCGACGACTGCAGCGCGACGATGAATGTCAGGACGACAAGCGCGAGAACCGGATTTGCGGGCCACAGCACAAGACCGGCAAATGCCCAGATGATGTAACAGGCCGCGATCAGTGCGACCGTTGGCCATTCAATGCGGGCAAGCTTGCCCGCACGCTCGGGCATGCGCGTGCTCATACTGCTCCTTCATGTCGGTTGCCGGACCGCGACTCGCGGCCCGAAAGAACCCCTGACACAGAAATGTCAGTAGGGTGTCAGTGCCGCAACGCGACAATGCGCAGTAAGTGTTGATTATGCGACGCAAACGCTGCATATGTTGCATATAGTAAACATATCGGCATTTTCCGCGACGGAAACATCATGGACAAGCGCGATCTCTCATCCCTGTTTCGTGAGCGGCTGCGCATGCTTCTCACGCGCTCCGGCGACAACCAGTCGGCCTTCGCGGCTGCCGTTGGCATAGACCGCTCCGCCCTCTCGCAGCTTCTGTCCGGCACCTCGACGCGTCTGCCCCGCGCCGAAACGCTGCTCAACATAGCCAACGAATACAAGGTCTCGCTCGATTGGCTCATGGGGCTCAGCCAGGACGAAGGCGTTACCGGCGAGATCCGCGCCAGCCTTGAAATCGAGGAGGGTTCGGGCGCCTTTGAGCGCACCCTGCTGGCGCGCTGGCACGCCGAAGCGGTGGGCACGAAAATCCGATATGTGCCGGCCGGCATTCCGGACCTGCTGCGGACACCGGAAATCATCGACTACGAGGCTGGCATAACCAAGCGAAGCCCCGAGGCGCAGACGAAGGAGGCTCTCTACCGGCTGGAATATAATCGCCTGCCCGAAACCGACATGGAAGTGTGCATGCCGCTCCACATGCTTGAAATATTCAAGGAAGGGCGCGGCGTCTGGTCAGGCCTGCCGGACGAAGCGCGCCGCCGGCAGCTCAATCACATGGCGCATTTGCTGGACGACCTCTACCCCACCTTCCGGCTTTATCTGTATGACGGCCGCCAGCGCTATTCGATCCCCTACACAATCTTCGGGTCCATCCGGGCGGCGATATTCGTTGGCGACATGTATCTGGTCCTCAATGCCACCGACCCTGTGCGCACCCTGACCCGCCATTTCGACAATCTGATCCGTGCCGCCGTCGTGAACGCGCATGAGACACCTGCCCACGCCCGCAAACTTGCCGGCATGCTCTGAACACCACAAAAGCCGACAAATTTTTCATCGATTTCGCGCCCAGGCGAACGCTCTGCGCATTGACAGATATAAAGACTTCTTTATATCGTTATTTCATCGCCAAGAGAGTTCCATATCATGCATAATCCAATCGACGCGCTTCTGGAAAAGAAGGGTGTTCTCCTCGCAGATGGCGCCACCGGCACGAACCTGTTTGCAATGGGCTTGTCCTCCGGCGAAGCGCCGGAGCTGTGGAACGAGACCGACACGGAAAAGGTGACCGCCCTGCACAAGGGTTTCGTCGATGCCGGCGCTGATATTGTGCTCACCAACTCGTTTGGCGGCACCCGCCACCGGCTCAAGCTGCATGACGCGCAGGATCGCGTGTTCGATATCAACAAGCGCGCTGCCGAGATCGCGCGCGCCGTGGTCGATGCCGCTGGACGCGAGGTCATTGTCGCTGGGTCCGTCGGTCCGACCGGGGAATTGCTGGTTCCGCTGGGCGCGCTGACCTTCGAGGAAGCTGTCGAGGCATTTGTCGAGCAGATGGAAGGCCTGAAGGCAGGCGGCGCAGACGTGATCTGGGTCGAGACCATGTCATCGCCGGACGAAATCCGCGCTGCAGCCGAGGCGGCCATCAAGGTCGGCATGCCCTACACCTTTACTGCATCCTTCGACACGGCGGGCCGCACCATGATGGGCCTGCACCCGCGCGACATTCACGGCGTTGCCGACGGGCTTTCCGACGCGCCGGTTGCTGTTGGCGCCAATTGCGGCGTCGGAGCGTCAGACATCCTGGCCTCGCTGATCGACATGAGCGAGGCGAAGGCAGAAGCGACACTCATCGTGAAGGGCAATTGCGGCATCCCCGAATTCCGTGGCGCTGAAATCCACTATTCAGGCACGCCTGAGCTGATGGCCGATTATGTGCGGCTTGCCGTCGATTCCGGCGCAAGGATCATCGGCGGCTGCTGCGGCACGTCGTTCGACCATATCAGGGCGATGCGCACGGCGCTGGACGAACACACCCGTTCGGCGCGTCCGAGCGTGGTGGACATCACCAACCGGATCGGCCCGATGCGCAACAAGACCGCAGACGAAAGCGGTGCGGGCGCCGCTGGAGCTCCTCGCCGCGAACGCCGCCGCGCCAGGGGCTGACGCGATCGTCAGACATCTGCGGGGTCGACGCCAACCACCAGTTCGCTCAAAACGCGAGCGTAGAGCTCTTCCTGCGCTTCCAGCCACGCATATGCGCGCGGCCAGCTTTCGGGATCATTGACTGGTAGCTGCTCACGGCTCAGATAGCAGCAACCTTTGAAACCCGTCAGGCTGGCGCCGAGCGCCTTGCCAAGCTGCGGTTCGAACGCCGACAGCCGGTGCAGCGTGGTCTTGTAGCCCTCGCCGCGCGCGCCCCTCACAAACAGGCCGACGCTGCGATTGGTCAGATAGAGTGAAATGACGAGATCGTCGGCAACCTGCCGCCAGCGCGAATAGAGGCTGCCATGGTCGATCCTGACCGGGTCGCGGTAGGCGACATAACCATCCCAGAATGTCCTGATTTCGGCTGCCGATATGGATCGGAGCCGACTTCGTGCAATGTCCCACTCGTCCATATGTCGCTGCCGTGTCCTGCCAGCATGATCGTAGCAGGACACGGCGTTCGCGAAACAGGAAACAACGAACCTAAAGGTCCTCGATTTCGCGCCGCGCGGTCTTCAGCAGGTCGCGCGCCTTCTCCATCTGGTCTGCACTCCACTCCCCGCTGCGCATGCGCGAGTGGATCGTCCAGCGAAGAGCCCTGAGTTCGTCGCCGATCGCCACGCCGCCGGCGCGGCCGGCAACGTGCTGTATCTGCGCATTGATGCGCTCAAGCTCGGCCTTGTTCTCTTCCAGATAGGCCCTGCCCTGATCGGTGATCGAAAAAAGGCGCTTGTTGCCTTCCGCTTCCGATACCACCAGATCAGCCTCTTCCAGCATCTGAAGCATTGGATAGATCGCGCCCGGGCTCGGCGCGTAGGCGCCCTGGAACTTCGCTTCCAGCGCCTTGATGATGTCGTAGCCGTGGCGCGGTTCCTCCGCGATCAGGCCGAGCACGACAAGCCGCAGCGCACCGGAATCGAACATGCGCGGGCCGCGCCCGCCAAACGGGCCGCCGCGATGACGCCCGAAAGGCCCGCCCCTGCCGCGCCGGCGGCTGTGGCCGCCGCCTTCGTCGGCGCTCATATGCCAGCCGTGGCTGCATTGGCCCCTGTGATGTTTGTGTCTATGCATCATGCTTCTCCTTTAGAAGATATATCGTTAGCAAGTTATATCTGTTAAAAGATATATCTTTTCAAGAGGCATTTGAAAAATTGCTGCGCGTGCTGGTTGGGCCACCAACCCACGCACTACCGAAACGCTTCGGCCGGATGTTGAACGAGAAGAGGTTTTCCGGGCGTAATCCCGCACCAAGCCGGCTAGTCGCGGGCCACCAGCTGTCGAAGACCGAAACCAACGAGCAGGCTTCCGCCGACCCAGCGGAAAAGCCTGTCGAAACCGGGCAGCCTGTCGCGCAGTTGCATCTTTTCGAGCGTGTGCACGAAAACGATGTCCACCACGAGGAACACCAGATTTGTCGATGCAGCGATAACCAGCAGCTGAAGCGCTGGCGAAACAGCCGAACCCGCCGAAACGAACAACAGCGGAAAAGTCGCGTAGAAGAGCGGTGTCCTTGGATTGGCCAGAACGAGAAGCAAGCCCCTGGTGAAGGCCGAAACGGGCTTGCCCCTTCCCGGCTGCTCTACCGGTTCAGCCGACGCCTTCTGTTCGCTCCTGGCGCGGAACGTCTGATACCCGAGCCAGATCAGATAGCCGCCGGCCACCCATTTCAGCGCCGTAAGCACCGTTGGCATCGCAGCGAGGAGACCGGCCAACCCCACGGCCGATGCAATGACATAGGGATATGCCCCGACATGCATGCCAAGTGCCGCCCGGATCGCCGAGCGGCGACCGTTGCGCATCGACTGCACGGACAAGTGGACGAAGTTCGGTCCGGGTTCGAGCGCGCACAGCAACGCAGCACCGAGGAATATTGCGATGTAGAGGGCGGTCTCGATCACAGGCGGGCTCCATGGCTGGATGCTGGCCAGAGCCTAGTCGAAGACGGTGCAGCGTCCAATCCTGGATCCCGGCTTATGAAAAGACCGGCGGGGACGAACCCCGCCGGTCTGCCTCACCCGCCCAGAGAGCGGAAGCGCGGTGTCAGAGCCAGAAGAAACCGCGCACCCGCCTGGTATGCCACTACCGCCTTTCGCGAAGCGCCGAGGCAAGGCGCACCATCGAGAGGAACTCCGCCCGATATCCAAACGGGTCGGAACCGCGGGCGGCAGTGGCAATCTGCATGATCTCGTCATAGCTCAGGCCGGCAGTCGCATCGGCCTTACGCAGCTTCTGGCCAAAGGCGGCGACCGCGACCGAAAAGCGCTGGTCGGTGCTGGCGGCATCGAATGACGCGATCTCGTTTTCGGCCGTCACCGGGGTGGTGATCAGCTGCGAACTGTCTTCGTCAGGCGCCTTGTAGCGGATCTTCACGAATGCATATTCGTCGTCCTGCGCGGTACCCGCCGGCTGCGCCGGACGTTCGGAACCGTAGCGCAGGTCGTCGATAATTTCGGCCGGACTGCCCTTCGGCGTGATCTCGTAGATCGCCGTCACCGAATGGCCGGAACCGATCTCGCCGGCATCGACGCGGTCATTGTTGAAATCCTCGCGCTTCAGCGCCCGTGTCTCGTACCCGATGAGTCGGTATTCGGAGACCATCTGCGGATTGAACTCGACCTGGATTTTCACGTCCTTGGCGATCGGGAACAGGGTTGAGCCCGCCTCCTCGACCAGCGTCTTCTCGGCTTCGGCCAGCGTGTCGATATAGGCGGCCGTACCGTTGCCGTTCTGGGCGATCGTCTGCATCAGCTGGTCGTTCAAATTGCCGCGGCCGAAACCGAACACCGACAGGAACACGCCGCTCTCGCGCTTGTCCTCGATCAGCGATTTCAGGTCCTCATCGCTGGTCTGCCCAATGTTGAAATCGCCATCGGTCGCCAACATCACCCGGTTGACGCCATCCTCGATGAAGGACGCCTCGGCCAGCCGGTATGCCTCACGGATACCCGCCTCGCCCGCCGTACGCCCGCCGGCTCCAAGATTGTCGAGCGCAGCCAGTATCTTGGCCCGTTCCGACCCACTGGTCGGCTCCAGAACCGTACCGGCGCTGCCGGCATAGGTGACGATCGACACCGTGTCGTCGTCATCAAGCTGGTTGACCAGCAGGCGGAACGCCGATTTGAGCAGTGGCAGCTTGTCCGGCGCATTCATCGAGCCGGATGTGTCGATCAGGAACACCAGGTTCGACTGCGGCTTCTCCGCCGGTTGCACGTCATATCCCTTGATGGCGACGTGCATCAGCTTGGTGTGCTCGTTCCACGGCGACGGCATGACGGTGACCGTGCTGTTGAACGGCACGTCGGCACTGTCGGGTCCGGCCCAGTCATAGGGGAAGTAGTTGATCATCTCCTCGACCCGCACATTGTCTGCCTTGGGCAGGAAACCCTCTTTGAGCGAGCGACGGACGAAGGAATAAGAAGCCGTGTCGACATCGATGGAGAACGTCGAGACCGGGCTTTCGAGCGCCGAACGAACAGGGTTCGTTTCGAAGCTCTGGAAGCGGTCGCGGTTCTCTTCCGTCTCGGCATAAGGTTCCGGTGCCGGCGGCAGGACCATCATCTTGGATTCACCGCCCGACGGCGAACGCAGAAGGCGCGAAGGCTGCGCGGACGGCGCACGCGTCGAAGGCGCGATTTCGGCAACGGCATCCTCGGCGCCGCTCAGCGCGTCGAACAGACCGCGATCGGTCTCCTCAACGGCTTCCGCGTCCTGCTTTTGGCGCTGTTCGGGTGCCGGAGCCTTCGTTTCCACCACGGGCGCGTTGCCGGCATCGTTCCGGCCAAGGCCGAACGGCGTTTCTTCCACCAACTGCCAGGTCACGTAACCCGCAACGGGGAGTACCAGCAGCCCGGCAATCGCCGGCGTTGCACTCAGTTTCTTCTGCATCATCGCGCTCCACAGCTTGCTCAGTCGACCGCTTTGACGAACGCCGGTTGCCGATCCTTGGGGTGCGGATGAAAATTCTTCGTCGAAACTGTCCAGCGCCCGGTTGAGCGCGGCATCGCGCGCGCTCCTGCGCGGCGCAGGAACGGTCGCGTTTCGCAGAATGTCGAATTCGTCTTTGTCAGACATGGTCAGTCACCTTCAGCGCCCAGATGCGCTTTCAGCCGTTTCTTTGCTTCATGGATGTGCCAGGACACGGTTGGTTCCGCGACCGCCATCAGCTCGGCCGCATCCGCGTGGCTCAGTCCTTCGCCGTAAACCAGCGTCACCGCTTCGCACTGCTTGTCCGGCAATTCCCGCACCGCCGCCCAAAGCGCCTCCGCGGGGTCGTCTTCCGCTTCCGACCCCGAGCTGGCATCTATCAGCGCGTGGGCGCGATAGGCCGCCGCCCTGTCGGTTTCGCGTGCGCGTCCGCGCAGAAAGTCGCGCGAGGCATTGGCCACGATTGCGTAGAGCCAGGTCGTGAACGCCGATCCGCCCCGATAGCTGCGGATCGCCTTGCCGAGACGCGCGCACACCTCCTGCGCAATGTCCTCGGCATCATCCCGACGCCCGGCGAAACGGAACGCGACACGATAGACATAGTCGTAGTGTCGCTCGACAAGAACACCGAACGCGCCCCTGTCGCCATCTTTCGCCCGCTCGGCCAGTTCACCATCGGCGGGGTCTTTCGCCTGCAGCATCATTGCCGTCATTTGTCCCTTAGACGTGGGGTTCTCGGCGATCCTTGGGTTCGATGAAAGATTTTTTCAGAGTCAGCCCTGAACTTGCAAACCGGCAGGCACTTGCACCTTGCGTCGAAAGACCAGACATAGGGTCATGGCACGACGTCGCTCATCGCTTGGATTTCTCGGTGTTTTCGGCCGCTCGGCCGACCTTCGCCAACTCGATACCGCGCTCCACGCCGCCGATCTGCACCCCTCCACCGTCCCTGAGCCGGCGAAACTGACCATCGTCAATCTGATGAAGGACTATTTCGACGACGAGCCGCCAGCCGAATCCTATCCGCTTGTCGCCGCCTTCTTCGCCTATTGCCTGGCGGGCCCCAACGCGTTCAGCAGGGCCAACGGTCCTGAAGCGCTGCGGCTGGTCGAAGAGCGCATGGAAGTAGCATTGTCGGAAGGCGATGGCCCCGACGCGCAGCTGGCGCTGCTTGCCGTCCACGCAAACCTCATTCATCCCGACGTGCTCTCGCACTACGAGATCGACGTCGAGGACCTCTAGACAGACTCAGTTCAGCGTTTCGGAAAACAGCTCCAGCAACCGTTTCCAGTGACGCTCCGCTCCTGCCTCATCATAGACGGAATGGTCGGGCACCGCCCAGCCGTGCTCCATGCCAACATAATTCTCGATGATGTGGTCCACTTCGGCCACGCGCAGCGCCTCGGCGAGAAGCCCCGACTGCTCGGGCGGAAAACTTCCGTCGACACCTGCTGAGCCGACATAGACGCGTCCCTTGATCCTGGACGCATTGCGATGCGGGCTGTCATCAGCGTCGCGCGCCAGATAGCCACCGTGAAAGCTGGCGGCGGCCTTGATGCGGTCGGGACAGGCGGCAGCGGCATTCAAGGCACGTGCGCCGCCCATGCAATAGCCTACGGCGCCGATCGGCCCGGTAGCGCCATGCTCCGTCAGCGTTTCCACGAAATGGCGCGAATCCGCCATCGTCATCGCCTGCGTCGTCTTGCCGGCCATGCCCCTCAGTTCGGTGCGCGTTTCGTCATTGCTGAACGCAGTCCTGGGGTCGTAGGGGCCGTATTCGCCCAGCCGGTAGAACAGGTCGGGCACAAGGACCCTGTAGCCGTGCCCGGCAAGCCGTTCAGCCATGCCCAAAAGAGCGGGGCGCGGCCCGAAGATGTCCATGTAGAGAATAACGCCTGCCTTTGAGCCGCCGGATGGCTCGAACAGTGACGCCTTCGCGGTTCCGTCTTCGGTCGCGATTTCGAGTGCCTTCATCTCGGTTCCTTCAAGTCAGAACGCCCGGTGTCAGCTCGTCAGAGGATTGCGTGCGTCGGCGATGATCTTGCCGCCAATTGCCACAAAGCACACACCGGCGGCGCGTTCGATCCAGTGCCGCATGCGCCCGAAGGATCGGATCACCGGCCTGGACGACATGCACAGGCTGACGAACGAATACCAGGTAAGCGACGTTGCAAAGACGATTCCCACCATCAGCATCATCAGCCAGCCGGGCGTATCGGTTGTGACTGCCGTCGCAAACACGCTGGCGAACAGAACGATTGCCTTGGGGTTGGTCAGCGTCACCACAAAGCCGAACAGCAGCGGATGCGGGCCGCTTTGCCGGCCGCTTTCCTCAATCTCGATCTGCTCGGGCTTCGAAAAGACGAGACGCAGGCCGAGATAGACCAGATAGCCACCCCCCAAAATGCGAACCGCCCAGGCCAGCCACTGGAATTCCGTAAGGATTGTGGAAAGGCCAAGCATTGAGAGCGTGGCGTACATGCCTAGCCCAAGGGAAACACCCAGCGTCGTGTAGAGCCCCGCCCCCGTTCCCCGCGTCATCGACGACCGCACAACGGCCACGAAGTCAGGTCCGGGCAGGATCAGCGCCGGGATGAACACGGCGAACACGCCGATCAGAAGAACAGTTGGGTCCATAGAGGCAACGAACCATGCGCCGGCAGCGCTTGCAACTGATCGCGCGGAATTGGTCAGCCGGTCTGTTACTTCAGTCCGGCAAAGGCGCGTTGCAGAAACGCCTGCACCTCAGGCGGATAGCGCCATTCGGTGCCATAAGGACATGCATTCCGATCGAGACAGCCGCGCTCCCGACACGGTCCGCCATCGGGCCCGCGGACATGATCCAGACAGTCCTGATGGGCAAACCCTTCGGTTGAGTGCGCGCCGACCGGACAGGTTTTCAGGCAGGGTTTTCCGGCACATAGGTCGCAAAGATGAATCGGTCTCTCAAGATTGCTGCGAAGGACTTCGTCCAGCGGCACATCGAGCAGCAGCGCCGCCCGATAAGCGTGCCAAAGGCCAAATTCAGGGTGGATCAGCAAACCGATTGGCGATGGCCTCAACCCTTCGGCCCGCATGGCCCATTGCTGGAATGGCGCGTACGGCCTGTCATTGGGCATGACGAGCCGTGCTCCCGTCTCGCTTGCAACGCGCCCAACGACCTCACGCGTCCAGTTATCCAGCGGATCGGCCATCACGTCCGGCTGCCGGTCGATCCAGCGCCGCAATGCCTGCCACCATGCGGCGCCGGCTGAGCCGATCAGCAGAACAGAGAGGGCAGGTTCGCCGGAAGATGCCGCCGGACGTTCCTCGTCGTCTTGGAAGTTGAAGCCACCGCGCAGGATCAGCCCGTGCAGTGACAGATAGGCGGCAGCCTCATGCGCCAGCCCGTCATCGACCACGCGCATCGCGCTCCCGCTCGCGCGGCAGCGTCCGCCACACCTCGTTGTGGATGATTTCGGCCACTTTCGCCCGGCCTGACGCGGGCTCCCTTCAGCTGAAAGCGTCCGGCATGGACTCTTTCTTCTTCGCAATGAAGTCGTTCAGCCCATCCTCGATGCCCGGGTCCATCGGCGGCGCCTCATAGCTTTCCAGCCACCGGCGGGCGATTTCATTGGCCCGCTGCGGGGCGCTCTTTTCGCCTTCCGACTGCCACTGCTCGTAGGAATTGTTGTCGGCGATCGACGACCGGTAGAACGCGGTCTGGAAGTTCGCCTGGGTGTGCGAGCAACCGAGATAGTGGCTGCCCGGTCCGACCTCGCGAATGGCATCCATCGCCTGCCCGTTTTCAGACAGGTCGAGCGGTTCGGCCAGCCGCTGCTGCATGCCCAACTGGTCGATATCCATCATGAACTTCTCGAAGCAGGACGCCAGCCCGCCTTCCAGCCAGCCGGCCGAATGCAGCACGAAATTCACGCCCGACATCATGGCCGCATTGATCGTATTGGCGCTCTCATAGGCCGCCTGGGCGTCCGGAACCTTGGATGCCGTCAGCGATCCGCCGGTGCGGAATGGCAGGCCGAGGCGGCGGGCCAGCTGCCCTGCCCCGTAGGATACCAGCGACGGCTCGGGCGTGCCGAATGTCGGCGCGCCGGACTGCATGGAGATCGACGAAGCGAAGGTGCCAAAGACAACCGGAGCGCCGGGCCTCACAAGCTGGGTGAAGGCCGCACCCGCCAGCACCTCGGCCAGCACCTGCGTCAGCGTACCGATCGCCGTGACCGGGCTCATCGCGCCGGCAAGGATGAACGGCGTGACGATCGTCGCCTGATTGTTGCGCGCATAGACCTTGGCCGCGCCGAGCATCGTCTCGTCGAAGACCATCGGCGAATTGGCGTTGATGAGATTGATGACAACCGTGTTCTGGTCGACGAATTCGTCTCCGAACAGGATGCGGCACATGGCGACCGTGTCTTCGGCACGTTCCGGCGCCGTCACGGAGCCCATGAACGGCTTGTCGGAATAGCGCATGTGCGAAAACACCATGTCGAGATGGCGCTTGTTGACCGGGATATCGACCGGCTCGCACACGGTGCCGCCCGAATGGTGGATCGACGGCGCCATGTAGGCGAGCTTCACGAAATTGCGGAAATCCTCGATTGTCGCATAGCGGCGCACATGGTCGAGGTCGCGCACGAAGGGCGGCCCGTAAACCGGCGCGAAAACTGTGGCATTCCCGCCAATCTGCACGGACCGCTCAGGATTGCGTGCATGCTGCGTGAAGGTGGAAGGCGCGGTTTTCAGCAGTTCCCTGCACAGGCCTTTGGGAAAATGCACGCGCTCGCCCCGAACGTCGGCGCCGGCTTCTTTCCACAGCGCCAACGCCTCGGCATCGTCACGGAACTCGATGCCGACTTCCTCCAGAACGGTATCGGCATTGTTTTCGACCAGCGCGAGACCTTCCTCGTCAAGAATCTCGTGAACCGGGTGCGAGCGCCTGACATAACCAAGCTGGATGCCGGGGCCTCCGCCTGTGCGGGCCGCGCGGCGCGCCGATGCGCCTCCCCTGTCGCCGCGTCCGCGGCGCGGGGTGGTTTGGCTGGTATCTTCGGCTGAAGCGAGGTCGTTTTCCATGGCCATCTCCCGATGACGAATCCACTGCATTTGCAGCATGTTGCAGAATTTTGTAACGGAGAAAGATGTCCGAAACGGCCCGGCTGCGCCAGACGGTGTCGCAAACCAGCCAAGCCGCAAGGCCTGGCGCATATCGCGCAGTCGCTTTCCTCTTGTGTCAGGTCGCAAATCGGCTATGGCAGAGGCCGAGCGGAAAGCTATGAATTGCCAGTGCTTTAGAGTGCCGGCAGCACGCAACCAACCATTGGGGAATTCCAATATGGCTGACGACGAGATCATTCTATCCGAGCTCAACGACGACGATCTCGTGCTGCAGATGCATGACGATCTTTATGACGGGCTGAAGGAAGAGATCGAGGAAGGGACGAATATCCTTCTTGAGCGCGGCTGGGAGCCCTACAAGGTCCTGACCATCGCACTGGTCGAAGGCATGCGAATCGTCGGCGAGGATTTCCGCGACGGCATTCTCTTCGTCCCCGAAGTGCTCCTGTCGGCAAACGCCATGAAGGCCGGCATGAACATTCTGCGGCCGCTGCTGGCCGAAACCGGCGCGCCGAAGCAGGGAACCATGGTGATCGGCACCGTGAAGGGCGATATCCACGACATCGGCAAGAACCTTGTCGGCATGATGATGGAAGGCGCCGGCTTCGACGTCATCGACCTTGGCATCAACAACGCAGTCGAGAAATATCTCGAGGCGATCGAGGAGCATAAGCCCGACATCGTCGGCATGTCGGCGCTGCTGACCACGACGATGCCCTACATGAAGGTCGTGATCGACACGCTGAAGGAAAAGGGCATCCGCGACGACCTTGTCGTGCTGGTCGGCGGAGCGCCCCTCAACGAGGAATTCGGCAAGGCCGTCGGCGCCGACGCCTATTGCCGCGATGCCGCCGTTGCTGTGGAAACCGCCAAGGATTTCATGAAGCGCAAGCACAATCAGGCGCAGACCGCCTGATATTCCGTCCTGCATTGTGGTATCCGGCCAGGCGATCCAGCGGATCGCCTGAGCCACCCGGAACCTGCCAATGCCGTCCAGCCATTCATCCGAAGCGGCCGCAACCGGGTCCGAAAACAGGTATGAGCGCGCCGCACTCATCGTCATCAGCGTGTTTCTGGCGATCCGGCTGGCGCTCTCAGCCCAGCTGCCGCTGATTGCCGACGAGGCTTACGCCGTCGTCGTTTCGCGCATTCCCTCGCTTTCCTATTTTGATCACCCGGTTCTCGGTTTCGGCTTCGCCCGCGCGGCGGCTTCGCTGTTTGGCAGCGAAACGAGCTTCGTCGTGCGCCTGCCGCACGTCCTGCTTGGTTCGGCATCCGCCTGGCTGATTTTTCTGGTCACACGGCGTGCGTTTGGCAGTGCGGCGGGTTTCTGGGCGCTCGCCTGGTATTCGGTTGCGCCCTTCGTCTTCGTCTCCAGCGGTCATTTCGTCGTTCCCGACGGGCCGCTGAACTTCTTCCTGCTGTTGACGCTGTGGCTGGTGCTTCCCGATCTCGTGGAAGACCGCAAACCGGACCTGACGCGCTGGCTGATGACGGGTCTCGCTCTGGGGCTGGCGCTGCTGTCCAAATACACCGCCGTGCTGTTCGGAGCTGGCGCTGCCCTGCTGCTTATCTCGAACGCGCGCGGCCGCCACCTGCTGGCAACCCCCGCCCCTTGGGCAGCGGGTATGGTCGCCCTGTTGTGTCTCGCGCCAATCGTAATCTGGAACGCCCAAAATGGCTGGGCCTCGTTCGGCTTTCAGTCCGGCCGGGCCGTGGGCGGTGACTTCAACCCCGCAAACTTCCTGGCGATCCAGCTGGGACAAGCAGCCTTCTTGTTGCCGTGGACCTGGCTGGCTGCGATCGTCCTGCTGCTGCGCGGGTTGGTCAGCCCTCGCACACCGGCCGAGCGCATCTTTGCCATTCTCGCCATTGTGCCGATCGTGGTGTTTGACGTTATCGCCATGTTCGGGCGCGAGATCCTGCCCCATTGGGCGATGCCGGGCTTTCTGTTCGCGTTTCCGCTTGTGGGTGCATGGAGCGCCCGCTTCGCGACGAGGCTCCCGCGCACGATCAGGACTGCCTGGTCGTTGTCCGCCATTCTGTTGATTGCGCTGGCGCTCGGGGTGGTCGTCCAGGCGAAGAACGCTGCACTGACCCGCGCGCTCGGCCTCGGAGAGCGCGCTGACCTCGATTGGACCTTTCTTGATTGGGAGGCATTGCGCGACGATTTCACCGCCCGCAACGTCCTTCACGATCAGGACAGTTTCATCGTTCCGGTAAGCTGGTTGGCCGGCGCAAAGGCCGGCTACGCGCTTGGGCCGTCCATCCCGGTCGCTGAACCGCTGGCCGATCCCCGCCATTTTGCCTTTCAGCACGATGCACGGCTTGATGGGCGCACGAGCGGTTATGCGCTGATTGCGGCATGGCCGAGCGACGCCGACATCGCGGAAGCGGAGATCAAACGTCTCGCGGAAAGTCGCTACCGGCTTACCGGCGATAGCTGGCGCGTTGACAAGGTCCGCGGCGGGCGCCCGTCATTCGTCGTGATCGTGCAACCAGTCACGCCGCGCTGAGATTACACGTCGCGCCAGGTCACCAGCTTGGTCACCGAGTAGTTGAACACCGAGCTCATCAGCGCTCCGGCAAGGCCGGCAAGCCCGACCGATGTCTGCCAGGAATAGATGTGCGACGCGACGCTCACATTGGCGATCGCGCCCAGGCTGCACACGGCATAAAAGCTCAGCAATCCAAACAACCAGCGCCGGCCCTTCAGCTTGCGATGGGCAAAGGTCAGATTGTTGTTGATGACGAAATTGCTGGTCATGGCGATCAGGGTCGCGCCCGCCTGCGCATAGGCAAACTCCAGCTTTGCCAGCCCCGTCAGCGAATAGAGTGCGGCCATGTGAACGAAGATGCCGGTGACGCCGACCATCCCGAACAGCAGAAACTGTCCCGGCACCAGCCCGCCCGTCAGGCGCGAAACCAGAAGCCCGAGAAACTGCACGGTCACGAGCGCGTCGAGTTTGCTTTCCCCGCTATGGCGCTCGCGGAAGGTGAATGGCACTTCGCGAATCACCGTCTGCGGGCTGACCCTGCTCAATATGTCGAAGAGTATCTTGAAGCCCTGCTGGGCCACCTGCCCGGCAACCTTGTCCGCGAGTTCGCGCTTGAGCATGAAAAAGCCGCTCATCGGGTCGGATGAAAGTTCCCCGGTCACACGGTTGGCCAGTGTCGTGGCAAGCCGGCTGCCCCAGGCGCGAGTTGGCGACAGCCCCTCATCCGCCGAGCCTTCACCGACATAACGGCTGGCGACAACCAGATCGGCGCCGGTGCGGATTTCATCAAGCATCTTCGGCAGGATCGTTTCATCATGCTGAAGGTCGGCATCCATGATGGCAACAACCGGGGCAGACGCCGCCATCATGCCCTCCACGCAGGCGCCCGACAGGCCGCGCCGCCCGACGCGGCGGATGCAGCGCAGAAAGGGTTTTTCCGCCCCCAGCTCGCGCGTCACCTCGGCCGTACCGTCGGCGCTGTCATCATCGACGACGATAATCTCACAGGGTGTCTTGCCCAGCGCTGCCACAATGCGCTCAACGATGACGGGTATGTTCCCGGCCTCGTTGAACGTTGGCAGGACAATGGTGATATCGGGAGCTGCGGTAGAAATGTCGGAACGCCTCCGGAAATTGGACAACGCCCTTTAGGTGAAATGCCCGCCCGGATAAAGTGTTGCGCATGTCGCGGATGGAATTGATGGAAAATCGTTCGGCCCTGGAAATTGCTGACAAGCCCACCGCCCGACCTGAACCGGTGCTCGTGATCGCCTGCGGGATGATCGCACGGGAAGTGCTTGCGGTCAGTGAGCGCCACGGTTTCGACCATCTGGAACTGCGCTGCCTGCCGGCGAAGTACCACTTCTATCCCGATCGCATTTCGCCGGCGCTCGACGAGGCGATCGTCGAGGCCCGGGCGGAAGGATATGAGCACATATTCGTCGGTTATGGTGACTGCGGTACTGGCGGCGATCTCGACCGCGTTTGCGAGAAGCACGGCGTGCAACGCATCGACGGGCCGCACTGCTTCGCCTTCTATCAGGGCAATGACGCGTTCGCGAAAATCGCCGACGACGACTTCACGTCCTTCTACATGACGGATTTTCTCTGCCGCCAGTTCGAAACATTCTTCATGCGTGCGTTGGGTCTCGACCGGCACCCCGAACTGGCAAAGGACTATTTCGGCAACTACGAGAAGCTGGTCTATCTGGCTCAGACCGATGATCCCGGACTGGAAAAGACGGCAATCATGGCCGCCGCACTGCTCGGCCTGAAATATGAGAAGCGCCGCACCGGCTATGGCGATCTCGACCCGGCGCTGGAAGGCGCTGTGCGATCAGCACAGTCTTGAAACCGCCCCGATTGCCGGGCGAAATGCGGGCAATAAGGGAACGACGACATGACCCGACCCGCCGCGATTGCCGTTCTGGCTGCACTCACTGCTTGCTGGAGCCCTGCGTACGCCACCGGCGAAATCGAGAACCTCATCACCGATCATGACAGGGCCCGGCTCCAGCGGTTTGACACAACGAAGGCGGAAGCGGTCAACGAAGCACGCATTGGCGGCAGCGCGGCCGACATCGAGACGCTGAATGAAATCCTGTCCCGCGAGCCCATAAGCTTCGAGGGGTTCGACATGGTCGGCGATTGGCAGTGCCGCACAACCAAGGTGGGCGGACTTGCGCGGCTCGTTGTCTATTCCTGGTTCCGTTGCCGCGTGACGGATGATGGGTCGGGCTGGCGGCTGGAAAAGATCAGCGGCTCTCAGCGCACGACCGGCCGCTTTTTCGACGAAAGCGAATCCTCCCTCACCTATCTCGGCTCATTCTACATCGCGGGCGAAACGCCAAAACCCTACGGCTCCGGCCCGGACAGCGACCAGGTCGGCAGGGCCTATCGCAGCGGAGATGATACATGGCGCATCGAGTTCCCGGCGCCACGCTACGAATCGAAGCTCGACATATTGGAGTTTCGCCGCTGACACACTACTTGCGCTGGTGCCGGGCGGGCACTAACACCTCCGCAGTCGGGAGCGCGCGACTCGCAATGTGCCTTCAAAGCCATGAATGCTGATACGACCGGGTCAGGCACCAACGTTTCAAGGGAAACGGCCGTGCTGCGGACACCGCCAAGGCGGCTTTCGCAGGTACTGCGCGACCTTGCCGCCACGACCGAAGGACCGATCACGATTGCGACGATCCGCGACGCGCTCGGCGACCGCAGCTTTGCGGCGTTGCTGGTGTTCTTTGCGCTGCTGAACCTGTTGCCGCTGCCACCCGGCACGACGCTCATACTCGGCATTCCCCTGCTTCTGATCACCGGCCAGATGCTGGCAGGCTATCGCACGGCATGGTTGCCGCGCGCCTGGTTGCGCCGGTCGATCGGCGCCGATCGTTTTCGCGCCATGGTCAACCGCTATACACCAAAGCTCGAGCGGCTTGAGCGGCTTATCAAACCGCGCCGCTGGCCCTTTACGACCGCCGAGACGTCAGACCGTATTATCGGGTTGATCGGATTTGTGCTTTCGGTCGCCGTGACCCTGCCAATTCCCTTCGGTAACTGGCTTCCCGCCTTTGCCGTAGCGGTGATCGGGCTTTCGCTATCGGAGCGTGACGGCTATTTCCTGGCTGGCGGCATCGTTCTGGGTACAATATCGCTGCTCATCATCGCCGCCGTTGTTGGAGCAGCCGGTGCCGTTGCCGGCATGATCTTCAGCGCCATCTAGGCGCGGCAAACGCCGGATTCTTCAGCGGTTGAGCCGTTCTTGCGGCGTCGTTTTTGAATGCACGCGCGTCGTCCCGCAGCAAGCGGGGCAAATGCGCTTGCGGCAATCCTCGCAAACTTCAGGGAGACAGGCTCTATGGCCGATCTGATCATCGTTTATTGGCGCGACATTCCAGCCCAGGTGATCGTGCGAAAGGGACGGCAGAACGCCAAGCGCGAACTGCCGCTGCGATTCACCGAGGCAATCGACATGTGCGCCATGCGCACCGGCGCTGGCGACACGGACGCCTATCTGGCGGAATGGCGCAAGGCAGACCCGGTGCCCGTCAGCGACGATCTGGAAGCAGAGGCCGACAAGGCCGCGACCGAAATCGATACCCGATACGACAAGGAGCGCCTCGTCGCGCTCGTCAATGCTGGCGGAAAGGACGATGGCTGAACCCGGTCCCGTAACCCAGGCGACGCTGGTTAGAAAAGCGGCGCCCAAAACGGCCTACAAGCCGGCCGACGTGTCGCCGCAACGGCGCGTCCAGAGCCGCTATACGATGCGCCGCTGGTCGGTGCGTCATGCGCGCTTTCTGGAGTGGTTCTACGCGCGTTTCGCAAACGTGTTCCTGATGTTGCATCCGTTCTGGAAAGCCGTCGGCTACGAACGCGCCGAGCGGCCGGTCAAGTTCATGGAGCGCAACGTCAAGGGCCTCCTGTTCGACTGCCGCATGTGCGGCCAGTGCGTGCTGTCCTCGACCGGCATGTCGTGCCCTATGAACTGCCCCAAACAGCTGCGCAACGGCCCGTGCGGCGGCGTTCGTGCCAATGGCAATTGCGAGGTCGAACCTGACATGCCCTGCGTATGGGTGAAAGCGTGGGAAGGCTCGCAATTGATGCGCGAGGGTAATGCCATCCTCAATGTACAGAAGCCGGTCGATCAGTCTCTGCGCGAAACATCGTCCTGGCTCCGGGTCACCGCGCAGGCGGCCGCAGAGCGCGAAAAGCCTGAAGTGGATGCAGCATGACAACGCGGCCGCCCCAGAACGACGAAAACCCGGCCGGCATCGATCTGCCGCTTGAGCCCGCACCGGGTCACTCTTCCCTCGGCCGTCTAGAGCGCATCCTGCGGCGTGGCGAATTTGCCGTCACTGCCGAGCTCAACCCGCCCGACAGCGCCAACCCCGAAGAAGTCTATGAGCGCGCCGCAATCTTCGACGGCTGGGTTGACGGCATCAACGCCGTCGATGCCTCAGGTGCCAATTGCCACATGTCGTCGGTCGGCATCTGCGCCCTGCTGACGCGCATGGGCTATGCCCCGATCATGCAGATCGCCTGCCGCGACCGAAACCGCATCGCCATTCAGGGCGACGTGCTGGGCGCTGCGGCAATGGGCGTGGCAAACATCATGTGCCTGACGGGCGACGGCGTACAAGCCGGCGACCAGCCCGGGGCAAAACCCGTCTTCGATCTCGACTGCATGTCGCTGCTCGAAACGGTTCGCACCATGCGCGATGAAAGCAGGCTCCTGTCCGGTCGCAAGCTGACGACGCCGCCCGCCGTTTTCCTGGGTGCCGCCATCAATCCGTTCGCGCCGCCCTTCGATTTCCGCCCGCACCGGCTGGCGAAGAAGATCGCAGCTGGCGCCCAGTTCGTGCAGAGCCAATATTGCTACGATGTGCCGATGTTCCGCGAATACATGAAGCGCGTTCGCGACATGGGACTGACCGAAAACTGCTTCATTCTGTGCGGCGTCGGTCCCCTCGCCTCGGCACGAACAGCCAAATGGATGCGCTCCAATGTGCCCGGCGTGCACATTCCCGATGCGGTCATCGCCCGGCTTGAAGGGGCGGAGAAGCAGAAGGAGGAAGGCAAACGCCTTTGCATCGACATCATCAACGAGGTGAAGGAAATCGAAGGCGTTTCGGGCATCCACATGATGGCTTACCGGCAGGAAGAGCTGGTGGCCGAGATCGTCCACGACTCAGGCGTCCTCAAGGGCCGCAAGCCCTGGCAGAAGGAGCCGAGGGCCGACGACGCAATGGTGGCCGAACGCCTCGAACACATTCTTGGCGACGACAAAACCGAGCGCCAGCAACAACTTGTGAAGGACGCGGCCAATTGATGCGGCAGGCATGCCGCCCCGGTTGCCAGCAATCAGATAACGATATAAAGAAGTCTTTATATCCTTTTGGAGACAAGGAATGACCCGCACCATTGTTGCCTCGGCAACCCGTGAGATTGTCATCGGCTTCGACCAGCCCTTCTGCGTCATCGGCGAGCGCATCAACCCCACCGGCCGCAAGAAGCTTGCCGCCGAGATGGTGGAAGGCAATTTCGAGACGGTGAAGAAGGACGCGCTGGAACAGGTCGCCGCCGGCGCAACCATGCTCGACGTCAATGCCGGCGTCACTGCCGTCGATCCGAACGCCACCGAACCCGGCCTGCTGGTGCAGACGATGGAGATCGTGCAGGACCTTGTCGACGTACCGCTTTCGATTGATTCCTCGGTGTCGGCGGCAATTGAGGCCGCACTCAAGATCGCCAAGGGCCGCCCGCTCATCAACTCCGTCACCGGCGAGGAGGAAAAGCTCGAGGCGATCCTGCCGCTGGTGAAGAAATATGACGTGCCTGTCGTGGCGATCTCCAATGACGAGACCGGCATTTCGATGGACCCTGACGTCCGTTTCGCGGTCGCCAAAAAGATCGTCGAGCGTTGCGCCGACCACGGCATTCCTGCGCACGACGTTGTCGTCGATCCGCTGGTCATGCCGATCGGAGCGCTGGGCGATGCAGGCCGCCAGGTATTCGCGCTGCTGCGCCGCCTGCGCGAGGAATTGAAGGTCAACACGACCTGCGGCCTGTCCAACATCTCGTTCGGTCTGCCGCACAGGCATGGCATCAATGCCGGTTTCATCCCAATGGTGATCGGTGCCGGCATGACCTCGGCGATCATGAACCCCTGCCGCCCGCAGGAAATGGAGGCCGTTCGCGCCGCCAATGTTCTGGCCGGCACCGACAAGGACTGCGCCACCTGGATCAGGACTTACAAGGACTACCAGCCGCACGCGGCAGGCGCTGGAGCGGCTCCGGCGGCAGCACCAGCTGCGGCATCGGCCGGCGGTCGCCGCCGCGGAGGCCGCGAGGCGCGGAGGGCACGGGCATAATCGCCTTTCCTCCGCCCGAAATTCGAAACCAACAGGGCCCGCCTGCGGGCCTGTCGTTACGATGAACTCACCGGCCAACATAACCGACCCCCTCGTGCTCTTTATGCCATCGGGCAAGCGCGGGCGTTTTCCGAAGGGCACTCCTATCCTGGACGCTGCGCGTCAACTCGGCGTGTATGTGGAAAGCGTGTGCGGCGGGCGGGCGACCTGCGGACGCTGCCAGATCGAAGTGCAGGAAGGCCAGTTCGCCAAGCACAAGATCACCTCGTCAAACGACCACATCTCGGCCAAGGGTCCCAAGGAGGAGCGCTACGAGCGCGTGCGCGGCCTGCCCGACGGCCGCCGTCTGTCTTGCTCAGCGACGATTGAGGGCGATCTGGTCATCGATGTCCCGCAGGACACGATCATCAACGCGCAGGTCGTGCGCAAGGACGCCGACACGCGTCATATCGAGCGCAATCCCGCCGTCCAGCTCTGTTATGTCGAGGTGGACGAACCCGACATGCACAAGCCGCTTGGCGATCTCGATCGCCTGAAGGTGATGCTGGAGAAAGACTGGGGCTGGGAGGATCTGCTCGTCTCACAGCACCTTCTGCCGCAGGTTCAGCAGATCTTGCGCAAGGGCAATTGGGCCGTGACAGCCGCCATCCATCGCGATATGGCCACCTCGCGCCCCACCATTATCGCGCTGTGGCCGGGCCTCCACAACGAAGCCTACGGCATTGCCTGCGACATCGGCTCGACCACGATCGCCATGCATCTTGTGTCGCTGCTGTCCGGCCGCGTCGTGGCGTCCTCCGGCATCTCGAACCCGCAGATCCGCTTCGGCGAAGACCTGATGAGCCGGGTCTCCTACGTGATGATGAACCCCGACGGCCGCGAAGCGATGACCAAGGCGGTTCGCCAGGCGGTCAACGAACTCACCGCCAAGGTGTGCAAGGAAGGCAATGTCGAGCCTGACGACGTGCTGGACGCCGTCTTCGTCGGCAACCCGATCATGCACCACCTGTTCCTGGGCATCGATCCGACAGAGCTTGGCCAGGCGCCATTCGCGCTGGCCGTGTCTGGCGCGGTGCATTCGTGGACCAGCGAAATCGGGCTGGAGATCAATCCGGGCGGACGGCTTTACGTGCTCCCCTGTATCGCGGGCCATGTCGGCGCGGATGCCGCCGCCGTCACCTTGTCGGAGGGGCCGCACCGTCAGGACGATATGATGCTTGTTGTCGATGTCGGCACCAATGCTGAGATCGTGCTTGGTAACAAGGAACGGGTAGTCGCGGCTTCCTCACCCACCGGCCCTGCTTTTGAGGGTGCGGAGATTTCCGGCGGCCAGCGCGCCGCACCCGGCGCAATCGAGCGCGTGCGCATCGACCCCGAAACGCTGGAGCCGCGCTTCCGTGTCATCGGCAGCGAATTGTGGTCCGATGAGCCGGGCTTCGCAGACGCGGTCAAATCGACCGGCGTGTCAGGCATTTGCGGCTCAGGCATCATCGAGGTGATCGCCGAGATGTTCCTCGCCGGCATCATCTCCGAAGACGGCGTGGTGGACGGTTCGCTCTCGGCAAAAAGCCCGCGTATCGTGCAGACCGGACGCACGCACGGATATGTGCTCAGCGACGGCGAACCGCGCATTACGATCACCCAGAACGATGTGCGCGCCATCCAGCTGGCAAAATCAGCTCTTTATGCCGGCACCCGGTTGCTGATGGAAAAGATCGGGACCGATCATGTCGACGCGATCCGCTTTGCCGGCGCGTTCGGTTCCTTCATCGACCCCAAATACGCAATGGTGCTGGGACTTATCCCCGACTGCGACCTCGATCATGTCAGCGCCGTCGGAAACGCAGCCGGTACTGGTGCGCGCATGGCGCTTCTGAACCGCGACCATCGGCGCGAAATCGAGGATACGGTGCGCCGTATCGAGAAGATCGAGACAGCGCTCGAACCGCGTTTCCAGGAGCATTTCGTTCACGCGATGGCCCTGCCCAACAAGGTGGATGCCTTCCCCAAACTGGCGGAACGGGTGACACTGCCAGTGCGCAAACAGTCGCCCGAACTGGAAATGGCGGGCGGACCGCGCCGTCGTTCGCGCGAGGAGCGGGCGGCGCGCCGCAACCGCCGCTGACCGCAATCCATTTGCCGGGTGCGGAATTTCCGTGCAATCTTGAGCCTTGCCGGCCACGCAATCGGCTGAGAGACGATGTGGCCCGGAGTTTGGGTGATGGCCAGTCTCAAAAGCCGTTTTATTGAGCTCTATCTCCGCCATACGAGGAAAAAGGCGTTTTCCTCAGCAGCCGCATTTCGCGCGCGTATTAAAAGTGCGCGCAGGCGCGAAACACACCAGCCACCACGCAGGCTGGCCGCGAAGGTGGATATCGAACACCACACGCTGCACGGCATCCCGGTCTACGAGGTGCGCCCCCGCAACCTGCAAGGTCTGCCTCGCGGCAAGCGGATTCTGTACTTTCACGGCGGCGCCTATGTCTTTGAAATCACGCCACATCACTGGCATCTGATTGCCGAACTTGCCTGCCGGCTCGATGCACACATCACGGTGCCGATTTATCGGTTGGCGCCTGAGTACACCTTTGACGACATTTTTGGTCCCGTCCGGGCGCTCTATCGCGAAGTGGTGAGAAAGACGCCGCCTGACCGGTTCGTCCTGATAGGCGATTCCGCCGGTGCGCATATGGCCGTCGTGCTGACGATGATGGCGGCGAAGGAAAATCTGCCGCGCGCCGACAGGCTGGTTCTCATATCACCCGGCCTGGACATGTCGACCAGCAATCCGCGACTGCGCGAACTGGAAAAGGCCGATCCCTGGCTGGGAATCGAAGGTGGAATGGAGGCCGTGCGGCTCTATGCGCCCGGCTTCAGCCTGCGGGATTGGCGGGTCAGCCCGGTCTTCGGCGACCTTTCCGTTCTGCCGAGATCGCTGGTACTGACAGGCACCCGCGACATGCTGAGCGCCGATGTGCAGATATTCGTCGACAAGGCGAGGCAGGAGGGCGCCGATGTGGAACTCGTCATCGGCCAGAACATGATCCATGTCTGGCCGCTGATCGACATGCCGGAATCGCGCCCGGCCCGGGACCGTATCGTCGACTTTGTTTCAGACGGCGACGATGGGCCGAGCCCGATGCCTGGCTCCCGTGTCAGGCCGGCAGCGGCTCGCGAAACGTCTCCATCGTAGCGCGAATATGGTCGGCAGCCGCCCGCACCGGCGCGGAAGCCTCGCTCGCCATCTGCATGCACAGATTGTAGCTCGACAGAACCGGCAGTCCGTGTTCGGGGCCAAGCGCCACGATATCGTCGCCGATGAACGACCGCGGCAGCGGCGCAACCGCCAGATCGGCCAGAATTGCGGCGCGCTGGCCTGCCGTATGCGCGCTCATATAGGCGATCCGGTATTCGTGCCCGTCGCGACCCAGCGCCTCAAGCGCATCGGCCCGCCAGGCGCAGCCCTCTTCCCACACCGAAACCGGCAGCGGGCAACGCAGATACGCACTGCCGCCCTTGGCGCCGGCCCAAACGACCGGCTCATTGAGCAGGACTTCGGCCTCCGCCGGGATGCTCTTGCATGAGGTGAATAGGCAAATGTCCAGTTCGCCCTGGCTCAGCCGCTCGCGCAGCTTGGACGACTGGTCGATCGTTACATCGACGGCAACGGCCGGGTGCGACTTGGCGAACCGCTTCAAGACGCCCGGCAGCACCCGCTCTCCATAGTCGTCGGGCGAACCCACCCGCACCACGCCGGAAACCTCCGGTACGACGAACTTCGAAACCGCATCGCGATTGATCGCCAACAGACGCCTTGCATAACCCAGCAGGATCTCCCCGTCGGTGGTCAGCGAAACCGAACGCGCGTCACGTGTGAAGACGGCGCAACGAAGCTGGTCTTCGAGCTTCTTGATCTGCATCGAAACTGCCGACGGAGTCCGGAACACCGCACTCGCCGCGGCTGTGAAGCTGCCGGTTTCGGCAATCGCGACAAAGGTGCGCAACACATCAAGTTCCAGAAGCGGCAGCGGATGATTGAGCGGTGCGGTCATGGCGTAGGCCTCTTTAGATCAATTTCTCTGAACCAATTCATCATTTCATTTCGTTTGATTGAATATCATCACGCCGGCATAGTCAACCTCACAAACGCAGACCCATACGACGCAACCGAAGGAAACCACTCATGTTTGCCGTAACCGCATTCGCGCTTCTCGTTGACGGCATGGCCGGTGCGTTCCGCACGCCTGCACACCACGGGCAGACCGACCCACGGCAGCGCACACCGCATACCGGCCTCACCCGCCGGACTGACATCAAATCACCCCGCGAACGCGCCTGAGGGCGCACCAGCAACAAAGCAGCAAGACCAGGAAAGGATCAGCACAATGTCCGTTATCGGAACTCTTCAGCAAATCGTCGGCCAGTACCGGGCCCGGCGCGAACGCAACCGCACCATCGAGATCGTCAACGCCCTGCCCCCGGATATCCGCAGGGACATCGGCTGGCCCGGCTTCTACCCGGACATCACCGCCAGGGCCGACGGAGCGCGCCATCGCCGATGATCTGTACGACAGCCCTATGAATGCCGCCGGCCCCGCACCGGCGGCATTTGCATTTCTGGAAAGGCTGTCCACTGCTGCTTCAACGACCGCATGCGCTGCACAACGGGTCGGCACATACCCCGCACCGCAAAACAAGCCGCAACTGCACAACCAACTATTTGCCTGTTAGCGAAATAGTATCTCGTTGACAGAAAAAGCGTTTTCTGATTTCGGATTTCCCTGCGCGACATTGAGCATTCGCTGCCAGCAAGCCGCGGGAGACGCGATTGTCCTCGAAGCCAGCATACAAACGCTCTATCGTTTTCTTTCTCGTGCCAGACTTCACGATGATGGCGTTCGCCACGGCGCTCGAGCCGCTTCGCGCGGCCAATCGCATGTTGGGATACGACGCCTATCGGTGGCGCCTTTCCAGCCTCGACGGCCAGAACGTACGCGCCTCCAATGGTGTCGAATGCTCCGTCAGCACTTCATTGGAGGAGGAGCGCAAGCTGATGACTGGCCCCGATCGGCCGTCAATGGTCGTGGTCTGCGGCGGAGTCGGCATAGAGAACTTCCAAAGCCGCACGGCGCTGGCCTGGCTTCGCGAAGAACACAACCGGGGTGTTGCGATCGGCGGCCTGTGCACCGGCGCGCACGTTCTTGCCCGCGCCGGACTTCTGGCCAACAGGCGCTGCGCGATCCATTGGGAAAACCTGCCCGGCTTCCAGGAAGCTTTTCCAAAGGTGAATGTGTTTGCCGACCTGTTCGAGGTCGATTCCAACATCTACACCTGCGCCGGCGGAACGGCGTCGCTTGACATGATGCTGAAGCTGATCGGCGAGGATTTCGACGACACGCTGGTCAACCGCGTTTGCGAACAGTTCCTGACCGACCGGGTGCGCAGCCCGACCGACCGTCAACGTTTGCCGCTGCGCGCAAGGCTCGGTGTCCAGAACTCCAAGGTCCTGACCATCATCGAACTGATGGAGGCGAACCTGACCGAGCCGCTGTCGCTCGTCGAAATCGCCGACCATGTCGGGTTGTCGCGTCGCCAGATCGAACGGCTGTTCAGGCAGGAGATGGGCCGCTCGCCTGCGCGTTACTACCTTGAAATCAGGCTGGACCGCGCGCGGCACCTTCTGTTGCAGTCGTCATTGCCCGTGGTCGAGGTTGCGGTCGCCTGCGGCTTTGTCTCCGCCTCGCATTTTTCCAAATGCTACCGCGAGCTTTATGCCCGCTCGCCGCAGCAGGAGCGCGCCGAGCGCCGGCAACTGAACGCAGCGGCCTGACCCAGGGTCCCGGCTAGCGATCATCCCAGAACAGGGTACGACCGCGCCAGCGCTTTTCCCCGACCTGGCAATCATAGGCGCTGTCATCCGCAACGGGGATCGCGCCTGCTTCGATATCAGGCGCCATGGCGATTTCCAGAACCAGCTTGCGCCTGACGGCCTCCGGAAAGTTCGACCACTCGGTGACGGGCACCACAAAGGCGCCCGGCCCGCCGATCACGCAGTGCGTGTAGTAGATATCCAGATCCGGGATACCAAACGCACTGATGAGCCCGCCGTCGGTCATCAGCGGCAAGCCATTGATGATGATACCGCGCGAGACGAGATCGTTGCGCACGACATCGACCCATTCGCCCTGATTGTTCGGCCCGTCACCCGAAACGTCGACCACCCGCTTCAGACCGCGAAAAGCGCTTTCGGCAAACAGATCGTTGGCGTAGCGCAGACCACCGGAGATCGAGGTTCGCCGTGCGCTGTTCGGGGCGCTGGTGCGTATCGTCTCCGCCACACGCTCGGCGTCCTCACGGCTGGCAATGATTGTCCAGGGCAGGATGAGATGCTGCGACTGATCGCCGGCCCACTCGAAATAGGCAATCGCGATCCGCCCGTGTATGCCCTCCTTGATCGCGTTGATGACCTGATCGTGCGTTATCGCGGCCGAGTAGCCTTCGCGTTGTATCTGCAATTCGTCATGCGACATCGACAGTGAGATATCGACGGCCAGCACAAGCTCGACATCGACAATTTCCTGCGCCGCTACCGGCTTTGGTTTCAGGGCGATTGCGCCTGCCAGAAGCAGCAACACGAATGCCATTCGTACCGCCTTGTGGGGTGATCTTTGCGCAAATCTCGCATGCATGGAACGTGTGATCATCGTATCACCTGCCTTGCCAGAGCCCCTCGCCTGTCGTGAAATCCGTTCTCCCCGCTGAATTTCTCGCCGCTCCGCCAGCCATCGGCAGCGTGTTCCACCCGTTTGACGGATGGTTGTCACAGCAACTGTCGAGTGAAAGCACCAGTTCCAGATCGACTGGTTCGGATGCGGCGGCAAATGCACCGTTCACAGACGGCCGGGCTTGCGCCCTGCCGCTCAGTGCGGCCCGCCTGCGTCGTGCGACCGCGTTCATCATTGGCAGGATAGGCCAAACATGCGGTTGGGGAAGCGCATTGCCACGCTGTGCCGCGTCATTCCCTTCACATTTGCGAGAGTGTACCGGCTAGAGCATGGTTGCTTTGCCGGCTTACACGCAAATGACTGACTTTAGTGGCGTTCTGCGCGGCTTTGGGGACCAGCAGACGACTGAATGAGAGCAACCGATTCGCGGTTAGCTTCGCGGTTTGAGGTTCTCGGGATCGTAGAGCGGCTTGTAGCCGATACCGGCGACCTCGACAGGATAGGTTTCCCCGAAATACTCGACGGTCAGCTTCCGGCCCTCCTGGCAGTAAGCCCATGGCAGATAGGCCAGAACGATGTTCTTGCGGATCGTCGGGCCAAACGCGATCGAAGTCGTGTAGGACCGGCGACCGAGTTCGTCGACGAGCGTTTCGCCGCTATCGGGGTCCATCACCGGCATCGTGCCCACGGGATAGCGCGCAACACCGCTGGAATCGACGTTGTCGGTCATCACCAGCGTACACAGCATGGCTGGCTGGTGGTGGCGGGCGCGATACTCGAGATGTTTCGCCTTGCCGCGGAAATCGGCTTCCTTGACCTTGGGCCGCGCGAGATCGGCCTCGTAGAGATTGTATTCCGTCAACAGGTCGGCGTTCTGCAGCCGCAGGCTTTTTTCCAGCCGGCGCGAATTGGCGTAGGTTTCGACACCGAAGGCCATGACGCCGGTTTCGCGTAGCGCATCCCAGACGGCCAGCCCGTCATCATAGGCCATGTGCAGTTCCCAGCCCTGCTCGCCCACATAGGACAAACGGAAGGCCGTCACGTCCTTGCCGCCAATCCTGACGGTCTTGATTGCTGCGAACGGAAAATTTTCCAGCGACAGCGCGTCGGGGTCTTCCACGACCCTCTGCAGGGTCGTCCGCGCATTCGGCCCCCAGATGCCGATGGTCACAAACTTCTCCGACACGTCGGTGATGGTCACGTCAAAGCCTTTGTCGGCCGCAACGCGTTTCATGTAGTTGAAGTCGCGGGGCCCGGCATCGGCGCCATCGACCACGCGGCACCGATCATCCATCCGGATCACGGTCAGGTCCGCGCGAACCATGCCCTCATCGTCGAGGAAATGGGTGTAGATGCCCTTCCCTGCATTCGCCTCGCCTCCGATCCTGGCGGCGCAAAGCCATTCCATCAGCGCCAGATGATCGGGACCTTCCACGTCGTACATCGCGAAATGCGACAGGTTCACGATGCCGACATTCTCGCTCATTTCCAGATGTTCGGCGTTCGACACGCGCCAGAAATGGCGGTTGTCCCACTCGTTCTCGCGAAGCGGAACCCGGTTGCCGAATTTCTCCAGCAGGTGCTCGTTGGCGGCGTAGCCATGCGCGCGCTCCCAGCCGCCAAGCTCCATGAAATAACCGCCAAGCTCCTTCTCGCGTTCGTAGAACGGGGAACGCCGCACGCCTCGCCCCTTGGAGTAAGGCTCGCGCGGGTGGACAGCCGGATTGTAGATCTTGAACGCGCTTTCATAGCAGCGGTCCTCGATAAACTGCTCCTGCATCTGGTGCGGATAAAAGCGCGCATAGTCGATCGCCGCATGGTCGATTTCGGTGCGCCCGTCGGTCATCCAGTCGGCCAGCAGCTTGGCCATGCCGGGGCCGTCCTTCACCCAGATGGCGACCGCGTACCAGAGCCCTCTGACTTTCTGGCTCTCGCCGATCGAAGGCCCGCCGTCGGTAGTGACCTGCAACAGGCCGTTGAAGGAATGGCCCTCATTGTAGCCCAGCTCGCCAAGGATAGGCGTCAGTTCCATCGCGCGTTCCAGCGGCTCGATGATCTGCTCCATGTCGAGATCGCGCTGGGAAGGCGACAGCCGCGCCTCATCCTTTTCCAGCAGGTCGCGCGGATGGCAGAGCCGCGGGTTCTTCTCCTCGTAGTACCCCCACTCGATCTGTCCGCCTTCGGGCGTCTTCGGATCGCCAGTGTCGCGCATATAGGCCGAGTTCCCCTGGTCGCGCAGCAGCGGCCAGCCGATATCCTTGCCGGTCCCTTCAAACTCCTTGTACGGCCCGAAGAATGTCAGCGGATGATCGACTGGCATGACCGGCAGGTCCTCGCCCGCCATTTCGGCTATCAAGCGTCCCCACAGTCCGGCGCAAACGACGACGTGATCGGCGTGGATCGTCCCGCGATGGGTCTGCACTCCCTTGATGCGGCCATTCTCGATGATAAGCCTCTGTGCGGGCGTGTTGGCAAAAGCCTGAAGCTTGCCGCTGGCAACCGCCTCGTCGACGAGTTCGCCAGCTACGGTCTGGGAGCGCGGCGCGACAAGACCGGCATCCGGATCCCACAGGCCACCCTGAACAAGGTCTTCCTCGATCAGCGGGAATTTTTCCTTGATTTCGGCCGGATCAACCAGCCGCGCACGCGTGCCGAACGCCTTGCCGGAAGTGACCTTGCGCCTGATTTCGTCCATCCGCCCGTCGTCGCCGACCCGCGCGATTTCCAGGCCGCCAATCTTGGAATATCGGCCACGCTTTTCGTAGAAGTCGATGGAATAGAGCGTTGTCCAGCATGACAGAAAATCGTGGCTGGTTGCGTAGCAGAAGTCGGAAGCGTGCGAAGTCGAGCCGATGTCGGTCGGGATGCCGGACTTGTCGATGCCGACAATATCGTCCCACCCGCGTTCGATCAGGTGATGGGCGACGGACGCGCCGACAATGCCCCCCAGACCGATGATGACGACCTTCGCCTGTTCCGGAAATTGTGCCATTGCCCGCGGCCCCGATATGATGATGCGGGCAGACTATAGGGCCGGCCAGCCGCCGTCTTGCAGCTTGATTGCGACATTGAAAGGAGGTGCCGCGACTTCGGGCGTTTGGGCTATCGGCCGTGAACCGCCTTTGGCCAGGTCAGCGCGACCGCGCCGCTACGCCACGGCTCATTCGTCGCCCATGTGACCGCGCTGTTTCGTGCTGCGCCTGCGGCGCTTGCCCTTGGGCGGCTGGGCATCGGGGAAAAGCTCTTTCGGCTCGGACTTTTCGACGGCCTTTGCCTTGGGCTTCGGCTTTTCCGCCACGTCGGCAGCGCCGCCGGTGCGGATATGCAAGTCGCGCTGCGGGAACGGGATCTCGATGCCCTCTTCCTTGAATCGCTCATAGATGGCGAAACGGATGTCGTTCTGGATGGCGAGCTGGCTCATCACGTCGGCAAGGAAGAACCGCACTTCGAAATCCAGCGATGAATCGCCGAACCCGGTGAACACGATCATCGGTTCCGGGTTCTTTAGGATCGTCGGGTGGGCGACCGCGATACCCTTCAGCACGTCATAGACACGGCGCGGATCGGCATCGTAGCTCACGCCGATCTTGATATCGACGCGGCCCAGCCTGTTCTTGTGGGTCCAGTTGCCGACCGCCGAATTGATCAGTTCGGAATTGGGCAGGATGACCGACTGCCGCTGGAACGTCTCGATCTCGGTCGCACGCACGCTGATCTTCTTCACCGTGCCGCTGACACCGCCTGCCTCGATCCAGTCACCGCTCTTGAACGGACGCTCCACCAGCAGGATGAGGCCCGACACGAAGTTGGAAACGATGTTCTGCAGGCCGAAACCGACACCCAGCGAAAGACCGCCAGCCACCAGCGCGAGGCTGGACAGGTTGATGCCGGCCGCCGACACGCCGATCAGGATCGCAATGGCGATGCCGAAATAGCCGACCACGGTCTTGATGGAATTGCGCACGCCTGTGTCCACGCGCCCGCGTGTCATCACCGAGCCGTCGAGCCAGCGCTGGAACCACCGTGTGAGGAAATATCCGACGATGAAGACCAGAATGCCGGTCAGCAGATCGAGAATGGAGAACGACACCGAACCGATATGCACTTCGCGCAAGGCGCGTAGCGCCCAGGTCGTGATATCGCCCCACTGAAAGCCCCATTGCAGCAGGATCAGCGGTATGCCGAACGCCACCACCATCAGATTGATGGACACACTGAACAGAAGGCCAAGCTGGTCTTCCAACGTCTCGCTTGTTTCGAAATTCCGGTCCAGCCATTTGCCGAAGACGGTGTTCTTGAACGCCCCGATATCCGACATCGCGCGAGCGGTCAGATGGCCGATATACATCGTTGCCAGAATTGTGCCGGTCACCACGATCTGCTGCGAGATGAACCTGGCCAACCCGATATAGCCGAACAGCCCGGCGGCGATGGTGGACACACCCAACAGTACGAGCAGATAGCGGAACCAGCGCGGCCACGGCCTAGGGGTCCCGTCCTCGTTCTTGAACGGCTCGACCAACGAAATGACGATTACCAGAACGCCGACCACAAAGGTCGCCAGCAGGCTCTTGGCGACCGTAAGCGACAATGGCGAGCCCAGAACGTCGTTTGCCTTGGAGAAAACGAAGTCCAGTCCGGTCGCGATCGAGGTGAACCAGACCAGCCAGTAGAGCATCCTGGCCGCGCCGGTACGGACTGGAACTAGCCGCCAATTGGCGTGATCGGGCGAAAACAGCGCCAGCGCCAGCCGGTTCACCAGAAACACCGTGGCAATCACGTTGAACAGCGTTGTCAGCAGGCTCGCAATATCCGGACGCAGCACGTCGAAATATTTGAACAGCCAGTAGCTGGAACCGAGGAATACGGCCACCGCGAGCGAGGGAAGCATCGTCGACCAGAACGCTACCGACAGCCGGCTGAAATAGGAGGGTTGCTCGATCAGCGCATCGGCAAAGATGAGCGACCCGAACAGCCTTCTGCCGCCGAAGAACATGATCGCTGCCGCTGCGAACGACAGGAAACCGGCAATAAGCACCGCGTTCAGCTTGAACCGAACCACAAAACCGAGCCAGACCGAAACGTTCGAGGTGAGCTGCTGCATCTCAGCCTGAAAATCGCCCAGCACGTCGGTACTGAGCGCTTCGGTGATGTCGTAGCGTTTGGTCAGTTGGCTCGCGAACAGGTCGCGCCTGATCTGGGCGATCTCGTTGGCCAGCCGATCGATCCGAAGCGCCATGTTCTCGACTTCGCCGAGCACGGCGTTGATATCGGCCTTCTCCTGTGAAAGCGCAGCGCGTTCTTCCTTCAGCGCCTCCGGTTCGCTGTTGTCTTCCGGCGGCGGCCCGATCTGGTCGAGCCTTTTGTTTATTTCTTCCAGCCGCGGCATGAACGCCGCACGAATCTCGTCAATCGAGATGCCGAGCTGTTCGAGCTCATTGCGGACATCGACGAGCTTGGCATCGTCCTCCGCATTGTTTTCCACGGCGGTTTCGTAGGAATCCACTCTGGACGTGAGGTCGCGGAGTACCGCGGTCTGTTCTTCAACGAGTTCCGCGGTCGCCGCGGCATTGGCCGCTGCGGAAGTATCCGCCGCAACAGTTGGCTTGTCCGCATCCTGCGCCGTGGCAGCCACGGACAAGGTGACAACGAGAAACAAAGCCGCAAACAGCTTCAACAAACGGGACAATGCTGCTCCGGCCATGATTCCTGCTGCTGACACCCCAATATCAGGGCGCCATTGATAGGGGCAGCAACCAATGTGGGCAAGGGAAACGGCGCTCGTGCGGGTCGGCACGGTTAAAGCCGATGGCGGAATATTTGCGTTGCTCAACCCGCCCGGCCTATAGGGTCGAGAGGTCGGCCTTGGGCCGCACGGGTGATGCAATGGCAGAATATTCTGCGTTCTCGCTTCTGAAGAACGCGCTCAATGGACATCGCGACTGGAAGCCGGCGTGGCGAAAGCCCGATCCCAAACCGGCTTATGACGTCATCGTCATTGGCGGCGGTGGCCACGGCCTCGCGACGGCCTATTACCTGGCGACCGAACACGGGATCCAGAGCGTAGCAGTGCTGGAAAAAGGCTGGCTGGGCTCCGGCAATGTCGGCCGCAACACCACCATCGTGCGCTCCAACTACCTGCTGCCGGACTCAATCCGCTTCTACGAATTCTCGATGAAACTGTGGGAGAACCTCTCCCACGAACTCAACTACAACGTCATGTTTTCGCAGCGCGGCATCCTGAACCTCGCCCACTCGCCGGCGCAGGCCGACGACTACATTCGACGCGGCAATGCGATGCGGCTTGGCGGCGGCGACGCCGAATGGCTGACGCCGGACCAGATCGCACGCAAGGTCCCCGGTGTCGATGTGACAGGTTCGGCCCGGTTCCCGGTAGTCGGCGGCTTGCTGCAGCCGCGCGCTGGCACGGCGCGCCACGACGCGGTTGCGTGGGGGTACGCGCGCGCGGCAGACCGGCGCGGCGTCGACATCATCGAGAATTGCGAAGTCACCGGTTTCCTGCGCGACGGCGACAGGATTTCCGGCGTCCAGACAACGCGCGGTGAGATCAGAGCGGGGAAAACGGCCGTTGCCGTGGCTGGCAGCACTGGCCGGGTCATGAAACTCGCGGGCATCGACAAGCTGCCGATTGAAAGCCACGTGCTTCAGGCCTTCGTATCGGAATCGCTGAAGCCTTTTGTCGACACCGTCGTCACCTTTGGCGAAGGTCACCTCTACATGTCCCAGTCGGACAAGGGCGGGCTGGTCTTCGGCGGCAATATCGACGGCTACAATTCCTATGCCCAGCGCGGCAACCTGCCGGTGGTTGAGGAGGTCATGAGCGAGATGGTCGCCATGTTCCCCTCGCTTGCCCGCGTGCGGCTGCTGCGCTCTTGGGGTGGCATCATGGACATGTCGATGGACGGTTCGCCGATCATCACGACCGGCCCGCTCCCCGGTATGTATCTGAACTGCGGCTGGTGTTACGGCGGCTTCAAGGCAACACCGGCCTCCGGCTTTTCCTTCGCCTGGACGATCGCCCGCGACGAGCCGCACGAGATCAACGCGCCATATACGCTCGACCGCTTCCACCGCGGCATCCTGATCGACGAGAAGGGCCAGGGCGCAACGCCCCGGCTGCATTAGACCGAGATGCTTATCCCCTGCCCCTATTGCGGCCCGCGAGACGTCGGCGAATTCACCTATCAGGGCGATGCGACCGTTGTTCGTCCCGACCCAACTTCCACCGATCAGGATGCATGGAACCGTTTCGTCTATGACCGCGCCAACCCTGCCGGGAACCATAGCGAATACTGGCAGCACTCTGGTGGTTGCCGGGCCCATCTGGTCGTCGAGCGCGATACGGTCACTCACACCGTCGGCAATGTACGCTTCGCGCGCGACAAATCCGCAGCGGCAAAACCGACCCGAGGCGCGCCTGCAAAAAAGAAGGCGCCGGCGCGCAAGCCTGCTACCGCCAAGAGGGCTGGCAAATGAGCGGGCGGCGCATTTCAGATGGCGGACGTGTCGACCGCAGCCGACCAATCCGCTTCACCTTCGATGGGAAGAGCTATTCCGGTTTCGCCGGCGACACTCTGGCCTCGGCCTTGCTGGCCAATGGTGTCACGCTGTTCGGCCGCTCATTCAAATATCACCGACCGCGCGGTGTACTGACGGCCGGCATTGACGAGCCGAACGCGCTGGTGACGGTGCTCCGCGACAAGAAGCGCGAAGCCAACATTCCCGCAACGCAGCTCGAGATCCATGACGGGCTCGTTGTTGAGAGCCAGAACCGCTTTCCCTCGCTCGGCTTCGATGTGGGCGCGATAAACCAGTTGGGAGCGCCGCTTTTCTCGGCTGGCTTCTACTACAAGACCTTCATGGGGCCGGTGGTCGGCCCGCTGAAAGGCACACGTTTCTGGATGATGTGTGAATGGTTCATCCGGCGCGCCGCGGGCCTCGGCCGCGCCGACCACGAACCGGATACATCGCGTTACGAGCGCATGAACGCCTATTGCGACGTGCTGGTCGTCGGCTCCGGTCCGGCAGGACTCGCAGCCGCCCGCGCCGCTGCGGATAGCGGCAAGCGCGTCATCCTCACCGAGCTTGAAGCGATAGCCGGCGGCTCCGCCAACTGGTCGGGCGAAACGATTGCCGGAAAGCAGGCTGCCGACTGGGCGTCGGAAGAGGCTGCGGCCCTCTCGGTAATGTCCAATGTGCGCCTTCTCACCCGCACCCATGTCTGGGGCTATTATGACGGCAACACCATCGCGGCTCTGGAACGAGTGGGCGACCACGTTTCGTCGCAGCAGCCAGGCGAGCCGCGCCATCGCCATTGGGTCATCCGCGCCGGCACTGTCGTTCTGGCAACAGGCGCTTATGAACGGCCGATCGTCTTTCCCGGCAATGACAGGCCCGGCGTCATGCTGGCCGGCGCAGCACAGCGATATGCTGCCGAGTTCGGCGTGCTGCCCGGCAAGCGCATCGCCGTCTTCACCAACAATGACAGCGCCTACACCGCCGCAGCCCGTTTGGCGGCAGATGGCGCGCAGATCGCAGCGATTGTAGACACCCGCCTTTCGATTTCTGCCGCAGCGCGCGAACTGGCACAGCAAGCCGGCGGCGAGTTGCTGCTCGGTCACGCCGTTTGCGCCACCACCGGCCGCTCCGCGCTTTCCGGCATCACTGTCCAGCAGGTCGATGCAAGTACGGGAAAGGTCTCCGGCGAAAAGACGAAGATCGCCGCTGACTGCCTCGCCGTCTCAGGCGGCTGGTCGCCAGCGATCCACCTCGCCAGCCAGGCGGGCGGGAAGCCCAAATGGGACGAGGATTTGCAGGCCTTCCTCCCGCCCGATCCAACGCAAAGCTGGGTCGGCGCCGGCGCGTTCCTTGGCGCGGCGACGACAACGGAGGCGCTGCGCGGCGGCCGCAGTGCCGGCTTGAAGGCTGCGGGAGCCAAAGCCTCGCGCTCTGCTCCTCCAAAGGTCGTCGCTCCTGCGCTCGACCCGCACCCTGCCCCGGTGTTCGAAATCCGCTCCGATGGCGGCAAGGCCTTTGTCGACCATCAGCTCGATGTGACGGCCGAAGACGTTCGCCTTGCGCACCGCGAAGGCTTCGTGTCTGTGGAACACCTGAAGCGCTACACCACACTCGGCATGGCAACCGACCAGGGCAAGACGTCGAATGTGCCGGGCCTCGCCATCATGGCCGCCGCGCGCGGTATCGCGATCCCCGATGCCGGCACGACACGGTTTCGCCCGCCCTTCGCACCTGTCTCGCTCGGTGCGCTTGCGGCCGAACGCTTTGGCGAGCTCAAGCCGGAGCGGCTGACGCCGGTGCATGACTGGCATGTCGAGCATGGTGCGCAGATGATGCCGGTGGGCCTGTGGTACAGGCCGCAGATTTTCGGCGACCCCGGCGAGACGCTGGAACAGGCTTATGTACGCGAGGCGAAGGCCGTGCGAGACAGTGAGGGCATTGTCGATGTATCGACACTCGGCAAGATTGCCGTACAGGGACCGGACGCGGCGGAATTCCTCGACCGCGTCTACACCAACAAGTTCTCGACATTGCCAGTGAACAAGGCGCGTTACGGCCTGATGTTGCGCGAGGACGGTCTGGTGCTGGATGACGGCACGACCTGGCGTCTCGGCGAAAACGAATTCCTGATGACCACCACCACGGCTGCCGCCGGCAAGGTGATGCAGCATCTCGAATGCCTGCTCGACATACATTGGCCGGATCTCAGGGTCTCGCTCACTTCGGTCACCGATGAATGGGCTGGCGCGGCTATTTCCGGCCCCAATGCCCGTAAGGTGCTGGAGCAGGCTGTTACCGGCACTGCGGTCGACAATGAAACGCTGCCTTTCATGGGCATCGTGCGCGGGGAGATAGACGGCGCGCCAGTGATGATCTGCCGCCTCTCCTTCTCCGGCGAGCTCGCCTACGAGGTCTATTGCGGCGCCGGTCACGGCACCCAGGTCTGGGAAGCCTTGATGGCCGCGGGCCAGGATTACGCAATCGCGCCTTACGGAATGGAGGCGCTGGGCACGCTGCGGATCGAGAAGGGTCATGTCACCGGCGCGGAAATCGACGGCCGGGTGACGGCCCGCGATCTCCATCTCGACTGGATGCTCTCGAAGAAGAAGCCCTTCGTCGGTTCGGCCATGATGGATCGCGAGGGGCTGGCGGACGAAGATCGTATCCGCCTTGTTGGCATCGTGTCGCTCGATGGCCAGCCACTCGGCGGCGGCGCGCACATCGTGGAGAAAAACAGCCGCGACGAACCGAATGACAGCATCGGCCACATCACCGCCGTCTGCTATTCGCCGGCGCTCGCCAAATATATTGGCCTTGCATTGGTCAGGGGCGGCAAATCCCGGCACGGCCAGCGCGCTTTCACCGCCGATCCGCTGCGCGGCCGTTATGGTCCGGTCGAGATCGTCAGCCATCATTTCTTCGACCCCGACGGGAGCCGCATGCATGGCTGAGCGCGAATCCCCTATCGGCGCAGCTTACAAACCCGGCCGCCACGGAACGGCGGAAAAACCGGGGGTGACTATCAGCGAAACCCGTCCGGGCTCGATCGTCGAGGTCGTTGCCTGGCCAGGCGAGGAAAAGTCCGCACTGGCTGCGATCAGGAAAGCCACGGGTCTGACCATTCCAAACCCGCCCGGAGGCGGCGTGTCGAAGGCAGACAAGTCAGGCTTCGGCTTCGCGCCACGGCGCTGGCTCATTGTCGACCAGACAGAAGGTCTGGGAAGCACCTTGCGCCGCGAAATCGGCGCTGAAACCGGGACTGTCACCGACCTGAGCCACGGCCGCACGGCAATCCGCATAACGGGAGAGCGCGCGGAGTGGGTTCTGTCCAAGTTCTTCGCGGTTGATTTCGCAGCCGCTTCATTCCCCGCCGGTCACGGCCTTTCGACGGCACACCACGACATCTTCGCCCAGATCCAGCGCACCGGCAAAAGCCAGTTCGACATCTATGTTTTCCGGTCGTTTGCGCGCGCCTTCTGGGCTGCGCTTTGCCACGCCTCCGAAGAGGTCGGCTACGAGATCAGCTGACGGAGGCCGGCCTCCAGACCAGAGCCGACACGGTCGCGCAGATCAGCGCGAACAAGGTGATGACCGCGTTGATGCCGTGTCCATGCTCCCACTGCGCGCGGATCGGCTCCCAATTGTCAGGCAGCATCGTCCATTGCTCTGTGATTGTGTTCATGGGCGCAACGCGCAGAAAGAACACGACGAGCACCGAAACCATCAGGACGAAGGCTGCGCCCGCCAGGATCATGGGCAGGGGTTGCGCACGGCTCAGAATGGTCAGACCCAAACTCGCGGCCATGGCCCCGAACAGGACATATGCCGACATCGACCAGCCCGCATAGATCTGCTGGGTCGCGAAATAGGCGTCGCGGTCCATGACTATCTTGCCGGGATATTCAATCAGATGGGCTGCCTGCGGGACCATATAGGTCGCGATCAGAATGATGGAGAAGAATTGCAGTGTGCGAACAAGCATCGTTTCGCCTCGATTGGGACTGCCCCCATCGCGAAACTAGTAACTGAATTTGGCATTCCATGAGCCACAACCGGCTCGGCGCTATTCCAGAAACGTCACCCAGTCTTCCAGCGGTGCGCGCTCGGTCCGGAAGCTGTTCTCCGGCTTGGACGTGTCTTCGTAGCCCAGCGCCATGCCGCAGGTGATGATCTCCTCGTCGTCGATGTCGAGAACCGGTCTGATCTGTTGGTGATACGGCGCAAATGCCGCCTGCGGGCAGGTGTGCAGCCCCTGAGAGCGGGCCGCGATCATCAGCGTTTGCAGGAACATGCCGTGATCGATCCAGGACCCCTTGTTGAGCCGGCGGTCGATGGTGAAGATCATGCCCACCGGCGCATCGAAAAACACGAAGTTGCGGTCGTGCTGGGCTCGCATGCGCTCCACCTCGCGGCGCTGGATGCCCAGCGCGTCATATAGAGCGAACCCGACTGCCCGTCGCCGCCCCAGATAGGGCTCGAAAAACTTGTCGGGATAATATTTGTACTCGTCCCACTCGATCTTCTCGGCCCTGATGCCGGAATTGAGGATCGCATCGGTGATGGCGTCCTTCACCGCGCCACGCGTAACGTAGACTTTCCAGGGTTGCATGTTGGTGCCCGACGGCGCGCGCGCCGCCAGCCGCAGCAAATGCTTGATTGTATCGTCATCGACCGGATCGGGAAGAAATGCGCGCACCGACCGGCGGGTCTCGATCGCTTCATCCACCGTTTCCGCAATATCGGGTGAGTGAAGGTCTTCATCCCGTGCGAGCATATGTCGTCCTTCCCTGCCCTTCCCGACGCGAACCGATGCGCTCAATTGCCGCCATCACCAGTTCGGGGCAAAATGTCCGCTCGACAGTACTATGAAAATGATGTCTATTTTTTCACGGCATAATCGTCAATGAAACATGCGGAGCATTTTTCATGACCAACTCGGCCAGCCAGGTCAAGGAAAGCACCCTCACCGCCGCACTGGAGCGCATCGACCGCCGCATTGCGCGCGATCTGCGTGCCTTGCGCCGCGCCCGCAGCCTGACACTGGCGCAAATATCGGAAAGCGTCGGCCGCTCTGTCGGCTGGCTCAGCCAGGTCGAACGCGGCATTTCCATGCCAACCCTGACCGATCTCAGTCGCCTCGCCGACACCTTCGGCGTGCCGATGAGCCTATTCTTCAGCCGCGAACAACCGGCCGAACCCGAAATGGAAGTTGTCGTACGGTCGCACGCAAGGCGCGATCTTGGCAGGACCGAGCCCGGCCTTCACGAGGAACTGCTGTCGCCGGCACTTGGCGGCGCCTTCGAGATGCGCCGCCGCGCATTCGCGCCGGGAACGACATCAAGCGAACATGCCGGGCGCGAAACGGAAGAAGCGGGTTACGTGCTTGCCGGCATGATCGATCTTGAAGTGGACGGTGCCTGGCACACGCTCCAGGCGGGTGACAGCTTCCGCTTCAAGGGCAAGACCATGCGCTGGCGCAATGATGGCCCCGACGAGGCGGTCGTCATCTGGGTGATGTCGCCGCCCGTCTACTAGGGCCTGCGGCTACCTCAGTCCTCGAACGGCCTGATCGGCTCCTTGCAGTGATAGACTGGGCACTGTGGTGTGTCCCGGGTCGCAATATAGGTGATATGCGGCACTTCCGGGTAATAGCAGTAGCCGTCAATGGCAACGAAACGAGCGTAGGTATATTGCCCCGTTGTGAGCACGACAGCGCCTTGCTCGTCGATCAGTGCCTGCGTTTGGTGGCAACTCATCTTGCGTGCATCGGGCCGTGCATGGGACGCGGTGGTCATCGCCACCGCGGCGAACATTGCTATGCCGACGGTCATGGGTGTGCGCATCAGGGAATTCATGGGCAGTGCCCTCCTCTCACATCCCTTCAACGGCAAACATAGTCGGAGCGGCAAAGAGGTCAATGAATTAGGACCCTGCCCGGCGCCTCGTACACCGGGCAGGGGTGGAAGTCGCGAGCCGCGCTGGGGATGCAGCCCGCCTAACCGCGGTTGGGAACTTCTTCCACTATTGGATGTTCGCCCGATTCGGTCGAAGGCAAAATTGCGCGATCACGGAACATGACCCCGAAGGGCTAATTTGCTTGGGCGGCCGGTCTCTGCCAAAGAGCGGGGACACGCGGGAGCCGCATCATGCCGACGGCGAAAACCTTCAAACCATCAAGGCGCCACGAGGAACTTGGCGCAGCGTTCTTCGATTCCGTGGCCCCGGCGGATTTTCCGAAGCATATCCTGCGCTACCGCAATCAGCGCTGGGCCGGGCGCGTCGGTTTGGACAGCCTGACGGACGATGAATGGAAAGCCCATTTCGGCCGCTTTGAGCCGCTGCCGGGCAGTTTCGAACAGCCCTTGGCGCTTCGCTATCACGGCCACCAGTTCCAGACCTACAACCCGCAGCTTGGCGACGGCCGTGGTTTCCTGTTCGGACAGTGCCACGACCTCCATGATGGCCGGCTGCTCGATTTCGGCACCAAGGGCAGCGGCCAGACCCCCTGGTCGCGGCAGGGCGACGGCCGGCTGACGCTCAAGGGCGGCGTGCGCGAAATCCTTGCCACCGAGATGCTGGAAGGGCTCGGCGTCAGCACGTCGAAATCGTTCAGCCTGATCGAGACCGGCGAGGAATTGTGGCGCGGCGACGAACCCTCGCCGACCCGCTCATCGGTTCTGGTGCGGCTCAGCCACTCGCACATTCGTATCGGCAGTTTTCAGCGCCTGCTCTATCTCGATGAGCATGACAACATCCGCAAGCTCATGGACTACGCGGTCGAGACCTATTTGCCGGAGGCGCGGCGGGAAACGGATCACCAACGCGCCATCGCCTTTCTGGAAGCTGCCGGCAAACGCGTCGCCGCAACGGGAGCACGCTGGATGATGGCGGGTTTCGTGCATGGCGTGCTGAACACCGACAACATCAACATCACCGGCGAGAGTTTCGACTACGGCCCCTGGCGGTTCGCTCCGGTTCTCGATCCGGCCTTCACTGCCGCCTATTTCGACGATACCAGGCTCTACGCCTTCGGCCGCCAGCCCGACATCCTGCTCTGGAACATGACACGCCTCGCCGAATGCCTGCTGCCACTTGCCGAACAGGCGAAGCTGGAAAAGGTGCTTCAGGACTTCGGCCCGGTTTTCCGCGCAGCATTCAACAACGCGCTGCTCGACCGGCTTGGCCTTGCATCAGCCGGCGCGGAGTTCGATCAGCAGCTAGCCACTGCAACCTGGCAGTTCCTTGCCGATAGCCGGATGCCATTCGAGCGGTTCTTCTTCGACTTGCGAGGCGGTATGGCGCATCCCGAACGCATCGAGCGCAGCCCGGAGGCTGATACCTACCGCTCCGAGTCATTCGGGCCCGTGCGCACATTGCTGGAACGGTTCGAACCGCGCTCCCCGGATGTCACAGGGTACGCCTACTTTGCCCGCAGTGAGCCCTGCACCATGCTGATAGACGAGGTTGAGGCGATCTGGGCGCCAATCGCCGGGAACGACGACTGGACATTGTTCGAAACGAAGCTCGCCGCGATTGCCGAGATGCGCCAAGCTTACCTGCAAGATGATTTTCGCTAGGACCGCCGAGGTTCTCGACGGGGCGTGTCGAAAATAGCGGGCTTCGAGAACCGGAACGGAGTGTACATTCAGGTACGTGAGTACCGGAAGCGCAGACGACCGCTATTTTCGACTCGCCCCGAACATCGGCGGCCCTAGACCAGTTCCACGTCCACCACGCCCTTCACCGCCTTGAGGGCCGACGCGATGCGCGGTTCCACGCGGTAGCGATCGGGCAGTTCGACCTCGATCTCGCCGCTGTTGTCGGGCCGGATCACGACAAGGCTCACCTGTCCCTCGCCCCTTTGGCCAAGCTGGCGCACCAGCGCGCCAACCGGTTCGGGATCGCGCAGGAAAATGCGCATGGTGCGCTGTATCTGGCTTGCCTCATCCTCGAGCGACTGCATTGTCTGCACGCGCAGATTGACGCCTTCCGGCCTGTCCTCGGCGGCCACGGTGATCACCACTGAACGGCCGGCCTCGATCAGATCGCGATATTGCGCCAGCGTCTCGGAGAACATCACGGCTTCATACTGGCCCGAAGCGTCCGACAGTTGCATCACGCACATCTTGTTGCCGGTGCGCGTGCGCCGCTCCTGCTTGGACGAGATCGTGCCGGCAAGCCGCCCGGCCGTCGCCCCGCGTTTCACCGCAATCTGGAACTCGCCCCAGTTCTGGACCCTCAGCTTTTCCAGCACGGGCTTGTATTCGTCGAGCGGGTGCGCCGAGAGATAAAAACCGACTGTCTGGAATTCGCGATGCAGGCGCTCAGCCTGCAGCCAGGGTTCCGCGGCGGGCAGATGCAGCACATCCTTCATGCCGCCATCCGCCTGGCCGAATATGTCGCCCTGCCCCATCTCGGCATCGTCGCGCGCCCGCGCGGACAGCCCCATCATGCGTTCGATACCGGCCATCATCGCCTCGCGGTCATGGCCGAAACAGTCGAGCGCGCCAGCCGCAATCAGGCTCTCGAACACGCGCTTGCCGACAATGCGCGGGTCAATGCGCGAGCAGAAATCCTCCAGGCTCTCGAACGGCTTCTCGTTGCGCACCGCAACGATGTGGTCGACGGCCGCATCGCCCACGCCCTTGATCGCCGCCAGCGAATAGAAGATGCGGTTTTCGCCGACCTCGAAATCGCGATAGCCGGTTTCCACCGAAGGCGCGACCACCTCGATGCCCAGCCGCTGCGCGTCCTGACGGAACTCGGCCAGTTTGTCGCTGTTCGACATGTCGTAGTTCATCGACGCGGCGATGAACTCCACCGGGTAATGCGCCTTCATGTAGGCGGTCTGGTAGGACACGATGGCGTAGGCCGCAGCGTGCGACTTGTTGAAGCCGTAGTCGGCGAACTTCGCCAGCAGGTCGAAGATGAAATCCGCCTGCTGCTTCGACAGGCCGCGTTCGGTTGCGCCTTCCACGAAACGCGTGCGCTGCTTGTCCATCTCGGCGCGGATCTTCTTGCCCATCGCGCGCCGCAGCAGGTCTGCTTCGCCGAGCGAGTAGCCGGCGAGCTCCTGCGCGATCTGCATCACCTGTTCCTGGTAAACGATGACGCCCTGGGTCTCGGCCACCAGATGGTCGATCTTGGGATGGATCGAAGCCATCTCCTCTTCGCCGTTCTTGCGCGCATTGTAGGTGGGAATGTTTTCCATCGGACCCGGCCGATAGAGCGCCACCAGCGCAATAATGTCTTCGATCCGGTCCGGCTTCATGCCGATCAGCGCCTTGCGCATGCCGGCACTTTCAACCTGGAACACGCCGACCACCTCGCCGCGCGAAAGCATCGCGTAGGTTTCGGGGTCGTCATACGGGATCTTGGTGAGGTCGATCTCCACGCCGCGCTGCGCAACCAGCTTTACCGCGCGTTCCAGCACCGTCAGCGTTTTCAGACCGAGAAAGTCGAACTTCACCAGCCCGGCATCCTCGACCTTCTTCATGTTGAACTGTGTGACAGGCATGTCGGAGCGCGGATCGCGATACATCGGCACCAGTTCCGACAATGGACGGTCGCCGATCACGATACCCGCCGCATGGGTCGAGGCGTGCCTGTAGAGCCCTTCGAGCTTCTGCGCGATGTCGAGCAGCGTCTGCACTGCCGGCTCGCGCTCCACCTCCTCGGCAAAACGCGGCTCGTTGGCGATGGCGTCCTTCAGCTTGACCGGATTTGCCGGATTGGCCGGCACCAGCTTCGACAGCCGGTCAACCTGGCTGTATGGCATCTGTAGCACGCGACCGACATCGCGCAGCACCGCGCGTGCCTGGAGCGTACCGAAGGTGATGATCTGGGCAACCTGCTCGCGCCCGTATTTCTCCTGCACGTAGCGGATCACCTCCTCGCGTCGCTCCTGGCAGAAGTCGATATCGAAGTCGGGCATCGACACACGGTCGGGATTGAGGAAGCGCTCGAACAACAAAGAGAACCGAAGCGGATCGACATCGGTGATGGTGAGCGCATAGGCCACCAGCGAACCCGCGCCCGAACCGCGCCCTGGCCCGACCGGGATGTCGCGCGCCTTGGCCCATTTGATGAAGTCCGCGACGATCAGGAAGTAGCCCGGATATTTCATCCGCTCGATGACGCCGAGTTCAAATTCCAGCCGCTCGCGGTATTGGTCCTCGGTAAAGCCGGAGGCGAGTCCCTGGCTGGCAAAGCGAAGCTCCAGCCCTTCGCGCGCCTGCCGCTTCAGTTCGTCGGACTCCGCCTGAAGCGCGGTTTCGGCGTCTGCGCCATCATCGGCCGTGAACCGCGGTAGAATCGGATCGCGGTTCTCGGGGTAGTAGGAGCAGCGCCGCGCAATCTCGACCGTGTTGTCGATTGCCTCCGGCAGGTCGGCGAACAGCATCGCCATTTCGCGCGGGCTCTTTAGGTAGTTGTCGGGCGTGACGCGCCGGCGCTTGTCCTCCGCAATCACAGAGCCGCTGGCAATCGCCAGCAGCGCGTCATGCGCTTCGTAATCTGCGGCTGTCGGGAAGAATGCCTCGTTGGTGGCGACCAGCGGCAGTTCATGCCGATAGGCAAGCTCGACCGTCGCCGCCTCGATGCGCCGGTCATACCCCTGCACACGCTCCAGCTCGACATAAAGCCGATCCCCGAATGTCCGCTTGAGCGTGAGCAGCCGCTCTTCCGCAAGGGCCGGATGATCGGACGCAATTGCCGAGCCGAGCGGACCGCGCGGACCGCCCGTCATGCAAATCAGCCCTTGGGCATGCTCGGCCAGCCATTCCGCCTGCGCAAAGACGCCGGCTTCCGGCGGATTGTCGAGATAGGCACGGCTGACAAGGCGGACCAGATTTGCATATCCGGTTTCCGTTGCCGCAATCAGGACCAGAGGCCCCGTTCCACTGTCAGCGTTTCGACGGCTGGACGAACCCTCTTCTGCGGCTGCCTCGAACCGGACGTCCATTTGACAGCCGATGATTGGCTGCACGCCGGCGCCGGTTGCCTTCTGCGCGAATTCGAGCGCGCCAAACAAATTGTTAGTGTCGGTGACGGCGATCGCCGGCGACTGGGTGTCCACCGCATGACCGACGATCTTGGGAAACGGCAACGCGCCTTCAAGCAGCGAATATGCCGAATGAACACGCAGATGCACGAAGCCCCGTGCCGCGCCGCCCGCCGGCTTGTCGCCGCCAGCCTTCGCCGCTTCCCTGATCGGGTCCGGTTTGCCTGCCACTGCTTCCTCGTTGCCGCGCCGTTGGAATCGGGTCAATTCTCGGGCACGGAAGGACGCGGGTAAAGGCGGGAGTCAGCTCATAGGCAGCTTTTTGCGCACGATCTCGCCAAGGTCGGCGGGAGTGTCGGCTATTGCGTCGGCGCCAGCATCGCTCAGTTCCTTCCGGTCACCGTAACCCCACAAGACGCCGATGCCGTCAACACCGTTTTTCTTCGCGCCAACGATGTCATGCATGCGGTCGCCGATCATGAGCGTTCGGCCGGCATCGACGTGCCGGAGCTTCAGCACGAGCCCGACCAGATCGCCCTTGTCCGCATAGCGTCCATCCGGCTCCGATCCGTACACTTGGTCGAAATATCGCATCAGTCCGAAGTGCTCGACAATGTCGCCGGCATAGCTTTGCAGTTTCGACGTCGCGACGGCGAGCGCGTAGCCGTCGTCCTGCAGTCCGGCGAGCAGTTCCGGTATCCCGTCAATAAGCTTGTTCTCGAACTTGCCGACGTCGTCGTAGCGCTCGCGATAGAGCGCGACGGCCCTGTTTATCCGCGCATCGTCATCGGTCGCCAGTAGCTCGCGGAAATTTGCCTGAAGCGGCGGCCCGATGCACCAGCGCAGGCTCTCTGCCTTGGGCGCAATGCGCCCCATGCTTTCCAGCGCATGGCGGATCGAAGCGGTGATGCCCTCGAACGGATCAGTCAGCGTCCCGTCCAGATCGAACAGGATCGTTGGCGTGCTGGCAGCGGTCATGCTCAGGAAAATTCCATGATCACGGCATCGACGGCCAGGCTGTCGCCCGGCTTGGCATTGACCTTCGCCACCACGAGATCGCGTTCCGCGCGCAGAACGTTCTCCATCTTCATGGCCTCGACCACGGCCAGCGTCTCGCCGGTCTTGACTTCCTGCCCCTCCGAAACGCCGATCGAGACCACCAGCCCCGGCATTGGGCAAAGCAGCATCTTCGACGTGTCCGGCGGCACCTTGACCGGCATCAGCCGGTCGAGCTTCGCGGTCGCCGGCAGCATCACGCGGACATCGGCGGAAAGCCCGCGCCAGTCCATCCGCATACCGTTGAGGATCGGGCGCATCTGGGCCGTCACCGGTTCGCCGCCAACTGTTCCGCGCCAGATCAGGTCGCCTGGCCGCCAGTCGGAGCGGACCGCAAGCGGTTCGCCATCCTCAACCGACACGACGCAATCGGTAACGCCGTTGGACGTTCCGTCCGTGATCGCGACAGAGACGTAGTCGTTGCCGATCTTGGAAACCCATTCGCGTTTGAGCTTGCCGGTGTGCGGCGCCACGCAGCCGTTCAGCCGGTCGAGCCGGTCGCGGCGCTTGAGTTCGGATGTGACGGCCACCGCGGCCAGCACGGCCTTTTCGGTCGCATCGGGCTCTGCCGGATGAAAACCATCCGGATATTCCTCGGCAATGAAGCCGGTGGACAGCCGCCCTTCGCGCCAGCGCGGATGCTGCATCAGCGAAGCCAGAAACGGCAAATTATGCGCAATGCCGTCGACCACGAAACTGTCCAGCGCCTCCGACATGGCGTCGATCGCCTCGATCCGGGTCGCAGCGTGCGTGCACAGCTTGGCGATCATCGGATCGTAAAACATCGAGATTTCCGATCCCTCGACCACACCGGTGTCGTTGCGCACCGTAACACCGTCGCGCGTTACCTCCGCCGGCGGCCGGTAGCGCGTCAGCCTGCCGATCGACGGCAGGAAATTGCGGTACGGGTCTTCGGCATAAAGACGGCTCTCGGCAGCCCATCCGGTCAGCTTCACATCGCTCTGCTTGATCGCCAGCTCTTCGCCATATGCAACGCGGATCATCTGCTCGACCAGATCGACGCCGGTGATGAGCTCCGTCACCGGATGCTCGACCTGAAGGCGCGTGTTCATCTCCAGGAAGAAGAAATTGCGATCCTTGTCGACGATGAACTCGACCGTGCCGGCGCTCTGGTATTCAACCGCCTTGGCCAGCGCCACCGCCTGCTCGCCCATCGCCTTGCGTGTTTCTTCATCGAGAAACGGAGATGGCGCTTCCTCCACCACTTTCTGGTTGCGCCGCTGGATCGAGCATTCGCGTTCGCCCAGATAGATGGCGTTTCCGTGCGCGTCGGCCAGCACCTGGATTTCAATGTGCCGCGGCTCGACCACGAACCTCTCGATGAAAACCCTGTCGTCGCCGAAGGAGCTTTTGGCTTCGGAGCGCGCGCGGTCGAACCCGTCGCCCACTTCCTTTTCGTCCCAGGCAATGCGCATGCCCTTGCCGCCGCCGCCGGCCGATGCCTTGATCATCACCGGATAGCCGATCTCGCCGGCAATCTTGCGCGCCTCGTCGGCATCCTGAATGACGCCTATGTGGCCGGGGACGGTGTTGACCTTCGCGTCATTGGCGAACTTCTTGGATTCGATCTTGTCACCCATGGCTTCGATCGCCTTGGGTTTTGGGCCGATGAAGACGATGCCCTGTTTTTCAAGCGCCGTGCAGAACGCGGCGTTCTCTGACAGGAACCCGTAACCCGGATGCACGGCCTCGGCGCCGGTCTCCTTGCACGCCGCGATAATGCGGTCGCCGATCAGGTAGCTTTGGCTGGCTGCCGCCGGGCCGATATGAACCGCCTCGTCCGCCATTTCGACATGAAGCGCGTTCCGATCGGCGTCGGAATAGACTGCGACGGTTGCGATCCCCATGCGCTTTGCGGTCTTGATGACCCTGCATGCAATCTCTCCGCGATTGGCGATCAGGATTTTCTTGAACATGGAACAGGCGATCCTCCGGAAGCGCATCCGTTTTATGGACAGGCACTAAGCCGTCAAGGTCAGTCCTGCCGGGTGATGCGGTCAAATCGATTAGCGACGGTCGAATTCACCACGCCGGAAAGCGCCGTCCAAGGCTTGATCGGCGGGGTGAAAGCTGAAACCGTGCCGCCAGCCATTCGCGAGGAGGAGGAACACCGGGGATGAAGACACGCGCTGCGGTCGCATTTGGTGCGGGCAAACCACTGGAAGTCATGGAAGTCGACCTGGAAGGCCCGCGCGAGGGCGAGGTGCTGGTCGAAATCAAGGCGACCGGCATCTGCCACACGGACGAGTTCACGCTGTCGGGCGCCGATCCGGAAGGCCTGTTTCCGGCCATTCTCGGCCATGAGGGTGCCGGCGTCGTGGTCGATGTCGGACCCGGCGTGACCTCGGTGAAGAAGGGTGACCACGTCATCCCGCTCTACACACCCGAATGCCGATCCTGCCCGTCCTGCCTGTCGCGCAAGACCAATCTCTGCACCGCGATCCGCGCCACCCAGGGCCAGGGCGTGATGCCCGACGGCTCGTCCCGTTTCTCCATCGGCAAGGAAAAGCTGTTTCATTACATGGGCTGCTCGACCTTCGCCAACCACACGGTTCTGCCCGAAATCGCGGTCGCCAAGGTCAACCCGGACGCCCCCTTCGACAAGATCTGCTACATCGGCTGCGGCGTGACGACCGGCGTCGGCGCCGTGCTCAACACGGCCAGGGTTACGCCCGGCGCCACTGCAATTGTCTTCGGCCTCGGCGGCATCGGCCTCAACGTCATCCAGGGTCTGCGGCTCGCCGGCGCTGACATGATCATCGGCGTCGACATCAACAACTCCAAGAAGGAATGGGGCGAACGCTTTGGAATGACTCACTTTGTCAATCCGAAGGAGGTCGAGGGTGATCTGGTTCCATATCTCGTTGACCTGACCAAGCGCGGCGCGGACCAGATCGGCGGCGCGGACTACACGTTCGACTGCACCGGCAATGTGAAGGTCATGCGCGACGCACTCGAGAGCGCGCATCGCGGCTGGGGAGAATCGATCATCATCGGAGTCGCCGGCGCGGGACAGGAAATCGCCACCCGTCCGTTCCAGCTCGTCACCGGCCGCGTCTGGAAAGGCACCGCATTCGGCGGCGCAAGGGGCCGTACCGACGTGCCGAGGATCGTCGACTGGTACATGGACGGCAAGATCGAGATCGACCCGATGATCACCCACACGCTCCCGCTCGAAGACATCAACAAGGGTTTCGACCTGATGCATGCCGGCGAGAGCATCCGCTCCGTGGTCGTCTACTGAGGAGGCCGGGATGCTCTTTCCACCCACCGTCGCCGGCAGCCTGCCCAAGCCCGGCTGGCTGGCAGAAACCGAGAAACTCTGGCCGAAATGGCTGCTTGAGGGCGTCGAACTCGATCAGGCAAAGCGCGACGCGGCACTTATCTGGATCAAGCTTCAGGAAGGTGCGGGCATCGCCACCGTTTCCGATGGCGAGCAGTTCCGAACCCATTTCGTCCACGGCTTTCTGGAATCGGTGAAAGGGATCGACTGGGATCTCAAGACCAAGATGGGCATCCGTAACAACCGTTATGTCGTGGATGTGCCGACTGTCACCGGCGTGCCGAAGCGCAGTCGCCCGGTGCATCGCGACGAGGCAGCCTTCTGCCGCAAGCACACGAAAAACGGCCTGAAATTCACCCTGCCCGGACCGATGACGATCTGCGACACGCTGGCCGACGGTCATTATGGCCGCCGCGCCGACATGGCGATGGCCTTCGCCGAAATCCTCAACGAGGAAGCGCTCGAACTGGAGGCTGCCGGCTGTGACGTGATCCAGTTCGACGAACCGGCCTTCAACGTGTTCATGGACGATGTGCAGGAATGGGGCATAGCGGCGCTCGAGCGCGCCGCGCAGGGCCTGAAGTGCAAGACTGCCGTTCACATCTGCTACGGCTACGGCATCGAGGCCAATATCGAGTGGAAAAAGACGCTCGGCGACGAGTGGCGGCAATATGAGCAGATTTTCCCGGCCATCAACGCCTCCAGGATCGATCAGGTCTCGCTCGAATGCGCCAACTCGCATGTCCCCATCTCGCTGATCGAGCTTCTGTCGGACAAGGAAATCCTCGTCGGCGCGATCGATGTGGCGAGTGCCGAAGTGGAAACGCCAGAGCAGGTAGCGGCCGTGATTGAAAGCGCGCTCGGCCACGCCGACGCAGAGCGCATCCAGCCCTGCACCAATTGCGGTCTGGCGCCGCTTTCCCGTGCAGTCGCAGAAGGCAAGCTTGTGGCGCTCGGCGCAGGAGCGGAGCTGGCGCGCAAACGCTTCGGGTAAGCGACAGCCGCTTCACACCGCTGCGCAGTTGCGCTACGCATTTCGCGCGCGGCATTCGCCCGCGCGATTTCCCACCACTATCGATGAGGCCACGGCATGATCCATGCTGGCGAAAACCTGTTCGTCATCACCGGCGGCCCGGGTTCGGGCAAGACCACCCTGCTCGGGGCGGCTGCGCGGGCTGGATACCGGACCGCGCCTGAGTCCGGCCGTGCCATCATCCGTTTCCAGGAAGCGATTGGCGGGCGCGGGCTCCATTACGTCGACAGCGCCCTCTACGCCGAACTGATGCTCGACCGCGACATGCAGAACCATCAGTCCTTTGCCGCATCCGGTGAACCTGCACTGTTCGATCGGGGTGTAGCCGACCTCGTCGGTTATTGCAGGCTGGTCGGCATCGAAGATACCGAACACTTCCACCGCGCGGCCGGTATGTTTCGCTACAACCGCAAGGTATTCCTGGCGCCACCCTGGTGCGACATCTACGTTCAGGATGCCGAACGCCGGCAGGACTGGAGCGAGGCAGTCCGCACCTATGAGTGCATCGCCGACGCATATGATGAGCTTGGCTATGAGCTGGTGGAACTGCCACTCGCTCCTGTCGCCGAGCGGCTGGCCTTTCTTGAGGAAGAGATCGCAATTGCCGTCTGAACTGCCGATGATCTACGTCGACGCCGACGCCTGTCCGGTCAAGGACGAGGTGGTGAAGGTCGCCGGGCGGCACGATCTCGTCGTCACCTTCGTATCCAATGGCGGGTTGAGACCGTCCCGCGATCCCATGATCCGCCATGTCGTCGTCTCGAAGAGCGCCGACGCAGCCGACGACTGGATCGTCGAAGAACTCAAGCCCGGCGACATTGTCGTCACATCCGATGTGCCGCTGGCCGCCCGAACGGTTGAGAAGAACGCGCAGGCGATTGCGCCAACGGGCCGGCTCTTCACCGAAGAGACGATCGGCATGGCGGTCGCCATGCGCGATCTCAAACAGCATCTGCGCGAGACCGGTGAGATCAAGGGCTACAATCCGGGCTTTTCTGCCAGGGACCGTTCGGCGTTTCTTTCGTCCCTGGATTCGCTGATCCGGCGCGTGCTTCGTGACGCGGCCTCCTGAGCGTTCACGCCACATTTGATCGTGCGGTGATCGCGCACTTTGAAACTATGCCGTAAATCAAACCGTTCTTTTCAGCACTAGGACCGCTGAAACAATTGGCAGGGATGGGAGGCCCGGCATGGCCAACACCGATATCCTGACGCAAGCGCCGCCATCCGACGGCAAGAGCAAAAGACCGCTGATCTACAAGCAGTTTCTGTCCACCCGCCTCACCCACTGGATCTGGGCGATCAGCCTGTTCTTCCTGCTCACTTCCGGGCTGATGATCTTCAACGCCCACCCGACGCTCTACATCGGCGATCAGTCCGGCTTCGGTTTCGACAATGCGGTGCTTCGCATCGGCGCAGAGCGAACGGCGGATGCCCGCAACATCGGCTTCGTCCAGCTGTTCGACACCAAGTTCGAGACGACAGGATGGTTCGGCTTCTATCGCGGCGACAATGGCATGATGCAGCAGCGCGCGTTTCCGCCCTGGGCAACGATCCCTTCCTACTACGATCTGGCTTCGGGCCGCGTCGTCCACTTCTTCTTTGCGTGGATTTTCGCCATCACGCTCGCCGCGTGGCTGGTCGCCTCGATCGTCAACGGTCACCTGCGGCGTGACATCCTCCCAGGACTGCGCGATATCCGCGCCCTGCCCCGCGACATTGCCGACCATCTGCGCCTGCGGTTTCATCACAGCCGCAACTACAACACGCTGCAGAAGCTGAGCTACGCAGGCGTGCTTCTGGTCCTGATGCCGCTGATGGTCCTCACCGGCCTTGCCATGTCGCCGGGCTTCAACGCGGCCGCCCCCTGGCTCGTCGACATCCTCGGAGGCCGCCAGACGGCTCGCACGATCCACTTCGCGGTCATGCTCCTGCTTCTCGGATTCTTCGTCATCCACATCGTCATGGTGCTTGCCCCCGGACCGCTGAACGAACTGCGCTCCATCATCACCGGCTGGTACCGCGCCGACGCGGAAGAAGAGAAAGGGCAGTGAAATGAGCAATATCATCATGAGCCGCCGCAAATTGCTCACTGCGGGCTCCGTCGCCGCTTCCGGCGCCCTGCTCTCCGGCTGCGATGTTCTGGATGACGTGCTGCGCGGTGGCGATGTCCGTAACTTCATGGAAGCATCTGCAAACGGGCTGTCCTATCGCGCCCAGCGTCTTCTGATCGGCGGTCACGCTATGGCGCAGGAATTCTCCGAGGCCGACATTCGCCAGCCCATGCGGCCAAACGGGATAACGTCGCCCACTGACCGGACCTATCTCGATCTCGCATCAAAGGACTTCGCGGACTACCGGCTTCAGGTCGGCGGGCTGGTGCAGAAACCGCTGTCGCTTTCGCTCGAAGAGCTGATGGGTATGCCCTCACGCACCCAGATCACCCGGCACGATTGCGTCGAAGGGTGGAGTTGCATCGCCAAATGGACCGGCGTGCCGCTGGCGCAGGTTCTCGACCTGGCGGTGGTGAAATCCGAGGCGCGTTACGTGCTGTTCCGCTGCCTCGACACGATCGAGAAGAGCCTCTCGGGCGAGGTCAAATATTACGAATCCATCGACCTCGTCGACGCCCGTCATGCCCAGACCATCCTCGCCTACGGCATGAACGATGAGCGCCTTCCGGTTTCCAACGGTGCGCCGCTCAGGCTGCGTGTCGAGCGCCAGCTCGGCTACAAAATGGCCAAATACGTCCATGCCATCGAGCTTGTGGACAAGCTCGAACCCTTCGGCGCGGGCAAGGGCGGTTACTGGGAAGATCGTGGCTACGAATGGTATGCCGGAATATGACAGATTGCCGCCAAATCGGGCTTTTTTGACCGCATACCCTTGCTTCTGGGGGGCGGCTCCTTCATTTTAAGGGTCACATCGCCGCAATCGCGGCCGAAATCACCAAAACGGGAGCATTTTACGGTGCAGGACGCCGCGACTATCTATTCCGAAGCGCCAGACAACGATACGATGGGTGGGCGCCTGCTGCGCGCTCGCGATGCCGCAGGCATGTCCATCAACGAACTCGCACGCCGCCTCGGCGTACAGGTCACCACGGTTCAGGCTTGGGAAAACGACCGCTCGCAGCCGCGCGCCAACCGGCTTTCCATGCTGGCCGGCGTGCTTCACGTAAGCCTTTCGTGGCTGCTTCACGGCGTCGGCTCAGGGCCGAACGACGAATCCCGCGTCGAACTCGTGCAAAGCGTCTCGCTTCAGCTTGACCGTCTGCGTCGCCTTCAGCGCGAAACCGCTAAGGTCACCGCCCAGATCGAGCGTGACATGCGGCGTCTTTCCTCCGACGCCTGACCAACGACATCACGGAATGCTAATGGCAGGTGACACGGGCCTGCATTTGCACTAGCGTTCGACTCGTCGCGGATCGAAAGATCCTGACGGTATGCGGGAGAGAGCAGCGAAAGCTGCCGCCGAAGGGGAAATCGCCCGAAATCTCTCAGGCAAAAGAACCGTAGACCGGAAGACACTCTGGAAAGTCGGGGCCACAGCCCCGCGCCGAAGGTGTAAGCGCTGCCGACAGAGTTCCGGGGCGCGAGTCTCTCAGGCTTCCGACAGAGGGGCACGAATTGCCGCTTCGGCGGCGTGCGTGTGCTTTCTGGAGGGCTGATGGCCGATACGGGCGAACTGACGAAACTTCCCCTGCATGATCTGCATGAGGCCGCTGGCGCGCGTTTCGGCGCATTTGCCGGCTGGTCGATGCCAATCACCTACCCCGCCGGCGTGATGAAGGAACATCTTCACACGCGTGAGCATGCGGGCCTGTTCGACATTGCGCATATGCGGCTCTTCGAACTGTCGGGACCGGACGCCGATAGCGTCCTGGAGCGTGCCTGCCCGGTAGAGCCCGGCGAACTGGAAACGGGCCAGTCGAAATACACCTTCTTCCTCAACGACCAAGCCGGCATCATCGATGACCTGATCGTCACCCGGCTAGGTTCTGACCGCTTCATGATCGTCGCAAATGCCGGCAATGCGGCAACGGACGAAGCGCATCTGCGCAGCATCGCAAAGGGTTCCGACTGCAAGGTCGAACCGCTCGATCGCGTCTTCCTTGCCCTTCAGGGCCCGGATGCCGAAGCTGTGCTGAAGGATGCCGGGATCGACTTGCCGCCGATGCTTTTCATGCATGGCGCTGAACCGAAACAGGGCTGGTTCACCAGCCGTTCCGGCTATACCGGTGAAGACGGTTTCGAACTCGCAATGCCGCCCGGCGAGCCACAAGCGGTCGCCGAAAAGCTGCTCGCCGACGAGCGCGTGATGTGGATCGGCCTTGCCGCCCGCGACAGCCTGCGGCTGGAAGCCGGTCTGTGCCTGCACGGGCAGGACATCACGCCCGACACCACACCGGTCGAAGCCGGGCTGATGTGGGCGATCCCGAAACCCTTGCGGGAATCCGGCCCTTACATTGGCTCCGAGGCGCTTGCCCGCGCCCGCGAAAAAGGCGCTGCGCAAAAGCGGGTCGGCCTGATGCCGGAAGGCCGCCAGCCGGTCCGCGCCGGCGCGCAATTGCTCGGCTCCGACGGGTCGCCGGTTGGACGCATTACTTCGGGCGGCTTCGGCCCGTCGGTCGGTGCGCCTGTCGCCATGGGTTATCTGCGCGCCGACCTCGTCAACGAACCCGGTGAGATTTTCGCCGAAGTCCGCGGAAACCGTGTGCCGGTCCGCATTCATCCACTCCCCTTCACGCCCCATCGCTACCGCAAAGGACAATGAACATGGCAACGACCTATTTCACAGACGACCATGAGTGGATCAGCGTTGAGAACGGCGTCGCGACCGTCGGTATCACCGACTACGCGCAGGAACAACTCGGCGACCTTGTGTTTGTCGAACTGCCCGAGACCGGCAAGGCCCTGTCCAAGGGCGATGCGGCCGTTGTGGTGGAATCCGTCAAGGCCGCATCGGATGTCTACGCACCCGTCGATGGCGAGGTCACCGCGGTCAATGACAAGCTGACCGACGATCCCGCGCTTGTGAACTCATCCGCCACCGGCGACGGCTGGCTCTGGAAAATGAAGCTTTCCGATGACAGCCAGCTCGAAGGGCTGATGGACGAGGCTGGCTACAAGGCATTGATAGGCTGAGGTTCGGACATGACGCTACCCTTCGCCAACAGGCATATCGGCCCCGGCCCGCAGGACACCCGGGCAATGCTGAACACGCTCGGCATGACGTCCCTCGACGCGCTGATTTCGCAGACGGTGCCCAATTCGATCAGGCTCGACCGTGCGCTCGACCTTCCCGACGCCGCCTCCGAAGCCGAGGCATTGGAAGAGCTGTCCGCCATCATGGCGCGCAACACCGTGGCGAAGAGCTTCATCGGTGCGGGTTATCACGGCGTGCATGTGCCTCCGGTGATTCAGCGCAACATGTTTGAGAACCCGGCCTGGTACACGGCCTACACGCCATACCAGTCCGAGATCAGCCAGGGGCGGCTGGAAATGCTGTTCCACTTCCAGACGCTTGTCGCGGAATTGACCGGCCTGCCGGTGGCGTCGGCCTCTTTGCTGGATGAGGCAACGGCCGTGGCCGAGGCGATGGGCATCGCCGTGCGCCATCATCGCAGCAAACGGAACCGCATCGTGCTGGCGGGCGAACTCCATCCGCAAACGCTCGACGTGTTGAAGACACGTGCAGAACCGATTGAAATTATGATTGATTCCGGTTCGGTCGATGAGACGGCGGCAGCGCTGATCGTGCCCTGGCCGGATACGTTTGGTGTTTATCACGACCACGCAGAAGCGATCGCCAAGGCGCGCGAAAACGACGTGGTGGTGGTCTTCGTCGCGGACCCGCTGGCGCTCACGCTTTCCGAACCGCCGGCAAATCTCGGCGCCGACATCGCCGTCGGCTCCATGCAGCGTTTCGGCGTGCCGATGGGATATGGCGGCCCGCATGCCGCCTATTGCGCCGTATCGGAGCGACTGACGCGGCTCATGCCCGGCCGCCTCGTCGGCCAGTCGGTCGACGCGCATGGCAGGCCGGGTTACCGCCTCGCGCTGCAGACCCGCGAACAGCACATTCGCCGCGACAAGGCGACCTCGAACATCTGCACCGCGCAGGCGCTGCTGGCCAATATGGCCGCCGCCTATGCCGTCTGGCACGGCCCGGAAGGGCTGCAGGCAATTGCGGACCGCATTCACGGGCTTGCAGCCCGCTTCGCTGCCGCACTCTCCAGTGCAGGTGTGGAAATCGCTGGCTCGGCGCGTTTCGATACGGTGTCAGTCGCTGTTTCAGGCAATGCTCGTTCAATCGCCGCCGAGGCGGAAAAGACCGGTCGGCTGTTGCGTTTGATCGACGACAACACGCTCGGTATCACATTCGACGAAACCTCCACCGAAGACGATCTGGCCGCCTTGTGCGATCTGTTCGGCGCGAAAGCCCCGGCAGAGGCCTCCCGCGCCATTCCAGGTGCACCACGGGACGCGGCGCATTTCCTCACCCAACCGGTATTCCACGAAAACCGATCCGAGACCGACATGATGCGCTTCCTGCGTCGGCTGGCCGACAAGGATCTGGCGCTGGACCGGGCCATGATCCCGCTGGGTTCGTGCACGATGAAGCTCAACGCGGCAGCCGAAATGCAGCCGGTGAGTTGGCCGGGCGTTGCCGGTCTGCACCCGTTTGCGCCGGCCGAGCACGCTGCAGGCTACCGCCAGATGACGGATCAGCTTGAGGCGTGGCTGGCCGAAATCACCGGCTTCGACGTCGTATCGCTTCAGCCCAATGCCGGCAGTCAGGGCGAATATGCCGGCCTTCTGGCGATCCGCGCATGGCACCGGGCGAATGGCGATACCGGTCGCACGGTCTGCCTCATCCCCTCCTCCGCGCATGGCACCAACCCCGCCAGCGCCATCATGGCCGGCCTCGACGTGGTGGTGGTGAAATGCACCGACGAAGGCGACATCGACGTCGACGACCTCAGCGCCAAGGCCGCGGAACACGCAGACCGCCTCGCGGCGCTGATGATCACCTACCCATCGACGCACGGCGTCTTTGAGGAAGGCGTCCGCGACATCTGCAAGATCGTCCACGATCACGGAGGACAGGTCTATCTCGATGGCGCGAACCTGAATGCGCTGGTCGGGCTGGCGCGTCCGGGCGATCTCGGCGCCGATGTCTGCCACATGAACCTGCACAAGACCTTCTGCATTCCGCATGGCGGCGGCGGGCCCGGCATCGGTCCGATCGGCGTCAAGGAACACCTGAAGCCGTTCCTGCCCGGCCATGCCGAATGGGGCACCGAACATGCGGTTGCCGCCGCGCCATTCGGGTCTGCGTCCATCCTGCCGATCACGTGGATGTATATCCGCATGATGGGCGCGGACGGGCTGAAGCAGGCAACCGAGGTGGCGATCCTGTCGGCGAACTACGTCGCCGAGCGGCTGAAGTCGCACTATCCGGTGCTCTATCAGGGCCGCAATGGCCACGTCGCGCATGAATGCATTCTCGACACACGGGTGCTGAAGGACAGCGCCGGCGTATCGGTGGAGGACATCGCCAAGCGGCTGATCGACTACGGCTTCCACGCACCGACAATGTCATGGCCGGTGGCTGGCACACTGATGGTCGAACCCACCGAGTCGGAGCCGAAGGTGGAATTGGACCGCTTCTGCGATGCGATGATTGCGATTGCGGACGAGGCAGCGAAAGTTGCGTCGGGCGAATGGCCGAAGGATGACAATCCGCTTGCCAACGCGCCGCACGCAGCGGCAGAGGTTCTCGCCGAGGACTGGAAGCACCCCTATTCGCGGCTGGTTGCGGCCTATCCCGGCGTCGATCCGGCGACGGCTTCCAAATACTGGCCGCCTGTGTCGCGCATCGACAATGTGGCCGGCGACCGCAACCTGGTCTGCACCTGCCCGCCCATCGAGGCGCTTGCGAGCTAGAACGGATTGGCGGCGGCGTTTGCCGCCGTCAGCTCTTCTTCAGAAGTTCCAGATTGGCGTCGACAATGGTCTTGTCGGTCAGGCCTCCGCGCGCTTCCAGAAGCAGCTTCTTGGCCTTCTTCCGGTCCCCGCGCAGATAGTGCGAATAGCCCATATTGTTGACGATCTGCGGCCGGCGGCCGGCAATGTCGAGCAGTTGCTCATAGGCCCGGTCGGCAAAATCGAAGCGGCCAAGCTGGTCATAGGCCGCTGCCAGCCCCATCCAGGCTTCGGCATTCGAAGCGCGCAGTTCGACCGCCTTGCGGAAATGTTTCTCCGCCAGGCCGAAATTGCCGTCGTCGAACTGCTGCTTGCCAACAGCCAGATCTTCAGCGCTTGGATCACGCGACTGACCCAGCGCAGTTGTCTGCATGGTGTCGACGGATGCCGATTGGCAGCCCGATATGGCGAGCGCCGCGGCGAGCACGCCCAGCGCGAGAATGCGCTTCATGATCATTGCCCCTCTTGTCTGACCGCGGACGCAGGTTGCGATCAGGCATCACCCTAGCAGCCGCGTTTTAAGGACCGGTGGCCTGTATCGCTCAAATTTGAGCCATCTGCCGGCCGGTAAATTTGTTTAATTACAGATGATTAGGCAGGTGCGTCAGTTGCCGGCGGTCATCTTGACGACAACCGGAATGACGGCGACCATCATCACGACCGGCAGGATGCAGACCGTCACCGGCACCGACATCTTGGCCGGCAGCGCGTGAGCCTTTTCCTCCGCGAGCGACATGCGTTTGTGGCGCATCTCTTCCGAAAAGACCCTGAGCGCGCCCGACAGGCTGGTGCCCAGTTCGCGCGACTGCTGGAGCAGCGTCGCGAAGGAGCGAACCTCTTCCAGGCTGAGCCGGTCGGCGAGCGACTTGAGAGAATCGTCGAGGCCCCGCCCCGCCCGCAATTCGATCGAGACCAGTTGCAGGTTCTGCGCCAGCGCCGGATAGGTCAATTGGAGTTCGCGCGACACGCGTTCGATCGCCGCTTCCATGCTCATGCCCGCGTCGGAGCAAACGATCATCAGATCCATGAAATCGGGAAAGCCGTTGCGGTATTCGCGCATGCGCGCAGCCACGATGCGCGAAAGCGCAAGGCCCGGCACGAAATAGCCGGCGGCACCCAGCATGCCGACGAAGATCCATCGGCTCATGGCCGAAGCGTCGCCACCAAACAGTGCGACCACCACAAATGCAGCCGCCCCGCAGATGGCCAGCGACACGAACCGGATGAGAAAGAACGTGCCGATCGCGCCTGGATCGAGAAAGCCCGCCTGAATGAGCTTGAGCCTCAGCCGCGCAACGTTCTCCGGGTCGGATTTGGCGTAGAAGTCCTGTGCGGTCCGGGCCGCGCGGGCGCGCACTGCATCGGTGTTGCGCTTTGAGTTGGCTCCACCGGACTTCGCTTCTTTCTTCGGCTCGATCCTCAGGCGGCGCTTTGCGTCGGCCCGCGCATCGCCGCCGGTCAGCAATGGCCAGGCGATCGCGCCGCCGCCAAGCAGTAGCAGGGCCAGAGCGGTCGGCACCAGGAAGGACGGCTCGAACCCGCCGAGAATGTTGGCGAAGACTTCCATGTCAGAACCTGAAATTCGCCATCTTGAACATCGCGGCATTGCCGATCAGAAGCCAGGCGATGGCGCCGCCCAGCATGTACCAGGTGAGCGGCTTGTCCCATACGCCGCCATAAAATTGCGGCATCAGCACCATCAGGCCGACCATCAGCAGCACAGGAACGGCGCTGAGGATGTAGGCGGAAATCCGGCCTTCGGTCGAAATCGCTCGCACCTTGCGCCTGAGCTTGCCGCGCTCACGGATGACCTTGGACAATCCGTCGAGGATTTCGCGCAGGTTGCCGCCTGTCGTGCTCTGGATGGACACCGCCGTGACGAAGAGCGGCAGGTCTTCGTGCCCGACGCGTTCAAACATGCTGCCCAATGCCGACACGAGATCGGAACCGTAGGTCACCTCGTCGGCAACCACGCCGAATTCCGTGCCGATGGGATCCGGCATTTCGCGCGCAACCATCGCGATGGCCACCGGCACCGGATGACCGGCCTTGAGGCTGCGGGTAATCAGTTCCAGCGCCTCGGGAAGCTGCATGCCGAACTTCTTGTGCCGGCGCTTGCGCATCGACCGCAGCACCATCACCGGCAGGATGAGGCAGAGAACGAGCCCGACCAGCAGAGCAATCGGCACCGACAGCCCGAGCACGATGGCGGCCAGGCCCAGTGCAAGACCGATTGCGCTGGTCATAACCAGAAAGCGCGGCAACGGCATGGTCAGGCCGGACTGGGTACGCAGCGCGCGCAGCCCCTGCAGCGAGAAGGCGCTGTGTCCGTCTTCCAGGCCGCGCTCCTTGCGCAGCTGGATCAGCACCTGCTCCTGGGTGAGTTTCCTCTCCTGCAGCTTCATGCGGCGGTTGATCGCCTGCCGCTTGTCGCGGTTGCCCGAATAGAGCAGGAAAATCGCTTCCGCGATCATGATGCCGGCCAGCGCCGCACCGCCATAGACGAGCCAGATCGCGCTCACGCCGCTACTCCTGCGGCCTGCCGGGATCGAAATATTTGCCCGGAAATTCGATGCCCATAGCCTTCAGATCATCAAGGAAGCGCGGGCGCATGCCCGTCGCCTCGAAATGACCAAGTACCTTGCCGTCGCCATCGGTACCGGTGCGTCGGAAGGTGAAGATCTCCTGCATCTGGATGATGTCGCCTTCCATGCCGGTGACTTCGGCGACGCTCGTCACCTTGCGCCGGCCATCCGACAGGCGGGTGAGCTGCACGATCAGATCGATGGCGCTCGAAATCTGGCTGCGGATCGACGAGACGGTCATTGGCATGCCGGTCATGCCGAGCATTTGTTCAAGCCGCCCGATCGCGTCACGCGGCGTGTTGGCGTGAATGGTCGCCATCGATCCTTCATGGCCCGTATTCATGGCCTGAAGCATGTCGAATGCCTCCTCACCGCGGCACTCGCCGAGGATGACCCTGTCCGGCCGCATACGCAGTGCATTCTTGACCAGATCGCGCTGCCGGATTTCCCCATGACCTTCAATATTGGCCGGCCTTGTTTCCATGCGCGCCACATGCGGCTGCTGCAGCTGCAATTCGGCTGCGTCCTCGATGGTGATGAGGCGCTCGTCTTCGGGAATGAAGGCCGAAAGCGCATTGAGCATCGTGGTCTTGCCGGTGCCGGTACCGCCCGAGATGATCGTCGTCTTGCGGGCATGAACGGCAGCCGCCAGCACTTCGGCCATTTCGTTGGTCAGCGCGCCGAACTCCACCAGCTTGTGCAGTCCCAGCTTGTTCTTGGAAAACTTGCGGATCGAGACCAGCGGCCCGTCCACGCCAACCGGCCGGATCGCCGCGTTGAAGCGCGATCCGTCGAGCATGCGGGCATCGACCATCGGCTGCGATTCATCCACGCGCCGGCCGACAGCGGCAACGATCTTGCTGATCACCCTCAGCAGATGCGCCTCGTCCTTGAAGGGCACATGCACCTGCTGCAGCTTGCCGTGCCGCTCCACGAAACAGTTTTCGTGGCCGTTGATCAGGATGTCGTTGATCGACGGGTCCTTGAGCAGCGGCTCCAGCGGACCAAGCCCCACCATCTCGTCGACAATGTCGTCCACAAGTGCATCGAGCTCGGCAACGTTGATCGCCAGCCGCTCCTCGCGCGTCTTTTCCGACACGAAATCATGCACCTGGCGGCGCATTTCTTCGCGCGGCAGCTTCTCGAGTGCGACGAGGTTGATTTCCTCGATCAGCATGCGGTGCAGCCGCACCCGCGCGTCGAGCACGCGATTGTTGGCCTTGTCCTTGGATTTGTCCGCGGCAGGCTGCGTTTCGGCCCTTCGCGGCAGAGGGATCGTAACCGCAGCCGCGTCCGTGCCATTGGCGGCGGCCCCGCCGGGCGGTGGCGCAGGTGTCAGTGGCTGCTCGCGCAGTGTGGAGAACCGGCTGCTCATGCCGACTTCCTGAACAGGCCGAAGAGCGAGCGGCGCCCCCGTCCCTGCGCGGCTTCCTCGTCGGGCAGAATGATGCGTTTCAAGTCGCGGATCACATTGGCGTCGCCATCCACATCGTGCAGCGGCACGCCGCGATCGACGGCCTCGCGCACCAGCTTGTAGTTGTTGGCGATACCACCGGCGAACTGATCGCCGAGAATTTCCTCAACGTCGGCCTGCTTGATGCCACTGTCGAACCGCTTCTGCTCGAAACGGTTGACGATGACCGCAGGCTTGACCTGCTTTTGCGTCGTTTCCGAAATGGCGTTCACCAGCCGCTGCGTCTGGCGCAGGCAAGGAACCGTCATTTCCGCAACGATATAGAGCTTGTTGGTGCCAAGCAGCACGGTCTCCGTCCACGGAAACCAGGTGCGCGGCATGTCGATGATGACATTGTCGAAATAGGCGGAAACGAGATCGAGCATGCGGATCACCACATCGGTGTCGAAAGTCCGCATTTCTGTCGGCTTCACGGGCGCTGCCAGCACGCATAGCCCGCTCTCATGCTTCGACAGCATCACGTCCAGAAGCTGACGGTCGAGCCGCTCCGGCTTGTTCTCGATCTCGGTGATGTCGAAGCGCGGCTCGAGATCCAGATATTCCGCGCAGGCGCCCTGTTGAAGATTGAGATCGACCACGCAGGTCGAAGCGCCCCGGGTGATCGAGCGATGCAATTGGAACGCCGTCTCGACAGCGAGCGTGGTGTTGCCGACTCCGCCTGCCGCCGGCATGAAGGTATAGACCTGTGCCTCCTGATTGCTCTCGCGCCCCGGGCCCTGAAGCACCCGGATGCAGGAGCGCACCAGATCGGCGGTGCTGATCGGCTTGACCAGAAAATCGGCTACCTTGAGCTGCACCAGGATGCGAACCGCCGCAGCATCGAATTCCTTGGTGACGACGATGATGGGCGCCCGCCCCTCCATTCGCCGGATGACCCGCTGAAGCGCTTCGATCTCATCCAGCCTGGATGCATCCATGTCGACGATTGCAGCGGCGCATTCCGCGCCCTGCAACTCGCCGCGCAACTCCCCAACGCCCTTCTCGATCGTGTCGAGGCTGACCTTGTCGGACGCCGTGAAGGCGGCGTGCGTTTCACGCGCAAACGCCTTGTCGGGCGTGACCAAAATGATGCGCCGCGGCTTGTTGTCTTCGCTCATCGATGTGTCTCAGGGCTTCGCATCGGACGCATCGCTGCCGCCGTCGTCGGACGCGCCGGTCGACTCGACCCGCCACGGGCGCTCATGCGGTGTTTCGAGATCAGTCTCGTGCACGCCGTACTGCCACGGGTCGACCATCTGCAGCACGGTGTTGGCGCGGATAGCGTTGCCCGCGTAGCTGGTCACGCCTTCATGATGCAGCGTTTCGCTGGTCGAACAGCCGGCGAAAATCGCCACGACGGGAAGCGCTACAAGGCTCGTTGCAAGTTTGCCCATGTCAATCGCCTAGTTGAGATCGAGATAGTGGCCGAAGCCGCGCGCCGGACGGACCGTGCCGCCCTTGCCGCGGTTGAGCTGCGAAACGCGCAGCTCCTCGCGGTCGCCGAGAAAATAGTCGAGCGCCTTCGGAGCCTTGGTGTCGTCCATTGGCGTGTGAACCTTCTTCGACGGGTCGATCGGCTTCACCAGGTAAGGCGTGATGATGATCACCAGATCGGTCTCGCGCCGCTGATAGGCCTTGGACGAGAACAGGTTTCCAAGGATGGGCAGCTTGCCGAGACCGGGCAGTCGCTGCGTGCCGGTATCGTTCTGGCTTTGCAGCAGACCGGCGATCATGAAGCTCTGCCCGCTTTTCAGGTCGACCATTGTCTGCGCGCGGCGCACCACAAAGCCGGGAATGGACAGTGTGCCGACCTGATAGGAGGCAGAGGTATCGACTGACGAGACCTCGGGCTTGATGTCGAGGCTGATCAGCCCGTCGGCCAAGACCGTGGGTGTGAACTCCAGGCTGACGCCGTATTTCTTGTACTCAACGGTGATCGTGTTTTCCGTGTTCGCCACCGGGATGGGAAACTCGCCGCCGGCCAGAAAGCTGGCCGTTTCGCCCGACCGTGCGATCAGGTTTGGCTCTGCAAGCCGGCGCGCTACGCCACGATCTTCCAGCGCCCGAAGTGCTGCGTCGATGGTGAGGCCACCCGAGGTCAGCCCGGCAATGACCGCACCCGCCGGCGCATTGGACGAGGATTGCGGGCTGGAATTGAATCCGACGCTGGAACCGCCGAACGCATAGGTGGCATTGATCTGCGTTCCAAGTTCCTGTCCGACCTGCCGGTTGATCTCGATGAAGCGCACATTGAGCTGCACCTGCTGCGACGAGGTGATGTTCACCGAATTGATGATCTCTTCCTCGCCGGAGAACCGCCTGGCGATATCCTTGGCCTTCTCGGCAGCTTGCGAGTCGTTGGCTTCGCCGGACAGAACCACACGGCCATTGGCCGAACCGACCTTGATGTTGTTGCCGGGCACCGCTTCCTGGATCGTCGTCGCCAGCCTGTCGGTATCCAGCGTCACTTCGATGTCGAGCGTGCCGACGAGCTGCTTGTTCTCGTCAAACAGCGCGATGCCTGTCGTGCCGAGTTCGTTGCCCAGCACATAGAACGACCGGTCGGTAAGCGGATTGACGTTGGCGATATCCGGATCGCCGATGACGATCTCGTAGAATGGCGAGCTGGTGCGCACGGTGCGCGGCTTTCCCTTGGCGACCTTCACCACCGCGTTCTTGTTGGCCGAAACCCTGACCACGTCGTTGGCCTGCGCCGGCAGCGTCAGCGCACCGGCAAACCAGGCGAAGACCAGCGCACCGATAACCAGGCGTCCAAGCGTCACCAGGAACAGAAATCCGATTTTCCCCATCGCCCCCAACTCCAGCCGTTATTCGCTCTGTTCGTCCGGCGAAACGACCTGATAACTCTCCGCCTTCATGCCGCGCGTCACCACCACGGTCGCGAAGTTGCGCTGCGGTTCGGCGGCCTCAAACAGCGGCGTGACGGCATCCGCTGCACCAGCCGCCGTGCCGCCGAAGGATGAAAGCGTCGTCATGCCTGCACCCGCCGCGCTGACCTCTCCGGCCGAGCGCAGCGACAGCGACAGCGAACCGATGTTGCGCGCCAGCGCCACCTTGTTGGCTGCGGCGGGTGTGACTTCCAGCGTGACCGAATTGGCGACCTGCGGTGCGGTCTGGCGCTCGTCCATGCCCTGCCCCACAGACAGCACCTTGACGTTTTCGACCACGATTTCAGTTGCGATCGTGGAGCCGGATGCGCCTTGCGCCGCACCCTGCACTTCCTGGATTGCGCCTGCATCGCGGGTCAGCACCACGTCCACGCGGTCACCCGGTGTCACGAAGCCGCCAACGCCCGCAATTTCGTCGATGCGGATCGTAACGGCGCGCATACCCGGTGAAAGCAGATTGGAAAGCGTGGCGCGCCCGTTCGGCCCCGATAGCTTGGCCAGAAGCACCGGTTCGTTCGCCTCGATTGGCGAAAGCACCAGCCGTCCGGGCACTTCGAGCACGGCATCCACCTTGGCGAACGCGCCTTCCGGCAGTTCCTCCTGTGGCCAGGGGATTTCGGCAAGCTGTTCCCTGGTCAGCTCGTTTCCGAAGCGCAGCGGACCGGCAGCAACCACAATCGTGTTGAATTCGACCTTGGGCTCCGGCGCCGGCACGATCGAGGAAACCTCAATGGTTTCCACCCGTGCGCTCGCAGCACTGCGCAACCACATATCGGCCGCGAATATTGAGAGCGCGCCAAAGACACCGGCAATGCCGATCATTGTGACAAGTTTGCGTTTCACGCCTAGCCCCAGCCATATGGCGCTTTTTCGCGCCTTGGGCCAAAGCATGGCCGCGATTCCTAACGAAATCCGAAATCCCGGGCATCCAAATAGACAACTTCAACCGGCGTGGTTATCCGCCCTTCAATGGCTGCAATCGCAATTGATGAAAACTTGAACGGAAAGGGAACTTCGCTCGCAACCACTTGGCTGGCATGGCAGTATCGACGATGATTCGCGGCATATCACAAAGACCCCTATGGACGACAGCAACGACCTATTCGGCGCCCTCGAAAAACCGGCCTCGCGGCCTGAACCCGCCGACGATCCCATCGTGCGTGCGGCGCGCAGCGCAAAGCCGCAGAAGGATGGCAGCGAGAACTACAGCGCCGCCGACATCGAGGTGCTGGAAGGGCTTGAGCCCGTCCGACGCCGCCCGGGCATGTATATCGGCGGCACCGATTCCAAGGCGCTGCACCATCTCTTTGCAGAGGTGATCGACAACTCGATGGATGAGGCCGTCGCCGGCCACGCCACATTCATCGAAGTCGAGCTTGATGCAGAAGGCTACCTGACAGTCACCGACAACGGCCGCGGCATTCCCGTCGATCCCCATCCGAAGTTCAAGGACAAGTCGGCGCTCGAAGTCATCATGACGACGCTGCATGCCGGCGGAAAGTTCGATTCCAAGGTCTACGAAACCTCCGGCGGCCTGCACGGTGTCGGCGTGTCCGTGGTCAACGCATTGTCCGACGACCTCGAGGTCGAAGTCGCACGCGGCAAGAAACTCTACCGCCAGCGCTTCACGCGCGGCGTGCCACAGGGTCCGCTGGAAAACCTCGGCGAGGTGCACAACCGTCGCGGCACCAGAACCCGCTTCCGGCCTGACACGGATATTTTCGGCAAGGGCGCGCATTTCGAGCCTGCCCGCCTGTTCCGTATGGCGCGGTCAAAGGCCTATCTGTTTGGCGGTGTGGAAATTCGCTGGTCCTGCTCGCCGGAACTGATCACCGGTAAGGACGAAACGCCCGAAAAGGCGGTTTTCCATTTCCCCGGCGGCCTGAAAGACTACCTGGCCGAACAGCTCAATGGCGACTTCCAGGTCACGCGCGAGGCCTTTGCCGGCAAGAGCGAGAAACAGGGCGGCCACGGTTCGCTGGAATGGGCCGTCACCTGGTATGGCGGCGACGGTTTCCTGAATTCCTACTGCAACACGATCCCCACGCCCGAAGGCGGCACCCACGAGGCCGGCTTCCGCAACGCGCTCGCGCGCGGCCTGCGGGCTTATGCCGACCTGACCGGCAACAAACGCGCCTCCATCATCACCACGGAAGATGTGATGATCTCGGCCGCCGGCATGCTGTCGGTCTTCATCCGCGAGCCGGAATTCGTCGGCCAGACCAAGGACCGGCTGGCGACCACGGAAGCGCAACGTATCGTTGAAAACGCCGTGCGCGATCCCTTCGACCACTGGCTGGCCGACAATCCGCAGGAAGCCTCAAAGCTGCTCGACTGGGTGATTGCCCGCGCCGACGAGCGCCTGAAACGCCGGCAGGAAAAGGAAGTCAGCCGCAAGAGTGCTGTGCGCAAGCTGCGCCTGCCGGGCAAGCTGGCCGACTGCAGCCAGAACGCGGCGGCTGGCGCTGAAATCTTCATCGTTGAGGGCGATTCCGCCGGCGGCTCGGCCAAGCAGGCGCGCAACCGCGCCAGCCAGGCGGTGCTGCCACTGCGGGGCAAGATCCTCAACGTCGCCTCCGCGGGGTCGGAGAAGCTCGCTTCCAATCAGCAGCTTGCAGACCTTATTCAGGCGCTGGGTTGCGGCACACGCTCCAAATACCGCGACGACGACCTGCGCTACGACCGGGTGATCATCATGACCGACGCCGATGTCGACGGTGCTCACATCGCGTCGCTGCTGATCACCTTCTTCTATCAGGAGATGCCGCAGCTCATCACCGACGGCCACCTCTACATGGCCGTTCCGCCGCTCTACCGCATCAGTCAGGGCGGCAAGGTGATGTACGCGCGCGACGACGCGCACAAGGACCAGCTGCTGGAAACCGAGTTCACCGGGCGCGGCAAGGTCGAGATCGGCCGCTTCAAGGGCCTTGGCGAGATGATGCCGGCCCAGCTCAAGGAAACCACGATGGACCCGTCGAAGCGCACGCTGCTGCGCGTCGAGATTGTCGACGAGCCGGAAGCGACAAAATCGGCCATCGACGCGCTGATGGGCACCAAGCCCGAATTGCGCTTCCGCTTTATCCAGGAAAACGCCGAGTTCGCGGAAGAGCTGGACATCTGAGCAGCGGGGAGCGGCTGCCATCTGGAAATTTGCCCTGACATCCGTTCTGGCAGTCGCGGCGGCCTACGCGCTGGTCGTCGCCTACGTCTATGTCTCCCAGCGGTCGATCCTGTATCCCGGCGCAAATGGGCATCAGACCGCGCTCGATTTGCCGCCGCCCTGGGGCGAGCGGATCGAGATTGCGACCAGCGACGGCGAACGCCTTGAAGCCCTTCTGTCCGAAGCGGCCGACGGGCGGCCAACGGCGATCTTCTTTCACGGCAACGCCAGCAGCGTGAATGACTTCGCCTTCCTCGCCGAAGCGCTGTCCGCACGCGGGCTCGGCCTGCTCGCCCTCTCCTATCGCGGTTATGGCGGCTCCACCGGGTCGCCCAGCGAAATGGGGCTCATTGTCGACGGTCTCGCCGCCTTTGACTGGCTGTCAGATACGCAAGACGGCCCGGTCGTCATTGCCGGTCAGTCGCTCGGTTCGGCTGTCGCCGTGGCCGTCGCCGCCGAGCGCCAGCCGGCCGGCCTGTTGCTGATCTCCAGCTCGGATTCGATAGCGGCGGTGGCGCGCCACCACTATCCCTATCTGCCCGTCAGCGCGCTGATACGCGACCCGTTCCGGTCCGACCTGCGGATTGGCAGTGTCTCCTCGCCGAAGCTGTTCCTGCATGGCGATGCGGACACGCTGATCCCGCTTCCGAGAGGACGCGCATTGTTCGATCTTTCTCCCGAACCGAAAGAACTTCGCGTGTTGGAAGGCTACGGACACAACGACATGTGGAACGCCGATCTGACGCGGATGGTCGCCGATTTTGTCGAGGCTTTAGCGCAGGGCGCGCGGCAGGGCTGAACGGTCAGGCGGCGGCAATTGCCATTGCGTGACCGCGCGCATTGGCGCGCAACTCATCAAGATGAATGGACTTCAACAGCGACGCCAGTTCCCGCTGTTCCGGTGCAGGGCCGGCCTGGCCGGGCGCGGCGTTGATCGCCTTCAGCATCAGCCAGGTCACTTCCTGCGCGCCGGCGACACGCTGGCCGTTGGCCACCTCCCGCCACACGGCAAGTGCGGTGAGTATCGCCTTGTCGGCGTAGGCCGGCAGCCCGGAAGCACGAAACAGCGCACCGAGTGCGGCATCGCGGCCGCCCGACAGGAGCGCGCGCACACGCTGCGTCGTCTGTCCCGAAATCGCGACGAGTGCCGCTCCGAAGAAATCGACCTTGCCCAGCGCCACCGCGCGCAGAATGAAACTCGTTGTCAATTCGCCGCGCATTCTCAGATGCTCGACCAGAGCGCCATATTCGCTGGAGCTGGTTCCGTCGATCAGCGTGATGGAGGCCTTCACGCAGGCATCGCGCGTCAGTTTGGCCGCACGGTCAGCACCAATCAGAGCAACGACAAACGGCGAACCCTTCAGCGCCTCCCCTACCTGCACGAGCAGATGATGCCGGCTGTCGGACGGCAGACGCCGGTCGCCAAGCAGCGCCTCGCGAACCGGACCGACACTGCCGAACCGCTCGGTCATGCGCCGGAATGAAAGGGCCGCGATGGTGGCGCCCGGATTGTTGATGAGTTCCACAGCCGCTTCGGCCGCGCCCACTTCGGCAATTGCCGCCGACACTTGCATGGAGACAACCGGCCGCGAAGCGATGTGACGCTGGGCGTGCTCGCTGCCCGCTGCGACGCGGTCAATCAGGTCGGCATCGGCCAGCACGGGCGAGAGGGCGAGCACGGTGGCGGCGATCTCGGGCTGGTCGCCCGCAAGTGCCGCTATGATCTGCTGCGGTGCGTGGTGGCTGAGCGCCAGCGCTTCGGCCATTGCCAGCCGCACCTTGGGCGACGGATCGTCGAGCAGCATGGTGAGTGCGGCGTCGGCCGCGCAGCGATCTTCGAATTCGACATCGTCGCGCAGATATGCCCTTGCAAGTGCGGTCGCGGCGGCTGCCCGCTCCGAAACCCGCGCCGTGTCTATCCAGTTCAGGAATTGTGAGACAATCATCTACGCCTACTGCGCCCTGCGAGACCCTGAGCGCACGTTAGGCAGGAATGGTTTACGAAGGGTTCACCATGTTTCTTAATCCCTTGTCCGCCTCCTTCCGCGCGTCTATCACGCTGGTAGAGGCGCAGGAGGAGAGCGATGGCCGGCTACTATCTTGAGGAATTCGAGGCAGGACAGGTCTACCGCCACCCGATCACCCGGACCATTACCGAAAGCGACAATGTGCTGTTTTCGGTCATGACCATGAACCCGCAGCAACTCCACATCGACTTCGACTACGCAGCCAAGACCGAATGGGGAAAGCCGCTGGTCAATTCGCTTTTCACGCTCGGCCTGATGATCGGCATTTCGGTCCACGACACCACCCACGGAACCACCGTCGCCAATCTCGGCATGACCGAGACAGTGTTCCCGCATCCGCTGTTTCACGGCGACACCGTGCGTGTCGAAACCGAGGTGATCTCCGTGCGGGTTTCGAAGTCGAAGCCCGATCGCGGCATCGTCGAGTTCGAGCACCGGGCCTACAACCAGAACGATGTTCTGTGCGCGCGCTGCCGCCGCAATGCGATGATCCTCAAGAAGCCGGCCTAGACGGATATGCGCTCGCTGCTGTTTGTTCCGGGAGACTCGGAGCGCAAACTCGAAAAGTCGCTTGCCTCCGCCGCAGATGTCCTGATCGTCGACCTGGAAGATTCCGTCGCGCTTTCGGCCAAGGACGACGCGCGCCATGTCGCAGCGGCGTTCGTATCGTCTCGGCAGGCAAGAGCCGCAGCGGCGCTCTATGTGCGTGTCAACGACTTCACCACCGGCCTTACCGATGACGACCTGTCGGCGATCATGCCTGCGCGCCCGGCGGGGATCATGCTGCCGAAATCTTCAGGCGGCGATGATGTCATGCGGCTCGCCACAAGGCTGCGCGTTCATGAGGCGCAAAACGGCATCGACGACGGCGCAACCGCCATAATCCCCATCATCACTGAAACGGCTATTGGCGTTCTTTCCGCCGCCAGCTACGCGGAAACGACACCCCGACTGTCCGGGCTCACCTGGGGCGCTGAAGACCTGTCGGCAGCCGTCGGCGCCCGCTCCGCCCGGGATGACAATGGCCGCTATACCGACCTTTTCCGCCATGCGCGCACCATGACCCTGCTTGCAGCGTCGGCGGCGGGCGTGCCGGCAATCGACACGGTATTCCCCGACTTCAGGAATGCAGACGGATTCAAGACCGAATGTGCGGAGGCAGAACGCGACGGCTTTACCGCCAAGATGGCGATCCATCCCGCACAGGTAGAACCGATCAACGAGGTCTTCACGCCATCCGCGGAAGCAGTGACCGAAGCCGAAAAGCTGGTCGCGGCGTTCCGCGAGGCGGGCGATCCCGGTGTGCTGGCGATCGGCGGGAAGATGTATGACCGCCCTCACCTCAGGCTTGCAGAGCGCATCCTGGCAAGGGCTGGAAGGGCTTAGTCCTTCCCCCAGCGCGGTCGGCGCATGGCGAATGTCTGCTCGACCGAGACATAATCCATGTAGCCCAGCCGGCCGACATTGCCTGCAGCTGCGGAATCGAACAGCCCGTCCTTAAGCATGGTGTCGTCGATGTAGACGCCGACCACCTCGCCAGTCACGACAGTGACGGTCGAGGGCACGCCGCCTAGCCCGTGCGGCGTCATCACATCCGTCACCTTGCACTCGAGCGCTGCGTAGGCCTCGGCCACGCGCGGCGGCTTCACGAGCGTGGACGGCGCGGTCGTGAGATCGGCATAGGCGAACTCGCTGGTGCCGCGCGGCGCATCAACGGCGCTTCGGTTCATCTTCTCCGCCAGCGCGCGTCCGACAAGATTGACCACGAACTCGCCGCTCGCCTCGGCATAAGTGACGCTGTCCTTCCGCCCCTCTGAGGAAAACCAGACCAGAAAGGGATGCGAGGAAAGCATGTTGAAGAAGGAATACGGGCCGAGATTCGGATTTCCGTCCGCATCGAGCGTTGAAATCCAGCCGATCGGCCTCGGCGCCACGATTGCCTTGGACGGGTCATGCGGCAGGCCGTGACCGTTCCTGGGTTCATAGAACATGTCAGCCCTCCCAGGGCCCTGAATATTCACTCACGAGCTTCGCGGGGTCGGGTCTTGGCCGGTCCGGCGCATCGCCATCGATTGTCCCGATGTGAACGAACCCGACAACGCGTTCTTCCGGAGCCAGTCCGAGAATGCGCCGGCCTTCCGCATCGTCGGAATACCAGTTGGTGATCCAGTTCGCACCGTATCCGAGCGCACCGGCCGCAAGGACGAGATTCATCGCCGATGCAGCGCCTGACAGAAGCATTTCCCACTGCGGAATGGTGGTATTGTCTCGCGGACAATGAACGACGCCGATCACCAGCGGCGCACGCGAAAAGCGCGTTCGTTCCTTCTCCAGTCTGGCCTCTGGCAACGGTCCTTCGATCTCCTGCGCCCGCTCTGCCAGCATCTCGCCAATGCGGACGCGGTCATCGCCCCGGTAGATGATGAAGCGCCAGGGCGCCAGACGTCCGTGATCTGGCACGCGGCTGGCGATGCGGATCATCGTCGCGATTTCGGTTTCGCTGGGCGCTGGTTCTTTCAGGTCGGAAATCGGCGTGGATTTTCGGGATTCGAGGAAGTCGATAACGGTCGAATTCAAGGAGCGCACTCCGGGGTGTTGATGCGGTCGATATGGGGATTGGGTAGCAGCGCGCTCGCGCCGTCTGCCTGCGGATGGCGCCGGGCGCCGCTTCGGCCTTGAAATTGCCATCGCCTTGGGCTTCATGGCAAGCGATGTTTGCCGCAACAGTCCGTTTCACCAATTCGATTCTGATCGCCCTGGCGCTGATTTTCGCGCTGGCGGGAGGCGTGGCGCTTGCGCAATCGACCGAAGGCGGGTCCGGTGATGGTGCCGCGCGCGACTCCTTCGGCCAGCCGAAAGATGCGGACCTCGAATTGCCGGCAATCTCCGGCTACGCGCCCGCAAACACGGCCGGCCAACTCTCCATCCAGCCCGGGACCATCAAACTGTCGGCCCAGCTCATCGCCGATGGGCCCGAAATCACCCGTGGCGTAACCTGGCGCGTGTTCAGCCCGCATGCAGGCGAGGACGGCACGCTGCCGCTGATTGCCTCCGCACAGGGCGGGACAAGCAATTTCGAACTTGCACCCGGCAGTTACCTCGTCCACGCGGCGTTCGGGCGCGCCGGCGCCACCAAGCGAATTATCGTCGGCCGCGAGCCGCAGGCTGAAAGCCTCGTGCTGGACGCAGGCGGCGTGAAGCTCGATGCGATCCTGTCCGGCGGGGTTCGCATTCCGCCCTCCAAGCTCAGATTTTCCATCTACGAGGCCGATTCCGGACTGCACGGCGACCGCGCGCTCATCATCCCCGACGTCGCCCCCAACACGGTGGTCCGGCTCAACTCCGGCACCTACCACGTGGTTTCCACCTATGGCTCGGTCAATGCGGTGATCCGCGCCGACATTCGCGTCGAGGCCGGCAAACTGACGGAAGCGACGGTGGAACACCGCGCCGCGCAGATCACGCTGAAGCTGGTGCGCGATGAAGGCGGTGAGGCCATCGCCGACACCTCATGGTCTGTGCTGACCGACACCGGCGATGTTGTGCGCGAAACGGTCGGTGCCTTCGCGCCGATGGTCTTGGCCGAAGGCACCTATACGGCCATCGCGAAAAATCGCGACCGCATCTACCAGAAGGACTTCACCATCGTGCCCGGCCGCAACCAGGACGTCGAAGTTCTGGCCAATGCGGAAACGCTGATCGAATCGCTCGACTGAGCCGCCTGCGGCTCCGGTCAGGCAGCCCTTTTCGTCATCTTCTTGCGCCGCACGTCCGGCGGCACAGCCTCGGCCACGAGCGCAGCCACCGCTTCGTCCAGTGACATCGACTGCTGGTCGCGCGTACCCAGGCGGCGGATGTTCACCGTCCCCTCATCGGCCTCGCGCTTGCCGCAGACGAGAATGACCGGAACCTTGGTCAGCGAGTGCTCGCGCACCTTGTAGTTGATCTTTTCGTTCCTGAGATCGGGTTCGACCTGCAGTCCGGCGTCGCGCAGCGTCTCGACCACTTTCATCGCGTATTCGTCGGCGTCCGACGTGATCGTTGCGACCACCACCTGCAGTGGCGCAAACCACAGCGGCACATGGCCCGCATGGCTTTCGATTAGAATGCCGAGGAAACGCTCAAGCGAGCCGACAATGGCCCGGTGAACCATGACGGGCTGCTTCTTCTCCGAATCCTTGTCGATGTAGAACGCGCCGAACCGCTCCGGCAGGTTGAAGTCGACCTGGGTCGTGCCGCACTGCCACTCGCGGCCGATCGCATCCCTGAGCGTGTATTCAAACTTCGGACCGTAGAAGGTGCCCTCGCCCTCATTGATGCCGGCCTTGATGCGGCCGTTCGATTCAGCCTCCATTTTGGTCAGCGCACGGCGCAGAATGTCTTCGGCATGATCCCAGGCGTCGTCGGTGCCGACGCGCTTTTCAGGCCGCGTCGCCAGCTTGACTACAACTTCCTCGAAACCGAAATCCTCATAGACCGACATCATCAGATCGTTGATCTTGAGGATTTCCTCCTCGAGCTGTTCCTCGGTGCAGAAGATGTGGGCATCGTCCTGCGTGAAGCCGCGCACCCGCATGAGGCCATGCAAGGCGCCGGACGGTTCGTAGCGATGCACCGCGCCGAACTCAGCCAGCCGGACCGGCAGGTCGCGATAGGATTTGAGCCCGTGCTTGAAGATCTGAACGTGCCCCGGGCAGTTCATCGGCTTCAGCGCGAAGACCCGCTTGTCCTCGGCTTCCTCGTCGGCACATTGCACCGAGAACATGTTCTCGCGATACCAGCCCCAATGGCCTGACGTTTCCCACAGCGAATGGTCGAGCACCTGCGGCGCGTTGACCTCGTCATAGGTGCCTTCGAGCCTGCGGCGCATATAGGCAAGCAGGTTCTGGAACATTCGCCAGCCCTTGGCGTGCCAGAAGACCACGCCCGGACCCTCTTCCTGGAAATGGTACAGGTCCATTTCGCGGCCGAGACGGCGATGGTCACGCTTCTCCGCTTCTTCCAGCAGGTGGAGGTAGTTGTCGAGCTCTTCCTGATTGCGCCATGCGGTGCCGTAGATGCGGGTCAGCATCGGGTTGTTGGCATCGCCGCGCCAGTATGCGCCGGCAACCTTCATCAGCTTGAAGGCGTTGCCGATCTGGCCGGTGGACGCCATGTGCGGACCGCGGCACAGGTCGAACCAGTCGCCCTGAAAATAGATCTTGAGATCCTGATCTTCAGGGATCGCGTCGATCAGTTCGACCTTGTAGGCCTCGCCCTTGTCGTCAAACACCTTGCGTGCCTGATCGCGATCCCACACTTCCTTGGTGAAGGGGCGGTTGCGCTGGATGATCTCGCGCATCTTTTTTTCGATCGCCGGGAAATCCTCCGGTGTGAAAGGCTCGTTTCGGGCGAAGTCGTAATAGAAGCCGTTCTCGATCACCGGACCGATGGTCACCTGCGTGCCCGGCCACAATTCCTGCACGGCCTCGGCCAACACATGCGCTGCGTCATGCCGGATCAGCTCCAGCGCGCGCGGGTCGTCGCGGGTGATGATTTCGATCGCGCCGTCGCGCCCGACCGGGTCGGCCAGATCGCGCACCTCGCCATCCAGTGCGTAGGCCACGGCCTTCTTGGCAAGCGATTTGGAAATCGATTCCGCAAGTTCAGCGCCGCTCGTGCCGGCGTCGTACTCGCGCTTGGAACCATCGGGAAAAGCAAGAGATATGGCGGAAGCCATTGAAACGTCCTTTCTATCCAGTCCCGCCTACGAACGCGGGTGGTGTTGTCTATTGCTGGCAGAGCCTGCGCCAAGCGCATCGCCGAGCATGCGCTACATATGCGTCGCGCCAGCACACGTAAAGTCCGTGCGTGCCGGCGCGGCATCAGGTTCGACAATGTGACCGGCAATTGCGCCGGTGCGGGATGACCTAGCTGTTGTCTTCGATCGGTGCGCCAGGCCCGTTCTTCTTGATCGAGGCGATGGCGTTTTCAGCGCTCGACTTGGAGCTGTAGCCCTCGGTCGAGAACATGACTTCGCTGTTGTACTTGAAACGCACGCGGAACTCGCCCGCCTTGTCCTTGTAGATTTCGAATTTGTGAGCCATGCCGGCCTCCCTCTCTGTGCTGCGCAGTAGTGTGATTCCTAAACTGCCAGCAGGCGGCGTCGCAAACAAGTAGAAGAATCGCTTTCGGAAATCGTGCGGTTACTCCGCAGGCGGCTTGGCAGAAACACGCCAGAAGCGCCACGGCGCGTACCACCTGAGGTCTGCCTCAAGCACATCCGGCACCGGATCAACGCCGTGTGTACCGCCCGGCCCGCAGCGCATGAAACGAAAGAGCCCCATCCACCCGCCCGACCACAATCCGTGCCGCGCGATCGACTCGTATGCGTATTCCGAACAGGTCGGGAAATGGCGGCAGGAATTGCCGATGAACCCAGACAGCGTGAGCTGGTAGAGCCGGACCATCGCCGTGCCAAAGACCCGCCCCGGCGTCTTCGGCCAGGGACCGGCCCAGTTGCGGCTGCGTATTTGGTGTCCGGAGTGTTCGCTGGCCATCGGCCGTCAGGCCGCCTGCCCGGCCTGCTTTTTCTCGATCTGGTCGATTGCGTCGACCACCGCGTCGAAGGTCAGCATGGTGGACGCGTGACGCGCCTTGTAGTCGCGCACCGGCTCCAGATATTTGCAGTCGGCGAAGCGGCCTTCGGGCGGCGTGCCGTTCTCCTTCAGCATCCTGAGCATCGTCTCGCGCGCCTCGCGCAGTTCGGCTGCACTCGCTCCGATCACATTCCGCGCCATGATCGAGGATGACGCCTGCCCGAGCGCGCAGGCTTTCACCTCATGCGCGAAATCGCTGACCACATCTCCGTCCATGACGAGGTCGATGGTCACCGTCGATCCGCACAGTTTGGAATGCGCAGTGGCTGTCGCCTGCGGCGCTTCAAGCCTGCCGATGCGGCCGATATTGCCGGCATATTCGAGGATTTTCGCGTTGTAGATGTCGTCTATCATGACCGTCGCTCGTCTGGCCGCGGTGAACAGGGCGTCAACTGCAAACGCCTTTCAATCCCTGTGGTCGCTCCTATATAGTGGCGGAGACAAGCTGGCGGCAAGGTCGCACCCAGGACCGGCCTGACGCCGAAACAAACGAATTCACGCCGCAACGGGGCAAAATCGCCCCCGCGAAAGGCTGTGGTCCGTTCAACTCGTTCCTCCACCGAGAGGAACTACGGGAGACGCCTTTCATGGACGCATTGACCAGAAAACTGTCCGACACCTCATCCTCCAATTCAGACAAGCCCCGCGCCGACCAGCCAACACAGGCGGAAGCGGAAGAGGCCGTCCGCACGCTTTTGCGCTGGATCGGCGAGGACGAGACGCGCGAGGGGCTGAAGGATACGCCGTCGCGGGTCGCCAAGGCCTATCAGGAAATGTTCTCCGGCTACCTGAAAGATCCGGCCGAGGAGCTTGGCCGCACGTTCGAGGAAGTCGCCGGTTATGACGACATGGTGCTGGTGAAGGACATTTCCTTCCATTCGCATTGCGAGCACCACATGGTCCCGATCATCGGGCGCGCGCATGTCGCCTACCTGCCTGACAACAAGGTCGTCGGCCTGTCCAAGATCGCCCGCGTGGTCGACATTTTCGCCCAGCGTCTGCAGACGCAGGAAGCACTGACCGCGCAGATTGCCGGTGTCGTTCAGGACGTGCTAAATCCGCGCGGCGTCGCGGTCATGATCGAGGCGGAGCATATGTGCATGGCCATGCGCGGCATCCGTAAACAGGGATCGACGACGCTGACCTCAACCTTCACGGGCGCATTCCGCGATCATCCCGAGGAGCAGGTACGGTTCATCACCATGATCAGGGCCGGCGGCACGGAGTAGCTTTCAGCCGGCCTCCAAATTCAGGAGGGCGGCGTGCCTGCCATCGATTTCCAAGCACCCCCGCAGGACAAGTCGGCGCTCGAGGAAGGCACCGCCTTTACCCCCCGTTTTGACGCCAACGGCCTGATTACCGCCGTCGCCACCGATGCCGACAGCGGCGAAGTCCTGATGATCGCCCACATGAACGCCGAGGCGCTCGCACTCAGCCTGGAGACCGGGATTGCGCATTACTGGTCGCGTTCGCGCAAGGCGCTCTGGAAGAAGGGCGAAACGTCCGGGAACTTCCAGCAGATCGCCGAAATGCGAACAGACTGCGATCAGGACGCGGTTTGGATCAAGGTCCGGCCGCAGGGCGACAGGTCGGCCTGCCACACCGGCCGCACATCCTGTTTCTACCGTACCGTGAGACCAGATGACGGCGTTGTGGACCTCGTCGATACGTCCAAACGTTGATCACCCGGCGACGCGCGACGGCAGGCATTTACCCTGGCCTGAAAAATTCACCAATTTGATACGACACTCGGCCTATGCTGTGACAGGGGTGAGGGTACGCCAATGCTGGAGTGGTCTTCATTGCGCGGCAGGCAAGACATGCGCCTGGCCGACGACATTCCGCCCGCCGCGGGATCGGGCCTGAGCGAAGCGCCTGAGCCGAAGCATGGCATTGCGCTGGCGCTTGGTGGCGGCGCAGCGCGCGGATGGTCGCATATCGGTGTGTTGCGCGCGCTGGACGAAGCCGGCGTCAAGATCGACATGGTTGCCGGCACATCGATCGGCGCTCTGGTGGGCGGCTGTTATCTTGCCGGCAAGCTCGACGAGCTCGAGGAATTTGCCCGTTCGCTGACCAAGAGACGCATTTTCGGTCTGCTCGACCTCAATTTCGGCGGCGGCGGCCTGATTGGCGGCATGAAGCTGAATGCGAGGATGCAGGAGCATCTGGCCGACGTTACCTTCAACGATCTGCCGAAACCGTTTGTTTGCGTGGCGTCCGAAATACGCACCGGCCACGAGATCTGGCTGTCTTCCGGTTCGCTCATCACTGCCATGCGCGCATCCTATGCGCTGCCGGGTGTCTTCGAACCGGTGGTTTGCAACAAGCGCGTCCTTGTCGATGGAGCGCTAGTCAATCCGGTTCCGGTTTCCGTGTGCCGCGCGCATGAGCAAAGGCTCGTTGTCGCCGTCAACCTTCATTACGACCTGTTCGGACGCGCAGCCGTCATCAAGCACGCGGCCGACATGCCAGCTGCCGATGAAACGGACGCGCAGCCGTCCAACAAGCTTGTTGTGGATCGCGGCGTGTCAGACCGCGAGGCGCGGCTCGGTGTCATGGGCGTGATGGTCGAGGCCTTCAACATCATCCAGGATCGGATTTCGCGCGCCCGCCTTGCAGGCGATCCGCCGGACATGTCTATCCATCCGAAATTGGGCCATATCGGTTTGGGCGAGTTCCACCGCGCCGACGAGGCAATCAGCATCGGCTACAATGCGGCGAAGGCCCAACTGGCCGAGATCGAGCGCATGCAGACCGTGATGGTCTGACCCGCCGATCAGGCCGCAGCTGCGTCGATGATCCGCAGCTGCACGCTCCGGTTCCCGTTCCAGTGATTGATGCCCAGCGTTCCGGCAACGTGGATCGTCTGCCCCCGGCGATCGAGCAGGAAGCGCCCAAGCTCGTTGTCTGCCGCTCTGAACGCAATCGCCGACAGTCTGGCCCCGGTTTCGGCCCGCAACTCCGCCCGAACGTGGTTCGTGCCCACCAGCCGCGCATCCGAAAGCGTGTGTCTGGGCAAAGCAAGCACCGGCGCAGCGTGCCCCGCGCCAAACGGCCCCGCGCGTTCCAGCGTCTCGACCAGATCGATCGTTGCGCCGGCGGCTGAAAGCGCTGCATCGATCAGCAGGCTTTCCCGGTCGCGCAAGTCCGACACCTGCTCGCCCGCCTGTTCCTCGAAGAACCCGCGCAGTTCTCCCAGTTTCGCCCGCTCAAGGGTTATGCCGGCGGCCATTGCGTGACCTCCGCCCTTGACCAGCAGCCCCTTGTCCACCGCAATTCGGACAAGCCGGCCGAGATCGAACCCGGCGATCGACCGGCCCGATCCCGTGCCAACGCCATTCGCGTTGAATGAAATCGCGAAGGCCGGCCGCCTTGCATGATCCTTCAGCCGCGAGGCGATAAGCCCCACAATCCCCGGATGCCAGTCGTCGCTTGCAGCAACCAGAATCGCCGGCCCCTGCCCGGTTGCCAGTTCGGCGTCGGCCTCCGCCTTGGCCTCATCCACCATCTGCTGTTCCAGCGCCTGCCGCTCGGCATTGAGGCGCTCCAGCGTCTCGGCGATCTGTTGCGCCTCCGACGGATCGTCGGTCGCAAGCAGCCGGGAACCGAGGGCGGCATCGCCAATGCGCCCGCCGGCGTTGATGCGCGGGCCAAGCAGGAAGCCCAGATGAAACGAATTGAGCGGTTCGCCGATGCGGGCAGAACGCGCCAGCGCCGCAAGACCGGGGTTCTTCATCGCCCGCATCGCAACGAGACCCTTGACCACAAAGGCGCGGTTCACGCCGGTCAGCGGCACCACATCGCAGACGGTCGCCAATGCGAGAAGATCGAGAGAGGAAAGCAGGTCCGGGACCGACGGCAGTCCCGCCTTGCCGCGCAGCCGTCGAACGGTCTCAACCAGCGTCAGGAACACGACGCCCGCAGCGCACAGATGGCCCTGCCTAGACAGGTCGTCTTCGCGGTTCGGGTTGACCACGATGGTATCGGCAGGCAGCGCCCCGCCGACCTGATGGTGGTCGAGCACGACGACATCGGCCCCCGCTTGCCGGGCCGCTGCGATGGCCTCGGCGCTGTTGGTTCCGCAATCGACCGTCACGATCAGGCTTGCTGAAGACGCCAGTTCGCGCATCGCATCGGAGTTCGGACCGTACCCTTCGAATATGCGGTCGGGAATGTAGATCCGCGCCTCAATGCCGTAATGGCGCAGGAAGCGGGCCAGCAGGGCTGACGAAGCCGCGCCATCGACATCGTAGTCGCCAAAGATCGCGACCTTTTCCCGCTCCGTGACCGCTCTTGCGAGCCGGTCGGCGGCGCTTGTCATGTCGGTCAGGGTGGAAGGATCGGGCAGCAGGTCGCGGATCGTTGGATCGAGAAACCGCTCGGCCTCGTCCGAAACGACATCGCGGCCGGCCAGAACGCGGGCAACAATGTCGGGCACGCCGTGATCCTGCGAGATCGCAAGTGCCGCGTTTTCCTGGCGCTGGTCGAGCCGGTGCCGCCACGCACGGCCGGTGGCCGATTGCTCGATGTCGAGGAAGATGCGTCTCTCGCCGGTCATCGCCGCATCATGCGCGGTCCGGCTGTGCAGCGAAAGCCGGCGCCGAAACTGTCCCCTGAAACGCTGCCGGTAGAGCCGTTCAGAACTTGTCCATGTCCTGATGCCGGGCGCGGATTTCGCGCACCGTCTGCGACGAGGACCGCATGACGATCGTATGGGTCTGGATGGAATCGCGCCCGAACTTGACGCCGGCAAGCAGGTTGCCGTCCGTCACGCCGGTTGCGGCGAAAAGGACATCGCCACGCGCCATGTCTTCCATGTTGTAGACCCGCTGCGGATCGGAAATGCCCATCTTTGCCGCGCGCGCAATCTTGTCGTCAGTGTTGAGTTGCAGACGCCCCTGCATCTGGCCGCCGATGCAGCGCAGCGCGGCAGCGGCAAGCACACCTTCGGGCGCGCCGCCCGAGCCGATATAGATGTCGATGCCCGTCTCATCCGGGTCGGTCGTGTGGATCACGCCCGCCACGTCGCCATCGCCGATCAGCCTGATAGCGGCTCCGGTGTCGCGCACGGCGTCGATCAGCCGGGCATGGCGCGGCCTGTCGAGAATGCAGGCCGTGATGTCGGTCACATCTACGCCTTTTGCCTTGGCGATGCTGGCAATGTTGTCGGCTGGCGGCGCATCGAGATCGACCACGCCGGCCGGATAGCCGGGTCCCACAGCGATCTTGTCCATATAGACATCAGGCGCGTAGAGCAGGCTGCCCCGCTCGGCGATCGCAATGACGGCCAGCGAGTTCGGCAGGTTCTTGGCGCAGATCGTCGTGCCTTCCAGCGGATCGAGCGCAATGTCGACCTCCGGACCGTCTCCGGCGCCGACCTCTTCGCCGATATAGAGCATCGGCGCTTCGTCCCGTTCGCCCTCCCCGATCACAACAGTGCCCTTGATCGGCAGCCGGTTGAGCTCGGCGCGCATCGCGTCGACGGCAACCTGGTCGGCGGCCTTTTCGTCGCCGCGTCCGCGCAGGCGCGCAGCCGCAACTGCGGCGCGTTCCGTCACGCGCACCAGTTCGAGCGTCAGAATACGGTCGAGACCGGACTGCGCGGATTTTGCCATTGGGTTTTCTCCGGGATGATGTTGCCTTCGGGAAGCGTGGCGATCCTTCTGTCAAAGGAACATGCCCGCTTCAAGTGACAGCGTGACAACCCAAGAAACTGAATCGATTGAACTTTTGAAATAGTCCACAGTTGAGTTGGTGTGGGCGGTATTCGCTTCGGAACGAGTCGAAAATTATTGGTTTCGAGAACCGGAACGGAGCGTACATTTGGGTACGTGAGTACCGGAAGCGCAGAAAACGACAATTTGCAGGCCGGTCCGGAGCGAATACCGGTACACCTCAGGCGGCGCGTTCGATGCGAATGACCTGCGCCTTGTCCACCAGATGCCCGTCGCGCGTGACGCCGTCGACCGCCTTGCGCACTGCGGCTTCCGTGGTCTCGTGCGTGACCAGGATGACGGTCTTTTCGCTGTCCGGCTGATCCTGGGTTGCGTGCTGGACGATCGATTCCAGCGAAATGTCGCTCTCGGCCATGCGTTTCGCCAAGGCGGCAAACACGCCCGCCCTGTCATGCACGGTGAAGCGAATGAAATAGCCACCTGCATGGGAGCGCATGCGGGCCCGCTTGTAGGGCGCAAGCTGCTTGGCCGGCCAGCCGAACACCGGGGCGTGCTGGAAGCCGGGGCGGCTCTTGGCGATATCCGCAATGTCCCCGACCACCGCCGATGCGGTCGCGTTACCGCCCGCACCCGGCCCTGAAAGCAGCAATTCGCCCAGAATATCGGTCTCGATCGCAACCGCATTGGTCACGCCGTGCACCTGCGCGATCACCGATGCGGTCGGCACCATTGTCGGGTGAACCCGCTGTTCCACACCGCTCTCGGTCCGCTGTGCGACGCCCAGAAGCTTGATGCGGTATCCCAGTTCCGCAGCCGCGCGAATGTCGGCCTGCGTGATGTTGGAAATGCCTTCGAGATAGATGTCGTCGGCCGCGATCTTGTGGCCGAAGGCCAGGCTCGAGAGAATCGCCAGCTTGTGTGCCGTGTCCTGCCCTTCGATGTCGAAGGTCGGGTCGGCTTCGGCATAACCCAGCCGCTGCGCATCGGCCAGGCAGTCGGCGAAGGAGATGCCTTCCGCCTCCATGCGCGTCAGAATGTAGTTGCAGGTGCCGTTGAGGATACCGAAGACGCGGCTGATCGAATTGCCGGCCATCGATTCGCGCATCGTCTTGATGACGGGAATGCCGCCAGCCACCGCCGCCTCGTAGTTGAGCAGGACGCCCTTGTCTTCGGCGAGTTTCGCCAGCGCCAGACCGTGCTTGGCAAGCAGCGCCTTGTTGGCGGTCACCACATGCCGGCCCGATTGCAGCGCAGCCTTGACCGAATCGAGCGCCGCACCGTCCTCGCCGCCGATAAGCTCGACGAAGACATCGATATCGCTGGACTTGGCGAGTGCAACCGGATCGTCATGCCAGGCAACGCCTGAGAGATCGACACCGCGATCCTTGTTGCGGTCACGAGCCGAGACTGCGGCCACTGAAAGGTCACGGCCGCACTGGCGCGTCAGTTCGGAAGCCTTGTGGCCAAGCACGCCGGCAACCGACGCACCCACCGTTCCAAGACCCGCAATTCCGATCCGCAACGCTTCGGCCATGTTCCCGGCGTCCCTTTCTGTACTGTTGTGATGTTGGCGTGGTTCAGCGGCGCGCGTTCAGCGCCACCACATTGTCAGGCTTGGCTTCCGCCGAAGACAGGAACCGCTTGATGTTGCGCGCCGCCTGCCGGATGCGGTGCTCGTTCTCGACCAGAGCGATACGCACGAAATCGTCTCCGTGCTCACCGAAGCCGATGCCCGGCGCAACCGCCACATCCGCCTTTTCGACCAGCAGCTTGGAGAATTCCAGCGACCCGAGCGCCCGGAACGGTTCGGGGATCGGCGCCCAGGCAAACATCGTTGCCGCAGGCGGCGGCACGTCCCAGCCGGAACGCGCAAACGCCTCGACCAGAACGTCGCGGCGGCGGTGATAGACCTCGCGCACTTCCTCTATTTCGGCGCCGTCCGAATTGAGCGCCGCGGTGGCCGCCACCTGGATTGGCGTGAATGCGCCGTAGTCCAGATAGGATTTCACCCGCGTCAGCGCCGAGATCAGCCGCTCGTTGCCGACCGCGAAACCCATGCGCCAGCCGGGCATGGAAAATGTCTTCGACATCGAGGTGAACTCGACCGCCACATCCATCGCGCCCTGTACCTGCAGCACGGAGGGTGGCGGATTGCCGTCGAAATAGATCTCGGAATAGGCGAGATCGGACAACAGGATGATTTCGTGCTTGCGCGCAAACGCCACCACGTCCTTGAAGAAGTCGAGCGTCGCCACATGCGCGGTCGGATTGGACGGGTAGTTGAGGATCAGCGCCAGCGGTTTCGGGATCGAATGGCGGATCGCCCTTTCCAGTGCCGGAATGAATCCGTCATTCGGCTCCACCTGCATGGAGCGGATGACACCGCCTGACATGATGAAGCCGAAAGCGTGGATCGGATAGGTCGGGTTCGGGCACAGCACCACGTCGCCTGGAGCGGTGATCGCCTGCGCCATATTGGCGAAGCCTTCCTTGGAGCCCAGCGTGGCCACGACCTGCCGCTCGGGATCGAGCTTCACGCCAAACCGGCGCGCGTAATAATTGGCCTGCGCCCGGCGCAGTCCGGGAATGCCGCGTGAGGACGAATAGCGGTGCGTACGCGGATCGCGCACCACGTCGCATAGCTTGTCCACGATGGCCTTTGGCGTCGGCAGATCCGGATTGCCCATGCCAAGGTCGATAATGTCGGCGCCCTTCGCCCGCGCGCTGGCCTTCAGCCGGTTGACCTGCTCGAAGACGTAAGGCGGCAGACGGCGGACCTTGTGAAACTCTTCCATGGCATTTTCCATCGGGAGGCGTGAACGCGGCGGGATATACACCCAATCAGGTTAGCGGTCGATAGAGGTGGCTTCGCGTCAGTTCTCGATTTCCTCGAGTGTCTCGTCGGCATGCGTGCGTTTCAGGCGCAACAGCCGATCGGTTTGTGTCCGTGTGCTGCTGGACTGCGACTTCTGGGCATCGCGCCGACTTTGCAGCGCGGCCAGCCGCTCCGCCGCCTCTTCATCAGTAAGCTGTTCGGTCTCGGCCTGCGGAGGGATGTTGAGATTGGGGTAGGTGCCGGTGTTGCGCGCGCCTGGAACCGCATCCTCGAGCGAAGTCGACGTACAGCCGGACATGGCGGCCAGCACCGGCAGGGCCAGCAGAAAAAGTCGCAGCGAATAACGGGCCTGCATTCGGGTCCAGACGCCTTTCGGTCATTGTTTTGAGCCACGTCAAAATGCTGACGCAGTTGGACGTGTAGTGCCCTGTCATTGTAATATGTCAAGAACATGCACGAGCGGGAGGCTCGCCGCCACAATGGGCGACACAAGGCAGGCTGGCGACGGCAAGAAAGAAGAAACGGACAGCGCCGGTGTCGAGCAATACCTCGTCAAGGATCCTGAGCGTTTTGCGCTGAATGTCGCGCGTATGATCGAGGAGGCCGGCAAGGCAGCCGCCGCGTGGGCCGAGCCGCGCGAAAAGGGCGAAATTCGTGACACCATGTCGGACCCCGCAGCCGACATGGTCCGTACCTTTTCCAAGCTGACCGAATACTGGCTCTCCGATCCCTCGCGTGCGCTTGAGGCGCAGACGCGGTTGATGTCGAACTATCTGTCGATCTGGTCGAATGCCGTGCAACGGCTGGGTGGCAAGGATTTGCCGGACGAGGTCGAGCCGGAACGCGGCGACAAGCGGTTCAAGGATCCCGAATGGGGCAAGAACGCCTTCTTCGACTTCTTGAAACAGACCTATCTGGTGACCTCGCGCTGGGCCTCCGATCTGGTCGAGGACACTGACGGCCTTGACGAGCACACGCGGCACAAGGCGCGCTTTTACGTCAAGCAGATCACCAATGCGCTGTCGCCATCCAACTTCGTTCTGACCAATCCCGAACTCTTTCGGGAAACAGTCTCCAGCAATGGCGAAAACCTTGCGCGCGGCATGCACATGCTGGCCGAAGACATCAAGGCCGGCCACGGCGAACTGAAGCTGCGCCAGTCGGATGCGTCGCGATTCGCGGTCGGTGAAAACCTGGCCACAACGCCGGGCAAGGTCGTTGCCCGCAATGAACTGGTCGAGATTATCCAGTACGAACCGACAACGGAGAAGGTGCTGAAGCGCCCTCTCCTCATCTGCCCGCCATGGATCAACAAGTTCTACATTCTCGATCTGAACCCGGACAAATCCTTCATTCGCTGGGCGGTCGAGCAGGGTCACACCGTCTTTGTCATCTCCTGGGCCAACCCGGACGAACGCCACGGTCGGATGGATTGGGACGACTATATCAATCTCGGCCTCTTCTTCGCGCTCGACACGGTCGAAAAGGCGACTGGCGAACGCGAGGTCAACGCAATCGGCTATTGCGTTGGAGGCACGTTGCTCGCGGCCGCATTGGCGCTGATGGCGCGTGAGGGCGACGATCGCATCCGCACCGCCACCTTTCTCACAACGCAGGTCGATTTCACCCACGCAGGCGATCTCAAGGTCTTTGTCGACAACGACCAGATCGCCGCGCTCGAAAAAGCCATGAACGACAAGGGATATCTGGACGGCACGCGCATGGCGACGGCGTTCAACATGCTGCGCTCCAGCGAGTTGATCTGGCCCTATGTCGTGAACAACTACATGCGCGGCCAGGCGCCCATGCCCTTCGATCTGCTCTACTGGAATTCCGATTCCACGCGCATGGCCGCCGCAAACCACTCCTTCTACCTGCGCAATTGCTACCTCGAAAACAATCTGAGCAGCGGCAAGATGAAACTTGGCGGCAAGCCGGTTTCACTCAAGGACGTGACGTTGCCGATCTACAATCTGGCCACGCGGGAAGATCATATCGCCCCGGCGCGCTCTGCCTTTGTCGGAAGTTCGTTCTTCGGCGGCCCGGTCGAGTTCGTTCTGTCGGGATCAGGGCATATTGCCGGTGTGGTTAACCCGCCGAAATCGGGAAAATACCAGTTCTGGACCGGCGGCCGGCCTGACGGTGATTTTGACACCTGGCTCGCCGAGGCAGTCGAGACACCGGGATCATGGTGGCCGCACTGGCACAAATGGATCGAATCGCACGACAGGAAGCGCGTAGAAGCGCGTGTGCCGGGCAAGACGACCGACGTGCTGGCCGACGCGCCGGGAACCTATGTGAAAGTGCGCGTTTGAATTGCGGTAACGCTTATAATTCGATAGGTTGCCATTCGTGATTTTCGTAACTGCGTCAAACAGGTGAAGGACGGCTTGGCCGCGCAAACGTTCGCGGTACGGGGGCGATTGAGTTTGGTGGGGTGATCTGGCGCCCTCGCGCCCGATCTGGCCGAAAACCGAACCGGCAGATAAAGGTTGGGGTGCGCCCTTTGAGCGCTCGCCCGGCGCAGACCAAAGGGAAGACGCCTTGAAGGCTGACGGTTCATCACCGCGCACCTTTCTTCGGATAAGGCTTGTTGGCCATGCCGGCGCAGTAGGGCTGGCTGCATCGCTGGTCGCCTCTTGCAGCACGTCGACCGATCCTTTTGCCCAGTTTGGTCTTCAAGCCCAGACGACGGGCCCGCAATACGTGCAAGCGCAACCTGCCGAGACGACGTCAGCGACAGGCAGTGACGCCTACTATGTTGTCTCCGAGGACGACCCGGACCTTCCCGAAAACGTTGCTCAGCACCCCTCGCTATCGAATGGCGATGAGCCGGTAGCTGTGGCCGTGGACGGATCTCCCCAGACTGTCCCCGTAGACGTCGCTGCCGCCGATGCGCCCCAAGTGGACGATCCGGTTCTTGCGGCGCGGATGGGCGCCAACGGGGTATATTTGGAAACGACGCCCGGACGGCAGCAGGCAACCCGTCCTGCCGCGCAGCCGCCGAAACGACGCAATTTCTTCGCTGCGCTTTTCAGCGCGCCCGAGACCGAGCAACCGATGGTGCGCCGCCAGCCGCCGCAACAGCCTCAGGCTGTCGCTGTCGCTGCCGAACCGCCTTCCGAACCAACGGTCGGCGCCGAAGCAGGCGTGACCAATGAGATTGTCCTGGAATCGGACGAATCGGCAGCCGTGGACGTTGCGGTACGGCCCGAACCCACCGCTTTCATCGAAAACAGGCCGGCGGAGGCTGCCGCTGCTCCGGCCCCGCGCCGGCGCAGTTTCCTGTCCGCCTTCTTTTCCAGTTCCGAGCCCGAGCCTGAACCCCGCGCGCAGCCGCGGCGGCCAGTCGTTCAGGTTGCCTCGGCAGCACCAGCCAGCGCGTCGGCTGCCAATATCTACGGCAATGACGCCCTGCCCGGCGTGCGCGACCAGGACAGCCTCTACGACATCAGCCGAAAATCCGGATCGGACGACGACAGCGATATCGATATCAATGAAGGCGACGACGTTCAGCTCGCGATGGCTCCGGGTCTTGCCCGGCTGGCCCCCAACGGTCTGATGATCCAGACTGACAGGGTTGATGTCGCCTGCCTCAAGCCGTCGCTTGTGCGCGTGCTCAAGGCCGTGGAAAAGCACTATGGCGAGCGCGTCGTGGTGACTTCCGGCTATCGCAGCCCGCAGCACAACCGGCGCGCACGCGGCTCGCGCAATTCGCTCCACATGTATTGTGCGGCAGCCGATATCCAGGTCGAGGATGTCGACAAGTGGGAACTCGCGCAGTTCCTGCGTTCCATGCCCGGTCGCGGCGGCGTGGGCACCTATTGCCACACCAAATCCGTGCACGTCGACGTCGGCCCCGAGCGCGACTGGAACTGGCGCTGCCGCCGGCGCAAGAGAAAATAGAAATTTCTTCCGATTCAAGCGGTTTGACGGGTTGCCGGGCAAGGCGAAGCTGATATAAGCGCTCCGTTCCGCGCGCCCATCGTCTAGCGGTCTAGGACGCCGCCCTTTCACGGCGGAAACACGGGTTCGAGTCCCGTTGGGCGTGCCAGCTATCTCTACAACTTGATCGACCGCATCGCAGCAGAGCTGGCGCTAGCTCTGCAGCAATTCGCGCAGGTCGCGACGCAGCACCTTGCCGTATGCGTTCTTGGGCAACTCGTCCATGAAGATGACGCGCTTGGGCTTCTTGAAGCTCGCGAGATTCGCCTTGCAGTAGTCGAGCACCGCTGCTTCGTCGAGCGCGGCGTCGTCAGCCACCACGGCAACGCAAACGCTCTCGCCCCACTCGACATCCGGTAACCCGAACGCAATCACCTCGCGCACGCCAGGGTGCGCCGCGATCACGTCCTCGATCTCCTTGGGATAGATATTACTGCCACCGGAAATGATCGTGTCGTGGCGACGATCGAGCACTCTGAGCCTGCCGCCCGCGTCGAATCGGCCTATGTCGCCTGTGTGCAGCCAGCCTCCACGCAGCGCTTTCGCCGTCGCTTCCGCATTACGCCAATAACCTTTCATGACGACATCGCCGCGCACGCAGATTTCGCCATCCTCACCCGCAGGCACCTGATTGTCGTTGTCATCAACGATGCGCACCTCAACGCCGGACCGGACATAGCCGGCAGAGAGCAGTGTCTCGTCGTCAGCGTCGAGATGTGCCGCGCCCGGCAGGTAAGAGATCGTCATCGGCGCCTCCCCCTGACCGTAGAGCTGGTGGAAAATCGGCCCGAAACGCGCGACCGCAGCGCGGATGTGCTCAAGGTGGATGGTCGCGCCGCCATAGACGACACCGCGCAGAGATCCAATGTCGTCGCGCGGCGGCGCTTCGAGCAAGCGGACGATCATCGTCGGGGCAACGAAGGCAATGACGGTGATCGAAAGCGCGACAACCGTGTCGAACACCTCGGCCGGCCGGAAACCCGAGCCATCGTAGATGATGTTCTCGGCGCCGCGCGCCAGCGACGGGATCAGATATATGCCGCTGCCATGCGAGAGCGGCGCAACATGCAGGACACGGTCGCTCTCCTGGAACTCGAACACGTCAGCGAGGCAGTTTACCGCCGACGCAACTATGTTGCGATGCGTGAGCGTCGCGCCCTTCGGTTTCCCGGTCGTCCCGGAGGTGTAGAATATCCATGCCGCATCGTCGGGCTCGACGTCGGCGGGATGGTCGGGCTCGATGGGCGCTGGTAGCTCGAACGCCTCGATCGCCAGAAGTTCGGGATCGAAACCGGACGGCAATGCGTCCTTCAGATCCTCGATATGTTCGGCATGCGTGATGATCAGCTTCGGTTCCGCGTCACCGGCGATCCACGCGACCTCGCGCGGATGCAGCTTGGCGTTGACCGGCACGACGACCAGCCCGGCGCGCATGGTCGCCAGAAGCAGCGCCGGGAACTCGAAGCCGTTGCGTATGAAGAGCAGTATCCGGTCGCCGCGCGAACATCCCTTCGCGGCGAACCACGCGCCAAGAGCAGCGCAGGTTCCGTCGAACTCGCGATAGGACTGCCGCCGTGAGCCCCAGGAGACAGCAGTTTCGTTCGCGCGGCGCCGGATGGCGTCGGCCAGCATGGAATAGACGTTCATGCCAGCGGCTTGCTCATGGTTTTCCGGTCAGCACACGGTTTTTCAGGATGCCGATGCCCTCGACCTCCAGTTCGACCACATCGCCGTGCTTGAGGAACTTCATATGCTCCAGGCCGCAGCCGTTTCCGACCGTGCCGGAACCGAAAAATTCGCCTGGATAGACCGTCTCGGATTGCGAGATGTGTGCCAGCAAATCCTCGAACTTCCAATGCATGCTGGACGTGTTGCCCCTGCCCCATTCCTCGCCGTTGACGCGGCAAATCATGGTGAGATTGTAAGGGTCTTTGAGTTCGTCGGCAGTAACGAGGCATGGCCCCATTGCGTTGCCGTAGTCGAAATCCTTGCCCTTGGCCGGGCCGAGCTGTCCGCCCATTTCCTGTGTCTGCGCGTCGCGCGCCGAAAAGTCGTTGAAGATCGTGTAGCCGTAGATGTAGTCGCGCGCCTTGTCCTTGGCGATGTCGACGCCCTTCTTGCGAACGAAGAAGCCGAATTCGAGCTCGAAATCCATCAGCTTGGAATAGCTTGGCCAGTAGACATCGACATCGGTCCCGATGACCGAGAAACGGTTGGCCTTGTAGTAGATCGGCTGCTCGTAGAACGTCTTTGGGATCGCCAGTTGCCCGGTCCGTTCAAACTCCTTCATCGCGGCCTCGGGATCGGGCGTCGCATTGGCTCGGACGCGCCGGGCAGCGTCGAAGGCCTGCTTCAGATGCGTCTCGAAACACAGGCAGTCGCGCATCTGGATCGGCACAGGCACCGGAGCGAGCAATTTCACGTCCTTCTTCTTGAAGGCGTCCTTTTTGCCCTTCTTGACCGTCTGGTAGGCGCGCTCAAGCGCTTCGTCGCCCCCCTCGATCATCGCCTGAACAGACGCAAAGGCGGCGTAGCTTTTGCCGAACGCATCCTTGTGCGCCTGCGCGAGATCGACGATCTTGCGGTCGCCATCGACCAGGGCGCCGGCTCGCGCCTTGCCCTTCCTCTCATAAGTGACGAGCTTCATCGCTCTCCTCCCGTTGAACGCCTAAGTTGGATGTTCGTTGCCGCTCGCGCGCTGGATTGCGGGCCGCCCGTGCAGCAGCGCGGCCTTCATCAGCGCCACCAGATGCGTGGCGGTCGCCATCTCGTCTTCGGGGTCGCAACGGCCGTCCGAAAGACGGCTGATGCGGCCGGTATCGGCCATCGTGTAGACCATGACCCCGAGCATGGCCTGGTAGCCCCAATTGATTTCCTCGATGGAGCGATCCGGCAGCGCCAATTGCAATGCCTCCATCACCTTGTAGGCGATGGGATCGAAGAACTCCTGGATCACGCCGCGCTGGTGCGACTTCGGATCCGAAACCTCCCGCGCCAGAATGCGCGCGTAGCTTGAGCTCTTCTCGGCGCTCCGCATGTGAAGGTTAGGCACCAGCACCGCCTTCACGATCATCTCGACCTTGCGCTCCTGGTCGGGCTCCATCTCGGCGAACCGCAAACCGGCAACGCGCTGGTCTGTAATCATCGGTGCGCGCATTTCGAAGATGGCCCGATAGAGCCCCTCTTTGCCGCCGAAATGGTAATTTATCAGCGCCACTGGAACGTCAGCGTGCTGTGCGATCCGCCTCACCGAGACGCCATCGAAGCCATGATCGGCAAACTCGGCTTCGGCCGCGTGGATGATGCGCGAGCGCGTCGCAGCCGAATTACGCTGTGATGCCTCGACGGCAATAACCTTCTGGTCTTGCTCGGTTTTTTTGGTTCTGGCCATCACTGTTCCGAAACGGCGAACAGCACATATCGGCAGTTCGCGATTGCTGATTTGAACGCTATATCAAATTTCTTGTCAACTTGTTCAATTGAGGTTAGCGTTCCTGTCTCAATGCGGAAGCTGGGAGTGAGCCGCATTCGACAAGGGAGGAATGGCATGTATCGCAACGCAATGCTGGGCGGCGTGGCCGCCATAGCCGTCGGCTTCACATCTGCGCCGGCGTTTTCACAGGAAACCATCAACCTCACGGTCGCCACCGGGCACCCGGAGGTGTTCCTTTGGGTGAAGCATCTGAAGGAAACCTTCATCCCGACGGTGGACGCCGAACTCGCCAAGACAGGCGAGATCAAGGTCAACTGGACCGAAGGTTATGGCGGCACCATCGTCAAGCTGGGATCCGAGGTGGAGGCGTTCCAGACGGGCATCATGGATGTCGGCCAGATGAGCGGCGTGTTCAATCCGGCGGCAATGGGCCTGCTTAACCTGACTTACGCCATGCCTTTTGGGCCGGCCGATGCGCGCGGCGTCACCGAAGCGGTCGAAAAGGCGCTGGTCGATACGGAAGGCGCGCTCGCGCAGCTCGAGGAAGCAACCGGTGTGGTCTACATCGGCGGCGGCATCGCGATCGATGACTACAATATCGCCTCGACCAAGGAGCTGAAGACCCTCGCCGATCTCGACGGCGTGAAAATCGGCGGCGCAGGCCCCAACCTCGGCTGGCTGGCCAGCACCGGTGCGGTCGGCGTCCAAGGCAGCTATGTGACGTTCTACAACGACATCAAGACCGGCGTTTATGACGGAAATATCGGCTGGATGACGGCCAATGTGCCAGCCAAGATCCACGAGGTTGCGCCAAACTTCAACCTGGTCAATTTCGGCGCCATGTATATCGGCGGCATGGGCGTGGCGAAGCCGGTCTGGGACACCTTCTCCGACGAAACCAAGGCCGCGTTCCGCACGGCAGCCGCCGCCTACACGACAGCCTATTTCGACGAACAGGAAGCGCGCTACGAATCTGCCAAGGCCGCGCTGGTCGAGGGTGGCGGAAAGCTGGTCGAGTTCGACAGCGGCGAACGCGAGACCTGGATCAACAACCTGCCAAACCCGACCTCTGCATGGATCGCAGCAGCTGAAGCACGCGGCGAACCGGCTCGGCAGGTTCTTGAGGCCTATCGCGACAATCTGGCTACGGGCGGCTTCACCTTCGTTCGCGATTACCTCGCCGAATAACATCCTCCCTGGCCCGGCGTCCGCAATGGACGCCGGGCTTCCAATCTGTGCGGAAGAGAGGGCCGATCGGATGGCGGACGAGCCAGTTTTCCCCGGCAAAGAAGCCGCGCCTGATCGCGATGGCATTTTCGGCAGGATCATCGGCGCGATGAATGCGCTTGGCACGGTCTGGATCATCGGCCTGATGCTGCTGATCAATGCCGATATATTCGGACGGACCGCACTGAATGCACCGATCGCCGGCGTCGCCGAACTGGTCGCCTTTTCGATCGTCGGCATCGTATTCCTGCAGCTGGCCCATACGCTCAAATCCGGATCGATGACCCGGTCAGAGGTGCTGCTCAATTACCTTGAGCAGCGCGCGCCCGCACTTCGCAGCACATTGCTGGCCCTGTTTCATCTCGTTGGCGCAGTTCTGCTTGGTGTCATCGCATGGCGCTTCTGGCCAAGCGTGGAACAGGCGTGGCTGTCGCCTGAGCGCCATTTCATGGGCAACCCCGGCTTCTTCACCGTGTCGCAATGGCCGCTCTTCGCCCTTATGCTGGCCGGCATCGTCGCGACATCGCTGCAGTTCCTCATTGATGCCGCCGGCCACGTCCGCGCCGCTGTCAGCGGTGAATCCGCATGAGCGGCATCGAAATCGCCCTCGCCTCGATCGGCGCCATGCTGGTGCTGATCTATGCCGGCATGCATGTCGCCATCGCGCTGATGCTGCTTTCTTTCGTCGGCGTCTGGATGCTGCGCGACAATTTCCAGATCGCGTCGAACGTCATGGTCCTGGCGTTCAAGGATTCAATTTCCGACTACCTGTTCGGTGTCGTGCCGCTGTTCGTGTTCATGGGCCTGCTAGTGGCTGTCGCGGGCATCGGGCGCGATACGTTCGAAGTCGCCGCCCAGATATTCCGCAAGGTGCTTGGCGGGCTTGGCATCGCAACGGTTGCAGCCAACGCGGTGTTCGCCGCGATCACCGGCATTTCGATCGCTTCCGCCGCCGTGTTCACCAAGGTGGCTGTGCCTGAGATGATGCGCCACGGATACACCGGCCGCTTCTCCGTCGGCGTCGTCGCGGGCTCGTCCGTGCTCGGCATGCTTATCCCGCCCAGCCTGCTGTTCATCCTCTATGGCGTGTTGACCGAGCAGTCCGTTGGTTCGCTGTTCATCGCCGGGGTCATCCCGGGCGTCCTGCTCTCCGTGGTCTACTGTGTCGGCATTCTTCTGCTGGCGCGCTTCGCGCAGAACTTCGTCGGGAGTGCATCCCGGTCCGTCGAAGAACCGCCGGACATGAGCGGCGGCGAGATGGTAGCCAAGATTTTCCCGATCGTTCTTCTGATCGCGCTGGTTCTGGGCGGCATCTATGGCGGCTTCTTCACGCCCACGGAGGCTGGTGCCGCCGGTGCGCTTGGCGCGCTTGTGATCTCGCTCGCCAAGCGGCGGTTGAGCTGGGCGAGCTTCTGGCAGGTCCTGGTGCAGACCGGGCACACAACCGCTTCGATCTGCTTCCTGATCATTGGCGCAAGTCTTTATTCGCGCATGCTTTCAATGTCGGGCATGCCGGGCGCACTTGGCGGCTGGGTCGCCGATTCGGGCTTGGGGCCAACGGGCATCATCATCCTGCTGATGCTGGTAATCATGCTGCTCGGCACGATCCTCGATTCCGCTTCGATCATGCTGCTCACGCTGCCGATCGCGCTGCCCATCCTCATGGCCGCACAGGTCGATCTCATCTGGCTCGGCGTTCTGGTCATCATCGCCGTCGAAATCGGTCTTCTGACGCCGCCCTTCGGCATCGCGGTTTACGTCATCAAGGCAACGTTGGGCCCCGACAGCGAGGTGACACTTGGCGAGATTTTCATGGGCGCAGCACCATTCGCGCTCATGATGCTGCTCGTGCTCATCCTCGTTTTCCTGTTCCCGTGGCTCGCCACGGCGCTCGTCTAGCACTGGGGAGAAAAACAGTGGCGAAATGGCAGTTCACCAAAGGAATCCATGACCTCGGCAATGGCTGCTACGCCTATCTGGTGCCGGACGGCAGCTGGGGCTGGTCGAACTCCGGAATCATCGTCGATGGCGATTCGTCCCTGCTGGTCGACACACTGTTTGACCTGAAATTGACGGCCGAGATGCTCAAGGCCTATCGGGATTCAATTCCGGCCGCGAAGAAGATCGGCACGCTCGTCAACACGCATGCCGACGGCGACCACACTTTCGGCAACCAGCTTGTCGAGGGCGCTCGCATCATTGCCACCCAGGGCACGGTCGACGATTTTGCACGGTTCGATCCGAAGGTGATTCACAACATCTGCATGAACGCCGAAGAGTTCGGCTCCGCCGGCGTATTCATGCGCGAGTGCTTCCGGCCTTTCGACTTCACCGGCATCGAACTGACGCCGCCTACCGAGACGTTTTCCGGCACGTTGGACATCATGGTAGGATCGAAGAAAGTGCAGCTGATCGAGGTCGGCCCGGCGCATTCTCTCGGAGATGCCTTGATCTATGTGCCTGACGACAAGGTCCTCTTCACCGGCGACATCCTCTTTACCGGCGGAACGCCGATCGCATGGTATGGACCGGTCAAGCGGTGGATCGACGTCTGCGACATGGTTCTTGACATGGATGTCGAGACCATCGTTGCCGGCCACGGACCGATTTCGACCAAGGATGACGTCCGCGATATGCGCGACTATCTCCAACACATCACCGATGAGGCGCGTCCTCTTTGGGAAGCCGGCATGGATTACCTCGCCGCTTCCTACAAGATCGACCTCGGAAGGTGGAAGGACCGCGAAGACGCCGAACGCATGGTCGTCACCACCCAGACCCTGTTCGATGATTTCGCCAATGCTCCGGAGCGTCCGGTGCGTGCGCCGATACCGTTCTTTGCGGAGATGAAGAGTTTCCGGCACCATCTGGGCCGCGGCCCTGTGCATGAGACCTACTGCAAGGCCTGCGGCCTCAAGCATGACGCTTATTAGGGTACCGCTGCGATACGCTGATGCCGCTCCGGCCTGGATGCGGGCGTGACGAACAGGCGGGGCCTTGGTGTCCGAACGCATGCTGGGAAATTGCATGGCGGCGGCGCGCCGGCACAACCGGTTGGGCTCGTCCTCAACTTTTCGGTGGGTTAGAAACCTGAGATACTGAGGAGACCGCCATGCCAAGACGCATCGTTGACATATCCGCCCCGCTCGAGACGGGCATAGCCTCCGACCCGCCAATGGCTCTGCCGCAGATCGAATATCTGGACCATCAGGCAACAGCCGATCAGGTGGTCTCCTTCTTTCCCGGCATGACGAAGGACCAGCTTCCCAATGGCGAAGGCTGGGGCATCGAACAGCTCAATATCACCACCCACAACGGCACCCATCTGGACGCGCCCTGGCATTTCGCCTCGACGATGAACGGTGGCGAGCGCGCCATGACCATCGACGAGATGCCGCTGGAATGGTGCTTCAATCCCGGTGTGAAGCTCGACTTCCGCCATTTCGACGATGGTTATGTTGCGACGGCGGCCGATGTCGAAAACGAACTGAAGCGCATCGGCCACGAGTTGCAACCGCTGGATATCGTGGTGGTCAACACGGCTGCCGGTGCCCGCTACGGCCAGCCCGACTACGTCTCAACCGGTTGCGGCATGGGACGCGAAGCCACGCTCTACCTTCTCGAACGCGGTGTGCGCATCACCGGAACCGATGCCTGGAGCTGGGACGCTCCTTTCGTGCACACGGCAAGAAAATATGCCGAGACCGGGGACGCTTCGCTCATCTGGGAGGGCCATCGGGCGGGCATGGAGATCGGCTACGGGCACATAGAAAAGCTTGCCAATCTCGAGCAGCTCCCGCCGACCGGCTATGACATCGCCTGTTTCCCCTACAAGATCAAAGGCGCCTCGGCCGGCTTCACGCGCGCCGTGGCAATCTTCCAGGATTGATGCCACACCCTTGCAGCGGCCGCCTTCTGATGCCAAATCAGGGCAGTTGCCGCGCCGGGCGCGGAGATTTGGCAAACCGAGCAGGCTGTCGTGATGATTACCTATGTCGAAGCTGATGTCGCGCCAGCGCGCAATACCGGCCAGATAAGGCTCTATGGCGAGGATGCGTTTGAGGGAATGCGCAAGGCGTGCAACCTTACCGCGCGTTGCCTCGACGAGCTTGCCGCCATAGTCAAACCCGGCGTGCAAACCTCGGAAATCGACCGTTTCATCTTTCAGTTCGGCATGGATCACGGCGCCATTCCCGCAACCCTCAACTATCGCGGCTACACCAAGTCATCCTGCACGTCGATCAACCACGTCGTCTGTCACGGCATTCCCGATGACAAGCCTCTCAAGGATGGCGACATCGTCAACATCGATGTCACCTATATTCTCGACGGTTGGCACGGCGATTCCAGCCGCATGTACCCCGTCGGCAATATCAAGCGGGCTGCCGAGCGGCTGCTCGAAGTCACACATGAATGCCTGATGCGGGGCATTGCGGCCGTCAAACCGGGCGTCAGGACAGGCGCGATCGGCGCGGCCATCCAGACCTATGCCGAATCCCAGCGCTGTTCCGTCGTGCGCGATTTCTGCGGCCACGGTGTCGGCCGCCTGTTCCACGACGCGCCCAACATCCTTCACTACGGCTCGCCGCAGGAAGGCGTTGAGATGCGCGAAGGCATGATCTTCACCATCGAGCCTATGATCAATCTTGGCCGCCCGCAGGTGAAAGTTCTTTCCGATGGCTGGACTGCCGTGACGCGCGACCGTTCGCTATCGGCGCAATATGAGCATACCGTCGGTGTAACGAAGGATGGCTGCGAGGTATTTACGCTGTCGCCTGCGGGACTGCACCGTCCAGGGCTCGCTGACGCTGCATGAAGAAACGGGGATAACGCATTGCCAATAAATCGTTATCACTTCCCAGACTGACCGCTACCGCTAAGGGCCACAATGTCGGACAGCGAGGACGACGAGACAGGCTTCTTCTCCGAAATGCCGGCAAGCCGGGCGGCAAGACCGGCGCCGAAACCGCATTATCACGGCCACCGCCAGCGCCTGCGTGACCGGTTTGGCCGGCAAGGTGCCGCCGCCCTCTCCGACTACGAACTGCTTGAACTGATGCTGTTTCGCGTCATCCCGCGCGCCGACACCAAGGCGGCTGCAAAGGCGCTGCTTGCCCGCTTTGGCTCGTTCCCCGAAGTACTCGGCGCGCCGGCAAAGCTGCTTCAGGAAGTGGACGGGATCGGCGAGACCGCGGCGCTCGAAATAAAGGTCGTCGCAGCGGCCGCGGAACGCATGACCCGTGGCGCAGTCGCAGGGCGTCAGGTACTCAGCTCGTGGGCAGACGTCATCACCTATTGCCGCGCGGCGATGGCCTTCGAGCCGCGGGAACAGTTCCGTATCCTGTTCCTCGACAAGAAGAACGTGCTGATAGCGGATGAGGTCCAGCAGACCGGGACGGTCGATCACACGCCGGTCTATCCGCGCGAGGTCGTGCGTCGTGCACTGGAACTGTCGGCGACCGCGGTGATCCTCGTCCACAACCACCCGTCAGGCGACCCTGCGCCGTCCCGCGCCGATATCGACATGACCAGGACAATCATCGAGACGGCGAAGCCGCTGGGCATCATCGTTCACGACCACATCATCGTGGGTCGCGACGGCCACGCCAGCCTGAAGGGGCTTCAGCTTATCTGAGACGGGCAACTGCCCGCGGCCGGATCACAGTACGATGACTGTCGCACCTTTGCGGACACGGTCGTACAGGTCGATCACATGGTCGTTGATCATCCGGAAGCAGCCGTTTGAAGCGGCACGGCCAATGGTTTGCGGCTGGTTGGTCCCGTGGATCCGGATATGGGTGTCCTGCCGGCCCTGGTACAGATAGATGGCGCGAGCGCCGAGCGGATTGTTCAGCCCGCCATCCATTCCGTCCTTGTAGCGCGCATACTTGCCCGGCTCACGGCGCTGCATTTCCTTGGTCGGTGTCCAGCGCGGCCACTCCTGCTTGTCGCCCACCGTTGTGGTGCCGGAAAAGCCCAGTCCGGCGCGCCCCACGGCGATTGCATAACGCCGCGCTGTGCGCGAGGATTCGATCAGGTAGAGATAGCGTTCCTTCGGGTCGATGACGATCGTCCCGCGCCGGTGCCGGCTTTCATATTTCACCGTCTGCGGCTCGAAATCGCTTTTGACCTTGAAGCGCTTCTTGGCATTTCGCTTGTCGAGGGCATCATCAAGCTCCTTCGTCTCCGGCAGCAATTCCTGCTTGCCGCCGAAAATGGCGCTGAACAGGCCGCGCGGCTTCACCTCCTCGCTGCGCAACTGGCCCTTGTTGACGACAGCGACCTGGTAAGTCTCGTCATCTGCAATGGCAGGCGAGCCAATGACCACGCCAAGCCCGACCACGACACCGATCAGCGCGAAACTGCGAAAAAACATGATGAGCCCCGAAACCGCATCCAGAATTGCCCAGACCGCAATATTCGCAATGAGATGTCGGTCTTGAGCCGCCGGGATCATAGCGCCGGCGCCAGCGAATTCTCAAGCGCCGGAACGAGCGCTTCATCAAAAAATGCGTGATCGGAAAGGCGCGTTGCCATTCGGCAACGCCCCGAGGCCCGCAGGCCCGAAAACCTTACTGGTTGGGAACCGCCGGTTCTTCTTCCGGAGTTGCAGCGGGGGGCGGCGCCTCGCCGCCGAGCTGATCCAGAATGCCGCTGCCGCCGCCCTCTTCCGTGCCGCCCGTAGCCGGCAGCCGATCGAGGATATCCTCCGGCTGAGCCGAATAACGCGCCATGATCGAAAGTGTCAGCGAGGTCGCGAAGAACGCAACGGCAAGGAATGCGGTCGTGCGCGTCAGTGCGTTCGCGGCACCGCGCGCGGTCATGAAGCCGGAGCCACCGCCAATGCCAAGCCCGCCGCCTTCGGAACGCTGCAGCAGGACAACGCCTACCAGCGCCATGACGACGAGAAGATGGATGACAATGATGATGGTTTCCATATCAGCTTCCGGGTGGTTCGTGCGCGTTTCGCGCCGCAATCATTCGGGCGGCGGAATATACGCATTTCGTGGCTTTTCCAAGCCCCGCCATGGAGGCCTCAATATGGGGTGCGGCCGCGCGGTTGCAATGTGAGGTCAACAGACCACAGCTCATAGCTCGCGATAGGCGTCTGCAATGCCCAGAAAATCAGCCGCTTTCAGGCTGGCGCCGCCAATCAGCGCGCCATCCACATTGGCGACGGCAAGCAGCTCCCGAGCGTTGCCGGGCTTGACTGAACCGCCATAGAGCAGGCGCATACGAGACGCCTCATCACCAATCCGCTTCGAAAGCGTTGCGCGGATATGGGCGTGGGCATCGGCGACGTCGGCCGCCGTGGGCGTCAGCCCGGTGCCGATGGCCCAGACAGGTTCATAGGCAATGACGGTTGTAGCGGCCGTGGCCTCCACGGGCACCGACCCCTCGATCTGGCGGGTCAGCACGTCGAGGGTCTGACCGGCGTCCCGCTCAGCGCTCGTTTCGCCAATGCAGATGATCGACACCAGTCCTGCCCGCCAACCTGCCGCTGCCTTTGCCGCCACCGTCTCGTCCGTTTCGCCATGATCGGCCCGGCGCTCCGAATGACCGACAATCACGTGGCGCGCACCGGCATCCTTGAGCATTTCGGCCGAAATATCGCCCGTATGCGCACCGCTTTCGTTCGGGTGGCAATCCTGCCCGCCGGCCGCGACCGGAGTCGCTGAAAGGATATCCGATGCTCTGGCCAGCAGCGTTGCCGGAACGCAGATCAGCGCGTCTGCTTCCGTTTCCAGCCCGTTCATGAATCCCTTTCCGATCAGCGTCAGTTCGGAAAGTGCTGCCGACAGGCCATTCATTTTCCAGTTGCCAGCCACGAGCGGGCGAATTCCGGGTGTCATCGGCGAGTATCCTCCATCATGGCCAAACGCCGGGTCTGACTACCAAAAACGTGCCACAAAGCAATCGACACTGACCCGCAAGGACGCTATTGCCCTCGTTCGTATCATTTTTGCCGGGAAATCACGCCACCCATGCTCGACAGTCTTCGCCAAGCCGCCAAATCGTGGGTCGCCAAGCTTCTGCTGGGTCTTCTGGTGCTCAGCTTCGCAGTCTGGGGCATCTCAGGCTCGATTTTCGGCGGCCCCGGCAACAATGTGATTACCGCCGGCAACACCGGCGTTTCAGTCATCGACTACCGCCTCGCCTACGATCGCCAGCTTCAGGTCATGTCGCGGCAGTTCAATACCCGGCTGACCCGCGAGCAGGCACAGGCGCTGGGTATCGACCAGCAGGTTCTCTCGCAGCTCATCGCTGGCGCACTGCTCGACGAGCAGGCAAGCGAGATGACGCTAGGTCTGTCGCAAGACCGGCTTGCCGCATTGACCGCCGAGGATCCGGCATTCCAGGGTTCGGACGGGCGCTTCAACCGCCAGCAGTTCGAATATGTTTTGCGCCAGGTCGGCATGCGGCCGGAAGACTATCTGAGGAACCGCGAGCAGGTCGCGATCCGCCAGCAGATCGTCCAAGCGGTTGCCGACGCCGTTAGAATCCCGGACGCCTATTTGCGGGCAATGGCGCTTTATCAGGGCGAGGACCGCACGGTGGAATTCGTCGTCATTCCGCGTTCGACAGTTGAGCCGGTCGAAGAGCCGAGCGACAGCGATATCAGCGCCTATTTCGAGGACAACAAGCAGCGTTATGCCGCGCCGGAATACCGCGCGATCTCATACATCAAGCTGGAGCCCGAGGACATCGCCGACGAAGGCGCTGTGCTAAGCGACCAGATCGAGGCCTATTACAACGACAATATCGACCGCTACACGAAGGCCGAGCAGCGGCGCATCGAACAGCTGGTCTTTGCCACCGAGGACGACGCGAAAGCCGCACTCGACAAGATCAACGCCGGATCGAGCTACGAAGACATCGTCGCGGAACAGAACAAGACGATGAATGACGTCCTGCTTGGCAACTTCTCCAAGGACCGGGTTGCCGACCCTGCCATTGCCGAAGCAGCGTTCTCGCTCGCAGAGGGCGCGGTGAGTGATGTGGTCGATGGCAATTTCGGCTTCATTCTGGTCCGCGTCACCGAAATCCAGCCTGCCGTGGTCGAACCGCTGGCTTCGGTATCCGATGCCATCCGCTCCGAGATCGCCCTCGACGAGGCGGCAAACGTGCTTCTCGACGTCTACGATTCCTACGAGGACGCCCGCGCCGGCGGCGAAACCATGCAGGAAGCGGCAAACAGGCTGCGGCTACAGGTGGAGACGGTCGAAGCCGTTGATCGTCGCGGCGGAACGCCCGATGGCGGCGAAGTCGATCTTCCCTCCCAGGCGGAACTTCTGTCTGAGGCTTTCCAGACCGATGTCGGCATCGAAAACCCGCCGATCAATATCGGAGCCACCGGTTTCCTGTTCTACGAGGTCACCGATGTCATTCCGGCCCGTGAGCGCACGCTGGACGAGGTGCGCGACGAGGTAATTGCGGATTGGCGCGACAATCAGGTCACGACCAGGCTCGCCGAGCGCGCTGAAGCCGCGCGCAAAGGGGTCGCCGATGGCAAGGCGCTCGCCGAGATCGCCGACGAGTTCGGTCTGGAACTCAAGACGAAACGCGGCCTCAATCGCGACAGCGAGGATATCGACCTCGGCAATGCCGGCATCGCGGCTGCATTCGGCGTTGCGCGAAATGGTGTGGGCGTCGTCACCGGACCCAATGATCGCGCGCAGATCCTGTTTCGCGTAACGGAAGTGTTCGAACCGATTGGCGCCGGACCGGACGCCATCGCGCCGGAAACCCGTCAGGCGCTCTCTTCGGGCATGTCCGACGACCTGCTCGACCAGCTTGTCGCCAAGCTGCAGTCGAAATACGAGGTGAGGGTCAACCAGAGCGCGATCAACCAGGCACTGAGCTTCTAGGGCCGGGCGCGATGGCAGACTTCAAGACCTACATCGCGAAGGCCGCCAATGGCGAGCCACTGACCCAGGAGGAGGCGCGCGCCGCCTTCGATGTCATGATGTCGGGCGATGCGACGCCGAGCCAGATCGGCGGCTTCCTGATGGCGCTTCGCGTGCGCGGCGAGACGGTGCCGGAGATTTCCGGTGCGGTCGCCACGATGCGCGCCAAGATGCTGCCGGTCGAGGCGCCCGCCGACGCCATCGACATCGTGGGAACCGGCGGCGATGCATCCGGCTCCTACAATGTCTCGACCTGCGCTGCGTTCATCACCGCAGGTGCCGGCGTTCCCGTCGCCAAGCACGGCAACCGGGCGCTTTCGTCCCGCTCCGGCGCGGCCGACACGCTGGCAGCGCTTGGCATCAATATCGAGATCGGCCCCGACCGCATTGCCGCCTGCATCGCAGAAGCGGGGCTCGGCTTCATGTTCGCGCCGGCACACCACTCCGCGATGCGCCATGTCGGCCCGTCGCGTGTCGAGCTCGGCACCCGCACCATCTTCAACCTGCTTGGCCCGCTTTCCAATCCGGCCGGCGTCAAGCGCCAGCTCGTCGGCGTGTTCGCGCCGCAATGGGTCGAACCGCTCGCCCATGTTCTCAGGGATCTGGGCTCCGAAGCCGTCTGGGTGGTCCATGGCGACGGGCTGGACGAAATGACGACCACCGGCACGACCAAGGTGGCCGAATTGAAGGACGGCAAGGTGCGCACGTTCGAGGTCACGCCAAAGGATGCCGGCCTCGACAACACGACCCCGGACAAGCTCAAGGGCGGCGATGCCGAACACAATGCGGTGGCGCTGAAATCCGTGCTCGAAGGCGTCAGCGGCCCCTATCGCGACATATCGATGCTGAATGCCGCCGGCGCATTTGTCGTCGCCGGCAAGGCGGCCGACCTTAGGGAAGGCGTCCAAATCGCTGCCGACGCGATCGACAGCGGCGCAGCACTCGCCGCGCTTGAGCGGCTGGTGGCCGTCTCCAACGCAGGTGCGTGATGAGCGATATTCTCCAACGCATCGAGGCTTACAAGCGCGACGAGATCGCCGCCGCGAAATCTGCCGTTCCGCTGGCCGACCTGAAAGCACGTGCCGCACATGCCGGCCGGCCGCGCGGATTTCTCTCCGCACTTGAAAACAAGCGCAAGTCAGGCGTCTTCGGCCTCATCGCCGAGGTGAAAAAGGCGAGCCCGTCAAAGGGTCTCATCCGCGACGAATTCGACCCGCCTGCCCTGGCCGGCGCTTACGAACGCGGTGGCGCGGCCTGCCTGTCGGTGCTGACCGACAAGCCCTCCTTTCAGGGTGCGCCGGAATTTCTCACCGCAGCCCGTGCCACGACCGCCCTTCCCGCCTTGCGCAAGGACTTCATGTTCGACACCTATCAGGTGCACGAAGCGCGCGCCTGGGGCGCCGACGCGATCCTGCTCATCATGGCCAGCCTGTCGGATGACGATGCCCGCCGTCTGGAGGACGAAGCCTTCGGGCTCGGCATGGATGTGCTGGTCGAGGTTCACGACGAGGCCGAGATGGAGCGCGCGCTGACGCTTCAGTCCCGTCTCGTCGGCATCAACAACCGCAATTTGCGCACCTTCGAGACGACGCTGGAAACCTCCGAGCGTCTGGCCTCCATGGTGCCCGATGATCGCCTGCTGGTCGGCGAAAGCGGCATCTTCGCCCATGCCGACTGCGAACGCCTTGCCGGGGCGGGCATCACCACATTTCTGGTCGGCGAAAGCCTGATGCGGCAGGACGACGTGGAAGCCGCAACGCGCGCGCTGCTGTTCGGTGAGCGGCAGGCCGCACATAGCTCTGCCGCGGAGTGAATGCGCGTGGCCGCTGACCCCGCCAGGCTCACCCACATTTCTGCCTCCGGCGAGGCCCATATGGTCGATGTCGGGGAGAAAGACATCACCGAGCGCCGCGCCCGCGCCGAAGGTTCCGTCTCGATGCGCGCCGAGACGCTTCAAACCATCCTCGCCGGCAACGCGAAGAAGGGCGACGTTCTGGGCACGGCCCGCATTGCCGGCATCATGGCGGCCAAGAAGACGCATGAGCTGATCCCGCTTTGCCACCCGCTTCTCCTCAACAAGGTCACACTCGATATCGAGCCGGATGAGACCCTGCCCGGCCTGCGCGTGAGCGCTGAAGTCCGCGTCTCGGGCAAGACCGGCGTCGAGATGGAAGCGCTGACGGCGGTCTCCGTCGCCTGCCTCACCATCTACGACATGGCCAAGGCGATCGACCGCGACATGGTGATTGGCGAAATCCGCCTGATGCAAAAGAGCGGCGGCCGCTCCGGCGATTACAGCCGCGACGCGGGATAGCCCCGTGGCTCTCTTGCCAGTCGACGACGCCCTCGCCCGGCTTCTGGTTGGTGCGGCTTCGCTTCCTGCCGAAAACCTCCCGCTGCCCGACGCCGCCTGGCGGGTGCTGGCCGAACCGGTTTCCGCCCTGCGTACCCAGCCGCCCTTCGATGCCTCGGCAATGGACGGCTATGCCGTGCGCGCCGACGACATTGCCACCCTCCCCGCAACGCTCTCCGTTGTCGGGGAAGCGCCCGCCGGCCGCCGCTACGCCGGCAAACTCGGCGCGGGGCAGGCAGTCCGCATCTTCACCGGCGCGCCGGTGCCCGAAGGCGCCGACACCATCCTCTTGCAGGAAGACACCCGCGCTGGAGCGGACGGCAGAACCGTCGAGGCGCTCGAAAGCACGGCGAAAGGCAAACACATCCGCAAGGCCGGTCTCGACTTCCGTAAGGGCGATCCCTTATTGCCCGCTGGCCGCATCCTCGATCCGGCCGCCCTTTCGCTTGCTGCCGCGGCCAATCACGACACGCTGCCGGTCGTGGCTCGCCCCCGCGTTGCCATTCTCGCCACCGGAGACGAATTGCTGCCGCCCGGCTCCACGCCCGGCCCCGACCAGATCATCGCCTCCAATGGCTACGGCATCGCCGCCCTTGTACGCGCCGACGGCGGCGAGCCGCTCGATCTCGGCATCGTGCCCGACCGCGAGCAAGCCATCGCCGAGGCGATCGACCGCGCGCGGGATGCTGGCGCACACGTCATCGTCACGCTCGGCGGCGCCTCGGTCGGCGACCACGATCTTGTCCACGGCGTGCTGACCGGGCTCGGCATGACGCTCGATTTCTGGAAGATCGCCATGCGCCCCGGCAAGCCGCTGATGGTCGGCAAGCTGGACGGCGTCCATGTTCTCGGACTTCCGGGCAACCCGGTGTCGAGCCTCGTCTGCGCCCATCTCTTCCTGCGCCCTTTGCTTGCGAAACTCGGTGGAAGGGAATTCGAACCCGACATGCGCGACGCCGTGCTGGGCCAAGCCATGAAGGCAAACGATCACCGCCGCGACTACGTGCGGGCGAAGGCCGCCCTCGAAAATGACCACCTTGTCGCCAGCCCCTTCCCCACCCAGGATTCGTCCATGCTGCGCACGCTGGCTGATGCCAACTGCCTCATCATCCGCGAAGCCAACGCCCCGACGGCGAACGAAGGCGATCCCTGCAGGGTGCTGATGCTGCGCTGACAGCGCTTTTTGTCGAAGGCGCGAAACCACCCCGGCTTGAAAGGAGGGAACGGGCAAATCCACCGCCATTCGGCATCGGAGACAGCGTGTCTCATGTTCAAAGCTCCTTTGGGGGAGCTTGAATCACGCCGGCATGTCAGACTCCAATGTCTGCCTTGCCTCCCGAGATGCTGATAGAGCCTGGGGGATCAGCCTGCCGCTTGGAGCCTACTGTGCTAGATACAGCGCATTGCACGGACGGTACCAAAGCACAGTCTGTCAACACTGAGAGTTGCAAAACGCGGAGATCGGAAAGCATGTGCTCTGTTTCAAATCGATGCAGTTTTCCTCCTCAAAGACCACTCTTGATCGTGCGCGCAGCAGCACCTGATATTACGCAAATGGTCAACGGATCAGTTTGCTCGAGCTAGCAGATCAAAAGTTTTGCTTGCCTAGGTGCACAACATTCGTGACTATCGCCCTGCAACAGTCTGGCTCCGAGGAAACCTGAAGAGTTATCACTGCATCAAAGTGAATTTGAAAGTCTTAATTTGCCTAATTCGTTAGCAGTGACAGTGATTTGACACCGGTACCATACGACCCAGCTCCTTTCGGCGAGCCCAACGCGTCAGATCGTTCTGACATTGAGAACACATATGTTGACATAACAGACGTGTTGTCAGCGAAGTACATCGCTACCAATGACATCACTAAGGCCAAAATCGTTGTTGGCAGAAAGGGATCAGGCAAAACTCACCTCCTGCGGCATATAGAAATCCTGTCCGGTTCAAAATCACAGGTATGCAAGTACCTGTCCCTAGGAAGTGATATTTTCTCAGGAAGAGGGATCAGAGCATTTCGTGGCTCAATGAGCCCAGAAGAGACGACCGTATTTTGGGCTGAGCTTTGGAAGGCTGCCTTCCTCCTATCGGCACTTACAATATTCTACAACCAGAACCCGGATAAGCGTGCAATCAAAGCGATTGATGCCTGTGAAGGAGACGTCTTCCACAAAGAAACGTCAGACTTGCTCGCTGACTTCCGAGCATCCATAAGAAAAAACTATCCGCAAGTTGCATGGGATCCGATTCCACGCCGCCCACTCTCCCCGATCACTATGATCTCGGAGATTACAAAGCGGTACACAAATTTAAACTCCATCAATGAGGATTTTCGCAAGGCGCTCAACTTCGACGACTTAGAGTATGATGTTCTCCAACTCTTACATCAATATGGACAGGTTCATTACATTATAGATGGTTTAGATGAGCTAGCTTGGGCCGACTTAACGGGATGGCTAGATGTACAACGCGGTCTATTCAAATGCGCATTCTTGCTATCCGCTGTTGCAAAGAGCACACAATACCTTAGAGTCACAGTTTCTATTAGAAACTATGTTTTCAATCGCTCTACTCAAGACCCGCACGCTGACCGAACAGATGCCCATCTCCTAAAACTAAACTGGGATCGCAATGCAGCGGAGCGTTTTTTGAATCAGAGGTTGCACTCGGCAAGTGGTGGCAAATTCGCACGCTCGGAACTTCTCACAGGTTCGAGACCATTCGCAAAATGGCTTGGTTTTGAAACTCGGCTTCCATCGACGCGAAAAGTGGAAGAAAGTGTTGAACAGTATCTTTTGCGGCATACACGGCTATCTCCGCGAAACATTATCGACGCCTTGAACAAACTAGCGAATGCCATCGGCCAAGCAGATAGAAATCAACAGAGTTACAGTCCAGACGACTTTTCTAGGACAGTTTCAGAGATTGCGAGAGATGTTGCAAAAAAGATGTTGGTTACAACAGCAGAAGAAGTTGTCGCTACAATTCCGGGCGCGGAAAAAGCACTCGCGACACGACAGGATGACTATAGAGTTCAGGGAGAATTCTTGATTAACATGGTCGCGGACGAACTGGAAGCGGCGATAGCAATGATGGAATGCGAAGTTGTCACTCGTGACAAGTTTCAGGAACTTATTGAGTTAATTTGCCATTTTTCTATCGGTTCTGTAAATGAGAGAAATAGAAGACAAATATATCGTGATATTGAGGGAATTCTTTGGCGAAGTGGGCTAATTGCCTATCGAGACGCACCCGAGGCACCTTGGAAGTTCTCATGGGCCGACGGAGAGTTCGGTTTTTCTAGGCCCGCCATCGCCGCTGATGAAATCGGTTTTCATTCATCGTTGATTGATCTTTGTGGACTGAAAGTGAGTGAAAGTGCCCCGATATTTTAAAGAACAAGATGGCTGGCTCGCCGTCGTAGACTGCTCGGATTGGATGGACTTCAAGCAAAAAGTTGCTTCCACCCTAGTGAATAAGGATAACGTATCCGAGGAAAAGTATCTGTTTCGAGGACAAGGCTGTAGCAGTTGGGGGCTAGTGTCTAGCTTCGATCGAAAATTCTCCGAGCATTCTCCGGCAGAGCTTGACGAATTGTATGCAAGACGAATGCGTCTTTTTGAGAAGAATTATGCGATATATGGAAATATCTCGAGAGATGCTCGTGCAATACGCTTGCCTGACGTTGATGAGAATTCAGAGCATTCTATTGAAGCGTTGGCTCAACATTATGGCCTGTCAACGCGATTGTTAGACTGGTCGTATAGTGTTTATGTTGCCAGCTTTTTTGCATTCAGTGGAACTATTCATAGCAAAACTGGAATGGTTTCTATTTGGGCATTGGAGACAGAATCTTTTCGGTCATTTAGCACAGATCATCTCGAGCACATAAATGATTTCTACGAACAGAATGTGAGGAACCTTTGGCAGATGGGTTCTTTCTCTCGAAATCGAACAACAATGCATAACCTGGAAGACCTCTTTCGAGGGAGTTCCAAGTACGCGAAGATCGATGGAGATGATCAACCTAAGCTAGTTCGGTTCGATATTCCCGTCGAGAGCGAAGCTGTGGCAATCCGAGATTTGTCGATGATGCGAATAAGTAGCATGACAATCTTTCCTGGTATTGAGGGCGTTGTGAGGTGGATTGAGGAAGGGTGCTAATGCGCATTTTTTCGACAGTTGTATGAGGCGCATATTGGTCATTCATCCTTAGAGCGCCGAAGTCCGCTTCGTCCCGCATCGCGGTCCCGTGCAGTCGATTGATCGGCTTCGGAGTTTCTGCCGAATGCGGTCATCAACATTCGTCATTTGTGAGCACACGCCCTAGCGAGAAAGGCGCCGTGAAAGACTGCAAAAGCAGGTCAAGCATCAATCCGAAGGTTCTGGCGGAACTCCCAAAGATACGTCTGCAACCAGATCACCGAAGCACTGATCCCTTCGCAGCGCCCCTGTCGCGTGCTCATGCTACCTTAAACCGTGTGGATCGGCCACGACCGCCATTACGTGGACAAATTCGCTCCCAAAAAAATCCATTTCCCCGCCAACCCCTTGTCCCTACTCGCTATTCGCTACTCCCTACTCGCTAATCCATCCCCACCCCCCAATCCCTCTCCGACAATAGCCCCCGCCAGCGACAAGGAGCGGCGGCGATGGACTGGAAACGGGCGATCGAGCAGGAACGGACGGCGCTGATGCGCCTCGTTGCCCTGCTTGGCGCGCTGGCCGGCCTGGCCGAGTGTGCGGCCGCCCGTTCGCCCGCCATGCGCGGTTTAGTGCTCTGGGTCCTGCGCCGTGCCGAGAGAGCAGCGCGGGATTTCGTCGCCGGCGGCCAGGATGCGCCAATCGCATTGATGCCGCCGGCGGGCTGCCGCCCGGCGGACGCGCATCGCCTCGCCGCCAGCTTTCGGGCGCTGGCCCGGGAGCTTGCCCAACAGATTGAACGACAAGCGAAGCTGCTGCTTGCGGCGTGCGGCGGAGGCGGCGCAGAAAAGCGACCGCCGCTGTTCGGCCGGATGGCCGGCGGCGTCGCGATTTCCGTCCTCGCTGCGTTCGCGTGGCCGCTGCCGCACCCCGCGCCCGACACGTCCTGAACCGCCGGGAAATGCCCCGAATCCTGCACATGCCCCGCTTCCGCAATCCGGCAGCGAACGCCTTTGCGTGCGCGGAGCGAACTCGCCGTGAGCGCAAACAAACGGCCGCGGGCCGAGCGCGCGCCTGCGCGCCGCCGGGAGTCCGGCGCCCCGCGGAGGGCCGTCGCGCAGCGACGAATAGCCCGTGAGCGAAAGGACAACCCAATTTTCATCGAAAATTAAACACTTGCGGAACAAGACTGGAACATATAGTGATTGTTCTGGTTTTGTTTGCCGGCGATTCCCGGCGAAACCGGGTTCAGGGGACTGACAATGCTGACGCGCAAGCAACACGAGCTTCTGCTTTTCATCCATGAGCGGCTCAAGGAAACCGGCATCCCGCCCTCCTTCGACGAAATGAAGGAAGCGCTGGATCTGGCCTCCAAATCCGGGATTCACCGCCTGATCACGGCGCTTGAGGAGCGCGGTTTCATCCGCCGTCTGCCAAACCGGGCCCGCGCGCTGGAAGTGCTGCGCATGCCCGATTCCATCGCGCCGGGGCTCAATGCGGCGCGTCGCTTTTCGCCGGGCATCATCGAGGGAGGCCTCGGCAAGGCCCCGCCCCAGCCATCGCGCGTTCCGACCGCCAGCAATGATGACGTGGAAACGTCGATCTCGGTTCCCGTCATGGGCCGCATCGCGGCCGGCGTGCCGATCGAGGCGATCCAGCATCAGACCCATTCGATTGCCGTGCCGCCGGACATGCTGTCGGGCGGCGAGCACTACGCGCTCGAGGTCAAGGGCGATTCCATGATCGATGCGGGTATCTTCGACGGCGACACTGTCGTCATCCGCAACGCCCAGACCGCCAACCCCGGCGACATTGTCGTCGCGCTGGTGGATGACGAGGAGGCAACGCTCAAGCGCTTCCGCCGCAAGGGCGCCTCGATCGCGCTTGAAGCCGCCAATCCCGCCTATGAGACGCGCATTTTCGGCCCCGACCAGGTCAAGGTTCAGGGCCGCCTTGTCGGGCTGATCAGGCGTTACTGATCGTCGCTGGAGCAATTCCAGGAAATGTGGGCACCGGTTTTCCGTCCGGAATTGCGGCAATACTAACAATCGGAGTGATTCTGCGAAAAGCGAATTCACTCTGATTGCCGCCGGTAAGGCGGCAGCCCCCTCGCCTCGCGCGACCAGCGGCGATGATCGTGCCACGGCCGTAATGTCTCACCGATAGCGTAGCTGACCTCGGCGCCTTCCGGTTTGAACCTGATCGCCGCACTGCCTCGCCAGGCGAGATCCCGTTTTGTAATCACCATTACCGGCCGAGCCGGGCAGAGGTTTTGTGCTGTCGCATCATCGATAATGACAAGTGTCGCCTGCGCGCAGGCCGGTTCTGCTGCCCCGGCGTCTTCGGCGAAGGCGACGACCGCTCCGCTCGCGTGACGCGCCAGACAAAGTCCGTCGCCACAGTGGAACGGCGTTTCGCCCGGCGGCCCAGGATCAAACGCACCGTCCACCGGTTTCACCAGCCCCTTGCCAATCAGTGCGGCTTCCCAGATGCCCAGCGTGAATGCTGACGGCCGCGCGCGATTGACGGCGAGACGGCCATCGTCAAGACGCATGGCGACCTGCCGCGCATCTTCCGAGACCATCACATCGGGCTGCTCGCGCATTGCAATGATCGCCATCCCGACCGCCAGAAGCGGCAGGGCTGCTACCCTGAGCCACGTCGTCAGGATCGTGGCAAACATCAGTGCAAGCGAGAGCATAGCAACTGCAACGGGCGGGATCGCACCCACCTTGTCGATTGGCGACCGTTCGGCCAACCCCTGCGCGACCGAAATCACCAATGCCAGCGCCTTGCCCATCCCGGCGAAGAAGATGCCGTCGAGGCCGAAGGGCATGGTGAGCACGCCCGCGACCGCAAGCGGCATCACGGCTACGGTGACGATGGGCATTGCCGCCAGATTGGCGATCAGCCCCAGCGGTGCGATGCGCTGGAAGTGCCAGACGGCGAAGAGTCCCGTCGCCAGCCCCGCTATCAGTGACGTTGTCGCAAGCCCGATGAAGAACAGCCCGACGAGCCGCAATCCGGTTCCGAACATCGAGCGCTGAGGCATCGATCCGCTCGCCGGCCGGCGCATGCGTCGCTCCGAATACCAGCCATAGGCGCCGATCAGCGCCGCCGTCGCGGCAAATGACATCTGGAAGCTCGGGCCCATCACCTCGTGCGGCGCAATGATCATGATGATCAGCGCTGCGACCGCCAGGTTACGCATGGTGAGTGCGGCACGGTCAAACAGCACGGCAATCAGCATGACCGCGAACATGATGAAGGCGCGCTGCGCTGCCACCGCGGCACCCGACAGGACGAGATAAAGCGCCAGCGCGACCAGCCCGCCAGCCGCCGCATATTTCTTGACTGGATGGCGCGAAGAAAAGCCCGGAAACAGAGCAAAGACCATCCGCATCGCACCGATGACCGTGCCCGCGACAAGAGCCATGTGCAGACCGGAAATCGCCAGGAAATGCGCGAGCCCTGTCCGTCGCAGCGCTTCGGTCACCTCTTCGGGTATTCCGCCGCGCACACCGGCCACAAGTGCCGCCGCCACCTCGCCTTCGGGCCCGCCAATGCGTCCGCGCACATGCGCCGCCAGAGCCAGCCGCTGGCGCTCGACCCAGGCCCGGATCTGCGTTCCAACCGGCGGCGCTCGCTCTATTTCCGTCTCGAACGGGCCGGCGAGAAAGAAACCGTTTGCACCGATTCCGTCGAAATAGCTCTCGAATGCAAAATCGTAGCCGTGAGGCCGAGCCGGGCCGCTGGCCGGCAGCAGTCGCACGACACCGGCCACCCCGTCGCCCGGCTCCAGACCTGCAGGAACCTCGCGGGTTGTAGCTCTGAAGCGCTCCGGCGCATGTCGAAGCGTTGGCCGCTCGGTGGCGATCAGGTCGATCGTCAATCGTTGTCGGCCATTGGCCCGATCTTCAATTGCCACCACGCGCCCGGTAGCGCGCGTTGAGATGGCCGAACCCATCATCTGTGTGGAGTGCCGCCAGCTTTCCAGCGCACCGGCGAGCGCGCCCAGCATCATCAGCAGCAAAGCCAGTGCCACCGCCCTCGGGAGCTGCGACCCGCGCAAACCGACGGCCGACATGGAAGCGAGAGCGGCAAGCGCAAACAGCGCCACCGGTTGCGGTTCCTGCGGCAGACAGAAATAGGTCACCGCGCCGGCGGCCATCAAAACCGGCGCAAACGCGAAACCGGTTCCGTGCTCGCGTTCGGCTTCCAACGCCGTGGTGACGCGATCGGAGACAACAGCAAGGCTGGACATACCGCGCCACCACGCGCGGCCATGTCCGCGTTCGGCGGGCATGCCTGTTGCCGCTGGAACTGGAAGTGAGGGCGCTTCAGCGGGTTCGCCGGTGAAAATCAGGCGTTCGTCGCTGGCGAGCGCAATCCGTTCGGCCTCCATTCAGCCGTTCCGTCCGTCAACGCTTGCGCCCCAATGACCCTATGCTACATGAACGCGCTCGAAACGCCACACGCGGCCCTAGCCTCGCTGGCGCCAATCAGGAATTCCGACATGCCCGACACCGTCGTCACGCGCTTTGCGCCTTCGCCAACCGGCTATCTGCACATCGGCGGCGCCCGTACCGCGCTGTTCAACTGGCTTTATGCACGCCACACCGGCGGCAAGATGCTGTTGCGCATTGAGGACACCGACCGCGAACGCTCCACCGACGCTGCGACGGCGGCAATCCTCGACGGTCTCAACTGGCTGGGGCTCGGTTGGGATGAAGAACCCGTTTCACAATATGCGCGCGCGGACCGCCATCGGGCGGTGGCGGACGAGCTTCTTGCCAAGGGGCAGGCCTACCATTGCTACGCCAGCCAGGAAGAACTGACTGAAATGCGCGAAAGGGCGCGCGCGGAAGGGCGCCCTCCCCGTTATGACGGCCGCTGGCGCGACCGCGATCCCTCCGAGGCGCCTCAAGGCGTCAAGCCTGTCGTGCGTATCAAGGCCCCGCAGGAAGGCGAGACAATTGTCCGAGACAAGGTCCAGGGCGACGTGCGCTTTCCGAACAAGGATCTCGACGATTTCATCATTCTGCGCTCTGACGGAGGCCCGACCTATATGCTTGCCGTGGTCGTCGACGATCACGACATGGGCGTCACCCACATCATTCGCGGCGACGATCACCTGACAAACGCCGCCCGCCAGCAGATCATTTATGAAGGCATGGGCTGGGACGTCCCGGTCATGGCGCATGTGCCGCTGATTCACGGTCCGGACGGCGCAAAGCTGTCGAAGCGTCACGGTGCGCTGGGCGTGGAGGCCTATCGCGCCATGGGCTACCTGCCGCACGCTTTGTGCAACTATCTCGCCCGCCTTGGCTGGAGCCACGGCGACGACGAGGTGATGTCGGTCGAAGATATGATCAATTGGTTCGAGACCGAAGACATCAACAAGGGCGCCGCACGGTTCGACTTCAAGAAGCTTGAGGCGCTGAACGGCATCCATATGCGCAATATGGACGATGAACCGCTGATGGACGCACTCATTGACACATTGCCCTATCTGGAAAATCCCGGGCCGATTGCCGATCGCCTGACTGATGAGAAGAAGAAGAAGCTTCTTGCGGCCATGCCGGGACTGAAAGAGCGCGCGAAGACATTGGTTGAACTCGCTGATAGCGCAACATTTTTGTTTACGGAGCGCCCGCTTGCACTCGACGAAAAGGCTGCGTCCATCCTCGACGCGGATGCGCGCGCGCTCCTTGGCGAATTGCTGCCAAAATTTGAGGCCGCAGCCGACTGGAAGGCCGAGACCCTGGAGGGAATCGTCCGCGATTACGCCGAAAAGGCAGAACTGAAACTCGGCAAGATCGCGCAACCATTGCGGGCGGCCCTCACCGGCCGCGCAACGTCGCCGGGCGTTTTTGACGTGCTGGCAGTGCTTGGAAAAGACGAAAGTATTGGCCGCATTGGCGACCAAATCGATTAAGTTCCCTGGCCGCCGCGCCAAACTTGTATCGACGTTTTCGCAATGCAACATAGCCATTGGGCCAGCTTGGCAGCAACGCCCAAATGCGGTAGCTAAGGCGCGCTCGCGACCTCCATCAGAGGTCCCCGCGCTTTTCCGGGAAATGTCGAGATTGAGAGGTGGACCATGACGGGTACGACGGCATCGCTGGTTTTTGACAACAAGAAAACCGAATTGGACGTCCGTTCAGGAACCGTCGGGCCGGATGTCGTGGACATCGGCGCCCTCTACAAGAACACCGGCATGTTCACCTACGACCCGGGTTTCACGTCGACGGCGAGCTGCGAGTCCGGCATTACATATATCGACGGCGACCAGGGTGTGCTGCTGCATCGTGGCTACCCGATCGACCAGCTCGCCGAGCATGGCGATTTCCTCGAGGTCTGTTACCTCCTGCTTTATGGCGATCTGCCGACAAAGACCCAGAAAGAGGACTTCGACTATCGCGTCACGCGGCACACGATGGTGCATGAGCAGATGTCGCGCTTCTTCACCGGCTTCCGCCGCGACGCACACCCGATGGCCGTGATGTGCGGCGTGGTTGGCGCGCTTTCGGCTTTCTATCACGACTCAACGGACATCTCGGACCCGCACCAGCGTATGGTGGCGTCGATCCGCCTGATCGCGAAGATGCCGACGATTGCCGCGATGGCCTACAAATATCACATTGGCCAGCCCTTCGTTTATCCGCGCAACGAGCTCGGCTACGCCGGCAATTTCCTGCATATGTGTTTTGCGGTTCCGTGCGAGGAATACAGCGTCAACCCGGTGCTTGCCCGGGCAATGGAACGCATCTTCATCCTTCATGCCGATCACGAACAGAATGCTTCGACCTCGACTGTCCGGCTTGCCGGTTCGTCGGGCGCCAACCCGTTTGCCTGCATCGCGGCCGGCATCGCCTGCCTTTGGGGTCCGGCTCATGGCGGCGCCAACGAGGCGGCGCTCAACATGCTGGCAGAAATCGGCTCGGTAGACCGCATTCCCGAGTTCATCGACCGCGCCAAGGATCGTGACGATCCGTTCCGGCTGATGGGCTTTGGCCACCGCGTCTACAAGAACTACGATCCGCGCGCCAAGATCATGCAGAAGACCACGCATGAGGTTCTGGGCGAGCTCGGCATCAAGGACGACCCGCTTCTGGACGTCGCGATGGAGCTCGAAAAAATCGCGCTGACCGACGAGTACTTCATCGAGAAGAAGCTCTATCCGAACATCGACTTCTATTCCGGCATCACGCTCAAGGCGCTCGGTTTCCCAACCACCATGTTCACGGTGCTTTTTGCCGTCGCCCGCACGGTCGGATGGGTGGCGCAGTGGAAAGAGATGATCGAGGACCCGCACCAGAAGATCGGTCGGCCGCGCCAGCTCTACACGGGCGAGACGGAACGCGACTACGTGCCGATTGCCCGGCGCTAGATTGTTCCAGCAAAGGTAGAGACAGGTTTACGGTTTCGAGCAGGCGCCCTTGTGCGCCTGCGACCGGTCAATCTGCGTCGCTCTCGCTGCCCGGTCCATCTGACACCGGCGGCATGCAGTACAGGCGCTTTCCGCGGGTGGTGACAAAATCCAGGATGTCGGCAACGTGCGGATCGTCGCCATGCGCGGCGCGCACCTTCTCTGCGTTTTCGGCAATCGTGTGTGAACGATCGAAAAGCATGCGGTATGCATCCCGCAACGTATGCAGTTCACTTCGCGTGAGACCCGCACGCTTCAAGCCAACGACATTGAGACCGCGCAACCGGCCCCGATTGCCGGTCACCATGCCATAGGGGATGACATCGCCCTCGATCCCGGTCTTGCCGCCAATGAAGGCGTGATGGCCAATGCGGACGAACTGGTGGATTGCCGAGAGCCCGGCAATGATGACGTGGTCGCCCACCTCGACATGGCCGGCGAGCGTGGCGACATTGGCGAAGGTGACGTGATTGCCAACCACGCAGTCATGCGCCACATGCGAATAGGCCATGAACATGCAGTTGTCGCCAACCACGGTCGCACCGCGGCTGTTGTCTGAGCCGACATGCATCGTGACCGACTCGCGGATCACACAATTGCTACCGATCGTCAAAGTGGTGCGGCCACCCTTGTGGCTCACATTTTGCGGCTGATGCCCAAGTGCGGCCTGCGGATAGATCCGCGTGCCGGCGCCGACGGTCGTCGCGCCGGCAACGACGGCATGGCTGATCAGCTCGACATTGTCATGGAGCACGACATCCGGCCCCACCTGGCAGAACGGCCCGATACGCACACCAGCGCCCAGTTGCGCGCCCTGGGCAACGTCTGCCAGCGGGTGGATGAACGGGGCGGGGCTGGCCTGCGCGGGTTCACTCGCCATCAGGGAACGACACCATGGCGGACACTTCCGCCTCCGCCACCTTGGCTCCGTCGACCTTTGCCTCGCAGGCAAAACGGAAAATGCCGCCGCGCTGCTTCATCTTCTGGACGTGGATTTCCAGTCGGTCGCCCGGCACAACCGGCTTGCGAAATTTTGCGCCGTCGATGGTCATGAAATAGACCACCGGCGTCCTGTCGACATCTTCCATGTTGTTGATGCAGATCGCACCGGCCGTCTGCGCCATGGCCTCGATGATGAGCACGCCCGGCATGACCGGCATTCCCGGGAAATGCCCGGTGAAATGCGGCTCGTTCACCGTCACGCTCTTGATGCCGATGGCCGAGTTGTCGCCGTCGATCTCGATGATCCGGTCGACCAGTAGGAACGGATAGCGGTGAGGCAGAAGCGTCAACAGCTTCTGGATGTCGATTGTCGAAAGCTCTGCCGGTTCGCTAGTCATTCTGTCTGCCGCCTTTGCTTTTCGGTCTTCCAAAGTCACGTATCGCCTTAACGCCCCGGAAGTAATCGCGATAGGGTTGCGCGGGCGAGCCCGCCCATTTTTCCCCCGCCGGTATGTTATGCATCACGCCGGCGCCAGCTGCCACCTGGGCGCCCCGGCCAATGGTGATGTGGTCCGACAAGCCAACTCCACCGCCCATCGCGACAAAGTCCTCCAGCGTCACCGATCCCGATATTCCACACTGACCGGCGATCAGACATGCACGTCCGATACGAACATTGTGGGCGATCTGCACGAGGTTGTCGATTTTGGTCGCCTGCCCGATGACCGTATCGCCGATAGCGCCGCGGTCTATGGTCGTATTCGCGCCGATCTCGACATCGTCCTGGATGATGACCCTGCCGAGCTGCGGAACCTTTTCAGGCCCCGTACTGCCAGCCACATAACCAAAGCCGTCCTGGCCGATACGCGCGCCAGCGTGGATGATCACCCTGTCGCCGATCAGCGCAAAAAGGATAGTGGCACCAGGGCCGACATAGCTGCCCCGCCCTATCCTGCATTGCGGGCCGATCACCGCTCCCGGCGCTACGATTGCATCCGCGCCAATCACCGCCCCGGCGCCAACGATAGCGCCTGCCTCGACCGTTGCCCCGTCTTCAATCGACGCGCCTTCCGCAATGCGTGCTGCCGATGACACGCCTGCCTCGCCCATGACCGGCTGAGGCCGTACCGCGGCGGGGAACAAAAACCGCGCGGCAGCGATAAACGCCTTCTGGGGCTGGTCGGTAACCAGAGCCGCCACGTGGTCGGGGATATGCAGGGCGAGGTCCTGCCGGCACAACACGGCCGCTGCGCGCGTGCCTCCCACCTGGCTGGCCAGTTTCTTGTCTTCGACGAATATAAGTGTGCCGTCGCGGCCCTCGGATGCCGTTGCGACGGCATGGATTTCCCGCGACCCGAGTTCGGCATTGGTCAGATGCGCACCGGCAACCGTTGCGATCTCCGCAACGGTGAAAGCACGCGGTGGCGCAAAGAAAACCGGTTCTGTCATCGGACCGAGACGAAGTGCCCTCATCCGGGCCGGAACGGCCCGGAGAACCACTCGAGCGGCTAGAACCGCGTCGAGATGCCGAAGTTGAAGTTCTGCACCTTGTCGGTCGCAGCGCGCGTCAGCGGGATCGCATAGTCGACACGAAGCGGACCGAACGGCGATGCCCAGATCAAGCTCGCGCCAACGGACGTCCGCCAAAGCATCCCGGTACCGATCGCGGTCGGCAGCGAATTGCCATAAAGCGTCGCCGCATCGGCGAACACCGCACCGCGCATGCCAAAGCTCTTGGGAAGCACCGGCAGCGGGAACTGCATTTCCGCAGTCGCATGGAAATAGGTCGTACCGCCAAGCTGACGATCGGAAACCAGCTCCGAAGTCACCGGTCCGATGCCGTTATGGGCAAAGCCGCGGATGATCCGGTCAGTCGACTGGTTGTAGTCAAACACCCTCAGCGGAGTACCGATCGCCTGAACGTGACCGCCACCGACAACCAGCAATCCGACCAGGTCGAGTTCTTCCGACAGCTGCTTGTAATAGTTGGCGCGGGCCGAAACCTTCAGGAAGCGAGCATTGCCCAGAATACCGGCATACTCGGCGGTGAAGTTGGCATACAGGCCGTTGCGCGGATCCCTGATATTGTCGATCGAGCTGTAGATCAGAGATGCGCTGACGGACGACTTGGTCCACGGGCTCGCCGCGATACCTGCCTGCACCGGCGTCGAGACGGTACAGGGCGCAGGCGCCGCGCCGGGGCACACGGCTGCCGCGGCCGTTGAGTAGGCATAGGTCTCGACCGAATAGTTGTAGGCAAACTGCGTCGACAGGTTTTCCGTGATGGGAAGCCCCAGACGAACCGTGCCACCGGTCACCCTGCTGTTGTAGTTCGTGTAGTTGCGGGTCTGGCGATAAATGTCGAAGCCGGCCGAGATGCGCCGCCCCAGGAAATAGGGCTCGGTGAAGGAGATAGAGTAGTCACGCGCGTTAAGGCCGCCCGAAACGGCCAGACGGATAGCCTGCCCGCGGCCAAGGAAATTGCGCTCGGTAATGCCGCCTTCGAGCTGGAAGCCACTTGTTGCCGTGCTGCCGGTCGAATAACCGGCGCCGATCGAGAACTCACCAGTCGACTTCTCGGTCACGTCGACGACCACGACGACCTGATCGGGGCCGGAACCGGGAACGGTGGAAATGTCCACCGACTCGAAAAAGTCGAGATCTTCCAGCCGCTTGCGCGCGCGGCGCAGCAGAACCTGGTTGAATGCGTCGCCCTCGCTGACGTCGAACTCCCGGCGAATAACGTAGTCACGCGTCCGCGTGTTGCCGCGCACTTCGATGCGCTCGATATAGGCGCGCTGCCCCTGGTCGATCGTGTAGAGGACAGAAATCGTCTGGTTTACGAAGTCGCGGTCGCCGCGCGGCGTGACATTCGCAAAGGCATAACCCCGCCCCGCCAGCCTTTCGGTCAGCGCGACAATCGTATCCTCGACATCGCTGGCGCTGTAGGTGTTGCCGCGCCGTGTTTCCAGCGCATCCTCAAGGCTCTGCGGATCGACACCGGTAATGGTGCTGTCGATCGCGATGTCGCCAAAGGTATAGCGGTCGCCTTCATCGACGGTGTAGGTGATGGTGTACTTGTTTTCCGCCTCGTCCAGCTCCGCATAGGAGGAGACGATCTGGAAGTCGGCATAGCCCCTGTCATAGTAGAAGCGACGCAGCAGTTCTTCGTCCACACGAAGCTGCGCCTCGTCGAAGACGTCCTTGCGCGTGAGGAACGACAGGAAATTGGACTTCTTCGTCTGGATCACGTCGCGCAGACGCCCATCGCGGAAGGCATTGTTGCCGACAAAGTTGATCGACGCGATCTTGGTGCGCCCGCCCTCAGTAACCTCGAAGATCACATTGACGCGGTTGCTGCCGAGATCCTGCGTATAGGCGATGACCTGCGCGTCATCGCGACCGATCCGGCCATATGCAGCCTTGACCGCTTCAATGTCCGCCTGCATCGCGGCGTCGGAAAACGATCCGCGCGGCTGCAGCGAGACGGCAGCAGCCAGCTGGTCGTCCTTGATCTTGCGGTTGCCCTGGAAAATGACCTGGTTGACGATCTGGTATTCAACCACGACCACCACCAGCGTGGACGAGCGCTGGTTGATCTGAACGTCGGAGAAAAGTCCGGTCGCAAACAGCCGCTTCACGGCGTCGTCGATTGCCGAACCGCTGAAGGAAACCCCAGGCCGAATGCCAATGTAATCGCGGATCGTTTCGGCATCGACACGCTCGTTGCCGCGCACGTCAATCCGGCTCACCACCGCTGCTTCCGCCTGCGAAATGGAGGCAAGCTGGACAGCGATGCTTCCAGAAAACACGATACACAATGACAGGAACACCGCCGAAGCGGCGCCATACAGACTGGAAGCTGCCTTCATAGGGCTGTCTTACCTTCTTTTCTCGTAGTCCCCAAAGCGAGAAATCCGGGCGTCTCGGCAGAACTCACACACCGTAATAACCGGATTTCCCACACACGCAAGGTTTCTGGTTAATTTGCGTTTACGATTTCTGCGAGCGTTGCAAAGTGACCACGGATTTCGGCTTCCATGGTAAATGACGCCTCAATTTTCCCTCCCAAACCAATCGTTTGCCGCTGAATCCTGAATCAGCAGCCGAAAATGTCGTTCCAGAATACGAAGGCCATGAAAACCAGCACAAGCAGCAGGCCCACGCGGTAGATACCTTCCATTACCCTTTCAGGCACCGGACGTCGAATCACCGCTTCCACGGCATAAAAAACCAGGTGCCCGCCATCAAGCGGCGGAATCGGCAACAGATTGAGGAATCCGATGCCGACGGAGAGCAATGCGACCAGCTGAACCAGCCATTCGAAGCCCAGCGCGGCAGCCTTGCCTGACATTTCGGCAATCTTGACCGGACCACCCAGTTGGCATCTGTCCTCCCTGCCAGTCACAAAGCGCTGCAAAAACTGTCCCGTGCGCGCAATGATGTGTCCGGTCTCGGAAATTCCCTCCAGCACCGCCTGTCCAGGCGAATAGGTGATCAGCCTCGGCTGCCCCATCTCCTCATTGTTGACGACGCCAATGACACCGATCCGCACGATATTGCCGAGCGCATCCGTGCGCTCGGTAAGCGCCGGCGTGGCGACAAGTGTGACTTCCTCGCCATCGCGCATCATCACGAAGACAATCTCGTCGCCGGCGCGGCCCGACACGATGCGCTGCACGTCGGCAAAACTCTCGATTTCAGCGCCGTCGACGGAAACGAACCGGTCGCCAGGCATGAAACCGGCGGCCGCAGCCGGACTGTCAGGCTGCACCTCGGCCACCATCGGTTCCGAAACATAGCGGCCATAGGCGGCAAACATCACCGCGAAGACGGCAATCGTCAGGATGAAATTGAAGGCAGGTCCGGCAAATACCGTCAGTGCCCGCTTCCACACCGGCTGGGTGTGGAACGCGATTTTTTGCTCTTCCGGCGACAAGGCCTCGATTTCTTCAGCATCGGGCGTGCTCGTCGCGTTCATGTCGCCGACAAACTTGACATATCCGCCGAGCGGAATCGCGGCGATCCGCCAGCGTGTGCCGTGGCGATCAACGAAAGCAAACAATTCCGGTCCGAAGCCGATGGAGAAGGCTTTCACGCCGATGCCGCACATGCGCCCGATAAGGTAGTGGCCCATCTCGTGCACGAACACGACAACGGTAAGCACGAAGAGGAACGGCACGATGGTACCGATGAGAAGCCCTTCGGTGCTGAACAGGCTGGTCAATATGTCGGTCAAAAGGTCCCCGCGCTCTACTGGGCATGAATTGCGGCCACGCCGCGAGTGTTATGCCAATATCGGCATTTCGGTGGCGGCTTCCACCCCACCGGCGCCGATTTTCGGCCTAGCTGGAAAACAGCCCCGCTGCCGGACTGTCGAGGCTGGCAAGCACGGCACCCGCCAGAAACAGCGCGACTGCGGCCGCAACCAGCCCGTCCACCCTGTCCATCACGCCGCCATGCCCGGGGATGATGTTTCCGGAATCCTTGGCCCCGTGGCGGCGCTTGTAAGCCGATTCGAACAGATCGCCGAACTGCGAAACCACTGAAATCGCTAGCGCAATCAGCACGGCCACAAGCAGGCCGGAGGATGATGGACCGAGCAGAGCAACGATCCCCGCAGCGAGTGCGGCTGCGATTGCCCCGCCGATCGCCCCGCTCCAGGTCTTCGACGGCGAGACAGAAGGCGCAAGCTTCGGTCCGCCGATTGCGCGGCCAGCAAAATAAGCGGCAATGTCGGTCCCCCACACGCAGGCAAAAAGGAACAGAATGGCCCAAAGTCCGTTCTGGTCAACCCCCCGCAGCAGCGCCAGCGACGCTGCCGGAAGAGCTGCATAGGCGAGACCGGCCGCGAGTCCGTAGCCCTGGCCGAGAACCACAGCCGACACCCCTGCCCCGACGACCGCGATGCCGATTGCGCCGAATATGGTGATGGCATCTGCGCCGATGGCCAGAACGGCAAGCGCGGCCAGCAGCAAGACCCAGACGCTCATCCTGTGTGGCGAGGAATAGCGGTCTTTCGACAGGGTCGACCATTCATGGAAGACGAGCGCCCCGACGATCACAGCAAACAGGCGAAACGGCGTGCCGCCCCACCAGGTCAGCGCCAGCACGGCTATGCCGAGAATGATGGCCGATATGACCCGCAACTGAAGATTGCTGCGACCGGGTTTCGTGCCGCCGGCATCCGGCTGGCTGGCCGCGTTCATGATGCGTCGCGCGCCTCGACACCGCCGAAACGCCGCTCGCGCGAAGCGAACGCTTCAACCGCCTCCGCCAGCTCGGCGCGTCCGAAATCAGGCCAATAACACGGCGCAAAAACGAGCTCGGAATATGCGGCCTGCCAGAGCAGGAAGTTCGACATGCGCTGTTCGCCACTGGTGCGGATCACAAGGTCCGGATCGGGAATGCCGGCGGTGTCGAGAAAGCCGGACACCGTATCCTCGCTGATGTCTTCGGCCTTCAGGCTTCCCTCCGACACCGCCTGCGCAATCCGCCGGCTGGCGCGAACGATTTCGTCGCGTCCGCCATAGTTGAACGCAATCACCAGGTTGCGTTCCTTGTTGAGCGCGGTCAGCGCCTCCGCCTCATGCAGCAGGCCGCCGATTTCGGGATCCAGGCCCTCGCGCCCGCCTATCACGCGCACACGCACGCCGTTTTTGTGAAGGTCCGCCAAGTCACGGCGAATGAAGTGCTTCAACAGACCCATCAGGTCGGACACTTCGGATTTGGGCCGCGACCAGTTTTCCGAGGAAAAAGCATAGACGGTGAGCCAGTTGATGCCGAGGTCGCCGACAGCGCGAACCGTGGCGCGCAGCGCCTCGACGCCGGCCCTGTGACCGGCCGTACGCGGCAGGCCGCGCGCTTTCGCCCAGCGTCCATTGCCGTCCATGATGATCGCGATGTGTTCGGGCTTCATTGGCGATCCCGTTGTGCAATAACGGCCTTCGGCCGCCATCTACACGTGCATGATTTCTGCTTCTTTTTCAGCAAGCAGGCTGTCGATCGACGAAATCGTATCGTCAGTCAGCTTCTGCACCTGATCGTGCATGCGCCTCGCGTCATCCTCGCTGGTATCGCCGTCCTTCTCCGCCTTCTTGAGATGGTCCATGCCATCGCGACGGACGTGACGGGCAGCCACGCGCGCATTTTCGGCATAGGTGTGGGCAATCTTGACCAGTTCCTTGCGCCGTTCCTCGTTGAGCTCCGGCAGCGGTATGCGCAGGTTGGTTCCGTCCACGATCGGGTTGAAGCCGAGATTGGACTCCCGGATGGCTCGATCGACCGCCTGAACCATCGATTTGTCCCACACCTGCACGCCAAGCATGCGCGGCTCCGGCACCGAGATCGTCGCGACCTGGTTCAACGGCATGTGCGAACCGTAGGCTTCCACCTGGATCGGATCGAGCAAATTGCCCGACGCGCGCCCGGTTCTGAGCGAGGCAAGGTCCGACTTGAATGCCGAGACTGCGCCCTCCATGCGCCGCTGCAGATCCTTCAAATCGACAGCGTCTGCCATTGTTCTTCCTCCTGCTGAATCTGGTTTGCACCGGCATTGCCGGCGAAGGCGCGATGCCTATTCGTCCGAAACCACGGTGTAGCGTCCGTTTCCGCGCAAAATCTCGCTGAAACCGTGCTCCTCGTGAATGGAGAACACGATTATCGGAATGTGGTTCTCGCGCGCAAGCGCAATCGCCGCGGTATCCATGATGGTGAGACCCTGCTTGATCACATCGTCATGGCCAAGCCTGTCATAGCGCTTGGCTTCCGGATCCTTCTTGGGATCGGCGGAATACACACCATCCACCTGCGTACCCTTGAAAAGCGCGTTGGCGCCAATCTCGGCAGCGCGAAGCGCAGCTGCTGAATCAGTCGTGAAGAAGGGATTGCCGGTGCCGCCCGCGAAGATGACCACCTTGCCGGCATTCATGTAGGCGGTTGCCTGCCGCTGCGAAAAGCTCTCGCACAATTCCGGCATGGCGATCGCCGACAGCACGACGGCGTCCACCCCCATCTTGACCAGCGAGGTCCTCAGCGCCAGCGAATTGATGACGGTTGCGAGCATGCCCATGTGGTCGCCGGTCACGCGGTCGCCGCCCTTTGACGCAACCGCAACACCGCGAAAAATGTTGCCGCCGCCGATGACGACGGCGACCTCTACGCCCAGCTTGCGCGCTTCCACGATGTCGGCGGCAATGCGATCGACGACCGAGACGTCGATGCCAAACCCCTGATCGCCCATGAGCGCCTCTCCGGAGGCTTTCAGCAATACGCGGCGATAGGGTGGTTGGTCGGGCATTCTCGGTTCGCGGCCTCTCGTAAATTCGTCCCCGCGATACACGAAGGGCGCTGCGTTGTCACGCAGCGCCCCCGGCTGTCGACGGTATCTGTTTGGGCTGGATCAGTTGCCGACCGCAGCCGCCACTTCCGCAGCGAAATCGCTTTCTTCGCGCTCGATGCCCTCACCCAGCGCAAAGCGGACGAACCCGGTGATCTTTGCCGGAGCGCCGATTTCCTTCTCCGCTTCCTGAAGCGCCTTTTCGACGGTCAGGTCGGGGTTGATGACAAATGCCTGCTTCACCAGCGCAACTTCCTCGTAGAACTTGCGCAGCCGGCCCTCGACCATCTTTTCGATGATGTTCTCGGGCTTGCCGGATTCACGCGCCTGCTCGGCGAAGATCGTCTTCTCGCGTTCCACCACGGCCGAATCGACCTCGTCGGGGTTGAGCGCCAGCGGGTTGGTTGCTGCGACATGCATGGCCACCTGACGGGCAAATGCACGCGCAGCCTCAGCATTGCCAGCGGTCTCGATACCTACCAGCACGCCCATCTTGCCCAGATTGTCATCCACCGAATTGTGGACATAGGTGGCGACAGCGCCCTCGCCGACCGACAGCTTGGCCGAGCGGCGGAAGCTCATGTTTTCGCCGATGGTGCCAACAGCGTCCTTGATCGTCTCCGTCACAGACTTGCCGGTGCCGGGATAGTCGGCCTCCGCAACCGCGGCGGTCGAGCCATCGGTGCCGAGCGTGACCTGCGCCACATTGCGCACGATCTCCTGGAAGGCGTCGTTGCGTGCCACAAAGTCGGTCTCGGAGTTCACTTCGACGACGACCGCGCTGGCGCCATCTGCCGCAACGCCGATCAGGCCCTCGGCCGCGGTGCGGCCGGCCTTCTTGTCGGCCTTGGCAATGCCCTTCTTGCGCAGAAGGTCGATCGCAGCCTCCACGTCGCCGCTGGTTTCGGCCAGCGCTGCCTTGCAGTCCATCATGCCCGCGCCGGTAATGTCGCGCAGTTCCTTAACCTGTGCTGCCGAGATGCTCATATTTGCCTCTTCAATTCCGCAGTCCTGAAACGGGCCGCGCACCGCCTTCGCGGTGCGCTATAGCCCGGGGAAATGACAGCCGGCTGACCGGCCGTCCGTTATTAGGCGTCTTTCTTCTTAGCCGCTGCCTTCTTGGCAGGCTCCTTGGCGTCGGCATCGTCCGCACCGACTTCCTCGGTGGTCTTGTCGTCGGCTGCAGCTTCTTCAGCGGGTGCATCCGCCACTGCTTCGGCAGCTGCTTCCGCTGCCGGCGCTTCGGCAGGTGCCGCTTCGGCGGCAGTGGTAGCTTCCACTGCCGGCTCAACCGGCGTTTCAGCAGCAGCGCCGATATCCACGCCCGAAGCGCCTTGCTGACGCGCGATGCCGTCAATCGCGGCCTTGGACACCAGGTCGCAATAAAGCGAGATGGCGCGCGCGGCATCGTCATTGCCCGGGATCGGGAAATCGACAATGTCGGGGTCGCAGTTGGAATCAACCACCGCAACCACCGGAATGCCGAGGCGCTTGGCCTCCTGAATGGCGATCGCTTCCTTGTTGGTGTCGACAACGAACATCAGGTCCGGCGTCGAACCCATGTCCTTGATGCCGCCCAGCGCCCGGTCGAGCTTTTCGCGCTCGCGCTCAAGGTTCAGACGCTCCTTCTTGGTGAAGGCCGATGCCTGCGATTCGTCAGCAAGCAGTTCTTCGAGCTTGCGCAGCCGCTGGATCGAGTTGGAGATCGTCTTCCAGTTGGTCAGCATGCCGCCGAGCCAGCGGGCGTTGACGTAATACTGAGCCGAGCGCTTGGCAGAATCGGCAATGATCTCCGAAGCCTGCCGCTTGGTGCCGACAAACAGCACGCGACCGCCGGTCGAAACCGTGTCGGAAATCTTCTTAAGTGCCTGGTGCAGCAGCGGCACCGTCTGCGAAAGATCGATGATGTGAATATTGTTGCGGGCGCCGAAGATATACGCACCCATTTTCGGGTTCCAGCGGTGAGTCTGGTGTCCGAAGTGAACGCCAGCTTCCAATAGCTGACGCATGCTGAAGTCAGGCAATGCCATCCAATTATCCTTTCCGGTTGGCCTCCACGGACAAAGGCGCGCCACCCGTCAGGGGCTTTGCGCCACCGGCGGTCACCGGGGGATGTCTCCCGCCCGGAAACCAAGTCCGTGTGTGGAATGCGCGCGCATATAGATGGTGCAGCGCGGAATTGCAAGCTGTGTGCCTGTTGGCGCCTTTATTGCGCCTCGCACCCTTCGGCTTCCCGCTCATACATCGCCAGGTCGACGAGTTGGCCTTTCATGGAGAATTCGCCGTAATCCATGATGATGTCGCGGGTGACGCCGTTTTCATGCAGCTTGAACGAGATGCGGTAGCTGGGCAGTTCCTCTCCCGTCCCGTCGGAGAGGTCGAAATAGGCGATATCGACCGGCCAGAAGCGATCCTCGCCGAGCGAGGCCATCACGGCCTTTTCCGGGTCGCCTGCATCCACCGGCGCTTTGGTGCCGATGATCACGGTCGTAGTCATGACCTTGTCGGCATCTTCCGACCCGTCGAAGATCGTGGTTTCGTAAAACGTCTCCGAACCCTGCGCCCTGCTGATCAGGTCGAGCAGATGTTCGGTTGGGAATTGCGACCGTTCAAGCGCAAGGGTGCGGTTGTCGGGCTTGTCCAGATCGACCTCGATGCCATCCGTGTCGCGCGTCGCGCTGCCCTTGATCTCGTGGTCCAGCTTCTGGTCGACATAGGACTTGGTGACGAAGCTGAAATGATCGCCCGAAGCATCCTCGTAGGTCGAGGTCTGCAGGTCGCTCAGGCGCGACACCTCGCTGGTGTTGATCTCCGTGACGAAACGAAAATTGACCGTGTAGCCCTCGCAGGCCGAACCGTCGAACTCGTAGACCATGCGCCCGGTGATGCCGGTAATGCCCGAGCGGTCCGAGGCCTGGTTGAGCTCGAGGTCATAGACCGCGCGATGCGGCGCAAGGGCACTTGCCGCCTGCGCGGCGAACGAACCGGCCGCCGTGAAGGCTGCCAGGCAGAGAAAAGCGAGGCGCTTTGCGCGCATATGGATATTTCTCCAAAACTGTCTTGGGCGTTTATCACGCCGCGTGTACCACATTATCCCATGAGTTGGCGGAAACGAGGCCAAAGTCGATAGCCGCCAAACGAACATCACAGGCATTTGGAGGGCTGCACAGCCATGACAACCGTTGAAGACCGCCTTGCCGAACTGGGCGTGACCGTTCCCACGGTTGCCGCACCGGCAGCAAACTATGTTCCATGGGTCCGCACCGGCAAGTTGCTTCTCACCGCAGGCCAGCTCCCCTTCGTCGACGGCAAGCTGTTCAGAACCGGACTGCTCGGCCGCGACCTCGACACAGAGACCGGCAGCCAAGCCGCGGGCTATTGCGCGGCCAATGTCATCGGCGTCCTGAAAGCCGCCTGCGACGGCGACCTTGAGCGCATTGCCCGCATCGTCAAGATCACCGTGTTCGTTGCCTCGACCCCAGATTTTGTCGAGCAGCACATTGTCGGCAATGGCGCATCGGATCTTCTCGTTGCCGCATTCGGCGATAAAGGCAAACATGCCCGCTCTGCGGTCGGCATGGCAGTGCTGCCGCTCAATGCGCCGGTCGAGGTCGAAGCGATTGCGGAACTGGCCTGAGACAACGCTTCATGAGCAAACTTGACTGGCTGACCGCGCGGCCCGTGGCCCATCGCGGCCTGCACGACCTTAACCATCAACGCTGGGAAAACACGCTCTCGGCGTTCGACGCCGCCATCGAGCGCAACTTCGCCATTGAATGCGATGTCCATCTATCGAAGGACGGCGTGCCGATCGTGTTCCACGATCACGACCTGAAGCGCCTTACTGGCGAGCAAGGCCTCATCGTCGAACGAACGGCAGCTGAGCTTGTGCAACTGCGCATTGGTGGCACAGCGGATCGCATACCCACCCTTGCGGAAATGCTGGCACGGGTTGCCGGCCGGGTTCCCATCGTGATCGAGCTGAAGGGCACGCAGGGCCATGATGACGGGCTGGTGGCCGCAGTCGGCACAGCACTATCGGCCTATGACGGCAAGGCGGCGATCATGTCGTTCAATCACTGGCTGGTTCGCCAGTTCGCGTCGGACGCTCCCGGCGTCACCGCTGGCCTGACCGCGCTGGGCGCAATGCCGGAACATCTTGAGGCGCATTTTTCCATGCTGGCGCACGGCATCGACTTCGCGTCGTTTCACGCGCTGGACCTGCCCAATCCGTTCACAACCATGCTGCGGGAGCAGCTGGGGCTGCCCATGATCACCTGGACGGTGCGCGACAGGACCTCATACGATCTGACGAAAGCACATGCCGACCAGATGACGTTCGAGGGTTTCGATCCCGACGATCCGGATTCGGTATCACAACTGTCGTGACTGCCTTGCAGCGTTCCTCCCGCATATTAGGTAAGGGGTGGTCGCGCACATGCGGCGCATGACATGGCGGGTGGAATGAACCAAAGCGATGGACAGGGCAGCGGCGCGGGCGAATTTGCCATCCGCGTCATGCCATCGCTTGACGCAATCCCCGCATCGGAATGGTCCACGCTTGGAGGTGCTTCGCGCGGCGCGAACGATCCCTACAATCCATTTCTCAGCCACGCCTTTCTTTCATCATTGGAGGAAAGCGGTTGCGTGTCGCACGAAACCGGCTGGCTGCCGCAGCATCTCAGGCTGGAAGCGCCTGATGGGCGCATGCTGGGAGCCGTTCCCTGCTACCTGAAATCCCACAGCCAGGGCGAATATGTCTTCGACTATGGCTGGGCCGACGCATTCGAACGCGCCGGAGGTCGCTACTACCCCAAGCTTCAGGTCTCGATCCCGTTCACGCCGGCCTCCGGGCCGCGCCTGCTGGCCGCGCCCGGCGAGGACAGGCCAACGGTGGGGGCTGCCCTCGCCGAGGGGTTGAAGGCACTGTGCGCAAGGATCGGTGCATCGTCTGTCCATGTCACCTTCGCCCCCGAAGATCAGGCCAGCCTGCTCGCCGAACACGGTTTCCTGCATCGCACCGACCAGCAGTTTCACTTCTTCAACGAAGGTTATGAGAACTACGACGACTTTCTGGCCACCCTCGCCTCGCGCAAGCGCAAAGCGCTGAAAAAGGAACGCCGTACGGCACTCGAAAACTGCATCGAAATCGACTGGCTGACCGGCAAGGACATCACCGAAGCCGCGCTCGACGATTTCTTTGGCTTCTACATGGACACCGGCTCGCGCAAATGGGGCCGGCCTTACCTCAACCGCGAGTTCTATTCGCTGGTCGCGGAGCGCATGGCCGATGACATTCTGCTTGTCATGGCGCGACGCGATGGGCGCTACATCGCCGGTGCGATCAATTTCATCGGCTCCGATACGCTCTATGGCCGCCACTGGGGTTGTGTCGAGGACCACCCATTTCTGCATTTCGAGGTCTGCTACCATCAGGCGATCGACTTTGCGATCGCACATGGCCTGAAGGTCGTGGAAGCCGGCGCACAGGGCGAGCACAAGCTGGCGCGCGGCTATATGCCGGTAATGACCCATTCGGCCCATCACATTGCGCATCAGGGCCTGCGCGGCGCGGTGGAAGACTATCTAGAGCGCGAGCGCCGCGACGTGGAGGCCATCGGCGAATATCTAGCCGAGCGCGGGCCGTTCAGGAAAAACGGCTAGTGCAAATCAGTTGCGCCGAAACACGATCGGCACGAGAAACGCGAAACAGGCGACAAGGAAAAACAAGCCGCCAAGCAGCGCCAGCACGTCGCCCGACCGCCATGCCGATACGATGAAAAAGACTGCCGAGACGATAAACAGAATCCAGCCCGCCAACACCCACCGCATGCTGTGCTCCGTCTTGACCTGAGCCGCCAGTGGCCCGAACATCCGGCGCCAAGCGACATACGAGGATTTGATGACCGCCACCCCCTACGATGACAGCAATGTCTTTGCCAAGATACTGCGCGGCGAGCTTCCCGCTCACAAGCTCTACGAGGACGACGAAACCTTCGCCTTCATGGACATCATGCCGCGCGGCGACGGGCATTGTCTTGTGATCCCGAAGAAGCCGTCGCGCAACATTCTCGATGTCGACGCAGACAGCCTTGCATCGGTCATGCGCACCGTTAAGAAGATCGCCATTGCAGCGAAGAAGGGCATGGATGCCGACGGCGTTACCATCCAGCAATTCTCCGAGCCGGCAGGCGGACAGGTGGTCTTTCACCTCCACGTCCACATCATTCCGCGCTTCGACGGCGTCGCGCTCAAGCGTCCGACCGGCGACATGGAAGACAATGAGGTGCTTGCAAAGAACGCTGAGAAGATACGCTCTGCGCTCGACTGATCAGACAAGCAGCATCCCACCGACCAGCACCGCCTCGGCAGTGAAAATGCCAACCAGCATGTGTTTGTTTGCCGCCAGATAGGCGGCGAAACCCGCGGCAGCCGCGCCCACGCGCAGCCACACAGGCGCGTCCGCAAGCCCGCCGTTCGGGGTGAGGATCAGGCTGGCAATGACAGCCGCCACCAGCGCGGTTGCTACAGAGCGCACGAATACCAGCGCCTCGGATGTCTCGGAAATCCGACCTCCCAGAATGACGCCCACGACGCGCCAGATGTCGGTCGCCAGCCAACCGGCGATCAGGATGAAGAGATAGGGCCACCACCAGCTATCGATCGCGTCGAAGGTCACGATGCCGCCCTCCGCGCCGAAAACCGGTGAACCAGATAGGCGGCCGTGCCGCCGACCAGTCCGGTGATCAGCAGGCTGAATTCGGGTATCACCAGCGCGAAGGCGGGACCGAGCACTAGGCCGAACACCATGGCGTATTTGGCTGCGTGTTCGCGTGCCGATCCCCACAACGAGGTGAGGAAATACATCGGCATCAGCAAAAGCAGTGCGGCGGACACGATGGGTGGAAGGTCCTGCGCCACCCAATAGACAATCGCCACCACGCACATGTTGAGGATGACCAGCGACGAGCCCACACCGCCATACCAGGCCGTGCGCCGCTCGCGCGGCACAGTGCACACCTTGTTCATGGCGACGACCCATGAGGTCACGGCCACGAAATGCGAAAGAAGGTAGAGTACCCAGCCACGGGTGCGCTCGGCTTTGATTTCGGGAACGAGCGAAACCACCATCGGGGTCAGCCGAACCGACGAAAGCGCCACGGCAAGTGCTGCCGCAGGCAGCCCGCTTCCGGCCAGGATCGCACCAATCAGCACCACCTGCGCCGGCAACGCCCAGATGAAACCGGTCATGAACAGCGCCTGCGGCAGCGTAACGCCGGCTTCGAGTGCAAGCGCCGCAAATCCCACGAAGCTGGATGCGAGGATCAGCGCCGGCAGCGAAACCACCTCGCTCACGCCCCTCCAGTACCAGCCGAGATTGCCGCCGGCGGCCTCATCGGTTTGTTCGGAAACGGTCTCGGAATCAGACATTTGCGCCGCTTACCACAGGCGCACGCGCCCCGCGACGCCAATCGCCGGCCAGCCGCTGGGCCAATCGCACAATGCCGCGTTAGCGAAACGGCAATCGCTTTGAGCTAGTCCGGCATCATGCTGCAGTGGATGATGCCATGAGCGATGTGACAACGACATCGGCCGGATACACGGGAACCGCCTCCCCGCATGCCCTCTGGCGCTCGATCGTCGTGGCGGCATGGCGGCACCGTTTCGTGCATCAGGCGGCAATCGCCACCTTTGCCCTTGCCCTTGTCGTGGGCGAGCGGACCGGCAACCGCCCGGATCTCGGCGTCATTGCTTCCTTCGCTTTCGATCTGATGCTGGTTCTGTGGCTGGCGGCGTGCGCCGCCGTGCTCTACCGGCTCTATGTGCTCGCCACCCGCATGCGCGAACCGTCGCCAACCAGGGCGTTGCTGCGGTCGGTCGGCGCCTACATTTCAAACCGGGAACTGATCGCCAATTCGCTGAACGGCCTTGCTGCGATGATCGTGTTTGCGGCCGGGTTCGGTATCCTCAAGGGCGCGATTGCCATACTCGCACCGTTCCGTTGGGACGTGACATTCGCGGCATGGGACCGCGCGCTGCATTTCGGCCGCGCTCCGCACGAATGGCTTTGGCCGCTGATCGGCTCGCCGCTTGCCGTCTGGCTGGTCAACCTGGCCTATAATTTCTGGTTCGTCGTTCTGGCCGGGTCGATGCTCTATGCGTCGATCGCAGCGCGCGATACGCGCCTTCGGCACCAGTTCCTCATCAGCCTTGTCCTGGTCTGGGTCCTGGCCGGTTTCTTTGTTGCAATGGCCTTTTCGTCAGCCGGCCCCTGTTACTATGCGCTGCTGGGCCTGGGCAGCCAATTCCAGCCGTTGATGGACGCGCTTGCCGCAGCCAACGAAACCTACCCTATCTGGGCGCTCTCAACGCAGGACGTCCTCTGGAGCGGCTACAGTGGTGCATCGACCGGCAGCGTCGGCATATCGGCCTTTCCGTCCGTCCATGTAGCCACCGCCGTCCTGATCGCGATTTATGCGAGCCGGCAATCGGTAGTCATCGGCGCAGCACTTTGGGGTTTCGCCGCCGTCATCATGGTGGGCTCGGTCGTGCTCGGGTGGCATTACGCCATCGACGGTTATGCCGGCGCGATCCTGACCGTTGCGATCTGGAAGGGCACGGGGCTTTTCCTCAGCTGGTTTGCAGCACCAGACGTACCGGAAGCCCGACCGGGGCCGCGCGCCTAGGTCCAGCCAAGCTTTGCGGTAATCCGCCGTGCCCGTGCGGCCAGCGCCTTGCGCTCGGAACGCAGCGCCTTGTCGAGCTGCTCGCGTGCAATTGCCTCGTCGATACGTCCCGTTGCCCCCAAATCGGCGAGACCGGACAATGCCGAAGCCGCGGCGATATTCGATTTGTTGGCGGTTTGGACGACCAGAGTGTCGGCCAGCTGCTGCGTCTGGTCGTCATCGAGCTGCATGACGGACAGCACCTTGGGAAGCTGTTCGCCGATCTCCCATTGCGAGCAGCGCCTCAGGATGAGCAGCAAACGGTCGGCATAAGGCTGGAACAGCGCCGGCGCGTCGCCGCCAACCTGCATAAGTACATGCGCCGCATGTGAAACAACCGCCGTATCTTCGTCTTCGAGGCAATCGACCAGCGACCGGACGAGCGACGGATCGTCCAGCACCTCGCGCGCAACGGAAGACGCCTCGCCGACTTCCTTGCGGTCGCCATTGGCGAGGCGTTGCCTCACTTGCATATGTCGTTCGTCGGGCAAGGCTACCCGCGCCGGCTCAGTCCCGGCGCGGCAGTTGCGGAACGGTTGTCCGCTGTTTGCCGTTGTCGCCGTCCTTGCCGTTGCTTTTCTTCGGCGCCGACTTGGCGGTTGCGGCCTTGCGCGTGCTCGCCTTGCGCGCGGTCTTCTTCTTCGGCTTGCCGCCTTCCGGCTCTTCCTTTTTGGGCTTCACCGGCTGGTCGTCGGCAATCGGCTCGAGCTTGAGGCCGGTCTCGCCGGTCTCCTTCTTCTCGACCACGACGCGGACAGTTCCGCCCTTCTTCAAGCGCCCGAACAGCACCTCGTCAGCCAGCGGCTTCTTGATGTGCTCCTGGATGACGCGGGCAAGCGGACGCGCGCCCATGCGTTCGTCGTAGCCCTTTTCTGCCAGCCAAGCGATGGCCTCGTCTGCAAGGTCGAACGTGACCCGGCGCTCGGCAAGCTGCGCCTCGAGCTGCATGACGAACTTCTGCACCACCTGATGGATCACCGGCACCGGCAGCGAGCCGAACGGAATGATCGCATCGAGACGGTTGCGGAATTCGGGCGAGAACAGGCGGTTGATCGCCTCCATGTCGTCGCCTTCGCGCTTCGACGAGCCGAAGCCGATCGCCGCCTTTGCAAGGTCGGCCGCGCCGGCATTGGTGGTCATGATCAGGATCACATTGGCGAAGCTGATCTGCTTGCCGTTGTGGTCGGTCAGCTTGCCGTGATCCATCACTTGCAACAGGATGTTGAACAGGTCCGGATGCGCCTTCTCGATCTCGTCGAGCAGGAGCACGCAATGCGGATGCTGGTCCACACCGTCGGTCAAAAGACCACCCTGGTCGAAGCCGACATAGCCGGGCGGCGCACCGATCAGCCGGCTGACTGTGTGCCGCTCCATATATTCCGACATGTCGAAGCGTAAGAGTTCCACGCCGAGCGACGCCGCAAGCTGCTTGGCGACTTCGGTCTTGCCGACACCGGTCGGGCCGGAGAACAGGTAGGAGCCGATCGGCTTCTCCGGTTCGCGAAGGCCGGCGCGCGCCAGCTTGATCGCCGAGGCAAGAGCGGAAATGGCCGTGTCCTGGCCATAAACGACGCGCTTCAGTTCCTCGTCGAGGCTGGCAAGCACCTTCTCGTCATCGGCCGATACCGTCTTCGGCGGAATGCGCGCCATCGTCGCGATCGTCGCCTCGATCTCCTTCACGTTGATCGTCTTGCGGCGCTTGTTCTCCGGCACCAGCATCTGGGAAGCGCCAGTCTCGTCGATCACGTCGATCGCCTTGTCGGGCAGCTTGCGGTCGTTGATGTAGCGCGATGAAAGCTCCACCGCCGCCTTGATCGCGTCATTGGTGTATTTGACCTGATGGAAGTCCTCGAAATAGGGCTTCAATCCCTTCATGATCGCGATTGCGTCGTCCACCGTCGGCTCGTTCACGTCGATCTTCTGGAACCTGCGAACCAGCGCCCGGTCCTTCTCGAAGAACTGGCGGAACTCCTTGTACGTGGTCGAGCCGATGCAGCGGATCGTGCCCGAGGACAGCGCCGGCTTCAAAAGGTTGGAGGCGTCCATGGCCCCGCCCGACGTTGCGCCCGCACCGATCACGGTGTGGATTTCGTCGATGAACAGGATTGCGCCGGGAAACTCCTCGAGCTCCTTCACGACCTGCTTCAGCCGCTCTTCGAAATCGCCGCGGTAGCGCGTTCCGGCAAGCAGCGTGCCCATGTCGAGCGCAAAGATCGTGGAATTGAGCAGCACCTCCGGCACTTCGCCCTCGACGATGCGCTTGGCCAGACCCTCGGCAATCGCCGTCTTGCCGACGCCGGGATCGCCCACATAAAGCGGATTGTTCTTGGAACGCCGGCAAAGCACCTGGATGGTGCGGCTGATTTCCGGTTCGCGCCCGATCAGCGGGTCGATGCGCCCCGCCCGCGCCTTCTGGTTGAGGTTGATGCAGTAAGCCGACAGCGCGTCCTGCTGCTTCTTCTTGCCGCCCTCTTCGGCGCCGGCCTCACCCTGGTTCTCTGCGCTGTCCTCGGTGCCGCGTGCAGCACGCGCGTCGCCCGTGCCCGGACGCTTGGCGATGCCGTGGCTGATATAGTTGACCGCATCGTAGCGGGTCATCTGCTGTTCCTGCAGGAAATAGGCCGCGTGGCTTTCCCGCTCCGCAAAGATGGCGACGAGCACATTGGCGCCCGAAACTTCCTCGCGTCCCGAGGACTGGACGTGGATCACCGCGCGCTGGATGACGCGCTGGAACCCGGCCGTCGGCTTGGAATCTTCGTCGTAGCCTGTCACCAGATTGTCGAGCTCAGTGTCGACGTAGCTGATCAGCGTTTGCTTCAGATCGTCCAGATCGACATTGCAGGCGCGCATGACCGCCGCCGCGTCCTGGTCGTCAACCAGCGCCAGAAGCAGATGTTCGAGCGTCGCATATTCGTGGTGGCGCTCATTGGCGAATGTAAGCGCCTGGTGAAGCGCACGTTCCAGGCCCTGGGAGAAAGCCGGCATCGTTAAGCGGTCCTCATTTCTTTTCCATCACGCATTGCAGCGGATGCTGATTCTGTCGGGCAAAATCCATGACCTGGGACACTTTGGTCTCGGCCACCTCGAATGTATAGACCCCACACTCGCCCACACCGTGATTGTGAACGTGGAGCATTATCCGCGTTGCCGCTTCGCGGTCCTTCTGGAAAAAACGCTCCAGTACGTGAACGACAAACTCCATCGGTGTGTAATCGTCGTTCAGAAGCAGTACCCGGTACAGGCTGGGCTTCTTGGTCTTCGTCCGGGTGCGGGTAATGACTGCCGTGCCGCGGTCGCCGCCGCCTGAGCCGGTGTCGTCATTGTCCCGTTCATTCATTGTCGCCACGGACTTCTTCGTGGCATCGTCGTTGAGCATAACCCTGCCCTGGCATCGCGCGAGAAGGCCGTATGTAGGCCGTTCCCGACTGATTGTAAGCCTTGCGGTTGCGGTCACAATATGGCCGCATGGCCAGTTGCGGCAAGCCCCCGGAACGCCTATGTCGCCGCCATTCTTAACGCAAAAAACCCGGCCGTAACGATACGACCGGGCTCTTGCGCGGACCTTGCGATCCGCAGCGTTCGAATGGGTGCTTACTTCGCCTTGGCGACAGCGTTCTCGAACGGCTTGTAGGCGTCCTTTGCCATTTCGGCATAGATGTCGCCCATCTTGGTCGCCTGCGAAACGAAGCCCTCATAGGCCTGCTTCACATAGTCGGTCTGGATCTCGATGGCCTTGTCGAGCGACTTGGCGGAGAACAGCTTCTCCATCGTCGACGTGCCATTCTCCCACGACTTCTTGGAGTATTCGCCGGCTTCGGTGGCGAGCGTCTGCATGCTCTTCGACAGCGAGGCGGCGCTCTTCAGGCCGGTGTCGACAAACTCCTTGCCGAGTTTGGTGGTGTCTTCGAAAGACTGCATCATTGGGGCGTTCCTTTCAGGTATTGGCCGCCGCGACAGCGGACATATCCTGTCGCGTTTTGTTGCAATGCACAAAAGATAGTGTGCACTGCACAAAATGTCAATGGCCTGCCGCTGGGTCAGTCACGTCAACTCATAAACTGCACGCAAAAACGTAAACCTCCCGGTCACCATAAACGGATTGGTAACGACGGCTGCAGTATCGTCGGTCTTACGACGTGGCACAGCGCGGCCATGCCTGAAATCGAGATCAGACGGGTGTTCCAGTGCGTCAGGCGTATTCCAGGGCCGGGGTTGGGCCCGCCCTTGCAGCAAGGGCATTCATTTCACTTTTGATGGCCATGATACTGGTGTTCGCCGCAGCGCAGAACGCCTCGGCCAATCCCAAATATTCAGCGATCGTGGTCGATGCCAAGACGGGCAAGACGCTCTTCGCCCGTTATGCGGACTCGCCGCGCTATCCTGCCTCGCTGACCAAGATGATGACCCTCTACATGGTCTTCGAGGCGCTCGCCAATGGCCATATCAGCAAGTCAACCAAGATCACGATCTCAAAGAATGCGGCAGCTGAACCGCCATCCAAACTTGGCCTCAAGCCCGGATCGACCATTTCGGTCGAAAACGCGATCCTGACGCTGGCAACCAAATCCGCCAACGACATTTCGACGGCCGTCGGCGAATATCTGGGCGGTTCGGAAACCAAGTTCGCCGAGATGATGACGCGCAAGGCGCGCGCACTCGGCATGAAGTCGACCACCTTTCGCAACGCGCACGGCCTGCCTAATAAGCACCAGAAGACCACGGCGCGCGACATGGCGATCCTTGGCATCGCACTGCGCGAGCACTTCCCGCAATATTACGGCTATTTCTCCACACGCGTCGCCACCGTGGCCGGCAAGCGCCTGGCCAACCACAACCGGCTGCTTGGCCGCGTGAAGGGCATGGACGGCATCAAGACCGGCTACACCCGTGCATCCGGCTTCAACCTCGTTTCGTCCGTAGAAACCGATGGTCGCTCGATCGTGGCCGTCGTCATGGGTGGCCGCACCGCCGCCACCCGCAACGCCCACATGACCGAGATCATCGCCAAATTTCTGCCGCGCGCCTCGCGCCGGGGCCGTGGCAACCTCGTTGCCGCGCGGCGAACAATCGAACCCACGCGACCCGTCGCCGCCAGCACGGCACGCTTTGTACTGCCGACAGTCAACGCGCCTACCCCGGACTCGCGGCCGGTAAACAGCATCGACAGGAACGATGTGCCCGACGTCCAGGTAGCAGCGGCGGCTTCCGCCGCCCCCCAACCTTATCCTGCAGCCCGTGCGCCCGAGGTCGAGATCGATCAGCCCGCACAAGGCGACGTCGACATGGTCGAAACGTCATCGACCATTCCCGATGGCTGGGTCGTTCAGGTCGCATCGCTGACCAGCGAAGCAGAAGCCCTCGCCTTCCTCGACCAGACGAGCAGCCATGCCGGCAGCATTCTTGCCGGCGCAGTGCCCTTCACCCAGCAGTTCACCAAGGACGGAACGCTTTACTGGCGTGCACGCTTTGGTGGTTTCGCCTCGAAGGGTGCCGCGCGCCAGACATGCAGCGCACTCAAGAGCCGTGACATCGCCTGCTACGCAGTCGAGCAGTAGCCACAACCAGTCTCCGGTCAGTTTTTAGTCGATGGAGAATTCAAGCGTGTTTAGACAGCAGAATGTCTTTGGCCGCATTGATGCGGGCGGCGAGAAAAGAGGAGCCGCCGAGATCGGGGTGCAGACGCTGCATCAGGCGGCGGTGCGCCTTGCGGATATCCGCAGAGGAGGCACCCGGCTCAAGACCAAGGATCTTGTAGGCTTCCTCCTCAGTCACGGAGCCAGAACCCGCCGCTGCGCCCTCCCCCATGCCGGCATTCGCCTCAGCGTTGTTGCGCCAGACGGGAAATCGGCCGTCAAGATAGGTCTCCAGCAGCTGTAGACTTTCGGCGTCCGTCGCCAGTTCTCTGTGGAGGATAAGCAGGTCCTCCAGCGAAAGCGCGTTCAGCTCGCGCCCCTCCATACTGCCTGCCAATACGACACCTTCCAGTCCTCCAGTATCGTGGTCGAGCTCCATTTCCAGCGCCGCCGTGCGCACATGCGAACGGCCGCCGGGGCTGAGCTTGGCCGGGCGCCGGGCGCGTCCGCGCAGATACCACGCCGCGGCGGTCGTCAGCAGCAGTCCGGCAAGACCGCCGCGCCCGACAAGCAGTGAGCCAACGCCCAGCACCGCAAGCGTCAGCGGCCCGGCCAGACGAATTGAACTGGCAAGGTAGGCCGGATTGGCCCGCACGAAGACAAGCGCAAACAGCACCGCGACAAGAAGCGCCGCCGACAAATAGAGCATGAAGCTCATGCCTGCTTGCCTTTCAGATGCTCGATCATCTGCCGATCCTCCGGCCGGCCCCGCGCCTCAAGCGCCCTCAACCCGCCTGTCGCATAAACGGCCACTGCCGACAGCAGCCGCGACAGGGTCGCAGCGGAGTTGCGGTCGAATCGAAACCACGCGCCCTTGGTCAGTCGCACCAGTTCCTTCAGCCCCGACTCGGCCACCGCGTCATGTCCTTCCTGGAACGCGAATATGGGCACACCGTGAAGCCCGAGCTCGCCGGCCTTTGCGGCCAGCATGTCGATCTCCTCTTCCATCGCGTCGCCGATATAAACCAGCGCATTGACCTTCTCGCGCCCGGTTTCCTTCAGCGCATGCGCCAGAACCTTGCCGATCTGCGTGCGCCCGCCCCGGCAGTCGATGCCGGTCATCAGCTTCTTGAGAGCACTGGTGTCGGCGACGAATCGCGAGGCACGGCATTCGCCGAAGCCGCGAAAATAGACGAGTTGAACGTCGAGCTTGCCGGTCTTTCCAACCGCGTCGAACATCTGCGCCTGCAATTCGCAGGCGAGATCCCATGTCGGCTGCCGGCTCATCGTGGCGTCCAGGGCCAGGATCAGCCGGCCCTTGCCCTCGCCGGATACCGCCAGCGCCCGCGCCTGTCGCACAAATGCGTCGATCTCCGATCCGCTGGACCGCGCTGGCGTATCTTGTGCACCCGAGCGCACAGGGGGCTTGGAAGTGTTCATGGACAAAAGATGTGACGCGCAGGCGTCGCTGGCAAGGCCCGGCGTCAGTACAACCTGACCGGGGATGCGAAACTCAGTTCACGAAAATGTCGGGCAAGGCGATCGGCCGGCTGATCGCTTCGGCATAACGCTTGCGCAGCATTGCCCGCTTGCGGCCCACTTCGTCGGTCGGCAGGCGTAGCGCACCAATCAGTTGCCTGATCTCCTGCCGTGCCGCCAGATGCGACAGCGTCGGCTTGGTGCCAAGGATATGCTCTTCGAAATCGTCGAGCGCGGTCAACCCGATGGGGAAGAACTCGCGGAACACGACGCGCTCCGAAATGCCGTCTGCGATGCGGAAGCCAAGCTGGATTGACAGGTTGCGAAGGCAGGAATCGATCTTCTGCTCGTTGCGCGAGGAGATCGACGCCATGCGGTTGCGCACCACGATCCAGTCGAGAATGGAATTGTCAGTCTGCCTGCGCTGGCGCCGCGCATCGCGGGCGGCCGAGGCGTATTGCGACAGGTCGAGGATTTCGTGGCTGATCGGGTCGATGCGTGCCAGCACGTCGAAATCGACGAAGCTGTCATTCATCGGCGTCACCAGCGTGTCGGCGATACGATGCGCCATGCGGTTCAGGAACGTGTCGGAACCGGGCGTATCGATGACGACGAAATCGTGATTGTCCTGAATCTCGCCCAGCCCTTCGGTGAGCTGGCGAAACTCCTCGCTTTCGGTGTCGGCCACCGTCTCGCGGTTCGCCGGCGGCACATGAAAATGGCTCGGTGCGGGGAGCTCGATACGGGCCTGCTTGGCCCAGCGTTTGCGGTTCTCAACATAGTGAGTGAGGGAAAGCTGCCGCCCGTCGAGATCGACGGTCGCAACACTGTAGCCGGACTTCAGCAACGCGACGGCAATGTGCATCGCCGTGGTCGATTTGCCCGACCCGCCCTTTTCGTTCCCGCAGACGATGACATGCGCAGTGTTATGCGCCCTCTCGTCCGCGTGCCCGTTAACGCCCGACAAGAACATGAACCCGTACTCCCAACCAGGGAAATAATGGCGCGTTTCCGCTTTGCGATCAATAACAAAGGCGACGTGCCGCCAGAGGGCCGTGCGCATGGTAAAGCAAGATGGTTAGTGCGACAGGCGTTTGACGGTTTGCCTGCTAAAGCAGGCCGAGTTCCGCCAGCTCATTACGCAAATGGCCGGGCATTGCGGCAATATCGGCATCGGACGCCATGTCTGCCGGGGCCTCGTTGGCCTTCAGATAGCGCCATCCCTGAAACGCGCGGCGCGGCTGCCACTGGGTACGCTGCACTTTCGGCTCAAGCACAAGATAGCAGCGGCCGATGCCTTCCCGGTCGGTAAAGGGCCGGACTTCGACAATGCGCTGCCGGCATTGCACCTGCCCCTTGATCACCCAATAAAGCGATCCTCCATCCATCAGTTCGTCGACCCGCTTCGGCACCATCCTCGTGATGTGAAACGGCTCGCGCGGAACGCCGGTTCCGGCGCGTGGCTTGTCAGCAATGCGGCCGGCAATCCACTCTTCCAGATCTTCAACGCTCTCCGCACCGACGCAAAGCTTGATCAGATGAAGGGTCATGGGACTTGGTTTAGTCCGGGCGGCGGCGGCGTCAATGAGCCACCGGCTTTTCCACAGCCCGCATCGCAGTCACAAATCGGTATGCGTCCTGGCCATCAAGCGGGTTCATCTGTTGCCGTTCACGACCGAGCGGAAACGCTGACGATAGCGCGAGGGCGTTACACCGGTCCGCCGCTTGAACATGCGGCGAAAGAAGGTCGGGTCCTGATATCCGATGGCATAGGCTATCGCGTCCGGTGCGTCCCCGGTCGTTTCAAGCATCTGCTTCGCCTCCTCCAATCTGAGCGCCTGCACGTAGTCCACAGGCGCATAGCCGGTCGCGGCCTTGAAGCGGCGCTTGAAGGTACGCTCCGGCAAAGCGGAGCGCTGGACCATGCGGGCGACAGGATTGGGGGCAGCATAGTGTTCGGCGATCCAGCTTTGGCAATCGGCGATCACGGGATCGTCGTGGCTGCGTGGCCGGCCGAGCGCCGAAAAGACCAGCTGACCCTCGCTGCGGTCGCCGAGAAGATAGACCTTGGCAATCCGCACCGCCTCCGCCTCGCCGCAGAAGCGCGCGATGAGATAAAGCGCAAGATCCTCCCACGCGGCCGAACCACCGCTGGTGACGATCCTGTGCTCGGGCCCCGCAGGGCACAATATGCGTTCGGCACGCAGCTTCACATCGGGATAGCGGGCGCAAAACGTGTCGACCGCACTCCAGTGGGTCGTTGCCTCGTGGCCGTCCAGCAGGCCCGCCTCCGCCAGCAGCACCGAGCCAGTGCAAACGGAACAGACAATGGCGCCGGCTTCATATTGGGCTCGCAGCCAGCTTTTCTCCTCATTCCATTCGTCTGCCACCGAGAGACCGCGCGTCAGGTCGAGATCCGACACGATGACGATATCGACATGGCCTGCATCCGACAGTGCCGCCTGCGGCGCGATGGGAACACCGACGGGCGAGACAAAGGGGGCCCCGTCTTTGCTCACGATACGTGGCTCGATGCGTCGCACATGCGCTTCCTCGCCGGTGATCTGGCTCCAGATCACGCCGACACTGGACAAGACCTCGATCAGTCCGTGCAGCGCTGCCGGCGTGGTCTCCCGCACCGCCAGCAGGCTGATGACTACAGGCCGATTGTTGTCTCCGCGTTGCACGGTTTCTGATCTGGCACAAAAGTCCTGTTTCTGTCCAATCCGACACTCGTATCAGGACAATCAGGCCACTAGTTGGGCGCCCTTCAATGCAATGAAGGAGCCTTCCCATGAACCTGACTGCACCCGTCGTTCCGGCATTCGACGAAGAAAAAGCCGAAGCCTTTGCCGAAAGACTCGGCGACATACTCAACTCCGGAGCCGTCGCGGCAATGATGTCGGTGGGTCACCGGCTGCATCTGTTCGACACGCTCGCCAGCCTGCCGCCATCGACCAGCGTCGAAATCGCCGCGGAAGCCGATCTCGCCGAGCGCTATGTGCGTGAATGGCTGGCCGTGATGGTGACGGGTGGGCTGGTGGAGTACGAGCCGGCCAGCAGGACATACCGCCTGCCTGCCGAGCATGCCGCCAGTCTGACCCGCACCGGATCGCTCGGCAACTTCGCGGTGTTTGGCCAGCATGTGGCAATGATGGGCCTCATGCAGGACCGGATCCTGGAAGTGTTCCGCACAGGCAGGGGCATGGAATATGGCGACTATCCCTGCTTCCACGAGATCATGGCCGAAGACAGTGGCCAGACCGTCACCGCACAGTTGTTCGACGTCATCTTGCCGCTTGCGAAGGGGCTGACGGAGCGACTGGAGACGGGCATCGACGTTCTCGATGCGGGCTGTGCCCGCGGCTCGGCTTTGATCGAGATGGCGAAGCGTTTCCCGCAAAGCCGCTTCACCGGCTACGATCTGTGCGAGGATGCAGTCGCATATGCGAGCAAGGCGGCGCGCGAGGCGGGTCTCAACAATATCCGCTTCGAAACGCGGGACCTCACCGGCTATGACGAGAAGGCGACGTTCGACTTCATCGCCTCCTTCGACGCGGTTCACGACCAGAAAGACCCTCAGGGCCTCCTGCGGGGATTGCGCGGGGCGCTGAAGCCCGGCGGCGTCTACCTGATGCAGGACATCGGCGGTTCGGCGAAGCTTGAGAACAATCTCAACTTCCCTATGGCCTCACTGCTCTACGCCGTCTCCACTTTCCATTGCACGCCCGTGTCGCTCGCCCAAGGCGGCGAGGGCCTGGGCACCATGTGGGGCTGGGAAACGGCCGAGACCATGCTCAAGCAAGCCGGATTCACCCGCGTCGAGCGCAATGTGCTTCCGCACGACCCCATGAACGTGTGGTTCGTGGCCCGCGGCTGACCCGCTCAACCATCCAACTTCCTGCCGGCGCCCTGTAGCAGCCAGCGGCGCCGGCCAATTTTGTCCGCTGCATTCCGAAAGGGATTCAATCAATGACACAGGTAAAAACACAGTCTGGCAGCCGGTTGCGTCCGCTTCTCGCGGTTGGCGCTCTTGCCGCCGGGCTCTGGCATGCCCCAGCTCTTGCGGATCAGGATTTGGCGCACCGCGTCGATGCAGTGATCGATCGTTGGGTTTCGCAGGAAAAGATCGTTGGCGTGGTCGCACTGGTCGCCCGCGATGGCGAGATCGTCTATCGCCGCGCCGCTGGCTATGCCGACAGAGAAGCCGGGATTCCGGTGAAAGAGGATACAATCTTCCGGCTGGCCTCAATGACCAAGGCGATCGTGTCGGCCACCGCGCTGGGGCTGATCGAAGAAGGCAGGCTCTCCCTTGATGATACGGTCGAACAATGGCTGCCCTACTTCACGCCGCGCCTCGCCGACGGACGGCAACCTGATATTACTGTTCGGCAGCTGATGTCCCATACTTCCGGCCTCAGCTACGACTTCCTCGAAGAGCCCGGCAATCCCTACCAGGTCCTCGAAGTATCGGAAGGTCTCGACTACACCGGCGAGACCCTGGACGACGCCGTGAGGACCATCGCCGCTGCCCCCCTCTTCTACGAGCCGGGGACCGAATGGCGCTACTCGGTGTCGACAGACGTGCTCGGAGCCGTGATCGAAAAGGCAGCCGGCATGCCTCTTCCCGATGCAGTGACACGCTACGTCACGGGCTTGCTGGACATGGACGACACGACATTTGTCGTCAGGGATCGTGACAGGCTAGCAGCGGCATACCGGGACGACGAGACGACAGCCGTGCGGATGGCCGCCAAGGACTTCGTGCCTATGGGAGACCGCATTCCGGTTTCGATTGCGCGTGCCACGGCTTCGGATTCCTACCCGTCAGGTGGCGGCGGTATGAGCGGAACTGCGGGTGACTATCTCCGTTTCCTGGAGGCGATCCGCACAGGAGGGCTGCCGATACTGGGCCGCGATTCCGCCGATGCGTTTGGGGAGCATATAATCGGCGATTTACGCGCATGGACGGAGGGTGAAGGCTGGGGGCACAGCCTGGGCGCCGCGGTCCTTCTCGATCCGAAAGCAGCCGCCACGCCACAAAATGTCGGCACCTGGCAATGGGGTGGCATACTCGGCACACACTTCTTCGTCGACCCTAAGGAAAATCTCAGCGTAGTGGTGCTGACCAACACATCGATCGCCGGCGTGATCGGCGAGTTCCCCGCCGAGATCCGCGACGCAATCTATGCCGGCGGCGAAAGCTGACTGAAACGATGCTTCCCTGCCAATACCGGCGGGGAAGCACCTCAACACTCCACAACATTGACGGCCAGCCCGCCCTGGCTGGTTTCCTTGTAGCGCTCGTTCATGTCGAGCCCGGTCTGACGCATGGTCTCGATCGCCGCATCCAGCGGCACGAAATGCTTGCCGTCGCCCTTGATGGCCAGCGATGCGGCGGTGACCGCCTTCACCGATCCCAGCGCGTTGCGCTCGATACACGGCACCTGCACGAGCCCGCCAACCGGGTCGCATGTCATGCCCAGATGATGCTCCAGCGCGATCTCGGCTGCGTTTTCGACCTGTTCCGGCGTTCCGCCCATGACAGCGCACAGCCCGGCGGCAGCCATGGCCGAGGCCGAACCCACCTCACCCTGGCAGCCCACTTCGGCGCCCGAAATCGAGGCGTTGTGCTTGACGATGCCGCCGATGGCTGCGGCCGTCAGCAGAAAATCGCGAATGTCGCGCTCTGATGCATCGACATGGAAATGCTGCCAGTAGCGGATCACGGCTGGCACCACGCCGGCAGCCCCGTTGGTCGGCGCGGTGACGATGCGCCCGCCGGCGGCGTTCTCCTCATTGACGGCCATCGCATAGATCGACAGCCAGTCATTCGCCAACAGCGGGTTCGGCCGGTTGCGGCTCCACTCCTCATTGAGCTTGTCGTGAAGCTGGCGCGCGCGACGGCGCACCTTCAGCCCGCCGGGCATGATGCCGTCCTTCGACAGCCCACGCTCGATACAGGCATGCATCGCGGCCCAGATGGCGTCCAGCCCGGCGTCGAGTTCAGCCCGCGACATGCTGGTCTCTTCGTTCTCGCGCTTCATCTCGGCGATGGAGAGGCCGCTTTTCGCCGCCATGGCCAGCATCTCCTTTGCATTGGCAAAAGGATACGGCACGCCCTTTTCTACCGGCGGTTTGCTGCGGGTCTTGAGCGCATGCAGTTCCTCTTGCGAAACGACAAACCCGCCACCGACGGAGTAGTAGACGCGCTTGAGCAGCAGTCGTTCGCCGACGTCGAAGGCCGAGAACGTCATGCCGTTGGCGTGGCCCGGCAGCGGGTTCTTCTTGTCGAGAACGAGAGCCGTTTCGGGGTCGAACGCATATTCGGAGTGCCCCGGAGGCGAGACCCTTCTGGTCCTGCCGATGCGCTCGATATCGGCATCACTCGCGTCGGGGTCGATCGTGTCCGGCGTCTTGCCGTCCAGCCCGAGCAGAACTGCCCGATCGCTGCCGTGCCCTACCCCGGTAAAGGCAAGCGAACCGTGCAGGCTGACCTTGAGCGCAGCAACCTCCACGCCGGCCGGGCGTGGCCAGTCGCCTTCCGCGATCTCCTGAAGAAACCGCGCGGCGGCAACCATCGGCCCCATCGTATGGGAACTCGATGGCCCGATTCCAATCTTGAACAGGTCAAAGACCGACAGGAACATGACGTCACACTCCGGCAATCGGCGAAGCATGCTTCAATAAGCGGTCGGGGCACGTTCTGCCAACGTCGCGCAGCAACGGAATTGCGGCAGGGCGCCAATCAAAAAAGCGCGGCTGAAGGCCGCGCTTTTCTGAATACTCGGTGCCGGAGGCTTAGCTTGCAGCGACGACCGCTACGGTGTCGGCGCCGCCGACGAGCCAAGCCAGGAGGATGATGCCGGCGAACCCGATGACTGCTTTGGCGGTTACGCCCCAGCAGGACTTCTGCACACTGTCTTCCATGTCACTTCCGTGAAATCAAAGAACCCCATGTCGCGGATCGTTGCCGCGCGACGGCCCCAATCCGTCGTTGGGCGCTGATAGCCATTCCGCCTGTCCTTCGCAATGCAAAAAAGGCTGAACCGTGGCTTACGCCCCGTCACTTTTCGCCACCATTCTCCTGAATGTCGAACATTTTCAATAATTTATCGTAAAGGACCACGTTAAGTTGCTGTTAACAAACATGGCTGCTTTGCGTCCGCCGCATAGCGTGCAGATTCAGTCCTCCGGCGCCGGCAGAACAGAATCGATGCGGCCTGTCATCCAGTAGGCAACAAGCCCAATCCATTCGCGCACCGCAAGCGTCGTATTCTCCAGCGAATCGATGGCGTTGTCGCGGGCAAATCCCAGCGGTTCCGTGCCGGCTGTGCGGTAGTCCACCGGCCACGCAATGACCTCGAAGCCTGCCTTGCGAAACAGCGCCATCGATCGCGGCATGTGGAAGGCAGAGGTGACCAGCAGCCAGCGCTGAGTTGAATCGGGCTGCAAGGGTTCGCGTGTAAACTGCGCATTTTCCTGCGTGTTTCTTGATCGGTTTTCCAGAACCATGCGGTCGCGCGAAACGCCCAGCGCCTCAAGCAGCCTCGGCGCAATGTCGCCGTCCGGCTCCCCCGAGAGCATCAGCGCTCCACTTCCTCCGGTCACGACCACTCTCGCCTCGGGCAATCGCAGGGCCAGCACTGCCGTTTCGACGAACCGGTCGCCGGCGCTGTTGAGCTCGTAACCGCCACGCGCAGCATTGACCGAGCCTTCAAACCCGCCGCCAAGGACGATGATGCCGGCAAGGTCGCGTGGTAGCTCAGCCGGCCGTGCAAAGCGGTCTTCCAGCGGGTGGAGCAGCAAGGCGCCCAGCGACGTCCACGCCGACAGCAAGATCACCAGAAGGCCGAGGAGGATCGCCAGTGCCCCTGTGCGCCGCCACGCAAAAAGGAGGGCAGTGAGGCCCGCTCCGATCAGAATCGCGCTCAGGCTGAGTGGCTGGAGAAAGAGCCACACGATCTTGGACAGATAGAAGAACATGGCTGCCGGTCAGCCTTTCGCCGGCTCGTCACCGGCTTCGGCGGCGCCTGTCTCGCGCGCAATGAACTTGCGGATGGCGTCGAGTGCGGCCTCCGCCTCGTCCGGGCCCATCCCGATGCCGAAACCGCGCGACTTGCCGTCGGCCTTGAACGTGATCGCATGGTTGAACGAGTTCTGACGGACCGGCACTGCCGAAAGCTCAAATTCGCTGACGCTGCCCAGCGGATAAACCCGCCGCCTGCGCAGCCGCCACAGGCCGGCTTCGCGCACCACCGCGCCGCTGGTAATGAACAACTGCTCCACCCCGAAAAGCTGCCACAGCACGAACCACCACGCCAACGCGCCGCCCAATGTCCAGAATGTCACCCAGAACAGCAGGAACAGGTCGACACCAAATGGCCCGCCACCGGAGAATATCTGGCTGAGCGCGAAAAACTCGCCGAACGCCCAGCCGCCGAGCCACAGGAGCAGAAACAGGATCAATGACATTTGCCGATGGCTTGGATTGTGAATGCCAAGCCCGTCATCGGTTTCGCGGATGGTGATGCGGCTGTGGCCGCGCTTCCCGGCAATCAGCGAAACAAGTCTGCTGCGCTCGTTCTTGAGTTCGGCCATCGCCTACGATAGCCGATTCCGCAGCGGCCCGGCACCGGCAAATGGCGTGCCGCCTACCACCACTTCTCCGGTTGGAAGCGACCCGCCGCCTGTTCGATGACGTGCGCGGTACGGAACAGCATTTCCTCGTCGAACGGCCGTCCGATGAGCTGCAGGCCAAGCGGCAGGCCCTTGGCGTCCAGTCCTCCCGGTACGGCAATACCGGGCAGACCGGCCATGTTCACCGTCACCGTGAAGATGTCGTTGAGGTACATCTTCACCGGGTCCGCGGCCATGTCCTGATCGGCAATGCCGAACGCGGCAGATGGCGTCGCCGGTGTCAGGATCGCGTCCACGCCCTGAGCAAACACATCCTCGAAGTCCTTCTTGATCAGCGTGCGCACCTTCTGCGCCTGTACATAATAGGCGTCGTAATAGCCGGCCGACAGCACATAGGTGCCGATCATCACGCGTCGCTTGACCTCGCGGCCGAAACCGGCGGCGCGGGTCTTTTCGTACATGTCGATGATGTCCTTGCCGGGCACGCGCAGCCCGTAACGAACGCCGTCATAACGCGCGAGGTTGGACGAGGCCTCCGCCGGCGCGACAATGTAGTAGGCTGGCAGCGCATACTTCGTGTGCGGCAGCGAGATATCGACGATCTCCGCGCCGGCGTCCTTCATCCATTGAATGCCCTGCTGCCACAGCCTCTCGATCTCGTCGGGCATACCGTCCATGCGGTATTCCTTCGGAATGCCGATCTTGAGGCCCTTGACCGACTGGCCGAGCGAAGCTTCGTAGTCCGGCACCTCACGATCGACCGAAGTGGTGTCTTTCGGATCGCACGACGCCATCGCCTTCAAAAGGATCGCCGTGTCGCGCACGTCGCGGCCAATCGGCCCGGCCTGATCGAGCGAAGAGGCGAAGGCCACGATGCCCCAGCGCGAACAGCGGCCATAGGTCGGCTTGATGCCAACCGTGCCGGTAAACGCGGCAGGCTGCCGGATCGAGCCGCCCGTGTCGGTCGCGGTCGCGCCCGCGCAAAGCCAGGACGCAACGGCCGCCGCCGAGCCCCCGGAGGAACCGCCGGGCACAAGCGCCTTGTTGTCATCCTTCGCGCGCCAGGGATTGGTCACCGGTCCGTAATAGGACGTCTCGTTGGACGACCCCATCGCGAACTCATCCATGTTGAGCTTGCCGAGCATCACGGCGCCTTCGGCCCAAAGATTGGATGTCACGGTGGATTCGTAGCGCGGCTTGAAGCCGTCGAGAATGTGGCTGCCGGCCTGCGTGTGAACGCCCTCGGTCGCAAACAGATCCTTGATGCCGAGCGGAATGCCCTCCAGCGCGCCAACCGCACCCTGCGCAAGCCGCTGATCGGAAGCCTCTGCCATGGCGCGCGCCTGATCATGGGTTACGGCGACATAGGCGTTGAGCGACGGGTTGGCCGCGTCGATTGCGTCCAGATAGGCGTTGGTCAGCTCCAGCGAGGTGAACTCCTTCGCTTTGAGCTTCTCGCGCGCTTCGGCAATCGTCAGATGTGTCAGATCAGTCATGGAATATCCGTTCAGGCCGCCACTGCGGCGTCCAAATCCTTGGCGTAGAAAACCGACCACTTGGAATCGGGATAGTCGAGCACCGGCCCGCACCGGGCGAAGCCGGCCTTCTCATAGACTGCCCAGGCAGCCGGGTGCCGGTCGCCGGTTTCAAGCACCAGTTGCCTGCATCCTTCTTTCCGCGCCAGAGCCTCGATGCGCTCCACGATCAGCGATCCGATCTTCCGTCCGCGATGCGAAGGGCGCGTGTACATGCGCTTCACTTCGCCGATATCGTCGGCATGCCGTTTCAGTGCGCCGCAGGCGACCGCCCGACCATCGTCGCGCGCAATGAAAACGCTCGTGTCGGATTGCGCCATTTCCTCGGCCGTCATGTGAAAGCAGAACTCGGGCGGCGTGAGCTTCAGCAGGATCTCGTTGAGCTCTGCGATCAGCACCCGCACGTCGTCCTGCAACGGCGACTCGATGGCGATGTCGATGGCCATCGCGCCTACTCCACCACCTTCGGCACGAGGAAGAAATTGTCTTCCGTCGCAGGCGCGTTGGCGACGATGTCGTCGGCCTTGCCGCCATCGGTCACCGCGTCCTGCCGCTTCTTCATGTCCATCGGGGTGACCGATGTCATCGGCTCCACGCCTGTGACGTCCACCTCGCCGAGTTGCTCCACGAACCCGAGAATCGCGTTGAGCTCTCCGGTCATGCGCTCCGCATCGGCGTCATCGACGGCAATGCGGGCAAGGCGCGCGACGTGTTTCACGGTGGCGATGTCAACCGACATGGCAGTGCTCCGAAGGAGTAAGAAAGGCTTCCCGCGCCTATAGAACCCGGATGCTCCGGGCGCAACCGCTCGCGATCAAACAGGCGGTGTGCAACGCGTCAGACCGTGACAGTATCTCCGGGCCTGGGCGTCAGCACTTCGGTCCCGCTTCCCTTCATGCCTTCGATGAACTTGTCGGCACTCTGATCAATGATCGGAAACGAGCCGTAGTGGCAGGGAATGACTTTTTCGAACTTGAAGAAGCGCTGGCAGGCGAGTGCCGCCACCGCACCACCCATGGTGAAGCGGTCGCCGACCGGCACAAGGCCGATGTCAGGCTGGTGCAGCTCGTTGATGAGCGCCATGTCGGAGAAGATGTCCGTATCTCCGAGGTGGTAGACCGTCTTGTCGTCCGGGAAATGCAGGATCAGACCGAGCGGATTGCCCAGATAGGTGTTGTCGCCGCCGCCGGTCTGGAACGATGACGAATGGTCGGCGCGTACGAAACTCGTGGTGAAGCCGCCGCAATCGACCGTGCCGCCGGTATTGCCGGGATTGATCTTCTTGTCATCGGCGCCCTGCCCGGCCAGCCACATGCAGATTTCGAAATTGGCCACCAGCATCGCGCCGGTCTTTTTCAGTATGTCGAGAGCATCGCCGATGTGGTCGTTGTGGCCGTGAGTCAAAAGAAGGTGCGTTATGCCCTCGGCCGGTCCTTCCCAGCCCTTGTCCCAGGACGGATTGCCGGTCAGAAACGGATCGATCAGGATTCTGGCGTCGCCGCTCTCGATTCTGAAGGCCGAATGGCCGTACCAGGTTATCTTCATGTGGCATCCTCCGTTTGACATCAGCGGAGGATAGAGCCTCGAAAGGCCAAGTCAAAAGGCAAGTTTGAAGCCATGCCCGTGGTTGCAATCGAAGAGCTGCCGGAACTGCTGAAACCCGGACAGGCCGTGGCAGGGCTGGACCTCGGCACCAAGACGATCGGCCTGGCCTTGTCGGACGGTGCCTTGTCTATGGCGCATCCGAAAACGGTCATCAAACGGAAGAAGTTTTCCGCCGATGCCGCAGCGCTGCTGGAGGCATTCGGGGCCAGCAATGTCGGAGCAATCGTGATCGGCCTCCCCGTCAACATGGACGGGACGGAAGGGCCGCGCGCTCAGGCAAGCCGGGCCTTTGCCCGAAATCTCAAACAGGTCACGCCGCTGCCGGTCGTATTCTGGGATGAGCGGCTGTCGACTGTCGCCGCTGAGCGGTCATTGATCGAGCGGGATATGTCGCGAGCCAAACGCGCCGAGGTGATCGACGCCGCGGCGGCCGCCTTCATTCTGCAGGGGGCGCTCGATCGATTGCGTCTGCTGGCGCAAAGGCAGCCATAACTGAGCGCCTTTCGCGCACCCATTCCACAATGTCGCGTCTGCGGCGTACCGCATAGATACCCACGATGATCAGCGTGTCGACCACGCATGCCTTGGCGACGAGGCCGGGAATGGTCGCCGGGTCGATGCCGAGCATGTTGCCGTAGATGGCGAAGCTGAAATCATGGAAAGCACGACTGAGGAACAATAGTCCGAAATTGACGTCGTGGTAGGACAGGAAGAACCAGCCCCAGAACAGTCCCAGCGGCAAAGCCCAGAAGAGCAGGATGTATCGCATCACTGCACCCCGCGGGCGAACTCGCCCCGCAGGGGAAACGGCACAACCTCGCCGCTCGTCCTCAGCAGTTCAGCGGATTGCTGGCGCATGTCGACCGAGTAGACGTGGGCCGCCTCGATGGCACGATCCCTGACCGAGCGTGGCGCAAGCGTTGGGCCCGGTTCGGGCACCATGCGCGACAGCATGAGCGAAACGACGAGAGCGGCAGCCAGCAGTGCGCTGCCGGTCGTCAACAACAGCGATGCGTCCAGCATTGTCGCCAGCATGACGATACCGACCATGCCGAATGCACCACCATGAGCAATTTCAACGGGGTTGCCCGCGCCGCGACCGCCCTGGTCCTCGACGAGAAGCGCCGTCACCAGCATCCAGGCAAACAGCGAAGTGACGATTGCCGCCCCCAGCGAAATCCCGCCCATCATCTGCTGGCTGGCCAGCGGATCGATGCCAAGCAACGGAATGGCAAATGGCATCGCCTCGCGCGCGGCGGCGATGCCGTCCACGGCTGCGGTCATCGTGACCATTGCCAGCGCGCCGAATACGGCGGCCCAGCAAAGCGAAAGTACGACCTTGACGGTTCTGTGCATGAAATGCGGCTCCCTCGCCTCGCAAACTGGCCTTCCGGCCTTGGCGCCGCAATCGAAACCATTCGTTAAGGTTAACGGGAAACCTCAAATCCGGACGGTTCGCCTTTACACCTCCGCTTGCCGGGCCTAGAGCCGTTCCAAACCGCCGGACACCGCATGCTCCCGATCTTTGAAAGCATTCTGCCGATTTTCCTGTTGATTGTGCTCGGCAACCTGCTCCGCCGCGCGCCGCTGTTTGAGCGGCCGGCCTGGGAAGGCATGGAAAAGATGAGCTACTGGGTGCTCTACCCGGTGCTTCTGTTCAACACGATTCTGGCCGCCGACATGTCGAGCCTGCGCCTCGACGCCATGCTCGGCGCGCTGCTTCTGGCGCTTTTTGCCATGGGCGCGCTGGTCCTGTTTTCTTGGCCGCTGTTTCGCGCGACCGGAACCGCCACGCGGGCAGAATATTCGTCGATCTTCCAGACGGCGATGCGCTGGAATGGTTTCATCGCGCTTGCCGTCGCGCAAAAGCTCTATCCGCCCGAGGGCAGCGCCGTCGTTGCGCTGGCAATGGCAACGATCATCATTCCGCTCAACATTTCGTCCGTTGCGGTGGTGATACGTTTTGGCAGCGGCAACGCAAACTGGCGGCGCATTCTCGGTGCGATGGCCACCAACCCGCTGATCATCGGCGTTGCCGCCGCCGTCCTCATCCGCCTCACCTTCGGCGGCCTGTACGAGCCGCTGAACGACATGCTGCACCTGTTGGGCGGAGCGGCAATCGGGCTCGGCCTCCTGACCATCGGCGCCGGCCTGCGCCCGGCAGACGCGCTGAAGCCGCGGCTGGCCATGATCTTCCCGCTGGTCATCAAACTGGCGGTGTTCCCCGCACTTCTGGCGGTGGTTGCCTACGCATTCGGCGTGAGAGGCCCCGAACTGGTTTACCTCACGCTCTGCGGGGCCGTGCCGACGGCAATGAACGGTTACGTGCTCGCGCGCCAGCTCGGGGGCGACGCGGAGTTCTACGCCGCCGAAACGACGCTGCAGACCGCGGCGGCCTTCATCACCATGCCAATTGCGCTGGCGCTGGCTGCTCAGCTGGCCTCGGGATAAAGTGTGTCGATGATGGCGCGCGCGTCGTGCCGGCCATCGAGCATGCCGTAGGTGCCGCGCCACTGGCCGGCAAGCCGCGTTTCCACATAGGCGTCGGCAATGCGCCCTGCCCCCATGCGTCTGAGTTCGGCAGCCGCCGCCGACAGCGCCAGTTGCTCGGTCAGGATGCGCGCCGATCCTTCATCGGATGAGGCGACGTCGATCGCCGCCCTCAGAACCTCGAACGCGCCCTTGCCGGCATTGCCGAGATCGCGGCGTATGCCGCCCAGAACCTCGTCGAAGAGCGCCGGCCCGCGACCCAGAACGCGCAGCACGTCCAGCGCCATCACATTGCCGGAGCCTTCCCAGATCGCGTTCACCGGCACTTCGCGATAGTAGCGGGCCAGCGGCGCTTCCTCGACATAACCGTTGCCACCAAGGCACTCCATCGCCTCGTAGATCAGCGATGGCGCGATCTTGCAGACCCAGTATTTCACGACCGGCGTCATCACCCGCGCAAAGGCGGCCTGCTCGCGGTCGTTCGCCGCCTCATCGAATGCCCGCGCCAGCCTGAACGAAAGAGCGGTAGCGCCGGCGACTTCCAGCGCCATGTCAGCCAGCACGCGCTGCATGATCGGTTGGTCCGCCAGTTCGGTGCCGAACACCTTGCGGTGGCGGGTATGATGCACAGCCTCCGACAGCCCCGCGCGCATGATCGCCGACGTGCCGAGCGCGCAGTCGAGTCGCGTCAGCGTCACCATGTCCATGATGGTGCGAATGCCCCTGCCCGCCTCGCCAACCAGGTCTGCCTCCACGCCGTCGAACTCGACCTCCGACGATGCGTTCGACCGGTTGCCGAGCTTGTCCTTGAGGCGCTGGAAGTGCAGCCCGTTCGGCCGCCCGTCATCCCTGACGCGTGGTACGAGAAAACAGGTGAGCCCCTCGGGCGCTTGCGCCAGCATCAGGAAGGCATCCGACATCGGTGCCGACATGAACCATTTGTGGCCGCTGAGCCGGTAGCGTCCGCCACCAGCCTGTTCGGCAACGCTCATATTTGCGCGCACATCCGTGCCGCCCTGCTTTTCGGTCATGCCCATGCCGAGCGTCAGTCCGGCTTTCTCGAATGGCGGCTTGTGGGCGGGATCGTATTTTCGCGACGTTACCTTCGGCGCCCATTTGCGAAACAGGTCGGGCGAGGCCATCAGCGCTGCAAGCGACGCGTTGGTCATCGTAATGGGACACAGATGTCCGGTTTCCAGCTCGGACATGAGATAATATCGCGCCGCGCGCACCTGGTGCCGGCGGCCCTGCTCTACATTGGAGCTTTCCCAAACGCTGGAATGCAGGCCAAGCGACACTGACCGGCGCATCAGCGCGTGATAGGCCGGATGAAACTCGACCTGGTCGATGCGGTTGCCCTGCCGGTCGAAGGTCTTCAGTTCAGGCGTCGCGGTATTGGCGATGCGCGCCAGATCCTGCGCCTCGTGCGAGCGCACGAAACGGCCAAGCTGATCCAGCTCCTTGCGCACCGGCTCGGCAAACTCATCCGAGAGTTGCATGAGCAAGGGATCGCTGCGCCAGGCATTGGTGCCGGCCAGCGGCGGCGACTGGTTGATCACGTCGTGAGCCAAGGTGTTCCTCGCCAAGTGCATCGTCGGCCCGAATGTGCCGCATCTCGCTTAACAAATACAGCGGCGGCCACGCCATCAGGCCCGATTGTCGGGGAAAGCGTCACTGCCGCTCCCACTCTTGCCTTGCCGGGCAGCATGATGCGGCCTATAGCACCGGCTTGATATGAGCCCGGCCTCCTCCTTCCCCCTCTTTCCGCATCGGCATCTATTGGGGATTCAGGGACTTTCGCCGGAAGACATCGAACTTCTGCTCGATCGCGCCGACGCTGCCGTCGCCATCTCCCGACAGCCGGAAAAGAAGACCGCCACGCTGCGCGGGCGCACGCAGATCAACCTGTTCTACGAAGCTTCCACCCGCACGCAGTCTTCCTTCGAACTGGCGGGCAAGCGGCTTGGCGCCGACGTGATGAACATGGCGGTCGGGTCGTCATCGGTGAAAAAGGGTGAAACGCTTATCGACACCGCGATGACGCTGAACGCCATGCGGCCGGACATACTGATCATCCGCCATTCCTCGGCTGGCGCAGCCGCACTGCTGGCCCAGAAGGTCGGTTGCTCCGTCGTCAATGCCGGCGACGGCGCGCACGAGCACCCCACACAGGCATTGCTCGACGCGCTCACCATACGCCGCGCGCGCGGGCCGCTGGGCAAGCTGACGGTCGCCATCTGCGGAGACGTGCTTCATTCGCGTGTTGCCCGCTCCAACATCGTCCTACTCAATGCGCTTGGCGCGCGCGTGCGTGTTGTCGGACCTTCCACGCTCATGCCGGCCGGCATCGGCAGCATGGGGGTTGAACCCTTCACCGACATGAAGGCCGGCCTGAAAGGCGCGGACGTCGTCATGATGCTGCGCCTGCAACGCGAACGCATGGCCGGCGCATTCGTTCCCTCCGTGCGCGAATATTTCCGCTATTACGGCCTCGATGCCGAAAAGCTGAAGGCAGCAAAAGACGACGCTCTGGTCATGCATCCCGGACCGATGAACCGCGGCGTGGAAATCGCCTCCGAGATCGCCGATGGCCCGCAAAGCGTGATCGAGGAACAGGTCGAGATGGGTGTGGCGGTTCGCATGGCGGTCATGGAAGCCCTGCTCGATCCGCGCCGCAACACCGAGGGCGCAGAATGACGGCGACGGTGTTTCAGAACGCACGCATTGTCGATCCGTCGCGGAACATCGACGAGACCGGTACAGTCATTGTCGAGCGCGGCAAGATCAGCGCTGCCGGCGCCAATGCGCGCCACCAGGGCGTGCCTGACGGCGCCGAGGTCATCGACTGCGTAGGCAAGCTGGTCATCCCGGGCCTCGTCGACAGCCGCGTTTTCATCGGCGAGCCGGGCGCAGAACACCGGGAGACGATCGCATCGGCCAGCCATGCCGCCGCGGCTGGCGGTGTAACGTCCGTCATCATGATGCCGGACACCGATCCCGTCATCGATGATCCCGCGCTGGTTGAGTTCGTTCTGCGCACGGCGCGGGACACGGCCATCGTCAACATTCACCCCGCAGCGGCCGTCACCAGGGGATTGGACGGTGAGGAGATGACCGAGTTCGGTCTGTTGCGGCAGTCGGGAGCGGTCGGTTTTTCCGAAGGCCGGCACACCATCGCCAACCCGCTGGTTGTCCGCCGCGCCCTTACCTATGCCCGCGATTTCGGCGCGGTCGTCGCTCTGGAAACGCAGGATGCAGACCTGAGCGCCGGCGGCGTCATGAATGAAGGGCTCTATGCGAGCTGGCTGGGCCTGCCGGGCATTCCACGCGAGGCGGAGGTGATCCCGCTCGAACGCGATCTGCGCCTCGCCCGGCTGACCGGCGGCGCTTATCACGCCGCGAAAATCTCAGCCGCCGCATCCGCCGGGGCCATCGGCCGCGCGAAGAATGACGGCGCAACAGTGACCGCTGGCATCTCGATCAATCACCTGGCGCTCAACGAAATCGACGTTGGAGAATACCGCACCTTCTTCCGCCTTTCCCCGCCCCTCCGCGCCGAGGAAGACCGGCTGGCGATGGTCGAGGCGCTGCGCGATGGCACGATTGACGTCATTTCGTCGTCGCACGACCCGCAGGATGTGGACACAAAGCGCCTGCCCTTTGCCGACGCCGAAACCGGCGCGATCGGGCTCGAAACACTGCTCGCCGTTGCGCTCAGGCTTCACCACAATGGCGATGTGCCGCTGACGCGCCTGATCGACGCCCTCTCCACCGCGCCTGCCCGCCTTTTCGGCCTTTCCGGCGGCACGCTTGCGCCGGGCGCTGCCGCCGATCTCGCGCTCGTCGATACCGACTACCCCTGGGTGGTTCGGGAAGCCGACATCAGGTCGCAGTCAAAAAACACCTGCTTTGAAGGTGCCCGCCTTCAAGGGAAAGTGTTGCAAACCATGGTTGCGGGCCGCACGGTGTTTCAGGCATAGGCTCGGGCCGCGCCGGTCTGGCGCGATAGGGCAACGCGGGAGGATGCCGTGTCTGGACTGTTTCTGACGCTTCTGGGAGCCTTGCTCTTCGGCTACCTGCTGGGCTCGATCCCCTTCGGCCTCGTGCTCACCCGCATGGCCGGTCTGGGCGATGTTCGCCAGATCGGCTCCGGCAATATCGGCGCAACCAACGTGCTGCGCACCGGCAACAAGGGGCTGGCCGCGGCCACGCTCCTGCTCGACGCCCTCAAGGGCACAGCTGCCGTGGTCGTCGCCAGCACCTATGGCATCGAACTCGGCCTGATAGCCGGTCTCGGCGCGTTTCTCGGTCACCTCTTCCCCGTCTGGCTGCGCTTCAAGGGCGGCAAGGGCGTCGCCACCTATATCGGTGTGCTTCTTGGCATCGCATGGCTGCCGCTTCTCTCGGCCTGGATGCCGGTCGTCGTCTTTGCGGGCGTCTGGTTGGCGGTGGCGATCATCTCCCGCTACTCCTCGCTTGCAGCGCTGCTCGCCGCAGTCGTGACGCCTGTCGTCACCTGGTATGTTGGCCTGGGTGACGTGGCGGCCGGACTGGCCTTCATGTCGCTGCTGCTCTTCATCAAGCACCGCGCCAACATCAGCCGCCTGCTTTCGGGCTCCGAATCGAAGATCGGGGCGAAGGGGTGAAAACCGGCGCGGCCGCCGGTCAGCGCCTGACCGACCGCCAGCGGCTTGCATGGCTGCGCCTGATCCGCACCGACAATGTCGGACCGCAGACCTTTCGCGATCTCATCAACCGCTTCGGTTCGGCCGAAGCCGCCATCGACGCGCTGCCCGATCTCGCACGGCGTGGCAGCGCTGGCGCCACAATCCGCGCAATCTCGGTGGATGCCGCTGAGGCCGAATTGGAAAGAGCCGAGAAGTTCGGAGCGCACTTCGTCGCGCTGGGCGAACCGTCCTATCCGCCGCTCCTGCGCAAGGTCAGCGGCGCACCGCCGCTGATCGCAGTGCGGGGGCAGTTGGCGGCACTTGAACTGCCATCTATTTCGATTGTCGGCGCGCGCAACGCCTCGCTGGTTGGCGTCAAGATGGCGCGCAAACTCGCAGCCGAGTTCGGTCGGCGGGGCTATGCCGTCGTTTCCGGCCTGGCGCGCGGCATCGACGCTGCCGCCCATGAGGCGAGCCTCGACACCGGTACAATCGCTATGATGGCGGGCGGTCTCGACAAGCCTTGACCGACATTATACAGAACACTAAGAACTCCGGTGGCAACGCAACCGGGGGACGTTTCCATGCTGCAACCAAGGGACCTAAAAGGCCGGACGGCCATCAGCTACGCACGTTGGTCTAGCGAGCGTCAGGGCGCGGGTGATAGTCTGCGCCGACAGACCGCCGAGGCCGAGCGCTTCTGCGCCACCTACGGCCTGACTTTGGATGGCCGATTGGTCGACGATGGTATCTCAGCATTCAAGGGCGCAAACCTAGAGGCCGAATTGGGGCGCTTTGTAGAGGCGGTGGAAGGGGGGCACATTCCTCGGGACGCGGTCTTACTGGTGGAGGCGCTTGATCGCATCAGCCGAGCCAACCACGACGACGCATATGCTTTCTTTCGTGGCCTCTTGCGCACCGGCATCACTGTTGTGACTCTCATGGATAGCCGCGTCCACACTCACGACGACTATCGCGGCAATGTCTGGTCGGTGATGCAGTCCTTTATGACGATGGCTGCCGCGCATGACTACAGCGCGAAAATCAGTGAGCGCGTAAAAGCCTCTTGGGGAGATCGGGCAGAGAAGGCAAAGCGGGGGACCATCAAAATCTCCAAGGTTCCCTTCTGGATCGACCGCAAGACGCAGAAGCTCAATCGGCGAGCCGAAGTTGCGAAACAGATATTTGCGTGGGCTGAGGAAGGCCTCGGGGCAGCGGCCATTACGCAGCGCCTCAACGACAAGGGCATCCCGTCACCCTCCGGGAATGCGACGTGGGGCAAAGACGCCGTGGCCACGGTCCTAGCGTCCAAGGCTGCTTACGGCTCCTATACCGTCAAGGATGAGGAGGTACGGGACTACTTCCCACCTGTTGTCTCGGAGGCCCGCTGGTTAGCCTTACGGTCTCGGATTGCGGAGCGGAGACACAACCCTCAGGCGTCCAACCATTCCAACCTTTTCACGCGGCTACTCCGGTGCGCCCACTGCGGTTCACCGATGGACCTCACCACCAACCGAGGCCGCACCGGGGACAAGACTTACCGATATCTGTGCTGCTCGGGGAAGGCATTCAATCGAACGGACTGCGAAGCCCCGAACTGGAATTACAACGCGCTCGAAGATCGGTTCCTCGGCATCATTGGCGCACTCGCAATCCCGATAGAAGAACCGACTGACGCGCCGATGGCTGAGCAGATAGTAGCACTCGAAAACCGCATCGCCACCCTCACCCAAGAGCGGGACAACTTCTTGCTTGCCGTCGCCGGTGCTGCCGATCCCTCCGTCATCAAGGCGCTGACCGCACAAGCCGAGGAGCGCTCGAAACAGATCGGCAGGGCACAGGCCGATGTTTCTCGACATCGCGAGAGCGCAGCCCGCTATGTGACAGCAGCCGAGACCGACCTTGAAGCTGACTACGAGGAAATCCAGCGGCTGGCCCGAGAGGACCGAGGGGCCGCCAAGCGTCTAATCGCGAACTTGGTTGATACGATCAAGCTAGAGACGGTGGACGACGAATTCAGGGTCGCACACGTCGCGCTTCGATATGGAACGACCCATCCTCTCTATTTCGACAAGATACGCGACGAACCATAATCACTCTCACGGGGACGCAGGTTGAACCCGGGTTGAGCCGTTGGATTTCTGACGGTTTCCCGGGTTCCCTGCGCATTTGGTGCTCATACAGAGACATGGAAAGACCGCGACCGCGTCTTCTCGCGTCTTCTCACGTGCCCTCATTGATTTTCACTAGGTGGGCGCTTTCCACGCCGAAGGGTGATCATGACCTATACCGAACCGACCAATGCCGCGCCGAACAAATCGTTGGCCGGTACCTTTCCCAACTTCAACGCGACCCGCGTCTCGCGCCACTCTGCCACGCAGAACACCGCCCCAGAACACATGCAGGAAACTCTAGCGCTCGCATGGCTATCCACGCGCGGCGCAATGGCACCCGAGGGTTGCACAAAGCGAACGCTGGAACGTGCCGTCAAGCGCTTCGACCTATCACCTAAGTCCGTCCTGACCCTCTGCGCGATGCTTTGGGAGGCACAGCTTCTCGGCTGGCACCCCACCTACGTGCGCGAACTGTCGTTCAAGGAACTGGACCGCCTAACCTCTGAGCGCATCCAAGTTGGGGAGTGGCAACGGCTATATGACCGCCGCTGAGGCCCGTAAAAGCCGATAGACACATGCGCCAAACTGCGGAATGCTTTCAGCCTGAGCGGCGATCTCACCGGAGATTGCCTTGGCTGGACTTCCCACACTTCACGACGCAATGCGCATGGGCCTTGGCCTGTACGCGAACTGTGGCGGCTATGGTTGCGGCCATGCTGTCAAGCTGGACCTAGCACCGCTTATCGCGCGGTACGGGGCGGATTATCCCGTGCGCCAACCCTACGGGTTCATGTCTCGGATGCGCTGCACCCGCTGCGGGCATCTCGGAGCTACACCTACCCTCGTTCCAGACGGCTACGACATTACCAAACAGCAGAGAGGCTACATCCGGCTTGGTGGCGCTGAACCCTGAGCCCACTTCGGATGGGTACCGGCCTAACTGGCGCTGTAACAATCAGGGCGCAGTCGCTCCCGAGCGGTAAGCAGAATTTTTCACCGCTGGCACCGCTCCGCACCCAACACCTATCCCACACCCACAAGACGCAAAATCACGCTAACCGCTCGGCAACGATGGGCGGTTGGTGAGCAAAGGTATCTCACCATGACAATCTACATCGAACTCAGCGGCTCTTATGGGGCCGCACACCCTGCCTCTGGCCTGTCCGTCGATACGTCGAGGGGCCGGGGCAAACACAAAAGCCCTCTAGGCCCACTGTGCCGAAAGCTGCGCGATGCCGGATACGGCCCAGACGAACGGGTTCACGTAACCCGCAACGGAACTGTCGTCTTCAAACGGGATCGCCGCCTGTCCACTTGGGCCGACTACGATGTGATGGACACCCAGACTGGATTGCAGACGTTCAAGTATCGCCCCTTTCCTGAGCGGTTGGCGGGTGCGCGCGGCTCCGGCCTGAAAGACACCAGTGGGAACGGCTTGCAACGCAAGACCGGTTAATTGGGTACTCATCCAGAGGGGAGAGTTACCACACCAAGTTGAACCTTGGTTCCTTGAGGTTCGGTCAGCTGCTCGCGATCAGACCAATAGCGCTCTCGGCCGTCCGTGCCGTCACTCAGCTTCGGGGGGTAGTTGATGCCACCGCCCATCCTCACCGCACCTAGTGGCGATGGCTCCGCTTCTCGGTCCGTTGTCTATCGCGTCCACCGTGAAGAACTTCCCGTTTGACACGCAGCCAGATGACCATTGGTTAGTCGCTTCCCAAGTTAGCTCCGGCGTACAAATCATGACTGAGTTACCCGCACGGATGGTTGCCCCCGGAGAGTAACCCATGTTCCCCAGCCAGCACCTTGGCTGCTGTGTGTAGACAGCCTCAGCGTCTTGGGCGTCACTCGCTCCCGCTGTTGACGCAACCAATGCCAGACACAACGCGGCAGAACAGTGAAGCCTACTCACACCCATCGCCCATACCTCCCTTTGCCAAACTTGAAGCTTCTCGGGTTCACTTCCTGAACCCCTGAGAACACTCGTATTGACACTGCGCAGCATCCTCGTTTTGGGACATGCACCGCGACGTGCATCGCGCAATGTCTCTGTCCGTCTGGGCTATCGCCACCCCATGCGCGAGCGGCCCGACTGACAACCAAGCCCCGCCTAGCAGCACACCAAGCAACCTGAGTTTTCTCAAAAGAAGCTCCTCCCCTGTTGTCCTCTCAGCGTAGCCCGCGACCTTCTCGGGCGTCTAGATCGCGACAGTCACTCAACCGAAAGACACCGAATGCCACACCCGATCACCCGGGGTGCCCCTCGGGATTGGCGGGTAGCCCGTCAGTCCCCGGTGAGCGCCTCTCAGCTTACGCGCCGCGCCCGTGCCAACGAAACCAAGCCGTGCCAATGTCGCGGATGCACAGACACCCGCGCCGGTGTCTCGCGCTATTGCGGAACTCACAGAGACACCGCGTCCAAACGCGGCGATCCCGTCGCCCGTATCCCCACTGCCAACGAACTCGCCATCTTTCGCCACGCGGTGAAGGTGTACCTGGCTGCCAATCCCGCAGCCGCCCGAAAGGCCCAGACCGCCTCAGAGGAACTAGAGCGGCGGATGTATCTGCCGCCGTCCTTCCAACTTCGTTACGCCGACATGCACCGCAAGTTGCCTCGTGTCGCCAAGGCAAAAGGACTGCTTGCGAACTGGTACCATTCCCGTGGGAAATCCTACGCCGACGCCACACTTTACGCGCTCGCACTTATGGGCTGGGAGCAGGTTTTCTATGACGGGCTGCCAGAGAACCGGAAAGCCTTTGTCCAGACATGCGCGGGGGGCTTGCTCGGTGATGTGCGGCTGAACGCAAAGAACGCAGCGACCCCGCCTCGCAAGTTTGCCACATCCGGCGCTACCAAGCGCCACCTCGGCAGGGACTTCCTGCAACACGCCAACGAGACCTACGGGAAGGACTTCTGGTCCTCACCCGTCGCGACCGAGGACGGCCAGAGCATGACCATCCTCTCCTATACCAAGCTGGCCCTAAGGGCGGCTGGCTTACTTTCCTAACACTTGGAATACGCACCACCATGTCCCATCCCCTTGATGACGACTTCACGCCCATGCGCCACCCGTCGCCAGACGAACCGCAATCGGGCTACACACCTCATAACCAACCCAACTACGCAGTCGGCCACGCGCCAATTCCCGGCCCGGATGGAACTATCTTCCTTCCCGAACTCGGAACCTACGTGGACGCCGATGTTGCCGAGAGCCTTCTAGACATCGAACTGAACGAGGCCGAAGGCGAAGCCGGGGACACTCACGAAGAAATCGCGGACGCGGACATTTCCGACGAAGAGTTGGACGACCTGCGCGAGCAGCTAGACGATGAGCGGGAACAGGCCGACCAGTCTGCAAGCCTGTCCGATACGCTGGACGCTATGTCTCAGGAGTTCGAGCAGGAAGTGATTGATGCCAGCATCGAACAGATAACCACCGTTGAGGACACCGCCGAAATCCTAGAGGCACTATCGGACCTCTCTGGGCTGGACACCGAAGCGGCGTCTACCATTCTGGAGACGGTTGTCACCGAAGCAACACCCGATGCAGAGGCAACGATTGGCCCCGACCGCTGGGCGTCCATTGTCTACGCAGCTTCCACCACAGAAGACCCGTTTGCCCGCCGCGTTGTCGCCGACTTCGCCCGAGGCAAGCTCTCACCCGCGAAGCTCTCACAGGCCTACGCCATGTGGTGGAACACTCTGCCAGACGCCTGACCCCAACCCCCTAGACCGAAAGACACCTAACGATGACCAAGAAGAAGCAACCAACCCGCGAGGAACTGCTCGCCCAGATTGAAGCCCTCGACAACTCAACCGAACTTGCGAAGCTCCAAGCCGAAGTCGAGCGCCTCACCACCGAAAACCACACGCTTGTTGAGACGCGCCGCACCCTTGAGCGAAAGCTCTCTCGTTACGAGAAAGACGTTGCAACGATCCGGGAAGCCGTCCGTTCAATCGACGCCGTTATGCGTCCAGTAGACCGGAGCGCGAACGCCATGTCGGCACGTGTCGCTCGTTTCGGACAGGCTACAGTTGCCGTAGGCATTCAAAAAGGCACTCACGATCCGGCGACCGGTCTCCCGTACACCGACGAAACCAAGCCCGTCCGTGACCTCTCCGCATCGGGCGCAGCCCCTGTACGCCAACGTGAGTTGGAGGCAATATTCCCTGAGTTGAGCGAAGGTGCCGAGGAGGCACCGGAAAGCGAACTCGCGGAACAGCCTACCGACTAGGCCAAGTTTCCGCTGCTCTCACTCGCAGCGGCTTATAGGGACCACACCTAGCTCCCCTTGTCTCTCTCTGGAAAACTGGTGTGGTCCCACCACAAACTACGCGGCGGAAGCCGTGCTTACTTGCTCTGTCACTTGGAAATCGCTGGCCCCATCGGGGAGCAGCCGAAAGCCTTCTTCACAGGCTTCCCAGTGGCCGGGGACGGACACAAGCTCCTCCCCCATTTCGTTGTTATCGTTGTCAAAGAATGTGATGCGGTATGTCATGCTGAGGCGGTTTCCCCTTCGCTTGAGTAACCCGAGTATCCCTCGGACACCTCAAGAGTCCCACAGAGAAATCCCGAATAAAACCAGTATTTTGGCAGAGACTGCGTTACCGGAGAGACCGCGAGCAACGTAGCAGTTGCAGAGGATTGCCATGTGTGATCTCGGGGCCATTCTTGGCCTAGCAGCCGGTGCCGCTCAGGTGGCCGGAAAAGTCTCCGCAGCCCGTCGAAACATCAAAGACAGGCGGCAGACACTCAAACTGGACTACGCCGCGCGAGAGCGGCAGCAAATTGTCAAAACCGACGCAGCCAACAAAGACGGCTATGCGGCATCTATGGAAGCTGACCGTGCGCGCTCTTATGTAATCGCCTCAGGTGGAGGCATGAGGGGGAACACCGCAGGTGCCCGAGCCGCCGAACAGAGCCGCCAAGGCGCACTCTCCATCGCGAATGCCAAGGATGCGAAAGACGCCGCGAAGGCCAACTATGCGCTTGGTGGGAAGTTCGCCCAGATTGAAGCGCAGCGTGATGTGAACCGATACGCGGTCAATCCGCTGACATCGTTCATGGATGTGGCGACGGCTGGCATCAGGAACTATGGTGCCCTTGGGTAGTTCTATGGTCAATTGATCAGGCGATACGAGCGAGGAGATGGCATGGATGACACCGGCGGAATGTTTGGTGGGGGCTTGAAAGACGTAAAGCTTGCCTTCGATACGATCCGCACTCTTTTCGGGGTCTTGAAGGACGCCAAAGAGGCAATGCCGGACAGCCCGAAATCCGAAGCGGTGACGGAGGCACTCAAGCAGTCCGAAATTCAGTTCGACATTGCAGAGGCACAAATCGCAAAAGCGCTGGGCTACGAGCTTTGCAAATGCCAGTTCCCACCCTCAATCATGCTTGCAGTTGGATACTCGCTCCCGGACGCAAGAGAGCCAGTGAGAACAATATTCGAGTGCCCAAAGTGCCACATGGATACCTCCGGGCCGTACATCTTTGAGCGGAAGCGACTTCTTAAGTAGTCGAAACGCGGGCCTTTTCTGAAAAAGTCTGTGTCCCCATTTACGTATATACCCACTGGTTCAATCCCCCCGTGGGGGCACCCCAAACCGGCCCAAAATCAGCTATGCGTTTTTTGCATTCCGTATATTGTCGGATAAGATAAGCCCTACCCGCCCGAAAACGTAAAACTCTTCGAGGCGATCGCGGAGCGCGGCGCTGTCGTCTCCGAGATGCCATTCGGCTGGGAGCCGCGCGCCCGCGACTTCCCGCGCCGCAATCGGCTTGTCGCCGGTGCCTCGATGGCGCTGGTGGTGATTGAAGCCGCAAACCGGTCCGGCTCGCTCATCAGCGCGCGGTATGCCGCCGATTATGGCCGCCTTGTCTTCGCTGTCCCCGGCTCGCCGCTCGACCCGCGTGCCGCTGGCGCCAATGGCCTGATCAAGGATGGGGCAAGCCTCGTTACCGAGGCCAGCGACGTGCTCGACGCTCTGGCTCCGCTTTCCGGCCTGCCGGGCCACCAGGACGACAGTTTTTCCGAACCGCTCGATTTTGGTGCCGCTCCGCCACCGGACGACGGAGATCGCTCCCGCGTCATCGAGGCGCTAGGCCCCTCTCCGGTCGAGATCGACGAACTGCTCCGGCACACCGGCGTCCATCCGGCCCAACTTTTCATGATATTGCTGGAACTTGACCTTGCGGGCCGGCTCGAACGCCATTCCGGCGGCGCGGTTTCACTGGTCCTGGACGCGTAGCTGGTCCTGAACCCGCGTCGGGCGCTCTCCACGTATGATGTCGCTCACCTCGACGTAAGCCATCTCGATGAGGTAGGCGAGCATGTCGCACCGCTCGGCATCCGCCATCTGGCGTAGTTGGCCGAGCATGGATTGCATGTAGTCCAAAGTTTCAGTGCGCCGCGAATTGGCGTTATTCTTCCGCATGGGACCCCGTTCGCGTCAGGCACCCGCCAACGGCTTGTTTTCTAAAGCTGCCGTTGTACCGGATGTGAATCAGATATCATGCCCCAATGTTGTAGGGACCCTAGCTTGTTTACTTAAAATTGCAACAGCGCAACCCTACTAAATCCAAGGTTGTATATATTCGTACCGGGAATTTTCGCCACTGCCCTTGACCGGACGCCAAAGCGCGGCCATGTGACGGGACTATTTTCAACCGACTTGCTGCGCCGAGAGCGTGAAGGGTAACGGTCCGCGCATGGACATTGTCGTCGTCGAATCGCCTGCAAAAGCCAAGACGATCAACAAATATCTCGGTCGGGACTACAAGGTTCTGGCATCTTTTGGCCATGTCCGCGATCTGCCGGCCAAGGACGGTTCGGTACGGCCCGACGAAGACTTCGCAATGTCGTGGTCGGTCGACGGCGCATCGTCGAAACGGCTGTCGGAAATCACCAAGGCGGTGAAGGATGCCGACGGCCTGATCCTCGCCACCGACCCCGATCGGGAAGGCGAAGCGATCTCCTGGCATGTTCTTGAAGTGCTGCGTCAGAAGAAGGCGCTGAAGGACAAGCCGGTCCGCCGCGTGGTGTTCAACGCGATCACCAAGAATGCCGTGCTCGACGCGATGGCCAACCCGCGCGACATCGATGCGCCACTGGTCGACGCCTATCTGGCGCGCCGCGCGCTCGACTATCTGGTCGGCTTCAACCTGTCGCCCGTTCTGTGGCGCAAGCTGCCCGGCGCCCGTTCGGCCGGCCGCGTCCAGTCGGTTGCGCTGCGGCTGGTCTGCGACCGCGAAGCCGAGATCGAGCGCTTCGTCAAACAGGAATACTGGCTGCTCGCCACCACGCTGCTCACGCCGCGCGGCGAGAGTTTCGAGGCGAGGCTCACCGCCTTTGACGGGAAGAAACTGCAGAAGCTCGATATCGGCAGCGAAGACGAGGCCAACGCCATCAAGGCGATGCTGGAAGGCTCCAGCTACAAGGTGCTTTCGGTCGAAGCCAAGCCGACAAGGCGCAACCCCTCCCCGCCTTTCACCACGTCGACCCTGCAGCAGGCGGCCTCGTCGCGGCTGGGCTTTGGTGCTTCGCGCACGATGCAGATTGCCCAGCGCCTCTATGAAGGCATCGACATTGGCGGCGAGACCGCGGGCCTCATTACCTATATGCGAACCGACGGCGTGCAGATGGCGCCCGAAGCGATCGAGGGCGCCCGCGCGCAGATCGGCAGCGGCTTCGGCGACCGCTACCTGCCGGAGAAGCCCCGGCACTATGCAACCAAGGCCAAGAATGCGCAGGAAGCGCACGAGGCCATCCGCCCCACCGATTTCTCCCGCACGCCCGACAGCATGCGTTCTGCGCTCGAGCCGGATCAGGCCCGCCTCTACGAGATGATCTGGAAGCGGGCGATCGCCAGCCAGATGAACCCGGCCGAGATCGAGCGCACCACGGTCGAGATCGAAGCTGGCAACGGCGACAAGAAGGCATCCTTGCGTGCTGTCGGCTCGGTCATCCGCTTCGACGGTTTCATCGCCGCCTACACCGACCAGAAGGAAGACGACGCCGAGGATGACGACGCCAAACGGCTGCCCGAAATCCGCGACGGCGAGGCGCTTTCACGCGACAAGGTGACGGCCACGCGGCACGAGACCGAACCGCCGCCGCGCTACACCGAAGCGACACTTATCAAGAAGATGGAGGAACTCGGCATCGGCCGACCCTCCACCTATGCAGCGACGCTGAAGACGCTGGAAGATCGTGACTATGTCTCGATCGACAAGCGCCGGCTGTTTCCGCAGGCCAAGGGTCGGCTGGTCACGTCGTTCCTCGAAAGCTTCTTCGAAAAATATGTCGAATACGACTTCACCGCCTCGCTCGAAGAAAAGCTGGACGAGATTTCCGACGGGCGGCTCGCATGGAAAGACGTGCTGCGCGATTTCTGGACCGACTTTTCCCATCACGTCGACGAGATCAAGGAACTGCGGGTTACCGAGGTTCTCGATGCGCTCAATGAAGAACTCGCGCCGCTTGTGTTTCCCGAGCGCGAGGATGGTTCGAACCCACGCGTCTGCCCCCGCTGCGGCTCCGGCAATCTATCGCTGAAACTGGGCAAGTTCGGCGCGTTCGTAGGCTGCTCGAACTATCCCGAATGCGGCTACACGCGGCAGCTGGGCGACGGCGCAAATGGCGCGAACGGTGCCGGTGACGATGGCGGCGACAAGGTTCTGGGCACCGACCCCTATACGAGCGAGGAAATTGTCCTCAAGAGCGGCCGCTTCGGCCCCTACGTCCAGCGCGGTGAAGGCAAGGAAGCCAAGCGCGCCGGTCTGCCGAAAGGCTGGCAACCGGCCGAAATGGACCATGAAAAGGCGCTGGCGCTGCTGTCGCTCCCCCGTGACGTCGGCATGCATCCTGAATCCGGCAAGATGATCTCGGCCGGTATCGGCCGCTACGGACCGTTTGTGCTTCACGACGGCACCTATGCCAATCTCGAAAGCGTCGAGGACGTGTTTTCGATCGGCCTCAACCGGGCCGTGACCGTGATTGCTGAGAAGAAGGCCAAGGGCGCCAATGGCCGTGGCCGCACCTCGACGGCGCTGGCCGAACTGGGCGACCACCCGGACGGCGGCAAGGTAACGGTGCGCGATGGCCGCTACGGCCCGTATGTCAACTGGGGCAAGGTCAATGCCACCCTGCCCAAAGGCAAGGACCCGGCGTCGGTGACGATGCCTGAAGCGCTGGAACTGATCGCCGCTAAAGCAGCCAAGGGCGGCAAGAAACCCGCCAGGGCCAAGTCCAAATCCGCCAAGAGCAAGGACTAGCCTGCTTGGCCCGGAAGCTGACGGGAAAGAAGACCCCGGTGCGCAAGGATGGCGCAGCCGGCAGCCATCTCCCCACGCCGCAGGACGTGCTCGACTTCCTGGCCGCCAATCCAGACCAGTCGGGCAAGCGCGAGATAGCCCGCGCCTTTGGCCTCAAGGGCGGCGACCGCGTCTGGCTGAAGGATATGTTGCGCCAACTGGCCGATGACGGGCTGATCGAAAAGCGCGGCAAGCGGCTCGTCCAGCCGGGCGGCCTGCCCCACGTCGTCGCGCTCGACATCTTCTCGCGCGACCATGACGGCTTGCTCTTGGCGCGGCCTGCTGAATGGTCGGACGACAACGGCGCCCCGCCTCTGGTGCAGGTGCGGACGAAGCACGGCAAACCCGCACCCGGTATCGGCAGCCGGGTTCTGGCGCGCGTCTTCCCGGTCAAGGATGCCGGCAAGGGACCGGCCTACACCGCGCAAGTTCTCAAGAAGCTCGACCGAACGCGCGACACCGTGCTCGGCGTATTGCGAAAGGCCGGCGACGAGTTTCGCATCGAGCCGGTCACGCGCGGCGAACCTGAAATCATGATCGCCAACGACGCGCTGAACGGGGCCAAGCCGGACGATCTGGTCGAGGTTGACCCGGACAGGAGCGCCCGCCGCTACGGTACCCCGCGCGGCAAGGTGGTCACGGTCGTTGGATCGCTTGCCAGCGAGAAGGCGATCTCGATGATCGCCATTCATGCCCACGGCATCCCCCACACCTTCCCCGAAACCGTGTTGGAGGAAGCCGAAAGCGCCAAACCGGCGACGATGTCGGGACGTGAGGACTGGCGCAAGCTGCCGCTGATCACCATCGACCCCGCCGACGCCAAGGACCATGACGATGCGGTGCGCGCCGAACCCGACGCAGACGCCAAGAACCCCGGCGGGTTCATCGTCGATGTCGCGATTGCCGACGTCGCCGCCTATGTGACCAGCGGTTCCGCGCTGGATCGCGAAGCGCTGAAACGCGGCAATTCGGTCTATTTTCCCGATCGCGTCGTGCCGATGCTGCCGGAGCGCATCTCCAACGATCTGTGTTCGCTGCGCGAGAAGGTGGACCGCCCTGCCCTCGCCGTGCGCATGACCTTCGACGCCAACGGCAAGAAGCTGCGCCACACCTTCCACCGGATCATGATGAAGTCGGCCGCCCGCCTTGCCTACAACCAGGCGCAGGCGGCAATCGACGGCAACCCCGACGACAAGACAGGGCCGCTGCTCGAAACGGTGCTCAAGCCGCTTTGGGATGCCTACAAGGTGTTGAAGCGCGGCCGCGACAAGCGCCAGCCGCTCGAACTCGACTTGCCCGAACGCAAGATTCTGCTCAAGGACGACGGCACCGTCGACCGTGTCGTCATTCCCGACCGCCTCGACGCTCACAAGCTGATCGAGGAGTTCATGATCCAGGCCAATGTGGCCGCCGCCGAGACGCTGGAAGCCAAACGCGCTGCCCTTGTCTATCGTGTCCACGATGCGCCCTCGCTCGCCAAACAGGAGGCGCTGCGCGAATTCCTGCAAACGGTGAACATCTCGCTGGCCCGCGGGGCGCAGATGAAGCCGGCCATGTTCAACAAGATCCTCGCCCAGGTAGAGGGCACCGAGCACAACGAACTGGTCAACGAGGTAGTTCTTCGTTCACAAAGCCAGGCGGTCTACACATCTGAAAATCTTGGCCATTTCGGCCTCAACCTGCGGCGCTATGCGCATTTCACCTCGCCGATCCGCCGCTATTCCGATCTCATCGTTCACCGTGCGCTGATTGGCGCGCTCGGCCTCGGCGCGGATGGACTGAGGAAATCGGAGGAAGAGCGGCTCGAAGAGACTGCCGCGCTGATATCGTCAACCGAACGCCGCGCCATGGCAGCCGAGCGCGAAACGGTGGACAGGCTGGTAGCGCGCCATCTCGCCGACCGTATCGGCTCCGATTTCGCCGCGCGCATATCCGGTGTCACCAAGTCGGGCCTGTTCGTGCAACTGCCACTTTTTGGCGCAGATGGTTTCATCCCCGTGTCATCTTTGGGCGACGATTACTATTTTCATGACGAATCGGCGCACGCGCTTGTTGGAGAACGCTCAGGCAAGGGCTACCGGCTTGCCGACCGCGTCGAAGTGAGATTGATGGAAGTGGCGCCGCTCGCCGGCTCCATGCGTTTCGAAATGCTGAGCGACCCAGAGCCGCTTCCGGGCGGGCGGCGGTCGTTCCACAAGTCGAAACGGCGCGGTGGAGGCCGAAACGGCCGCACGCGGTCCACGGGCCGGTCCAGGAGACGATGATGGTCGACAACATTGCTACCGAGTTCAAACAGACCGCGCCCCGCGCGGTGCTTCCGGCCATGCTGAATGGTTTCCTGTGCCGCTGTCCGCATTGCGGCGAAGGCCGGCTTTTCGGCAGGTTTCTCAAGACCAACGACGCCTGCCCCGTTTGCCACGAGGAAATGCACCACCAGCGGGCCGACGATTTTCCGGCCTATCTGGTGGTTTTCGTGGTCGGCCACATCGTCGTCGGCGCCTTCATGGGTTTCGAGGCGATGTTCGAGCTTTCCACATGGCAGCATCTCGCCATCTGGGTGCCGGTCACAATCCTGCTCGCACTGGCGCTCATCCAGCCCATCAAGGGTTCGGTGATCGGGTTGCAATGGGCGCTCAGAATGCACGGTTTTGGCGGCGCGAAAGACCAGCCGGACGACATCTGAAAATGACCAGCGATCAGCCAGAAGCAATGGCAGGCATGTCGCGCGAGGCGATCGATCACGCCGAGCGCGGCGACTTTGCTCTCGGCAACGGGCCGAAAAGGCCGCGCGACGCGGCGACGCTGATCCTGCTTGACCGCGCCGGTGGCAAGGCGCGCGTGCTGCTGGGCCGCCGTAGCCGCAAACATGCGTTCATGCCGGGCCGCTTCGTGTTTCCCGGCGGTCGCACCGATCCCGCCGACGCCCGCATTCAGGTGGCAAGCGACCTGCACCCCGATGAACTGGACAAGCTGCGAGGCACCGGCTCAAGGGCCAGCGATGCGCGCGCGCGCGCCATTGCGATGTCGGCAGTGCGGGAAACCTATGAGGAAGCCGGTCTCCTGATCGGCCGCAAGGGTGATTTTGCCACGCGCAGCCCCGGATGGGCGGGATTTGCCGAAAACAGCGTGGTTCCAGCGCTCGACAAGCTGCGTTACCTCGCCCGCGCCATCACGCCTCCCGGCCGTGTGCGCCGCTTCGACACGCGCTTTCTTGCGGCGTGGAAGGACGACGTTGCGGTTGAGTTGCCAAATGGCGGCCCGACGGAAGAACTGGAAGAAATCGCCTGGTTCGACATCGCCGAGGCAAAAGAGCTCGAAGTGCCTCTGATCACCAAGACCGTGCTTGCCGATCTTGAAAGTCGCCTCGGTGACGATCCCGATCTCAGGCCCGGCGGCCCCGTACCCTATTACTACATGCTGCACCGCCGCTTCCGGCGCGACGTTCTCTAGGACCGGGCACATGGACGCGACGCAGCCGCAGCTTGGGCAGGATGCCCCGCAGATGCGGTGGTTGTCGGTCGGAGCGGCCATCGCCGCCATTTCCGTGGTCGGCACTGCAATCGGCCTCGGCGTTCCCCTTCTCAGCGTACTTCTCGAAAGCCGCGGTCATTCCGCAACCATGATCGGCCTCAACACGGCGGTCGCCGGCATCGCATCGATTGCCGCTGCCCCGCTCGCCATCCCGCTGGCCGTGCGGTTCGGCGTTGTGTGGACAATGCTGATCATGATCGTTGCCGGCGGTCTCTCCTTCGCGGGCTTCTATGTCTTTGAGGACTATTGGGTCTGGTTTCCGCTACGGGCTGTCCTGCATGTGGCGCTGACGGTGCTCTTCATCCTGTCGGAATTCTGGATCACCAGTTCGGCCCCTGAGCATCGGCGCGGCTTCATACTTGGGCTCTACGCCACCTGCCTGTCGCTGGGTTTCGCCTTTGGTCCATGGCTCTTCTCAGAGCTTGGAAGCCAGGGCTTTGCGCCGTTTGCCGCGGTCCTAATCCTGATTTCGCTGGCGGCAATTCCGATCCTGGCTGCCTGGCGCGAAAGCCCCGACATAACGGTGAGTGAACGAACCGACCTCAGCTTCTGGCGTTATCTCTTCCTAGTGCCGACCGCCACGGCCGCGGTTCTGGTCTTCGGTGCGGTCGAGACCGGAGGTTTCGCCCTGTTCCCGGTCTATGGTGTTCGCATTGGCATGGGTGAGGCCGATGCCGCGCTGATCCTGACCATGATCGGTCTCGGCAATGTGCTGTTGCAGATACCGCTCGGCATGCTGAGCGACCGAATGAAAGATCGGCGCCTGTTGCTTCTGGCCTGCGCCGTTGTCGGCCTTGCCGGCATGCTCGTCCTACCGCTGATCTACACCAGTTGGTATGTGTCGGCGGCCATGTTCTTCGTCTGGGGCGGTGTCGTCGCGGGCCTCTACACGGTTGGGCTGGCTCATCTCGGCTCGCGGCTGAAGGGCCGCGACCTCGCTTCCGCCAATGCTGCATTCGTGCTGTGCTACGGGATCGGCATGCTGGTCGGCCCGCAGGCGATCGGCATTGCGATGGACGCAATCGGCGTTCACGGCTTCGCTCATGCGCTTGCTGCCTTCTTCGCCTTCTACATCCTGCTGGTTGTCTCCAGACTCTAGACCCATCGCTCTCCACCACGGCGCTTGACTTTCGCGCCCCAGCCTTTATGTGTCCGGCCAATTCCGCAGCCGGGCCTGCTGTCCCGATGACGCGGCATCCATATCAGAAATCTACGGAACCTGGACAATGGCCAAGGCTACGACCATCAAGATCAAGCTGCTTTCAACGGCGGATACCGGCTACTTCTACACCGCGAAGAAGAACACCCGGACCATGACCGAGAAGCTGACGATGCGCAAATACGACCCGGTCGCGAAGAGGCACGTCGAATTCAAGGAAGCAAAGATCAAGTAAATTCTTACTTGATCGCAGAATAACAAGCGCCGCCCCTCGGGCGGCGTTTTTGTTAGTGGCAATAACAATCGCCACCCGGTCGCATGTCGTGAAGTATGGAAGAAGTATCGGGGGCCGACCGGCATCTGGCAGCGGTACGAGGAGGCCACTAGTGCCAGCGCCGGCCGGCCGACCCCACGGACCCAGGAGATGCGGCGGACCTGAGCATCATGGGGTATTGGCGAACGACAACCGGACAAAATGCCCCGAACCGGTTCCGTCCCGTCCCGAATTGACACTTGCGCAGGCCGGTTTGAAAATCAACCGATTCTTAACTAAGCGGCCTGGCTGGCTGAGATTAAGGTAAATATGCGCGGCGCGTTACAGCGCTGTAACTTGGGCCGACAAACCAACCCCGCGACTATTCCTTGGCAGTGTTTGGCTCGTGAGCCCGTCAGGCCGCTTTGGCAACGACGCGGTTGCGGCCACCATTCTTGGCTTCATAAAGCGCAACATCGGCACGCTTCAGCAAAGCGTCTGCACTGTCATGCGGCGGCTGCAGCGAAGATACGCCGACGCTTACCGTCACCTCGACTTGCTCGCCGCCCTCGCCGACCACGAACGGCGTGTCGGCAATCTGCGCCCGGATGCGCTCGGCAACCTTCTGCGCAACGTCGAACTCCGTGTCGGGCATGACGATGATGAATTCTTCGCCGCCAAACCGGCAGGCAAGGTCGATGCCGCGCACATTCTGCCTCAGCCTTGTGGCAAACTCGCGCAGCACATCGTCTCCGCCGTCATGACCATGCTTGTCGTTGATCGATTTGAAGCGGTCGATATCGGTAATCATCAGCGACAACGGGCGACGGCGCGCCAGGGCGCGCTCGAACAGCGTTTCCAGATGGCTGTCCAGATAGCGACGGTTGTGCAGCCCGGTCAGGCCGTCGGTGACAGCCATCTCGATCGTCTGGGTCACGCTTGCCCGCAACTGATCGTTGTAGCGCTTGCGCTTCACCTGCGTTTTCAGCCGCGCAACCAGTTCCTGCTCGTCCAGCGGACGGATCAGGTAGTCATTGATACCAAGTTCGAGGCCGCGGATTACCCGTTCCTCTTCATCCTCGCCGGCAACCAGAATGATAGGCAGAAAACGCGTCCGGTCTATCGAGCGCAGCTGCGAACAAAGGCGCAGCGGATCGGTGTCCTTCAGCGCGGTCGAGATGATGACGCAGTCATAGGCCTGCTCCGCCGCCTCGAACACACCCATCTGCGGATCGGCGACAACCTTGAGTTCGGCCTCTTTGCGCAGATATCGCGCCACCCGGTCGGCCTGGTTCTCCCGCTCCTCGATCAGAAGCACTTTGGGTGCACCCGCCGAGATATTGGAGCCCCGGCTCAACAGTTCCTCGATGCCGATATTGCGCGTGGTCGAAGCCCGCAACCGCAATTCGTCGGTCAGCATCTTTAGCCGCACCAGGCTCTTCACCCGGGTGATAAGCTGTAGGTCGTTGACGGGCTTGGTCAGAAAATCGTCAGCGCCGGCCTCAAGACCGCGAATGCGGTCCGACACCTGATCGAGCGCAGTTACCATGACGATCGGGATATGGGCGGTGGCGGAATCGCGTTTCAGCCGGCGGCAGACCTCAAACCCGTCCATGTCGGGCATCATCACATCGAGAAGCACGACATCAACCTTGCCATTCTCGCAGATCTCGATCGCCTCAGGTCCGCTATAGGCGCAAAGAACCTCGAAATACTCGGCCAGAAGCCGCGTTTCGAGCAGCTTGACGTTGGCTTTGACGTCGTCGACGACCAGAATGCGGGCTGTCATCAGGCATCACCCAGATAGGATTTGATGGTCTCGATGAAGCGCGGCACGGAGATCGGTTTGGAAATATAGGCTTCGCAACCGCCCTGCCTGATCCGCTCCTCGTCGCCCTTCATGGCGAAGGCGGTCACGGCGATGACCGGGATCTTGTGCAGATCGTCGTCTTCCTTCAGCCATTTGGTGACTTCCAGGCCCGATACCTCGGGTAGCTGGATGTCCATGAGGATAAGGTCCGGCGTGTGCAGCCGCGCCAGATCGAGCGCCTCCAGCCCGTTGCGGGTTTCGACCGTCTCGTAGCCGCTCGCTTCAATGAGGTCGCGGAAGAGCTTCATATTAAGCTCGTTGTCCTCCACGATCATCACTTTCTTGGCCATTGCTGCTCCGCCTGTCATTCTCGTGGAATCGCGTGTCAGGCGATTCCTCTCACCACTCTATCAGCCATTGATTGACGAATAGGAAACCGCCGGGCCGAAAAACGGGCGCTCTAGCTGAAGGGTTTTTGCGCTTTTGGCCCCGCACTTGCCGTGCGGTGCATGGCGCGCTATCGCCGTCACACCCAAGGGAGAGTTCAGGCATTGAAGACCGGAACGCAGGATATGAGTGTCAGCCGCGCCGCGGCGGAAGCCATCGCTGTCGAGGCGCTCGCATTCATTGCCTCCGACGACAAGCTGCTGCCCCGTTTTCTGGCGATCACCGGCATTGAAGCAGCCGATATTCGTCGGGCGGCGGCATCGCCCGGTTTCATGGCCGGTGTGCTCCAGTTCGTCACCGCGCATGAGCCCACCCTTCTGGCATTCTCGGAGGCAAGCGGCCACCAGCCCGCGTCGGTGACCAAGGCGCTGTCCGCCCTGCCGTTCGGCGACGACAGGTTCGACCAGTCGACATGAGCATCGATCCGGAAACGGCGCGCCAGATCGAGGAACTGTCGCACGATGACCGCCCGCTGCTGGTGCTCGACGTCGATGACGTCATTATCGAATTCATCAGACCCTTTCCAAACTATTTGAAATCAAAGGGTTATGAGCTTCGACTCAAGTCATTCCGCCTGCACGGAAACATCTTTGACATCGCAGCAGACGCACCCGCGGAACACGAACTCGTGTCGACGCTGATCGACGGGTTTTTCGCCGACCAGGCTGAATGGCAGACCGTGACCGCCGGCGCTGCCGAAGCACTCGACGCACTCGGCGACTCCGCCGAGATCGTGCTTCTCACGGCGATGCCGCACCGCCACCGCGAGATACGGCGCAACCATTTGGACAATCTCGGCCTCACCTACCCGCTCCTGACCACAGAGGCGACCAAGGGGCCGGCCATCCACGCCCTTCGTGGCGAAACCGGCCGCCCCGTCGCATTTGTCGATGACCTGCCGCACAATCTGGCGTCAGTGGGCAAACACGTGCCTGACGCTCACCTCTTCCATCTCATGGCCGACAACTCGCTCAGGAAACTGCTTCCGCCGTTCACATTCGAAGGCATTCAGATCGTCGAAGACTGGCCGCAGGCAGCGCCCAGGATCGCACAATCACTCGGCATCAAAGCTCCAGCCGCATAAGCGGCCGGCCGGCCCTGCGCTCGGCCATCACGGCAAAGCCTGCCCTTTCAAACACACGCTGCGACCCGACGAACAGACCGATGGAGCGTGACGTCTTCGCTTCGGTCATAGGACAAACCTCCACAAGCCGCGCACCATTTGTTCGTGCGTGGTCAATACCGGCGGCAACGAGTTCGTGCGACAGGCCCTTGCCGCGCGCAGCCGCGCGGATGAAGAAGCATGAAATCGCCCAAACGGCCGGATCGTCAGCCGCTCCATCGCTCAGGGGCGCAGACGCCCGGCCCTTGTTGTTCCACTCGGGAACGTCGGCGCGCGGACCGATCTGCATCCAGCCGACCGCCCTGTCGCCGTCAAACGCCAGCAAGCCGGGCGGCGGGCCAGCCTCGATCCGCGCCTTGATGTGGGCCTTGTTGCCGACATGATCGGCCGTGCGACGCACCGCCGGCGGCAGCCTGAAATGCGTGCACCAGCAGCCATAGCAGGCGCCCTGCTTGCCAAACAGGTCCTCGAAATCCGGCCAAAGCTCCGGCGTCAAAGGCTTGCAGACCGCAACCAACCATCCCCTCCCATTTCCGCGAAACGGAAAGCCCGGCCCGCTTGCCGCGACCGGCCTGTCAAAGTAAACTGCATCGCTGTTCCTGTTATGTTCTCAAAGTCGGCGATGCTTGTCAACGACCCGATTCACGGCTTTTGCCGCGACTGCCAGTCGACGCAGCGCGACCGCGCGAGGCGTTGCGCGAAATGCGGCAGCCCGCGCCTCGTTCGCCATACAGAGCTCTACGGCCTGCACATTGCCCATGTGGACTGTGATGCCTTCTATGCGTCGGTCGAAAAGCGCGACAAGCCCGAACTGCGCGACAAGCCGCTCATTATTGGCGGCGGCAAGCGCGGCGTGGTTTCCACCGCCTGCTACATTGCCCGCATCCGCGGCGTTCGCTCCGCCATGCCCATGTTCAAGGCGCTGGAAGCCTGTCCGGATGCGGTCGTGCTGAAACCCGACATGGAAAAATACGCCCGGGTCGGGCGCGAGGTCCGCGAGATGATGCGGGCGCTGACCCCGCAGGTCGAACCGATCTCGATCGACGAAGCGTTCATGGATCTGGCCGGAACCGAGCGGCTGCACGGCATGCCGCCGGCCCTTGCCCTTGGCCGGTTCGCCGCGCAGGTAGAGGCCGAGATCGGGATTTCCGTCTCCATCGGCCTCTCCTATTGCAAGTTCCTGGCAAAGGTAGCCTCCGACTTCGAAAAGCCGCGCGGCTTTTCCGTGATCGGGCGCGAGGAAGCCACATCGTTCCTTGCCGCCCAGCCCGTGACCCTGATCTGGGGTGTCGGCAAGGCGTTTGCAGCCACGCTGGAGCGCGACGACATCAAGATGATCAGCCAGCTGCAGAAAATGGAACGCACCGACCTGATGCGCCGCTACGGCTCGATGGGCGACCGGCTCTACCACCTTTCGCGCGGGCTGGACGACCGCAAGGTCGATCCCGGCCACGACGCAAAAAGCGTTTCGGCCGAAACCACGTTCAACAGCGACCTGGCGGATTTCGGCGAGCTCGTGCCCGTCTTGCGCCGGCTTTCCGAACGCGTATCGGCGCGCCTCAAGGAGGCTGGGCTTGCCGGCCGTACCGTGACGCTGAAACTCAAATCGAGCGACTTCCGCACCCGCACGCGCAACCGGCAACTGGCTGACCCGACGCGCCTTGCAGACCGCATTTTCCAGACAGGCCTGGAGCTCCTGAAACGCGAAACCGACGGCACGCAATACCGTCTTATCGGCATTGGAATAAGCGATTTCATGGACCCGGACCGGGCCGATCCGCCCGACCTAGTCGACGTTTCAGCGCGCAAGCGCGCACTGGCCGAAGGCGCCATCGACAGCCTGCGCGACAAATATGGCGATGCAGCCGTCGAAACCGGCTACACCTTCGGCAAGGGCCGCGCAAAACAGTCGAAGGACACGGGTCAGCGCAGCTGAAGCTAACAATTTCCGGGTCCCGCGAAGCGCAGCATCCCGGGTCGATGCCCTATTGGCTCAAATTGCACCTATTCGCGTTACCGGACGCAAACACGTCGCCGATACACTGGCCTCCTTGTTGAGCCAGATAGCCAATCCGGGGGGAAGCGCTATGAGCACGGCCAAGGACATGCTGTCCACTGCATCCATGATCGCGCTGATCATGCTCGCGATTGTCGGAACATTCTATTCCACGATGGACCGTCCGATGAGCAGCCCGCTGGTGTCGCTGTCCGACGAGCGCTGACGAAAAACGGGCCACCCAGTGTGGGCGGCCCGAAAGTGCCAGCGGAAGGCGCCGGACGAAATCAGTTCGTTGCGGCGGAACCGTCGATCACATCGCCGAACAGTTCCCAGCGTTCGCCGTTGAACTTCATCAACTGCATCTGCTCAATCGGATAGAAGTCCGTCGCGCTGGTGTTGATCTTGATGCCCGGCAGCGCGGTGTCGGTTTCGAAGTCCTTGATGCTGGCTGCGGACTTCATAACGCCTGCGCGCGTGAGGTCGTCGCACGAGTTCTTCAGCACATGCTCCAGTGTCTGCGTGACGCCATAGCCGAACACGGTGAAGCTGGAGGTTTTGTCGCCATCCGGATAGTACTTATCCATGAAGTCGCTCCACTTCTTCAGGCCCGGATCGCCTTCCCATTGCGGATCCTGCGGGTCCTTGCCGTAGTTGGCGCTGATGAGGCCCTTGGCATTCTCGAAGCCGGCCGGCTTCAACACCGAACCAACCGAGTTGGAAACGCTGTTCACGATGTGAACGGCATCCCAGTCGATTTCGGCCGCCTTCTTGATCGCCTGTGCGGCAAACTTCGGCGTGGCAACGTTGAGGAACACGTTTGCACCGGAAGCCTTGAGGTTGATTATTTGCGAATCCACGGTCGGATCAGCGACCTCGTACGGCTGTTCCATCACGATCAGTTCGTCGGCCTTGTCGCCAAGCCCGGCGCGCAGGCCGTTGATGTAGTCCTTACCGTAGTCGTCGTTCTGGTAGAGAATGCCGATCTTGGCGCCCTCGATGTTCTCCAGAATGTAGCGGGCGTAGATCTTGCCCTCGGCGATGTAGTTGGGCTGCCAGCCCATCGTCCACGGGAAGTTCTCCGGATCGCCGAACTTGGATGCGCCGGTCGCAACGAAGAGCTGCGGCACTTCCTTGATGTTCATGTAGTCGTGGATGGCCGAATTGGTCGGCGTGCCGAGGCCGTTGAAGATGAGGAACACCTGGTCGCTCTCCACGAGCTTGCGGGTCTGTTCCACCGTCTTCGGCGGGCTGTAGCCGTCATCATAGGTGATCAGCTCGATCTGCCGGCCGCATACGCCGCCATTGTCGTTGATCATGTTGATGTAGGCTTCGTTGGTGTAGGCGATCTGCGAATAGGCAGAGGCCGGGCCGCTGAACGGCTGCACGATGCCGATCTTGATCGTCGTGTCCGTCACCCCGGTATCCTGGGCTGCGGCCTGGAATGCGATGACTGAGAAACCGACTGCGACGCCAAGGCCGCCGAGGCGCTTGATGCTAGTTTTCATTGCTCACTCCCATTTTCCTTTTCACGGCGCTCAACGCCGCTTCAGACGATCCGTTACGGTACGGATCAGACCTCCCGCACCGGTCGGCATCAGGTAGATCAACAGGATCAGCATGACGCCGTACATCGCGCCTGAGAGACCCTTGCTGATCTCTTCCGCGATGTTCGGTACGAATACGATGAATGCGCCGCCAACCAGCGCGCCGGGCAGCCAGCCAACGCCGCCGACCACCAGTCCCACCAGCAGGGCGACCGACAGCACGAAGGTGAAGCTGTCGGGAGCGACGAACTGGATCACGATGGCCCCCAGCGCACCGGCGACGCCGGTGAAAAGCGCGCTCACGCCGAATGTCAGCGACTTGTAGAGCGCGATGTTGACGCCCATGGAACGCGCAGCGATCGGGTTGTCGCGAATGGCCATCATCGCGCGGCCCGACCGGCTCTTGATGAGGTTTCGCGCCACCACATAGAGCAGCACCCCCACCGCCAGCGTGAAGAAATACAGCCACTGGTCCTGGCTGAGCGGCAGGTCGAACGGTGCCTTGGGCTTTCTGATCACAACGCCCTGAACGCCGCCGGTCCAGTGCTCGAAGATCGAAAGCTTCAGCATCTGCGGCGTTGCGACAGCCAGCGCGAAGGTGGCGAGCGCAAGATAGATGCCTTCAAGCCGCAACGCCGGCAGTCCAAAGAGGAAACCCGACACGAAGCAGATCACGCCGGCCGCAGGTAGCGTCCACACATAGCTCACGCCGAATGTGTCGATCAGGATCGCCGCCGTGTAGGCGCCGATGGCGTAGAACGCGCCATGCCCCAGCGAAAACTGGCCATTGAAGCCGGTCAGAAGGTTCAGGCCCATAATGGCGATCGCGTAGATCAGCATCAAATTGAGCTGGAACGTCTGGAACCCGCTCAGAAACAGCGGACATAGCGCCAGCGCAGCCAGCACCAGCAGCGACGATATGGTTGCCGCACTCATCGACGACCGCGAGCGCTCGCCCGCATTCGCGCCTGTCAGTGCCACATCTTCTTCACGAACTGCCATGTTCTACACCCGCTGTACGACACGATGGCCGAACAGGCCGGTTGGTTTGAAAACGAGAACGGCCACGATGAGGAACAGCGCAATCGGCAGCTTCAGTTCCGCACCGACGACCGGAATGTAGGTTCCGGCCAGATTCTCCACGACACCCACGGCAAATCCGCCGAGCACGGCGCCGCCGGGGCTGGTGAGCCCGCCCAGCACCGCGCCCGCAAACCCGTAGAGCAGGATCGAAAGCATCATGTTGGGCTCGAGGAACACGACCGGAGCGATCAGAACGCCAGCCACTGCGCCAACCGCAGACGCCATGCCCCAGCCGAGGCCTGTCATGACACCGACGCGGATGCCGACGAGCCTCGCTGAGTCAGGGTTTGCGGCGGCAGCCCTCATGGCCAGTCCGACCCGCGTGTAGCGGAAGAAGGCAAACAGGATCAGCAGCACAACCAGCGTCGTCACGATCATGCCGGCCTGATGCGCGCCGATCAGCCCGCCGCCGAACAGTGGCGCGTTGCCGAACGGGCTGGGGAACGGCTTGATCGTGAAGTCCCAGATGAACCCTGCGAGGCTGTTAAAGATGGCAAACAGCGCGATGAAGATGACGATATGGCTTAGAACCGGGGCATTCTCGATCGGTTTGAAGACCGTCCGTTCCAGCGCAAAGCCGCCAACCAGCGATATTGCGATGGTGAGCGGAAATGCCAGCCAGTAGGGAATGCCCCATTGCAGCAGCTGCCAGGCGATGAACGTTGAAAACATCGCCATTTCGCCCTGCGCGAAGTTCAGGTGGTGGATGGCCTGGTAGATCATGACGACGGCCAGCGCCATGCAGGCATAGATGCCGCCTGTCGCGATCCCCGCCAGCACCTGTTGTATGAAGGTTTCCATCGGAGCTCCGTCAGTATCCCAGGTAGGAGGCGCGCACCGATTCATCGTCGCGGATCTCAGCCGCGGTGCCCGAAAGCGCGATTGTGCCGGTTTCAAGAAGGTAGGCCTGATCGGCCAGTTCCAGCGCCAGCGAAGCGTTCTGCTCAACCAGAAGCATGCTGACGCCCATGTTCTGGCGAATGTCGGCAAGGATTGCGAAAAGCTCTTCCACGATCAGTGGGGCCAGTCCGAATGACGGCTCGTCGAGCAACATCAGCTTTGGCCGCAGCATCAGCGCCCTGCCAATGGCCAGCATCTGCTGTTCGCCACCCGAAAGTGTACCGGCCTGCTGGCCCGACCGCTCCTTGAGGCGCGGGAAGAAGCCGAAGATACGGTCGACATCGCTCGCAACCCCGTCGCCCATGCGCCGGGTCATCGCGCCAAGCTGCAGGTTTTCCTCCACCGTCATCGAGGTGAAGGTGCCCCGCCCCTCCGGCACATGCGCTATGCCGAGGCGCACAATGTCCTCGGTCTTCATTCGTGTGATCGAGTTGCCTTCGAACTCGACCGTGCCGGAGCGCCTGATCATGCCGCACAGCGCCCGCAGCGTACTTGTTTTCCCGGCTCCGTTGGCCCCCAGTAGCGTGGTGACGCTTCCCTCCGCGATATCGAAATCCAGCCCATGCAGCACCTTGAAGGCACCGTAATTGGCTTCGAGGTTCCTGACCTTCAGCGTGACGCTCATGACTTGTCCCCGAGATAGGCGCGGATGACCTCGGGATCGGACTGAACCGCTTCCGGCGTGCCTTCCGAGATCTTGCGGCCGAAATTGAGCACGACCACAACGTCGGAAATCGCCATGACAAGGTTCATGTGGTGTTCGACGAGAAGCACTGTGATGTTGCGCTCGTCCCGGATTTTCTGGATGCGTTCGCCAAGTTCGGTGATTTCGTCGTGGTTCAGACCGCCCGCCGGCTCATCGAGCAAGAGCAGCTTGGGCTGGCTGGCCAGAGCGCGCGCCAGTTCGACACGCTTCAGCGTACCGAAAGGCAGGCCGGCGATTGGCATGTCGGCCACTGACCCGATCTCCAGGTAGTCGATCAGATCGTCGACGATCTCGTCGATCCTGGCTTCGTTGCGGCGCACCCACGGCAGCCGCAGTGCATCGCTTGCCATGTCGCTGGCACTGGCCGAATGCGCGCCGATGCGAATGTTGTCGCGCACCGTGAGGTTCTTGAACGTAGCCAGGTTCTGGAAGGTACGGCCGATCCCCGCTTCGGCGATCCTGTGCGCGGGCTTGGTCAGCAGCGTGGAGCCTTCGAACATGATCTCGCCCGAGGTCGGCGTGTAGAGCCTGCTGAGGCAATTGAAGAGCGTCGTCTTGCCAGCTCCGTTCGGCCCGATGAGGCCCAGGATCTGGCCCTGCTCCATATCGAAGCTGATGCCGTCGAGCGCCTTGATGCCCCCGAAATGCACCGCCACGTCACGAACTGAGAGCAAGGGATCGGATGCCTGCACTGCACCGCTCATTTCAGAGACCTCGCACGGCCCAGCGCTCTGCACAGCGCTGGATGGCCACTATCAAGTCTCGCATTGAAGCTGCGGTTCGCCGCAACCACGCACCTGTGCAATCGCATAGGCAAAGGCGCCTTCCTCCCAATTTCGCAATGCGAAACCCTCTTTCGCATTTTTTGATTTATTGATAGACAGCCCGCTAACGCAAAGTCAACAGTGGCTATGAGATGGACGCCAGAACACCGCCGGAATCAGACGATCGTGATCAGATGGACAGCCCGCTGCACCGCGAAAACGACCGCAAATTTGTCGTAGCGCTGGCGCGGGGGCTCGAGGTCCTGCGCGCCTTTCGGGTGCGTGACGGTTTTCTGGGAAATCAGGAGATTGCTGAGCGCACGGGGCTGCCGAAGCCGACGGTCACGCGCCTCACCTACACCTTGTGCGAACTGGGTTATCTCATGCATGTGCCGCGGCTGGGCAAGTACCAGCTTGCGCCTTCGGCCATCACACTGGGTTATTCGGCACTTGCCAATCTCGGCGTTCGCCAGGTCGCCCGCCCGCTGATGGCGAAAACCGCCGACGAGCTCGCGGCACCCATCGCCCTTGGCGTCATGGACCGAAACCGCGCGCTCTACGTGGATATCGCGCGCGGTTCGTCCACCTTCACCGTACAGCTCGATGTCGGCGCTCGTGTTCCACTGGCCAAGACCGGCATGGGATGGGCGCTGATTGCGGCGATGGACGCCAAGCAGCGTGAAGAAACCTATGCACGCCTTGCCGAACGCCATCCCGAGGAATGGCCATCGTTGCGCGACCACATCGACGCAGCTATCGCGGAATATCCGAAAAAGGGCTTTGTCCGCTCCCTCGGCACCTGGCGCGAAGACATCAATGCTGTCGGCATTCCCCTCGTCGCTGCCGACGGCTCGGGCGTCTATGCCTTCAACTGCGGTGGACCGCCCCACCAGTTCACACAGGAGCGGATCGACAATTTCTTCGGGCCGGCCATGGTGCGGCTGGTGCGCGATATCGAGATGGTGCTCAACGGCACCTGACGCCCCCTACTGAACTGGCGGTGATCCGCCGGCCAACTCATCCAGGATCGGGCAATCGGGGCGCTCGTCGCCATGACAATGGGCGACGAGATGACCGAGCACGTCGCGCAGCCCCTGCAATTCGGCGATCTTGCGTTCGATCTCGGCAAGCTTCGTCTGCGCGATCGCCCTCACCTCCGCGCTTTCGCGGTCCATGTCGCTGTAGAGCGACAGGAGCTGCCGGCACTCATCGACCGAAAAGCCCAGACTGCGCGCCCGTTGCAGGAAGCGAAGACGGTGTACGTCCGCGTCGGAATAGTCGCGGTAGCCGTTTCCCTGCCTCTCGGGGCGAAGCAGCCCGATATCCTCGTAGTAGCGGATTGTCTTGGCGGGCAGGCCGGCCTGCTCCGCAGCACTTCCGATGTTCATGTCACACTCCTAACCAAGCCGCAGCGCGCGCAATCTGAGCGCGTTGCTGATCACCGAGACTGATGACAGGCTCATGGCTGCGGCAGCAATCATCGGCGACAAGAGAACGCCGAAGACGGGATACAGGACACCCGCCGCAACAGGCACTCCCACAGCGTTGTAAACAAAAGCAAAAAACAGGTTCTGCTTGATGTTGCGAATGGTTGCCTGAGCGAGCGAGCGCGCCCTGACGATGCCGTTCAGATCGCCCTTCACCAGGGTGATGCCGGCACTTTCCACCGCCACATCAGCGCCTGTACCCATGGCGATGCCGACATCGGCAGCAGCAAGCGCCGGCGCGTCGTTTACGCCGTCACCGGCCATGGCGACCTTGGCCCCATCGGCGCGCAACTCCTCGATCAGCGCCTGCTTGCTTTCCGGCAGCATGTCAGCGCGCACTTCGTCGATGCCGAGCTGCGACGCGACCGCTTTTGCCGTACGCTCATTGTCGCCGGTCGCCATGATGATCTTGAGGCCGAGATCGTGCAGTGACCGGATGGCGGCGGCGGTCGTCTCCTTGATCGGGTCGGCGACCGCAACGATGCCGGCCGCCTTGCCGTCAATGGCAACGAACATGGCCGTCTTGCCCTCGCCGCGCAGCGCATCGGCGGCTTCCCGAAGCGGGGCGGTGTCTGCGCCGAGATCGTCCATCATCGCCCGGTTGCCCAGTGCAACCGCCTTGCCCGAGACGGTGCCGGCCACACCCTTGCCCGTTGTCGCCTCGAAATCGCTGGCGGATACCAGTTTGGCGCCCCGCTCCTGCGCACCTTCAACGATTGCCTCCGCCAGCGGATGCTCCGAGCCGCGCTCCAGCGAAGCCGCGAGAACCAGAACCTCGTCCTCATTGAAGCCGTCAGCAGCCTTCACATCGGTCAGTTTCGGCTTGCCTTCGGTCAGCGTTCCGGTCTTGTCCACGATGAGCGTATCTACGCGGGAAAAGCGTTCCAGCGCCTCGGCGTCCTTGATCAGAACGCCGGCCTGCGCGCCCCGCCCCGTCGCCGTCATGATCGACATTGGCGTTGCAAGCCCGAGCGCACAGGGACAGGCAATAATCAGAACCGAGACGGCCGACACGATAGCGAATACGAACGAAGGCGACGGGCCGAACGTCGCCCAAGCGCCAAACGCGACGATGGCAACAAGCACGACCGCGGGCACGAAATAGTAAGCGACGCGGTCCGCGAGCCCCTGGATCGGTGCACGCGAGCGCTGCGCCTTGGCCACCATCTCCACGATCTGCGACAGCATGGTCTCAGAACCGATCCGCTCGGCCCGCATGACCAGCGAACCGTTCTTGTTGAGTGTACCGCCGGTCAGCGGGTCGCCCTCGCTCTTTTCGACCGGGACCGGCTCGCCGGTGATCATGCTTTCATCGACCGAGGAGCGGCCCTCTGCGACCACGCCATCGACCGGCACGCTGTCGCCCGGCCGCACGCGCAACCTGTCGCCGGCCACGACCTCGTCCAGCGGAATGTCGGTTTCCGAACCGTCTTCGGCAATACGCCGCGCCGTTTTCGGTGCCAGATCCAGCAGCGCCCGAATGGCGGATCCGGTGCGCTCGCGCGCCCGTAACTCCAGCACCTGGCCCAGGAAGACCAGCGCCACAATGACTGCGGCCGCCTCGAAATAGACCGGCACCGTTCCAGCATGTGTCCTGAACTGCGCCGGGAAAACACCCGGCATCAGCGTCGCGACAACGCTATATCCATAGGCAGCGCCAACCCCGATTGCGATCAGTGTCCACATGTTCGGACTGCGATTGACGATGGATTCGTAGCCGCGATGGAAGAACGGGATCGCTGCCCATACAACAACGGGTGTGGCCAGAACCAGTTCGAGCCAGATCGCCACTCTTTCGCCGATCCATTCGCGGAACGGCAGGCCCACCATCGGCCCCATTGTGAGCACCAGAAGCGGCAGCGACAACACGGCGCTGACCCAGAAACGGCGGCTGAAGTCGATCAGTTCCGGATTTGGCCCTTCCTCCCCGGTGGGCACGCCCATCGGCTCCAGCGCCATGCCGCATTTCGGGCACGAGCCCGGTGCGTCCCGAACGATTTCGGGATGCATCGGACAGGTGTATTGCGTGCCGGCCGGCATCGGCTCAGGCTCCGGCCGGTCGCCGAGATACTTCTCCGGGTCGGCCTCGAACTTGGTCTTGCAGCCGGCCGAGCAGAAATACTCCGCCTGCCCCTCATGCCGCGTGAAGTGCCGCGCCGTCGCGCGCTCCACCTCCATTCCGCATACCGGGTCAGTGGCGGTCAGATAATCGTCGGGCGCCTTGAGAAATTTGGTCCGGCAACTCTCGGAACAGAAATGATAGGTGTGTCCGCCGTGTTCGGTGCTGGGCTTGCCGGCATCCGGGTCAACGGTCATCCCGCAGACAGGATCGCGGTGAACAGCCTCGTCGCCAGTGGGGGAATGGGCGGCATGTGCGTGGTTGTGATTGTGAGCCATGGTCATATCCAGAGTATGTATGACGGCTCAATTAGGGCTTCCAGTCACTGGAAGGTCAAGAGCATTTTCGCAAGCGCCTCACGCAGCCGGTTTGTCGTCGTCATCTGTAAGTATGCGCTCGGCCGCGCCGTCGAGATCCTCGTATTGCCCACTCCTTAACGACCACAGAAACGCTCCGAGGCCGACAGCGCCGAGAAACAACGCGATGGGAACAAGGATGGTGAGGTTGGTCATGGTCTGGCCACTGCGTCGCGTGGCAAGACGGAACTGACCTGACCAGCCGGCTCTCTGTCAGCCGCGCCCAAGCGCATGGCGTTGGCGATCACGATGATCGACGACAGCGACATGGCAACAGCAGCGACGAGTGGCGTCACATATCCGAAGATCGCGATCGGCACCGCGAGCACGTTGTAGCCGATCGCCAACGCGAAGTTCTGGCGGATCAGGCCTGCCGCACGCCGCGCGGTCGCAACCGCTTCGGGAACGGCGCTCATACTGTCGCGCAGGAATACGAAGTCCGCCGCGTTGCGCCCCACATCGGCTGCCGTCGCGGGCGCCATCGAAACATGAGCCGCCGCCAATGCGGGCGCGTCGTTCAATCCGTCGCCGATCATCAGCACGCGATGCCCTTCCTGTGCCAGTTCGGCCAGCCGTTCCGTCTTGTCACCCGGCTGCATGTCGGCGGAGCGGCGCCAGATCGCCAGCCGGTCGGCTATGGCATCCACCGGCTCATCCCGGTCGCCGGATACGAGCTCCGATTCCACACCGCGGTCTTGCAGCCAGGCAACCGCATACTCCGCGCCCGCTCTCATCTGCTCTGCGAACTCAAAGCGCGCTGCGAGTTCGCCATCACGCGAAAGCACTGTGCCTCGTGCGCCATCCTCGCCGCATGCCCAGGCAGCCCGTCCAAGCCGCCAGACCGATCCGTCAAGCTCGGCTTCGATTCCGTTGCCAGCAACTTCCAGTACGCTCTTCACGTTCTTGTTGAAGCGCTCGACATCGGCGACGGCGGCAATCGCGCGCGAATAAGGATGGCGGCTGTGGGAGGCAAGAGCCGCCGCGATTGACAGTTTCTGTGCCGGTACGTCGCCGGCATCGCGTAGCACGGGAACACCCGTCGTCAGCGTGCCTGTCTTGTCGAACACGGCATGATCGATCTCAGCAAGCCGCTCCAGACCCGAGCCGTCGCGCACCATGACGCCGTGTTCGAAGAGCCTGCGCGCCGCAACCACCTGAACAATAGGCACCGCAAGCCCCAGCGCACAGGGACAGGTGATGATCAGCACGGCGATTGCGATTGTGATCGCCCGATGCCAGTCGCCAGTTGCGAACATCCACCCCAGAAAGGTCAGGAAAGCCGCGAGATGCACAACAGGCGCGTAGAGCGACGAGGCACGGTCGGCAATCCTGCGATAGCGCGCCCGGCCGCCCTCCGCCGCTTCCATCATCCGAACCATTTCGGCCAAGAAGGAATCCTTCGCAGCGGCCGCCGCCTTCACAGTGACCGGCCTCCCCATGTTCAGCACGCCGGCCTGCACCTGCGCACCGGGTGTCGCCTGTTGCGGCACGCTCTCGCCGGTCACCAGCGCCCGGTCGAACTCGGTCTCGCCGTCCGTGATGACGCCGTCCACGGGCACCCTCTCCCCCACGGCCACAATAACCGTCATGCCGGGCTCGATCTCCTTGAGCGGCACATAGCGGCGCGCGCCGCCATCCTCGGCCACCATTGCACCGCCGGGCGTCAGCCTCGCCAGCCCGGCAACCGCGGAGCGGGCTTTTTCACGCATGACATGATCCAGCGTGCGCCCGATGAGCAGGAAGAACAGCAACATGACCGCGGCATCGAAATAGGCGTGTTCGCCGTGATTCAGCGTCTCATAGAAGCTGAGCGCATAGGCCAGCGACACGCCGATTGCGATCGGCACATCCATGTTCATGCGCCCGCGTCTGAGCGCGCTCCACGCGGAGCGGAAGAAAACGCGCCCGGAATAGGCGAGCGCGGGCAGCGCAATCAGCGCAGAAATCCAGTGAAACATGTCGCGGGTGGCGCCATCGGCCCCGCTCCACACCGAGACGGACAGGAGCATGATGTTGCTGGCGGCAAAGCCAGCTACGGCCACCGCCCGGATCAACTCGCCAAGCGTCTTGTCCCGCGTGTTGTCGTCCGGCACGTAGAGGTGAGAAGGATAACCGATCCCCTCCAGCGTGGCGGCAAAAGGCGGCACATTGCCGTCGCGCCAGCGTATCGAGACGCGCTTGCCGGACAGGTTTACCCGCGCGCTTTCCACGCCCTCAAGCGCTTCGAGCGCCTTCTCAACAGCATGGATGCACGCGCCGCAGTGCACAGTCGGCACAGAAAGATCAGTCTGCATCATGCAGTCGCCGAGCGACCGGCTGGCCAGCCTTATTTCCTCGTCAGTCAGACTGATGCCGGCAACCGGCCCGGTGCCTGCAGCGTCTTCAACGCCGGGCGCGCAGCAGGTCATCTGATTTCACCTCCGCTCAGAACAACACGGCGGACGTCGCGATAAGGCTGCTCCAGCCCGGCCTCGGAATAGGTCTCGACGACCCAGATGCCGTCAGCCAGCGTCGCCCCGGCTTCAAACGAGCCGTTCCCGGCTGGCGCCAACTCGAACTCGATGTCGTTGGCCGTCGAGACAGGTCGCTCGAACTTCACCGTCACTCGCTCAAGCCGCACCGGCTGGCCGGCACTGTCGGTGATGCGGTAGCTCAGCTTGCCGTCGGTAAGTGCGAGCTGTGGTTGCCATCCAAGCGCGGCCTGCTGACGTGCGGTTGCCAGTTTCTCGTTGAAGTGCTGGCTGGCCACATAGGAATTCTTGACCACCAGCCCCGACCAGCTTTTGCCGGCGAAGACGGCCATCGTGACATTCACGCCGATGATCACTCCGAAGAATGCCAGCATGATGATGAGCATGTGCTTGCCGGTGAATTCGCCCTTGTGCGCAGTGCGTGTCGCCATCTCTATTTCTCCGGTGCGACGAATGTCGCGTTGTAGGTATCGGTTTCATCGCTGGCGGTGTCTTTCACGATGAAACCGAAATCCTGATTGCCGTTCTGCGCCTCGCTTGCAGGCAGGCGAACAAAAACTTTCAGCGTCCTCAGCCTGTCCGGTTCGACCCCGATCGTGACCCTGCGCGCTTCGTCGCCGCCGCTCTCCGCCACGACCATCAGGCCACCCGTCAGCCCGTCCAGTTCAAGTGTGAAGATGCGCGGCTCGGGCACCATGTTGAGCAGCTTGATCGTGTAGCCGTTGCGGATCGAACCGTCGGACAGCATGACGAATTGCGGGTTGCGGTCATGCAGCACGTTGATGTCTATGCGGTCGCGGGCAAGCAGGCCGTAAAGCAGCAGCAGCCCGACGAGCGCCCAGGCCCCGAAATAGATGAAGGTGCGCGGGCGAAAGATCTTGCGCAGGTGAAAATGCGCTACCGCGTCGACCAGCGACCCGTCCGTCTTGCGCACGCGTGACGGATCGACCACGCTCTCGCCACCGGCCGTCGCCAGCGCCATGTTTGCATTGTAGTCCGACAAGGTCGCGTAGGAGATCAGCCCGCGCTCCTTGCCGATCTTGTCCATCACCGCATCGCAGGCGTCGATGCAAAGTGCACAGGTGATACACTCCAGCTGCTGGCCGTCGCGTATGTCGATGCCCATGGGGCACACCGCCACGCAGGCGTTGCAGTCGACGCAGTCGCCTACAACCTTGCCTTCGGCGGCCGCCTTCTTTGCGTGCCGGCTGCGCGGTTCGCCGCGCCAATCATTGTAGGTAACGGTGAGCGAATTCTCGTCGAGCATGGCCGCCTGTATGCGCGGCCAGGGGCACATATAGGTGCATACCTGTTCGCGCATGATGCCGCCGAACGTGTAGGTGGTCGCGGTCAGGATCGCGACGGTGATGTAGGCCTCCGGCACGGCGTGACCGGTCACGAAGTCGACCAGCAGGGTCGGCGCATCCGCAAAATAGAAAATCCACGCACCACCGGTCGCGACCGCAATCGCCAGCCAGGCCGTGTGCTTGATCGCCCTCAGCGCCACCTTGCGCGCCGTCCACGGGGCCTTGTCGAGCTTGATGCGCGCATTGCGATCACCTTCGACCGCTCGCTCCACGACGAGGAACAAATCGACCCACACCGTCTGCGGACAGGTGTAGCCGCACCATGCGCGACCAACGGTGGACGTAATAAGGAAGAGCCCGATGCCGGCCATCACCAGAAGCCCGGCAACGAAGAAGAACTCCTGCGGCCAGATTTCGATGAAGAAGAAGTAGAAACGGCGGTTGGCGAGATCGACGAGAACCGCCTGGTCAGGCGCATGCACACCCCTGTCCCAGCGCAGCCACGGCGTCAGGTAATAGATGCCCAGCGTGACCGCCATGACGATCCATTTGAACTGTCTGAAATTGCCGTTCGCCCTCTTCGGAAAGATTTTCTTGCGGGCGACATAAAGCGGCTGACGCGTTGCCGCGGCGTTGACCGCCTCGGCCTCAAGCCGTTCGACTTCGTTCTGGTCGAGCATTTTTCATTCCTGGCGCGCAGCGGACATCGCCGGAGGACGAAGCCGCGTTGCTCACCTGATTAGAGGTCATGCCGAAACCGGCATTGATCCGTGTCAATTGCTCTGCGGGCCTAAAAGAAAGTGTCAGGGCCCGGCGCGCCTCCGGGCCCTGACTGCTGTGCGGGGTCTTGTGCGAATTCCCTCCGGATTATTCGCCCCCGCCCAGCGAGTGGACATAGACCGCGAGCTGCTTGACCTTGACGTCGCCCAGACGCGTCTGCCAGCCCGGCATCACACCGTGTTTCGGGGCGCGAATCTGGGCCGCGATCGCATCCTCGCTGGAGCCGTAGAACCAGATCGCGTCCGCGAGGTTCGGGCCGCCCAGTTCCGGTATCCCCTCCCCGCCATCGCCATGACAGGCGGCACAATTGTCGGCGAAGATCGTGGCGCCCGCTTCAGCTTCAGCCGGATCGGACGGTTCGCCTGTCAGCGAGTAGACATAGGCGGACACCTCTCTGATCTCCTCGGTGCTGAAGATCTCGCCATAGGCCGGCATTTCGTTGAAGCGCGTCTCGTCGTCACCGTCGAAGCGCACCCCGTGCGCAATCGTGTGGCGGATCGCCTCGATATCCCCGCCCCACAGCCAATCGTCGTCATTGAGGTTCGGATAACCTTCCGAACCCTGCGCGCCTGAGCCGTGACACTGGATGCAATTGACCTTGAAGGCCGCCTCACCCGCCGCAGCCGCAAACCTTCGCAGTTCCTCGTCGCCAAGCACGTCCTCGATCGACCGGTCGGCGATGGCGGCAACCATGTCGGCCCGCGAAGCCTCAACCGCTTCCAGTTCCTGGCTGAGTTCGCCGCGGCTGGAATAACCAAGCACGCCGCCCGTCGCACTCGAGATCAGCGGCCATGCCGGATAGGCAATCGTGTAAGCCAGCGCCCACACGATGGTGATGTAGAACAGCCAGACCCACCATCGCGGCAGCGGATTGTTGAGTTCGCGGATCCCGTCCCAGACATGGCCGGTAGTCTCGACCCCTGAGGTCTCGTCAATATGCTTCTCGCTCATGTCTCAATCGTCCTTGAGAGGAATCTGCGCCGCGTCATCGGCGTGTTTGCGGCTTCCCGGCCTGAACGCAAAAATGACGACACCGACAAAAAACAGCGCCATGGCCAGCAGCATCCAGCTGTCGGCGAACTCGCGCATTGAGTGGTAATCCATCGTGGTCTCCTCAGCGGCGGTTGGCTGTTTCGTCATAGGTCGAGAAATCGACCAGCGTGCCGAGCATCTGCAGGTAGGCCACCAGCGCATCCATCTCGGTCAGCGCCTTCGGGTCGCCGTCAAAATCGCCCAGCTTGGCTTTCGGGTAGCGCATCTCGACACCTGACCAGTCGGCGTCGGGATCGGCTTGCGCGGCCAGATCGGCGGCCGCGTTCTCGATCATCTCGTCGCTGTAGGGAACGCCGACCCTGCGGTTGGCAACCAGATGAGCCGAGATGTCCTCGACCTCCAGCGGTGTGGTCGCCAGGAAGGCGTAGCTCGGCATGATCGATTCCGGCACCACCGAGCGCGGCTCGATCATGTGCTGGACGTGCCATTCGTTCGAATAGCGGTCGCCTACCCGCGCCAGATCTGGTCCGGTCCGCTTCGACCCCCACTGGAACGGATGGTCGTACATCGACTCCGCTGCCAGGCTGTAGTGGCCGTAGCGCTCCACCTCGTCACGGAAGGGGCGGATCATCTGGGAATGGCAGACATAGCAACCCTCCCGGATGTAGATGTTGCGCCCCTTGAGTTCGAGCGGCGAATAGGGCCGCATCCCGTCCACCTTCTCGATGGTGTTTTCGAGATAAAAGAGCGGTGCGATCTCCACGATGCCGCCAACCGTGACCACCAGCAGGGAGCCCACCAGCAGCAGGGTGGCGTTGCGCTCGATGACGGCGTGTTTGTCCATGATGCCCATTGGTCAGGCTCCCTATTCGGCTGGCTGGACGGCAGGTGCCGTTCCGCCAATCGGTGCTTCCTCGCGGATGTAGCCGAGGATCGTCATTGTGATGTTGTAGGCCATGATCAGTGCGCCACTGAGGTAGAGAATCCCGCCCAGAGTGCGCATCACGTAGTAGGGATGCATGGCCGCGACCGACTCCGCGAAGGAGTAGACCAGGAAGCCCTGATCATCGTATTCGCGCCACATCAGCCCCTGCTGGATGCCCGACACCCACATCACCGCCGCGTAGACAACGATGCCGAGCGTCGCGAGCCACAGGTGCCAGGTGACGAGCCGCAGCGAATAGAGGCGCTCGCGGTTCCAAAGCTTCGGAACCAGATAGTAGATCGCGCCGAACGAGATCAGGCCGACCCAGCCGAGAGCGCCGGAATGCACGTGGCCGATCGTCCAGTCCGTGTAGTGGCTGAGCGAATTGACCGCCTTGATCGACATGACCGGACCCTCGAAGGTCGACATGCCGTAGAAGGCAATCGCCATCACCATCATGCGGATGATCGGGTCGGTCCTGAGCTTGTCCCATGCGCCCGACAGCGTCATCAGGCCGTTGATCATGCCGCCCCAGGACGGCATCCACAGCATGATGGAAAACACCATGCCCAGCGTCTGCGCCCAGTCCGGCAGCGCCGTGTAGTGAAGGTGATGCGGCCCGGCCCAGATGTAGAGGAAGATCAGCGCCCAGAAATGCACGATGGAAAGGCGATAGGAATAGACCGGCCGTTCCGCCTGCTTGGGCACGAAATAATACATCATGCCCAGGAAGCCTGCGGTGAGGAAGAAGCCGACCGCGTTGTGGCCGTACCACCACTGCGTCAGCGCATCCTGCACGCCGGCGAAGAGCGAGTAGCTCTTGGCGTCGAGCAGCCCCACCGGCATCGCCAGATTGTTCACCACATGCAGCATCGCGACAGTCACGATGAACGACAGGTAGAACCAGTTGGCGACGTAGATATGCGGTTCCTTGCGAACCAGTATCGTGCCCAGGAATACGAGCAGATAGGCAACCCAGACGACCGTCAGGAACAGGTCGACATACCATTCCGGTTCCGCATATTCGCGGCTGTCGGTGATGCCCAGCAGGTAGCCGGTTGCGGCCATCACGATGAAGAACTGGTAACCCCAGAACACAAACCAGGCGAGGTTCCCGCCCCATAGCCGCGCCCGCGATGTGCGCTGCACAACATAGAACGATGTGGCGATCAGGGCGTTGCCGCCAAAGGCGAAAATCACCGCCGACGTATGAAGCGGCCGAAGGCGCCCGAAGTTGAACCAGGGCTCGATGTTGAAGTCGGGCCATGCCAGTTGAAGCGCTGCGACGACACCGACCAGAAAGCCGGCAATGCCCCAGAACATCGTGGCAATCGTGCCGTAACGCACCGGTCCGTCCATATAGCCGGACTTGTCGTCACGACCGATGGCAGCCGGTGCAAAGTTGATCTGCCGCAGAAGCAGTATGGCGCCGGCTGCAAGCACGAAGAACGCCACCCACATATGCGCGGCGAAAAGATCGTCGCCCGAAAAAGCCGCGCCCAGCAAGGCGAGGAAGGCTGCCAGGCTGACACCGATCGTTTCTGGCCCGTATTTCATCATGTACCCCCGGAAAGGCATGGTTGCGGGATCGCGTCATCCCGATCGCGATCTCTGGCGAACCCAATCCCTGTTCCGGCAGCCTCCCGCCTTGACATAGGTCAAAGCCGGCAACCTCCGGCCGGACAATCATCGGGACACAAAATTCAGAAGCAGGCGATTGAGCGAATGCCCGGCATGGCAGTTCAGGATGCGGTCTCGATTGGGACCCGCACGGAGGGCAATCTGATCTCGACTACGGTCATGGAGCATGTGCTGGAGGAAAAGACGCGCCTCTGCGACGCGCTGGAGGAGATCGCCGATTCACTGCCCGACAATCTCGACAAGGCGCGCTGCCTGCAGATTGCGTCCATTCTCGTGCCGGTGATGCGAAGCACGCATTTCTACGAGGAAGACGTCATCTTCCCGGCATACCTGTCCGCGATCTCGGGCGATGAAGCGCCCTCGCCGCTCAAGCGGTTGCGGGCCGAGCATTTCGAGGATGAGTGCTACGCCGATGAACTGACGGAAGCGCTGCTTTCGATCGCGCGCGGCGGCGACATCGGAAATGCCGAAGCCCTCGGCTACATGCTGCGTGCATTCTTCGAAAGCGTGCGGCGTCACATCGCTTTCGAGCGCGAACACGTGCTGCCCGCCATTCAGGCTGCTTATCGCTAGGATTCGATGGGTCGTGGTCTAGGCGCCGGACCGGTTCTCCAGCCGCTCGAGGCTCGGCACCGTGACATGACGGTTGTTCCGGATGGCGATAACGCTGTCGGAGCGCAGCTTGGTGAGCTGGCGACTTACGGTTTCGATTGTCAGGCCCAGATAGTCGGCAATGTCGGCTCTGGTCAGCGGCAGGTCGAATTCAGCCGTTTCACGGTCCGGGTCGGCGGTCGGGTCGATATTGCGTGCAATCAGCAGCAGAAAACTCGCCACCTTTTCCGAAGCCGATTTTCTGCCCAGTGTCACCATCCAGTCGCGCGCTTCGTCCAGCTCCTTGAGCGTCTGGCGCAGGAGCCGGTTTTCCAGCCCGGGCGATTCGCGCATCATTCGCTCGATCGCCGTCTTGGGGAACGAACATACCGCCACGTCCGTCGCGGCTTCCGCATTGATTTCGCTTTCCGCCTTGAATGGCCGCCCGACGAAATCGGGGGCGAATTGCAGACCCACGATCTGCTGGCGGCCGTCGGACAAGGTCTTGGTGAGTTTCACCACACCCGACAACACATTCGAATAGTGATCGACCGCTTCGGCGTCCCCCACCAGTTCCGATCCGCCTTCCATCCTGTGTTTGGAGGACGTCTTGGCAAGCTCCACAAGCTGCTGCGCGTTGAGCGCGGCGCATATGCCGCCATGCCGCGCCTCGCAAGACAGGCAAACGACAGGCACCTCCGAATTGTGCACGTCCAGCCGCGCTTCGGCGCCGGTTTCGTTATCGCGATTGTCGTTCATTCAGGTCTCAAGCGCTGTGTTCTGCCCGCAGGTGATGCCCGTTGATCGAAGTCAAGGCAACGCCGTCCAGCTTGTTTCATCACTCGATTATATCAAACATGGACGCGATTGCATGCGACACGAAACCCCTTCTGTACTGGCCCGCAATGTGCCGCGCTACACCAGCTACCCCACCGCGCCGCACTTTCATTCCGGCATCGACGCCGAAACCTATGCCGGGTGGCTGGCGGCGATCCCACAGGGTGAACGCATATCTCTCTACGTCCATGTGCCTTTCTGCGATCGGCTGTGCTGGTTCTGCGCCTGCCACACGAAACAGACAAGGCGCTACGATCCTGTCGTTCCCTTCCTGCGCGCGCTTCATCATGAAATCGCGACCGTTGGCAGCCTGGTCGGTCATGACACACAGGTTGCCGCGCTTCATTTCGGCGGCGGCTCGCCGACAATGCTCATCCCCGCTGACCTGATCGTACTGATGGACGCGCTGAGGTCGAGCTTCCGATTCGCCGACGACATCGAGATCAGTGTCGAGATCGACCCCAACGACATGGACGAAGCCCGGCTCAACGCGATGGCCGAAATCGGCGTCACGCGCGCCTCGCTCGGCATTCAGGATTTCGATCCCAAGGTGCAGAGGGCGATAAACCGCGACCAGAGTTTCCAAGCCACGAAACTGGTGGTGGACGGACTGCGCGCACGCGGCATCAACGCGATCAACCTCGACCTGCTCTATGGCCTGCCTTTCCAGACATGCGAAAGCGTCGGCGCAACCCTGGGTCGGGCGCTGTCGCTCAAGCCTGACCGGATGGCGCTCTTCGGCTACGCCCATGTACCGTGGATGAAGAAGCATCAGACGATGATCGATGAAACTGCCCTGCCCGGACCGCAAGAGCGGCTGGAGCAAAGCCGCATGGCCTCGGAGTTGATCCGTGCCGCGGGGTATCAGCCTATCGGCATCGACCATTTCGCATTGCCTGACGACCCGCTGGCCACAGCTGCCCGCGAAGGACGGCTCCACCGCAATTTCCAGGGTTACACCGCGGACAAATGCCACACACTTGTCGGCCTTGGCCCATCGTCGATAAGCAAGACGCGCGAGGGATACGCCCAGAACGTCGCCGCGACCGGCATCTACCAGCGTCGCGTGAACGAAGGGCGGCTCGCCACCGAGCGCGGCGTTGCCTTCAGCGAGGATGACCGCGTTCGTGGCTGGGTCATCGAACGCCTCATGTGCGATTTCGGCTTCTGTGCAGATGAACTGATGGACCGGTTTGGCGGGGATGCCACATTTGTCTTGGCCGACGCCCGCCGCCTTGCCGCCAATCCGGATTGCCCCTGGTTCCAGGGCGGCGGAGATGGCTTTCGCGTCGTTGACGAAGGCCGTCCGTTCATCCGCACAATCGCGGCGAATTTCGACGCCTATTTTGTGCCAGGAAGAACGCGTCACTCAGTGGCTGTTTGACCACCGAATTACCAACCCGCCCACTGCCTCCGGCCGATTTCTCGTCTATAGTCGGTTAACCGACGGCATCGAGAGGGGGAGATGCGGCTGATGGCTGGCGAACACTATGAAATCCGCGACGACCGGTTCGCGAAACTCATCCAGGGAAACGCCAATGTCGACGTACTCTGGACGGGCGGCCGATGGTGCGAAGGACCGGCCTATCTCGCAGCCGGGCGCTATCTTGTCTGGTCCGATATTCCCAACGACCGGGTCATGCGCTGGGACGAGATGAATGGCCAGGTCGCCACATTCGAACAGCCTTGCCGCAACCAGAACGGACACACCGTCGACCGCGAGGGCCGGCTGATTGCCTGCGAACATCGCGGGCGATGCATCAGCCGCTACGAAATCGACGGCTCCCGCACCGTGCTTGCCGATCGCTTTGAAGGCAAACGCTTCAATTCACCCAACGACGTTATCGTCAAATCCGACGGGTCGATCTGGTTCACCGATCCGTCCTATGGCATCGACAGCGACTACGAAGGCGATGCCTCCCCGATGGAACAGGACGGGCGACACGTCTACCGCATCGACCCTTCCGGCACGGTGACGCGCGTCATCGACGACATGAAACAGCCGAATGGTCTCGCCTTCTCCGCCGACGAGACAGTCCTTTTCGTTGCCGATACGGGAAAGACCCATTTCCCCGACTGCGAGCCGAAGATCCGCAAATATCCGGTCACGCGCGGCGGGGCTTCCGTCGGCAAGGGCGAGGATTTCATCGTCAGCGAGGCTGGGTTGTTCGACGGCTTTCGCCTCGATACCAACGGCAATATCTGGTCGTCGGCTGGTGACGGCGTTCACTGCTTCGCACCCGACGGCGCGCTGCTCGGCAAGATCCTGATCGACGAGGTGGTGGCCAATGTCTGTTTCGGCGGACCGAAGCGCAACCGGCTCTTCATCTGCGCAACGACAACCTTGCGGTCCATCTACGTCAACGCGCGCGGCCTCGCCTGAACGCTATTTCCCCCACCGCATCGCGATCAGATCGAGCTCACCTGCAAGCTGTAGCAGCCGCGCCTTGGTGCGCTCAGACATTGGTTTGAGCGGGTGGCGCACATGGTCGCTGCCGATCACACCGCCCTCCTTGAACACCGTCTTGCAGGCGCGCAGGCCGCATTGCCGGTTTTCGTGGTTGATGAGCGGCAGACAGACCTTCCATGTCTCCAGCGCGGCGTCATGATTGCCGGCAAGGTAGTCGGTGACGATGGGGCGGATTTTCTCCGGCTGCAGTGCAGAGGTCATGGTTCCTGTGGCGCCCGCGTCGAGGTCGGCAAGCAAGGTCACCGCCTCCTCGCCATCGAACGGCCCCACAATATCCGCGCCGCCAGCTGCGATCAGCGCCGCCAGCTTGTCGGCGGCAAAAGGCGTCTCGATCTTGAAATAGCTGACATTTTCGATCTCGCGCGCCATCCGGGCAAGCAAAGGTACAGACAATGAAACGCCGGAAAGTGGCGCGTCCTGCACCATGATCGGTATCGAGATTGCGTCGCTGACGGCCTGGAAATGTTCCAGAATACCGGCCTCAGCGGGAACCAGGCCGACCCCGTGATAGGGCGGCATCATCATCACCATCGACGCGCCCATCGCGTCCGCCGCCTGGGCCCGCTCAACAGCGATACCCGTGCTGAAATGGCTGATCGTGACAATCACCGGCTTGCGCCCGGCAACGTGTTCGAGGCTGATCTTCATCAGTTGCGCCCGCTCGTCGTCGGACAGCAGAAACTGCTCGGAGTAGTTTGCCAGAATGCAGATCGCATCGACCCCCTGATCGATCATGCAGTCGAGGACGCGCCGCATTCCGTCTTCGTCGACCCGGCCGTCATCGTGAAAGGGGGTCGGCGCAACCGGCAATATGCCGGACAATGGTTGGTTCATTTCTTCGTCCCTCAACGGATCAGAATTCGAACGGTTGGACCACCAGCCGCCGACCCAGCATGAACGCGTCGGCAACATGTGCAAGCGGACGGAGATCGACGTCGGACTTGCCGGCACGCACCAGCTCGTCAAAGCGCGCATAGAGGCCGGCATATTCGCGGTCAGGGCCCGACATGACTTCTTTTCCGTCGACCTCGAGCCGCGCCCCGCCTTCGCTGATCAGCGCCTTCCCCTCAGCGCACCGGATAACGATGTCCCATGACTGGCGGCCTTCCTGTCGCCAGTCGATCGATGCCGAGACCAATGCGCCGCCCGGATCATAAAACTTCAGATCGGCGGCAATCGGCGTGTCGCGATTTGCCGGGAAGTGCAGGTCGGCAGCGCTGACATGCAGAGGCCTCGGAAAGATCGCCGTGAGAATGGACAGCCCGTTGATGCCGGGGTCGAACACGCCAAGCCCGCCCGCTTGCCATATCCATTCCTGGTCCGGATGCCATCGGCGCACATCTTCTTTCCAGATGACTTCCACCCGTTCGATCGTCTTGTCGGAAAGCCAGTCGCGCGCAGAGGTGACGGCGGCGGCATAGCGGGAGTGCCATGTCGCAAACAGCGTCAGACCCGCTTCCTTGGCAATGCCGGCCAGAGCTTCCACTTCGGCCACGGTGGCCCCCGGCGGCTTTTCGATCATCAGATGGCGGCCGGCCAGCAGTGCACGGCGTGCATCGTCGAAGCGCACCTGCGGCGGTGTGCAAAGCGAGATGCAGGAGATATCCGGACGCGCATCCAGCAGATCGGCAAGGCTCGTGAACGCCTCCACACCCTCCACACGCCCATTGCGGCTGGCGGTGGCTGCCAGTTCGAACGCCCCACTTTCCGCGATTGCCGGGACATGCCGATCCCGTGCAATCTTTCCTATTCCGACCAACGCAATCTTCTGCACGTAATGCTGTCCCCTAATCATTTCCCGTAACGCCGCATCCTACGGCCATCGTGCCGCCCCACAGAGACCAGACGCCTTGGGATCGCAGCCGATTGCTGATTGGCATCCAAACTCGCGACCGACACCAACCGCGCCCGTGACCGGCTTGACACAACCGGCATCACCATCGTCCTTCAGTAGCGACCAGTGGGTAAGCCTTCGCATTGCCCGCAGGCGAACGCGAACGAGTTGTCAGATAAGCCGACATAGAGAAACTAATATTACTAAAACGTCCCCTTCCTCAACGATTAATATCATCGCGAGGGAGAGGGATAGCCGACCATCGCATAATGCCAGCAACCCGCAATTTGCCCCTTGGCCGGACGCACCAGTGCTGCAGGCATGTAGCGTGCTTGGTCAGGCAGGTCGATAGATGCGGTCGGCCGTATCGTGGAAAATGTTGGCCTGATCATCGGCCGGGAGCGCCTCTGCCGCCGAACGGTAGGCATTGGTCATCGTCAAATGGTCGGTCCAGAGCTTCTCGATCGGGAAGTTCGAGCCGTACATCAACCGCCCGCTGCCGAGGATTTCGACGGCCTTCGTGACCACGAAAGCGATCAGGTCCGGATCGTTCTTGTGCACGAATGTGCCAAGCCCCGACAATTTCGCATTGACGTTGGAGTGCGCGCCAAGCGTCCTCAACCCGGTTTCCCAAGCATCAATGGTTGCTGGCGACATGTCCGTCAGCATGCCCGTATGCGTCAGGATGAATTGCGTGTCGGGATTTTCTGCAACCAGCCGTGCGCCGTCGGCCATCTGGCCGGGGAAAAGCTGCAGGTCGAATGAGAAGCCGTAATCCTTCAGCCGCGCAATGTTCGCCCGCACTTTGGAATCGACAACCTGGTCTGCGGAAGGCGCGAAGCGGTAATCGGGCGTCTCATGCCAGTGAAGCTGCATGCGCACGCCGCGCATCAGCGGATAACGTTTGAGCCGGTCGAGCTGCGGGCGCACATCGTCCACGGTCATGTCCGCGTAACCGACGATCGCATGTGGCCAGCCGGTTTCATCGGCTGTCGCCTGCACCCACGCAACCTCGTCCTCGAAGCGCTCTTTCGCCCAGTTGGTCTGAACATAAACCGCTTTCTCGACACCCGAATCCTTCTGATCTCTCAGAAATTCCTCGATCGGGTAGTCGCGCCGGATCGGCTCGTACGGACCGAAAATGCGCGGCACCATCGGGCCCTTGAGCCAAGGCAGATCATCCTGCCGCCATATGTGGAAATGGGAGTCGATAATGGGCTGCATGACCATTCCGCCGGCTCAGGCCGCTTCGCGCTGCTTCAGCGCCCGCAGGATACGCTCCGGCGTGATTGGCAGCGTGTCGATCCGCACCCCGACGGCATCGAAAATCGCATTGGCAACGGCCGGTATCTGCGGGTTGGCGCACATCTCGCCGGGACCCTTCGCACCGTAAGGGCCGTCGCCCGACGGTCGCTCCAGCACCGCCACTTCCGTCTCGGCCAGATCGCCGGGACCGGGCATCAGATATTCGTTGTAGTCGCGTCCGCCATGTTCGCGCGACGGATAGTAAGGCTCGGTCGTCTCGTAGAGTGCATGGCTGATCCCCATCCACGAGCCGCCGACGAGCTGCTGCTCGACCATTTTGGGGTTCAGCGCGCGGCCTATCTCGAACACGTTCTTGATCGAAAGCACTTCGACCTCGCCCGTCTCGTCATCGACTTCAACCTCCGCCACCGTGCAGGCATGCGCATAGCAGGTGGACGGTTTCATCGCGCCCGTCTCCGTCTCCGGATAAGAGCGCGGTACGAGGAACATGCCACGCCCTGAAATCGAGCGGCCATGCTTGAAGTGTGCGGCAAGCGCGGTGTCGAAAATCGAGATGTTGCGGTTCGACGCGCCTTTCACGTGGATGTTGCCGACGCCGTCTGTTTCCAGATCGGCGGGATCGGCCTCCAGTTCCTCAGCCGCCACCTCCAGCATGACCTGCCGCGCTTCCTGCGCCGCCTGGATCACGGCGTTGCCGACACGGTGCGTACCACGCGAGGCGAATGTGCCCATGCAGTGCGGCCCGGTGTCGGTGTCGGCGGTGTCGATGGTAACGGCCTCGGTCGGCACGCCCATCGTCTCCGCGCAAATCTGCGCAATTACCTGCCGCAGCCCCTGCCCCAGATCGACGCTCGACAGCGTGACCATGAAGCTGCCCGTCGGCGTGGAGTGAACGAGAGCCTGTGTCGGATCGCCACCGAGGTTCATGCCGGTCGGGTAGTTGACGGCGGCAACGCCGCGTCCGCGCTTGATCGCCATCGTTCAATCCTCCCTTGGATGCGAGGACATCGCCATGAACCGCTTGTCCACCGGCCAGCCGGCAATGATCGAGGCTTCCTGCATGCATTCAATCAGCGCCGCGCCCTGGGTCGGTTGGCGATGGGCTTTCATGTCGCCGTCGCGATAGGCGTTGATGAAGCGGAATTCGAGCGGGTCCATGCCGATCTTGCGCGCCAGCTTGTCCATCTGCACCTCGAGCGCGAAGTCGCCGATTGTCACGCCGAAGCCGCGCATCGCCGATGACGGTGTTCGGTTGGTGTAGACGCAGTAGCTGTCCACCGAGACATTGGGGATCGTGTAGGGCCCGGGGAAATGCGCCGCCGACTTCTGCGCGCCATAGGGCGAATGCCGTGAATACGCACCCGCGTCGATATAGGCCGCGACCTGTCGTGCCACGATGCGCCCGTCATTCATCACCCCGTCCTTGATGACGAGCTTTTCCGCCGCGCGCGGCGAAGATATCTGCATCTCCTCTTCGCGTGAGTAGATGAAGGACACCGGGCGGCCGGTGAGCTTGGCGGCCAGGATCGCGATCGGCTCGATCGTCACATCCACCTTGCCACCGAAGCCGCCGCCGACCGTGCCACCGACCATGTGCAGCTTGTGGCCGGGCATCTGCAGAATGATCGAGGCGTTGTCGAGCGTGAAGAACATCGCCTGCGTATTGGTGTAGCAGGTGAAGCGGCCATTCGCTTCCGGCGTCACGATGCAGCCGCTTGTTTCCAGCGGTGCGTGTTCGATCGGCCCCGACTGGTAGGTCTCTTCGAGAATGTGGTCGGCCTGTGCGAAACCCTCCTCCACATCGCCGAAACGCACCTTTCGGGCCTCGCCGCTGTCATAGAGATAGTAGTTGTGCCCGTGATGCTCGTTGACGATCGGCGCACCCGGCGCCAGCGCATCCTCGATTGAAAGAACCGGGTCGAGCACTTCGTAGTCGACCTTGACCTTGGCAGCAGCTTCCTCGGCAGCGCGCGGCGTGTCGGCCAGCACGGCGACAACCGCCTCGCCTTTCCAGCGCACCTTGTCCACGGCAAGCACATGCTCGTCTTCTGGCCCGACCTGGATCAGGATCAGGATCGTGTAGAGATTATGCGGCACGTCCTTGGCGGTGACGACCCGCGCCACGCCTGGGTGTTTCTCCGCCTCACTGGTATCGATGCGCTTGATGCGGGCATGGTGGTGCGGACTGCGCACCATCTTCAGGTGCAGCAGATCAGGGAAGGTACGATCGCCGAAATAGGCGGTCTTGCCGGTCACATGGCCGCGAATGTCGGAGCGCTGGCGCGACTGGCCGACCTCCACCAGATCATCGTCGCGCTCGTCGGCGAAATAGCTCTTGGAAAGCTTCATAGCCGGCTCCTCAGGCTGCCGAGGTTGAGTTGGCGCGAGCGGCCGAAAGCACGGCCTGAATGATCGGTTCGTAGCCCGTGCAGCGACAGACATTGCCGGAGATCGCCTCGATCACATCGGCCCGGTCAGGCTTGGGATTGTGTTCCAGAAGCTGCGACGCGGCCATGATCATACCCGGTGTGCAAAAGCCGCACTGCGCCGCGAACGCGTCCTCGAATGCGCGCTGGACCGGAGTGAGCACCTCACCCGTGGCAAGGCCGGCGGTGGTTCGTATGTCGGCGCCCTGGCAGGTTTCGGCAAGCGTCAGGCAGGAGAGCCGCAACTCTCCATCGACCATGACAGTACAGGCCCCGCATGTGCCTTGATGGCAGCCGCCCTTTGGCGACGTATCGCCCATCCTGTCGCGCAGCGCGGTCAGCAGCGTCGCGCCGCTTTCCACGAACTCGGCCCGCTCGCTGCCATTGAGCGTGAATTGAACCGGTACTTTCGCCATCGCTTCCTCCCGATCGGTGGCTTGGCGCCTGTTTCGCCGCTAGCCGAGCAGCAGCCGGCCGAGATGCACCGGCAGGACTTCACGCCGGTACCAGGCGCTGGCTATCGCATCGGTTGGCGGATCGATGCCTTCGGCGGCAGCTTCCAGAGCCGCCGCGATACCGTCCTTGGTGAGCGATTGTCCCGCCAGCGCCCTCTCCGCCGCGTGGGCGCGGATCGCGTGTCCCGCCATGCAGCCAAGCGCAATCCTGGCCGAGGCGACCTTGCCGGCATCCATTGTCAGATTGGCGGCGATGGTCAGTACGGCTACGCCCTTTGGCTTGACGCGGCTGACCTTCAGGAAACGAAAGCTGTCAGCGGCCGGAACCGCGAAGCCGACGGACGTAACGAGCCCGCCGCCTGACCTCTCGCGATCTGACAGAAACGCTTCCAGCGCGATGCTCTTGCCGTTCACGTCCACGCTCGCATCCAGTGCCAGCAAGGCCACGGCGAAATCGCCATAGGGCGCGGGCGCAAACAGGTTGCCGCCCACCGTCGCCATGTTGCGGACCGCCGGCCCACCGACGGCGCGGGCCGCAGGTGCCAGAAAGCCGAGCTCGCCATGGGCGGCAATCGCGCTCATCGTCGCCGATGCGCCGATCCGAACCTTGCCATCCGACACCGCGATTTCGGACAGCGCCGGATCGGTGGTTCGCACAATGGTGGAGAAGGAGAGATTGCCCTCATTGGCGGCACGCACAACCAATGTGCCGCCACCCATATAGCAGGTGCCGGCGCCGGCAAGCGCCGACTGCGCCTCGCCGACAGTCGGAAATGTCTGCAGGCTGAGACCCATGACAGCCCCCTCCGCTCAGGCGAAGCGCTTCTTCAGCGCGTCGAACCCGCCCTGAAACACATTCGCGCCCATGCCCTTGGCGATGTCGTCGGCTTCTTCAGCGGGCGCATCGAAAGTTGCGGTCCAGATGGCGCAGGTGCGGTCGCCGTCGGTTACCGGGATAAGCGTCAGTGTAGCGGTATGATTTGAGATCGGCTGCGGCGTCTCGAGGATCGAATAGGTTACACTGTAGTCCTTGTCGGACATCGCCAGCAGCTTTTCGCGGATCGTTGCGCCACTGGCGACCTGAAAGTTGCGCACGCAGCCGATCTCGCTCGACGGTCCGCCGCCCTCGATTTCACTTTTGACCATGCGGGGGTGCCAGTCGGGAAGGCCGTTGAAATCACGGATCGCGGCCCAGACTTCCGAGGCCGGTGCGTCGATTACGCTGGAAACGGTGACGGACGCCATGACAATTCCTTCCCTGCTGCATGCCTGGAAAGGAACGATACTGGCCGCCCGAAAACCCGCTTATCAAAGCGTCTGGCAGGCCTATCAATGCGTCTGATAAACCGGATCAGTGCCGCAGTTCGCGCGCGGCGGAACGATAGGCGTTAGGCGGAACGCCGAAATGATCACGGAAGAAGCGCGAGAAATTGCCCTGGGTGGAAAAGCCCAGTCCGCAGGCGATGTCGATCAGCGGCTGCTCCGATGACCGCAGTTGGCGCGCCGCCTCTGCCATGCGCAGCGAGTTCCAGTAGACATTGGGCGTCAGCCCCATCTGCTCCTTGAACAGCGCGAAAAAATGCGGTCGCGACAGACCAACGCTGCGCGCAACTTCATCGAGACATGTGCGCTCGTACATATGCGTCTTCATCAGCGCCGTGGCCTTCCGCACGCGGTAGTCGCGCGCTCGCGACCGGGCATGCGCCTCGCGCCTGTGCCGCTGGGCAAGTGCGGCATCGAAGACTGTGTCGATAAAGCGTTCGGTCTCGTATTCGGCAATGTTTTCGGGCGTGTCGCCGTCGGTCAGAACTTTGAGAAGAGCCAGCGCCTGTTCGTTCAGATGATTGTCGACGCGGATCGCACTGCGCTTGAACATCCGGCCGTCCAGCGCCGGCCCGCGCCGTTTTTCGACCCAATCGGGATCGATGTAGAAGGCAAGGAATTGCCCCTCCGAACCGTCTGCCGGAAAGTCGTGCCGGTGGGGCTCCAGCGAATTGACCCCGACCGCTATGCTGCGGCCCGGTACGACACGCTCATTGCCGACCGTCATTTCCCCGCCGTCACCGGCGAGCCAGATGATGATGTGAACTTCCTCATGCGCATGCGTTACGAGATCGTTCGCCACATTCAGGATCGAGACATGGCCGAATGCGCCGTCGGACAGCTTGATCGAGCTCGTCATGAATTCCTCCCGGGCCTGTTGCCGGCCTCTGACGAAAGTGTCGTCATGCTTCGGGATTCAGTCAAGCCGCCACACACATTGGCAAGTCGTGCTCGGCTCAGGCGGCGGCATCCCACCCTGTCCTGATGTGGCGATAGCCTTCGCGATAGACCGCCTCCGGGCTTTCGGCAAAATCGCGCCAGACCTTGGTCGCGGCCGCAAGGTCGGGCAGGCCGCGCCCGAATGCCTCGATCGTCAGCCAGCTGTCGTAGCCGCTCTTTCGGATCGCCGCGAACGTTTCGGCCCAGGGGATGTTTCCCCTGCCCGGCACGCCGCGGTCATTTTCCGAAATGTGGATGTGGACGATGTTGCGCAAATTGCGCTCATAAGCGCCAATCGGGTCGACCTCCTCGATGTTGGCGTGGAACGTATCGTACATCGCCTTGATGTTCGGATGCGCGACATCGTCCACCAGCCGCGACAGGTCATCCATCGTGTTGACGAGATAACACTCGAACCGGTTGAGCGCTTCGAGCCCGATGGACACGCCCTTGTCCGCCGCGTAGGGGCCGATGGCCTTCAGCGAAGCAACGGCGTTCGACCATTCGGCATCGCTTGGCCCTTCGCCGCTGAAATGGCCGAGAGTCGAATGCAGCGGTCCGCTGACGGTGTTGGCGCCCAGCGCAGCAGTGCAGTCGATGATCCACTCCGCGTTTTCAATGCCGGCCTGCCGTTCCGCCGCATCGGGCGAAATCAGGCTCATTGCCGGATCGCCCATCGCGGCAACGGCGGTCGGTTCCAGCCCGATCTCGTCCAGCAACTTGCCGAGATCGGCATAGTCTTCAGGCGTGCCCTCGAAAATCGGAATTTCGACCCCGTCGAAACCTGTCGCCTTGATGTCGCGCAACAGCGCCTCGTGCTCACGCGTCACATGCGTGGTCCACAGGAACATGCACATACCGATTTTCATGGCGCCCTCCTCCGGTCCCGGCCGCTAGACTTCCAGCTTCGTCCACTTTGCGTTTTGTTTTGCGGATTTGACGCATGCAGTGACGAATGCGACGCCTTCGACGCCGTCTGTGACGGTCGGGTAGATGACGGCCCTGTCGAGCTTGGGTGTTTTGGGGCGGGCGGCGCGAATGGCGCGGGCGGCTTCGGTATAGATGTTGGCGAAGCCTTCCAGATACCCTTCGGGATGGCCGGGCGGCACGCGGGATACGCGCGCTGCTGCCTCGCCGGCGCCTGCGCCATTGCGGGTGATCAGGCGTTTGGGTTCGCCGAAGGGCGTGTACCACAGATGGTTGGGATGCTCCTGCTCCCACTCAAGCCCGCCCTTTTCGCCATAGATCCTGAGCTTCAGCCCGTTCTCATTGCCGGGCGCGACCTGCGAGGCCCAGATCATGCCCTTGGCGGCGGGGGCTGCACCCTTCTTCTTGAAGCGCAGCATGATGTGGGCATTGTCGTCGACGCGGCGGCCCTTCACGAAGGCATCGAGATCGGCCGACAGCGCGTCGAGTTCCAGTCCCGAAACGAAACGGGCGAGGTTGTAGGCATGCGTCCCGATGTCGCCGGTGGCGCCGCCGGCACCGCTCTTTTTGGGATCGGTACGCCAGGACGCCTGCTTCTGGCCGGTCTTCTCAAGATCGGTGGTCAGCCAGTCCTGCGGATATTCGGCATGAACAAGACGGATATTGCCGAGCTTGCCGGAGGCCACCATCTCCCTTGCCTGCCGCACCATCGGATAGCCGGTGTAGTTGTGGGTCAAGACGAACAGCTTGCCGCTCTTCTTCACCAGGGCGGCCAGCTTCTTGGCATCGGCAAGCGTGGAGGTCAGCGGCTTGTCGCAGATCACATGAATGCCGGCTTCCAGGAAGGCCTTCGCGGCCGGCCAGTGCATATGGTTGGGCGTGACGATGGCGACCGCCTCGATGCCGTCCTCGCGTCTGGCTTCGGCCTTCGCCATCTGGGCAAACGAACCATAGGAGCGGTCTGCATCGATGCCGAGTTCGGCCGCACTGGCAGCAGCCCGCGCGGGGTCGGAGCTCAGAGCGCCGGCAACCAGGCTGAACTCGCCGTCAATGCGCGAGGCAATGCGGTGCACGGCGCCGATGAAAGCGCCCTGCCCGCCGCCAACCATGCCAAGCCTGATCGGACCGGTATTTGCCGTGATGCTGGTGCCGCTGACCATTTGTTCGTCTCCCATGTCCTGATCGCGGCTAACGAACTCGTTCTCCGTCGATCATATTCAGTGTCAGTTGTATTGTTTTCCGCGGATCTAGGCGCGTACCCTTGCTCCCTGAAACTGCCAAGCGCTTGGTTGAAAGCGTTGATTGTCTGTCAGAATCGGCCAGCTTCAATTGCTCAGGTTCGATTGACTTGAGGACTGTCCAATGAGCCCCTCCGTCATATGCCGGCCAATCAATCCACAGAATGAAGACAGAAATAGACTCTTGCCAGATGTCATGAATTTCCGTGAAGAACTTTTCGCGATGTGAATATCGTCGTCGTTTGAATGGCATTGATGCCGTTATTCTGAGACCATATTTCCGGCCCAAATGTGATACCACCTTTCGGGAAAGTCGAAGCAACTGGACTTCGTCAAGGCCTACCCAAATCACTTCGGGATACGCGTTTCTTGGGATTGCCCGTGTTACGACTTTGAATAGATCTTCGTTGAATCCTCGAGGAGTCCTAACTTGAAATAGGGCGTTGACGGCATTGATTACCGAGTATGCCCCACACAGACCGGTTAGGTCGCCCTGTCGAAAGACCCTCAAGGACATGTTATGTTTCCAGCAGCAGCCTCAGCCTCAGATCCCCATCATCTTCTTCAGCGCCGCCTTGTCGGTCGAACCGCCGGCGAAGTCGTCAAAGGCCACATCCGTCACCTCGATGATGTGCGAGGCAATGAACGGCGCGCCTTCGGCCGCACCCTGAGCAGAACTCTTGATCGCGCATTCCCACTCAAGCACCGCCCAGCTGTCGTAACCGTATTGCGCAAGCTTGGAGAAGATGCCGGCAAAGTCGACCTGGCCGTCGCCCAGCGAGCGGAACCGGCCCGCACGCTCCATCCACCCGGCATAACCGGAATAGACGCCCTGCCTGCCCGTCGGGTTGAACTCCGCATCCTTCACATGGAAGGCCGAGATGCGCTCGTGATAGATGTCGATGAAGGCCAGATAATCGAGCTGCTGCAGCACGAAGTGCGAGGGGTCGTAATTGATCGTGCAGCGCTTGTGGCCGCCCAATGCATCAAGGAACAGTTCGAACGTCGTCCCGTCGAACACATCCTCGCCCGGATGGATCTCATAGGCATAATCCACCCCGTTCTCGTCATAGGCGTCGAGGATCGGCTTCCAGCGTCTTGCCAGTTCCGCGAACGCCTCCTCGATCAGACCCGCAGGCCGCTGCGGCCAGGGATAGAGATACGGGAAGGCCAGCGCGCCGGGGAAGCCCACCGTCACGTCGAGCCCCATATTGCGGCTCGCCTTCGCTCCCTTCATCACCTGGTCGACGGCCCATTCCTGCCTGGCCTTCGGATTGTTGTGCACGCCCTCGGGCGCAAAGGCGTCAAACGCCGTGTCATAGGCCGGGTGAACCGCAACAAGCTGGCCCTGCAGATGCGACGAAAGCTCCGTCACCTCGACGCCCGCTTCCGCGCAGATCCCCTTCACCTCGTCGCAATAGTCCTTCGACGACGCCGCCTTGTCCAGATCGAACAGACGCCCGTCCCAGGACGGGATCTGCACACCCGCATACCCAAGATCACCAGCCCACTTCGCAATCGACCCCAGCGAGTTGAACGGTGCACCATCCCCCGCAAACTGAGCCAGAAAAATTCCAGGGCCTTTCATGGATGTGGGCATGTCAGATTATCCTCCCAAGGACTGAACCGTCGCGATTATTTGAACTGCGGCCCGTTGTCGAACCGGTCATCGTCGTTGCCTGGACGGTCGATTTCAATCGATCTGGTAATACCAAAGCCACACAACACGTCAAGCCGTCGCACGAAACAGGCATCGCCGCTCACATGTCCGTTCTGTGGCGAAGTTTGCCCGGTTTTGGCGGGTTTCGGCGCGATCAGGCGTTGAGTACCATATACTTGCGGCATCCTCGATAATGCGTTAGACGATTTTCAGTTGCCCGAATTGGTCTAACCAGTTTGGCTTCATCGAATGAAATCAGCGCGGCAGCCCGCAAGGCGGCCAGCCGCCGGCATATCGGGAGGACTGGAACATGCATCTATCGACCCACAACTGGATGCGCGCCGAGCCGCTGGAAGTCACGCTCAAGCGGATCAAGCAGTTCGGCTACGAGTCGATCGAGATCTCCGGCGAGCCCGAGCAGTACAAGACCAAGGAAACCCGCGCACTCCTGAAGGAGCATGGCATCCGCTGCTGGGGCGCGGTCACGCTGATGCTCGGCGACCGCAACCTTGCCGCCAGGGATCAGGGTCAGCGCGAGCGCTCTGTGCAATATGTGAAGGACGTGCTCACCATGGTGAGCGAACTCGATGGCGAGATCATCACCCTTGTGCCGGCGACTGTCGGCAAGGTCGTGCCTGACGGCACCGAGGAAGAGGAATGGGGTTGGGTCGTCGACGCCACGCGCGAGTGCTTCGCCCACGCCAAGAAGGTCGGCGTGCGGGTCGCGGTCGAGCCGCTCAACCGCTTCGAGACTTATCTCTTCAATCGCGGCGAACAGGCGATGGCGCTGGCTGACGCCGTCAGCCCCGAATGCGGCGTGTGCCTCGACGCCTACCACATCCACATGGAAGAGTTCGATGTCGAGGAAGCAATCCGCAAGGCCGGCGACCGCCTGTTCGACTTCCACGTCGCCGACAACAACCGCTTCGCCGCCGGCATCGGCACGATCGACTGGCCCAAGATCGTCGGCATCCTCAAGGACATCGGCTACGACGGAGCGCTGACCAACGAATTCGTCGCACCTGTCGACCGTACGCCGGCCAACCGTTACCCCGAAATGGTCGAGCGCAACCCCGTCGACATCTCCCCCGAGCAGCTGAAATTTATCCAGGACCACGGATCGAGCCTGCTCACCGAGGAGTTCTACACCGACCAGATGCGCATCACGGCGGAAACGCTGCTGCCGCTGATCAAATAGCCATCAGCACGGACAGTGCCGGCGCCTCGGCGCCGGCGGGTTGGGTCGAACATGCGTATCAACAAGGTCCAGGCCTGGTGGGTCCGAATCCCGATCGAGGCGAAGCGCCAGCATCGCAGCGATTTTGGGCAATTGCAGACATTCGATTCCGCCATTGTCCGTATCGAGACCGATGACGGTCTGGTGGGATGGGGCGAAGGCAAGAACGCCGCTGGCAGCGCGGGCACCTATGCCTCGCTGGTCCACCTCATCAACCATGAGATCGCGCCCATGCTGGTCGGCCGCCACGCCGGCGACATCAACGCGATCTGGGAAGCGATCTACAATGGCGTGCGCGCCGAACTGGCCGCCAAGAGAGGCCACGCCCTTCCCGAACTTTCCCGCCGCGGCCTCTCCGTGGCTGCAATCAGCGCCATCGACATTGCGTTGTGGGACATTCTCGGCAAGTCGCTCGGCCAGCCGGTCTGGCAGCTGCTCGGCGGACGCAAGGCGGACCGTTTGCCCGCCTATGCGTCGGGCGGATGGGCCGATGCCGGTAAAATCGGCGAACAGCTCCAATCCTACATCGACTCCGGCGGCTTCAAGGCGGTCAAGATGCGCGTCGGCGCGATGGATGGCGCGCCGCAGGTTTCGGCCGCACGCGTGAAGGCGGCACGCAAGGCGCTCGGTCCGGAAGTCGACATCATGGTCGACGCGCACGGCACCTACACAGTGGCTGACGCCAAGCGCTTCGTTCATATGGTCGCGGACTGTGATCTCGCCTGGTTCGAGGAGCCTGTCGTGGCCGACGACAAGCGTGGCATGGCCGAAGTGCGCGCCGCCGGGCCGGTGCCCATTGCTGCCGGCGAGTCGGAAGCGACCCGCTTCTCCTTCCGCGAACTCGCCGTTCTGCGCGCTGCCGACATTTTCCAGCCCGACCCGGCTTTTTGCGGTGGCATTACCGAAGCCATGCGCATCAGCGCCATCGCCAGCGCCTTCAACCTGCGGCTTGCACCGCATCTTTGGGCCGGCGCGCCCTGCTTCTTCGCTGGCCTTCATGTCTGCGCGGCCTCGCCAGTCAGTTTCACTGTGGAATACTCACTGGGCGCCAACCCGATGATCCACGACCTCGTTGAAGAGACGGTCAGCGTCAACGATGGTATGATCGCGATTCCCGAGGTACCGGGTCTGGGCTTCACCATCTCGGAACGTTTTCTGGAGAAACACGCGCAAAGCTGCTGACGATGAAGGAAAACAACCTGCTGCCTGAACTGGCGGCGTATCTCTATGCCCACTCCGATCCGGACCGAGGCCGCACGCCGTCCGAGCGGGAGCTGGCGGAGCATTTTTCGGTCAGCCGCGGGCAGATACGCGAGGCGCTCGCCATCCTGGAAGCCATGCGCATCGTGGAGCGGCGTGCTAAATCCGGCATCTACCTGACGACGACCAACACCAGTGTCGAGGCGATGGCCCTGTTCGCGCGGGCCGGCGTTCCGCTCGACCCGATCCAGATTTATGAGACCGTCGAACTGAGGAAGATCCACGAGATCAAGGCCGCCGAACTCGCCTGCAGCCGTGCCACGGAGGAAAATTTCGACCGGCTGCGCGAAATCCTGAAAAAGTCGGAGGAAAAAGTCGCCAAAGGCGAGCCGCTGGCCAAGGAAGATCGCGACTTCCATCTGGAGATCGTACGGGCGACACAAAACAGCGTGTTCCACAAGATCTGCTCCATCTACTACGTGATGGGTGAGCAGCGCCTGCCGGTCTATTTCTCCGATCCCGAGCGCGGACGCCGCTCGCATGCCGAACACATCCAGATTTTCGAGGCGCTGCTGCGCCGCGACGGCAATCTCGCCCAGGCTTTGATGAGTTCGCATCTGCAGGGCGCCGAAAGCTACTGGCAGGGCCTTATTGGCGGGCGCAACGTGGACAGGCCAAACCCCGAGCTTGAAAGTGCCTGACGCTTCGCCCGAGATTTTCTCCACTCACAATTTGCATCCCGACGCCGTCGACCTGCTGGAGAAGCTCGGCTCGCTGCGCTTTGCTTCATCGCCCGATCTGGACACGCTTTTGCGCGAAGGGACCGAAGCTGACATCCTGATCGTCAGGGCGCCCTTGCCCCCCGCACTGTTTGAGCGGGCGCCGAAACTGCGCGCCGCGATACGCCACGGCGCCGGTCTCGACATGATCCCGATGGAAGCCGCCAACAGGGCGGGCGTACTGGTTGCCAACACGCCTGGCGTAAACGCGCGCACTGTCGCCGAGTTCGTCTTTTTCGCTGCAATGTCACTGCTGCGGCGCTATCGGCAGGTGGACCGCGACTTGCGCAGCAAAGGCTGGGCTGTTGCCCGCCGCCAAACGGACTTTGCCCGCGATCTCGACGGTCTGACGCTGGGCGTCGTCGGCATGGGCAATATCGGACGCCGCGTGTGCGAGATCGGCCATCACGGCTTCGGCCTCGACGTGCTGGTCCATACCCGCACGAGAAAGGATGCACCGGCAGGCGCGCGTTTCGTCGATATGGACGAGCTTGCCGCACAGGCTGACGTGATTGCGCTTTGCTGCCCGCTCACCGAAGAGACGCGCGGACTGGTCGATGCGCGCCTGCTTGGTCTGATGAAGCCCGATGCGCTGGTCATCAACATCGCGCGCGGGCCCGTCGTTGACGAGGAAGCCATGCTTGCGGCTTTGCGCGAGAACCGCATTGGCGGCGCAGCGCTCGACGTGTTCGCCACCCAGCCGCTGCCGGGCGACCACCCCTATTTCGGTTTCGACAACGTGCTCATTACGCCGCACATGTCCGGCATCACCGAAGGAAGCATGCGCCGCATGGGCGTCGGCGCGGCGGAAGAAGCCGCGCGGGTGCTGCGCGGCGAATTGCCCGTGAATTTCTGCAATCCCGAAGTGCTAGAATCCTATCGGAAACGGTTTCCCGAAACTGCGGTCTGAGGGTTAGAACACGCATTCGACACTGCGGGTGTCAGCCCCGTTCATCCCACCCGACCATCCGGGAGAGTTGGCTTGCAAGGCAACATGACTGCCCCACAAGACCGGACGATTGCGGGCATTGTAATGATGACCGTTGGTGTCGCGTGCCTGAGCGTCAACGACGCGCTGGCGAAGTTTCTCGTCGCCGACTATTCGCCGCTCCAGATCCTTTTCCTGCGCAATGTCATCGCCCTGCCCTTCGCCGTCCTGCTCACGGTGAAGATGGGCGGGCTGACTGCCCTGCGATCCTCTCGGCCAGCCGCGCACCTGCTGCGAGGGCTGCTGTGGATCGCGGCCACGATCCTGTTCTTCACCAGCTTCATCTATCTGGAACTGGCCGAGGCGACTGCGCTCATCTTTGTCGCGCCATTGTTCATCACGGCCATGTCCGCGATTTTTCTGCGGGAACATGTCGGGCTGAGACGCTGGCTCGCGGTCCTGATCGGATTTCTAGGCGCGCTCATTGTGGTTCGTCCGGGCGCGGCGACCTTCCAGCCCGCATCGCTGCTGCCGGTAGGGACGGCTTTCGTCTACGCAATCCTGATGCTGGGGGCGCGATGGGTCGACCCGCGCGAAAGCGTCTGGACGATGCTGCTTTACCTGACCGGCGCCAGCGCACTCCTGAGCGCGTTCGTCGTGCCCTTCGTCTGGAACCCTGTTCGCCTCGAGGATCTGTGGCTGTTCGCTGCCATCGCCCTGTTCGGTACGGCAGGCATGACGATGATGACGCAGGCGTTCCGGCTTGCGTCGGCCGCTATCGTTGCTCCGCTTGACTACACGGCAATGGTCTGGGCGACGGCGTTTGGATGGCTGGTCTGGCAGGAAGTGCCCGATGAGGCGACCTTTGTCGGCGCGGCCGTCATCATCGCCAGCGGACTTTATGTGATCTGGCGCGAACACAGGGTCCGGCGCCAGCCGCCCGGGCAATCCTGAGGTTCCGGCCACGCAGAACGTCGCCGACGGCTTCTCAACAACGCGCAGCCCGATAAACGACAGCCGCCCGGTTTTCCGGACGGCTGTCGTCTCCTCGCGAGTGCGCCGCGCCAGGGAGGCGCCGATCAGGCATTGTGACGCAGGCTCATCCCGCTGGTCTTGTCGAACAGAACCACCTTTTCCGGGTTCCAGGAGAAACTGACTTCTTCGTCGATCGCCAGGTTCTCGCGCGCCGACGTCGTCAGCCGCAGCAGCATGTCGCCGGTGCGCAGCGTGACGATCTTGGCGACGCCGTGGTTTTCAATGTCGTGCACTTCCGCCTTCGCCGCCGCGCCGGGCTCAAGGAACATGTCCTCCGGGCGAATGCCGAATGTCAGCGGCTTGTCGCCGGCCGCGCCATTGGCCTTCGCAGCCACCGGCAGGCTGAAGCCGGCATCCGTCACCGCCTTGCCGCCCAACAGCGAGCCGTCGATCAGGTTCATTGGCGGCGACCCGACCGACCGCGCCACAAACGTATTGCGCGGATTGGCGTAGATCTCGGCCGGTGTGCCCACCTGCACCAGCTTGCCGCTGTCCAGCACGCCGATGCGGTCACCCATCGACATTGCCTCGACCTGATCGTGCGTCACGAACAGGAAGGTCGCGCCAAGGTTCATCTGCAGGTTCTTGAGTTCGGTGCGCAGCGCCTCGCGCAGCTTGGCGTCCAGCGCCGACAGCGGCTCGTCCATCAGGAAGACACGCGGCTGGCGCACGATCGCCCGCCCGATCGAGACGCGTTGCATCTCACCGCCCGAAAGCCGGTCCGTCTTGCGATCCAGCAGATGGCCGATCTGAAGCGTTTCGGCAACGCGGTTGACGCGTTCGGCAATGTCCGCCGCCTCGACCCTGCGGATCTTCGACTTCAGCGGAAATTCCAGATTCTCGCGAACCGTGTAGCGCGGATAGAGCGAATATTGCTGCAGGACCAGCGCCACGTCGCGTTCCGCCGCACCCCAGTCATTGACGTTGACGCCGTCGATCAGCACATCGCCCTCGGTCGGCTTTTCAAGGCCGGCGACAATACGCAGCGTGGTCGTCTTGCCGGCGCCTGTCTCGCCAAGAAGGACGAAGAACTGGCCGTCCTCGATTTCAAGATCCAGTCCCTTCAGCGCGCTCTTGGAGCCGAAGGTCTTCGTGATGTTTTTGAGCTCGATATGGGCCATGCTCTACAGCCTTATTCCAAGTGACTGGCCGCTGGCCGTATCGAAGAAATGCGCCTGCTCCGGATCGATCCGGGCATGCACTGTCTGCCCCACCTTGGGAACGAAGCCCGAGGGTGTGCGCGCCCGTATCATCGCGCCACCGACCTGCAGATCGACAATGTCGTGTGAGCCGAGCGGTTCAATGATATGCGCCTCCAGCGGCACGTAGCCCTTCATTGCTTTAGGCGACACCAGCACCCCTTCCGGCCTGATCCCCATCGACAATCCACCTGCCGAATGACCGTTCAGCTTGGCAAGCAGTTCGCGTGGAAATTCGAAGCCGGGATCCTTGGCGTCGATATGCACCTTCACCGCGCCGCCTTCTTCGGTGACGCGCGCGTCCGTGACGTTCATCACCGGGCTGCCCACGAACTGTGCCACGAAGAGGTTCTGCGGGCTGGCATACACCTCCTCCGGCGTTCCCACCTGCTGCAGCACGCCTTCATGCATGATGACGATGCGGTCCGCGAGGCTCATCGCCTCCACCTGATCGTGGGTAACGTAGATCGTCGTCGAACCCTGTCTCAGATGCAGCCGCTTGATCTCGGCGCGCATTTCCTCGCGAAGCTTGGTGTCTAGCGCGCCAATCGGCTCGTCCATCAGCATCGCCTTCGGCTGGCGCACCAGCGCCCTGCCAATCGCCACGCGCTGCATGTCGCCACCCGAAAGGGCAGACGGTTTGCGCTGCAGAAGGTCGGTGATGCGCAGAACCCGCGCCACCTCGCGCACCGACTTGTCGATGTCTGCCTTGCTCAATCGCGTGGCCCTGAGCGGGAAAGCGATGTTCTCGTAGACCGACATGTGCGGATAGAGCGAGAACGACTGGAATACCATCGCGATGTCGCGGTCGGAGCATTTGAGATGCTGGACCGGCTTGCCATCGATCAGGATATCGCCTTCGTCAATCGTCTCCAGCCCGGCAACGGCGCGCAGCGTCGTTGTCTTGCCGCAACCCGACTGGCCGAGCATGACGATGAACTCGCCATCGGCGATGTTCAGGTTCATGTCCTTGATGACCTGGTTCGACCCGAACCATTTCTGGACGCCGCGGAGCTCGATATTCGTCATGCCCTGCCCTCACGATGATCCGATACGTCGAACACTGCGTCATCGGCTTCCTCATCGTCTGCCGCTTCGGGTTCAGGCCCGATATGTGACGTAATGATGAAGCAGGCGAGACCCAGAATGATGATCGTCACTCCGTAGCGGTGCAGGAAGAAGATCCACGGCTGGCACAATGCCACGATGCCGAAGATCATCAGCCACATTGAGCCGGGTTCGAGATAGCGGCGGTTGATCTCGCGGAAACTCATTTGCGGATCGCTCCGAAGCTCATGCCCCTGAGCAGATGGTTGCGCAGGAGGAAGGTGAAGATGGCCACCGGCAGCAGGAACAGGAACGTGCCTGCGGCGATCACCGTCCAGTCCGGCAGGCCGGAACCCACCTGGCTGGGGATGAATGGCGGCGCGGTCTGAGCATCACGCCGGGTCATGATCAGCGCGAAGGCATATTCGTTCCACGCGATGATGAAGCAGAACACGGCGGTCGCGGCGATGCCGGTTGCTGCCTCCGGCAGCACAACCTTGAAGAAGGCCTGCATGCGCGTATAGCCGTCCACAAGTGCCGCTTCCTCATACTCCTTGGGTATCTCGTCGATGAAGCCTTTCATCAGCCATACCGAGAAGGAGAGATTGAATGCCGTGTAGAGGATGATCAGCCCGACATGCGTGTCGTTCAGACCGAATATTCGGTACATGAGGAACATCGGGATCGCCACCACCACGGGTGGCAACATTCGCGTCGATAATATGAAGAACAGCCAGTCCTGCTCTCCCGCCACCTTGAAGCGGGAGAACCCGTAGGCCGTCAGCGTTCCCATTCCCACCGCCAGAACGGTCGAAACCACGGCGACTATGAGCGAATTGGTGAAGCGGCTCGGATAGCCCGACAACTGCACATTGCCGCGGCCGTCGCGCACGACCTTTTCGCCTCCGTCGAACACAAGCTGCTCCCACCAGGGGGCGGCTGCGTATTCCTCTTCCGTCGGCTGCTCGCGCAATTGCGAACGCCGCAGGAACAGCTTTACGAAGGGCGAAATCTCCGGCTCGAACACCACCGTCGGCGGAATGGTCGTTGCCAGATTGCGCGGTTTGAAGGCCGTGGCGGTGATCCAGTAGATCGGCGCCAGGAAGATGATCGTCACCAACAGTACGGCAACGATGGCCAGCCTGTTGCGCGCGACTTCGGAGCGTGTCTTGACTGCGGCCACCTTAGCGCTCCTTCACCTTGTTCAGGTACTTCACGTAGATGTTGGTAATCGCCACCACCATGATCAGCATGATGTAGGCCAGCGCGCTGGACATGCCTGTCTGCCACTCCTGGAACGCCATCTTGTAGAGCCGGATGGAAATGACCTCGGCATTCGGCTGGCTGGTCAGGATGAAGGCCAGGTCGAACGTCTTGAACGCTTCCATGGTGCGGAAGATGATCGCGATCATCAGGATCGGCGCCACCAGCGGCAGCGTGATGCGGAAGAATGTATAGAAAGGCCCTGCCCGGTCGATCGCCGCCGCCTCGTAGAGGTGTTTCGGCACAGCCGACAGACCGGCGAGCGACAGGAGCATCACGAAGGGCGACCACATCCAGATATCGGTGATCGCGACGGCGTAGAGCGCCATGTCGGGGTTGGACAGCCACTCGAAGCGGCCCAGACCCAGCGTGTAGTTGATGATGCCGAATGACGGATCGTAGAGCAGCTTCCAGAACAGGCCGACGACCGCCATCGAAAGCATCATCGGCAGGAGAAGCAGCGTCGTGATCAGCCCCTTGAAGGGGATCGTCCGGTTGAGCAGCATCGCCACGCCGAAGCCGACGATCACCTGCCCGGCCACCGACACGATGACGTATTTGGCGGTGATCGCGAAATTGGCCCAGATAAATGGGTCGTTGAGCAGTTCGCGGTAATTGGCGAGCCCGACGAAATTGGCCGGCGCGTTGGTCGACGCGCGGAAGTCGGTGAACGAATAACCCAGCGAATAAAGCAACGGGAAGATGTTGAAGACGATCAGGAAGACGATCGTGGGAATGATGAACATATTCCGGATCGTCAGGTCGCTCCAGCCGCGGCGCGCGGCGCGTGACTGCGGATCCAGCCTCGTCATAGCCAAGGTGGCCAAAACTCCACTCCTTCCCAAATCGGATACGGGCGCTGCCCGGAGAATGAAACAAGGGGGCAGCAAGGCGCTGCCCCCTTGCGCAATGCTATTGATTATTCGTAGCGGTTGTACTTCTCGAAGGTCGACTTCCAGTCGGCCGCAAGAGCGTCAAGCGCTTCCTTGGCCGTGCCTTCGCCCGCCGTGATGTACGGGTAAATGCGCTGGTTCATCTGAATGAGAAGTTCCGCGTATTCGGGCGTCGCCCAGAAGTCCTTCACCTTGAACATGGTCTCGTAGAAGGCCCTGTTGTACGGCGTGGCGTTCTGGAACTCATCCGACTCCAGCACCGCAGCGCTGGCCGTGTAGCCACCAAGCTCCGCCCAGCGCTTCTGGACGTCGTCCTGGATGAACCACTCGAGGAACTTCATCGCCTCTTCCTTGTTCTCCGAGTAGGAGACCACGGAGATGCCCTGACCACCAAGCGCGGCGAACTGATGCCCGCCCGGGCCGGCCGGATTGGCGAAGAAGCCGGTGCCTGCGGCATTCGGGTTCGACGCCTCGTTCACCAGAGCCGGGAAGAAGGCAAAGTAGTTCATGCTCATCGCGGCCAGGTTCTCGGTGATCGCCTGGTTGTTCTCCACGAAGAAGGTCTTGGCCCAGCCCGGAGGCGTGAAGCCGTAGAGCTCACGATAGGCTTCGAGGGCCGCGACGTTTTCCTCGGAATTGATGATGCCCTCGACTTCGTAAGTCTCGTAGTTTCCGAGTTCGCCGCCAAAGGAGAAGATGGCGTTCTCGACGCCCATCACCAGGCCGTCATACGAGTTGTCGGTATAGATGGCGATGCCGTAGCGGTTCTCATCGGGGCGATGGAAGAACTCGGCGATGTCACGCATCTCGGCCCAGGTCTTCGGCGGGGCCAGATCGTAGCCGTACTTTTCCTTGAACGCGGCCATTTCGGCCGGATCCTCAAACCAGTCCTTGCGATACGACCAGCCAACTGCGTCGCCCTCGGCGGGGATCGACCAGTACTTGCCCGAGTTCGAAGGATATTCGGCGTAGTACTTCACCGTCGCCGGAGCCATCACCTCATTGAGGTTGTGCTTGTTGAAGAAGTCGGTGAGGTCGACATAATGTCCGGCCTCGGAGGCCGCTCCGATCCACTGTGAATCGCCGACCACCATGTCGTAGGCGGAGCCACGTGCGTTGAATTCGGTGAACGCCTTGGTCTGGAAGTCCGACCACGGTGTGGTTTCCACCGTGACGCGAACACCCGTCTCGGCCTCATATTCGTTAACCAGTTCCTGCAGGTAGTTCGCCGGATCCCATTCAGCCCAGAAGATGGTCAGCTCCTGCGCGAACGCCGACGTTCCGCAGGCAAGCGAAAAGCTCAGACCGGCCAGTAGACCGGTAATTTTCTTGCGCATATCATTTCCTCCCGTTTGCACATCGCCGGCAACATGGCCGACATCGCGCCTCTTGCCGACGCAATCAGACCCTCCTCAGGCTCTGAACACGCCGATGATCGAAACTCTGCACCCAGACCGCGATGACAGATCTTACCTACATAGCCTCCATCATCAATCTGGTATTACCAAAAACAGCAGGCCGTCAAGCCCCCTCCCCAACAACTCCGACCGAAATCCAGACCCTATGATAACACCGGTTTGCGCCGTTTTTTGCCTATTTATGGGCAAATGCCGCACCGGAATGCTCGAAGCAGCCGAAAACTTGCGATGGACAATCCATTCCGACATCAATTCATCTGGTCTGACCAGATTGGAGCCTAAGACACCTCCCTTCCTTACAGATTCTCCGTTGCGCCCCTGACCAGCATCAGCGCGGCCCACTCAGCCACCTGGAAAGCCTGATCCTCATCCAGGCGCCACATATCCTTCAGCACGATCAGCGTCTCCACGCCAAACATCAGCGACAGCGCCTGCGCCAGCCTGTTGACCTGCTGCGGCGGCAATTTGCCTTTCAATGGCCGCAGCGCGTCTTTCAGGAGATCGACCCGGTGGCCGCGTGTGAATTTCGGCTCCGCATCGGCCTCCCCTTGCGCGCTCTGCTCGAGCGACAGTTTCAGCGCGGCGCGAAATGTCGCCTCGAACTCGCCAATGACCGGCATTGAACTGTGAAACAGGTCGCCAACGCGCTCCGCAACGTCACTTGAACCGGACTTCCATTCCAGGATCGGGCCCAGCGCCTCATCGACAACGGCATGCACAAGTGCCGCCTGGCTGGGGAAGTAGCGATAGGCGGTTGCCCGCGACACCTCGGCCGCCTCCGCCACTTCGCTGACCGAAGGCGTCTTGCCTTCCTGCATAAGCCGCGTGGCGGTTTCCAGCATCAGGCGGCGGGTCCGCGCTCTCGGCCCCCGCTCCGCTTCCTCTGTCTGCTGATGAATTGAGACGTTCATGTCAATATGATACGCATGTCTCAAAACCAAAAGCAATGCCCCTGAAGGCGGCGCGGTCGAAATTCTCACCGTTTTGGTCATACCAGTTCTGCTGCAGACAGTTGCAGCAATTAGAACAGCGACCGACCTCAAATGCGACCGAACAGGCGTTACGACGCTACAGAAGCCGCATTTCCGTGGGTCTCAATGTCATGGCGAAGGCGTTCGCGCCATTAGAGCAAGCCCTCACGCGCCTTGACGCCACGCGCTATTTGGTAATACCAGATCGAAGACTGGAACCAATGAGGACAGCCTGGTGCGAACACACGGATCGGCGTTTCGGCATCAGCAGTCATTGACCGAGACGCTCATGTCAATATGATACGCGCGTCTCACGCATCGAATTGCCATCCGTGAAGACGCCGACCCTGGGAGGAGAGATGGCGCGCATCTATGTTGTCGGCACTGCCGACACCAAGGGCGAAGAACTGGCCTATCTGGCCGGCGTCATCCGTTCCGCAGGTGGCGATCCGCTTATAGTCGACATCGGCACGCGCGGCGCTTCGATTCCCGTCGATATCGATGCGCGCGAAGTCGCCGGCTATCATCCCGACGGTGCAGACGCGGCGCTGGCGACCGACGACCGCGGCACAGCCGTGGCGGCGATGACCACGGCATTCTCCGCCTTCACCGCTTCGCGCAGCGATGTTGGCGGCATCATCGGTGTAGGCGGCGGTGGGGGCACTGCCATGATCACGGCCGGCATGCGCCGCCTGCCTTATGGCGTCCCCAAGATCATGGTTTCGACGCTGGCCTCGGGTGACACCGCGCCTTACGTCGACATCTCCGACATCGTGATAATGCCCTCGGTGACCGACATCGCAGGCCTCAATCGCCTGAGCCGGGTCATCTTGCACAATGCAGGACAGGCTATTGCTGCAATGGCAGCGTCGTCCGCTCCGCAGGCCGACAACAAGCCGTCCATCGGCCTAACCATGTTCGGCGTCACCACACCGTGCGTTACCGCCATCGCCGAGCGCCTTGGCGCCAGCCATGACTGCATGATCTTCCACGCCACCGGAACCGGTGGCCGCACGATGGAAAAGCTGGCCGACAGCGCCATGCTGACCGGCGTGATCGACATCACCACCACGGAAGTCTGCGACTTCCTGTTTGGCGGCGTGCTGCCGGCAACCGACGACCGTTTCGGCGCCATTGCGCGCACCGGCATTCCCTATGTCGGTTCGGTCGGCGCGCTCGACATGGTCAATTTCTGGGCGCCCGAGACCATCCCCCAGCGCTACAAGGGGCGGAACTTCTACAAGCACAATCCGAACGTCACGCTGATGCGCACGACCGCCGAAGAATGCCGTGAGATCGGCGCATGGATCGGCGGCAGGCTGAACCGATGCAACGGCCCGGTGCGTTTTCTGATCCCAGAAAAGGGCGTGTCGTCGCTCGATGTCGAAGGCGGGGCGTTCTTCGACCCGCAAGCCGACGCCGCTCTTTTCGAGGCGCTGGAAAGCGCCGTCGACCAGACGGACAACCGGCGCATCGTCCGCCTGCCTTTCCATATTAACGACCCCCAATTCGCCGAGGCGGCCGCAGCCGCCTTCCTGGAAATCGCCAGATAATGAGACCCTGAATGCCCGCGATACCGCGCAAGAAAATCATCGAAAAATTCCGCGCCATGATTGCGGAGGGCGTCCCGATTATCGGCGGCGGCGCCGGCACCGGCCTGTCGGCCAAGGCTGAGGAAGCCGGGGGCATCGACCTGATCGTGATCTACAATTCCGGCCGTTACCGCATGGCTGGCCGCGGCTCCGCCGCCGGACTTCTGGCCTATGGCAATGCCAACGAGATCGTGAAGGAAATGGCCGTCGAAGTGCTGCCGGTGGTGAAGAACACACCGGTTCTGGCCGGCGTCAACGGCACCGATCCGTTCGTGCTCATGCCGCAATTCCTGGCCGAACTGAAACAGATGGGTTTTTCCGGCGTCCAGAATTTTCCCACCATCGGCCTGTTCGACGGCACCATGCGCACCGCGTTCGAAGAAACGGGCATGAGCTACGGGCTGGAGGTCGACATGATCGCCGCCGCTCACGAACTGGACCTCCTGACCACGCCCTACGTATTCAACCCCGATGAAGCGGAGGCGATGACCAAGGCCGGCGCCGACATCATCGTCGCCCATATGGGCGTCACCACCGGAGGCTCCATCGGCGCGACATCGGCCAAGACGCTCGATCAGTGCGTCACCGAAATCGACGCGATATCGGAAGCCGCGCGCTCGGTGCGTGACGATGTGATCGTCATCTGCCACGGCGGCCCGATTTCGATGCCGGATGACGCCGCCTATGTGCTCAGCCACGCATCCCGTGTCCACGGTTTCTACGGCGCCTCGTCAGCTGAGCGGCTGCCGGCGGAACGCGCCATCGCCGACCAGATCCGTGCCTTCAAGGCATCGACCGCGAAAGGAAAATAAGATGACCGATGTCCGCGACCTCTACAAATATCCGGGCGATGTCGACGCCTACGGCTTCGACTGGGGCCAGCTTTCAGTCACGCTCGGCCCGCAGGTAAACGGAGCCAGGGAATTTTCGGCAGCGGTGGTCACCGTACCGCCGGGTCAGGGTCACGCGCGCCACAACCATCCCGGATCGGAGGAAATCATCTATATCCTCAAGGGCGAAGGCGAGCAGATGGTCGAGGACGAGGCCGGCAACCCGCACACGGAGACCGTGCGTGCAGGCTGCACGGTGTTCATTCCCGAAAGCCGCTTTCATTCCACCCTCAACACCAGCTCGGAAGACATGCAGATCTTCGTGGTCTACGCACCGGCGGGACCAGAAGAACTGCTCAAGGAACTGCCGGACTTCCGGTTGATCCCGGTTGGAGGCTGATCGATGCCAACGATTTCTGCAGACGCCCTGCCCTACGATTTCGGCCATCTCGACAATCTGATGGAGGAAGCCGGCATCGACGTGCTGCTGGCCACATCGAAACACAACGTCCAGTACCTGCTTGGCGGCTACAAGTTCATCTTCTTCTCCGCAATGGATGCAATCGGCCACAGCCGCTATCTGCCCATCGTCGTCTACATCAAGGGCGAGCCGGAGAAGACCGCCTACATCGCCAACAAGATGGAAGGCGGCGAACACGCCAACACACCGTTCTGGACACCCCATTTCAAACCGGCAGCGTGGGGAACCACAGACGCGATGGCCGAAGCCATCCAGCATCTGAAATCGCAGGCGCCGGCATCGCCTCGCATCGGGGTCGAGCCCGGCTTCCTGCCGCTCGACGCTGCGGGAGACCTGCAGGCCGCCTATCCAAATGCGCAGCTCGTCAATGCGTGCGGCGTGCTGGAGCGGCTGCGTGCCGTGAAAACGCCGGCCGAACTGGCGCTGCTCAAGGAAGCATCGGAAAAGATCAGCGCCTCCATGCAGGCAACCGTCGCCTGGGCGCGCGCCGGCTCCACCAAGCGCGAGATCATTGCCCGGCTCAGCCAGGAAGAAACCGGGCGCGGACTGCAGTTCGAATATTGCCTTTTGACGCTGGGCTCCTCGCACAATCGGGCCGCCTCGGACCAGGCCTGGGCCGATGGCGAGGTGCTGTCGATCGATTCAGGCGGCAATCTGCGCGGATATATTGGCGACATCTGCCGCATGGGCGTTCTGGGTGAACCGGATTCGGAACTGAACGACCTGCTGGAAGAAATCGACACCGTCCAGCATGCGGCCTTCGCCAAGGTGAAGGCCGGCACGAGAGCCGGCGACCTCATCGACGCCGGAACGGCGGAGCTTGCGCGCCAGCCGAATCGCGAATGCACTGACTTTTTCGCTCATGGCATGGGCGTCATCACCCATGAAGCGCCATTCCTGATGACCAATCACCCGGTCACCTATGAGGGGAGCGACAGGGACAGTCCGCTGGAAGCCGGCATGGTGCTTTCCGTTGAAACCACGATGCTTCACCCCACGCGCGGCTTCATCAAGCTTGAGGATACGCTGGCGGTGACCGAAACGGGCTACGAACTTTACGGGTCGGAAGGCCGGGGCTGGAACCGCGGCGGAACGGCTTAAGCCTGATCCGCCAGTTCTTCTTGTAAAGCGCGCCCGCGGGCCGGCTAGGCAAGACCTCAAACTTTCAAAGCCGGGATACGACGGCCAGAGCGAAATACGCTATCGGCTGGCCGATTGGTCGCATATCCTCGGTTGCTCGATTTCAGGTCGCTGGTATGGTCAGATCAGGGTTCGAGAACGATTTCAGGGAGGAAGTTCATGATCAGGAAACTCGGACTTGCAGCGATTGCCGTGGGAATCGGCATCGCGACCTTCGCGGTCGGCGTTGCCAACGCCCAGTCGCGCATCACACTCGGCACAAATCCGCAGGGGTCGATTTACTACACCGTCGGAGGCGGCATGGCCGCGGCCCTGCAGGAGAAATTGCAGCGCCAGGTCACCGTACAGCCCTACACCGGATCGTCGGTCTACCTGCCTCTGGTGGCAAGCGGCGAACTTACGCTCGGCATTAACTCCAGCCTCGACACCGGCGGTGTCTATCGCGGCGATTATGGGTCGCAGGCCGAACCGAAGCTTCGCATGCTGACGCGGTTGTGGCCCCTGCGCATCGCCTTCATCGTCCGCGCCGATAGCGACATGAAGGAGATCAAGGACCTGCAGGGCAAGAAGGTTGTCACCGACTTTTCCGCCCTCAAGGCCGTCGGTCTCGCCAACCAGGCAATGATCCAGGCAGGCGGGCTCGCGCTCGACCAGGTCGAGGGCATCACGGTCGCCGGTCTGACCCAGGGCATCGACGGACTGACAGAGGGCAATCTCGACGCGACGTCGGTCGCCGTCGGCATTCCGCTGACCCAGCAGGCGCACGCCTCCATACCCGGCGGCATCCGTTACATCTCGATAACCGGGGACGGCGCGACGGACGAGAACCTCGACAGCATCCTCGCAGGCACATACCTGCTGCCGGTGGAGCCCAGCCCGCGTCTTCCCGAGGTGACGGAACCTGTCACGGTGCTCGGCTACGACGTGTTCATCACCACCTCCGCCGACCTTCCCGACGAGGACGCGACGGCGATCCTGAAGGCGCTCTACGAGTCATGGCCGCAGATGCGCAAGGATTACCCGGCAGTCGCCGCGGGCGTCCAGGAACAGATGGCCAAAGCGTCGAACACCGCGCCTTACCACCCGGCTGCGATCGCCTTCTTCAAGGAGATCGGGCTGTGGACAGAGGCAAACGACAAGAAAGAGGCGACCTTCGCCCAATAGCAGACGCCTCACGGGCGGGATCAAGGCATGAACCGGAACTATGTTGCCACGGTCCTGCCCGTGGTCGGCATCCTGTGGATGCTCGACGCGGGCGCGTGGTTCGGACAGGTCTACCTCACGGAGCAATATCTCGGCGTCGTGATCGGCCTGACCGTGCTGGCTGGCCTGCTCATGCAGCCATTGCCGGGCGCGCTTCGCTTCGCCGATCTCGCCCTCGGCATCGCCGCATGTGCGGCATGGTTCTGGCTTGCCTGGAACTACGAGCAATGGCTGCTGGAAGTCACAAGCCGGGGGCCAGAAAAATGGGTTCCGGCGGTGATCGCGCTCGCCGGAACACTGGAGGCGACGCGGCGCCATTGCGGCCTGGTGCTGGCGATACTCGGCATCGCCTTCATGGCCTATGGCTTTTTCGGCTGGATGGCGCCCGGCATTTTCGAGGCGGCCTATCTCAGCCCCGTCCGCTACGTCCTCTACCTCTACAATGATTCCAACGGCGTGCCGGGTCTGGTGCTCAACGTCGCCGCGACGCAAATCTTGGGTTTCATCGTCTTCGGCGCGGTGCTCAACGCTGTAGGCGGCAGTACGGCGCTGACCCAGCTGGCGCTTTCGACCATGGGCCACCGGCGCGGCGGACCCGCCAAGGTTGCCATCCTCGCGTCCTCGCTGTTCGGCACGCTGTCCGGCTCGACCGTTGCAAACGTCATGTCGACCGGGGTGGTCACGATACCGATGATGAAAAAGGCCGGGTTCCCTTCCCGCTACGCGGCCGCGATCGAGGCCGTGGCTTCGAATGGCGGGCAGATTGCCCCGCCGGTCATGGGTGCCACCGCCTTCGTCATCGCCGAATTCCTGCAGGTGGCGTACACCGATGTGGTGCTGGCGGCGCTGCTGCCGGCGGTCTTTTATTATTACCTGCTCTACCGGCAGGTCGATCGCTATGCTGCTGCTCACGGCCTCGCGGGCGAGCCACGCGAGAACCTGCCGCCCGTCGGCCGAAGCCTGGTCGACAGCTGGCCGCTGCTCGCGCCGATTGGCGTGCTGATCTGGTTCCTGTTCTATCTGGGCTATTCGCCGGGCAAGGCCGCGCTCTACTCGGCCGGCGCTGCTTATCTGCTACACGTCATCCGCGCGCCTCGCGACTTCCTGCACGTGATCCCCCGCGTTCTGGTGAGCAGCGGTTCCACGCTGATTCCCATCCTGCTCGTCGGCGCCGTCGCCGGCATCGTCATCGGCACCATCAACATTTCGGGCCTTGGCTTCGCGCTGACGCTGGCGCTCGGGCATATCGCCGAACTCGGCGGCGTGATCGCGCTGCTCGCTACGACCGCAATCATCGCGATCATTCTCGGCGTCGGCATGCCGACCACCGGCGTCTACGTCATAGTCGCCACCCTGCTCGCGCCGGCACTTGCGCGGCAGGGCATCGAACAGATGTCGGCGCATCTGTTCATCTTCTATTTCGGTCTGCTGTCGATGTTGACGCCGCCGGTCGCGGTCGCCTCCTACGCGGCGGCGAGCATCGCCAACAGCGACATGTGGAAGACTGGAACTGCCGGCGTCCGCCTTGGCGCCGTCGCCTATCTGCTGCCGTTCGTCTTCGCACTCAATCCTGCGCTGCTGATGGACGGTACCTGGCTCGAGGTCGGCATATCCTGTCTCACCGTCGCGGTATCCGGCTTCCTGCTGGCGGAAGTGCTGGCAAACCGTCACGCCTATGGCGGCGTCGCCATGCGCGCCGTGGCGGCGGCGATCTCGCTGGCGGTCGGCGCGAGCACGGCGATCGTCGATCCGGGCAGTTCCGTGGCAATCGCGATCGCGCTTGTCTCAATACCCGTCGCATGGGCCCTGACCCGCTATTTTCCGTCCCGACACATTGATCCCATATCTGCCGAGGAGCTTGCACAGTGACCGAACGCTACCCGCCAATGCCAGAGCGTAATCCCAACCCGCCCTACAAGCGTATTGCCACCGAGGAAGCGTGGCTGACGCCGGAGATCATGAAGCTCTACAAGCAGGAGATCGCCGAGAAGAACATCAACGATCCCGGGTTCAGCCAGCTCTGGGGCTTCTTTGCCGGCGAATCCGATATGGCGAAAAGCCAGCAGCGGCGTATCCAGTCGCTTGGGGAAGACCGTTTGGCCGACATGGATGCCAGCGGCATAGACATCGCCGTGCTGTCGCTCGGATCGCCCGGCGTCCAGCTCTTCGACACCGCGAAGGCGACGTCGCTAGCCGCCGATTCCAACGACCAGCTGGCCGAAGCAATCGCCCGCCACCCTGACCGTTTCGTCGGTCTGGCTGCCTTCTCGCCGCTGGACACCGTCAATGCGGCAAAGGAACTGGAGCGCGGCGTAACCAAGCTCGGGCTGCGCGGCGGTATCCTCAATGGCCACACGCTCGGCACCTATCTCGACGACGAGAAGTACTGGCAGGTGTTCGAGGCGGCCGAGGCGCTCGACGTGCCGATCTACCTGCATCCCAACATGCCTTCGGCGCAGATGATCGAGCCCTTCCTCAGCCGCGCCCTCGACGCGGCGATCTACGGCTTCGCCTGCGATACCGGTCTGCATGCGCTGCGGCTGCTGGTCGCCGGCATTTTCGACCGATTCCCGAAGCTGCAGATCATTCTCGGCCATTGCGGCGAGGCCTTGCCTTACTGGCTGTATCGCATCGACTTCATGCACAGCCGCATCGCCGCGACCGGGCGTCATCCCAACGTCAAGCCGTTGAAGCGCCGCGCCTGGGACTATCTCTGCGACAATTTCTACTACACTTCGTCGGGCGTCGGCTGGGAGCCGCCGATCCGTTTCGTGCAGGACCAGATTGGTGTCGACCGCATGATGTATGCGATGGACTATCCTTGGCAGTTCGTGAAGGAAGAGGTCGGCGCGCTCGACGCCATGGACATTTCCGACGCCGCCAAGAAAGCGTTCTTCGAGGACAATGCGCGCCGGCTGTTCAAGATCGCGTAGACGAAAGCCATCATGACGGACTTCGACTTTGACGTCGTCATCAATGGCGGCGGGCCTGTCGGCATGGCGCTGGCCATAGAGCTCGGCCAGCGCGGTGTCAGCACCTGCGTGGTCGAACGACATGCCACGCCGCAGTTGATCCCCAAGGGACAGAACCTGACGCAGCGCACCGGCGAACACATGCGCGCCTGGGGTTGTGCGGAGGCGATAACATCGGCTCATCCGCTGCCGCCGGACGCCGGCATCGGCGGCATGACCATGTACCGGACCCTGCTTTCCGAGCATGCGCATGACTGGTTCAACCGCGGCAGCGTCGGCGCGTTCTACGCGGCAAAGAACCAGCGCATTCCGCAATACAAGACGGAAGCCGTTCTGCGCGCCCGTATCGCCGACCTGACATCAGTGACGACACTCTACGGCTGGTCGGGCAAGGCTCTGAGGCAAAATGCCGACGGCGCTGAACTCGAGATCGGCGATGGACGCGAGACGCGGAGTTTGCGCGCCCGCTATCTCGTCGGCGCGGACGGAAGCCGATCGACGGTGCGCGAAGCCGCTGGTATCACCCAGACGCGTACCGACCACGACCGGTTGATGGCGTTGCTGGTCTTCAACTCGACCGAACTCCACCAACTGCTCCAGCGCTATCCCGGCAAGGCGATCTACAAGGTTCTCCACCCGGACCTGCAGGGTTACTGGATGTTCTTCGGCCGTGTTGACCATGGTCGAAGCTGGTTTTTCCACGCCCCGGTGCCGCCCGGAACGACCGCCGACAATTACGATTTCGAGGCGCTTTTGCATCGCGCTGTCGGGCAGCCATTCCAACTGGAACTCGAGCATGTCGGCCTGTGGGATTTGCGTTTTGCGTTGGCCGACCGCTACCGCGCCGGGCGCGCCCTTATCGCCGGCGACGCGGCGCATTCGCATCCGCCCTATGGCGGCTACGGCATCAACACCGGCTTCGAGGACGCGCGCAATCTCGGCTGGAAGCTCGCGGCCGTTCTGCAGGGCTGGGGCAGCGAAGAATTGCTCGACAGCTATGAGGCCGAGCGGCGCCCCGTCTTCGCCTCCACGGCCAGGGACTTCATTACCCGCTACATCGAGAAGGACCGGGACATGCTGGCGGCGTTCTCGCCCGAGAAGGATCTGGATGGCTTTCTGGCGGCGTGGCGGGAAAGGGCGGAAGACACCTGGGACGTGGATATCTTCGAACCCAATTATGAAGGCTCGCCGATTGTCGACGAAATGGCAGGTAGCTCGCCGAGCGCAGTTGGCTCGCATCTGCAACGCGCCCGGCCGGGCCATCACCTTGCGCCGCAGGTGCTTTCTGACGGGCGACCGGTATTTGAAGCCCTTGGTCCAGATTTCACGCTCCTTACCGCGCAAGTGGAGGTTGCCGCCGCCTTTCAGGATGCGGCAACCAGACTGGGCGTTCCGCTGAAGGTCGAGACCGGCTTGGGCGCGGATGCCTCAGACAGCTATGAGGCGCGGTCGATACTCGTTCGACCGGATCATTTCGTGGCGTGGACGGGCGACGATGCCGACCAGGCTTACGCAATCCTGTCGCGGGCGGCTGGACAAGCGCCTGTCGACCTTTGATGGCTGGAAGGCTTAGATATCCGGCCTTGTCACGATGATAATCTCACCGGGCTACACTCGCTGACAGGTGTCGTTTTCGAGGCCATCGACGACTCAGGGCCGATACTCGACGCGGATTTGTAGCGGGCGCTATTGACCGACCTGAGGGCGTGAAGCCGCAGGAACGAAAGGCGCCTGAACTGAAAGACGAAGGCCAGACGTATGGTGGCCTTCGCGACACCCCTGCCAAGTACTTGATTTTGGTGGGTGATACAGGGCTCGAACCTGTGACCCGCTGATTAAGAGTCAGCTGCTCTACCAACTGAGCTAATCACCCGCCGGGCCGGGCGTCTTGCCGGCCAAGGATGTGCGCCTATACCGGTCAACTTCGGCCATGTCCAGCCTTGTGAACAGCCCCGCGCAGCGATTTCTTCGCCGCGCGAATACTCGGCCCCGCCGAGCCGGTCGGCGCCACCTCCGGCAGCAATCGATCATCCGGGCTAGGCGCTGAGCGTGCCTTGAGCTACGCGCACGGCGTTTCCACCAATCCGTGCTCCGCTGGCCGCGCCTGCAGCAAGATCGATTTCCAGCCGCAGCCGGGAAGGCCGCTCCATCTCCAGCCCCTGCTCCACCCAGCCCTGCCACTTGTCGCCGGCAGGCTGGTCGAAGGTCAGCACAGCGCCTGAAAACGCTGCCAGCGCGGAACCGGTCGCCGGGTCTTCGTAGCCTCCGCCGCCACTGAACATGCGCGCATGAAAGGCATTCTCGTGGCCCACCACTTCGCGGCAATAGACATAGGCCGACGCAGCGACGCCGTTGCCGCGATCCGGCGAAATCTCGTCCCAGGCAGCAGCGTTGAAGCGCACGTTGGCCGCCGCAGCCAGGCCATGCACGGGGACCGTGACATAGGGCACGCCGGCGGAGAAGCCGGCAACGCGGTGGTTTTCAAACCCGATTTCGTGCGGCCCCAGACCGAGTGCGGCGCCGATCGCTTCGGGCGCCGCATCGAGCCCGACCGGTTCGGCCAGCCGCGGCAGATCGAACTCGGCAAACAGGTTGCCATTGTGCTTCGAGACCACGCAGCGCACATCGCCGATTTTTTCTTCCAGAACGAGGATCATCGTGTCCCGGCCGCCGTCACCGATGCCGCGTTTCAGCGCCTCCGCAATGGCAGTGCCAACGGTCGGATGCCCGGCAAACGGCATTTCGAAATTCGGCGTGAAGATGCGTATGCGGGCGGTGTGGTTGGGGTTCTCCGGAGGGAAAACGAACACCGTCTCCGACAGGTTGAACTCCCGCGCGATCGCCTGCATGGCGGCGCCGTCAAGGCCGTCGCAATCATGCACGATCGCCAGCGGGTTTCCCGCCAGCGGCCGGTCGGTGAACACATCGAGAATTTCGTAGCGCCTGTCGACCATGACACATTTCCGCTTGCTGCCGTACCCCAAGCCATTGGTGGTGGCAGGGTCGCGATGTCAAGCATAGGCGCTGTTCCACACAAGCGGACAATGGTGGCGCAGGGAGCTACAGCGCAAAGTGGCTGCCAAGGTAATAGGGCCACACGACCAGCGCCCACAGGCCCGACCAGAAGCCGAGCTTCAGATAGCCGATCGTGAAGAGCCAGCCGACAAACCACAACATGCCGGCCGAGGAATGTTGCGTCACGCTAATCTTGTTCTTGTCCATCTCAATCCCTCGTTTCACAGCCCCACCACTTTGCCATGAGCGGTCAGAAAGGTTTTGACGCCGATCAATCGGGGCACAGGTTTCAGTCGGGCAGGTATTGCAGCAGAAGCCGGATCTGGTTGCCGCCCATTGCCTGTCCGATCTCGGCCTGTGAAAAGCCTTCGGCGAGCATCGCCTCGGTAATCAGCGGCAGTCCCGTCGTGTCGAAGGGCGTCGTCACCGCACCGTCGAAGTCCGAGCCAAGCGCCAGATGCTCCGCCCCGATCAGGTCGGCGACATGCCGCTGCGCGCGAGCGATGGCTCCCGCATCTTCACCGCAAATGGCGGTGCTCCAGTAACCGATCCCGATCAGGCCGCCATTGTCTGCGATGGCGCGCAACTGGTCGTCGCTCAGATTGCGGTTGTTGTCGCAGGTGCCTTTGACGCCGGTATGCGACACCACGATCGGGCGGGTCGCCATGCCAAGCACATCGTCGATCTGCGGCGCGGATCCGTGCGCGATGTCGACGATCATGCCAAGTTCTTCCATCCGGCGCACCATCATGCGCCCCTCTTCCGTCAGTCCGCCCTTTTCCAGGCCGTGGGCGGAACCCGCCATCTCGTTGTCGAAGAAATGCGTCGGCGACATCATGCGGTAGCCGGCATCGAACATCACCTCCACATTGGCCGGATCGCCTTCCAGCACCTGCGCGCCCTCCAGCGCCAGCAGGCCGGCGACGATACCCTTCTCGCTTTCGCGGCGTTCCAGAAATGCGCGAAGGTCGCCCTTGGTCCTGACAATGACGAAACGCCCTCCCGAACGGTCAGCCATGTCCTGCAGCCGCTCGGCCTGGTAGAGCGCGCGCTCCTTCAGGCTCGTCCAGGTCCTGATCGGCCAGCGCTGGCCGATCGCGAGCAGGGTGACATTATCGCTGTCATCGTCGTTTTCCTCGATGTTCAGCCCGCGCGGTGTCTTGCTGACGACGGAAGACACCTGCAGCGCCACATTGCCCTCGATCAGACGGGGAATATCGGTCTGGCCGTAGTCGGCGCGATCGAGCAGATCGCGCCCCCAAAGGAGCGGATCGGCGTGCAGATCGGCCACGGTAAGCGTCTCGTGCAGATCGGCCGCCTGCTGGGACACTTCATAGGGCGGATCGGCCAGCACGCCGTTCATGCTGTCGGCAACATAGTCGGGAAGCACGAGGAAGAAGATCGCCGCACCGACCGCAGCCAGAACGACGACAAGTCCCGCCAGATATTTGAAAAACCGCTTCATGATCCCTCCCCTCACCGCACCGGTGCCATCAGACAATAGCTGTTCGCTCTCTCAGGCCAAACCGAAATGCCATTCCGTTATGGCGCGCATATGCTGCGGCAGCCCGTCAGGCAGATCGGTCGCATTGCGAATGATGACGGGTTCGGTGATTTCCGGGTCGGCTTCAGCAGCAACGAACGCCCTGATGCGCCAGGCGATATCGTCGGCCTTCTCCGGCAGGTCGTAGCGGCGAAAAAGCGCCGTGCGGCCGGCCGCCGAATAGCCGAGAAAGCCTGCCGCGCTTGCCGCGTCGGAAATGTCCATTCCGGTTTCTTCCCGTACTTCGCGGCTCATATTGTAGTGAAGATCGACCTGTCCGTTGCGAAAATCACCGGGCTCAAACGACCCGGCAGCAAAATATACCTGCCCTGCATTCACCGTATGCGGCCCCATGCGCACGGCAATCAGCGCGTTGTCGGACGATACCAGCATGGCATGCGCAAAGCAGTGTTCCGACGACGACGTTTCGCTGTTTCGCCGCCAGTAAAGGAAGGTGGAATAGCGCACCGCATGGCATAGGCCCGTAACCTTGCCATCCCGGAATGAAAGCGATGAAAGCAGCACCACCTGCCCGTCAAACAGTGCGGGATTGGCAGCGGTCTCCCGCTCCCAGTTGGCGGCGATCGCTTCGCTATTGCTGACCTCGAACGGCGACGGCTCACTCAACAGCCGAACATCGACCGACTGAATATCGAATACCCGCCCGCGTGGTAGATCGAACGCCATTGCCGGGTCAGACAAGGTCGAGCGTTATGGCCACCGGGCAGTGGTCGGATGCCTTCGGTCTGTCCCAACCCGTACGCGGAAAGCGCGCAACCTCCTGGCCGGGCGGAAAGATGGTGCGATATGGCTGGCCGGCGCGAACGATATCCGGCAGGGTCTTGCCATTGCGTTCCGCCAGCCGCCGCGAAAGCAGCAGATAGTCGAGCTGGCACAGGTGCCGCTCTTCCGGCCCTCTTGTGTGATAGAGCGTCCAGCGTTCCTCGGGCGGCAGCCGCTCCACCGCGTTCTCGCAAAACCCGCCTTCGGTCAGCACGTTGAGTGAGGACGCATCCTCGTGCCTGACATCGAAGCGATAGCTGTTCACTTCGTCGCCTTCGATCACGACCCGTTCTCGGTAGTCGTTCAGGTCACCGCAAATCAGCCAGTTTTTGTTCGCGGCCTTCTCGCCGCCGAAGCGGCTTTCGATGATGTGCCGCACGGCCTGTGCCTCGGCAACGCGTATGGGCATCGTTGCCTCGCGCCCGTTCATGCCGTTTCGCGGGCGGCCCATCGACTTGAAATGCACGACATAAAGCGTCAGCGGCTTGCCGCCCACCCTGAAGTCGATCTCCATGCAGTCGCGGCGAAAGATGCGCTCGTTCGCGGCATTGCCCGTCTCTGCAAGTTCCGGCGTGTGAATGCCCAGTTCCTCGTATGTGAGGTGCGCATGGCTGGACATGCCGACAAACTCGATCGGCTCCCCATGCGCCGTCTCGGGTCGCGTCATGACCGCCACATCGATGCCGCGGCTGTCATTCCCGGTCGAGACATATTTCTCCCGGAAGCCGGACCCGACCATCTTGAACAGGTAGCCATACTCGAACGCCTTCAGCGCATCCTCATTGTCGACTTCCTGAAGGCAGAAGATATCTGCCCGCGCCGCCGCAATCGCCAATGCGCTGAGCTGCCGGGTGTCGTCGGTATGCGCGACCGCGCGGGCGCGCTCCAACTGGCGGTATTGCGCTTCGTCCTTGATATCGAAAAGCGTCAGGACCCGGTCCTGATAAAGCTCGTTGTGATATCCGGAGAAGTCGAACCTGTTCATCAGGTTCTCGACATTGAATGTTGCGATGCGCACCGACATGAGCCGAGCAATGCCCCGCCGCGCAGCGGAACACAACCCGCCAACGGGGTGAATCAGTTCTGAGCCGTTCATCGGCTGTTCAGGTTGGCTGCGCCATGTTTGGCATCCCGCGGCGTCGTCAGGGCCAACGCCGGCGCCTTAAGTCACCTCACCCCCAGGAGGAAGACATGAAACAGCATCTATCGAGACTTGCATGCGCCACACTGCTTGGCGCGGCGATGGCCGGATCATCGCTCACCGGTGCGGCACAGGCGCAGTCCGCCGGCTCGCTGGCGGTTCCGCTTATCGCGACTGCGAATGCGGAAGCGACAGTGAAGGCCGAACCGGTCAACCACCGCAATTGGCGGCGTTATCACCGGCGTCACCACCGGCATGGCGGCGGCATCTATTTCAACTTCGGTAATGGCAGCTTTTCGCTGACCGTGCCTCCACAGGGCTATTACCCGCACTATCGCCGTCACCGCGGCTACTCGCGTGGAGCAGGCTCCAGACACGTGCGGTGGTGCTATTCGCGCTACAAGTCGTACCGGCACTGGGACAACACGTTCCAGCCCTATCACGGCCCCCGCAAGCAGTGCTGGTCGCCCTACAACTGATCGGCTGACCACCAATCGAAACGGCGCGGTCCCGGCTGCGCCGTTTTCCGTTTCAGGGACTTTCTTAACACCCCCGAAACCATCGCAGCGTTCTCCTCCCGGGATTGGCGCTCTTCCATTGGAAAGGCGAATTTGGCGGCAAGAATGCCTCCATGAGCGCCCCCAATCCGCAAATCCCCGAAGAGGTACAAGACCTGCCTGAACGCGAGCGCCGCTCCCGCGTCCTCAAAGGCGCCTCGATCCTCAACGGCATCGACAAGTCGGAGATTTCCTGCACGGTGCGCAACATGCATGAAAACGGGGCCGAACTGCGCGTGCCCGCTGAGGCGCATATCCCTTCCGAATTCCTGCTTTATGTACCGATCGACCGTACAGCCTATCGCTGCGAACTGCGCTGGCGCGCCGGCACACGTTGCGGCCTGAAATTTGATGGCACGGCCCCGAAACCGCATTGGCACTATGGCTGAGCGGAGCAGCGGGGTTTTCGCCTACCGGCTTATGCTGACGCCCAGTTCGTTGCCGCGCCGCCATCGCACGGTCACGTTGCGCCAGTCCCGTTCCGTATAGAGCTTCAGCTGGAATTGGTTTGGCAAGTCCGCTGCATTCCACACCGACAGCTTGGCGCCGCGCGCCGAAAGGTTGCGCACCACGCAATCCATCGCACCGGACCCGTCCTTGAGGCGTATAACCGCGTTCCGCGACGCGCGGCTGCGGTCGGAGGAACGTCTCTCGTTGAACATGCGGCCGGCTGCGCCCGGCCTGTATGCGCTAGCCATGCGCTTGCGGCCTCCCTCTGAGATACCAGCAAAGTAAGCAGGAATGTCCGCTCGCGAGAGCCGCAATTTCAGTCAGCTGTGTGTCTGGTAAACGAAAGGTTGATAACGGGCGGCGCCGCCACGCCGCCCGCCCCCCAGCCCGGAACCGGCCGATACGCCGAACCGGTCCCAGCGGAGAGCGCATGCCACTTACGCAGCACAAGCAGTGGTGCGCCCTCCGGGAGAAGTGCCACGCCGCGGGTACGCCTCCCCACGTACCCGGCCCCAGCGCGGCTGTTCACATCATTTGGCGAATTCGATCCCGACATCCTCAAGGCCGCGCCAGCGCACAGTCGCCGCCCTCGGCTTGTCCACCCCCGACAGCCAGAAATCGAACTCGGAAGGCACGGCTGCGGTTTCGCCGAACGCAAGCCGCGCTCCGGTGTCGGAAAGGTTGCGCACCCTGCACTCCAGCGCGCCGTAACCGCGATTGAACCGCAGCGTTGCGCCTTTCAGCACCTTGTGGCGCGCAGCAGCGCGACGTTCAGTGAAAACCTGGCCATCAAGCCCGATGGAATTCTGCGTGATCGCTTCCATGATCGGCCTCCATTCCGTTCATGGAGCAAGCAATGCGAGATGCATGCCAGCGTCATCTGTACCGGAATGGCACAAATCGGACCGCCTGGAGCACAACAGGGCGATTGACTGTCCGCATTGCCGATAGTCCTGTGTGTTGCGACGAAACGGGGAGAACGGGGAATGACACCGCACAACAACGCCAAGAAAGGCGACTACGCGGAGGCGGTGCTTCTGCCGGGCGATCCGCTGCGCGCAAAGTGGATTGCCGAAACGTTCTTCGAGAGCCCGAAATGCGTGAACACCGTGCGCAACTGTCTTGGCTACACCGGCACGTGGCAGGGCAAGCCTGTCAGCGTGCAGGCAAGCGGCATGGGCCAGCCCTCGCTGGCGATCTATGTGCATGAGCTGATTAACGTCTATGGCGCGAAGAACCTGATCAGGGTCGGCACCTGCGGCGGCCTGTCGGAGAAGGTGAAGGTGCGCGATCTGGTGCTTGCGCTCACCGCCAGCACGGACAGCTCAATGAACCGCAATGCATTCGGCGCTTTCGACTTCGCGCCTTCGGCGGATTTCGCCCTTTTGCGCGCCGCAGCCGACGCTGCGGAGAAAGCCGGCGTGCGCTGCCACGCAGGCGGCATTCTCTCCAGCGACGTGTTTTACCAGCCGAACGGGCTGGAGAGTTACAAAGCGCTGACCGACCACGGGGTGATGGCGGTCGAGATGGAAACATCGACGCTCTATACGCTGGCTGCCCGCTTCGGGGTCGGTGCGGTGTCGATCTGCACGATGACCGACTGTCTCGTCACCGGCGATGAATTGGACGCCGACCAGCGCCAGTCATCGCTGGAAGACATGGTGCGGATCGCGCTGGACGTGGCAGTGGGAGAAAACTGAGCGCAACGGCTCAATTGAAATGCCAGTATCTTATCTGAACCAACCCTTGCGGGCCGCGGTCTCGAAGCTGACGCCGGCATCATTGCCCCGACGCCACCGCACGGCCACATCGCGCCATTTGCGCTCGCCGCCGACCTTGAGCTGAAACGTATGCGGAAGCCTGACTTCCATCTTGAACGACAGCCTTGCGCCCTTGTCGGAGATGTTGCGCACCCGGCACTCTATCGTGCCTTTCCCTTCCGGAAACCTGATCAGACCGCTAATCGCGCCGCTATCGCGCTCGGCGCCCCGCCGTTCGTTGAACATGCGCGCAGTAGACCTGGCGGTGCTTTGAAGTGGCATGTGTCCGACGCTCCATCGACCTCACCGACATTTTCGGGACCGTCAACTGGTTCAGTCGGACTGAGGCGATCATGCGATTAGACAGGCGGAAGGTAAAAATTGAGTTTCCTGCACGCCCTCGCGACGCGGCCCGAGGGCGTGCAGATGAGGGACAGACTTCCTAGTTCTTCGCCTTGTCCACCAGCTTGTTCTTGGCGATCCACGGCATCATGCCGCGCAGCTTCTCGCCAACTTCCTCGATCTGGTGGCGGTCATTGAGACGGCGTGTCGCCTTGAAGCGCGCAGCACCCGAATGCCACTCCTGCATCCATTCCGAGGTAAAGCGGCCGGACTGAATGTCGTTGAGAACACGCTTCATCTCGGCCTTTGTCTCGGCGGTGATGATGCGCGGGCCCGAAACATACTCGCCCCACTCTGCAGTGTTGGAGATCGAGTAGTTCATGTTGGCGATACCGCCTTCATAGATCAGGTCGACGATCAGCTTCACCTCGTGGAGACACTCGAAATAGGCCATCTCCGGCGCGTAGCCGGCCTCGACCAGCGTCTCGAAACCGGCGCGGATGAGTTCGACCAGACCGCCGCAAAGCACGACCTGCTCGCCGAAGAGATCGGTCTCGCACTCTTCCTGAAACGTCGTCTCGATGATGCCGGAGCGCCCGCCGCCAACGCCACACGCGTAGGAAAGTCCGAGGTCCAGCGCATTGCCCGACGGGTCCTGATGCACCGCCACGAGGCAGGGCACGCCGCCGCCCTTCTGGTATTCGCCACGCACGGTGTGGCCTGGGCCCTTCGGCGCGATCATCAGCACGTCAACGGTGTCTTTCGCCTCGATCAGACCGAAATGCACGTTGAGCCCGTGTGCAAAGGCAATCGCCGCGCCATCGCGGATATTGGGGGCGATTTCGGACGAGTAGATGCCCGCCTGCAACTCGTCGGGCGTGGCCATCATCATCAGATCGGCCCACTTTGCGGCTTCTGCCACGGTCATCACCTTCAGCCCGTCGGCCTCGACCTTCTTGGCCGTCGACGACCCGGCGCGCAGGCCGACCGCGACGTCCTTGACGCCGGAATCCTTCAGGTTGAGCGCATGCGCCCTGCCCTGAGAACCGTAGCCGATAATGGCGACTTTCTTGCCCTTGATGAGATTGAGATCGGCATCGCGATCGTAATAGACACGCATGGTTTCCTCTCCTGATTTGCGTCTCAAGTCGGTTGGTGCGCCCCGAAGAGCGCGAAAAACTGGTCGATGGCCTCTTTGGTCATCGCATCGAATTGTTGCGGCTGCCGCGCGCCGCTTTCGGCCAAAAGCATGCGCACATGCAGGTCGCGCACGATCAGCCCATAAAGCGTGTGATAGGCCGCCTCTCGATTGTCGTAATGGATGTGCCCGCGCCGCTTGCCCGCTTCCAGCAGCGCCATTGCGCGCTCGTCGATGCGCCGCCGCCCGCGCTCCACGAGAAGCTGACCCAACCGGCTTTCGGTCCGGCTCGCCTGGCCGATCGCCAGACGGTTGAGCGCCAGCGAAACATCGCCCGCGAGCACTTCCAGCAGATCACGCGCAAACGCTTCGAGATAAGCCCGAAACTGCGCCGCATCCATCGCATGGCCGTTTTCGGCGCCGGCGCGAACCTTGCTCGCCTGATGCGCGATCATCGCCGCCAAAAGGCCGTCACGGTCGCCGAACCATTTGTAGATGCTTTCCTTGGAACAGTTGGCTGCCCGCGCCAACCCCGCCGTCGTCAGCCCCTTCTCGCCGCCTGAAACGAGCAGCTGCAGCGCACAGTCGAGCACTGCCTGCTGCCGCGGCGTGAATTCGTCATGGGGGATGACCATCTGGTCCAATTGCTGGCTCGCGCTACCCGTACCGTACCGTTCGGTACGGTACGGTTATGGCATGGTCGTCATCGTCGCGCAAGCCTGCTTCGTCGCAGCGTCAGACCGGCTTCAGCCTCGTCAGCAATTTGGCGAACAATTCCAGTTCTTCGTGATCAAGCCGGTCGCCGACCAGTTCCGCGATCGCCGGCCCGTAAACCGCCCACATGGCGCGGCGGAGCTTGCGCCCCTCTGCTGTGATCGAGACAGTCTGGCCCCTGCCGTCGCCCTCCACCCCGCTGCGCGCCACAAGACCCTGTTTTTCCATCCGCGCCAGCAGGCGTGAGACATTGTACTGCGCCAGAAGCATGGTCTCGACGAGCTGTCCCGGCCGCACTCCGTTGTCGCCGGCTTCCGCCAGCTCATGCAGCACATCGTACCAGACCAGCGGCGGCAGGCCTGCCCGCTTGAGATCGTCCTCCGCGCGCTCCAGCAATTGCCTGGAAACACGCAGGAGCAAAGCCCAGGCGTGCACAGCTTCCCGCTCGGGTGAGTTCGACGTCATGTCCGCGCCTCCAGCATGCCCTCACCTAGCATCTTCATGCAACTGCATCAATCTTGACGGTAAATGCATCTGCATCTATATCAATGCAACTGCATGAATTCGGAGCAAGCCATGACCCAACTCACCCTCGTCAGCCATCATCTGTGCCCCTACGTCCAGCGCGCGGCCATTTCGCTGGCGGAAAAATCCGTTCCCTTCGAGCGCGTCTGGATCGATCTGTCAGACAAGCCGCAATGGTTCAGCGATCTGTCGCCGCTGGGCAAGGTGCCGTTGCTTCTCGTCGAAGCAAACGGAAAAAGGACCCCGGTCTTCGAGTCAGCCGCGATACTGGAATATCTCGAGGACACGCAGACGCACCCGCTGCACCCCGCCGATCCGCTTATCCGCGCCAGACACCGCGCCTGGATTGAGTTCGGGTCTCAACTCCTCAACGGCATTGCCAGGCTCTACAACGCGCCGGACGCGGAAGGCTTCACGGCGGCCGCCAACGCCCTGTCGGCCATGTTCGACCGGCTGGAGGACGAGCTGAAGGCCCGGCAGGCCGGCCCCTGGTTCTCAGGTCAACAGTTCTCGCTTGTCGATGCCGTGTTCGGCCCGATATTCCGCTACTTCGATGTCTTCGACCGGATTGGCGACTTCGGCATCCTTGCCCGGAAACCGCAAATTGCCGCGTGGCGTGCCGCACTTGCCGCGCGGCCCTCGGTGATGGAAGCGACGGTAGCAGACTACAATGCGCGGCTTCGCGACTTTCTGGTCCGCCGCAAGTCGCATATCTCGCGGCTTGTCACGAACGCTGAAAACGCCAGTCCGGCTCTTCAAGCCCAGCCGGCGTGAACGGGTCGAACATGGTGCCCGACACCATGGCCGCCAGAATTGCCGGTACGGGTGGAACCTTGGCGACGCTTGCCACCAGCGTGTCACGAAGCAGAGGGATGAGCCGCGAGTCCGACTGGTAGAACGGCGTCAGCGCATAAGACATCCACTGGAAGGCGCGCACATGCATTCTGCGTGCACGGGCATAGCCGGCCAGCGCGGTTTCGACATCAGCTTCGGCGGCAAGCGCATGCGCCAGCGCCGCGGCATCGAGCAGCGCCATATTGGCCCCCTGCCCCAGTTGCGGGCTGGTCGAATGCGCGGCATCGCCGATCACCGCCAGCCTGTCTCCCACCGGCGGGCGCAAAGTGTGGTGGCCGTAGCGAGCCAGCGTGAGCTGGTCGAAACTCTCGATCTGGTCGAGATAGGGCCGGCACTCCGGCCAGTAGGCCGCAACGCGCGCCTTCCAGGCATCAAGCCCGTGTGCATACAGCGCCTCGGCATCGGCCAGCCGCACACTCCAGAAGAAGGCGGCCAGCCTGTCTCCCGCCGGTTCGATGCTGCCGATGGGCAGCACGCCGATCATCACGCTCGCCTTGTCATAGCGCTGCTGCAGCGCATTGGCGTCGAAGCCGTCGCCGTGCCATTTGAGCGAAGCCCACAACGCGCCATAAGCCAGTGGTTTGACTTGCCGGCCGCGCGATCCCTGCGGCTTCAGGGGCGAGCCCGCCCCGCTTGCGTCCACCACAAGGTCGGCCACCGCCTGCGGGTTTCCGCCCCTTTCCAGCAGTTCGACCTTGTCACCCGAACGGATCACCGATCCGATTTCCGTGTCCGTGACAATCGGCACTCCGGCGGCATTCACCGCATCGAAAAGCACGTCGAAGAGTGCCGCGCGATGAACGCCCAGCCCGAAGCGTCCATTGCCGCGCCCGCCATAGCTGACGTCAAGCACCGTGCGGCCGCTGTTGGCGTCCGCGCCGAACAGCCGCCCGATCCGGTTTCCCCGCCTCAATATGTCAGGCAGCAGGCCAAGTGCGTTCAACGCCGCCAGCCCCGTGGGCTGCAGGATCAACCCCGAGCCGACCGGCTTGGGTTCGTCGAACCTTTCAAAAACGGTCGGATTGAATCCTGCCCGCTTCAAAAACAGCGCCGCCGCAAGCCCGGCCGGCCCCGCCCCGACGATTGCAATATCCGACACACCACCCATCCGATCTGAGTGCCAGTTGGCTGGCGCATGCGCAATCCCGCATGTGGCCGTGCGTTTCTGCCGCGAACGGTCTAGACGTGTTGGCGATCATTCCGAAACAGACGGATCATTCCAATTGACCAGCACCGCTGCCGAACGTTTCCTGCGTTATGTCACCATCGACACCCAGTCCGATCCCCGATCGCCCTCCCAGCCATCAACGGAAAAACAGAAGGATCTGGGCCGGCTGCTGGTCGAGGAACTGCTAGCCATCGGGCTTTCCGACGCCCATCTGGACGAACACGGCAATGTCTATGCAACCGTACCGGCCAACACCGACAAACCGGTGCCGGTCATCTGTTTCTGTTCGCACATGGACACCGCGCCGGACTTTTCGGGCACCGGCGTCAAACCGCAGGTGGTTGAGAACTATCAGGGCGGCGACATTCGCCTGACCGGCGACCCGAACCAGATCATCCGCGTTGCCGAAAACCCTGAACTCGCGAACCAGATCGGCAACGACATCATCACGACCGACGGCACCACGCTGCTCGGTGCCGATGACAAGGCGGGCATCGCCGAGATCGTCGCTGCGGCGCAGATACTGGTCGAAAACCCGGACATCCGCCGCGGCACGGTGAAGCTGTTGTTCACCACCGACGAGGAGATCGGCCGCGGCGTCGACAAGGTCGACTTCAAGAAGCTCGGCGCCGACTTCGCCTATACGCTGGACGGCAGCACGGCAGGCACCATCGAGGCTGAAACCTTCTCCGCAGACCGCGTTGATATCGCGATCACCGGTGTCGCCATCCATCCCGGCACGGCCAAGGACAAAATGGAAAACGCCATCAAGATCGCCGCGGCCATCATCGACCGGCTGCCGAAGGACGAGGCACCCGAAACGACGGAAGGCATGGAGGGTTTCATCCACCCGACCGACCTGTCGGGTTCGATGGAGAAAGCGGCGATCAGTCTGATCATCCGCGACTTCGAGGATGCGGGCCTTTCACGCAAGGAACAGGCGCTCCAGGCAATAGTGAGGGATGTGATGAAGGCCTATCCCGGCTCGTCCTACAGCTTCACCATCACCGAGCAGTACCGCAACATGAAGGTGGTTCTGGACCGCAACCCGGAGATCGTCGAATACGCGAAGGAAGCCGTCAGGCGCGCCGGCATGGAGCCGGTCATGGGCAGCGTGCGCGGAGGGACGGACGGCTCGCGCCTGTCGCATATGGGCCTGCCCTGCCCCAACATCTTCGACGGCGGCCACGCCTTCCACTCGCCGCTTGAATGGATCAGCAAGCAGGACATGGAAAAGGCCGTCGCGACCGTCATCGAACTGGTGAAGATCTGGGAGGAGCGCGCCTAGCCGGCCGGGTGCCCCAGCGCCTTCAGGAACCGTCGCACAGTTCCCGCCATACCGTATTCCAGCGCGTCAGCCGTCAGGCCGTGGCCGATCGAGACTTCGGCCAGCGCCGGAATGCGTCGGCACAGCGCCGGGAGATTGGCGACGGTCAGGTCGTGCCCGGCATTGATGCCGAGCCCTGCCGCGATCGCGGCCTCCGCCGTTTTTCCGAGCTTTTCCAGCTCCTTGGCCGCCCGGGTGGAATCATCGTGGCAAGCCCCGTAAGGCCCGGTGTAGAGTTCCAGCCTGTCCGCCCCGGTCGCCCGCGCCGCCGCAATCTGCTCGGCTGAAGCATCGGGATCGCAGAACAGCGAGATGCGCGCTCCCGTTTTCCTCAGGCGATCGACAATGGCTTTCAACATGTCCTGATTGGCGATGAAATCCCAGCCGTGATCCGACGTTGGCTGTTCCGGATCGTCCGGCACCAGCGTGATCTGCTCCGGCTCCGCCTCCTCCACCAGCGCCAGAAAGTCACCGGTCGGATAACCCTCGATGTTGAATTCGGCCTGGGGAAACTCATCGTCGATCAAAGCCCTGAGTTCCGGCAGGTCGGTGAAACGCACATGACGTTGGTCGGGCCTGGGATGCACCGTCAGGCCTGCCGCGCCGACCGAAAGCGCAATCCGGCCCATGCCGGTCACGCTTGGCCAGGGCAAATCGCGCCGGTTGCGCAACATGGCGATGGCATTCAGGTTTACGGACAGGCTGGCTGGCATCGAGAGCCCTCGGCGCGAAATCGGTATCGATTATTGTATAGTCTCAATGCCGCCATTGCACAGGGCCATGGTAGTCGCACACAAAAGACCAGCCAGCGCCGCATCATGGGAGGCTGACTATGAGCATTCTCAACGACCCACCCAGCGTCCGCAGGATCGACGCGCCCCGACCTGAGCTTTTCGCGGTCGAGATATCCGGCCATGTCAGCGCATCGGACGTGGAAAATCTCTACGGCCTGCTCGAAGGTTTCTACGTTCTGCATGAGCGTGTCGATATGCTCATCCGCATCGTCGACAACGAAGGCGTGGACTGGGACGAGGTATCACCCGAAACGGTGCAGGCTGCGCGGGAGCACGCCGAGCGTCACATCGCCCGCTGCGCGGCCATTGGCGAGACCCGGATCACGAGGCGCATCGCCGAGATCTTCTGCCCGCAAAATGCCGAGCTCCGGCACTTCTCCGCTGACGAGGAAAACGATGCCTGGGAATGGCTCTCAAAGGCTGAGTGACTAACGCACCACGGTGAGCTGCTCGGCAGCCCTCGTCACTGCGGTGTAAAGCCAGCGCTGGCGCGTGTCGCGAAAGGCAAAGCTTTCGTCGAACAGAACCACATTGTTCCACTGCGTACCCTGTGCCTTGTGCACGGTCAGTGCGTAACCATAGTCGAAATCGTCGAAGCGTTTTTTCTGCTGCCAGGGAATGTCCGCGTCCGGATCCTCGAATGCGGCTTTCAGCAGTTTTATCTTGGCCACGCCGCGATCGGGATCGTCTTCTTCGGGCGACACCAGCAGGTTGATGCCGGGTTTCACCGTTTCCTTGGACGAGGTCATCACCTTCCAGAGCGAACCGTTGAGCAGCCCCTTGTTGGGGTCGTTGCGCAAGCAGACCAGCTTGTCGCCTGCCTGCGGATACATCGCATCGAACCCCTTGAGCGAGCGCAGCCGCTGATTGTAGCGCCGCCGCGTCCGGTTTGTGCCGACCAGCACCTGGTCGGCATCGAGCACAAGTTCCTGGGATACCCCATCACGACTGATCACCTGCGCGGCGCCATAATCGCCATGCATGAATTCGCGCCCCTCGCGCACGTCGAGCGCCAGCCGGATGATCGGGTTGTCGCGCGCCTGCCGATGGATTTCGGTCAAGAGGTGGTCCGGCTCGTGCTCGGTGAAAAAGCCACCGCCCGAAATGGGCGGAAGCTGCGCCGGGTCGCCCAGCACCAGGATCGGCGTGCCGAAGCTCAAAAGGTCCCGCCCCAGCGCCTCATCCACCATCGAGCATTCATCGACAATCACGAGCGCCGCCTTGGAAATCGGGCTTTGCCGGTTGAGCGAGAATGTCGGCGACATGGTCTTGCGGCCGGTCGTCTCGTCCTCGACCTGTTCTTCGCCGCGCGGCCGGTAGATCAGCGAATGGATGGTGCGGGCATTCACCGCGCCCCGCGCGCGCAGCACCTGTGCCGCCTTGCCGGTAAAGGCCGCAAACTGCACGGTCCCGTCGACATGCTCGGCGAAATAGCGCGCCAGCGTCGTCTTGCCCGTTCCGGCATAACCGAACAGGCGGAAGATTTGCGGCCGGCCATCCTTCAGCCACCGCGACACCGCCTTCAGCGCGGCATCCTGCTGGGGTGAAAATTGCATCACGCGTCAGTGGCAGGATTCGACCGGGGCTTCAACTGACTTGGAGCGTTGCTGATCAGGCCAGATCGGTATGCGCAAAATCATCGCCCTTGTAGAGCAGCGCCACGCTGTTCTGCTTGGCAACTGCGTAGGCGAAGCAATCGCCCAGGTTCAGTTGCGCAGGATGTCCGGTTCCCTTCCCGAACCGCTCGAACGCAGCAAGTGCGGTGAGGTAGGAATCGGCGTCAACAGGCACGACAGCGATGCCCGCGCGCTGGATAAACAACCCCAACGCGTGGAGCGCATTGCCAACGCTCACCTCAAGCACTCGCCGAATGCCGAGCACAGCCTCAAACACCGCAATCGGAGTAGTAATAGCAACCTGACTTTGCTCGATGCGCTGAGCGAGTACCGGACCATCCGGCTCGTCAAGCACAATAGCGACAAGTGCGGAAGCATCGACGAGCATCATCCCTTCTCCGCGCCGATGGGCTCACCGTCATGACCGGAGAGCTCATCGAAAAAGGCTTTGTCCGCCGTCAGCCCCGTCTTCGGATAGCTCGCCAGCAACGCCCTGATGTCAGCGGTCTCTTCCCAAAGTGACTTTCCCGAACGCTGCCTTGCAAGGGCCTCACGGACTGCATCCCTGATTGCCGCGGTGATACCGACCCTGCGGGTCTCGGCAAGCTTCCGAACCAGCATATCAGTCTCCTCATCTTTAACGTGTATCACCATTTATGTACAACCTTGGATAGTTTATGTAAAGTTATTATACAGTATATATTCTAGAACACAAGGAGAACAGACGCGTTCCGGCGATAATTGAGCGTCGCGGGCATTGGTTTTCTGGCGCCGCCCGGCTTGGTGATTGTCTCCGCGATGAAGCAGTTCAGCGATCTGGCCGATCTGTCGGCATTTCTCCGACCATCCTGCCGACAATGGTCAATCTACACACGGCAGACCTGATCTGCTCAGCCCCGCATCGGATCATTCGCAAGCGCGATCGGCTTGCCATGCGGCGTTGCCTGCGCCGCACGCGTCCATGCCGCTACCAGATCGACCATATCGGAGCCGGTCGCAAGACCCCTTGCCTCGATCAGATCTTCGAGCGCTGCAACCACGCAATCGTAATAGTCGCCGCCGTCGTCGCGCAGCCTCTCGCCGTTTCGCCTGTGGCCCAGCGCCTCGGCCCACTCGCCAGGCGAAATCACGCCGGCGTCCTGCAGCGCAACGGCCAAGGCAAGCGCCTGTGCCTGCCAGGGTTCGTCGAAAACGCGCTCTTCGCTCATTCCGCCAGCTCCAGATAGCTTTCCCAGGCGTCGACGCTGACTGTCAGCCCTGGTTCGCAGCTCTCGCCCCACAGCGTCCGGCCGTCGAACACGACTGTGTAGACATGTTGCGGCGCCTCGCCCTCACCGTGCGCGTTGGCATCGGGAAACACGTATCCGCCATGTCCGGCCTCGATCGTACCGACCTTGTCTCGCGCATAACGCGGCAGCCGCGTGTGGCCTTCGGGATGATTGTTGATCGTGCGCACGCGGTCACCGACCTTGAAGAGCGGCTTGGCATTGAGCGCGCGGTCGCACGGTCCGCCTTTCGCCAGCGCAGCCGGTATCTCAGCAGCCTTCACCACCCGCTTCGGCGACGTGCCCTGCCCCGCCGCATGGCCGGCCGTCAACTCATCGGACGTGACAAAGCCGTGCCGCTTCAGCAGCGTCTCCAGCGCCTTGATCCAGATCTCGTAATAGCTCGACGCGTAGTAGTCAGCCGGATGCAGGCTCTCGCGCGCATGCCGGCTTTCGTCGATGTTCCAGTGGCCCATCATGCCGGCGGTGATCGTCAAACCCAGCGCCCGCTTCTCCCACTCGGCATGGAAGTAAGGTTCGTCCGGCTCCGGCGCGACTGGTCCGAAACCCATCTGGCCGCCAAGGTCCTGCGGGCCGTTCATGCGCCCGCTCCGGGCGCTAATGCCAGCCCGGTGCCGATCATGGAATCGCGGGTTACGAGTTCTGCCAGTGCAACCTCGTCGAGACCGTCCGTGCCCTTCGGCCGCTGTGGCACCACGAGGTAGCGAAGTTCGGCGGTGGAGTCCCAGACACGGATTTTTGTCTCCGCCGGAAGCTCGACCCCGAATTCGGCCAGCACCCCGCGCGGCTCGATCACGGCACGGCTGCGGTATGGCGGCGACTTGTACCAGACCGGCGGCAGGCCCAGCACCGACCACGGATAACAGGAGCAAAGCGTGCACACGACAAGATTGTGCGTTTCCGGCGTGTTGAACACCGCCCGCATGTGCTCGCCCTGCCGCCCGCCAAACCCCAGCGATGCAATCGCCGCCGTTGCGTCCTTTTCCAACCATTCGGCGTAGGCGGGATCGCTCCACGCTTTCGCCACCACCCGCGCGCCATTGCGCGGCCCGACCTTGTGTTCATAGGACTCGACAATGGCATCGATTGCCGCGGGATCAACCAGACCCTTCTCGGTCAGGATTGTCTCCAGTGCCTTCACCCGCGCCGTCATCGGATCGAGATCATTGTCGTTGTGATGATCGTGGCTCATGGCCGAAGGTTAGAGCCGGCCACCCGGCCACACAAGCAGTCACAAAATGGGCCAGCGCGAGTGTATTCCGCCGTGCGATTTTTGCGCAACCTAAGCCTATCTTGCTTATTAGATCGATTTAACTATCCTTTTCTCAAGGCTCCACTACGAGAGCCACCCGCCATCGAGGCCACACGGGAGGAGAATTTTACATGACTGACGGTGCAATCCGCCGCCGGGCTTTGTGCTCGGCTGCTTTCGTCTCGCTTTTGCTCATGCCGGCCGCATCAGCGGCCGAACTTGCCGTCAACGGCGATTTCTCCGGCGGGCAGGATCCGTGGTGGGCAACGGGCAATTTGTACCCGCGCATGGTCGACGGCAGGCTCTGCGCCGACGTTCCGGGCGGCACGACCAATCCATGGGATGCGATCATCGGCCAGAACAACATCACGGTCTCGCAGGGCGGCACCTACCAGTTCTCCTTCACCGCTTCCGGCGATCCGGGCGGACCGGTGCGCGGCGTCGTCCAGATGCCGAAAGACCCCTATACCGCCTATATCGACCTTCGATTGCAGAGTGAGCCGGGCGGCGGAACTCAGGGCGGCGGTTTCGTAGCGCCCGAAAGCCGCAACGATGCGCAGATCGTGCTGCAGGTCGGCGGTCGCGCCGAACCATGGACAGTCTGCTTCAGCAACGTCTCGCTCGAAAGCGGCGCCGACGTGAAGGGCTACGAGCCCGACACCGGCCCCGTCGCCCGGGTCAACCAGCTCGGCTATCTTCCGAACGGGCCGAAGATGGCGACGCTGGTGACCGACAGCGAAGCGCCCCTGCCGTGGCGGGTGCTGGACGCTACAGGCGCGGAAATCGCCTCGGGCGAAACGACGCCGCGCGGCATCGACCCGTCAGCTGGCATCAACGTCCATTCGATCGACTTCTCGTCGGTCGCTGCAACCGGCGGCGGCTTCGTTCTCGAGGCAGGCGGCGAAAAGAGCCACCCCTTTGACATCTCTGAGGACATCTATGCCGGGCTTGCCCGTGATGCGATGAGCTATTTCTACCCGGTTCGCTCCGGCATGGAGATCGACGGTGCGATTGCAGGCGAAGCCTATGCGCGACCCGCCGGTCATGTTTCTTCGCCGTCGGATACGTCCAGCCCCAACATGGGCGACAACGCCGTGCCGTGCCAGGCGCCCGAAAGCTCGCAGAAGGCCTATGGCGAGCCCTGGACCTGCGACTACACGCTCGACGTAACAGGCGGCTGGTACGACGCCGGCGACCACGGAAAATATGTCGTCAATGGCGGCATTTCGGTCGCCCAGCTTATGAGCGCATATGAGCGTGCGCTTCACGTCGAAGGCGCGTCCGATGTCGCGTTCGCCGATGGCGCGCTGCCGGTCCCCGAAACCGGTAATGGCGTGCCCGATGTGCTTGACGAAGCGCGTTGGGAGCTTGAATTCATGCTCAAGATGATGGTGCCGGACGGCCAGGACCATGCCGGCATGGTCCATCACAAGATCCACGACAATGAGTGGACCGGCATCCCGCTCATGCCGCATCTCGACCCGAAGGTGCGTGAGTTGCACCGCCCGTCCACTGCCGCGACGCTCAATCTCGCTGCCGCGGCCGCGCAAGCATCGCGCCTGTTTGAACCCTACGATGCGGACTTCGCCGCAACGCTGCTGGCGGCTGCCGAAAAGGCCTACGCCGCCGCAAAGGCAACGCCGGACCTCTACGCAACAGTCGAGGATGGCGCATCGGGTGGCGGCCCATACAATGATGACGACGTTTCCGACGAATTCTACTGGGCAGCGGCCGAACTGTTCGTGACAACTGGCAACAATGCCTACCGCACCGATCTCGAAGCCTCGCCATATTGGGATGGCGATGCCTTCCCGGCTACCGGTTTCGACTGGGGCAATGTTGCAGCCCTCGGGCGCATGTCGCTCGCGACCGTGCCCAACGCCCTGTCCGCCGAAGAGGTTGAAGCAGCGCGTCAGTCGGTCATTGCCGCGGCGGACGGATTTGTCTCGGCGCAGGATGGCGAGCCCTTCGGCCAGATATACGTGCCGCCGCAGCATAAGTATGACTGGGGCTCGACCCATCTGTTCGTTCAGAACGCCATCGTCGTTTCGCGCGCCCATGACTTTACCGGGGAAGCGAAATACCGGGACGCGGCCCTTGAAGCCGCCGACTACATATTCGGCCGCAATGCGCTGAACATCTCCTATGTCACTGGCTACGGCGACCATTACGCAAAGAACCAGCACTCGCGTTGGTTCGCCAATCAGGCCAACGCAGACCTGCCCAATCCGCCCAAGGGTTCACTGGCCGGCGGCCCGAACTCATCCATTCAGGACCCGGTCGCCCAGCGCCTGCTCAAGGGTTGCGTGGCGCAGTTTTGTTATGTCGACGAGATCGAAAGCTGGTCGACAAACGAGATCACGATCAACTGGAACGCCGCGCTTAGCCAGTATGCGGCATGGCTGGTGGAGCAGTAGATCGCTTCGCTCGATACTTTTTCACTGAGATGGTCGAATTTCAGGCCAGGGGGAGGTGAAAATGACGGCTTTCGAGAACCGGAGCGGAATGTACATGCTGGTACATGCGCACCGGAAGCGCAGAAAGTCTGCATTTGCAGCCCGGCCTTACTTGGAAGGCGACCGTCTCAGGCCAGCATTGGATAGAGCGACGCGACCAGCAACAGACCCATCGAAATGTTGAACCATTTGAGCCGCGCGGGATCTGAAAGGAACCCGCGCAGCGCGGTTCCGAATGCAGCCCAGGTCGACACGCATGGCAGATTGACGATGCCGAATGCGAAGGCGACCAGAAGCACGGTCAGGAATGGCGCGGCGGGGCTTGTGTAGAGCGCCATTGCGGTCACCCCCATCACCCAGGCTTTCGGGTTGACCCACTGGAACGCTGCTGCTTCCAGAAACGTCATGGGCCGCGCAGTCTCATCCTCGTTCGCGCTCATCGAGCGCGACATCGCAATGCGCCATGCGAGGTAGAGCAGATAGGCCCCACCGGCGATCTTCAGCACAGTGTGGAGTTGCGGATAGGCGGTCAGGACCGCGCCGAGACCGAATCCCACAGCCAGAAGCAGCACAACAAAGCCTACACCTATGCCCAGCATGTGCGGCAGCGTGCGGCGGAAACCGAAATTCACACCCGACGACAGAAGCATGATGTTGTTCGGCCCCGGCGTGATCGACGAGACGAACGCAAAAGCCAGCAATGCCAGAAAGATGTCGGCGGACATGGGCGCCTCCCAACAATGTCAGCAATACTGACCTGTATTGAGCGAGTGCGCGATATGGCAGCTTGGCGCTGTCGTTGGGACAGCCCTTCGAGGCTGGAGAGAAAGCCCTACATCCCCTCCGCACCGCGGCTCATGGCGGCAACGCCCGTTCTGCAGACTTCAACCAGCCCCAGCGGTTTCATGATCGCAATGAACTGTTCGATCTTCGACACGCGGCCCGTGATCTCAAAGATGAAGTGTTCGGTATTGGCGTCAATCACGCTGGCGCGGAATGCGTCGGCCAGCCGCAGCGCCTCAACCCTGTTGTCGCCCGTGCCGCTCACTTTCACCAGCGCAAGCTCGCGTTCCAGCGGCCGGTCGTGACCCCGCTCATGCGACAGCACGGTCAGGTCGACGACCCGGTGCACCGGTACGATGCGCTCCAGCTGATTGCGGATCTGCTCCAGCACATGCGGCGTCCCGCGCGTGGAAATGGTGATGCGCGAGAGGTGCTTTTCGTGCTCCGTCTCCGACACCGTCAGGCTGTCGATGTTGTAGCCGCGCCCTGAAAACAGGCCGATGACTCGCGCCAGCACGCCCGGCTCGTTGTCCACGAGAACCGACAATGTGCGGCTTTCCGGAACCTCGGTGTCCTTGGCAATGAAATAGGCCGACCCCGTCGGCTGAAGGTGCTGGGCGTTCATCGATGAATCACTTTCTTGGAAATCGCGGACAAGTCATTGAATTCCCGCTTGATCACTAGACCAGCTCCCTGCCCTTGGCGTCGATCGCGTTGGCAACCGCCTCGTCCGTCGCCTCGTCGGGCAGCAGCATTTCATTGTGTGCCTTGCCGGACGGGATCATCGGGAAGCAGTTTGCGAGATTGGCCACGCGACAGTCGAAGATGACCGGCTTCTTCACGTCGATCATTTCGGCGATCGCGTCGTCCAGCTTGCCCGGCTTGTCGCAGCGAATGCCGTGCCCGCCATATGCCTCCGCCAGCTTGACGAAGTCCGGCAGTGCCTCTGTGTAGGAATGCGACAGGCGGTTTCCGTGCAGCAATTGCTGCCACTGGCGCACCATGCCCATATACTGGTTGTTGAGGATGAAGATCTTGATCGGCGCATGGTGCTGCACCGCTGCCGACATCTCCTGAATGGTCATCAGAACCGAAGCGTCGCCGGCAATGTCGATCACCAGCGCATCGGGATGCGCGATCTGCACGCCCAGCGCGGCTGGCAGGCCGTAGCCCATCGTGCCAAGGCCGCCGGATGTCATCCAGCGGTTCGGTTCTTCGAAGCCATAATGCTGAGCGGCCCACATCTGGTGCTGGCCAACCTCGGTGGTGATGTAGGTGTTGCGGTCCTTGGTCGCCTCATAGAGCCGCTGGATCGCATATTGCGGCATGATGACGTCGTCCGACGGCCGGTAGGAGAACGAGTCGCGTGCACGCCACGCGTCGATCTGTTCCCACCAGGGCGCGAGCGCTGACTTGTCGGCCTTCGCGCTGGCCCTCCACAGGCGCACCATGTCTTCCAGCACGCGCCCGACATCGCCGATGATCGGCACGTCTGCGCGCACATTCTTGTTGATCGACGACGGGTCGATATCGATGTGGATCTTCTTCGAACCCGGCGAAAACGCGTCGAGCCGGCCCGTGATGCGGTCGTCGAAACGTGCGCCAATGCACACCATCAGGTCGCAATCATGCATGGCCATGTTGGCTTCGTAGCTGCCATGCATGCCCAGCATGCCGAGCCAGTTCTTGCCGGAAGCCGGATAGGTGCCGAGACCCATCAGTGTGGACGTGATCGGGAACCCGGTGAGGTCGACCAGCTCGCGCAGCAGGTGCGAGGCTTCCGGTCCGGAATTCACCACGCCGCCGCCCGTATAGAGAACCGGGCGCTTGGCGGCGCTCATCAGCGCAATCGCTTCCTTGATGCGCTCCATGTCGCCCTGCACCTTGGGCTGGTAGCTCGTGCGCGGTGCGGTCTGCGGCGAAACATAGGTGCCGGTGGCAAACTGCACATCCTTCGGAATATCGACGACGACGGGCCCCGGACGCCCGGTCGAAGCGACATGGAACGCTTCATGGATCGTCGCAGCCAGGTCGTTGACGTCCTTCACCAGCCAGTTGTGCTTGGTGCAGGGCCGCGTGATGCCCACCGTGTCGCATTCCTGGAACCCGTCGGAGCCGATCAGCGTCGTCGGCACCTGGCCGGTAATGCAGACCAGCGGGATGGAGTCCATCAGCGCATCCTGCAGTGGCGTCACCGCATTGGTTGCGCCGGGTCCGGATGTGACGAGCATGACACCGGGTTTGCCGGTAGACCGCGCATAACCTTCGGCTGCGTGCCCTGCCCCCTGCTCATGGCGCACCAATATGTGCTGCACCTCTTCCTGCTGGAACAGTTCGTCATAGATTGGCAGCACCGCGCCACCTGGATAGCCGAAAACATGTTCCGCGCCATTGTCCCTCAGCGCGCGCACGACGATCTCCGCACCCGTCATCTGGTGGTCTTCGTCGTCCCTGCCATTGCTCATCGTACTCGTCCTGTTTTGTCGCGCGTCCCGCGCTGGCTGTCGTCTAGTCCGGTTTTGGACAATAAAAAAGGCCCCCGAGGGAGCCTGTGTTGCGCGCATGGTGCTTTCGCCCGGCGGTTACACCGCCTTGCCCATGCGCGTTCCTACTACGAGAATGATCGTCTGTCTCATGGGCGCGAACAATAGAGGCGAAGTTGCAGCAAAGTCAACGCAGCTTGCGCGGGGTCAGAATCGGGCTGCGAAACGCCTGTCGGCCCTTGAATTAACCTCTGTTAAACCAAGCCCGCACACCCGCCCTTAACCCTCATCGGCGACACTGTGATCAGGTGGGGTCACAGGGACAGATCGATATGTATGTGGAAAGGGGCTCGGTTAATCCCGAGGCCACCAATCAGGAACGTCGCGCAGATGCGCAAACGGCCGAGCGCATTCTCGGACACGTTGTGCATTGCGATGGTGCGCGCGCCACGATTGCCGCCTTTGCCACGGATGCCAATGGCATCACGACCGACCTGTGGTCCGTCGGACGCATGATTTCCATCAATCTCGAAGAGGTCCGCACGGTCGGCCTTGTCTATTCGATCAACCGTCCGGGCCATGCCTGGAGCCAGAGTGGCGAAAACGCCGTCGAGGTCAGCGTCGAGTTGATCGGCGAGGTGCGCGACATCGACGGCAAGCCCGTCTTCGACCGCGGCATCACCATGTATCCGCAGATCGGCGCGCCGGCGCACCGCATTCGTGGCCGCGACCTGCAGGCGATCTACGATCTTGGCGGCAAGCGCACGATCCAGGTCGGAAACCTGTCGCAGGATGAGAGCATCGGCGCCTCCGTGGCAATCGACGACACGCTCAGCCGCCACTTCGCGGTGGTTGGCACCACCGGCGTCGGCAAATCGACCGCCGTTTCGCTGCTGGTCCGCAAGGCGATCGCCGCCCGGCCGGATTTGCGCATGCTGATCCTCGACCCGCACAACGAATTTGCCGCGACCTTCCCCGACAAGTCGATCCGCATCGATTCCGACACGCTCGACCTGCCGTTCTGGTTATTCCGGCTTGAAGAGTTCATCGAAGTTCTGTTCCGCGGGCGCGAGGCCAATGCGGAAGAAGTCGAACTCCTGCGCAACCTGATACCGCAAGCCAAGCAGATGTTCCGCGGCGGTGGCCAGCAGGTTCAGCTCAAGCGCAGCCGCGAGACGGGCGCGATCACCGCCGACACGCCGGTTCCCTACCGGATGACCGATCTGATTCACCTGATCGGCGATCGCATGGGACTGCTGGACAGCAAGAGTGACCGTCCGGCCTACAAGGCGCTTCGCAATCGCCTGGAATCGGCGATGAACGATCCGCGCTACCGGTTTATGTTTAATTCGCGTCTCTATGAGGACACGATCGAGGAAACGATCGGCAACATCTTCCGCGTTCCCCACAATGGACGCCCGATCACCTGTCTCGAAATGGCCGGCATGCCGGCCGAAGTGGTGAACTCGGTCTGCTCCGTCGTTGCGCGGCTGGCGTTCGACCTCGCATTGTGGAGCGGTGGCAAGCTGAAGCTGCTGGTGCTATGCGAGGAAGCGCACCGATATATGCCCGCAGACTCGCGGCTGGGTTTCGCCCCCACCCGCCATGCCCTGTCGCGCATTGCCAAGGAAGGCCGCAAATATGGCTGCTATCTTGGCGTGGTGACGCAGCGGCCGGGCGAACTCGATCCGACAATCCTTTCGCAATGCTCGACGGTCTTCGCCATGCGGCTTGCCAATGAGCGCGACCAGGAAATCATCCGTTCAGCAATCGCCGACTCCTCCGCCTCGACGCTTTCGTTCCTTTCATCGATGGGACAGCGCGAAGCAATTGCCTTCGGCGAAGGCGTTGCTACCACCATGCGCATGAAGTTCGAGAAGCTGTCCGGCTCCATGATCCCCGGCTCGGCAACAAAATCCGGATCTTTGGGCGAACCCACGGACCGCGATGGCGACGTCGATCTGGGCGATCTTGTCGACAGGCTGCGCAATCTTCCCAAGCAGGCCGAGGACGATGAACTCTTCGGACCTTCCTCGCTGCTGCGCCGCCGCCTCAATGACGGCTATCGTCGCGACGAGTTCGAAAGCAACGACAGCATGGGGAGCGTCTATGGCAGGCGCTCTTACGACAATCCCCCACGCTGACCCTGCAGTAGCGTAAGCGGACATTCTCCAGACGCAGTCGGCTTGCATTGAATGCAGCCGTTCCTATCCTCACGCCATTTCATGATTCCCGCCTTCGGGCAGCATGGCGCGAAAGGACTGGCCTGTGGAGGGAGATCCGGCCCCTGACCGGGATGATCCGTCCGTATTGAAAGAGACGGAACCCGACGCGTCCGCGCCGCCGCGCGCACGGTCCGGTTGGTTCCTGACTGCGTTTTCAGTTGCATTCGGGCTTGCGGTTGCCGCTGCTGCGGTGTTGCGATCCGACATCCTCTCCCAGCCACGGCAAGAGAACTTCGACACGTGGCCGCTTTCGGCTGCGACCATCGCGTTGATCTCAGCCTGCTGGATCGCAGGCTTCATCCATCTTCTGCGTCTGGTGCTGACCTCCGGTTCGGCATCGCGGCCGGTATGGTCTGCTGGTCAGTCCTGGCTGATCGCTTTCGCGCTGGGCCCGCTTCTGGTCGCGCTCCTGTTTTCCGGCGCCGAGATCGCCCGGTCGCAGGCCCTGTGGATGATCGTCTATTTGGCAATTGCCGGCATTGTCGTCGTCCTGGTCTATGCGCGAGCGCGCGTCAGACTGTTCGCCGAGCGGCTGCTGGTCTCGTTCTTCCTGTGGCTGGCAATTCTGTTCGCGCTCACCTTCTGGCGCGATCCGGTCAGCGACCAACTGGCCCTGCTCATGTTCAGGATGTTGAAACTGGCGGGACTTCTCACTTGAAGGAACGGATCAGGGCACAACCACGCCCCTTGCAGGCCGCCATAACAAGGTCCTACGCGCAGACGCGGTTCCGGCCCTGCCGCTTGGCCTGGTAAAGCTGCTTGTCGGCACGCTTGTAGAATTCGTCGGCCGTTTCCTTGCCGTCCCACACCGCTAGGCCGATGCTGGTGGTTACCTTCAGGCGCACATTGCTGGAGGTTGTCACCGTCAGCATCGAGATTGACTTGCGGATGCGTTCCGCCAGCTTGATCAGCGGTTCGTCGGCCATATTCGGCGCAACGATGGCAAATTCCTCGCCGCCGAGCCGGGCGACAACATCGTGGAAGCGGGTCATGTCGCGCAGGCAGTTGGCGACATCTTTCAGCACGCGGTCGCCTACATCGTGGCCGTGCGTGTCGTTGACCTGCTTGAAGTGATCGAGGTCGAGCACCATCAGCCCGACCGGTTTGTCCACCCGGCGGAACTCATCCAGATATTCGCGCAGCGCATCGTCGAAATAGCGCCGGTTCTGCATGCCGGTCAGTCCGTCCGTCAGCGCGGCCTGCTCCAGCGTCTCCGATCGCGCGCTGAGCGATTCCGTCATTTCGCGCAGCTTGTGCTCTTCGCGGGCCTGCGTGCGGATCAGCGGGTAGATCAGGAAAATGCCGAAGAACAGCGCGGTGCCCAGAAGCACGCCGCTGCCGAACATCAGCTTCGATACATAGGCGAAGGTCTCAAAACCGTCGGGAACGAAGAACAGGTCGCCGGGCGACAGGATGATGCCATACGCATAAACAGTCAGAAGGCCCGCACCGAGGATGAGGGCCATGAACACAAAGAACGCCGATTCTGACTTATGAAATCGCATGTGTCCCCGCGATTGAAGTCCCGCGTCGATCAATGCCACACAGTGGACTTACGTGAGGTTAATTCCGGCTCGAAATTCGGAAATTTACGCAAGGTAATTTCGGGCCCCGAATGGCCGGCAACCGACAACCGTCGAACTAGAGCGAAAACGCGCTGGAATCGTTGATTTTCAGCCATTCCGGCCCGGTCTGGTTGCGAAACCATGTGGACTGGCGCTTGGCATATTGGCGCGTTGCAATGCGCGCCCTCTCCACCGTTTCCTCACGGGTCGCGCGATTTTCGATTAACGCCGTTATCTCGCGCACGCCGATCGCCTTCATCGCCGGCTTGGACGGATCGAGAGCAAGGGCGTTGAGCGCCTTCACCTCGTCGAGGGCACCAGCGTCCAGCATTGCGTCAAATCGCGCCGCAATGCGCCGGTCGAGTTCGTCTCGATCCGGTTCGATCACGATCTTGGTCGCACTCCGGGTATCGACAATCGGCACACCGCGCTCCGCCTGCCACTCAAGGATCGACCGGCCGGAGGCATCCAGCACTTCCAGCGCACGCACGATGCGCTGCCCGTCGCCAGGCTTCAGCCGCATCGCGACTTCGGGGTCTTCGCGCAAAAGCAGATTGTAGAGCTTGCTCGCTCCCTCTTCGCCGAGCCGGTAGCGCCAGCGCTCGCGGATCGATTGCGGAACATCCGGCATTTCCGACAGCCCCTCCACAAGCGCCTTGAAATAGAGGCCAGTGCCGCCACAGAAAATCGGCCGCTTCGACCCGAACTCGCCGCCGGCCTCGAGCGCCTCGACATCGCGCAGCCATTGCCCAGTCGAATAGTCGACCGACGGGTGCACATGACCGTAGAGCCGGTGCGGGGCGGCGGCCAGCTCTTCAACGTCAGGCCGCGCCGTCAGCTTCTCCAACACGGAATAGACCTGCATGGAATCGGTGTTGACGATGACGCCGCCTGTCTCGCGCGCCAGCCGAAGCGCCAGCGCCGACTTGCCGCTGGCAGTCGGTCCGGCTATCAGGATCGCGTTTTTCAGCATCCCGATCGTCTCATCGCTTCCGGCAGATCCATGCCACTTGTCGCCACGCTCATTTCCAATCCGGCCAGGCCGGCACTCGCCAGCGCGCTCGCCGACAAGGCGAGGGCAGCGCTTGGCGCCCAGCATATAGGCTGGCTGGCGCCCGATGTCGCCTGCGACCTCGAATTGCCGGACGGTCTGGATGACGCAGAGGCCAAAGAACTGCTTGCGGCGGTGCTTGCCGATGAGCCGGTCGATTTCGCCATCCAGAACGCCGAAGGTCGGCGCAAGAAGCTGCTGATCGCCGACATGGATTCCACTATGATCGATCAGGAATGCATCGACGAGCTGGGCGACGAAATTGGCCTGAAAGCCCGCATCGCTGCAATCACGGCGCGCGCCATGAATGGCGAGATTGAATTCGAGCCGGCGCTGCGCGAGCGCGTCGCACTCCTTGTTGGGCTGGACGAAGCGGTGATCGACCGCGTGGTGGAAAACCGCATCACACTGGCCGCCGGCGGCCGCCAGCTTGTCGCCACCATGAACCGCGACGGCGCGCTGACCGCGCTCGTTTCCGGCGGCTTCGACGCTTTCACCGGACGCGTCGCCGCAAAGCTGGGCTTTGGCGAACACCGCGCCAACAGGCTGCTGATCGAGAACGGCAGGCTGAACGGCAAGGTTGCCGAACCCATTCTGGGCAGCGACGCCAAGGTTGCGGCATTACGCGAGTTCTGCGCCCGCCTCGCCATCCCGCTGTCTGACGCCATCGCCGTCGGCGACGGCGCAAATGACCTCGCAATGCTGAAACAGGCCGGCTCCGGCGTTGCCCTGCACGCCAAGCCGTCGGTTGCTGAGGCCGCCGACATTCGCATCGACCATGGCGACCTCACCGCCCTGCTTTACCTCCAGGGGTACCGCCGCGAAGAGCTTGCGCAATGAAACCGCTTCAAACCGAGCGGCTGGTCATCCGCAACTGGGAAGAGCGCGACCGCCCTGTCTACCACCTGATCAATTCTGACGAGCAGGTGATGGCCCATTACCCGTTTCGCAGAACGCTGGCGGAATCGAACGAGCTGTTCGACACTTGGAAGCGTGAAATCGCCGAAACGGGGTTGGGCGGCTTCGCGCTCGAACTGGCCGCCACAGGGGAATGCATCGGCTATTGCGGTCTCAAGTTCCCGCGGGTCGAACCGATCCTGCCGGCCGATACTGTCGAGATCGGCTGGCGTCTTGTTCCCGACCACTGGGGCAACGGCTATGTGACCGAGGCCGCGTTCCGCCTGTTCGATTACGGGTTCGAGACGGCCGGCCTGCCGGAGATCGTGTCGTTCGCGGTCGCTCACAATCACCGCTCCACGGCCGTGATGGAACGGCTCGGCATGCGCCGCGACGAGACGGGCGATTTCGATCATCCACGCGTGCCTGATACCCACCCCCACCTGAAACGCCACATCCTCTTCCGGCTCTCGGCAGGCGAATGGAGCGCAAGAAAAAAGGCGGTTTGAAATCGACTTTTTCTTTTGATATCAGTAGGTTGCCGTGATCTGTTACAATGCGTCGGCGATTGGAATCGCTCCGGCGAGTCGGATGGTGGTGGTTTCGAGAACCGGAGGCACAGAAAACGCAATGAGGCGGCCGGCGGAGTAGGTTCCAGGCCCGGCGCTAGTTCATCCGGACCGTTTCAAACCGCAACTCGCCGGTCCGCGATGACAGCATCAGAAGTGCGTTCTTGCGGCCCTGACCCTTCAGAGCGGCGATGCGGTCCATCGCTTCCTTGGGATCGGACACCGCCTCCTGCGCAATCTCTGTGATCACGTCACCAGCCACGATGCCCTTGTCGGCTGCGGCCGAATTGGGATCGACCTCGGTCACCACGACACCGTTGACCTCGTCGGAAATCTCGAACTGGGCCCGCGTCTCGTCGTTGAGTTCGGCAATCGTCATGCCCAGCACGGTCGCCGTCGCAACGACGGTTTCGTCCGGTTCCTCGCCCGACGCGTCGGCAACGGCCTCGCCGTCCTCAAGCCGGCCGAGCGTGACAGTTACGGTCTGCTCCTCGCCCTTGCGCATGATGACGACCTCGACTTCCTTGCCGACAGTCGTGTCGGCAACGATGCGCGGCAGATCGCGCATATTGTCAATCGTCTTGCCGTCAAAGCTGATAACGACATCACCAGCCTGCAGCGAGCCGTCATCCACCGGACCGTCCTTGATAATGCCGGCAATCAGCGCGCCCATGGCGCGGTCCATGCCAAGGCTCTCGGCGATGTCGTCCGTTACCGGCTGGATCCGCACGCCCAGCCAGCCACGACGGGTCTCGCCAAACTCGCGCAACTGGTCGATCACGCTGACAGCCAGTTCCGACGGAATGGCGAAGCCGATGCCGATCGACCCACCCGACGGCGAGATGATCGCCGTGTTGATGCCGATCACCTCGCCATCCATGTTGAACAGCGGACCGCCGGAGTTGCCCCGGTTGATCGCCGCATCCGTCTGGATGAAGTCGTCATAGGGGCCTGAATTGATGTTGCGGTCGCGCGCCGACACGATGCCGACAGTCACCGTGCCGCCCAGTCCGAACGGGTTGCCGATCGCCATCACCCAGTCGCCGATGCGGATCGCGTCGGAATCGCCGAACGGCACCGCCTGCAGCTTGCGCGCGGTGGGATCGACCTTGAGCACCGCGATGTCTGTCTTTGTGTCGACGCCGATCAGTTCCGCCTTCAGCTTCGAGCCGTCGGAGAAATTCGCCTCGATCTCGTCAGCGTCGGCAATGACGTGATTGTTGGTGATGATGATGCCTTCCTCGGCATCGATCACAAAACCCGAGCCCAGCGAGTTTACCCGGCGCGGGCCCTGATTGTTGGGCCTGCCGCGATCGTTGAAGAAGTCATCGAAGAAATCCTGGAATGGCGAACCTTCGGGGACCTCGGGCGGCGTCACATTGGGCTGTCTGCCCGCTACATTCTGCGACGTCGAAATATTGACCACTGCATCAAGCAGCCCCTCGGCCAGATCGGCCACCGAAGCGGGGCCGTAGGGCCTGAAGCTCTCCTGTGCCAGTGCCGCCGGCGCGGAACCCAGTATTGCGGCGGTTGCCACGGCAATGAAGAGCCGGCGTGCCGGAACAGAGATAAAGCTGGACAGCATTGAATGCGCTCCCGAAGTCCATGCGAGTCGGCGCCCACGCCCGACCAGCGCATGATCGCAAGAATTAGGGCGTGTTTGCGGCCCTGCACAGCGCGCAGCGATAAATCATGTGTTATCCGCGCACCAACCACACAATGCCGACACCGGCGGCGATCGCAATCAGCCCGCCGGTCCGCAATGTGCTTTCGGGTATCTTGATGACATCCTCCGCCAGCCGTTTGGCCAGCGAAGGCATGCCGCCATAGACGAGCCCCTCAAGAACAAGGACCAGTCCCAGCGCTGCGAGAAAATCGCTCACTCAGCGTAGTCTAGTCGGTCGCGCCGGTCACACCGCCGGCCCCGTCACCCGCAGTAGATGGCCGTTGACCGGTCTGCGATCCGAAGAACCGGAAGAAGTCGGAATTCGGAGACAGAAGCATCGTCGTGCCATCGGGATCGAGCGCCTGCGTGTAAGCCGCCATCGACCGGTAGAAGTCGAAGAAGTCGGGATCGCGCGAGAACGCATCGGCGAAGATCGCATTGCGTTCGCCTTCGCCCTCGCCTCGCAGGATTTCCGATTCACGCTGCGCGTCAGCGATGATCTCCACCACTTCGCGGTCGGCGCGGGCGCGGATGCGCTGTGCCGCCTCGCGGCCGCGGGCGCGCAGCCTTTCGGCCTCTGCCAGACGTTCCGCCTTCATGCGGTCGTAGGTCTGTTGCGAAACCTCGTCGGTCAGGTCGGTACGACGGATACGCACATCGGCAATGTCCAGCCCCAGCGAGTTGGCGGGCAGGCGCAATTCATCGCGCACCTCCCGCATCATCGAGGTGCGTTCATCCGACAGCGCCGCCTCGAATCCGCGCAGACCGTAGACCCGGCGCAGGGCCGCATCGAGACGGGTGCGAAGACGCTGCTCGGCAAGCGGCACGCTGCCTGAAACCGTCTGACGGAATACCCGCGGATCGGAAATGCGATAGGCGACGAATGCGTCGACCTCATAGAACTTGCCGCCCGAAACCTGGACGCGGATATCGTCGAGATCGAAACGCAGCACACGGTCCTCGAGGATCTGCACATTGTCGGCCTCGATGAAGCCGAAAGGCAGCTTGAAGTAGAGGCCCGGTTCGGTCTCGACCTTCACGATCTCGCCGAAGCGCAGAACGATGGCCTGTTCGCGCTCATTGACAACGAAGATCGACGAATAGCCGAGGAACAGCAGGATTGCGGCGATGACCGCGATGATTGGAAGACGATTGCTCATCAGTTGCCTCCCTGCGCGGAGCGCTTGTTGAGTTCAGGCAATGGCAGGTAGGGCACAACCCCGGAGCCGTTCTCGTCCACGATCACCTTGTTGGAACCTTTCAGCACGTTTTCCATCGTCTCCAGGAACAGGCGGCGGCGGGTGACGTCCGGCGCCTTCGCATATTCGTCATAGACGGAGATGAAGCGTTGCGCCTCACCCTGTGCCTCCAGCACAACCCGGTTCTTGTAGGCTGCCGCCTCTTCGCGGATCTGCGCAGCTTCACCGCGCGCCTGGCCAAGTTGCTGGTTTGAATACTGGTTGGCTTCTTCCACGAAGCGATCTTCGTCCTGCTCCGCGCGCTGCACTTCGTCGAACGCGTCGGCCACTTCGCGCGGCGGTGCAGCGTCCTCGATCGAGATCGCATTGACTGCGAGCCCCGTGCCGTATTCTTCCAGAGTGCCTTGCACGATTGTGCGCACTTCCTCGGCGATGCCCTGGCGGTCGTCGCGGAAGATGTCCTGCGCCGGACGGCGGCCCACCACTTCACGCACCGCGCTCTCTGCAACTTGGCGAACCATCTCGTCCGGGCTGGCCACATTGAACAGATATGCGCCCGGATCGGCGACCTGATAGGCGACGGAGAATTTCACGTCGACGATGTTCTGGTCGCCTGAAAGCATCAGGCCCGACGACGTGTTGCCGCGCACTTCGCCGATGTCGATCAGTTTTTCGGCCACATTGGCCGTTTCGACCGTTTCGATCGGCCACCAGTGGAAATGAAGTCCCGGTTCCGAAACCTCGTCCTTCGGCTTGCCGAACCGCAATTCGACGGCCAGTTCGTCAGGCTGGACGGTGTAGATCGCCTGGAACAGCCACACGGCGACAAGCGCAACCGCGATCAGCACAAACAGCATCGGGCTGGCCCCGCCGCCGCCCGGCAGCGCCTGCCGCAGCCGGTCCTGTCCCCGCCGGATGATGTCTTCAAGGTCAGGGGGTGTTCCCTGCGGGCCGCGGCCACCGGGCCTCTGGCCCCACGGACCGCCATTGCCGCCGCCACTGCCATTGTTTCCGCCACCGCCGCCCCAAGGGCCGCCGCCGGTCTGATTGCTCCAGGGCATTGATTTCCTCTTCGTTTGTCCGGCGCTGTTTCCGCAAGCCGGAACCGCCCGATTTTGTTCGTTATAGGTACCGGCCGTTCCGCTTTCAACGCGGCGGCTTGGCGCTCGCCCTTCCCGAAAGCAGCCTGCGCCGCCTGTCACTGGCCGTCATGGCACGGACCGGTGGCGCTCGTAAACCGTATAGCGCGTGGCAAAATCGTCCTTTTCGCCGGCCGGAACGCGCTCTTCCATTGTCTTTTTCCAGATGGCGGGATCGATTTCGGGAAAGTGCGTATCGCCCTGCGCCTGCGTTTCGACATGAGTGACGTGAAGTCGGTCGGCGCGCGCCATTCCCTGCGCATAAATTTCGCCGCCGCCGATGATACTCACATCGCTATCGCCGGCGGCATCCAGCGCCGCATCGAGCGATCCGAATATCTCCGCTCCGTCCGCCGCATAGGCACTATTGCGCGTAACCACCATGTTGCGGCGGCCGGGCAATGGCCGCCGGGGCATGCTTTCCCAGGTCTTGCGGCCCATGATGATCGGCTTGTCCATTGTCAGCGCCTTGAAGCGCTTCATATCGGTGGAAAGCCGCCATGGCAGGTCGTTGTCGCGCCCGATCACGCCATTCTGAGCAATAGCGACGATAATGCTGACGGTCATTCGGTCTCCGGCTTCCTCGGGTCTGAAAGCTGCGATCTCTACTCGAAACGGTTCAGGATGAGTATCTCGATGTCGCGTTCGGGCACGAAATCCGAATAGCGCACGCGGAATGTTGTCGGCCCGATCTTTTCCACGCCGCTACCGCAGAAGCTGACGAGATTGGACGCCTTGCCCTTGTCGATGGTCAGCGTGAACTCGCCGATTGAATAGGCCCAGTTGGCGCCGGTCGTCAGAACATAGGAAATCCAGTTTTCCCAATAGGGCGGATAGCCGTTCGGGTCGCGCTTGGCGGCCGCAATGACAGCGCGCTCGAAACCGCTCTCGATGCAGAATTTGTCCTTCATGGCCGGATAATGCGCGCCTTGAATCTTACCGTCATGCAAGAAGGAAATGCCGGAAGTGCCGCCGACGCTCGGCTTGTAGCTGTGCCTGACATCGATTGGCCGTCCGGCCGGAAAGCTCATGCGCCACCAATAGGTCGAGCGCATGGTCCATGCTGGATGATATTCAGTCTTCCAGCCGCTGCCATCATCGTAGGAGAAGGTGCGCAGCATGCCGCGGCTCACCCAGTCCTGCCTGGTGGCTTCCGGCAGCCGCCCCGCTTCCTCACTGGCTCTGCTGTCAGCCGGATTGACGGACAGGCCGGCCGCCAGCACCTCATCGGTGACGTCGAGCCCGGCCGCAATAGCCCGTTGTTCCAGTTGCGGCTTGATGTCGGCTCCATCCGCATTCACCGAGAAGCCGAGGAAATTGTCCACGCCCGGTTCGGGCATCGCAATTTCTTCTTCCGGGTAGAAGGTGATGTCGGGCATCGGAAACGCCACGATCGATTCCACATCCTCTTCGGAGAAGTTGCGGAACCGGTAGGCGACACGAACCTCCTGCGGTGAAATGTAGAGGTCCTCGCTTTCGATGGTGACGGCGTCGGTCCGCACGAACACCAGCCCTCCGGTCCTCAGCTCAGCCATCGTATCATTGGCGAATGCTGGCGATGCCACTGCTATCGAAGCGGCAATTGTCAGGGCACGAAGCATGGAGACTGCCTCCCGTGGACGAGCGGGTCAGACCGCAGCATCCACGCGCCCTGCCCCAACGTCAATCTTCAGGCAGAACACGGCCAAAATGCGGGCAGGCCTAGACCGCTACATCGGCGGCGATGGCTGCATGCGGCTCGTAGCCCGTTACCTCGAAGTCCTCGATCCGGTAGTCGTCGATGCTCGCGGCCTTTCTGGTCAGCCGCATTGTCGGCCAGGGCCGCGGCTCGCGCGAAAGCTGCTCCTTCGCCTGATCGATGTGGTTCAGGTAGAGATGCACGTCGCCGCCCATCCAAACGAATGTGCCGGGCTCCAGCCCCGCCTGCTGCGCCAGCATCAACTGCAGTGCTACCGCGCCGGCGAAGTTGAACGGCACACCAAGCAGGATGTCGGCTGAGCGCTGGAACATGAGGCAGGAAAGCCGTCCGTTCGCGACATGATACTGGTAGACCATGTGACAGGGCGGCAGCGCCATCTGGTCGAGTTCGGCAACGTTCCAGCCATGAAACATCATGCGCCGGCTGGTTGGGTTGTCGCGCAACAGGCCCAGAAGATCGGTGATCTGATCGTGCTCGCGCCCGTCCGGGCCCACCCAGCGCCGCCACTGCTTACCGTAGACGGGACCAAGCTCGCCCCACCGCGCGGCGAATTCGGCATCGTCGAGCACCTTTTGCTCGAAATCCTTCTGGGAAATCTCCTCGCCTGTCGCCTTGCGGTATTTGGCAAGCGGCCAGTCGGTCCAGATGCGGACATTGTCTTGAAGCAGCGGCCGGATGTTGGTTCCGCCGGTCAGGAACCACAGCATCTCCTTCACCGCGGTCTTCCAGTAGACCCGCTTGGTGGTGAGGATCGGCACCTTGCCGTCGCTCAGGTCGAACCGCGCCATGGCGCCGAACAGCGACAGCGTTCCGACACCGGTGCGGTCCACGCGCCGGTCGCCGCTTTCCATGATGTCCTGCATCAGGTCGAGATATTGCTGCTCGGGATGTCGCATGTTCAGGCCGATTCGTTAGCTGGACCAGCTTAGCCCAACCGGCCGACCCGTGCATCAGATCGCTGGTTGCAGGCCGTGGATAAGCCTATTCTAGAACCTTCGGCCAGTTGGCGTCGCCCTTCGAGATGTTGCCCGTAATGTCGCTCTGCCACTGCGTGCGCACACCCTTGGAGTAGTTCAGGTAGAGCCGGTCGTCGACCACGCTCCACGCTTCCGGGTCGCCATGCGCGGTGTAACCCTGAGAGACCGCCCACGCGCAATATCCACCATATTGCGGCAGGTAGCGCGCCGGTTCGGCAGCAAAGATCTCGCGATTGGCCTCACTGGAAAAGCGGTAAGTGATGCCGTCATGGTCGGCGGTGATCGCGGCATCGCCAGGCACTGCGGCTTCCTGCGTCTGATAGGCCACAACGTCATAGCCACCCGCACCCACGCCATCGACCACGCCGGTGTAGACCTCGGCTTTCATGGCCATTGCAGGCCCCGACACGGCAAACGCCATGCCGCCAGCGGCAACAAGCGCGATCATGAATTTCCTGCGTTCCATAAGGCACCCCGACGTTATGACTGGTCGCTGTCGGCTTAGCATCAGAGCTGCGCAATTGCCGGACACACATCTACACATCGCGGTCACATGAGCGCGAGCGTCAGATCTCGTCGAGTTTTCCCAGATGCTTGGCAACCAGATAGTAGAAGGTAACGCGGCCCTTGGATTTGTCGCCCGACATGGTCTGGCAGACCAGTTCCACGACCTTGTCGGCGCGTTCGGCGTCGGTATAGCCGAGCTTCTTCTCGCACCATCGCTCGCGCACACGGTCGCGTTCGCTCTTGTCGGAACAGGCAACGAGTGACGAGTCACGATTGTGGAGCGCCACGCCCAGATATTTGACGATCCTGTCGACAATGTCGGCGTCGGCAAGCGCATCATATTTGCGCACATCGGCCAGATAGTCGGTCATCGCACCCCCTCGCGACCGCAACTGACGCGAGGTTAGCCCAAGATGGGCGTCCGTCAATCTCCCTGGGGTCCCCCACCCCTTCCAAAAGCTCTGCTCAATGCCTATATTCAAAGGCGTCGGACTTGTTCCGACTATGGCGATAAACGGCCGATGCAATAAGCCATTCGGACCCGGGGGCGGTACCCGGCGCCTCCACCAGGAACAGCCTGTTCAGGCTGCTGCTGATGGGGGCGAAATAGGATCGACGAGGGTGTAAAGATCGGACTTTTGCCCGGCATGATACCACCGTTATCGGGTCAAACTTGTAGTTGCAAACGACAACTATGCTGAGGCACGTCTCGCTGCTTAACGCAGTGCGATAGTCTCGAATTAAGCCCTGTGGGTTAGCCCCTGCAGGCGGGGTTCGGAGGCACCTGGCAACAGAAGCCTCCACTTGATTCCGCGAAACAACCCACAATCTCCTGCCCAAACCGGTGGAAAAGGCCGACGGCGCTTCCGCATGCCGCCTCCTGCGCTATATCCGGTTTACGCAGCCCCGCTACGGCACTAAACCAGAATCGAATTGACTCGACCGAACCGCTGGCACCGATGGCAGACGATCACATCCGTTACGACATTCTGGCCCAGGAAGCCCTGCGCGGGGTAATGCGCAAGGTGCTGAGCGAAGTCGCGCGCACCGGCCTGCCCGGCAACCACCATTTCTTCATCACCTTCGTCACCGACGCCCCCGGCGTGCGTATTTCGTCGCGCCTGCGCGAGCGCTATCCCGATCAGATGACCATCGTCATCCAGTACCAGTACTGGGATCTGAAGGTCACCGATGTCGGCTTTCAGATCGGGCTTTCCTTCTCCGACGTTCCGGAATTGCTGGAAATCCCCTTCGCGGCGGTGCGCGGTTTTTACGATCCTTCGGTCAGCTTCGAGCTGGAATTCGACGTAAAACCCGACGCCGAAACCGACGACCAGCCTGTCGTGGCGCTGCCGGGCGATGGACGCGAAGCCGTAGCCGACAACGAGGTCGTCGAGGGCGACGGCAAGAAGAAGCCGGCCCCCAGGAAATCGAAGGGCAAGAGCGCCGAAAAGGCTGACGAGGACGCCGAGGAACCTGAAGGCAAAGGCGCCCAGGTGGTCTCCCTCGATTCATTCCGCAAGAAGTAGCACCGGCGTGACCGCGCCATGAGTTCGGTGCGCAAACGCTCCGTCACCATCGACGGCCACCGGACATCCTATTCCATCGAGGATGCCTTTCACCACGAGCTGGCCGCCATAGCATCCGCCCGCGGCCTGTCTGTAGCCTCCCTCATTGCCGAGATCGACGCCGCCAGAGAGCCCGGCACGAACCTGTCATCGGCGCTCAGGCTGCACGTACTCGACTATCTCAAGTCCGAAGAATAGCGTTCGGTTTCAGCAGTTTGGGGGCAACGCTAGAATCAACGCGACAGGCGGTTGAATCGATACATGAACCGCCGCCTCACTCCTGAATGGCGCGAAGCAGTCCCTCGAGCGTGATGTTGGGGCGGCCGGTCGCGCTGCCATTGGTTGGCGGCGACAGCGTCTCGCGCTCGATCCCGCTATCGGTCTCTTCGGCGGGCGGCGTGCTTGCGGCCTGCGCTTCGGCTTCGGCCTGACGGCGCGCTTCCTCCTCGGCCCTCAATCGGGCCTCTTCCTCCGCCTGGCGTCTGGCTTCCTCTTCGGCGGCCCGCCTCGCCTGTTCGGCTGCGCGTGCAGCTTCTTCCCTGCGCAAGACCTCTTCGGCGAGGCGCTCCCGCTCTTCCTGAAGCGAGGCGTAATACCGGACCTCGCGACGCAGGCGCTGACGCTCCAGCAATTGCGCCTGCATGGCTTCGACCCGCGCCTGCTCCCGCTCCAGCGCGCGCTGGGTAAGAAACTGCCCGAGCGGAGCCGTATCCAGATTGACCGACACATCGCCGGGCGACCCCGACACGTCAAAGCGCACGGAAGGCTCGGCGCCGACCACAGCGTCCAGTCCCGGATCGTAGACAATCTCGCCGGACGCACCGACCGTGCCCATGCCGAGATCGACGCGCGCCTCGGTTGTCAGTTGCGCCTCCGGCCGCTCAAGCACGATCGGTGGCGCACGCACCACGCCGCCCGCAATCGTCACGGCAAACTCGGTCGCCTCTGTCTCGAAAACACCGTCGCCGATGAAGGGAGGCGCAAGGGCTGCGGTCCGGTCATTGTTGATATCCGTGCCTGCCTCGTCGGCGGCGGCCAGGATCGGCGACAGCGCATCCGGGGACAGGCCGGGGATGACGAGGTTTTCCACCGAGGCCGTGCCCGAACCGGAGAGCGAAGCCATCATGGCTTCAATGGACTTGCCGTTGGCAGTCAGGCTGGCCGAAAAGTCCATCTTGCCGCTCAGCCCGATGTCGGGAAGCAGCGCCGAGACGGGCGCATCGGTTCCCTTGATCTGGCCGGAAAACAGCCCCGTGCCACCATTGTTGGAAAGTTCGATCAGGCCGCTGATCGTTCCGCCGTTGAAGATGGCCGTTGCATCGGCAAGCCGCGCGCCCTCGCGGTTCATGCGCGCCGACATGCGTGCATTGTCCCCATAGCGTGCGCCGTTGAGCAGCAGTTTCGTGGCGGCGATGTCGAGTTCAGCGGTGAAGGGCGGCCGCGCCGACGGCTCGAATGGAATGCGCGGCCACACACCACCGGCCTCCATATCCATCGACGCTTCGCCCAGAACCGACGCCACAACGAGGCCGAGATCGAGCGAAGCCAGGTTCACCGCGCCGGTGAAATGCGGCAGCCCGTCGCGCAGGCTTGCGTTGATGTCGCCGCTGATCGCATTGCCGTCGATGGTGCCAGACAGGCCAGACGCGATCAGCACTCCGTCGGCAAGATCGAGATTGGCCGACAGCGCCACCGGCACACCGAGCCCCATGCCGGGAAGCGTGACACCGGCTGTCATCAGATAGGGCTCTAGATCGGTCGCCTCGATGCTCGCCTCGCCATTGGCGCTGAATGAGCCTGCCTCGGCGCCCACCGTTCCCTCGAACAGGGCGATGATGCCGTCTCCGGCGGCGCGGAACTTCGCGGTCGCGCCGTCTTTCAGCGTCCCGGCGATTTCCAGCTCGGTGCCAAGTGCCCCGGCAAAGCCGAACGGCAGGGCGGGAATACCGTACAACGCGTAAAGTGCGCCCGGCTCTTCATTGCTCGCGGTCAGCCAGATATCGGTTTTCGCACCATACGGATCGGCCAGTGAACCGGTTGCCGTCAGCCCGAAATCGATGGTGCTGCCGCCTGCCGTGCCGTCCTTGATGCTGAACACCAGCCGGTGCGCGTCCTCGCCAGCCTTGGCCAGTTCGGCGCGCAGATCCATTCTGGCCTCGCCGAAGACGCCCGGAAATGCGGCGGAGCGCTCGTCCAGCGCGGCAAGGACGGCATTGCCGGGAAAGCGTTCGGCAGCCAGTGAGATCAGCGGCGCCAGATCGCCCGCAATCACCGAAGCATCCAGCGAGCCGGTTGGCTCCGTGCCAATGCCGTTGACCGAGCCGGTCGCGCTGATCGACGCGCCTTCGACGCCGGTCAGCGCCAGCCTGTCGATCTCCAGCCGCCCGTCGCGCAGGCGAAGTGCAGTGTCCGCGCTTTCGGCCGTGATGCCGGCAACGGTTACCGGTCCCGCCTTGATGTTGAAATCGAAATCGTGGTCGGCAAGCCGTGTCGCGCCGCTGTCGGAAACGAACAGCGAGGCAAAGGCGGCCAGCCCTTCGACATCGAGCCTCCCGCCATCGAGCGCCAGCGTCATCGACGGACGCCGATCCACTGGCTGTTCGTTGACGATGCGTCCGCTGAAGGCGGCGGCGCCGAGTTGCAATTCGAGGTCCTCGAAGACCTGCCGCACCTCGCTCAGTTCCACCTTCGCCTCGAAACCGGCGGCAGGCAGCGCGCGGATTGCCTCGTCCACATCCTTCGAAAGCCAGGCGGCGAAACCGGAGGGCTGACCGACGGCCAGAAGCAGTTGCCCGTCGAACCCGAACTCACCGAAGGTCGTGTTCAGAAACCCGTTGCCTTCCAGCGTCGCGCGGCCGGGCAGCGTCGCCTGCATCGCGCCAATCGACCAGCCCTTCTCAACCGGCTCCGCCGACAGCCTGACATCGCGCACCGTGGTGTCGCCGGCCACGATTGCCGGCAGATTGACTTCGATCGTGCCCGGTATCTCCGGCTTTGGCAGATCGAACATGACCTCCTTGACGGCCGCAAGCCGGTCAGCCAGCGCCAGCTGGCCGTCCTCGGCGTCGGCCACATCCTGGAAACGCAGCTGTGCGCCGTCGGCCCTGATGTTGAAACGTGGCTCCTCGCCGAGAACGATGGATGCCGCGCCATTGGCGACATAAGGATCGACAACCGGCCCGGTCTCGAACCGGAATTCGGAGACGTCGATCATTGCGTGGTCGAGCTTGAACTCGCCTGACACGCGATAGGCTGGCGGGGCGTTTGGCTGTTCGCCTTCGTCCAGCAACACCGTCTCGCCGTCATTGCCGCGCAGGCGCTCGGCCTTGCGCGCGGTCACCTTGAACCCGCCCTGATAACCGAACGCGCCTTCGCGCAGGCTGGCGCGACCGTCGGTCTCCACGTTGAAACCGTAGCGTTCCGGGGTGGCCCGGATGCGCAGCCGCATCGTGCCGTCATCTTCGAGCGAGCCGGTCGAAACCGTCAGATCGGTCAGCGCGCCGTCGAGGCGCATCGAACCGCTCATCCGCCACGGACCGGCCAGCGTGCGCGCCGAAATCGCCGTGTTGATTTCCGTCAGGCTGTGCGTGCGCCCACTCGCGGCATGCGCGATCTCGATCTGTCCTTCGATGACGGTGACATTTTCCAGTGTCACCTGTCCGGCGTCGAACGGGGTCGACGGCCTGAGCGCCCAGTCGATCGTCCCGTCCTCGGCGACGGAGATCATCGCCTTCGGCCGCTCGATCCGCATGTCGAAGATCAGCAACTCGCCGCGCAGAAAGGGTGCAAGTTCGGCGTCCATCGAAAACGTTTCGACGGTCATGGCCGGCTGTCCGGGTGCCGCACCCGCCACTTCTACATCGGTGAAGGTCACCGATGGCAGCGGCAGCAGCCTTGCGCGCGCGTCTCCGCGCACCACCACCTCGCGCCCGAGCACGCGGCTCGCCTCGCGCTCGAAATCGGCCTTGTAGCTCGTCCAGTCGATGAAATAGGGCACGACCAGCACCGCGGTCAGCGCCAGTACGATCAGGCCGCCAATGATGACGAAGAGCCGGGCCAGATGTTTTCTCCCGCATTCTCACTGCCGTGCCGGCAGTCCGCAAACCCTCTAGACTTCACCTTACCCGCATCAGTCTGTCGATAAAGTGGCAATTGTGCACGGTGCATGCCGCTCGGTCGTCATCCTCGGGCTTGATCCGAGGATCCATGCCTGAGCGATCCAACCCGCACAGCATCGAATACAGGTGCAGCCCGCCCTCACCCGTTTCTTCTACCCGTTTCGCGGAAAGATCTTCCCCGGATTCATGATCCCCTTCGGATCCAGCGCCTGCTTGATGGCGCGCATATAGTCCACCGCCGGCCCCAGTTCGTGGCTCAGGAAGTGCATCTTGCCTTGCCCGATGCCGTGTTCTCCGGTGCAGGTGCCGTCCATGGCGATGGCGCGCATGTTGAGCCGGTCGACAAACGCCTCCATGCGCGCGACCTCGTCGGCGTCGTCCATGTCCGCGAGCACCAGCACGTGGAAATTGCCGTCGCCGGCATGGCCCACGATTGGCGCGGTCAGCCCGCTTTCGGCGATATCGGCCTCCGTTTCCACGATACAGTCGGCCAGCCGCGAGATCGGCACGCAAACGTCGGTCGACAGCGCCTTGGCGCCAGGCCTCAGCGCCAGCCCCGCCCAATAGGCGTCGTGGCGCGCTTTCCAGAGCTTGGTTCGCTCCTCGGCCACGGTAGTCCACTGGAACGGCCCGCCGCCATATTCATCGGCGATCTGGCCAAACATCTCCGCCTGCTCGGCGACGCCCTGATCGGAACCGTGGAACTCCAGAAACAGGCACGGTCCTTCCGGGTAATCGAGCTTGGAATAGGCGTTGATGGACTTCATGCCGAGCCCGTTGATGAACTCGATACGCGCCACCGGAATGCCCATTTGGATGGTGGTTATCACCGCATTGCAGGCAGCCTCGACCGTGGGAAACGGGCACACGCCTCCCGAAATCGCCTGAGGGATGCCGTGCAGCTTGAGCGTCAGCGACGTGATGATGCCGAGCGTGCCCTCCGAACCGACGAGAAGGCGGGTGAGGTCGTAACCGGCGGACGATTTGCGCGCCCGCTTGGCCGTCGTCACCAGACGCCCGTCGGCCATCACCGCCGAAACCGACATCACGTTTTCGCGCATCGTGCCGTAGCGTACTGCATTGGTGCCGGACGCTCGCGTTGAGGCCATGCCGCCAAGGCTGGCGTCCGCTCCCGGATCGATCGGGAAAAACAGCCCTGTATCGCGCAGATATTCGTTCAGCTGCGTGCGCGTGACACCGGCCTCCACCGTGCAGTCCAGGTCTTCGGCGTGCACTTCCAGCACACGGTTCATCTTCGAGGTATCGACCGAAACGCCACCGCCCGGCGCGTTCACATGTCCTTCCAGCGATGAACCGGTACCGAAGGGAATGATCGGCACGCTGTGGTCGGCGCAGATGCGAACCACATCCTGCACTTCCTCCGCACTTTCTGCGAAGAAAACACCGTCCGGCGCCTGGCCGGGAATGTAGGTCATGGTGTGGCCGTGCTGGTCGCGGATCGCCTGCCCGGTCTGGAACCGTTCGCCATAGCGCTGGCGCAGAATGCCGAGCACCGCCTCAATGCCCGCCTCGTTGCGCGCGACCTTCTCGATCCCCGCCAATGCCATGAAATTCGCCTCCCGCGGCGGCAGCTATGTTGTGCCGCCATTCTTGTTGTCGGAAGAATCTCCTAGCGGCTTGTTTTGCAACCGTCAAAACGCGATCTTTGCGCACCGGGCAAGAAAAGGAACCGCCGCCGCATGAACCTCACCGACGCGCCTCTCGTCACGTCAGAAATGGGCATCCAGCCCGACTGGATCGACTATAATGGCCATCTCAACATGGCCTATTACTCAGTGCTGTTCGACCGCTCGGCCGACGATGCCTACGAGCTGCTCGGCATGGGTCCGAACTATGCCGCAAAGCGCAAGCTCACCACCTACACCGGCGAGTTCCACATCTGCTATCTGCAGGAACTGCATCTCGACCACCGGGTGCGCTGCCGCTTCCAGCTGATCGACTTCGACGAGAAGCGCTTCCACACCTATCAGGAGCTGTTCCACGTCGATGGATGGCTGGCCGCGGCGGCGGAATCACTGACGCTCCACATCGACATGTCCGGCCCCAAGGTCACGCCATTCCCGCCCGACGTGTACGAGAAGATGCAGGCCATGCATGCTGCACAGTCGACCCTGCCCCGTCCCGCACGCGTCGGCCGCTCCATCGGCATCAAGCGGAAATAGGCTTGGCGCCGGGGCTGCTAGCCGTGCTTGTGTGCATGGTCCCCACCGACGCCATTGCGCCACTCGCGCGCCGATTGCCTCAGGATCTGCACCGAGGATGTCAGGAAAAGGCCTGACATGATGCCGGCCACGATCAGGTCTGGCCACGCGGTCGCTGTCACCCACACGCCCGCTGCCGCCAGCATGACGGCCAGATTGCCGATCGCGTCATTGCGCGAGCACAGCCACACGGAGCGCACATTGGCGTCGCCATCCTTGTAGCGCATCAGGATCAGCACGCTGGCCACATTGGCGACAAGCGCCAGAAACCCGACCGCGCCCATCACCTGATGTTCCGGCACGCCCAGCACCAGCACCTGATAGACCGTCGTTCCGGCGACCCACAGTCCCATCGCCAGCAAGCTCACCCCTTTGGCGATTGCGGCCGTGGTGCGCACTCGCACCGCCTGTCCGATCACCATGAGCGAGATGAAATAGGTCGCCGCATCGGCGAAGAAGTCGAGCGCATCGGCCTTCAGCGCCTGCGAGCCCGACAATTGGCCGGCCGTCATCTCGACGCCGAACATCGCAGCGTTGATGGCGATCACCGCCCACAACCGTCTTTTGTAGTCGGCCGATAGTCCGTCGAAATGGTGATCGTGTCCGCAGGAAGCGCTCATCTCAAGCCTCTTGAATTGTCTATATTGCGAACCTAATTCCTCTAGCGACTAGAGGTTCAAGAGGTATTTTCGATGCTGACGATTGGCGAACTGTCACGCCGCACCGGGGTCAAGGTGCCCACCATCCGGTGGTACGAGCAGGCCGGTCTGATCGAGGAGCCGGGCCGCACGGCAGGCAACCAGCGGCGTTATGGCGACGCCGATCTGGAGCGCCTCGCCTTCATTCGCCATGCGCGCGATCTGGGCCTCGGCATCGAGGCGATCCGCGAACTGATCGACCTGGGCGGCCATCCCGACCGGCCCTGCGCCGACGCAGACCGCATAGCCTCCGCTCATCTGGCCAATGTGCGTGAGCGCATTGCGCGGCTGAAACGTCTGGAAACCGAACTCGCTCGCATTGCCGATTGCGGCGGCCACACGGTCGGCGAATGCCATGTCATGAAGGCACTTGCCGATCACGACCAATGCGCGACCGAGCACTAGATCACCGGCCGGTTTTTCTTGCCGGAAATCCCGAATAAGACTAAAGTATAACGAGTTGTGCGAATGGCCCTTGGGGCTTGTGCGCGGCCAAAAGCCAAGAACAGCCTTGGGCCGGTCAAATGACCGCACCTGAAAGGAGGTTGTGATGGCAACCGTTGAACAACACCACTGGTACGATCTCACCACCCACCGCTCGTGGGAGGATGTCGTGTCGATCATTCTCGGCACGTCAATCCTCATTGTGCCGGCCGTCATGGTCGGGGCCGAAAACACGGCGATGGTCTTGTCGTCAGGTATGGCAGGCCTTCTGATCGTCGCTCTGGCAGCTCTGGCCATGGTTCGGCCGCAGCGCTGGCAGGAGTGGGTAGAGATGGTCTGCGGCCTGTGGCTGGTCGCCTCGCCGTACGTTCTGGGCTTCGGCGGCGCGCTGCTGACGCTGCACGTCGTAATCGGCCTCGCGGTCGTCGTGCTGGCTCTGCTCGAACTGTGGCAGGACAGCGGCCGCAGCCTCTGAACTGAACAGACTGGCGCGGCTGCCCTAGGCGGCCGCGCCGCCTCATAGGTTAGTTCCGCCGTTCGTCCAGCAGCTTGCGCACCTGTTCCAGCAGCGGCAGCGCCGCATTCACATCCTTCAGAGCAATCCGTTCCGCCAGCCAGGCCAGTTCCGGCACCATGGCTGCGATTGCGGCATCGCGCGCATTTCGCCCGCTAACGGTGATGTCCACCCGCTTCGACCGCCCATCCTTTTCGTCAGGCCTGATCGTGATGTGACCGGCGCGTTGCAGATGGCCGAGCGTGTTGGTCATCGTGCCCTTGGTCACCTGCATGGCGCGCGCAATGTCCAGCGGGGTGCGGTTGCCGCCCAGCCGCACAAGGTGATTGAGCACGGAAAATTGCGGCAGCGTCATGCCGCCCGTCATCACCTTTTCAAAAGCATTGCCGGAAAGCTGGGCGATGATCCCGATCTCGTTGAAGAACCGGAACATCGCCTCGCCCTGCTTTTCCCTGTCGTCGCTCATGCACTCCTGATCCGGGTCTGATACGGCCAGCGCGGGCTTGCCGGCACTTGCGGACCATAGCCGAGCCGCATCAGCATTTGCAGCGTCTCGCCGCTGCCAATCCCCAGCGTCTCGCGCATTCCGTCATAATGCGGCTTCATCTCCGGGAATTCCTGCAAAGCTTGGCTGATCGGATGCAGTCCGACCCCCAGCCCGGTGGCGGCAAGGTTCAGCCGCACATGGTCCCGGCCTGCATTGACCTGATCGGTCCGGCTGTTTCCCGGTCTCGTCAGCCACATGAAGGCCATCGCCGTATCGAACGGCGCCTTCAACATGGGCATCTGCTGTGCAAACAGCGTCGAGTTCACGTCCAGCATGGCTTCTCGGTTCATGATGCCGGTGAGCGAAAGCGCCTCCATCATCGGCCCGCCAAGGTCGATGCCGTCCGGATTGGCCTCGATCTCGGCCTTGCCGATGCGCATCAGATCCACGCTTTCCTTCAGCGTGCGCGGCGTGAACAGTTCAGTCTCCAACGCCGCCCATGCCTGCCCGCGCAAGGTTTCGACGCGGTCTTCGTCATTCGTGTAGTCTGCCGTGCCCCACCGCGTCGCCGCGCCGATCTGGGCAAGGAGGGTTTCATCTACGCCACGCCCCGTGTCGAAGGGTTCCTTGCAGGAGCGCCGGTCGAGCACATGGGCAAACAGCGGATCGCGCGCAACATTGTCGTCGTGCTGAAACCGAAGCCGCGCCACCGGGCTCGCATCCAACATTGGTTGTGGTTCGCCATCGGGAAACAGCGTCACCTCGGTGCGCCAGCCATCTTCAGCCGCGGCTTGGACGAGCAGTTCGAGAAAACAACCGAGCCCGATGGTGATCTGCCGATCGAACGGGTCGGTTTCGGGCAGCCGCCGCTCCAGATCGCAATAGAGCGTGATTTCGTCATCGACCGAAAGGTCCGCCAGCCAGGGCTGCCGGTTGTGCGGATTGGGCGCCAGCACGGCATAGGAAAGCGCCCTGCGCCGCGGCTCCGTTTCGCCGCTGCCGGCCACTTCCCAGGGAACGCGCGCCCGCGCCGGGTCGCGCGTCATCGCCCATGCTCCGGCGCCGCCGGCAGCCACAATCACCCCGCCGCCAATCAATGCCAGAAACTTCCGCCTGTTCGTCATCGCACTTACTCCTATGGTTTGATGTCAAACCATATAGTTTGACGTTGAACCATTTGCAACGGGCAACGTGTGCGCACTTCAGCAGTGTCACGGCGATTGCTGGTCTTTCGGCCCCGAATCGCTACATTCAGGCAAATGTCCAGCGTTCACGATCAGTCGCCTGTACCAGCCGACGGCGAAGGCAGCGCGCCCGCACCTGGCGGCAGCGGGTTGGCAGCGCGCGTCATGGCCCAGCGTCAGGCCCGCGCGCCTGATTACATGGCAGGCCTCAACCCTGAGCAGCGGCAGGCGGTGGAAACCACGGAAGGCCCGGTTCTGGTTCTGGCGGGTGCTGGCACCGGCAAGACCCGGGTGCTGACCACCCGCATAGCCCATATCCTCGCCACCGGCCGCGCCTACCCTTCGCAGATCCTCGCGGTCACCTTCACCAACAAGGCCGCGCGGGAGATGAAGTCTCGCATCGGCATGTTCGTCGGCGAGGCGATCGAAGGCATGCCCTGGCTCGGCACCTTCCACTCTATCGGCGTGAAGATCCTGCGCCGCCACGCCGAGCTGGCGGGGCTGAAATCAGGCTTCACCATTCTCGACACCGACGACCAGATCAGGCTGATCAAGCAGCTCATCCAGGCCGAGGGTCTGGATGACAAGCGCTGGCCTGCGCGCCAGTTCGCGCAGATCATCGACGGCTGGAAGAACAAGGGGTTTGGCCCGAAAGAAATACCGGAGGGCGATGCCCGCGCGGCGATGAACGGCAAGGGCCGCGAGATGTACCAGGCCTATCAGGACCGGCTGGCCACGCTGAACGCCACCGATTTCGGCGATCTTCTCCTGCACCCCATCCGCATCTTCCGCGAAAACCACGACGTGCTGGCGGAGTACCACCGACGCTTCAAATACATCCTCGTCGACGAGTACCAGGACACCAACACCGCGCAGTATCTGTGGCTGCGCCTGATCGCGCAAAGGCCCGAACAAAAGAGCGGAGTTCCGGCCGAAGGCCGCAAGGACGACCGTCCGTCCGAGCCAATGCGAGGCCCCCGCGGAGCCGGTGAGCGAAGCGAACTCGGCGCGAGCGAGAACAAAAGGCAGCAAATCAACATTTGCTGTGTCGGCGATGATGACCAGTCGATCTATGGCTGGCGCGGCGCGGAGGTGGACAACATCCTGCGCTTCGAGAAGGATTTCCCCGGCGCCACCGTCATCCGCCTGGAGCGCAATTACCGCTCCACCGCGCATATCCTTGGCGCGGCGTCCCATCTCATCGCCCATAACGAGGGCCGTCTCGGCAAGACGCTGTTCACCGAACAGCCCGATCCCGACGATGCGCTGGTCAAGGTCCATGCCTCCTGGGATTCGGAGGAGGAAGCCCGCGCCGTCGGCGACGAGATCGAGGCCGCGCAGCGCAAGGGCGAGAACCTCAACGACATGGCGATCCTTGTCCGCGCCTCGTTCCAGATGCGCGAATTCGAGGACCGTTTCGTCACGCTGGGGCTCAACTATCGTGTCATCGGCGGCCCGCGCTTTTACGAGCGCATGGAGATACGCGACGCGATGGCCTATTTCCGCGTCGTGGCGCAGGGCGCCGACGATCTCGCCTTCGAGCGCATCGTCAATACGCCCAAGCGCGGGCTCGGCGAAGCCACCATCCGGCAGGTGCATGACGCGTCCCGTGCGCTCGGCGTACCGATGCTGGAGGCCGCCGCCACGCTGGCCGAGAGCGACGAGCTGAAGCCCAAGCCGCGCGCGGCACTCCGCGAAGTGGCGGCCAATTTTGCCCGCTGGCAGTCGCTCATCGACACCACCCCGCACACCGAACTCGCTGAGATCATCCTGGAGGAGTCCGGCTACACCGACATGTGGAAGAACGACCGCTCGGCGGAAGCGCCCGGCCGGCTCGACAACCTCAAGGAGCTGATCCGCTCCATGGAGGAGTATGAATCCCTGCGCGGCTTCCTGGAGCATGTCGCGCTGGTCATGGATGCCGAGCAGAACGAGGAGATGGACGCCGTCTCCATCATGACGCTGCATTCGGCCAAGGGGCTGGAGTTCGGCACCGTGTTCCTGCCCGGCTGGGAGGAAGGCCTGTTCCCGCACCAGCGCGCGCTGGACGAAGGCGGCCGCTCGGGGCTGGAGGAAGAGCGTCGCCTCGCCTATGTCGGCCTGACCCGCGCCAAGCGCAATCTGCACATCTGGTTCGCCTCAAACCGCCGCATTCACGGCCTGTGGCAGTCGACCATCCCGTCGCGTTTCATGGACGAGCTGCCCGAAGCCCATGTCGAGGTGGCCGACGAAAGCGCCTCCTATGGCGGATACAACGCCCCATCGGGCGGCAGCTTCGGCCGCCGCAACCCCTATGGCGCCTCGCGCTTCGACGAGCAGCAATCGAGCTTTTCCAACACCTACGCCACGCCCGGCTGGCAGCGCGCTCAGGCCAACCGCACCGAGGCGACCGACCGCAACTGGGGTTCGCGCTCCGGCCAGACTGTGGAACGAATCGGTTACGGCGAGGTCGATTCAGGCTATGGCGCCGGCCGAGGCTCGGTGAAAAGCCGCACCATCGAGGGCGAGCTGGTGGCGAAATCCGTGTCCGACACACCGTCCGCCTTCACCGTCGGCGACCGGGTCTTCCATCAGAAATTCGGCAATGGCAACATCGCCGCGATCGACGGCAACAAGCTCACCATCGACTTCGACAAGGCCGGCCGCAAGAAGGTGCTGGACGGGTTCGTGACCGGGGTCTGAGCGCGAACGCGGCGGCGAACGGCCTGCGAGCGAAAAGAAGCGATCACAATTTCGTGGTGCCGGTTTACCGCCTGTGACCGCCGCCCCAATTCATCCGGCATCGCAAACACGCTAGTTTCACCCATTATCGGCAACAGACGCATGGATGGAGAGAGCAACATGGCCGAATTCGACCGCCGAACCCTCCTCGCAGGCGGCCTTGTCACTATGTCCGGCATGGCCGGCCTCGTCGTGCCCGCCCGCGCTGCGGGCCTCGCACCCACACCCACCATGCGCGGCGGCGCCAACAACTATCTGCCCGGCGCGCCAGTCGTCGAGCGCATCGGCGGCGGCGGCTTCTGGATGTCGGGCACCGTTCGCCGCGCCGGCGACGGTGCGCCGCTTGCCGGCCAGCGCATCCAGATCTGGGCGCACACGACGGAAGGCCACGAGCGCGACCCCCACAGCCACGGCGCAACGCTGACCGACGAAAACGGCGTGTTCCGGCTGGAGATGCCGCAGATCGTTCCCGCCTTCGGCCAGCCGCACGGCCACCTCGCCTATGACAGTGGCGACTTCGAAACCGTCTTCCTGCGGCCGGTCATGAAAAGCGCCAGGGATACCAGCCTGGAGGCGCATTTCGTCCTTCAGCCGGCCTGACCCGGCTTCATGCCTTCAAGCCGCGCGATCCTGATCTGGGCCGCACTGGCCACAGCACTCATCGTGCCCCTCGCCTTCGCCGCGTCGAGCGAGCTTCTGGCCTGGCGAAGCCCGGTCTACATCGCAGCCGGTCTGGCCGGCGTGATCGCGCTCTGCCTTGCGCTTATCCAGCCATTGCTGGCCGGCGGGCATCTCCCGGGCCTGCTACTTCTGCGCAGCCGCAAGGTTCATCGCATTGTCGGACCTGTTCTGGTCGCGGCAGTCGTGGTCCATGTTGCTGGGCTCTGGATCACCAGCCCGCCCGACGTCATTGACGCGCTTCTGTTCCGCTCGCCCACGCCCTTCTCGGCCTGGGGCGTCGCTGCCATGTGGGCGCTGTTCGCCACAGCCATGCTGGCGGCGCTCAGACGCCGGCTGCGCCTCTCGCCGCGTGTCTGGCGCGTCGCCCACACCTCGCTGGTTGGCGTGGTCGTTGTGGGCGGCGTGGTTCATGCCTTGCTGATCGAGGGAACGATGGAAATCTGGTCGAAGGCAGCGCTCTGCGCGCTGGTTCTCGCAGCCACAGCGGCTGCAATCGCCGATCCCTGGCTGCGGGCCCGGCGGCGGCGACAGCCGGTATCCGCGCCGGCGTCCCTGACGCGCGACGAGCCCGAGCGTAGCCGCCACGAAGTTTGACGCAACAGGCCCGATTGCGCAGTTTCCGCCTCGGCGGAACGAATCGGGGGCTCCATGACTGGCGGTTTCAGAAAATCCCTGCGTGACTGGCTGGACGCCCGTTTGGGCGCGGCCAGCACTACCGTGGTGTGCACCGCCGTCTATGCGCTGGCGCTCGCCATCGCCGCATGGGCCACAGACCTCGCCGGCCATCCCATGCTGGCCGTGCTCGCCGGCATGGTGGCGGCCACGGCAATCGTCTTCGCCTTCGCCACGCTTCTGGGCAATGCCTCGGTCTACGATCCGTTCTGGAGCGTTGCGCCACCCTTCGTGCTGTTGTGGCTGCTTACGGCCGGGGACGAAACAGGCATCCGCACGACTGTCGTCTCCGCCGCCGTCCTGTTCTGGTCCATCCGCCTCACAACCAACTGCCTGGTCCGCTGGCCAAGGCTGAAAGAGGAAGACTTCCGATATGGCGACCTGCGCGCCAAGACCGGGCGTTTCTTCCCGCTGGTCAATCTGGCCGGCATCGAGATGTTCCCGACCCTACTGGTCTTCCTCGGCTGCCTGCCGCTATTCGCCGTCACCTCATCCGACAGCCCGCCGGGCTGGCTCGACCTTGCCGCAACCATCCTCGTCGTTGCGGCAATCGCCGTCGAGACCATCGCCGACTGGCAGCTGCGCACCCACAAGCGCTCCGGCAACAAGCAGATCCTCACCACAGGTGTGTGGGGCTGGTCGCAGCATCCCAACTATCTGGGCGAGATCGCCTTCTGGTGGGCGCTGTTCCTGTTCGGGCTCGCCGCCGACGCACCGCTCTGGACCGGCATCGGCGCGCTCGCCATGACGGCTTTGTTCTGGTTCGTATCCATCCCGCTGATGCTGGCCCGCAAACGCGCAAGGCACCCCGGCTATGACAAGGCGGTCAAGGGGATCGCCGTGCTGATGCCGGGCGTGGGGCGGTGAAACCCTCGGCGACCATGCTAGCTCTAATGTAGGCGCACGACAGTACTGGTTTGACTCGGCCCGTGCCGGGCGCGATGCTACCTTGCCGAGTTCGATTTCCGCCACAACAATCGCGTCGCACTAGGCACCGACGATGCTGCCTGTGCCATCAATGCCCTTGCAGGCATGGCCGGAAAGCGGCTTATGTACCGGGACTCGTTCGCGGGTTGGCTCTAGTCAAGTGGTGGTGCGATTGATGGCTACCGACGACAATATCACCCTTGTGATTGAGGGTTTACCCGAAGACGATGGTCAAGTGCGCCTGGCCGCCTTTTTGTCTGAGCTCCAGAACCTGAGCGCTACGCTTGGTCGTCTTGACCGCGACGCAAATGACGGCAGAGCCGCCAGCTATTTTCGTATCGCAGAGCTGTCGTATAACAGCCCGGCGCGCGTGACTATCGACCCGCACCCTCTGCCGGGCCAGCCTCCTACAGGCATGATCGTAATTGAGAGCTTGCAACGTATTTCCACGGCCCTCACGAATGGCGATGATTTGTTCGACCTTGATGCGGAATTGCTTGGAGACATACGGAACCTAGCGCGGCCGGTCGGCACGACTGTGAAGAGCGCAACTTTGCTCTTCAACGACAACCAAATTGACCTGACGCCTCAAGTGGTCAGTCGCGTTGATGCGGCGCTCGCGGTCGATGACGAGTGCGAAGGATCCCTTCAGGGCAACTTGGAACAGATCAATCTTCATCTCGGGGCAAACACGTTTCAAATCTATCCAGATGTGGGGCCGAAAAAGGTAGCCTGCCATTTTCCAGTTCGTCTGTATGACGATGCCGTTTCCGCAGTGGGGCGCAAAGTGGAAGTCTTTGGTACGCTTCGCTACCGAGCCAGAACCAATTTCCCACACCAGATCGAAGTCACGAGCATTGATGCATTTCCGCCTGAATCTGACCTACCTGATTGGGACGATTTGCGAGGACGCGCACCGGACGCGACTGGCGGTTTGAGTTCGGAAGCGTTTGTACGGGAGTTGCGTGATGGCTGGCGCTAGTCCCGTGTACTACTGGGACACCTGTCTGTTCCTCGCGTGGCTCAATGATGAGCCGAGAAAATCGGGCGAAATGGACGGCGTGCGCGAAGTGATCGCCCGTCACAAACGGCGTGAAGTAAAATTAATTACCTCCACGCTCACCCGCGTCGAAGTATTACAATCGAGGATTCCAGTCGGCGTAGGCAATAGCTTCACCGACTTGATCAAGCGAATGACACAGTTGGGTATCGACACCAAAATTGCAGGGCTAGCGCACGACTTGCGGGACTATTACGTAGCCAACGCCGCAGCGCACGGCGGAAAAACTCTATCGACCCCAGATGCGATTCATCTCGCGACGGCGATTCATTATCGGGCCGATGAATTTCACACGTTCGACAATGATGGCAGCGCAAAAAGTCTAGGGCTGCTGCCGTTGTCTGGCGATGTCGGTGGACATAGGCTGAAAATATGCAAACCGGAGGCGAAAAGTCCGCAACTCGATCTCAAAAAGCCGGGCAAATAATGAAACCAAAGAAGTCGGTTAAGTGAGCGCGGAGTACCATGTCGTCCGTGACTGGAAGGTAGTTCCGGCTGCTCTCATCTGCGCGTTCGCCCTATCAGCATGTGGCCCTGATCCTGAGGAGCGTGCCGACGTTGGATACGATGACGGCTATGCTGTCGGATACAATACGACCTGCAAGATACGGGCGACCCTCATTGAGGGCGACTGGGATAACGAAGACTACGCCGAAGCTTATGAACTTGGTTATGCAGACGGCGCTGCTGCCTGCAAATCTGGACAGGATTGAGCCCTGATCAATATCTAATCTGTTTGGGAAGTATATGATCGCCAACGGTTTGGCTTTGCAAGCGTACGAACGCCAGAAGCCATGGCGGAGCGCAGCCCAGCAATGAGGGCGGTGGTAGCCGCAGTTTATTGCGGACGCCTCGTGGAAAAATTCTCCCCGCCGCTCCCGCCAACCCTCTGGCCCCGCTCACTATTCCTCACTCGCTGCCCACTTTTCTATCCCCGCCGCCCAAACCTTCCCCACAATGCCCGCCGGTCAACGCGAGGCGGACATGGACTGGGCACTGGCAATCAGGCGGAACCGCGGGGCGCTGGAGCGTGTGCTTGCGGCGCTGTTCGCGCTGGTCGGGCTTGCCGACGGTCCCCATCCCGAGAGGAGCGAGGACGGGCAAGACCCGTGGCTTGCCCCGAAAGCCGTAGGCGAGCCTCGAAGGGTGCCCCGCAATCTCCACGCTTATGCGCTGCGCATCCTGCGCGCCGCCGAAGCCGCCATCCGCCGCCTCATTGTCATCGCCGCGCGGGACGTCGTGGCCCGGCCCCGGCCTCGGCCCGCCCCTGTCCTGAGCCTTGAGCCTGTCGAAGGGTCGAAGGGCGGAGGGGGCGGCATGGCGCATCCGGCCGCCCTCCGCATTCCTGCCTTCCCGCTGCTCGACCCGCTGAAGCGGCATTCCTTCGGTCCGCCAAGGCGCGCTTCCAGGTTCATGCCGCGCATCTGCCTCGTGGGCGTCACCGAGCCGGCGCCGATCCCTGAAAAGCCTGTCGTCTCGCCCGACGATCCGGTCGATGCGTCCGGCCTTTGCCGCCGGCTACTGTCGTCGCGGCGCGCGCTTGCCAATTTGCCGCGCGAGGCCCGCCGCCTTGCCCGCTGGTATCAGCGCAACCGGCTCAGCCGGGGCCCCGGCCGCGTCTCACCGCTGCGTTTCGGCCGCCCGCCCGGCAACCGCAAACGCCCGCTTCACGCCGTGGACGGGGTGTTGAAGGAATGCCAGGCGCTGGCGCTGGACGCGCTCGACCCACCCAACACCTCGTGAGCGCGACGCGGAATGCCGCGCGTCATCCCGGAAGGCGCAGCCTGTCCGGGATCCATTCCGTGACCTTTGTGCAGGTCATGACCGCCTCACATCAGGAAATGCACCCCACTGCCAAAGCCACCCGGCCACGTCGCGCAGCGACGAATAGCCGTGAGCGAAAAATTCACCACAACCCGCTGCGACCTGGCGATGAAACGCGCGGACGGATTTTGTTCGGACGCCTCAACCTATCGTCGTGGCGCGGGCGTCGAGAGCGCCTGCTCCAACCGCGTCCAGGCGGCACGCCTCGCCCCTTCCGGCCCCACCCCCCAGCCAGCCGGAAGGGGCAGTGCCGCCAGGCTTGCCGCTCCGGCCGCCTCGCGCCTCCCGCGTCAAAGGCGCATCTTTTTGCCAGCCCTGTTGAGCGCTATATTGGGTGACATGAAGATCGCCCAACCCAGACATTTGTGGCCGGCAGCCGGCGTGGCGTTCGCGGCGCTTGTGGCGGCTGCCGTCACCGGTCTGGCCTTTTCGGCCTGGATCGAGAAGGGCGCCGACATTTTCATGACCTACGCCGAAGCCGGCCTCGCCTGGTGCTTCTGACAACCGCCATTTCCGGATTTATCGCGACATGATGCGTTCCATTCTGATCGGCATTCTCGTGCTCATGGCCGCAGGTGTGGGTTACATCACCTTCGACTGGTATCGCTGGCAATATGCGGGCAAGTCGTTCGGCGAGCCCTTCACCCTTGTTGACCAGACCGGCCAGCCGATAACCGAACAGGCCTTCCGCGGGCATCCGAGTGCGGTTTTCTTCGGCTTCACCCACTGCCCAGAGGTCTGCCCCACCACCCTGTTCGAGCTGGATGGCTGGTTAAGCCAGCTGGGCGACGAAGGATCGGATATCGGCGCCTATTTCGTCTCCATCGACCCTGAGCGCGACACGCCCGAACTTCTCGATGGTTACGTGTCCAACGTGTCCGACCGCATCACCGGCATCACCGGCGAACCGGACAAGGTGTTTGCAATGGCGGAATCCTTCGGCATCTACTGGCGCAAGGTCGAACTGGAGGATGGCGACTACACGATGGACCACACCGCCTCCATCCTGCTTCTGGACAGTGCCGGCGACTTCTGGGGAACGATCGCCTATGGCGAAAACCCCGACAATGCGGTCGCCAAGCTGAAGCGCCTGGCGTCCGAATCGTGAGCCGGTCCACATCCGCCGGCAGCGACGGCCAGATCCGCTATTTCGTCACCGCTGTGCAGGACGAGGCGAACGCGCTTTACGCGCTTCTTGATGCCGCCTTCGAGGATGACGGTTATCCCCTCGCAATATTCGAGATCGACGAGGAAAAGGCGCTGCACGAAATCTCGGTCTATGCGCCGGGCGATGAGAACGGCGTGGAAGATCGCATCGGTTCGATCATGGCCGATGCCGGCCTGCGGCTGGATATCGGCCGCGAGGTGCTGCCCGAGATCGACTGGGTGGCGCACACACTGGCCGGTCTGAAACCGGTCGCCGCCGGGCCCTTCCTCGTGCACGGTTCGCATGACCGCGTGAAGCGCCATGCAGGTCGCATAGCCATCGAGATCGAAGCCGGCCTCGCCTTCGGAACCGGCCACCACGGTACGACCGCCGGCTGTCTGGAAACGATTGCCACCGTGAGCCGGCGCGAAAACCCGCGCCGCATACTCGACCTCGGCACCGGCAGCGGGGTTCTGGCGATCGGCATGGCCAAGCTGCTGCATGTGCCGGTTCTGGCGACCGACAACGATCCCGTGGCGACACAGGTCGCCGCAGCCAATGCCAGGCTGAACGGCGTTTCCTCTCTTGTCCGCACCGCAACCGCATCCGGGCTGCGCTCCAGAGTGATCGCAGACGCCGCCCCGTTCGATCTCATCGTTGCAAACATTCTGGCCAGGCCGCTGATCGGCCTTGCGCCCTCGGTGGCGCGCGCCATCGCGCCCGGCGGCTCGCTCATCCTGTCGGGAATACTCGCCAGTCAGCGCCGCGCCGTGATTGCAGCCTATTCCGGGCAGCACTTTCGCCATGTCTCCACCATATGGCGTGAAGACTGGGTGACGATCCACTTCAAGCGCTAGCGCCGCATAGCAAAAAGGGCGACCGAAGCCGCCCATTTTGTCGCCTGATCTGACTGGAGGGATCAGATAATGCTGGTGAAGTGTCGACCGTCGCGAAGCTGCTGGCGGCTGATGCCATGCGCGCCGAGCGTCTCGTCATCGAGCATCATCAGCGCGCCATTGACGTAACGCTGCGCCTGCTTTTCGCGGGCGGAAACCATTGCGTCGAAAGCTGTACGGAAGAAACCGCGACGTGCAGTGTTTGCCATGTCCGTTCTCCTAAATCCTTTGGAGTGCCATCCTCCACAGCCGCAAAGATAGGTGGCGCACCGGTCAGCAACCAGCGCCAAAAACGCATGGCACCTATTCCATATTGCAGTGCACACAGATTGATGCTGCAACGCAAAATGGCAGTTGCGCAATGATGAGTCACGCCCTGCCCGCGATTGCATCACCGTGCAGTGGATTGTACCGTCCGGGCCTCACCAACTGGCGGCAACCAACACATATGTTTCAGAATTTCGAATCGGCGGCCAACCCGGCGCAAGGCCGCGAGCGCGTCAGAAAACTGCGTGAAAAACTTGCCGAACTCGACCTCGACGGCTTTCTGGTGCCGCGCGCCGACGAGCACCAGGGCGAATATGTCGCCGAACGGTCGGAGCGCCTTCAATGGTTGACGGGCTTTACGGGTTCGGCCGGTGCCGCGCTCATCCTGCGCGAAAGCGCAATCGTCTTTGTCGATGGTCGCTACACGCTGCAGGTGCGCGAACAGACCGATCCTGAAATCTTTAGGATCGAGAGCCTCGTCGACAATCCACCGTCGAAATGGCTGGACGGCAACGCGGAAGCAAGCTGGCGGATTGGCTTCGACCCCTGGCTGCACACCATTTCCGAAGCGCGCTCACTGCGCAAAGCGCTGGAACGAAAAGAAAGCGCCCTCGTTGCCGTCGACCGGAACCTTGTCGATCAGGTCTGGGAGGACCAGCCCTCTGCACCAGCCGGCACCGTATCGGTTCACCCACTGGCCTATGCCGGGGAAAGCGCGGAAGCGAAGCTCGAAAGGCTGGCAGCAGCGATCGCCGATGCCGGCGCTGATCTGGCGGTGCTCACCGATCCCTCATCGCTGGCCTGGGCATTCAACATTCGCGGCTCCGATGTTCCGCATACGCCCGTTCCGCTGGGCTTTGCCATTCTCGATGCCGGTGGCGACCACGCAATCTATCTGGACGACCGCAAGCTGCACGGAGAAGCGCACCAACACGTTGAAGCGCTGGCGAAGCTGCGCCCCCCGCATGCACTGGACGAAGACCTTCGGGGACGCTCCGCCGATGGCAGGAAGGTCGCGCTCGACCCATCGCTTGCAGCCGAACAACTGCGCCTCGCGGTCGAGGACGCAGGCGGCGAGGTCGTTGAAGCGCCCGATCCGGCCCGCCTCCCCCGCGCCACCAAGAACACCGCGGAGCTAAACGGGTCTCGCGCCGCGCATCGCCGCGATGGAGCCGCGGTGACCAGGTTCCTCTGCTGGCTGGACAGCAGTCAGCCGGGCACTATCGACGAGATAGCAGTCGCTACAAGGCTGGAAGAGTTGCGCCGTTCAACCGGGGAAGAAACGCAGATGCCGCTGCGCGACATTTCCTTCGACACCATTTCGGGTGCCGGCCCGCATGGGGCGATTGTCCACTACCGCGTCACGCGCAAATCGAACCGCAAGCTGGCTAATGGCGAACTGTATCTGGTCGATTCTGGCGGGCAGTATCAGGACGGCACGACCGACATTACGCGCACCGTGCCGATTGGCACGCCGACCGCTGACATGCGCAAACACTACACGCTCGTGCTGAAGGGCATGATCGGGCTGTCGATGGTGCGGTTTCCCGCAGGCACGCGCGGCAGCGACATTGATGCGATTGCCCGCCTCGCGCTGTGGAACGCCGGGTTGGACTACGCCCACGGTACCGGCCACGGCGTCGGCTCCTTCCTGTCCGTACATGAGGGCCCGCAGCGGATCGCCAAGACCGGAACGCAAATGCTGCTTCCCGGCATGATGCTCTCCAACGAGCCGGGATACTACAAGGAAGGCGCCTACGGCATCCGGCTTGAAAACCTGATCGTCGTCACCCCGGCGGCAAAGGTTCCCGGCGGTGAGATTGCCGTGCACGATTTCGAGACGCTGACGCTGGTGCCGTTCGACCGGCGACTGATCGACCCAGAGTTGCTGGCGCCGGCGGAACGGGAATGGCTTGACGCCTACCACGCGCGCGTGCTGCTCGAGATCGGCCCGATGGTTGATGGCGAGGTCAGGGCATGGCTGGAAAAGATGACGGCGCCGCTTCAATAGCGCCGTTGCTCATCCAAGCAGATTACGAAGCACGATCAATACGATAGCGCCGGCAGCGAATCCGGTCATCAGCCCTGCTCCGCGCAGGAATAGCGCGCCTGAGACCGCAAGTGCCGCCCATTCGGGAACACCGCCCGTCGTGGCGACCGGCACGAACAATGTCGTCAGCACGGCGGCCGGCACGGCATCGAGAGCGGACTCGACACGCGGATGCACGCGCTCAAACCGCGACAGCACCAGGTCCCCGCCAATCCGCGTCAACCAGGTCAGGAAACCTGCGGCAAGAATGATCCAGACCGTCGTGCTCATTGGGTACTCTCCGTGGCTGCCAGCTGCGGCTGCGATGGCGGCAGGAGAACCGCGAGTATTATGCCCGCGGCGGCACCGATCGAGACATGCCAGGGCGATCCGATCGTGTGCAGCGCGACGGTCGAAACGACGGCGCTGACGGCGACGACCGGCAGCCATGAGGCGCGGCCGCGAAACTCCACGACCAGCCCGAAGAAGTAGATCGGCGCAAGAAAGTCGAGGCCCCACACATAGGGATCCGGAACCATCTGGCCAAAGAGCGCCCCGACCAATGCAGAAGCGATCCAGTTTATGTACAGCGTCGACGCCAGCCCGAAATACCATGCCAGCGTAATCTTCCTGCCCTCTGCAACCCGCCGTTCCGCTTCGGCGAATTGCGGGTCGGTAAGAAAGAAGAAGGCGAAATAGCGCGCGCCGACCGACCAGTGACGGGTCGAACGACCCGTCACCGCAGAATAGAGCACGTGACGGAAATTCACGGCGAAAACCGAAAGTATGACGAGCCAGGGCGCGATGTTCTGTCCGAACAGCTCGATGCCGACCAGCTGGCTTGCGCCGGCAAAAATTACCCCGCTCATCAGCGCGGTCTCGCCGACCGTCAGCCCGTTGGCGACCGACAGCGCGCCAAACAGCAACCCGAATGGCGTAACCGCCAGCACGATCGGCAAGGCGCGGCGAACGCCACGCCGGAACTCGGCTCGGTTGTCGGAAAAATCGATCGTTTCAGTCATGGGTCTGGTTAGGACAGCATAGCTGTCCTGTCATGCAAATTCGATTGAACCAGTGATCGGTTCCGCTGATGATGCGAAGCCCAAGCCAACGACAGCAAAGCGATCGAACCGGAGCGGCGGAACATGAAGAACAGGAACCGGCGGCTCTCAATGGTATTCGCGGTGATCGGCGGCCCGCTTCTTACCATTGCCGCAGCCATACTTCTGGTGCCCAACCTGCGGTCCGTTCTGCGCAGCTACGACATTCCGATCCTGCTGATCGTCATCCTCGTCTCGGTCGTTATCTACCAGATTTCGATGGCGCTATTCGCCCGACAGTCTGGAGATGATGGCTGACGGCCGGCGTCTCTAGCCCTGCCCGACCAGCTTGAGCCAGGCGTCCTCGTCGATCACTTCGATACCGAGTTCTGTCGCCTTTTTGAGCTTGGAGCCCGCGCCCGGACCGGCCACCACCAGATCGGTCTTGGCTGAAACGGAACCCGACGCCTTGGCCCCGAAACGCTCAGCCATCGCCTTCGCCTCGTCGCGCGACATCTTTTCCAGGCTGCCGGTGAAGACCACGGTCTTTCCAGCCACCGGAGAATCCGATTGCGGCATCTCGGCGTCGATCACATCGACCTCGGCCGCCAGCCTTTCGACCAGATCGCGGTTGTGTTCTTCGGAGAAGTAGCGCGCAACGGCATCAATCACCGCGCCACCGATGTCTTCTAGCGCATCCATTTCCTCGCGCGCCTGCTCGTCGCCATTGGCAATGGCCAGCGCGGCGTCGTGAATGGCCGTCCATGACCCGTAAGACCGCGCCAGCGTTCGCGCAGTCGTTTCGCCCACATGTCTGATGCCCAGCCCGTAAATCATGCGGTCGAGCCCGATTAGACGGCGCGCCTCGATTGCCGCGAATAGATTGGTCACCGAAAGTTCGCCCCAGCCCTCTTTGTCCTTGAGTTTCTTGAGGTTTTTTTCGTCACGCTCGGCCAGGGTGAAAATGTCGGCCGGGCTTTTGACCGGCAAATCCTCGTCATTGAAAAAGAACTCGATCTGCTTCTCGCCAAGCCCTTCGATATCGAAGGCCCGCCGCGAAACGAAGTGCCTTAGATGCTCGACCCTCTGGAAGGGACAGGCAAACTCGCCGGTGCAACGCCGCACCACACCCTCTCCGCCGCCGACGGTCGCGTCACGCACGACGGGTGTCTTCAAATGACAGGGACAGACTTCGGGAAAGCTGAATTCCGTGGCGTTCGCGGGTCGCTTTTCCTCCACGAAGCCTAGCACCTGCGGAATGACGTCGCCCGCGCGCTGCACAATCACGGTGTCACCGATCTTGATGCCCAGCCGCTCGATTTCCTCGGCATTGTGCAGCGTGGCGTTGGTCACCACCACACCGCCAACGGTGACCGGTTCCAGCCGCGCCACCGGTGTCAGCGCGCCGGTGCGACCGACCTGGATGTCGATGCCGTTTAGAACCGTCATCGCCTTTTCGGCCGGAAACTTGTGTGCGATCGCCCAACGCGGCGAGCGCGAGACAAACCCCAACCTCTCCTGCAAGGCGAGGTCGTCAACCTTGTAGACGACGCCATCAATGTCATAGGGCAGCTTGCCGCGTTCGACCTCAATTGCCCTGTAGTGTTCCAGCAATTCGTCTACCGCCTCGAATCGCTTCATCAGGCTGTTGACCTGAAAGCCATAGCTGGCGAGTGCTGCAACCATGCCCGTCTGGGTATCGGATGGCATTTCGCTCACCTCGCCCCACGTATAGGCGAAGAACTTCAGCGGCCGGCTCGCAGTGACCGACGGATCGAGCTGCCGCAACGATCCGGCGGCCGTGTTGCGCGGATTGACGTAGGTCTGCTTGCCCTCGGCCTCCTGCTTCTGGTTCAGCGCGAGGAAGTCGGCATGGGTCAGGTAGATTTCGCCGCGGACTTCGAGGATGCCGGGCGGGTTGCCGGTCAGCGTCTCGGGAATCTCGTCGATTGTCCGCGCATTCGCGGTCACGTTCTCGCCAACCTGGCCGTCCCCGCGTGTCGCGGCGGAGACGAGCCGGCCATTTTCGTAACGCAGCGACAGTGAAAGGCCGTCGATCTTGGGTTCGGCCGTGACAGACAGCGCCTTGTCTTCCGGCATGCGCAGATAACGCCGCACGCGCTGAACGAAGTCACGCACGTCATCGTCGGAAAACGCATTGTCGAGCGACAGCATCGGCACTGCGTGCCGAACCTTCTCGAACTTCTCCGACACGGCTGCGCCAACCTTGCGCGCCGGCGAATCGGCACGCACCAGATCGGGAAAGCGCTCCTCTATCTCGACATTGCGCTTGCGCAGCGCGTCATACTCGGCATCCGAAATCGTGGGTGCATCATCGCCGTGATAACGCTTGTCGTGTTCGGCGATTTCGGCGGCCAGCCTCTCGAGCTCCTCCGCCGCTTGTTCGGCGGTGAGCTTGTCGACGGGGATTTGGGAATTGGACATTGAGGAACCCGCACTGTCTGCTGACGCTGGAGAATAGCGCGATGCTCAGCCAATTTGGATAGGCCGCAACGGTCGAATGGAAAGATTACTGTCAGCCTGCGACGGCTGTGTTTTCCTTGAGCAGCCGGTCGGCAGCCGCCCTCGCCTCGGATGTTATTGTCGCGCCGGCCAGCATGCGTGCCAGTTCTTCCTGCCGGCCCTCGCGGTCCATTTCTTCAACGCCGGTGGACACGCGGTTGGCGCCGCCGGTCTTGGAGATCAGGAAATGCGCCCGCGCTCTGGCCGCCACCTGTGGCGCATGCGTGACCGAAAGCACCTGGATCTTTTGCGAAAGGCGCGCCAGCCGCTGACCGATCGCGTCGGCGACGGCACCGCCAACGCCGGTGTCGATCTCGTCGAAAACAAGCGTCGGGGCCGAGCCTCGGTCCGCAAGCGCCACTTTCAACGCCAGCAGGAAGCGTGAAAGCTCGCCGCCGGAGGCAACCTTCATCATCGGGCCGGCGCGTGTTCCCGGGTTCGTCCTCACCCAGAACTCGACCGAATCGATGCCGCTTTCGGTCCGGTCATCGGCTTCGCTAGCCATCTCGACGATGAACTCGGCACGCTCCAGCTTGAGCGCAGGCAGTTCGGCCGCAACCGCCTTTTCGAGATTGGCGGCAGCGCTGCGCCTGAGTTCCGAAAGCCGGCCGGCCGCCTCGTCATAGCGCGCCTGCCCTTCACGGGCTTCCTTTTCGAGGCTCCCCAGCTTTTCTTCGCCGGCATCCAGATCGGCCAGCTTGGCGGCCATCTCGTCGCGCAGCGCGGCGAGATCGTCGACCTGCACATTGTGCTTTCTGGCCAGTGCGCGAAGCGCGAACAGCCGCTCCTCCGCACGCTCCAACGCGCCGGGATCGAACTCGGCAGCCCGCATCGCTTCTTCCGTTGCCGCCTGTGCTCCGTCGAGCGAGACAAGCGCCTCGTCGAGCGCCTTCACGATCGGGTCTAGCAAGGCGGGTGCTTCCTCCGCCTTGCGCTGCAGACGGCGCATCAGGCTGGACAGCGCCGGAAGCGGCGAATTGGGGCCAGACAGCGTTTCCTGCGCTTCGGCAATGTCGCTGGCCGACTTCTCGGCCCGCATCATGTCGGCCCGCTTTTCCGCAAGCGTCGATTCCTCGCCCGGTTGTGGATCGGCTTCGGTAAGTTCGGCAACCGAGGACCTCAGATAATCCGCCTCGCGAGCCGCCGCCTCAACGGATGCCTTGTGCCGCGCAAGGCGCTGGACCGCCTCGCGCCAGCCGCGCCATTGTTCGCCGACATGGGCGACTTCGCCCAGATGTCCGCCAAAAGCGTCCAGCAGATCGCGATGGGCGGCCGCATCCACCAATGCGCGCTCGTCATGCTGACCGTGGATTTCGACGAGCGCCCTGCCCGTTTGCCGCATCAGCGCAACACTCGATGGCTGATCGTTGATGAACACGCGCGTCCGGCCATCCGCGGTCTGTATCCGCCGCAGGATGACATCGCCCTCATCGTCGATCGCGTTTTCCCTGAGGAGTTCGCGCACGGCGTGATTGGCGGGAACGTCGAAGACGGCCGTCACCTGCCCCTGGTTCGCGCCATTGCGCACCAGCGCGGTGTCGCCACGCGCGCCAAGCGCCAAAGACAGGGAATCGAGCAGGATGGATTTACCGGCGCCGGTTTCACCGGTCAGCACGGACAGGCCGGACGAAAAATCGATGTCCAGCTTTTCAATCAGAACAATGTCGCGAATCGCAAGATGCGCCAGCATCAGGCCAAAATATCACCAGGCGCGAGGGTCGAACAGGTTCAGGTGCGGCGTCCAAACAGCGACAGGCGCGACAACCATGACCCGGCATTCTCGCGGGGCTCAAGTCCGCCGGACTGCAGCAGCGTGTAGGAATCCTTGTACCAGTCGCTCTCGGGATAGTTGTGTCCGAGAACGGCGGCAGCAGTCTGCGCTTCGGCGGCCAGACCCATGGCAAAATAGGCTTCCACGAGCCTGGCGAGGGCTTCCTCGACATGCCGCGTATTGGAATAGTTCTCCGCGACATATCGGAAACGCTTGATGGCCGAAATGTATTCGCGCCGCTCGAGATAATAGCGGCCAACCTGCATTTCCTTGCCGGCAAGCTGATCACGCGCGAAGCGGATCTTAGCGTGCGCATCTTCCACGTAGACCGATTCCGGCCAGCGATCGATCAGTTCCTGCATGGCCTCCACGACCTTGCGCGATTCGCTCTGATCCTGCGTTACATCGCGGATCTGGCGGAAATAGCTGAGCCCGATCAGATACTGCGCGTATGCCGCGTCTTCGGTCGAAGGATAAAGCTGCACATAGCGGGTGCCGCTGTTGATGGCTTCGGAATATTTGCCCTGCCGGTAATTGGTGAAGGTGCTCATCACCATGGATTTGCGGGCAAATTCCGAATAGGGGTGCTGACGGTCAACGGCCTCGAATTTCTTCGTCGCCTCGGTGACCTTGCCCTGGTTCAGATTGGCAAGCGCCTGATTGTAGAGCTTGTCCGCCGGCTCGACGTCCTCGACATAGGTTGAGAGGTCGATATCCTTTTCACCGCATGCGGCCAGAACCAGAGGCGCAAGCGCCAGAAGCAGCGTTGCGTTGCGCAACCGCCGCAAGGCAGGCCGGTTCGCCGGTACGGTACTCGACATCTTCACTCTCGCCCCTCCGGTGGCGTCAATCCTCGCACCACGCGCGAGAAATCGGTGCCATAAATCACAAATGCCCTGCATTGAGCAACGACATGCACCGCCAATGGTGCTTTTTTGTGGCACGACAAAATCGTCGTACAAACCGATTTTCCAAATATGGTGAAGCTGTTAGCGCGTCGGCCGGTCAGATGGCCCAGGGCGCATAGACGGGTGCGCTGACCTGTACCATCTCGGCTGAACGACCGCGTTCCCGGCGAACCGTTTCCACGATCTCGAAAGCCGACTGGTCGGACAGCAGCTGCTTCAGCGCAGCGGCATTCAGCTTGTGCCCGCCTCTGTAGGAGCGGAACAGGCCTATAAACCGGGCGCCGGCCAGCGCCAGATCGCCCATCGCGTCCAACGTCTTGTGACGAACGAATTCGTCCTTGAAGCGCAGACCTTCCATGTTGATCACACGGTGATCTTCGCCGACAACCACGGTATTTTCCAGCGACGAACCGAGCGCGAGACCCGCAGCCCAGAGCCGCTCGACATCCTTGAGGAAGCCAAAAGTGCGCGCCCGGGCGATGTCGCGGCGGAAAACCTGCGCATCGACATCGCTCGCGAAAGACTGGCGTCCAATCGCCGGGCTGTCGAAATCGATCTCGACTTCAAAGCGGGTGCCGTCATAGGGGCGGAACTCCGCCCAGGAAGCACCATGCTCGATCCGAATTGGCTTCAGCACGCGAATATAGCGCCGGCGAACCGCCTGCGCGGTAATGCCGGCCTGATCAAAGGCGTCGACGAACATCGCCGCACTGCCATCCAGAACCGGCATTTCGTTGCCGTCGATTTCGATATGAACATTGTCAATGCCGAGCGCCATGAGCGTCGCCATCAGATGTTCGACGGTTCCGACGTGAAATCCGTTCAGATCGCCCAGAACCGTGCACAAATCCGTGCCGCTGATAGCCGATGCGCTGGCGCGGATCTCATGATCGTCGGCCCCGTTGGCCGGACCATGAAAAACCACGCCCGTATCCGGGTCTGCTGGACTGAATTGAACTGAAACGGGCTTTCCGTTGTGGACGCCTACGCCGGAAACCGAAATGGGCGCACCCAAGGTGGTTTGACAATCAAACAAATCGTTCCCCATAGGCCCGTCCCACTCACGACGTCCGCGTACACAAAACACCGCCGCTGTTGCCGCAGAGCACGGAACCCAACCCCTCCGGTTCCGCTCAAAATTTCGACCGGGAAGATACTGGGGCGGTTTTGATGTTCCAAATCACGGATTCTTACCCATTGTTACGACTCACAGGGGAGCCGTAACAATTCGTTTCCGCAGCCGGGTAGCCGCATAACGCAAGAGCGGGCGCTTTCGCGCCCGCTCCCATGCATTCAGGAAATGGTCGGTCAGTTGGCCTGGCGGCGCAGGAAGGCCGGAATTTCAAGCTGATCTTCTTCCTGGACCTGCTGGCGCGGCTGGGGCGCCTGGCGACCCTGATCGTCAAGCTGGCCGCGGCGCGGCGCATAGAGATCGGGGTCCTGACCTGTGGGCCGTGCCTGCGCCGGCTGGCGCAGCCTCGGCTCGCGCGGCTGAGCCGGCGTCAAGCGCGGTTCGTCCTCGCGGCGCGACAGGCCAGTGGCAAGCCGCCGCAACAGACCGATCGGGCCCTTTTCGTCGTCCTCGCCGTGGTCGTCATGCTCGCCGGCTTCCATCTCGGCCCGCACAACCGCCGGGAAGTCCTCCACACGTGGCATGCGGGGCGCTTCCTCAACCGGCTGGTGAGCACTTGCGGCGGGCCGTGCTTCCTGCGGCGGTGCCTGGAACAGCTTGGAGGCAGGTTTGAAGCCGCCGCCGTCTGCTTCCTTGCGGAGAGGTTCTGCCGCCGTCTCAGCGGCGCGGATAGCTTCTGCAACCGGGTCGGCGGAAGCCGGCGGCGTCGCGGCCGTTGCCGCCTGCTGCGCTGGCGCCTGAGCGACCTTGGCCGGCTGCTGCTGCGGAGCAGGCGCCGGACGCGCCTCGACCTGACTGGTCTGCACCGGCTTTGGTGCCGGACGATGGATCGTCGTCGGTGCACCGACTTCGCTCGCCATCTTGTCGATACCAGTAGCAACGACCGAGACGCGGATGATGCCTTCGAGTTCTTCGTCGAAGGTGGCGCCAAGAATGATGTTGGCGTCCTGGTCCACTTCTTCGCGGATGCGGGTTGCCGCCTCGTCGACCTCAAACAGCGTCATGTCGCGGCCGCCAGTGATCGAGATCAGCAGGCCCTTGGCGCCCTTCATCGAGGTCTCGTCGAGCAGCGGATTGGCGATTGCAGCTTCGGCGGCAGCCATTGCGCGGCCCTCGCCGGAAGACTCGCCGGTACCCATCATCGCCTTGCCCATCTCGCGCATCACGGAGCGAACATCGGCGAAGTCGAGGTTGATCAGGCCTTCCTTGACCATCAGGTCGGTAATGCAGGCAACGCCCGAATAGAGCACCTGGTCAGCCATCGCGAATGCATCGGCGAAGGTGGTCTTGTCGTTGGCGATCCGGAAAAGGTTCTGGTTCGGAATGACGATCAGCGTATCGACGCATTTCTGCAGTTCTTCGATACCCTCGTCGGCAGTGACCATCCGGCGCTGACCCTCGAAGTGGAATGGCTTGGTGACCACGCCAACCGTGAGGATGCCCTTTTCGCGGGCAGCGCGCGCCACAACCGGCGCAGCACCCGTGCCCGTACCGCCACCCATGCCGGCAGTGACGAAGCACATATGGGTCGCCGACAGATGATCGACGATCTCGTCGATGCACTCTTCCGCCGCCGCACGGCCAACTTCGGGCTGCGACCCCGCGCCAAGACCCTCGGTCACATGAGCGCCAAGCTGGATCAGCCTGTCGGCCTTCGACATCGTCAGCGCCTGGGCATCAGTGTTGGCGACGACAAAGTCGACACCCTTCAGCCCCGCCGAGATCATGTTGTTCACGGCGTTGCCGCCGCCGCCTCCGACACCGAACACGGTGATGCGTGGCTTCAGCTCGGTAATGTCCGGCTTCTGCAGATTGATAGTCATAGTCCTCGTCCTTTCCGCCTTTCATGCCGCATCACCGCAGCGGCTGCTAATTCGGGGATACCCACTAGAAACTGTCCCTGAGCCACTGGCTCATGCGCTGGAACCGTCCCCCGGTTCCCGTTGCCTGAAGCGGGGCCGAGCGGCCGCGCTGTTTGCTCTCAAAACCCGCAACCTGCGGGTAAATCATAAGGCCGACCACGGCCGCGAATGCCGGCCCCTTGGCCGCTTCCGGCAGGCCGGACACACCGAGCGGGCGGCCTATGCGTACATTGCGGCCCAGAATGCGCCGCGCCGTTTCAGGCAGGCCCGCAAGCTGGCTGGCGCCTCCGGTCAGAACAACCCGCTTGCCTATCGTTCCGGCAAGGCCGGACCGCACGATCTTGTCGCGCACCAGTTCGAAAGTCTCTTCCACACGCGCGCGAATGATCCGGTTCATGACGGCCCGCGGAATTTGCGGCTGCTGGTCTGTGTCGTCGCCGGCGATAGACTGGATGGTGACCATGTCGCGATCGTCGCCGCCATCCGGCAGGGCCGATCCGTGCATCACCTTCAGACGCTCCGCATATTCGGTACGGGTGGACAGACCGCGTGCCAGATCCCCCGTCACGTGGTTGCCGCCGATGGGCAAGGTGTCCGCGTGGAGGAACTTGCCGTTGGCAAAGACCGAAATCGTGGTCGCGCCGCCGCCAAGGTCGATACAGGCCGCACCCATGTCGGCCTCGTCTTCCACCAGTGCGGCAAGACCGCTGGCGTAAGGCGCTGCGACCATGCGCTCGACCGAAAGATGCGCGCGATTGATGCAAAGTTCGAGATTGCGCAGAGGCGCGGCATCGGCCGTCAGCACGTGCATGTCCACACCGAGTGTCTCGCCGATCATGCCGCGCGGGTCGCGAATGCCGCGTTCGCCATCGAGCGAAAAACCGACCGGCAGAGAGTGCAGAACCTGCCGCTCCGCCTGCATGGCCTGTCGCGAGCCGGCGCCCAGCACCTGCGCTATGTCCGAATTGTCAGCCTCGTGACCGCCCAGCCTAACGGTTGCGGAAAGCGGCTCGCTCTTGATGCGCCCGGCAGTAACGGTGACCAGAAGCGATTCAACGGTCAGACCCGCCATGCGTTCGGCCGCGTCCACAGCAAGCCGCACGGCCTGTTCGGCCCGGTCCAGATCGACAATCACGCCCGATTTCACGCCGCGCGATTTCTGGTGGCCGATACCCAGCACCTGAATCTGATGTGTACGCCCAGGCAGCAGCCGGCTGTCCTCGCATGGCAGAAGCCTGGCGATGACACAGCAAATCTTGCTGGAGCCAACATCCAGAACGGTGATGACGCCCGAGCGGCGTCCCGTTCCTTCCTTGCGCGCGCCGAGCCAGCTCATGTGCGCCGCCCCGGCTTGCTGGAGATGCCTAGCCGCTCGCGAACGGACGTGCGGAACACATCCGCCTCTTCCTCAGCCAGCTGAACACCGATGCGGTCGGGTATGCGCATGTCGACTGCCACCACGCCGCGCGACAAGAGCGCCTGCTCGCGGTCCAGCGACACGATTTCGGCAAGCGCCTGGGACGCGCCCTTCTCGGGCAGCTTGATGGTCACGCCATTGTCGAGGCGGACATCCCAGCGACGGCGCGCCACGAATATGTATGCACTGACATGGGAAGAAAGCGAAGGAAACTGCGCAACCGTATCGATGAATGCCGCAGCGTGCTCAGGCGCGCCCGAACCGATGACCAGCGGCAGCTTCGCGTTGTGGCCGTTGCGCAGAGGCGCGATCACGCGGCCATCGGCCTGCACGACAGAAAGCGCCTCGCCGTGCTGCCAGATCGCGAAGGGATCGCGTTCGACGATGTTGATGTCTAGCGCGTCGGGATAGACCTTGCGCACCCGCGCGCTTCTGACCCAGGGCAGCATTTCGACATCGCCGCGCACCTTCTCCGCATCGAGCCCTATCAGCGAGGTGAAGCCGGAGAGATCGAGCTGGCCAAGAACGTCGATCTCGGACGTTTCGCGGTTGCCCGATACGCGAATGTCGCTCACCGCAAAGCCGGTGCGAGCCGTGATCGAGGAAAGCACCGCCGAGGTGTGCCCGCCCAGCACCATGCCGTAGAGGGCGGTAGCAGCGAAGAACGCAGAAAACAGCGCAAGTCCGGCGTAGCGCGGCAGCGTATAGCCGCCATCCAGCAGGCGCATCAGCGACCGCGCCGGGCGGCGCAGAAGACGCGGAACGACGAAACCGTTATGCGACGGACGGGGGCCGTTTCCACGCGGGCTATTGCGCAATCCCGGCCTCAACGCGAACACGAAGCGTCCTCCACAATCCAGCGCAAGAATTCACCAAAGGATCGCCCCGAATGCAGCGCCAGCTCGGGGACGAGCGATGTCGGCGTCATGCCGGGCTGCGTGTTGACTTCGAGCCAGATGAGCTCGCCTTCGGGAGAGGCGTTCTCGTCAAAACGGAAGTCGGACCGGGAAACACCCCGGCAGCCGATAGCCTGATGTGCCTTAAGCGCCAGTGTCTCTATTTTTTGGTAAATATTCGGTGAAATTTTTGCCGGGCATTCGTGTTTTGAGCCGCCTTCGACATACTTTGAATCGTAGTCGTAGAAATTGTGCCCGACCGGAATGATCTCGGTCACGCCAAGCGACTCATCGCCCATGATAGCGCAGGTCAGTTCGCGGCCGGGAATGTAGCGCTCGACCATCACTTCGTCGCCGTAACGCCACTCCGCCGACGAGATCATCTGCGGCGGATGCGACTGGTCCTCACGCACGATGACGACACCGAAGCTCGACCCTTCGGCCACCGGTTTCACCACATAGGGCGGCTCCATCGGGTGCTCGCGCACAATCGTGTGCCGGTCCATGACGCGCGCTGCCGCAACCGGAATGCCGACCGAGGCGGCGACAGTCTTTGCCAGTTCCTTGTGCATGGCCAGCGCCGAGGCCAGCACGCCCGAATGAGTGTAGGGGATCTGCAGAAATTCCAGCACGCCCTGGATCGTGCCGTCCTCACCAAACGGACCATGCAGTGCGTTGAATGCGACGTCGGGATTGAGATCTTTCAGAACTGCCGCGACATCGCGTCCGACATCGACACGGGTTACGCGGTAACCCTCGGCCTCCAGCGCATCGGCACAGGCATTTCCCGACGAAAGGCTGACCGGCCGCTCCGAAGAGAACCCGCCATAGAGCACTGCCACATGCTTCGTCGTCATGCCCTTGTGTCCCTCCTGCCGGTTCGCCACTTGCGTTGACGACTCAGAGTCCGAGTCCCCTCCGAATCGTGTGGTTACTCGGAGGCCGACGCGTTACGCGTTTGGAACCGACTCAAATCAGGAAACGCCGCTGCCCCAAAGAATCAGAGAGTTGATTCCGTGGCAAGTCATTGTTTGGCAATGCAGGCGGATCAGGGCGCAATACTTGGCATTATTGCGCGCTGGTTACAGGAATTGGCCGAGGAACTCATCGACTTCGTGGCCGAGCCTGAAGGTGCCGACACGCTTGATTTCCCAATCGAGCCTGGTGCCGGAATGTTCCAGCACCCGCGCACGCACAGCCTCGCCCAGATATTCCAGATCGTAGCCGGTGGCTGTGCCCATATTGATCATGAAATTGCAATGCATTGGCGACATCTGGGCTCCGCCGATCATCAGACCGCGGCAGCCAGCCTCGTCGATCACCTTCCATGCCGATTTGCCGGGCGGGTTCTTGAAGGTCGAACCACCGGTCTTTTCGCGGATCGGCTGCACCGTCTCGCGATGGTTCTGGACTTCGTCCATCGCAGCCTGGATTTCCTCCCAGGGCGTTTGCGGTCCCTCGAACACGCCACCGGTGAAGATCAGGTCCTTCGGCGCTGCGGAGTACCGGTAGGAATAGCCCATCTGGTCGAGCGAAAGCACATGCCGGTCGCCCTTGCGGTCAAGTGCGTGAACTTCCACGACCCGATCAACCGTTTCGACGCCGTTGGCGCCGGCGTTCATGCGCAATGCGCCGCCGATTGCGCCCGGAATGCCGTGATAAAAGTGCAGCCCGCCAATGCCGGCTTCGAGTGCGGCGGCGGCGGCGCGCTTGTCCGGCACAGCCGCACCAACCTTGAGCCGTGTATCGGAAACCTGCTCCACCTCGCCAAACCCTTTGGCGGAAAGGCGCACCACGAAACCGGGTATGCCGCCTTCCCTGACAAGAAGGTTGGAGCCGATGCCGACCGGCATCACCGGAATGTCCTCCGGCACCGCCTTCAGGAAGTTTGACAAATCCTCTTCGTCGGCCGGCTGAAACAGTACTTCGGCCGGTCCGCCCGCGCGAAACCAGGTCACCTTGTCCATCCCGGCATCGGGCGTCATGCGCCCGCGGATGGAAGCGAGCGGCCCGGCAAGCCGCTCCAGCAAGGCACGACCGTTCGTCATGCCGCCTTCTCTGCCAGTTCGCCCGGCAATGCGTTGGCCCACTGGGTGATGTTGCCCGCACCGAGATAGATGACGAAATCGCCGGGCTTCGCCTGCGCACGCACGATCGGGCCGACGGCCTCCGGCCCTTCGATGAAGCGCGCATCGCGATGCCCGCCTGCCCTGATGCGCGTCACCAGCGCTTCGGAGGTTGCGCCCTCGATCGGGTCTTCCCCTGCAGTGTAGACCGGCGCGATCATGATGGAGTCGGCATCGTTGAAACAGGACGCGAAGTCGTTGAAGAGGTCGCGCAGGCGCGTGTAGCGATGCGGCTGGGCAATGGCGAACACCCGGCCGGAACAGGATTCGCGCGCCGCCTTCAACACTGCCTTTATCTCGACCGGATGGTGTCCGTAATCGTCATAGATCTTAACGCCGTTCCAGCTTCCCGTCAGCGTGAAGCGGCGCTTCACGCCACCGAAGCCTGAAAGTCCGCTGGCAATCTTTGTCGGCGGAATGCCCAGTTCGTGCGCCACGGCAATGGCGGCGGTGGCGTTGGCGATGTTGTGGCGGCCGGGCATCGGCAGCTCCAGCCCGTCGATCTGGATCACTTCGCCGGACTTGCGGTTGCGGATTGTCACGTCGAATTTTGACATGCCGTCGGCCATCGAAATGTTGGAGTAGCGCACATCGGCTTGCGGGTTCTCGCCATAGGTGACGACGCGCCGGTCCTCGATGCGCGACACAAGCGACTGCACCTCCGGATGGTCGATGCACATCACCCCGAACCCGTAAAACGGGACGTTCTCGACGAATTGTGCAAACGCCTCGCGCACTTTCTCGAACGAGCCGTAGTGGTCGAGATGTTCCGGGTCGATATTGGTGACGACCGCGATCTCGGCCGGCAGCTTGAGAAATGTACCGTCGCTTTCGTCGGCTTCGACTACCATCCATTCGCCGGCGCCCATGCGGGCATTGGTGCCATAGGCGTTGATGATGCCGCCATTGATGACCGTCGGGTCGAGCCCGCCTGCCTCAAGCAGCGTGCCGACCATCGAGGTCGTCGTGGTCTTGCCATGCGTGCCGCCAATCGCCACGGCCTGTCCGAAGCGCATCAGCTCGGCCAGCATTTCCGCGCGCCGTACAATCGGCAGCAGCCTTTCGCGCGCCGCGACCAGTTCGGGGTTGTCTTTCTTGATTGCAGTCGAAACGACAACCACCTCGGTCGCATCCAGATTTTCGGCGCGGTGGCCGACATGGCAGGTGATGCCCTTTTCGCGCAGACGCTGGACGTTGGCGTTTTCGGCCTGGTCCGATCCCTGCACCGTATAGCCAAGATTGTGCAGCACCTCGGCAATACCGCTCATGCCAATGCCGCCGATGCCGACAAAATGCACGACGCCGATGGTCTCAGGCATTTTCATTTCGCGGTTTCCTTCCTGAATTCAGCCACCGATTTGCCGCCCGCAATAGCTTCTACCATATCGGCGAGCAACTGCGCGGCATCGGGCTTGCCGGCACTTCTGGCAGCACTGGCACGTGCTGACAGCCCCTTCGGATCGGCCATCGCCGAAGTGATCAGATCGGCAAGCACCTGCGGTGAAAGCTCCGATTGCGGCCGAACGTCTGCCCCGCCAGCCGCGGCAAGTGCTGCCGCATTCGCCGCCTGATCATGATCGAGAGCGTAGGGATAAGGAACCAGGATTGCCGGGCGGCCGATGACGGCAATTTCTGACACAGTCGAAGCGCCCGACCGCGAGATGACCAGATGGGACGCTGCCATGCGCTCGGCCAGATCGCCAAAGAACGGCGACACCTCGGCCTCGACGCCAAGTTCGCGGTAGGACTGTCGCGCAGCATCCTCGTCTTCTGGCCGCGCCTGTTGCGTGATCCGGATGCGCGCCTTGTCGGCATCTGAAAGCAGTGCAACGGCCTGCGGCAGCGCCTGCGAGAAAAACTGTGCGCCCTGACTGCCGCCGAAAACAAGCAGGTTGAACGGCTTGCCCTTCGCCGGCGGCTTGAAAGCTGCCTTGCGCGCCTCAATCACTGCGGGCCGTACAGGATTGCCGGTTTCCACGATTCTGTCAGCATGCGCGCCCTCAGCCTTCAGAAAACCGCCGGCAATCGCGGTCACGCGCGCCGCCAGCGCCTTGTTGGCGCGGCCCATGACAGCGTTCTGCTCATGCAGCATCGACGGCACGCCACGTCGCGTAGCGGCATAGAGTGGCGGCAGCGTCGGATATCCGCCGAAGCCGACAATCGCACTCGGCTTGACCTTCTCGATCAGCAACGAGGATTGCCGCACGCCGGTCCAGATCGTCCACAGCGTTCTGGCAAGCGCGAAGGGGTTTCTGGAACCGAGTGTCGCGGAGGCGACCGTGTGGATGTCGGAGGCCGGGAACTTGCCCGCATAGCGCTCCGCCCGGTGGTCGGTGACCAGTTCCACCCGCCAGCCGCGCGCGGTCAGTTCATGCGCCAGCGCCTCGGCCGGAAACAGGTGACCGCCGGTGCCGCCGGCGGCGAGAAATATGGTCCCTTTGCCAGCCATCTCAACGCGCAGCCGGTGCGCCCTGCCAGCTATGCTTCACGCCATGCTGCATACGCTTTTCGGGTCGGCGGCGGGTGAGCGCGAGCACCATGCCCATCGAGATCGCCATCGCCAGCAGCGACGAGCCGCCATAGGAAATGAATGGCAGCGTCATGCCCTTGGCCGGCAGAAGCTGGACGTTCACGCCCATATTGATGATCGACTGGAAGCCGAAGACCGTTACCAGCCCGGCGATAGCAAAGCGCGGAAAGTCCTCGCTCTCGCGCATGGCGATCATCAGCCCCCGCAGGACGACGAAGGCGAAGAGCGCGGCGATAAGAATACACAGCAACAGCCCGAATTCCTCCGCCGCCACGGAGAAAATGAAATCGGTGTGGCTGTCTGGCAGGATGCGTTTCACCGAACCCTCGCCGGGGCCCTGTCCCAGCCAGCCGCCGCGCATCATCGCCTCGCGGCCGATATCGACCTGATAGGTATCGCCCTCGCCGGTCACGAACCGATCTATGCGCTCCGCGACATGCGGAAATGCCCCATAGGCCAGCACCGCACCGCCGGCGGCCAGCGCAGCCAGGGCCGCGATCCATATCCACGACAGACCGGCCATGAAGAACATCACGCCCCATGTCGCCAGCACGAGCAGGGACTGGCCGAGGTCGGGCTGCGCCACCAGCAGCACCAGCACCAACCCCAGCAGAATCATGGCAAACAGGTTGCCCGGCACTTCAGGGTGCTTGCCGTTCTCCGAAAACAGCCAGGCGCAGATGATGACGAAGGCCGGTTTGAGATATTCCGAAGGCTGCACCGACACTCCGGCAATGTAGATCCAGCGCCGGGACCCCTTCACCTCGATCCCGAGGTAAAGCGCGGCCAGCATCAGGATCAACGATCCTATCAGCATCAGCAGCGCGAACCGCCGCACATATCGCTGGTTGAAGAAAGACACACCGATCATGATGGCCAGTGCCGGCACCATGAAGACAAGCTGGCGTGTGACGAAGTGATAGGGGTCCAGTCCCAGTCGCTCCGCAACAGGCGGGCTCGCCGCGAATGACAGCACGATCCCCAGCACCATCAGCGCCAGAAAGGCGGCAAGCAGCCAGCGGTCGACGGTCCACCACCAGTTCGCCACCGGTCCCCGGTCAACTCGGCTCACCATCAGTTGGTTCCCCCAATAGCTTCTGCGCCTTCCAGCGCCAGCACGGCGGCGCGAAAAGCGTCACCGCGCACCTCGAAATTTCTGAACTGGTCGAAACTCGCACAGGCCGGCGAAAGCAGCACGACGCTTTCGGGGCTGTCGTCAGCGGACGAATCAGCTGCTGCATGGTCTACCGCAGCTTGCAGCGTACCGGAAATCTCATATGAAGCCGCCTCGCCCAGCGTCGCTGCAAACGCAGGTGCTGCTTCGCCGATCAGATAGGCACGCGCGACGCGCGGGAAATAGTCCCTGAGCGCATCGATACCGCCTTCCTTGGCCAGCCCGCCGGCGATCCAGTAGATATTGTCGAAGCTCGACAAGGCAGGTGCTGCGGCATCCGAATTCGTCGCCTTGGAATCGTTGACGAAAAGCACCTTGCCGCGCCTTGCGACAGGTTCCATGCGATGCGCGAGGCCGGGAAAGCTGGATAACCCCGCACGGATTTCATCCAGGGTAAGCCCGACCGCGAGGCAGGCAGCGACCGCCCCAAGCGCGTTTTGCGCGTTGTGCTCGCCGCGCAAGGTGGTGATGCCATCCAGCGAAACCAGATGCTCCCGGTTTCCATTCGCGGCCCGGTAAAGCTCCGCCCCATCGGCAAACAGCCCGTTATCGAGTGCCGCATGCTTCGAGATTTTTGTCACCGCTTTGCCGTCGCGTTCCAGCCGCTCCGCGATCGCAACGCAGTGTGCGTCATCAACGCCGATGATCGCACTATCGCTTTGCTCCACCAGCCTCGCCTTGATGTCCGCGTAGTGTTCCATCGTTCCGTGGCGGTCGAGGTGATCCGGCGACAGATTGAGCAGCAGGCCAGCACTTGCGTCGAGCGAAGGGGCGAGATCGATCTGGTATGACGAACATTCGACGACGTAGAAACGGTCTTTCGTTGGAGGGTCGAGCGTCAACACTGCGCGACCGATATTGCCGCCCATCTGGCAATCGCGGCCGCTTGCCGAGATGATGTGCGAAATCAGCGCCGTCGTTGTTGACTTGCCGTTGGTGCCGGTGATGGCGATGAATGGCGCATCCGGGCAAAGCGCCCTGCGCTCGCGCGCAAAAAGCTTCACATCGCCGATGATCTCGACCCCGGCCTGACGGGCCAGATCGACAGTCCAGTGCGGTTTGGGATGCGTCAGAGGCACACCCGGCGAAAGCACCAGTGCGGCGAGCGCTGGCCAGTCAATCGACCGCAAGTCAGCCACCGGCACGCCAGCGTCCCGTGCCTTGTCGACACTTTCGGGATTGTCGTCCCAGGCAAGAACCGAGGCTCCACCTTCAATAAGCGCGCGCGCCGTCGCCAACCCGGACCCGCCGAGCCCGAACAGGGCGACCTGTTTGCCTGCGAAGCTGCGGACAGCGATCAAGGGCGACCTACCGCAGCTTGAGCGTCGAGAGGCCAATCAGCGCCAGTATGACAGCAATGATCCAGAAGCGGATCACGATCTGGCTTTCCGTCCAGCCTATGCGCTCGAAATGGTGATGGATGGGCGCCATCAGGAAAACGCGTTTTCCCGTCGACTTGAAGACGACAACCTGGATGATCACCGACAGTGCTTCCATGACGAACAGGCCGCCGATGATGCCAAGCACGATCTCGTGTTTTGTCGCGACGGCAACCGTGCCTGTCAGGCCGCCGAGGGCAAGCGACCCGGTGTCGCCCATGAAGATCGCCGCGGGCGGCGCATTGAACCAAAGAAAGCCCAGCCCGGCCCCGATCACCGCACCGAGGATCACCGCCAGTTCGCCGGTGCCCGGCACGAAATGGATCTGCAGATAGTCGGCGAAGACGGCGTTGCCCGACAGGTAGGCGATAACGCCGAAGGCGCTGGCCGCAACCATGATCGGCACGATCGCCAGCCCGTCCAGACCGTCGGTCAGGTTTACCGCATTGCCGGCGCCCACAATGACGAACGCGCCGACAGGAATGAAGAACCAGCCGAGGTTGAGGAGCCAGTCCTTGAGAAAGGGAAAGGTCAGCGATGACGAGAACGGCGCCTGTCCGGCCCGCATGATCACCCAGGCCGCAATACCGGCAATCAGGAATTCGGCCGCCAGCCGGAACTTGCCGGAAACACCGAGATGGGTCTGCTTGGTAACCTTGAGATAGTCGTCATAGAAGCCGATGACGCCGAAGCTGATCGTCACCAGCAGCACGGTCCACACATAGACACTTGAGAGATTACACCAAAGCAACGCCGACCCGATGATGCCCGACAGCATCATCAGCCCGCCCATCGTGGGCGTTCCGGCCTTCTTGAAATGCGTCTGCGGCCCGTCCGCGCGGATCGGCTGGCCCTTGCCTTGCCGGATACGCAAGGCCGCAATGATGCTTGGCCCGAAAAGGAACACGATGACGGCCGACGTAATCAGCGCACCACCTGTCCGGAAGGTGATGTAGCGGAAGACGTTGAACACCGACACCTGGTCGGCGAATTCAACCAGCGCTATGAGCATGTTTCCGGTACCCCCGCTCCTCGTCAGTTTTCGGGCTGCCGCGCCCCGGCCACAGCCGGAAACTTCTTTAGCAGCGCCTGAACGATGCGGGCGAAGCCAATACCGTTCGACGATTTTATCATCAAGACATCCCCCGGCCGCACTGCTGACAGCACGGCCGGCTCCAGCTCGTCCAAAGCCGGCAGATAATCCACCTTTTTCGTTTCGCGGAGCTTGTCATTCAGCGCCGCCATCTCGGGCCCGCCGAGCATGATCTTGTCGATCCCCGCCTCGATCAGCGGCTCCGCCAGTCCGGCATGCTGTTTCGCCGAATGGTCTCCCAACTCCAGCATGTCCCCCAACACCGCGATGCGGCGGCCATTGCCGCCGGTCGGCATTGCCGTCAGAAGTTCGATCGCCGCGCGCATCGATGCCGGATTGGCGTTGTAACTTTCGTCGACAAGCGTGAATTTGCCCTTGGGATGCTTGAGCCGGTGAATGCGGCCGCGCCCGGCCTCGGCTTCCAGCCTGGCTAGCTCAGAGGCAGCCTTGTCGACGTCGGCGCCTGCCAGTTGGGCGGCCGCAAGAACGGCAATCACGTTCTGCGCCATGTGCCGCCCCGGCGCGCCCAGCGTGACGGCCCTGTCCTTGCCTTCCATTCGCGCAGTGAAGGCAGAACCTGTCTCGGTCGCGCCAAACCCGACAATCTTGAACTGGGCCCGCGAATGCTCTCCGAAGCCCCAGATGTTCTCGATGCCTGCTGCGCGCGCACTCTTTTCAAGCAGTTTCCAGCGTTCGTCGTCACGGTTGATCAGGGCGTGGCCGCCCTTGACCAGTCCCTCGAAAATTTCGGCCTTGGCGTCGGCGATCTCGTCGAGGTTCTTGAAGTGGCCGAGATGCGCCGCTGCGATCAGCGTGACGATGGCGATGTGCGGACGCACCATCTTCACTAGCGGCCGGATTTCGCCGGCGTGGTTCATGCCGATCTCGAACACGGCATAGTTTGCATCCGCCGGCAGCCGGGCCAGCGACAGCGGCACACCCCAATGGTTGTTGAACGAACGGTCCGACGCGTGGACCTTTCCCGACGGCGAAAGCGCCAGCCGCAGCGCTTCCTTGGTTGTGGTCTTGCCTGCCGAGCCGGTGACCGCGATCACCTTGGCCTTGGACCGCGCGCGCGCGGCTTTGCCAACGGCGACCATTGCCTCCAGAACGTCGTGGACGACGATCATCGGCACGGTCAGACGGCCAAGTGCGGGAAGCTTGCCTTCGGCCACGACAAGCAGCCCCGCCCCAGCCGCATGCGCCGAGGAGGCAAAGTCGTGCCCGTCGACACGATCACCCTTGATGGCGAAGAACGCCTCTCCGCGTTTCAGAGACCGGCTGTCGATGGAAATGCCGGTAATCCCATCGGGCAGATTGCCGAGCGGGCGGCCGCCGGTTGCGGCAAGCAGTTCCTCGCATGTCCACAGAAGGCTCACGCGGCAAGGCCTTTCAGCGCCCGACGCGCTTCTTCGTGGTCGGAAAAATGGTGCGTTTCACCCGCAATCGTTTGCCCGACCTCGTGCCCTTTCCCGGCAACAATCAATGTGTCCCCCGGTTGCAGCATGTCGACGGCGTCGGCGATTGCCTGCCGGCGGTCGCCGATTTCGGTTGCGCCCGGCGCGGCCTCAAGAATGGCCGCACGGATGGCCGCCGGTTCCTCCGAGCGCGGATTGTCGTCGGTGACGATGACGACATCGGCCAGCCGCGACGCGATTTCGCCCATGATCGGCCGCTTGCCGCTGTCGCGGTCGCCGCCGCAGCCGAACACCACGATCACCCGGCCCGTCGTGAAAGGACGCACGGCCTGAAGCACATTCTCCAGCGCTTCCGGCTTGTGGGCATAATCGACATAGACCGGTGCGCCATTGCTCTTCGTTCCGACAAGTTCGAGCCGGCCGGACGCGCCTTCCAGTTGCTCCAGCGCTTCCAGCGACGCGTCAATCGGCATGCCGATCGCCACGGCCAGACCTGCCGCGACAAGCGCATTGGAAATCTGGAACTCACCGGCCAGAGGCAGATTGATTTCGTGGATGCGTCCGTCGGCCTCGATTTCTGCGCGCTGGCGCGAACGCTCATGCTCAACACGCTTCAGAGTCAGCAACGTGCCCTTGCGCCCGACCGTCAGCACCACGCGGCCAGCTTCGCTTGCGGCTTTCATGGTCGCTTCCGACCATACGTCGTCGGCGAAGATCACGGCAGGAGCCGATTTCGGCAACAGCGTATTAAACAGCCGCATCTTGGCACGGTGGTAGTCTTCGACTGTCGGATGATAGTCGAGATGGTCGCGGCCGAGATTGGTGAAACCGCCGGCCGCCAGCCGCACGCCATCGAGACGGCGCTGGTCCAGCCCGTGACTGGATGCCTCCATCGAGGCATGCGTGACGCCGGAATCACTCAGCTCTTTCAACAGCTTGTGCAGCGCGACAGGGTCCGGTGTGGTGAGCGAACCATACTCGGCTCGTCCGGGCGCCACGACGCCGGTTGTTCCGATGCTTGCTGCCGCATGGCCGCCCTTTTCCCAGATCTGGCGCAGGAACGAGGCGACTGACGTCTTACCGCTGGTGCCGGTTACCGCAGCCATCGTTGCCGGTTGCGCACCGTAGAATGCGGCTGCTGCCAGCGCCAGGGCGCGGCGCGGATCGTCCACTTCGATGACCGGAATACCGGGTGCGGTCTTGACCGCCCCGCGCGCCGCAACGATCGCCACAGCGCCCTTCCGGACCGCTTCCGCAACGAACGCTGCCCCGTCGGACTTGCTGCCAGCCAGTGCGGCAAACAGATTGCCGGCCTCGACCTTGCGGGAATCCGACGTAATGCCGGTTATTGTGACATGGCCGAGGGCCGAATCGTCGATCGGCAATATCTCGGAAAATTCGCTGAGATTCATCGTATCAGTACCGTCCGCTGCCCCTCGCATTGGAGGATTCACTGAGTCGATACAAGCAGGGCTGCACTTTCATGGCCAAATTCCGGCATCACGCCAAGAAGCGGCGCGGCCCGGCGCACAATGTTTGAAACGGTTGGCGCGGCGTTCAGACCCGACGTCGCCCCCATGCCGGGCTGTTCAGGCTTCGGCTCGTCAAGAATGACGAGCACGACATAGTGCGGATTGTCCACCGGAAACGCCGACAGAAACGCGTTGAAGCGCTTGTCGGTCGAATAGCGTCCGTTGACCACCTTCTCCGCCGTTCCGGTCTTGCCGCCAACGAAATAGCCCGGAACCTCCGCCCGCCGTCCCGATCCCTTCTCGACATTGAGCCGGAACAGATAACGCATTGCAGCGCTCGTCTTGGGATTGAGCACAGCGGTCGCATGATCCACCGCATCCGCCTGGCTGCGCGGCAGGAAGGTGGGGTTGAACAGCACGCCGCCATTGACCAGTGCAGCCGCCGAGACAGCCGTCTGCAGCGGCGTGGTCGCCACACCGTGACCGAAGGAGATGGTGATGCGGTTGATGCGCTTCCACTCTTCCGGGCCGGTCGGCGTAGCCACTTCCGGCAGTTCCGTCGATAGCTTGTCCAGCAGCCCAATGCGCCGGAAAAAGGCCCTGTGCTGGTCGATCGAGATCATCTCGGCCATCCGCGCAGTGCCGATGTTGGACGAGTAGATAAAGATCTCCGGCACGCTAAGCACACGTCCCTTGCCGTGAAAATCGCGGATCGTGTGTTTGCCGATGCGGATCGGCTGACGCGCATCGAAGGAATCGTCGATGCTCACCTGCCCTGAATCGAGCGCCATCGCCGTGGTGAAGCCCTTGAAGGTGGACCCCATCTCGAAGACGCCGCCCGACATTCGGTTGAGCCGGTCCTTGCGGTGCGCGTCCACAGGGTTGTTCGGGTCGTAATCAGGCAGCGAGGCCATAGCGACCACCTCGCCCGTGCGCGCATCGAGCACGACGCCGCCGGCAGCGATCGTCTGATAGCGCTCCATCGCACGTGTCAGTTCGTCGTGCAGGATGTGTTGCACCCGGATGTCGATTGAAAGCTGGAACGGCTTCAGCGCCTCGCGGTCGGCCAGCCCGATCTCGCGCAGGTCAGCCAACCCTTGGGAATCGATGTATTTTTCAATGCCGGCGATGCCCTTGTTGTCGATGTCGACTAGGCCAAGAATGTGGGAGGCGGTCGCACCGCCTGGATAGAAGCGCCGGTTCTCCGCGCGGAACCCGATTCCCGGAATGCCCAATCCCATGATCGCCGCCTGCTGGCGCGGCGACATCTGACGCTTTAGCCACACAAAGCCGGCATCGGTGCGCAACCGGTGATAGGTCTGTTCGTAGTTGAGGTCGGGCAGAACCGTGACGAGCTTCTCGATTGCTTCGTCCGCATCGACGATACGGCGCGGCTCCGCATAGAGCGAAAACGTCTTGATGTCGGTTGCAAGCAGTTCGCCGTTGCGGTCGATGATGTCGGGACGCGAAGCCGTGTTGCGCTGAACCGGGCCACCGCCATCCACCGAGTCCTGAAATCCGAGATAGACCAGCCGCCCGGCAATGGCGCCATAAAGGATGAGAAACACACCCATCGCCATGACGAGCCTGTTGCGTGCGCGCCCGCTTCCCGTGCGCGCGCCGTCAACGACGATCGAGCCGTCGGAGGCTTTCGTTTTCGCGCGGCCGAAGAGCCAGGGGAGATAGCGGCCGATCACTGCGACACAGCCCCTGTCTGCACGTCATCGGGTTGCTGCTCACGCGCGGCTGCGATTTCGCCAACCACCCGCAAGGTTTCCGAAATGCGCTCCAGCGAGCTCACCTGATCGGGTTCGACCGGCTCCAGCGCGAGTTCTGAATTGTAGGTCTCGACGAGTTTCTGCAATCGCGAGGGCTGGGTCAGCACGCTGAGATCGGCCTCCAGCACATCGATCGTGTCTTCCTCGATCCGGATTTCTGCTTCCAGCCGCTGGATCTCCTCCAGCTTCAGTTCTGCGTCGTATTTGACCTTGAACGTCAGGCCCGCGGCCGCAACCATCACGCCAATCAGGATCACGTCACTGGTGCGAAACATTCAACGCCTCCCCACTTCGGCAGCGACCGGGAGACCGGCAATCCGCGCGGCGTCTATTTCAGAAGCATCTGTTTGCGCCTGAGCGTCTGTGCGGATGGCCGAACGCAGCTTGGCTGAACGCGCTCTCGGATTGCGGGCAATCTCTTCTTCCGATGCCTCGACCACCTTGGCGATGCACTCGAAACGCGCTTGTTGCGCGACAACTGCAGGCTGATGGCGCGAGCCGGATGCCTTGCCGGAACGGTCGGCGAAGAACCGTTTCACGATCCGGTCCTCCAGCGAGTGAAAGGTAACGACAACGAGCCGCCCGCCGGGCTTCAGTGCGCGTTCCGCCGCCTGCAGGCCTAGCACCAGCTGGCCGAGTTCGTCATTCACGTAGATGCGCAGCGCCTGAAATGTGCGCGTTGCGGGATCGATCTTGTCCTTAGGGCTGCGGCCGATCACTGCCTCGATCGCATTGGCAAGCTGGGCGGTGCGCGTAAGCGGCCGCTCCTCGCGCTTGCGCTCGATCATCCGGGCAATCCGCCCGGCATGGCGTTCTTCGCCATAGATGCCGAAGATGCGGGCCAGATCGTTGGCCTTGAACGTGTTGACCACGTCAGCGGCGCTCAGCCCATCGCTGCTCATGCGCATGTCGAGCGGCCCGTCGGCGCGGAATGAAAAACCACGGCCAGCCTCGTCAAGTTGCATCGACGACACGCCGATATCGAGCACGACACCATCCACGGGCTCTTCGGCAATCCGGTCGAGTTCGGAGAATGCGCCGTGTACGAGGCGCAGCCTTCCGGCCGCTTCCTCGACGAGAGCTCCCCCGCCCGCAATGGCATCGGGATCGCGGTCGATAGCGATCACCTGAGCGCCGGCGCCAAGAATGGCGCGCGTGTAACCGCCCGCTCCGAACGTGCCATCGACAATTGTTGCGCCCGGCTGCGGCGACAGCGCCGCCGCCACCTCATCAAGCAGGACTGGAATGTGGCGGGCCGGTCCGCCACCGGCGTGGAAATCCGCGCCGGGGCCCGCCATCATTCCGTGTCCCCCGCCTGCTGTGTTCGCGATTGTCTCTGCTTCAGCTTGCTCAGCCGTTCGCGCACCTGGCGCGCATAGTCGGCAAGTTGCTTCGGCTCCCATATCTGGAAGTAGTGGCCACGCCCCAGAAACGAGACCTCGTTGGTGATGCCTGTGTGTTCGCGGATGAAATCCGTCATCGTGATGCGGCCATCCTGATCGAGCTTCAGGAACGCGCCGTCGCCGTAATACAGAAACGACATGTCGTCCGCCGTCTGCAGGAACGGGTCTTCTTCCGCTATGCGTTTCTCGAACGCGTCCAACAGGTCCGGACCGCCGACATCCATCGACGGCGTATCGAGAGACCGAAGCACATAGAGCTCGGCATAACCGCGCGCCTGGACGATTGAACGGAACCCGGCCGGAACCGAGACGCGACCTTTCGCGTCGATCCTGTTGGTTGCACTCGACAGAAACCGGTCCATTGCAGATCGTGGCGCTGTGGTTCGCCGTTCCCCTCGTCATTTCCTTGTCCGCATTCTTGCAGTCAGCCATCCGGCTGCGGTCCTGCATGGACAAAAGCCGTCCACCCCGGCAGCGGCTTTCGCCGCCGGTTGGAACCTCGCTCCACCGGATGCTGGATCGTCGCTCTGACTGAGCAAGAGGGATATCATGGGGCAACATGGGCGTCAACGGGACAGTGCCCCACAATCCGACCGTGAGTGGGTCTGTAGAAAGGTATCTTTGTTTATGTCCCATTAACGCTAACAAACCGTTAGCAAAGCCCCTGTCCGCCCCTGTATGTGGCGCTGAGATACACTTGTGACCTTGTGCGACGCTGGTTAGCGTGACGCAGATTCACCTTGCCCGGGATGACCGACTTTGACCGACGAAATGGCCCGACGCGCCGCGCAATTGTTGCATCTGAGGCAGGCAGGCCTTTCCAAGGGCGATCCGGTTTCGCTGCCGCTCGACATGACATCCGTCTACCACCTGCCCGGCGATCCCGCCGGTCACCGGCAATATGGCCGGTTCGACAATGCAACCTGGGAGGCGGTGGAGCACTCGCTCGGCCATCTCGAGAACGCGCACTGCGTGGCATTTCCCTCTGGAATGGCGGCGATCACGGCTTCCCTACTCGCCTTTGCCGAAAACGGCGACAGGGTGCTTCTGCCCTCTGACGGCTATTACACGCCGCGCGTGCTGGCCGACCGTTTTCTGGAAAAGCTCGGCATCCAGTTCGATCTGAGACCCACGGCATCGTTTCTCGATCGCGGCTTCGATGGCTACCGCATTGTCTTTGCCGAAACGCCGTCGAACCCCGGCCTCGACATTTGCGATCTTGCCGCTGTCTCGAAGGCGGCGAAGGCGGCCGGTGCGCTCGTGGTGGTCGACAACACCACCATGACGCCGCTCGGACAACGGCCGCTGGATCTTGGTGCCGACCTCGTGGTTGCAGCCGACACAAAGGCCCCGAACGGCCATTCCGATGTCCTATTCGGCCATGTCAGCACGCGCGACGACAAACTGCACGCAGCAATCGCGGATTGGCGCAAGCTCTCCGGCGCAATTCCGGGCCCGTTCGAGGCCTGGCAGGTTCACCGGGGACTGGAAACGCTGGAACTGCGTTTCACCCGCATGTGCGACAACGCGGAACTTCTTGCGCCGCGCCTGCGTGAGCACAAGGCGGTGACAGCGCTGCGTTATCCCGGCCTTGCCGACGATCCCTCGCACAATCTGGCCCGCATCCAGATGGACCGGTTCGGTTTCCTGATTGGGCTGACGTTAAAGGATGCCAATACCGCCGAAGCCTTCATCGATGGCTGCGAGTTGATCGAGCCGATGACGTCATTCGGCGGGCTGCACACATCCGCCGAGCGCCGCGCCCGCTGGGGTGACGATGTTGCGCCGGGTTTCGTGCGCCTTTCAGTCGGCTGTGAACCGCCGGAGCCGCTATGGCAGGCACTGGAGGACGCGCTCGACGCCCTGCCCTGAGTGTCTGGAAAAATGCCAGCCGGCCTGTAAGCCGGGTTCTGTATGGCCTCGCCTGCCTTGCGGCTGACGAAACGTGGCGGCCATTCATCTGGGACGGATGTTGCCATCCGCCTCGTGCAACCAACCCGGACGGCTCGGCCGGAAATGCCTGAAGGTCACCCTTCGCGCCGCCCCTATTCGGTCTTGCTCCCGGTGGGGTTTGCCATGCCGCCGCCGTTGCCGGCCAGCGCGGTGGGCTCTTACCCCACCCTTTCACCCTTACCCCGCCGGCAAATCGGTCCATGCTTGTATTCGCAGGCACCTGTAGGCCGATTTGCAGGCGGGGCGGTTTCCTTTCTGTGGCACTTTCCCTGAGGTTTCCCTCGCCGGACTTTCTCCGGCACCGTTCTTCCGCGGAGCCCGGACTTTCCTCCCCGCCACCCCGAAGGATGACAGGGCGGCCGCCCGGCCGACTGGCAGCCCGTATAAAGGGTTTTATGCGCGCAATGGCAATGGCTTGATCGGGCGGCTTGAATCTCAGCTCACGCCGAGATGCTTCTTAACCTTCTTGCAGTAGGCAGCCGAGATCGGGTTCATGCGCTTCGCGCCGTGACCGGCATTGTATTTCAGGATCGTGCCGCAAATCGTTCCGTCACTGCGTTTGCGGGCGCCGCCGAGATATTTCATTCCGTATTTGATGTTGGTCTCGGGGTGAAACAGCGCCTTGAGCGGGCCGCGATACCCCATCAGGTCTGCAGTGGCCGGCATGAGCTGCATCAGGCCAACCTCGCCGGCAGCACCCCGCACATGGATGCGGTAGCTGCTTTCGGCCCACACAACGGCATGCGCGAGATCGAGCGGCACCCCATTGGCCCGCGCATGACGCGCGATGATTTCGCCGATGTTCTGCGCATTCGCGCTGCGCTTGAGGTTTTCAGCGCCGATTTCGTCATGCTCCTTGGTGTCGATCGAACCGGTGGTCACGGGATCGAGCCTATTGCCCTCGCCATCGAAGCATCCCAGCAGCCGACACTCGATTTCGAGGTCGGCAGTCGCTGCCTGTGCGCTCAGGACCGCCTGCTGGCCCATCTGGCTCAGCGCGGCGACAAAAAGCATAACAGCGGCGACAAAGACCGCCGGTCGGACAAGGTTCATGGTCATGGTCGTTCGAAGTCACTTTCAGAACGGCAACGCTGCTGGCCAGCCTGCCGCTTGCGGGTCAAAGAATCACTAAGACGGGAACTCGTGTCTTGGGAGACGCCGGCCACTAGACCGAGGCTTCTGGTTAAAAAAGGGCAAATTCGATAAAATTTTGTATCAAAATGTAACAGTTTGAATGTGTCTTCGCGGCCGGCCTGTGTCGGCACTGTGCCCGGCCGGCCGCGTTTCCTGGTCTCGGACTAGCTCAGGCCGAGATGCTTCTTCACCTTGCCGCAATAGGCGGCAGAGATGCGGTTCATCCGCTTGGCGCCATGGCCGGCATTGTATTTCAGGATGGTGCCGCACACCGATCCGCCACCCAGCTTCTGCGCCATGCCGAGATATTTCATGCCGTATTTGATGTTGGTCTCGGGATTGTAGAGCCCCTTGACCGAGCCGCTGTAGCCCATCGAGCGAGCCGTGGCGGGCTTGATCTGCATGAGCCCCACCTCGCCTGCGCGACCGCGTGCATTGGCGCGGAAATTGCTCTCTATGCGAATGATCGCCCGTGCCAGATCAATCGGAATGTCGTTCGCGCCGGCATGTTTGGCGATGATGGCGCCATAACGGTCATTGGCGCTTGCCTTGGCAGATTTGACCTTGCCGGTTTTGGCGCCCGCGACCGAAGCGGTTTTCAACTTGTCCACTCGCTTGCCGTTTTCATCATAGCAGCCAAACAGGAAGCAGCGGGCGCCATCCACCTTTTCCTGGCCGGCTTTCGGGACGAATCCATCGCCGCGTTCCGAAGCGTTTGAGGCAAAAGTGGTCAGCCCGGCGGCGAGCATCGCCGACGCAAATATCAGTCTTTTCATTGAGTTCGTTGTCTTTTTGGATAGGCCTCTGGGAGCCGAGGCGTTTGCAAGGAACCCGGGAGCGCCAAGCGCGTACCGGATACGGAGCAGCGCCCAATGTGATGGGAATTGGCGCCAAAAAGGGCAGGCCAACTCAATTTTCGTGACCGAATATTACCGCCGGTCGCCGATCTGGTCTTTGATTGAGTGTGTCAGTCGGCCGCGTCGCGCAGTGCCGCCAGAAGCCGGTTCAGTGTTTCGATGGTCGAACGATCGGCAAGCCCGTCCACTTTGGCCGGCCTGAAATGGCGCTGAAACGCCTCCACGACAATGCGTGTGCGGTCGCCATAGTCCCCAGTCGGTTCCAGCCCGTAGCCGTAGGACAAAAGCTTTGTTTGCAGCGACTTGACCGCATCGCCTGAATCGCTTTCGCAAAGGCCGTCATCATCGCTCAGCGGCGCTGGTTCAACCCAGTGGCCGATCCCGGCCAGCGCCAGTTCGCGCCAGGGAAACTGCTCTCCTGGATCAGCCTTGCGGCCGGGCGCCACGTCAGAATGCGCAAGCACGCGCTCACGCGGAATCCCGTACCGCGCCACAATGCCGCGGCAGAGTTCGATCACGGCCGCAACCTGACCCTGCGGAAATTCAGGGTAGCCCAATCCATGACCCGGATTGACGATTTCGATCCCGATCGAGCGGGAGTTGATATCGTCGACGCCTGCCCAATGGCTCTTGCCGGCATGCCAGGCCCTGTCTGCCTCGCGCACCATTTGCACCACGCGCCCGTCCTCGTGAACGAGGTAATGGGAGGAGACTTCGCTATCAGGATTGCACAGCCAGTCCTCAGCCGCGTCACCACTTTCCATGCCGGTGTAGTGCAGGATGATGACATCGGGCCTCGCGCCATCGCGCCGCTCGCCGAAATTGGGCGAAGCACGCACCATGGCGCCGGCATGATCCGGCGTGAAGCCGTTCACACGAATCTCCAGCTTGCCTCGATCGCGGCATAAGCGCCGTTGATCGCGGCCATACGGTCATTGGCGATGCGAATGAACTCCGCCGGAAATCCCCTGCCGATCAGCCGGTCGGGATGGTTTTCCGCAACCAGCTGCCGGTAGCGGCTGGTGACTTCGGCGCGCGTCGCCTCGCGGCTTACGCCAAGCACAAGAAACGGATCGCCCTCGCCGTCGACGGCGTGGCGCGCCAGAATCCCTTCGAAATGGCGCTCGTCGATTTCGAAGATCTCGGCAACGCGCCTGAGATAACCGAGCTCACGCTCATGGATCAGGCCGTCCGACTTGGCGATGTGAAACAGCCCGTCGAGAATGTCTTCCAGCATCATGCAGTTGGGCGAACCCGAACCGCATAGCTGCGCCATCTGCGCGGCATATGCTTCAAAACCGGCGATGTCCTGCTGCGCGAGACTGTAGAGCCGCGCGACATTGCGCTCCTCTTCAGCCGGCACATGGAAGATTTCGCGGAACGCACCGACCTCGGAGGCAGTCACCACGCCATCCGCTTTCGCCATCTTTGCTGACAGCGCGATCATGGCGACCGAAAACGCAACCTGCCGGCGCAATTCCGGATCGCCGACGAATGCGCTCTTCAGCGCCTCGACGATGGCTGAAAGCGAAGGAACCGGTACGCGCGACGCGAACGCGCTGAGGGAAACCCAAATCGACATGTGCCCTAAATAGGACCTATCGCGCCGGTGCGCGAGGGGGATACGCACCGGCGCGCGGACGATTGCCCACTATTGGGTCGGCTGTCACGCTACCAAAGGCCGACCCTGCCGGAAGGAGAACCGGGGAGAACGACTCCTTCCGTGCAAACTGCGCGATGCAGTTACTGGTTCGGGGTTTCGTCCATCTGGTCGTCAGATGGCTCGACCAGCGGATCGTCGGTCTGCATCTGGTCCGCAGCCGGTGGCTGATCGATGCTCTGGGTCTGCGTCTCATCAACATCGCTGCACGCGGCGAGAGCCATGAACGCGAGCGCTGAAGCGGAAGCTGCAACTATCTTTCTCATATCCATTCTCCTTACCCCGCGCAGGCTGCGAACGTGGTGAGTGAAATGGGCATGGCAATGACCCCACCCGTCACAAAGGGTTTCGGGTTGTGACAATTCAGGAAGACTCTAGCGACGATAGAAACGCCCCAGCAGTGCCGGCGACAGATACATCGGTATCTGATAGCAGCCGACGAAAAGCAGAACCGGGTCGATCGAGTGCTGCGGGAGCACTGTCAGGAAAAGCGCGATGTTGCGGTTGCCCGCAACAATGCCCAGCGCGGCGGCATCAGCGTCCCAACCGGCTTTGCGGCACAAGAGCGCAACAGCGATCTGCAGCGTCAGATTGGCGCCGAATGCCACGGCAAGCATTGCGGCAAGGCGGACCGGTTCACCGGTAAGCGCCGGCCCGACGGCCGACATGAGACCGACAACGACGACACCCATCAGGATCGCCGACAGGCCATCGATCGACTGCAACGCGTTAACGCTCGGCAGCCGCATGACGGTCGCACGCAGGCCGAATCCTGCGCCCGCCGCCACCGTAATGAGAACAAGCAATCCGCTCGCGGCGCCAAGCACCTGCATTGCGCCACCGAGATCGGGCCACAGCCAGAATACGGGGATGACGGTGAGCGGCAAAACCGCGGTGCCGACAACAAGTTGGCGCAACGCCGCCGACGGGTCATTGCCAGTCATGATCGTCAGGTTCGGGCTTCCCGACACGGGCGGCGCAGCGAGCATCAGAACAAGGCCCAGCGCGACAGGCCCGGTCACACCGATCCCGAAGAACAGGGCGATCGCAGCCACGGGGAAGGCGAACTGCAACACAAGCGCCAACGCCACCGACCTGCCAAGATCGCGCGTCGATCCTGCGGCCTGTCGCGGACCGACCCTGAGTGCCGCCAGAAATAGGAGCGCGCCGACCATTGTGCCGATGTGCGGTTTCAGAGCATCGGCGAGTGCGGGAAACGCTATGCCGGCGACAAGCCCCAGTATGAGCAGGACCTTGCCGTGGCGCGCAGCCAGAAGGAGCAGGCGCATGCCTTTCCCGTCACAGCGAGGCTGCCGCGCGCGCGGCCTGGTCGTAGTGGCCCGACAGTGCGCGAAGCATGGCGGCGACCTGTGATGTCACCTTCGGATCGAGGCCGAGCCCGCGCACAGATTCCACCAACAGCTCCTCCCGGATCTCGCGATAGCGCATGCAGGTCTCGACGCCCTTGTCAGTCGTGCCGATCAGCTTTTCCTTGCCGGAACGCGTCCCTTTCACCAGCCCGCGCTTTTCAAGCTTCTTGATCGCATAGATCACCACATGCGTGTCCTCGATGCCGAGCACGATGCACAGATCGGAGATGCGCTTCGGGCGGTCGCGATGATTGGCCGAGTGCAGCACCAGCACGTCGATTGCCGTCAGGCCCGGTTCGCCTGCCGCTGTCATGCAGTGAACCATCCATCGCTCGAAGGCATGGCCGGACAGGATCAGGCCGAACTCAAGCTCTGACAACGCCGGCAAGGCGCTGTCTGCCAGATGGGCGGACGAAACGATCGGACCGAATTGCTTTTTTTCGCTCATCACATCCCCCTAGAAACCGCTGAACATCGTGCGTGGCAGCCACAGCGCAATGTCCGGGAATGCCGCCAGCAGAAACACCATGACCACCATCAGAAGGAAGAAGGGCGTCGTGGCGCGCGCGATATCGAACAGATTGCGACCCGTGAGGCCCTGGATCACGAACAGGTTGAAACCGACCGGCGGCGTGATCTGCGCCATCTCAACCACAATGACGAGATAGATGCCGAACCAGACGAGGTCGAAACCGGCGGCAGACACCAGCGGCATGATCACCGCCGTTGTCAGCACCACCATCGAGATGCCGTCAAGAAAGCAGCCGAGCCCGACGAAAAGCAGTGTCAGCGCAGCCAGAAGCATCATCGGCGATAGACCGAGCTCGCCGATCCAGCTGGCTAGTTGTCGCGGCAGGCCGGTAAAACCCATCGCCGTGGTCAGCACGGCGGCGCCGGCCAGAATGAAGGCGATCATGCACGACGTGATCGTCGCTGCCATCAGGCCTTGGCGGAAGAGCCGCCAGTCGAGCGCGCCTTGCAGCCTGGCGAGCAGAAGGCTGAGCGCGACGCCCACGACCGCAGCCTCTGTTGGGGAAGCAAGGCCGCCATAGATCGCGCCGATGACGCCGGCGATCAGCAGGAACACCGGCAGCAGCCGGCGCACGGCCGAAATCTTTTGCCGCCAAGGCAGGCGCTCGTCGGCAGGCGGCATCTTCTTCGGGTTGAGCAGCGACCAGATCACAACATAACCCATGAACAGCGCGGCCAGCACGATGCCGGGCACGACGCCGGCAACGAAAAGCCGTGCAATCGATTCCTCCACCGCCGCGCCATAGACGATGAGGATGATCGAAGGCGGTATCAGAAGGCCAAGGGTGCCGGAGCCGGCCAGGCTGCCGATCGCGAGCCGGTCGTCATAACCGCGCTTCTGGAGCTCCGGCAGCGATATCTTGCCGATTGTTGCCGTTGTTGCGGCCGACGACCCCGACACCGCCGCGAACACCGCGCAGCCCAGCACATTCACATGCGTCAGCCTGCCCGGCAGCCGACGCACCAATGGCGAGATACCGGCAAACATGTCTTCTGAAAGCCGCGAGCGAAACAGGATTTCGCCCATCCATATGAACATTGGCAGTGCCGTCAGATCCCATGAGGTCGACGCACTCCAAAATGATGTTGCAAGCACCTGCGCCGCGGGTATCGCTGGTTTTGACGCGAGCGCGACAAGCGCCACCAGCGACAACGAAAAGGCGACCCACAGGCCGAGCGCCAGCGCGCCCAGCATGACGACGACGAGCAGCGCGGAAAGTTCGAAAACGCCCATCTGCTACTGCTCCGGTCCGCTGCGCAGAACAATCTCGCCGCGCGCGACCCTGACGGTGAGGTCGACCAGAGCAATCGTGAGGATGGCAAGGCCCAGCGTCATCACGGCTTGCGGCAGCGCCAGCGGCACGGGAACCACGCCGTAGGAAACATCGTTGAAGGCGAGGCTTTTCAGCGTCAGCCGCGCCAGCGCTATCGTCGCATAGATGCCGATAATGCTTGCTGCCAGGCCCGCCAGCACCTCGGCCCAGCGTCTCGGCGTCGGCGCAAAACGGTCGACCAGCATGCCGACCCGGATATGCGCGAAGGACGTCAGCGTCTTCGCAAGCGCCAGGAAGCTCGCGGCCGCCAGCAGAAATCCGCAGATTTCTGCGATCGAAGGCACGGCGAACCCAACCGACTCCAGCCCCAGAATGCGCATTGCGCCGTCAAGTAGCCGGGCCAGAACCTGGACTGCGACCAGTCCGAATATAGCAAGCAGCGCGCAGGCCGCGCCATAGCCTGCAATGTCGTAAAGCCTGTCGAGAAAACGTCTCATTGTGCCCTCCCCGGCAAAAGCGGGCGGAGCATACCCTGCCCCGCCCGACTTAGGAGACGTCAGTTCGACTGATAGGCTTCCAGCAGCTCCGCGCCTTCCGCGCCGGCTTTTGCTTTCCACTCTTCGGTCATCGTTTTGCCGATCTCGGCAAACTCCGCCTTGAGCGTGTCGGACGGTTCCACGACCGTAATGCCGTTATCCACCAGCACCTTGGTTTTGGCAGCGGTTTCTTCCTGCGACATTTCCCAGCCGCGGGTTTCGGCAGCAGCGGCGGCTTCCGTGATCGCAGCCTGCTCTTCCGCCGACAGAGCGTCGAAGGCAGCCTTGTTGACGATCACCATGTTGCGCGGCAGCCAGGCCTGAGTGTCGTGATAGTGGCTGAGGAAATCCCATGCCTTGGAGTCTGCGCCCGTCGACGGCGAGGTGATCATCGCGTCAACACGGCCGGTCGCGAATGCGGTCGGAATGTCGGATGCCTCAATCTGCGTCGGCACCATTCCGGCCAGTTCGGCCACACGTTCGGTGCCGAGATTGTAGGCGCGGAACTTGAGGCCCTGCATATCGGCAAGCGACGTGACTTCCTTTTTCGCGTAGATGCCCTGCGGCGGCCACGGCACCGAAAACAGAAGCTGCAGACCCTGCTCGGCTAGTAGCTTCTCCAGCATCGGGCGCTGCGCATCGTAGAGCTTCTTGGAACCCTCGTAGCTGGATGCCAGGAACGGCACGGAGTCCACGCCGAAGATCGGGCTTTCGTTTTCCAGACGCGACACGAGCAACTCGCCCGCCGGCACGATGCCGTCGCGTACCGAATTCTTGATGTCGGGATGCTTGATCAGCGACTGGCCGGAATGAACGGTAATCGTCAGGCTGCCGCCCGACTTTTCGCCGACTTCCTCGGCAAACTGCGCGATATTGCGGGTGTGGAAGTTGCCGTCGGGATATGGTGTCGGCAGGTCCCAGGCGGTCTGGGCAAATGCGCTGCCTGCAAATGTCACGCCGGCGGCGATGATGCCGGATCTCAGATATGCACCGTATTTCATCTCATTCCCCTTTGTTCTGTGTTGTCGGCTTGAGGCTCCAACTCACTCCGGAGCAGGCTCATATGTTCCGGAATTCGTTAACGTTGACAGTTTATCGATAAATCGTCAATAAGATTTCGCTAAACAGGGTAGGACATCATGGCCGGCAAATGGGATTTCTGGATCGACCGCGGCGGGACGTTCACGGACGTGATCGGCCGCGATCCGTCAGGTGCGTTGCACGCACGCAAGCTGCTGTCGGAAAATCCCGAAGCCTACAAGGACGCCGCAATCCAAGGCATCCGTGACCATCTTGGCATTGCCACGGGTGAGCCCATCCCCGCCGGCACGGTCGGCGAGGTCAAGATGGGCACGACAGTCGCCACCAATGCGCTGCTGGAGCGCAAGGGCGACCGCGTTCTTTTGCTCATCACCAGGGGTTTCCGCGATCAGCTAAGGATTGCCTATCAGGCGCGGCCCGATATCTTCGCCAAGGAGATCATCCTTCCCGAACAGCTATACGAGCGCGTCGTGGAAGTGGACGAACGCGTGCGCGCCGACGGAACGGTCGAGCACGAACTGGACCCAACCGACCTCGCCTCGCATCTGGAGAGCGCGCGCAAGGACGGCATCGACGCCGTCGCCATCGTGTTCATGCATGCCTGGAGCCATCCGAAGCACGAGCTGGCGGCAGAGGAAGCGTGCCGTTCTGCGGGCTTCAGCCAGATATCGGTCAGCCACAAGGTCTCGCCGCTTGTGAAGCTGGTCGGCCGCGGCGACACGACGGTCGTCGACGCCTATTTGTCCCCCATCCTGTCGCGCTACGTGCAAAGGGTGGCTTCGGAGTTAGGCGCCGATCCGGGGGAACGCTCGGGCATGAGCCCGAGACTGATGTTCATGATGTCGTCCGGCGGTCTCACCGCCGCCGACCTGTTCCAGGGCAAGGACGCGATCCTGTCCGGCCCGGCAGGCGGCGTGGTCGGCATGGCGGAAACGGCGCGCATCGCCGGTTTCGACCATGTCATCGGGTTCGACATGGGCGGCACCTCGACCGACGTCACCCACTATGACGGCGACTATGAGCGCGCCTTCGATACCGAGGTTGCTGGCGTGCGCATTCGCGCGCCTATGATGCGCATTCACACTGTCGCGGCCGGCGGCGGCTCGATCCTGCATTTCGAGGACGGACGGTTTCAGGTCGGACCAGACTCTGCCGGTGCCAATCCCGGCCCTGCCTGCTACCGGCGCGGCGGGCCGCTGGCCGTCACCGACGCAAACGTTATGCTCGGCAAGCTGCAACCCGACTTCTTTCCTTCCATCTTCGGTCCGGGTCAGGACCAGCCGATTGATGCCGATGCCGTGCGCGCAAAATTCGCGGAACTGGCGGCAGGAACCGGAGACGGCCGCAGTGCGGAGGACGTGGCGGAGGGATTCGTCACCATCGCCGTGGAAAACATGGCCAACGCCATCAAGAAGATTTCCGTCCAACGCGGGCACGACGTGACCGGCTACTTGCTCAACTGTTTCGGCGGCGCCGGCGGCCAACACGCCTGCCTCGTCGCTGACGCACTCGGCATGGAATCCGTGTTGATCCATCCCTTCTCCGGCCTGCTTTCCGCTTACGGAATTGGGCTCTCGACCGTCTTCGCCTCGCGCCAGCAGGGCCTGATGGAGCCGCTGGCCGACAAGACGCTTGCGGCGATCGACAGGGTGCGCGCTTCGCTCAGCGCCGAGATTGCCGACGAACTGGCCGCGCAGGGCATCGCAAAATCGGACATCGCCTGGCGGCCAATGCTGCACATTCGTTATGGCGGTACCGACACCAGCCTGCCGGTCGATTTCAGCTCCGGCTCGCTGGCTGAAGCGAAGAAGGCCTTCGAGGCCGCGCACAAGGCGCAGTTCGGTTTCATCTATGACAACAAGGAAATGATCGTCGAGGCGGTAGCCGTCGAGGGCAGCGACGCCCGCGCACATGGCCGCGACGAGGCCGATCATCGACTGACGGAGGCGGAGGCAGCGCCCGGCGAGACCCGGCGCTTCTTCGCCGAAGGCAAATGGCACGACGCTGCCATCTACCGCCGCGAAGACCTGAAACCGGGCAACCGCATGGCCGGGCCGGCGCTCATCATCGAGCAGCACCAGACCATCGTTGTCGAACCCGGCTGGCAGGCCGAAATCACGGTCAAGGATCACGTTCTCCTGCGTCGCGTCGAGAAGAAGACGCGGCAGGCCGCCCTCGGCACCGCCGCCGATCCGGTCATGCTCGAAGTGTTCAACAACCTCTTCATGTCGATCGCCGAGCAGATGGGCGTGACGCTGCAAAACACCGCCTATTCGGTGAACATCAAGGAACGTCTCGACTTCTCCTGCGCCGTCTTCGACCGCGACGGGGCGCTTGTCGCCAATGCTCCCCATATGCCCGTGCATCTGGGATCGATGGACCGTTCGGTGGAAACGATCATCCGCCTCAATGAGGGCGACATCCATCCGGGCGACGTGTTTGCTCTAAATGCCCCCTACAATGGCGGCACGCACCTGCCTGATATCACCGTTGTCACGCCGGTGTTTTCCGACGACGAAGAGACGATCCTATTCTGGTCGGCCTCGCGCGGCCACCACGCCGATGTCGGCGGCACGGCGCCGGGTTCGATGACGCCCCTCGCCACGACCGTGGATGAGGAAGGCGTGCTGTTCGACAATTTCCGCATTGTCAGTAAGGGCCGCTTCCAGGAGGAGGCGCTGCGCAACCTGCTGACCGACCACCCTTATCCTGCCCGCAATCCGGACCAGAACATTGCCGACCTCAAGGCCCAGATCGCTGCCAACGAGAAGGGCGTCGCGGAGCTTAGAAAGATGGTCGCGCAGTTCGGGCTCGACGTGGTCGAGGCCTATATGGGCCACGTGCAGGACAACGCGGCTGAAAGCGTGCGCCGCGTACTGGAGCGCCTGCCCGACACGTCCGAGTACGAATACCCGACCGATACCGGACAGGCGATCCGCGTGAAGATCACTGTCGACCGCGACAAGCGCGAAGCGACAGTCGATTTCACCGGCACCTCGCCTGTCATGAATAACAATTTCAACGCGCCGGAGCCGGTTGCCCGCGCGGCAGTGCTGTATGCCTTCCGCGTGATGGTTGAAAACAACATTCCGATGAATGCCGGCTGCCTCAGGCCGATCCGCATCATCATCCCCGAAGGCTGCATGCTGAAGCCGTCCTATCCGGCCGCTGTCGTGGCCGGCAATGTCGAGACCTCGCAGCACGTCACCAACGCGATGTTCGGCGCCATGGGCGCGCTGGCCAATGCGCAAGGGACGATGAACAACCTCACCTTCGGCAACGACCAGTACCAGTATTACGAGACGATCTGCTCAGGCTCGCCGGCCGGCCGCATGAATGACGGCCGCGGCTTCAGCGGCACCTCGGGCGTCCACACCCACATGACCAATTCGCGCCTCACCGACCCCGAAATCCTGGAGCTGCGCTTCCCCGTCCTTCTGGAAGAATTCCACGTTCGCGATGGGTCAGGCGGCACCGGCAAATGGTCGGGCGGCAACGGCACGCGGCGCACGCTGCGTTTTCTGGAGAAGATGGACTGCGCCATCCTGTCGTCGCACCGCGCCGCACCCCCGCGCGGCATTGAAGGCGGCGGTGATGGCCAGATCGGCAAGACCGAGGTTCGCCGCAAGGACGGCACGGTCGAAACGCTGAAGGCCTGCGACCAGACCGTGCTGGAAGCCGGCGAAGCCGTTATCGTGACCACGCCGACGCCCGGCGGCTTTGGGCGGGGCTAGGACTAGGAACCTGCGCGTTGTTCTAATACTGAATATTTACGCGCGGCGTTGACCGGATATATACTCAAATATAATATGTAATAAATATATTTGGGGAGCGATCTAATGAGATTCCTAAATTCATTCCTGACGACCGTTGCGGGCATTTTGTTGATTGCAATATCTTCAACTGCTGCACCCGCAGCATCTATTCCGGACGGAACGTACTTAGCTACCTTCGGGCCGACAGAATGCGGTCTACTCACGGTTCAGGGAAATTCAATGGGCTATAAATACGGCTACTGTTCGTCGGGAAAAATGTCCCAAGTGACTTATACAGCCGGCAGGGTAACCCGTCGCGGCGACACTGTTCGCATTGACCAAGCACGCTTCAAGATTGAGTCCATAGAAAACAATCGAATGATTGGAAGATGGACTTTAGGGGATTACTCCGCCCGAAAAGTCTTTTCGAGACAGTAGCCCTAATCCAGATTCGTCTGGATCCAGCGCGGCGACATGTGGATGTCGAGCGTCTGCAGCCGGCCGGGTCCGAGATTCTCGAACCTGTGCGGCACGCCGGCGGGACCAAGCACAGTCTCGCCCGCCTCGGCGTCGATCACCTGGTCGCCGACGAAGAACCGCGCTCGCCCTTCCTGAACCACGAACACCTCGTCATAGGGGTGCACGTGCAGCGGCGGGCCGACACCCGGCTCGTCATTGCCGTAAGTCAGCACCGTCACTTGCGCGCCCAGTACCTCGCCATTGACCGAGCCGCGATGGGGACCGGGCTGCGCGCCGTCGAACAACTTTGCCTTCGCCGGCGGCCGGCCATCGGGCGTTACGGTGGCGGGGTCGAAATCGTGTCGGGCCATTCGTGTCTCCAGATACTGCGGTCACACCACTGGATAGGCGCAATGCGGCTCACCTGAGATGAGCCACGGATCGGGATGATGCGGTGACAGGCTTCAGTCCACCAGTTCGCCCCGCGCCATCATCGACTCCATACGGGCGTAGCTTGCTTCCATACCCTCTTCCATGCCGGTCGCCAGCATGGCCGTTCGGGTCTCCGCATCGGGCAGGGTCATCCGCAGCGTCAGCAACGTGCCATCGCCATCCGCTTCAAAGAGCGTTTCGACATGATTGTCAGGCGTCGGGTCGGGCATATGCATCCGCTCGACATGAACCGTGCGGCTGAAAGGCTCGACCGCGATGTACTCACCCGTCAGGTAGAAGTCCCCGCCCTTGCCGTCGGTCCATTCGCAGCGGATCCGCCCGCCCGGTCTTGCCTCATTGATGCAGACCGGCATCCACCAGCCCTCCGGCCCGAGCAACCATTTCTGCATCAGCTCCGGTTCGGTATGCGCGCGAAACACGCTCTCCGGCTTGGCCGCAAAACGCCGCCTGACAATGACATGCGTGTCGCCGTCGAGCTGCACTTCAAGGTTGCTCATGATTTCTTGTCTCCCGTTGGGTTTTCCATTTCGGCCAGCACGGCATCCAGCCGGTCGTAGTTCCTGGCCATCGCCTCCCGCAGCCAGTTCAGCCACCGGTCGATGTCGGCGATTGCTTCGGGCGCCAGCCTGCAGGGCCGTTTCGTCCCTTCCACCCGGCGTATGATCAGGCCTGCGCCTTCGAGCACCTTGAGGTGACGCGACACGGCGGGCTGGCTCATCTCGAAAGGCTCCGCCAGCTCCATCACCGTCGCCTCCCCGAGCGCGAGGCGCGCGAGGATTGCCCGCCTGGTCGGGTCGGACAGGGCCGAAAAAGCGGCGTCGAGATGTTTCATAGCAATCCCTTTATATAACAATTCTGCTATATAAACTGATGCGACCTGTCAACCGCCGCACGGTGCGCAGGAAGAACGCCGTCACGCCCGTGTCATACGCGCGTCACCAGCATGTCACCCAACGGCGCTAGCCCCTCTCAACTTCGTTGAAAGGGCAGCGAATCATGACCGACCTTTCCGTCGACATCGGACTGCGCAGAAACCGGCGTCTTGCCGAGGCACTCTACCAGCACCGGGCATTGTCCAGATCCGGCCTGTCAGAGCGCCTCTTCGGGCTGCTGTTTTCCGGCCTCGTCTATCCGCAGATCTGGGAAGACCCGAATGTCGACATGGAAGCGATGCAGCTTGATGAAACCCACCGCGTCGTCACCATCGCGTCGGGCGGCTGCAACATCCTCGCATATCTCACGCGCTCGCCCGCCCGCATCGATGCCGTCGACCTGAACCCGCATCACATCGCTCTCAACCGGCTCAAGCTGGCCGCACTCACCCACATGCCGGACTTCGAGAATTTCGAGCGACTGTTCGGTGGAAATGGCGACCGGCAGGCTGTTGCGATCTATGACCGGCATGTCGCCCCGCATCTCGATGCGGCGACACGCGGCTATTGGGACAAACGGCGCTCGAACGGTCGCAGGCGTATCGCGGCTTTCAAGGGCAATTTCTATCAGACCGGCCTGCTTGGCGCCTGCATCCGCGCCGGTCATCTGGTTGCACGCCTGCATGGCGTCAATCCGGCCGAACTCATGCAAGCAAAGACGCTACGCGACCAGCGTCACTTTTTCGAGGACAGGCTGCGGCCGCTCTTTTCGCGCGGCTTCATCCGCTGGGCGATGAGCCGCAAGGCCTCACTGTTCGGGCTCGGCATCCCGCCGCAGCAATATGATGCGCTGATCGGATCGAATGGCAGCACGATGGCTGAGGTCGTCGCCTCGCGCGTCGAAAAACTCGTCTGCGAGTTCCCGCTGAGGAAAAACTACTTTGCTTGGCAGGCCTTCGCGCGCCGTTATCCCGGCAAGCACGAAGGCACCCGCCCCGCCTACCTTGAAGGCGAAAATTTCGAGACGATCCGCGCCGCCTCACCAAACGTCGCGATCCACCATGCCAGCTATGCCGAGCTGCTTCGTTCAAAGTCGGATGAGAGTGTTGACCGCTTCGTGCTGCTCGACGCGCAGGACTGGATGAGCGACCTGCAACTCAATGAATTGTGGGCAGAGATCACCCGCACGGCGGCACCCGGCGCGCGCGTCATCTTCCGCACGGCAGACGAACCGTCCCTGCTGCCCGGCCGCGTCTCGCCGGCAATTCTCGATCGCTGGCATTACGAGGCGGAGGCTTCGCAGCGCCACCTCGCCAATGATCGCTCGGCGATCTATGGCGGCTTCCACCTCTACATGAAGCGCGACGCATGACCCTTGTCGATACACCCCGCTCGCCGCATGCGGCACTGATGGATGGCGTCTATCGCCGCCAGCGGCACATCTATGACGCGACCCGCAAATACTACCTGCTCGGCCGCGACCCGATGATCGAACGGCTCGACGTTCCGCCGGGCGGCACGGTGCTCGAAGTCGGCTGCGGCACCGGCCGCAACCTCCTGATGGCCATGAATCGATATCCGAAGGCCATCTATTACGGCCTTGATATTTCGGAGGAAATGCTGGCGACGGCGCGTGCGTCCCTGACCTATGGCCCGCATACGCACCGGGCCCGGCTGGCAGCTGCCGACGCTACCGATTTCGACGCCGCACAACTCTTTGACCGGCCAACCTTCGACCGGGTCTACATTTCCTATGCGCTGTCCATGATCCCGGATTGGAGAGGCGCGATCCGACAGGCGACGGCCTGTCTCGCCGAAGGCGGTTCGCTGCACATCGTCGATTTCGGTCAGCAGGAGCGGCTGCCCGGCTGGTTCAGATCAGGCCTGCACACCTGGCTGGCGAAATTTCACGTCAAGCCGCGCGCCGAACTGTTCGAGGCGCTGCAGGAAGAAGCAGCCCGCATTGGCGCTACCCTGGAATGCGCTGCGCTTCTTCGCGGCTACGCCTGGCACGCAATCCTGACGCGTCCCCAATCCTGAGCTATTTCAGCGCTTCCACCAGCGCCTCCACCAGACCTTGCGGCTTGTAGCCAAGCTTGGATGGGGTGAGTCCCATGCGCACAACGACGAGGTTTGCCGACGGGACCACCGTCGTCGTCTGCCCGTCATGGCCGAGCAACCAGAACGCATCGTCCGGCAGATCGAAGCCGGTATCGGAATGCTGGCCCTCCGGCGTGGTGCCGCGCGGCCCGTGCAGCCACAACTGCCCGCGCCCGTAGCTGCCATTCGACGCCGGCGCAGGCTCGCGCATCCACGACACGAACCGGGTCGGCAGGATCGCATTGCCGTTCCACATGCCGCCCTGCAGCAGGAACTGGCCGAAACGCGCCCAGTCATGCGCAGTCGCATAAAGATAGGACGAACCGGCATAGTTGCCGCGGGCGTCGGTCTCCAGCACCGCACTCGACATGCCAAGCGGCCCGAACAATATCTCGTGCGGCCAGCGCAACGCCTCCTGCGGATCGTCGAACGTGTCCTGCCAGGTGCGTGACAGCATCACCGCCGTTCCCGACGAGTAGTAGAAATTCTCGCCAATCTCGGCCACCAGTTCCTTGTCGGCGGCAAATGCCGGCATGTCGGGTTCGAGATAGAGCATGCGGGTCACATCGGTGACGTCACCATAATCCTCGTTGAACGCCAGTCCGCTCGACATCGCCATCAGGTCGGCCAGCGCGATCTCGTCACGATCGTCCACCGTCCATCGTTCGAAAAGACCCGTGTCTGCCAGCGCCAGCCGGCCATCCTTGATGGCGGTGCCGATGATCGCCGCATTCACCGTCTTGGTCATCGACCAGCCGAGCAACGGTGTATCAGCGGAGAAACCTTCGCCGTAGCGCTCGCCGATGATGCGCCCATTGTGCACCACCACCATGGCCCGCATACCCGGACCCTGCATGGCCGGATCGTCCAGAATTGCGTCAATGGCGGGGTTCTGCGACGGCTCGACGCCCTCGCCAGCCGGCCAAAGCGCATCACCGCGTTCGGCCTCAGCCAGCTCCAGCGACCAGGATTGCGCGGCGGCAATGTCGCCATCCGGCACTGCGGCGCAGCCCAGCCCTTCGCGGTTTGCAGACCAGCTCTTGCCGAAAATGCCCAGCATTGCTGCCGACACGGTGCCCGCTTCACGATCGACATCGATGTCGATGAGCCGCAGAAGCGGATGTCCCGGCGCCTGCACATCCTCGATGAGAACCGGATCGGGATCACGCCCGGCCAGGAACACGTTGGAGCAAACAATCTTGGCGGCATAGCCGGTGCCGACCCGGATCATCGCGGGCGGCGCGAGAAACAGCCACAGCGCAACACCGGCCACCGCCACAACAACGAGCGCGACGAACCACTTCAGGATCGCGGCAATAAAGCGCATGATTTCCTCCCGCCATATGTCGCCCGTCATGGAATCGCCGACAATGGCGGGCCGTATGAATCAGCTTTGGGCGGCACGGGCAAAAAATCAATGACAAAGGCGACAAGCGAGACGTTCGGCAAAGCCGGATGCCGTGACTTCCGCAGCGTCACACCCTATCTCCTGCCGGGACGGTGCGGCGCTGATTCGCGCCGAGTGTGCGTTTCCACGGGCGGGATATGCGGATGAGGCGCGGCGGACAGCTTGCATCGATATTGCTGACGGCATTCCTCGTCGCCTGCACGTCGTCAAGCTACGATCTGGCCAGCCTCGCGCCGCAGCCGAGCGGCAGGACAGCACCGCCGGCCTCTGGCCCCAGATTTGGCGACAACGACCCGCATGATTGGGAGGGCCGTGCGCCATGGACCTATGCCGTTCACGGCACGGATGTGGCGAAATATCAGAACGACATCGACTGGCATACGAAACGCCGTCACGGCATCTCATTCGCATTTATCAAGGCGACCGAAGGCGGTGACGGCGTGGACGAGCGCTTTCACGAAAACTGGCGCGGAGCCAAGGCTGCCGGCATTCCGCGCGGTGCATATCATTTCTACTATTTCTGCCGGCCGGCGCATGAACAGGCCGCCTGGTTCATCCGCAACGTGCCGCGCGACCCGCAGGCACTGCCGCCGGTACTCGACATGGAGTGGAACCCGTTTTCGCCGACCTGCAAGCTGCGGCCGCCGCCCGAAACCGTGCAGTCAGAAATGCGGACATTCCTGAAGATGGTCGAACGCCACTATGGCAAGAAGCCCATCATCTACACCTCGATCGACTTCTATGAAGACAATCGCCTGCATGAGTTCCACGGCTATCCCTGGTGGCTGCGCTCCGTCGCGGATCATCCGGTCAGGCGTTATGCGGGCCGGCCTTTCCTGTTCTGGCAATATACGGGCACCGGCATCGTTCCCGGCGTCGAGGGCGATACCGACATCAACGTCTTTCACGGCACCGCCGCCGAATGGCGCGCATGGCTGAAAGACAACACCGGCTAGGGTCTGTACCGGCCCGATTGTCATGCTAGGTTCCACCAATACCGCCGACACACCCGCTCCGAGGAGGCAATTTCGTGAAAACAACAGCCGCACTTGTCCTGACAGCCGTGCTCGGCTTTTCAAGCTCAGCAGTCGCCCAGCAATGCGGAGGCGATTTCGGCTCCTGGAAGGCGCAGGTGGCCGAAGAGGCGCGGCAGGCGGGCATCGGCCAGAGGGGCATGGCCGCATTGCAGGATGCCGGCATCAACCAGAGCGTATTGAAGCGCGACCGGGCCCAGGGCGTATTCACGCAGACCTTCATCGAGTTTTCGAGCCGGATGATCAGCTCCTACCGGCTGCAGCACGGCGCCAACAATCTGAAGAAATATGCCTCGATCTTCGAAAAGGCGGAGCGCGACTATGGCGTACCCGGCGCGGTCATCACCGCATTCTGGGCGCTTGAGACCGATTTCGGCGCCGTCCAGGGCGATTTCAATACGCTGAGCGCCATCATCACGCTGGCGCATGATTGCCGCCGTCCCGAGATCTTCCGGCCGCAGATCATTCCGCTGCTCACACTGATCGACACCGGCGCATACCCAGCCAACGTCACCGGCGCGTGGGCTGGCGAGATCGGCCAGACCCAGATGCTGCCCTCAGACATCCTGACCAAGGGTGTCGATGGCGACGGCGACGGCAAGGTCGACATGAAGAAGTCGGTGCCCGACGTCATCCTCACCACTGCCAACAAGATCAAGTCGCGCGGCTGGATCCCCGGCGTCCCGTGGATGGAGGAGGTGCGCGTACCGGCTTCGCTGCCGTGGGAGCAGACCGGCATCGTAACCCGCCTGCCCGTTTCGCAATGGGCCGCGTGGGGCGTGACCAGGCGCGACGGCAGCCCGCTCACCAACACCGGTCTCCAGGCCGGCCTGGCCCTGCCGATGGGCCACAAGGGGCCGGCATTTCTGGTCTACCCGAACTACAACCTCTACCTCGAATGGAACCAGTCCTTCATATACACGCTGACGGCCGCCAATCTGGCGACCCGGTTTGCCGGCGCGCCGAAATACGATCCGCGCAATCCCGAGGAAGGGCTGTCTGGACCGTCCATGAAGCGGCTGCAGGAGAAGCTGCAGTCAATGGGCTACGATGTCGGCGGCGTCGACGGCATTCTGGGTGAGCGCACCCGCGCCGCCGTGCGCCAGGAACAGCTCCGTCTCGGCCTTCCGGCAGACGGCTGGCCGACGCCGAGGTTGTTGTCCAACCTTTGAAGGTCCTTGCTAGGCGTGTTCCAGCACATTGACCAAACGGCCAAACGGGTCACGCACGAAGAAGCGCCGCACGCCCCAGGGCTCGTCAGCAGGGCCGTATTCGATTGCGATCCCGGCGGCCTGGCAGCGCCGTAGCGCCTCGTCGACATCGTCCACCTCGATGGAAATGTCAGGCACCGGCGTGCCGGACCCACCCTCGGTCATCACGCTGAGTTGGAGCTTCATCGCCTCGTCGGAGCCGTAAGTGACGATCCAGCCCATATCCATCAGCACGTCGAGGCCGAGAACCTCGCCGTAGAACCGCTTGGCGGAGGCAACGTCGTCCGTCGCGATATTGGTGACGATGCGTTTGACCTTCATGCGGCTTAATCCGCCATCGTTTCGAGACTGGCAAACCCCTGCGGCGCGTCGCCCTCCTCGAACGGCGTCGTCACCTCCACGAAAGTGTCGGGATAAAATCCGTTGAAGCGCGTCCTGAGCGACAGCGAATAGGCGCCGATATGGCCGATCTCGATCCAGTCGCCAGTGTCGATCGTCTCCGGCAGCCAGAACGGCCGCGACAGGATATCGACGCTGTCGCAGGTCGCGCCACACACCCTGAACGGCACAATGTTTTCCGGATCGCCGTTGCGCGAGCGGATCGCCGGATCGGGAATGAACCTCGCGGGAAGCGTGATCTTGCCCGTCCAGCTGTCCGACAGTGACGCCCAGATGCCGTCATTGATGTAGAGCCGCCGGCCTTTTCTCAGGAGCACCCGCACGATCAGCGAGAATGCGCGCGCCACAATCACCCTGCCCGGCTCCGCCACCAGCGGCAGTTCATCGAAACCCCATTCCACGATGTCGGCTCTAAGCCGCGACATCAGTTCGTCCTGCGAGGGAAGCACCGGCTCCCGCTTGTTCGGATCGTGGCCGTACTCGGCCGGAAATCCGCCGCCAATGTCCAGCCCGGCGATTTCGGCGTTTGTGCGGTTTCTTACCCAGTCGGCGGAGGCGAGCGCACGCTCATAGGTTTCGGGTTCGTAGATCTGGCTGCCGACGTGGAAGCAGATGCCGACCTTGTAACCCGTACGGGCCAGCCGGTCGGCAAGCTCGACCGCAGCGGCCGGCCCCGCGCCGAACTTCTTTGACAGTTCGTAGGCGGCACTTCCCTTGGTCTGGATGCGCACGAAAACGGTCATCGTCGTAGGGTCGATATCCAGCGCCCGCACCACCCGCGTCAGCTTGGTGATCTCGTCCTCATGATCGATGGCGATGACCCGGATGCCGTACTTTTCCAGTGCCAGCCTGATGTCCGACTGCGCCTTGACCGGGTGCATGTAGAGCATCTCGGCCTGCGGAGCGACGGCGCGGACCGCTGCGAATTCGCCGGGCGACGCAACGTCGAAAGCATCGACACCGGCCTCGGCCAGCGTCTTCAGCACCAGGTCCTCGCCATTGGTTTTTACGGCATAGGCCGTCTTGCCCGGAAACTGCTCCATGAAGCGCCGCGCATCGGCCTTCAGCACATCCGGCCGGAAGCAATAGACCGGATCGTCCGGTCTCAGATCGAGTGCGGCCTCGCGCGCATTCTTGAATTTCTGCATGGGTGTCCTCGCTCGAGCCTGACCCTAGCAGCGCCCCATTTTCCGAAAAAGGCCGTTTCGCCAATGGCAGGATCATTGCTGGACCAGTGCAGCTTTCGGGTGGCGCGGCAGGGTGTGCCGCTTTAGGGCTCGACCGATCATCAACGGATAGCAATGTCGACCGAAACCGTTTCACAACGCTCCGCGATTTCAGCGCGCGACTGGTTCCTCATCCTGCTTCTGGGCACGATCTGGGGTGGGTCGTTCTTTTTCGCCCGCGTCGCCGTGCAGGAAATCCCGCCGCTTACCCTAGTGCTTTTGCGGGTTGGCATAGCGGCCGCCGCTCTCCAGCTCTATCTGGCGCTGCGTGGTCCCTCCTTCCGTGCAGCCTTTCCGCTCGCCGTGACCTTTCTCGGCATGGCGATGCTCAACAATGTCATACCGTTTTCGCTGATGTTCGCCGGCCAGACTGCCATCGGCGCCGGGCTTGCCTCCGTGCTCAATGCCACCACCCCGTTCTGGACCATGCTGCTGGCCAATGCCTTCCTGCCCGACGAGAAGCTGAACGGACGCAAGGTTCTGGGTGTCGCACTTGGGATCACCGGTACCGCCATCATGGTCGGGCCGGGCATCATTGCCGGTCTTGGCGGTCCCGTCTGGGCCAAGCTGGCGTTGCTGGGCACGGCGTTGTCCTACGGTTTCGCCTTCATCTATGCGCGCCGGTTCAAGGGTGTTGCCCCGCCCGTTCTCGCGACGGGCCAACTGACGGCTTCGACGCTGATCATGATCCCGGTCGTGCTCTTGATTGACGGCACGGGCGGGTTCCATGGCGTGTCAGCGAGCGCCTGGTGGTCGGTGCTCGGTCTCTCGCTGCTTGCCACCGCTTTCGCCTATATCCTTTATTTTGCTATACTTTCTTCCGCAGGGGCAACCAACGCATCGCTGGTGACCCTCATTGTCCCGGTCTCCGCCATCCTGCTTGGAACCGTTTTCCTGGCCGAGCGGCTGGAGATGTTCGAGATGGCCGGTATCGCGCTAATCGGCCTTGGACTGGTCGTCGTGGACGGGCGTGTTTTCGGCAAAAGGCGTCTTTCGCAACGCTCGTGATTCTCTGGCCGCCGGCGAAATTTTTTCGAGTTCCGGACAAATGATTTTTTCAACAGCAGCCGTCATCGGAATTTCGCAATGAAATGACGCCCCTTAGCCCAAAGTTTTAGATGGATATTCCCCAACCGTGCTGCATCGCAGCACAAATTCCGCTTGTTTGAAGCCGTATCTGTCTTAGATTCCGGCGCATAGTCTGACAGAGGAGGCTATGACATGGGACTTTCCAGACCGATCAACGCACTGGTGTTCTGTGCCGTGTTCGCTTTCATTGGCGCAGCCGTCGTGGGGATGCTTCCCTGAAGCGGTAAGAAAACTGCCTCTCGGGCAACCAAACAAAAGAAAGGCCGGCGCGAAGCCGGCCTTTCTCGTTGCAATAACCGAATGAAGGGCAGGCTCAGGCTGCGACCGCCTTGGTCCCGCCATTCGCCTCTCCCGGCCTGATTCCGATCATGTGGCAGATCGCGAAGGCCAGGTCGGCGCGGTTCATCGTGTAGAAGTGGAAATCGACCACGCCGCGCTCGATCAGGTCCAGCACCTGTTCGGCCGCAACGGCAGCCGCGACAAGCGAATGCGTCTGCGGATCGTTTTCCAGCCCGTCGAAGCGCTCCGCCAGCCAGTTCGGCACATGCGCCCCGCAGCGCCCGGCGAAGTTCGCCACCTGCGTGAATTTGTGGACCGGCAGGATGCCCGGCACGATCGGCACATAGATGCCGGCCGCACGCGCCTTCTCCACATAGCGCTCGTAGAGATCGTTATCGAAGAAGAACTGGGTGATCGCCCTGGTTGCACCATTGTCGACCTTGCGCTTGAGCATGTCGATGTCGGTGGCGAAATCCGGGCTTTCGGGGTGCTTTTCGGGATAGGCCGAAACAGACACGTCGAAATCGCCCTGCCGCCGGATCGCACCGACCAGCTCGGCGCCGTTGGAATAGCCGTCAGGGTGCGGCTTGTAGCGCGTGCCGACGCCATCGGCCGGATCGCCCCTCAGCGCAACGAAATTGCGCACGCCCATGGCAACGAATTCCGCGACCACCTCGTCCACCTCGGCGCGGCTGGCGTCGACGCAGGTCATGTGCGCGGCTGGCGTCAGCCGGCTTTGCGTCAGGATGCGGTTGACGGTGCGCGCCGTGCGCTCGCGGGTCGAGCCGCCTGCCCCATAGGTAACGGACACGAAATGCGGCGCCAGCGGCTCCAGCCGCTTCACCGTATCCCAGAGCTTGGTCTCCATATCGTCCGTCTTGGGCGGGAAAAACTCGAACGACACGCGAATGCCGTCGCCAATATCGGGACGTCGCGAAAATCGGAACTGGGACATGTCAGGCAGTCTCCGTGGGGGAGGTTGAAAGTTCGTCAGCCACCAGAAGCCGCCTGTCACGCGCAAACCACAGCTTCACAGTCAGGCCGGGTGCGGCGGCCGCGCGGCGGTCGAAGTCGCGCATTTCGATCAGTTCGAGACCGGCCTCGGACAGCCATTCCTCGATCTGGCGGTCGGAGAAGCCGAGCTTCACATGCGCATGTTCATCGCGCAGGAATTCCAGCCCGTGCGGGGCGAAATCAACGATCAGAAGCCTTCCGGAAGGCCTCAGCAGCCTTGCTGCCTCAACAACGGCCAGACCCGGCTCCTCCAGATAGTGGAGCACCTGATGCATCGTCACCAGGTCGAAGGAATCGCGCTCCACCGGAGGCGCATAAAGGTCGCCCTGCCGGACCTGCGCATTGGTGACCCCGGCGCTGTCGAGATTGGCGCGGGCAACCGCCAGCATCTCGCGTGACAGGTCAATGCCGACGCCGCGGCGGTAAAGCGGCGCAAAAATCTCCAGAAGCCGCCCCGTGCCGGTGCCGAGATCGGCCATCGCCTGAAACGGCGTGTTTCCGACCAGCTTGAGCATGGCGGTTTCGACCGCCTGATCGGGCACATGCAGAGAGCGGATGCGATCCCAGCTCGCGGCATTGGCACTGAAATATTCCGACGCCCGCTGTTCGCGCCGCTTCTTCACGATGCCGAGCCGCTCCATGTCGCGGCTGACCAGCGGATCCGAAAGATCGATGCGGGCGACGACGCCAGTGACGAACTCCCGCGCGGCTTCTGAGTCCGACAAGCGGAAATAAGCCCATGAGCCTTCCTGATAACGGTCGATCAGCTGCGCATCGAGCAGCAACTTCAGATGGCGCGACACCCGCGGCTGCGACTGGTTGAGCACCTCGGTGACGTCGGAAACGGTGAGGTCGCCCCGCGACAAGAGCATGAGGATGCGCAGCCGGCTGGATTCGGCTGCGGCCTTCAATGTATCTACCATCGCATTGAGCGCGACCGAGGAGCGGCTGAGCATGGCACCTTCCACAAGATATAAAGATATCTTTATATCATTTCGGACGACCCGGCAAGCCCCGTCGCAGGCGTGTCGCCGATGAACGGCCCGCGCGACGGCGAAGTGGTGCTGGACTTCGACCCGGCAGCGCTTCCTGGCGATGAGCACGTGGTTTTCATCGGCCGTGTCAACTCGCCGTGGAGGAGCCGCGAGGAATGTCCGAAAAACATGGCGGCGGCCCGCGAGGCCGGCAAACCGGCTTCGGTGGAGATCGACGCCAGTTACCGCCAGGGTCTCTCGGGGCTGGAACGGTTCAGCCATGTCGTGCTGCTGACCTGGTTCGACCGCTCGCAGCGCGACCTGATCATCCAGAACCCGCGCCACGCGAAGGAACCGCGCGGCACCTTCTCGCTGCGTTCGCCCGTGCGCCCCAACCCGATCGGCCTGCATGTTGCGAAGCTAGTTTCGCTCGACGCCGAAAAGGGTCTTCTCAATCTCGACGCCATCGACGTTCTCGACGGCACGCCCGTCATCGACGTGAAGCCATATTTCGCCTCAATCGACTCCATTCCGGACGCCACAACCGCATGACGGCGCGTACGGGCCGCCAGCGCGCCATCGCCAAGGCCCTTACAGCGCTGCTGCCGATGGCACCCTACGCCGACATCGAGGCAATCCGCGAAGCAGCACTGGCGCGCAAGATGCGCGAGCTGCCGCCTTCCATCGCCGTATGGATCGCGACCGTGGCGCATGTCCGCCACGCGCACACGCAATATGACCAGCTTCTGGATGAGGGTTACGACCGCGATGCCGCGCGGCACTTCGTGGTCGAAGAAATCAATCAGGTGCTGACGGCGTGGCGGGCGACACGACTGCTGGAGCCGGAAACGGACGAGGAGTGATGCCCTCCGGGATGCAGCCGACTTGCGGCTACATCATCCTGAGCAACGCGCCGCCGATCGAATAGCCGGCGCCGAAGGCGCACAGAAGCCCGTGCTCGCCGGGCTTCATGTCTTCGTGGTTCTGCTGCATGGCGACAATTGCGCCTGCGGCTGCCGTGTTTCCAAGCTCCTCAAGAACGGTCGGCGCCCGGTCCTGATCGACTTCATGGCCGAATGAGAGCTTCAGGATCATCGCATTCATGCGCGAATTGGCCTGATGCAGCCAGAAGCGGCGAATGTCCTGCGGCTTGTGGCCGTGTTCGGCGAGGAACTCGACAATGAATTTGTGGCCCGCAACCGTCACTTCCTTGAAGACGCGATTGCCGACCTGCTTGATCATGTTGCCGGCCGTCGGAACGGACGAGGTGTCGTCCTGCGCGGCGCGGTTGAGGAAGCCGAAATTGGTGCGGATATTGTTGGAGAACTGCGTCCAGGTGCGGGTATCGATCACCTCGAACCGCCCTGCCCGTTCCTCGCCATCGCCCAGCGCCTCCACGACCAGCGCGGATGCGGCGTCGCCGAAGATGAAGTGCGTCTGGCGGTCACGGAAATTGAGATGCCCGGTGATGATCTCCGGCGTCACCACCAGAACGCGCCTCTGCGCACCGGTACGCACCAGGTTGAACGCCATGTGCAGGCCGGCGGCAGCCGACGAGCAGCCGAGGCTCATGTCGAAGGCGGCACCCGAAGTGCCGAGTTCCTTCTGGATTTCGATTGCAATCGCCGGATAAGGCCGCTGCTGGTGCGAGGCAGCACAGATCACCATGTCGATGTCGGCGGCCTCGACACCGGCATGGTCGAGCGCCTTGCGTGCCGCTGCAACGCCGAATTCGGCCATGACCGATATCTCGTCATCGGACCGCTCGGGGATGCGCGGCGTCATGCGGTCAGGGTCGAGAATGCCGTCGGGCACGAGCACGTGGCGGTTCTTTACGCCGGACGCATATTCGATGAACTCGACGCTGGAACCCGGCAGCGGCTCAAGGCCTTCCGCCTCGCGCTTGATGTTTTCCTTTTCCACCCAGGCATTGAAGCTGGCGACCAGCTCTTCATTGCTGATCACAGCCTCGGGAACTTCGACGCCGATGCCGCTGATGCAAGCGCGCAGCAATGTTCTGGCTTCGCCCTGACGGTCGGTTCCCGCCAGCACGGTTTCGTCTACCCGCCTCAACATATTCATCGCCTGCTACTTCCCCTCTTCGCCGCTTGTCAGCCGGCGAAGTCAGCCCGTACACGTGGTTACAACCACCCTAGTGCGAAAACCCCGTGAAATTCTAGGCAATTCTTTCATCAGCCTGTTGTCATTCCGTTACCGGGAGGGAAATAGAAATCATGTAGCTCTCACTCAGCCGCCGCTGAAACCTCCAACATTTGGTCACGAAGCACGTGTTTCAGCACCTTGCCCGAGGCGTTGCGGGGCAACGCAGCAATTGAGCGATAGTGCGTGGGCCGCTTGAAACGCGCGAGATTGGTCTCGCACAGTGCCTTCAGTGCATCGACCAGCGCCGCTTCGTCCTTCGCCTCGCCGCGCCAGACGACGATCGCCAGCGGCGTCTCGCCCCACTGTTCGTCAGATTGGCCAATCACCGCAACCTCCAGCACGCTTTCATGCTGCATGACCACATTCTCGATCTCGGCCGGATAAACATTCTCGCCACCCGAAATGATCATGTCCTTGGAGCGGTCGCAGATGGTGATGAACCCTTCCTCGTCAACCTCGCCGATATCTCCGAGATAAAACCAGCCGTCGCGGAACGAATCCTGCGTCGCCTCCGGCCGCCCCCAATATTCGTGGAACACAAACGGGCCCCGCGCGATCAGTTCACCCCGCTCGCCGGGCGCCACCAGATTGCCGGCCTGATCGACAACCCTGACTTCCATGCCGAAGCAGGCAAGGCCCGTTGAGCCCTTCTTGGTGTAGGCGTAGGCGGGCGGCAGGATGGCGATGCCGCCATGCACCTCGGTCGAGCCGTAGACCTGATGAATGTCGATGCCGAAGCCCGAATAGACATCGATCAGCGTGACCGGAACGGGTGCCGCTCCGCACATGATCCAGCGCAGCGTCTCGTGGCTGTGGCGCTCGCGCGCCGGGCTCTCGCGCATCATGTTGATCATCGTAGGCACGGCAAACATCGAGGTGATCTTTTCCGCTTCGATCAGCCGCCAGGTATCGTCCGGATCGAAATTGTCGACGATCACATGCGACAGGCCGCGATGCGCCGCATGAAGCAACAGACAGATGCCGGCAATGTGGAACATCGGCACGACAAGCAATTGGCGGTCGCCAAGCCGGCTCTCGAAGCTCGCCAGTGTGCTTTGACACCAGGCGAGCGACGAACCATGCGTATGCAGCGCACCCTTGGGCCGCCCGGTCGTGCCGGACGTATAGAGGATCAGGAACCCGTCATCGGCGCTGACCTGCCGATCGGGCACGCCACCGGAGGCAGCGACCCTTGCGGCCAGCGCGTTGTCCCCATCGGCTGCCTCTAGCGGTATCCATTCCATATCCGGGTGGGATTTTTGGAGCGCGCCGGCGAGCTCCGCATTGGCGGCATCGAAAATCACCGCCTTCGGCGCGCAATCGTCAAGCTGGTAGGCAATCTCCGGCGCGGTCAGCCGCCAGTTGAGCGGTACGAGAATTGCGCCGAGCCGCGCCGCGGCAAACAGGATCGCCGCGTACCAGTGATTGTTGGTGGAAAGCACTGCAAGCCGGTCGCCCTTTTCGACCAGCGGCGCAAGCGCGCCCGCAACCTGATCGGCCAGCCGGTCAACTTCGCGATAGCTGATGCGAACACCCGCCGGGAGATCAGCCAGCGCCTCAAGATCGGGGCTGATCCGCGCCCGCTCGGCCAGCATCGCGCCAATGTTTGCGATCATGATGTCCTCCCGACTGACCAATTGGATCAGCCGGAAGAGTAGAACCGCCTAAACATTCGGGCAACGGCGGGTAATTGGGCTACCCGCAAGAAGCGATTGCGCGCCTAACGCGTCAGCCGCTTATACGTCACCCGCTTGGGATTGACCGCGTCCGGGCCCAGCCGGCGCACCTTGTCAGCCTCGTAATCCTCGAAATTGCCCTCGAACCATTCAACATGGCTGTCGCCTTCGAAGGCGAGGATGTGGGTGGCGAGGCGATCCAGGAACATGCGGTCGTGGCTGATGATCACGGCGCAGCCGGCGAAATTCTCCAGCGCATCTTCAAGTGCCGCCAGCGTCTCCGTGTCGAGATCGTTGGTCGGCTCATCGAGTAGGAGAACGTTGCCGCCATCCTTCAACAGCTTGGCCAGATGCACACGGTTGCGCTGACCGCCCGACAGATTACCCACCTTCTGCTGCTGGTCGCCGCCCTTGAAATTGAAGGACGATGCATAGGCGCGCGAGTTCACCTCATGCTTGCCGAGCTTGATGATGTCGTTGCCGCCGGAGATTTCCTCCCACACGGTCTTTGACCCGTCGAGATGGTCGCGGCTCTGGTCCACGTAACCCAGATGCACGGTGTCGCCCACGCGGATTTCGCCGGAGTCCGGCTTTTCCTGCCCGGTGAGCATGCGGAAAAGCGTCGTCTTGCCGGCGCCGTTCGGTCCGATCACGCCGACAATGCCGCCAGGCGGCAGCTTGAACGACAGATCGTCGATCAGCACCTTGTCGCCATAGGCCTTGGTCAGATTGTCGATCTCGATGACCTGGTTGCCAAGGCGCTCGCCAACCGGAACCACGATCTGCGCATCGCCGGGGCGGCGGTCGGCAGCGGCCTTGACCAGCTCGTCATAGGCCCTGATGCGCGCCTTGGACTTCGCCTGCCGCGCCTTGGGGCTCGACGCAATCCAGTCGCGCTCGCTGGAAATGGCACGTTGGCGCGCAGCCTCTTCGCGGCTCTCCTGCGCCATGCGCTTGGCCTTCTGCTCCAGATAGGCCGAGTAGTTGCCTTCGTATGGAATGCCGCGTCCGCGATCGAGTTCGAGGATCCAGCCGGTCACATTGTCGAGGAAGTAGCGATCGTGGGTGATGATCAGCACTGCACCCGGATATTCGCGCAGGTGCTTTTCAAGCCATGCCGTGGTCTCGGCATCGAGATGGTTGGTCGGTTCGTCGAGCAACAGCAGATCGGGCTGCGAAAGAAGCAGCTTGCACAGTGCCACGCGGCGCTTTTCACCGCCCGACAGCTTGGTCACATCCGCATCGGCCGGCGGGCAGCGCAGCGCTTCCATCGCCATTTCCACCTGGCTGTCGAGGTCCCAGAGATTCTGCGCGTCGATCTGGTCCTGCAGCTTGGCAGCCTCTTCGGCCGTCTCGTCGCTGTAGTCCATCATCAGTTCGTTGTAGCGGTCGAGGATCGCCTTCTTGGCGGCCACCCCTTCCATGACGTTGCCCATCACGTCCTTGGAGGCATCGAGTTCCGGCTCCTGCGGCAGGTATCCGCAGGTCGCCCCCTCGGCCAGCCATGCCTCGCCGGTAAACTCCTTGTCGAGCCCGGCCATGATCCTGAGCACGGTCGACTTGCCGGCGCCGTTGGGGCCCAGAATGCCTATCTTGGCGTCGGGGTAGAAGGAGAGATGGATGTTCTCCAGCACCTTCTTCTGGCCGTAGGCCTTGGAAAGTCCGGACATGTGATAGATGAACTGGCGAGCCATGGCGCGCGGGAACCTCGTGCGTCGGGATGGGAAAAGTCGCCGCGTATGTAGGCGAAAGCAGGCTGTGTAGCAATGCATCCGGCAGACCTTGCGCACGCGCCTTCAAATGCCGACATGGAAGCGGACAAACGAAGGAGACGACCATGTCCAACGCACTGATCGTCGGCGTCGGCGACGGCCTTTCCGCCTCGCTCGCCCGCAAGCTCGCCGCGCGCGGCCATCATGTCGTGCTGGCAGCCCGCGACACGGCCAAGCTGAAGGATCTCGTCAAGGAAACCAACGCCACCGCAATTTCGTGCGACACCACCAAAAGGGGTGATGTCGAGGCTCTGTTCGGCAAGGTCGATGAGTTGGGCGGCGAACTTGAGGTCGCGATCTACAACCCTTCGTCGCGGGTGCGCGGGCCGTTTGTCGAGGTCGATCCCGACAAGGTGCAAACCGCGCTTCAGGTAACCGCCTATGGCGCATTTCTGGTCGCCCAGCAGGCGGCAAAACGCATGCTGGACAAAGGCAAGGGCACCATCCTGTTCACCGGCGCATCGGCCGGCGTGAAGGGTTACCCGCAATCGGCATCCTTCGCGATGGGCAAGTTTGCGCTGCGCGGGCTGGCGCAGTCGATGGCGCGCGAACTGCACCCGCAGGGCATTCACATCGGCCATGTCGTGATCGATGGCGGCATCCGCAATCCCGGACGAACCGAACCGGCTGACCGTCCCGATTCCATGCTCGATCCCGACGCGATTGCCGAAACCTACATGCAGCTTATCGATCAGGACCGTCGCGCCTGGTCCTGGGAAATCGAGCTTCGGCCCTGGGTGGAGACCTTCTAGCTGCGTTCAGGCAACCACCTCATCCAGCAGCCATTTGCCGATTGGCCATGTCGCTGTGAAGTGCCCCTCCGCCACGTCGGTAAAGCCCGGCTTGGTCGCGGCTGAGAACGGCAACTCGAGCCCGGCATAAAGTCCTTCGTGAAGCAGATAGCCGGCGCGCTCGTGGTCGGCGTCGTAGCCGCGTGGCACCGTCTTGCGGCTTGCGCCGCCGACATTGTAAGGCCCGGCCCTCTCCACCTTCGCGACAGCCGCCTCCAGCGCCCTCCCGGACCGGTCATCGACCACCGCGTCGCGATACTTCACGATCAGTTCCTTGTTGAGCACATGCATGCCCGACCCGAGGAACAGCTTGTCTGCGGTAAGGCGCAGATAGAAACCCGGCTGGTCCCATCCGCGCTTCTCGCCATGCCAGAACCACAGGTCGAGATGATCCTTGTAGGGCGTCTTGTCCTTCGAGAACCGCACATCGCGATTGATGCGCGAGATCGAGCCGTTGACCCGCGGTTCTGCATGCACGCCGGGCGCGATTGCCTGCAGCCTTGGGCCCATGTCCTCTACAAATGCTCTGCCGGCATCCACATAGCCAGCCTCGTAGAGCGCGCGATTAGCTTCGAACCATTCGCGATGGTTGTTCCTGGCTATGTCGCTCAGGACCGCCGCCGTTTCGGCAGGAAAAGAGAAGCTTGCCATGCCCCATCCTCCGCTTTTTCGCGCCTATAGTGATGCGGCGGACTGCGGCGCGGTCAAGACGGTCCTGACATCACTCCTGACACCGGTGGCGTAGCTGTCGGGGCTGTCCGGCCAGATGTAGCGGCGCACCGAAAGATGCGGCGATCCCTTGACTGCGATACGCGCAATATCGTCCGGAATGATGGCGTAGCGCCCGCGGGTGAAACGCACAGGGATGCCGAATTCCGGAAAAATCTCGGCCACCAGTTCGGCACACGTGAGCCGTGTTTCGTCGCGCACATCGAAATTGTAGTCGAAAGGCTCGCCAAGTCGCGAAAACAGCCCGGCATATTTCGCCCGTCGCCAGGCTGTACCGTGGTCGCGCACGCGCAGAATTACGAGCTCGTCGACATCGATGAGTTCGCTGAAGGGCGACAAACGCACATTGTCGCCGGCAGCCTCCAGCACCGTGCGGCCATCGGCGATCGCCCCGCGATAGGGCTTCACCTCGGGCAGCGAGAGCACGCCGGCGCGCTTCATTTCGGCTTCCGTTCCCAACCACACGATCCCATGGGTGAAATGGCTGGTGATCAGCGCCCGGGTCAACGCAGGGCGCGAACGCACCAGAACGATATCGAGCGGGCGCAGTTCCGATTTCACAAACCCGGCCAGCCCCTCGCGATAGATCAGTTCGCCATGCGGCGCGGCCAGATTGCGCACCACCGGCGACAATGCACCGCCGAACCTCTGTGTCAGCGCCAGAAGCGGGCTCTTCTGCCCCGCCCTAGCAGAAGCCGGCGCGTCCGCTTCCGCGAAATAGACCTTTGGCCCTGCACAACCGACGAATGCAAACGAGAGCACGACCACGGCCAGAAGCCGTGCGCGGCACCCCGATGACAATGTCGCCTTGCGCATTGCGGAAGCCTATCACTCGCCATGCAAGGCGTCACCGCCGCTGCCGAACAACCGTGGTGATGGATTGCCGCAACGCTTGATGCTAGCGTTCCCGGTAGGGACGGGGCAGACAGAAACGATTCCCGGAGGTCTTCGATGACAAGTCGCAGTTTGCTTTTCGCCGCCACCGTCGCCGCAGGTATCGCCGGTTTCGCCGGCGCCGCCGAGGCAGCGAAATCCTGCAAGCTGGCGGTGACCAGCCCGACCGTCAAAGGCCATCCGACCCGCGTGACCGCCGAGGTTGCAGCCGCAACCGTGTGGTCGACCAAGGTCGCCGACGTCTACGCTCTGCGCTTCGCCAACTGGGCCAACGCCGAAGACGCCCGCTTCAGCTGTTCCAAATACACGACCGTCGTGGGCATCAATGCCTGGCGCTGCCGCGTCACGGCGCGCCCCTGCGCCTTCGATTGACCGACGGTCTCGCGCCAAAGGACTGCCGATGCCGTTTGCCAAGCCGATCTCTCTATCCTCGCCCACTGGCGCATCGCTTTGCCTCTATGCTCGCAGGGCAAAGGGCGAGGGCAAGGGCGTCGTACAGATCAATCACGGTCTTGCCGAACACGCTGCGCGTTATGCCCGCTTCGCTGATTTCCTGGCCGACAAGGGCTTCCATACCTACGCCCATGACCACCGGGGACATGGCGGCACCACGGCGCCGGATGCGCCGCCGCGCATGTTCGGCGCCTATCCTTCAGCGGAAAAGGTGATTGCCGACACCGAAGCCGTGCACGCCCACATCGCGGAGAAACATCCGGGCCTGCCCGTTATCACCTTCGGCCACTCGATGGGCGGGCTGGTCGCGATGAACCACACGCTGCGCTATGCGGGACGCGCGCGGGCGACGGCAGTCTGGAACGCAAATTTCACCGCCGGCGCGACCGGCGCCGCGGTCAGGCTCATCCTCGCATGGGAACGTTTTCGCCTCGGTTCGGATGCAGCGTCGCGCATTCTGCCCAAGCTCACCTTTCAGGCATGGGCCAAGCAGATACCCAACCGGCGCACCGAATTCGACTGGCTGTCGCGCGTCCCTGAAGAGGTCGACAAATACGTTGCAGACCCACTCTGCGGCTGGGACGCATCGGTAGAAATGTGGCGCGATCTGTTCGGGTTTGTCTTCCACGCAGCCGACGACGGCAACTTTGCCAAAGTGCCTCGAGACATGCCATTCAGCCTCGTTGGCGGGGAAAATGACCCGGCCACATTCGGCGGCAAGGCGGTTCGCAACCTCGAAAAACGCATGCGGGCGATGGGATTTTCGAATCTCACATCAACGGTTTACGACGAGACGCGGCACGAAAGCCTGAACGAGTTGAATCGGGACATCATCATGGAAGATTTCGCCGCCTGGGCGCAGAAGGCATGCGGATAATCCGGGCTGGACCAATCGCGCTTCGCTCCGCCGTGTTATGCGCCGGTGCGTCTCCAGCCAGCCTCTCCTGACCGGTCGTCATGTCCAATCCACCCCTCAAAGGCATCCGTGTAATCGAGCTCGCCCGCATCCTTGCGGGGCCATGGGCCGGGCAGCTTCTTGCCGATCTCGGCGCAGACGTCATCAAGGTGGAAAACCCCGATGGTGGCGACGACACCCGTAAATGGGGACCGCCCTTCGTCGAAAGCCATGACGGCGAAAACCTGTCGGCCGCCTATTATCATTCGACAAACCGGGGCAAGCGCTCGATCGCCATCGACTTCTCGAAACCCGAAGGCGCTGAAACCCTCAAGGAACTGATCGCCACGGCCGACGTCCTGATCGAAAATTTCAAGTTCGGCGGGTTGAAGAAATACGGCCTCGACTATGAGAGCCTGAAGGTGCTCAACCCGCGCCTGGTCTATTGTTCGATTACAGGGTTCGGACAGACCGGGCCTTATGCGCCCCGCGCCGGCTACGACTTCATCATTCAGGGTATCGGCGGGCTGATGTCGATCACCGGCGAGGCCGGCCGTGAGCCGCAAAAGGTCGGCGTTGCGGTCTCCGACATCTTCACCGGGCTCTATTCCGTCATCGCCATCCAGGCAGCACTTCGCCATGCCGAGCAGACCGGCGAAGGACAGTTTATCGACATGGCGCTGCTCGACACGCAGGTTTCCATCCTCGGCAACCAGAACCTGAACTACCTCGTTTCCGGCAATGCCCCGGTCCAGATGGGCAACGCCCACATGAACATCGCGCCCTATGAGGTGCTTCCGGTGAAGGACGGTCACATCATCCTTGCTGTCGGCAATGATGGCCAGTTCCAGCGCTTCTGCAAGGTTGTCGGCCTTGATGCTCTGGCAACGGACCCGGACTTCGCCACCAATCCCGCACGCGTCACCCATCGTGCGGCGCTGCGCGAGAAGTTGGTAGAGACGCTGGAAGGCTGGAACCGCGACGACCTGCTGCCGAAACTCGACGCAGCTTCGGTTCCCGCAAGCCCCATCAACAATATCGCCGAGATGTTCGTCGACCCGCAGGTCGTTGCGCGCGAGATGCGCATGGATCTGGATGACGGTCACGGCAACATGCTGCCTTCGGTCCGCGCGCCCATGCTGATGACCGGCAGCCCGCTGCGCTATGAGCGCCCCTCGCCGCGTCTGGGCGAACACACCGACGAAATCCTTGCCGAATTGAAGGACCACAAGAAATGAAGACAGGCGGCGAACTGATCGTCGAAGCGCTGGAGGTAAACGGCGTCGAGCGGCTCTTTTGCGTGCCGGGCGAAAGTTATCTCGCGGTGCTCGACGCGCTGCACGATTCCGCGATCCAGACCGTCATCTGCCGGCAGGAAGGCGGCGCGGCCATGATGGCCGACTGCGTGGGCAAACTCACCGGCCAGCCGGGTATCTGCTTTGTCACCCGCGGCCCCGGCGCCACCAACGCGTCGGCCGGCGTTCATATCGCCATGCAGGATTCCACGCCGATGATCCTGTTCATTGGCCAGGTCGCGCGCCATGCCCGGGACCGTGAGGCCTTTCAGGAGGTTGACTTCCGCGCCTTTTTCGGCCCGATCGCAAAATGGGCGGTTGAGATCGACGATGCGGCGCGCGTTCCTGAGATCGTCACGCGCGCCTTTGCAGTGGCAACCTCGGGCCGCCCCGGCCCCGTTGTCATTTCGTTGCCGGAAGACATGCTGACCGACAAGGTCGATGCGCCAGCCGCGCGGCCTTACACCCCGGTCGAGACCGCACCTGACCATGCAACGATGGCAAAGCTGCACGCTTTGCTTGAAAAAGCTGAGCGCCCATTTGTCATCCTCGGCGGCTCGCGCTGGAACGAGAAGGCGGTCGCCGACATGAGCACGGCCCTTGAGCGCTGGGCGCTTCCGGTCGGCTGCACCTTCCGCCGGCAGTCGCTATGCGACCAGCTGCATCCGGGTTATGCCGGAGACATCGGCATTGGTCCGAACCCGGACCTTGCCGGAGCCATCAAGGATGCGGATCTGGTGTTGATGGTCGGCACGCGCTTCGGCGAGATACCCTCATCCGACTATTCGCTGCTGAAAAGCCCCTACCCCGACCAGCCGCTGGTTCATGTCCATCCGGACCCGGAGGAGCTTGGTCGCGTCTATCGGCCCGAACTCCCGATCAATGCATCACCTGCTGCCTTCGCCGACGCATTTGCGGCCCTTGCCCCGCCCTCCCAGCCACGCTGGGCGGAACGGACAGCAAAGCTGCACGGTTCTTATCTTATATGGTCGACCCCGCCTGAGACCGGTCCGGGCGACGTCCATATGGGGCCGATCATGGCCTGGCTGGAAAGTGTGCTGCCGGAGGATGTCATCATCTGCAACGGTGCTGGCAATTTCGCCACCTGGATCCATCGCTATCACCGTTTCCGGCGCTTTGGCACGCAGGCGGCCCCGACGTCCGGCTCGATGGGATATGGCCCGCCGGCCGGCGTCGCCGCCAAGATGACCTTTCCCGAACGCGATGTGCTGGTGTTTGCCGGCGATGGCGACTTCCTGATGAACGGCCAGGAATTCGCCACCGCCATGCAATACGGCACGCCCTATGTAATCCTCGTGATCAACAACGGCATCTACGGCACCATTCGCATGCATCAGGAGCGCGAATATCCCAGCCGCGTTTCGGGAACCGAACTGAAAAACCCGGACTTCGCCGCACTCGCGCGCGCCTATGGTGGACACGGAGAAACGGTCGAAAAGACGGCGGATTTCGCCCCGGCCTATGAACGCGCCCGAGCCAGCGGCAAACCTGCCATCATTGACGTGAAGCTCTCGCCGGAGGCCATCACCCCGACCCGCACCTTGATGGATATCCGCAACAGAACCTGACGCGCGGTTCCAGCCCGCACAATGCAATAGTTCGGTGCGAAAGCACGCATCGGGCGCTGCGGGGCTTGAAACCTGACCACTCGCACGGCATGTAAGAGCCCTGTCACCCGGACCGGGCCCCTCTGGCAGGCGAGGCGTCGCTTGTGATGTCGGTCTGATCGACAAGGCGCAAACGCGGCGCGGTTTGAAGTTTTCCAATTGCAGAACATCGATCTGACCCAGCGTTGGCCCTCCGGCGCAGGTATCGTTTGCGGCTCCCTCCGCGGAACGGAACGCTCGAAACACTACCCTTTCAACATCCTGTCGCGGAAAGGGTGATCCGGTGGACGTCTTTACGCATGACGGGTTCATAGCACTGCTTCAGGTCATCGCCATCGACCTCGTGCTGGCTGGCGACAACGCTGTCGTCATCGGCCTCGCAGCAGCTGGCCTGCCGGCGCATCAACGCGCCAAGGCAATTCTGGTTGGAATCATCGCCGCAACGGTTCTGCGCATCGGCTTTGCCTCGGTTACCGTGCACCTACTCAACATTATCGGCCTTCTGCTGGTTGGCGGACTACTGCTGCTTTGGGTGTGCTGGAAGATGTGGCGCGAATTGCGCACTTCGCGGGCCGAAGCGCATGCAGCGCAGGAAGCACTGGCGGGAGAAGACCTGGACGCCGACGGCAAGATTGCCAGCGGCGTACCCACCAAGACGTTCAAACAGGCTGCGATCCAGATCGTCATTGCCGACGTATCGATGTCGCTGGACAATGTTCTGGCAGTTGCAGGAGCTGCCCGCGACCATCCCACCGTTTTGGTTATCGGCCTTGTCCTGTCGATCGCCCTGATGGGGCTCGCCGCCACATGGATCGCGCGGCTGCTCGATCGCCACCGCTGGATTGCCTATGTCGGTCTTGGCATCATCTTCTATGTCGCGCTCGACATGATCTACCGCGGTTCGACCGAGGTGTTCCCCGACATGGCATCGATGTTCTGACGATCAGTCGCTACTACACCGGGTGCCTGTCAGTAAGGCAGCCCGACATAGTTTTCCGCCAGTGAGGTGGAGGCTGCACGCGAGCTGACCAGATAGTCCAGTTCAGCCTCCTGAATACGCTGGCCGAACGCGCCCTGATCGTCGAACCGGTGAAGCGTCGTGGTCATCCACCAGGAAAACCGCTCTGCCTTCCACACGCGAGCGAGCGCCCTGCGCGAATAGTCGTCGATACCGGCCGACGACTTGTCCATGTAGAATTCGCGCAGCGCGTCAAACAGGTAGCGCACGTCGCTTGCCGCAAGGTTGAGCCCTTTCGCGCCGGTCGGCGGCACGATGTGCGCTGCGTCGCCGACAAGGAACAGCCGTCCGAAACGTAGCGGTTCGGCCACGAATGACCGCAGCGGCGCAATACCCTTCTCGAAGGACGGCCCGGTCACCAGCCTTTCTGCAACATCATCAGGCAGGCGCAGGCGAAGCTCGTCCCAGAACCGGTCGTCGCTCCATTCCTCCACCTTGTCGGTCAGCGGGCATTGCACATAGTAGCGGCTGCGCGTCGTGGAGCGCATCGAACACAGCGCAAATCCGCGCGGATGGTTTGCATAGATCAGTTCGTGGCTGACCGGCGGAATTTCGGCCAGAACACCCAGCCAGCCGAAAGGATATTCGCGCTGAAACAGCGTGATTGCATCTGCGGGCACGGATTTGCGTGACACGCCGTGAAACCCGTCGCACCCGGCAACGAAGTCGCAGTCGATCCGGTGTTCCACGCCATCCTTTTCGTAGGTGACATAGGGTTTCTCGCCTTGGAATTCGTGCGGCTGGACATTTGCCGCTTCATAGACGGCAACGCCGCCGGTCTCGGCGCGCTTGTCCATCAGGTCGCGGGTAACCTCGGTCTGGCCGTAGACCATCACCCGCTTGCCGCCGGTCAGTTCGAACAGGTCGATCCGGTGATGCCCGCCGCCGAATGCCAGATCGAACCCGTCATGCGGCAGTCCCTCTTCATGCATGCGCTTGCCCGCACCTGCTTCGTCGAGCAGCCCGACCATGCCCTCTTCCAGAACGCCGGCGCGCACACGACCCAGCACATAGTCCTGCGACGCGCGCTCCAGAATGATGTTGTCGATGCCTGCATTCGTCAGCAACTGCCCCAGCAGCAGCCCCGACGGCCCCGATCCGATGATGACAACCTGCGTTCGCAAGCGAACACTCCTCCCAGCGCGTTTGATCAGGCAGCCAAACTGAAACGCGGGGCCCTCCGCCGCAATGGACAAACGCCGCATTCGATTGCACTATCCGAACATGGCGACACAGCGAAAATCAGTGCCCACATACCGCCTTTACCGGGAGCGAACCGGTGAGGCTGGCGATTTCTGGCTGCATTGTGAGACGATTATCGAGCGTGCCGGGCGTCATCACTATGAGATAGCGCACATCGCCATGATGCGCTTTTCCAGATTCTGATGATTGCCGCCGGAAGCGGTGAAATGCTTGGCGATGACAGCTCTTGTGCTTTTCAAGCACCATGCGCGCTCTTCGTCCCGCACAAGACGATCCACGGCTTCCGATTTTCGCGCGACATTGACGGTCTGGTGTTCACCGCATTGGCCGACAGACTGCTCTCCGTGGCGGCAATCGACAGGCAGATCGAGGAGTTTGTGGCGACGCTTCGCATTGTGCAGTTGCCGGCTGCAACCGACGACCCGGTGGCGACGGCCTTGCACACCATCGCCAACGAACTCGTCAATCCGGCGGCTGGCCGGCTGGCGCTGCTGGAAGCATTGATGACGCAGGCCATTGTCGGTCTGGCGCGGCTCCATATCGACCGCAACCCGCCAGGAATGATGGCCAATGGCCGCAACGCGCGCCGCATCGACGATCTGGCAGCACTGATCGGCATCCATTATCGCGAGCACAAGCCGGTAGCGTTTTATGCCGAGCGTCTGGGCATCACGCCAACTCATCTGAACCGCATTGCCCGCGCAGAAACCGGCATGTCCGTGCAGGGCATGATCACGCGCCGCATTGTCGAAGCGGCGCGCCGCGATCTCGTTTTTTCAACCGCCACGGTCCAAAAGATTGCCTACGCGCTCGGGTTTCCCGACCCGGCCTATTTCAACCGCTTCTTTCGCCGTGCGATGGGCATGACGCCCGGCGTCTATCGGGATACCGAACGCAGCCGGTTGGCGTTATAGAGACGACATGTTGACCGCTTCCACGCGAACGGCTTTGCATACCGATCCTCCAGAATGAGATAAGGAACCGGGTGAGTACTGATCCAAATCCAGGCAATCTCAATCAACTGCTGGCCGAAATCCTCGATGCGGATCCGCAATCGGGCAATGTTCAGGTCGGCGACTTGATGGAGGCAGTCGGCACGCGCTCGTTCGGGCCCTTGCTCATTCTTGCCAGTCTGATCGCGTTCACACCCCTGGGTGGCATTCCCGGCCTTCCCACGGCGCTTGCAGCCGTTGTCCTGTTGGTGCTCGGCCAGCTTCTGTTTGGCAGGCAGCAGTTCTGGCTTCCGCAATTCGTCACGTGCAGGAGTGTCGACGCTGACAATCTGCGCAAGACGGTCGGCTGGATTCGACCTGCCGCACGCGTGATCGACCGGTTCTTGAAACCGCGCCTGACCTGGATATTGCGCGAGCCGTTCCTGCGCATCTGGGCCCTGGGTTGCATCGCCGTGGCGTTGACGGTGCCGCCGCTCGAAATCGTACCGTTCGGTGGCAGCGCCTCATTGGCAGCAATCGGGACGTTCGGTCTGGCTGTTATCGCCGACGACGGCGTGCTCGCGCTCTTGGCGTTCGCATTTGCGATCGTCTCGGGCTACCTCATCATTTTCACGCTTCTGTAGCCGCTTCCGTTTTGACCTGAGGTGAAAGAAAAAGGGGCGGTCGCCCGCCCCTTTTCGAGTTCGATGAGCACCTGGCCTACAGGGCGTCCGTGATCTCCGTCGTGTATGCGCCTTCCGGCTCGTTTTCGATGATGCCCTGCGCCAGCACAGCATCAGCCGTACGCTGATAGGCGTCGATCGGGAGCTTGGCATCCGGCTCGCCGATGAGCTTGGCGACTTCGCCCATCATGCGCACCTGGTGTGCTTCGTCCTGGCCGCCATTGTCCATGACGATGCCGGCCGCCTCTTCCGGGTTGGCGATAGCGTATTCCCAGCCCTTCATCGAGGCGCGCACAAAACGCACCATCTTCTCTTTGAACGCCGGGTCGGCAAGATCGTCTTCAAGCGCGTACAGGCCGTCCTCGAGCAGATCGACGTCGAGCGCCGAGTAGTTGAAAACGATCAGGTCTTCGGCCTTGTAGCCGGCATCGATGAGCTGCCAGTACTCATTGTAGGTCATGACCGAAATGCAGTCGGCCTGCTTCTGGATCAGCGGCTGGACGTCGAACGACTGTTTGAGAACGGTGACACCGTCATCGCCGCCCTCGGTCGAATAGCCGAGCTTGTTCATCCAGGCATAGAACGGATACTCGTTGCCGAAGAACCAGACGCCGAGCGTGTGGCCGGGGAAGTCCTCAACCGTCTGCACGGGCCCGTCCTTGGGGCATACGAGCTGCATGCCGGCGTTCTTGTAGGGCTGGGCGATGTTGACCAGCGGCACGCCTTTTTCGCGGGCCGACAATGCCGCAGCCATCCAGGTAACGATCACGTCGGCGCCACCGCCGGCAATCACCTGCTCCGGCGCGATGTCGGGGCCGCCCGGCTTGATCGTGACATCGAGGTCTTCTTCTTCGTAGAAACCCTTGTCCTTGGCGACGAAATAGCCGGCAAACTGCGCCTGCGCGACCCACTTGAGCTGGAGCGTGACTTCGTCAGCCGCCCAAGCCTGTGCGGCAGCCATCGAGAATGCGCCTGCCAATGCTGAAATGACGAGTTTTTTCATTACATTTACCCTCTGAAGTTGGCCTATCCACCACGGATAGACGGGTGCCAGAATGTGACGGCTCTTTCTGCGAGAGCGATCACACCATAAAAAACGGAACCGGCCAGCGCCGCAACCGCGATTTCCGCCCAGACCATATCGACATTCATGCGGCCGACCTCGGTCGAGATGCGGAATCCCATGCCCACGATCGGGGTGCCGAAGAACTCCGCCACGATAGCGCCAATCAGCGCCAGCGTTGAGTTGATCTTGAGTGCGTTGAAGATGAAAGGCGCCGCCGCAGGCAGCCTCAGCTTCAGCAGTGTCTGCCAGTAGCTCGACGCGTATGTCTGCATCAGGTCGCGCTCCATGCTGCCTGAAGCGGCGAGCCCGGCGACCGTATTCACCAGCATGGGAAAGAATGTCATCACCACCACGACGGCAGCCTTGGACTGCCAGTCGAAGCCGAACCACATCACCATGATGGGCGCGATGCCGATAATCGGAAGCGCCGACACCATGCTGCCAATGGGCATGAGCCCGCGCCTGAGAAACAGGAAACGGTCGGCGAGAATGGCAGCCGCAAAACCCGCGAAACAGCCCAGCACATAGCCGGCGAATACTGCCTTGAAGATGGTCTGATTCACGTCCGCCGCCAGCGTCGGGATGGAATTCGCGATCCGCGCGCCGATGGCGCTCGGCGGCGGCAACAGGATGAACGGCACGCCCGCACCCCGCACCAGCGCTTCCCACAGAATGAGTATCCAGACGCCGAACAGCGCCGGGATGAGCAGGCGCAGCCCGTAGGAAAGCACCTGAATGTCAGGCTTCATCTGCGACAGCACGCTGACCAACCGCCAGGCAAGCAGCCACGCGCCGGCAAGCATCAGAAAGTAGGAGAGTCGGGCCGTACCCTCACCCCCGGCAATACCGGAGATAAGGAGCCACGCCGCACCATGCGCGGTGACCAGAAGCACAATGGCAGAAAGTGCTGCGGACAAGCGCAGGCCGGAGACCAGGATCCCCACTGCCAGCAGCACCAGAACCGCAATCGCGCGACCGCTTGCACCAATTGCAGCATCGGGCCCGGCGGCTGGCAGTGTGAACAGCGCGCCGACAACAGCGACGATACAGGCCAGAACCTGCCAAGGCGGACGGCGCGCGCTCATGCCGGCCGGCCTCCCATTGCGCGTTCGGTGATGCGCCCGGCAAGTCCGACGGCGGTCACAAGCAGAACCGCCACAACCGAACCGGCAATAAGCGCGGCGAAAATCTCGATGGTCTGACTGTAATAGGAGCCCGAAAGAAGCTTGGCGCCGATGCCTGCAACAGCACCTGTCGGCAATTCGCCGACAATTGCGCCAACAAGGCTCGCAGCAACCGCGACCTTCATCGATGCAAACAGGAACGGCACCGAAGCCGGCAGCCTCAGCTTCCAGAACACGTCGGCGCGGCTGGCATTATAGGTGTGCATCAGGTCGAGATAGGAGGTCTCGGGCGAGCGCAACCCTTTCACCATACCCACTGCTACGGGGAAGAACGACAGATAGGTCGAAATCAGCGCCTTGGGGATCAGCCCCGTCAGCCCGATCGCTGCGAATACCACCACGATCATCGGCGCCAGCGCCAGAATGGGTATGGTCTGCGAGGCGATAATCCACGGCATCAGGCTGCGGTCGAGAGCAAGCACATGCACGATGCCGACGGCAATCGTGATGCCGAGCACGGTGCCGAACACGAAGCCGAGCAGTGTCGAGGAAAGCGTCACCCAGGAATGATATACAAGGCTACGCCCGCTGGTAACTTTGCGCAGGAATGTGTTCTCGAAGAAGTTGACGGCTACCTGATGCGGGGCGGGCAGCGTCGGCTTCGGTTGCGACATTGTCTGTACGACGAATTCCGAAAAGCTCGGCGTCACACCCCCTCGCTCGTTCAGCCCGCGCTGGAAAGGCGCGTTCATGAAATAGGTGCCGACATACCAGGCAATCACGATGCCGGCGAGGATCGTGAGAACCGGAAAGGCCTTTGTCGGGAATCCGCTCATGGCCGCTCAATCATCATAGGAGTGCCCGGCCCTCAGCCCGTCGCGCACGCGCGCTGCTATGGCGAGGAATTCCGGCGATTCGCGAATGTCGAGTGGCCGCTCATCCGGAAGTGTGGACTCAATCACGTCGGTGACCCTGCCGGGCCGCGGGCTCATCACCACGATCTTGGTCGACAGGTAGACCGCCTCGGGGATCGAGTGCGTGACAAAGCAGATCGTCTTGTTGGTCCGCGCCCACAATTCCAGAAGCTGCTCGTTGAGATGATCGCGCACAATCTCGTCCAGTGCGCCGAAGGGTTCGTCCATCAGGAGTAGGTCGGCGTCGAAGGCAAGTGCGCGGGCAATCGAGGCACGCTGCTGCATGCCGCCAGAAAGCTGCCATGGGAACTTCTTCTCGAACCCCGTGAGGTTCACGAGTTCCAAAGTGCGCGCCACGCGCTCGGCCTGCTCGGCCTTCGGAATACCCATGATCTCCAGAGGCAGCGCGACATTGCGGTCGATCGTGCGCCACGGGTACAGCGCCGCTGCCTGGAAGACATAACCGTAGGCGCGGCTTTCCCGTGCCTGCGACGGCGTCATGCCGTTGACGGAAATCGTACCCGCGGTCGGCTGTTCCAGATCGGCAATCACGCGCAGGAACGTCGTCTTGCCGCAGCCCGAAGGTCCGATGAAGGAAACGAACTCGCCCTTGCCGATGGTGAGGTTCACATCGGACAGCGCATGCACCGGTCCGTCATTGGTCTGAAACGTAAGCGAAAGCTCATTCGCCTCGACAACTGGTTGAGTCATGGCTGGTTACCGGCATTGGAAAGGACATGATAGACCGAACCGCCAACTGCCCCGCAAATGGCCGCTACCAGCAGTGCAAACCAGTCAGACAGAACTTCACCTGGTGAACGCAGCGCAACGACAAGCCAGGGCACCATTGCCAAGCCTATCCCGGATGCCATTCCCACGAGAGCGGAGCTGACCCGATAACGCGCAAGAATGCGCCGGCCAACGAGAAAAGGCGCAAGCAGGATCAGGAACAATGCCGGGTATCCCATCGCCACCCCGCGCCCGGCAAACATCAGGCCTAACGGCAATTTGTCCATGAACCCATCGTCTGGCTGGAAGAAATGACCGTCGCTGAGTGCGATATCGACCGCAAAATAGGCGGCAAAAGCCAGAACACCTGCCCCCAAACCCAGAGCGTAGGGTCCAAGCCAAGCCCAGGTCTTTGTGCCAGTGTTCAAGACGTCAGCGCCAGCAGCGTATGCCAATCTCAAACCCCGCTGGCCGGAATGCCCGAGCGCTCCACCTTGCGCGGCGCGACCACTTCTTTCCACTGCGAAAGCGCCTTGCTGACCGGGCCGCTCGCCTCGCGCTTCACGAACTCTCCGTGGCCGGGCTGTGCCTTGACCTCGAAATTGTCGACCGCGATCTCGCCGCGCGTCAGCACATATTTCGGCAGTCCCTTCACCTCGATACCCTCGAACACGTTGTAGTCGATGGCCGATTGCTGGCTCTTGGCCGAGATGGTCTTCTTCTTCTCCGGATCCCAGACGACGATATCCGCGTCGGCACCCTCAACGATGGCGCCCTTCTTCGGATACATGCCGAAAATCTTCGCCGTATTGGTGGAGGTGACGGCCACGAACTCGTTCATCGTCAGCCGGCCGGTGCCCACGCCATAAGTCCACAAGACGGGCATGCGGTCTTCAAGCCCGCCGGTGCCGTTCGGGATCTTGGTGAAGTCTCCGACACCGGTGCGCTTCTGCTCGGTGGTGAAGGCGCAATGGTCGGTCGCCACGACCTGCAGCGAGCCCGCCGCAAGGCCGGCCCACAGCGAATCCTGATGCTGCTTGTTGCGGAAGGGCGGGCTCATCACGCGCCGTGCCGAGTGATCCCAGTCCTTGTTGAAATACTCGCTCTCGTCGAGCACCAGATGCTGGATCAGCGGCTCACCGAATACGCGCATGCCTTTCTGGCGCGCCCGGCGGATCGCCTCATGGCTCTGTTCGCACGACGTGTGCACCACATAGAGCGGCACACCCGCCATGTCGGCAATCATGATTGCGCGGTTGGTTGCCTCGCCTTCCACTTCCGGCGGCCGCGAATAGGCATGGCCCTCCGGCCCGTTATTGCCTTCGGCCAGCAGTTTCGCCTGCATCTGCGCAACCACGTCGCCATTTTCGGCATGCACCATCGGCAAGCCGCCAAGCTCGGCGCAGCGCTGGAACGACGAATACATCTCGTCGTCGTTGACCATCAGCGCGCCCTTGTAGGCCATGAAGTGCTTGAAGGAGGTAATGCCGCGGTCGATCACTTCCGGCATCTCGTTGAACACCTGCTCGCCCCACCATGTGATCGCCATGTGGAAGGAATAGTCGCAGCAGGCCCGCGTCGACTTGTTGTCCCAGCGTTTGATCGCATCGAGCAAAGAGCCGCCCGGATCGCTCAGGCAAAAGTCGATCACCATCGTCGTGCCGCCCGAAAGGGCTGCCCGCGTGCCGCTCTCGAAATCATCCGAGGAATAGGTGCCCATGAACGGCATTTCGAGATGGGTGTGCGGGTCGATGCCGCCAGGCATCACATAACAGCCCGTCGCGTCGATCTCGTGGTCGCCGTGCAGGTCAGGCCCGATGCCGACGATCTTGTCGTGCTTGATCAGCACATCCGCCTTCCAGCTGCGGTCAGCGGTGACGATGGTGCCGTTCTTGATGACTTTGGACATGAAAAATCTCCTGAAATTCTCAAGCGCGCAAAGTGGCCAGCTTGATGCCAAACCCGACGAAAACCAAGCCGGTCAGGCCCTTGATAGCGCGCTGGACATGACCGCCGCGCGCCACCGTGGACAGCCGGTCGAACAACAGAACGATCGGCCCGAACCAGGCAACGTTCAGCATCGCATGCGCAACCACGAGCAGATATGCGCCCATCGGGGCGATGTCGCCGTGGGGCATGAATTGCGGGAACGCAGCGATGTAGAACATCGCGACTTTGGGGTTGAGCGCATTTGTGAGGAACCCCTCGCCAAACGCCTTGACGAGGGTACGCCGCCGGCGCGCAGGCAGCACTTCGACCAGCGTCTTCGGCAACCCGCGCCATGCATCGCGCAAGGCCTTCACGCCGATCCAGACAAGATAGGCGGCGCCCGCAAGTTTCACCGCCGTGAACAGATGCGCCGACTGAAGCAGCAGCAATGAGAGTCCGAAGATCGCAAAGGTGCCGTGAACGAAAAACGCCGCCACGAAGCCGGCGATATTGGCGAAGCCAGCCGCGCGACCGGATGTCGGAACCGTCTTTGCAATCAGCACACCGTTCGGCCCCGGCGACATGATGAGCAGCGCGGCCATAACCGCGAATGCAAGGACGGTCGCGACGGTCACCGGATCACTCCACGATCTCCGCCGTCTCGATCACGGCGTGCATCAGCACTTCGGCGCCGGCTGTCGCCCATTCCTTGGAGATTTCCTCCGCCTCATTGTGCGACAGGCCGTCGACGCAGGGGCACATCACCATGGCGGTGGGGGCAACATCATTGATCCAGCAGGCATCGTGGCCGGCACCCGACACGATGTCGCGATGCGAGTAGCCCAGCCGCTCGGCGGCGTCGCGCACGGCCTTCACGCAATTCTCGTCGAAGGCCGGCGGATTGAACTGGCCGACGATCTTACTTTCGAACTGCACCCCGATCGCCTGGCACAGCTTCGGCGCCTTCTCGTTGAATTCGGCGAGCATCGCGTCGATCACATCCATCAGATGCGAGCGGAAATCGATGGTGAAGACAACCTTGCCCGGAATGATGTTGCGTGAGTTGGGATAGACGTCGACATGCCCGATCGCGCCAACCGCGTTCGGCTGATGCTTCATCGCGATCTCGTGCACCAGCTCGGTGATCTGCGCGAGCCCGCGCCCGGCATTCTTGCGCATCGGCATCGGCGTGGAGCCGGTATGGCTTTCCTTGCCGGTCACCGTGCACTCGATCCAGCGCAGCCCCTGCCCGTGGGTGACGACGCCAATGTCGATATTCTCCGCCTCAAGGATCGGCCCCTGCTCGATGTGGAGCTCGAAGAAGGCGTGCATCTTGCGTGCACCGACCTTCTCGTCACCCAGCCAGCCGATGCGCTTCAATTCGTCGCCAAACTTCTTGCCCTTGGCGTCCTCGCGGTCATAGGCCCATTGCAGATCGTGCTTTCCCGCGAACACGCCGGACGCCAGCATGGCCGGCGCAAACCGCGTGCCTTCCTCGTTGGTCCAGTTGGTGACCACGATGGGATGTTTGGTCTTGATGTTGAGGTCGTTCAGCGTGCGGACAAGCTCCAGCGCGCCAAGAACGCCGAGCACACCGTCATATTTGCCGCCCGTAGGCTGGGTATCGAGATGCGACCCGACATAGACCGGCAGCGCGTCGGGGTCAGTCCCTTCGCGGCGGGCAAACATGGTGCCCATCTGGTCGACGCCCATTTCCAGGCCTGCATCCTCGCACCATTTCTGGAACAGGTGCCGCCCTTCCCCATCCTCGTCGGTCAGCGTCTGGCGATTGTTGCCGCCTGCAACGCCGGGTCCGATCTTGGCCATCTCCATGATCGAATCCCAGAGACGGTCGCCATTGATGCGAAGGTTCTCGCCGGGTGCTGCCATGAATGGGTGAACTCCTCAGTCTGTCTGTTAGTCGATGGCGCGCAGGACACCTCGAAGACCGTCGATCAGTTCGGCGATCTGTTCCTTGGAGATGATCAGCGGTGGCGACATGGCGATGATGTCGCCGGTCGTGCGGATCATGAACCCGCTCTCGAACGCCTTGATGAAGGCCGAGAAGGCCCGCTTGGTCGGTTGGCCGGCAATCGGTTCCAGTTCGACCGCGCCGACTAGGCCGATATTGCGGATGTCGATGACATGCGGCTCGCCCTTGAGCGAATGCAGCGCATCCTCCCACACTGGCGCCATCTCCGCGCCGCGGGTCAACAGCCCCTCTTCCTTGTAGGTATCGAGCGTGCCGATACCGGCGGCACAGGCGATCGGATTGCCCGAATAGGTGTAACCGTGGAAGAACTCGATCAGGTGCTCCGGCCCGTCCATGAAGGCGTCGTGGATTTCCTTCTTCACAAACACCGCGCCCATCGGGATCACGCCGTTGGTCACGCCTTTCGCCGTCGTCATGATGTCGGGCGTTACACCGAAATAGTCAGCTGCAAACGGCGTGCCGAGACGGCCGAACCCGGTAATGACCTCGTCGAAAATAAGCAGGATGCCGTGCTTGTCGCAGATTTCGCGCAGGCGCTTCAGATAGCCCTTCGGCGGGATCAGCACACCGGTCGAACCCGCGACGGGTTCAACGATCACGGCCGCGACGGTCGAGGCGTCGTGCAGTGTGACGATCCGCTCCAGCTCGTCGGCCAGGTCCGCGCCATGCTCCGGCTCGCCGCGCGTAAACGCGTTCTTGGCCGGCAGATGCGTATGCGGCAGATGGTCGACGCCGGTCAGAAGCGTGCCGAACATCTTGCGGTTGGCGACAATACCGCCAACCGAAATGCCGCCGAAATTGACTCCGTGGTAACCGCGCTCACGCCCGATCAGGCGGAACCGCGAACCGTTGCCCTTGGCCCGATGGTAGGCGAGCGCGATCTTCAGCGCGGTATCGACCGATTCGGAACCTGAATTGGTGAAGAAGACATGATCCATGCCGTCCGGCGCCACATCGACCAGCCGGTTGGCAAGCTCGAATGCGATCGGATGGCCCATCTGGAAAGCCGGCGCATAATCCAGTTCGCCGGCCTGTTCGCGGATCGCTTCGGTGATCTTCGGCCGGCAGTGGCCGGCATTTACGCACCACAGCCCCGCCGTGCCGTCCAGGAGCTTGCGGCCGTCGCTTGCGGTGTAATGCATGTCCTTGGCCGCAACGAGCATGCGCGGCGCCTTTTTGAACTGCCGATTGGCGGTAAACGGCATCCAGAATGCGCTGAGATCGTTCGGCGCAACGTTGAGCCTGTTGGACATGACCAAGCCTTTCCCTTGTTCCCCGTTATGGTTCGGCCAACGCTTGGTTTTCGGCGCGCATCTGTGATACGCAAATTTTTGACCGATTGGACAAACGTTAGCACCGCCACTATGGCGGTCAAGGGAATAGTAGGGGATTTGGATCGCGTGAGGCGCGCACCACACGATTGGAAGGACTGGTCCACAACATTGGTCCAGAGGAACGCCCCTTCCCCGTCGGAAGGCTGAGCCGGCTTTCATGGACGCGCCTGCCAAAACCCGCCAGACCCGCATCCAGACCGAGAAGCGCGAACTCATACTCGACGCCGCGCTCGATGTGTTTTCAAGCAATGGCTTCCGCGGTTCCACGATCGACCAGATCGCGGAAGCGGCGGGCATGTCGAAGCCCAACCTGCTCTATTATTTCAAGTCCAAGGAAGACATCCACACCACGCTGATAGAGCGTCTGCTGGAGACCTGGCTGGCGCCGCTGCACGAACTCGACGACATCGGCGAGCCGTTGACCGAACTGCGCGGTTATATCCGCCGCAAACTGGAAATGGCGCGCGACTATCCGCGCGAAAGCCGGCTCTTCGCCAACGAGATATTGCAGGGTGCGCCGCGCGTCATGCCGATGCTGGAAGGCGATTTGAAGAAGCTGGTCGACGAAAAGGCCGAAATCATCAAGGGCTGGATGCGCGCCGGCAAGATCGCCCCCACCGATCCCTGGCACCTTATCTTCTCGATCTGGGCAACCACCCAGCATTATGCCGATTTCGACGTGCAGGTGCGTGCCGTGCTGGGCCAGCGGCGCGGCGGCGACGGCCGCTTTGAAGACGCGGCACGGTTTCTGGAACAGCTCTTCATGGAAGGGCTGAAGCCCAAGAAGTGAAACTACGCTATAGCGGGCTCAATCCCCGGCGAATTCCGTATCGAGCAAAGGCAGCACGGAGTTGAGAGCCGTCAGAATGGGGCCCTTGCTGCGTTCGCTGCGAGCAATCGGTATCGTCCCGTCGAGCGTTGCAAGCAGGGTCAGCGCCAACGCATCTCCATTCCTGGCCGCGACACGGCCATCCACAGTCAGTGCGCGCGAAAAGGCAGCAATAACCTGCCGATATGACAAGCCGAGCCGCTTTGAAAGCTCGGGCTCCTCTGCACCCGTTTCCTGTGCAAGAACGCTGAACAGGGCGCCTGTGGCATAGTCATGTCTCGCCAGCCAGTTTGCCGCGCCTCTGTAAAGCGCTGAGACGGTCTCCATCGCGGCCTGGTTCTTGTCGGCACACCGATCGAAGTGACCGACCATTTCCTCGGTCAACCAGTCGAGCGCGGCGATGGCCAGGCTTTCCTTGCCGCCGGGAAAATGATGATAGAGCGAGCCTTTCGGTATTTCGGCATGTTGCAGGATGTCTGTGATCCCGGTCGCATGATAACCGCGTTGCTGGAACAGAATGACCGCCGACCGCACCAGCCGGTCGCGCGTCAGCAGTCCCTCTGTGTTTTGAGACGGTGTCTTCATGCAGGCACGGCAGTCGGTCGGGTAACGACCGCTATCGACGTGATACCAGCGGCGCAGAGCTTCTCGCCCTGGTCCGCCGATCTGCTGAAGACCTGAACCTCGACCGTCACGACCGACCGGCCGGCACGCAGCGCCCTCGCCTTTGCGACAATCGCCTCGCCAACCGCCGGTGCCAGGAAATGCAGCGAGAAGTTGGACGTCACGACATCCAGTCCGGACGCCATGGCGCCGGCCCATGCCGCCGACATGTCCGCCAGCGCGCTGACGCACCCGCCGTGCACATAGCCATGATGCTGGGTCATGTCGTCCCGCACAGTCACCTCCAGAACAACACCATGCTCATCGGCTTCCAAGAGCCGCGGCGCTAGCCAATGATTGAACCCCTGCTTAGCGGTGAAACTCTGAAGCCGACGCTTCACCTCTTCGACACTCCACTGGCGCATGGCTAGACTCCGATTAGACCGACCGGTCTATTATTCATTGATCGAAACTTGGTCAAGCGCATCGGCGGATGCATGATGCCCGGCGCTTGTCGTCAATGGCCAGCAGCTGCTGCTGCGTTGAATGAGAGGGTTGCGGGAACTGGCCGTGCCCCGCGTCAGCCAGTCGGCTCCCACAGTTCGACCGGGTTGCCTTCCGGGTCGTGGATGCGCGCAAAGCGGCCATTCGGATACGTTTCCGGATCAAGCGTCACCTCGATGCCGTTGGCGCGAAGCTGCGCCGCCATCGCATCGAGATCGCGCACGCGAAAGTTGACCATCCACTGCTGCTCGGCACGGCCGAAATAATCGGTATCCGCACTGAACGGCGCAAACACGGTTTCGCCCGCCTGCTGTTTCCACGGCTGCGTGCCGTAGTCGGAGGGAACAGGATCGACACCAAGATTGTCGGCATACCAGCGCGCCAGCGCTTCAGGGTCTTTGGCCTTGAAGAACAGCCCGCCGATACCGAGAGCCTTCTCCATGCGCTTCTCCCGTCAGGTGTCCGGTGCGAAAGCCAGCACGATCAGTCCCATCACGGTGATGGCAGCGCCCGCCACGATGCTTGCGCCGGCCCAGCCGTGGCCGAGCAACCCCTCATAGAAAATGATGAAGGTCGGCGTGAGGTAGTTGTAGGCCAGAACCTTGGCGGCGGGTATGCGCAGCGCAGCAAACTGCAGCAGGAAGAATGTGCCGGCGGTGGTGAATATCGAAAGATAGGCAATCACCAGCCACACCACCGTCGAAAGCGACGACCATTCGGTTTCCACTATCTCCTGCGCGCCCCACAGAGCGATCCAGACGCCGGTGGCAAGCAGCGTCCAGAAGGTGAAGGCAAGCACCGGCTCGCCCTGGTTGAACTTCTTCACCAGCGGCGCATAGGCGGCATGGCAAGCCACGCCGACCACGAAGATCAGTTCGCCCCGCCCGATGCGAAAACCGAGCAGCGTGTCGAGATCGCCGTCGAAGATGACCCACACCGCGCCACAGCCGGCCAGCAGCAGTGACACGATCACGACCATTCTGGGCGCCTGCCCCAGAAACAGATAGCCGAACCCTGCCGCCATCAGCGGCATCAGCGTGAACACCGCACCGGTCGCTACCGGCGTCGTCAGCCTGAGCGCTACGAACATGGTGACGAAAAACACCGCCATCAGCGCACCGAGCACGACAAACCGCCACGCCCCACCATGAACCCGCAGCCCGTTGCGCAGAAGCAGCAACCCCGCCCCCGCCATAAGCGAAACGGCGATGACGAAGCGGATCGCGTTGATTGCCGAGGGGCCGATATGCGGCGCAGCAATCGCACCCAGCGAATAGGAACCGGAAACCAGCGCGGCGAAGAGCAGCATCGCCAGATGTGCGACGAGCTTTTCGCTGCCGACAGCGTGCAGCTTGGAGCTTGTGGTTCCAGACACGGGCGGGTCCGCCATCTACTGCTACGCTGCGGACCCGCCCTTCAGGGAGGAACTATTCCGCGGCAACTTTCGCCATCGGATTGTTCGGATGCGTCGTCCAGTTGGCGTATTCCGGCTCGACGACCTTGCCGGTACGCTCATCGACTGCGCCCGGCTGCAATTCTTCCATCGTGATGCAGCCCTCGACAGGGCAGACATCGACGCACAGATTGCACGCCACGCACTCCGCATCGATCACTTCGAAGCCGCGCTTGCCGTCAATCGTGTTGGCGATCGCCTGGTGCGAGGTGTCCTCGCAGGCGATGTAGCAGCGGCCGCACTTGATGCAGAGATCCTGATCGATGCGCGCCTTGGTGATGTAGTTGAGGTTGAGGAACTGCCAGTCGGTGACGTTGGGCACGGCACGTCCGACAATATCGTCCAGCGTCGCGTGGCCCTTCTCATCCATCCAGTTCGACAGGCCCGAAATCATCTCCTGCACGATCTTGAAGCCGTAGGTCATAGCCGCCGTGCAGACCTGCACATTGCCTGCGCCAAGCGCCATGAACTCGGCAGCGTCGCGCCAGGTGGTGATGCCGCCAATGGCGGAAATCGGCAGTCCCTGCGTCTCCGCATCGCGCGCGATTTCCGACACCATCGACATGGCGATCGGCTTCACCGCCGGCCCGCAATAGCCGCCATGCGTTCCTTTGCCGTCAATGGTCGGCTGCGGCGCGAAATTGTCCAGATCGACCGACGTGATCGAGTTGATCGTGTTGATCAGCGACACGGCGTCTGTGCCGCCGGCATGCGCGGCGCGCGCCGGCTTGCGAATGTCGGTGATATTCGGCGTCAGCTTGGTGATGACCGGCATGCGCGTATTGGCCTTGCACCAGCGCACGACCATCTCGACATATTCAGGCACCTGACCAACGGCCGATCCCATGCCGCGTTCGCTCATGCCGTGCGGGCAGCCGAAATTGAGCTCGATGCCGTCCGCGCCGGTCTCCTCGACAACGGGCAGGATCGCCTTCCAGCTTTCCTCCTCGCAGGGAACCATCAGCGACACGACGATGGCGCGGTCGGGCCAGTTCTTCTTGACCTGCTTGATCTCGCGCAGATTGGTCTGCAGCGGCCGGTCGGTGATCAGCTCGATATTGTTGAGGCCGAGCAGCCGGCGGTCGGCACCGTAGATCGCGCCATAGCGCGGTCCGTTGACGTTGACGACCGGCGGGCCTTCCTCGCCCAGCGTCTTCCACACCACGCCGCCCCAGCCTTCCTTGAAGGCGCGCTCGACATTGTAGGCCTTGTCTGTCGGCGGCGCGGAGGCCAGCCAGAACGGATTGGGCGACTTGATGCCAACGAAGTTGTTGCGGATGTCTGCCATGCTCATGCCCTCCCGTTCGAGGAAAGAGTCCGGTGGATAGATTCCGCCGCGTCGCGCCCCTGCGCGACGGCCGATACGGTCAGGTCGTCGCCGCCGAGAATACAGTCGCCGCCGGCCCAGACTTTCGGCAGCGATGTGCGACCTTCTTCATCGACCTTGATGCGGCCATTGACGAGTTCCGGCGCGGTGTTGGCGCTGCCATTGAGCACGCTCGCGTCGAGCGTCTGTCCAATTGCCTTGAACACCTGGTCGGCTGCGAGTGTCAGCGTCTCGCCGGTTCCGGCGAGCTTGCCATCCGTCTCGGCAGTGTATTCGAGCTCGATGCCGGTGACCTTGCCGCCCTCTGCGATAACCCTCTTGGGCTGCAGCCAATGGCGGATCGTGACGCCATGCGAGGCTGCCAGATCCTGCTCGTATTCAGACGCGTTCATGCGGTCCTTGCCGCGCCGGTAGCAGATCGTGACGTCTTCCGCGCCAAGCAGTTTCGACTGGATAGCCGCGTCGATGGCCGTCATGCCGCCGCCGATCACCACAACACGCCGGCCAATCGGCAGCTTGGCGAGATCGCCCGCCTGCCGCAGCTCGGCGATGAACTCGACCGCGTTCTCGACACCCTCGGCATCCTCGCCATCGGCGCGCAGATCGTTGACGCCGGCAAGCCCGGTGCCGACAAAAACCGCGTCATAATCCGATGCCAGCGAGCCGATCGAGAAATCGCGTCCCAGCGCCTGACCGTAGCGAATGTCGATTCCGCCAATCGCGGTCACATAGTCGACCTCGGCCTGTGCAAACCCGTCAACGGTCTTGTATGCGGCAATGCCATATTCGTTGAGGCCGCCACCCTTCGGCTTTGCCTCGAACACCACGACATCATGTCCGCGCATGGACAGCCGGTGCGCGCAGGCAAGGCCCGCCGGGCCGGCGCCAACCACCGCTACCCGCTTGCCGGTCGAAGCTGCCCGCTCATAGAACTGCTTGCCCTGCCGCATCGCCTCGTCGGTGGCGTAACGCTGCAGGCGGCCGATCTGAACCGGCTTGCCCTCGGCGGTCTCGCGCACGCAGACTTCCTCGCACAGCGTCTCCGTGGGACACACGCGAGCGCACATGCCGCCCAAGATGTTCTGGTCGAAAATCGTCTTCGCCGATCCCAGTGCATTGCCGGTCGCGATCTCGCGGATAAACATCGGAATGTCTATCGAGGTCGGACAAGCCTGCATGCAGGGCGCGTCGTAGCAGAAATAGCAGCGATCGGCCTCTACCAGGGCCTCGTGATCGTCGAGCGGTGGGTGAAGGTCGGAAAAGTTTTCGGCGTATCGCGCGGGATCGAGCCGACCCGCTGTGATCCCATCCTTGAACTGGCTGCCTGCCATAGTTGCTTGTTCCCCGATGGCATTTTTCGGGAAGGCTAACACGGTTTCATTTTTTATCAATCGGTCAAATTTCGGAAACTATCGAGCAACAACAACAAGAAACATGATCTTTTCAATCAACTTAAATTGCATCAAACAACAGCGCCCACGCTGCCTGACGCCTATTCCTTGATGATCGGAATGTCCGGGTGAAAGGCCTGGGCAACAAAGGCAAATGTGATGTCGTGAACAACGTCCTCGCCATCACGCATCACCCGCACGGTGCCGACGTTCCGGCCTTCGGCAATGCGCTGCGTATCGAGCGCGGAGGCAACACCGTCTTCATAGACGATCTCTAGCCCGCCTTTCGCAAACCCGTCGCGCCTGATCTTCTCAAGGCTCACGATGAGCGGAGCGCCCTCCCCGCGCACGATGACTACGCGGGCCATCGGAGGAATGCCGTCCGGCAGGTCGCCGCGATACAGAAACGGAGAAATCGAGCTGTCATAGGCGGCATACGGGTTGCGGCCATAGTCACGCATGTTCGGGTCATTGGGCACGAGAACCGGCGCGTCGGGGTTTTCATCGAGAAACGCGCCAAACGATACGATCCGAGAGGGCAGGAACTTCAGCGTCTTGCCGGTCAGTTCGCCGACGATTGCGTCGCCGGTGAACTGCTGCCACCAGCTCTCGGTCTGCCGGTCATACATGACGAGATCGGAATTCCGCAGCTTTCCCGTCGTGCCAAACTCCAGCACGTGTCCGTCGAGCCGGCGGTCGAACACCAGCGATGCGTTGCACAGTGGACAATAGGTCACCGCAACGGGAACCCCGCCAATCGTGTCATTGACGATCTCGTGCCAAGTCAGGATCTGCAGCGGATAGGCCCGCACCTCGCCGCCCATCTCCAGCCGGATCACCGGCTCCTTCGCATCGACTGCTTCGATCTCCGATGCCGGTCTGAATTGCGGGTAGTCGATCGAGGGAATGCCGTCGCGCGGCACACCGCCTGAGAGTATCTCATCGAACGTGATGGAAGCGGTCGCGAAGTCGGTCTTCCAACCCTGCCCGGTCCAGACCTGCGGGTTGGCAAGGGCCGCACCGCCTAGCACGACGCAGCAAAAGATCACCGCAACAGCGGCCGAAGCGGCTCTTATCCTGTCGATCCCGGCAATCAGCATGGTCCGATCGAACCGCTGCCTCGCTTCAACTGCAAGTCACCATGCCGTGCACATCCGGCAGCGACATTCGACGCTTGCGGTCGGGCCGGAGGGACGCCACTCTCGCGCCCGCAATCGGGAAGGAGAACACGCATGGCCAAGGCACTCTACGAAAAGCGCGGCAAGATCGCCTATGTCACCTTCAACCGGCCGAAGGCGATGAACGCCATCGATCTGGAGATGCATGAGCTTCTCTGGAAGATCTGGGCCGAATTTCGCGACGATGACGAGGCCGAAGTGGCAATCGTCACCGGCGCGGGCGATGAGGCATTCTGCGCCGGAGCCGACCTTAAACAGCACCTTCCCTATTGGGTGGACCATGCCGACGCCATGCTGCCACGCCGCAAAATCGAGGACGGCCTCGGCGGCATCACGCGCGGACTCCACCGCATCTACAAGCCTATCATCGCCGCCGTGAATGGCTGGGCTCTGGCCGGCGGACTGGAAAACGCACTCGCCTGCGATATCCGCATTGCATCCGACCGGGCCCAGTTCGGTTCATTCGAAGTGCGCCGCGGTTTCCATCATGGCGACGGCGGCATCGTGCGCCTGGTCAATATCTGCGGCGTCGGCCTTGCTCTGGAAATGCTGCTGACCGGCGAGCCGATCGACGCCCAGCGCGCAAGGGAGGTCAATCTGGTTTCGAGGGTCGTGCCGCACGAAACATTGATGGAAGAGGCCGAAAAGGTAGCGGCGCAGATCCTGCGCAATGACCAGTGGGCCGTGCGGTCGGCCAAGGAGACGATCCTCAACGTGATCGGCCGCCCGCTGGACGACCAGCTCGCCTATGAGGCATTCACCGGCTATTCGGGCGCAGCCAACCCACCGGTCCGTCAGCTGCTCGGCCGCTTTTACGACAAGACTGATCAGGGCCGTGCAGGAAAGAACAAGACGGAACTCTGAATACGCCGTCTCACAGCCGGCAAACAATTCCTATCTCTTTCAATGGTTTGGCGGTCGGCGGCGACTCAAATTGGCAACAGCTTGAATCACTTTCTGAAGCGCGTATTGCTGCCGGCCGATATCAAATCGCCGTGAGGCAGCTTCCACCGGCATCGATTGCACATAGACTGCGGTTTCCCGAACCGGAGGCTTCCCATGCGCCGCGTCTTGACCAGCCTGTCAGCCATTCTGCTAGTTGCCGGCACGATCACCGTGCTGACGCTCACGACACCGCTTTCCGCTCAGGAGTGCACCGGGCCTGACTGCCCCGCACCCGGCGGCCATCAGTGCGAGCGGACCAAGGAAACACCCACCGCCTGAACCGGCCGGGCCTCAATATTCTTTTTCGTAGAAGATGCCGCCGCCGGTTTCGCCGCTGTCGCTGGCTTCGCCGCGCAGTTTGATCCCGCCGCCAATGTCGAGGTCGATCGTCGCCTTGCCCGATCCCGGCTGCGCGCCTTTCTCGATGGAAAGATAGGTCCGGTCGTTGAGATATTTGCCGACCGAGACCGACGTGTCGCCGGTTTCCTCGTCTGTTCTGACGTCGATATCGTCGACGCCGATCCGTTCGCGTACCCGCTGCAGCAGCGTCGTTGACCCGCCAATGCCGGCAAGCTGTGCAGCCGCCGAGGCGAGCTGCGCAATCTGCACCGGCGACAGGTTCGACATTGCCTTTCCGAACAGAAGCCGCGCCAGCACCTCGTCTTCCGGCAGGATTGGCGTCGATTCAAAACTGAACGACGGATTGTTGGCCGGACCGGTGACCAGAACCGTCACGGTCGCATCTTCGGCAGACGTGTTGGCTGCGAAGTTCAGGTAAGGCACCAGCGAGCCGGAAAAGCTGAGCGTGCCGCGCGTGAAGTCCAGCCGCCGGCCCAGAATATCCAGCCTGCCCCGGCGCAAATCGAACTGGCCGAGCGCGCTGACTGCGCTCGATGGCCCGGTCAGCTTGAGACTGCCGCCAAGCTCGGCATCAAGGCCCCTGCCCTGAACGATGATTTCCTGCGGTGCGCGAATATCAAGATCGAGCCGGACGCCGCCACCGCCGCCACCGCTTGCGGCCGGATTAAGCGCTGCCTGCTGCTGCGCCACTGCCTGCGACTCGTTTCGATGCTGAACATCGAGCTGCGACAGGCTGGTCGGCAGGCTGTTCGGAATGGTGATGACGGAGCGCCCGAGATTGACCGTACCGCTCAGCAGCGGATTGTTGGTGACCGAACCCGACAGCGTCAGCGCCCCGTCGAAATTGGCGGTCACGATACGCCCATCCGTATAGCGGCCATTGTCGATGCGAAGATTGAGGTCGGCCGGGAACCCGCTTGCCGGATCGATGCCGACCGAGCCGCTGCCGGTGATCGTGCCGCCGCTCGAAAGCCGTCCCTGCAGGCTGCCGATCGTCGCCCTTCCGCCACCGATATTGATCGTAGCCGCCATATCGTCCACGGCGACGCCTGTGGTGGCATGGATAAGCCTCGCGCCGGAGGTAGTCACCGTGCCGGAGATCTGCGGGCTGCCGAAACCGCCGCCGACTTTCAGCGAAACATCGGCGCCACCGTTCAGCGACACGCCCTGCGCTGCCAGACGGCCGGCTAGCAGCGAGAACGGAACCCGGCCATTGAACGCAACATCGACATTGCGGGAGGTGATGTTGACCGAACCGCCGCCTTTCATCGTCAGCCCGGAACCGTCGCCCACCGTGGCATCGAAGCGCAGCGTGTTTCCGGAGTAAGTCCCGGTCGATGAAACGTTCATCGCGCCCAGACCGGCCGAGCGCGTCTGCGATGTGCGGCCGCCGCCCCAGTTGAGATTGTAGGAGACTTCCGGACTGGACGCCTGTCCGCTGACATCGACCGTTCCCGAAACGGTTCCTTCCGCGCCCAAACCAGGCACGAACGCATTCACCGCGCTGGCGGGAAACGAGTTGATCCGGGTCTTGAGGTCGAGCGTCGATCCCGCAACACCGGAAATGGTTGCATTGCCGCCGGCTGCGTTGACGCTCAACCCGTCGAGTCGGGCAGCACCGTCACGCACCACTATGGTCGACGGCGAGGCAAGAGCCGCATTCATGCCGCGATAGGTCGCGCCGGCCTTGGCCAGTTCCAGCGTCACGTCGCCGTTCTCGACCTTGACCCGACCGGTCGCAGAGGCGGGCGTGCCGTTGACGGTCGCGCTGCCGTCGAAGGCGGTCCACGCCCCGTCACGGCCAAGCTTAACTTCGGCGTCGCGAATGTCTGCGCCGCTGGCAGCAACGCTGCTGGCGCGCACGATGCCCGAGACAACCGGCGCTTCGATGTAATTGTCGGCGGACGCTGAGACGGCGATACCGGTCGCCTCGAACGTTTCCATCACGAGCCGCGGCACATTGCCTTCGATCACAATACGCGGCGTGCCACCGTCGCGCGTGAAACGTATCGTCCCGTCAGCTGCGCCGCTCACATCGACCAGCGCCAGTGCCGCCAGCGGCCCGATATCGGGAAACGCGAACCGGACATTGCCTTGGGGAACAAACCCACTATCGAGTTTCAGCGCGCCATTGAGCTGATTGTCGCCTAAAGACAGCCTGAGATCGTCGATCTCGCTGCTCCCGCCTTCGGTTGAAAGCGTCGCCCTGCCATCCAGCCGGTCGTCTCCGATCTGGCCCACAAGCGTCAGATCGCCGGTCGGCGTTGCGGGATCGGCAATTACCGATGCGTCCAGCGCCAGCCCGATCATTTCGCGACCAGCGACAGTGATGCTGTCGCTGGACAGGTTTACAGTGAGTTGCGGCCTGCCGATTTCACCGCTTGCCTGAAGCGAGAATGCAGCACTTCCGGCAGCGGCTGCCGAAAGCCGTGACAGTTCGGCCAGCGCACCGCTGATGTCGGCAGTCAACGTTTCGCCATCCAGTGAGGCGGAGCCGGCAGCGCTGAAACCGCCCGAGCGGACCTCCGCGCCAGAAACCGAAAGCGCGCCCTCGCCGCTCCGTTCAACGGTGCCTGAAACCGTGACGCTGCGATCAAGTGCAATTTGCGCGCCCGACGGCAGGACGGCGGAGAGCACCTCGCCGGAAAGTTCGGCGCTGATGGAGTTGTCGGAAATGCCATAGCGGCCCGCCGCCTGCGCAGTCAGGGTACCGGTCCTTGCGGTCAGGCTTTCGATCTCGACCTTATCCGTCGAAACCACCGTGTCGGCCTGCAACGACACGGCGCCTGCGAGAAGGTTTGCCAGTGTCGGAATGGCGCTGCCCACCGCCGCGGAATTCGCCGACAGCGAAATCGGGCCGGACCGGGACTTGAGATCGAAACCGTCTGACACGGCTTCAATGGCAGCGTCTTCAACCGCCATGCCGGCCGCATCGATACGCGAAACCTCGGCGCTTGCGTTGAAGCCCAGAGCGTCGCCCGGTCCGAAGGCACGACCTGCAAGGCTGTTGAACGCCAGCGTCGTCCGTGCGTCACCCTCACCGAAACTCAGCCGCACGGGCGCACCGGTCGCTGCTGCGTTCAGTTCAAAATCGGACACTCCGTCCGCGTCCAGGCTTCCACGTGCCGTGGCCTCGACGGCATCGCTTTTCAGTGTCAACGTATCGAGCCTGACGGCGCTCCAGGGCCGCACGAGGCCGGCCACCGTGAACTCCGTCGTGCCGCTGGCAATCGACGCAATGCTTTCAGGCAGGAACATCTGGAAATCGCCACGGCCCTGCGCTTCGATGCGGCTTCCCGTGTCGGTGAGTTGGTGGCGGCCGTCGATCTCGGCCGTCACAAGACCGGCAAGCGCAAAGGTTGCCCTGCCCTGCCAGTCCGTCGCCGGTCCGCTGCCGCTGACATTGATCTCCACCGGCGGTGCGCCCGGCAGGTTCAGCAGCGTCGCGATCACCCCGCCGGAGGGCTCGCTGCCCTTCACGTCGATATCGAGCCGGTTTTCGTCGGGCACGAATGCCACTTCCGCCGTCAGCGACCCTGCCTGCTCATCGATACGCCTGGCGGAGAGTTTGGCCGCTACCGTGAGTGGCGCATTGTCGACTGTTGCCGAACCGGTTGCCGAAAGCCGCGCCACACTGCCTGCGACAGCCCGGCCGAGCAGGATGTCAGGCAGATCGATCGTAGCGACATCGATGGTCACGGGAAGGCTGAATGAACCTTCGGACTCCGTTTCGGCTGCCTCAGGCAGCCGCGCGACTTCGATTCGTTCGGCGTAAATCTTGTCCGCCTCGAATGCGAAACCGAGAAGTGCCGTCGGCGACCAGTCAACCCGTACATCGCTCACCGATAGCCACGGCCCGGCATCGTCCTCGACCACCACGCGCGCCGCAGTCAAATTGCCGCTCCAGATGCCGTCGATGCCGCTGATGCGCACGGTTCGCCCCGGCCCGGAGGCGAGGTCGGACACGATGCCAGCCAGGCTCGACCGGCCCCGTTCGGTCAGTGTCAGCACTGCCGCTGCTCCCGCCGAAAGCGCGATCAGGACAACAAACAAATAGAGAAAATACCGGAGAACGATCCGGAGATAGCGCATCACGGGATTAGAGCGAGATGGGATCAGGTATGGCCATTCTGCCGGAGCAGGTTTGGCTCAAGATCAAGGGATTTGGCGAAGGGCGTACCGGCGGTACGGCCGAGCCGAAGCCCGATTGAATTGGGCCAATCATGCCCGGCCCTTTGGGTTTCCGTCCGGCGGGCGCCCACTTTGTCGAGCCGCTTGCCCGTAGCGCCGCTACGCGCTGCGCGTCCCTCCGCGTGGATCGCGGCCCCGGACGAGAAACAGCATTGACCATACCTGACCCCATCTCGCTCTAGAACGCCTGCCCGATGCCTGCATAGATACCGAACGCCGCATCGCCCGGCCGGCGGTTGAGCGGCACGGCCGCATCGACCCTGAGCGGTCCAAGCGGCGTCAGATAGCGCAGGCCGAGGCCGGCCCCGAACTGCCACATCGAAGTGCCCGGCACTGTGCCGGCCGAAACGGTGCCGGCATCGACGAATGGAACCAGTCCGATCTTGTCATTGACCTTGATGCGCATTTCCAGCGATGCCTCCGCGAATGACCGTCCGCCGGTCGGTTTTCCGGTTGCGTCGAGCGGGCCTACGCGTTGAAAGCCGTAGCCTCGGACCGAACCGCCGCCGCCCGAATAATACCGCCGCTCCGCCGGTATGGCCGCAAGCGGCGCACCAACAATCGAACCGGCAGCCGCACGCGCCGCAACAACCAGCCGGCCATCATCGTCCAGCGCCTGATAGACCGATGCCTCGCCGCGTACCTTGACGAAATTGGCCCCTGAATAAAGGTCCCGCGTCGGCTCGACATTGACCAGGAAACGTTGACCGCGTGTCGGGTCGAGCCGGTTGTCACGACCGTCATAGACATATTCGATGGGAATACTGACCAGAAGATGGCGGCGCGGCACGACCGGGCTGAAGCTGTCGGTCACGCTGGACCAGGCGACACGCGCTTCCGCCGAAACGGTCTGGTTGCGCGTCAGCTCACGGCGAATGCCCGCCCGCGCATCGACGGAAAAGCTGTCATAGGCGTTCGGATGCTCGAACTTTGCCGTGACGCTTGAAATGAACTTCGATGCTGGCCCCAGCACGCCAGGCTTCTCGAACAGAATGCGCGCGCTGTAGTTCAGCATGCCCAGATTGGCGGTGCTGCCAATCCGGCTGATCGAACCTTCGATGCGCAGCTTTTCAGCCTTGCCGAAAAGGTTTCGATGGCCCCAATAACCTTCGATGCCCGCGCCGTCCGTGCTCGATATTGTGGCACCAACGCCGAAATAGCGATGCTTGCGCTCCGAGACCGAAACGCCGATCGGGATGGAGCCGTCCGGGTTGAGCGCATCACCCTCGGTGACGGCAACACTGTTGAACACTTCAAGGTTCTGCAACCGCTCGCGCGCCTCGTCCAGTTCCTTCGGCGAATAGGTCTGGCCGGGCTCCAGCCCTGCCATGTAGGCGGTGAAGTCGCGGTCGACCCGCTCTGTGCCCTCAACAGTGGTTTCGCCATAAGGCGCAATCGGGCCCGCCTCAAGTTCAAACAGAAGGTCGAGTTCGCTGGTGGCGCTGTCGGCCACCACTTCGCGCGAAACCACGCGGGCGAGCGGGCGTCCCTCCTCCTTGAGCGCGCGTACCATGTCGCGCTCGGCTTTCAGGATAGCGCGTGACCCCGCCTCGCCGCCGGCAATCAGGCCGAACCGCGCCGGCGCAAGGTCGGCGGCATCGCCCGCCAGCCTGATGTCGCCCAGAACGAAGACCGCGCCCGGATCGACGCTGATCGAAACAGGCACCGCGCCGCTCTGGCCAAACTCGGCATCCGGCGGAATCTCGTCCAGAGCGCGGCCGGCAATGCGTATCGTTACAACGCCGTCGTAACGCGCCTTTTCATAAAGCGCCGCCACAAGCCGTTCACGGTCGTTGCGCGCCTTGGAAATCAGCCCCAGCGATCCGGAAACCGGCCTTCCCTCGTCCTGCACGAGTTGCGAGGCCTCGTTCAGCGCCTTTTCCAGCTCGCCATCCGAAGCGCCGGCATTCAGCGTAACTGTGTAATCAAGGGGATCGACTATTTCAGAATCGTCGGTATCAGAACCGCCGAAAATGCGCACGCCGAAGATTTCGAGTGCTGCGGCCGGAGTGGCGGAAAAGCACGCCGAAACGGCTGTCAAAAAGACAACAAGCATCACGCGCGCGGAAAGCCCGCCCGGTGTCAAACTGCCTGCTATTGGCCTTGCGTCCGGTCGCATTACTCCAGCGTATACACAAATCCTAAATTCGTATTGAAACTGCGCTGCACCTATTGCGGCCACAATCCCACGTTCACAATCCCTGACACGCCGTAACGGAACGCGAGTTCCGGTCTGTCGGCAGTCCCTCCCTCCCAGCCTTAGCACGGGAGAATGGCGGGGCAAACGTGATCTGGCTGTCGCAGCGCTCCTTTAGGCTCGCAATTGACAAGCCGCATCGCGTCGGTGCGGGATACATATCCGAAGGGACGCGGATATCGTTTGGAGGAGCAACGTGGCCATGCGCGCGGTCCAGTTCATCAGCCTGATCTTTCTCAGCCTCGCAGTTTCGATTGCCTCTGCGGCATCCCAGGAAAGACGTATCGTCCTCTCGCCGGACGGTGACTATTTCGGCTTCGATCTCAGAACCGAGCGCGATGTCACGCTCGACCAGTGCTCGGCCGCCTGTGTCGGCGACACTCAATGCAGGGCGTTCACCTACAACACCAATGCCCAGTGGTGTTTCCTCAAATCCGATTTTAGCATCCTCAACCCGTTCCCCGGCGCGGTCGCAGGGCGGATCGCATACGCTTCCGGTGAGCCAGACATTGGCGCACCGCCTGAACTCGCTTTCCTGACCGGCAAGCTGAGCGACGATGCCATCCGCTACCGTTCCGAACTGTTGGCCGAACCGCAGACCGATCCCGGCATGGGCATCGGCGTCATAGTCCTCAATGGCGACGACGCGCTGTCGGCCGGCAATGCGCGCGCCGCTGTTCAATCGTACCGGCAGGCGCTGCGTCTGGCGCCCGACGAGCGTCCACTTTGGGCCAAGCTCACACTGGCGCTGCTGGAAGTGGATACCGAAAACAGCTTTGAGCGCGGCGCTTTCGCGCGCGCGGCGACTTCGGCCGCCATCAACGCTTACAAGCTGACGCGCGGCACTTCCGAACGCGCGCTGTCGCTTGTGCATCTGGCGCGCACGCTCGACCGGCAGGATCTCTATCGTCCCGCGATTTCGGCCTACACCGCCAGCCTGGAACTGGAGAACAGCGCCGAGGTGCGGGCTGCACTTGAAGATCTGCGCGCCCGAAAAGGCTTCCGTGTCGTCGATCACACCGTCGATTCCGACACCGTTTCGCCGCGCATTTGTCTGCAGTTCTCAGAGCCGCTAGTGAAAACCGGCATCGACTACGCGTCCTACGTCACCGTCGACGGCCGTCCACCCAAGGCAATCGACGCCGGCGAAAAGCAGCTTTGCGTCGAAGGTCTTGAGCACGGCGAATATTACGACATCGTGCTGCGCTCAGGCCTGCCATCGGCCGTTGAAGAGGTGATCGCCTCTCCCGTCACGCTCAATATCTATGTGCGCGACCGCTCGCCGTCGCTGCGTTTCACCGGCGACAATTTCGTCCTGCCGTCCACGGCCCGTCGCGGCATTCCGCTGGTCAGCGTCAACACCGAGACCGCCGAACTGCGCCTCTACCGCGTTGGTGACCGCGCACTCTCACAGTTGCTGTCCGGCTATCGCTTCCTCAGCCAGCTTGATGGTTATGGCCTTTCCGAAATTGGCGAAGAGCTTGGCCAGCCGATCTGGGAGGGCGAAATCGACATTCGCTCCGAGCTCAACTCGGAGGTGACGACCAGCTTCCCGGTCGATGAGGCGCTGCCGGAACGCGAGCCGGGCGTCTATGTGCTTTCAGCCGCGCCCGAGGGTGAACAGGCCGAATACTGGTCGGCCAAGGCCACACAATGGTTTGTCGTGTCCGATATCGGTCTCTCCACCTACACCGGCGTCGATGGGCTCACGGTCTTTGCCCGCTCGCTGGCTTCCGCCATGCCGATCGCGAATGCAGAGCTGACGCTGCTTGCCCGCAACAACGAAATTCTTGCCACGGCCACAACGGGCGCTGACGGGCGCGCGACGTTCACGCCGGGCCTGACCCGCGGCACCGGCGGCCTCGCGCCGGCAGCGATCATGGCCAGGAGCGGCGAGAGCGATTTCGTCTTCCTCGACATGACCCGCGCTGGCTTCGACCTGTCCGATCGCGGCGTCACCGGCCGCGCGGCACCGGGCGCGCTTGATGTCTTTTCGTGGACGGAGCGCGGCATCTACCGCGCCGGCGAGACGGTTCATGCCGCGGCCCTTGCCCGCGATGATGCAGCGGTCGCCGTCGAGGACCTTCCCCTCACCTTCGTCTTCGACCGTCCCGACGGTGTGGAAGACCGGCGCATCGTCGCCGACGGCGCTGCTATGGGCGGATACGCGGTCGACCTCGAACTGCAGACAAACGCCATGCGCGGCACCTGGAGCTATCGCATCCATGCCGACCCCGAAAAGCCTTCTGTCGCCAGCGGGCGTTTTCTGGTCGAAGATTTCGTGCCCGACCGCATCGAGTTCGATCTGACCTCGCAGGATGAGGCAATCGTCGTTGGCGAGCCGGCTGTCGTGGAAGTCGACGGGCGGTTCCTCTACGGCGCTCCCGCCGCCGGCCTTTCGATGGAAGGCGAAGTTGCGCTGACCACCTCGCGCCAATGGGAAGCCTATCCGGGATACGAGTTCGGCCTCGCCGACGAGAGTTTCGACCGTTACGCCAATATCACGCCGCTGGCCGACCTTCCGGTCACCGGAGCGGACGGCAAGGCCGGCTTCGAGGTATTCGTCAACGCAATCCCGTCAACCACCCAGCGCATCAACGCCAATGTTGTCGTGCGCCTCCGCGAGGGAGCGGGCCGTGCCGTCGAGCGTTCGCTGGAGATCGGCGTCACGCCTGAAACCGAGTTGATCGGCGTGCGGCCGGAGTTTTCCGGCGGATCGGTTCAGGAAGGGGCGGTTGCATCCTTCCAGGTGATTGGCGTCTCGCCTGCCGGCGAACGCGCCGCGATGGACGGCCTCATCTGGACGCTGGAAAAGGTCGAGCGCACCTATCAATGGTATCGCTCCGGCAGCAGCTGGAACTACGAACCGATCACCTACGAAACCAAGATCGCCGACGGCAGGCTCGATCTGGAGGACGACGTTGCAGGCCGCATCCAGTCATCCGTCGGCTGGGGCCGCTACCGGCTCACCGTCGAAACGCCAGACCCGTCCGGCCCGCAAACCAGTGTGGAGTTCAACGCCGGCTGGTATGTCGCGGCCAGTTCGACCGAAACGCCTGACGGGCTGGAAATAGCGCTCGACAAGGAAAACTACGCCGCGGGCGAAACCGCGCGGCTGCAGATTTCGCCGCGCTTCGCCGGCGAGCTTCTGGTTACGGTCGGCGCAGACAGGCTGCTCGACACCTTCACGGCAAGCGTTCCCGAAGGTGGTGCCACCATCGAAATCCCCGTCGATGCCGATTGGGGCGCCGGCGCCTATGTGACCGCGACCCTGTTCAGGCCGGGTGATGCCGAGCAGTCGCGCATGCCTGCCCGCGCGATTGGACTGAAATGGCTTTCGGTCGATCCCGGGCCACGCAAGCTCGACATTGCACTGGAAGCCCCGGCGCAATCGAAACCTCACGGCCCGCTGACCGTGCCGGTCTCGGTCCCGGGCGCGGCTGGCGAAACTGCCTACATAGCGGTGGCTGCCGTCGATGTCGGTATTCTCAATCTCACCAACTACAAGGCGCCTGACCCGACCGGCTGGTATTACGGACAGCGGCGGCTCGGTCTTGAGATACGCGACCTTTATGGCCGCCTGATCGACGGTTCATTGGGCGCGACGGGCCGCATCCGCACCGGCGGAGACGGCGGCGGCATGGCTGTCGAAGGCAGTCCGCCGACGGAGGAGCTCGTGGCTTTCTTCACCGGCCCGGTCGAACTTGGACCCGATGGCCGCGCCGTCGTCACCTTTGACATCCCGCAGTTCAACGGCACGGTGCGCCTGATGGCGGTCGCCTGGTCGAAGAACGCGGTCGGCAACGCCGAGGCCGACGTGATCGTGCGTGAGCCGGTGGTCGTCACCGCGGGCCTGCCGCGTTTCATGGCGCCCGGCGATACGGCCAGCCTTCGCCTCGATATCGCCAACACGGACGGCCCGGCCGGCGAATATGCACTGAGCGTGATCACCGATGGCGGCGTGTCCGCCGGTGAAGGCGAACAGTCAATCACGCTGGCGTCCGGCGAACGGCGGTCCGTTTCGGTCCCCCTCACCGCCGAGGCTACCGGCCGATCCGCCATCACGGTGCAACTGGCCCATGCCGACGGCACCATGATCGAGCACGCACTCTCAGTTCTGGTCCGTCCGTCCGCATTGCCGGTTACGACGCGACGCATCGTATCGCTTGCCGCCAACGGTGGCTCAATCACCATCGACGAGGAATTGCTGGGTGACAGCCTTCTCGACGGCGCAACCGTCTCGGTCGGTGTCTCGCCGGTGGCGGCGTTCGATATCCCTTCGCTGCTGATGAGCCTCGACCGTTACCCCTATGGTTGCGCCGAGCAAACGACGAGCCGCGCAATGCCGCTGCTCTACGTTTCTGAACTCGCAGCGCAGGCGGGACTGGAACCCGACCCAGCGGTTGAAAAGCGAGTACAGGACGCGATCCTGCGCGTGCTCTCATATCAGTCGTCGTCAGGCAGCTTCGGCCTGTGGGCGCCGGGTTACGGCGATTTGTGGCTCGATTCCTACGTCACCGAATTCCTGACCCGCGCGCAGGAGCTCGATTATGACGTTCCTGCCGAGGGCATGCGTCTGGCGCTCGACAATCTGCAGAGCTCCATCTCCTACGATCAGGACATTCGCGCTCGTGGCGCGGAGATCGGCTATGCGCTTTACGTGCTGGCCCGCAACCGCCGCGCTTCGGCGGGTGACCTGCGTTATTATGCCGACACCGCTCTCGACGATTTCGCCACGCCGATGGCCCGCGCGCAGATTGCCGCGAGCCTGGCGCTCTATGGCGACACGCTGAGGGCCGAGCGCGCATTCCGCTCCGCGCTGGAGCTTGCCCGTATGAACACCAGCGACAACTACCGGTCGGACTATGGCTCCTCGCTGCGCGACGGCGCGGCCATTCTGGCGCTGGCGGCCGAAACCCGCCCTGTCCCCGGCATGGTGCCGGAGATGATCTCCTACGCGGTGCAGGCGAGCAGTAAGGACCGCTACCTGTCCACGCAGGAACAGGCCTGGATGCTGCTGGCGGCACGTGCGCTCGCCGAAGGCAGCGAGGCGGTGCAACTGGACGTGAACGGTGCGGCTCACATCGGCAATTACGCCGCCGAACTGGACGGCCCCGATCTGCCCGGCAACCCGATGACAATCATCAATCGCGGAACCGCTCCGGTGGACGCGGTGGTCACCACGGTGGCCGCACCCGCCCAGCCATTGCCGGCTGGCGGCGAAGGCTTCTCCATCGAGCGCAACTACTATCACCTCGACGGGTCGCCGGCCTCGGTAAGCGCTATCGACCAGAACGAGCGTCTGGTGGTGGTGTTGCGCGTGACGGAGGAAAACGCTTGGCCGTCACGGGTTCTGGTGACCGATCTTCTTCCCGCCGGGTTCGAGATCGACAATCCGAGCCTCGTCGGCAGTGCGGATCTGGCCAATTTCGACTGGCTGCCGAACACCGAATACGCCCATCTCGAATTCCGCGATGATCGTTTCGTGGCGGCGTTCGACCGCTCCGGCAGCGGCAATCGTGAGGTCGTCATGGCTTATGTCGTCCGCGCCGTGACGCCCGGCGTCTATGCGCACCCGGCAGCCTTTGTCGAAGACATGTACCGGCCGCAGTTCAACGCGCGCACGGGCGACGGCTTCGTCGAGGTGGTCACGCCGTAATGCGGACGTCGCTGGCCTCCAGCCTGCTGTCCCGGTCTGCCACCGCGCTTGCCGCGGTGGCGGCATTGGCAATGAGTGCTGCCATCGCGCTCTTTGAGGCCGACCGCGCCCTGCCGCCTCCGCTTGATCCGCCGCCCATCTCGGCAGAGGTGCTCGACCGCAATAGCGAATTGCTACGCGCCTATGCGGCACCCGATGGCCGCTGGCGCATGGCCGTCGACCTGCGGGACGTCGATCCGCATTTCATCGACATGCTGATCGCCTATGAGGACAAGCGTTTCCGCGACCATCGGGGCATCGACTTCGCCGCGATACTGCGCGCTTCCGGCCAGTTTCTTGCCAATGGCCGCATCATCTCCGGCGGCTCGACCATTTCCATGCAGCTTGCCAGGCTGATTGAGCCGCGCGAGCGCCGGTCAGTCACCGCCAAACTCAAGCAGATGTTCCGCGCCTGGCAGATCGAGCGCCGGCTGACCAAGGACGAAATCCTGCGGCGCTACCTCACCCTTGCGCCCTATGGCGGCAATATCGAAGGCGTGCGCGCGGCATCGCTCGCATGGTTCGGCAAGGAACCGCGCAGACTGACTGTCGGCGAAGCAGCGCTTCTGGTCGCCCTGCCGCAATCGCCCGAAATGCGCCGCCCGGACCGTCATCCGGCTGAAGCGAAGGCTGCCCGCGACCGCGTGCTTGCCCGCATGATCGACGCCGGCCTGATGAGCGAACGCGAGGCCGAACGCGCCGCCTCCGTCAATATCGTGCCCAAAGGCCGCTTCGAACTGCCGGCATTCGCGGCCCATGCGGCGGACACCGCGCGTCTCGCCGATCCGGCCGCACAATCGATCGCACTCACGATCGACCGTTCCGTGCAGCAACAGCTTGAGACTGTCGCCACCGAGGCCGCCAGCCGCATTGGCGACAAGGCGTCGGTAGCAATGGTCATGGCCGACGCCCGCACTGGCGAGATACTGGCCGAGGTCGGCTCGGCCGACTTTTTCGATGCCGGGCGCAATGGCTGGATCGACCTCACCCGCGCCGTGCGGTCGCCGGGTTCCACCCTCAAGCCTTTCATCTACGGCCTTGCCTTTGAGGAAGGTTTGGTCGCCCAGCAGACGCTCATCGAAGATCGCCCGTCTGACTTTGGCGGCTACCGGCCGCGCAATTTCGACATGGACTATCTGGGCGATGTGAGTGTGCGCGAGGCACTGCAACTGTCACTCAACGTGCCGGCCATCAGATTACTCGACGCGCTGGGGCCGACGCGGCTCGCTGCGCGTTTCCGCGACGTCGGCATCGAGCTTGAATTGCCGCCGGGCGAAAAGCCGGGATTGGCAATGGGCCTAGGCGGCGTCGGCCTGACGCTGCATGACCTCGTGCAACTCTACACCGCGCTGCCCAATTCCGGCTTTGCCACACCATTGCATGTGAAGTCTGCTCAGCCTCAGCCGGTGAAGCTCCTCGATCCCGCCGCAAACTGGCAAGTGGTCGACACATTGTCAGGTGTCGTGCCGCCACGCGGTGCGCCGAAAATCGGCATCGCCTACAAGACCGGCACCAGCTACGGCTATCGCGACGCATGGTCCATCGGCTTCGACGGCCGGCACGTGCTTGGCGTCTGGGTCGGCAGGCCCGACGGCGGGCCGGTGCCCGGCATTTCCGGGTTCGAGACGGCCGCACCCATCCTGTTCGACGCCTTTGCACGCTCGGGCGTGGCGTTCACCGAACATGCCTCGCCGCCGCCCGGTGCGGTGCGGCTGGCCCGTGCCGACCTGCCGGTCACCATGCGCCGCTTCCGCTCCACCACCTCGGAGAAGATACCGTCGGGCGTGGTTGAGGAAGCGCCGCGCATCATCTTCCCGCCAGATGGCGCGCGCGTCGAACTGGCCGCGGCCGGCGGACCTTCCCGTCTGGTTCTCAAGCTGCAGGGAGGGCGTGCGCCGTTTCGCTGGCTGGCCAACGGGCGCCCGCTTGAAGACCTTGCCCGCCGCCGCACGACAAGTTGGCAGCCGGACGGCGAAGGCGCATCGACCCTGACGGTGATCGACGCCGCGGGCCGCGCGGCGAGCGTCGAAGTATTCCTCGAATAATCCCTGCAAGGCTCGCTCGGATTCGGGCCTGCCTCAGCCCGGTGACATGCCCCTCAACCGCTCGTTCCTGCGGCGGATCATTTCCAGCGTGGCAAGCAGCAATACCGAGACTGCGACCAGCAGGCTGGCAAGCGCCAGAATGGTCGGCGAAATCTGCTCGCGCAGTCCGGTGAACATCTGCCACGGCAGTGTCTTCTGCGAAGCGGAACCGAGGAACAGCACCACCACCACCTCGTCGAACGAGGTGATGAAGGCGAACAGGCCGCCCGAGATCACGCCTGGCATGATCAGCGGCATCTGCACTTTCAGGAATGTCGTTATCGGGTTCGCGCCAAGGCTTGCCGAGGCGCGGGTAAGCGAGCGGTCAAAGCCGACCAGCGTTGCCGTCACCGTGATGATGACAAAGGGCGTGCCGAGCGCGGCATGCGCCAGCACCACGCCCCAATAGGTTCCCTGAAGGCCGATGCGCGAATAGAAGAAATACATGCCGGCCGCCGAGATGATTAGCGGCACGATCATCGGCGAAATCAGGATCGCCATAATCACCGACCGGAACGGGACATGGCTGCGCGACAGCCCGACTGCCGCGACTGTTCCGAACCCTGTCGCCAGCACGGTTGCCACCGGCGCGATCGTCACCGAGTTCCACAGCGCCTGCTGCCAGTCCGGATTGGTGAAGAAATCCGCATAGTGCTTGAGCGAATAGCCTTCGGGATCGAGCGCAAGCATCTTCGGCGTGAAGGTAAAGAAGTCCTCGGCGTTGAAGGACAGCGGCATGATCACCAGGATCGGGAAGATCAGGAAGAAGAAGATCAGCCCGCAGATCACCCGGAAGGCATAATGCCAGGCAATCTGAAGTGGTGTCGCATAGGGTGGCAGCGCGCTCATCGCCTTTCTCCTATCCGAGCTTCACATTATCGATGCCCACGATCTTGTCGTAGACATAGAAGAGCAGCAGCACCATCGCGAGAAGCAGGGTGCCGAGCGCGGCTGCCAGCCCCCAGTTGAGCGATGTCGAGATGTGATAGGCGATCCGGTTTGAAATGAAGATGCCGCTGGTGCCGCCCACCAGTTCCGGCGTGATGTAATAGCCGATGGCCAGGATGAAGACGAGGATCGCGCCCGCCCCGATGCCGGGTATCGTCTGCGGGAAATAGACCCGCCAGAATGCTGTCCAGTCATTCGCGCCAAGGCTTTTCGCAGCCCGCACATATGACGGCGAGATTGTCTTCATCACCGAAAACAGCGGAAGGATCATGAACGGCAAAAGGATATGCGTCATCGCGATGATGGTGCCGGTCTGATTGTTGATCATGATCAGCCTGCCCATGTCGTCGATCGCGCCGATCCATACCAGGAAGTCGTTCACCACGCCCTGCTGCTGCAACAGCACTTTCCAGGCCGAGGTGCGCACCAGCAGCGAAGTCCAGAACGGCAGCAGCACCAGGATCATCAGAACGTTGGACGTCCTGACCGGCAGGTTGGCCAGCAGAAACGCGACCGGATAACCGAGCAGAAGACAGGAAACGGTGATGACGACAGACAGGAAAAGCGTGCGCCAGAACAGATAGAGATAGATCTGCTCCTTCTCCGGTTTCATCTGAACGCCGTCGGATTTGCGCTCCGCATCAACGGCGGCAAGGAAGTAGCCGTCGGTCAGTGCGGGACTCGCACGCTTGATCACGCGCCAGGTTTCGACGTCGCCCCAATCCTCGTCGATGTCGATGAGCCCTTCGCGGAAGGGCGCTTCCAGATTTGCCGCCCTGCGGCCGGATTTGCGGAACAGGCCGGACATGCCCGGTTCGTCGTAGTTGAGGCGCAGCCCGAGCCGCGTATGCGTCTTGTTCTTGAAGGCCTCGGCGAAGTCCTGCTGGAATGCGGCAAACACCTCTTCGCTCGGCAACTCGCCGGAGCTCTCGTCCCAGTCCTTCAGCGCTTCGACGGTGAGCGGGATCGTATCCTTGACGATGCCGTTCTCCACCGAGCGAAACAGCATGTCTGCAATGGGCATGATAAAGGACAGTGTAATGAAGGCCAGCAGCGGCAGCACCAGCAGAAAACTGCCCAGCTTCTCGCGCCTCAGCGCACGCGCCAGCGACCGCTTGAGCGGCGTCCCGTCGGCGGCGCGCATGACGCCGTCATCGGGAATACCGACCTGATCGCCTGTTGTGCTGGTCATAGGACCGCCCCTGTCCCCATGAGTGCCGGTGCGGCGGAAACCGCCGCACCGTTTGTCAGATGAAGATTACCGGGCCAGCCAGGCCTGGAACTTCGCGTCGACATCATCCGAGTAGGAAGACCACCACTCGATGTTGTTGACGATGATGTTGCCCATATTGTTCGGGTCGGTCGGCATGTGCGGGCCCATTTCGATGCCGAGCTCGGCATGCTTGCCAACCAGCGGAGCGGACGAAGCGCGCGCCGGGCCGTAGGAGATGTACTTCGCCTGATCGGCAAGACGCTGCGTGTCGGTAGCGAAGTAGAGGAAGTTCTTCACGCGGTTCAGGCGATCTTCCGGCAGGCCGGCGGGAATGATCCAGCCGTCGAAGTCGAACACCTGATAGTCCCAAAGCATGGCGACCGGCTGGTCCTGCTCTTCGATGACGGAGAACAGACGGCCATTGTAGGTCGAGCCCATGACGACTTCGCCATCAGCGAGGTACTGCGGCGTGTCGGCGCCGGCCGACCACCAGATCACGTCGTCCTTGATCGTGTCGAGCTTGGCGAGGGCGCGGTCGATGCCCTCGTCGGTCTCCATGACGTCATAGAGATCTTCCTTCGCGACACCGTCGCAGATCAGCGCCCATTCGATGTTCTTCTTGGGGCGCTTTTCAAGCGAGCGCTTGCCGGGGAACTTCTCGGTGTCGAAGATATCGCAGACGGAGGTCGGCGTTGCACCGTTCCAAGCTGCAACATCCGTGCGGTAGCCGAAGGTCGTGGAGAACACGATCTGCGGAATGAAGCAGGACGAGATCAGCGATTCGCCGAAGTCTTCCGAAGCCGCGGTGCCGTCGGGCGCCTTGGCGAGGATTTCATCAACATTCACTTCCATGGCCAGGCCTTCATCACAAAGGCGCACGGCGTCGGGGCCTTCAACGTCGACGAGATCCCAGGTCACGTTGCCGGCTTCGTTCATCGCGCGCAGCTTGGCGACGGCCTCATTGGAGGATTCGTCATAAATGAACTTGGTGCCGGTCTCTGCGGCGTAGGGATCGGAATAAGCCTTGACCTGCGAATTCTGATAGGCGCCGCCCCAGGAGACGACGGTCATTTCGTCGGCACAATTCTCGCAAGGCGGGATGTCCTGAGCCAGGGCCGCTCCCATCGATACAAGGCTGGCGGCGGCTGCCAGCGCCATGACTTTCAGTTTCATGAGCAGTTACTCCTTTCGATGAAGGCCGGACGGGAAACGCCCGTCACAACCGATTTCGCCACACGAAACCCCGTGCGGCAATTCCTTTGTCAGGCGACTGCATCCAGCGCCTTGCAGTCCGTTGCCGACCAGCCAACCTTGCAAATTTGCGCCTCGCGCAAATCCTTTGCCTGGCCGCGGTTGCGAACCTTTACGATGAACTCGTCATTGCCGCAGACATTCATGCGAACCCGGATGTGATCGCCGAGATAGATCAGTTCCTCGACCTTCCCTTCCACGAGGTTCTCGAGCTTCTCGGTCGGAAACAACTCGATGCGTTCCGGCCTCAGCGAAACCGTGGTCCTGTCGCCGACGCCGCCGACATTCACCTTGTCGGCAAGCAGTTCCGTGCCATCGGCCAGCCGCACCGTGCACTGGTCGCCGTTTACGGCCGAGACCTCACCGGTCAGCTTGTTGTTCTCGCCGATGAACTGCGCGACGAACGAGTTCTGCGGATTTTCGTAGAGCTCGTCCGGCGGCGAAAGCTGCTGGATCACCCCGTCGTTGAAGACCGCGATCCGGTCCGACATGGTGAGCGCTTCGCTCTGATCGTGGGTCACATAGATCACCGTCACACCGAGCGATTCATGGATGTGCTTGATCTCGAACTGCATGTGCTCGCGCAGCTGCTTGTCGAGCGCGCCCAGCGGCTCGTCCATCAGCACCAGTTCGGGTTCGAACACCAGCGCGCGGGCAAGCGCGACACGCTGCTGCTGGCCGCCCGAAAGTTGCGCCGGGCGGCGTCCGTGGAAACTACCATTGCCCATCTGCACCATGTCGAGTGCGCGCTGCACCTTCTGTTGCGCGTCGGCCTTGCTGACCCCGCGCACCTGAAGCGGAAACGCCAGGTTCTCCGCAATCGTCATGTGCGGGAACAGCGCGTAGTTCTGGAACACCATACCGATGCCGCGCTTGTGCGGCGGAACGGAATTGATCGGCCGGCCGTCGAGATAGATTTCGCCATGCGTGGCCGCCTCGAAACCGGCCACCATCATCAGGCACGTCGTCTTTCCCGACCCCGAGGGGCCAAGCATGGTCAGGAACTCGCCCCTGGAGATCTCGAGATTGAGGTTTTTGACGACCAGCGTTTCGCCGTCATAGGACTTCTGCACCTGCTCAAAGAGCACCATTGCATCCCCGGAAGAGCCGCGTCCGGCGCCCGTGACCGAGCCCGGCGCCGCTTCCAGCGCGCTTACGTCGTTCAACACGATCTCCCGCGTATCTGTTCCCGAAATTCTTATGTTTTGCCGGAGCCTATGGCATTCGTCAGCGACAATCAAACCCTGGTTGCGACGCACACAAACGATACTGAGCGCTGGACCAGACCTCGTACAAACAATTGAAATTGCTTTGATTTATTACGGCGCCGCAACCTGGATATGATGCAAATCTTGCAAATTGCGACATAAGCGCGCCCGCAAAACTGTCGCGCCCTATGCCGGTTGCCCCTGCGGCAGCGCGATTGCCGCAGCAAGTGTGGATTACCGGCTTGAAATGCTTTTTGCCAAATGATCAGATGCCCACGCCGTAACCGGTGATCAAAATTCGGGCGGCGGGGAACATGCCCGGTGGTTCACCTCGGGTCGTACTAAAGGGTAGGCAAAATAAGTCAGGTTCTCGAAGTCCGTGACCTGAAGACCGTCTTTCATACACAGGACGGCGCGGTCCATGCTGTTAACGGCGTGAGCTTTCACGTCGAAGAGGGCGAACTGCTCGCGGTCGTCGGCGAAAGCGGCTCCGGCAAGAGCGTCACCATGATGTCGCTCCTGCAGTTGCTTCCGATGCCGCCGGCCGAAATCACGTCCGGGCAGGCGATTTTTCAGAACGCCGATCTGGTTCGGCTTTCGCCCAAGGCAATGAGGGACGTGCGCGGCGCGCGTATCGGATTCATCTTCCAGGATCCGATGACCTCGCTGAACCCGGTATTCACGGTCGGCTTCCAGATCATGGAACCGCTGCGCAAGCACATGAACATGTCGAAGCCGCAGGCGCGCAAAAGGGCCGCGGAGTTGCTCGACCTCGTCGGCATTCCGGCGGCGTCAGATCGTCTGGGCGACTACCCGCACCAGTTTTCCGGCGGCATGCGCCAGCGTGTCATGATCGCGATCGCCCTCGCCTGCGACCCCAAGGTGCTGATCGCCGACGAACCCACAACCGCGCTGGATGTCACCGTGCAGGCGCAGATATTGGAGCTGGTGCGCGAACTGCGACAGAAGCTCGGAATGGCCATCATCTGGGTCACGCACGATCTTGGCGTCGCCGCAGGCATCGCCGACCGGGTGATGGTCATGTATGGCGGCCAGGTGGTGGAGCAGGCGCCCGTGGGCGAACTGTTCGAGAACCCGCGCCATCCCTACACCCAGGCACTGCTGGAGTCGCTGCCGGGCCGGCATCAGGCCAATGAGCGACTGCGCTCCATCAGCGGTCAGCCGCCGCTCCTGATGGCCGAGCCCTCCTTCTGCCCGTTCGCGCCCCGCTGCCGGCACGTATTTGATACCTGCCACGCCAAGAACCCTCCCCTGCAGCGGGTCGGCGGGGTTCACGACATTGCCTGCTGGCTGGAATCAGCGAATGCGGAGGCAAGCGACAATGGCTGAAGCCGCCGCGTTCAGCAGCGAAAAAATGTCAGCGGAGAACCTGCTGGACATCGAGGGGCTGACGGTTCATTTCCCGGTCTACAAGGGCTTGTTGCGCCGCCAGGTCGGAGCGGTGAAGGCCGTGGACGGCGTTACTTTCGACATCAGGCGCGGCGAAACGCTCGGGCTTGTGGGTGAAAGCGGCTGCGGCAAGTCGACCACCGGCCGCGCTCTGCTCCGACTCTACGATCTGACCGCCGGGCGCATACGTTTCGACGACATGGACATCGCATTGCTGGACGGCAGCGAATTGCGCGCCGTGCGGCCGCGCATGCAGATGATCTTCCAGGATCCGCAGGCATCGCTGAACCCGCGCCTCACCGTCGGCTCCATCATCGCCGAGCCGCTGATCGAGCATGGGGTACTGAAGGGCGAGGCGCGCCGCAAAAGGGTGCGCGAATTGCTCGACGCAGTGGGCCTCAACCCTGATTATATCAACCGGTACTCACATGAGTTTTCCGGCGGGCAGCGCCAGCGCATCGGCATCGCTCGCGCGCTCGCGCTCGATCCCCAGTTTATCGTGTGCGACGAGCCGATCGCCGCGCTCGACGTTTCGATCCAGGCGCAGGTGGTGAACCTGCTCCAGGATTTGCAGAAGAAGCTGGGGCTCACCTATCTGTTCATCAGCCACGACCTTTCGATGGTTCGCCACATCGCGACCCGCGTTGCGGTGATGTATCTGGGCAAGATCGTCGAGCTGGGAACAGTCGATCAGCTCTTCAACAGCCCCAAACATCCCTACACCAAGGCGCTTCTATCCGCTGTGCCAGTTCCCGATCCAAAGGTCGAGGCCGACCGTAAGCGCATCCTGCTGACCGGCGACATTCCGAACGCGGTCAATCCCCCCTCGGGCTGCCGCTTTCGCACCCGTTGTCCCTGGGCACAGGAAATGTGCGCCACCAAAGATCCGGAATGGAGAATACTGCAGGACGGTCGCAGAGTAGCCTGCCATTTTGCCGAAGAGATCAAGACAAATAGCCAGGAGTGATTGCCAACGGATTAGACTTGTGCGGAAATGAGATCAGGCTGCCGCGATAACAGGGAACTATACCCACGACGGCGGACTGAATTTCCCCGACGGGAAAAACCATAATGGGAGAATGAAATGAAACTTGTGAGATCACTGTTGATCGGGACCGTGGCGGCCGCCGCGGTGGCGACCACAGCATATGCGGAGCGAGGCTCCGACGGCGAGGTCAAGATTATCTACTGGCAGGCGCCGTCGATCCTGAACCCGTATCTGTCGAGCGGCACGAAGGACATCGAATCCTCGTCGCTCGTCATTGAACCGCTTGGCCGCTTCGACGAAAAGGGCAATCTGGTTCCCTATCTCGCCGAGGAAATTCCCACGGTCGCCAATGGCGGCGTCTCCGAAGACCTGACGACGATCACCTGGAAGCTCAAGGAAGGGCTTCTCTGGTCTGACGGTACGCCGGTCACGTCGGCCGACGTTGTTTTCACCGCAGAATACTGCATGCACCCCGAGGGCGGCTGCGCGCAGCTTGCCAAGTTCGAAGGGGTGAAATCGGTTGAGGCGCTCGACGATCTCACCGTCAAGGTGACGTTCTCGGAGCCGAAGCCCTACCCATACCAGGCGTTCATGGGCGGCCAGTCGCCGATCATCCAGAAAGCGCAGTTCCAGGATTGCCTTGGCGCCAAGGCGCCTGAGTGCACGGAAGCCAACTTCAACCCGATCGGCACCGGTCCGTTCAAAGTTGTCGAATTCCGCACCAACGACGTGATCACGCTGGAAGCCAACGAGAACTATCGCGACCCGGACAAGCCGGCATTCGCCAAGGTGACGTTCAAAGGCGGCGGCGATGCCGCTGCGGCCGGTCGCGCAGTTCTTGAGACGGGCGAGTTCGACTACGCCTGGAACCTGCAGCTCGCTCCCGACGTTCTGGCCAACATGGCCGCCGCTGGCAAGGGAACGCCCATCGCGGCGTTCGGTTCGCTGGTCGAGCGCATTGAAATGAACATGACCGATCCTTCGCCGGACCTGCCGGAAGGCGAGCGTTCGACGGCCAAGCACCCGCACCCGATTCTGTCCGACATGAAGGTCCGCAAGGCACTGTCGATGGCAATCGACCGCGAATTGCTGGTTGAGGTCGGTTACGGTCAGGCCGGTCGTCCGACCTGTAATCTGGTGCCTGCACCGGAGCTCTATGCCTCCGACAACACCGATTGCCTGACGCAGGATATCGAAGGCGCCAAGGCGCTGCTTGAGGAAGCCGGCTGGACCGACACCAATGGCGACGGTATCCGCGACAAGGATGGAATGAAGCTTTCGCTTCTCTACCAGACCTCCACCAACGCCGTCCGTCAGGACTTCCAGGCCCTGATCAAGCAGTGGTGGCAGGAGATCGGCGTCGAGACCGAGCTGAAGAACATTGACGCTTCGGTGTTCTTCGGTGGCGATCCGGGCTCCCCGGACACCTTCCAGAAGTTCTATGCGGACGTGGAAATGTACGCCAACAACTTCGACGGCACCGACCCTGAAGCCTATCTGGCACAGCACACCTGCGCCAAGGCTCCGAAGCCGGAATCGCAGTGGCAGGGTGAGAATATCAACCGCTACTGCAACGAAGAGTATGACGCACTCGTTGCGGAGCTCAGCCGGACGGCTGACCTTGAGAAGCGCGGCGAAATCGGTCGCAAGCTCAACGACATGCTGACCAAGGAAAGCTACGTCGTCGTGCCGCTGGTCGATCGCGGCCGCGTTTCGGCCCACGCCAATTCGCTTGGCGGCGTTGTCCTGAACACCTGGGACAGCGAGCTCTGGAACATCGCCGACTGGCACCGTGTGAACTAGTCGCTCAAACCGGCGCCCCGACTTCGGCCGGGGCGCCAACTCCGCTACCCAGGGAATACCCGGGCGTTCCCGACAAGCGATAGCAAATATCGGGTCTGCAGAACGGACCGGTCGGTCCTGACAAGGTCCTGGAGGCACATCTGACGTGCTGAACTACATCATCCGCAGGCTGCTGATTGCGATACCGACGCTGCTGTTCATCAGCCTGGCGATCTTCCTGCTTCTCGATCTCGCGCCAGGCGACCCGACGGCGCAGATGCCTCTCACCGTTCCACCCGAGGTAAAGGAAAAGATTCGTATCGCGCTCGGCCTCGGCGAACCGATCCACATTCGCTACCTGCTCTGGCTGAAGCAGTTCCTGATAAACGAGCCGCTGCACATCCTTTCCGACACCTTTGGTTGGGACATTGCGGGCGGCTCCCAGCGCGTGATCTCATGGCAAAGCCGTTCGCCGGTGTTCGACATCATCGTCGAGCGCCTGCCGCAGACGCTATGGGTGGTCGGCATGTCCTATGTCGTGGGTATCCTCATAGCCATTCCGATCGGCATCATTTCCGCCTACCGCCAATACTCGTGGTTCGACCAGGCCGGAACCTTCGTCACCATGGTCGGCTATTCGGTACCGCCCTTCTTCACCGGCGTTCTGGTTATCGTCATTTTCTCCGTGCAACTCGGTTGGTTCCCGTCGATCTATGACACGACCCACCGGGTAACCGACTGGGACAGCTTCATGTTCCAGCTCCGCCAGATGATCATGCCGGTCATGGTGCTTGCATTGCAGACGACCGCGCAGATCAGCCGCTTCATGCGCGCCTCCATGCTCGACAATCTCAACCAGGACTATGTGCGCACCGCACGCGGCAAGGGCATGACCGAAAAGGTCGTGGTCCTGGTGCATGTCCTGCGCAACTCGCTGATCCCCGTGATCACCGTGATCGCGCTCGGCGTGCCCGGCATTTTCGGCGGCGCAATCATCACCGAGCAGATCTTCAAGGTGAACGGCATCGGCCAGCTGCTGATCACCGCGATCTACGCCTACGACATCCCGATGGTGCAGACGCTCACCTTCATTTTTGCAGTGCTGATCGTGGCCTTCAATCTGATCGCCGACATCCTCTACGGCATTCTCGATCCGAGGATTCGCTATGACTGACGTATCCGCAGCACCGCAGCCTCCCGCCACCACGATGGCGCGGCCGGTCCGCTCGCAGTGGCGCGACGTGTGGGACCAGTTCAAGACCCACAAGGGCGCGCTGGCCGGCGCAGGCATTTTCGCCTTCATCGTGCTGGCAGTGGTGATCGGACCGTATCTGTGGCCCTATGACGCCCAGTTCATCGATATCCGCGCCCGCAATCAGGGGCCGAGTTTCTCGCACCCGCTCGGAACTGACCAGCTTGGGCGCGACCTGCTCGCCCGCATGATGGCAGGGGGCAAAGTGTCTGTCGCGGTCGGCATCACCGCGATGCTCCTGTCCTTGGTGCTGGGCACGGCAATAGGCGTCTTGGCCGGCTATTTCCGCCGGCTCGACAGCCTCCTGATGCGTATGACGGACCTCTTCCTGGCGCTGCCGCTGCTGCCGCTGCTGCTGGTAATGGTCATGCTGTTTCGTGAGGCGCTGGCATCGCGCTTCGGCCCCGAGACCGGAATATTCATCCTCATCGTCGTCGCCATCGGTCTGACTTCGTGGATGCAGACGGCACGCATCGTGCGCGGCGACGTGCTGGCGCTGAAGGAGCGCGAATTCGTGCTGGCCGGACGTTCGATAGGCACGCCGCCCCGGCGCATCATCTTCCGCCACATCCTGCCCAACGTGCTTTCGCCGATCATGGTGTCGGCCACGCTGGGCATCGCCAATGCGATCATTACCGAATCCGCGCTGTCGTTTTTGGGACTCGGCTTCCCGCCGGACTTCCCCACCTGGGGCCGCCTGCTGTTCGACGCGGTCGACTATCTGCAGCAATATCCCGAGCGCGTGCTGTGGCCGGGTCTGGCAATCTCGCTGACGGTGCTGTCGGTGAACTATATCGGCGACGGCCTGCGCGACGCCCTCGACCCGCGCATCAGGGGACGGTAGCACCCGTCCCCTCTTCCACGATTGCAGTCGAAAGCTATCCCGCCCGATCGAGGTCGCGCACAGCCCCCCTGGCAGCACTGGTCGCGAAAGCCGCATAGGCCTTGAGCGCGGTCGTCACCTGACGCCTGCGCGGTTCTGCTGGCTTCCAGCCGGCCTTGTCTTGCTCGGCGCGGCGCTTCGCCAGTTCCGCGTCGTCAACGGCCAGGTTGATCGTGCGGTTCGGGATGTCGATCTCGATGAGGTCGCCCTCGCGCACCAGCCCTATCGTGCCGCCCTCCGCGGCCTCCGGCGAAACGTGACCGATCGATAGGCCGGACGTGCCGCCCGAAAAACGGCCGTCTGTTAGCAGTGCGCAGGCTGCGCCCAGCCCCTTCGATTTCAGGTAGCTGGTCGGGTAGAGCATTTCCTGCATGCCCGGCCCGCCGCGCGGTCCCTCATAGCGGATCACCACCACATCGCCGGCATTGATCTTGTTGCCCAAGATGCCCTGGACGGCGGCATCCTGGCTTTCGAACACGCGAGCCGGCCCTGAGAACTTCAGGATCGATTCATCGACGCCCGCCGTTTTGACGATGCAGCCGTCGAGCGCGACATTGCCCTTCAGAACGGCGAGACCGCCATCCTTGGAGAACGGATGCTCGGCGTCGCGGATGACGCCCTTCTCGCGGTCGAGATCCAGATCATCCCAGCGCTTGTCCTGGCTGAAGGCGACCTGTGTTGGCACTCCGCCGGGTGCCGCCTTGAAAAACTCGCGCACATTTTCCGCGTTCGCGCGGCTGATGTCCCAGCGGTCGATGGCGTCGCCAATCGTGCCACTGTGCACCGTCGGCGAGTCGCGATTGATCAGACCGGCCGCGTCGAGCCGGCCCAGGATCGCCATGATACCGCCGGCGCGGTGGACGTCCTCCATGTGAACGTCGGACTTCGCGGGCGCCACCTTGCACAGCACCGGAACTTTCCGCGATAGCTCGTCAATGTCGTCCATGTCGAAGTCGATCCCGCCTTCGATGGCCGCAGCCAGAATGTGCAACACCGTATTGGTCGAGCCGCCCATCGCGATATCCAGCGACATGGCGTTCTCGAACGCGGCCTTGGACGCGACATTGCGCGGCAGCACGCTTTCGTCGTCCTGCTCGTAATAACGCTGGGCAAGATCGACGATGAGATGCCCCGCTTCAACGAAGAGCCGCTTGCGGTCGGCATGCGTGGCCAGTGTCGAGCCATTGCCCGGGAGTGACAGGCCCAGCGCCTCAGTCAGGCAGTTCATCGAGTTTGCCGTGAACATGCCGGAGCACGAACCGCAGGTCGGGCAGGCCGAACGCTCGATCGCGGCAACCTGGGCATCGCTCACCTTGTCATCGGCAGCGGCAACCATGGCATCGACCAGGTCGAGCGCCCGCTCCTTGCCGTCCCACTGCACCTTACCGGCCTCCATCGGTCCACCGGAAACGAAGACGGCTGGAATGTTGAGCCGCATCGCGGCCATCAGCATACCGGGTGTGATCTTGTCGCAATTGGAGATGCAGACCATGGCGTCGGCGCAATGCGCGTTGACCATGTATTCGACCGAGTCGGCGATGAGTTCGCGCGACGGAAGCGAATAAAGCATGCCATCATGGCCCATCGCGATGCCGTCATCCACCGCAATCGTATTGAATTCCTTGGCCACGCCGCCTGCGGCCTCGATTTCGCGTGCGACAAGCTGGCCGAGATCCTTCAGGTGCACATGACCTGGCACGAACTGCGTGAAGGAATTCACCACCGCAATGATCGGCTTGCCGAAGTCGCTGTCCTTCATGCCTGTGGCGCGCCACAGGCCCCGGGCGCCGGCCATGTTGCGGCCGTGGGTGGTTGTGCGTGAGCGGTAGGCGGGCATGGCGTTTCCTGTTCGCTGATTTTGACGCCGAAATCGGCGCAACACGGCCCATAAGCCGTTAAATACTCAATCTGACCCCGCTCTTTGCCATTTCAAGGCGGCAAAGAGCAAGGACGGTCAACTTCAATTCGGTTCGGCAAGTTTGTCAAAGGCTTCGGCATAGGCGGCCTTTTCGGCACTGGCCGCCTCCACCAGCGGCGGCTTTGTGCGCGCCAGACCTTTATCGCGCTGCATGTGTGCAAGCGTGGCTTTCACACCGGGAACGAGCTGCTTGCCGTTAAACAGCGCCCGGATTGCAACCGCTTTCGCCAACGCCTTCTCGTCCCCGTCGTGGAATGCCCGCGCGCACAGATCGGCATTGAGATTGGCCGTGGCGGAGATGCAGCCTGCGAAATCGCCCCTGCGCGCATCGAGCAAAACTGCTTCGTTCGACGGGAACACCGCAAGGTCGGGGCTGAGCGAAACGATCTCTCGCGCATAGGCAAAATCGCCGGACGAATCCTTCAGGCCGGCAATGCGGCCCGGAAACTCCGCCATCAGCGCCTTCACCAGTGCAGGTGTGTAGGTCAGCCCGCTCATGGCCGGGAAATTGTACAGATAGAGTGGCAGGTCGCCGCTTGCAGCCACGATGGGGCGGAAATAGTCGACAATGCCGGCGTCCGGCACACCCTTGTAGTAGAATGGCGGCAGAACCAGCGCCCCGGCAAAGCCAAGCCTGGCCGCAAGACTGGTGAGCCTGACCGCATCGCCGGACGCGGCCGCCCCCGTGCCAACCATCATCCGCGACAGGTCGAGACCGGAGGCAGCGACCGCCTCCATCAGCGCGGCGCGTTCCTCGACGGTGAACGACGTCGCCTCGCCCGTCGTGCCAAGCACGTTCAGCCCGTCGCATCCGTGTGTCAGCAGATGCTTCGCCAGCGCCACGAAACGCGCCGCATCAGGCGCGCCGTCTTCGCCCAGCGGTGTTGCAATAGCGGCAATCACACCGCGCAGTGGTTTTCTGTTCGCCAAGGAAGAACTCCGACTTCAGCTGTTATGTATTTCGCCAGCCACCGGCTCTATCTCAAGCCGCGCAGGTTTGCGATCACCCATCAGCAGATCGGCTGCCTGGTCGGCGGCATCCTGAAACGGCTCCAGCACTAGATCGGCGCCAGCCGCCATCAGTGCATCGACCTCTGCGTCGCGGTGCGAGGACAGCGCCACGCGCCCCTTGAACCCGGCATTCTTCAGCGCCTGCACGATGGCGACGCGCGTATCGTCATGGACCAGCCCTGCCTCGTGAACCGGAACGGTTGAGACAACCCATCTCACATTATCGAGCGGCAAATGCTGCACAAACTCCGGATCGCTCGCATCGCCATATTCGACATCGATTCCGAGCGAGCGCCCGCGCCTCACCGCTGCCGGGTTGAAGTCAACGCCCAGCACCTTGATGCCGCGCCTCTTCAGCCTCAGCCCGATCGCTGTACCGTAACGGCCGAGGCCAAGAAGCACGACCTCATGGCCGGCTGCGGCCGCCTTGTCTTCTGCGTTGATTTCCCGCTGCGGCGTCGCACTCTGGAACGGTCCGAGAAAGGGTTCCACCCATCCGTAGAGGCCGCCGGAGAACGAGATCATGTAACTGGAAACCGCAATCGTGATCAGCCCGATCAGCGTAATCAGGCCAAGCGCATCGCTGCTGAGGTGCCCCAGCGAGGCGCCGAGCCCGGCCAGGATCAGCGAAAACTCGCTGATCTGCGCCAGCGCCACGCCGGAGAGAAATCCGGTCCGTTTGCGAAATCCCATGAAGCGCGTGATTGTCATGATGATGAGCGGCTTGCCGATGAGCACAAACAGTGAAAGCAGTAGCGCCGGCAGCAGCACGGCTCCCAGCCCGCTGATGTCGATCTCAGCCCCCAGCGACACGAAAAAGAACAGCAACAGGAAGTCGCGCAGCGGCGCCAGCCGCGAGCCGATCGCTTCTCGGTAACGCGTAGATGCCAGCGCCACGCCGGCCATCAAGCCGCCGATCTCCTTGCCGAGGCCGGCAAGGTCGGACACCGCTGCAAAGATCGCCGCCAATGCGATGGCGAAACAGATCAGCAGTTCAGGCACCCGTGCCATATATTCCGTCAGCGGCTCGGCGAAATAGCGCACGAAGACGACAACGAAGATGAGCAGCGCCATGCCGGCGAGAAGCACCCTCAGCGCATCTCCGGCACTTCCTTCTTCCCCGGTGCCGACGCCAAGCGCAGACAGCGCGATCATGGCAAGCACCACCACGAGGTCCTGAACAATCAGGAACCCAAGGGCGACCTGACCGTGCAGCGCGTCGATCTCGCGCTTGTCGGACAACATCTTGACGATGATAATCGTGCTGGAAAACGCGAGCCCGATCCCGACATAGAGGCTTTCGATCGCGTTCAACCCAACGGCGAGGGAAATGCCGAAGCCGGCTGCGGTGGTCACAGCCACCTGCGTGATGCCTGACACCAGCGACAGGCCACCCAGCGAGCGGATAAGGTTCACGTCGAGCTTCAAGCCGACAAGAAACAGAAGCACCGCAATGCCGAGTTCCGATAGAAGCTCGATTTCGTGCTCGGCATGAACAAGGTCGAGTACCGACGGACCGGCGATCAGCCCAACCGCGATGAAACTCACAATCAGCGGCTGGCGTAGCAGGATGCCCAGCACGCCGAGCACCGAAGCGATCACGAGCAGTGCTGCGATCTGCGTGAAGACGCTATCTGTTACGAATCCGACCATCGCCCGCGCTGCCCATGCTTGCTGCCCGCATCACCGAAGCATTGCCTGTGCTGCACTGCAACGCAAATCGGCAGTTTGTCGCTCAGCCAATGTCGAGAAGAAAGGGTTCGCCCTCGAAGGCGTCCGCGCCGCGGCCGATTCCCTTGATCGCTTCCACCATGCGCCCGTCACGCCCCAGCAGCTCGTCGGCAATTGCGACCAGCCGGGCGTTGGGCGTGGCTGACGGCGAGGCATGCCGCAATTGCAAGGCGAGTTCCACCTCGTCGCGATGGGGCACAAGAGCCGACGCGATGATGTAGGCAGCCGCCGTGGAACGGCTGATGCCGGCAAAACAGTGAACCACCATCGGCTCGGCGCGGTCCCAGGAGCGGGCGAATTCGAGCAGGTTTTCGACATGCGCCTGTCCGGGCGGGGTCATTTCCGGCAGTACATCCACAATGTCGTGCATGGCGAGCATCAGGTGATCGGGTTCGAGAACGCTGGTCGGTCGCTCAACCGGCGTCCCTGCGTTCACCAGCGATACAAGCCGCTTCGCTTTGACCCTCTTCACGACCTCGGGCATGCGCGGCAACGAGCAGACGAAGAGCATTGTTCACCCCTGTTTACCTTCGACAAATAGCCCGAGCGCATCGCCCAGACGACCCCATGCCGCCTCATCTCCCGGCAATCCTGCACGCAAAATTTCGTGATCCCGGTCAAACCCGCGCGTCAGGATTCCGTTCCGCCCCAACAGGTCATGAAGCCGGCGAGCATCCGGGTGACGGACAAGCTGGAACAGATCGGTGCCGCCATCGATCACAAGGCCAGCACCTCGCAGCAGGGCTCTCAGCCGTTCCGTATCATCTGCGAGCCGTGCTCTATGAGCGTCGCGCCATTGCGTATCGGCCAACGCTTCTGTCCCAATCGACAGAGTCGGACCCGACACTGCCCAAGGACCCAGCTGATCGCGCAGTCTGGCGGCGGTGGCAGTCGATGCAATCGCGAAACCCAACCGGATGCCGGCCAACCCGTGAAACTTGCCGAATGAGCGCAATACGACAATCGGCAGGTCTTCAACATCACCGGCCAGGCTCTCTCGTGCCGGGCCGACATCCATGAATGCTTCATCGACGACCAGCAGCCCCCCACGCTCACCGAGTTGCTCTGCCGTCCTGAGCAATTCCTCGCGCCGCGAAATCCGGCCGTCCGGATTGTTGGGGTTCACAACTACCGCAAGGTCTGCTTCTGCAGTCTCGTCAAGTGCGCGCGCCTCGACGCAGTCATGCCTGCACAAAGCGGCGACGCGCATGTGTTCGGCATAGGTCGGACCGAGAACCACCGCCCTGCCCGGCTTCCTAAGCGCAAACACCATCGGCAACAGGATCTGCGTTCCCGGCGATGCAACGACATTGTCAGCGCTCGACGCGTCATAGGCTGCCGCCGCGATTTCTCTCAAACGTACCTCGTCCGCAGGTTCGGGCAGCCGCGAATAGGCGGTGGCGGGAAGTGCGGAATGCGGATAGGGAAACGGGCTGATCCCGGTCGAGAGGTCGATCCATGGCAAGGTTGCATCCGGAAAGCGGCGGCGCGCAGCGGCAAGATTGCCGCCGTGGTCGATCACCGGCGAAGCGATTTCATCCGGCTGCATGATGGCATTCCCGCTTGCATTTCTGGCCCTAATTATCGAGCGCGGCATCGGTTATCCCGGCTGGCTCGTCCGCGCCGTTGGCCATCCCGTTACGTGGATCGGCGCGCTCATTGCCTTCCTCGACCGCAGCCTCAACCGCGAAACGGTTTCGCCGCAACAGCGCCGCGTCATGGGTGTCCTTGCTCTGGTCATCATATGCGCCATCGCCGGCGTTGCAGGCTGGGCGATCATCTGGCTGCTCGGCTCGACTATCTTCGGCCTGATCGTGGCGGCGTTGATCGCGTCTAGCCTGATCGCGCAGAAAAGCCTTGAGGAGCATGTTCTGGCCGTCGCCGAAGCGCTCCACGCCGACGGCGTCGAAGCCGGCCGCGCAGCCGTTTCGCAGATCGTTGGCCGCGATCCCGAGGCGCTGGATGAGTCCGGCATTGCCCGCGCCGCAATCGAGAGCCTGGCGGAGAATTTCTCCGACGGCGTGGTCGCGCCGGCATTCTGGCTGGCGCTGCTCGGCTTGCCCGGTGCTGCGATCTACAAGGCCGTCAACACCGCCGACAGCATGATCGGCCACAAGACCGAGCGTCACGCGCATTTCGGCTGGGCTGCGGCGCGCTTTGACGATCTGGTCAATCTGCCTGCCTCGCGTCTGACCGCGCTGCTGATCGTGTTTGCGGCTGCGATCACCCGTGACGCGAATGCCGGGGCGGCATGGCGCGCGGTTCGCAACGACGCGCCGCTGCATCGCTCGCCCAATGCCGGCTGGCCGGAAGCTGCGATTGCCGGCGCGCTTGGGCTCGCGCTCGCCGGGCCGCGCGCTTATGGCGGCAAGGTTGTTGATGACGCCGTGATGGGCGTTGGCGGCACCATCGAGGCAAACGCCGCCGACATTGGCCGCGCCGTTCAGCTCTACCGTACGGCCGACCTGCTTCTGATTGCGCTCTTCGGCGCGGTGGCGCTTCTCATCTGGCAATTCTGATCAACGCATCGATATCGAGATGCGCCTCCAGATGGCTGGCCAATCCGTCAAGGACCGCGTCCACGCCGGCTTCATAGTTCAGATCAGATGCTTCGCCACCAAGCCGCTTCAGCCATGCGGCACGCTGGCAATCGTTGGCAAACAGCCCGTGCACATAGGTCCCGGCAACCAGCCCGTCGGCTGAAACCGCACCTTCGGGCTTGCCGCCTATCGTCGCAAATGCCCGGGCCGTGTCCGGACCGAATGTTTCGCCGACATGCATCTCGTAGCCCTTGAAGGCGACACCATCTGATGTCTGCCCTTCGACCGCCACCAGTCGCTTGTCGCCGGTCAGCCGTGTTTCGATGTCGAGCAGGCCGAGACCGTCGACCTCGCCGGGCGGACCTTCAATGCCGTCGGAGTCTGCAAGCGTGCGGCCGAGCATCTGGTAACCGCCGCAAAGGCCCAGAACCCTGCCGCCGCGCCGCACATGCGCAGCCAAGTCGACATCGAACCCGGCCTTCCGCAGGGCCGCCAGATCGGCAATCGTCGCCTTGGAGCCCGGCAACAGAACCAGATCGGCATCGCCCGGAAGTGCAGCCCCGGGCCTCACGCGGATTACATCGACGTCCGACTCAGCATCCAGCGGGTCGAGATCGTCGAAATTGGCGATGTGGGGCAGGATCGGAACGGCGATCTTCACCTTCGCGCCTGCATTGCGCTCCCGTTCGCCATTCAGCGCCAGTGCATCCTCTGCCGGCAGTCGGGCTGCATCGGGGAAATGGGGGAGCAACCCGATGGCGTTCCACCCGGTCGGTTTCGCCACTTGCGCCATACCCTCGGCAAACAGCGCCGGATCGCCCCTGAATCGGTTGACGATGAAGCCGGCAATGAGCGCCGCGTCGTCGGCGTCGATCACCGCCTTGGTCCCCACAAGGCTCGCAATCACGCCGCCTCTGTCGATGTCTCCGATCAGGATGACCGGAACATCGGCCGCCCGCGCAAAACCCATATTGGCGATGTCACCGGAGCGCAGATTGATCTCCGACGCGCTTCCCGCGCCTTCGACCAGCACAAAATCGGCATCGGCTTTCATGCGCCCGAAACTGTCGAGCACACGCGGCATCAGCGAAGGTTTGAGTTTCTGGTAGTCGGCGGCGCGAGCATTGCCTTCCACCTTGCCCTGCACCACCACCTGTGCGCCGGTCTCGCTTTGTGGTTTCAGGAGCACCGGGTTCATGTGCACGGTTGGCTCGACCTTCGCCGCCCGCGCCTGCAACGCCTGCGCCCGCCCGATCTCGCCGCCATCGGCGGTCACGGCGGCATTGTTTGACATGTTCTGCGGTTTGAAAGGCCTGACGCTGTGTCCGCGATTGGTGAGCGCGCGCGCCAGTCCGGCGACGATCAGCGATTTGCCGACGTCCGACCCCGTGCCCTGAAACATCAGCGCCTTTGCCGGCATCGCCCTAGAACTCGATCCCCTGCTGCGCCTTCACGCCGGCGGAGAAATGGTGCTTGGTCACGCCCATCTCCGTCACCAGATCGGCCGCTTCCACGAGCGCAGGCTTGGCGTTGCGCCCGGTGACGACGACGTGTAAATCCGACCGGCGCGCGTTGAGCGCCGCCACGACCTTGTCGAGATCGAGGTAGTCGTAGCGCAGCGCGATGTTCAGTTCGTCCAGCACCACAAGCCCGATCGTGGGGTCGGCAAGCAAGTCCTTGGCCTTGCCCCATGCGCGTTCCGCCGCCGCGACGTCGCGCTCGCGGTCCTGGGTCTCCCAGGTAAAGCCCTCGCCCATCGTGTGCCACACCACTCTGTCTCCGAAAACGTCGAAGGCGTCTTTCTCGCCGGTGTGCCAGCCGCCCTTGATGAACTGCACGACGCCGACCCGACGGCCATGACCGAGCATCCTCAACGCCAGCCCGAAGGCAGCAGTCGTCTTGCCCTTGCCGGGGCCGGTGTTGACGATCAACAGGCCCTTCTCGATCGTCTTGGAAGCGACCTCGGCATCCTGCACCGCCTTGCGTTTTGCCATTTTGGCCTTGTGGCGTTCGGCTTCGCTCTCGCTCATCTCATTTCACCTTCATCGGCAGGCCGGCGGTCATGAACAGCACCTCATCGGCAGTCGCCGCAATCTTCTGGTTGAGCCGCCCGGCTTCGTCCCGGAAACGGCGGGCGAGTGCATTGTCGGGCACGATGCCGAGCCCCACCTCGTTCGAGACCACCACCCACGGTCCGCGCGGGCGCGACAGAACCTCGGTCAGCTCAGCGCATTCCGCTTCGATGTCCGCTTCGGCCAGCATGCGGTTGCTCAGCCAAAGCGTCAGGCAGTCCAGCAGAACCGGCTGCCTTTCCGCAGTGGCCGCCAACGCGCCGGCCAGGTCCTGCGGAGCCTCCACTGTCTGCCACCCGTCCCCGCGCCGCGCGCGGTGAGTGGCGATACGCTCGGTCATCTCGTCGTCAAAGGCCTGCGCCGTGGCAATGTAGAGCCACGGCGCAGGGTGCTGCCTGAGCAGTGTTTCGGCGTAGGCGCTTTTGCCCGAGCGCGCGCCGCCGAGAATAAACGTCAGCTTGGCCGTGTCAGGCAAAGCTCTTCTGCGCTGCATCCGCCTCGTCTGCGAAACGGTGGCGCAGCGCTCCCGCAACAGCGCCAAGCACAACCCAGAACACCAGATTGGTCACGGTGACGGCTACCACGAAGTCGTGGTGCAACCCGGCGGGAACCGGCGATTCATGGCTCACCGGCTGCGGAGCGCCAATGACATGCGGCGCCGCGATCAGCACCACGCCGAGCGCAGCCAGCGGCAGCGAGCGGCGCAGGACAAGCAGCGCGATGCCGACACCGGTCGCAATTACGGTGGCCAGCCACCAGGCCTGCCGCGCACCGAGATCGGCCGCGGGCATGGCCGGCAGTTCGGGCGGCAGTCCAAGGCCCGGCGCAAGCGTGAAGGTTGCGAAGCCGGCAAGACCCCACATCAGCCCCTGCCGCCAGCCGGCAATCCCGCCGGCAAACTCGGACACCACAACGAGCACCAGACCGAAGCCGATTGCCGTCACGATATTGGCCATCGAGGTATAGAAGAAGCGCTCGAACCCGTCGGCGGGGCCCCAGCTTTCCTCGTCGCCAGCGGCTGCGTCGTGCGAGTAGCCGCCGGCAGCGGCTTCCCCGTCATGTGAATGACCGGCCGCGCCGTGGTGGTGGTCGTCGCCTGCCGTCTCATAGGTCTCGGCCTGCAGGATCAGCGGCACGGTCGCATAGGCCTGCATGGCAGCCATGACGAGGCCTGCCACAAGCCCGGCGAGCGCCGCCACGAAGACGACGTTTCTAAGCAATGTCATGTCAGCAACTCCCTAGTGGCAGGGAAAGGCCATGGAATGCCGGTAGTCGTGACCGGCATTATGCGCGGCCTCGACATGGCTGAAGCCAACGAAACCGATCACGAAAAGGCCGAGCAGACCGGCAAGCGCGAGTTGCATGAGCCGCGACTGCGCCGATACGTCGGTGCCGAAGGTGCGAATTGTGCTGTTCATGTTTTCCTCCTGCCCTCCACCCGAGGGCGCCGGTGTTGCGCGTATCGCCGGCAGGTCTCCTGGCTCACGGCTTAGCGCTCTTCCCGCCTTCCCGGAGGTTTGCTCCAGTGGCAATCGGGTCAAGCTCGCCGCATACAGTTGCGGGGGCAGCCACGGCATCGGGATTGGACCCTTACCGTATTCCCTCTCGGCCCCTTTCGGGCACCGGCGATGGCTCACACTTAACTGAAATCGGCACCGACGCAAACCCAAAATCCCGTGCGTTGACTCTATCCCCCGGCCACGAATAGATAGCTGCCGACGGTCCGCCTTCCCTCGGGGTGGCGGCTAAGAGGGAACGCGGTGCGCACAAGCGTGCAATTCCGCGGCTGTCCCCGCAACTGTGAGCGACGAGCCGAGAGCCGACAGCCACTGGGATGACCCGGGAAGGCGGCACACGGCAGCGACCCGCGAGCCAGGAGACCTGCCGTCAAACGAGCCAATCCAACCGCCCGGCGGGTGACCCGGGCATGGAGACGACATGACGACCGACAGCCTTCCTGACGACACGCGCAGTCCGGGCGCTCCCGCGGCATCCCAGGTGACCGTGATTGTCTGCCATTCGTGCCGCGGCCCTGACGGCCCGGACGACTTTCCGCGCCCCGGCTCGCACCTTGCCGATGACGCGCGACGCGCGGCGGATGGCACCGCCGTTCACGTCAAATCCGTCGGTTGCCTCGGCAACTGCAAGCGCGGCCTGAGCGCAGCGATCCTCTCCGAAGGTTCCTGGAGCTATGTGTTCGGCTGGCTGACCGAAAAAAGCGGCGACGACCTGATTGCCGGCGCTGAATTGCTTGCCACGTCCGAGGACGGCTTCATGCCGTTTCGCGCCCGCCCCGAAGCACTCAAGCGTGGGCTGATCGCCCGCATCCCGACCCTCGCGCATATTGGTGACGACACATGAACACCTCGCTCAACCGCATCCCCTGCACCGTCGTCACCGGTTTTCTCGGCGCCGGCAAGACGACGCTGATCCGCCATCTGCTGCAAAACGCCAACGGCAAACGTATCGCCGTTGTCGTCAACGAGTTCGGCGATGTCGGCATTGACGGCGAAATCCTCAAGGGTTGCGGCATCGAGGACTGCCCGGAAGAGAACATCGTCGAACTTGCCAATGGCTGCATCTGCTGCACCGTGGCCGACGATTTCGTGCCGGCCATCGACCAGATCCTCGCCCGCAAGCCCGCCGTCGACCACATCCTGATCGAGACATCCGGATTGGCATTGCCCAAGCCGCTGGTGCAGGCCTTCCAGTGGCCGTCGGTGAAAAGCCGCGTGACGGTGGACGGCGTCGTTGCCGTGGTCGATGGCGCAGCACTCGCCAACGGCATGGTCGCTTCCGACATGGATGCGCTTGCTGCCCAGCGCGAAGCCGACGATCAGCTCGACCATGACGACCCGATCGAGGAGGTGTTCGAGGATCAGATCGCCTGCGCCGACCTCGTCATCCTGTCGAAATCCGACCTGATCGACGCGGCCGGTCGCGAGCGTGCCGAAAAGACCGTGGCCGATCATTTGCCCCGCGCGGTGAAAGTCGTTGCCGTCAAGGAAGGTCATGTCGATCCGGCCATCCTGCTCGGCCTCGGTCTTGCCGTCGAAGACCAGATCGATGCCCGCAAGACCCATCATGACGGGCTTGAGGACCATGACCACGACGATTTCGACAGCTTCGTTGTCGAGGTCGGTTCGATTGCCGATCCATCAGAAATTGCGGCCCGCGTCGCCGCAGTCGCTGAAAAGGAAAATGTGTTGCGCGTCAAAGGTTTCGTGCCCGTCGATGGCAAGCCGATGCGGCTACTGGTGCAGGCCGTCGGCGCGCGCGTGAACCACTATTTCGATCGCGCGTGGGCGCCGGCGGAAGAGCGCCTCGGCCGTCTCGTCGTGATCGGCGAAAAGGGCCTGCGCCAGGACGCCATCACGGCAGCTCTGGCCGGTTGAGCGAATGCATCTGCTCGCAACATCATCCGCGACGCTCGACGATCTCGCCGAGCCCATCGACCTGGCTCAGCAGCCGGCGGATGTCGTGGCGTTGTCCTTTTCCGACAGCGATCTGGCGGGCATCGCCGCTGCCTGGCGCTGCAATTCAGACCTGCCGTCGCTGCGCCTCGCCGCCCTGCGCGACCTGCGACACCCGATGTCCGTCGACCTGTGGATCGACAGCGTGGCGAGCCAGGCCAAGGTCATCCTTGTGCGCATTCTCGGCGGTTATGATTGGTGGCGCTATGGCTGCGACCGGCTGGCGGCCGTCGCACGCGAAAAGGGCGTCAAGCTTGCCCTTCTGCCCGGTGAATGTCGCGAAGAAGATGCACGGCTGATCGAAGCCTCGACCGTCGAAAAGCCCGAACTCGACCGCCTGCTGGCATTCTTCCGCGAAGGCGGCCCGGACAACATGGCTGGCCTTTCCGCGCGTCTGTCGGCGCTGGCAGGAAACGGCAACGACGTGCCGGAAGCCCGGCCCGTACCAAAGGCTGGTTTCTATCGTCCGGGCGAAGGCGTCGTAGGTATCGACCGACTGGCTGCCCCCCATTCCGGCCAGATCGTCCCAGTGCTCTTCTACCGTTCGATGTTGCTTGCCTCCGACGCCGCGCCCATCGACGCTCTGTTCGAGGCGCTCGCGAAGAAGGGCATGACACCGGTCCCGATCTTCGTCGCTAGCCTCAAGGATCGCGATTCGCTCGCCTTCACCGAAGACGCCATTGCACGGCTCAAGCCTGCTGCGATCGTCACGACGACAGCGTTCGCAACGGGTGCCGAGCCGGGTGCCGAAACGTTGTTCGATCGTGCCGGCGTCCCAGTCTTCCAGGCCATCGTCGCAACCACCCGTCGGGAGGCGTGGGCGGAGAACCAGCGTGGTCTCGCCCCCGCCGATCTCGCCATGCATGTCGTGCTGCCTGAACTCGACGGCCGCATTCTCGGCGGCGCCATCGCCTTCAAATCGGAACGCCCGCTGGACGAAACGCTCGGCTTCCGCGGCCAGGAAAACCAGCCCGAGCCCGACCGTGTCGAACAGTTCGCAGATCGAGTCGCGAAGATGATCCAGCTGCGACAAACGCCGCGCGCCGAACGCAAGCTGACGATCCTCATTCCCGACTATCCGAACGCCACCGGCCGCACCGGCTACGCCGTCGGGCTGGACGTGCCAGAAAGCGTTCGCGCCATGCTGACCGATCTCAAGGCGGAAGGCTATTTTGTCGAAAACATACCTGAATCATCGCGTGAGCTACTTGAATCGCTGCGTGAAAAACGCGCCGCAATGCAATTCGACGACTATGGCACCTGGTTCGCCCAACTGCCTGAGAAGACTCGCGAAAAGGTAGCCGGCGCATGGGGCGATGCCCCCGCCGAAGGCGACGTTTCTTTCCGCTTCGCGCAGTTCGGCAATGTCACTGTCGCGCTCGCACCGCACCGTGGTCGCTCCGCCGACCGCCGTGCCGACTACCACGATCCGGAGCTGCCTCCACGCCACGAACTGCTCGCCTTCGGCCGCTGGATGCAGGACCATCTTGGCTGCCACGCCATCATCCATGTCGGCGCGCACGGCACACTCGAATGGCTGCCCGGCAAGGCCGTCGCGTTGTCTTCCGCATGCTTCCCCGAGATCGTCACCGGCGGCCTGCCGGTGGTCTATCCCTTCATCGTTTCCAACCCCGGCGAGGCCGCCCACGCCAAGCGCCGCATCGCGGCGGTAACGCTCGGTCATCTGCCGCCGCCGCTGGTCGGCGCGGAGCTGGGCGAGGCCGAACGCAAGCTCGAACATCTGGTCGATGAATACGCCCAGGCCGACGGTCTCGACCGCCGCCGCCGCGACCGACTGGCGACGCTGATCGTCGAGACCGCGCGCGAAACCGGCCTCGCTCGCGAGGCGGGCATCGCCGATAATCTCGACGCCGGCGAGGCGCTGCAGAAGATTGACGCCTGGCTCTGCGACATCAAGGATTTCGCGTTGAAAGACGGCCAGCACATCTATGGCCGCGCCGCCCCCGGTGAGGACGATCCGGCGCGGCTGGAAAGTGCCGCGCGCGAGCGCTCGGCCTTGATCACCGCGCTTGACGGGCAGCACATCCGCCCCGGCCCAGCTGGCGCACCCGCGCGCGGCAGAACCGACGTGCTGCCAACCGGCCGCAACCTGTTCACATCAGACCCGCGCACCATGCCGACCCCCACCGCCTTCGAGCTTGGCCGGCTGGCGGCAGACGAGGTCGTGCGCCGCTACCTGCAGGATCACGGTGACTGGCCCCGTTCGCTGGTCATCGACCTCTGGGGCTCGGCCAGCCTGCGCACCGGCGGCGAGGAGATCGCCCAGGGTCTGAACCTGATGGGCGTGAAGCCGGTCTGGGACGCCGCCACCGGCCGTGTGACCGGCGTCGAGGTGCAGCCCGTCGCCACGCTCGGCCGCCCGCGGATCGACGTGACCTGGAAAATCTCCGGTCTGTTCCGTGACATGTTCCCGGCCCAGATCGCCCTGCTCGATGCCGCCGCTCGCGCCGTCGCCGCGCGTGACGAAGAAGCGACAGACAACCCGCTCGCTGCAGAAGCGCGCGCCAGCGGCAATGTCCCTCCCCGCATCTTCGGTGGCTCGCCCGACACCTATGGCACTGGTATCGAAGACCTTCTTGCCTCGGGCGACTGGGACGAGCGCGCCGAACTCGGCCAAGCCTACCTCGATGCGACCAGCCACGCCTACGGCGGTGCAGACGGCGAAGGCATGGCCGCGACCGAAATCTTCTCGCGCCGCGTCGCCGAGGCGCAGCTTCTGATCCATACCGGCGACGATCCCGGCCGCGACCTGCTCGACGGCTCCGCTGACGCCGCTCATATCGGCGGCTTCGCTTCAGCACTTGCCGCACTTGGCCGCTCCGCCGACCTGATTACGCTCGACACGACAGATCCGCAGCGCCCGCGCGCCCGCACGGTGGCCGAAGCGGTCGCGCGCGTGGTGCGCGGCCGCGCCGTCAGCCCGCGTTTCATCGACGGGCAGATGCGTCACGGTCCGCGCGGCGCGGCGGAGTTTGCGGAGACGGTCGATCGCCTCGTCGCTTTCGCCGAGACGACGCTGGCGATCCCTGAAACGCTGCTGGAAGCGGTGCACGATGCCTATCTCGGTGACGAGCGCGTGCGTGATTTCATGCTGCGCGAAAACCCCGCTGCGGCACGCTCGATTGCCGAGCGTTTCGCCGCTGCTCGCCGCCGCGGCCTGTGGCATCCGCGCCGCAACTCGATCGACGCCGGCCTCGCCGAACTCATCGCCGAGGCCCGCGCGAGGGAGGCCGCATGAGCTTCCGCCGTGGCGCCTGCCCTGCCCTTTCCGCGCCGATGCAGACCGGCGACGGCCTGCTCGTTCGCCTCGCCACCGCCAGCGCAAGCCTGACGCCGCATCAACTGATCGCACTTTGCGAAGCAGCAGGTCGCCACGGCAACGGGCTTGTTGAAATCACCGCGCGCGGCAATTTCCAGATCCGCGGTCTGACCGCCGCGACCGCGGCCGCGCTTGCTGAAGACATCGCCGCGATGCAACTCGGCCTGCGTGATGGTGTGCCGGTGGAATCCAATCCGCTCGCCGGCCTCGATCCGACTGAGACTGCTGATGCCGCTCCTCTTGCCGAGGCGATCCGCGAAGCGATCGACGCAACCGATTTGAAAGACCGCCTGGCGCCGAAGGTCTCGGTCGTCGTTGATGGCGGTGGAACCATCGGTCTCTCAGGCGTTGCCGCCGACATCCGCTTCGACGCGCTCACCGCATCCGACTGGCTGGTTTCGATCGGCGGCGATGCGCCCTCGGCTGCACCCCTCGGCACCTGCGAAGCGGGCGATGCCACAGCCATTGCACTGGCCCTGCTCGAACTGATCGCCTTCATCGGTCTTGAGGCACGCGGCCGCGATGTGTCAGCAGCCGATGCAGAGGTCAGACTGAAAGGTAAGGTTCGCCCGGCGCCCGACACCGCTCCAGAAGTCCTAACTTCGCAACCCTTGGGCCACATCCCGCTTCGCGCAAATCGCTTCGCCTTCGGCGTTGGCCTGCCCTTTGGCCAGATCGCCGCCAGCGACTTGTCTGCTTTCGCCGCGACGCTCGCGAAACTCGGAATCGCGGAATTCCGCATGTCGCCCGAACGCGCTCTGATGGCACTGGGCACGGAGGACAGCGCAGCAATGGCAGCTCATGCCAAAGTGACGGACCTCGTCGTCAACGCGTCCGACCCCCGCACCCGTATCTTTGCCTGCCCCGGCAGCGCCGGCTGCGCCTCCGGTCACTTCGCTTCACGCGAGATCGCGGCATCCGTAGCACGTGAGTTTGACGGCATCCAGAATGTCGATTTCTCGCTTCACATCTCCGGCTGCGCCAAGGGCTGCGCTCATCCTTCCGCTGCTTCGCTATCGCTGGTCGGCACCGAACACGGACCAACGCTGGTCGAGAACGGCACTGCACGCCAAGCCGGAATTCCATTTGGAAATCATGATGTTGCGGCGCAGCTTGCAGACATCGTGCGCAACCGCACAAGCGGCCACAGCCAATCTCAAAGCCGGCGCAAGCCGCATCCCGCCCACGCATTCGCCGGAGACTGAATTGACCGCCTATGACTACATCCGCGCCGGCGACGCGATCTACGAACGCTCCTTCGCGATCATCCGCGAGGAGGCCGATCTTTCCCGCTTTTCGCCCGCCGAGGCGGATGTCGCGATCCGCATGATCCACGCCTGCGGGCAGGTCGAGGCGGCGGCGCATTTCGCCTTCGCGCCGGGCTTTGTCGACGTCGCACGCGCAGCACTGGCCGGCGGTGCGCCCATCCTCTGCGATGCGGAAATGGTCGCGCGCGGCGTCACGCGTGCCCGGCTGCCGGCAGACAATGAGGTGATCTGCTCGTTGCGCGATCCGCGCACCGCCGAGCTGGCCAAGGAGATCGGCAACACCCGCTCCGCCGCCGCCATGCATCTGTGGGGCGCAAAGCTGGAAGGCGCGCTGGTGGCCATCGGCAATGCACCGACTGCTCTATTCCACCTGCTCGAAATGCTGGACGATGGCGCGCCCCGCCCGGCGGCAATCATTGGCATGCCGGTCGGCTTCGTGGGCGCTGCCGAATCCAAGGAAGCGCTGGCCGCCAGCCATCACGGCATTCCGTGGGCCATAGTGCATGGCCGTCTTGGCGGCTCGGCCATGACCGTCGCTGCAATCAACGCGCTGGCGAGGCCCGGCCTGTGAGCGCCGCAGCACATGGCCGCCTGATCGGCGTCGGCACCGGTCCGGGCGATCCCGAGCTGCTGACGCTGAAGGCCGTCCGCGCGCTCGGTGAAGCGCAGGTCGTCGCCCACTTCGCCAAGGAGGGCAATGGCTCCAACGCGCGCCGGATCGTCAACGGCCACATCAATGGTGAGACGATAGAGCTGCCAATGCTCTATCCCGTCACCACCGAAATCGACCGTGCGCATCCCGACTACCACTGCGCCATCACCCGCTTCTTCGACCGCGCCGCCGAGGACGTCGCCGGGCACCTGGAAGCAGGCCGCACGGTGGCCGTGCTGTCGGAAGGCGATCCGCTTTTCTACGGCTCCTACATGCACCTGCATGTGCGCCTCGCGCACCGTTTCGACACCGAAGTCATCCCCGGCGTGACCGCCATGTCCGGCTGCTGGTCGACTGCCGGCACGCCGATCACCCAGGGTGACGATGTGCTTGCCGTGCTGCCGGGCACGCTGCCGGAGGACGAGCTTGTCCGCCGGCTGGGCGACGCCGACGCCGCCGTGATCATGAAGGTCGGCCGCAACCTGCCCAAGATCAAGGCCGCTCTCGCCGTATCCGGCAAGCTGGACCGCGCCGTCTATGTCGAGCGCGGCACGATGGCCAACGGCCGCACGATCCCGCTCGCTGACCGCGATGATGCGCCTGCCCCCTATTTCTCAATCGTGCTGGTGCCCGGCTGGAGCGGCCGGCCATGAGTGGCAAACTCACCATTGTCGGGCTTGGCCCAGGCGATCCGGACCAGACAACGCCGGAGGTCACGCACGCCATCGAGCAGGCGACCGACTTCTATGGTTACAAGCCTTATCTCGACCGTCTGACGCTGGGTCCCGGCCAGATGCGCCACGCCTCAGACAACCGCGAAGAGCTGGACCGAGCGGGTGCCGCCCTCAACCGCGCAATGGAAGGCGGCGATGTCTGCGTCGTCTCCGGCGGCGACCCCGGTGTCTTTGCCATGGCCGCCGCCATCTGCGAGGCAGTCGATAACGGACCGGACGAATGGCGTCAGGTCGAGATCAGGGTGCTGCCCGGCATCACTGCCATGCTTGCTGTCGCCGCCCGCATCGGCGCGCCGCTGGGACATGATTTCTGCGCTATCTCGTTGTCGGACAATCTGAAGCCCTGGGATCTGATCGAGAAGCGCCTCGCCGCCGCCGCATCCGCCGGCTTCGTAATGGCTTTCTACAACCCGATCAGCCGCGCCCGCCCCTGGCAACTGGGCAAGGCGTTCGATTGCCTGCGCGCCGTCCTGCCGGGCGAAACAACGGTCGTGTTCGGCCGCGCCGCCGGCCGTCCGGATGAGCGTATCGAGTTTATGACGCTGGCCGAGGCCGATCCGTCAAAGGCCGACATGGCGACCTGCATCATCGTCGGCTCGCCCGAGACCCGCATCGTCGAACGCCCCGGCCTGCCGCCGCTGGTCTACACGCCGCGTTTCGCCAAAGAGGCGAGCACATGATCGGCCGTCGCGACAGCTTCCTCCACCGAACCGGCCGACAGAACGTCCGGCAGTTCCGGCCGCGCGATCATCACCACATCAATACCGAGTTCCCGCGCGGCGGCGATCTTGCCATATGTCGCCGCGCCACCGCTGTTCTTGGACACGATTGTCTCGATGCCGTGCTGCTTCAGCAGCGTTCGCTCGCTAGCCTCGTCGAACGGCCCGCGCCCGAGAATGTAAGTCGCGTCAGGCACGTCGAGCGTCGGCTCGACGGGGTCAACCGAGCGGATCAAATAGGAGTGCTGCGGCGCTGCCTGGAATGGCAGCAATTCCTGCCGCCCGAGCGTCACCATCACCCGGCGCGGCGTTTCGCCCAGCGCCGTCACAGCGTCTTCGACGCTGCTAACCAGTTTCCAGCGATCGCCTTCAACCGGCTCCCAGGCCGGACGCCGGAGTCCGATCAGCGGCACGCCTGTCAGTTCCGCAGCGTGAGCGGCATTGTGCGAAATCTGCGCCGCATAAGGATGTGTGGCGTCGATCAGCAGCGACACGCTTTCGGCATTGAGATAATCCGCCAGCCCCTGCGCGCCGCCGAACCCGCCAACCCGCACGGGTACCGGCTGCTCCACGGGCGCTTTGGTGCGCCCGGCCAGCGAAAGCACAACATCGCAGTCGCCGCGCGCTGCCAGCCGCCCGGCAAGCTGCCGCGCCTCGCTCGTACCGCCCAGGATCAGGATTTGGTGCATCGCCATGTCCGCTAGCGTGAAACCCGAAACTGCACCAGCCGGACCGTGGCTGTCCATCGTCGGCATAGGCGAGGACGGCGTTGCCGGTCTGGGCGAGAACGCCCGAAACCTTCTAGCTGGCGCAAAGATTGTCTATGGTGGCAAGCGTCATCTGGATCTCGCGGCACATATCATCACGGGCGAGGCGCATTCCTGGCCGAGTCCATTCGAGACCGGCATCGACGCGCTGATGGCAATGCGCGGCCAGCCGGTCTGCGTGCTAGCCTCCGGCGACCCCATGTTCTTCGGCGTTGGCGCCACCCTTGCCCGCCGGGTCGGCGCGGAGGAAATGTGCGTCCTGCCGGCGCCCTCGTCCTTCAGCCTCGCGGCGTCTCGTCTAGGCTGGTCATTGCAGGACGCAACATGCGTCTCGCTTCACGGCCGCCCGCTTGGCCTGCTGCGCCCACACCTTCATCCCGGCCGCAGGCTTCTTGTCCTGACTTCCGACGGCGACGGCCCTGCGGCTATGGCCGCGCTGATGACCGAACTCGGCTTCGGCCCTTCGCGCCTGACCGTGCTGGAGGCGCTGGGTGGGCCGCGCGAGCGATCGCGCGAAACCAAGGCCTCCGCCTTCGCGTTGAGCGACATCGACGCGCTGAACATTGTCGCCATCGAGGTCGCCGCCGCCCCCGACACCCGCATCCTGCCTCTGGCGCCCGGCCTGCCCGACGACTGCTTCGAGCATGACGGCCAGATCACCAAGCAGACAATCCGCGCCGCGACCATCGCTGCACTTAGCCCCCGCCATGGCGAGTTGCTGTGGGACATAGGCGCCGGCTCCGGCTCCATCGGCATCGAATGGATGCTGCGCGATCCGTCGCTGCGTGCCATCGCGATTGAGGCCAAGCCGGAACGGGCCGCCCGCATCCGCCGCAACGCCGATGGTCTCGGCGTACCCGGTCTTGAACTAATCGAAGGCTCCGTACCCGAAGCTCTCGGCAGCCTGCCGGCTCCCGACGCCATCTTCGTTGGCGGCGGCGCCAGCGAAACCGGCGTTCTTCAAACAGCCATCGACCGGCTGAAGCCGGGTGGGCGGCTGGTCGTCAACGCGGTCACACTGGAAACGGAAGCGATCCTGATCGCCCGCCATGCCAAACGCGGCGGCAACCTCATCCGCCTCTCGGTAGAACAGGCGTCCCCGGTCGGCTCCATGACCGGCTGGCGTCCGGCCATGCCGGTCACCCAATGGACATGGACCAGGCCATGATCGTCGCCGGAATCGGGGCGCAGAAGGGCGTCAAGGCGAAGGATGTGCTCGCGGCCGTCGACGCCGCGCTTAAGACATACCGTCTGCAGCGCGAGGCCCTCTCCGCACTCTGTTCCAGCGGCACCAAATCGACCGAACCCGGCCTCATCAAAGCGGCGAAAGAACTCGGAATCGAATGCCGCGCCATCGCACATCCCGCTCTGCGTCGTGCCGACGAAGACACGATTGCGCACTCGGACGCCAGCTTCGCAGCCACCGGCCTGAACAGCCTGTCGGAGGCGGCCGCCCTTGCCGGCGCGGGCGCGAAGGCGCGGCTGCTCGGTCCGCGCATTGCTGTCGGTCCGGTCACTTGTGCGCTCGCCGCGAGCGAGGAACGGCCATGACGGTGCATTTCATCGGCGCCGGGCCGGGCGCGGCAGACCTCATCACCGTACGCGGCCGCGACATCCTCGCCAGCTGCCCGGTCTGCCTTTATTCCGGTTCCATCGTGCCGAAGGAATTGCTCGACTATTGCCCGCCCGACGCGCGGCTGGTCGACACAGCGCCGCTGTCACTCGACGAGATCGAGGCCGAATATGTCGCCGCCCATGAGGCACGGCACGACGTAGCCCGGCTGCACTCCGGCGACCTGTCGGTGTGGAGTGCGGTCGCGGAACAGATCAGGCGGTTGGAGGCGCGTGGCATCGCCTACACGCTGACGCCGGGTGTGCCCTCCTTTGCCGCAGCTGCCGCCGCACTCGGGCGCGAACTGACAATCCCCGAAGTCGGGCAGAGCCTCGTGCTCACCCGCATTTCCGGCCGCGCATCGAAAATGCCCGACGGCGAAACGCTGGCCGCCTTCGGTGCGACTGGCGCAACGCTCGCCATCCACCTCGCCATCCATGCGATCGACCGCGTGGTGGAAGAACTCACGCCGCTCTACGGCGCCGACTGCCCCGTCGCGGTCGTCGCCCACGCCAGCTGGCCGCAGCAGCGTGTCGTGAAGGCAACCCTCGGCGACATCGCTGAAAAGCTGGCGAAGGATCCGATCGAACGCACCGCGATCATCTTCGTCGGCAAGGCGCTGGGCGCTCAGGATTTCCGCGAGAGTTCTCTCTACGACGCCTATTATCAGCGCCGGTTCCGCGGCCGGGAGGCGTCATGAACCGGCCTGAACGCAGCCTCTCCGTGCCTGTTGCCGTCGCGGTCGAAGATCAGGATTTCGAGCGCGGTGTCGGCCGGCGCCAGCGCGGCCGCCGCTGTCTGCCAGGCGGCTTCAGCCACCGCATTGCCCAGCGCAATGCCAGCCTCACCGGCATGGTCGAACGCCTCGGCGACGGTGTTGGATGCCCTGATCTTCTCTGCCAACCTGGCGTCCGCGCCGGCAGCAACTGCAACCTCGGCCACCGCATCCAGATCGGCAGCGCCGCGCTTGGAATGCAGGTCGAGCATGCCCTGCGCCAGCTTGGTTATCTTGGCGACACCGCCGGCAATAGTAACCCTGGGCACGGGATGCGCGCGCAGATATTTGAGCATCCCGCCGGCGAAATCGCCCATGTCGATCAGCGCCACCTCGTCCAGTCCGTGATGTTTCTGTACGGCGGCTTCCGAAGCCGCGCCGGTCGACCCCGCGACATGGTCGAGCCCCATCGCCCGCGCCACATCGATGCCGCGGTGTATCGAGTGAATCCAGGACGAACAGGAAAACGGGATCACGATACCCGTCGTGCCGAGGATCGAGATACCGCCGACAATGCCCAGCCGGCCGTTGAGCGTCTGCGCGGCAATCGCCTCGCCGCCGGGCACGGAAATCTCGACATTGTAGTCGGCGTCCGCGCCCGCCACTTCGGTGATCGCCTGCGCAATCATCCGGCGCGGCACCGGGTTGATCGCCGGCTCGCCGACCCGAATTGGCAGACCGGGCCGCGTCACCATGCCAACGCCCTCGCCCGCACTGAAGGTGATGCCACTGCCGGCCGCGCCTTCTCGCACTGTGGCGATGATGAGAGCACCATGCGTCACGTCGGGATCGTCGCCGGCATCCTTGACGATCCCCGCCCGCGCGAAACCGTCGCCGGTCTCGGTCACCGCAAGGGCGAAACCCGGCCGCTGCCCGCCCGGCAGGGTGATTTCCACCGGATCGGGAAACGCTCCGCCGCGCAGCGCAGCACAGGCAGCCTTGGCGGCGGCAGCAGCGCAGGCACCGGTTGTCCAGCCGCGGCGCAGATTGCGGGCTTCGTCTTCCATCGGCCGATCTATAGTGACCGGCGATACGCACGTCACCAACTTGTGGGAGCCGCATGAGCGACGCTGACCGCCTTTCCACGATCCTTGAGAGCCGGCCAAGGCTTCAGGCCGGCCATGTCTGGCTGGCAGGCGCCGGGCCGGGCGATCCCGGCATGCTGACGCTCGATGTACTGTCCGCTCTCGGTCAGGCCGATGTGGTCGTGCATGATGCGTTGGTCGACAAGGCGATCCTCGACCTCGCAGCCAGTGCCGAGCTTGTGTTTGCCGGAAAGCGCGGCGGCAAACCCTCGGCCACGCAGGAGAGTATCACCGAAAGGCTGATCGGGTTCGCGCGCGCCGGGCGTCGTGTCCTGCGGCTCAAGGGCGGCGATCCGTTCATTTTCGGGCGCGGCGGCGAAGAGGCGCTGGCGCTGGTCAAAGCCTGCATCCCCTATCGCATCCTTCCCGGTCTCACCTCGGCAATCGCCGGCCTCGCCGATTCCGGCATTCCGGCCACCATGCGCGGCGTCAACAAGGCCTTCATCATGGCGACCGGTCATGCGGTCGGCACGCCGGACGATCTCGACTGGCATTCACTGGCGCGCGCCAACCAGCCCATCGTCATCTATATGGGCCTGAAGAACCTGCCCCGCATTGTGGCCTCGCTGCTGGAGGGTGGCCTGCCGCCGTCAACGCCGGCAGCCGTCATAGCCTCGGCCACCACCGCCGCGAAGCGCATCGTCACAGGCACGCTTGCAACCATCCACGAGGACGCGAGCGAAGCCGGCCTCGAAGCACCGGCCATCATTGTCATCGGCGACATTGTTGCGATGCGCGACGCGCTGCTCTCGCTGCCGGTGGACCCGGCTCCATGACGGCGCGCGGCCTCATCATCGGTGCGCCCCGCTCCGGCTCCGGCAAGACCACGATCACCATCGGCCTGCTGCGCGCGCTGGCAAGGCGCGGGCTCACGGTGCGTGGCGCGAAATCCGGACCGGACTATATCGACCCCGGCTTTCATGCCGCCGCAACCGGAACGCCCGGCCTCAATCTCGACAGCTGGGCCATGCCGCCCGCCTATCTGCGTTCGCTTGCTCATGGTGCGGCTGAAGACGCGGATATCGTCATTATCGAAAGCGCCATGGGCCTGTTCGACGGCATCCCGTCCGACGCGGGCCGCTCAGGCGCTGCGGCCGATCTGGCGCGCGATTTCGGCCTGCCGGTGCTGCTGGTCCTTGATGTCTCCGGCCAGTCGCAAACCTCGGCTGCCGTAGCACACGGTTTCGCTACCTTCGATCCCGCCGTTCGCATCGCCGGCGTGGTGCTGAACCGTGTTGGTAGCGAACGCCACATCCGCCTTGCCGGTGACGCCATAGCCTCGCGTGGCCTGCCCGTCATCGGTGCGGTGCCGCGCAACGAGGCGATGACCTTGCCGGAACGCCATCTCGGCCTCGTACAGGCCGAGGAGCAGGCCGGCATATCGGATCACATCGACCGGCTGGCCGACGCCATCGAACAGGCGATCGACCTCGATGCCGTGCTGGAGATCGCAGCCCCGATCGACATTCCCGAAGGCGGAACAGGCGCTGCCCTGTCCCCGCCTGGCCAGCGCATCGCGATTGCCCGCGACCGCGCCTTCACCTTCGTCTACCCGCACGTCGCCGCTCACTGGCGAAGCGCCGGCGCGGAGCTTGTTCCCTTCTCGCCGCTTGCCGATGAAGCACCGCCAACGGACTGCGATGGCTGCTGGCTGCCGGGCGGTTATCCCGAACTCCACGCAGGCCAGCTCGCCGCCGCGCGGAACTTCCGGCAAGGGATGCAGGCTTTCGCCGCATCGAAGCCGGTCCATGGTGAGTGCGGCGGCTACATGGTGCTGGGCGAAGCGCTGGAGGATGCCGACGGCGTCACCCATCGCATGCTTGGCCTGCTTGGTCATTCCACCTCATTCGCCAAGCGCAAGATGAACCTCGGCTACCGGCAGGCGCGGCTCGCGGCCGACTGTCCGCTCGGGCCAAAGGGCGGCGCGGTGCGCGGCCACGAATTCCACTACGCTCGGCTCACAGAGCCCGGCAACGACGAACCGCTCGCCATTCTTGCCGACGGTCAAGGGCGCGAGATCGGTCCGTCCGGCGGGCGGCGCGGCTATGTCAGCGGCGGCTTCTTCCACGCCATCGCCCGCGACGGTGACGCTTGATGACATCGGGCAATCCACTTGGCGATATCGCAGCCTGCATCGGCTTCTACACGCGCCTGCCTGTTGGCGGCCTTACCGCGCCATCGGAAGACTTCGCCAGTGCGCAATGGGCCGCGCCGATCGCCGGCGCGCTGGTCGGCCTGATCGGCGGCATCGTTCTTGTTGCAGCGGACTGGGTTGGACTGCCGCCACTGGTTTCCGCAGCGATCGCAGTCGCCGGCACAATGCTCGTCACCGGCGCCCTTCACGAGGACGGACTTGCCGACACCGCCGACGGGCTGGGCGGCGGCGATACGCGCGAGCGCAAGCTCGAAATCATGCGCGACAGCCGCATCGGAACCTACGGCGTCGCGACACTGTTGTTCTCTGTCCTTCTGCGTGTCGCGGCGCTCGCAGCACTTCCACCCTCTGTCGCTTTCGCCGCGCTCGTTGCGGCCCACATTGCCGGTCGCGCCCTGATACCCTCGCTGCTTTCCGCGCTGCCACCAGCACGCGACGACGGACTGTCCGCTAGCGTTGGCACGGTGACGGACCAGACGGCACGCCTCGCTCTGGCGCTGGCGGTGATTGCGTTGTTCCTCTTGCTCGGCTTCTGGGCACTATGCCTCGCCGCCGCCCTTCTGGCCGGCGGGTTTGTGGTCGTTCGTTCGGCCGCGCAGCGCCAGATCGGCGGGCACACGGGCGACATTTGCGGCGCTCTGGAACAGGGCGGCGAGATATTGGTTTTGCTGGCGGCGGCGGCCGTCCTAGTGTGACGTGAAGCGGAAGGATCACGAATGACCCAGTTTGCGAGCCTCGAAGATCTGCGTGAGGCCTGCCTCAACCTTCCCGATGGTGACGAAGCAGCCGCGCAGGCCGTGCGTGAACGGCAGGACACACTGACCAAGCCTGCCGGCAGCCTTGGCCGCCTGGAAGATCTGATCGCCTGGCTTGCCTGCTGGCAGCATTTGCCGCGCCCGCGTCTCGACGGGGTGGAGGTTCTGGTCTTCGCTGGCTCGCACGGCATCGCCGCGCGCGGCGTGTCGGCCTTTCCGGCGGAAGTAACCGCGCAGATGGTGTCGAACTTCACTGCCGGCGGCGCCGCCATCAACCAGCTTGCCAAAACGGTCGATGCCGAACTCTGCGTAGTGCCACTTGAGATCGACCACCCGACAGCCGATTTCACGCAAGGCCCGGCCATGACCGAGGCGGAGTTCCTCGCCGCCGTCGCCACCGGCTACGACGCGGTCAAGGACCACGCCGACATCGTCTGTCTCGGCGAGATGGGCATTGCCAACACCACCGTGGCTGCCGCGCTCTCCGCCGGTCTCTATGGCGGCGAGCCCGCCGACTGGGTCGGCCGCGGCACCGGCGTCGACGAGGCAGGCCTCAAGCGCAAGGCCGAGGTGGTGGCCGAAGGGCTGGCCTTCCACCGCGATCATCTGGATGACCCGCTGCAGGTCGCCATGCGCCTCGGCGGACGCGAGACCGCCGCCATGCTGGGTGCGGCACTCGGCGCACGCCACCGCTACAAGCCGATCATCGTGGACGGTTTTGTCTCCACGGCCGCCGTCGCGCCGCTGGCAAAACTCCATCCTCGCGCAACAGCGCATATGGAGGCGGGCCACGTCTCGGCTGAAGCCGCGCACCGCCGCCTGCTGGAACAGGTCGGCATGAAGCCGCTGCTCGATCTCGGCATGCGGCTTGGCGAAGGCACGGGCGCAACGCTCTCGGTCTCAATCATCCGCGCCGCGCTCGCCTGTTTCGATGGCATGGCGACGTTCGACCACGCAGGCGTTTCCGACAAGGGCTGACGCACCCGCTTTTCCCGATCGATCCCTGACGCGCTATCATGGCGCGACTTCGATTCGTTTCGGACAGTGCGGTGCGGGAAACGTCACTCTACCTTCCGATCAAGAACTTCCTCGAAGACCTCGGCTATTCGGCCAAGGGTGAGATCGGCAGTTGCGATGTGGTTGCCGTCAGTGGCGACGATCCGCCCGTGCTCGTCATTTGCGAGCTGAAGCTGCGGTTCAATCTCGAACTGGTGCTGCAGGCGGTCGAACGCGCTGCGGCCTGCGACGAAGTCTGGTTGGCTGCGCGCGTTGCCAGCCGCGGCAAGGGCCGCGAATCCGACAAGCGTTTCCGCGCGCTTTGCCGCCGGCTGGGCTTCGGCATGCTGGGCGTGACCGAAAGGAATGAGGTTCAGGTGATCGTCAGCCCGATCTCGCCATTCCCGCACAAGGACACGCGCCGCCGCTCACGCCTGTTTGCCGAATACAACAAACGCCAGGGCGATCCCGCAACGGGCGGCAGCACCCGCAAGCCGATCATGACTGCCTATCGTCAGGAGGCCCTGGCCTGCGCCGCGGCAATGGAGGCCGAGCCCCGCAGGCCGCGCGACCTGAAACCGCAAAGCCCGCGCGCGGCAAACATCCTGCGCCACAACTATTATGGCTGGTTCGAACGCGTCGACTACGGCCTCTACGGCCTCACCCAGCGCGGCCGCGAGGCGCTGGGCAACCTGGCCGACAACGCGCCTTCCGCAGGCTCTGCCTAGGCGCCTCCCGATCTGGCCCAACCGCCTTCCCGGCGCTTGACCAATCCTGGCGATCACCGTATTGATCGTTCCGATATATCGGGAAACTTGGATATATGGATAGAAAATTGGCGCTCGCCGCGCTTTCCGCGCTCGGCCAGGACACGCGGCTGGAAGTGTTCCGCCTGCTGGTGCGGGCTGGTGCGCAAGGTTTGCCTGCCGGCGAAATCGCCGAGCGGCTCGACACCGTCCAGAACACCATGTCGACGCACCTCAAGGTGCTCGACCATGCTGGTTTGGTCCGGTCAGAGCGCGACGGCCGCACGGTCCGTTACATCGCCGACATGACCGGCTTCCGCGATCTGCTGGCATTCCTGATGGAAGATTGCTGCAACGGCCGCCCCGAACTGTGCCGGCCCGTCATCGAAGCTGTCGCCTGCGACTGCTGAAGGGAGAAAACCGATGAGCGACCAGATCTACAACGTGCTTTTCCTGTGCACCGGCAATTCGGCGCGCTCCATTATCGCCGAGGCGATCCTGAACCGTGTCGGCATGGGCCGTTTCAAGGCCTGGTCCGCGGGTTCCCAGCCCAAGGGTGAGGTCCATCCCTACACGCTGGACCTGCTGAAAAGCCTCAACCACGACATTTCCTTCGCGCGCTCCAAGGACTGGGATGAGTTCACCCAGCCCGGCGCACCGCGGCTCGATTTCGTCTTCACCGTTTGCGACAACGCCGCGGCAGAAGCCTGCCCGGTCTGGCCGGGGCAGCCCATGACGGCCCATTGGGGTGTTCCCGATCCCACAGCGGCCGAAGGCACGGAGGCCGAGAAACGCGTCGCCTTTTCCGAAGCCTATCGCATGCTCAACAACCGCATCTCGGTGTTCACCTCGCTGCCGCTCAAATCCATCGACCGCCTGGCGCTGCAGAAGCGACTGGACGACATTGGCCGCAAGCTGCCGGAAGCAGGCTGAACCATGCAGTTTGAGCTACCCCGCCGCCTCGCAGCCGAGGCGCTCGGCACCTGCCTGCTCGTCGCCACGGTCGTTGGCTCCGGCATCATGGCCGACAAGCTGACCGACGATGTGGCGCTCGCGCTGCTCGGCAACACCATCCCGACCGGCGCAATCCTCGTTGTGCTGATCACCATTCTGGGGCCGGTGTCTGGCGCGCATTTCAACCCCGCCGTCACCTTCGCCTTCCTGATCCGCAAGGAGATCGAGGGAGCAGCGGCAGGCGCCTATGTGGCAGTCCAGATCGCCGGCGCCATCCTTGGCGCTGTCATTGCCCATGCAATGTTCGAACTGCCGCTTGTCCAGTTCTCACTGACTGAGCGCACCGGCACGGCGCAATGGTTTGCCGAGATCGTCGCGGCCTTTGGGCTGGTCTTCACGATCTTCGCCGGCATCCGCTTTCGCGCCGACGCTGTGCCGTGGCTGGTCGGCCTCTACATCACCGCCGCATACTGGTTCACCGCCTCTACATCCTTCGCCAATCCGGCGGTGGCGATCGGGCGCGCTTTCACCGACACATTCTCCGGCATCCGCCCTGCCGATTTGCCGGGCTTCATAGTGGCTGAACTTGTCGGCGCTGCCCTTGCCGCGCTAGTGGCGAGCTGGATGTTGTCGCAAGCACGGACCGAAAGACAAATGAAGGCCGCCGAATGACCATCACCATCTACCACAACCCCAAATGCGGCACCTCGCGCAACACGCTGGCAATGATCCGCCAGTCCGGCGAGGAACCGGAAATCGTCGAATACCTGAAGACGCCGCCGACGCGCGAAAAGCTGGTCGAACTGATCGCGGCAATGGACATCTCGCCTCGCGACCTCTTGCGCCAGAAGGGTACGCCCTATGACGAGCTTGGCCTCGGCGATCCGAAATGGACCGATGACGAGTTGGTCGATTTCATGATCGAGCACCCGATCCTGATCAACCGGCCAGTGGTGGTGACGCCGCTTGGAACCAGGCTATGCCGACCTTCCGAAGCCGTGCTCGATATCCTGCCCAATGCCGATATCGGCGCATTCTCCAAGGAAGACGGCGAGGTCGTCATCGGGACAGAGAGCGCAAGGAAGGGCTAGGGCGAGGCTTGCCCTAGTTCAGCTGATCCAGTTCGCGGCGCTGCTCGTGCATTCTCAGGAACACGCGATAGTCGCGGTCGAGCTTTTCTTTCGCCGTCGCATTGGGCCGTCGCTCCCGGCCGCCCCGGTGCATGCCCGTACATGCCGCAATCAGGTCACCGTAGAGACCCGCCGCGCTCGCCGCCGTCATTGCGGTGCCCAACAGCACGGCGTCGCCCGCCTCGGGTTCCAGCACAGTGCAGCCGGTGGCGTCGGCATAGAGCTCGATCAGCAGCGGGTTTTTCGAGTGCCCGCCCGTCACATGCAGCGTGTCGATAACGAAGCCGTTGTCGTTGAGCGTATCGAGGATATGCCGCAGCCCGAGCGCCACGCCGACCGCTGTTCGCCAGTAGAGCCGGCATAGGCTGTCAAATGAGGAATCGAGCGTCAGCCCGCTGATCACGCCAACCGCGTGTGGATCGGCCAGCGGCGAACGATTGCCGTGAAAGTCAGGCAGCACATGCAGCCGCTCGGCAAACCTTTCGCCTTCCCGCTCGCGCAATTCGATCACGCGCTCGCAGATGCGGGCATGCATGGCCCGGTCCGGCTCGCCGCCCGCGCCATGCCAGCGGATGATATGATCGAGCAGCCCGCCGGTCGCCGACTGTCCGCCCTCGATCAGCCAGCAATCGGGCAATACCACACCGTAATAGGGCCCCCAGCCACCGGCGAAGTGCCTCGGCTCAGCCGACGTCGCCATCAGGCAGCTTGATGTGCCGGCGATCAGCGCCAGATGCCGGTCCAGTTGCTCCGTCTCGCCGGCAATGCCGCCCAATACCCCCAGCGCACCGGCATAAGCGTCAATCAACCCGCTGGCGACACGGCAATGCGGGCTCAGGCCTAGTTCGGCCGCCGCATTGTCGCTGAGCGGCCCCAGATCGGCGCCAACAGGTGCAGCCTGTTCCGGCAGCGACCCGCGCTCCAGCATGTCGCCAATGCCGACAAGATCGAAGAAGTCACGGCGCCAGCCATGTTCCTCATGTGCGAGATAGGTCCACTTGCATGTCAGCGTGCATTGCGAGCGCGCCTCAGAACCGGTTGCCTTCCAGGTCAGGAAGTCGGCGAGATCGAAGAAATGCGCCGCCCTGCCCCAGGTCTCCGGCAGGTTCTTCTTCAACCACATCAGCTTCGGCGTCTGCATCTCGGGCGACATCACGCCGCCGACATGCGTCAGCACGTCGTGGCCGGTCGCCGTGCATGCGTCGGCCTCGTCGAGTGCCCGGTGGTCGAGCCACACGATCGTGTCCCAGCGTGCCTCGCCGCTGGTAGAGACGGTCAGTTGCTCGCCTTCCCCGTCACGCACGACGAGCGAACAGGTGGCGTCGAAACCGATGCCGGACACTCTTTCGGCGTCGACCCCGGAAGCAGCGAGTGCTGATCGCACCGCGGCGCAGACAGCCTGCCAGATGTCTTCCGAATCATGCTCGGCATGAGCCGCCATTGGCTGGTGCATGGCGATTGCCTGTTCGCCCCGTCCAAGCTGGCGGCCGCTTGTGTCGAATATGCCCGCACGCGCACTGGTGGTTCCCACATCCACCGCGCACAGATACTGGCCGCCGGTTCCGCCAGTTCCGCCAGTTCCTCCAGCCAGAAGGGCTGGCAGTAATGCCATGTCGTCGAACACGGCCTCCGCGCCCAGCGCCTCCAGCGCCTCGCGAAAGCCGTCACCCACGGCATGCGAACCTCCGGCGAAACCGAGCACGCGCATGCCGGCGGCCCGCGCTGCCTGGACGCCGGCCGGGCTGTCCTCGATCACCAGGCAGCGCTCAGGCGCCACGCCCATTTGGCTTGCGGCGTGCAGGAAGAGATCCGGCGCCGGTTTGCCGTTATTCACCATGGATGCGCTGAATATGTGCTCGCCGAACGCTCCCAGCAGACCGGTAAGGTCGAGCGACAATCGTATGCGCTCAGGATAGCTGGAAGACGCAACGCAGCGCTTGATCGACGGGTCCAGCGCCGCCAGCGTCCCGGCTATCCCGGGAATCGGTTCCAGCTCGGAGCGAAACCGTTGGTAGAGCTTCTGCCGCATCTCATCGAGATGCCCCTTGGTCATCGCAAGGCCGAACTCCGACGCCAACGTCTCGCCGATCGTCGCCATGCTGCGGCCAAGGAAAAGCTCGTAGGCGCGCGCCTCCTCGATTTCGACGCCCGCGCCGGCAATGATCTCGTTGAGTACGGCAATCGAAATCGGCTCGCTGTCCACCAGCACGCCGTCGCAGTCGAAGATGATCAGTTCCGGAAGCGGCTTCGCGGCCAACTATGTCTCTCCACGCTTCCTGCCGGTTCTCCCGGTCAGAGCGTCCCGGAGAGATATTTCGTCAGCGTTGTCCGGGCGCCGTCACGCCACACCGTTTCGAGCATACGGGAAAATGTGGCGCGGAACACGCTCGACTTGCCAACCTCCCCGAAAATGTCGGAGAGCGCCAGAAAGGCGTCGGGATTGCTCTTCGCCGCAAGCGCAGCTTCCTTCAGCCTCGCCGCGCTTTCGTCATTCGGGGGGATGATGCGCCCGCTGTCGGAGGTTCCCGCGCAGTAGCGGCACCAGAAGGCTGAAACCAGAGCCAGCCCGTTCACCTCCATTGCAGCCGCCAGCCGGTCCGCGGTCGACGGCAATATGAATTTCGGTTGCCGGTTGGAACCGTCGAGGCAGAGCCTGGCCACCGTGTCGCCGATCCTGGGATTGGAGAAACGTTCCTCCACCTTGGCGAAATAGGCCCCGAGGTCGGTTTCAGGAACCGGCGGCACGATCGGGATGATCTCTTCACGCTCCAGCTTGGCGAGAAAACCCCGGATAAGCGGCTCGGCCATCGCCTCATGCACATATTCGATGTCCATAAGTGCTGCCGGATACCCGATTGCCGCATGCCCGCCATTGAGGATGCGGATCTTCATCAACTCGTAAGGCGCCACGTCCTCGACAAAGGTTACGCCGACCTTCTCGAGCGCCGGCCGGCCGGCTGGAAACTTGTCCTCCATCACCCACTGGCGGAACGGCTCGCAGAACACCGGCCAGTTGTCTTCAATGCCGAACTGCTCGTTCAGGATCGTGCGTTCCCTGTCGCCGGTTGCGGGCGTGATGCGATCCACCATGCTGTTGGGAAACGCGACATTGTCGCCAATCCACTCGGCCAGCCCGCCATCCACCAGCCCCGCCAGCCCACGCACGGCACACTCCGTCACATGGCCATTGCCGGGAATGTTGTCGCACGACATCACTGTAAAGGGCGTTGTCCCCTCGTCCCGCCTGCGCACCAGCCCGGCCACGATCATCCCGAACACGGTCTTGGCGTTGGAAATGTCGTTGCTGTCAGCCACGATCGCCGGATTGTCGGGGTCGAACTCCCCTGAAGCCGGATCGATGAAATAGCCGCCCTCGGTGATCGTCAGCGAAACGATGCGGACTGCCGGATCGGCGAGCGTGTTGACGATCGCTTGCGCATTGCCGACCGGCAGATACCCCACCATCGGAGCGGTGATGCGCGCTGCCAAGTGCCCGTCATCCTGCTCCACAACGGTGGAAAGCCAGTCCTGCGCGCCAAGCTTGTCGCGCATAGCGGCGTCGGACGGCAGCACGCCAGCCCCGATAATGCCCCAGTCGAGATCGCTGCCTGTGTTGAACAGATCGTCCAGATAGACGGCCTGGTGCGAACGGTGGAAATTGCCAATGCCGAAATGCACGATACCGCCCGACAGGTCTCCCTGCCGGTATTGCGGCAGTTTCACCTTCTCTCCGAGGCGCGTCAGCGCGTCTTGGGAGAGTTTCATGCTCATCGGTCTGTCTTCCCGCTTCAGTGCGTCGCCGGATGGCGCATCAGATTGCCATCCCGCTGGCGTCGAACCGGTGGATCTTGTCCGCCTGCGGCGTCAGGTGAACGCGGTCGCCATACTTGACCGGGAACTCGCCATCCGCGCGCACGGTCATGGTGCCGATCCCGTCGACATCGACATGGAGAAACGTGTCGGCGCCGAGATGTTCCGAAACATGCACCACGCCCGACCAGGTCCCCTTGTCCGACGAAAGCTCGATATGTTCCGGCCGCACGCCAATCGTCGCCGCGTCGTGCTTCTTGGCCGCGTCGCCTTCGGCGAAGTTCATCTTCGGCGAACCGATGAACCCGGCAACAAAGAGATTGCGCGGATTGCGGTACAGCTCCAACGGCGAACCGACCTGCTCGATATTGCCCCGGTTCAGCACCACGATCTTGTCGGCCATGGTCATGGCCTCCACCTGATCGTGGGTGACGTAGATCATCGTCGTCTTGAGCTGGTGGTGCAGTTCGGAGATTTCGAGCCGCATGTTCACGCGCAGTGCGGCATCTAGGTTGGAAAGCGGCTCGTCGAACAGGAACGCCGACGGCTCGCGCACGATCGCCCGCCCGATTGCGACCCGCTGGCGCTGCCCGCCCGAGAGCTGCCCCGGCCGCCGGTCCAGATACTCGTTCAGATTGAGCACCTGCGCCGCGTCGCGCACCTTCTTGTCGATGACGTCCTTTTCCAGGCCTGCCATCCTCAGCGGGAAGGCGATGTTCTTGTAGACCGACATATGCGGGTAAAGCGCATAGGACTGGAACACCATCGCCAGCCCGCGCTTGGCGGGCGGAAGCGAAGTCGAATCCGCGCCATCGATCTCGATGAGCCCCGACGTGACGTCTTCCAGCCCTGCGATCACGCGCAGTAGGGTCGACTTGCCGCAACCCGATGGCCCGACAAATACGACAAACTCGCCATCGTTGATCTGCAGGTCGAGCGGTGGAATGACCTGCACGTCGCCGAAGGTCTTGACCACCTGCTTGAGTTGAATGGCGCCCATGGCCCCCTCCTATTTCACCGCGCCGAAGGTCAGGCCGCGGACAAGTTGCTTCTGGCTGAACCAGCCGAGAATGAGTATCGGCGCGATCGCCATGGTGGAGGCGGCCGAGAGCTTTGCGTAGAAGAGCCCTTCAGGGCTGGAATAGCTGGCGATGAATGCCGTCAGCGGGCCGGCCTTCGCAGCGGTCAGGTTCAGAGTCCAGAACGCCTCGTTCCAGGCCAGAATGAAGTTCAGTAGAACTGTCGAGGCGATACCCGGCACCGCCATGGGGGTCAGAACGTACAGGATTTCGTCACGCAGCGACGCGCCGTCCATCCGCGCCGCTTCTAGTATTTCGCCCGGAATTTCGCGGAAATACGTGTAGAGCATCCACACGATGATCGGCAGGTTGATCAGCATCATCACGATGACGAGGCCGATGCGGGTGTCGAGCAGCCCGAACTGAATGAACAGCAGGTAGATCGGATAGAGCACGCCGACAGCAGGCAGCATCTTGGTCGACAGCATCCACAACAGAATGTCTTTGGTGCGTTTCGAGGGTACGAACGCCATCGACCATGCGGCCGGCACGGCGATGATGATGCCGAGTAGCGTCGAGCCGCCGGCAATGATCACCGAGTTCCACAGGAAGCGCATATAGTTGGAGCGCTCCTGCACCACGGCGTAGTTCTCCAGCGTCCAGTCGAAGAAGAAGAACAGCGGCGGATCGTTGATCGCCTGCGCCTCGGTCTTGAAGCTGGTCAGGATCGTCCACAGGATCGGAAAGAAGATCAGCAGGCCGATGGCCCATGCTGCGACTGTGGTGAGCGCCTTGCGGCGAGATGTGACGGCTCTGGCCATTGTTCCCTCCTCAGGCGTCCAGGTTCTTGCCGACGATCCGCATCAGGAAGATCGCGACGATGTTGGCGAGGATGATGGCGTAGACGCCGCCGGCCGAACCCAGCCCGACATTCTGGCTTTCAAGCACGCGCTGGAAGATCAGGTAGGTCAGCGTGCGGGTACCGAACGATCCCTGGGTGGTGACGAAGATTTCGGCGAACACCGACAGCAGGAAGATCGTCTGGATCAGGATGACGATGGTGATCGCGCGCGAAAGGTGCGGCAGCACGATGTAGCCGAAGCGCGACAATGGCGGCGCGCCGTCCATCTCGGCCGCCTCGAGCTGCTCGCTGTCGAGCGACTGGATCGCGGTGAGCAGGATCAGCGTGGCAAACGGCAGCCACTGCCATGAAACGATGAGGATGATGGAAAACATCGACGCATCGCTCAGCCACTCGACCGGCTGGGCGCCGAAGAACTTCCACAAATGCGCCAACAGCCCGTTCACCGGGTCCATGAACATGTTCTTCCACACCAGCGCCGAGACGGTCGGCATGACAAAGAACGGCGCAATCACCAGAATGCGGACAATGCCCTGGCCCCAGAATGGCTGGTCGAGCAGCATGGCCAGCAGCACGCCAAGCACGACCGTGATGACCAGTACCCCGCCGACGATGACAAGCGTGGTCTGGACGCTCGGCCAGAAGGAGCTTGAGGTCACGAACCGGATGTAATTGTCGAAGCCGGCCCAGCCCAGATCGCCGCCGCGCAGCGGCAAGTAGCGCTTGAATGAGAAGTAGAGGGTCATGGTCAGCGGGACCAGCATCCAGCCGAGGAGCAGAATGACGGCCGGCGCCATCATGACGCGAGCGGCTGATCTGGAGTTTTGCGTAGCCATGACTTGCCCCCTTACGTCCCCGGCCCGTCCGGCCCTGGAGACGGCGATAGTGCAGCCCCGTTCTGCCGGGGCAATGGGCGGAGGGCGGCACGTGTCCGCCCTCCGCTACTGCGGGAGGAACTAGTAGCCGGCGGCTTCCATTTCGTCGGCGGTCAGCGCCTGCGCCTTCTCAAGCGCTTCCTCAGCGCTCTGCTGGCCGGCAAGTGCCGCCGAGAATTCCTGGCCGACCTGCGTCGCGATGCCCGCGAACTCTGGAATGGCCGCGAACTGGACGCCCACATAAGGCACCGGGTCGACCGTCGGATTGTTCGGATCAGCCGACAGGATGCTCTCCAGCGTCATCTTGGCGAACGGAATATCCTTGTAGTTCGGATTCTCGTAGAGCGAGATGCGCGCACCGGGCGGTACGTTGGCCCAGCCCTCCTTGGAGGCCACGAGCTCGATATATTCCTTCGAGGTCGCCCACTGGATGAATTCCTTGGCGGCAGTTTCCTTCTGGGTGCCCGCAGGGATCGCCAGCGCCCACGCCCACAGCCAGTTGCCGCGCTTGCCCTTTCCGGTGTCCGGCGCCAGAGCGAAGCCAACCTTGTCGGCAACGGTGCTGTCGTCCGGATTGGTCACGAAGGATGCGGCGACCGTTGCGTCGATCCACATGCCGCACTTGCCCTGCTGGAACAGCGACAGGTTTTCGTTGAAGCCGTTGGTGGACGCTCCGGGAGGTCCGGCATCGTTCATCAGGTCGAGATAGAAGGTCAGCGTCTCCTTCCATTCCGGGCTGTCGAACTGCGGCTGCCAGTTCTCGTCAAACCAGCGCGCGCCGAATGAATTTGCCGTCGCGGTCAGGAACGCCATGTTCTCGCCCCAGCCGGCCTTGCCGCGCAGACAGATGCCGTAGACCTCGTTGTCCTTGTCGGTCATCTTGCGGGCCGCGTCGGCAACGAAGTCCCAGGTCGGAGCGTCGGGCATTTCCAGCCCGGCCTTCTCCATCAGGTCGGTGCGGTACATGATCATGGACGACTCGCCGTAGAACGGCGCTGCGTACAGCGTGCCGTCGACCGACAGGCCGCCGCGCATCGCGGGCAGAATGTCGTCCACGTCATATTCCGCCGGCAGATCGTCCAGCGAAACCAGCCAGCCCTGGCGGCCCCAGATCGGCGTCTCGTACATGCCGATCGTCATGATATCGAACTGGCCGCCCTTGGTGGCGATGTCCTGGGTGACGCGCTGGCGCAGCACGTTTTCCTCAAGCGTGACCCACTCGACTTCGTGGCCGGTCTTGGCCGTGAAGTCTTCGGTCAGGCCCTGCATGCGTATCATGTCGCCATTGTTTACGGTGGCGATGGTCAGGGTTTCTGCATGCGCGGCAAACGCCAGCAGGCTCGCCGAGCACATGCCGAGCGCGATCGAACGTATTCTCATCGAATTTCCTCCCTAGCAAAGATGAGCAATTGCCTTTGATGTGGGCAATTATTCATTGAAGGCGACAATTGTCAACGCGCATTCGATGCTGCGCTGCAGCATGCGATTGGTTCGATATTCGCTGGGTTGGGTGGTTCAGTCGCGCAGAAGCGCAGATGCCGTGCGTTCGTCCGTGATGAGCCCGTTGACGAGCCGCCGTACCAGCGCGGCATGAATGCCGGGCAGCTTGCGCTCGCCCATGGCGCTGGCAATCACCAGGCCGCTCTCGCGCGACGGAACCTGCGCACTGGCCACCCGTTCATTGGTGATGCCTTCGATAAATCGGCCGTCACGGTCGAACGTCCAGCCAACGATCTCACCCACTGCACCCGCCTTACGAAGCGCCTTCAGCTCGTCTTCGGTGACGAACCCGTCGATGAAAAGCGGCGCCTCGTCGCTGAGATCGCCAATGCCGACAAAGGTCGTATCGGCCTTGGCGGCAAGCTCCAGCGTTGACTGGATCATCGGCTGCCGGTGCAGCATTTCGCGCTCCTCGGGCGAAGAGGCAATGACCGGCAGCGGCATCGGAAAGCTGCGTGCCTGCACCCTGTCGGACAGGGTGAAGATAACATTGTAATAGGCTGCGGAACCGTCGGGAGCGATATTGCCGGTAAGCGAAACCACCTTGTGATGCGGGCATTGCATGGGCGGCAGCTGCTCGATCGCCGCTTTCAGCGTGCGCCCCGTACCGACTGCCAGAACCGAAGGTTCCTCGGCCCGCAGCTGCTTCTCGATCTCCGCGGCCGTGGCTTCCGCGACACCGAGAGTGGTGGACTCGGATCCGGGATCGCTCGGCACAACCTCGACATGATCGAGCGCGTAGCGCGACCGGAGCCGGGCCGCCAGTTCAAGGCAATTGGCGATCGGGTGATCGAGCCGCACCCGCACCAGACCTTCCGTCATGGCGAGCGAAACCAGTCGCTGCGCCGTCTGGCGCGAAACGCCTAGCGTGGTCGCAATCTGGTCCTGCGTGTTGCCGGCGACATAATAGAGCCAGCCGGCGCGCGCAGCGTCGTCCAGCCGCGTTGCATTTCCGTTCGCCTGACGGCTCATCCTGTTCCACCGTTTTTCACGACTTCGCATCCATTCATGTCGGCCCGCGCAGATCGCGCAGCGATGTCCAACAGATTGCCGGACATTTGCTCAATCTGGCAAATGTAACACGGCCATACATTGGCATATGCCATAACCAGGAGCAAAAGCTTGATTGCATTTTGACGCGCCCCGCGTGTTTCACCGGCGGCCGGAACCTAGACGCCCAGATAGCGCACCTGCTTTTCTGCGGTCAGGTCGCCGGGTTCGCCGGTCCAGACCGTCATGCCGTTTTCCAGAACGACACAGCGATCGGCCAGTGGCAGCAGTTCGGGCAAGGTCTTGTCGACGATCAGGATCGCCTCGCCTTCCTCTTTCAGCCTGCGGATCGCCGTCCAGATATCCTTGCGGATCACCGGCGCCAGCCCCTCCGTTGCCTCGTCGAGAATGAGCAGGCGCGGATTGGTCATCAGCGCCCTGCCGATTGCCAGCATCTGCTCTTCGCCGCCCGACAGCGTGTTGGCCATCTGGTTGCGCCGTTCCTCAAGCCGAGGAAAAAGCGCCGTAACGGAACGGAAATCCCACTTGCCCGGCCGCGCTGTCGCGACGAGGTTTTCTTCCACGCTCAGCCTGGCAAAACAGCGCCTGCCCTCAGGCACCAGCCCTATGCCCAGCTTGGCGATCCTGTGAGACGCAAGCCCCCTCAGCCGCCGACCGGCGAACACCACCTCGCCGCTGCTCGGCGGGGTGAGGTTGCAGACCGCGCGGATGGTCGTGGTCTTGCCCATGCCGTTGCGGCCCATCAGCGCCACAAGCTCGCCCTCGCCGACCTGTAGGCTGACGCCGAAAAGCGCCTGGCTGCCGCCATAGCCGGCTTCTAGCTTGTCGACCTCAAGCAGCATCAGCTCTCGTCCCCGAGATAGGCGCGGCGAACATCGTCATTTGTGCGAATTTCATCAGCCGTGCCCGTCGCAATGATGCGCCCGTAATCCAGCACCGAGATGCGATCCGCCAGCGCAAACACCGCATTCATGTCGTGCTCGACCAGCAATATCGGCGCTTCGCCGCGCAAGCCGTCCAGAAATGCCATGAGCTGCTTGGAGCCCTCCGGTCCCATGCCCGCCATCGGTTCGTCGAGCAGGAAGGCCTTGGAGCCAAGCGCCAGCGCAATGGCGATCTCCACCTGCCGCCTTTCGCCATGCGAGAGTTCCGACACTGGCAGATGTGCCCGCGCGCCGAGGCCCACCCGTTCAAGCACCGCCATGGCCGGCTCGGTGAGTGACGGGTCGCGCATCACCGGCCGGAAGAAGCGAAAGCTCGATCCCTGCACAGATTGCACGGCCAGCATGACATTGCGGAGCGCGGAAAATTCGGACGCAAGCGATGAGACCTGAAATGTTCGCCCAAGCCCGCGCCGCGCCCGCGCGGCAACACCGAGCCCGCCAATGTCCTCGCCTGCAAAGTAGATCGAGCCGGCATCTGGCCTGATCGTGCCTGCGATCTGGTTGATCAGCGTCGTCTTTCCCGCGCCATTCGGCCCGATCAGTGCATGGATTTCGCCAGGCACGAGATCGAGGTTCAAATCATCCGTCGCCTTCAGCGCGCCGAAGCTTTTGGTCAGCCCGGAAATGTCGAGCACGGGTTCAGCCATGCCGCGCCCTTCCCGCAATCAGGCCGATTACGCCGCCGCGCGCAAAAAGCACCACGCCAAGCAGGATCAACCCGAGGAAAAACTGCCAGCGCTCGGTAATGCCGCCGAGCCAATATTCGAGCAGCACATAGATGGCTGCACCCGCGACCGGCCCGAACAGCCGCCCGACGCCGCCAAGGATGATCAGCACGATCAGTTCGCCAGACATGTGCCAGGACAGCATGGACGGGCTGACGAAGCGGTTTAGGTCGGCAAACAGCGCCCCCGCGACCGCCGTAAACATGCCGGAAACGACAAAGGCGACGAGTCGAATCCTGTAGGGCGTGATCCCTACCGAAGCGACACGCACCTCGTTCTGGCGCGCGGCCTGAAGTGCGGCACCAAAGCGCGAATTGCTGAACAGCAGGAACAGCACCAGCCCGAGCGCCAACAGCGCGTAGCAGATCAGGAAGAACGACAGCGGGTTGAGCGTGTTCACGCCGGGAAAGGCGTTGCGAACATAGATCGGCAACCCGTCTTCGCCGCCATAGGCCGGCCATGAAATGGCGAAGTAGTAGATCATCTGCGCGAAGGCGAGCGTGATCATGATGAAATAGACGCCCGAGGTGCGCAGCGTGATCAGCCCGATCAGCAGTGCCGCCAGCCCCCCGGTTGCGATCGCCACCAGCCAGATGACGATCATCTGCTTGCTGCCGGGTATGCCGAACAGCAGCGGCGTGCCCGAAAACGCATGCGTGGCCAGGATGCCGGCGGCATATCCGCCTATGCCGAAAAAGGCCGCATGGCCGAACGACACAAGCCCGCCGAGCCCAAGCGCCAGGTTCAAGCCGACGGCTGCGATCGACAGAATGGCAATGCGTGTCGCCAGCGTTACGTAAAAGACCTCGCCGGCATAGCTGGCCGCGATTGGCGCCACCAGAAGCAGCAACGCCATCACGACGTTGAAGGCCGTCTCGCGCCGCGCCACGGTCAGCCCTGCACCGGAAACAGGCCGCGGGGCTTGAGCGCCAGCACGACGGCCATCAACAGATAGATCAGCATCGAGGCCACCGCGCCGCCAATCAGCCCAGCCTGCGACGGCGGCATGAACAACATCAGCGTTTGCGGCAGCAGAAAACGCCCCATCGTGTCGGTGAGGCCAACCAGCACCGCGCCGATCAGCGCGCCCTTGATCGACCCGATACCGCCAATCACGATGACCACGAAGGCCAGGATCAGCACCGGTTCGCCCATGCCGACCTGCACCGACTGGATTGCGCCAACCATCGCACCGGCCAGTCCGGCAAGTGCCGCACCCAGCGCAAAGACCAGCGTGTAAAGCGTCGCGACATCGACGCCGAGCGCGCCGATCATCTCGCGGTCGCTTTCGCCGGCGCGGATGCGCATGCCGAGCCGCGTCTTGGAAATGAGCAGATAGAGCCCGACTGCAACGGCCACGCCGACGCCGATGATGGCAAGGCGGTAAAGCTGGTAGCGCGAGCCGCCAGGCAGCGGCACGGTGCCCTGAAGCAGCGCCGGAATATCGAGATAGAGCGGAAACGAGCCGAAGAGCCAGCGCGTACCCTCCGAAAAGATCAGGATCAGCGCGAAAGTCGCCAGTACCTGATCGAGATGGTCGCGGTCATAAAGCCTGCGGATGACGACCAGTTCCACGATCGCTCCAGCAGCGGCCGCAGCCGCCAGGCTCGCCACCAGCCCCAGCCAGAACGAGCCGGTCCATGCAGCAACCGCCGCGCAGGCAAACGCGCCAACCATGTAGAGCGAGCCGTGCGCCAGATTGATCAGTCCCATGACGCCGAAGATCAGCGTCAGCCCGGCCGCCATCAAAAACAGCATGACGCCGAACTGCAGTCCGTTGAGCAGCTGCTCGATGATCAGTGCGGTTTGCATGGGGTTCGGGCGTCAGAAAGCAAAAATTGAATGACCGCCGCAGTGCTCGCGTCAAACGCAAACGGATGCGGCGGTCGGAAGCAGATTGCCGCGCCTCCGAAAAGGCGCGGCAAGCAGGATCACATGCCGCACTCGGCCGCGTAAGCGTCCTGATGGTCCTCAAAGGCAGTGCCGATGATCTTGTTGGTGATCACGTCGCCTTCCTTCACCACCTCGCGGACATAGATGTCCTGGATCGGGTGATGGTTGTTGCCGAATGCGAAGTCACCTCGCACGGATGCGAAATCGGCTTCCTTCAGCGCGGCGCGGAAAGCGTCAATATCGGAGACATCGGCCTTCCCCATCGCGGAGATGATCAGGTTGGCGGTGTCGTAACCCTGGCTCGCATAAAGCGAAGGCAGGCGTCCGTACTCGGCCTGGAACGTTTCCACGAACTTTTTGTTCGCCTCGTTGTCGAGGTCCTTGTTCCACTGCGAGGAGTTCTTCACGCCGAGCGCGGCGTCACCCACGGCGCCCAGAATGTCCTGGGAGAAAGAGAATGCCGGCCCGAGCACCGGAAGCCCGACATCAGACTGTGCATACTGCTTCATGAAGGCGATGCCCATGCCGCCCGGCAGGAAGAAGAAGACGGAATCGGCACCCGAAGCGCGAAGCTGCGCAATCTCGGCCGCGTAGTCGGTCTGGCCAAGCTGGGTATAGACCTCGCCCGCAAGCTCACCCTTGTAGAAGCGCTTGAAGCCGGTCAACGCATCGGTGCCCGCCGGATAGTTCGGCGCCATGATGAACGGCTTGGCGAAACCTTCATTGGTCGCATATGCGCCCATTGCCTCGTGCAGATTGTCGTTCTGCCATGCCACGTTGAAATAGTTCTCGTGGCACTGAGCACCCGCCAGCGGCGAAGGTCCGGCATTGGGCGAGAGGTAGAGCTTGCCCTGCGCCGTCACGCTCGGCACGACGGCCATGGCCAGGTTCGACCAGATGATGCCGGTCAGAATGTCGACCTTGTCGCTCTGGATCATCTTGTCGGCAAGCTGCACCGCGATTTCGGGCTTGCGCGCGTCGTCTTCGGCCACAACCTCGATATCAGTCACACCGGCGTTCTTGATCGCCAGCATGAAGCCGTCGCGCACGTCGATGCCAAGCCCGGCGCCACCGCCCGAAAGCGTGGTGATCATGCCTACCTTCACCGGTTCGGCGAACGCCAGTCCCGAAACGCTCATAGCCAGCCCGAAACAGGCTGCTGCGAGTGCTTTTTTCATATCTGTACTCCCGTTTTACGCATTTGCCCCTCCGGAGGACCTCCTCCCCCGGTGTTCATTCCCCAGCCATGCGCATGCGCAAGCCGGAATTCCAGCTGCTAGGTTCCACAGATCGCACAAAAGTTCCACCTCCGGCGCGCAAAAGCTTTGCGTGCGAAGCGCGCCCCGACCTTGGCCCTTGTGCCGCCGCGGTCTATGAAGTCGCCACTTTCAAGCGACGGGGTGAAGCATGATCTTTCACAAGATCGAAGACTGGAACGCCGCCTATGCCAATGTGCCGAACATTCCTGGCGGCGAAAGCTGGCCCGATAAATGGATTTCGGAGGCGAAGGCGTACCGGGATGAAATGTCGGCCGCGGACAAGGTGCAGCTAGGCATTGCCTATGGCGATCGCCCCCGCAATACCTTCGATCTGTTCCTTCCGGCCGACAAGCCGAAAGGCCTCGTCGTCTTTGTGCATGGCGGCTACTGGATACGGTTCGACAACAGCTACTGGTCACATCTGGCCAAAGGCTGTGTCGACGACGGTTGGGCCGTCGCCATGCCCGGCTACACATTGACGCCCGATATCCAGATTTCCGGCATCACCGAGGAAATCGGTCAGGCGATCACAAGGGCCGCGGAAATCGTACCGGGTCCAATCCGCCTCACCGGCCACTCCGCCGGCGGCCATCTCGTCACCCGGATGATCTCGGCAACCTCACCGCTGCCTGACGAAGTCCGGACGCGCATCGCCAATACCGTCTCGATCTCAGGCGTTCACGATCTCAGGCCGATGATGGCCACGGCGATGAACGCGACGCTCAATCTCGACGAAACAGAAGCCATTGCCGAAAGCCCTGCCCTGCTGCGCCCCTTGCCTGGCGCGCGTCTCACCTGCTGGGTAGGCGCGGCAGAGCGAGCCGAGTTTGTTCGCCAGAATGCGCTTCTCGCCAATGTCTGGACCGGTCTGGGTGCCGAAATAGCAAGTTGCGAAGAACCCGACCGGCATCATTTCAACGTCATCGACGGCCTGTGCGACAAGGACCACCCCCTGACCCGCACTCTGCTCGACGCTTGACGGAGACGTTCCGACCCTCTTGAACGGGCGGACAACGATCCGGATTCGACATGACGACCCTTACGATCAGACGGCCTGACGACTGGCACCTGCATCTACGCGACGGCGCGATGCTGAAGGCGGTTCTGCCGCACTCTTCGGCCAATTTCGCCCGCGCCATCATCATGCCCAATCTGGTGCCGCCGGTGGTGACGGCGGCGGATGCGGCCGCATACAGGCAGCGCATTCTGGACGCGCTGCCTGCGGATCATGACTTTTCGCCGCTGATGACGCTCTATCTCACCGAGGGCACGGACCCGGCCGATGTCGAGGCGGGCTTCCGCGATGGTCTCGTCACCGCGGTGAAGCTTTATCCCGCCGGTGCGACGACCAATTCACAGAGCGGCGTGCGCGACATCGAAAAAATCATCCCGGTTCTGGAGCGCATGGCCGCCATCGGCCTGCCTTTGTGTGTGCATGGCGAGGTGACCGATCCCGACATCGACATTTTCGACCGCGAGGCCGTGTTCATCGAGCGCGTGCTGGAGCCGTTGCGGCGCAGGCTGCCCGAACTGCGCGTTGTGATGGAACACGCCACCACAAAGGACGGCGTCGATTATGTGCGTTCGCAGGAGCGCAATACCGCCGCAACCATCACCACGCATCATTTGATCATCAACCGCAACGCCATTCTCGCCGGCGGCATCCGCCCGCATTATTACTGCCTTCCCGTCGCCAAGCGCGAGCACCACCGGCTGGCGCTGCGCGCAGCGGCCACCTCCGGCGACGCACGCTTCTTCCTCGGCACTGATTCCGCGCCGCATCTCGATCCGCTGAAGGAATGCGCCTGCGGCTGCGCCGGCATCTTCACCGCCATCAACACCATGCCGCTTCTCGCTCACGTGTTTGAGGCCGAAGGCGCGCTGGACAGGCTGGAGGCCTTTGCCTCGCTCAACGGACCGGCCTTCTACCGGCTGCCGCCCAACGAGGCCCGCATCACGCTCAGCAAGCAGCAAGAGCCCGTCAAGTTCCCGGCAAAAGTCGAAACCGCCGACGGACCAGTGACCGTCTTCGATCCGGGCGAACCCGTCCACTGGTCAGTCGACAGCGCCGCGGACTGACGCTTACGCTTTTCAAAAAAAGGATGACCGGTAACGCGCCGGCATATGGGAAGGAACATCCGATGCGACTGGACCAGGCACTGACCATCGCCGACCTGAAGGACATGGCGCGAGACCGGGTGCCGCGCATGTTCTTCGATTATGCCGACAGCGGATCATGGACCGAAAGCACCTACCGCTGGAACGCCGAAGACCTGCAGAAAATCAAGTTCGAGCAGCGCGTGGCTGTGAACCTCGCCAACCGTTCGCTTGAAAGCACCATGATAGGCCGGAAAGTGGCGATGCCGGTCGGTCTCGCGCCAACCGGCCTCACCGGCATGCAGCATGCCGACGGCGAGATCCTGGGCGCGCGTGCGGCCGTGAAAGCCGGCATTCCATTCGTGCTTTCCACCATGAGCATCTGCTCGATCGAGGCCGTGGCGGAAGCCACCAAACAGCCTTTCTGGTTCCAGCTTTATGTGATGCGCGACGAGGAATTCGTCGAAAACCTGGTCAGCCGCGCCGAAGCCGCGGGCTGCGATGCGCTGGTGTTGACACTTGACCTGCAAATCCTCGGCCAGCGTCACAAGGACCTGCGTAACGGGCTGAGCGCACCGCCAAAGCGCGGTCTGGGCACGCTGGCCCAGCTCATGGCGCGACCGCGCTGGTGCATGGAAATGCTGGGCACCAAAAACCGCACCTTCGGCAACATTGTCGGCCACGCCAAGGGCGTCAGCGACATGGCCTCGCTGGGCACATGGACCGCCGAGCAGTTCGATCCCGAGCTTGACTGGAAGAAGGCGGAGAAGCTGAAGAAGCGCTGGCCGCGCAAGTTCATCGTCAAAGGCATCATGAATGCCGACGACGCCCGCATGGCGGCCCGGATCGGCGCCGACGCCATCGTCGTTTCCAACCATGGCGGCCGCCAGCTGGACGGCGCACCGTCCTCGATCTCGGTTCTGGAACGGATCGTGGATGCGGTCGGCGACAAGGTCGAGGTCCATATGGACGGTGGAATCAGCACCGGTCAGGACATCATGCGAGCGCTCGCGCTGGGTGCACAGGGAACCTATATCGGCCGCTCATGGCTCTACGGATTGGGCGCTGGCGGCCAGGCCGGCGTGGACCGCGCGCTGGAAATCCTGCGCAAGGAGCTCGATCTCACAATGGCATTTTGCGGCGAGCGCGACATCGAAAATGTCGGCCGCCACAACCTCCATCGGTAGCCGAATAAGCAAGCGCAAAGTTCTGCCAAGTCAACCCTTGGGGTCTTTCCAGTATTTTTTTCGAACCCGAAAAATTGCTGGAAATATCACAAGTTGGCGAGCGCGGCGCACGCGACGCCCCGCGCACGCCTACGATTTGAAATTCAGAAGAAAAACCCGGCCGTTGGGGGTGGATCGCCCGCCATGTTCGTGTTTTGCTACATAAGTGTCGCATTTAAGCTACCGGCAAATGTCGCGGGAAGCGACGCTTGCAAGTCGCATCGAAGCGGCGTGAGATTTCGACGATAAGCCAGGGAGAACTTATGTCTAAGAAAAACCAAATCCTGTTGGACCGGATCGCAGAGGAGGCCCGCAAGGGCCGCATCTCGCGCCGGGAATTCATGCACTATTCGGTTGCCGCCGGTTTGACGGCGACAACGGCTACCGGACTGTGGACCTCGAGCGCCAGGGCGCAACCGAAAAGCGGCGGAACGTTCCGCTGGGGCATCCACGACGGCAATACCTCGGACACGCACGATCCGGGCAGCTACGTGACCCGGGTGATGATTTTCCTCGCCCACACGCATCGTTCCTATCTGACGCAGATCAATGGCGACGGTTCACTGGGACCGGATCTGGCCACCAGCTGGACCGCCAGCGACGACGCTTCGGAATGGACCTTCGAACTCGCACAGAACGCTTCGTTCCACAGTGGCAAGAAGGTGACCGCGGACGATGTCATTGCGTCGCTCAACCATCACCGCGGTGATGAAACGACATCTGCCGCCAAGGCGCTCCTGACCGACGTAACGGATATCACCAAGGACGGTGACCACGTGGTCAAGGTCTCGCTCAGCCGCGGCAATGCCGACTTCCCGTGGCTGATGACCGATTACCACCTGGCGATCTGCCGCGCCAATGACGACGGCTCGATCGATTGGCAGTCGGGCGACGGCTCCGGCCCCTACAAGATCGATTCGGGCGAATTCGGCGTGCAGTTCAGCCTCAGCCGTCACGATGGCTGGCATGGAGAGGGCGCGCACTTCGACAAGGTCGAGATGATCACGCTCAACGATCCGAACGCCCGTCAGACGGCGCTCGTGACCGGCGACGTGGACTCCGTCTCGCAGGTCGACCTGAAGACGGTTGCCCTGCTGGAACGCGACCCGAACATCAACGTGTTGAACATCCCGTCCGCGGGTGCGATCACGATGCCGATGCACTGCGACACCGCGCCGTTCGACAATGTCGACATCCGCAACGCGCTGAAGCTGTCCATCAATCGCGACGACATCATCGAGAAAATCCTGTTCGGCGCCGCGACCAAGGGCAACGACTTCCACCACTCGCCGGCCCAGCCTTATTGGCCCGACGATATTCCGCAGCGCGAATACGATCCGGATCAGGCCAAGTCGCTGCTCAAGAAGGCGGGAGCCGAAGGCCTCACGGTCAACATCTCCACCGCCGACAGCGTCAGCGCCGGTGCCGTCGACATGGCCGTGCTCTACGCCGAGCACGCCAAGGCTGCGGGCATCACCATCAACGTCGTGCGTGAGCCGAACGATGGCTACTACTCCGACGTCTGGCTGGTGAAGCCGTGGACGCTCGTTTCGTGGGGTGCACGCCCGACGCCGGACGTCATGTACACGCTCGCCTACAAGAGCGATGCCGCCTGGAACGAGAGCCGCTGGCAGAACGAGCGGTTCAACGAGTTGCTGCTTTCGGCGAAGTCGGAGCTTAACGACAGCGTGCGTGCGGAAATGTATCGCGAAATGGCGATGCTGGCCCGCGACGATGGCGGAACGGTCATTCCGTTCTTCAACAACTTCGTCTACGGTGCTCGCGCGAACGTCGGCACGCCGGAAAATCTCGCGGCGAGTTGGGAAAGCGACGGCGCCCGTGCGGCCAGCCGTTGGTGGTTCACCGACTAAACGGATTACCCGGCCCGGCGCGCACGCGCCGGGCCGGTCCTCTTGGGGAACAAAAACAACAAGCTGGATCAGCCGGGCCACTAGAGGCTGATCGAGGCGGCGTTCAAGCCGCCCTGCGGCAAAACGAACCTTAACCGGTGCAATAGCGCCGGACATCAAATGTCTGGAGGGACAGATGGGGGACTTGGCTGGCCTAATCGTCAAGCGGCTGGGCTTAGGACTGGTGACGCTCCTCGTAGTGTCGGTATTGATTTTCTTCGCGGTCGAACTCCTGCCCGGCGATATCGCACAGGCGGTTCTGGGACAGGGAGCGACTGAAGAAACAGTCGCCAAGCTGCGCGAACAGCTCGGCCTCGACCGCCCCGCACCCATACGCTACCTCGACTGGCTCGCGGGCGCCGTAACCGGCGACTTCGGAACCTCGCTGGTTTCGGGCGAGCGCGTGAGTTCAGCGATCAGCACCCGTTTCATCAATACGCTGTTCCTTGCCGCCTACGCGGCAGTCATCGCGGTGCCTATCTCGATCCTTCTGGGTATCGTGGTCGCGCTGCTGCGCAACTCGATCTTCGACCGGGTCGCCAACGTGGCAACGCTGACATCGATCTCTTCGCCCGAGTTTTTCCTCGGCTACATCCTGATCCTCTACCTCGCCGTGAAGACCGGCATGTTCCCGGCTCTTGCAAGCCTCCAGTCGGACATGACCCTTCCGGAACTCCTCCACCGGACCTTCCTTCCGGCCCTGACGCTGGTGCTCGTCGTCACCGCGCACATGATGCGCATGACCCGCGCAGCGATCATCAACCTGCTGGCCTCGCCCTATATCGAAATGGCACGGCTGAAGGGTACACCGCCCTGGAAGGTTATCGTCAGGCATGCATTGCCGAACGCCTGGGCGCCGATCATCAACGTCGTGGCGCTGAACCTCGCCTACCTCATCACCGGCGTCGTGCTCGTCGAGGTCGTGTTCGTGTATCCCGGTATCGGTCAGTTGCTGGTCGATGCGGTGGCGAAGCGCGATTTCCCGATCGTGCAGGCCTGCTGCCTCATATTCGCGGCAACCTTCATCCTGCTGAATCTGATGGCGGATGTCGGCGCAATTCTGACCAACCCGCGTTTGCGGCATCCTAAGTGAGGGCGGCGAGATGAGTTCTTTTGTCATCGGATATTACGCCGCCCTGATCGCGGCATCGTGCCTGGCGGCCTACTACCACAACCGCAAGGCGTTCATGCTTCTCTTCTCGCTGACGCTCGTATCCTTCGTGCTCGGCATCATCGGCGGCGTGCCGGCGCTTCGGGCCGTCACCACCTTTGCCGGACTTCTGGCGCTTGCGGCAGGAACGTCCTACGCGTTCAGGGAATTCCTGATCCAGATTTCCCGACCGGCAATCGCCAAGGAACTTCGCACAGCGCCGCTCACGGCATCCTTCGGCATGTTCGTGATCTTCACCTATGCGATCGCCGGCATCTTTGCGCCCTGGATCGCTCCTTACGGGGAGTCGGAAGTCATTTCGTCGTCCTTCGCACCGGCGGATGAGAACCTGCTTCTGGGCGCCGACCAGCTGGGGCGCGACATCTTCAGCCGTATCGTCTACGGGGCTCGAAACTCGGTCGGTCTCGCTCTGGTGGCCACACTGCTCGCCTTCTTCATGGGCGCGCTCGGCGGACTTCTGGCAGCGGTCAAGGGCGGCTGGTTCGATCAGTTCCTGGGCCGTGTCGCCGACGTCATCATGTCGATCCCGTCTCTGATCTTCGCGCTGCTGATGCTGTCGATCTTCGGCACCAGCCTTGTCGTCATCGTCATCGTTGTCGCGGTGATCTATTCGCCCCGCGTCTTCCGTCTCACACGTGCCGTTGCCGGCAATATCGTGGTGATGGACTATATCGAGGCGGCGAAGCTGCGCGGCGAAGGCGACTGGTATCTCATACGCAAGGAGATATTGCCGAACTCCACCGCACCTCTGGTGGCCGAATTTGGCCTCGAATTCTGCTTCGTGTTCCTGCTGATCGCCGGCCTGAGTTTCCTCGGTCTCGGCATTCAGCCACCAACCGCAGACTGGGGTTCAATGGTGCGTGAAAACGCAACGCTGATCTCGTTCGGCGACATCACGCCGCTCATTCCGGCAGCTGCCATCGCCCTGTTGACGGTGGCAGTCAATTTCGTGGTCGACTGGATGCTCTTCCGGTCCTCCGGCCTCAAGGAGCAGTAAGATGGCGAAAAAATTCTCCGACAAGGACATCCTGCTGAAAATCCGCGATCTCAAGATCGACGGCTACTCCGACGAAACCTGGATACCGATCATCAAGGGCGTGGACCTGACGCTTCATCGCGGCGAGGTCATGGGCCTGATCGGCGAATCCGGCGCCGGAAAGTCCACGATCGGTGCGGCCGCAATGGGCTATGCCCGCGACGGCACCCGGATATCGGATGGCTCTATCGAGTTCGATGGTATGGAGCTGACGACTGCCTCCGAGGGCGAGCGGCGCTCACTTCGCGGTTCGCGCATCGCCTATGTCGCGCAGTCGGCAGCCGCTTCCTTCAACCCGGCGCACAAGATCATCGATCAGCACACCGAAGCGCCGGTGCATTACCGCATCCAGAAGCGGATGGAAGCGCAGGAAGACGCGATGGAGCTCTACGAGCGCCTGCGCCTTCCCAACCCGCAGGAAATCGGCTTCCGCTATCCGCACCAGGTCTCCGGCGGTCAGCTCCAGCGCGCGATGACCGCTATGGCGATGGCCTGCCGGCCCGACCTCATCATCTTCGATGAGCCGACCACAGCGCTCGATGTGACCACGCAGATCGAGGTGCTGGCCGCGATCCGCGACATCGTCGATCAGTTCAACACCGCGGCAATCTACATCACTCACGACCTCGCGGTCGTGGCTCAGATGGCCGATACCATCAAGGTGCTGCTGAAGGGCGAGGAAGTAGAGGAAGCCACCACCGAGAAGATGCTCAAAAGCCCGCAGGAAGACTACACCAAGAGCCTCTGGGCGGTTCGCAGCTTCAAGCGCGAGCAAAAGTCACGACCGACCGACGGCACCCTGCCGGTCATCTCCGTGCAGGGCGTTGACGCCGCATACACCGGCGGCGTGAAGGTGCTGGATGACGTTTCGTTCGACGTATATCCGGGCATGACGGTCGCGGTTGTGGGCGAATCCGGTTCGGGCAAGTCCACCACGGCGCGCGTCATCACCGGCCTGCTGCCGCCCTCGAAGGGTCAGGTGCTTTTCAAGGGCGATCCCCTGCCCCCCAAATACACTGATCGCAACCGCGACCAGCTTCGTCAGGCGCAGATGATCTACCAGATGGCCGACACGGCCCTGAACCCCAAGGTCAAGATCAACGAGATCATCGGCCGTCCCGCGCAGTTCTATTCGGGTCTGAAGGGACAGGCGCTCAAGCAGCGCGTCGACGAACTTCTCGACCTGATCGAGCTTGATCCGGCGAAGTTCTACAACCGCTACCCGCCTGAGCTGTCAGGCGGCCAGAAGCAGCGTATCGGCATCGCCCGCGCGCTGGCGGCCGAGCCGGAATTCATCATCTGCGACGAGGTGACGAGTGCGCTCGACCAGCTTGTGGCCGAGGGCATCCTGAAGCTGCTCGACCGGTTGCAGAAAGAGCTGGGTCTGGCCTACATGTTCATCACCCACGACCTCGCGACGGTGCGTTCGATCGCCGACGAAGTGGTGGTGATGCAGCACGGCAAGGTGGTTGAACAGGGTCCGAAGGACGAGATGTTCCAGCCGCCGCATCATCCCTACACCGACCTGCTTCTGTCGTCGGTGCCTGAGATGGATCCCAACTGGCTCACCACGCTGCTCGAAGAGCGCGGGGTCGACAATATCGGCGACGCCGCGGACGTCTGACAACGCCGCGCTACGCCCCGATCATCGGGAAGCAGTCACCGCCGTCATCCGGCGGCGGTGAAAATCAGAGAATAGCGAAAGCCGTGCCAGCCATCGTTCCGACGATGGCGGCATAGAAGAGAAGAAGCGCCGGCAGATTGCCACTGCGGTTCTTGTATTCGCGGATCATGTCGTCGCGTGTCAGCATGGCCACCTCCGGCAAGGAAACGGGTGCATTTCTCATCGTCTATCTCGCGCAGCTAATTCATTTGCTTGGTGATTTCAACCTGCAAAACCACTGATTTCCATGCAATTTTCGAGTGTCTGACTTGCACCCGTTGCATGGCTCGGCGTCGCCGGGCTCAAACCGCCCTGTCAATTAGCTGAGCCAGCCGAAAACAGTGATGTGGCCAGGGTAAGGCATCACCCATCGCCGCGCGCAAAACGCTCCGCCAGCCACTCGAACACCTTGATCGTGTCGGCATTGGCGTGGCCCGGCAGGATCTTGAGATAATAACCCCTGTCGCTCTCCAGGCGTGCGGGAATGGCGCGAACAAGCGTCGAGGTCGGCGAATGGACATCGACCAGCCCTTCCCAGCCGAGCGCAATTCCCAGCCCGGCCTGAGCTGCCCGTATCACGTGGTCGTAGCTATTGAACGCGATGTGGTCCTGCGAAGCGCTGCGTTCGCAACCCTGCTCCCGCAACCAGCTGAACCATGTGTACCAGGGGGTCGGCCCGACGGCTGCAAGGTCAATCAGCGTCTTGTCGAGCAGGTCTTCAGGCTGCGTCATACCGGGATGCGCGTCGCGGTAGGCTGCGCTGCACACCGTCGCCACACGCTCCTTGAACAGGCAGACCTCGTGCTGCGCCACCTCGTGAATGTCTTCCATTCGGATCATCAAATCCACGCCGGATGCGCTTTCTACCTGCGGCATCTGCACATTCATGAGCGATATGCTCAAACCGTCAAACGCAGTGCTCAGCGACGCGAACTCCGGCAGGAGAAGAAAATTCGCAAAGGCGATATCGGAGAGAATGACCACCTCGCCCGGTCGCGGTTTGTCGCAGAAGCGGTCGAACCCCTTGATCGCGGCATTCATCGGCTCCGAGAGCACCGCCCTGAGTTCCTGCCCTGCGCCGGTCAGCGAGACGCCGCGGCGCTCCCGCACGAAAAGCTGGCAGCCTAGACTTTCTTCGAGAAAGCGCATGCGCTGGCTGATACGGGGCTGCGAGATCCCTGCCTCCTCCGCCGCACGCGAGAACTGGCCATTCTCCGCCACCAGCAGAAAAAGGCACAAATCGGCGCTGTAGCGGCCGAACCTGCCATAAGGATTCCATATGTCAGCCATTAGAAGAAACTGGGCCAATTTCAGCGAAATTGCCATACACTGATTGGATGGCCCTCAGAAAACCAATGCCAGATCGTCAAGCATGCTTCGCCGGTCGCACTGGGCCTGACAGCCAATTTCTTCTGACGTCGTTGCCCTTTCACAAAGGAGAGGGATAGAGTTGTCAGGTGATGTCACCTGACACTGTCTTCGCGCAGCATCTTGCGTGCAGCTTGCCAGCACGCCTCAACAAAAAACGAAAAATCTCTGGAGGTTAGAATGGAACGGGAACCCAGAAACGCACTCAGTTTTGATCCGATGCGCCGTAAGCTGCTTGGCACCGGCGCGGCATTTGCAGGACTGGCGGCGACCGGTCTCAGCCTGAAGCCCGCCCGGGCGCAGACGCGCGGCGGCACAATCCGTGCTGCCAAGGGGCATGGCCAGTCCAATGACACGCTCGATCCAGGCACATTCATCAACGGATTCACCGTCGCGCTGTCCTACGGCATGCACGGCTTCCTCACCGGCGTCGGAACTGACGGTTCGCTGGAGCCCTCACTGGCCGAGAGCTGGGAAGCCAGCGACGACGCCAAGAGCTGGCGTTTCAAGATTCGCTCCGGCGTCCAGTTCCACTCCGGCAAGGAGTTGTCGGTCGATGACGTGGTTGCCTCCATCAACCACCATCGCGGCGCAGACACCACCTCGGCCGCCGCGCCTATCGTCGCCGGAATCACCGAGATCAGCACCGATGGCGACACGGTGATCTTCGATCTTGAATCGGGCAATGCCGACTTCCCGTTCGTCTTCACCGACTATCATCTGGCGATCCTGCCCTCCAAGGACGACGAGCCGGACTGGAAGTCGGGCGACGGCTGTGGCCCGTACAAGCTGGTGGAATTCAATCCAGGCGTCATTGCCCGCTTTGAGCGCCACGAAAATGACTGGAACCAGGAGCGCGGCTTCTTCGACGCGGTCGAGCTGTTGTCGATCGTCGACCTGAACGCGCGCACCACGGCCCTGATTTCGGGCGACGTTCACACGATCGACAAGCTCGATCTCAAGACCGTCGGCCTTCTCGGTCGCCGTCCGGGCATCGAAATCAACTCGATTGCCGGACCACAATATTACACCTTCGCCGCACACACCAGCACAGCGCCGTTCAACGACGTCAATGTGCGCCAGGCGCTCAAGCACGCCATCAATCGCGAAGAGCTGATCGAGAAGGTGCTTTTTGGTCACGGCACCGTCGGCAACGACAACCCGATCGGCCCTAGCTACCGGTTCTACAATGCCGATCTGCCGCAGATCCCCTACGATCCGGACAAGGCGAAGTTCTACCTGAAGGAAGCAGGGCTCGACGGCCTCAAGGTCACACTGTCGGCAGCCGACGCCGCTTTCCCCGGCGCCGTCGACGCCGCCGTGCTCTACCAGAATTCGGCCGGCGCCGCGGGCATCGAAATCGATGTCAACCGCGTCCCGAATGACGGCTACTGGGCCGACGTCTGGCTCAAGCACCCGTTCTGCGCTGTTTACTGGGGCGGCAGGCCGACCGAGGATCAGATCTTCTCCACGGCCTATGCCGAGGGTGCTGCGTGGAACGAGACCAAGTGGTCGAACGCTAGGTTCAACGAGCTTCTGGTGGCCGCGCGCGCCGAGCTCGACGAGACCAAGCGCCGTGCCATGTACTACGAGATGCAGGAACTGGTGACGACCGACGGCGGATCGGTGCTGCCGATGTTCGCCAACTTCGTCTTCGCCAACAGCGACAAGATCGTCCACGGCGACATGGCGTCAAACTACGACGTCGATGGCGAGCGCTGGATGGAGCGCTGGTCTTTCGCCTGACCTGACTTTGCGGCGCGCCGGTTCTCATGGACCGGCGCGCTGTGCTTTCTGCCTGACCGGTTCCTGCCACGGCTTTGCCCGGCGAACCCACTCGGGCCATCCCCAAACAGCCAACCTGTAATCTCTTTGTCGATGCACAAAGATCGCTTCGTCGCGCCCTGCTCTATTGCCACACTCGCAAGGAGCACATTCGTATGGCGCCGAAGAAAATCGATCCCGACATGCCGGTCGACGAGATCATGCGGCGCTGGCCTGCCACGATTGGCGTGATGATCCGCCACCGGATGCTGTGTGTCGGGTGCCCCATTGGCTCGTTTCACACAGTGACTGAAGCCTGCGCCGAACATGAAGTGGAAGAGGAAGCCTTCGTCCGCGAGCTACTGGCCGCGATCAGCGGCTGACCGTCACCCACCGGACCTGCGTTCGGCAATCAGCATCAACCGGTGCGGGTCGGTCACCGTCACCTTCTGCCGTCCGCTCGCCACAACGCCCTCGCTTTCCCAGGCGCTCAGGAGCCGACTGACAGTGTGCAGCGTCGTGCCTGTCATCTCGGCGATGTCCTGTCGTGAAATCGGAAAGTCGATCTCCACGCCGTTCTCCGTCTTGCGCCCGGCCTGATTGACCAGTCGCAGCAGGGCATGCGCGATGCGCTGTTCCACCTGCTCGGTCGACATTTCCATCACTCTGGTCTGCGTTTCCTGCAGCCGGTCGCCGATGGTGCGATATGTCGCCGCCCCGAAGCCCGGCACCTTCTCCTGCAGCTTCGGCCACTCGCTGTTAGGCCAGGTGAGAACGACGCAATCCACCGCCGCAACCGCGCTGGCGGGATAAGCTGTCAGCCCCATCGCAATGGCGATGCCAAACAACTCGCCCTCATTGATGTAGCGGGCGATCATCTGTTCGCCTTCCGGTGTCGTGCGCACCACGCGCACATGGCCCGACAACAGCAGGAAGAAGTGATCCGCCGCCCCGCCTTCAGCGAAAATTTCGGAATTCTTCGCATGGCGGGACGAACGCGCACCTAGAAGCACCTGGTCGAGCGCATCCCCGGTCATGCCGGAAAAGGCCGGCAAATCGGCAATGAGTGATCTGTCCAGCCCGCTCATGAATTCTTGTCCCGTCCGTCCTGCATCACATGATGCCCAAACTTCTAACGACAGTTTGAGCGAGCGCAAATTCAAGTCCACGCACTCGTTGTAATCAGAACTCAACCCTCTCAGGACGAAAGGACAATCCGATGAGAAAGCTGATTGCAACCCTGGTGCTTGGCGCGGCCGTCGCGCTGGGCGGTGCGGCCAATGCCGCCGAATTCGAAGTGAAGATGCTCAACAAGGGCGAGAAGGGCGCGATGGTGTTCGAACCCGACTTCATCCGCGTTGCGCCGGGCGACGTCGTCCGCTTCCTGCCCACCGACAAGGGTCACAATGCTGAGACCATCAAGGGCATGCTTCCCGAAGGCGCGGAACCCTTCAAGAGCAAGTTCAACGAAGAGTTCGAAGTCACCTTCGACAAGGAAGGCGTCTACGGCATAAAATGCACGCCGCATTATGCGATGGGCATGGTCGCGCTGATCGAGGTCGGCGAGGCCGCCAATGTCGAAGAGGCCGAGACCGTCAAGCATCCCGGCAAGGCCAAGAAGGTATTTGCCGAACTCTTCGGTCAGGCTATGGCGGCCAACTAGGCCGCTCCGCCTACCATCTTGAGCACAGGCTGTGGGCAGCTGTCCGTTGCCCGCGGCCTTTTCATGTCTGGTATCAGCCAGCTCAGTTTCGGTATCGCGTGCCGAAAAGAACGGGTGCGTAGCAAACGGCGAAGGCAAGAAACGCCGCCGACCACAGCCCGCCGCCGGCCGTCAGAACCATCAGATAGAATTCGCCCGAGAAGGGCGCGACCACCCGTAGGACTGCACCTGCTGTCACCGCGGCGTACATGGTCTTCGTCCATCCATCTGCACGGATCTCGCGGCCCGTATGGCCGAGGCTGGCGCGCGTCATCACCGCCAGCGTCATCGTTCCTGCAGCACCTGCGGTCAGCGCGTGAATGGCCGCGCTTTGGGGCACGATCGGCCAGATCGCTGCGACACCGAGCAACAGCGCTGACACCGCAAGCCAGCGATATCCAAGATGGAGTATCGCGACGATCGGTTCGCGCCAGGTGCTGTGCCCTCTCCACCGGGCAATTCGTACAGCGAGCAGAACACCAGCGACCACAAGCGCGATCCCGGCGAGACGGTTCTCGGGAGTCGCAACCCAAAGCACCAACGCAATCGCCGTTGCCAGCAAGGCCGCCTTGTCGGACCCGGCGAAGGGCGCGGGCAGCCGCGCGCTCCCCTGCTTGACCAGCCAGTTGCGGGTGAAGCTGGGGACGATCCGCCCGCCGATCAGCGCCATAAGCATGACCATCACCGCCAGCGCCAGCCGCGTACCGATGCCTTCCGGCACCAAGCCAAGCCATTCCGCGTGAAAGGTAGCATTGGCCAGCCCGAACAGGGTGAGCATGCCGGCGATGGGTGCGTTGCGCCAGTTGCGTCCGGCAATCACCTCGCGCCAGATCACCACAGCAAGCGCGACCGGAAATGCCAAGTCGACAGCCAACGCCGTCAGGGGATCGGCAACGAAAGCCATCGCCACCCTCCCCGCAAGCCAGAGAGACACCAGGCCTGCGAGCGGCCAGCCATTGATCGGCAACCGGCCGGTCCAGTTGGGTACCGCGGTCAGAATGAACCCGGCCATAACGGCGGCCAGATAGCCGAACAGCATCTCGTGAACGTGCCAGGCGAGCCCCGGCAGCGGACCCGGTAGGACAAGTCCGGTTCGATACAGCGCTAGCCACACTGGCACGGCCAGCCCGGCGTAGAGTGCTGCCAGAAAGAAAAAGGGCCTGAATCCGTTCTGGAAGAACGGCGGCATCGAGCGAGCACTTTCGCGACGACTGCGCACCGGCGTGTCTCCGGCAGGACGCGGACGGCGCCTCGCGCTCTGCGCAACGCTTTCCATTCCTGTTCCGATCAGGCCGTAAGGTTGAGAAACGCGGAACGCAGGGCGTCGAACAGGCGCTCGGGCAAAGACCGCTTCACCTCACGCACCAGCCGGAAGCCGAGATTGTCTGGCGGAATTCCAACCGCGCAGCCGCCGCTCACACCGTCGCGAACGAAATCGGACATGTAGGCGCGGTGCCGCCCTTCAGCGATGTGCACACGGCAGTTTTCGGTACTGTGCACCACTTCCCCGGTCACGCCGTCCAGCGTCGTGCGCGCGTAGCAGGTCGAGGTCCATTCCCACACATTCCCCGCCAGATCGGTTATGCCGTGCGTATTGGCGCCGAAGTGACCCCGCTCATGCGCCACGGGATCGGGTTCGCGCCGTGCTGCGGATTCTTCGCGGTAGCGCCTGATCCATGCGACTGCCGGGTTGTCGGGATCACTGGCCACGGCCGAATAGGTTTCGCCGACAAACCGCTCCCCTGCCGCATATGCCCATTCGGCGTCCGTCGGCAGCCGCCAGCGTTCACCGGTCTGCTCGGAGAACCAGCGCGCATAAGCCTGCGCGTCGAGGAAGTTGACGCCGGTCACGGGCTTCGTGTCCGCATCTGCGGCAATGGTCGCATCGGCGGCCTTGCATGCGCCGGCTTCAACACAGCGCTGATATTCCGCCTGACTGACCTGATATTTCATGATGGCAAGCGGAGTAGGAACCCTCTGCTCGACTACCGGCGCACTGGCCGGTCGTCCTTCCGCCTGAAATTCGCCGGGCACCGGAAACTCAAATGAACCGGGCGCGAGCTCCACAACCTCTGTTGCTTTTGTCCGGCCGGGCGTCTCTGGGTGTGTTGATAGCTCTTCGGCCTGGCCGATCGCCACATCTGGCGAAGCCAGCATTGCGGCTGCTGCACTCGCAATGAGTAGTCGCTTGAGCGTCATCGGACATCTCCGGTTCAACTACCGGCAATGATGGCCCGGCATTGCTGCCGGGCCAGTTCACCGGATCCATCAGTTGGTCTGGATCGGGCCCGGTGCTGCGACCTGTTTCATCAGGTCGTCGTTCCAGTCGCCCTCCACCACGAAGTGGGCCGTGGCGCCCAGTTCAACCGCCTCGATGAGGTTGTGGTTGACGTAGGCGTAGATGCCGGGCTGGAGGAAGGTGTAGGTCGCCGCGCCTGCGGAGCCGCCGCGGATGAACCATGTCTCCAGGTCCTTGCTGGGCGGATTTGCGAACTTTCCGGCTTCCCACACATAGTCGCCATGCCCGCCGATCAGGTGCGGCCGCGTATCGCGGTTGGCCTGCGAATGGACGATCAGCACGGTTTCGCCAACTTTGGCCTTGAGGGCGTTTTCGCCCGTCAGCGCACCCTTCGCGCCGTTGAACACGACATGGGTTGGCACAAGGCCGCGCATGACCTCGACCATGTCGCCATATCCCTCACCCGGCGAATCGTAGTTGATGAAATCGCCGTTCTCGTCGCGCGGAATGTAGAAGTCGTTCTCGCCGACATAATACACCTTGTCGTAGGTGATCGGCTCGCCCTTCTCATTCTTCAGCCCGTCGCGCGGCAGGATCATGATGGCGCCACTCATGCCGGACACGACATGCCACGGGATCATCGGACCGCCCGGCGCGCAGTGATAAACAAAGGTGCCGGTGCGCGTCGCCTTGAAGCGCAACACCGCCTGCTCGCCGGGATTGACAAGCGTGAGCTCGCCGCCGCCAAGTGCACCGGTAGCTGCATGGAAGTCGATATTGTGCGGCAGCGAATTGGTGTCGGGGTTGATCAGAGTAAGTTCGACATAGTCGCCCTCGTGCACAACCATCAGCGGACCGGGGATCGAGCCGTCATAGGTCATGGCCTGCAGTGTGGTGCCTTCGTCGTCGATGACGACCGGCAGTTCCTTGATGGTCATGGTGAACTCCATGACCTTCGGCCCGCCGGCCGCTACCTGCTCGTGAGCATGGACGAATGGCGGGGCGACGAGCGAAACCTTCTCGCGCGGTAGTGCAGCAATATCCGCCTCATTGGCCACCGCCGCAAAGGGCGGCATGGCAGCCAGCGCGGCAGCGGCAGCCGCTCCCATCAATGCCTGGCGTCGCGTGAACATCTCGGTTCTCCTTGTGGTCCATCGTTTTCGATGGGGAGAACCTAGGTCGGCGCGCAAAGCGCATCGTTGCGCTAGATCAAACAACTATGACGGAGTTCGAGCACCCGGTTTCGCTGCAGGTGCCGGTTGTCAGCCTGCCTAAGTCGGCTTCGGCGCGTAGTCCGTGCGGCCGCCGGCAATCATGCCTGCATCGACCACAAGGTCGTGGCAGTTGACGAATGCGCCCTCGTCGCTGGCCAGAAACAGTGCGGCCTTGGCGATATCGAGCGGCTCGCCTGCGCGCAGCAACGGCGTCGCCCGGGCGAGGTTCTGGTTCAGCTTGCGCATCTTGGCCTCGTTGTGGGCCGGCTCCAGCGTCCGCGCGACTTCGGAGCCGCCATAAAACACCGGCGTGGCGATGCCGCCCGGTGAGATCGAATTGACAGTGATGTTGTCGGGGCCGAGTTCGACGCCCGCAACCTTGGTGATCTGCGCCACCGCTGCCTTGGCGGCGCTGTAGAGGTAGCCGCCCATGCCGTGGCGCAGGCCCGCCACGCTGGCATTGTTGATGATGCGCCCCCCGCCCTGCTTCTTCATGTGCGGAACCGCATGTTTGGTTCCGAAGACGACGCTGCCGAGAAGCAGGTCCATCGCGTGGCGGAAATCATCCTGCGTCACGTCCTCGATACCGCCACGCGAAATGCCGCCGGCATTGTTGAACAGGATATCGAGCCGCCCGAAGGTCGACACGGTTTCAGCCACCGCCGCCTCGATGTCCTCCTCGCGGGTGACATCGGCGCGGATGAACCGCGCCCTGTCGCCCTGCCGGCCGGCGATTGCCGATCCACGGCTTTCATCTCGTCCGACCACCGCAACGAGCGCGCCTTCGGCCGCGAACAGATCGACCGTCGCCTCACCGATCCCGCTGGTTCCCCCGGTGATGATGGCTACCTTGTTTTCAAGTCGCTTCACTCGCTCGGCCTTTCGTTTTCTGTCGGGTTGTCTGTGTTTCCGCGAAGCCCCATGCATCCGCCTGCGATCGGCAGGCGAACTGGGCACCGCGCACGCGCTTGTAGCCTACCGGCCAGCGGTTTCAAACCGGCGGATGCGCTTGTCTGTCAGGGCTGTTTGGAAACAGAAAACCGCGCTAACGCGCCAGCCAGCCGCCATCCACGGGCAACACCGTTCCATGCACATAGTCGGCAGCGGGCGAGGCGAGAAAGACTGCCGCTCCCGCAATGTCGGCCGGGGCGGCCCAGCGGCCGGCCGGAATACGGTCGAGAATGGATTTTGAACGGTCGGGGTCGTCGCGCAGCGCCTGCGTGTTGTTGGTCGTCACATAACCCGGCGCAATCGCGTTCACGTTCACGCCCCTGCCCGCCCACTCATTGGCAAGCAGCCGCGTCAGCCCGGCAAGTCCGCTCTTCGAGGCGGTATAGGACGCAATGCGGATGCCGCCCTGAAAAGACAGCAGCGACGCAATGTTGATGATCTTGCCGCGACCCTTCTCAAGCATGACCCTTGCAGCAGCCTGCGAGAGAAAGAACGCCGATTTGAGATTGGTGTCGACAACTGCGTCCCAGTCGGCCTCGGTGAAGTCGATCGCGTCGGCGCGGCGGATGATGCCTGCATTGTTGACCAGAATGTCCAGCGAGCCCGTCCACTCCATCGTTTGCGAGACAATTCGCTGATGGTCGGCAGTAGTCGACAGGTCCGCCTTGATCGGCAACAGATTGCCGTCTTCGACCAGGCTTGCCGTCTCAGCCATGTCGGAACGACCGACGGCGGCAATCTTGGCGCCCATGGCCGCCAGCGCAACCGCAATCGCCTGTCCGATCCCGGTATTCGCGCCTGTGACGATCGCTGTCCGGCCAGCGAGACTGAAGCTGTCCGGGCCGACATTCATCGCAGCGCGTCCATCGCGACCATGTCCATGTCGGTGAAGTCCTGGTTGTCGCCCGCCATCGACCAGATGAAGGCGTAGCGGCCAGTGCCGGCGCCGCAATGGATCGACCAGCCCGGCGAAACGATTGCCTGCTCGTTTTCAACGACGAGGTGACGCGTCTCGTCCGGTTCGCCCATGAAATGGAAGACACGCGCCTGCGGGTCCATGTCGAAATAGAGATAGAACTCAGAGCGTCTGCCATGCGTATGGCACGGCATCGTGTTCCACACGCTTCCATCCTCGATCGCCGTCATGCCCATGACCAGCTGGCACGACCTGCAGATATCGGGATGAATGTATTGCCGCAGCGTCCGCACATTGGCATCCGACTGCGACCCGAGGTCGAGCCGGTTGGCATCATTCATGGTGATCAGCGCCGGCTCGTAAGCGTGATGAGCGGGAACGGAAACGAGGTAGAAGCGCGCCGGATTGCCGGCGTCAGCGCTCGAAAAGCGCACATCTGAAATCCCCATCGGCACATACAGGCAGTCCGAACCGGCCAGTTCGAAGCTCGTTCCGTCGAGCAAAACGCTGCCTTTCCCGCCAATATTGAACACGCCCATCTCACGCCGGCTGAGGAAGGGGTCAGAGCCTACCGGCTTTGACGATTTGAGCTGCAATGCGGACCCGACCGGCACTGCACCGCCAATGATCGTCCGGTCGAGATGGGAATAGTTCAGCCGCAACTCGCCGTCTGCGAACAGGCCGGTGTAAAGAAAATTGTCTCGCAATTGCTGGGTGTCGAACTGGCGGGCTTCTCTCGGCCCAATCGTTTCGCGCACTGAAATGTTCATGCCAATTCCTGCTTATGCCTGGTGGTTGCCTGCGTCGCCGATGAGCCCGCTGTCGACGACAGGATCGTAGATGAAATAGTCCGGCCACAGATCGCGGAAGACCGAGATATCGAGTTGCAGCTTGTCGAGATGTTCGTTCATGCTGACGACGGCTTCGTCCGCGTTGCGCCGGGCAATCGCGTCCAGCACTGCCGTGTGTTCCTTCACGACAAGCGGCATGCGGCCGGGCTGCGGAAGCGTCAGGCGGCGATAACGCTCCACCTGCACCCGCATCTGTTTGATCATTTCCCAAATGCCGGGATAGCGCCCCGCCGTGGCGATCATGGCGTGGAAGTCTTCATCGGCCAGATGGAAGGCTTCCTCATTGCCGGCTTCCGCCATCTCCTGCTGACGCTGTATGACCGCGCGCATCTGCATGATCTGGCTTTCGCTGGCGTGTTCGGTTGCCGCGCGCACGGTCACTTCTTCCAGCGCCCGTCGCGCAACCAGCGCCTCACGCAGCACCGACAGCGGGATCCGGGCAACGAAGGTGCCCGACTTCGGCGCAACGTCGACCAGCCTGTCCTCGACCAGTCGCAGAACCGCTTCGCGCACCGGCGTGCGGCTGATCCCGTATTGCAGCGTCAGTTCGCGTTCGATGATCGGCGTGCCAGGCACCAGCGCCATGGTTACGATCGCCTTGCGAAGATCGCGATATACGATGTCGGAATTCTTCTCCGCATGCGGCGGATGCAGGAGCCGGCTGACTGCGGGCGGCGAATTGGCTGCTCTCTTCTTGCGCGTTTCCACGCCGCCTCCGCTGTTGTTGGTCTGCGCCATCGGCTCTCGCTTGACCTCTACACGTCCGTGTCTGCCCGGCCAACAGCATAGCGCTTGCGCCGGTCAAAAATCTAGTATACCAGATATATCTTGTATGCCAGATGTTTTTTGGCTCACCCGCTGCGCACCTTCGGCAAGCGGGCAACCGGGAGGAGACTATGAAGGGCAATTTCCTGAGACCAGCTGCGCTGGCCATGGCTGCAGTGCTTTTCGGCACGAGTGGCGTGATGGCCGCAACGCTGAAATGGGCGCATGTTTATGAAGAAGCGTCCGACTATCACCAGCAGGCACTGTGGGCAGCCGAAGAGGTCGAGAAGCGCACCGATGGCCGCGTGCAGATCGACGTTTTCCCCGCCTCGTCGCTGGGCAAGGAGGTCGAGATCAATGAAGGCCTCGGCATCGGCGCGGTAGACATCATCTACACCGGACCGAGCTTCGCCGAACGTTATTACGGCCCCATCGCGATTTCGGATTATCCGTTCATCATGCGCGGCTTCGATCACTGGAAGGCGTATCGTGAGAGCGATCTCTTCGCCGACCTGTCGGCCGGCTACAAGGACGCGACCGGCCACACCGTGGCGGCGCTCGTCTATTATGGCCAGCGGCATGTGACATCGAACTTTCCGATCCTCGAACCCAAGGACATGAAGGATCTGAAGATCCGCGTCCCGAATTCGCCGGTCATGCTGATGTTCCCCAACGCGGTCGGCGCAAACCCGACCCCGATGGCGTTTTCCGAGGTCTACCTCGCTCTCCAGCAGGGCGTCGTGGACGCGCAGGAAAACCCGCTGCCGACCATCCAGTTCAAGAAGTTCTACGAGGTCCAGTCAAACATCAACCTGACCGGCCATCTGCTGAACTCGCTCATCATCGTCGTTTCCGACACTGCCATGGGGCAGTTGGGCGACGATGCCGATGCGGTTCAGGCTGTGTTGCAGGAGGCCGCTGCGAAGGTTTCCGACAACATCTACCAAGCCGAGCAGGATCTTGTTGCCTGGTTCCGCAAACAGGGCGTGACCGTCAACGAAGTGGATCGCAAGCCGTTTCAGGATGCCGTGCTTCCCAAACTGACCGACTGGTCGAATGTGCCTTACAACAAGGAACATTTCGATCGGCTGCAGGGACTCTAGGGCGCTTAACGGACGGTATCTGCCGTGAATACACCCGGCAATCCGAACGAGGTGGAGCGTGGGGCGCATGCCCCGCGCTCCTCTTCCACGCTCTCAGGCGATGACGGGCCTGTCGACTTCAAGCTGGTCGACCTGCCTGGGCTGCTGGCGCTGTGGGCTCTGGCGATCATCGTCTTCCTTCAGTTCTTCACCCGCTACGTGCTCAACGACAGCCTGGCTTGGACCGAAGAGATCGCACGTTATGTGCTGATCCTTGTCGCGTTCCTCGGCGCGATCACGGTCGCACGCAAGGGCACCCACATCTTCCTCGAATTCTTCTACCGCTATCTCCCCGCGCTGTACGGCAAGTGGCTTGCCGTCGCGATGGAGGCGCTCACCTTCGCCTTCTTCGGCTACATGGCCTGGGTCGCGGTGGAACTCGCCCAGAAAACGAAAACCAAAATGGCATCCGCCGAAATACCGAAAAGCCTTGTCTATTGGGGCGTCGCAATCGGATTGGCGATCGTGGCGCTCTACTCGTTCCTCTGGCTGTTGCGGAAGATGCGCCAGCGCCCCGACGAGGTGGTGCATGACATTGAGGCGCATGCGCTGGCCGACATTCGCAGCGACAGCACCGGATCGGACAAATGACCCTCGCCGCGATGTTCGTCATCCTGTTCGGGCTCTTGATTGCCGGCGCGCCGGTCGCGGTCGCACTCGGCGTCGCCTCGCTGTTTTTCATTTCCACGACCGGGATGCCGAACCTGGTTGTGCTCCACAACATGGTCAACGGGATCAATTCCTTCCCGCTGATCGCCGTGCCGTTCTTCATTCTGGCCGGCCACCTGATGAACACGTCGGGCATTACCACCAAGATCTTCACCTTCGCCCGCGCCACCGTCGGCTGGATGTATGGCGGCCTTGGCCACGTCAATGTCGGGGCAAGCGTCATCTTCGCCGGCATGTCGGGTGCGGCCACCGCCGATGCCGGCGGTCTTGGCAATATCGAAATCAAGGCGATGCGTGACGCCGGTTACGATACCGACTTCTCCGTCGGCATCACGGCCGCATCGTCCACCATCGGGCCGATCATTCCGCCTTCGCTGCCGCTAGTGGTCTATGGCGTCGTCGCCGACACCTCCATCGGACAGCTGTTTGCCGCCGGCATCATTCCCGGCGTCATCATGGCGCTTGCGCTCATGGCGATGGTCGGCATCCTGTCCCGCATTCGCAACTACCCGCGTGACGACCGGTTCAGCATCAGGGTTTTCCTGCGCTCCTTCGTCGACGCCATCCTGCCGCTTCTGACGCCGGTCATCATCGTCGGCGGCATCCTGTCTGGCATCTTCACCCCGACAGAGGCCGCAATCGCTGCCGTCGCCTATTCGCTGTTTCTGGGCGTATTCGTTTACCGCACGCTCAATCTGCGGCGCATCATGCGGGTCTCGATGGAAACCATCGAAACGACGGCGTCGATCATGCTGATCGTTGCCGCCTCCGCCATCTTCGCCTGGATCCTGACGGCAAATCAGGTCGCGCAGCTTTTCGCCACCGAACTGCTCGGCTTCACCGACAACCCGACGATGATCCTGCTCATCATCATGCTGATCGTGCTGATCGTCGGTTGCTTCATGGAAACGATCGCCGCCATCACCATTCTCACACCCGTGCTGCTTCCCGTCGCCATCTCGATCGGGGTCGATCCGGTGCATTTCGGCGTCATCCTGATCCTCAATCTGATGATCGGACTGCTCACCCCGCCGGTCGGCATGGTGCTTTATGTGCTGTCCAAGGTGGCTGACGTTCCGTTCGAGCGCTGCGTGGTAGCTACCGCCCCGTTCATCGTACCGCTCATCGTTGTATTGCTGTTGCTCACCTTCGTTCCGGCACTGTCAATGTGGCTGCCGGTAACGCTATACCGGTGAGATGAACCGACTTCTGTGCATCGGCGAGGCGATGGCCGAATTTCGCATGAGCCCCGCCGGCCCCGTCCTCAGCTATGGCGGCGACACCTTCAACACTGCGGTCTACGCGACCCGTGTTCTGCAAGGCGCAGTCACCTTTCTGACCCGCACCGGCATGGACCCGCTGTCGGGCGAGTTGTTGCGGTTTGCGTCAAACGAGGGACTGCCCGAAGAGGGCTTCATCCGCGACCCGGACCGCAATCTCGGCATCTATTCCGTAACCACCGACGACACGGGCGAGCGCAGCTTCCATTACTGGCGAAGCATGTCGGCCGCCCGGCAGCTCTTCGGCACCAATGACGACCTCGACCGGATAGACGGCTTCGAAATTGTCTACCTGTCCGGCATCACCCTCGCCATCCTGTCTCCGGCAGCGCGTTCTGCCCTGCGCACCCGCCTCCGCGATCTCCGCGCGGGCGGAGGCAAGGTCGCCTTCGATTCCAACTATCGCCCGCGCCTGTGGGAAGACCAGGCAACCGCACAGGCTGAAACGATGGCGCTATGGAAGCTGACCGACATCGCACTGCCCTCGCTTGATGACGAGATGGCGTTGTTCGGCGGCAGCGAAGCGGAAACCATTGCCCGCCTGCACGGGGCAGGCTGCGTGGCCGGTGCAGTGAAACGCGGCGTCGAAGGCCCCTTGTCGCTTTCAGGAGCCGAGGCCGGTCCGTTCCCGCCTGCGAAAAACGTTGTCGACACGACCGCGGCCGGTGACAGCTTTAACGCCGCCTATCTCGCTGCCTGCCTTCAGGGCAAGCCGGAAAGCGAGCGCCTGACCGCCGGCCACACCCTTGCCTCGCGCGTGATTGCCCGGCCCGGCGCCATTGTGGCCGGCACCCCTTAGGCCGTCGCCTCACCCGAACAGCGCAGCAGCGGTCCGCCGAGCAGGCTGAGCTGATCCGGCATAATCAGATTGTGTGAGTGGCACTCGCAAAATCGAGCGAGAACATTTAGTTGAATAAAAGGGCGATCCGTATCGGGATATCTGGTACGAATTCTAAACAGGATTTCCAAGCGCATTGGTCGGGGGCGCATGAACGGCAATTTTCTAGTCGTCGATCCGAAAGAGGACTTGCACGTTCTGAAGGGGCTGGCGTCGTCGGTCCGCGTCAGGATACTCGGATTGCTTCACGAACAGGGTCCGATGAACGTCAATGCGGTGACCGAGCATCTCGGCCTGCCGCAGTCGACCATTTCATCCAACATGCAGATCCTCGAGGAGGTCGGGCTGGTCCTCACGGAATCGCAGAAGGCGCGAAAGGGCAGCCAGAAAATCTGCCGTGCGGCCTATGACGAGATCCTCGTGATGTTCAAGGACACCACCGAGCCGGTCGCCAAGGGCGCAATCGATGTGTCGATGCCGATCGGGCTTTATACGACCTGCGAGGTCTCTGCCCCCTGCGGCCTGTGCTCGACCGAGGGCATTATCGGACTTCTCGATGTCCCGGATACGTTTCTTGAGCCGGACCGGATGAAAGCCGGCCTGCTCTGGTTCTCGCGCGGTTTTGTGGAGTACCAGTTTCCCAACAACGCCAAGCTCGCCAATTCCGAAATCAAGGCGCTCGAATTTTCGATGGAGCTCAGTTCCGAGGTGCCGGGCACCAGCGCCAACTGGCCCTCCGACATCACGGCCTGGATCAATGGCACGGAAATCGGAACCTGGACCTCGCCCGGCGATTTCGGCGACAAGCGCGGTGTCTACACGCCGCACTGGTGGAAGCTGGTGGGCTCCCAGTATGGCAAGCTGAAATCATGGCGCACAACGCCAGAGGGCACCTTTGTGGATGGTATGAAGGTCTCTCCCGTCACCATCGCGGACCTCGACATTGGCGGGCACAGCTCCATCCGCCTGCGCATCGGCCTCAAGCCAGACGCCAGACATCCGGGCGGGATCAACATCTTCGGACGTGGCTTCGGCAATTACGACCAGGACATCCTTCTGCGCATCATCACGCATTGATTTCTCCTTGACGGGCGGCACCGCCCTGCCCTTAATACCTGCAAACTGGATATAGATCAGAGATTCCAGTACAAAACGCAGATGGAGGGGACAAGATGCGGGCAAAAGTCATTGCGCACGCCGATTTCACGATCTCGGAGATCGACGACCGCATATACGGAGCGTTCCTCGAACATCTCGGCCGGGCGGTCTACACAGGCATCTACGAACCCGGCCATGACACCGCAGCCGCAAACGGCATGCGCCAGGATGTCGCCGACCTTGTGAAGGAACTGCGCCCGCCGCTCGTCCGCTATCCGGGCGGCAATTTCGTCTCTGCCTACAATTGGGAAGACGGCATTGGCCCGCGCGAGGATCGCCCCGTAAGGCTCGATCTCGCCTGGCATACGTCCGAATCCAATCAGGTCGGCATCCACGAATTCGCCGACTGGTGCGAGATGGTCGGCACCGACATGATGCTGGCGGTCAATCTCGGCTCACGCGGGCTCGACGATGCACGCAACTTCGTCGAATACGTCAATCATCCCGGCGGCAGCTACTGGTCGGACCTGCGCCGCAAGAACGGCCAGGAAGAGCCCTGGAACGTGAAACTCTGGTGTCTCGGCAACGAGATGGACGGCCCCTGGCAGGTGGGGCACAAATCGGCGGCGGAATACGGGCATCTGGCCAATGAGACGGCCAAGGCGCTGCGGGCCTTCGACGATTCCCTTGAGCTGGTTGTCTGCGGTTCCTCGCATTCCAACATGCCAACCTACCCGCAATGGGAGGCGACGGTCCTGGAGCACACCTACGAATCCGTCGACTACATTTCCCTGCATATGTATTTCGAGAACTACGAGAAGAACACTGCGGAGTACCTCGCCCTCACACACAAGCTCGACACCTATATCGGCACAGTCGCCGGGATCATCGACTATGTGAAGGCGAAAAAGCGGTCGAAGAAGAACGTCTACATCTCATTCGACGAATGGAACGTCTGGTACCACGAGCGCAAAAGTGATCAGGAGCGCATGAAGAAATGGGACTGGCCGCACGCGCCCGTCCTGCTGGAAGACATCTACAATTTCGAGGACGTGCTGCAGGTCGGCAGCATCCTCAACACGTTCATTCGGCGTTCGGACGTGGTGAAAATCGCCTGCATCGCGCAATTGGTGAACGTGATCGCACCGATCATGACAGCGCCTGGCGGACCGGCGTGGCGGCAGACGATTTTCTACCCCTACCTGTTTGCATCGCTATATGGGCGCGGCACCGCCCTTCAGCTTCAATGCGACAGCCCGACCTACGAGGCAGCAACCGATCCCGAGGTTCCCTATCTCGACATTGCCGGCGTGCGCAGCAAGGACGGCAACGCGCTTTCCTTCTTCATGGTCAATCGCCATCCCGACAAGGAACTGACCGCCGAGATCAGTCTGCAAGGCTTTGGCGAGGCGCGCGTCGTCGATCATCAGATCATCAAACACGACGACATCAATGCCGTGAATACGGAGAAGAATCCGGACAACGTCAAACCCGAAGCTGGATCAGGCGCCACGGTATCCGATGGCGCACTCTCCGTAGTGCTGGCGCCATACTCCTATGCGATGGTGCGCTTGGCTCTGTAGTCGTCGGTCAGCACGCTTGTATACCCGATCTTGTGATACATATCACAATATCTGTTGACATCGAAGGCGTCTCGGATAAGCCTTTCTCTGCAGTTTAAGCGGTGCGATCTGCATCCGCGAGGGAGGAAAAGATGAAACCTAAGAGTGTCTTGAGGGCGCTGGCATTTGCTTGCGCAACCGTGGTTGCGATGCCGGCCGTGGCAGAGGAAACCGTCGTATGGTGGGACTTCCTCGGCGGCGGTGACGGCGTTCGCATGAAGCAGATGATCGAGGATTTCAACAAGGCCCACGAAGGGGAAATCACGATCGACGCAACAACGCTGGAATGGGGTGTTCCGTTCTACACAAAGGTGCAGACGGCCGTTCCCGTCGGCGAAGCACCCGACATCATGACCTATCATGCGAGCCGCATTCCGCTGGCCGTGGACCAGAACCTGCTTTCCGAGATCACGTCGGATGACTGGTCGAAGATGGGCATCGGCGAATCCGACTACGCAACATCGACCTGGGACGCTGTCACGGTCGACGGCAAGCAATATGCCGTGCCGCTCGATACCCATCCAATCGTCCTTTACTACAACAAGGACCTGCTCAAGAAAGTCGGCCGGCTGAACGACGACGGCACGCCGATGGGCATGGACAGCCGTGAGGGCTTCACCGAAACGCTTCAGGCGCTGAAGGATTCCGGCGACGTGAAGTTCCCGCTGGGCTCGGTTACCGCTGATGGCAACTTCATGTTCCGCACCATCTACTCGCTGATGGGCCAGCAGGACGGCGAACTGATGACCGACGGCGAGTTCCTTGCCGGCGACAATGCACAGAAGCTGCAGAATTCCCTCAGCGTGCTGGCCGATTGGACCAATAGCGGCCTGCAATCGACCTATACCGACTATCCGGCAACGGTCGCGCTGTTCACGTCCGGTGAAGCAGCGATGATGATCAACGGTGTCTGGGAAGTCCCCACGATGACCGACCTGCACAAGGACGGCAAGCTCTTCGAATGGGGCGCTGTCGAACTGCCGGTCATCTTCGATCATCCGTCGACCTATGCTGACAGCCATACCTTCGCGATTCCGGCCGGCGACATGTCGGCCGAGAAACGCGATGCCGTGCTTGAGGTGATGAGCTGGATCTCCAAGAACTCGCTGTTCTGGGCGACAGCCGGCCACATCCCGGCTTATGGACCGGTAACCGAGAGCGCCGAGTACAAGGCGATGGAACCCAACGCGACCTATTCGCCGCTGACGCAGAACATGATCTTCGATCCCAAATCGACGCTGGCAGGCATTGCCGGTCCGATCTTCGACGTCATGTCCACCTATTTCGTCCCGACGCTGAACGGCGAAATGGATCCCGCGGAAGCGGTGGAAGAGATCAAGATCGAACTCAACGACCTTTGATCCTCCCCGGCAGGGCGCCCCTTTGCGGGCGCCCTGTACGCATGGAGCGCCAACTTGATTAGGGATACGAAGAAAGAGTGGTTGTTTGCGCTACTCCTGCTCGCGCCGTTCCTGGCGGTGTATGGGCTTATCTTCGTTTACCCCACCATCGATATGTTCCTGCTGTCCTTCACGGACGCCCCGCTGATCGGCAGCGGCGATTATGTTGGTCTCGAAAACTACACCCGTCTCGGCCGTGATCGGCGTTTCGACACGGCCATCTGGAACACCGCCTATTTCGTCGCCCTGTCGGTGGTTCCCGGCACCGCCGTAGCACTGGCCATTGCGCTCGGCGTCAGCCGACTGTCGGGCCGCATGCAGGCCCTCATCTTGGCGCTGTTCTTTCTGCCCTACATCCTGCCGGTTTCGGTCGTTTACCGGCTCTGGGACTGGACGCTGAATTTCCAGTTCGGCATCGTCATGCAGGTCTTCGACATGCTGGGCATCAGCCGTGTGCCGGTGTTCAAGACCACCACCTGGTTCATGCCGGCTGTCGCATTCATCACCATCTGGTGGACCTGCGGCTTCAACATTCTCCTGTTCCTGGCAGGGCTTCGCGCCATACCCCAGGAGGTTTATGAAGCAGCGGCTCTCGACAATGCGGGGCGCTGGACGACGTTCAGGAAAGTGACCTGGCCGCTTCTGTGGCCGATCACCGCCCTGAACCTGACGATCCAGCTGATCCTGCAGATGAAGATTTTCGACCAGGTCTATCTGTTCTCGACGGGCGGCCGGCCAAACGACAATCTGGTCATGGTCTATTACATCTTCCAGCGGGCCTTCCAGTCGAACCACGGCGGCCGCGCTGCGGCGATTGCCGTTGTCCTGTTCGTCATCGTCGTGGCGGTGTCTGTACTCAATTTCCACCTCACCCGGGCTTCGGGAGGCGGCAGGAAATGACCCCGTCCACCGCACGCCGCATCAACATTGCCGGATTGGTGATAACGATCGTTACCGTGGTTCTCGCGGTACTCTGGGCGTTTCCGATCTACTGGGGCGTCGTCAGCTCGCTCAAACCCGACAACGAGGTGGTGCGGCCCTATATCGAGCTGTGGCCCGAGACGCTGACATTCGAACACTATGTGTTCGCCCTCACCCAGACACAGATCGGCTACTGGTACCTGAACTCGATCGCCACCGCCCTTGGCGTCATGGTGCTGACCGTCGGCAGTTCGATCTTCGCCGGTTACGCGATCTCGCAGCTGCGCTTTCCGTTCCGCCGCGCCCTGTGGTGGTTCATCCTGGCCAGCTTCATGGTGCCGACTCAGGTCCTGATCATCAACCACTTCGTCCTGATGGCGGATATGGGTTTGCTGAACACATGGGCCGGCATCATCCTGCCGCAGTTGATCCACCCGGTCATCATCATCGTCTACAAGCAGTTCTTCGATCAGGTGCCCAAGGACTTCCGCGAAGCGGCCATGATGGACAACGCCTCCGAATGGCGGATCCTGTCGCGCATTTACATCCCGATGAACTGGGGGGTGACAACGGCCCTGTCGATCGTAACCTTCATCTGGGCCTGGAACGCGTTTCTTTGGCCTTTCCTGGCCGTCACCAAGACGGAGATGATGACCATCACCGTCGGCATCACTCAGACCAATGACAGTTTCGGCGTCTATTATGCGAGTGAACTGGCGGCCGCCGTTCTGGCCGGCTTCCCGGTAGCGCTAGCGTACCTCTTGTTCCAGCGCCGCGTGACCGAAGCGATCACGCTGTCTGCCGGCATCAAGGGCTGAACGGCCGAAGAGCCAGGACGCTGCGATGCGGCGGGAACCCGGCCGTCATGTCCACGCCCCTCACTGCAATGAATTCAAGCCGCGTGGTATGCGCGGCCTTCCGCGTCGAAAAGATGCGCCTCCGAACCATCGAGATGCAACCCGACTTCGTCTCCGGGGCTGACTGTCGAGCGGCCGACATCCTGGGCAACCAGCGTCGTGCCGTCGCTCAAACGCACATGGACGAGCGTGCGCTCGCCGAGCCTTTCCACGACGGAAGCCTTTCCAACGGTGGTGCGGTCCTCACCGGCCGCTACCCGCACGGCTTCGGGGCGGATTCCCAGGATCACCTTGTCGCCGATCTTGTCGGCGGGCACGGACAGGTTGGCCGGGAGCACGCTGCCGTCGCCAAGTGTCGAGACGACGCTTCCGTTGCGGGACAAAGATACCGGCAGGAAGTTCATCGCCGGCGAGCCGACAAATCCGGCGACGAAACGGGAGGCAGGTCTTGAATAGACCTCCATCGGCGTTCCGATTTGCTCGATCTTGCGGTCGTTCAAAACGACGATCCGATCGGCCATGGTCATGGCTTCGGTCTGGTCGTGCGTGACGTAGATCATCGTGGAGGCCAGCCGCTGGTGCAGCTCCGCCAGTTCCACACGGGTGCGAACCCGAAGCGCGGCATCTAGGTTCGACAAAGGCTCGTCGAAGAGGAACGCCTTGGGCTCCTTCACAATCGCCCTGCCAATTGCAACACGCTGGCGCTGTCCGCCCGAAAGCTGCGCCGGCCGGCGCTCCAGCAATTCCCCTATCTCCAGAATACGCGCCGCATCACTGACGCGCCTGCCGATCTCATCCGCCGAAACGCCGACGTTCCTCAGCCCGAAGGCGAGATTTTCAGTAACGGTCATGTGCGGATAAAGCGCGTAGTTCTGGAACACCATCGCCACTTCGCGTTGGCCGGGCGCCAGTTGGTCGACCCGCCTATCGCCAATCCAGATCTCACCACCGTCGACGGATTCCAGGCCGGCTATCATGCGCAAAAGGGTCGATTTGCCGGACCCGGACGGCCCAAGGAAAACGACGAACTCGCTTGCCTCGACGGTCAGCGAAACGTCTTCGATCACGCTGACCGAGCCAAACCGCTTGCTGACGGTGCGCAGTTCGATCCGTGCCACGATATCCTCCCTGTCGTTTGTACCAGTTGTTCGCGATATACATCCGATGTCAAGGTATGAAACCGTCTGCTCACCCGATTGCCGGCCTGCCCCTCACCTGGCAGTTGACCATGGCTCCGGTTGTTGAGAAGCCGGTGTGCCGTACGAGATGGATTACAGACGTATTTACCTTGGAGGCGTCGAAGGCCAGGCAGAAGCGCTCGGCGGCATCCGCGCGCCTGTCGCGGTCATGGAGCAGATTGTCGCCTTCGCCGCGCCGCCGGCAGCTACATGACCTGGCAGATCGTTTTCGTCGCAAACGGGGTCACCGCAAGTCCTTGACCCGACGGTCGTTAGTGCTCGCGATCAGGAAGCAGTTTGCTTGCCAGCGCCCGTGCTGCCTCGATCAGGTTGCCGGTCGTTTTCACGAGCGCCTGCTCGTCCCTTGTCGCCAGCCACTGATTCAGGATGCCCACGAAACAGGCATAGATAAAATCGGTCAGTTCCTCGATCTGAGGTTCGTCGTCCGGCCCGACATCCAGGCATGCTCTGAGCGACAGGCTGTACAATGACTTGATCTCGCGCTCCTTCTGAGCGGCCAGGTGCTCGGCATGCGAGACCCGCAACACGTAGAGCGTCATCTCCTGCAGCACGAGTTGCTCGCCAGGCGCCTGCTTGATCTCACCCCAGATGAACCACAGGAGGTCTTCTATTCTCTGACCAAGGTATTGAGGCTGGGAGAAACGCGCCGACAACGTATCCCGGTACCGTGACGCCAGTTCCTCCATTGCGCTGAAGATGATCTCTTCCTTGTTGTGGAAGTGGTAGTGCAGCGTTGCGACGTTAACGCCGGCAGCTTCGGCGATCTTTCTGGTGGTGGTGTTGTGAACCCCATGAGAAATCATCACCGTCAGCGCAGCATCGATGATCTGCTCGCGCCGGCCGGTGCTTTGCGGCCGGGCGGGGCTCATTGGTATTTTCGGAGCTTCCGTGCCTGACATGGTGGAGTTTCCCTTGGCGAATCCACGCGGAATCGTACCAAACGCATAGCCTTCTATTCGATCCCGCCCTCGTACGCACGCCGGGCGACAATTTTGTTCCCGGCTACACCCGGTCGCCTCCATCCCGCGGTGGTTTCAGCACCTAATTCCGGTACCCGAGTCGAAATTCGTTGACGGGCAAGCTTTCTTAATCATATGTTTTGGTCACTTGATTGGATCAGGCAATTAGATTCAGGTCAAGTGAGGAAGATGCAGCCAGATCTGCGCTTGTTGTCGGGGGCAAACTCGCAGGCGCGTGTACCGGGAGGAAAAAATGTCCAATCAGTTTCGAAAGAGCGTGGCAATTCTGCTTTTCGGCCTCGCCGCCTCTGCGGCGGCGCCGGCAACGGCTCAGGATGAGGTGCAGCTTTTGCCGCCAAACCTGATCGAGGCCACTTCGCCCAACATGACTCCGGAGGACAAATTCAAGAAGGATCCTCCTTGGAAGATCGGCGTCTCGTTCGTTGGCGTAGGCAACACCTGGATCGTCCAGATGATCGAGGAAATGAAACTCGAAGCAGCCAAGAACCCCGACATTGGCGAGTTCATCTTCACCGAAGCGAACTGGCAACCGGCAAAGCAGGTCGCCGATCTGGAAGACCTGCTTGCCCAGAAGGTCGACGCATTGATCGTCGCCCCGCTTGCCCCGCCGCTTGTGAAAGACCAGGTGGCGAAAGCGCTGGCTGCCGGCGTACCGGTGGTCAACTTCGGCACCGGCGGCGATGTGCTGAGCACAACGGTCGAGGTCATGGGCGGCGGCGAGCGCTTCGGTGAAGTCGGTGGCAGGTTCCTGCGGGAAAAGCTGGGCGGCAAGGGCACGATCTGGGCTTTCCGTGGCATTGCGGGCGTTGAGGAAGAGCAGCAGCGCTACGACGGCTTCCGCAAGGCGATCGAAGGCAGCGATATCGAGATTGGTACCGAGGTCTATGGCGACTGGAATTACGCCAAGGGCAAGCAGCTTTGCGAAAATCTGGTGCTCTCGGGGCAGCCGGTGGACGGAATATGGTTTTCCGGCGCCGACATGACACGCGCCTGCATCGACGTATTCAACGAAGCCGGCAAGCAGCTGGTGCCGATGACTGGCGAATCCAACAATGGCTTCCTTCGCGCATGGAAGGATGCCGGCGTTGACGGAGCCGCGCCGATCTTTACGCCAGGTCTGGGGCCAGCGACTGTGCGCGCCGCCGTCGCCTTGCTCGAAGGCAAGTCGCTGCACACCCACTACTATTCATCGCCGGCGCCGATCACCAACGAGAATCTGGACGACTACTACCGGCCCGATCTCAACGATGCTTTCTGGGTGACGTCGACTTTGCCGGACGACAAGATCAAGGAAATGTTCGCGCAATAATCCGCCATTTCCCCGAGATGCTTCCGCCCGCCCTGGCGGGCGGAAGTCTCGATATCAGCATCGGCTACTCCACCACAATGATCTCGTTCGACAAGGTAACGAAGCGCTTCGGTTCGAACTTCGCGCTTCGAGAAGTCTCCTTCGACTGCGATGCCGGAACCGTCCACGCGATCACGGGCGAGAACGGCGCCGGCAAGTCGACATTGATGAACCTCCTGGCAGGGCTCTTTCCGGCGGACAGCGGAGAGATAAGGCTGCACGGCAAGCAGCTCTCGCCTCAAAGCCCGGCGGACGCGCGCGGTCTCGGTATCTCGACGATCTTCCAGGAACTCACTCTTCTGCCCAATCTCACAATCGCGGAGAACCTGTTTCTCGGTCGCGAACCTGTACGCCACGGCAAGATCGACCGAACCGAGATGCGTGCACAGGCAGGGTCGATGATAGCCCGGCTCGGAAGTAGCATGGATGTCGACGCCTACTGCGGAGATTTGTCGGTCGCCGATCAGCACTTGGTCGAAATTGCCAAGGGCGTTTCCGCCGACGCAGATATTTTCATTTTCGACGAACCGACGGCCGCGCTCAACGCGCCCGAGGTCGACAAGCTCGGCGAGCTTCTGGCGAGTCTGAAGGCCGCAGGAAAGCTCGTATTCTATGTGAGCCACCGCCTTGATGAGATTTTCCGGTTTTGTGATCGGGTGACTGTTCTCAAGGACGGCCAGCACGTCGAAACGCGCGCGACACAGGCGTTGACCCGTGACGATCTGGTGTCGCTGATGGTCGGGCGCGTCTTGTCGAAGTTCTTCCCCGCGCGGCCGGCGCTCGCCCTGGACGCGCCGGGCGCGCTATCGGTGAGGAACCTGCAGGTTCGCGAAGGCGGCCCGGTTGTTTCTTTCGACGTAAAACGCGGCGAGATCGTCGGCCTTGCCGGGCTGGAAGGTCAGGGGCAGCGCGACATCATCCGCGCATTGTCGGGATTGGAGCCCTCGGTTGCGGGCACGGTGATGAAAGACATCGAGACCAGCGCTGCACCGCTGGTTCTCGACGTAACGAAGACCGTTCGGGCCGGAATCGGTTTCGTGCCGGAAGATCGGAAAACCGAAGGGCTCTATCTTCCGCTTTCGATCAACCAGAACATCACGCTTGGAATGCTGCGCCGTTTGCAGGTGTGGCAATTCGTGCCGCGCCGGCATGACGTGATTGCCGAGTTCATGCGGCGCCTGAACATCCGCTCCGCTGGTGCGCGCCAGGAAGTCGGAGAGCTCTCCGGCGGCAACCAGCAGAAGGTGATGATCGGCAGGTGGCTCGCGGCGGGGATTGATGTGCTGCTGCTCGAGGAGCCGACCCGGGGCGTCGATGTCGGTGCCAAGGCGGAAATCTACGGCTTGTTACGCGAATTCACGAATGGCGGAGGCGCCGTTCTGACGCTCTCCAGCGAGTTACTGGAGCTCATCGGCCTTTGCGATCGCATTCTCGTCGTGCGCCAGAACGAGATCGTGGCCGAGTTCGACGGAGCGCAAGCCACCGAGGAGGAAATAATGCGCCACGCTCTGGTGGGACGCGCCGAACAAGGCGCGCAGGCCGATGCTTGAACTTGCACGAAAATCCCGGCGCACCGGGTTGTCCTTGATCGTTGTGACACTCCCCGCCGCTCTGTTTCTGCTGCTCTGCGTTTCGTCGGGTACGTTCAGGAGCCTGGAAAACCTGGCGAATGTGAACAGTCAGATCACGGCGTTGATGATCGCATCGCTGGGCCAGGGCATTGTGGCGATTTCCGGCGGCATCGATCTGTCTGTTGGTTCGGTCATGAGCCTGACAAGCGCGATCCTCGTCACCGCAGATCCGGCCTGGGCGATACCCCTCGCGTTGGCGATGGGAGTTGGAGTCGGGCTGATCAACGGTTTCGGCGTAACCGTGTTCAAGGTCCACCCGCTAGTTATGACTCTGGCCACCATGACGTTCGTGCAGGGCGTTGCGTTGTTGTTGCACCCGGTGCCGGGAGGCGCGGTGCCCGGCTACCTTAGAACCCTTGCGGTATCGCAAGTCGCGGGCCTGCCGGCAGCGTTGTTCTGGTGCGCCGCGGCCATCCTTCTGGCCTGGTTCCTGCTCAACCGTTCCCCTTACGGGCCTCGCATCTACGCAGTCGGCGCCAACCCTGTCAGCGCAGGCCGCAACGGCATTGCCGTGACACGGCTAAAGGTGGCCTGTTTTGTCATTTGCTCCCTGTCAGCGGTAATCGCCGGCATTTTTCTGACGGCGCGTGTCGGCGCAGGTGATTCAACGATGGGCGCTCCATATTCGCTGGACACGATCACGGCCATGGCGCTCGGCGGCGTCCAGCTCGCCGGCGGCACTGGCAGCATACTCGGCGTTATCGCCGGAGTAGTCACACTCGGATTGATTTCCAACGGCATGAACCTTCTGGGCGTTTCCCCGTTCCTGCGTGCTGCACTGACCGGTGCACTCCTTCTTATGGCAATCGGATTGCAACGTCGGGAGGCGATCGGCGCATGACGGGAGAAACCGTTTCGCCATCAATCAGGACGGGGCAGTGGCTGCGCTCGGCGGGAAAGACTCTGCTCTCGCTTCCCTTCGCCTATGCCGCGATGGTCATCCTGTTGATTGTTGCCTACTTCATGCGCCCGGCGCTGCTTACACCCATGCTGCTGTTGTTGATCGCCCGGCAGGCAGCTCCGCTCGGCATAGCCGTTCTGGGCCAATCCCTGTGCATGCGCGTCCTGTCTCTCGATCTGTCGATAGGCGGCGTTGTCGTCGGAGTGAGTTACATCCTGACAAGCGGCCTCCTGCCCTTTTCGGAGCCCGTGCTTATTCTGATCGCTGTCGCTTTCGGCATCGCTGTCGGGCTGCTCAACGCCTTCTTCATCACCCGGCTTCGCGCATCATCGGTCATCGTCACCCTCGCCGTCACCATGGTGATTACCGGCGTGGCAGTTGCTTTCAGCCAGCTTCGCTCGCCCGGCGATGCGCCGGAGATCCTGCGCCAGATCGTTCGCTTCAAGATCGGCATTGTGCCGGTCGTCCTTGTCGTCTGGGCCGCATTACTGATCGCCGTCGCGGTGTTCATCCGCAGTTCGGTGTTTGGCCGCTATGTCGATGCCATCGGCGCAAATCCCCGCGCCGCCTGGGTTTCAGGAATACCCTATGTGCGGGTCGTCACGATCGTGCACGTAATGTCGAGCCTGTTTTCGGTTCTGGCAGGGTTTCTGCTTATCGGCTTCGTCGGCGTCGGCAGCATGGATCTTGGAAGGGATCTTGCGCTCAATTCGCTGGCCGCGGTGATCCTTGGCGGCGTCACCTTCGGCTCCGGCAAAGGCGGCGTCCTTGGCCCGACGGTCGCCGCCCTCATGCTGACCTTCACCTTCAATCTCCTCACAAGTCTCGGCCTCGGCGAGCCGGCAAAACTGATGCTGCAGGGGATCATCATCGGCGTCGCTGCGGCGGCTTACTCCGTGCAGCGCAAGAACTGACGGACGCGCACAAAAAAGGAGAGACAAATGGCGAAGACAATGGAGGGCGCGGAAGCGTTTCGCTTTGAAGCCGAAGGCCAGCCCGCCGTGCTGGTGCTGCATGGCTTCACAGGCTCGACGCAGAGCATGCGCTATCTGGGCGAGGCGCTTCATCGCAGATTTGGTTTCTTCGTCTGCGGACCGCGGCTCGCAGGGCACGGAACCTCGCCCGACGACATGGCGACCACCGGCTATCTCGATTGGCTGGGAACGGCTGAAGCCGCGCTCAGGGAGATGGCCGCCTCGCACGGCAAGGTTTTTGTCGCCGGGCTTTCAATGGGCGGCACGCTCTGCCTCAACCTGGCGGCCCGGCTTCCCGATCTTGTCGCCGGCATCATCCCGATCAACGGATGCGGCGGCAGGCTAAATGCCGAGATGTCGGAACTGGTGTTGGCCAGCGATGCTCCGGACCGTGTCCCGGGCATCGGCTCCGATATCAAGGCCGCAGGTGTCGCCGAACTCGCCTATCCGGAGGTTCCAGTGAGCTGCGTGCGAGAGGCGAACACGCTGATGGGCGCGACTGGCAACCTGCTGCACAAGATCGTGTGCCCGACTTTGATCATCCAATCGCGCGAAGACCATGTCCTGCCGCCTTCCAACGGCCCCCTGATCTTGCAAAGCGTCGGCTCGCGAGATGCCAGAATTCTGTGGCTCGATGACTCCTACCATGTTGCGACCCTGGACAACGACAAGGACCTCATCGTCGAGCGGACCGGCAGGTTCATTGCGGAAATCGCGAGCGACAACGACGCTTCAAGAAAATGAAATCGGAACCGCAGATGACCTGAGAGATGGGAGTCGCCACCGTCCGAAACACCGGCAACGTCTTCTGTCGGATAATGGCAGGGTCCTTGCTCCGGACATGGGGCGCCTGGCTATTCCCTGACAAGCGGAAGCTTGAAATTGCTATTCTCCGGGCCAGCAGAGCGCGCGCGCCGCGGTCCACGATTTTTGGCGTCCGATCGTTACTTACGATGCCGCTTCGACGCTGTGCCTCGATGTCTCCGGGCCCTGGCCGGCCGTCGACCTGATGAGTGTTTCCTTTGCCGACTGCAGGTGGGCCCGGCACGCCAGTTCGATCATCGACGGGTTCCGCCCGAGCAGGGCATCGATATAGGTCAGGTGTTCGCGGATGGCGACTTCATTTCGGTGCCGCTCATCCTGCTTGTTCCACTGATAGTGGTAGTGAAAGATGAGCGTGATGATGTCGTAGAAATCGTTGACGAACCGGTTCGGCGCAGCCGAGTTGATCAAGCGGTGAAAGCGGCTGTCGAGCTCGGAGAAGTCGTGGTATCGGTCTTCGATTTCGTTCAGGAGCGACAAATGCTCTGCGCGCAGAGCTTCGATCCGCTCCCATGAAGGCGAACTCTCCGGCAGCTCTCCGAACGCTCGCGCCGAACGCAGCTCGAACATCTCCCGGATCTCGAAGAGTTCGAGCGCGAAGCCGTCTGTGAAGCCCTTGAACACCCAGCCGGCATTTGGGCGTTTTTCGATCAGTCCGTAATGCTGGAAGCGGTTGAGGAATTCGCGGATGCCTGTGGTCGCGACACCGAACTGCCGCGCAAGCTCGAGTTCGTTGATAGCAGTGCCCGGACGTGCATTGTCCCGCAGCATCCATTCCATGAAACGCTGCTCGACCTGCGCGGCCATGGAGACGGTTTCGGCCTCGGGGAAGCGCTGCATTGCTCCCTTGGCGGAGCGAACAATGCGATCGCGACCGCTTCCGCTCACTATTCCCCTGCGTTCCAGTGTAGACAGGATCTTGCGGACCGTTGTGCGACTTACCCCCAGTTGCCGGCTTAGTGTGTTCTCGGACGGCAACCGATCCCCGTCCTCCAAAGCGGCCACCAGATCAAGCGAATCGTTGAAAGCGCGTTTGAACACCGTGTCGGTTTTCATGGAATCAGCATCTGCCTGTTCTTGACCTTAATCCATAAAAAACAGTTTGACTGGCCGTCAAGCATTGTTTTTTCTCTATAAGGTACATCTGAGTGCATAAGGGGTGCAGGCGGGGGGATGAACGAGAACCGACAAATTGCCTCGAACGCGCTGTCGGCCGACCGCCAGAGCGGCGGGCCGACCGCGGTGTCGGTCGGTCTGCGTCTGCTGAGCGTCGGACCGCTGCTGATCCTGGTCGCCCTGATTGTCGTCATCAGTCTGCTCACGCCGCATTTCCTCAAACCGGGAAACATCAGCAATATTCTTGCCCAGACGGCGGTCATCGCGATCGTCGCGATGGGACAGCATCTGGTGATCCTGACCCGCGGGATCGACCTGTCTGTCGGGGCAAACCTGGCGCTTGCCACGGTAGTTGGCGCCCTTGCCTATCGCGTGGCCGATTCATCGGTAGTCGTCATCCTGGCCATGGTGTTGACCGGTGCGCTGGTCGGCGCAGTAAATGGCATCGTTTTCGTCTTCGGACGCCTGCCGCATCCTTTCATCATCACGCTTGCAACGCTTAGCATCTGCCGCGGATTGGCACTCGAATCCGCTGTCGGCCACACGACGATGCGCGGAATGCCCGAATTCATCTCGTCGCTTGGCGGATCCTGGACCTTCGGTATCCCCAATTCGTTCTTCGTGGTCTTTGGCGTGGCGGCGTTGCTGCTGGTGCTGGCCAAAGCCATGGTCTGGGGACGGTGGATTTATGCCGTGGGCGGCAAGCCTGAGGCGGCGGTGCAGATGGGTATCCCGGTTCGCTGGGTCCTCGTTTCGGCCTACGTCATTTCGGGATTGTGTGCAGGCATCGGAGCCGTCGTTCTTGCCGGCCGAACTCAGGCGGGCTCGCCGCTCTACGGCAACCTTCTGGAACTCGACACGATCGCGGCGGTCATCATCGGCGGTGCAAGTTTTCTGGGCGGACGCGGCCATATCGGGCATGCGCTTGTCGGCGCAGTGATGATCGGTGTCATTCGCAACGCGCTGAACCTTCTGGGCGTCGACGTCTTCTTCCAGATGATCGCCATCGGCCTTGTTATCGTCATGGCCGTGGAAGGCGACGTGCTACGCAACTATCTCGAAAGCCGTGCCAGAACGATGCAGGCGGGGAGAGCCTGATGAACGCTCCGGCCGCACCTGGCGCCCACATGCCCGCGCTAATGGTAACCGAAGCACGCAAACGCTTCGGCGCAGTGGATGCCCTGAAGGGAGTGAGCCTGACTGCCCATGCCGGTGAGGTACTGGCGCTGCTGGGCGACAACGGAGCAGGCAAGTCGACGCTGGTGAAATGTATCAGCGGCGTTCATTCCCTCGACGAGGGCCAGGTTCTGCTGGACGGAGACCCGGTGACGATTCCCACGCCGGCGGCTGCTCGCCGCGCCGGCATCGAGACGGTCTACCAGGATCTTGCGCTTTTCGACAATCTGACGCCGTCGCAGAACTTCTATTGCGGCCGGGAGATTGCCGGGCCTGCATGGCTGCCGCGCGGGCTTCGGTTCCTGAACAAGCGCGCCATGGATCATGACGCCGCCGAGATCATCGACAGGCTGAAGGTCAAGCTGCCGAAATTCGACGCGCCGGTGGCGCTCATGTCCGGCGGCCAGCGACAAGCGATCGCTGTTGCCCGCGCCGCAATGTTTGCCCGCAAGGTCGTGATCCTCGACGAGCCGACGGCTGCGCTTGGACTGCGCGAATCCCGCAAGGTGCTCGACCTGATCCTGCAACTGCGGGCCGAGGGCAAAGCGATCATCCTCATCACCCACAACATGGAACACGTCATCGAACTTGCCGACCGCGCGGTGGTGCTGCTGCAGGGCCGAAAGGTGGGCGAGTTGAAACCTGACCGCACCAATCAGCAGGAACTCGTCTCCATGATCGTGGGTGCCGAGACATAGAGGAATTCGCCGCCGCATCCGGGGGCGAAATGAAGGATCGGTTCATTCAGAATCGATCCAGAATGGGAGGAGTAGGATGAAATTACGAATGTTGCTGGCGGGGCTGGCGATTGCGTTTGCAAGCGCAGGTTCCGCGTCCGCGGAAGACATCAAGCTCGGCTTCATTACAAAGTTCCCGGTGCCGTTCTTCGCCACCATGGAAAACGCAGCCAAAGCTTATGCCGCGGCGAACCCTGGCGTGGAGATCGTCTATGGACAGGGAACGTCGGCCACCGACATCGAGGGGCAGATCGCCCTTGTTGAATCGATGGTCACGCGTGGCGTGCAGGGCATAGCCATCACGCCCGTTGATCCGACTGTCGCCGCCGCGCTGGACAGGGCCATCGAAGCAGGGGTCAAGATCGTTCTGATGGACAACAACATCCCTGACTGGGATGGCCGCACGGCGCTTGCAACCACCGACAACTACAATGCGGGCAAAATCGCTGGCGCGCATCTGAGAACCGTGCTCAAGGATGGCGACACCCTGGGCATTCTGGAAGGCGTACCGGGCGTTCCCTCGCTCGACGACCGCGTCAACGGCATGCTGGAGGGACTCCAGGGCGTCGATGTCGAGATTGTCGGCAGGGGTGCGACCAACTGCACCGAGGAACTCGGCATCAGCGTCGCTGAAGATCTGCTGACGGCCAATCCGGACCTCAAGGCCATCTACGCGGCCTGCGGCCCGCCCGCGGCAGGCGCAGCACGCGCAATCACCAATGCCGGAATCGCGAACGACGCAATTGTTCTTGTCGGCTTCGATTTCTGCTGCGGCGAGGAAGAAGCGCTGACGGCTGGTGTGGAAGACGCGACCGTCGCCCAGTTCCCGTCCAAGATGGCGGAACTCGGCGTGGATGCCCTCGTCAGATCAATCCGCGGAGAGACGGTGGAATCGCTGATCGACTCCGGCGCCGCCCTTGTCACCAAGGACAACATGGCGCAGTTCAAATAGGACGTCCGGGGGCCGGCAAACCATGCCGGCTCCCGCTCAATCCATCAATCAACAACGCTGTGACTGGAGTGGCAGGCGGTGGAAGCGCTCGTTTGTCTGGAGCCTGGCAAGCTGAAATTGACGGAGCTGGCAGCCCCCAAGGCCGGCCCGGAAATAGCGCTGGTGCGCCCGCATCGTGTCGGCATCTGCGGCACGGACTATCATATTTTCGAGGGCAAGCACCCCTATCTCGAATACCCCCGGATCATGGGTCATGAACTCGCTGTAGAGGTTGTTGAAGCACCTTCTGGTTCCGGCCTCGCCATCGGCGACATCTGTGTCGTCAATCCCTATCTGTCCTGCGGCAACTGCGTGGCGTGCCGGGCCGGCAAGCCGAATTGCTGCGTGAACATTTCAGTGCTTGGCGTTCACCGGGACGGAGGCATGGCCGCACTCCTTGCACTGCCGGCGGGCAATCTCATCCCGGCTGCCGGGTTGACGGCCGACGAATGCGCAACAGTCGAATTCCTGGCAATTGGTGCACACGCCGTGCGCCGCAGTGGCGTAACAGGGAAAGAGCGGGCGCTTGTCGTCGGCGCCGGACCGATAGGCCTCGGCGTGGCGTTGTTCGCCAAACGAGCCGGCGCATCGGTGACTGTTCTCGATGTCGACTCCGGGCGCGCGGCAGCAGCGAAGTCTGTCGCGAAGGTAGAAACGGTGGCCGTGGGCGTGGACGTTCCGCAAGCAGCCGGCCTGATCGCCGATGGCGAAGGCTTCGACGTCGTGTTCGACGCAACCGGTAGCCAGAAAGCCATGGAGAACGGTTTCGGGTTCGTTGCCCATGGCGGTCGATATGTTCTGGTCAGCGTGGTGAAGGATTCGATCACCTTCTCCGACCCGGACTTTCACCGCAAGGAAATGACGCTGCTGGGCAGCAGGAATGCTACCTCCATCGATTTCGAGGACGTTATCGCGGCAATCAAGGACGGTGCGGTTCCCGTCGATCGCCTCATCACGCATCGCACCAGCCTGCGGGACGCGGTTCATGACATTCCCCGCTGGGCGGCGCACAAGGACGGGCTCATCAAGGCTCTGATCGAAATTGACTGAACATGATCCTGTCCGGCGGCTCTCTCTGGCAGCGGCGGCAGGGCGCCTGCCCTATGACCGATCAGCGATCAGTCCCGGTATCGTTCATCTCGGTGTTGGCGCCTTCTGCCGGGCCCACATCGGCGTCTATTTGGACGATATTCTCGCCACCGATCCATCCTGGGGGATCATAGGCGTTTCGCTCAGGCGACCCGATACCCGGGACGCTCTGGCCCCGCAGGACTTCCTCTATTCCGTCGCGGTCCGCCGTGGTTCCGGGATGGAAACAAGGACTATCGGTTCGCTGCTCGACGTCCTGGTCGGCGGCACGCAAGGTGCCGAAATCATCTCGGCGATGACGGATCCGCGAATCCGGATCGTCTCCCTGACGGTAACGGAAAAAGGTTATTGCCACGATCCGGCGACCGGCGCGCTCGATGCCAATCACCCCGATATTCTTCATGACATCGCAAATCCGGAAGCGCCTGTATCAGCGCCGGGGCTGATCGTCAGAGCGCTGGAATTGCGGCAGCTGGCAGGGATACCCCCATTCACCGTACTTTGCTGCGACAACCTCCCCGCCAACGGTGAAACGGCTGCGCGTGTCGTAACCGGATTTGCCGAGCTGCGCGATACGGACCTCGCTGCCTTCATCCAACGCGAGGTTGCCTTCCCATCGACCATGGTTGACCGGATTGTACCGGCGACGACCGAGCAGGATCGGGAGCTCGTTTTCGAGGCAACGGATTTGTGGGACGAGTGGCCGGTGATGACCGAACCCTTCACTCAATGGGTCATCGAGGATCGCTTCTATACGGATCGTCCGCGCTTCGAAGATTTTGGTGCGGAACTCGTGCCGGACGTCAGGCCGTTTGAACTCACGAAACTACGCATGCTGAACGGAAGTCACTCTACTCTCGCCTATCTCGGGCACCTCGCCGGGTATGAGTTTATAGATGAGGCAATCGGCAACAGCGCGCTGCGTACCCTCGTTACTGACCTCATGACGGAGGAAGTGATGCCCACCCTGCCCCCTGGTATGGGAGATCTAGCCACGTATCGCGACACGCTGATCGACCGGTTCGGCAATCCGGCGTTGAAGCACCGCACCTGGCAGATCGCCATGGATGGTAGCCAGAAACTGCCGCAGCGTCTTCTGGCAACCATTCGCGTCCGGTTGGCCGCGGGTCTCACCGTCAATCGCCTGGCCCTCGGTGTTGCAGCGTGGATGCGTTATGTCGCCGGTGTCGACGAGCGCGGCAAAGCCATAGATGTAAGGGACCCGATGGCGGCTTTGCTGCGACAGGCAACTAACAATGCAGGCCAGGATCGTGAAGCCCTGGTAAAGGGCTTGCTCGGCATCCGCGAAATCTTCGGGCACGACCTTTCTCGCGACGGGAACTTTGCATCCATCGTCTCGAAACACGTCATCTCGCTATTTGAACACGGAGCGCTTAGAACGGCCGCCAACACCAACAGCCAGTCAGTTGCATGAATACCTCCGAACAAAACACGATACGGCTGCATCCGGACGACAATGTCGTGATTGCGATCCGTGACCTGATGCCCGGGGACAAGATCGAGGGCGTTTCGGTTCCGCTCGCCAAATCGGTGCCTCGCGGCCACAAGATCGCGACCGCAGCGATTGCAGCGGGCGCCAATGTCTATCGCTACGGCCAGATCATCGGTCAGGCGACGGCGGACATCGCACAGGCAGAGCATGTGCATCAGCACAATCTGGGCATGGGCGAACACAGGCAAGACTATGGTTTCGCCAGCCGCAATATGCCGCTACCACCGGTCGGGGAGCAGCGGACCTTCATGGGTTATCGCCGCGCCGACGGAAAGGTGGGCACGCGCAACTACATCGGCATCCTGACAACGGTGAACTGCTCCGGCTCTGTCGCCAAGTTCATTGCCGAGGCAGCGGAGAAGGCGGGGCTTCTCAGGGAATACCCGAATGTCGACGGCATTGTTCCGATTGTTCATGCAACTGGCTGCGGCATGTCTGGGCAGGGCGAAGGTTATGCCACGCTCATGCGCACACTTTCAGGATATGCGCGCAATCCCAATTTCGGCGGCATTCTGCTGATTGGCCTTGGCTGCGAGGTGTTGCAGATCCCCGAGCTTGTGAGCGGCCGCCGTATTCGCGCCGACGGCATGCTTCGTTACATGACCATTCAGCAGGAAGGCGGCACCCGCAAGGCCATCGAACGCGGCCTCGAAGCACTGAGCGGCGTGGCCGAATTCGCCAACCGGCAGGCGCGCGAGCCGGCACCGCTTTCCGAACTGATGGTTGGCCTCCAGTGTGGTGGTTCAGACGGCTATTCCGGCATCACCGCCAACCCGGCGTTGGGCTACGCATCCGACCTTCTGGTACGCCACGGCGGCACGTCGATCCTCTCCGAAACTTCTGAAATCTATGGCGCCGAGCATCTGCTGACGCGACGGGCCGAGAACCCTGAAATTGGCGAAAAGCTCATCGAGCGGGTGCGCTGGTGGGAGGACTATACAGCGCGCAATGGTGGCGAGATGGACAACAATCCCTCTCCCGGCAACAAGCGTGGCGGGCTGACGACAATCCTGGAAAAGTCTCTCGGCGCGGTCGCCAAGGGCGGCACGGCGCCGCTGCGCGGCGTATACAAGTTTGGCGAGTTGATAGACACGAAGGGCTTTGTTTTCATGGACAGCCCAGGCTTCGATCCATGCTCTGTCACCGGCCAGATCGCGTCCGGCGCCAACTTGATCGCCTTCACCACCGGGCGGGGGTCAGTGTCTGGCTACAAACCCGTTCCTGGCATCAAGATCGCCACCAACAGCGAGATGTATGCCCGTATGTCCGACGACATGGATCTCAACTGCGGCGATATTGTCGACCGGGGTGTGTCCATCGAGGAGAAGGGCAGCGAGCTCTTCGAGTTGATGGTTCGCGTCGCCTCGGGCGAAAAGACAAAAAGCGAAGAGCTTGGCTTCGGCGGAGTGGAATTCGTTCCGTGGCAGATCGGCGCGGTGATGTAGGGACCGCCCCACGGCGGCGATCATATCAGCACAAACGCCCGAAATGTCGGCGTGCTCTTCCGCGATCCCGTAGCGCTACCGGACAGGAAGAAGGCGGACGCCAGGGCGTTAGCGAATTGGGCTATCTGGATCGGGGTCTGGTGCGCGAACCGATCGCGATGATCCGTGCGAAATTCACCTCTTACGGGCGCTATCGGGCTTCAAAAGAGCCGCACGGATTGTTCGGCTAGACCAGCATCTCACCTCAAAAGGGTTTTCCAGTTCTTGCTCTTGGGTTAAGCGATATGATGTCCTGGCCAAGCCATGACATCCGATCTGCGGCGCAAGTAGACCCCGCAGGAGCGATCATTCCCAGGGCCCGGATGCCGCGTGCGCTATCTGACAGCTATCAAACTTGTAGTGGGCGCGCTGCTGATCCTCTTTCTGGTCCGCCATACGGGTGACCTGAGACAGGTTGCAGCGCTCCTCGCCGAGATTCGTCTTCCTGAGCTGGCCGCGGCGGTTCTGGCATTCACTCTGGCTGTCACGTTCAACGCGCTGCGCTGGCGTTTGGTGTTGAGCCGCATGGGAGCCTCGATATCGCCAGCGGTCACGCTGGCCGGCACCTTTGAGGGCATGTTCTTCAATCTCTTTCTGCCGACCGGTGTAGGGGGCGACGTCGCGCGCGCCTATCGAGCTTATGATTCCGGCCTCGGCGTGGCTGACGTCATCCACAGCGCGTTGATTGACCGTGCCCTCGGCCTGTGGGGCCTGTCTCTGTTCCTGCTGGTCGCCATACCCTTTTCCGGTCTCGTGGAACTGGACCTCTTGGCTTGGGGGCTTGTTGCGCTGGCGACCTGCATCGTTGCCGGCGGCTTGATCGTGGCATCGGTCAGCGGGTTTGTCGGTCGGTTGTCGGTGCCCGCCTGGATGCGCCGGCCGCGTGAACTGGTCGTGCGATATGGCTATGTGGTTTTGTCACGCCGCTTCGGCTTGAACATCGTACCCGTGCTGCTTGCGTCGAACCTGGCAATCTGCCTGAGCGCATGGCTTGCATTCCGTTCCGTCGGCGTATCGGTCCCTTTTGCCGACGCCGCAACCATCATCGAAACCGCTTCGCTGTCTGCCCTTTTGCCGGTCACGATCGGGGGCTGGGGGCTTCGCGAAGGTGTGGTGATCTTTCTCCTTGAAGGGCTTGGCGTCGGCGTCACCCAATCCGCCGCCGCATCGGCAATTGTCGGGCTGACAGTGCTTGCCATGGGAGCGGTGGGGCTTGTGGTCTGGTACGCTTACCCCTACCGGGGGCCGGGCCGCAGCCGCGCCAGGCGTCGATCCATGCGGTCGGAACATACAGACGTGGAGCCGGATCTTTGAATTTCTCACCCGACGCCATTCAAACCAGCTCGCGCAAGCGCGCCTTCTACGAGAACGCCCAGGCCAATGCCGAGGCGCGCGATGGCTGGGTCGAAAAGAACCGTGCCTATTACGAGGACGACCTGCGCTACATGCGTTTCATCGTCCCCAGTGGCATGCGGGTGCTCGATCTCGGATGCGGCACCGGCCACCTGCTGGCTGCGCTCGAACCTTCAGAGGGCGTCGGTGTCGACATGTCCGAGAACATGCTGGAAATCGCGCGGCAAAAGCACCCGCATCTCGATTTCCGGCTGGGCGACATGGAGGATGACGCCTTCCTCGATTCCATCGAGGGGCAGTTCGATTTCGTCATCCTGTCCGACACGATAGGGATGCTCGACGATATCGAGGATGCGCTGAAGCGGCTCCACCGGTTTTTCCACGCCGACACACGGCTTGTGATCAGCCACTATTCCGCGCTCTGGACGCCGCTTCTGAGGCTGGGGACCGCGCTCGGCCAGCGCATGAGGCAACCGCCGCAAAATCTGCTCGGCGACGCCGATTTCCGCAGCGTTCTGAATCTTTCGGACTTCGAGCCGATCCGGGTGGAATGGCGGCAGCTTGTTCCGTTCTCACTCTTGGGACTGGGGCGCCTGATCAACCGGTACATTGCGCCTCTGCCGTTGATCAGACAGTTCTGCCTGCGCAGCTATGTCGTAGCGCGCTCCCAGCGCGCCAGCGCCGCAACGCCGGAATCGGCCACGGTTCTCATCCCCTGCCGAAACGAGCGGGGAAATATCGAGCGCGCGATCCTTGAAATGCCCCGCTTGTGCGAAGGCCAGGAAATTCTGTTCGTGGAAGGCAATTCCAGCGACGGCACCTACGAGGAATGCCTGCGTGTCAGAGACGCCTACGCCGACAAATGGAACATCAAGGTCTTGCAGCAGGACGGCAAAGGCAAGGGTGACGCAGTGCGCAAGGGCTTCGCCAACGCGTCCGGCGAGGTGCTGATGATCCTCGACGCCGACCTCACAGTGCCGGCCCCGGAGATACGCAAGTTTTTCGATGCAATTGCCAGCGGCAAGGGCGAGTTCATCAACGGAACGCGGCTGGTCTATCCGCGCGAGGACGAAGCGATGCGGTTTCTCAACCACCTCGCCAATCGCTTCTTCGCGCTGGTGTTCTCCTATCTTCTCAACCAGCGCTTTACCGATACGCTTTGCGGAACCAAGGTGCTGCGCAAACGCGACTATGAGCGGATTGTCGCCAATCGCGACTATTTCGGCGACTTCGATCCCTTTGGCGATTTTGACCTGATTTTCGGCGCTGCCAAAGCCAATCTGCGCATCGTGGAAGTGCCGGTTCACTACAAGGCCCGCACATTTGGCGAACCGCAGATTTCCCGCTTCCGCGACGGCTGGCTGCTGATCAGGATGGTCGTGTTCGCCTACCGCAAACTCAAGGCGATCTGACGCACAGTGCGTCAGGCATCGGCGTGCTCGCTCGCCAGAAAGTCCGAATAGGCGCTTTCAAGACCTTCCCGTAGACCAATGCGGGGTTTCCACCCCATTGCAGCCAGCTTGTCACCAGACATCAGCTTTCGGGGCGTTCCGTCAGGCTTGGAACGATCATGTACGATGTCTCCCTTGAACCCAACCACGTCAGCGATCAGGCGCGCTAGGTCCACGATGGGTATGTCCGAGCCGGACCCCACATTGATGTGACCGAGATCCGAATAGTTCTGCATCAGCAATATCAGCGCGTCGGCGCAGTCATCGACATGCAGGAACTCACGCCGCGGCGTGCCGCTCCCCCAGATCGTCATTGTGTCCGCGCCCGCAAGGCGCGCCTCATGCGCCTTGCGTATCAGCGCCGCCACGACATGGCTGTCCTGGAGATCGTAGTTGTCGCCGGGTCCGTAGAGGTTGGTCGGCATGGCGGAAATGAAGTCGCAGCCATACTGCTTGCGATAGGCTTGGCAGAGCTTGATCCCGGCGATCTTCGCAACAGCGTACCATTCGTTCGTCGGCTCCAGCGGGCCGGTAAGCAATGCGTCCTCATCGATCGGCTGCGGTGCGAATTTCGGGTAGATGCAGGACGAACCGAGAAACAGCAGTTTGGAAACATCAGCCTGCCACGCGGCATGGATGACATTTGCCTCGATCATCATGTTTGTGTGCAGAAACTCGGCCGGATACCGGTCATTGGCCAATATGCCGCCGACCTTCGCCGCCGCCAGAAAAACCGCATCCGGCTTGGTGCGCTGGAACCAATCCTCCACATCGGACTGCCGGGTAAGATCACACTCGCCACGCGAGGCGGTGACGACCTCGCAATCCTCCGAAGCAAGCCGCCTGACGATGGCCGATCCCACCATCCCCCTGTGGCCGGCAACGAATACGGTCTTGCCCTTGAGCGCGAACATGACGGTCAACCGCCTTTTCGGTTGGAACGCACTCTGGCCTCGGTGAGGTCCGCCTCAACCATTTCGGCCACCAGCGCGTCGAACGATGTCCGGTGCACCCAGCCCAGCCGGTTCCTTGCCTTCGTGGCGTCCCCGACAAGCTGATCAACCTCGGTGGGACGGAAATAGCGGGGATCGACGCGTACCAGCACCTGACCACCGCGTGCATCGACACCGGTCTCGTTGACGCCCTCGCCCCGCCATTCGACTTCGCGGCCAACATAGGCAAAGGCGCGTTCGGCAAATTCGCGCACCGTATGCGCCTCCCCCGTCGCCAGCACATAGTCATCTGGCTCGTCCTGCTGAAGCATGAGCCACATGCCTTCGACATAGTCCCTTGCATGACCCCAGTCGCGCCGGGCATCGAGATTGCCGAGAAAGAGCGTGTCCTGCGCACCCTGCTCGATCGCCGCCACTGCACGGGCGATCTTGCGCGTCACAAAGGTCTCCCCGCGCACCGGGCTCTCATGATTGAACAGAATGCCATTCGAGGCGTGTAGCCCGTAGGCTTCACGGTAATTGACGGTGATCCAATGCGCATAGAGCTTGGCCGCCGCATAGGGTGAGCGCGGATAAAACGGCGTCGTCTCATTCTGCGGCACCTCGGCGACCTTGCCATAAAGCTCGGACGTCGACGCCTGGTAAAAACGGGTCGAGCCGTCGAGCCCTAGAATGCGCACGGCCTCCAATAGCCGCAGCGTGCCGATGGCATCGGCGTTGGCGGTGTATTCGGGCGTTTCAAAGCTGACCTGCACATGGCTTTGGGCGCCGAGATTGTAGATCTCGGTCGGTTGGCAGTGCTGTATCAGGCGTATCAGATTGGTCGCGTCCGTCAGGTCGCCATAATGCATGACAAACGAGGTTTCGTGCTCATGCGGATCGACGTAGAGATCATCCACGCGGGCCGTGTTCAGGGACGAGGAACGGCGTTTGATCCCGTGCACCTCGTAGCCCTTGTCCAGCAGAAACCGTGCAAGATATGAGCCGTCCTGGCCGGTAATGCCGGTAATCAATGCCACCTTTTTTTCAGCCACGCGCACCTCTCCGCTTGCCACAGGCTCCGACCGGTGGGTCATTGCACTGCCGGTTGCCCGGTGGCAATAAGCCGTCGGGCTCGTTCCAACAAGTCAATCCTGTGATTTGGTAAAGGCGGTTTTCTTGACGGCACTCGACGGTTGGCTGCGCAGGATGACGGACAGGAAACCCGCCTTGCTGCTGGCCGTGCTGACAGTGGTGCTGCTTGCCGTCAACGCGCCTGATCAGAGCTATATGGCGCATGACGAAGGCTATTACGCCCAGCAGGCTCGCGTTGCGCTCGCAACCGGGGACTGGATCACCCAGCACTGGTTTGACGACATCACCTATGACCGGGCGATGGGAAACATCTGGCTGATTGCGGCAAGCCAGAGCCTGTTCGGGTTCTCGGAGATGGCAAGCCGTCTGCCAGCCATGCTGGCTTCGTTTGGCGCGGTGCTTCTCACCTATGCGATCGGCAAGCGGTTCGCGTCGCAGCAGGTCGCGTTCGCTGGCGCCGCCATACTTGCCGTCACCCCCATATGGATGCAGGCGTCGAAACTCGCCACGCAGGACATCCCCCTCGCCTTCGTCGCGCTGCTGGCCGTGTGGTCCCTGCTGCGCGCCGAGGACGGCAACAGGAAAATTGCCTGGGGGATACTGGCGGGCGCAGCCTTTTCGGCCGGGTTCGTGATCAAGAGTTTCATGATCGTGCCGATCGTCGCCGCCCTGGCGCCTTACATATTGTGGGAACATCGCCGCCACCGCCATCTGCTGAATCCGGGACTTTATCTTGGGGCCGCGATTGGCATTCTGCCGACCCTGCTGTGGCTTGGCTTGAGTTTCCGGATGTATGGCTGGGCGCCGATCACCATCCAGATAGAAAAGCTGTTGTTTCTTGCCGGCGAGGACTTTCACAGCGCCGGACCGCTATACTATTTCTGGAACATTCCACTGACCGCATTTCCCTGGCCGTTCTTCGCGCTTGCCGGCGGGGTGATCGCGTGGCGGGCGCCTTCGCTCCGGCGCAAGTCGCTGTTCATCGGCTTCCCTGTCCTGCTCCTGGCTGAGCTGACAATGTTCAGCACGCGCACATGGTACTATGCGCTGCAATTGTTGCCCTATCTGTCGCTGCTGGCCGCCGTGGCGCTGGTGGCACTGGCACAGCGCTACAGGCAGTCGCTGACCGGACAAGCCACGATCTTGGCGATGGCTGCAGCGGCACTCGGAACGCTGTTGATTGTCGCTGCCGTGATTGTCGGCTTGCGTCCATCGCTAATCGGTCCAGAGTGGTTTCGTTACACCGTTATGGGTGCGACCGCCGGGTTGGCGTTGCTTGCACCGCTTGCCGTAATCCAGGCCGATCGACGCAAGGGATCGCGATCGCCAACACTGTTCTCGGCATCCTTTTGGGCCGGACCGTTCATGGCCATAGCCCTGCTTTTTGCGACCGGCTTGTGGGGCGACTATGGAGCCCGCATCAAGCAGCCGCTCAGTGTTGCGCCGCTCAGCACAGTGCTGACCTCAGATAGCCATGACGTCTTCATTGTCACGAACTATCCCGGCGGTGCTGCCGGAGCCGACGTGGTGCTGCTTGCTCTCTATACAAACCGGCCGACCCGCAAGGTAAGCGACACAGCCGGCCTTCCCGAGCGCACGCTCGTCTGGGTACACAGCGACGGTCTGCCCGCACTGACACGGCCATATGAACAAATCGGCATTGCCGATAACTGGCACCTGCTCCGCCTGAACGAGAACAGTTAGCGTTCAGCCTTGTCGGCCTTCCATTTGCAGAAGGTGATGCTGCTGATTCCGCGGGTGCCACACACAATTGCGGCCGGGGCTTTCGCCAGCCCGCACGGGGCCAGTGAGCACAGCGCACTGGGCGGGAGGAAGAAAATGGTGGTGTAGGCAGTCTCCAGCGAACCGGTCTCTGGTGCAGATTTCCCTGATATGCGGTGATTTACAGGGAATATCGGCGCAAAGCTGGGAATTGGACGGCTCAGGAACCCGCAATAAGCTTGTGAATACAGTGACTTGTGCGGCAAGTTCCCTGCTCGTCCGAACAGGGAACTTCCGAGCAGATAACAGGGAATTCATCTGGGGGAACAGGGAACCGCGGCGCCGTAACAGGAAGGCCACCGTCGGGCACTGTTTCCACCACCGTCACAAAGGCTTGATTGTGAATTCCGGGCATGGCCGTGAGCGGTGCCTTGCCGATGGAACAGATCGGGTACAGACTATAGTCGAGTCGGAGATGAAGCGCCCGGCTCGCAAGGCAAGGCATTACAAGAAAATTGAGGAAAGGAACCATGCCAATGAAACCATTTACGGAGCCTATCCATGACCAGGACCACCCCTCTGCAATGCGAGTACCGCCAGCTCGATGAGCTGACCCCGTACCCGAAGAACGCGCGCACGCATTCGAAGAAGCAGCTGCGTCAGATTGCCGACAGCATCAAACGTTTCGGCTTCACCAATCCCATCCTCATCGACGGTTCAAACACGATCCTGGCCGGTCACGGCCGGGTGGAAGCAGCACGCATGCTTGGGCTTGGCGAAGTTCCCTGCGTTCGATTGGAGCATATGAGTGTCGAGGAGAAGCGGGCCTATGTGCTTGCCGATAACAAGCTGGCGCTCAATGCCGGATGGGACGAGGAAATCCTCGCCGAAGAACTGAAGGAGCTGCTTGCCGTCGACCTCGACTTCGACATCGGCCTGACCGGTTTCTCGATCGCCGAGATCGACGGACTGGTCGACGGGCTGGAGCCGGAGGAGCCCGGCGATCCGGAAGAGGATCGTCTGCCGGAGGACGATGACGAAGCCCGCTGCAGGCCAGGCGACATCTGGCAGCTGGGACTGCATCGGCTGATCTGCGGTTCGTCGCTCGATATGGAGACAGTTGCCGCATTGATGGCGGGCGAGAAGGCGCGGGTGGTGTTCACTGATCCGCCGTACAACGTGCCGATCGACGGCCATGTCAGTGGCTCGGGCAAGACGAAGCACCGCGAGTTCGCGATGGCCTCGGGCGAGATGACGAAGGACGAGTTCATCGCCTTCCTGAAGACAGCCTTTGAGAACCTCGCCGCCTGCAGCCTTGACGGATCCATCCACTTCATCTGCATGGACTGGCGCCACATGGACGAAGTCTTGAAGGCAGGCGAAGGCATCTATGCCGAACTGAAGAACCTGATCGTGTGGGTGAAGGACAATGGCGGCATGGGCACCTTCTATCGCTCCCGCCACGAGCTGATCTTCGCCTTCAAGAACGGCACGGCTCCCCACATCAACTCGTTCGAGCTTGGCCAGCACGGCCGTTACCGGACCAATGTCTGGCAATACCGGGGCGTCAATACGCTGAGGGCGGGCCGCATAGACGAGCTTCAGCTTCATCCGACGGTGAAGCCCGTCCAGATGATTGCCGACCCCATCAAGGACTGTTCGGGCCGCGGCGACATCGTGCTCGATCTCTTCGGCGGGTCTGGCTCGACACTGATTGCGGCTCACAAGACCGGCAGGCGCGGATATCTCTGCGAACTCGACCCCGTCTATTGCGACCGCATTATCCGGCGCTGGGAAGCCTATGCGAAAGATGAAGCCGAACTGATTGCCTGCGGCATCCAACTGCCGCCAGCGGCTGCTCCGCATCAGGAGGCCGCAGAATGACGGGGGCTGTCGATCCAGAACGCAACGAGCAGGACGCTGACCCGTCCACCGGTTATGAGGTCGGCTACGGCAAGCCACCGAAATCGACCCGCTTCCGCAAAGGCCAGTCAGGCAATCCGAAGGGGAGGCTCAAGGGCTCGAAGTCGGCGCAGACGCTGCTGGAGCAGGCCCTGTCCGCACCGGTGTCGATCAATGAGGGCGGCACCACGCGCGTCATCGAGCAGCGTATGGCGCTCTTCAAGTCGCTGGTCGCTCGCGCCATCAAGGGTGATGCGCGGGCGGCAGCCCTTGCGGTCAAGCTGATGGAGCAGTTCGAGGGCAACGCACCTCCTGAAAACCATCAGCCGATCACCGTAATCGAGTTGCGCGGTGTAAGACCGGGCGATCCCGGCACCTCCTCCGTTTGGCAGGACAAGGGAAACAGAGAATGAGCAGATCCTCCCGAAACCTCGAGCCGTTTGCTGCGCCGCCGGTGCCGAGCGCCAGTGAACCGTCATACGAGGTCGGCTATGCCAGGCCACCCAAGTCGACGCGCTTCCAGAAGGGCCAATCGGGCAATCCGAAGGGAAGGCCACGGGGCTCGAAGAACAAGGTGAAGTTGCCTGCCCTTCACGAGGAGCGCCTGAAGAGCATCATACTGGAAGAAGCCTATCGCACCGTGGCCATCAATGACGTGAACGGCACGGTGACGATCCCGATCGCCCAGGCGGTCGTGCGCTCGCTCGCCGTCAATGCCGCCAAGGGCAACCAGCGTGCGCAGCGCCTGTTCACGCAGCTCCTGGCCGCGACCGAGACCGCCAACAAGCAGCTCCACGACGAGTGGCTGGACACCGCCATCACCTACAAGACCGAATGGGAGCGCGAGATCGAGCGCTGCAAGCGTCTTGGCATCGAGCCGCACAATCCGCTGCCCCACCCCGACGACATCGTCATCGACATGAGGACCGGCGAGGTCCGCATAAAGGGTCCGATGACGCCGGAAGAGAAGAAGGAATGGGATTGGCTCCGCGATCGTAAGGCGGAGTTCCAGAAGGAACGGGACGAACTTAAGCAGCTCCTGATCGACGAGCCGGACTATGAGCACCGCTCGTTCGTCGAGGACGATATCGCCCACACCGAGAAGCTACTGGCAATGATCAGGAAGGCGGTACCGGATTAGGTGGACTGGAAATCGACGAACTAGGCCTTCATCTGGAGGAGTTTTGCGGGCGCACCTCACACCAACGTCGAGAGACTGCCGCTCATCCGCTGCATCCTTGGGAAGCATCCGAACATGACTGACCATCCGACAGCGAAGCCGACTCAGTTGCTGCCATGAGGGGCAAGACGTCGGCCGCCACCATGGGCACATCTCACGAACGCAGAGAGGCTGGCGCAGGCGGGGACTGCACGTGTGCAACATTTTGTAGAGGACAGGGCCAAACCGCATAGACCCTAGGAGATGTATTCCTACGTTGCGCGAGGTGACATTCATAGAGCGTGGTATCGCGCCCCAAACTCGCCGTTCAGGCACAAAACGCTTACACTGCGTGGAACGTCGCGTTCAACCAAGGATCCAGACGACAAGGCCCGGCTGCCAGGAAATCAAGAGAAGCACCAGCATGGTTGCCAACAGGAACGGCGCAAGAGGCCGCATGATGTCCATGGGCTTGCAGTCGGTGACATTGGCGGCGACGAACAGTCCCGTCCCGACCGGCGGCGTCAGGAGTCCGATGGTCAGGTTAAGACAGATCACCACGCCGAAATGAAATGGATCGATATCGTAGGTTCGCATCGCAATCGGCAGCAGGATCGGCACGATCAGGATAAGCGCCGCAATGCCGTCAATGATCATGCCAACGAAGAGCAGCAGCAGATTCACGAGCAGCAGGAAGACGAACGGGTTCTCCGTCAACGTCTGCAGATAGGTGGCGAGAACTTGCGGGACGCGTTCGTAGATGATGATCCAGCCGAACACGTTCGCCGCGGCGACGAGAAACAGCACCGTCGCGGTATTGGCGACCAGGCGGCTCAGCATCGGCGCGATATGGCCGACCTTGAATTCACGGTGGAAGACCGTTCCGACAACCAGCGCAGTGACCGCAGCAAGTGCGGCGGATTCCGTCGGAGTCGCGACACCGCCGGCGATGCCACCTACAATGACCACCGGGATGGAGAGCGAGGGCAACGCCCCCACGAGTGATGCAAGCGCCTGATGACGGCTCTGCTCCACGCCTCGCGGGTACTGAAAAAAGAAACCCATGACCGCGATCACAATGAAGAATGCGAGCGTCAGCACCAGGCCCGGCACGATCCCCGCCAAAAACATGTCACCGATGCTGATCTGAGCGAGGACACCGAAAATCACGAACAGCATGGAAGGCGGGATGATCGGCGACAGCAGGCCGCCGGCCGCCGTGACGGCCGCAGCATAATTGCGGTCATATCCGCGCACCGCCATTTCCGGCACCATAACCCGACCCATCACTGCGATCTGCGCGTTTGCCGATCCGATAATCGCCGCCATGAGCATGTTCGCGAGGAGATTGATGTAGGCGAGACCGCCACGCAGCGAGCCGACGAACACCCCGGCGAAGGCAATCAGGCGCTTGGTGATGCCGCCTTCGTTCATCAGTTCGCCGACCAGCATGAAGAGCGGGATGGCCAGCAGGCCGTACTTCTCGAGGCCGCCATAGAGCTGCTGGACAAAAGAGAGGAAAAGCACCTCGTTGCCACTGAGCTGGATGTATATGAGTGTCGTCAGCGCCAGCACGATGGCAATAGGAACGCCGGAGAAAAGGAGAACTGCAAAGCTGATGGGTAGCATCGCAAGGTCTCTGGATGATCGGCCTCAGGCTCCGGCGCCTCTTGGCTGGCAAGACCGCGCTCAAGCAGCCTTGCGAGCGCATGAAGCGTACCGAAGACCGCAAAGACGGGCATCACGCCCCAAAGCCAGAACTTGGGAACGCCCAACGTCGTGGTTGTCTCTTGGTAGATGAAGTTGAACGTCTCGCTGGTGAAATCCGAAAGCGAAAAATCGGCACGATAGAGCGTCAGCGGATCGAACCAGAGGAAACAGAGCCACATGAGGATCGCGAAGAAGACGAGCACGAGAAAGTCGCTCCAAAGCCTCAGGCGATACCGCCAGCGCTCAGGCATGGCATCAGGTAGCAACGTCACCGCGACGGCCGAACGGCGTTCGATCGCCGCCGAAGCGCCCAGAAAGGAAGCCCATACCATGGTTGAGATCGCTGCTTCGTCGACCCAATAGAGCGCATTTCCCGATGTGCGCGTCACGATATTGAGAAGGATCAGCCCTGTGGTCGCAACCGTCAGCAGAGCTGCGACCGCGATTTCGACGAGGGCGACGATTCGGCTGAGCGACGACAATATCGTCATGGATCTCTCCGGAAACGGCCGGGCCTCTGCGTGGCGGATTACGATCCGCTAGGGCGGCCCGGCCAAAGTGGTCAGAGTGCTGCCGCCTCCTCGCGCAGACGATCGATCAGCGGCTTCTGCTCAACCCACGTTTCTTCCCACTGCTCAACGATGCCACTGAACTTGTCAGCCCCGAAATTCTTTACGTCGATGCCGGTGGCGCGGATTTGCTCCATCCACCCGTCTTCGGCCGAACCGTACTTGTTCAAGATTTCGTCTAGGGCTTCTTCCATGGCAGTGCGCAGCAGTTCCTTGTCCTCGTCGGAAAGTCCCGCCCAGACGCGCCCCGAGATCAGACCGACCATCGGGAACATGGTATGGTTCGTCACCAGGAGGTGCGGCGCGCGCTCGTAGAACTTGAAGTTCAGGATCAGCTCCGGATCGATGTCAATCGCATCGACCTGTCCATTCGCCAAAGCATCATAGACATCGGGAAGCGGCATCGGGGTTGGAGCGATACCGAGCAGGTTGTAGAAGTCACGCAGTGGCTTGAAGGGCGTGATGCGCATCTTCTTGCCGGCGAGATCCTCAACATCCTCAACCGGCTGGGTGACCATGATCAGGCGCATCGCGGCGATGCCATAACCGACGCCCACGACACCCATCTGCTGCGGCAAGAGGTCAAGCAGTTCCTGCGCCGGCGCGCTACGGAGCAGCGACGCGCCTTCCGCCGCGCTATCGACGAGGAACGGCGCGTACAGCGCGCTGAATTCCGGCACCCGGTTCGAGACGTCGGCGATTGTCAGGAATGCCATGTCAAGCGCCCCCGACTGGAGCTGCTGCACCATCTGACTCTCGTCACCGAGTTGGCCGGCGGGATACACTGTCACCGAGTGTTCGCCGCCCGAGCGTTCGGCGATCTCCTTCCCCATCGCTTCCGCACCCTGCGACCAGAGATGGCCGGCGGGCACGATCGTCCCGAGTCGGAAGTCGGTCGCATGGGCGGGAATGGCCGCCGCCATCGTCGATGCGAGCGCCAGTATTGCAAGGCTTCGCTTAAGCACAGTCTTCATTTCGTTCCTCCCTTTGAAAAAGATTGACGGCGTTCGGCCGCCGCGACACCCGTGTTCAGTGCGTGACCGATCCTCCGTCGACGACCACCGCCTGCCCGGTCATGAAAGCGCAATCGCCCGACGTCAGAAAAAGGAGCGGGCCGATCAAATCTTCGGAGTGTTGGTCCCGCTTGATGGCGCGGCTGGCCAGGACCGGCGCAGTGAGTGCTTCGCGCATTTCCTTGTTCGCCAACACCTGCTCGCTCAGCACCAGACCGGGAGCAAGCGTATTGACGCAGATGTTATGCTCGCCGAGTTCGCGGGCGAGAGCCCGTGTCATGGCTACGATCGCGCCCTTCGACGTCACGTAGTGCAGGAAGTTCGGCGTGCCCTTGAAGACGGTACCGGATGCGATGTTGACAATCCGACCGTAACCGTTTGCCTTCATCACCGGCGCCACCGATCTGGCACACAAAAACGCGCCGCGAATATTGACGGCCGTAACCTTGTCCCACTCGGCCACGTCGATCTCGGTGAAGGGCTTCATCTTTAGCGAGGCGTAGACGGCGGCGTTCGACACCAGGATGTCGACTTTGCCGAATGTCTCGACAGTCCGGTCGACGAGCGCCTGAACCGAGGTCTCGTCGCTGACGTCGGCTTTGACGTAGAGCGCTCGGCCGCCCGCGGCCTCGATAGCCCCGACGACGGACGTGCCGTCCAGAATGTCGCTGACCACGACCGCTGCCCCCTCGGCAGCGAGCGCCTTGGCATAGATGGCCCCGATACCCTGCGCTGCGCCCGTCACGATGGCAATGCGATCCTTCACCCGGTCCACGGCGTCGTTCTCCCTCGTCCTCTCGGCAGCGTTGAGACTTTCACAGGTCTATTGTTCCGACGTTCTGATAGATGTGCTTCAGCTCAGTAAAATCGGCGAGCGCGTCGTAGCCGTGCAGGCGGCCGAGCCCGCTTTGCCGGTAGCCGCCTGTCTCCGCCTCGGCAAAAAGCTTGTTGTGGTCGTTGATCCAAACCGTACCGCGCCGCAGTTCGCGCGCGACGCGGAGCGCGGTCGAATGGCGACCCGTCCAGACGCTCGACGAGAGACCGAACACCGTATTGTTGGCCTTGCGGACGGCCTCCGCCTCGTCCTCGAAGGGCTCCAGCACGACAAGCGGACCGAAAATCTCCTCCTGGCAAAAGGATGCGTCGTCGTCGTTGTGGGCGACGAGCGAGGGCGTGAGATAGGCGGTGCGAACGGCGCCGCCTTCAGGCACGCCGCCACGCAGCAGAACCTCGTCGGCCTCGTCGAACACCTGTTTCGTACGGGCGTCGATTGCGTCGCGTGCGGCGACATCGATCAATGGCCCCATCTGGGTTTCGGGGGCTCGGCCGTCGCCGACTTTCAGGGACGCAAGTGCCTTGGAGAGCTGCTCGGCCATCTCGTCATAGCGCGATGCGTGCACGAGGACGCGCCGCGCGGCCGTACATTGCTGTCCGGAGATAATTGTGGCGGCGCGGGCCAGATGGCCGGCGATGGTGCCGATGTCCGCATCGTCCATGACCACGGCGCAGGATTTGCCGCCGAGTTCCAGCGACAGCTTCTTCACGGTGGCGGCAGCCGCCACCATAATCTGCTTGCCCACGGCTGTGGAGCCAGTGAATGATATCACGTCCACCAGGTCGGAACGCACGAGCTGCTCGCTGCCGCGATGACCCGTCTCGTGGATCAGGTTCACCACGCCGCCCGGCATGTCCGGGGAATCGTGCAGATGGCGCAGAAACTTCGCCGTGAACACGGCCGTCTGATGGGCGAGCTTGATGACCGCAGTGCATCCGACGGCGAGTGCCGGCGCCAGCGCTCGAACGAGAAGTACGGCCGGCGCATTCCACGGCACGATGAGGCCGGCGACGCCGGCCGGCTCGCGCAGCATGGTCGCGAACTCGCCAGGCGCCACCTCCATGTTGGACGCGGTAACGTGCCGCGCCAGGCCGGCATAGTATCGGATCTCGGAAATGGCGGCGCCGATCTCGCCCAGCGACTGGAGCAGTGGCTTGCCGTTGGTGAGTGTTAGCAGCATCGCCAGCGCGTCGACATCCCGCTCGAGCCGGGAGGCCCAGCGGGCAAGCACGAGCTGGCGCAGGCGCGGATTGCGCGACCATGATGGCTTTGCGAACGCGGCGTTCGCGGCTGCAATCGCTGCGTCGGCGTCATCCACACCGCCATCGGCGACGCGGCCGGTTACCTCACCGGTCGCCGGATTGTGGGTCTCGACGAAGGCGCCGGTGGATGCTGGGCGCCACGCGCCGTCGATCAGGTTCAAAACCTGGCCAACGGCCTTGCCGTCTTGGGTCTGTCTAAGAATCGAGGGCGTGGAAATCGCGTGCATTCGCTCTATCCCTGCAGGAGCCCGGAGGAAACGCCAGCCTTTTCCAGCACCTGATCGAGATCGATCTCAGCTTCGCCCGGAACCCTGATCTTCTTGAAGCGCATCTCTGGTGCGTCGAGCGGAACCGTGGCGTCGAAACCCATTTTCGCGCCCACGCCGGAATCCGTAGAGGGATCGAGCTTGGAGCCGAGACTGCCGCCCACCACGACGAGATCACGGTCGGCCTGAAAGCGGGTGGCGATCGCCCATTCGACCTGCGCCGGATCGTGAATATCGACATCCGGATCGACCACTACGACATGCTTGATGTCATAGTGCGCGGCGAGTGCCCCCATAATAACGTTCTTCGCCTCGCCCTCGAAGCGCTTCTGGAGTTGAACGTTGAGGTGGTAGCGGCAGATTCCGCCCCGCGACAGATGTATGTCCCTCACGTCCGGGAAGCTGCGCTTCAGGGTCGCCAGGATAGTCGCCTCGCGCGGGATGCCGCCGAGCAGCAGATGCTCCAGCCCACCGCCGACGATCGTGTGAAAGATCGGCCGCGTCCTGCTCGTGATCAGGTCGACCTTGATGACGTGACGCGAAGCCCTTTCCCCGTAATACTGTGGAAACTCGCCGAACGGCCCTTCCGGCTCCCGCACATTGGCCACGAAACGACCCTCGATCACGAATTCGGCGTCGGCGGGTACCCGTATCTCGCTGTTGAGACATTTGACCACGTCGAGCGGCCGGCCGATCAGCGCGCCTGCGATCTCGAGTTCGTCCTGATCGAGAGGCACAATCGCCTGCGAGGCGAGCAGGGCCGACGGCCCTGCGCCGATGACAACCGCGACGTCGAGGTCGGAGCCGTCACGCTCCGCCATCTCTTGGAACGAGAGCGTGTGACGCGGCAGCAGCAGCGCACCGAGGCGATCGGACCCGGAGACCTGCAGCCGGTGGATGGCGGCGTTCTGCCGCCCCGTCTTCGGGTTTCGGGCAATGAGCAGGCCGGCGGTGATGTATGCGCCGCTGTCGTGCTCGTTGTGCGTGGGTATCGGCAATCGACCGAGATCGGGCTCCCGGTGGACGATCTGCTGGCACGGCGCGTCCTGCACCTCGCGCCACGGGATGGGATTCGTTGCCGCCGCCTCGAAATGGGCCAGCAGGTCGGCCTCCGACTGCCCGAGCGCCTCGGCCATCCAGCCCCGGTCCGAAACCACACCGGAAACCACGCATCCGTCGCGGCCTCCTGGCCTCGGAAAAAGCGATGCCTTCTCGCCGTCGAGTCTGTTTGCAATGCCGGCGATTTCGAACTCCAGACCCATCCCGGGTTTGGCTATCGCCAGACGGCCGGTCGCCTCAAGATGGGCAAGCCATCCGCGGAGATCGGCAAAAGCGCCTGTACCGGCTCGATCACGGCGGGCGGCGTGGGCCGTGGACGCTTCTGCTGAAGTCACGCTTCTCCTCCTGTTTGAAGGCGAACGTAGCTCGGCCTGTGCGATAGTATCTATTAATATCGAATGATTTTCTCTATCATGAATCCAGATAGAAAACTCAGGGACAAGACCGATGGAAATGCGCCAGATGCAATACTTCGCGGCCCTGTTTGAGGAGGGCTCGGTGACGAGGGCCGCGCGCCGGTTGCACGTCGTCCAGCCGGCAATCAGCATGCAGATAGCGAAGCTGGAAGACGAACTCGGCCAGAAGCTCTTTGAGCGGATGCCCAAGGGGATGGTTCCGACGGCCGCCGGGCGCCAGGCCTATGCGCGGCTCTTGCCACTGTTACGTGAATTCAAGGCAGTGCGTGACGAACTCGTCGGGTTTGGCGGCAAGGTTGCCGGCCATATTTCAATCGGCGTCATTGCTTCAGTCAGCAACAACGCCCTTTCGGAATGTCTGGAGAGCTTCTGCGACAAGTACCCCGACGTTTCACTCAGCGTCACAGGCGGCTATACGGTCGACTTCCTGCAGATGCTGGAGATCGGCAAACTCGACATTGCCGTCATCAACCAGACGGCGGCGCGCCGAAGCCTCGGGGCCACAGACCTTCTGCAGGAGGATCTGACACTCGTTGCGTCGGCCGACAATCCGTGCCGGTTCGTGCAGCCAGTACCCCTCGTCGACATCGCGGGCATGGACATCGTCATCCCATCCATCCGTCACGGTCTGCGTACAATCATTGATGATGTCGCAAACCGTGTCGGCGTCCGGTTGCATCCCAAGCTTGAATTCGACGAACTAAAGATGGTGGAGGATTTCGTCCAGAACACCAACTACCTGACCATCCTTCCGCCCATCGCGATCCGACGCGCCCTCGCCAGCGGCCGGCTTCGGCAGTTCAGCATTACGCCGCGCATCACGCGAAACATCGTATGCGTCCACAACCACCGGCGCGGACTGTCGGAACCGGCACGACTTTTCATCGCCGAGTTCAAGGCACGCATGGACGCGGCATGGGTCTCAAAGAATAGCGTATCGTGAACAGACCTGTCACTACCGATCACGTCTCGCTATTACATTCATCATCCGAACTGATTTGAACTGCGGCACGGGTCGTGCCCCTAATTGATCGCTCCACAGGAGACGATCTTGCCACGCGACGCCCAGATGGCGCCTGAGCCGCCAAAGCGCCTCATCGTCGGAATTTCCGGCGCGTCCGGTGTCATATATGGCATCCGCCTGCTCGAGATGCTGGCCCCGACTCCCATCGAGACACATCTCGTCATGTCCCGCTCGGCCGAGATAACCGCTGCGCACGAAACCGACAGGAAGATTGCCGATATTCGCGCGCTCGCCGACGTCCATCACCGCATGGAAGACATCGGCGCGGGAATCTCCAGTGGCTCCTTCAGGACGATGGGCATGATCATCGCCCCCTGCTCGATACGTTCGCTTTCGGAAATTGCGACCGGCGTCACCTCCTCGCTCCTCACCCGCGCGGCGGACGTCGTCTTGAAGGAACGCCGCAAGTTAGTGCTGATGGTGCGTGAGACACCGCTTCATCTCGGTCATCTGCGAACAATGACCGCGGCTGCCGAACTCGGTGCGATCGTCTGTCCGCCGGTCCCGGCCTTCTACGCGATGCCGGAGACGATCGACGACATGGTCGCTCACACGCTCGGCCGCGTACTCGACCAGTTCGACGTCGATCTCGGCACCGTACGCCGGTGGAAGGAAGACCACGCGGCAAGACAAGACAGCAGGTGAACCGCCGAGGGCTAGGATACGCATACGTGGACGAGGCGCGTCGCGCGCTCCGCGACCTCACCCTCGAACGCGGCCCCGACGAGGGACAGGTATTGTCCCAAGTTTTCGAGAGCGATAGCCGACCGCGCCTCGCCCGGCGCGCCGGGCACGACCCCGTCCAGATACCGCTCGATCAGCCGCTGTTCCCACTTCTCGGCGGCGACTTCCAGTTGGTTCACCTCAGCGCGAAATGCGGCAATCGAACCGGCATCAGAGATCGTTACCTGCGATTTCGCGAACGATCGCGCCCTGCGCAATGGCACCACGACCTCCCGATGCCATTCTCCCGGGCCTCCCTCCACCATCGCGCGAAGCATCGCCTTCGACAGGCGCTTTCCCTGGTCGCCTGCATGGAGGCTGGCGAGAACGATGTTAACGTCCACTCCAAGCCGTCCCTGCAACCAGAGACAGATCTCGATCACGTCGTCGCGCCCGTACCGATCAAGCGAAAACGTCCAGAGAGGAAATGCCTCATCGTCGATCGCCGTGGTTATGCGACAAGTCCTTCTTTGATGCAGGCCGAGGCTGGCCGCGGGCCAGCATCCCGCCGAACTCGACCTGCCCTATCTCTAGGCATCGGATGTCACATTGGTCGACCGCGACGGCGGCGTATCGTCGATGCCGGGGATCACGATGCCCGGATCGACGGGCTTCAGGTCTCTGCGCATGTGTTCGTGGCTGGCGCCATTGAACATGGTGCCCAGGAACCCCCGGTCGAGATCGCTGGTGCCGAAGATGTAGTCGCAGATCGGGAACGTCAGGTTGAAGTTTCGTGTCTGCATGTAGCCGAGAGCGTGATGAACGTAGTGCATGCGACGAACCGTGTTCACCAGCGGGATGTATTTCAGGTAAGGATGCTTCTCGTCGTCGAAATGCGACAGCGTGTGCAGGCCCTCGTAGAGAAGGTAGTACGCAGTCATTGTGATCACCACGATGTAGCCGGCATTGGACGAGATCAGCCAGGCAGCGAGGAATGCGAACGGCAGCGACAACAGGATGAAGGCAAGCGGTGCGAATGGCGGGAAAAGCAGCGCCCGCCATTCCTTATGGCCTTCGTAGCCGAGGTCGTGATGCGTGAAGAACTGGTGGTGGCTGGTGCAGTGGCGCTTGTAGACCATCTTGAAGCCGGGAACCGGCCGATGAAGCAAGTAGCGGTGTGCCGCCCATTCCACGAAGTTGCCGAACAGCGCGATGACGGGGATCAGGGTCCATTCCCACCAGACCGGGTTGTCCAGCCGAACGGCGCAGTAGTAGATTGTGCCGCCGGTGATCAGAAGCATGAAGCCGAGATGCAGCATGCCATGATACCATGGCGGCGTTTCTTCGACGAACTTCTTGCGGTAACGTGCTTGGCGTTCCTGCTCTCGCCTGTCGCGTGCTGGGTCTTGTACGATACCGGCCATCGAATACCTCGCGCATGTTGAAGTCGGCGTGATGATCACAGCATGTCGTGAGGCGCCGACGCTGTCATTATCCGCAAGGCGCGTGAATTATCATTCAGGACTATTCTTTGCCGACGAGGTGGCTCGCGCGGGCTTCCGGCATGGTCGCGCCCGGCGAAACTTGCCATTCGGCCGTCCCGTTTCTATTCTTAGCCCACCGGCAAAGGCAGCACCGACGGCATGACGGCAGGCATCGGTATCGTGACGGGGGATTTCGGGCGTGTCGCCCTGCTCGACATGGACACGCCGCTCACTACGCATGCCCACCGCCATTGCCACGTAGTCATGAAGATTGACGGTGCCGACCAGCGCTTCTTCGTGGAAGGCAAGTGCCTACCGCTGACGCAGGACGTCGCAGTCGTCGTGAACTCCTGGCAGGAGCATAGCTATCTGCCACTGCCGGCCGACAGGCGCACGCTCTACCTCGCCTTCTACATCGATCCCGAATGGCTGGGCGACCAGGACCGCCAATTCTCCGGCTTCGCCAATGCCCGGTTCTTCCAGCGACCTTCGGTCCGTGTGGGCGCCGACGTTCGGCGGCACAGCCGTCAACTGACCGAAATGATGACCTGCATCGACCAGGATCCAGGCACTGTCGAGGCCTTGGTGCTGGACATCGTGGCGAGGCTCGCACGCGCAAGCGGCAGCTCTCCCGCCGCGCCGCGCCGCGCCGCCGACTTCCGCATCCGCCGAGCACTGCGCCACATGCATGACCGCTACGACCGGCCATATGACTACGATCTAGTGGCGCGCGAAGCCGGGCTGTCGCGATCGCGCTTCAACGTTCTCTTCAAAGACTCGGTCGGCGTTACGCCGGCGATATACGGCAATGCGATCAGGCTGGAGGCTTCGGTCGAAGCTCTGCGATCCAACATCGGCGCGAATGCGACGGCCGAGAAGCTCCGATTCAGCGCACCCGGGAATTTCAACCGCTTCTTCCAGACGCACACGGGCGTCACCCCCGCCGCTTATCGGCGAGCAATGTCCGACATGACGACCGCCCCGAGACACGCGCACCACGAGGGTTGACGATCCGGTCGGAAAGGCTGGATGCGGAGATTTGGCGCCGGAATCTCGACGTCCCGATGCGTTCGCGTAGCCGGCTGCGCAGATATGTCAGGCTCTATACCGCGATAGCCTCGACTAGACGGTTCCGGTCCGCGCCATTCTCGGCATTGCCCTCCAGCAACACCGCGCCCCGATCGATTGCATAGAACCGATCGCAGACGGACAGAGCCTCATGCAGGTTCTGTTCGACCAAAAGCACGGCGACGCCCTGTTCCTTCAACTCACGTATGATGGCGAAGATTTCGGCCACGATCATCGGCGCCAGCCCTTCGCTCGGCTCGTCGATCAGCATCGCCATCGGCTCACCGATCAAGACGCGCGCGATCGCAAGCATCTGCTGCTCGCCCCCGGATAGCGTAGTGCCAAGTTGACGGCGGCGTTCCCCGAGGCGAGGAAACCGCTCGAAGATGCCTTTGAGAGCGGCCCTCTGTTCCGGGCCGGACCGCCCGCTACGCTGCAAAAGGCCGAGATCGAGGTTTTCTTCGACGGTAAGTCCCGGAAAGATGCGCCGGTCCTCCGGTACGAAGCCGATTCCGCGCCTTGCGATCTGGTCGGGCTCAAGGCCGCCGATCGACTGGCCAGCGAAGTGAATATGGCCCGACGACGGCTTGACCCAGCCGGCCACCGCTTTCAGCAAGGTCGTCTTGCCCACCCCGTTGCGCCCGAAGATGCCAACGACCTCGCCCCGCTCGGCATTGAGCGATGTCCCCTGAATGACGTGGCTAAGCCCGTAATGGGTGTGGAGTTTGTCGATCTTGATCATGATCTGGAGTGTCCGAAATAGGCGGCCTGCACAGCCGGGTCGGCACGCACATCGGCCGGTGGTCCGTCCGCAAGCTTGCGGCCCTGGTGCATGACGACAATGCGGTCGGAAATGTCCATGACGAGCCCGATGTCGTGCTCGATCAGCAGCACGGTGACGCTGTCTGATAATGCACGGATCAGCCTCGCGGTCTCGGCCGTGTCGCCATGGCTCATCCCCTGCGTCGGCTCGTCGAGCATCAGCACCCTCGGTCTCGTGGCGAGCGCCACGGCGATCTCGAGCCGTCGCTGTTCGCCGTGGGAAAGGTCGCCTGCACGTTCGTCGGCTTTGCCGGCGAGCTGGAACTCTTCGAGCAGTTCCTCGACCCGTCGTCTCGCTATCGTGCTCAGCCGGACTGGAACCAGCCATCGCCCCCGCGGCTCGAGGAGCTGGGCCGCCAGTCGCAGGTTCTCGGCCACAGTCAGCTCGAAGAACAGGTTGGTGATCTGGAACGACCGTCCGATGCCGAGTTCGCGCAGGCGATCCGGCCGCATGTGGTCGCGCCGTATCCCGTCCACGACGACATCGCCGCGGTGCGCCCGCAAGGAGCCGGAAATGAGGTTGAAGAGCGTCGACTTGCCAGCGCCGTTGGGCCCAATCACTGTGGTGATCTCGTTCGGCGCGGCCGTGAAGGATACGCCGTCGACAGCGCGGATGCCGCCGAATGAGACGGTGAGATCCTGGGCTTCGAGCATCGGCTTCATGGCCTTTGCTCCCTTGCCAGCAGAGCTTCCAGCCGTGGCCGTACGAAACCGAATAGGCCGCGGGGCAGGAAGATGACCACGGTCATGAAGACCAGGCCGATGACGATCAGGTGGTGTTCCGTCCAGGTGCCGACAACCGAGCGCATGACAGTGAGCAGGATCGATCCATAGAGAGCGCCGGCCAAAGTACCCACGCCACCGAGGATGACCCCGATCACCGCGTTCCCGGATACCGCGAAGAACATCAACTCCGGCGAGACGAAGCCACGCAGCATCGGATAAAGCGCGCCGGACAGCGCGGCGATCTGGGCTGCCAGCATAAATGCCGCAAGCCTGGCGCGGAAGATCGAGTAGCCGAGGAATGGTACGCGTTTCTCGTTCGCCTTGAGCGCGATCAGCACGCGGCCGAAAGGCGTATCCAGCAGATAGGCGGCGATCGCATAGAGTATGAGGATGAAGGCCAGCGTGAACAAGAAGAAGGCCATCGGCGCATTGGTGGAGACGGAGAACAGCCCGAACTCGATGTCTAAGATCGGTATCCCGCGCAGTCCGTCGGAAGCACCGAGTTCGCGTATGTTGTAGACGACCTTCGACACGACCTGTGCCAGCCCGAAGGAGATCAGCGCGAAATAGACACCCCGTGCCCGGCTGGCGATGAGGCCGCCGGCCAGCCCGACCACCAGGGTGGACAGAAACACCACCCCGATTGCGACCCAGAAGGACGGTACCTCGCGCAGCACCAGCGCCGAGACATAGGCGCCAAAGCCGAAGAACAGCGCCTGTCCGAGCGGGAGCAGGCCGGTATAGCCAAGCAGGATGTCGACCGACAGGGCGAGCCCGGCGAAGATCAGGGCTTCTGTGGCGAGGCGGAGGTAGAACCGGTCGCCGGTTGACCAGGCGACAAGCGCGAAGACCAGCGCGATGATCACGAGCAGCGCGACCAGAATGTGACTGGCCCGCATGGAGAGGCTGAGGCGGTCAAGCATGGCCGAGCCTCCCGAACAGACCCTGCGGACGCAGGACGAGGACCAGCACCATGATCCCGAATACGATCGGTTGCGACCAGACGGGCGAAATGAACAGGCTGGAGATCGCCTGCACCTGTGTGAGCAGCAGCCCCGCCACCACCGCGCCGGCGATTGAGCCCATGCCGCCCGCGATGACGACTGTGAAGGCGATGAAGATGAAGTCGCGACCCATTGTCGGGAAGACCGAATAGATCGGCGCAAGCAGCACGCCCGCCAGCCCCGCCAGCGCGACGCCGAGGGCGAAGGTGAGTGCGTAGACGCGGCTCACGGGCGCGCCGAGAGAGGCGGCCATGTTGCGGTCGAAGGCCGCGGCCCTGACCATGGAGCCGAAACGCGTACGGTAGACTGCGACCGCCACGCCAGCGACCACGAGAAGGCCGAAGCCGATCAGGAAGAGCCGGTAGTTCGGAAGGAACAGGCCGAAGATCTCAACGGCGCCCGGGATCGGCGACGCCGGCCGCATCGTCTCAACGCCGAAAACGATGAGGATGAATTCCTCAATGACCATGGCAAGGCCGAAGGTAAGAAGCAGCGTGGTGACATGCCGGTCTTCTCCGGTGTTGAAGACCCTCTGGATTAGCCCGCGCTCCACGGCGTAACCGATCGGCGCCATGATGAGCGGGACGAGCAGCAGCAGCAGCCAGAAATTGATGCCGGCCAAGCCTAGCGCAACGGCGAGATAGGCGCCGACTGCGTAGAACTCGCCATGTGCCATGTTAATCACGTCCAGCAAACCGAAGATGATGGTGAGGCCAAGTGCGACGAGGACAACGGCTACGCCGAGTGCAAGGCCGGTCACCATCTGCGGCGCCAGAACGAACTGGATATAGAACAGTGCGCTTTCCATCGGCATGTTCCCCGTTGGTGTCCCTATGGTGGGCCGGACCGCATCCGTGCCGGCCGAACACCCCTTCCCCTGCGGGGGAAGGGGCTATGCCGACAAAAGGCGACTTCCGTGCCGGCTATCAGAATCTCTCGCAGAGATCGGCACCGAGCGCCGTCTCGCCATCGACCTTGCCGACGATGTCGAAAGAGCCGCCATTGATCTGGACGACATACATGGGCTGCTGCGCCTGGTGGTCGCCACCCCGCATCAGCTTCTCGCCCTGCGGCGTCATCCAGGTGAGATTACGCATCGCTTCACGCACCGCATCCGGCTCGAGCGAACCCGCCTTTTCAGCTGCCGCCTTGTAGAAGTGGATCACGCCGTAGGAATCGGTGCCGTAGAGATCGGGATCGGCGTCGTAGGCGGCGCGAAACTGTTCCACGAACTCATTGTTTTCCGGCGTGTCGATGCGCGTCGAATAGCCGACACCGGTGCCGAAGCCGTTGGCAGCGTCGCCGATTGCCGAGATATTCTGCGAGGTGATGGTGCCGGAGGCGCCGACCACAAGCATGTCGCCCAGCAGACCAAATTCCTGCATCTGGGTCAGGAAGCGAACGGTATCGTTGCCGGCCACCGACGTGTAGAGCACGTCGGGCTGGGCGGCACGGATTTGGCCGAAATATTGGGTGTAGTCCTGGCTGTCGAGCGGGGCGAAAAGTTCGCCGACATCTTCGGCGCCGAACTCGGTCATCTTCTCCTTGAAGGCGGCGACGGTGGAACGGCCCATCTCGTAGTCCGGGCCGAGATAGAAGACCTTGGCATTCGGCTTTTGCTCAACGACCCAGGCGGCCAGTGCGGCCGATTGCTGACCGGCGCGTGCGTTGACGCGGAAGACGTTGGGCGAACACTGACCCGCGGTGATGGAATCCGCGAAGGACACGGTGGTCGCCATCAGCTTGCCGGCCCGCTCGGCAAGCTGGCCTACCGCGAGAGTTGCGCCGGAGTTGACGGTTCCGGTCAGGAAGTCGACATCCTCAACCTCGAACAGACGCTCGGCGCGCTGGACGGCAACGGACGGGTTCGCCTCGGAGTCCTCGAAGATCAGCTCGATCTGGCGCCCAGCGATGCCGCCAGCTTTATTGACCTCTTTTGTCGCAAGCTCCAGGCCCCAGCGAACCTGCTGACCGATCGGCGCGTAGGTTCCGGAGATCGGCGTCACCACCCCGATCCTCACACTCTCCTGCGCAATGGCCGCTCCAGAACCCATGAGGGTTATGGCACTTGCGGCGAGAATTCCCTTCAGCTTCGTCTTCATGATCGTCTCCTCCTAACGTGGTTTTGGATGCGGGCCGGGAGATCCGGCGCCGCCGGTCAGCGGCCGGTGAACACCGGTGCGCGCTTTTCGTGGAAGGCTTCGACGCCTTCGCGGAAATCATCGGACTGGCGCAGACGCGAGTAGCAGTGGCCCTCGAGTTCAATGGCGATCGACAGCGTCGAGTCTTCCGTCTGGTTGAGCAGCTTCTTTGCTGTCCGCTGGGCGATCGGCGAGAAGGTATTCAGTTCGGCTACCAACGCATCGGTGGCAGCCTCCAGCTCACCGTCCGGCACCACTTCCGTTGCGATGCCCCAGGCAAGTGCTTGCTCGGCGCTGATTCGACGCGAGCGCATGACGATGTCCTTGGTGCGGGTGATGCCGACGATCTTCTGCAACCGGGCCGAGCCACCCGATCCGGGAATCTGGCCGAGCTTCTGTTCGGGCAGGGCGTATTGCACGGTCTCCGACGCGATCCGGAAATCGCAGGCGAGCGAGATTTCGAAACCGACGCCGAAACAGTAGCCGCGATTGGCCGCGATCACCGGCTTCTCACAGCGGGCGGGCGCAGCGACGTTGTCGGCGAGCTTCGACACATGCTCCGGCGAGGCATCAAGGAAGCCGCGGATGTAGCCGCCCGACGAGAAATGCTTTCCAACCGCCCTGAGCACGATGACACGCACGCGCTCGTCGCGGTCGAGTGCCTCGAAGGCGGCGCGCAACTGGTCGCGCTGACCCATGGCGATCGTGTTGTAGTCGCCGCGGTCGAGGATGATGTCGCCGCGCATGCTGCTCGCGTCGATCTCGACCGTGAAGCCGTCGAACTCCTTGCCTGAATTGTCGGTCTGTGCGGTCATGATGATCATATCTCCTGCTTGTCGGCTTGCCGGGCTTGGGAACCGGACTCGAGTTCGTGGTAGTGACCAGCCACCAGCTTGCGTCGCAGCAGCTTGCCCACCGGCGATTTCGGAAGCTCCTCGAGAAAGACGTAGCGGCGCGGGCGCTTGAAGTTCGCCAAGCCCGATTGGCGGCAGTGCGCGTCGAGCGTCTCCTCCGTTACGTCGCCGCGGGCGATGACGAAGGCCGCCACGACCCTGCCCCAGCGTTCGTCGGGCAGGCCGGCCACGGCCACCTCCAGCACGTCGGGATGGAGTGAAAGGCAGCTCTCGATCTCGACCGGCGAAACGTTTTCGCCGCCGGTGATGATCATGTCGTCGACCCGGCCGGTGACGAAGAGATCGCCGTCGGCGTCGAAATAGCCACTGTCACCGGTGAAGTACCAGCCGTCGCGCAGTGCCTTGGCATCGGCATCGGGTCGCCTCCAGTAGCCCTCGAAGGCTTCGTCTCCCGCGAGGCTGGCGACAATTTCGCCCTCTTCTCCGGGCCCTGTCGTCGCCTCGGGATCGCCCAGCCCCAGCCGCGCGACCCGGATGCGTTGGTTGAGCGCGGCACGGCCGGCCGAGCCGGGTTTGGCCGGCGCGTCCTGGTTGATCGTGAAGGTGTAGATTTCCGAGGAGCCATAGTGGTTGACGAAGAGCTTCGGCCGGAAAGCCTGCTGCAACGCCGCCAGCAGCCCGTCGGTCATCGAGGCGCCGGCGAAGCCGAGATATTCGACCGAGCCGATGTCGGTCTTCCCGAATTGCGGATGATGCAGGAGGTCGTGATAGAGCGTCGGCACCAGATAGAGGCATGTCAGCCGTTCGGCCTCGATGAGACCGAGCGCGGTTGCCGCGTCGAACCGGGGCAGGCAGACGAACGTTCCGCCGACCAGGGACATCGAGAGCAGCGAGCGCACGCCCATCGTGTGGTAAAGCGGCATGACACCTAGCGTGCGTTCGCCGCGCCGGTATGTGTTCTGCGCGACATGGGCGATGGCGCCGGCGCGCTCGGCGTTATGACGGCGCGGCACACCCTTCGGATTGCCGGTCGTGCCCGAAGTATAGAGCATCAACGACCAATCATCCGCGTCGGCCTCCGGCGTCACATCCGGCGCTGTGAGATCTTCTTCGACGAACTCTGACACAACGTCGAGATCGACGAGGGCAATGCCGAGATCGGCCGCCGGTCCGGCGCCCGCTTCGCGCGACACGGCCTCGACGACGAGCAGTCGCGCGTCGCTGTCGCGCACGAAGAACTCGATCTCCTCGGCCTTGGCGCGCCAGTTCACCGGGGTGACGATCAGCCCCAGGAACTGGCAGGCCCAGTGGATAGTCGCTGCCTCCCAGCGGTTCTGAAGCGCCGTAACAACATGGTCGCCCGGGGAAAGGCCGGAAGCCTTCAACCGCGCCGCGACAGAGGAAATGCGGCGGTACCATTGCCGGTAGGTCAGCCTCACGTCTCTGTCCACGATCGCGGTAGCGTCCGGATCGCGCTCTGTGGCCGCCAGGAATGAAGTGCCGAGGTCAAACATCGGTGGTTCCACTTTTCAGTCGCGATTGTGCGTCGAGGGCGGCTTGTACGATCGGCTCGTAGCCTGTGCAGCGACACAGGTGGCCGCCCAGCACGTCACGGATGCGGACCTCGTCCGCATCGGGCTCGTCCAAGAACAGTGTGTCGAGCGACATCAGTATGCCCGCGGTGCAGAAGCCGCATTGCAGAGCATGATGCCGACGAAATGCCTCCTGCAGCACGGAGAGCCGACCCGGCTGCGGCGCCAGTCCCTCGACCGTCTCGATCGTGGCGCCTTCCGCCTGAACGGCCAGCGTCAGGCATGACCGCGCCATCGTCCCGCCGATGCGGATAGTGCAGGCCCCGCACACGCCGTGCTCGCAGCCGACATGGGTGCCAGTCGCGCCGCATTCGGTGCGCAGGAAATCGGAGAGTAACTTGCGCGGCTCGGCACGACCGGAGACCGGCGCACCGTTGAGCGTGAAACACACCGTCGTCGTTTCATCCCGGCTCAGACGAGGCATTGGCTGGCCTCCGTGATCGCAACGCGTCCCAACGACCGAACGAGGTCGCGCCTCAGACGCTGGCCGGCGTGGATGTCGTCGCGGGCATCGAGTTCCCAGGCCAGTGCGTTGAGGGCGTCGTCCAGCGCGGAACCATCCAAGTGTGGCCAGACGCGCCGCGACGGCACGTCGTCGACGCCGCCGACCGAGATTTCGATTGTCTTCGTCGTGACAACGGCAGCAACAGAGACGATTGCGAAGTCGCCGTGACGCCGACCGAACTCGTGGAAGGCGTAGCCGGCGTTGCGCTTCGCCACCGGAAAGACGACTGCTTCGATCATCTCGTCTTCGTGGCGGTCCGTCGACATAAGCCCGGTGAAGAAATCGCGCGCGTCGACGTTGCGCCGTCCGCGCTTCGAAGCGAGCCTGACGGAGCCGCCCAGCGCCACCAGGCACAGCGGCAGTTCGGCGCTTGGATCGGCATGCGCGACCGAACCGCAGACTGTGCCGCGGGCCCGTGTCTGAGCGTGCCCTACCCAAGGGAGAGCAGCGGCGAGCAGCGGATGCGACCGGTCCAGGCCGGGGTGGCTGAGCAGTGCCGCCTGGCGCAGGCCGGCTGTCACGACGAGGCCGTCCTTCGCAGTCTCGACGGCATCGAGTCCCCGAATGCGACCGATGTCGATCACGACGCTTGGCCGGGCGAGCCGCATCGATAGCATCGGCAGAAGCGACTGTCCGCCAGCCAAGATGCGGGCCTCGCCCTGTTCGGCGGCGAGCACGTCGAGCACCTCGTCCAGGCTCTCAGCGCGGACATAGTCGAACGGGGAGGGCTTCATCGCGCCCCTCCGACGAACCATGCAAGCCAGCCGGGCATGCTGGATGAACCGGAGGCCTTGCTTGCGTGGCGGCCGAGCGCCTTGAAGAACTGTCCGATCACGATGCGCGCAGCGCCGTCGAGCAGGCGTCCACCGACAGCCGCGACCTTGCCGCCGACCCGGGCCTCATAGTCATAGGAGAGCTGTGTCCCCTCTCCGATCTCTTCCAGTCGGACATGGCCGTGCCCAGAGCCCGAGCCCAACACACCGCGCGCCTTTCCGCTAAGCGTGGCGGAAGCCGGCTCGACGAGATCCGACAGCTCGACATCGACTGTGTACCGGCCCTTGACCGGCCCGACGCCGAGCGTCACGTCGGCGCGGAAATGAGTATCAGAGACGCGGGTGACCGAATGGCAGCCAGGGATGATCCTGGCCAGCGTGTCGGGATCGAGCAGCGTGTCCCACAATTCCTGACGGCTAGCTGGAAAGCGCGCGACTCCCGAACCGCTAAGCCCCCGGCCGCCAGTCGCCGGTTCCGGCGCGGATGCGGGCGGCATCACGGATGCCGGTCTCGCCGGTTCCGCCTCGCCGCAAAGTGCCCGGATCATCGACGGCGTCATCGGCAGCCGCTCGACGCCAACGCCGAGCGCGTCGGAGACGGCATTGGCGAGCGCAACCGGCGTCGACATGCAATTGCCTTCGCCGACGCCTTTCGCGCCGAGTGGCGTGAACGGCGATGCGGTTTCGAAGTGGAGGATGTCCGGCGCCGGCACCTCGGCGACGGTCGGAACCAGATAGTCGGCAAAGGTTCCGGCCAGGAATGCGCCGTCCGCACCGTAGGCGTACTCCTCGTAGAATGCCGCGCCGATCGCGTTGGCGAAACCGCCGCGCACCTGCCCGTCGACCATCCCCGGATGCAGGATCGTGCCGCAGTCATGCATTGTGACGTAGCGGTCGATGACGACGCGGCCGGTTTCTCGCTCGATCTCGACACCGCAGAAATCGAATATGAAACCGTGGCAGAGCGACGAGTTGACCCCGTCTTGCGCGTCAGGCGCGCCGAGTTGCGGCGGCGTCCAGTAGACGGTCTCGCGTAGCGCTTGCGCAGCATCGTCGCCGATAGTCGCCGGCGCCCAGTGGCTCGTCGCGGCGAGGCGACTGAAGGGAATGGCGTTGTCGGGATTGCCGCTGGCCGAGACCTTCCCGTCCGCGAAGTTCACATCTTCGACGGTCACGTTGAGCTGCCCGGCGGCGATTGCGGCCAGCTTGTCGCGGATGCGTTCGGCGGCGAGCTTGGCGGTTCCCGACACCGCCGGCGCAAAGCGGCTCGAATAGTTGCCGGAGGCGATCGACCAGGCGTCGCGCGCGGTGTCGAGATCGGTAACGACCTGCACGTCGTCGGGACGGATACCGAGCACGTCGGCCACCACCTGACCCAGAACAGTGCGGTGGCCTTGGCCCTGTGGAACGGATGCGACGTGGACAGAGACGGACCCGAGGGGATCAAGCGCGACGGTCGCGGTGGCCTGCGCGCCGTTCTTCGGCCCCGCCTTCATCCGCTCGGCCGGCGTCATGACCGTGGAGACGTAGCCCATATTGGACACAGACGGCTCCACGACCGCCGCGTGGCCGATGCCATAGAGACGTCCCTGTGCGCGCATCGCATCGCGCCGTGCCAGCAACTGCGCGTAACGCCCGTCGCGCAGTGCGGCGTCAAGCGCGCCCGCGTAGTCCCCGGAATCGTAGATCGCGCCAGTGGCGGTTCGATAGGGGAAGGCGTCTGCGGGGATCAGATTGCGCCTGATCACCGCGATCGGGTCGAGACCAAGCTCGGCGGCGATCTTCGCGGTCAGACGCTCGAGTGCGAAATAGACCTGCGGTCCGCCAAAGCCTCTGTTGAGACCGGTCGGCGTCTTGTTGGTGACGACAACGCGGTTGCGGATAGCGACGTTGGGAATCGCGTAGGCACCCGTCATGTTCCCATGCATCCGGTAGAGCGTCGCCGGCTCGGGTGCGCGCAAATAGGCACCGACATCCTCGACCTGGTCCCACGAAAGCGCCGTCATGCGACCATCTGCCTCGACCGCGGCCTCCAGCGTCACCAGCCGGCTGGTCGCCGAGACGGACGCGGTCAGATGCTCCAGGCGATCCTCGATCCACTTGACCGGCCGGCCCGCGACCCGTGCTGCGAGCGCGATCAGCACGATGGATGGGAATACGCCCTGTTTGACGCCAAACGATCCGCCCGAATCCGGAGGGGTTCGCAGCCTGAGCCGATTTCCGGGCACCTTCAGCGCCCGCGACAGGACGGTGTGGATGGAGAAAGGGCCCTGAAAGTTGGCCGTGACGTCGTAGCTGGCCTCGTGAGGGTCGTAGCGGGCGATCACGCCATAAGTCTCGATCGGCGTCACCGCATTGCGCGGATAAGCGACCGAGATTGCGATGCGATGCGCAGCCGCAGCGAAGGCGGCGTCCGGATCGCCGTAGGAAAAGCGGCGCTCGTTGACGAGATTTGAGCCGACGGCGTCGTGCAGAGGCGGGTTGGCCTGGTCGAGCGCGGCCTGCGGCGTCACAACCGCGGGAAGCGGCTCGTAGTCGATCTCAATCAGGTCGAGCGCGTCCTCGGCGACGTAGCGGTCGCATGCGACGACGATCGCGACCGGCTCGCCAAAGTAGCGCACGCGATCAACCGCGATCGGCCAGCACTCCATCGGCAACTTCACACCGACGACAAGCGGCGAGGACAGGTTCCGCACATCCTCCCCGGTCATGATTGCATGCACACCGGGCAATTCGCGCGCCCGGTCCACATTGATGGAGCGGATTAGCGCATGTGGCTCGGAGGAGCGCAGGATCGCTGCGTGGGCGAGGTTTGCCGGTTCGGCGAGGTCGTCAATGAACTTGCCGGAACCGCAAAGGAGCGCCGCATCCTCGACGCGCAGCCGCGACGTGCCGGTATGCCTGCCCGATCCTGCGGCGACGCCAAGATCCATGCCGTCGATTCCTCCCTCGGCCGCCCGGACGGCCTTTCCATTGCGCAAACAATGCGCAAGGCGGCCGCCGGGGTGGAGCCCGAGGGATCGCGCGACTTACCGAGAAGTCTCAAAATGAGAGGTGCGCCGGCTCCGAGCCGAGACGCGTCACATGCCGGAAGACGGTCGGTGTGACGCCGGCATGGTCGCGGAAGAAGCGGGTAAAATGCGAGGGCGCGCTGAAACCGAGCCGGTCGCTCACTGCGGCGACCGGCTCCTGCGTCGCCACCATCGACGTCACCGCCGATTCCAGTCGCAGCACGTTGAGGAAAACGTTCGGGGTAACGCCAGTGGCCTGTCCGAACAGGCGGAAAAAATGCGCCCGCGACAGTCCTGCGGTCCGCGCAAGCCTGTCCACGTTCGGCGTGGCGCCGGGGTCTTCGCGCATCCCCCTGACGGCGCGCCTGATGCGCCAATCCATGCCCGAAGAGACTGCGGCATCGCGGTACGATGGGGCGACCCGCTGCCAGTCAGAAAAACGCTCGATGACTGCGATCATAAGCCGGCCAAGCAGATCCTCATGTTCACGCTTCGCCTCCGGAGCATGCACCATAGACGTCGCGAGATCATGTGCGAAGGTCCGGATCATAGGCGTGATCTCCCCCCCCGTGCGCAGAAAAAAGCCGGCGTTCGAACTCGCCTCCCAGTTGGGGCGGAACTCTGCCAGCCATTGCGGTTCGATGTAGAGCGCGAGGATGATCGTGCGGCCGCGCCTGGAGTCGTGCACATAGGCATGCGGCTCCCAGGCGTTGACCAGCACCGCCAGATCATCGGTCAGCGGGGCGATGCGTTCGCCCACGAGGAACTGCGTGTCGTCGCCCTCGACCTTCAACAGGACATGGCAATAGGGATGCGCATGGCGGACCAGGCTTCTGTCCATGTCAAGCAATGCCACGCGACCGAAAGGTCCGTGAGCGATCCTCAGGGCGTCCGACATCAGTAACCTCCTACTGGCATTCTACAGTGCCGGCCGCCCTTCTCACAAGCGCGTGTGTATCGCGAGCGCGCGACCCCGGCGCATGGATGACGGCGGAAGCAGCCCAGCGTAGACAGCGGTGTCATCGGACGCGATCCTGAAAACCCGCCGTGATTTCCGCCAATCACCGCAAAATGACGCGCGCCGCTAATATGGCAAGGCGCTAGCGTGCCTCAACTTGACCGCCTGGTAGGAAAACAATTTCCGCGACGGGGCAGAGATTGCTCCCGCAAAAGGAAGGAATGCGACTCCATGGTGGCCACTAAGTGCAGGCATATCTTGCTGAAAGCCCACATTGCGGCAATCGAGTGAACTTTGGCCACTATACCAAGAGTGAACGCTAGGAAGCAGTTGGATAAGCGTCAGTGCCCGGCTCTCGACGCAATGAGACTTGGCGTTGCCGGCGCATGCCAAACTACCTGGAATGCTTCCACGACATTTTCCACGGTAACGGGGAGGCCAGCCATCGCCATCCATGGCGGCGGCTTTTGTCCTGTGAGGGCGCAGAGAGTGGCGATCGCCGCCGCTGATCCCTGGTCATAGGGTTGCTGGGCGGCGATGCCCCTTACCATGCCGCCACGCGCCATTTCTTCGGCCACTTCGCGACCAAGGTCCACTGTCGTCACCGGCAGCGACAGTCCTTGGTTCCGCAACTGCTCGACTGCGACCATGGCAGGAACGTCCCAGACACAGAAAATTCCCGAGACTTCGGGAGACTGCTCAACGAGCGATGTCACGGAGGCGCCGGCCCGTTCGGGCTGCGTGAACTTCGAGCGTTCCATGCGGACATCCGGTCGATGTGTCGTGAACCATTTCTGGAACGCGAGTTCGCGCTCATGCGTCGCAAAGAAGTCGACGCCGTAGCCTAGGACCCCGACCACGCCTTGCTGAGGAATGTGCGGCGCCAGCAGTTCCGCCGCGATCTTGCCAAGCCCGAAATTGTCGGCCGAGACGACGCTCGCATAGTCGGTTCGCGGAAGCATGCCTATCGGCGCATTGTCCAGCAAGACCAGCGTTTTTCCCGCCTTTGCCAGACCCATATGAGCATCGGCAACGCCGACATTGCCGATCGGGATGGAGATAACGGCGTCGATGGTCTTGTCTTTCGCCAGTCGTTCCAGAGCAGCCAGTTGACGGTCAGCATCGAAGGAGCAATCGACGATCTCCACAAGCGCGGCGTAATAGCGTCCCAGGCTCGTTACGATCCCGGCAATGTTCTGCCGCGACCAGTCACTCTGGGTCGTGTGAATGACAAGGGCAATCGAGAAGCGTCGCAGACGCGCCGCTTCCGCGCCAACTTCCGACAGCGTCAGCTGATCGGCGGGAGCTGCTCGCTCTCCGTGCGGGCCTAGCCCAGATATCGACATCGACGTCGTCCTCCTCACGTCGCTAGAGTTCGCCGGCCTGCATTCGACTGGACGTTCACTTGCCAGCCATGGACCCGGACATGGACCGGTGATCAGGCGGGGGCGACGCTGTGTTCTTCGACCCGACGGCAATTGTGGAATGCGCCAGATCCAGATGGTTTGCGAACTCCGGGTGGTGCAGAGGCGAACCATTGAGGATCCAACCCTGCAGATACCGAGGTGCGAATATCTCCTCCGTTACCACATGAGCGGCGCCTACGAGCCCCGATGTCCCCCCCATTTGGGAAGTAACGATTTTCAGATTGCGCGTGACAAGCGGATGGGCCTGCCGGTAGACCGCCTCCCGAACCGCAGCCAGGATCGTGTCGCCCGCATGCGCCATGGCCCCACCGAGGGCGATGACGTCCGGATTGAGAAGATTGGCAAGTGGCGCCAGTGCCTCGCCGATCAGACGCCCGCACCGGGTTAGCAGTTCGATGCAGTATGCGTCGCCAAATTGCGCCCCGTGGCCCACGTCGCTCTCATCGACGACTCCGTTCTTTGTCAGCACGCTTTGAAGGAAAGGACTTTGACCGCCCTGAGCTGCTTGCATGCCTGCCGCCGCAATCGCGTCGCTGCCAGCAAGGCTGTCCAGGCTCTCATCGTCCAGCCTCGTATACCCGAGCAGGCCAGATGCACCCTCGGCACCGCGCAACAGTTTGCCGTCGGCAACCACGCCGGCGCTGAGAGAGCGCCCCAACTTCACCAGGATCAGATTCCCGCTGTTTCCTCCTGCGCCGGCATAGTGCTCGCCGGCCGTCATCATTTGTATGCCGCTCCGCACCCAGACTGGCGTCTGGCTGCGGACCATCAGATTCTCGACAAACGGGTAGTCCGCCCATCCATCGATCGCCTGGAGCACTGGGCTGCTTACTCCGAACTCCCCATTTTGGGCGACCGGCCCGGGCAAGGCGAGGCCGATACCCCAGACCGAACCAAGTTCAGACCTTTCATTTCGCATCCACTCAAAGAGCGTCGTCAGACGTTCTACGAGAGCCTCTCCGCCGGCGGTGATATCGAACGCTTCATGATGCTCCATGAGCAGCGATCCACTTAGATCGGCAATTCCTGCGGCGATGGAAGAACGGTCGATCACTGCTACTTCCACGCTGCCTGTCGCAGCTCTGAACTGCATATGCCGCGGCGCCCTGCCGCCAGCCGCCTCGCCAAGCCGGCCTTCCTCCAGAAGACCAAGCTTGACGAGTGTCGACAGTCGGTCGCTGACCACGGCCCGGCCGAGCTCGGAATGCCTCTCCAGCTCCTGGCGGGTGGTGGCAACTCCGGTGCGAACAAGATTGAGCAGTGTGGAGAGGCTGGCGTAGCCCGATTCCGTGGTCCGGGGGCGGCCTACGTTCCTGGCCCCCGATTTGGTGGCCGCATCAACTCCAGAACTGTTCCTCTTATTCGTCATCAATTCCGAACCAGTCCACCGACCGCCGCCAGCCTCATCTTCAGGCAGCTGGGCAAAGGGATACCGCATGCCTTCCGCGTGGGCAAGCTAAGCTTTTGCTGTTTTCCAACAAAAGATAGCGAACTTAAATTGATAAATTGTTGACTTCATGCCGAAATAGGTCATAGGTTGTGCCCCAGCAGGGTAGGACTGCCGGACAGACAGGAAGAGGGAGGGTTTTTCGATGGCGGTAAAACTGGCTTATCACGCCAATTGCTGGGGAGCTCTCGGCGGCGAAGCCGCCGGCGTCACTTCGGCCGCCCAGCTCTTTTACCGCACCTTCGGGGACATGCGGAAAGCCGCCGCCGATATTGCGGCCGCCGGCTACAGCGGCATCGAGATGTTTGACGGCAACCTCATTGACTATCGCGGCCGCTACGGTGAGTTGCGGACAATCCTGGATGACGCGGGCCTCGTGCTCGTGGCTGCATACTCTGGCGGCAACTTCATATTCGACGATCTCCTCGACGAGGAATTGCACCGCGTTCGTCTGGCGGCTGAAGCCGGCGCTGAGCTGGGTGCCGAGCATCTGGTCGTCGGCGGAGGAGCCAAACGCGCCGGCGGAAGCCGACCGGACGACCTCAAACTTTTGGCGGCAACACTTGACAAGGTTGACCGGATAGCTTCGGCGGCGGGCCTGAGCGCGCACTACCATCCGCACCTGACCACGATCGTGGAGGGGCCGGATGAAGTGCGCGAAATCTTCAAGCTGACAGGAATTCGCTTTTGCCCGGATACGGCGCATCTGGCGGCCGCTGGTGGCGATCCCGCGGCAATGGTGCGCGAGCACCGCGACCGGATCACCTATGTCCACCTCAAGGGCCTGAGGCGGGAGCCTTTCACCTTTACTCCGCTCGACGAGGGCGACCTCGACAACGGGGCGGTAGTCAATGAACTCAAGGCCACCGGCTTTTCGGGCTGGATCACCAACGAACTCGACGCCTGGCCCGATCCGCTAGACGGCGCGCGGCGAAGTCACCGCTTTCTTACGAAGGCTCTCGGCTAGGAACTCTAGTCGGGTGAATTTGATAACAGGGAGGAAGTCATGAGAACCATAGCTCGAAGTGCATTCATCGGTATGCTTGCTTGCGGTATCGCAGGCATCGCATCGGCCGAGTCGCCGGACGAAGCGCTGATTGCCTTGTCGCAACAAACGCTCAGCACCGGACCCAACGGCGAGAAGCCCGTTTCGGCCGCGACGATCACCCTTTCCGAAGACGAGATCGCGGAAATCCAGGGTCTCGAAGCCACGGCCGCCATCGTTATGCATTATGGCGGGAATGACTGGTCCCAGGCCCAGATTGACGGGCTGCGCGATCAGTTCGGCAAGATGGGCATTGAAGTCATTGCCGTTACGGATGCCAACTTCAATCCGGCCAAGCAGGTCTCGGACATCGAGACCATACTCGCGCAGGATCCCGACATTATCGTTTCGATACCGACCGATCCGGCGGCGACGGCGAACGCCTACCGCCAGGCAGCGGAAGCGGGTGTGAAGCTCGTGTTCATGGACAATGTTCCGAGCGGCTTCGAGGCCGGCAAGGACTACATCAGCGCCGTATCGGCCGACAACTACGGAAACGGCGTGGCGGCCGCGCATCTGATGGCGAAAGCGCTGGATGAAAGCGGCAAGATAGGGCTCGTCTTCCACGCGGCCGACTTCTTCGTGACGCGGCAGCGCTACGACGCCTTCAAGACCACGATTACGGAGAATTATCCCGACATCGAGATTGCTGCCGAACAGGGCATCGGCGGGCCTGACTTCACGGGCGATGCAGAGAAGGCGGCCTCGGCGATGATGGTGAGCAATCCCGATCTCGACGGAATCTGGGCCGTCTGGGACGTGCCCGCCGAAGGGGTGATCTCGGCCGCCCGCTCACTCGGCCGCGACGACCTTGTCATCACGACGGTCGATCTGGGCGAGAATGTCGCCATCGACATGGCTCGCGGCGGCTATGTGATGGGCCTCGGCGCCCAGCGCCCGTTCGACCAGGGCGTCACGGAAGCAATGCTGGCCGGTTATGGCCTGCTCGGTAAGGAGGCGCCTGCCTATGTGGCATTGCCCGCCCTGCCGGTCGAAAAGTCGAACCTGCTGGAAGCGTGGCAGCAGGTCTACCGCGCCGATGCGCCGGCCACGGTGCGCGACAGCATGAACTGATCATACGCGCCTCCCGAGCGCGGCGGAGGCAGCTGGTTCTGCCTCCGCTTTCCTTCCACATGAAACTCATACTGGTGACGATATGCGAACGCTGAACGTGGCGATGATCGGTGGTGGCTTTATGGGAAAAGCGCATGCTTTGGCCTATGCCGCGATGCCGATGTATTTTTGGCCTGCACCTGCCTTGCCAAGGCGCAAAGTGGTCGTGGACCTGACCGAAGATGCCGCCGAGGATGCGCGACAGAGATTCGGTTTCGACGAATCGACGACGGACTGGCGTTCGGTGATCGAGCGTGAGGATGTCGATATCATCGACATCTGCACCCCCAATGACAGCCACGCCGAAATCGCAATTGCTGCTGCCCGTGCGGGAAAGCACATCATTTGCGAGAAGCCATTGGCGCGAACGGCCGCGGAAGCAAAGACAATGCTGGACGCTGTGTCGGGGTCGAATTCCATCCACATGGTTGCCTTCAACTATCGCCGGACACCCGCCGTCGCTCTGGCGCGCAAGTTCATTGAGGAGGGGCGCATCGGCGACGTCCTAAACTTCCGCGGCACCTATCTCCAGGACTGGTCCGCCGATCCAGATTCGCCCTTGTCGTGGCGGTTTCAGAAGTCGGTCGCCGGATCCGGCGCCATCGGTGACATCGGAACCCATGCGCTCGATTTCGCACGCTATCTCGTTGGCGAAGTCGCCTCCGTGAATGCGATGGTGAAGACCTACATCCCCACCCGGCCCAAGCAGTCCGGAACCGTCGACAAGCTAGGTGTCGGCGGGGGCAACAAAGATGCGGAGCGCGGTGCAGTCGACGTCGACGACGAAGTCATGACGATGCTGAAATTTGCCAACGGCGCCGTCGGTTCGCTCGAGGCGACGCGAAATGCATATGGCCGCAACAATTTCCTGACGTTCGAAATTCATGGCTCCAAGGGATCGCTTGCCTTTAACTATGAACGACGCGATGAGCTTCAGGCGATGTTCGCCGACGACCCACAGGACGCCAAGGGTTTCCGCACGATCTACACCGGAGCGCCCCATCCATACGGCGACGGCCTGTGGCCTATCCCGGCTCTTGGCATCGGATACGGCGAAACCAAGATCATCGAATGTTATGACCTGACGAAAGCGATCGTCTCGGGAGAGCAGCCGTCACCGAACTTTGAGGATGGCTACAGGATTTCTCTCATCGCCGATGCGATCTCGAAATCGGCCGAAGCGGGAGCCTGGGTAGACATTCCATGAATGCAGGGGCAAGCGGCAACATTGCCGTCGAGATGCGCGCCATCTCGAAGCGCTTTGGCGGGGTTCACGCTCTGCGTGAGGTGAATTTCTCGGCGCGGTCCGGCGAAATTCATGCGCTGCTGGGCGAGAACGGTGCGGGCAAATCGACAATCCTGAAAATCCTGCGCGGAGTGCTTGCCCCCGACAGCGGGGAGATCGTCGTCGACGGAACCTCCCTGCCTTCCCTGACGGCCAAGACGGCCCGCGAGCACGGGATCGGAATGATTTTTCAAGAGATGAGCCTGGTCCCGTCTCTTACAGTTGCCCAAAACGTGTTCCTCAACAACGAACCGCTGGGACGAACCGGGCTGATCGATGAACGCGCGATGCGCGAACACAGCCTCGCCATACTGCGCGACATGGGCGTCGAGTTCGACCCCGACGCGCTTGTCGCTGACCTTTCGACCGGCCAGCAGCAACTGACCGAGATTGCCAAGGCGCTGTCCCAAGATGCGCGTATCCTGGTTCTGGACGAACCCACTTCGGCACTCACCGCCTCCGAGGTGGAGATCCTCTTTGAGCTGCTGCGGCGCCTGCGCAGCGAGGGCAAGGCCATCATCTATGTGTCGCACCGCATGGACGAAATATTCCAGCTGGCCGATCGCGCGACCGTGCTGCGCGACGGGCATCATATCGATACAAGACCGATCGCCGATTACACGCTTGCCACGTTGATTACCGACATCATGGGCAAGGCGACGCGCGACCTGCTCGAATATGCGACCGACCCGACCGGCAGCGAGGATGTCGTTCTCGAGCTTAGGAACCTGCGCAGCGGCACGGGTTCCGGTGCGAGCTTTGCCCTTCATGAAGGCGAGGTTCTGGGTATCGCCGGTTTGCTTGGGTCGGGTCGAAGCAGGCTGGCGCGGATGCTCTTCGGCCTGGAACGCATCGCTTCCGGTGAAGTCCTGATACGCAACGAGCCCGTCCAAATCACGTCTCCGCAGATGGCAATGGCCGCCGGAATGGCGCTTGTGCCTGAAGACCGCCGGCGACAAGGGCTCGTGCTGCAGCACAGCGTGGCCCAGAACATCGAACTGCCGGTTCTCGACAGGCTCAGCGCGTCTCCGTTCATAAGCGGCCGGACCGGACGCGAGACTGTGCGCGACATCATATCCCGGATGAACATCAAGACTCACAGTCCGGACTCGGACGTGAACACCCTCTCCGGCGGCAATCAGCAGAAAGTCGTGATCGGCAAGTGGCTGGCAACCCAGCCTGACATCCTCATCATGGATGAAGCGACCGCCGGTATCGACATCGGCTCGAAAGGCGAGATCTTGCGTCTTGTCCGCGAACTGGCGTCGGAAGGCAAATCGATCATCTTCATCTCGTCGGAGCTTGCGGAACTTCTGGCCGTTAGCGACCGCATCTGCGTGATGGCGCGCGGCGAAATCGTTCAGACTCTCGATGCGAGACGGCTCGCAGCAGACGATCATGATCCTCATTCGGAACTGCAGGCCGAGCAGAAACTGCAGTTGCTTCTACAACAAGGAAGGCGGCATGACTGAAGCGCAATCGACGCATGGGTCTCTTGGCAAGCTGTGGAGCTATTTCAAGCAGACCTGGCGCCAGAACATCATCTATATCGGCTTTGCCGTGGTCTTCGTATTTTTCGCGGTCACACTGCACGATCGGGGATTCCTTGACCCGAACAACGTGCTCAACATCGCACGGCAGACCGCCGTGATAGCCGTGATGGCGGTTGCAATGACCTTGGTCCTGTCGTCGGGGGAGATTGACCTCTCCGTGGGCGCCGTGGCCGGGCTGGCGTCCGTGACGACGGCGATGGCTCTTTCGGCGGGTGGCCTTGGCTTTGGCATCCTGGCCGGCCTCGGAACGGGGCTTTTCGTCGGGTTGGTGAATGGTGTCCTTTCGACGCGCCTCCTGATCCCGACATTCCTGACGACGCTCGCGATGATGGGAATTGCGCGCGGCGCCGCGATGTGGATATCGGATACGGCCGCGATCCCCATCCTCAACAGCAATTATGCGGGCTTTTTCGGCAGCGGCAATCTGGGGCCCATTCCGAGCCTGCTGCTATGGATGATCGTGGCTGGCGCAATTGGGCACGTCACCCTGAGGCACACCAAGTTCGGCCGCAGAATCCTGGCAGTCGGGGGTAACACCGAGGCTGCAAGATATACTGGCATTCGCACAGCAAGGATCAAGATGGCGGTGCTTGTCATCTCATCGGTCACGGCTGCGCTGGCGGGCATGTTATACGCCGGCCGCCTGCAGTCTGGACGGTTTCAACTGGGCGAGGGCGACGAACTTTCCGTGATTGCGGCCGCCGTGCTCGGCGGAACAGCCCTTTTCGGCGGTCGAGGCACCGTGATCGGCTCAATCTTCGGAGCGTTGATGATCGGTGTCATCAACAATGGGCTGATCCTGATGGGTCTCGAATACAGCCAGCAGCTGATTGCACGTGGCGGCATCATCATACTCGCCGTCGCCCTCAGCCAGAAGCGGTCGTGACATGAGCAGCTTTTGCACAATCATCGGAACCGTGGTGGCGAAGCCTGAAAAACGCGAGGAACTGCGTGCGATACTCGAAGCCCAGGTGGCTCCCACGCGCGCCGAGCCGGGCTGCATCAACTACGATTTCCATGTCGATGTGGACGATCCCTGCTGCTTCGTTTTCTACGAAAACTGGCGCAGCCGGGAAGACCTCGGACGGCACATGCAGATGCCGCACTTGAAGCCGCTTCTTGAAAGGCAGGAGGACCTGCTCGCCCGCCCTGTCCACATCCGCTACCTCGATATGCTGAGCGAATGGCTAGGCTAGCACCGCGACGTCGCTTGTCTCACGCTCTACCTTTGAAACGGCAGCGCATTCGCGGGACGCAAGCACGCTTTTAGGCTACGCGCGGCAACGAAGTGCGAAATGCGGCGAAATGGAGTGTGGGGAAAGCCGGTACCGCTCCTGACCTGCCACTGAGTTTTCATCCAGCGGCGATTAGAGCCTCGACCGTTTCTGCTACGCCGTAGGGCGCGGGTTGAGCAACCGGCGGAGACGCGAAGCCGCCATCGAGGGCAGCGTCGGAGCCGGTTGCGGTGAGGACCTCGGCGAAGGCCGCCGGGGTTTGATAGCCGAGCGAAGAATGCGGCCTCGCAGTGTTCCCTCCATTCGGCGATGGCGCTGCGGGCATGTTCGAGGCCGAAGAACAGGCTCTCGTTCAAGAGCTCGTCGCGCATCCGGCCATTGAAGGATTCGATGTAGCCGTTTTGCATGGGCTTTCCTGGTGCGATGTAGCGCCATTCGAGGTGATGACCCTTCAACCAGGCAAGGATGGCGTTGGATGTGAACTCGGTGCCGTGGTCCGAAACGATCATGGCCGGCTTGCCGCGGCGGCTGATCAGATCGGTTAGCTCCCGTGCCACCCGGCGACCGGAGATCGAGGTGTCGGGGATCGCAGCCAGGCATTCCCGCGTCACGTCGTCGACGATGTTGAGCACACGGAACCGCCGCCCACATGCGAACTGGTCGTGCACGAAGTCCAGTGATTAGCGCGCGTTCGGCCGTGCCTCGACCAGGATCGGAGCGCGCGTGCCCACAGCTGTGCGTCGTGCACGCGCTTGCGAACCGTCAGCCCCTCTTCCCGGTAGAGCCGATAGATGCGGTTGATCCCCAAAGGCTCGCCTCGCGGCGCAGCAGAATGAACAGCCGCCGATAGCCGAAGCGGCGGCGCTCGTTGGCAAGCTCGCGCAGTCTGCCGCGCAGTTCCGTCTCCGGCGGCCGGCAGGACCGGTAGCGCACCATCTTCCGATCGGCGCCGACGATGGAGCAGGCCCGCCGTTCCGACAGGCCCATGGCGGCCTGCAGATGCGCGACAGCTTCGCGCTTGGCGGCGAGCCCTACCATTTTTTTGCCAGAAGCTCCTTCAAGGCCGCCGCTTCCAGCATCTGGTCCGCAAGCAGCTTCTTCAGCTTCGCGTTCTCGTCTTCCAGGGACTTCAGGCGTTTGGCGTCGGAAACATCCATGCCGCCAAACTTCGCCTTCCAGTTATACAGCGTCGCCTCGCTGACCCCGTGCTTGCGGGCGAGGTCACCCGTCTTCGCGCCTGCCTCATGCTCGCTCAGAACCGCGATGATCTGTTCTTCCGCAAACCGCATACGCTTCATCTGTCCGTCCTTCTTGAGGGCCGGACTCTAACTCCAGGTGGAGGAAAAACTCAGTGGCAGGTCACTCCCCCGCTACTACCCATTCCGATACCGATATCTATAAGACCAAGTCGGCAGCGAAGAGTCTCATATCAGCGGGAAAAATCGTCGGGGTGCGGCGCTCTCCTTTTTCCCAGGCGTCAACTAGTTCCGCCCATTCTTGGAGCATGTGGCGGCGTTGCATTTCGTATTCAGCTTTGTTGTAGACGCCGCGGGATGATCGACCCTCTTCATGCGCTAGGCACTTTTCAATCCAATCTCGATTGAAGCCGAGTTCGTTGAGGAGTGTTGCACCGGTTCTCCGTATATCGTGGACGGTGAAATGGCTTAGAGGCAGGCCCTGCTCTTCGGCGCGCCGAAGAATAGAGCTCGTGATACGATTGAAAGTCGCCCGGGACATAGGCGCGTCGGCGTCGTAGCGCGACGGAAGCAGGTAGCGCGAGTTACCGGAACAGGTTTTCAGCGCAACCATAATGTCCAATGCTTGCTGAGACAGATAGACGTTGTGTGGCTTGGAGCGCTTCATGCGTTCCTTTGGAATACTCCAGACTGCGTTATCGAAATCCACTTCGTCCCATACGGCATCCTGCAGCTCACCCTTTCGAACCATCGTCAGAAGGATCAGGCGTAGCCCCAAACGAATGGTCGGAAGCGTCGGTACTTGCTCGAGCAACAACAGCATGATCCGGATTTCAGCTGGGGTGAGAGCGCGATCCCTCGGTTCGAAAACGGCGATCGATGAAGGGCCCACCTCGTCCGCCGGATTCTTGACCTTCTCTCCGTGAAGAATTGCGAAGGCGAAAATCTGTTTGATGATATCGCGGACGTGGATGGCAGTCGCCGGCGCTCCACGAGCTTTCACACAACCACAAAGCTGGCGAACATCCTCTGCCCTCACTTCCGTCATTAGCCGGTTCTTGAATGCGGGCAGGATGTCGCGATCGAAGATCGTCTTTCGCATGCCCCTTGTGCTGTCTGCCATACGAGCCTCGTTCAGCCAGCGCTTGCCGAACTCACCGAACCTCCGGGCTTCCTTCAGCCGCCTTTTCGAACGCTGCTTTTCCTGAGCTGGCGATTTGCCTTCCAATACGGCACGGCGGGCATCCAGACATTTCTCACGTGCGACGGCCAGTGTGATGCCCTTTGATCCATAGCGACCGAGAACAACTGTCTCCCGTCTACCGTTCAATCGGTAGTCGTATCTGAATGTGACGGTACCGCTTGCGCTGACATGAGCATACATGCCGTCTCGATCGGAGACCTCGGACGGTTTTCCTTTTGGTTTCAGTTGCTTAAGCGCTGCATCCGTCAGCATTATATCCTCCGTCAGGCAACAAAATACCGTCAGCCCGAAAACGGGCTGTCTCGCACACCTTTTCTCAATCAAATCAGTGGGTTCGGCGTCGAAAAATACCGTCACAACCGCCGAATGCGCTGACGGTATTCGGCAAAGCACCCGAGTTCAAGCCTTCGGCATACCGTCAAACATACCGTCAAAGCGGATTTCATGCCCATATTGGCAAAGGCTGGCCAAAATTGGGTCAGGCTGGAAAGTTAATCGATTTCAATAAATTAAGGCTGGCGGAAATTTCCTCACGCCAGCCTCAATTGGAAAATCGCTATTCCCACTCGATCGTGCCAGGCGGTTTTGACGTCACGTCGTAGACAACACGATTGATGCCCTGCACCTCGTTGATAATGCGGGTGGCCGCCTTGCCGAGGAACTCCATGTCGTAGTGGTAGAAGTCGGCGGTCATGCCGTCCACCGAGGTCACAGCGCGAAGCGCACAGACAAACTCATATGTCCGGCCATCGCCCATCACACCGACGGTCTGGACCGGAAGCAGAACGGCAAATGCCTGCCAGATGGCGTCGTAGAGGCCGGCCTTCCTGATCTCGTCGAGATAGATGGCGTCAGCCTCGCGCAGAATGTCGAGCTTCTCGCGCGTCACGCCGCCGGGGCAGCGGATCGCCAGACCCGGTCCCGGGAACGGATGGCGGCCGATGAAGCTCTCGGGCAGGCCGAGTTCGGCACCCAGCGCCCTCACCTCGTCCTTGAACAGTTCGCGCAGCGGCTCGACCAGCTTCATGTTCATGCGTTCCGGCAAGCCGCCGACATTGTGATGCGACTTGATGGTGACCGACGGGCCACCGGAGAACGAGACACTCTCAATCACGTCCGGATAGAGCGTACCCTGGGCAAGGAAGTCAGCGCCGCCGAGCTTCTTCGCCTCCTCCTCGAACACTTCGATGAAGAGGCGGCCAATGGTCTTGCGCTTCTTTTCCGGGTCGCCCTCCCCTTCCAGGGCGGACACGAAACGGTCTGAAGCATCGACAAGATCGAGCCGCAAATTGTAGTGCTCGCGGAACATGGCCACCACGTCGGCGGCCTCGTTCTTCCGCATCAGTCCGTGATCGACCAGAATGCAGGTGAGCTGGTCGCCGACGGCCTCGTGGATGAGAAGTGCCGCCACCGAAGAATCCACGCCGCCCGACAGCGCGCAAATGACCTTGCCGTCGCCGACCTGTTCGCGGATCTGCTCCACGGCGCGCTCGCGATAGGCGGCCATCGTCCAGTTGCCCTCGATGCCGGCAATGTTGTGCACGAAATTGGCCAGCAGCTTTGCGCCATCCGGCGTGTGCACGACCTCGGGATGGAACATAAGGCCGTACATCTTGCGTTCGGCATCGCCAAATATTGCAAAAGGGGCGCCCTCGGAACGGGCGAAAACCTCAAACCCCTCAGGCAGCGCGATCACCCGGTCGCCGTGGCTCATCCACACCTGATGCCGCTGGCCCTGCGCCCAGAGACCCTCAAATAGCGGGCAGTCCTTCTCGACCTCGACGAAGGCCCTCCCGAACTCGCGATGATCCGAACTCCTGGCCTCGCCGCCCATCTGCACGCACATCGTCATCTGCCCGTAGCAGATGCCGAGAACGGGCACGCCGGAGGAAAAGACGATTTCGGGAGCGCGCGGCGAACCGATGTCAGCCGTGGATGCCGGCCCGCCCGACAGGATCACCGCCTTCGGGCCAATCCGTTCGAAAGCTTCTGCGGCGTTCTGGAAAGGGACGATCTCGGAATGGACACCTGCCTCGCGCACGCGGCGCGCTATCAGCTGTGTGACCTGGCTGCCGAAATCGATGATGAGGACGGTATCGGTGCTGTTCATGGCGAGGCTCTAGATAAAGATGCGATTCGGCGCAATGGCGGCACATCGCCGCTCAATCGCCACCGGTGTTTTTTGTTTCGTCCGTGACCTCGCGCAACACGCCTATCAGCGCCTCAAAACGCTCAGAGCCGAGGCGCGTGCGATATTCGTCCTCTATCTGTCGCTTGATGCGGTCTGCATCGCGCATCGCGTTGTGACCGTGTGCCGTGTAGCGGACAATCTTCGAGCGGCTGTCATCGGGATCAGGGATACGTTCCAGAACGCCTTGGGCGACCAGACCGTCTATCAATTGCTGAACGGCCTGCTTCGACACCGCCATGCGGGCAATCAGGGCCGACTGCGGCGTGCCTGCGCGTGCGACATGGCCCAGCAGGTTGGCGCGGGCATCGGTGAACCAGCCATGCCCCGCCTTGCGCATGGCCTCCACAAAACGCGCCTGCCACTGCCGGCTCGCCAGCCACAGCCGCCAACCCAGATGGTCGGGCAATGTGTCAACGGATTTAGTCAAGCAACTTGACCGCCTCTTGGAAACGAGATAGTCAAGATACTTGACGATATCGTTTGTGTCGAATGTTTCAAACCGTCAGGGAGACTACGATGAAAATTCTGGACAGGAACACCCTGCAGGCCATGATGCCGGGAACCACCCACAGGCTCGATATGGGCGAGGTGGAAGCGATCATCTACTACGAGGACGAGAGTCAGGCTCACATGCAGCTGCCGGACGGCAAAACCTATTCCGGCCGATGGCGGCTTGAGGGCGACGGATATTCCGTCGACTGGACGAACGGCCCGAGCGCGACATGGAAGCTCGGTCATGACGGGGGAAAGATCCACTATATCGACGCCGAGGGCGCGGCGCGAGCGCAGGTGGCGGCAATCGAATACGCCAACACGGCCGGCCTGCCTAAAGGCTGACTGCCCCTTCACCGATAGCCTTCTCAAGCTGGCCGATCGCATCGGCCAGCTTCTCGTCGATGATATGGAGATACTCAGTCCAGTCATTGACATGTTTCAGTTCCGTAGCGCCGTCCGAGATGCCGCGAAGTGCGATGAGCGGAACGTCGAAACGATGGCAGGCCCGCAGTACGGCAAAGGTTTCCATGTCGACCATGTCGGCATCTATCGCGTCATAGGCAGCGCCGGAAACCACGCTTGCACCTGTCGCGAGGCTGGCCCCGGCGATCTCCGGAATACGCAGCGGCATATCGACGACCGCCGGCAGATCGAGGAATGGCGTCGTGCCTTTTTCGAAGCCGAGCACGGAAGCATCCATGTCACGGTAGGAGACTGAAATCGCCTGATAGATACCGGTCTGTTCTAGCGTGCGGCTTCCCGCCGACCCCAGCGAGACAACCAGATCGGGAGCCGAGCCCGCCGCGCTCAGTTCGGCAAGGGCCGCCGTCAAGTTGACTGCCGCCTCCACCGGGCCGACGCCAATCATCAGAGGCGTGAACAACCTCTTGAGATGCGGACCGTATTCGGGGTCCGCAGCCATGACGAACAGCAACTTTCGGCCGGCGACATCCTCAACGGAAAGGCCGCTCACCCCGCTATCCCTTCGCGGTCACGGACGGTCATGATTGTGCCGGTCATGGTGGCGATCAGTTTGGCCTCGCCTTCCGGGCCGTAGGCATAGGCCTGACCGTCGGCCACCATGATGGTGCGTCCCGGTTTCGTGACCGAACCGCGAAACAGGAACCGTTCGCCCTTGCCCGGCGCCAGCAAGTTGACCTTGAACTCTATGGTCAGCACCGCCGCATCTGCCGGCATCAGCGAGAATGCGGCGTAACCGCAGGCAGAGTCCAGCGCAGCCGAGACGATGCCCGCATGCAGAAAGCCGTGCTGCTGGGTCAGAGCCTCATTGAAGGGCATCTCGATCTCGACCACACCCGGCGTGACACGGGTGAGTTCGGCGTTCAGCGTCTCCATGACCTTCTGCCGCGCAAAGCTGTCGCGCACGCGGGCCTCGAAATCGCTGTCTGCGAGTGGGATGTTCTTCTGCGCCATGGCGTACCTTTTGCCTGCTTATGACAAAGGCCGCCTGACAGCGCAATCTTCAATGCTGCAGTGCAGCAGGACGATCAGTTCAAAGAAATGATGGCAATGTTCAGTGCCGCTGCGAATGCCACCCATGCTGCGTAGGGCACGAATAGCCATGCCGCGACACGGTCCTCGAGCCAGCCAACGATGATGAATGAAAGGATCATGACCAGCATCGCGGCGAGGATGAGAAGGGCGACGATCGGCAAATGGGCAGAAAAGAAGACCGGCGACCATGCGAAGTTCAACGCCATCTGGATGAACCAGATCGCCGTCAGCGTGCCGAGCGGATTGCTGCACCAGGCGCGCCAGCCTGCGATGGCAATCATGATGTAGATTACCGTCCAGACCGGACCGAACACCCATCCGGGAGGCGTGAAGGACGGCTTGTCGAGGCCAGCGTACCATTCGTCAGGTGCGGTCAGAAATCCAATCAACAGCCCGCCACCGATGACAATGGCGAGAAATGCGGTCAGTGAAAGGTAACGCGTTTTCATGCCGGCTTGCGCTCCAGCAGCGCGATGTAGAACCCGTCCGTGCCGGTCAGATTGGGCGAGAGCCGCAGACCGCCTGCAGCGTCAAGCATACCACAAAACGGGGCATGGATCCTGGTGTTCCATACTGTCGCCGGGTCGAACTGCTCGAAGCCCTGCGTGCGCTCACAGAACTCCTTCGCCTGGTCGCCATTCTCCTCGTTGAAGACCGAACAGGTGACATAGGCGAGCCGTCCGCCCGGTTTCACGTAGCGGCTGGCCCCATCGAGAATAGAGGCCTGCTCGCGCATGCGCTGTTCAAGCTGCCGGTCGGTCAGCCGCCATTTGGCGTCGGGCCGGCGACGCCAGGTTCCTGAGCCGGTGCACGGCGCATCGACAAGCACGACATCCATGCGGCCTTCCAGCGGTTTCAGTTCTTCGAGCGCGGCATGGACCTGCACATTGCGGCAGCCGGCGCGCTTCAACCGCTCGAAGATCGGCGCCAGCCGCTGCTTTTCGGCATCGAAGGCATGGATTTGACCCTTGTTTTCCATCGCTGCCGACATGGCCAGCGTCTTGCCGCCAGCGCCTGCGCAGAAGTCGAGCACATTCATGCCCGGCCCTGCTCCGGCGAGCGCGGCAACGATCTGCGATCCTTCGTCCTGCACTTCGAACCACCCCTTCTGGAAGGCAGGCTCGGCCTGAACATTCGGATGGCGGCCGCCACCCGAGACCGGCGGAATGCGGATGGCTTCGCGCGCCAGCGTGCCCTGCGCAGCACGATTGCGGGCGAAGAGCCTAACGATCTTGTCGCGTTCGGATTTGAGGGTATTGGTCCGCAGATCAAGCGGCGGGCGCGTGGCAAGGGCCGACGCTTCTTCTACCCAGTGCACGCCAAAGGCTGATTGCAGCATTGACGCGCACCAGTCCGGACAGTCGGCCCGCACAGCGTCCGGCGCGCCGGCCAGATCGCGTGTGGAAAGTGTTGCGCGTTCGCGCTCCGAGAGAGGTTCCGGCGCAAACCGGTCACCGTCCAGCGCGGCGTTGACGCTTTCGGCCGTCTCGCCCCATTCGAGCAGAAGCGCGCCGAAAGCCAGATGGCGCGGCTGGTCGCTGTCGAACAACCAGCCGGCGGAGCGCTTTCGCCTCAGCGCGTCATAGACGATGTTGCCGATTGCGGCGCGGTCGCCGGAGCCTGCAAACCGGTGCGCCAGGCCCCAATCCTTGAGCGCTTCCGCCGCGGGGCGATGCCGCGTGTCGATATCGCCGAGAATTTCTATGGCCGCCGCCAGCCTGCCGCCGAGACGCATTTTGAATTCCTGATGCCGGTTGCCCGAATGGCCCCGTGCCTAGCGATCAGGGCGAATGCGCGCAAGGTGCATCATCTTCAGCTTGCCGCAAGAAACCGTTCAATCTCATCCAGCGCCGTGTTCCACGCCGGCTCGTGCGGCAGGACCAGATGATTGGAACTTTCAATCACAAACAGTTTCGAGCCATCGATGCGCGCCGCAACATAGCAGGCCTCCGCCAGCGGAACGACGGCGTCGCGAGCCGAATGGATGATGAGCGTAGGTACGGTCACACGCGCCAAGGCGTTTGAAACGTCGATGTTGTTGCTGGTTCGCGACAATGCTGCTGCGGTCTCCGGGCTGGTGGAGAGACGTTGCATGTCGATCCACCATCGTACCTGCTCTTCGCTCGCTTCAGGCAGGTACAATGAGGAAAACATGCGTCGGAAGGCCGGATGGTCAGTCCCCCAGCCCTCGCGCAATAGTCCCACGAACGCGTCGGCAAAGGCTTGATCCGCATGGTCGCCACGCCGGTTTCGGCCGCGTGCGTAACCACCCCAGAGAATGAGTTTGTCGACACGCTCGGGATGCCTGGCGGCGAAATCTATGGCCAGAGCAGCACCCTGCGAAATTCCCAATATCGAAAACGGGCCGCCGCCTGTTGCATCCGCAACTGCCTCCAAATCACTGGACAGCGCTTCGAACGACAGGTCCGGGACATCGCGCTCGGAGAGCCCGGCGCCCCGCTGATCATACCATATGAGTTCGCCCATACCGGCGAGGCGATGAAGCATGTCGCCGAAGACAGGGCTCGTCCAATCGTGCTGCAGATGATTAACCCAACTGGCTGTCTTGATCAGCGGCGGCCCGGAACCCGCGCGCGAGTAAGCGATGCCCACACCATCTGACGATCGGCAAAGGTGAAGCTCCGGTCTCTCGGCATGAACCTTTCCACTATCCTGTCGGACCTGGATGTCGGCAACAAAACGCACGCCCCTGCGTGCAACCGTCTTGATGATTGTCTGCGCTGTACCGGAATCTCCAACCGCTCGTCGTGCAGCGCTTATGCCGCCTGCAACGGCTGCTTCCGACACGATGCGTCCGCCCCAAATACTGTCCACCAGATCATCGCGGGATACGACACGATCCCGGTTTTCGATCAGATGGACAAGGATGCGCATGACCTGCGGTTCGACCGAACGGACCTGCCCGGAGACCCGCAATTCCTGCGTGCCGGTGTCGATCAGACAGTCTGCAAATTCATACTTCACGTCGGGGCTGCTGGGTTCTCAGGAATTCAGCAGAAAAAGATCAGGATTTCCTCAAGCGGGCAAGTTCGACCGCAGGCAACCTACCATGGCCATTCACACTCCGTGCTGGCGGCTGTCGAGAAAGGAAATGGGCAGATGAATGCAAGACCGGACTTTACCGCGATCAAGGAAAAGCAACAGGCGACGTGGGCATCGGGCGACTACGCCAGGATCGGCACGATGCTCCAGATTGTTGGCGAGACACTGTGCGAAGCCATCGATCTCCGTTCGGGCGAAAAAGTGCTGGATGTGGCGGCGGGCAACGGAAACGCCTCGCTGGCGGCTGCCCGGCGCTTCGCGGAGGTTACGTCGACCGACTATGTGGACGCGCTGCTGCAGCGCGGGCGCGAACGCGCTAGCGCGGAGGGTTATGACATATCCTTCGCCCATGCCGACGCCGAGGCCTTGCCGTTCGACGACGAAAGCTTCGATGTGGTTCTTTCCACCTTCGGCGTCATGTTCGCGCCAGACCAAGCGGCGGCCGCCAGCGAGATGGCGCGCGTGACCCGCAAGGGGGGCCGGATCGGGCTTGCCTCGTGGACGCCTGCCGGCTTCATCGGTCAGCTCTTCAAGCTTATCGGCACTTATGCGCCGCCGCCGCCGGGATTGTCATCGCCCGCATTGTGGGGAACCGAGCAGCGGCTGCAGGAACTGTTTCCTGGAATGGAGATTGCGACAAAGACGCGAAACTTCACCTTCCGCTTCCACTCGCCGGAGCACTGGGTCGATGTCTTCCAGCAGTGGTACGGGCCAACCAACAGGCTGTTCGCATCGCTTGACGCAGAGGGCCAGCGCGCCCTGCGAGCCGACATCCTTCAGTTGCTGAACGGGCTCAACCGCGGTGGCGACACGCTGGTGATGGACAGTGAGTACGTCGAAACGGTGATCTACAAGAGCTAGCGGAGCACTCTCGGCAGCAAGCAGGTGACCCGCGGCGCATGATGCCGCGGGTCCTCAATCTACTGCGCCTTCGGCAGGCTGCAGATACAGATCAATGAATGTCGAAACGATCGGCGTTCATAACCTTGGTCCACGCCGCCACGAAGTCCTTCACGAATTTCTCGCGGGAATCCGCGCAGGCATATACTTCGGCAAAGGCACGAAGCTGCGAGTGAGAACCGAAGATCAGGTCGACGCGGGTCGCGCGCCATTTCAGTTCGCCGGACTTACGGTCGCGACCTTCATATGTGCCGTCGGAAGCTGGCTTCCACTCCGTGTCCATCGTGAGCAGATTGACGAAGAAGTCGTTCGTCAGTTTGCCGACCTGTTTGGTGAAAACGCCGTACTCGGCGCCTCCGGCATTTGCGCCCAATACGCGAAGTCCGCCGAGAAGAGCCGTCATTTCCGGTCCGGTAAGCCGGAGCAGATGCGCCTTGTCGACAAGCGCTTCTTCCGGCTGCATGAATTGCGGCGCATTGTCGTTGATGTAGTTGCGGAACCCGTCCTGGCGCGGCTCCAGCGGTGCGAAGGATTCGACGTCGGTCTGTTCCTGCGAGGCATCGGTGCGGCCGGGGGTGAATGGAACGGACACCTCCACTCCGGCGTCCCTGGCGGCCTTTTCGACCGCGGCGCAGCCGCCGAGCACGATCAGGTCGGCAAGCGAAACCTTCTTATCGCCGGTCTGTGCGGAATTGTACTCGTCCTGGATCGCTTCGAGTTTTCCGAGCACCTTGGTCAACTGCTTGGGGTCATTCACTTCCCAGTCCTTCTGCGGGCTGAGACGAACGCGCGCACCATTGGCGCCGCCGCGCTTGTCGGATCCGCGGAAGGTCGAGGCGGATGCCCAGGCGGCCGATACCAATTCGGATACCGACAGGTCGGCGGCGAGAATTTTCGCCTTCAGGCCGGCGATATCGTCATGGCTGACCAACTCGTGGTCGACCGCTGGTACCGGATCCTGCCAGATCAGTTCCTCGTCCGGCACCAGAGGGCCGAGATAACGGACCCGGGGTCCCATATCGCGGTGAGTCAGCTTGAACCAGGCGCGAGCGAAAGCGTCCGCGAACTCGTCCGGATTTTCGTAGAAACGCCGCGAGATTTTCTCATATTCAGGGTCGAACCGTAGCGCGAGGTCGGTCGTCAGCATCGCCGGACGATGCTTTTTCGACGCGTCATACGCATCCGGCACGTCAGCTGGCGCGCCCTTCGCAACCCATTGCTTGGCGCCTGCGGGGCTGGTCGTCAGTTCCCATTCATTCTCGAACAGATTCCGGAAAAAGTGGTTGCTCCATTTGGTCGGGGTCTGCGTCCAGGTGACTTCCGGGCCGCCGGTAATGGTATCGGCGCCGATGCCGGTGCCGTGGCCGCTCTTCCAGCCGAGCCCCTGGTCCTCGATCGCCGCACCCTCCGGATCCGGACCGACCAGCGAAGGATCGCCGGCGCCGTGTGTCTTGCCGAACGAGTGCCCGCCCGCGATCAACGCGACGGTTTCCTCGTCGTTCATCGCCATGCGGAAGAAGGTTTCGCGGATGTCCTTCGCAGCGGCGACTGGATCCGGATTGCCGTTGGGGCCTTCCGGGTTCACGTAGATCAGGCCCATCTGGACGGCCGCCAACGGTTCCGAAAGCTGGCGCTCGCCGCTATAGCGCTCGTCGCCCAGCCAGGTGCCCTCGGGACCCCAATAGAGTTCCTCAGGCTCCCATACATCGGCGCGGCCACCGGCAAATCCGAACGTCTTGAAGCCCATGGTTTCCAGCGCGACGTTGCCGGCGAGCACCATCAAGTCGGCCCAGGAAATCTTGCGGCCATATTTCTGCTTGATGGGCCACAGCAGACGCCGCGCCTTGTCCAAATTCGCGTTGTCCGGCCAGGAATTCAGCGGCGCGAAACGCTGCTGCCCAGCGCCTGCACCGCCGCGCCCGTCAGTAATGCGGTATGTGCCGGCGCTGTGCCATGCCAAGCGGATCATAAGGCCGCCATAGTGGCCGAAATCGGCTGGCCACCAGTCCTTGGAATCGGTCATCAGGCTCTTCAAGTCTTCGATAACCGCGTCGAGGTTGAGGCTTTTGAACTCCGCCGCGTAGTCGAAGTCCTCGCCCATGGGATCAGACAGGTTCGAATCGTGGTGAAGGACCTGAATATCGAGCTGCTCCGGCCACCAGTCGCGATTGCGCGGACCGCGCGCCCCACCTGAGAACGGGCATTTGCCGCCATTTTCGTCCGTCTTTGCGTCCATTTTTGCCTCCATGCGTATCTCGTTATTGCGTCGGGAGCGGCTTGCCATTTCGGCGAACCGTGACGGTCGGGAATTGGAATGGTTCCAAGCTACCGATCGACATTCATAAACGCAAATTGATATTTCTGCTGAGTTTGATAATCATTGATTATGATCAAATTCACCATTCGGCAGATGGAATATTTCGAAGCGCTGGCGCAGACCGGCCATTTCGGACGCGCTGCTTCATTGACCGGCGTAACCCAGCCGGCGCTGTCTGCCCAGATCGCGGAAATGGAGGAACGGCTGCAATGCCGGCTGTTCGAGCGGGGCGGTCGCGACGTGAGACTGACCGAGGAAGCGCGTCAGCTTCAGCCGAGGATCGAACGTATTCTCAACGAGCTGCGCGAGTTGGGAAGCCTGGCGCAGCGAGGACGCAACCCGATGCAGGGCCGGTTCCGGCTCGGTATCATCCCGACAATTGCACCCTATCTGTTGCCGCGCCTGCTACCGAATTTGCGGCAGCGCTATCCCAATCTCCAGGTCGAGTTGCGCGAGGCGATCACCGGTACGCTGATTGAGGAAACAGCCAACGGACAGCTCGACGGGTTTGTGGCGGCCCTGCCCGTCGATCATCCAAGGCTTGTCTGGGAGGCGCTGTTCGACGACCGTTTCCTGCTCGCAATTCCCAAGGACGATCCGGAGCTCATTTCGCCTCCGGTCCCGCCCGAAAGCCCGGTTCTGGAACGCCTGATGCTGCTTGAGGACGGTCACTGCATGCGCGAACAGGCGCTTGCGGTCTGCGGCAAGGTGCGTCCGGTGGCGATGGCCAATTACAGCGCCACCAGCCTGACCACGCTGTTGCACATGGTTGCGCATGGTCACGGCGTAACGTTGATCCCCGACATGGCGACCAATGCCGACCGGGCAATGCCCGGCCTCAGGATCGTGCCGTTTGCCGAACCCGCACCGTCGCGGCGTATCTGCATGGCTTGGCGAGCCAACAGTTCGCGTCAGGACGAGTGCCGCATACTGGCCAGGCTGATCAGCGATGTGGCCGGCTCAGACAACACCGAGAAGGTGAAGCGCCAGCCAGACCCACATGATGCCGAGGACGAGATAGCCGACGGTGAAGATCGGGCGGCGGTAGCGAAGCCGGTTTGATGTGACGTGCACATAGGCATGTGCGACGCGCGAAAGCGCGAACAGCCATGCCAGAACGACCGGCACGGTGGACGCGGCACCGGTTACGTACAGCGACAGGCAGGCCGCATAAAACAGCATCGGCAGTTCAAACTGGTTGGCGAGATTGTTGCGGACAAACAGGCTTTCGGGCGGTTCCACCTGATTTTCGCGAAACTGACCGGCCTTGGCATTGCCGGCTTTGACCGCCGAGACGCGGCGGCGCGATATCAGCACGTAAACGGCGTAGACCAGCGCGACATGCACGAGCATCGGCCAGAAGATTGCTGTTTCGGACATGGTCTCACCTGAACCCGTTGTCGATCGACGCAGCTAGTCCGACATCAAAGGCTGAATTGCAAGCGGCGCGGCCTAGTTTCCAGCCGGCTCTCCAACGGGAAGCGATGGTGTAAACGGCCGCTCAAACTCTTTGTCGTCGAATACCATAAGAGCATATGTCGGCGCCGACATTTCACGCCGGCGTCCGTCGGAGCATTCGAACTCCGGCCAATCCAATGGGTGACAGTCGATCACCCTATAGAAGGTCGAAGACCGGTCGCGCCGATACAGGCGAAACAGCCCCTGATTGACACGCTGAACATGCGACCCGTCCGGCGCCACCCAGACCCATGCGAGGCCGTTCAGATTGGTCGCGCCGGGCAACATCGGATAGGCGCCGCCCGCCTGCGCTCCGTTGATGGAGCGCGCGAAGTGGCGATAGTTGAGCATCGCTGCAGCATATTGCGGGGACCAGTCCCCGCCGGAATTTGCATCATGCTGCCACAGCGACCGCGAGTGCGCCGCAAGATCGATGAAGGTAGAGCGCTCCCCGGCCATTGCCGGGGCGGTAATGGCAGCCGCCAAAGCGGCTAGAGCCAGTGCAACACGCGCGAACATGGTTTTACTCAACACAAACCCACACGCAGAAACCGCAAGATCCTGCGCTACGGCGCTATTTCAGCCGTGCAAGTGCAATCGAGTCAAGCGCGGGGAGGATCCCCGCCGGGTCTCAAGCCGAGTAGTTCGGGCTTTCGCGGGTGATCGTAACGTCGTGCGGATGGCTCTCGCGCAAGCCCGCTGCCGAGATGCGTACGAAGTTGGCTTTTGTGCGCAACTCTTCCAGATCGGCCGCTCCGACGTAACCCATTGCGGCTTTCAGCCCGCCGACCAGCTGGTGTAGCACGCCGGACACCGGCCCCTTGTAGGGCACCTGACCTTCGATGCCTTCCGGTACCAGCTTCAGCGCATCACGAACCTCGGCCTGGAAATACCGGTCAGCCGAACCACGCGCCATTGCGCCTACCGAACCCATGCCGCGATAGGCTTTGAATGAGCGGCCCTGATGCAGATAGACCTCGCCGGGGCTTTCATCCGTTCCAGCTAGAAGCGAACCGATCATGGCCGCCTTCGCACCCGCCGCCAACGCCTTTGCCAGATCGCCCGAAAATTTGATGCCACCATCGGCGATGACCGGTATGCCCGACCGGTCCGCCTCTTCCGCCGAGGCCATGATCGCCGAAAGCTGCGGCACGCCGACACCCGCAACAACGCGCGTGGTGCAGATCGAGCCCGGGCCGATACCGACCTTGATGCAGTCTGCGCCGGCGTCGATCAGCGCTCGTGTTCCCTCACGGGTGGCGACATTGCCGGCCATGATACGAACGGAGTTCGAGAGTTTTTTCACTCTGGCGACGGCGTCCAGAACGCGCTGGGAATGACCATGCGCGGTGTCGACGACCAGCAGATCGACACCTGCGTCTAGCAGCCTTTCCGACCGGTCGATGCCATCCTCACCGACGGTGGTGGCAGCGGCCACACGCAGCCTGCCCTGCGCGTCCTTGGATGCGTTGGGGTTAAGCTGCGACTTCTCGATATCCTTGACGGTAATCAGCCCGACGCAGTTGCCGTCGGGATCGACCACAAGAAGCTTTTCGATGCGGTTCTGGTGAAGCAGCCGCTTGGCTTCGTCCTGATGGACATTCTCGGCGACCGTGATCAGACCCTGATGGGTCATCAGTTCGCGAACCGGTTGTCCGGGATCGGAGGCGAAGCGCACATCCCGATTGGTGAGGATGCCGACAAGCTTGCCGCTCTTGAAGCCACCCTGCCCGGCATTTTCCACCACCGGGATGCCGGAAATGCCGTGTGCGGCCATCAGGGCCTGCGCGTCGGCCAGCGTGGCGTCGGGTCCGATGGTGACCGGGTTCACCACCATGCCGGACTCGAACTTCTTCACCTGGCGGACTTCTTCCGCCTGTTGTTCGGGCGTCAGATTGCGGTGGATGACGCCGATGCCGCCGGCCTGCGCCATCGCTATGGCGAGGCGCGATTCCGTCACCGTGTCCATTGCCGATGAAAGGATCGGAATATTGAGCTCGAAATCTGCGGCGATGCGAGTGGCGACCCGGGTTTCGCCCGGCATGACCGTCGAGTGACCGGGCTGCAAAAGCACGTCGTCAAAGGTCAGCGCGTGCGCCCCGGTTACAGTCTCGATGATTTTGGCCATGTCCAATCCCTGTATTCAATAGAGTGCGCGACTACCGCGCCGGCCCTTGCTGGCCGCGCCGACTCATCGGCTCCCCTTCGTGGATTGGCGCTGGCTGGTAACATGGATATGACGGGATGGAAAGCGGTTCCGCCCATGTCCGTGGCGGCGTACACAACTGTGCTGTAGCGCTGCGCAATCGTAGCGCGTGCCGGCATGCAGCGATCCGAAAAATCGTGCACTATGGACGAAACTAGAGGCGACCCGACGCATGAATTCCGAGGCAAGCACCGCTGACGCGGCATCGTCGAAGCCGGCGTTGCGACGTGAACCATTCACCTTCACCGGTACCGCCCGCGAATATTTCGGCATCTGGATCGTCAACATCCTTCTGACAATCCTGACGCTGGGCATCTACTCGGCCTGGGCGAAGGTGCGCCGCAACCGCTATTTCTACGGCAATACCCGGCTTGCAGGTGGCAGCTTCGATTATCACGCGCGGCCGGTGCAAATCCTGATCGGGCGCATCGTCGTGATCGTGCTCCTCATTGCCTACAATCTCGCGGTCCAGTTCCTGCCAATTGTCGGCGGCGTTATCGGCGTTGTGTTCCTTCTGGCAATTCCTTGGTTCGTCATGCGTGGCCTGCGGTTTTCGGCGCGTGTGACCAGCTACCGCAATGTGCGATTCGATTTCACCGGCGGTTACGGCGGCGCTTTCCTTGCCTACCTCCTTGGCGGCCTTCTGACATGGGGCTCGCTTGGCATTCTGGCGCCGATCGCATCGCAATGGATGTGGCGCTACACGCTTGATAATCTGCGCTATGGTGACAGGCCGATCGACTGCGACCCCAGGCTGGAAAAGCTCTATGGCCAGTTCGTCCTGCCGCTGGTCACCTTTCTGGTCGGCCTCGTGGTGATCATCATTCTGGGCGTCAGCGTATTTTCCATCGCGAGCGGAATGGGCTTCGACTTCGAAAACTTTTCACCCGATATCGCCGTCATCGGCATTCTTGGCGCGGTCTATGCGGCCTTTCTTCCCTTCTTCATTCTTTATGTTCTGGTCGGCCTGCTTTACCGGGCCGGCACTCGCAACGTCGCTTTCAACGAGACCGTGATCGACGGCCAGCATCTGCTGGCCTCGAACATTGGTCGCTGGCGTTATGCCTGGATCGCCATTTCCAACTTTTTCGCGACGTTATTCACGCTCGGGCTTGCGCGCCCCTGGGCCGCCGTGCGCATGGCGCGCTATCTGGCGACCGTTACCGCGCTCTATTCGGCAGGTCCGCTGGACGAGTATCTGTCCACGGTGAAAACCGACGAAGGCGTCATCGGCGCTGAGTACATGGATATCGAAGGGCTCGACTTTGGCTTCTGACGCCGGCAAACCGAATATCGACGGCGTCTGGTTTCCCCCACAGTCGAGCCGCGCGACTGACGCGTCGCTTCAGGTAGGCGCGGATGACCGCTACGCGATTGTCGATAGTACAGGCAACGAACTCACCAGCGGCCGCCCGGCGGACATGGCGGTTTCCGACCGCGTCGGCTCGATAACCCGGCGCATCACCTTCGGCGACGGCAGTGTTTTTGAGACTGGTGACAATGATGCGGTCGACAGGCTGCTGGCTTCATCCGGGCGCGGCCATACCGGCTTCATCCATTCGCTCGAGCGCTTTCACCCAAGGCTGGCAATCTTCGTCATTCTTGTCGTGGTCCTAGCGGCCGGCATCTACCGCTATGCGGTGCCGATCCTTGTCGAGGTTGCCATTGCCGTCACGCCGCCGGTCGTTCCCGAACTGCTTAGCCAGTCTGCGATGGCGTCGCTCGATCAGGCGGTCTTCAGTCCGTCTGGTCTCGATGCCGAAACGCAGCAGGACATCGCCAGCGACTTTCAATCGCTGACCGCCATTGCATCGCGCGGCACCGGCGGCTTCACGCTCAATTTCCGCAAGGGCGGCGCGATCGGCCCCAACGCATTCGCCCTGCCCGACGGCACGATTGTCTTGACCGACGAACTGGTGGAACTGGCCGACGATGAGGAAGCGATACTGGGCGTGCTGGCACACGAAATCGGCCATGTCGAACGTCAGCACAGCCTGCGGCAGCTCTATCGCGCGGCAGGCGTGACCGGGCTGATTTTCCTGATCGGCGGCGACATCGGCGCCGGCATGGAAGACATACTCATACAAGGCACAGCGCTCGTCTCGCTTTCCTACTCCCGGTCAGCCGAAACGGATGCCGACCGCTACAGCGTGGAACTGATGTACAAGGCCGGGCACGACCCGATGGCGATAGTGCGCTTTCTGGAACTTTTGCGCGACGAACTGCACGACACGTCGAAATCCGATTTTCTGTCGACGCATCCGGCAACACCGACGCGCATTGAGGAAACGCGAAAATATGCAGAAGAGGTGATGGCGGGCGGCAACTAGCGCCAAGCGCGCGGCGGCAGGTGCAGACAGGCAGGTCTGAGCATGCTACCCGCTCTTCCCGACACTCGTCGATCGATCATCGTCCCACCCGGATTCGACCTTGAACCGCACACTCCCCATCGTGCTGGCCGTAGCGCTATTCATGGAGCATATGGACTCCACCGTGATTGCCACATCGCTTCCGGCAATCGCGACGGATATCGGCACCGATCCGGTTTCGCTGAAACTTGCGCTGACCTCCTACCTTGTTTCGCTGGCCATCTTCATTCCAGTCAGCGGCTGGACCGCTGACCGGTTTGGCGCGCGCAAGGTGTTTCGCATTGCGATCGCGGTTTTTGTCGTCGGCTCGATCCTGTGCGCATTGTCGGGATCGCTCGGCGCATTCGTGGTTTCCCGCTTCATCCAGGGCATGGGCGGCGCGATGATGACGCCGCTGGCCCGGCTGGTGCTTGTTCGCGCGACACCACGCAGCGATCTGGTTTCGGCAATGGCCTGGCTCACGGTGCCGGCGCTTGTCGGTCCGATGGTGGGCCCGCCGATAGGCGGTTTTTTGACCACCTTCGTGTCCTGGCACTGGATCTTCCTGATCAATGTGCCGATCGGCATTGTCGGCATTTTGATTTCAGGGCGTGTTCTTCCCAAGATCGATGGCGCCAAGACAGACCCGATCGATACGAGAGGCTTCATGCTGGCGGCCATTGCGGCGTCGGGCATCGTGTTCGGACTATCGGTGATCAGCCTGCCCGCGCTGCCGCCGGCGTTCGGCGTGGCGGCGGTCGTGTTCGGTGCTGTGGCGGCGATTGCCTACCCATTCCATGCGCGGCGCGTGGCGCATCCGCTGCTCGATCTCAGACTGTTTTCCAACCGTGCATTCTCATCCTCCATCTACGGTGCGTTCTTCTTTCGGGTCGGCACCGGCGCGACACCGTTTCTGCTGCCGCTGATGTTCCAGCTGCTGTTCGGCCTGACGCCGTTCGAGTCCGGTCTGCTGACATTCGTGACCGCGCTCGGCGCGCTGGCGATGAAATTCCTGGTGGCAGGCACGTTGCGCGGCGCGGGCTTCAAAAACGTCACGATTGCTGCGGCCGTCGTCGGCGGGCTGCTGATTGGCGCCAACGCCTTCTTCACGGCTGAGACGTCCTACGCGCTTATCATCGTCGTTTTGTTTGCCGGCGGGCTCATGCGCTCGCTTTTCTTCACCAGCACCAACGCGCTGATCTTCGCCGAACTTTCCGACAAGGACGCCGCACAGGCGACGGCAATTGCCTCGGTCGGCCAGCAGATCAGTATCGCTCTCGGCGTCGCGCTTGCCGGCGGGTTGCTGGAGATAACGACGCTGGTCACCGGGGCGGGGCTCGATCGCATGGCCTTTGTCGTGGCATTCGGCGCGGCTGCGGTGGCTTCCGTCTTGTCGGCGCTGTTTTTCATACGCCTGCCAGCCGATACGGGAAGTTCGGTTTCAGGGCATCAGCGCGGGCACAGGCGCGCGGAATCAGCACCGGAAATGCAGGGCTGATCCCGAAGCAGGTTCAGTCCCTGCCCTTGAAGTCCTTCGCCAGCAGGTAAAGCTCGACCGATTCATCGCGCGACGCCGGCGGCTTGACGTGATGCACAGAGCGGAAGCTCCGCTTGAGGCCATCCAGCAACGCGGTTTCGGTCCCGCCCTGGAACGTCTTGGCCAAAAAATGTCCGCCGGGCTTCAAAACCTGGAGCGCAAAGTCGGCCGCCACCTCGCACAGATGCATGGTGCGGATGTGATCCGTCCGGCGATGGCCGGTGGTCGGCGCCGCCATGTCGGACAGCACGATATCAGGCTCGCCACCAAGCGCTTCAAGCAGTTTTGGGGGCGCATCATCCTCGAGGAAATCCATCTTCAGGAAGGCAGCGCCCGGAACCGGGTCCATATCGAGATAGTCGATGGCTGCGACCCGAATGTCGTCCTCGCGCGAGCCCGTCCGCTTCACCGCAACCTGCGTCCAACCACCCGGCGCCGCACCAAGATCGATTACCCGCATGCCGGGCTTGATCAGGTTGTAGCGGTCGTCGACCTCGATCAGCTTATAGGCCGCGCGCGAGCGATAGCCTTCCGCATTTGCGCGATGGACATAGGGATCGTTGAGATGCCGCTCCAGCCAGCGGCGCGACGAATTCTTCAGCCCGCTCTTCTTCTTGATGCGGGTCTTCAGCGCGCGCGTGCTTCCCTTGTCGCTCGACCGTGCCATCAGGTCTGGCTCCGCCCGTTGCGGAAGCGCCGGCGACGCCACGCGCCATCATCCGCCATCAGCTCGCTCAACATGCCTTCGCGCAACCCGCGGTCTGCAACACGCAGCCGTTCGGACGGCCACACACGACGAATCGCCTCCAGTATGGCGCAGCCGGCCAGAACCAGATCGGCGCGATCGGCGCCAATGCAGGGATTGGCCATGCGCTCCTCAAACGAGAGAGTGAGCAATCGTGCCACGATGGAATCGACATCCGAATTTTCCAGCCACAGCCCGTCGACCCGGCGCCGGTCGTAACGTTCGAGGTCCAGATGCACGCCGGCAAGCGTCGTCACCGTTCCCGAGGTCCCGAGCAAGTGAAAGCCCGGTCCTTTGGCGAGCGGCCCGAGCTTGTCGCGGTCGGCATAATCCAGCAGCATCTCACCAACGGCTTCGACCATCGCGTCATAACTTTCCGGTGTCACTTCGCGCCCGCCAAACCGTTCCGCCAGCGTGACCACGCCAACCGGCAGCGACGTCCACGACACGATGTGGCTGGCAAGCCGCGGCGACCGGCGCTCCGAAACATCAACCAGCGCAATCTCCGACGACCCGCCACCAATGTCGAACAGGACAACGGCATCGGTTTCGCGTTCAACGAGATTGCCGCAGCCAGACACCGCGAGCCGCGCCTCGGTTTCGCGGTCGATGATCTCCAGATCGAGCCCCGTCTCGTCTTTCACCCGGGCGAGAAACTGCGCGCCGTTTTCAGCCGAGCGGCACGCTTCGGTGGCGATCAGCCGCGAACTGCGAATTTCCCTGTTGCCCAGTTTTTCCGCGCAGACTTTCAGCGCTTCGACAGCGCGATCCATGGCCCGCTCCGACAGCCGGCCGGAGGCCGACAATCCTTCGCCCAGGCGCACAATGCGAGAAAACGCGTCGATGACGCGAAACTGGCCCGGACGCTGTGGAATGGCGACGAGCAGACGGCAATTGTTGGTGCCCAGATCGAGCGCGGCATAGACCGGCCCGCGTCTGCCGCGCGACAGATGTCGCGGCGGTGTCGCGTGCCTCGCCCGCTGCGCGTCCGGTGCCAGTTCGGGGGCAGCCGTTGCAGCAGCGGCCACCGGCGCGCCATTGGCGTCGCGGGCAAAAACCTTGCGATTGCGCTTCTTCTTGCGGCGGCGGCCCCGCCTAGGCTTGTGTTCCGGCGCACTGCCCTGTTGCGGATCCTTCGAGCCCGGCAACTCCCCGGTTGCCGAGACCCGCGACCCGTCCGCATCGCCCGCCGGGCCATCGTCCCGGCGCAACTTGGGCGGCGCCCCGTCCCGCGCGGTTGCGCCGGTCTCGGGGTCTTCCAATTTGTCACCTCTGGCGCTGCGCCGAGCCCCGATCACGCCGTGGATCGCGCGCGCCTCAAGCTGTTACGTTGGGTACAGGATAACAGCCGGCAAGGAATTCACCAAGCGCGCAGCCAGGGTTGATCGAACGACACTATTGACTATTTTGTGTTGAGGGCTAGAAACCGCCCACCTGCAGCGCCCACGTGGCGAACGGCATTGGGGAATAGGTTAACGGTAGACCCACGGACTCTGACGGCGAAATTATTCGCCGCCTTTTCAATAAGTTAGTCCAGCCGATCCTGTCTAACCCCTTATCGGAAATCAACGACTTACGGCGAAAGTGTCTAACCTCCCGGCCACCCCTGCGCGCCGGTGATCTGCGAGCAGGTGACGGCGCTGGCCTTCCGCCCGCAGCGGCCGCAGCGCAGTTTCGGCACCAGGTCATCATGCATCGCGCCATGGGCGCGGCCGAGGCGGCGCGCCAGATCATCAAGGTCGAGCGCGCGGCTGTGCCCGGCCGGGCAGAAGGCGGTGATGCCGTAGCCATGATCGAGGCATTCGCCGATGGTGCCATTGACGCGCATCCGGCGCACATAGCCGTTTCGCCGGCTCAACGCAAAAGAGGCCCGCCAGCGCGAGGCCGGCGGGCGAAGGGCGCAGGGGCGCCGTAGGGGTTGGGCCGCCTACCGCCCGCCCGTTGCCGCCTGAGCGACGCGACCGATCCGGTCGCAAAGCGCAGCGAGGTCGCCGTCGTTCACAATCACGCCGTCGACATCAATCGCAGCCTGCGCAGCGTCGGTCTCGACGCCGGCGGGGCCGGTGTGGCCGGGGCGAATGACGCGCAGGATAGTGCCACCATGCGCGCGGATAACATCGGCCTCATAGACGACCGATTCCACGACAAGCGGGCAACCGGGATGCCTGCGCCAGGCGCGCGTGATTTCCGCGCCAAGGGTCCATTTCGGCCCCATGTCGACGCCCATGAAACGGCCGAGCCGTTCCATGAACAGCCGGGGCGTCGCCCGATCGGGCAGGATGTCGGCCGGCTCGTCGCGAAGGTCGCCGTTCACCATGCGCGAAGCGATGACGGGGTCGGCGCCGTGCCGCACGAAAAGCGTCTTGCACATTTCCTTGCCACCACCGAACGCATGCACGCGCTCGAAACCGTAGCGGTCGACCAGATGCTGCGCGGCTGAAGTCTTGCCCGCGCCGCGCAGGCCGGTCAGCCCGATCAGCGCCGGTCGATCGAGCGGTCCGAATGTCTCTAGCGGGTCCATCATGAATTCATAGCTGCCGTGGCTGTCGCTGCTCGATGCCATCACGCCAGCTCCGCAACGCCGGCCGGGTCAACAATCGGCGGCACATACAGGCTGCCCTCGTCGGGATGCCCGAGAAACAGTTCCTGAAGCCCGATCACGCCATGGCGCTCCTCGACGATCAGAAGGTTTTGCGAGGCCGGAATCGGGTCGGCGAGCAACTTGCGCATCGCATAAGGATTGTAGCCGGCGACCGAACCGTTGGCGTAACCGAACGGCAGTTTCGAGGGCGTGTGGTCGTGGCCCTGCAGCACGAAATGGAATCCGCGGCCGCGCCGGGCGTAGGACACATGCGCGCGATACATGCCGCGCACCTGCTTGTAGGCGGCGCCGTAAAGCCCGCCGGTGCCGGCGGCGCCCTCGTGGCCGTGGCGCAGCAGGAATTTCCAGCCATAGACGTTGAACAGAGCCTCACCCGAGCCGGTATAGTAGAAGGCAATGCCCGGATCGCCGGCGAGCATCTTTTCCATGCCCCACGAAACCAGCACGTCGAGATTGTCGATGCCGCCCTCGACGACGTGCGGCTTTTCGGTCAGCCGCGAATGGTTGCCGGGCGAGGTGTAGATCCGCACTGGCGCGCCGACCGCCTTGCGCAGGAAGGCGACGCCGCCAGCGCAGATTTCCGAAACCGCCTTGACGGATTCGGTCACCGGCATCGCACCGCCGCGGCGCGACTCCGCGCGCAGATTGCCGTCGATCATGTCGCCGCCCAGGCCGATCACGATTTCCTCGGGCGGGTCGCCTTTCCAGTGCTCGGTCAGCAGCGAGGCGGTTTTCTGGAACAGCCGCTCCATGCGCGCCCGGCAGATGCCGAGATCGTATGAATTGAGCCCGTCCATTTCGTGCAGGTCGATCGCTTCACCGCAGTGCACGTCGGATATGTGAAGGATTGCCGACCGCTTGCCGCCACGCTTTGCGCCAGCCATCGGGCGGATCACCGCCGGCGCTTCGAGCGCCGCGGCAAGGCCGAACACGGTCTCGCGTAGATCCTCGGCGGCGATGATGCGATCGACGAGCTGCTGGCGCTCGGCTTTCATGTCGGCGACCTGGCGCTCGAGGCGCCGCTCGCGCACACGATCGTCGACGCTAGGCGGTTCGACGGCGACGGCGGACGGCGACGACCATGCCGCCGCGGCGTCCTTCCACGTCGCGTCGAGGCCGCGCTGCAGGACCGTGCGCATGCGGTGCGCGCGCTGGTTGCGCGTTAGGCGCAGCGTCTCGCCTGCCACCTGCACGGCCGACCGGCGGCCTGTGCCGGCAGTCACGCCGGGCGGGCAGTGGCCAGCAAGAATAGCGTCGCGCACCGCCTCGGCGAGTGCTTTGAGGTTGGCGTCGGAAATGGTCGTCATGGCAAACCGTTCACGCAAATCAGTTGAAGGGACCGGAGGGCGGCTTGCCGCCCGTCATGGCGTACCAGGCGGCGGCAGCGCCGGCGGCAGCGGACAGAAGCGCCTTGCCGATCGACCAGAGGAACCGTCCGAGACGGCCGGCGAAGATCACCCGGTCGCGCACCTGCTTGTATTCCTCGGTCGTCGGGCGGATCGCCGCGATGGCCTCGTGAAGGCGCGCAATATCGGAACGGGTCGCCGCCAGCTCCGAGCGGATCGCTTCCTGCTCCTCATAGACGCGGCGGCGGCTTTCGCCTGCAGCCTCGCCCTGCCGGGTCAGTGTATCGACCGATGTCGAGATCGCGCCGACCCGCTCCTCGAGACGGGCCAGCCGCTCGCCGGTCGTTTCGCGCGTCACTTTGGCACCTCGTCGATCGCCTCGGCCCATTCGCGGATCGTGTCGACCTGGGCCGCACAGATCGCCAATGCTTTTTCGTTGTGATCGCCGCGATCGAAAACGTCGCGGGTGCGCTTCAGCCGCGCCCGTGGATAGGGCGACGGACAGGGCACGAGCGCGGCCTGCGGCGGCGATGGTGTGACGACCCGCGCCTCGATCGCGACCCTATTGCCCGCCGTACAGCCGGCGAAGATCGTCAGGGATAGGAGAATTGAGATAGTCGCGAACCGTTTCATTGGCAGCCTCGAGGTCGGTGATCGCCTCGACCTCGGCCGAGAAGCGGTCGTTGATGTCGCGCAGTTCGATGGTCAGATCGGCGATGATTTCGTTCTCGCGTTCGCGCAGCGCGGCCATGCTCGCCAGCGCCTTGTCGAGCGTTTCGTTCGCCTTGAGCGCAGTATCGCGCTCGACCTTGAGCCGGTCGGCCCTGGCTTCGGCCGCAATCGCGTTGCCGCGATACCAGAGCGCGGTCAGACCGAGCGCCAGGAACGCGATCGCACCGAGAGCCGATAGCGTAGCTCGAATCTTTGTCATCATCGCATTGCCTCGTCTGACGGCCCGGCGGTGACCGGATCGCCCGGCTGCCAATCCGGTCCGGGGGGCACAATGCCCTGCGGCCAACTCTCCGGAGCTGGCGGCTTTTGCGCCGCGGCCCATGCGTGCTTGTCGTGCTCCAACTTGTAGGCCGCGCCGATCAGGCCCGCACTGGCGGCCCACTGCGCCATGAGCAGCGCCTCAAGCGCATCAACCATGGCGACACCGATCGAGATCGCTGCGGCTGTCTCGATCGCGGTTAGACCGGTGAACACCCATGCAGCCTCGCGTTTTCCGGTTTTTTCCCCGTCCGGCGTGACGCCAAGGAACCGAAGAATTGTCCGCATCATCGTCAGCGGGTCTCGGCCGCGCCGCCACCGAGTGAGACATGACCGCAATAGGCGGGATAGGCCTTTAGCGGGAACGTTGCCGGCCAGCGGAAAGCGAAGAATGAATTGAGGTCGAAAGCCGAGAGGCGAACGCTGTCGGACTGATTGCCGCCGAGCAGCGTGACCTTGCGCCGGGTCGTGTCATAGTCGGCGACGAAGCCGACATGCCCGGCGCTCGCGCTCCAGCGAATGACCCCGACAGCGCCGACCTTCGGCCCGCCCGCGTCACCGCCAAACGTTTTCCAGGCCTGCGCCCAGAACGGATTGTCAGGCACGGGCTCGGCCGGCAGCGTCTTGACGATGCAGGTTTCAACCGCATCGCCGCACCATGGCAGCTTGGCCGGGTCGCCGAGCCATTTGCCGATCTTCAGCCAGTCGGACAGGCTCTTGTTGTCGGCGCGCTCATGCAGGCCGCGGCGGCGCGCCATTTCCGCCATCCATGGCGGCATGATCTCGGCCGGCGGGATCGATGCCGTCTCGCCGGCAACAGGCGGCATGCGCAACGCCGCGACGGTCGGCGGATCGGCAAGGCCGGTCTCGCCCAGGCCGTGCTTGCGCTGGAACGCATACAGCGCCTGGCGGGTCGCCGGGCCGACGGCGCCGGACGCGCCTGCCTTGCCGACGTTGAAGCCGTGCGCAATCAGCCGGGCCTGCAGCCAGGTGTTGAAGTCCATCGAAATGTCTCCTGAAACGAAAAAGCCCGCCGGGAAGGCGGGCTTTGGAATGCGCTATGCTTGTGCTGCTTTATGGGAGCAGCATCTCCTCGGTGAGTGTCGCGGCATCGGGGGCGGTCAGTGATCCTCCGCCCTGAAACAGCGATATATTCGCGGCGACATGGTCCTTGATAGCCTCAACGGTCGAGACGTGCAGCCGCGCCCCCGATACTTTGAGGTAGATACCCGCCATGAAGTTCTGACCCCATATGTACGGATGGACGCCATCGGCGAGCATGATGTCCACTCCATAAGTGGCGAGCACCTCTGCCCGCTTGGCGTCCATGAGCGCATTCATGTCGACCCACAGCGTCTGACCGACATAGTGCTGGTCTGCCTTCGCGGCGGCCTCCGTGGCCTCATTGTAAGTGCGGCCACCGACGGGGTGGTCGTACTGATTGGCCGGATCGCATGCAAAATTGCCGCTGTGGCAGTACTCGAACATTGACATCATGACGAGCGTGATGTCGTGGCGCTCGGTTATGGTACGGCGGATATCAGCCCACCACGCCTCGTAGTCGTCAGGTGTCCCGATCCAGTCGTGGTCGCCTGCGTCCTCGACGATAACCACATCCCCCGACCGGATCACTCCGTCCTTGATCCTTTGGGCGATGTTCGAAAGCAGAGAGCCGTACTGGTTCGCAAATGAGCCGCCGTAAACGAACACGTCGTGGGGCAGCCTGTTGTTGATCTGCAGAATCCAGTTCGCCGTCGCACGGATCGATCCGAAGGGATAAAGCGGGTTCGCCGACCCGCCGGATAGGGATGGCACGGTCTCGCCAAACTGGCCGAGGGCGTAGCCACGCGAAATGCTGTCGCCATAGAGATGTATGACTCTCCCGACTGCGCTGCGGTCCGCGGCGACCGCACCGTGGGCCCCGTCGGCTCCGGTCAGCGGATCGAACGCCGCAGCGGGGGTCGCGAAGAGCAGGAAAAAGGCAATAACAATTCGTGTCATGGCGGTCTCCAGTTTATGTCCAGCGATCACTCACGTGTAAAGCAGCGATGAGGGATCAGCCCTGCCAGCCTTCCACTACGATCCGACCGGAGTAGGTGCCCGATGTCGGAAAGAGGCGCAGCGCATCGCAGGCCGATGCGATCTGCCAGCGCAATTTTTGCTGCGCGGCGTAGAATGCGCCTATCGAATTCACGTTCGCAGAGTCGGCAATCCCCGTCTTGTGGGCCGCCTTGTTGAAATTTCCGATCGTCATTTCAAAGGTAAGCCCCTCATTGGAGGCGTTTCCGATATCGGCAAGATTAATTTGGCCGAAAGTGGCCCCGGATGAGTAGTCGCCGGCGGGCGCCGGCGCGGCTGAATTGCTGTAGTGCGACAAGCGATAATAAGTCGATCCCGACGCAATCCAGTTTGAGCCGTTGTCGCTCGACAATTGAACTCCGAAATTGGCCCCGTCGGCAGAGACCGATACGTCGCCGAAGATACGGATCAACCTGTATGCCGAGAGATCCGTGAGGCTTGAGAGTGCCGCGGCGCTGGCTTCGATATCCGCGATCAGCTCCCATCCGCCGACGCCGATATTTGCCCGGAATGCCGCCTTGTCGGCGTCATCCGCGTATGAGAGGCCGAGATTAGAGCGGAAGGCGGCCTTGGCGGCCGCGTCGACATAAGATACGCCAAGGTTTGCGCGTGCAGCGGCGGCATCGACCAGATCCGCGAGGTTCTGATCCTTGTCCATCTTCGCTGCGATTGCTGCTGTCAGCGTTGCAGCCAGATCGGCGTCGTCGCCAAGTGCGGCTTGAATTTCGCCGAGCGTATCGAAGGCGGCGTCCGCGTCGCCGAGGATCACCGCGAGCACAAGATCGCGCACCTGCGCGACCGAATAATAGCCCGTCGCACCGTCCCTGAAGGCCGGCACCTTGTGATCGGGCGTCAGGGTCCCAACCGGAGGCAACTCGTCGATGCGAAGTGGATCGAGAAGCGTGTTCAGGGGCATGTCAGCGCACCGCGAAAAGGTTGATGTAACCAGTCGCCGCCGCGGGCTGCTTGTCGATGTCCATGTCGACTGTCGCCCGCACGCGAATGCGGTTCAGTTCATTGCGGGTGATGCGGTTCACGAACACCGATCCCGAGGCGAGCTGCGTAGTCGATCCCGTCAGTATGTGCCCGGAAAGGTGCAGTTTCGGCGTCCGCGACCAGTTCAGATAGAACTCGCCTTGATAGGACGCACTGTCGACCGCCACTGACGCCGCGCCGTTCACGTTCATGTCAGCCTCGAGCCGGGGGAGGTTCACGAGGTTGACGATCGACGCAATGTTGCTTGGGTCGGTTATGACGCGTGCGATCAGCATATCGTCATAGGTCGTGTCGAAATCCTCGGCCGTTTCAGCCTTTGCCGAAGGGTTGTAACCGCTGTCCGCCAGATCCTTCAGTGCAAAGCCGTCATTAGGGTTCCAGCGCAGGTGGTAGGTCTTGTTCGCGGATGTCGCGAAGGTCCGCTCCGTCGCCTCGTCGTAGTCCGTCGTCAGATAGGGCGAACAGCCGCGATGTTGAAAATTGACGGCCGACGGCACGAGAATGGTTCCCGCGCCCGGGCTCGTGACGTTCATCTTACCGTCGGCGGTCTGTATCTCGGGAAACACCGGGTTGCGAGCGGCCAGTTGCGCCAGCGTCAGATAGGTGTCCGCCGGAGCGCCGCCGATCTTCAGGTCGATCATGTCATCAATCGACTTTCGCAGCTGTGTCAGGTCATCTGCGTCGGGCGTACGGCCTACGAAGTTGATAACAGCGACAATCTCGCGCTGCGGATGCTCGATTGCCGCCGCAGGCGGAATCGAGCCGCGGACCCCGCCGGCCTTGTTCCCGTCAACATAGGACGCGTCGGCCGCTTCGCCGGCCGGCTGCTGGTATTTCATGGCGTTGCTCCGGTTAGAGATAGACGGGCATCAGGATCGCCGCGCCCGTTTCGGTGACGATCAGCGCGCCGCTTTCGTCGGCGAGCAGATAAGCCTCGGGCAGCGGGTCGATCGAGAAATAGACGTAGACCCAAGCCGGAAGCACCCGCCGGATGGCGCACTCGATCGTTCCGATGTCGAAATCGAGCAGCCGGTCGACGCCGGTCTCGCTGATCCCGACCTCGAAATTGGTCGACGGCGCATCCTTGATATGCACCGTGATCTGTTGTTCCAGAGCGACGTTCGACAGTTCGCCGGAATATCCGCAGTCACTTTCGCCGCAGCGGAACGCCTCGGGCTCCTCGACCGCCACGACGTAGCCGAGCCTTGCAGCCAGGCAGACAATGTCGGCCGGGGTGATCGTGGCGAGGCCGGCCACGCGCGCGGCGAGATTGGCCCGGCGTCGATCCTCGTCGAGGTCTCCATCGCTGCACGGGTCCGGCAGCCCGTAATCGCGCTCCCATGCCTCGAGACTGTAGACGAGCGTCGCCGCGCGGCTTTCATTGGTGAGACCGAAGCCCTTGGCATAGAGGTCGGCGAAGGGCGCGAGCAGCGCCCGCACCAACCCGGCCCAATTCGACGCCGACGACACGGCCTCGCCGTCCGGCGATCCCCATGCCGCGCCTCGCGGCAGCAGCGCCAGGCCGGCGGGCAGGATGCCCTCGACAGCCGGTGCCGACAGGGCGTCGCTCGTGTCGAATATCGCCGCCGATGCTTCGGCGCAGTCGACGGCCGTCGCCTCCCCGAGGTCGACCGGCGTGAACGCGATCCAGTCTGAATTGTACCACCAGGCAGCCATTGCGCGCGGCCTAGACGAAGCTGATGGCGCCGAGCACCGGCAGTTCGCCAGGCTGGAATTCGAGGTCGCCTGCGGGCAGTGTCAGCGTGTGCCGTTCCTCGCCGATGGTCGTCGAGATCGTTTCGGAAATCCACGCGACAGGCAGCGCGAACGGGTCATCAGGCAGGCCAGGTCGCAAGCGTGTATCGCGCTGACTGGCGTCGAACATCGCCACGAGCGCGTCGGTCACCGCCTGGCGTTGCGGCACGGTGTCTGGATAGAGCGAAAGCGTGATGTCGACCGCTACTGGCCGGGGCGCCACAGCAAAGAACTTGCCGCGCACGATACGCTTGTCCGCAATGTGATCATTGATCGCCGCCAGGTCGGCTTCGGTCGGGATGCCGTTGACGCGGTTTGCGAACAGGCACCACGCCCCGACGGAGCCGATGCCGCCGGAATAGACCGCTGCCCAAGCCTGCACGACGCCCGGAACCTCGAGCGACCAGTTTTCATAATCGGACAGCGCGCCGCCCTGCGGCGGATTGGCCTTGCGTTTCAGTGCGCGGGTACGCAGAGCCTCGACCGCCTCGGCGTCGGCGCCGCCGCCGAGGCCGTCGGCGTCGACCGCGCCCTCCTCTTCGATGGTCGGCCACAGGCTCGCGTCGGCGATCAGTAGCACCGCACCGGCCTCGCGATTGCCGGCGGCGCCGTTCTTTTCCGCCTTCACCGCGACGGAATAGGACCCGGCCGCGTCTGCCGTGAACGGCTCAGTCGTGACGTAGGTAAAGCCACCGGATACGAAGCGCACGCCGGCGGGATATGTCGTCGAGGCCTGAGCGCTGCCCTCGATCCGGCCGGCCGCGGGCGCCGGCGGCTTGGCGTAAAGCCCGAACTCGGCCGCATGCTGGCGGATCATCGCCTCGCTCGATGCGGTCGACAGGAAAAGCTGCCGCCAGATCCATTCGAGGCGCAGCTCGTATTCGTGCGCGAGCAGGGCCTGCACCTTGGCGATGACGTAAAGCACGTTCTGCCGGAGACTCGCATCGGTGCCCGGCAAATACTGGCGCACCGCACCGCGCACGGTTTTCGAGATCTCGTCGAGCGAGCGAACGGTGAAGCTCATGCCATCATCCTGCCGAAAGCGGCGCGGTCACGCCGTCGATCTGATCCCACAAAACCGCATAACGCTGGTCGAACCGGCGCTCGCCGCTTTCCCCGTAGCCGGTCACATCGAGCACCAGCCGGTTGCGGGCCGGCTCGGACGAAGCCGCCACCTCGACGCGGACAAACGCGCCCTGTTCGATCAATGTCTGCATGGCTGCGCGCGCGTAGTCCTCGGCAGCGATTGCCGTCTGGCGGTCGATCGCGCGGCGGCGCAGGAGCCACAGTTTCGAACCGAGCGGCACGTCGCCCTGCTCCAGGTCGAAGGCGTCTCCCGGCCAGCCGCGGTTCACGTCGCCGTCGCGCATTTCGGAGGGCAGCGCCCGCGCATCGGTCATAAGACAGATCAGCACGGCGGTCGCGAGCGCCTGGCCGGCGCGCAGGCCGGCGGGATTGTCGGGGTCGGTCGGCGCGGCGGATGCCAGATCGCCGACAACGCCGTTCCAGACGATGTCGGGGTCGAGTAGCGGCGCGGCCTTGGCGTCTATGGGAACGATACGCATCAGGCGCCACCGTCCCCGTCGCCGTCGGTCACGGAACCCGATGCGATGACATCGCCCTCGACGGTCAGGTTGCCCTTGATCGTCACGTCGCCCTCGATCGTCCACTCGCCTGCCGTCAGCGTCGCCGTGCGGCTGCCGAAATCGAATACGGCGCCGGTGCCGATCAGCTTTATGATGTTGCCCTGGCCGTCATAGATCGCCGATGCGCCCGGCGGCAGGTCGGGCCGCATTGCTGGGTTTTCGCCGCCGAAAACGTAGGCGGAATCGCGGTTGCCGCCGGATTGCAGGATCGTGGCGATGCCACCCTTGACCGGCACGGACGCAAAGCCGTGCGGTTCGATTCGGTGAACCTGTTCGAAACGGTCGCCGGCGAAACCGCGGCCCGACACGAACTGCTGCCCGCGCCGGTGCTCGACGCGTCCGTCGAATTCGAACCGGGTCAGGAGCGCGTCGCTGTTCATTCTTCCTCGCGATATTCGGGATCGTCGTCAGCGGGCGCAGCCCACCCGCCGGCGGAGTTGCCCCGAGGATTCTTGCCGCCGAGCGCCCGAGGGTCCTTGCATTCGATCGCCGCGACGGTGCCCTCGCCATCGCTCTGGCGCAGTGTGACCGAGGCGATGATCATGTCCTGATTGATGCCGAGCCAGTCGTCGTCGACCTCGACCAGCCGGTTACGCTCCCACAACTTGCCGCCTTTGTCGCGCCATCCGGGCGTCGTGATCGTGCAGCTCGTGCCGTTGCCGGCGCCGCGGCGCGCTTCCCATCCGGCGCGCTTTTTCAGCCTCCCGCTCGTCGCCTCGCCCTCGTGCACAAGGATGCGCGGCCGTTCGCGCTTGAGTGTCGCGCGGGCAATGGCTTCTGCGCGCAGCGCCGGCGCGCGAACGCCGTCGGAATTCTGTCCGCGCACCTTGACCGGCGAATGCTTGCCGGCACCAGTCAGACTGCCGGACGCGCGCTCGATGTTTTCGCCACGGCGCAACGCGCCGCCGTGGCGCCCCTCGGGCTTGTCTGCCAGCTTCAGCCGCCCCTCGGGCGTGTCGTATATGAGCACCCCCTGCGCGCGGGCGTCCTTTTCGATCGTGGCGAACAGCGTCTCGCCGGGAATGACCTTGTGGACGCGCTTCAGTTCGGTCTCGGCGTCACCGTCTACACCGATGCCAAGCGTATCGAATTCGCGGGCGATGGCGGCGAGATCGGCGTCGCGCTTCATCCCTGTCGGATGGTCGATCGAACATTCCGTGGCATCGCAGGTCCGCGAAACGAATGTCACCGTATAGCGGCGATCCTCGGCGGCGTGCTCGCAATTGACATCGCGCACATAGCCGGTGCCCCACAGTTCGCCTGACACGGTCACAATGGCTTCGGCGTCCGGCTCGCACGGCACGCCGGCGCCGGTATGTGCGATTTCGAACGATGCCTGCCGCACGGCTTCCTCGGCGCTGGCGCGCAACTCGGCTGTCTTGACTGCCAGCGATCGGCCGCCGACGCTGAACTCGATCGTTTCGAACGGCATCTAGCGCGCCAAGGCCACGATACGCGTCGGCATGACCAAAGGCGTGCCGGCACGGTTGCGGTTCACGACCTCGCGCGCGCGAGCCGGATCGCCGTAAAGATCGTAGGCGAGGCGCGCCGACGGCAGCGATATGCCGGTTTCAACCCGCACGAGCGGCGCACGGCTGGTCGCTATCCGCGACAGCTCGATCACAGCCTGGCCGACGAGCCGGATGGCGAAGTCGAGAGCGTCATGGCCGAACGCCACGCCGATCACCGGATAGGCTGCTGCTGCCCGGTTGCCGATGGCCTCGCGCGCGGCCACGGCATCGGACTGTGCGGGATAGTCGCCGCGCACTGCTGCAAAGGCATGCACGATCAGGACGCCGAGCGCCGTGCCGCCATCGTCCGTTCCTTCGCCGTCAAGTGCGGCGATCGTCGCAGCGGGGTCGGCGGCTTCGCCCACAAGGCAGCAATATTCGAGATAGGCGGCGGCCCCTTCATCGCCGGCGAGCGCCATCCGGTTATCGAGTTTGCGCGCCTCCGCTAGGTCCTCGGCGGCGAGCAGGCGGGCAGCAAGTACGGATATCCAGTTCACGAAAACAGCCCCGCAATCGCCGACGATGCGCCGGGCAGGCGTGTAGCAAAGACCGAACGCAGGGCGCCGATTGCGCTGGCGAAGCCGCCCGCCAGATCGCCGGCGATCACGAATTCGATGCGATAGGCGGCGTAACCGCTTCGGTCCTTGCGCCGCTCGCGGCGGCAGAACGAACAGTGTGCCAGCGCCGGCGCGTCGGTCGGCAACACCAGCAAGCCCGCGCCTTGCGTCTGACACGCGGCCTCGAGCGCGGCACCTGCCAGATCGGCAGCGTCGCCGGTCACGTAGGCGAGGACATACGTATAAGGCTGCCGCCGGCCCATATCTTCGACGGGCGCATTTTCGCCGCCGGGCAATTCATGCACGACAAGCCGCCGACCGCGCTCCGGGCCATCCTCGTCGACGTGAAAGGGCACGCCGCGAAAGGATGCCGGGCGAAGGGATAGCCAGTCGCGCGCCATGTTCTAGAACAACCGTCCTGTCTTGCCTTGCATTAGGAAGGGCTCGCCGACGCGGCCCATACTATTGCGCGCCAGTGCCGCCCGCCGCCGGCGCTGTGCGACCCGGATTGACCGATGCGCCAGACACCCTCGCGTTGACCGTCAACTGGCCGAGATTGGCCTTGAGCGATCGCGCAATGTCGGCCCCAAGCTGTTCGCCCATACCGGCCAGCATGTTCCTGAATGTCGAACCTGCCGATTCCGCCTCGGCGTTGATTTGCCGGGCGGCAGTCTCGATCGACTTGCCCGCGCGCTCGCCGCCCTCGGCAAGTGCTGTGTCGATCGCGTCTGCCACGCCGTTCGGATCTGACCGCAGCGCAGCCGTGGACTGCCGCTCGGCGTCGCGATGGGATGCACTGGCGGCAGGTGGCGCGTCGGCTACAATTCCTTTCCCGACAGGGGCGGTGATGGCGTCACTACGTTGAGCGAGGCGCCTCTCCGCAGCCTCGAGCACGTTCATGTAAGTAGTCAGTTGGCTGCTGCCGTCCTGGCCTCCTCCGCTGGAACGCTCGCTGTCGTCCGGCATCGGCCGAAAGCGAGAAGCGTTCGCCGACTGATAAGACTCGAATTCGCGATTGAACGAATCTCTCGCCCTAACCTCGTCGGAAGGCCGCGGCGTCGGAACAATGATCGGTTCGGCGGATTCCGCCACCGCTGCGCCGCCGCCGTCGCGGAAGCGTGGAATAGGCCCCGCTTTCGGCAGACCGAAACGATCCTTCTCAAGTACCGGGATCACCGGGTCAACCGGTGCCTTGGCGCGGCTGCGGCCGTAATCGCCATAGGCGGCGATCATGCGTTGCTGTTCTTCGGTGCGGTAGCCGCCCCGCCAGGCCATTCCGTCCTTGGCCTCGCGGCCATGGGTAATACCCCACCGGCTTCGCTCGAGGAACCCGGAAATCCCTTTGCTTTCGAGGCCGCGGTTCACGGCGGCTGCATAATCGACGCTGCCGGAAACATAATCCATGGCGGTGCCGGCGGGGCCGGCAATGGCGCTGCCGGCGGTCTGCTTGAGCCGGTCCCACGATTCCGCCATGCGGTCGATCTTGGCCTGGTTGTCCTCGAGCACCCGGCCGAGGTCGCGCATGACAGTGCCGTCGACCTCGCTCGAATTCACGGTGTCGATGAACTTCTTGTAGGAATCGGCGCTGGTCATGAGCGACTGCATGCCGAGCCGGAACTCCTGGTCGGTGAATAGCAGCGGCAGTTTCGACAAATCGCCGTTGATCGCTTCGTTCGAAATGCGCACGAAGGCCTGCAGAACGTCCTCGCCGCTGGCGGCCGCCGCCTTCAGTTCCTTGCGCAGATTGACGCCAAGTTTCTTGAACTTGGTGGCCGTCTCCTCGGTGTACATCTTGCCGAAAATGTTCTGCGCCTGCGTCGCCGCGGCCGATGCCGAACCTGTGTCCTCGCGTATCGTCTGCAGGATCGCTACCAGCTTTTTCAGACCGTCCTCGCCCTCATACCCAAGCGAGGCGAACGAATTCGCCAGCTCGGGGATATAGGCCGCCATGTCTTTCAGTTCGAACTGGCCGGCCTTGCCGCCCTCGACCATGATGTCGAACGCGCGCTGCATTTCGGCAGCTTCCATCTTGAGCGCCGAGGATGTCTTTTGCGCGGTGTTGGCAATGTCCTCGGTCGCCGCGCCCGCCGCCTGGGCGGTTGCCACGACGGATGGCAGGAAATTGAGGGCCTGCTCAAGATCCATGCCGGACGCGACCAGCGTGTCGAGACCTGCGATCACTTCCGACAGCGGCATGGCGAATTCCTTCGCCATGTTCTGCACCTTCTGAAGCGCCGCCACCGTATCCTCGGCATTGGCCCCGGCAGTGATCCCGATCCGGGTCATTTGCCGCTCTAGCGCGGCGTATTCGGTAATCGCTTCCTTCGCCCCGTATGCCAGCACCGCAGGGCCGGCGTAGCGCAGCAGCATCGCATTCATGTTGCGCGCGCCCGTCGCGATCATGGACTGGCGGCGGTTGAAATCGCGCGCCTTTCGATCGACCCGGTCGAGGTTCCCCGCGAGGGTGCGGAATGCCCGCATCGACCCAAGCTTGGACGAAAGGCGAAGGATCGCCTCGACCGTTCTATTTGCCATGGAACCGCTTTTCCCATTCAGCCGCGCGGGCGGCGTATGTCAGTAGGTCCGAAAAAGTCAGTCGCCCGACTTCGTCGAACCCTTTTCCGTATCGCCAGAGGAGTTGATCTGCTGCGACTCCGACGATGCGGATTCCGTAAAAAAATCGCGCACCGCCTTGTGCACGGCGATTGTGTCCGCAAGGTCGAGCACTGCCAGGTCAGATGCCGACGCGGGCTGTTCGATGCACCGTTCGGCATACTGCGCGACGACATCGTTGTGCCGCACGAGCATCATGCGCGGGTTCTCGGTCCCCGGCGGGTCGACCGGCTGCCACTCCTGTACGTCGCCGAGATCGACATAGTCTTGCCATCGCGGCTGACGGAATGTCAGACGGTCAAAAGTGCGGCCGGTCTCGGTATAGGTCCGCGAAAGCGGAACGATCGTGGCCGGCATCACGTCAGTTTCCGGTATGCTTCAGCCATGATGCCGACGCCACTGACTTCGCCGTTCAGCCGGTTCGACGAAGGGTCGCCGGTATAGAAGGCGTTGATATAGGAGTGCACGACCCCGGTGTTGTCCTCGACGATGGTCATGTCCTGGCGGTCGTCGCCCATGAGCGTTGCGAGATCCACATTCTTGTCGGCGAGCACGATCTCCGCACGCGGCGCCTGCGGCGTGAAAACGCGATCCGGGCTGCCGTCCTGATTGACGATGCCCTCGACGCTGCGATCGGACGGCATCACGTTGAACGTGCCGCGCAGCGTGAGGTTGCGGCCGGACGTGTCGCGAAACCGGATCACGCCGCCGAAATCTTTGCCTGCCATTGTGGGGTGCTCCTCTAGTCGGAAAAGGCCCGCCGGGCGGTGGGCCTATGCGGGACGGATGGCGCCGCTGCGCGGTCAGGCGGCGGGCGTGAACTGCGAATAGACCACCGCGTTTGCCGCGATGATGTCGAGCGGATTCACCGTGTCGATCGGCGCATAGATGTCGACGCGGTTCGGGTTGTCGACGTTGCGCTTGACCGTGATCTGTTCGGCTGCCTGGCCGGCGTTTTCGAGGACGCCGGTGCGCACCATGCGGTCATAGGACTGCATGAACGTCGCCTTGATGTCGCGCACGGTCGAGATCGTTTCGAGGTTCGCCGGGTTGTCGTCGGCGATGGCTCGCTGCGAATGGTTGTAGACCAGGTCGGCGCGGAACAGGCGCAGCGCATAGACAAGCTGGCCGATCTTCTGGATGTCGCGGAACGTCGTGTCGGGCACCGAATTGAAGGTGCGAGACGTGGTAATCACCTTGTCGATCACGACATCGCCCGAGGCGGTCACCTTCCACGTCGACAGACCCGAGCCGAGGAAGGCGTCGCGGGTCGCATAGTCCGGCCAACCGGAACGGTCGCGCGGCGGCAGCAGGCCCTCGAGTGATAGGCCGGTATGGTTGCGCGAGACATTGCCGGTCGCACCGTCGGAAAGCCACGGCGCAAGCCGCGCGGCGACGGCGGAAACCCATTCCCAAACCGGGTTCGGCGCGTTCGACGAGGCGATGATCGGAATGACCGACAGGTGCCGACTGTCCTGCGCCAGGCCGTGCGTCGTCAGGTTCGACGTAGTATCGGCGAGCGGATAGAACACATGACCGTAGATCTGCCGGTTCCAGGCCCACCGGCCCGACACGTCGGAAAGCAGGTCCTTGTAGCGGCCGATATTGTTTGAGTCGGAGAAAGGCGAGACGATCCAGTCGAATTCGTCGTCGCCGAGGGCGGCGAGGCCGGTCGACAGGTCGGGCACGCCCGAACCCGAGGTCGGCGCCGCGAGCGACACGTTGCCTGTGAACACGTTGGCGCCGGCAAGAACCGGCAGGTTGATGTCGACCCCGTTCATGATGGCGCCGGAATGGCGCGGCGTCAGCGTAACGACAGCGTCGACTGCTGCCGCCGTGTAGGGCAGGCTGGCGCCGTTGAGCGGGTTGAAATAGGCGTTCACCGCGGCCGCTGTCGCCGCGGCGACATCGTCGTCGGTATCGCCCGAGGCGACGGTGACAGTCACGGTCTCGCCGGCGATCTGCACCGCGCCCTGACCGGCCGACGGGGCCGTGTCGACGGTGATCGTGCGGCTTCCCTTGGTGCCGGTTTCCGGAACGGCCATGATCCAGATCTCGTGCGCCGGCGCGTTGGCACGGGCAAGCCGCATCATGGAGTCCAGCATCGAGCCGGCGCCGGCCAGCGTGCGGGCCTCGGCGATCGACGGGCACGGCGTCGGCACGTTGTCGGTAATCGACGCGCCCGAATTCTTGTGGCCGATCAGGAGCAGCCGCGAGCGGTTTTCGAACTGCCCGCCGGAATTCATCTCGAAAGTGACGATCGGCGCGATGATGGTGCCGGGGATCTCGTTGAACATTGGTCTAGCCTCGCTTCTTGCCCGCGGGCTTGTCGGCCTGGGCGGTTGCCTTTTCGGCCGGCTTGGCCGCCGGCACGGGTTCCGCCGGCATGGCTGCCGGCACAGCTTCGATGTCGCGGTCGTCGAGCAGCCGCTTGTAGTAGCGTTGCGTCACGTCGACGGCCTCGCCCTCGGCGCGCATGAGCCGGTTGCCGCGGTCGGGCATCGGGATCTGCGCGCCGGGTCGTGCCGGGCGGTAACGGGTCGGTTTCGTCATGGTTGCTCCATGTCCGCGGTCAGGCCGTGTTTCGGGTTGTTTTCGGCATCGGCGAAATCGACGCCCTCGAGGGGCGCGCGTGAAATAGCGCCAAAGTGATCCGCCAGCGTCTCGAGTTTGGCGCGCGCGGCCGAGCCCGCCGGCAGCTTGCCCTTGAGCGAGGCGATCGGCTCGGGCAGGCCCTCGGCGTCGGCGAACAGATCGTCGGTCACCGCCAGCTCGGCGCGGATCGTCACCCGGTGCCAGCGGGCGCCGAGCTGCGGAATGGCGAAGGTCTCCTCCGACCATCGCAACACCTGGGCGGCAACGCTGCGAAACAACGCGCCCTCGGGCGCGAATATCAGCACGCGGCGCACCTGGGCGCAGAGTGCTGCAAGCACAAGCCGGGCATCCCAATCGTCGGCCGGCATGGCGTCGGCGTAGGGCGCGCCGCTTTCGTCGTTCGATGCGACGGCCAGCTCGGCGACGATCTCAAGGACCGCACGGGAATCAGTGTCGTCGAGCGCCGAGATTTCGCTGCGGGCGGCGGCGGAAGCCTCGACCGTGAACAGCGCAAGGGTCGGCGTGAACTTGGCGTCGGGGTCGAGGTCGTCGATCCCGGTCAAGCGCGAATCGAAAACCCGGTGGCCGGCCAGCGTCGGATAGCCGGAATCGGCGTCGAGCGCAGCTTTCGGGCACAGCGCCTCGAGCGCGGCGAGCCTGGCGGCCTCGGCGGACAGCATGGGTTAACCCTTGATCGCGGCAAAGCCGAGAATGCGCCCGCCGGTGCCGTCGGCATCGTTCCAGACGATTTCGAACAATTGGCCGTCGCCGTCGCGCAGAAGATGGTCGCCGACGGCGATGTCGCCGTCATAGGCGGTCGAGCCGAAGATTTCGGGCGAACGGTTCATGAGCCGGTCGCCGGTCTGGCCGATCTGCGGCTGCGCGCGGTTGCGCGCGGCGCGATCGACATCGTGAAAGAACGCGACGGTGATGGTCGCCACCGGCCGCGCGGCCGAGGCGGATTTGGCGCCGTGCGGACCCTTGGCGCGGTCCTGCGGCTTCAGAGTCGCGGCCTCGCCATGCACGGCGTCGACTGCGTGCCGGGCAATACCGGCGAGGCTCGCGAAACTGCTCGTCATGTCTGGGCGTCGGCCTAGAGCGTGTCGCCCAGGCAGATTTCGCCGACCGTGTCACCGGAATCGGCGGCGGCTGCGGCGAAGCCGAACGGCACATTATCAGCGCCGGTGACCGTGACGTCGAAGCCGTCGCCGGCCACGAAATCGGTCGCGCCGTCGGCAATGGTGAATTTCACCACGCCGTCGAACGCGACGCCGACATTGCCTTCGCCGACCTGGATGCCGTCGGGGTCCTCGACGATGAAGGCGCCGGCATTGGTCGCCGGCTCGATGAACACGGCCTGATAGACGCCGGCCTTGACGCCTGCGCCGAAAGCCGGGTTCGCCAGCGTCAGGACGCCGTCGCCGGTGTTGCCGGCCTTGGCGGCCGAGGCAACGTTCGTTGCGTCGCGCTGTGCCGACTTGGTGAAGTTATCCGCGACGGAATCATAGAACAGCTTGTCGCCGACGGCCCAGGCCGTGCCGGTCGCCTTGGTGGCCTCGAAAACGCCGGTGCGGGCGATCGCGACGTCCTCGCCCTCGGCGGCGGCGGATGCGGCGAAGCCGCGCAGCGAGCCAATGGCGACGGGATTGCCAGACGAAACGCCGCCGGTCGGTGCGGGAACGGTGAGCGTGTTCCCCGGCTGTAGATAGTTTTTCATGGGTTCATTCCCCGTGATGATGGCGGCAGGCGCCGCTGTTGTCGGAAGGGTTCGCGCGCTGGCATGCTAGCTCACGGGCGGCGCGCGCCGGCCGCCCGTGGCTTCATTCATGAAACCCCGAGGGCTTACGCGCCGGTGTTCTTGTAGCCGCCGCGATAGTCGATCGCGCCGACGCCGAAATCGTGCTCGACGGTCATGCCGACGCCCTGGGTGCCGAACGGCTCGTCGAACCGAACCCGCGGCGCGCTGTAGCCGTCGAGCAGCCCGTAGCGGTAAACCGCCGCGTCCTCGGGATCGGCGAACAGATACCAGGCATTGCCGTCAAGCTCGGCCGACACGACCGGCTCAAGCGTGCCGACATGGATGTTCACCTTGGCCGATTCGCCGGCAAGGATCGGCGACAGGTACTGCAGCGCCTCGTCCTCCTTGTCGGGCGAGACGAGCAGGATCTTCGGCGTAATGTTCAGCTTGGCGTCGTCGAGGCCCTTCTGCTTGCGCATCGCTTTCTTGCCGGCCGAGAGGCCGGCCGTATTGATCGCCGAAGCCGAGCCGCCCGTGCCGAGATTGCCGTGATCGGCATGGAACACGACCTTGCCGTCGGCCAGTTTGGTATTGGCCGAAAGCATCATCGTGTAGAAGGTGATCTCCTCGAAACGCGACACGGTGCGGCCATAACCGCCCATGAGTTGCGCCAGGGCGCCGAGGCGGTCGTTGACGAGCATCTGCCGGGTCAGGCGGATGCCGCGCGCATAGGGCACGACCGCGACCGTTTCCTTGCTTTCGCCGAAGGTGCCGAACCGGATCTCGCCGGCCTCGGTCAGCGTCTTGAGCATCGGGAACTCGCCGATCCCGACCGAGTAGTGCGGCCGGAAATCCATGAAATCGCCGCGGCGGGCGATCCGACGATAGGTCGGCTCGGCCAGCGCATAGCGGCGGTCGAGCATGGTGTTGATGGCGTCGGAGAAGATCGCGGGGAAATCGCTCGTCGAATGGAACGCGCGGGCGAGCAGTTCCTCGCGCTCGCGGACCGTGGCGAGCCGGCCGCGATGGCCGAGCGCGCGGGCCGCGAATTCCGGCACGTCGAGCAGGTCCATGTAGCCACGCGCCGCCTGGCTCGGGCCGGACTGCGGAACCGGAGCGCCGAGACCGTAGGACATCGCCTCGACCATGGCGGCGCGGGTCGTTTCGCGCTCGTCGCGCTGCACACGGGCGGGATCGGTGCGGGTGCTGTTGGACTGGCCGGCCAGATGGTCGAAAGCGCGGGTGCGGAAATCCTCGACCGTCACGCCGTCGCGGATCGCCGTCTCGATGTCGTCCATGTCCATGCCGGCACGGCGGCCGATCGACAGAATGTCGGCGGCCGAACCCGCGGCGGGCTCGTTATTGCCGCCACCTTCGCCGCCGGCGGTTTCCTCGCGTTCGGCCTCGGCGATGGCTGCACGGGTTTCCTCGACCTGGCGCAGCAGCGCCTCGTGTTCCTGCTCGATGGTGCGGACGGCGGTTTCGTCCATGTCGTAGGTGATCGACGCCTGCTTTTCCTCGGCCTGCCGGGTGAGGTCGGTCAGCTTGGCGCGCAGGGCGACAAGGCCGGGACTGGCCTCGACCAGCCGGTCGAGAGTGAAGCCGTCGAGAATGGTGCCGTCGAACAGCGGCGCATGCGTTGCCGCGAGTGCGGGATCAGCGCCGACAAACGCCAGCGCAACGAGACCGACGGCCAGGGTGAGGGCGACGGCCGCAGCGGTTTTGAAAGCCGTTTTCATGGCTTGCTCCTGTTTCGAGTTCCGGGGCGGTCAATAACCGTCGCCCCTGCGGCCCCGGCGGATCGCAGGCGGTGTTTCTGAATTGTGACGGGTCAGGTTCCGACGCCGGCCGCGCGGGCGCGCATGCGCATCCTTGCGGCAGCACTCGCCGCGCTGCGTGCCGTCGGCGTCACGAATTCACATTTGTAGCGCACGGCGTCCGCGGAACGGTGCGCCTGGGCGCCGATGTCGGCGGGAACCGACACGAAGGAAATCTCGAAAGGCTCCCAATCGACCACGCGCCAGAGCGGCGGCTTTTCCGCCTTGTCGACCTCGATGCGCAGCCGGCGGTAGCCGCAGGACAGCGACCGGATGATGCCGTCGTTGATCTTGCGGAACACGCGGTCGGCGTCGGGATCGTCCTCGGCCTTCGGAAACCGCAGCGTCGCCAGACCCTTGCCGCCCTCGATCCATGCCCGGTCGACGACCGCGAGTTGCTTGTCGACGCCCGAATAGCGATCATGCGTATCGAGCACCGGAGCGCCGGCATTGAGGCGGCCGAGGCGGATCGCCTTTTCACTAACGACCAGCTCCTCGACATATCGCTCGCCCGTCCACCAATCGACGCGGTCATAACGGGCGCCGGTTGTCCAAGTCACGTCCACCGTGCGCGCATCGGGCTTGACCGCCTCGATCGTCGCCGCACGCATTTCGAGCGGCATGTCGCGGGTTGCGTCATTCATCGTCATCGTCCTTGCCCGTTTTCTTGCCTTCGGAATTGGCGGCGCCCTTCATCGGGCGGCGGCCGTCGATGTCGAGCGCCAGGCCTTCGCCGCCGCGCTGCTTGTCGAGGAATTCGAAAAACGCGGCCGTGTCCTCGACCACCTTGCGCCAGTCGCGACCCCACGCCGCAGTGAATTCCTGCGGCGACAGCCGGCCGGCGCGCACGGCGAGGATGTCGGCCTCGAGATCCTTTTTCGGGTCGATCGGCTCGACGCCGGGCATGATGTGATCGAGCGGGTAACCTTCCCGGCGATCGGGCAGGCGCCCGGCGAGGATCGCCCGGTCGATAACCCGGCGCATCACGGGGCCGAGCAGGCGCGGAACAATGACGGTCCACTGCAACTGTTCGACGAGGCGCCGGAACTCGATCTTGCCCGCCCGCAACGAGGAATAGTTCGCCTGGCGCAGGTCGCCGGTGAGCTGGTCGTAAGTGATGCCCGCGCCGGCGGCCATCGCCATCGCGGCCGCCATGTAGGGCTCGCCGAATGCGGTGTTCGACGACGGGTTCGCGAACTGGATTTCGGCGTCGCCGATGTCGGCGATCATGCCGGGCTCGATCTTGGTGATCTTCTCGTCGGCCCCGCCCTTGGTCGTCGCGAAAGGCGAGCGGCCGCCCGACGGCCGGCGAAGGAAGCCGGCGAACGACGCCTCGGTGCGCATCTTGACGAGCGTCGCCTCGACGATGTCCTGCATTTCGCGGCCGGTCAGCAGCACGGGTGCCAGCCATGGGATGCCGCGCACCTGGCCGAAGCGCAGCGGCCGGTAGACATGCGCAAGATCCTGCCAAGCGACCAGCGCCGAACTTTCGGGCGCGGCGGAAAACTCGCCGGGGTGATGGCGGTGCAGATAAAGGCCGCGCCGGCGACCCCAATCGCCGAGGGCGACGCCAAGGCGCACATTCTGCCCGTCGTCGCGGTTCACGAGGCTGTCGCGCGACGTGTCGATCTGGTCGGCCTCGAGGCCCTGCAGACGGAACGGCACGGTGCGGCCGGCTTCCGACATCTTGATGTCGACGAACCGCAACACGCTGTCGCCGCCCTCCACCATGGAGCGCACGGCAAGGGCCTGTTGGCCCGGCCAGTCGAGCACCTCCTCGATGTCGGCATTTTCCGCCCATTCCTCGAGGACGAGCTTGGCCCTCTTGTCGGTACGGTCGCTGCCTGTGTTCGGCGTCGACATGATGCCGGTGCCGATCGCATGCGAGACCAGCACGTCGAGGATGCGCTGGCCGGCCCAACTGTCGCGCACGAATTCGCGGCTTCGGTTGCGCAGCTCGCGCATCGACGTGGCGATCTCGGCATTGGCCGAGGTCGAGCGGCCCGACCATGCCTTGTTGCGACGGCCGCCGCGCGCGGCCGCATAGGCGCGCTCGTGCGACTCGAGCATCTGCCGTGCCGCGACGCGCTTCAGCCCGCGCTCGGGCGAAATCACGGCGATGATGCGGTCGAGCGGGTTCATTCAGTGGCCGCCGTGATATTCGGTCAGGATCATGCCGGGGCGTGCGGTGGCATCGAGATCGGCCTTGATCTCGTTGCGCACCTTCAGCATGTCGCCGGTCGACTGGTATTCGACCTCATGCGTCTGGAACCGCACGCGCTTCGCGCCGCTCGCGATCGCCTTTTCCAGGGCGTCGAGATCGGCCTGGGTCCATGCCATCTAGTCGCGCTCCGCATGCTCGCCCTTGGTCGCAAAGCGCCGGGCCGGGTCAAGTTCATCATCGTCGTCGGCCGGTTGCGCGGCCGCCGTCTCGGTTCGTTTCTCGGGCGCGCCGGGCTTCTGCACCGCGAGCGGCTGCGGCGAAAACAGGTCGGGCCGCTTGACGATCTCGGGCGCGCAGCGTTGCGCCGCCAGCGCCGCCCATTCGTCGGCGGTCAGGCGCGACAGACCGAGATAGTCGGCGAGCGCGTCGTTGTAGATCGTGCAGTCGAGGAAATGGTTTTCCTCGCCCGCGCGCACCTTCCACACGCGCCGGATGCGGCCGCGGAAATTTTCGTTCGCCAGGTATTCCGACGTGATCTGCCGGAAATAAGTCTCGTCGAGCCATGTGCCGAAATGCACGAAGCCGGGCGGGTCCTTTTCCCGGCCGGCCTTGACGCCTTCCTTGCGCAGGTCCTCGTAATGCGCGCCCTTCAGCGGCCAGGTGCCGACCGGCCACAGGTGAACGCCGTTTCGGATGCGCTGGCCGTTGAAGTCGATGTCGACCGCCTTGCCCATGCCGAGCGCCGGTTTCGACCATCCGTCGCGGCCGTCAAGGGCGAAGGCGCCGGCGCGGCCGCGGCACCACGTATAAACGACATGGCTGCGGAAACCGGAGTCGACCCCGAAAGCATCGGCGCGCCTGTATCCGCCGAAGGCATCGGGCCACGACTTTTCGTAAATCTCGGTCAGCTTCTCGAAGGCGCCGCCGTGCGGATCGTTCGTTTCGCCCTCGAGGATGTCGGCGTCAACGATCCATTTCTGCCGGTCGGGGCCGTAGGCCTTCACCTCGTAATAGATGCCGCGCATCTGCACGTCGGCGGCGATCGTCAGGATCAGCCCCATCGGCGGGACGTGGCCGCGGGTCATGTCCGGCTCGCGGCGTTCCATGAGCCGGACATGATCGGGCGCGTCGCCCCGCACCTCGTAGGGCAGGCCGAGGTAAAGGTTATAGAACGCCTTCAGCTTCTGCGGGTCGCCGTTGGCCTCGCAATATTTGCGGGCCACCTCCTCCCAGGGCACGAAGGGCGACGACATCGCGCAGAAATGGTAGCTGCGCGGTGCGCCAGGCCGGGGTGCGGTGGCGACATACTTGCCCGTCCGATAGACGGCGTTCTTTTCGTGGCCCTCGATGATCGTGCCGCAGCACGGGGTCACATAATGGGCCTGATAGGGCGGCTCGTCGTTGAACCGGAAATGCTTCCGGTCGAACGCGAAAACGAAACGGTCGCCGCAGCCTGGGCATTCGACGTGCCATCGTCGCTGATCGCCGGCCTTGAACTTGGCCTCGATCTTCGAAGCGCCGAGAATGGTCGGCGTCGACAGCGATCCGCGTTTCCAGTCGCCGGTCGTCAGGAACGCGATCTGGCGCGCCTCGACCATTTCGATCGGGTCGCCCTGCCCGTCGAGGTCGTCGGGGTACTGGTCGATCTCGTCGAGCAGCGCCTTCTTGATCGTTTTCGACCGCAGGTCGGCGGCCGAGCTGGCGATCGCCAGTGTCAGTGACCCGCCGGGGAACTGCTTGGACGTGGCGGTCGAGCCGTCGGCCGAGCGGTTCTTGATCCCGTAGACCTTGCGCGCCAGGGCGGGCGAATTCTCGATCGCCGGCTGCAACTTGTCGCGGTTGAAATCCGACAGCGCGCCGGTCGTCGGCTGCACGATCATCATGCGGCACGGGTCGCGGTCGACCGAGTGCCCGGCGACGATGATCAGCCCGAGCGTGAATCCCGTCTGCGCGGATTTCATGACCGACACGTCGTTGTCGGTCGAGTCCGGCCCGAGCGCGTCGATGATCTCGACCAGGTGCAGACCCTGGTCGCGCGACCACAATTCGCCGGCGAGCGGCCCGTCGGGCACCACGAGGTGCCGTTCCGCCCAGGCGCTCGGCGGCAATGGCGGCGGCGGCGTGATCGCGTCGATCATGGCGCGGGCCACGACCGACAGCGCCGAACGCGAAAGCGAAACCTTCATTCGTCAGGCAGCTCGGTCTCGATCGGGCCGTCGCGCTCGGCCGCCTCGCCTTCCGACAGGATGCCGGCCAGGGCTGCGGCGTGCCGCTCGCGCAGGGCGCCGGCGATCGCCTTCAGCACCCGGCGGGCGCCGGCGACGCCGTCCTTGCTGACCGCCGTCGCGATCTCGTCGGCGTGGCGAATGATGCCGTCGGTCTCGCGGGCGATCGCCAGGCCGCACCGTGTCACCGCGGCGGCCGCGCCGTGGTCGCCGGCGATCGGCAGCAGGTTGCCCTGCCGCTCGGCCAGGTCAAGCGCCTTCAGCCGCGCCTCGTAGCGGGCGCGGTCGGTCTGCGCGTCGCGCAGCGCCGGCGAGTTGTTGCCGGCGTCGCGGCGGGTCTCGGCCGCGGCTTCCTTCACCGCGTCGCCGACCTCGCCAACGGCGCGGTCATATTCGGCCAGGTCGACGAGGCGTTTCGATCCCTCGCGCCGGGTTCGGATCTTGCCGTCGGCCTCGAGCGCGGCTACGCGCTTCGCGGCCGCCTGGCGCGAGATGTTCTTGCGGCGCGCCAGCTCGGCGCATGTCACCCAAACGCCGGCGCCGTCCGCCTCGACGTTCGGGTCCATGCGGTCGCGTTCCTTTCCTCGGTCGCGCGGGTGTCAACCGGCGAGCCTTGGCGTCAACCGTGTCAACCCAACTCTGCGCCAGCTTTTCTAGCGAAATTTCGGGGTCGCCCCGGCCCGTTGCGCCAAGGGTGCGGGAAGGACCCGCGCAGGCCGGTCGGCCGGGAAACCCCAACCGGTCGGACTGCCGCGGCGATGGTGGCCCTTGCCCGCACCCCGTGGCGACGGCGCTGCCCTAGCCGGGCAGCAACCGGTTCAGTTCATGCAGCACACGCGGCGCCAGCGCCTCGTCGATCACCTCGGCCAGCACGGCGAGGTAGACATCGTCGTTGTTGGTAATGTCGTGCGCCGGGTTCGGCCCGAACAGTTCCCTGATCGGCAGCCGCCTGGCGCTTGTGCGCATCATTACGCCAACGTGCCCGCTCGCCATCTGCGCCATGAAGGCATGACGATACGAACCGCGCGACCTGACCCGCACGCCCTTGCGCGTCTGCGATGCGCCGAGCTTGGCAAGCGGTATCCAGCCGGAGCGCACCACGACCTCGGCCGTGCTGCCGCCGGCGTTGAACTTCGCCGTCGTCTTCTCGCGGATCACCTTCTGCGGCAGCTTCAGGCGCGGCGCGGCACGGCGCAGATAGGCCGTGCGCGCCTGCTTGACGACCCGGCTGCCCGCCCGCGCAAAGGCCTTGGCCTGGATCTCGCCGGGCAGCTTCCAAATGGCCCGGCTCAATGCCAGGTATTCGGCGGCGTCGGCGACGATCACGGGCAGGCCCTCGTGGCGGGTTTCGCCGCCGGCGTCATGGTCTCGCTCCGTTGGCTGGACAAAGAAAAACCCGCCGCGGCGGTGGCCGGGGCGGGTCGTCTTTTTGTGCGTGACAAGGAATGCACCAAATTCCGGTCGCCGGTCAAGCGGATATTTTCGACCGTGCGCGTCGCCGCGATTTGCCGGATTTCCGGGCTTTCGGCGACGCATCGGCATCGGCATAAGCTGCCCGCAGGTCCGGCAATATTCTCGGTTGCCGCCTCACTTCGCCATCGCCTGGCGAATCGCTCCACGGCGAGGCAGGCCAGTCGTCGGGCATGATTTCGACCGTCTCGAGCGCGCCCGCCAGATCTTCGGCGAGCAGCGCCATCGCCGAGCGGAACACCTCGTATTCGGCCCTTGCGACCATAACCGGCACCGGGTCGGGATCGAGATATTCGCGCCGGTATGCGCCCGCCACCGGCCGGCGCAGGCGCGGCGACCATCCGTCGACCTCGGTATTGACGATCTCGACCCGGTCGCTGCCGTCGGCATGCGTGCCGATCACCGTTCGCACTTCGCGGCGAACGAACCATCGCGGTTGCCCGCTGGCATTGAGTTCGAACCGCTTCACCGGCGCGCTGTCCATGCGCCAGTCAGGCACGAGGCCGAGGATCGCATGGCGCACGACCAGCGAAGCGGGCGCGGCCCGGAATACACGCTCGCCAGCCGGGTTCGGCATAACCACCTTGTGCAGCGCGTCGCGCACCGCCTTGTCGCCGAGATCGCGGTCTGCCTCGGTGATCTCCGGCATCGGGTGCCAGCCGTCGGGCACGTCGAGCGTGCAATCGGCCAGCGCCTCGACCGCCGCCGCTATTCTGAGTGCGTCCGGGTGCGGCCAGTCGCCCTGGTCGAACGGGATGCAGCCGAAGCGGTTCGGCTGCCGGTCGACGATCGATCCCAACTCGCCGAAGCGCAGGATCGACGCCCACGCGCTCGCCGAGGCCGGCGGCGGCAGAAAGGCGCCCGCCGCCGGTTCTTTCGGCAATTCGTCGCTCCAGGCCCATTTCAGCGCCGCCGAAACGGTCAGTTTCCGCCGCGATTTCGGCGCTGCGACCCTTGCGGCCCCGCCTTCCGTCCTATCGACCCCGTTTTCCATCGCTCTTAATCTCCTGTTTTGATTGAACTTTTTGAAACACAAGGGAGGATAGGGTCGCTAGGGAGGGTAGTCCCGCGCATTACGTAGAGAGATCGAACGGATTTTTTCCGCACTTGAAACGCATATGGAAAAACCTTCGATATTCCCGACCCTAGCGACCCCTGCGCCCGGCGCGCCTGATTCCGTTATGCTTTTCCCCGCACCCTTGAAAACAGCACCGACCCCGGGCGGCGTCTTTGCGACCCTAGCGACCCCGAAAGGGACGCAAATCGACCCTTGTTCCGATGGCCGCTCAAAAGGGGTGCGGGGCGAGGCGGTGTGCAACGCACTGAAAAGGAGACGGCGGGCTTTTCCTTGCCGCCGGGCGCACGCTGTGAAATCGTGGCCGGTCAGGAGGACAATGGAATGCGCATGTTTTTCATGGCGGCTGCTATGGCCGCCTCGATCTCGCCTGCCCTGGCACTGACCGACACCGACCAGCAGTTCGTCAAGCGGATGACCGAAGCCTACATAGCGGCCGACAAGTGCCCTTGGCTCGCTGCCGACCCTCGTCGTATGGATCTTCTCGTCATTGCTCAGACTGGCGACCTGGGGTCCTTTGGGAACGGCAGCGAGTGGGAGCGTGAGCTGCGTACGCAAATGCCCTCCATCAGCAAGCGCCTTTCGTCCCTTTCGGCCGATGGTGTCTGCGCTATGGGCCAGCAATTGTTCGGCGCGCAGGGTGAGGTGTTTCCGGGCCTGCTCGTGGCCGAGTGATGCTGGCGAAGGGGTGCGGGGCAGCATCATTACGCGCCGAGGGCGGCAAATATGTCCGGCACCGCTTGGGCGGCGTCGAGCGCGGCCGAGGCGGCCGGATTGATCCACAGCACCTCGGTCCTTTCGCGCGCGCCGTCAGCAAGCGTCGTGGTCTCGGTGCGCCGCCAATGCGCCAGCCGGTCGTCATAGATTTGTGCGGGATAGCCGGACAGCACAACCATTCCGCAAAGGCCGTCGAGCGCGTCGAGCAACGCAGCGTGGTCCTCGACGGTCAGTTCGTGATCGTATGCGTGATAGCGCAACTTGCCGCGCCGACTCTTCTGCGATCGCGTTTCCGGCATATAGGGCGGGTCGACATAATGCAGCGTCTCGATGGAGTCGTGCTGCCGCATCACATCAACCGCCGGCCGGTTTTCGATCACCACGCCAGCGAGGCGTTCGACGATGGCAGCGAGTGCTGGCGGATAGCGTGCCCAATCATGCGCAGGCGTTGTGCCTGAGCGGTTGCTGTTGGCGCGAAATCCGGTTTTCACCTTGGCGTTGTGGCCGTCGCTGCCAAAACCCATCATCGAGCGCACGATCAGCCGTCGGGCTCGCTCGACAGGATCGGCGGCGGGCGGCACTGGCGCGACAAATTCCTCGCGCGCGAAGGGTGTCGCGGCCAGCGATCGCAGCAGCGCCGGCGCGGCGGCAGGGTCGCGCAGGACGCGGAAAAGGTTCACTACGTCGACCGACAGGTCGTTGTAGATCTCGCCATAGACGCGAGGCTTGCGCAGCAGCACCGAGGCCGCGCCGCCGAACGGCTCGACGTAGACCCGGTGCGGCGGGAAATGACCGATGATCCATTCGGCCAGACGCCATTTGCCGCCATGGTAGCGCAGGAGGGGCCTGGACAGATCCATCACACCGCCCCGTCCATCGCGATCAGAGCGTCGACGCCCTCGATCGTCAGCCTGAATTCGGGACCGCGCGTCTGGCCGTCGCCGGGCGTGCAGTGCACAAGGCCGCGCCGGGCCAGATCGTCGAGCGTCATGAATGCGGCGAGGGCGTTTTCGTCGGCGATTTCGGTCATAAGGTGCGGCCCGGCACCCAGGAAGCGCAGCGCCTGCAATTCATGCGGTTTGAGTTCTAGAGCGCCGGCGAGGGACGGGTCTGCGCGGGAATTGGCGGGGTTCAGCATGCCGTCACCCCGCCGCCTTGCGCTTAGCCCGGCGCTCGGCTTCCCAATCATCCAGCGCAACGCGGTTTCGTATGCGCCGGTCCATGATCGCGACGGCATCGCAAGGCTCGCCCTCGGTGGCAGCGCAGACACAGGTGCCGTTCGCGAATTCGCATATGAGCTGCCACACCGGCGGGCATTTCGGTGCGCCGGTCGCATAGCGTTCGCCGGATTTGTGCAGGACGGCGTTCACGGCTGCAGCCTCGTTTTCAGGCCGACCTTGCCGCTGGTCGCGTTGAACTTGCGAACGACTGCCGCCTCGAGGTCGACGCCGTACTGCATGGCGATCAGATCGGCGCAGATGACCACGTCTGCCAGCTCGTCGGCGAGGTCGCTGACGGTTGCCCGCGAACCGGCGATGCCGAAGCGCTCGCGCTCCAGCTTCTTGATCACATTGCAGGCCTCGCCGACCTCGCCGGCCATTTCGTTGCCGCGATAAGCCGGCGTGATCTTGTCGTCACCATCCCATTCGGCTTGTCGCGCGATATTGGCCTCGCGCAACGACGTGCGCGAATGATGTCCGGAAACATGATCTGCATCAGCGCCAATTTGGGAGGGCTCACGCTGCTCGGGCGGGAACAATGTGCATACCGGGCCCGGATTGCCGCCCGTCCTTGCTATGAGTTCACCTGAAGTGATGGTCGACGGCTTCCGTCTCGGTCGCTTTAGTTTGGAAAAGTTGAATTTCGTCATCACCCTGTCTCCTGTCCTGGTTGCTGTTCGGCCTGACCGCGGGTCAGCCATTCGTCGCGAACCCGGATGCCGCGATAGAGCGGTGCGCCGTTCGATTTGGCCTTGTGGAATTGCCGCAGCCCCTCGCTGCCCTCGGGCGCCGGCCAGCCGCGGCGCGCGGCGTCGGGCAGGCGGCGGTAGAAGGTCGTATCCTTGACCTTCACCGTGCCGGTCTGGCGGCAATAAAGCTCGTAGGCGCAGAACAGGTCGAACGGCTTTTCGGTGTCGGTGTCGTCGCCGGTCACGTCGGTCGCATTGCGGATGAAGGCGCCGATCGGGTCCTCCTCCTCGCGATATTCCTGCGTGGCGTCGAGGATGTCGCGCGGTGCGTTGAGCCCGCCGGAATTCAGGAATTCGAGCGCGCCCTCGACCGCCCATTTCAGGATCGCCGGGGCTTCCGCCAGCAGCTTTTTCGGCAGGTCCTTGTCGACCTCGTCCTTGGCGATCTGCTCGTTCCACGGCACGAGGTGAATGCGCCGCCAGATCCCATCATCATTGCCGATGATCACCGGCTTGTGGTTGCCCGACACGATCAGCGTGAATTGCGGGTCGAACTCGAAAAAGTCGCGGTGCAGGCGTCGCACCGCGATCGCCTCGCCGCCGGTCAGGCGCTTGATCAGGGCCTCTTTCAGCCGCACGCCGGACTCCGGTTCCGACGCGGCGACGAGGCGGGCGCCGGGCAGCCGGGCAAGGTCGGGCGTTGCCTCAGCGCCCGAGCGCCGGTCCTCGCCAGCGAAACTGTCGATCGACAGGGTGACGGCATAGTCGTCGAAGATCCGGCACAGCGTATCGACGAATGTCGATTTGCCGTTGCGGCCGATGCCGTAGAAAAACGCGATCACCTGCTCGGTGTTCAAGCCGAGCAGGCAATAGCCGGCGAGCCGCTTCAGATAGGCCCGCATGTCCGGCGAGGGCTGCACGCGCGCCAGAAACTTTTCCCATTCCTTCGCCTTGCCGATGCCCGGCTCGTAGGGCGTCGGCGAGAGCTTGGAAATCAGGTCGCCGCGCTCGTGTTGGCAAAGCTCGACATGCCAGCGAAAACGCGGGTCGTCGGGGTCGCTTTCCGGGTCCTCGGTGCAGGAAAAACGCAGCGTGCCGTTGCCGACATTGAAGGCGTAGAGATCGCGATTGAGGTCGTCGACGGTGGCGGGTCGCCATGCCGCGGCCTCGGTGAGCATGGCGGTCAGTTTGGTCGATCCGCAGGTCGATTTCGCGTGGCGGGCGCGGTGCGCGCGGCGCTCGGCAAGGGCGGCCTCGGCCTCCTTGCCGGCGGCGATGTCGGCTGTCCACTGCTTGCGCTTGGCGGTCAGCGCGAACAGCTCGTCGCGGTCCATCGCCTTCGCATCGTATTCGGTCGCCAGACCCTCGCGAGCGATCTCGGCCCGGTCGATCATGTCCTGCTGGCTCTCAGGCGGCAGGATATAGGCGGTCTCGGCATAGATCGCCTCGGCCGCCTTGTGTGCGAGGCGTCGCGTGATGGCGCCGGAATCGTCCTCTTTCCAGCGCCGGCCGTCATAGGCGTGCCAGCCGACATGCGTGATATGCACAGCCGTCTCGCCCGCCCATCGCAGGAAGCGCCGCGCATTGCCGATATCGTGTTCCGGCTCGGCGGCGTTCTGCGCGATCAGCCGCCATTCGTCGCCTGAATAGCGGTCCAATCATCGCCCCTTGATCGCTCTGCGGCGAAAGCCGAACCCGCCCTCGCCGGCCATGATGCCGCCGTCGCTCATAGGCCTACCCCCCCCCCCGTCGAGCGCGCCGAAAATGTCGGCGACAACAGGCTCCTCGGCAAGCTGTGCCGGCGCCGCTTTGCCCTCGGAGGCTGCCTTGGCCTGGCGCTCGGCCTTGGCACGGCGGGCCGCACGCCGGCGCGAGTCGCGGCCGGCGAGCACAAGCCCCATGCGCCGTGCGATGTCGGCGCGGTATTCGGCCTCTCGCTCGATCAGGATCGCGCTGAAACCCTCGCGGAATGCCGCCTCGCCGGTCGTGCCGGTGCCGGCGAACAGGTCCAGGATGGTGCCGCCGGCCGGGCAAAGGCCGCGGCAAAGCCATTGTATGAGGTCGAGCGGCTTCACCGTTGGATGGCCGGAGCCGAGCCGGTCGTCGCCGTCGGCCTTGGCGGTGTAGAAGAACCGCGCGGCAGACCCGTTGTCGGCATAGGAGGCGACCATGGCCCCTCGCCCGCCGCCGGAATAGGCGCCGTCACCTCCGATGCCGTGCGCCAGCCGCGACTCGCCATTGCCGCCGCCTGCCTCCTGCGGGAACCCCGCGGTGGCCGCCTCGCTGCCGTCATGCGTCAGATTGGCGGGGAAGCGGCCCTCGATCACGCCGGCGTCCTCGCGGAACGTGTTGCCGCCGGACATCGAGCCGTTGGTCGGCTTGACCCCGCCGACCGAACGGGTTCGCCTCATCATGTCGTTGCCGACCCGCATGGCGTCAACATTCACGCCGCCGGTGCCGGTGGCGAGCACCTGCGCCGCGACGTTCGCCGCCTCGACCGGTTTGCGGGCGATGACGATCGGCTCATAGGCCGGTTTCAGCGCCGTGCCCCATCCTTCCCATGTGGAGGCCTCGGGCGAGCCAGGTGCGGTGATTTCCCGATCGATATATTCAGGCTGGTCGCGCGCGGCGGCATTGATGCCGTCGCCAAGGCCGCGCCCATTGCCGTTTCGGATGTCGCGCACCTTCTCGGTGCCGACGACCTTGCGTTCGGCGCCGAGCATCTTGTCGATCGCTTTCGAAATGTTGTGCGACTTGGGAAAGCCCGAGCCGAAGGTCCAGAACGCCTCGCCGAGCGGCCCGAAATGATCGATGAGCCGGAAAAGCGCATCGGCCTGCGCCGGGCCGAGGCTTTCGAGGAAGGCAATGAGGTGCGGGTCGGGGTCGAACAGGTTGATGATCCGGTCCCGCACCTCGAACCCTGCCGCCTCGATGCCCCAGGCCATCTTGTGCACGCATTTCGGCGCCGAGAATGCCGCCAGGTGCCCGCCGGGCTTCAGGACCCGCAGCACCTTGGCCCACGTCTCGGGGCGGAAAGCCACGTCGCCGCCATCCCAATCCTTGCCCATGAACCCGGCAGAGGCGCGGGAAAACACGCCGTCGGTGCCGTGCTTGGCGGGCGCGGAGCCCTCCTTGCCGAAGCGGGCGACGATCGTGTCATAGTGATAGGGGGGGTCGGTGATGACGGCGTCGACGGAGCTTTCCGGCAGCGTGTCCAGCACCTCGAGGCAGTCGCCGGCGTGCAGCGTCACCCGCCCGTCGAGGAATGTGACCGGGTCCATATCAGATCTCCGGCAGCCGGCAGATCGAATAGGCGGTGCGACCGCGTCCGCGGCTTGGCGCGGCGGCGATGAAACCCTTTTCGAGCAGGCGGTCGTAACAGGGCTGCAGGTCGGACGCAGGCACCATGGACCGCGCCGACATATCCATCGCCGAGGGGCGGGCAATCCGCTCCGGCCCCGAACATTCGACCAGCGCACGGAACACGCGCAACTGCTTGACGGTGAGGCCGCATTCTGCCGCCCGCTTCGCCAGTTCCTTCGTGTCGGCCTTGCCATAGACACGCCGGAAATCCTCGACCGCCTTGCCGACGAAACCGTCGCCGCCGGTCAGGTCGATCCGGTCGAACAGCGCCTGCGCGAGCTGGCCGGGCGTCAGGCCCGCCTTTTTGGCGGCATCCTTGATCGCGCCGTGGCGGCTTTCGGGCGTGCGCACGGTGAAGCGAAAGATCGGCAGGTCGAGGTCCATTCTCGAATTCCTATTGCGTGGCGATGGCGTGATGTTCGGGGCAGTAGGGGCCAGCCCCGGCGGGCAGGCCGCAGAAGCGGTGCGCATGCGCCGGCGCGTCGTGCGGGGTGACCGCGAATTTGCATTCGCCTCGCCCGAGTTCCGCCAGCTTCACGCGGCGCGCGGCGGCGACAATATCGGCCATGCACCGGAGCGGCCGCGAATGCGTGCTGCGCTGATGCGCCTTGCCGGCGGCAGGTCGGGCTGCCGGGGTGCTGGGCGCGCCCTTGGCGCGCGACTTGCGCGGCGACACGAGGCCGTGGCGCTGGCGCCAGCGATGAACGATGCCCGCAATCGCCTGCCTGCTGGTTTTCCAGTCGGCGGCGATCTGCGTGTAACTCAGGCCGTCCTCGGTAAAGGCGCGGAACACGGCCCTGCGCTGTTCGTCGTTCCAGTCGTTCATGCGGAGGTGTCCTCGTGTTGCTGCGCTTCCAAGGCTGCGACCGCAGCCCGCCGGGCGTCCGGCGCCCCGCCGGAGGGCCAGCCGCTGTCAGGCGGCGGTGCGGCCCGCGAGGCCATAAGGAGAGAATTGAAATCGTGCCCCTCTGGCGGCCAGTCGATCACGATATCGCCGTCGCCGAGAGGCATGCCGTCTCCCGAAAGCCGTGCCTTGGCGCGCAGATAGGCGGCGCGGCTGGCGAAGGGGTCGCCGTCGAGTTCGCCGATCAGGGTCAGGTGCATGACGCCGGGATGCGGCGCCCAGAGGAGTGAATGATCCTCGTCGGGTTTCGGGTCCGGGCCGGGCGCGCGCACGGGCATCTGCCGCCCGTCGGTGCGGGTGATTTTCGCGGTCGGGTGCGAGACGCTGCGCACCGCGCGCCCGGCGAGATTGCCGAGGTCGATGGACGTTTCGAGCGATGCCGCAGGTTCGTGCGCGCGGCCCATCGCCCACCATGACAAAGCGGACTCGACGCCCTCGGCCACGCCGAGAAAAGGCGAGGCCTTGATGCCGTCCTTGAGAACGATGCGCCCGCCCTTTTTCGAACCCCGCACCTTTTTGGCCGGTAGCTGCTCGCCCGTATCGGGATCGAAAATTTCGGCCTTGCCCTTGGGACGATCGAGGTCGATCCATGTCGCGTGAAGCCCGAGAAAGCGGTTGTCCGGTGCCTGGATCGGCCACAGCATTGCCGGGCCGACATAGATCACCTTCCATTTCCTGATCGGTCGCCCCTGCGCATCGGTGCGGCCGGTATTGCAGAAGTGCCAGAAAGGCAGCGCCCCGTGCTCGCGACAATGCGCGCCGGGCAGGCGGGCGAGGGCCGGGTCTATGCCGCGCAGCGCGAGATACCGCGCCACGGGTCCGCCGGCTTCGAACGGCCGGCCCTCGCGCCAAAGCTGGAACGCACGGCGGCGCTCCTTTTCGCGGAATTCGTTTTCTGCCTGGGGATCGGGCGCCGCATGTTCGCGCGACTCGATGGCGCCCTCACCGGTCAGGATCTCGACGGCGCGCGGGAACGAACATTTCTCGACATGGCGCACGAGCGCAACGGCATCGCCGCCTATAGGGTCGCCGGCGCCCTGGCGGCACGACCAGACGTTCTTGCGGGTGTTGACGGCGAAGCGGTCGCGCCCGCCACAGCCGGGGCACGGCCCGATCGCCTCGCCGGAATGCGATGGCCGGGCGGCAAAGCCGTAGCGGTTGGCGACCAGATAGACATCGAGCGCGCGGGCTTTTTCGATCACCTCGTCGGGAATGCGCGGCGCGTTCATCTTTGCCAGTCGTCGATCGTGCGATATTCGACGGGCCGGCCGGCCTGGCGGGCGGCGAGGATGCCGTACTCCATGCCCTTTGAAATGCCGAGGTCGGCATACACGATCGAGGCGTCGGCGACCCGCCGCCAGGCAAGCCCGGCGTCGATACCGTGCTGCCGCTCGGCCTCGATTTCATCGCGCAATATGCCCGGTTGCGTGTAGAGCAGATGCGAAGCGATCGGCGCCTCGCCGCGCAACAGGCTGTCGCGAACGCAAGCCCGCGCGTAACGCACATTGGTTTCGATGTCGCCCGCATACGGGCTTTCGATGATAACCAGCCGCATGTGATTTCCCCTCGCCCCATGCCCGCCCGGCCGACAGGCCGTTCCTAGAGTTTCGGCGCCTTGGTCGGCTCGCCGTGAATGGCGGCGCGGAGCTGCCACATGGCGTTCAGCGCCTCGTCGATCTCGACCGCGATCGCCTGCCTTTCGTTCGGCGTCAGCGTGCCGTCGGCCATCGCCTCGAGCACCACGGCCGATACGTCGCCGGTCTCGCGGATCAGGTGGCCGACCATGGCCGGCGTCACGCTGCCGGCGGCGTCCTTCAGCGGCGAAATCGCGTAACCCTCGATCGAAGCGAGCGCGGCGAGGATAATCGGCTGCCCGGCTGCCATGTCTGCATCGGCTGCCACGTCGAGCGGCATGAAGCCCGCCTCGTGGTCGGCACCGTATTTCGACAGCGCGGCCGCCTCCACGCGGGTCAACGCCGCCAACGCGGTCACCCCGCCGGCGCGTTTCACCGCACGGCGGGTCGCGCCCTTGAGCCTTTCGTGATCGTGATCGGAAGTCGGTCGCATCGCCTCAACCTGAAAAAGCGGCGGAAAATTCCGGCGCTGGTTTTTCCGTGACCCCGGCCGGAAGCGACCGCAGGATTGTGGCGCAATATCAAACTTTCTTCGATGTCCTTGTCAAGTGGCATCGGATATTTTTCGATAATCCATTGAAGGGGCCTGGCAATGCACAACAACATCAAGGCGCTGCGCGCGCAGAAGGGCATGACGCAGCAGGATCTGGCCGACTGCCTGGGCGTGAGCTGGCAGACGGTGTCGAATGTCGAGCGCGGCCACACCGCCCTGTCGTCGAAAAAGATCGACGCATATGCGCGCTGCCTTGGCGTCGAGACCCACCGCATTCTGGCTGCACCCGCCGGCGGCACGGTCACCGTCAAGGCGCTGGTGCAGGCCGGGCATTTTGCGGAGAGCTGGGAAGCCGACGAAAGCGACTGGTACGAGGTCGAACTGCCGGAAACCTTGAAAATCATGCCTTTCAAGGTGCATGCGGCCGAAGTGCGCGGCCCGTCCATGAACCGGCGTTATCCCGAGGGGTCGGTGGTGTTCTTTACCGACACGGTCGAGACCGGCGAGGATTTCGTGCCAGGCAAACGCTATATTGTCGAACGCGAACGCGCCGACGGATTGCGCGAGGCAACGGTCAAGCGGCTGTGGCGCGACGAGGCCGGCAAGCTGTGGCTGGTGCCCGAAAGCGACGACCCGCGTTTTTCCGAATCCATCCCGCTGGAGGGCGGCGAGGACGATACGGTGCGCATCGTCGGCAGGGTGCGCGGGGCCTTCGTCCGCGAGGACTGATTCGAGGCGCATCAAAAATATTTCGATGCACCGCTTGACATAATAACAAAAATTCTTCGATATTCGCCGCCGTTCTAAAACGAAAGCGGTGGCGATGACCTCTTTTCATTCCCGAGCATATTTGCACCGGCCCGAGCGGCTTGCCGATCGCGCGGTGCGCCACGGCGTCGAGCTGTCGCCCTGGCAGCGGCCCGACATCGAGCTGCGCCAACAGGCGCGCCGCGAAGGCTTGACGGAAACGCTGGCGCTCGTCGGCGTTCTGATCCTGATTTGCGCCGTGATCGTCGGCCTGGCCGCAGCAGACGCGGTCGAAATCGTGCGGCACGGCGTCTGATGCGCGACGCGCAACCCTATCTCGCCGAAAGCCGGACGACCGACGGGCGCACGCATTGCGCCGCGGCGCGGCGGTTCTGGTCGCCGCGCGGGCCGGGCACTGAAACCTGCATTGCGCTCGACGACGGCAGTGACACCAGTATCCGGCTCACTTCGCGCTTTCCCTTCGCCTTTGGCCGCGACGATCTCGCCGCCGAACTGTCGCGGTCGATCCGCGAGCACCTTGTTTCCAACCCCTGCTATCGAGGACCCATACGATGACCCTCGCCGAACGTATCGAATACGCCGCGCCGGCGGCCCGCGCCCGCCCGGCGCGCCCTTCCGCCGAAATCCGGACCGAACATCCCGAAACGGGAATCGCAGACCGCGGCGCCGTGGCGATGGCCGAGGCCATGCGCGAAATCCTTTTCCGCGACGGCAATGTCGAGGAGACCGCCTTGATCGGCACCGGCTTCACCATCGCCGAGATCGTCGAGCATGGGCCGGAGGCGCGGCGAATAGCCGGCCTCAAGCTGGTCGTCGAGGGTCAGCGCGGCGACTGCGTCGGCGATTTCATCGACAAGGCGCGGCTCGGTTCGATCGGCTTCATGCCTCTCTGTCACGCAACGGCAGCGACCGAAGACATGCGCACCGCATGGGCGGCCTATTGCGCCAGCCACGCCGCCCACACGCTCGACCCCTGGATCAGCCAGTCCGAGCGCACCTTGAACCGGCTGAAGGATTTCCTCGATTTCCAGCCGCTTCTGCCGCGCGAAAAGAATGCGGTCGTGACGGCCCTTGCCGGCGCGTTCCGCCGCGGGCGCACGCAGCGGGAGTGCCGCCAATGACCCGAGCCTGGGCGCAGACGATATCTGGCCGCCATGTCACCATCGCCCGGCCCGAGGCCCGCGAGATCGACCCGTTGACCGACCTGCCCGAGCAACTGGCCCGGATCGGCCGCTACAACGGCGCGGTGCCGGGCGGCATGCTGTCGGTCGCGCAGCATTGCGTGATGATTTCCGACGCCATTCTCGACGAGACCGGCGATGCCGACCTTGCCGCGATCGGACTGCTGCACGACGCGCACGAATACATCATCGGCGATATCACCATTCCGATCGTCGACGGGCTGGCCGAGATCGAGGCGGAATTGCGCGGCCCGGATTCGGGCGTGGTCAGGCAGGTGATCCGCGAGGCCAAGTGGCGCGGCGATGCCGCGATCTTCGCCGCCTGCGGCGTGCCCTTCCCGCCGAGTGATCGCCAGCGACAGATCGTCAAGGGATACGACATTCGCATGCTGGTCACCGAGCGCCGGCAGTTGCTGGCGTCCTCGCCCCGGCGATGGGCGGCCATCTATGACCGCGCCAAACCGATCACTATGCGCGGTGGGCTCAAGCTGTGGCCGATCGCCGTCGCCGCCGATGAATACCGCAACCGGCTGCGGGTGCTGTGCCCGGCCGTCAATCGGAGGGCGGGTGCGTGAGAGACCACAACCATTCGCCGGCGATCCAGCGGGAGCGGAACATGCTTGTGACCGAGGAATGCCTCGACCTGATCGCCGAGGCGGCATTCGTTTCGCCTGCGGCAGTGCGCGCCTGGCAATTGCTGCGCGATCGCAACACCGGTCTGCGGGGCATCGTCGAGCAACAGCGGATCATCGAGGCGCGCGCGGCGGCCGCCCCGTCTGGAGCAACCGAACATGACCAAGCGTGACCAGATGGACCTGTTCAGGCCGGTCGATGGCGGGCGGGTCGTGATCGTCGACCGGGGCCTGTTCCGGCAGGTCGGACTCTATGAATGGAACGGCTTCCTGTTCGCCGCGCGCCGCACCGGTTTCGTGCGGTTGCTCGGCCGCACCAACACAACGATCGGTCACGTCAAATGGGAAGCGATCGACGGGGTTGAATTCCATGAAGTCTACAACGGGCCGCGGCTCGGCGAGGAAGCAAAGGAAGCCGCATGACCCTCGAAATCGAACCCAAGGTACTCGGCGCCATTCACTCGGCGCTGAAATCCATTCCCGACCGCACGCTCAAGATTCCGGTCGCGGCGATGTTTCGGTTCGCCGCAAGCGACGGACGCCTGACCGTGACCGCGTCGGATTTCGACCTCGAGGCAACGATCGGCGTCGACATGGACGCCGCGTTCGATCCGATCTGCCTGCCGCCCTATCTGGTCGAGGCCGGCGGCGGCCTGGCGAAAAAGGTCAAGGTGGAGATCGGCGAGCGCGAGGCGGTCGTTTCGGCCGGCCGGTCGCGCTTCCGCGGCCCGGTCATGCCCGGCAAGGATTTCCCGCTCATGGCACCGACCTTCGATGGCGGCGGCGAGGTCGAGGGCACCGCGCTTGCGCGCATCCTCGACGCGACTGCGGGCGCGGCGGCGGTCGAGGATCACAGATTCTATCTCGAGGGCGTGTTTCTCGAGGGCGCCGACGGCCGACTGATCGCCACCGCGACCGACGGTCACCGGCTACACAGCGCCAGCGCCGACGCCGGCGGGTTCCGTCTCGCCGAGGGCGTCATCATTCCGACCAAGGCCGTCAAGGAAATCGTGCGCGTGGCCGGCAAGGCCGCCAGCGACATGGTCAGGGTTGAGACCTGCCGCACCGCAATCGCGGTGACAGCCGGCGACGAGCGCCTGGTCTCGAAACTGATCGACCACACCTATCCCGACTGGCGTCGGGTCGCGCCAGATCCGACCGGCGTATCGGCAACGCTCGACCTTGGCGAAATGCTCGCCGCGCTTGACCGTGTGACCAAGATCCAGGCCGAAAGCGCAATAAAGGCCAAGGACAAGAAAGCCGCAGCGGCCGGTTCCGGCATAAAGCTGACTGCCGATGGTGGCTGGCTCACGGTCAACGGCGTCGGCAATTTCACCGAGGGCGACGATGCGGTCGGCGCGGAATTCGCCGGGGCCTGGGGCCATCATGGCGTGTCGGGCAAATATCTGCGGGCAACGCTTGCCGCGATGAAGGACCGCGGCACCGAAACGATTGTGATCGATAGCGACGAACCGGGCGCGCCGCTGCGGATCGAATCCACGACCGACGAGAATTTCCTCGCCATCGTCATGCCGATGCGGGTCTAGGGCGATGGACGGCCTGCGCGTCCTTGTGGCCTGCGAATTCACCGGCACGGTGCGCCGGGCATTTGCGGCGCGCGGGCACGACGCCTGGTCGTGCGATCTCCTGCCGGCCGAGGATCGGTCTAACAGGCATATCGTCGGCGACGTGCGCGACATCTTGGGCGACGAATGGGACCTGCTGATCGTCGCGCACCCGCCATGCACCCGGCTTTGCCGGTCTGGCCGTCGATGGCTGTCGGGGCCGGGCAACATGACCCCGCCGAAAAAGCTGCCTCGCGGTCGCACATGGGAAAGCATGATCGCCGAATTCGAGGCGGGCGTTGATTTGTTCGTTGAATGCTGGCGTGCGCCGGTGCCGCGCGTGGCGGTTGAAAATCCGGAAATGCACGACCTCGCCGTCGCGCGCATGCCCGCGGACCTGCCAAGGCCGCAGATCGTGCAGCCGTTCTGGTTCGGACATCCCGAATACAAGGGAACGGGCTGGTATCTGCGCGGCCTGCCCGCCCTGATCGAAACGAACCGCCTCCCGGAACCGGAACACGGCAGCGATGAATGGAAGGCCTGGAACCGGGTTGCCCGCATGCCGCCCGGCCCCGAACGGGGCAAGGAACGCAGCCGGTTTTTCCCGGCGATGGCCGACGCGATGGCCGACCAGTGGAGCCATTACGCCCTCGACCAGATCGCGAGGGCGGCATGACGACGGCCGAAGGCCGCAAGCCCGATCGGGCGTCGCGCCTCGTGGCGCGCCCCGCCGGAGCGCCTGCCCGCAAAGCGGGCGAAACGGCGCGTGAGGCAGGAAATGCCGCCGCAGTTCTAGAACGTCGGCCGAGAAGGCGCCGTCACGCGCGATGCCGTTGCGCCGCGATTGCCGGTGCCTCGAATGCGGCGAGGGCTTCACTGCGCATCGCAGGCGCGAATTCTGTTCGCGGGCCTGCACGCGGGCCTGGAACAACCGGCGCATGGTGCGCGGCGCCATGCTGTACGACCTCGTCATGATCCTGCGCGAGGACCGCAAGCTGGCGACGCTGCACAAGGTCTGGCGCACGATCAACCGGCTCGCCCGGCACTATCGCGACGAGGACGAAACCGGCCGCGCGGGCCGCCGCTCGTGGCGCCCGCTCGCCGCGATCAAGCAATCGAACCCCTGGCTTTGGGCTGAATAGGAGAAGGCAATGGCAGGCAGCGTCAACAAGGTCATTCTGGTCGGCAATCTCGGCGCCGACCCCGAGGTGCGGCGGCTGAATTCCGGCGATCCGGTCGTCAATATCCGCATCGCGACATCGGAAACCTGGCGCGATCGCCAGTCGGGCGAACGACGCGAGCGCACAGAGTGGCACAACGTCGTCATCTTCAACGAAAACCTCGCCAAGGTCGCCGAGCAATATCTGAAAAAGGGCGCCAAGGTTTACATCGAGGGCAAGCTGCAGACGCGCAAATGGCAGGCGCAGGACGGCACCGACCGATACACGACCGAGGTCGTGCTGCAGAAATTCAACGGCGAATTGCAGATGCTCGATCGCGCCGGCGGCGAGCGTCCGCCGGCGGCGCAGAGCCAGGACGAATTCGGCACGACGCGCACGCGCGACGATCCCCGGACGGGCGGCAACGCGCCGGCCGACATGGACGACGAAATACCGTTCTAATCGAGCCGACGATAATCGTCAGGGATCTTGTAGACATGCTCCATGCGCGTCAAAGCCGCATCAATGATGCGAAGATAGAAGACCGCATTCTTAGCCGCGGTCTTTATCCGGCGCTTGAGTACATGCTCCCACTGATCCTTCGGCACACCACGAAGGTCAGGGGCAGGCCGCCTTTCAGCGAGAACCTCGGGGAGGTTTGCGAGGCTCGTGGTTGCGCTATCCAGATCGCTCAAGGCAAGCCTGAAGTCCTCCACACGAATCGCGGTCTCTCCGTCAAGATGTTTCGCGGCCTCCGCACAGTGATGGGCTATCTTTCTCATTCGATTGATCATCGCCCACTGATCGCTAACCGTCTGCTCGCCGCGATCGAACTCGCTGAAAACGATGCCGGCCGTGTTGATGATGTCGCGAGCCTCAGTGACAGTGGCGGCAAGCAGTCGCTGAACTTCGAGCCGAACGGGTCGAAGGTTGATCGACATAAGGTTCTCGTGTCGAACTTGCTGTTTCCGGTCTACGTGAACCATCGTCAGGATGGTGCCGCCAGCAGCAATCACCGCAAGGCCGCCTGCCACGAGTGCCTGATAGTTGTACAGCCACGGTTCTTCGGTCGGCGCAACCTCGATCAGGCTAACCCCGAGCAGCACGCCGATCACGGCGGCAATCGTGACAGCGCCAACATAAGCAAGGTTCGACATCACAGCCCCGCACGCACGTTGCGGTTGAGTGTGCCCATCGCTGCAGCGGGGTCAATCCCATGACCGCGCCGATGACCCGCCGCGAGGCCATCCGGGCCAAGATCTATGCCTGTGTCGAGATCGTCGACACGGGCTATGAGACGCCGTGCCACCTGTGGACGGCAGGCGACAGCGGCAAGGGGCGTGGCGGCGGCTACGGGCGCATGTGGCTCGACGGGCAGATGGTCGCCGTCCATATCGCCTCATGGGTCAACGAGCACGGGCTGCTGCCCGGCAAGAAACAGCTCGACCACAAATGCCGGCAACGGCGATGCGTGAGGGTCGAACACCTGGAAATGGTGACGCACAAGGAAAACTGCCGCCGCCGCGACCGCGACAACGGCGTCAAGCGCCGGCCGCGCAGGCGCCGAAAGGTGTCGACATGAGCCGCCACGCAGCTCTTACCGCGCCGGCGCGGCGCATGCTGTCGGCCGAGGAAGCTGCGGCCTATTGCGGCGGACGATCGGTTGCGTGGCTCGAATCGCATGTGAAGGTCGCGCCGGTAATGATCGGCCGGCTCAAGCGGTACGACGTGCGCGCGCTTGACATATGGCTGGACGGCCTCGGTAATGGCGGCGCCGCGCGTGGACAGCCGGCAACGGGCGACGACTGGCTGGAGAAACTGCGCGGTGAGGCTGACGGTGAAGGGACTTAAACGCTACCGGGACCGCCACGGGCGCGAGCGCATCTATCACCGCAAGTCGGGCACTCCGATCGACGCCGGCCTGTCGGCCGCCGAGATCGCGGCCGAGGTGGCCCGCCTCGACAAGCTGCACGCGCCCGCGAAGGCGAAGGTGGGAACGATGGGCGCCATGCTCGCTTCATACCGCGCGTCGCCCCGCTTCACCGGCCTCGCCGCGCGCACGCAGGCCGACTATCACCGGGCGATGGACTGGCTGAAGCCGATCGGCGACACGCCGTTGACCCTTCTGACGCCAGGCTTCGTCGCGAAGCTGCGCGACGAGGCGTTCCGCCAGAAGCGCGGCGGCTTCGCAAATCACATGCTCGCCATGCTGTCGTCGGCCTGCAAGCACGGCAAGGAATACGACCTGCTCGACGCGAATCCCTGCCTCGGACTGGACAAGGCGCGCATTCCCAAGGAACGCCGGCAGCCGAACCGGCCGTGGTCGCCGGCCGAGCGTGCGAACGTCATCGCGGCCGCCCCGGACCATCTGAAGGTCGTTCTGGCGCTGGCCCGCTTCTTCGGCATCCGCCGGGGCGACATCGTGAGACTTCCGCGCATGGCCTATCGCGACGGGCACCTTTCGTGGCGCACATCGAAGACCGGCCGCGACATGAAAATCCCGGTCGTGGGCGAGGCGAAGGGCATCCTCGAGGCCTATCTGGCGTCAGTGCCGGTGAGCGACATCCCGGTCACCATGCTTTGCGTCAATTCGCGCGGACAGCCATGGACCGAAGCGGGCCTGTCGGCCTCGCTGCAGAAGTTCTTCCGCCAGTGCGTGCGCAGAGGAATCGGTGGCGAAGGACTGACCATCCACGGCCTGCGCCATACGGTCGCCGCCGAGTTGAAGGAACTCGGGTTTGACCGCGAGTGGCGCAAGCACTATCTGGGGCATGATACCGACGCCACGGCGGACCATTATGCGTCGTCGGCGGACGTTTCGGGCACCTTGATCGACATGGCAAATGTGCTACAAGGCGGCACGAAACGGAAACGGAAACTGTCTAACCAATCTGCAAGGAGTGTCTAACCACCCTTCGGACCACAAGTTAAGATGCTGTTTTCGTTAGGTTTTGGGGAATAGGTTAACGGTAGACCCACGGACTCTGACTCCGTTAGTCCTGGTTCGAATCCAGGTTCCCCAGCCAACCTTTTCAAAGACTTAGCAGATCATCGTAGGCTCTTAGGCTCGCTATAGGCTCATCGAGGTCCGTACTGTCCACGCGGCTCTCTTAGGCTCGTCGGCGCAATCTTTGCACCGATGCAAGAGCACCTACATGGCATTCACCCCTCGAAGCGCGGCGCATTGCCTGCCGCTCCCAACTCATCGCTACACTCCGATATCGCCATTTCGATAAGGAAGGTTAGGAATTCGTGGTGACCATTCCGCGTGATGGTTCCCAGTTCGATCAGCATCTGGCGCACAAACGCAAGCTGTTCAGTCTCGCGCGGCGGGGCACTTGTCGACTGCACCATCACAAGTTCTCGTCTTTAGCGGGTGTCTTCGGCCTCATGGCCACGACATTCCCATCACCGAGAGCAGTTCGAATCTTCGCCGCTAGCAAAAGTTCCAACCGATAGCTTTCATCAGCGAGCAGTTGGGGGCCGCCTTCCCACTGCAATGCTGCTTCGAGAATCGCGAGTGCGATGACGTTGGCTAGGAAGCTGGCACCTAAGCGGCCAGCTTCCTGCTTGGACGCAGTCAACGTGCGGATGAGATTTGCAAATGACTGGTCCCGCTCAGTCACACCGCACTCCGTTTTGCAGACTCTTCGAGGATGCCTGGCCGATCCCAACGTCCCTCAGGACGGATCAGCCGATAAGGTCCATCGGTCAGGCGGATTGCGTCGTTGGTGGGTTCGAACTCTGCGCTGATTTCGATGAATTTCTGGTCTGAGAATGCAAACTCGCCGGTACCTTCCTCCAAATCGAAGCCAAAGCTCTTCCAGAAGCGGAGATAGTCAGAGCGCGCATGTCCATAGATCTTGCCGTATCCCTTGGTACGGCATAGATCGACACCTGCGCGCACCAGCTTGAACGCAGTCTTGCTCACTCGGTACTCGCGGCGAACCGCGAGGCGCTCGAGCTTCGCGCCATCTCGGAAGAAACGAGCGCGTAGACAGCCGACAGGCTCTCCGTCTTGATATGCAAGCAGATGTGTTGCCGCGAAGTCGTTGCCATCGAACTCCTCTTCGAACGGGCAGTTTTGCTCGCCGAGGAAGACCGCAGAACGAACGGCAGCAACTTTTAGAAGGTCATTGATGTCGTGCACAACGGTGATACCGGTCCGCTGATCGACCGGATCGTAGGTGTCATATCGAGGACGAGGCTCGTTCATGCCGTGCCCAGATCGGGCCATCAGAAATAGATCAGGCCGGTCAATGCCGTCGAGCTTCAGGCCCTTCACGAAGCCGGATCGCAGCATTGCACGCTCGCCGCGCACTCCTGCGGCCCACGACACCATGTCCACATCCGCGTAGCGCGGTGACGTGAAGTGGTCGATCATGATCTTGATGCCGGCAGCAAGCCTGCCTGGCGTATAGGTCGCCCAGACATAGATAAGAGCGGGTGACTCTGCCTGCCCAACGAGGCATTCATCGGGCGGATCGAAGAGATCAAGATTTCCACTCAGCAACTGCTCGCGACCCACGGCGTTCAGAAGCAAGAACGCCTGGAAACCTTCTGGTCGGTCACCATCGACGCGGCTGAAGAGCCACACACTATCGGCATTGCGGCGCGAAACACGCTGAACAACTTCGGGCTTTGCAAGAACGCCAATCGCCTGCTCTGCAAGGGGAAATAAATGCGCAACCGACGCATCATCCAGGTGATTTGTAACTTTGACGCGATTGAGCGCCTCAGCTAGCATCAATTCGGGACTTTTTGTTCGTGACCGCGTTTGATTTTTGGGCGTCACTTTGGCCTCCGCCATCTCGTGGTTTAACGACACTAGGAGGGGTAGTGGTTGCTGGATTGAGCAAAGAGTTCGCAGGGGATGTTCGATATTGAACACCCCTTTTGACAAAGCAGACTGGGACGCGGTTCGCGTATTCTTGGCCGTCGCGAACGCAGGCAGCCTTGCAAAAGCCGCTGACGAAGTTGGCGTCAATCGAATAACGGTCACCCGGACACTAACCCGCCTTGAGGATCAAGTAGGGTATCCGCTCTTCTATCGTGACACCGAAGGCGTCCGCCTCACACCGGAGGGTCGGCGACTTATCGGAGCCGCACGCGAGGTCGAGAAATCAATCACTGACATGTGGCGCATCGCTGCCGCTTCGGCCAACACGATGTCCGGGCAGATTCGACTAGCGGTGACTGAAGGACTCGGGGCGTTCTGGCTCATGCCTCAGCTCATCCCTTATCTCGAATCCCAGGATGGCCAAAATAGGGTTCAACTGCAATGCGCGATGCGCTCTGTCGATGTGTTGCGGCTGGAAGCAGACATTTCAGTTCAATTGCAGGAGCCGACAAATCCCGACCTGACTGTGCGCAAACTCGGCCATCTGCACTTGGTGCCGTGGGCCAGCGCTGCGTATTTGGAACGGTTCGGCACGCCGAGAAGTTTTCCCGAACTCGCCACGCACCGCATCGTCGAACAGGAAACCGATCAGCTCAGTGGTTATGACCTCGATCGCTTCTTTGGCGCAGGCGCCCATGACCGAATGGTACTGCTCTCGACCAACTTCTCGTCAGGACACTATTGGGCGATCTTGAACGGCGCTGGCATCGGCTTGATGCCGAGCTATGCCAAGATGATCGGTGGCCAAGTTGAGTATGTCGATATCAATTTTGCATTCACCGTGCCGATCTATATGGCTTGCCACCCCGAAGTCCTAAAGTCAGCGCGTCACCGGGCGTTCGCGGATTGGCTGGCCGAGGCATTTTCGCCAAAACGCTATCCTTGGTTCGGTGAGAAATTCATCACACCGTCTGAGATTGAAAAGGCCTTCGACCGAAGACAACTCTCGAACTATTTTTCGGGGTTCGTAGCGACTGCCTGAGCTTCCTCGACAAGGCGTCGCGTGTGTGTTGTCACGGCTACGGCAAATTCGGGAACGACGGACAATTGCTCGATTCGTTTGGCATGCGCGATCGCACTTGCCTTACCGTAGCATTCGACAAGAATTGCCGCCGCGCGCGAGGCGTCAGCCTGCACATTATCGTACATCAAAGTCCCCAGCATGCAGGAAAAGTCGCCTAGGTTCCTACTTCCAAAGTCAATACACTTCAACGCCCCTGGATAGTTGGACAGGCTACCATGCTGCTACCACCAGACATTTTGGTCGCCCTGAGCGTGTGGATGCTACGCTACTTTTGTCTATGCGTTGTTTGATGTGCGACAATCCTTGAGCGAATGACCCTGCAAGCGAGATAAAGTTCCGTGGCAAAGTTGCGGCCAACAGAAATCGAACTCAATCGGCAAATCGGTGCTCGCATCAAAATGCGCCGTGCTTTGACCGGAATTACACAACAGCAACTTGCTGACCGCGTCGGAACGTCATTTCAGCAGATTGGAAAATATGAAAGCGGCAGGAACGCGATCAGGGTTTCTGCATTGGAGATCGTGGCAGAAGCGCTGGCGGTCCCAATTGCCTACTTCTACGGGCAGGAGCAGGACACACCCCGCGTCGACAACCTAATTTACGTAGAGACATTCAAACTCGCTACCCGTCTTAGTTCGATCAAGGACGTGCAGACGCGTGAGCACCTCTATCGATTGATTGAGCGTATTGCACGCGTCCCGACTGTTGATGCGGATCAATTGCACCAATAGTGAACTGTCGGAGGTGTTCGTTCTGTGTCGAAACATCGCAAGGATAACAACCGGGATGAAAAGCTAGGGCTCGCGATCCGATTGCGGCGCGAGCAGCTCAATATCACCCAGGCCGAATTGGCAGATCGGATAGGCGTGACCTATGGACAGATTCAACGTTACGAATCTGGAGCGTCGGCCGTTAGGGCTGCAATGTTGGTGTTCATTGCAGACGCCCTAGACACACCTCTGCTGGACTTCTTCGCGACAGCCGACCAAGTTGACCCCGTTGCTCACGTCCCACCAAGGAGCGTGTCCTGCGCGCAAAAACTGCTCTCGATCCAAAATGACTGTATCCGCGCGAATTTGCTGATGCTTGTCGGATCACTTTGCGAAGACGCGTCCGGCATTGACTCGTTTGACCGGTGGCAATTCAGAGCACGAAAACCTCAGGACTCCCCCTCAGGCCGGAAGGAAGTCGGGGCTCACGTCAGTAAAAATAGGTAGCTTCTTGAAATATTGCACGATAACATTGCAATACTTTTCAATCGTTTTTCATGCCATATATAATATTAGCCCGAACATTCAACATTATATTATGACCTAAACGTTGATACCAATATTCCGAGCAAACCGACCAAAGCCATAATTAAAACAAATGCGCCAATATTTTCCGGACCAAAATTCGTCATAAGATTGATAATAAAATCATCAATTTGCAGATTCTCTTTGTCTGCGGTTAAAGCCCTAAACACACCTATCTCAGCAACGATTCGAATTGCCGTCCAAATTGACACCCAGAGAAGATATCTGCCGGTTCTGGGTGTCGAAACAATTCCATTATAGTATGCGGAAAGGGGCCTGTCTCCTATTCCCAGATATTGTTCTATCAGATCGCGTGATCGTCTGGCGGTCGCCGGGGCTTCGTGAGCAAGTTGAGCAACTAGGCTAGGAACCATGCCCAATGAAAGCAATATCCAAACCGTATATTGATTAATCAGACTTGATACGTCGATTCCCGCATTGCTAAGAGCCACGGCCATTGAGATTCCCAAAAACACAATCGGCAGGGCTGCCAAAGTCTGGAAAAAGTTAACAACTGAATCGTACCCCTGTGAGAGAGAACGCCAGAGCAAAAATGTATATACGACCCGAGTTAGAAAAAAGGCGCTGATCGATACACCAGCAATATTCACAATCATAAATATGATCTGTGATTGATAGCGGAGGGCTAGTCCCTCGACGCTATCCAAGGTAGGCCAGTCAATTGAAACGATTGCCGCTACACTTAAATAAATGGCCGATAAGAGCGGAAACGCTAAGAGAGCAACGAGAGATAATATTGCGAGGGCTAGGCGGCCTTCCATCCCCGCTGCGCCAAATATTGACGGCTTCGAACGAGTGTTACGGAATCCAAATTTCTTAGGGATTCTTATTAGATACCCCAGGCCGAACCCCGGTATAAAGTTCCATACGCCAAGCAGAAACTTCGCCGCCGCTTTGAATGCAAGACCGAGAGCCCCGAGGCCAAGCAAACCATAGGCGACCCATTCAAAAATAGACCAATCAGACATTATGGGAGTAACACTATATGATCCTCACGTTGGCAGAAAGTATTGTGAGATATCAACTCAAATCCGCTTGCGATCTCACGTTCCGCATCAACTGATTTGCAATCACCCAGATTCCCGACCAGCGCAATTCTTTTTGTGTACGACCGTTTGAGAAATGCTCTGTAACGCAAGGGCTGGTGGCAACACCGAACCTTCTGTAGCGTAGAGCATGGCGGCTTAGAGCCCAACCACGACCTTCAGTCCACATTCTCCAGTGCTGGTCCAGCCCAAGCGACTAATCGTGCGACGTGTATCAGAAGGAGCCGCGCTCTAGGCATCAGAAATTCTCTGACCAAGTTCAGTTTCGAAAGGGTTCAACGTGAGGGGAAGGGAGGTCCGGCTCACTGTCCGTGACACAAGTTGCGGGCTGTTGCTGAGTTCAGAAATGCGTTGGGCGACGAAACAACGGCCTCGTGTTCCACGGGAGCGGAACGGTCCCGCTGTCAATCAATTCTTCTAGCGCGTTTCTCATGTCGGTTGTCAAACCTTGGTCTGAGATCATCCCGACAAGGTCGCTTCTGCCCTCTACGCTGTAAGGCTCAAAAGACATCAGAATTTTCTTTGCTTCGTCCAGCTCCTCAAGCGTAAGGCCTAGCCCTGAAAACGGATCCTGGGCCAATAGTGCTTGGACAAACCGTTCGATGATGACGCGAGCCTGCTGCACGTCCTCTTTGCGGATACTCATATATTGAACGCGCCAATCTTCGGCTTGAAACCTGTGAACACACGCGTCGAACTCTCTCAAAGAGGCAGCATTCTCTGGAGGGTCTCCGTCGGTGCACTCTGCGATATGTCCGGCAAGTGCACGCGGGTTGTAATCCCGTCTGCGCCAGCTGTCGCATTCATAAGCCTGTGTTGCGGCTCCGGGCAGAAGCCGTTCGATGTAGAGCCAATCAACATAGGGCTCGCCCGCGTGCCCATGACTTGCCAATTCATCGAGGTGTGCCGCGATTTGCTGGGGCAATTCGGCCGGCAGGGATCTTTTGATCGCAGGGTCGTCAACTACCGCGGGCCACTCAATGAACCTTGTAAGCGTGAGTTCCTCCTCACCTCCGAGCCACGCATACAAGTTGATGTAGAATTCGAAATCAATGTGATAGCGCCACGCCCCCCATGGCGAGTCATAATCTTGTGGCGCATTATCGCGCAGATATTTTGCCGTGCGCCGGAACTCCGTCTGCGCTGATTCCCAATTGTTGTTATTAGCGTACTGGACTGCCTTTGCTGCACCTACAGTGGCAAGACGCAGGGCTGTACGCATCGGGAAAAAGCTTTTCACCGTCTCGTCGTCGCCCACAGCGTTGGCCAAACCAGCCGAGATGGACGCTGAAAAGCCTTCCATCTGGCGCTGGATCCCTTCCAGCTCGTCTAACATGTCTTCTTCGATAGGTCGTCCCGAGCAGTAGGTCAGGCGCATATTGAACAGCGGCGTGAGCGTGCTGGCCCGAAAGTAGCCATCACGATTAGCTGCGGCGCAATCCAGGGCATACATCAGCGGGTCCTGCGGATTTGTGACCTTCGCCATCTGCGCCCAAATCCTAGTTTGTGCCTCGCCGTCATCGCCAGCAGACCTCCAAGCGCTCGACTTGCACAGCGCATCGGCAATAACGAGACTGCGGTCATCATCTGAGCTTTCCAGAGCACCGACGAGATTTGAGACCAGTATTTCGCGTTCCTCTGATCCGAGATTGTCGAGCGCCGAAGCTAGATTTCTTTGTTCAAGGAGATCGTCAACAGATAGCCCCTCCGCCAAAGCTCCGCTCGAATTGAGCAGCAGTGCTATGACGGTGAGAATAGACGGGAAATTGAACGTCATTGCTGCGCTCCTTCGCACGTCTCCGTTCCATTGGGGCCAGAAACTGGAATGCATTCCTGAGCCCGTGCCATCCTGCTTTCGGTTTCAGTTGCCATATCCTCTGGCGATTTCTCTGGCTGATTAATGCACAACTGTCCAAACAGATCAGGGTTTTCCAGCTCGATCAGCGTAGAGATTGCTCCGTCGCTGATACCCCGGCTGATAAGTAACCGAAGTACCACGGTCTTATCGTTCATTTTCGGCTCTGAATACAGGCCCACCTGTAGATTGGATGTTCCTTCGAGCATGATGAGATTGTCTTCGGAAATACCGCGCGATCTGGTTTGGGACGGATTGGGTACCAGTGCGAACCCAGCATCGAGTTCTTCCAATCCGAGGGCACGTGTGGGAGCATCGTCATCGTCTAGAGGGCATCTCAGCGAAACCCGCATCGGGACCCTGGCATTGTTGAGATACGATGCCAAAAGCGTCGTGAGACCCTTCTCCTCGCCGATGCGCGTCTTCAGTGTTTCGTGAAGCTTTCCCGCATCTTCTAGATTGCCAAGTTTGCTTGATAGTTCTGTGTGGAGGGTCTCCAATGTGTTCTGCTTTATGGTGAGTTCATTTCGCTCCTTCTGCATAGGATCGAGCATAAAGAACACAAACGCGATGCCGCCACCAAGGAGAACTCCGAACAGCAGAACATAGCCTCTCGCGTATACGCCGAGCTTTTCCCCGACACCTGGAAGCGCCCCGGATAATGTCGCGTCGGGATCTTCGAAATGGGTCACCACAAGGGTGACACCCAACGCGACAAGCACGATCCCAACAAAGGACGCCGTATCTTGTGATGTTGGCGATCCAAGAATTGTTGTTGGAGGGGCCACCAGTAACACTGCGCCTGGGATCAGCGACACAAATCCTGTGATCCACCTTGAATATGAGGCCTTGCGCTTGCTCGGCATGCTTTTTCCCCTCGTCTTATGCCCTAGTCGCAGGTGTCAACTCATCCTGCGCGCAGCGATGGCTTTGGAAAGGACCGCGTTAAACGCGCGCCCGACATCCGCAAATCCCGCCGTAGTGCCATGGATTTCATCGTTCCAATCTTCGAGCTTAGGGAGCGTCCCGCGACAATTGACCACCCAGATTCCGGAGGTCGTTGAATCGCCTGCGACGTCGGCCAGCATGTCGTAGAGCCGATCGATCATGTAGATCAGGATGTTGCGGCGGAGATCGTTGTCGAGAATTTTCCGCGCCGCAAACGCGCGCCCAAGCCATTGGTCTTTGTCGGCATATTTCGGCGCCCTAGGATCGTTTTGCCCCCATGGATAGGGATAGGGGTAATCGTAGCCATGAAAAACGATAGGCAGGGTTTCCAAGCCTCTTTCTGCCCGCACGAAACCAACCAGACGGCGATACCCCGTTTCAAGAGTGACGAGCCTGCGATCAAGTTCGGCGTGGTTGATATGACCTGGTAAATCCGAGGTATCGCCGTTGAAAGTCCGCAACAGCGCTTCGAGCATAGGAAGCTTAGTGACTGGATCTTCGCCGATGATATCGTTTCCGGCGCCAGAGAACAGGAAGGCTTCGGCTTTGCCTCGCATCCGGCGCAACTCGTGCAGGAACTCGTTACCGTGTCCGATCCCGGCGCCGTAGACCATGTTTTGCAACGTGTCGCCTGCCGCACCGAGAGACCAAACATTGTGGAATTGAAAGAGGTGGTCCACTGTTTCCTGGATAAGGAGCGGGAATTGGAACCAGCTATCGCCCTCCGCGACGACGATGGGGCGATCCGGGAACCTTCTGATACGGTCGAAATACCGGAATCGGTGACGCAGTCGGGCAAGTCCGTTCCCAATCTGCATTGCGCTTTCTAGCTCTTCGTCGGCCGCCGACAGCCGGACTGTTGCGGGATTAACCGCAGCGGTGATGTCAAACCCACCTGCTCCCTTTTCCAGATTGAAATATTGAAGCAATTCGTCGTCCGAGGTTTCAGGGTCACGGACCTTTTCAACGAGTTCAAGATAGGTAATTTTGTCGGTCACTACTTGCACCACCTTGAAGAAAGAGAACCTGACATAGGTTCAATCCTAAAGCGAACATCCAATTTGTCGAGTATCTTAGGGGAGCTATCTTTTTTGGGGACTGTAAAACTTACTGAGTTGCAGGACAGCGCGGCCCTTAACAGCCTGCAAAGGCTAGATGAATCCATGATCAAGCTTGCCGCAGACGAAAAGAAAGTTGCCCTGGCGAAGGAACAGATTGAGTCGCAGTATGATCGATTCATGGAACTGCGTGATCGGATGATAGGGGGCGAACCGGGGCGAGAACGCGCCCCGTCGCACCCACCAGCATCCAGAGATATGCCTCGCGCTGAACCCAGCCTTGCGCGGCGACGTACTGTCTTAGCCGCCGAAATTTCTGAAATTCTCTTTCAACAGCGCAGGGTCGGCGAAACAAATGACATTCGGTCGATCGAATTTCTCGAACAGGGTCAGATTGCCAAGCGCCCGGTTGGTAAACTCATGATCGCAGGAAAAGGGGTAGGTACGGGATTTCTGGTAGGGCATGACCTGCTGATGACGGCGCGACATGTTCTTCCCAGTGTGACTGAGGCATCAACTGTAAGGTTTGCGCTTGACGACGAAGAAAACTACGTGGGGACACCCATAGCTGCCAAGACATACGAACTGGATCCGGTCCGTTTCTTCTGGGAAGACAAGGCTCTTGACGTTTCGGTAGTTGCCGTTGCCTCTCTCGAACCCTCCAACCCGCCACTCTCAGATTTCGGCGTGCACCGGATAATAGGTTCTGACAACGCGATTACACCGGGTGCCGCAGTGAGCATAATCCAACATCCCAACGGGGAGCCCAAGCGCATCGTCGTTCACAACAGCCACTTTATCTCCAATGACGAGAGCAAGGTTGCCCATCTCACCTGTTGGTATACCGGCGACACCGAAAGTGGTAGCTCGGGCTCGCCAGTCTTTGACGCACAATGGCGGGTGGTCGCGGTACATCGACGTTTTGTCCCCGAAACCAACGAACTTGGCGAGATTCTTAGGCCGGACGGAGAGCCGATCATAGTGGACGGGACCGCGGCTCGATCGCTTGAAGAGCTCGCGCGCGGCCACGATATCGCTGTTTACGCCAATGAGGGTACTCGTACCTCCCAGATCGTAGCAGCACTTAATGATTGTGTACTGGCTGATCCAAACATGGATCAAATCCGCCGCGAACTGCTCGCGTCTTGGACCCATGGACACTGAGCGAGCACTCGGCACAGCAATGAATTGCAGCGAAAGGCGACGCCTCGAGCCCTTGTCTGCCGGAAATCGACTGCGAGTGCCTGTGGACCGTGTCCGGTGCACTAGTAGCGAGGTTCGTCTCCCACCAAGACCACCTAATCGTAATTTTTTCGGTCAGTCGCTTTGTCCGCATTGCCGACGTCAGAAACGGTAGGACGCATTCGCGTCCACATGGGCCGAAGCTGCGCGGGAATTGGTTTCTTTCGGTTACCCGCTTAGCCGCAGTTGCGTCTTCCACGAACCACCTTTGCTCTGGATGTAGATCGCGCCGTCTGTCTCATAGAATCTGTAGCGGTTCTGAGGGCTTTTGATCGAATTTTGGCCATACCAACTCCACGAGTGCGGACCGAAGAGCCCCTTGCGGTTTTCAAACGTGAATGTCTTGTTTCCAGCAAATTGCCACGTTCCGTAGCTAGTCTTGAGGCGCTTCCCGATAATGTGCCGTTCGATGTCCGCGCGCGAGAGATAAGCCTTCTTGCCGAAGAGCGTATATGCGGGCGTTGTGGCAATGACTGCCAGTGTTCCAATCACCAGTGTCCGACGTTTCAAGATTGCCTCCTTTGGTGGGTTGAATTCACTCTCCATTGCAGAACTCGACCACGCGGTAGTTTTCGGTGAATGCGTCGTCGAAGGTGAGTTGGCGCCGTTCGACAAATGCTTCCTCCTGGGGAACGTAGACGAAGCGCGTTTTCCGGTGACGGCAGCTAAGCCGCTGAGGCCCGTCTTTCAGAAAGAAGCTCGTCGTCCACGTGTCCCAAGACGGGATGCGCCCTTCGTAGCCGACGCGCGTGAGTTGCCTGGCACGACGCTGCGCATGGTCAACGATTTCTGGTGTGCCGATTTCGCCAAGAGCTGCAGGCGCTACCATTCGTGTCCCAACGCCCGCGCGATAGGTAACCATCCAGAGTTTCTTTGCGTGATTGCGAACGAGGTACCGGACTGCAGCGTGATCTTCGTCCACATTCATATCGCGGAATGAGAACGGCAGACCGCGACCGGTTGTAAGCCGTTCGCCGGGCGAACGCCCACCAACACCAAGGATTTTGTGAACAAGGTCTGGCCGGACGAGCCGCTCCGAGAGAAGCCGTGCTGACACGGTCAACGGGCCGAGTTCAGCAATGACCACGTGGTCGTGCCGGGTCACCGCCGCGGCGATCGAGTGCAAGCGTTCGAGATCACCTGCCGAAGTCTTCACCGAGCGCGAGAAGGACATTCTCCGCTCGGGACCGGCAAGCACCGGCCAATCGCGTATGCCTAGCTCAGCGAGACGCGCCGTGAGATTTGCATGGACCTCATTGGTACTCGACTTACCGTTTCCGAAAATGGAGACGACGCCGATTACCTGGATGCAGCCGAGGGTTTCAAGCCTTCGATACGTGTAGAGCGAAACGGTATCATCGATCTCACCTCGGCGCGTCACGTCGGTGACGATGAGAACAGGCATGCGGTTGAAGCGGCATTCAGGGGCAACCCCAAGAAAATGCCGTTCGAGCGTTTGCGCCGCGCTCAGGCCCGGAGCAGCCAGCATTACGCTCAATAGTGCTACCGCAGGCACCAGCAGCCGGACGCCTAGAGAAAACACGTACTGGCAGCCGTTGGTGGGACTTTGATCTGACCAAGGGCGTGTTCCAAGGGAACACCGCATAGAACACGCAGTATCAAGGCCGATCTATATCGGCGTGAACAGAATAGCCAAAATTGTTCAGTAGAATATGTATGAGACTTCTACAATCTTATGCTTGATCGATTTAGGGGTATCGGCTACGCTGAAGGCATCGTCACAAAGTGCAATGGTGCGGGCACAGCGGAGGATCGGGCCGATGAACAATTTTGGCTAGATCGTTCGCGCTACCGGCACGCCCCGCCTCCGACGATCCAGCATATGACGCCCAATTCCAGTTTTCGAAACGGACCACACCCTGCACACGCCGGTTGGGGCCTGTATGCCGCCACTGGCCAGCGCAAATACCTCAATCGCGAAGAACGAGAACGGTTCGTCGAGGCCGCGGCAGACGAGGCACAATCCGTTCAAGCCCTCTGCCTCATCCTCGCCTATACCGGCTGCCGAATATCCGAGGCGCTGATGCTGACGGCGCTCTCGGTACAACCGTCAATCGGCGTTATCGCAATCCGTACTCTGAAGAAACGCGGACGCCTCTTTGTGCGCGAGGTTCCGGTTCCCAATGAGGTTGCCAGAGCAGTTGTTGCCCCCATCCTCGATATGAACTGCACCGAGCAGTTGCTTCCGTTTGGACGCACCCATGCGTGGACACAAGTGAAACGTGTGATGGCGAAGGCGGATATTCACGGCCCGCATGCCTCACCACGCGGATTGCGGCATGGGTTTGGGGTAGCCGCCGTTCAGGCCGGTGTGCCGCTGACGTTAGTTCAAAAGTGGCTCGGTCACGCCAATATCGCGACCACCGCGATCTACACAAATGCGGTTGGACCAGAAGAGCGCGCTATCGCTAAGCGAATGTGGTAGTTTGCCGAGTATGCATTGCTGAGTATGGCAAGGAATAGCCGATGGCAGCGCGTGTGTTGCTCGTTGTTGCGTTCGTAACTGTGGCGGGACAGAGTTCGGGTCAGGAATGCCATCCGAGCTATGATCCTTGTGTCCCCATCGCAAGTGACGTGGATTGCGCGGGAGGCCGTGGCAATGGCCCCGAATATGTACAAGGTCCAGTCAGGGTGATTGGCCCCGACGAATACGATCTTGACCGCGACGGAGATGGCATCGGCTGCGAGCGATGATCTGCTAGTCATTGCGCGCGGTTTAAGGGAACAAGGACGAGCCATGAGTGACCACGCATCGATTTCTCAGTTTGCGCGTGTCGTGCTCGATGACAAGGTCGCTGAGGCGCTAGATCTCATTGCCGAAGGGATGGGGATGACCAGAGACCAAGCCGCCAGGTACGTCATTCGCGAGCACCTGATCGCGCTTGGAGCACTCGATCATCATGCCCTGGAAGACGATATCGAAACCGTCGGCAACGCCTAGAGGTGAGGCTATCGGATCGGTTCTAGGTGGGAACAACATCATCCCGGACTGACTCAGAATATCGTGGGACGCAGAACGAATTGCTGTCGATACAAACCCAGTATTGTGACATCGTTCGACCTCACTCCCCGTCCACGTTCCTTGGAGATCGGCGGCAGAACCGATCCCAAGGACATTCGGCCTGCCTGTGGATTCAGCGCCCAGCTTGAAGCGAAAATGGCAGGTAGCCTGCGCGAAGCCAGGGCTCGGTATGCAGCTCAGAGAAAATGCGTGTTGGAGTTCGGCCACGACCAGCGAGCTCCGGCAACGCCTTGAAGAGCAGGTAGTTGTTCCCCTTTCCACCCGTCACGTCGAGCACCGTTTCGATCATGCGTTCGACCTGCCTCTGCGACGTGGTGACAAATAGAACCAGCATGCCGATATCGAGACCAAAGTGCTCGCGAAATGAGCGCTGCCCGATAAACGTGCGGTATTGAAGCGCGCTTCTGAGAAACGATTTTCGTTTGAAGGTTCTGTCGCTCACCGGCTCAGTCGCACGATCCATCTCGACCAGAAAGCCGAGCCTGCCAGTCGGAAACCGTATGCCAAAGAGCTGATCCGGGATCAGCGATCCAGAATATGTCGTGCCTTCATGCACAATGGGTGCCGTTGCCTTCAGTGCCTGGCCCCCCACGAGTTCATGTCGCGGGATAAATGCACCCCCGCTTGCCATGATTGAGAGTTCGAGTGACGCCGTCACGCAGGCAAGCTGAAGCTGATGATGCCACCACCCTTTGTACGGCCCTGGTGCCATACGGCCACATTCTGCAAGCGCCTTCCGAGATTGGTCATTTAGGGAATAGACCAGAGTTTGGTTTCGCGGAACGTAGCCACCCGGAAGGTTCGGGAACTGCTCCAGCGGTCGATCGAGGTATTGGCCGCCGTGGGGCGTGTTTGTTTCGTGGAAGAGGTCGGTAAGGCGATCGCGAACACGACCAATGCTTTTGTATCCGAAGCGGCGCGAGTACTCGACGAGATATGGTGCTGGCAGCGGCCCATGCCACAGCAATCGTTCGAACAGCAATTGATCTCGTACTCTAGGTGCAATGCACTTTCCAGTAGATCGGCGTCGGTTCGGAAATCGACGCCCTAGCTCATCTCGTCCCTCTAACTCATTTCTCCGCATGGTGGGCAGAGTACCAAAGTATTCCAGCACGAAAAACGTACAAGATGTTCGCTCGCGTTGAGGAGTGTGGCCCGCGGCTCATCCAGGCGCAACGTACAATTGCTCGTGAGCAACCAATGAGTACCGATCCTTATCTTCTTGTGTCGAACGAAGAACCGGATTGGTACCAGGTGAACAGCTACTGACCCACGCAGTCTGGTGAGAATCAAATATCGTCGGATTCATTCGGCACAAAAAGAAACACTGCCTCCCCATTGCACTCATTTAGTGCTTATGAATATTATCTCCGATGAGATGTGCTAGGAGTTTTTCATGTCCGTCTCTCCCAAAATGACGAAATCGGCAGTCGTGGCCGAAGTGTCGCGCTTGACCTTTATTCAGGCGCATCTACTGCGACCAACCGACAAGCTTGGCAAGATCGGCATCAACAGCGCGTTGAAGGTTGCGCTGGGCGATGACCTGAAGCCTAACCTGCACGGATTGGACATCGACCTCGATGTCACCGCGTTTCGAAAAAAAGTGAAGAAGGCAAAAACAGTCAATGATTTGGTCCGCGCGACCGCACGTTGCTCTCGACGTCTTGTCGCAAACAGAAGCGCGGCGAAGTGGCCGGACGTCGAATCTACGCTGGACAATCTGTCTGACGTCTCGAGAGCAATGGCCCGCGAGGCGGTTATAACATCGATTCGAAAACAACTTAGATGGCAAGGCGCCATCCAAGAGAAAGATAAGCTATCCAAGTGGCGGTATACGCCAATTATGCTCGCTCAACTTGCGGCCCTGATAAACAACTATTTTCGGAATGGAGTGCAAGGCAAGAGCCTCAAATTGGTACCCCCAATGGCTCTCTCGCACATCGAGAAAGCCGAGTATGTATCAGAAATAGTTGATGCAGTTGATGAAAAACAAACACGCACGGCAATATGAGGTGTAAATATGAAACGCGTCCTCATAGGAACAATATTTTTTTCTGCGGCGACAATTAATCCATTACTAGCTGGCACGACATTAGATCTTCTTGAGATATTTGATGATAATCAAGATGGAAAACTGGAGGGAGGCGAACTGGCGCGAGCGGAGGAATTCGTGCAAGGGGCGAAAGCTGCCGCTGCCGAGCGACGCGCTGTAATTGCCGAGCGTAGGGCAAACCAATACAAGGATTCGCTTTGGCGCAGCGGGTTCCTGGTTCGTGACGCATATCAAACCGGTGCTTTTCTGGACGGATCGTACGAAGTTGGAAAAGGTGGCGCACGCTTAACCTTCACCAACGACTTTACGAACGGTCAGGCGAGCTTTGCTGCGTCAGGTTCAGTTATGTATGGCGCATTTGGCGAGGTTAACCGCCAACGTATGCCCATCAACCTGGGATTCCTTGGCGGAATCGCGTTTGACACTCGCTGGAAAGGTGGTGGTCAGGAAGGCTGGGTCTCGGCGCTTGCAGGCTTCGAGGCCGCGCGACCGATCGGCGATACTTTTCACTATTTCCGGACCGGCCTCGTTTACACAACGGACCTCAAAGCAAATGCCAGCCTCATTGGCGCGGAAACACGGTGGATGCCTTTCATTCCGCAGCTTCGTATTGGTAGCCCATCCTACTACGCGAAGGATCGGATTGGCGTAGCATTCCGGCCAGCTCTTGCGCTCGACTACTCACATGTCTTTAACAATGGCCAATTCGGCGACCTTACCGCGGGAACTAGCTACCTATGGGGCGGGATAAAAGTGCAGCTGGACGTATTTTTTACTACAGAATCACTCAAGCCCCTGAGCTTCACTGCAAAATATGTGTACATGCATGAATTTCTTAGCGGGGGTCGTGACTCAGTTAATTTTCTTGAAGCGAAGATGAGGTATAAACTTAATTCTCAGACATTCATCGAAACCGTCTATACGTATGGAAACGAGCCCCGCACTCTCTCAAAGCGGAGCGACATCCTCCTCGGGCTCACGGTTCAACTAGGCGATTTAACGCCTCACAAGAATGGTGCCGAGAACTGACGGAAGCAGGGATCTCATCGGCGGGGTTCGCGAGTGAGTCTTTGCTAAGATGGATCTACGTCGCCAACATCGAGCTTGTGTTGAACGACTGTAACGCCCACTGACGTTCGCGGCTGCGCATATCTCTGCCGCACGGCTTTCTGCACGTCCTTCCAATCACTACCCATCATCTGCTCCATTCCTTCGAGTCGGCCGAACGGGGCTTCGAGCGAAACCGCACTCGGAGTTTGGTTTCTGACAAACGCCGCAAATGTGCCTTTACGCCGCGCATGCACGAAGTCAGGCGTCGTGCGCATGTCACGCGCGAGCTTTGTGGCATCTGCGTGACTCGCGCCACCGACGAATTTGATCGATGTGTTGGCCGCGAGTGAATCCCCCGTCTTGGCCGAGAGGTCGGACAGCGTTTGGTGCGCAACCACCATGCCGATGTTTCGCTTCCTGGCCTGCTGAAAAATGTTGGTGATGAAGCTGTCAGCGTTTGCCGCATAGTCACCGAACTCATCGATATAGACAAAGCACGGAAGGGAGTTTGCCTTTCGCTCTTGGGCGGCCTGCGCGATCATCGCGATAAAAAAGCGCCCGAAGATTTCGGTGCCGTGTGTTTGGAGCAGGCTCTTGTCAGCGTTGATGAGTATGACCTTGCCAGCTTGCATCTCCGTGAAGAGATCGAGCTTGCTGTCGGCTGACGACATCATGCGTTCGAACGCATTATTTTCGAGAATACCCCACAGGCGACGGAGCACTTGTTTGCGCGTTTCGCCATACTGTTTTGGATCGGAGTATTCGGTTTCGAAGAAGAGCTTTGCGGCACCTGAGAGTGTGTCGAGGTGCGGCTTGAATTTCGTCTCGCCGCCAACCTCCAACAGCTCCCTGAACGTGTGAATGGTCGCGCCCGGTATGACAAGCATCGCGCGTATGAGAAACGCAAACAACGTGGCTTGTTTTGCCGTCATCTCCGCGCCCATCAAACTTCCGAGCGTGAATGAGAGCAGTTCGACGAGCGAGTTCTGAAGCCGCTCCCTATCCAACTCAGCATAGGTCTGCATTCGCTCCTTGCCGACCGAGAACAGGCCAAGCGTCACCGGGTGGGATATGTCTGTGGGATCGATGAGAACGAGCCGATCAGCGAGCGGTTCGCCTGGGGCAAACAGCTTCAATCGTGAGATCTTGCGAATGAGCTCGCCCTGGCTGTCGAGTACGACGACCGATGCCTTTCCGGCCGCAACCTTCTGAAGGTCGTTTGCAATGAAATGTTGCAACGTCTGGCTCTTGCCGTGGCCTGTGCCTGCAACGATGTGGTGATGCTCAAACCGCGTGCGCTCGGGAATGGAAAACGGCATACGGGCGTTCAGCAGGACAAGAAGCGGCGTGTCCTTCAAGTAGGCGAAAACAACGTTCTCGCCCTTGTAGCTTGTAGGTAGCACCAGCTTGTGGTTTTGGTCGCTGTCCGGCGGAAGGCCCGATGCTTCGTAAAAGTTGCGAGTCAGCGTCGCGCGCATATCGGCATAGAGGGACCGCTTTGCGTTTTCTTCTGCATAGAAGTCCGCAATCAGGTCTTGCACCAACGTTCCGCAGTTCTCGCTGTCGCAGAGCCGCGTTGAGAGACCGGTGTCCTCGCCATCGCATGTGTCTGGCAGATAGGCGGTGAGTGTGTCGAGCGCTGCCCACAAGGTCTCGCTGAACGGTTCGATGATCGACAGGTGGTGCGACTTCGCACCCTCGGCAGCGAGGTAGTCGAGGTAGCGCCAGCCTTCGAGGCTGTCGCAGACCGGAGGAGGCGGCTGTATCGTAAAGCCGAAGCCCTCCGCTTCGTAGAGGTCGTGGACGAGTTCCAGATAGGCGTCGGCCACACTCTGTGGAATGCCCCCAGGCATCCGCTTGCGAAATCGGCTGACAAATTCCGTCGCCGTTGGAAATTTAGGCCGGCTTCTTAGGACGGCGTTGTAGCGCTCATGCGCGGTTTGCTTGGCGCGCCGCTCACGCGCGCTTGCACTATTCGCGAACGCCATACCGACCTTGTACGCGATCCACAGTAGGCCGGTGGGGACTGCGATGAAGAGCGTAATCGGCACCATCGCGACCAATGCCGCAAGTCCGACAAAGATGATTATGGTGACAATGAGCTCGGTGGCAATGTCCGGCTCTTCATCGTGCCGCCGTCGCATAACGCGCTAGTACTCAAACACCTCTTCACGGCCATTGAAGTTCGCCGCAGCCGCGAGATACGCCTTCACGCTTTCGCAGGCCGTACGTAGTTCCTCCTCCGCACTGAGCGCTTCGATCAGGTCCTTGCACTCAATCCGCTGGCCCTTGGTCAGGCTATCGATCGTGACCTTGAGCGCGAGCGATGCGCGAGCGAATGAATAAAGTTTTCCAGACAGGCCGGACGAGGCAGCATGTGCATCCGCATGCCTGCGGGCATCTTCACTTGCATAGATTACGTCGTTGCCGAGATTGTATTTGTGAACCAACTCTCGCTCTTCATTGGAAAGATCAGCACGTGCGTCGATGATGAAGTTCGCTGACTTTTTCAACAAGCCAGAGGTTGTCTGAGATCGTTTCAGTCGTAATTGCATTGTGCCCTCCACGTAGCATTTGCAGAAGGACTCGAAAGTATTTTGGAGTCAAGCAGGTTTCAATCTATCTTGGTTGATTGGAAGTCACCCAATTATGGTAGCGCTTCTACGTGTCGCCATGTTCAGCTATGGAATAGATTTCTTCATAGCTCGGATGGGGATACTAGGATCGCACCTCTATCCCCATAACCGCATTTGAAAAAGCAGCGCCATGGGCGCTGCTTGTGCAGTCAATTCGGGAGCGGCTAGGCCGCCTCGGGTTTGCGGTCGATCACGACGAGCGCCAGCGCCAAAGCCTCGAAAATCGTGGTGCTGCGCGGCTCGGAATCCCAGAGCCTGCGCGGTTTGGGAACACGTGGCCTCAGCTCGGGAAACCGCTCCGCCAGCGCGTTCGCTTCGTCAAACTTGTTGGCGTAGTTCTTGGGTCGAGTGACGGCAATATCATAAACTTCCTCGTTCGCTGCGACCTTCGCAATCAACTCGATCGCAGCACGTGCCGTTGTGCCCTTTCGACAACGATGGGTAAGGCTCTGGGTGACGACCACAGTCGGGCGCATGCGATCAATCCACTGCTTTGCAAACCGCGCGGCCTCTGCCGGGCTTCTGGCGGCTGCGCGCGATAGGTGCCACTCATAGAGTTCGCCACGAACGACAAACACGTATGCGACACGACCACTCGCAACCGCGATAGCCAACACCCTAGCACCGTCCATGTCTGCCGGCGGTTAGCATTTGCAAACGCCTCGCCAGACGTGCCAGTGAGCAGGTGCGCCGTTCACTCTCTCCCGTAGCGCGACAGACACGCGGCAACGAACGGAGTTTGCGGGTGATGGATCGTGCAGTATCGGCAAGCGGCTCTGAGAGTTGGGTTCTCATCCGCGTTCCGTAGATGATCGAGAGCTTCGTCATGACGGTTGCGGACGGCACCTTCCGTCCGGTTTCGATGGCCGATATGTACGACCCGCTAACGTCTGCCAGATGTGCGCTATCGACTTGCCGCAAGCCGGTCTTGAGACGCGCTGCTCTCATATCCTCTGCGATGGTTGTGTGCTTCATATGCAATGAACAAAATGAACTAACTTGGTAACGCTCCGAGGATACCGCCCTCACTCAATTGCCAATAGACGCCCTTTCTTGACTGACCGTCCCTCGCGCAGATTGCAGCCCCTCATTGGCCGCTACCACCATCCTACGCACTCAGAGATGAGAGGGAGATAAGATGCCCTCAGCATACCGCGTGTTGCCAACCGGCTTGCGAAGCTTTCCCCGAACCTGGCGTCTAGCCACGTCCCTTTTCTGTTCCCCAATCAAAAACCACCACGCCCGCGTTCCGTCGCTTCGCCACAGGGCTTGTGTTTGAAGAGCCCTGTGTCGGCTCCGTCACCGAGCGTGGTGGTTTTTGGTAGGTAGGTTGGGAAATTCTAGCCGATCAGGCACCCAATGCTAGACGGCCCATCTGAACCGCCGGTCAAGTTGGGCCGCCTATTAGCTACCGGCTCGTCCGCTACCATGTCCGCATGCCATCCAACCACAATGATCTACCGCCGGAGCTCGAACGCTACCTGGCGCTCTGCAAACGCATCTTCGACCGGATGCGAGAAGACGGCAAATGGCCATGGCCAGACTCGCCTGATTTCGATGATGTGGTAGAGTCCGAGGATAATCCCGACAATCTATGAAACCCTGTTTCGGCTACACGCGCGTCTCCACCGCAAAGCAAGGCGAAGGAGTTTCGCTTGAGGCGCAGCGGGATGCGATCAACCGGTTCGCAGACACAAACGGCATCACAATCACCAGATGGTTTGAGGAAAAGGAAACCGCCGCTAAGCGCGGGCGCCCTGTGTTCAACCTCATGGTGCGTGAACTGCGAAAGCGACGGGCCAATGGCGTGGTGCTTCATCGCGTCGATAGAGGCGCGAGAAACCCCTTCGACTGGGCGCGGATCGGTGCGCTTTCCGATGCCGGCATTGATGTCCACATTGCGACTGAGAACCTTGATTTCCGCTCGCGCGGCGGACGGCTCGCGGCTGACATTCAAGCGGTCATTGCCGCCGACTATGTGCGCAATCTACGCGACGAAACTTTGAAGGGTATGTACGGTCGCCTCAAACAGGGTCTCTACCCGTTCAAAGCGCCAATTGGGTATCGAAACGAAGGAAAGGGGAATCCGAAATCGGTCGATCCTGTGAGCGGGCCACTCGTTGCACAAGCGTTCGAGCTGTACGCGAGCGGCCAACATTCGATACGCACGCTCCGAGTCGAGATGGAACGGCGTGGACTGCGATCAATAGGGGGCACCCCCGTGACCAAAGGCGGCATCGAAAAGATACTCGGCAATCCTTTCTACACTGGCGTCATTCGTATCAAGCGAACCGGAGAGACGTTCCAGGGCATTCACAAACCACTTGTCTCAGTAGCCACATTCCAACGCGTTCAGGACGTGCGCGCCGGGAAGGCAGGCAAAAAGGTTACGCGGCACAACCATACCTATCGCGGCCTATTCCACTGCGCTGCCTGCGGCCTCGCCATGATCCCGGAACGCCAGAAAGGCCACGTGTATTACCGCTGCCAGAAGGCCGATTGCCCAAGCAATTGCGTTCGCGAGGACGGCCTGGAGACTGCCGTTGCGGCGAAACTTCAGGGTATCAGCCTGAGTGACGCAGTGATCGACGCGATCGAAGCAGCAGTTGCGAAATGGGCCGCCGAAGATCCTGACCATGAGATCAGGACATGCACGCTACGCCTCGCAAAAATCGAAAGGCGTCTCGAACAACTCACCGATGCATTGCTGGACAAACTGATCGATCAAGTCGCATTCAACACCCGCAAAGAGCGCCTCCTACTGGAACAGGCCGACCTCAAACAGCGGATTGAAAGGCACCGCAATTCGCAGCCAAATCCGCGAACCATCCGAGCCTTTCTCGAACGGGTAAAAAGCCTTGTAGAGCACTACATTTTCGCGCCTCCAGCCGAAAAACGTGAGATCGTTGAGATTGCGTTCTCGAACCGGCGAGTGTGGAACAAAAAGGTCTATTTAGAGCCATCAAATTGGTTTCAAGCTACCCAAGAAGCAGTTGCTGTCTTCTGTGGTGACCCATCTCGACCCACTTCTCGAAGGCACCTCAAAAAACTAGCGCTTGTCGCAAAGGCGAGTGAGGAATCCCAGAAGGGCTAGCGGCATAGCCTTCTAACGCCAGCCAAATGATTGCTATCAACATGCTCAACCATGACAAGCAACGCTGCAGCTGCGCCTCGCGTCTCCTCTAGAGTCATCGAGGAAAAAGATAAGAGGTCATCAAGGTTGTCGGAATGAGACTCGACCTGGGCGAGCCGTTCAAGAGCCACGAGCCGATCCTTATCAAGTCCCGGATAATCCACACAGAGTTTTGCAATCTGGCCAGGAAGCCCAGAGCTACCAGGACATTTGAAGGCCAGAAACACATCCAACACCCTGCGCAACACATTTGGCATCATGTAGCCATGCTCATAATACGCACTCGGCTCCTCAGTGAACCCGAATACATGGCCAAAGAGATAGTGGTATTCGGAGTCATACTCTCTTAGCAGTCGCGACATTTCCACGATTCTCGATGTTCGCCGATCCTGGCCCTGCGGAATGACTACGTCCATGAATAGAAAAGTGGCGGTAGGTTCTTTTCCTTCTGGAGGTCTCGCTTTGCCTTTCCATGCCTTTCTGAATTCGTTCATGCATTGTTGGTTGTGGGTCAGAACGAAGAGCTGACCTGCACCTTCAAGGCGACTTCGTATCAGTGAGCAAGCAAAGTTGAGAGCTTTCGTGTCGAGGCTCGAAACGGGATCGTCTACGACAATGATCGTGTCCTTGAGTTTGCGCCCTTCCGCTTCAATCGATGATAAGAAATAGGAGATAGCGATCGCCGTTTTCTCACCTTCGCTAGGCGCCCCAGCAATTGCGCGACCGTGGCGACGCAGTTCATACCCTTGATCAAGGGGAAAAATCGACAACTCGTCATGACCTAGATAGGAGGCGATCAGGCGGTTAATAGCGTCTGCGGCAGGGCCGTGGGTTCTGATCTTCTGCCTTAGCGTATCAGCTTGGGATTCCGCGCTTTTGAGCGCAGCGTCGGCATCTGTGAGTTCAGTGTCCGCTTCTCTTAATGCATCGGCATAGCCTCTATAGTCTTCTCGCGAGTCTGCGAGAAAGTGTTTGCGGATGGCAATTTCTGCCCTCTCCTGGTTCTTAGCGAAGTCCTCAACTGTTTCGTTGTGTTTCGCTATCTTTGCGTTCACAGCCTCAATCGCCTTTGAGAGTCTTTCGGACGCGGTCATAAATTCGGATTCAGATGGAAGATCGGCATCATCGACAGGGCTCGCCGGGCGTGCCTGTTTTTGGTCTAGCAACGCACTGAGTGCATCGAGTTGTTTCCGTGCCTGCCTGGATGAAGCGAGCAGCTCGCCTCTCAAGTCTCCCGCTCCAGAGCGCGCCTCCGGCACGAAAACATCAGGAGTAGGCACAACCTCTTCGAGAGTTCCAAGCGCACCCAACACGTCCTGCAGCCGCTCACCGGTACGAGCGAGTTTGGCTACAAACAGATTTATCCGGTCGTCGAGTGCAGCTGCCAAAGTCGCTCTGCGATCTGGCGTGAGGGCATTTCCGCAAAACAGGCACTCCCCAAGGTCGTTAGTTTCATGAAACTCGTGCCCCTCCTTCAGCCATAGCAGCATTTCAGGAAATTGGTGTACTTCATCCAATGTTGTGATCGTGAGTGATTGAGCGCATATGTCGGTTACAAACTGGTACGCAGATTGAATGCTGGTGGCATTGAACTCCACCGAATTGAGCTTCGGCATCGGCTCTGCAAGCCGCCGCGTATCTTCAGATGATTTCAACTGAGCGTCGCTTAGATGTACTAGGTCTTCCGTTGCCCAAGCCTCATAGTCCTTTGCTAATGTGGGTGCCTCGTATTTTCGATTGCCGAGATGGAGGTGCGCCGCAGTGATTTTTGCTCGATCTCGCTTGAAGTTTGCGAACGCTTTGTTGGCCGTCTTTTGTGCATCTTCAGCTGCCGCCTTGCGCACCTGATCGCGGGCAACTTGAGCCTCAGACGTCTCAAGTTCTGCCGCCGCGTCCGCCTGATCAGCGCCGATAAAAAAGACAGGATTTGCCAAGCCTGCGCTCCACTGCAAGTTCCGCTCGACGTAGTCAGCGTTGAACACGAGGACGCGCCTTTCCAGGCCATTTGGCTGTTCGGGACAACCCAGACTGGTCTTGTCAGACAGGAGTATCTCGAAGGAACTGCCAGCAGGCAGTTTTTCGTGGAGGGCTCCTTCTTCCAAGCTGGCAAATACGCGCGACAAAGTGCTCTTACCGGAGCCGTTAAAACCGTAGATCAGATTGTACTTCCGAAAACTCAGATTGGGTTTCTTCCCGTCGCGATCTGCAAGGATCCCTATCCCCTTGAGAGAGCGCAGATTTTCGATGGTTGGTTTCATGTTTCCTTTTGCCAGCGAAACTAGAGGGCCGGTTTCTTGAAGAATACCACCGCACAGTTGAACGCGCTAATTGCCGATAGGTTCAGAGCAACGTCCCAACGTAGTGCGCTGGGCTAGACTGACTGGTGACTGCACCGGATAACGCCACATTTGTACGAAGTGCAAAAGACTCCACTAGTGATCCACCTAGCCCCACTTCTCGAAGGAACCTCAAAAAGCTCCGGGAGGTAGCCACATCACCAAAGGCCTTACACGTCTTTGCGCATCAAGCGGATTGCATCGACAATCGCCAACACAGGGAAGGCGAAGCCCAAGAGGAGCGAATGTGGCGCGGGAAGAACACTCTCCACTCCAATTCGCCCTTGCACCGAGTCGATAACGGACACAGTGAATTGCAGGGCAAAGAGCGAGGTGAGCCCTACTCCGATGGAGTGATCCGAGAGCAGATATATATTGGGAATTATCCCCCTGGAGCAAGCGTCTTGACAGTGGGGTTGTTGGGCAGGTTTTTGTTGCGCGTGAACTCGGTATGTTAGAGACTGAAAACTACAAGAGGGAGAGGCAATCTTTTGATACTTGAGCGGGTGACAGCACGACTTAGCGCTTCTCGCAAAGCGCAATTGGAGTCCGCGTTGGGCAAGCTAGAGTGGCACACTGGTGGTGGTCACATCGTCAGCAATCTCAAGATCGAGTCCTTCATCGCGCAGAAATCGATGGCCGAGATAGCTGGCTGTCTGATACGGCACAGCACCAAGTCTGCGGGTGTTATGCTTCAGGAATATATGAATACCTGTTTCGCCAACGTCCTTCGCGGAGGTAAAGTGAAGCGCAGCGCAGTTCCGAAATTGATCGGACGTGCTGTTGAAAAGGATGCGTGGATTTCGTCTCTGATAAGTGCGAATCCGAGCATGTCACGCCGGTATGTTCGTGATTTTGTTGAGCGGTTGCTCGTAGGTCGCTTGAGAAGAATAGATGTCCTCAATATGTCCGCAATGCAAATGTCCCCATTTGCTGCCTGGGTTACATGGGATCTCAGCTCGGGAGGAGATGACCGTCCATTTCACGCATTTCGACGAGAGAACGCTGATTCAATCCGCGGGAGCCTGGGCCTTGATGACAGTTCACTTGGAACATCTATTGTACTGATTGAATACAAACCGAAGGCTGTAGGTGAGCTTTATCGGCCTACCGTTGCCGATGCCGGCCTACATTTGCGGTTTCTGCCCATTTCGGATCCAAAAGCTGACTTTGGCCGTACCAGACATTGGGAAAGCCACCCTTCAACAATAAACGGCCAAGCTGCAAACCTATTGCTTGAACCTATGCCGGAAGCTCTTCACAGTCCGACAACGATGGACACCGTCGGCGTTTCTGAGTTGCGAGCCGCGCTATAGGTGTTTCAACAAAATGTCACTTGATTCATCAAAACGACTGGATACGGCGTGGCTCGAGAATTCTGAGCCGAAATCCTACGTAGAACTATTCCGGCATATCGCGCTAGATACGTCTGACGCGCGACTGTTTTTACGCTGTAACCCCGGAGAGAGCGCTGCAGATTCTTTTGTCAGAGTATTCACTCGCCAGTCATACACTCTTCAGCAATATATAGCGCGCAATCTTAATGTGACCGCCACTTCAATTTCAGTTGATGATAGCCGAAATAGTGATTTCCTGTTCGGCTGCATTGATTTGATTACAAAAATAATAGGCTTAGTTGGTGAAGAAATTAGCTCTTCATCATCACTCGTTTTGTTTCGGACAATCAAATCGGCGGATGATCGGATTGTGAGAGCGTCAGCAGAGGCGTTAGCTTTTGCGGCGCCCCCTGACAGCTATCCAATACTGCTCTCGGCTATCGAAAGGGGCAAGCAGTTCATTACGCCGTATCTGGCGATAGCGAAGAGCAAGCAGAATGTTATCGATGCGCTGGATACCTTAGCACTAATTGGAAAAGACTATCAACCAGATCTACAGCTTGACAGATATGTAATCGACTATGTTGTCAGGCGATCCATAGAATCTGACGCTCACTTGACCTTCGAACGGATAGCTGCGGCATCGATGAATTGGTCGCCCTACGTTAGAACGATAGTGGGGGACGTGTTGTCGGATGCGGACTTCGAGAGTTATCGCCAACATTTCGCATTCTTAGTACTGAACCTGAAGAAGGGGCAATCGTTTGGTAGGGTATCAAGGAGTTCGACATGGCGCCGACTTGTCGCGCTAGCAAAGGAGAGTGGCTCGCTAAAATTTTATCATTTTGGCTTTTCAGAGATTGGCGAACGTTCTATTCCACAAGGCTATCTGGCATTTCGCGACCGATTTACGGATGTGGTAGCACGAAGCTGCGGTCGTGAGATTGAGCCGCACCATCATTACCCACGGTCCGTCAATGAGGCGGTAGACAGCCATTTTTCTGGGCAAGTGCCGCTCCTGGATCTACAGTGGGCGACCGACAATCGAAAAAATCTTGGAGATTTGATTCGCTTTGGGAGCTTTTCACGCTTCGCGGTTGTCTGCAGCAAACATACTGCAGCCTCGGCCATCGCACCGCGCGGCGAGTTTAGGCGGATGTCGATGCAGGACGGTATTGCGGCCGCGCGCTCTGGCGGGCATGAGTACACTTCAGGCGCGATTAGTTTTGAAGCCTTGGCAAAATTGAACCGCAGCCAGTCAATAAAGATGATTTGTCAGACATCGAGCGCATTGAATGAGTTGGTATTATCTACTCTTCCTGAGAGTGAATCCGAAGTTGCGGTGCTTAAGTATAAGATGGAGCCCGCCGCAGGCGAACTGGCTTTCCGTGTCCTTCGCGAGGTACTCCTTGGGAACGATGCGTTGGTTGCCGTTGTCGAATGGAATTTGATTCAGGACATCGGCATGCCCCTTCTTCTCGCGCCGCTGATTGCCGAAGTGCGGCGTGTTCTCGAAGGGTCAAACCGCGAGTTGGTTTGCTACAAAGGATTTCTTGAGAAGCCTATCGACGTCGGATATTTCGCGCCAAGAAACGATGATGAGTTCTATGGTGCAGCTTACGAAGCATGCCAAAAGGCATACGTCGATATTGACGCCGTATCTGGGGCCAGAAGCTGGAACGGCCTCATTAAGGATATCGCTGATCGCACGCTTTTCGAATTGGACGGTGAGAGCGGGTTGCTAAAGGAGACCGTCGACACCTCAGACGGCGTAGCAGTTCGAATAGTCTCTTCAAAATGAAATGTCGCGTGTTGGACGTCGACATGGTAGGCTAAACACATGATTGAGACGACCATATCAGCGACCATTTTTATCGCGTATTTTTTATTATTGCTCGCGTTTGCCTATGTGACAAGGTCTGTAAGTCAAACTGAGTATAGGATTGCAGGTAGGTCAGTTGGAGCTTTTGGTGTCGCAGCCGCACTGACAGCTGCCGTCAGGGACGGAGCAGGGATATCTGTTTGGATTTCACTGTCGGTGGCATTTGGATTTGGAAGTTCATGGTTACTCGTCGGCCTCTTCGCGGGCTTGCTAACGGTTGCAGCTGCTGCTGGAAGAGTGAACGCACGCGCGAGAGAGTGCGGTTGGAACACACCTTATGACTGGATTCATGCGGTAGTGGGACCGGTATCGGCGCAATTAGTTAGTCTGGTAATCCTGGTTACGGCCACACTTTACGCGGGTGCGCAGGTCTACGTTGCAGGCGGGATTCTATCAGCCTATACTGGTTGGAATTCGTTAATATCGTTGCTTCTAGTCGTTGGTACGGTTGGATTGTATACGATTGTGGGCGGGTATGCGGCAGTTACGCAGACAGATAAGTTGCAGTGGGGACTGATTTGTCTTGTCGTTGCGGTTCCATTATTCATGGGGCCGGACCTGATTTACCCAAGTTTGTCGTCGTTTCTTAGTCCAGGGCTTGCGTTGGGTACTGGATTGGCAACCATCAGCTTTCTTTTTATTGTTTCGTCTGGTGACACATGGCAGCGTGTTTTTTCGGCACGCTCTCCCGTTGCCGCGAGGAATGGTGTCCTATTCACGATACCGATCTATTTGATTATTAGTCTTGGTCTGGTTGTTTTCTCGGTTAATTTATTCCAAGTAATCCCGACGAACGTTGAGGGCGACATAATATTTCAGATTGCGTCGGAATCATCCTTGGATCAGATTTTTGTTAGCCTTTTTGGGCTAGTCGTTATCGCAAGCCTGATGTCCACGCTCGACACGCAGACGTTCTTATTCGCTTCGACGGCAGAAAAATATCTACCATCTTCATTTTTGTCGAAGGGCAACTCGGCAATTATTTATTTGGCGATTGCGTTTTTGGTGGTGCTTGGCGCTGTATCGTTCGCCGTCGGTGACATTGTTCAGTTTGTGTTTTCGGCAGTTACTCTGGGCACGGTGTTGGTTCCGGTTTTTGTTACGTGCGCATTCGCTTCCAATATCCATGCCAGCGATTTAGAGGTGGGCGTTTCGATCGCTATCGGTGTCTGTTGCTATATCTTTTTGTACTGCTACACGTCCTTTGAGAATGTTATTTACACTGCGCTGCCCGCTATTGTAGCGTCAGTGGCGCTGTTGATCGCCATTGGGAGACGCCGCTTCGCGCGGGCATGACCCTTGGCAAGATGTAGTGTCTGTGGATGTCCAGCGTTCTGCGGCATTCTTGTTGCATGTGCAGTCGCGTCAGATCTGGCAGATCTGAACCACAGCGCGCGCGACAACACGAGCTGCACAATCCTGACGACGGCAGCAACCTATGAAAGAATTACGCGACCGCCAGCCAATCATCATCGATCCAGCCGGACGTATGGCTCGCCCCGGACAAGCGGCCCGAGAGCCCAAAATCGATCCTCACGCGCGACCTCGACGGCACGCTTGGGTCCTATCGAATCGGTCGCGACGTGAACAAGAACACGTCGCGGGGTGAGAGTTTGATCGCACCTGTCGGTGAATAGCTGCTGACAGGCAGCTTTGGCGGACATCCTCGACGGTCCGCACCCCAACTTCCGAGAAACGCAGTTCGTGGCGCCTACCGCCAACTGCCCGCAGGCCGCATCATGTCGATGTGCGCACAAACGATCCAGTTTCAAATCTCGGTACCACACTCGGCCGCACCAATGGAACTCCCTTTGGTATACGTCAGCGCGACAGGCGCTTTCATGTGTTCGTTATCGGACAGACCGGTACAGGCAAAACATCCCTCATCGCATCGCTCGTGCGACAAGACATCGAACAGGGATCTGGCTTCTGCCTCATCGACCCACACGGTGATCTCGCAGACTCAATTGCCGAGTTTGCTGGTGGCCGCTGTGCATTTTGGAACGTCGCCGCTCCCACTTGCCCGTATGGATACAATCCACTCGCACCAGTACCGGCGTCCAAACGACCCTTGGCGGCGTCAGTGCTCATCGAAGCGCTCAAGAAACAGTGGGCGACCGCCTGGGGTGCCCGCATGGAGCATCTGCTTCGGTTCGCTGTTCTGGCGCTGTTAGAACGTGACGACACCACCATTGCGGACATCCTGCCTCTGTTTCTCGACAAGGAGTTCCGAAAGGAGGTGATCGAGGAGATCACTGACAAGCAGGTGCGGCACTTCTGGACCGTCGAGTACGGAAAGCTCCGCTACCAGTTCTCACCCGATGGCGTGACATCGATCGCAAACAAACTAGGGGCGTTCATGGCACACCCTGTGGTCCGCAAGGCGATGTGCGAGCCGGAGCAGATGCTAAGCTTTCGAACGATCATGGACGAGAGACAAATGCTCGTCGTAAACCTTGCAAAAGGTGGACTCGGTTCTGACATCTCAAACGTCCTTGGGGGCCTCATCGTCTCCGGTATCGCTACCGCCGCGTTCAACCGACAGGACCAACCGGAGGAATTGCGTCGTCCGTTCTACCTCTACGTTGATGAGTTCCACTCGCTCACCACTTCAGCGTTCGCGGACATGCTGCCAGAGCTTCGAAAGTACGGTGTTTCGTTGATGCTGACCACGCAACACCTCTCCCAGCTTGAGAGCGAGGTTCGCGAGGCAATATTCGGTAACGTCGGGACGTTGATCTCATTCCGCATCGGCGAAGCCGATGCCAGAGTCCTATCGCGCCAATTCGGGGAGGAAATCCCGAGACCGCGCGATCTGGTCAATCTCGCCAACCACGAGGTGTTCATCAAGCTTATGGTTGACGGTAGGCAGACCAAGCCGTTCTCCGCCCGGACATTATCTCTACCCTGACCGCGATACCCTACTCGTTCCCTCACCGTTTCGTTCGAATGGTCGATCGAAACGGAAGAGGGAAGGAGTTCTTCAAATGAGTTCTTTGATTCCAGAAGGCAGGGTAATCGCAACGCTCAACGACAATCTGCGACGCCTTCACACGAGCGGTATGGTTACGATGTCTAGAGGCATTGCGGCACTATCGCGGGAAGTCTGGGCGAAGGTGATTGTCGCAGTCGCCGAGTTCGACAACTTCACGCCTGACAACGATCCCTATGGCGAACATGACTGCGCTGTAGTTGATGTCGATGGCCTCCAGGTCATCTGGAAAATCGACTATTTCGATCCATCCATGCTCCACCATTCTGACGATCCGACGGACCCGAACGTCACGAAGCGGGTTTTGACTATCATGTTGGCCGAGGAGTATTGACACCCCGCATCTCATAGCAGCACCCACAAATCGGGTGCTGTTTCTTATTCACTCGAAGAGGTATTCATTTCCAATCCCAGCTTCCTGAGATCCAGCACTTCCGCAGGCAGCGTGTAGTCGGCACCTCCTGGCAAGCACGTCATTGTTTGCCAACCGACAACACCATCTACGGCTACGCCGCAGTCAGCTTGCAATCGGCGAACCAACTTGCCACCCTCGTCCGTCATCATCGCGGCAACGTGTGCATCAACTCCCGTTCCTGTTTGAAAATACACAAAGTCGGTGCCGACTTCGTCTCCGAATTTCGCCTCTGCATAAGTCATGGTACTCCACAGCGAAATCTCGGAGAACACATTTCCTTCGTCTGCCAGGTTGACCGCACGATATTGGGCTGCGAGCTGTGAGCTCAACTTTGATGCGGCACCCCACTGCTCGTCATCTATCGAACCTTTCAGCTCCTCAAGTATCTGTGCGTACGATTGCGGCACTCTTACGCCCTGTGGTATCGAGCCATTCAGGAACTCTTGAGTTATCACCGAAACTCCTGTCGACTGAACGACGAAGCTGATCGGATCAGGACTCTGACACGGCCTCCAGGTCCGACGGCTGCGAAATCGCATGTTGGCTTGTGCTTCTATTCGATACTGAATATCAGCCGTACACATGCCCTCAAAAATGGTTGCCATACCATTGTCGTCAGTATCGACATGGTGAACTTCTTCTGTGGTTGCCGATTTGCGATAGACGCGCGCAGGAACTCCAACGGCAGGCTCAGACGCAGTCGTTACGAGAATTGTGATCTCGACACTTGCGGGGAAAGCCGCACCAGCCGAAAGGTGGAGCACGCTTCCCGCCAAGACTGCCGGCGCAAGTCTCATCATTGCACCCTCTCAATGATGCGAATGTTGACGGTCTCGGATGTACCTTCGCCTTCACGATTCCGCGTCTGACGGTAAATCACGGCCAATAACAGCCCGGCCACGAGGAGCACCAGCGAAACGACGCAAATAAAGTTGTTCGCGAGAAAGAGGCTGAATGTACCGCTTTGCACAAAATTGAATTTTCGAATTTCGTCATCCGACAAAGAAAAGAAAATGGTAGGGAGCCTATCGCCATCGACTAGCGACACCTTTAGGTCGAAAGCAGTCAGCGGTGGAAGGTCAACCTCTTCGGTGACGATCAAAGCTGATCGGACCAATTTTGATTCCATACCCCAAGGAGCAACCCGCAACATTTCTGCGTACGATCCTCCAGTCGCATTAGACGGCACAAAACATGCCGTCACCCCCTTGCAATCGAGTCCAACTTTGACATCGGTAATGCGGGTTTGAGCCGCAATGTTGGAAAAGCGATAGGTCACATATGGTGGCGACGCAGTTCTCCCATCATCAATGATCTCGTGCTTTAGGTACTGTGCCGTGCTGACATCCTCATAGTAGGTCGAGAGAACCCACGTGATCACCGTCACAAAAATCGTCACAACATAAGGTGCCGACGATGCAAACATTGCTCCCTCCTCAGCAACGATCGCCGATGATACTACGCGGCTGGAGCTCCGCAAGCCTACACGAAGAAAAGACCCCCGGATGTGGAACCCGGGGGCCGCTCCTGATCAATCGCCAGGAGTGTCGGTGAGTGATCTGCTGTCGATGCGTTCCTGAAGCCACGAGCGTACCTCATCAACAATCCAGCAAACACGGCATTGACCAAGTCTGACCCGTTTGGGGAAGAGGTTGGCTTTCTCCAGCCTGCCGATGTGTTGGCGAGAATACGGCACGATGGTCTTCAATTCTCTCCAGCTAATACACCTCATCGCAAAGCTCCTTGGTGTGAGGAGCATCGCGATGCCCAATTGACGACAAACCAATTGGTGTAGCGAACCTATCACTTCTTGAGAAAGTCGGCGAGATAGTCTTCGTAGGTCTTGATCGCTTCTCGCATCTCTTCGAGATAGCTATGCCGGTTATAGACTTGGGCGATTGGTGATTGCGTGCCGCCCGACACGTGGTTCAAGAGCTTCTCCACCACGATCTGCGGTACGCCGAGCGAAGCCATTGTTGTCGCAAACGTCCGGCGAAGGTCATGGAGCCGGTACGGCGCCACACCTTCGAGTTTCGCGTCAAAAGCGGCCTTGTGTTTGGCCCATCCGCCAAAGACGGTTGCCGGTTGGCCTTTGCGTCGAAGCTTGGTAGCCGGGAACAGGTACGGACTATCATCCATTCTCGGAATGCGCTCGAAGACGCGAGCGGCAAGATCACCGTAGGGGAATGTGTGCTCACGTCCGTTCTTCGTAGTTGACGCAGGCAGCGTGACGGTTCGCGCGTCACTGTCGATCCACTCCCAACGAAGCATACCAACCTCCCCTCGCCGCTGTCCCAAGAGGATCAGCAGCGAGATTATTGGCCCCCACGGAAACGGCTCCACGAGGCTCTGCTTCATGACCACGCGCAGCTCTTCGGGCGTGAGTGCGCGATCACGGCTCCTGAGCGGTTGCTTCGGCTGCAATCCTTCGGCGGGACTGTGGTCGAGATAATCTTGGCGAACACACCAACGGAAGAGAATTTTGGCGACCACGAGTGCATGAAACTGCTCCGCCGGTGTGGCGTCCATCTTTCCGAGCTTTCGCTTGATGTCAGCCTTGGTGATGTCATGAAGTCGGGTCGCACCAAACGCAAAACGCTTCAAAAGCCTTTTATAATCCTCGTATGTACGAGGCCGGTTCTTGTGCTGCACATGCTCCAAAAACTCATCCTTGGCTTTGTCGAATGTGACGGTCTTGGGGCGGTGCTTGCCAAGCGTGGCTTCCGCCAAAATGCGCTTGGCTTCTGCCCGGGCATCGGCGAGGCCGACTGCCGGGAAACGGCCGATTGTCATTCGCCGCCGCGTTGGGCCGTAGACAACAATGAATGTCTTCGTTCCGCCCTGAGAGACACGGACGCCGAAACCAGACAGCGTGTCGTCGTAGTGAGTGACCTGCCCCCGCTCGGGTGGGTTGAGGGCACGAATGGAAATATCAGTAAGGCGCATGGCGTCTCCTTCTTAGGCTCGCTATAGGCTCAGGGAAAGGGTGCATAGGCGTGTTTTTGAAAGAACACCTATGTTCACGCTAAACAATTGAAATCCCTGAGAATAGACGCCACAGAAGAGGCATTATGTTCATGTATGTTTAGGCACAAATACGGACTCTGACTCCGTTAGTCCTGGTTCGAATCCAGGTTCCCCAGCCAACCTAACTCTCTGAAATCGCAGCGCTTTTAGAAACTTCATATGAGGGACGGCTTGTTGCGGTGGCATGCAACAAAAAGCCAATAAAAGCAACGTCCCACCAAAAACGGCCAGAAACTCCCTGCAACCGAGGTGCAACCACCACCGCCATTATTTTGCGCTTTGCGAACGTATGGGGCCGTGCTTTAATGCACGTGCAGTATATAGCCCCTTCGCTTTCGGGGCACGAGACAGGCCGTAATTAGCAGAGCACGGCGTAGGCGCATCAGCGCCGACTGTCTCATGTCGGCGCTCCAAGGAGACCGACAATGGCAGAGAGCAAAATCCAGCAAGACGAAGATCACGACATCGTTTGGGGTACGCTGTCGATTGGCAAGGTGATCAATCGTGAACCGCGCGCGGTTGAATACCTTGCTCGGAAGTATCCCGATTTCCCGATGAAGAAGGTTGGCGGCAACTATGTCGCCAGCAAGAAGGAGCTGTTGGCCTTCATCCTCGCAAAAGCGGAGGCGGCGTGATGGTTGCTCTATACATCCATTGGCATTGGAACACTGACGACTTTCCTCAGTGGCGCATCTCCGTCGATGGTATCCAACAGACAGTTCTGCACCGCGACTTAGTATCAGGACGTGTTGGCCAGAAGCCGCGGTATTTTTCACCACAGGAGTGGCAGGAGGCGCTTGAAAGGGCACTTGAGGATTACCGGCCACGAGTGCAGGAGGCTCTTATCGCACGCGACAAGCATGACGACGAGCTGCGGAAAGCCAAAATGGAGGACGATTCGAAAAGTAGCCGTATCGCTTCACTGGCCGCCGAAATCGGAGCCATCGATAAACAAACGCCGCCCCCACGCTACTGAGGGCGGCGTTTCGGATTAGCAAGCAGCGCTGAGCAAAGGGTTGGGGTCAATCCCTTGCACGGCTCCCAAAGTACCCCCGCAGGAATAGCCGGTAAAGGGCATGCAGGGGTATGGCCAACGGGGACAGTAGTCTTCTTTCAGAAGCTCTCAGATACGCTGAGTCTGGCTACGCCGTGTTTCCGTGCGCGCCGGGTAAGAAAGAGCCTATCACTAAGAACGGGCACAACGACGCATCCACGGATGAGCTGACCATCCGAGCGTGGTGGCGCAGGACGCCCAGCGCCAACATCGGGATCGCAATGCGGGCTAGCGGCCTCGTGGCCGTCGATCCTGACACATACAAATCCGATTGCGGGTGGGATGCCTTCATTGCCGATAGGACGTTGCCCGACACTTGGCAGCAGGCAACGGCGCGCGGTGGTCGCCATTACATTTTCCGCGCTCCTGACAACGCAAGCTTTCCCGGCAAGCTGGCTCGGCATGTCGAAATCAAGTGGGATGGCTATATCATCGCCGCCCCGTCCATCTTTGAGGGTAAGCGATACCGATGCATCGCTGACAATCCGCCAGCGGATGCACCGGATTGGCTCATGTCAGCTTGGGGGTACGGGAGCAGTGGCGGCACCGTTGAGCTTGACTGGGAACGAGACGAACAAACTGGTCTCGTCGTAGATGGCCGGGAGAATTACCTCACCGCCCTGATATTCCGCTTCTACCAGAACAACCCCGACACAACCGAGGGAACACTTGCCGACCGGGCATGGGACGAGTTCAACCGCACTGTTGATTTCACGCGTCCGACGAAGATTACCTACCAACACGCGCTGAAGAAGGCGTGCCATATCCTTCTCAAGAAGCCCGCGACAAGGGCTTACCGGCAACGTCTGATCGAAGGGATTCCGCCGGAGGACATAGAGCCTGAGTTGCCGGCGGAAGAAGCTGCCAAACTGTTGAGCGAACACCTTCAGTCTTTCGCCGACGAGCTTGGTTGGACCGTCTGTCCGAGTGAAGCGCTTTCCTATGACGCGAAGATCATGCGCGAATGGGCGATGGCGGAGCAGTCGGGCGATCCGCCTCGCCTTCTCGTTCGGGGAGCGGCGGGTTCAGGCAAATCGCGCGGCGTCCTTAGTATGGTCCGAGTCCGGAACCAAATGCTGCGCGCCGACATGGGCGACGACTATGTGCCAACCTCTGTCTGGTATGTATGTCCAACCATCGACCTGGCTGAAGAACTGGCGGCTGCGTATGGACGCGGGGCAGTTGTTATCCGTGGCCGGACACACGGCAGGAATAAGGGTATCACCACACCCTGCGTTCGTCCTGATGAAGTGATCGAGGTCACGAGGGCGGGGATTACGAATGTCTCGGAGACGCTTTGCTCAAAGCTAGTCGAGGCACCTTCCGGCAGAAAGGTGCGCGTGAACTGCCCGGCGAGATTTACCTGCGAGTATTATCGGCAGTTTGAGCGCGGCGCCGACGCTGAAATCTACTTCATGAGTCAGCAGATGCTGACGGTGACGATCTCTCAACAGCTAATCCGGCGTGCCGAATTGCTGGTGATCGATGAATCGGTGCTCGGAACGTTGACGGCGACCCCGCGCGGCTTCGACCCTCAACTCCTCGCCAGCGATGTGATTGGCAAAGTGATAGTGGACGAGTTGCGCGCCGGCCGCGATCCTCGGCCAGCAATTCGCAATGCAGGGCACACTTCAAAATCCATTCGGGCCCACGCGACCGCGTTGGAAAGCGATACGCCGGTCCTTCGGCCGGACATGACCCTTAAGCAGATTCGGATGGCATTGAAGAAGTGGCAGCAACCGATCGTCCCGCGCGTCCTGCGCAAGGTGGCTGACGAGCTGCCCGCCACACGCGAGGGTCTGCGCTGCCTTCGTTTGGGGACGGCTAGCGAGACGCTAAGCGACGGGGCGAGGATCAAGGTCGAAAGGGCCTATCTGCAATACCGCCGTCACCTGTTGCCGCTCAGAAAGGACCTGCCGGTGCTGGTGCTGGACGCCACCGGGGACGCTGACTTGTTGGCGGCGGCAATTCCGGGACTCAAGCAGGTGACGATTCCGGCTGCTCGTAATGCCTTTGTTCGACAGACCTATGGGTTCACCGCCTCAATGCAGAGGATGAACGGCGAGGATCCACGCGCGAGGAATGAACTGACTTCTGGACTGAAGGAGATAGCAGAACGACACCCATCCGGACTGCTGGTGACTTACAAGGACGCGGAGAAGGATATTGCATTGCCGGACGGTTGGGCGTCCGAGCACTTCGGCAATCTGCGTGGCATCGACCGGCACAAGGACAGGACGGCTATCGTGGTTGTTGGCCGGATGCAGATAGCGCCGCAAGCGGCGGAGCGGCTTGCGTGCGCGCTGTTCTACGATGACGAACGGCCACTCCTTCTGACCGGAGCATATGAGAAGCGGCCAGTCGGATTCCATATGCGCGATGGATCACATATTGGGGTGATGACCGACCGGCATGTTTGCCCGCTGGTTGATAAAATCAGGTGGCAACACAGCGAGGCTGAAATTGTCCAGGCGGTCGACCGGCTCCGGCTTGTCCATCGCGACACGCCAGCCGACGTATGGTTGTTCAACGAGGTGCCGACGATCACCGTTGACGCGCTGAGGCCCTATCGGCGGGCGATGCGAAAGCACGGCCCAGCGGGAGCAGGTGCCGGACCCGGTGCCCGGCTGCTTGATGCCTACTATCGGCTAAACGGTGTCCTTCCGATCAAACACGCTTGGTTGGCGAAACGGTTTCCTGATCTGTGGCGCAACGAAAACGCTGTGAAGATGGAGCTTCGCGACGTTGAGAAACGCGGTGAAGGGTTGGCGGCCATCCTACCGCGCGGCGTGAGGCCACATGAGTTCCGCGCCCGAGGGCAAAAGGGACGGAGTTCCCTTGTTTGGGCGAAGGCATATGCTGACGCTGACGCACTTTGGAATGCAGAATTCGGGCGGTAGCAGCGCATCAAGTTTAAAGTGTGCATTTTGTATATATGCTTACTTATACAAAATGCACACTTTAAAGCATGGAAGCGGATTATAGGTGACTGGGCCGATGATTTGCATCTGATGAACTCAGCTATATTTCCTAGGCCGCAAGAATAGTTGCAGCTCACGCGTTGGCACTTACGGATTACGAGTCCGTTCCTCCTTGGTAAGCGGCTGTAAACACAACACAAAAACATTCCTGTTGCAGCGCGGTTGCACGCCGCCCTAGCTTTGCACAAAGACATTAGCCGGCAAAATTAGTCCGCTGAAAGCAAAAGCGCAGCACATGGGCAGCCCACAGACAGCACAGCGCCAGCCCTTCGCGCGAAGCAGGGTGACAAATGGCAATCAGCTTCTCCCTGACGTGGACGGACGCTCAGTATGGGCGCGGCGCATGCGCGACGTGATGGCGCTGCACATCAGCGACTTGGGCGGGGCAGATGCCATCAGCGAAGCAGAGCTTTCCATTGTACGGCGCATCGCCGTGTTGACCGTTGAGCTTGAGACGATGGAACAGGCCTTTGCCCTTGATGGGCATGCCAGCCAGCGTGCCCTTGATCTGTACGTGCGTGTTGCGGGCCACCTCCGCCGCCTCCTGGAAACGATAGGCATCAAGCGTCAGGCGAAGCCCGTCACCCTCGACGCCTATCTTCAACATGAGGGCGGGCGATGAAAAAGCGTCTCACCATGCGCCGGGCGCTGGAAGACCCAAAGCTGTTCGGCCGCGTGTTGGAAGGCGAAAGCTGGCGGCCTTGGCGCATCCTTCTGATCGCAATGATGGGCGAGCTGCTCACTGACGACGAAAGGCTGATCTTCACCCAACTGACAGGCCGGGTCGTTGAGCCGCTCGAACCAGTCGAGGAGTTCTGGGGCATCATCGGTCGTCGCGGCGGCAAGACGCGTTCGATGGCAGTTCTCATTGCCTATCTCGCCGCGCTGGTCGATTGGCGGGACGTGCTTGTGCCCGGCGAACGCGGACGCGCCCTTTATCTCGCGCACACCGCGAAACAGGCATCAATCGCCTTCGACTACACAACATCGCTGTTCACGGACCTGCCACTACTCTGTTCGCTTGTGACGAACCGAACGTCAGAAGGAATCCAGCTAAACAATGGCATTGATCTGGAAGTGCGCGCCGCCACGTGGCGGGGATTGCGCGGGCCAACCAGCATCGCAGCACTATTCGACGAACTGGCATTTTTCCAAAGCGAGGAGCATTCGGCCAACACCGACGCTGAAATCCTTCGCGCCGTGCGCCCATCGCTCGCCACTACAGGCGGACCGCTTATTGCGATCAGTTCGCCGCACGCAAAACGGGGCGAAGTGTTCAACACCTTCGAGCGTGATTACGGGGACGAAGGCGATCCGCTGATTTTGGTGGCGAAGGGCGCCAGCCGCACACTGAATCCGTCCCTACCCGAACGTGTCGTATTGCGAGCGCTTCAGCGCGATGAAGCTTCCGCCAAGGCTGAGTATCTGGCGGAGTTCCGAGCCGACTTGGAGGCCTTTGTCTCGCTTGAAGCTGTGCGCGAGTGCATAGTTGCTGGCCGCTCTGTCGTTCCGCCAAACAAACACCGCATGCCCTATGTGGCCTTCTGTGATCCGAGCGGCGGAAGTGCGGACTCATTCACGTTGGCGATCGGCCACGATGGGCTGAATGACAAACAGGTCGCATACGACACACTGGTGCTGGACCTGCTTGATGAAGTCGAGCCGCCGTTTCGCCCTGAGCGGGTCGTGATGCGCTTTGCTGCGACATTGCAGAGTTACGGATGCAGGACGGTCTTTGGCGATGCGTATGCTGGCCGCTGGGTCAGCGATGCGTTCGACCGCTACGGCATCAGATACCAGCGCTCGCCGCTGACCAAGACCGAGCTGCTTCTCAACTTCCTGCCTGAACTGAATTCAGGGCGCGTCAAACTGCTCGACCATCCCAAAATGACGAGCCAGTTGGTCGGGCTTGAGCGGCGTGTCACGTCAGCGGGTCGAGAGATGATCGACCATGCCCCTGGACGGCATGATGACGTTGCCAACGCTGCCGCTGGATGCCTCGCCATGCTTGCGCGCAATCGTAAGCACACCGCGCGCTCAACCACATCGACATGGACGTGAGGACGAATGGCGGAGCTTGGCGACATCGTGTTGGTCGGATCGGGTCTGAAATACTCAGTCCTTGAATGGATGAGCAGCCATCCGAACGGCGGGCGCAACGCGCGGCTCATCAGGAAGAACCGCGACGGCTCCACATCTGCCTTCGTCAAGGACTCGCAATATCTGCACGTGGTCGAAACGCCGGCATTCGAGGTTGGCGAGGAAGTCAAACTTGGCGGGCGCAAAGGCGGATATCTCGGAACGGAAAACGGCGTAAGCCGCGTGCTGATCGCGGAGCGCCGGAAGGAACTGCGCGGCGGCGGCTTCATCGTCATCGATGCGCATGTTGAGCGGATACCGCTCGCAATTCTTGTGATCGAAAACAGGAGGGTTTGATGCCCATTCGAGTATCACCATCAATTGACGAACGCGCGGTGCTGGCGTTCGCGCAACGCGAGCCGGGAACTGGCGCGCCTATTGCCGACAGAGCGCTAGACGCTCTCGCGGACGGGCTGAAACATGCGCGGGAAGAAGCCGCTCGTCTGGTGACGCTTGAGGAAGCGGCGATGGCCGACGCCAGTCAGCCCAAGGAAGCGGCCCTGCTCCAAGTTGCAAACGCGGCAATCAAGTCAGGCCAGCGTGTAGCAGCGAAGCTTGACGCCGCGCGCGCGAGCGCAACGGCCGAGATCGCATTGCTGGATAAGCGCACGGGCTGCCCCGCTGCGCCAAAGGACGCTGTTGCCCTTGGGCTTGAGCAGGAAATCCGCGCACGCCTCGTCAGCATGAAGGACAAGGAGCGCACCGCCGCGATTGACCAAGCATTCGCTGACAGGAACGAGGCCATCATTGGAGCGGTGTTGCGCGGCCCCGCGATGCTGGTCGGCATGAGTGCTGCCCATCACGATGTTATCCGCGCGCGCTATCAGCGTGAGTTCCACGATGTTGATGCGAAGCGGCGTCAGCGCATTGGACAGGCGCTTGAAGCTGTTCAACGTGGCGGCACTGCTTTCATTGAGATCGTGAGGACAGCGGCGGACGACCCCGCTGCTCGCCTTGCCGCAGAACGGCAGGCAAAGCGGGTTGAAGCGCTGGCCGCCCATAAGCAGGAGACATGACAATGGCGAAGATGCCCCACCTGCGCGCTTCCATCACGGAGGCCGAGCTGCAATCGGTGCAGGAAGAATATCGCGAAGCGTACCTCGACTATGAGGACAACGGCTCGTTGACGCTCAACAAGCGGATCGCGCAATTCATCTGTGAGAAGTTGACCGAGATTGAGCAGCTGGAGAAGGAGCGCGACGGCGAAATCAAGAAGCGCGATACGGACCTGATCACCGCCAAAGCAGCGCGCAATTCCGAGACCGTCGATGCACAGTTGAAAGCAGCACTAATCGCGGCTGGGGCGGCCCCTACGCTGATCCCTGGGGCGATAGCGCTCCTTCGCGAGCAGCATACGTTCGAGGTCGAGGATGGCTATGACGGCCAGCCCGTCATTGCCGCGCAGACGGAAGCGGGTCTGCATTCGGTGGACGTACTGGTCGAGAACTTTCTGGACAGTGACGAGGGCGCGGCATTCAGGCCAAAGCGCCCTCAGCCAAACGACGGCTATTTCACGAGCTTGGTGGCTGGGTTGAAGCAACGGCGTTAGAAACCGTACGCTAAAAAAAAATTGCTGACCGGGGCTATCGTCCAAGAGAGTTGTTTCCTTGCTCTTTCTAACCCTCTTATATTCACAATGGTTGCCGGCAGCAGCCTCAATGTACTTCTTCGCCGTCCTTGGCACGACGCGAAGCTCGCAGGTAAATTCGCTTACCGTGAAGCTCCCGATGGAAATCAGAGGATAGGAAATTTGCCAAAATTTTTGAAAAGTTTCTTCTCTGATATGCGTGAATTGTCCAGAATAATCAATGATTTTTGGCAACGTCAAACTCCAACTTCTGTATTTGACGCAACGAAGAAGTTTTCGGATTTTGTTGGTTTTCTGACTAGGATTGCATTTCTATCAATTGTTTCAGGTTTTCTAATATTCAAATCGAAGAACGCTGAATCGGTTGTAGTGGCAACATTTTACTCCATCTCAGCCGTAATCCTGATCTTTCTGGGATTTTCTCTCTCAATGATGACCTCATTGTTGGTCCATGAGGTCGCATTTCGGATGCGTCACTTTCTTACACCGAGGGATGGAGAATCGAGCTTCCCGCGCGTTGCGAAATTCATTTCCTTCGCTGTGATGTGGCTGATGATTGCAGCTGGCATCTTTATGCTCAACGCCCTCACACGATTTGGCGAAGACCAGGCACGTCGACTTGAAGCGCCGGCGGCTGTCGATGGCAGCGGTGAGAAGGTTGAGTAAGGCCACTTGATCGACAGAAAACAAAAGGGCACCCCGAAAACGGAGTGCCCTTTCGTTCAGAGCAGTCGGGTCAAGATAAGGAAGGCCGAAACCAACCTAAGATGCACAATGCATTCCATCTTCAGACGGAGACAAAAGTCTCCACCCGACCGGCTGGCTTCGATAACGACAGCGGCGCCCATTGGCGTCTCCATTCGCATCGTGCATGAGGGTCCCTTACGGTAGCCGCCTTCATGCATTAGGCCAGCGGAGTGACGGTTTTTTCCTCTATCCGCAAGGGTGGTCCGTCAACACTCGCCGCGGCTATTTCGGAGTTGGCTGGGAAATAGGTTCGCCGCATAAGAAGTTCAAGAACATGGAGCCACAAATCTAGAACAGCGCGGCCTCAGCCGCCGCCACTTCGGCACCCGCATCCCCCTTCGGGAATAGGTGGCCGTACACGTCCATCGTCAGGGTGATGGAGGAGTGACCGAGAAGCTCCTGAACCCGTTTCGGGTCTAGCCCAAGCCCACCATCTTCCCGCGTATTGATGCAGTGGCTTGCATAATAGTGCCGGAAGACATGGAGGCCAGTGTACCTCGGCGCAAGGATCGGCCTGCCCTCATCGTCTAGCTCCCCGGTGGGAACAGTGACACCAGCCGCCATCACAGCAGGGCGAAGCCAATCTGAAACGATGTTGGCGTGATTCATCGGCCTACCCTTCCTCAAGCTCGGGAAGACCAATTCACGCGACGGACAGGCTACTTTCCATTCACGCAGCTCCTGCACGAGTTGCGGCCCGATTGGTATCGTGCGCCTACCACTACTGGACTTGGGCGAGCCAAGCGTGCCTTTGTAGTCGGCCCGCTGGAATACCTCAATTTCACCAGCGGTCAGGTTGATCGCTTCCCACGTCAATCCGCGTATCTCGCTTGCCCGCATGCCCGTCAGAGCCGCGACGCGCAAAAAGATGCGGGGACGCCCGGCTTCCGCTGCCTCAATGATGCGCTTAGCCTCGTCCGTGGTCGGGATATCATCGCCGATTTTGAGACGCTTCTTGTGCCGCTTTTCAGGACTGCTCGTATCGCGGCCCATTTCCTTCACAGCATTGAATACGACCTTGCCCTCCTTCTGGGCTTGCGAGAGCAGCGAGCCGAGACTGACGCGCACGTTGCGCACCATCGCCTCGGAACAACCGCGCTGACGCAGCATGTCGAGGAAGGTGTAGACGAACGGCACGCCGATCTTCGTTAGCTTCACATTACCGATCAGGGGATTGATGTGGTTTTCAAGGTGCCCCTCGTATTGCGCGATGGTGGCCGCCTCCAACCGCCGCTTGCATGCGGCGATCCATGCCCCTCCCGCCTGCTTGACGGTGATGGTCGCTGGGTCAGGGACGTGGAAGTTCCCCTTCAACTCCACGCGCACTTTCGCTTCGGCCTCCTTCGCCTCGGCCTTGGTGCGGTAGAGCTTTTGATGGCGCTTTCCACTGCCATCAATGTAGTCGTGACACCACTTGTCCGTGTCTTTGCGCTTGCGAACTGACATTAGCGTAACTCCTCTTAAGGAGAAACACTAACGGATACTTCTGCAACAAAAGCAACGAATATAACAAAATCAATCAGTTGACTTGTGGCGGTTTGCAACCATACTGCAACCGAAGCCGAAATTATCTAACAAAAACAATAAAACCTTGTAGACTCTGACTCCGTTAGTCCTGGTTCGAATCCAGGTTCCCCAGCCAATTACCTCTGCGTTTTCAGCATTTCCCGTTTGGACTGCCAATAGCTATGGATCCGATGTCGAGATGCCGACACCGGGAACGGCGGTACGGCGGCTGCCAGCAATGCCTGAACCTTATCTCACGCTGTGTGGTCGATGATGGCAGGATGTAGGCTCTCGAGGATCTGGTTCTTCCAGCGGATCAGTCCGGCACAGACCGGAGCAGTTCAACACAGACCATTGCGCCTCATTTCGAGCCGGCGCATTCCACACCCATTGGTGGCTAATCACCCGTTCGGAGCTTACTGCAGGCCCCAGTTCCGCTCGCTGAAGGGTGCGTCGCCCGCATAGCGGTAGACGCCGCTGTGGCTTGCCGCCGAGCGGCGGTGGATCTCCGCGAAAAAGGGTTGGAGGTATCGGTTGCGCTGCTCGACTTCTGTGTGGGCTTGCAGATAGGCGGGCACGCGTTCGCGTATTTCGGCGAACAGGGCATCTTCGTCGAACCGCGTCATGCGCCGCCCCTGCATCACGATTTCGCCGGCAACGATCGCAATGTCCACGTTTGAGCCGTTTGCGGCATAGACAAGGTGCCGGGCAATGTCGTTGAGCGGCATGAAGGCGCAATCGTGAAGGTCGAGCATGATGATGTCGGCTGCCTTGCCGGGCTTCAGCGATCCGCAGATGTCTTCCATCATTGCGCTGCGCGCACCACCGAGAGTTGCCGCTTGAAGCAGCTCGGCCGCCGACAGCCAACTGTCGGCATCCGGCCCGCTCGCGCCGTGCAGGAGGCCAGCGACGCGCATGACATCGAAGATGCTCGCCGTATCGTTGGAGGAGACGCCGTCTGTGCCAAGCGCCAGCGTGACGCCCGCATCCATCAGCCGGCGCACCGGGGCAACGCCCGCGCCCAGCTTGAGATTGGAAACCGCATTGTGCACCACCGACACGCCTGCCGCCCCCATTGCAGCCATGTCCGTATCATCGACCCAGACCGAATGTGCGATCGTTGTGTTGCGGCCAAGCACGCCCAGATCGCCCATGTATCGGATCAGGCTGCGGCCATAGATTTCAGGGCCGGTGACAGCCTGGGTGATCGTCTCCAGAACGTGGCAGTGGAAGGGCAGGGCATGAGCCTGCGCCAGCTCGAAACAACCGGTGAGCAGGTCTGCGGTGCAGCGCTGCGGCGCTGACGGCGCAATCATGAATTTGAGCCGGCCTGCCCTGCCGTCGAACGCTTCGATGGCTGAACGGCAATAGTCGATATAGGCGTCGGCCGTGATCGGCGGGCCGAAATCCAGTTGTTTCTGAACTTCCAGCGGCACGACATCGCGCGCAAACGGCAGTGCGTCGAGCGTGGGGATGTTCATCACCCCGCTCGATACGTTCGCCCGGATGCCGGCCAGTTCATAAGCGCCGAAGACGGTGCCCAGCCGGTCAAGTTCGTGGCGCGGCGGGTCGAAGAAGCAGTCCGATAGCGTGGTGACGCCGGCCTTCAACGATTCCGTCGCCAGCAGCAGCGAGCGCAGATGCAGCAACTCCTTGTCGATCACTGGCCCCATCAGCAGCGGGTAGGCATAGAGCAGCCAGACCTCGAGCGGCATCTTCTCATAGCGCCCGCGGAAGAACGTCTCGCTCGAATGCGTGTGCGCGTTGACAAGGCCGGGCATGACGAGCTTGCCGCGCGCGTCGATGATTTGCGTGTCCGACGATGGGTCAAGACCCGGGCCGATGGCCGCGACCTGGGTGCCCTCGATCAGCACATCGGATTCAATCGGTTGCGTTCCCTCGGCCCCGTCGAGGGTAAGTACGGTCGCGCCGCGTATCAGCATCTTGCTCATGGGAGATTGGCCAGGCAGGTATTCAACAGGCTGTAGTAGCGGTCCGCATCACCGTGGCGGACCCAGAACGCATTCTTCGGCAGATCGGTTATGCCCCACCAGTCGGCAACGGTCATGCCTTGCGTGTGGTGGCCATTGGTTTCGACCGAAACGTTGATCCGGCGACCGCTGAAGATCTCGGGCTCAAGCATGAACGCCGGCACGCAGGGCCCGTGCAAGGGAGCGCCGTCCCATCCATATTTCCTGAGATCGAAGCGTTCGGAAAACTCCAGCATCTCGGCCGTTGCGATGCCGCACCGATTGCCAAGCCCGCGCATGGCTTCCAGCCGATCTCTCGTTGAGAGCATTTTGTGTGTCACATCGAGCGGCAGCAGCGTGGTCGGAACACCGGCAGCAAGCACGATGCGGGTGGCCTCCGGGTCCACATAGACGTTGAACTCGGCTGATGGCGTGATGTTGCCGCCTTCGAAATAGGCTCCGGCCATCGCCACGATTTCGCGAATGCGCGGGGCGATGTCCGGCGCCTTGATCAGAGCCATCGCAAGATTGGTGAGCGGGGACAGCGAGCAGATGGTGACCGTACCGCTCTCCGCCTCCCGCAACGTGTCGATGATGAAATCGACCCCGTGAGTAGTGGCGGGCGCAGTCACGGGTTCGGGCAGATCGGGACCGTCGAGCCCTGTCGGCCCGTGAACATGCTCGGCCGTCACCAGCTGCCGCGCCATCGGCCTTGGGCAGCCTGGAAAAACCGGGATGTCGGCCCGCCCGGCCAGTTCCAGCACCTTCAGACAGTTCCTGATTGTGTGGCCGAGGTCGATATTGCCGGCGGTCGCCACAAGACCAAGCACGTCGAACGACTGCGGCGCGCCAAGGATCATAAGCAGGGCAGCGGCCTGATCCTGGCCCGGATCAGTGAGAATGATGAGTTTGCGTTTCAAGGCTTACGGGTCTTTCAGTTCGCCGAAGCCGCCGGCTGCACCCCTTGCGCCGCCGCGCAGCCGGGCCGACAGCCAGATGCCGAATACGGTTGCGATGTAGGGCAGGCCAAGCAGCAGATCGTGCGGTATGCGGTCGCCGAAGACCAGCTGGGCACGAATGCCGATCGCGCCGACAATTGCGAAAAACAGGGCAGCAAACGTTGCCCAGATCGGGTGGCCGGCACCGAAAATCACCGCGGCGAAGCCCATGAATCCACGGCCGGCGGTCATGTTCTGCGAGAAGATCTGCAGGCTTCCGGCGGCAAGCTCGGCACCCGCGAGTGCGCAGAAGCCGCCGCCTATTACCAGTGCAACAAGGCGCATGAGGCCAGGGTTGGCCCCCACACTGCGCGCCGCGAAGGGGTGTTCACCGCAGGCGGCCAGACGAAGGCCGAAACGGGTTCGGCACAGAAGCACCCAGGTGAGAAAGACGACAAAGGGCATCGCCAGCACAAGGACGGAAAGACCGGCATAGGGGCCGAATGCAGCGCCTATCTTCGGCAGGCCGGCCGGAGCGCTGACCGCGCCCTGACTTCCAAAGATCGCCTGGATGGCAAGCGATGTGCCACCCAGTCCAAGCCCGGTCAGGCCGAGCCCGGCGATGATCTGGTTGGCTTTCAACACTTCGACCACCAGCCAGAACAGGACCGAGCCGAGCGCGCACAAGAGGATCGCGATCAGAAGCGACAGCCCGACCGATCCGGTGAGAACCGTGCCGACGATTGTCGCGCAGGCGCCGGTGATCATCAGGCCTTCGAGGCCGAGATGCCAGATGCCCGAACGCTGGGCGATCACACCTGCCAGCGCGACATAGACGAGCGGCGTGCCTGAGCGCAGGATCGCGATTACGATGTCGTCCACGGTCGCCTCCAGAAGCTTGCCAGCCGGTCGACAAAGCGAGACTTCGCAGTGATGAAGAGCGCGATTGCCGCGTTGATGATGTCGATTGCCGCTGAAGGCAGGCCGGCTATGACCGGCAGGTAGAGGGCGGCAGAAGCCAGCCCGCCGAAGAAGAAGGCGGCGATAGCCGTGCCGGTGATCGAAAGACCCGCGACAAGCGCAATCAGGACGGCGGTGAAGCCGTGCGCAGGCAGGAACCCGCCGGCCAGCCGCCCGTTCGGCCCCATCAACTCAATCGTGCCTGCCAGGCCGGCCAGAGCACCGCTGATCAGGAAGCTGGCAAGGCCGATGCGCCACACGCTGGCGCCCTGCCACTGGACCATTGTCGGGTTGCGGCCGCCAAGGCCGGACAGAACGCCGAAGGCCGTGCGATTGACCAGGAACCACATCGCCAGACCGACAAATATCGCGATGCCGATGATTGTCGGCGAGACGCCGTTCGACGTGCTGATGCGATAGGCGGCTTCCAGCGGCCGGCTGGAAGCCTGCTGGCCGGAGCCGGATGGGTCTTTCAGCGGGCCGGCCGTGACGTAAACGAGCAGCAGACCGGCGAGGAAGTTGCCCATCAGGGTCGTAATCACCTCGTCCGCGCCCGAACGAAGCCGCAGGAGGCCGGGCCACAGCGCCCACAATGCGCCGCCGGTCATGCCGGCCGCAAAGCAGAGCGGTATGACGACGGCGCCCGGATAACCTTTCAGCCACTCGGCGACAAAGGCGGCACAAATTGCACCGACATAGAACTGGCCTTGCGCGCCGATGTTGAAGTAGCCGGCCCGGAAGGAAATCACGACGCCGGTGGCGGTGATGAAGAGCGGCAGCGCCCAGCGAAGCGCGTGTTCGAGCGCATTGCGGCGCAGGAATGCGCCGTCGATGATGGCGTCGAAAGTCTGTACGCCAGAGTAGCCTGCAATCTCGAAGATGACGCCGCACAGGACAAGCGCGATGACGATGAAGACGGCAGCACGGATGATCGCGGAGAGATTTGTGCTCATGCCTGCGCTCCCGTCATCGCCGAGCCGACGCTTGCCAGATCAAACGGCGCGCGGAACTCGCCCACGATCCTGCCCGCAAGCATGACGACGACCCGATCCGCAACATCGAAGATTTCGTCCAGATCGGAGGACACGAACACCACCCCGCAGCCTCGGCGGCGTGCGTCGCGCAACGCGTCCCAGACGAATGCCGTGGCGCCAATGTCGAGACCGCGTGTCGGCTGCGCGGCAACTATGAGGCGCGCGGCATCGTCCATTTCGCGCGAAAGGATCACCTTCTGCGCATTACCGCCCGACAGCGAACCGGCGCGCTGTTCCACATTGCTGTAACGCACATCCCAATTGTCGAATGCGGCCCTGCAGCTTCGCCGAAGTCCGTCCGGGCTGATTGCGGCATGAAGAGGCCTGCGCAGGAGTTGTCCCACCGACCAGTTTTCCCAAAGCGGACTGGTCAGGCTGAGCCCTTCGACATTGCGCTCGAAGGGAATGACGCGAAGGCCCAGCGCCCGCCGCGCCAGAAGAGGGCTCGCAGCCATGTCCCGGCCGTCGATCTCCAGCGAACCGTCGACAATGTCGGCTAGCGCGGAGATCGCGCGCACCAGCGTACGCTGCCCGTTGCCCTCGACGCCGGCCACCCCGACAATTTCGCCGGCGTGGACCGTCAGGTCGACACCATCGAGTGGCGGTCCGTCGCCATCGGTACGTGTGGTGACATCCTTCAGACTCAGGATCGCAGTCTGTGCCACGGGAGCGGTTTCCGTCGTGGCGGCGACAGGGGACGCGGCGCCGGTCAGAGCCTCACGGTCGTCTTGTTCCAGTTCCCGCCCTGACGGGCCGATGATGAGGGACGCCAGCGTCTCCGCATCGATGTCTGCGGCGGGAAGTGGTCCGTCGATCAGTTTGCCGCCGCGCAGCACGCTGACTGTATCGGACACAGCAAGCACTTCACGGATCTTGTGCAGGATCAGGACGATGGTAACGCCACGCTCCTTGAGGTGGCGAACGCGCTCGAATAGCTTTTCGGCGCCTTCAGGCGACAGCACTGCCGTTGGCTCGTCCAGTATGAGCAGGCTGGCGTCAGTTACCAGTGCGCGCGCGATCTCGACGGCCTGCTGTTGTTCGACTGTCAGCGAACGTATCTGCGCACCGGCGCTGACCTTGACGTCGAGCGCGTCGAGATGCGCCTGCCAGCGGCGTTCCAGTGCCGAACGTGTGTAGAGCCGCCCGCCATCGGCTCCGAACTGCATGGCTTCTGCAACCGTAAACGATGGCGGCAGGGCAAAGCTCTGATGGACGAGTTCGACCCCGGCCTTTCGCGCATCGTTGACGTTTCCACCGGCTATGGATCTGCCATTGATTTGAAGTGAACCCGCAGCCGGGCGAACCAGCCCGGCCACGGTGCGCGCGAATGTCGTCTTGCCGGCTCCATTCTGGCCGACAACGGCGTGGATCATGCCGCCGGGGAAGCTGATCGAAACATCGTCGAGCGCGACAACATCACCGTAGGTTACGGTGGTATTGCGGCAGGCAAGTACGACGTCGGCAGGCTCCTTCATGACGGCATGATCCAATGTTCGGCCAGATGTCAGAGTGTCGTATTGAACGGCACCTGGACCGAGCCGTCCAGAATGCCGGCCCTGACCTTGTCAACGGCAGCCAACGCTTCCTTCGACTTGGCCACGACCTCGGGCGAGCCCTGTTCCTGGAACAGCGGGGACAGCATGAACTCGATGACCCCCGTGCCAAGCCCGGTGTTCACATGCGAACCACCGCTCCAGTCGCTGCCCAGAGCCTTGGTCGTCTCGTTGTAGAGCGAAACGCCGAAGTCGAGGCCGACAATCGATATGAGCGATTTCGGGCCAAGTTTGAACTGCGCGGGATCGAGTGTGCTGACCAGACGGCCTTCGCCTTCATTGGCAGCAGCGATGATGCCGAAGTCGGTGGCTGCAGCATCGGTCTGGATGTAGTCGATACCATCCGAATACATCTGCGTGGCGATCTCCTGGCCCTTGGCCGGATCCTGGAAGGAGCCTGCGAAGGCAGCTGTCACTGTTGCGTCAGGACGCACCGACAGCACGCCGGCCTTCAGGGCATTGAAGTCCGCATTCAGTGGCGGAATGGAGATGCCACCAATGAACCCGATCTTGCCGGAATTGCTGACATGGCCGGCGAAGATGCCGGAGAGGTAGCAGCCGAGATAGTAGTCATACGACACAGTGACGACATTCGGGATCGGCGGCTCGAACGCATCGCCGAACAGCTGTATCCACTTGGTGTCAGGATAGTCGGGCGCGACGGCCTTGAAAGGCTCGGCAACCTCGTTGAATGTCGACACGACCACGGCCGCGCCGGCATCGCCGAGCGTGCGGAAGATCGTCTCGTAGGTTGCCGGGTCCTGCGCATAGATGGCCCGGTGCTCAAGACCCTTTTCCTCGGCAAGCTGGGTGAGCTTCGCGATCATGGAATCGACGGGCCCGGCGTCACCGGCCGCCTGGGTATGCACGAGCGCGACGAGGCCACCCTGCGCATGAGCGACGGCGGCGGTGAGAGCGCCCGTCATCGCGGCCGCCGAGGCGCCGGCGGTGTATTTCAGAAATGAGCGGCGGTCGATCGACGACCGAAGAAGAGAAAGCGCATTCGTTTTGTTTGTCATTTCACTTATCCTCTGGATTGGTGCCGGTTCCCGGTTCTTATGGTTTCACTTGAAAAAGCTGCGCATGCCGATCAGGCGCCCGGCGAAAACGGTGCCGGGTTCATGATCATTACGGTCTGGCTCTGGATCGCATCGAGCGCCCAGATGCCGGAAATGAAGGTCTGCCAGTCGGGGTCCTGATACATCGCGTTGCGGCGCGCCTCGCGATCGGCAAGGCTGTCGTAGCCCCACATCAGAACGGTGGTGTGCAGCGAACCGATCTCGCTGACATAGAGGCCGAGAAACTTGTTCAGATGGCGCTTCTGAACAGGCAACCCTTCGGTTTCGTACTTCTTCAGCCAGCCGTCGACCGTGCCGGGACGGAATGTATAGGTGCGGTGTTCGACGATCACGCCTTGCCCTCCTCGAGAATGAAGTCTGCCGCCCGCTCGCCGATCATGATCGCCGGGGCGTTGGTGTTGCCGCTGGAAATGATCGGCATGATCGAGGCGTCCGCGACCCGCAGTCCCTCAATTCCATGCACCTTCAGCCTTGCATCGACCACAGCCATCGGGTCATCGCCCATCTTGCAGGTGCCGACCGGATGGAATGTCGTCATCGCCGTGGCGCGTAGCCAGCTTTCCAGCTCCGCATCGTCATCGATGGCGGGACCGGGCGCGAGTTCCTTGCCGCGGTATGGATCGAAAGCCTTCTGGCCAATGATTTCGCGCGTCATGCGGATGCCGGCGATCATCGTGTGCATGTCGAAATCGGATTGCAGGTAGTTGGCGCGAATGCGCGGCTTGTCCCTTGGATCGGCCGAACGAAGCGTGATCTCGCCCCGGCTTTCCGGATTGACCGGGCCCACCCGCAGCGTGAAGCCGTGATTGGCCTCGACCGCCTCCTTTTTCTTGAACGGATTGGGAAAATGCAGGTTTGCCGTCTTTTCCAGCGCCGGCATGAAATGCAGCTGAATGTCGGGCGCATCGAGGCCCGCGCGCGACTTCAGGAACGCACCGCTTTCATAAGGGAAGGTCGTGACGATGCCGCTGCCAAACAGCATACCCTGTATCACCGACATCACGAGCTTGTCGGCGCGCAGATCGCCATAAAGCGTCACCGGCTTGGGGCACTCCCAAACCATCACGCAGTCGACATGATCCTGCAGGTTCTTGCCGACGCCGGGCAGATTGTGGACCGAGGCGATACCTTGTTCCGCGAGCTCCTCTGCCGGTCCGATGCCCGACAGAAGCAACAGTTGCGGTGAATTCACGGTGCCCGATGCGACCACGACCTCGCGCTTGGCATGAGCCGTGCGGTCCCTGCCGCGCTGGGAATATTCGATGCCAACCGCACGGCCGTTCTCGACGACGATACGCTTTGCCAGCGCCTCCGTCTCGACCGTGAGATTGGGGCGTGACAGCACGGGCCTCAGAAACGCGAAGGATGTCGACCAGCGTTTGCCGTCTTTGATGGTGAAGTCGAACTTGCCGAAACCTTCCTGTTCGGCGCCGTTGAAATCGTCATTGGCCGGGTAACCCGCTTCGGTTCCAGCCTCCACGAACACGTCGTGCAGCATGTTCTTGCCGCGGGCGCGGCAGACCGTCAGTTCGCCGTCACCATTGTGATAGTCGTCGCTGCGCTGGATGTGGCCCTCGGAACGTCGGAAAGCCGGCAGCACGTCTTCGTAGGACCAGCCGGGCAGCCCAAGCTGCGACCAGCGATCGTAATCGTGGCGGTTGCCGCGCACATAGATCATGCCATTGATCGTGGATGATCCGCCAAGCGCCTTGCCGCGCGGCCAGTACAGCGAGCGGTCGTTGAGATATGGCTCCGGTTCCGTGTGATAGTGCCAGTTGTAGATGCCTGACTGAAACAGCTTGCCCATCAGCATCGGCAGACGGAACAGCGGGTTTCCGTCACGCTCGCCTGCTTCCAGCAAGAGCACACGGTTGGCTGGATCAGCCGACAGGCGGTTTGCCAGTACGCAACCGGCCGAGCCAGCGCCGACAATGATGTAGTCATATGTTTCGGTCTGGGTCATCGGCTTACCAGGCAATCGGCGCGACGCCCGATGCCGCCAGATGGCGGTTGCAGGCGGTGAAGGGGTTTTCAAGCGAAAGCAACTCGTCGGCCGCCGCCGGATGGGGGCGCACGAATGCCGCCTGTGGCGAGGTCGGCGCATCGAGGCCTGCAAGCCGAAGGTTCTCGGCTGCAACGTCACCGAAGCCGAGATAGACAATGGGCTTGCCGGACGCTGCGAAGTGCCTCAACACCGCCTGCATCAGAGGACGCCACACCGGTAAATGGCCGTGCGACTGGTGACGGTCGATTGCCTTGTCGAAACGCGACAGTGTGAGCGAGGAGTTGAGCAGCAGCACCCCTTCGCTCTCCCAGTGGTCGGCAATGGCGTCCGGCGCCTCCAGCGCAACGGACCCGGTCTCGATTTCTCTGAGGAGGGCGGGCCACGCATCGAAAGACGCGGCCAGCTCAGACCGGCCAGTCCGCGCGGCACAGATTTGCTGCATGTAGGCCCGCACGCTTTTGGAGAACATCTTGTCGAGCTCCCGCCAGGCGGCAACGTTGCCGGCCTCGAATGCGCGTCCGGTAGAAAAGCCGGGTTCGGGATACGGGTCCTGTCCCATGACAATGCAACGGACATTGTTAGGGTCGATGCCGTCGAACGCTCGCAACATATGCGCGCCTGCCGGCGCGCCCGGAAATGTACGCCCTCGGCGGGGTGGAAATATCGGCTCCCAGATTTCCAGCTCAAGATCGGGGTCGCTGTCGGAAAACCCCAGTTCGACGTCGCTCAGTATTGGGCGCCAGGCCTCGGGGAGGTCATCGACCCACCCCTGCAGCGTTTCCCTCAAGGCATCCAAGAGCCGAACTGACATTGCGACTGCCTCCACTCCATCGTTACGAATCCAAAAGTTGACCAAAAAGTCAACTTCTGAATCAGCATTTCTTGACCAAACCGTCAGTTTTTTACATTAAGGCGTTCGATTGGAATGCCGGCTGCGGGCATGTAAGAAAACGGGGCGGTTGCAGGTTGGAGGCACGCAAATGGCGCAGGAATTGACGAAGCCACGGCGGAGGACGGCCAAGCCGCCGGAAGAACGCATCCGGGCGCGCAACGAGGCGGCTATCCTGCGGGCGGCAACCAACCTCTTTGCGAGCAAGGGCTTTGACGGGACGCGGATAGCCGAAATTGCAGAGGCGAGCGGGCTGCCCAAGGCCAATGTCTATTACTACTTCGAGACCAAGGAGGCGATTTACGCCACCTTGATCGAGCGCCTGCTTGAGGGGTGGGACACGGCGCTGGAGCACATTCGTGCCGACCGCGAGCCCCGGGAAGCCATCGCCGACTACATCGCCGCCAAGCTGGAATATTCAAGGCAGCACGGGGTCGAGTCGCGCTTCTTCGCCAACGAGATGCTGCGCGGCGGGCGGTTTCTTTCGAGGGCCCAGCGCCGCCACATACAGGAAGTGACCCGCGACAGGGTCGAGGTCGTGGAAGCCTGGATGCAGCAGGGCAAACTGCGCCAGCTGGATCCCAAGCACTTCTTCATGATGCTGTGGGCGGCCACCCAGTTTTATGCCGATTCTGCCGAAGTGGCCGCAATGACGCTGAAACGGCCTACGCTGCGGCGGGCAGACTTCGACAATGCGCGCGACACCATTGTCGAGGTGATCCTCAGAGGCTGTCTCCCGTAAGAGAGTTCCGCTTCATCGAACTTTCCCGAAGAACCGTTTCGAGTTTCATCAGGCAGCGAACTTGGTCTGCCGTCCGCTGACAGTTGTCACAGATACCGATCTTCGGAGCGTCGGCGAGCATAGTCGAGCAAGGCGAACAGCGCCCAGCCCAGAAACGACAGCAGGATCACCATGGCGATGACCGATGCGGCGTCGGCGTTTTCCTGACCGTTGGCGAGCAGAAATCCGATGCCCTTGTTGGCGCCCATCAGCTCTCCGATCACCGCCGCAGTCATGGCGAGCGTTGTGGCGACCGTCGCTCCCGCAAACAGGGTCGGTATGGCGGCCGGCAACTCGATGTGCCGGAAACGCTGCCAGGCAGACAGGCGCAAGACACCGGCCAGGTCGACATAGGATCTGTTCATGTAGACGATGCCGGACAGCATCGCCGTCATGACCGGAAAGAACGTGACAATGGCGACGAGCGCGATTTTCGGAGCCGCTCCCAAACCAAGCCAGAGCAACAGCAGTGGAGCGATTGCAATCTTCGGAGTCGTCTGAAGCAACAGGATAAGTGGCGTGGAGACGCGGAGCAGGAGCGGCGACCGCGCAAAGAGGATCGCCGAGACGACACCCACCGCCGAGCCAAGGAAGAAGCCGCCGACTATCTCGGTAAGGGTTACGTAAATGTGCCACATCAGATCGGAGCGCTGGACGTGGAAGACGAGGCTCCGTGCAACCTCCAGCGGACCGGGCAAGAGGTAGTCGGGTATTTCGAAAATCGGAACCGCCGCGCCCCAGAGCGCGACGATTCCAATGAGCCCCAATATGCTTCGCTTAAGCACTGACTACTCGATCGACGAGGGATCGACGACGAAGTCGGAGGCTTTCGGCGCGGTGTCGATCACCTTGTACTCAGCCAGGATGTCGGCATTCGTCTGCCAGGCATCCAAGTCGGCCGCACCCAGTCCCCTCTCCTTGGTGAGCGGGCTCTGCCAGACCGAGGCAACAAACGTATTCTCGAACGCCGTCGTGAGGATCTCCATCTGATCCGCCCAGGTCGGCGTGTATTTGTCCATGGAGATCTGCAGCGCATCCTCGACATGTCCGTCGATGACCCACTCATAGGATTTGGTGACTGCATTCGTGAAGCGCTTCACGAGATCCGGATTGTCTTCCAGCATGGCCGTTCTGGTCACGACCACGTTGCCGAACGACGGCAGGAAGTCGTTTGACAGGATCATGGTCACATCGAAGCCTGCGGCTTCGAGAGCGTATTTCCGCAGTTCGGAAAACACGATGGCGTCGACATCGTCACTTTGAAGCGTCTGAACGATGGCGCCGGAGGCGACAACCTCGACCTTCACGTCATCGATCGTCAGGCCTTCCTTTGCCAGACCGACCTGCAGCTGCAGATAGTTCGGGCTTCCCAGCGAGGTGACCGCAACAGTCTTGCCTTTCAGGTCGGCATAGGTTTCGATTCCACTTTCCTTCTTGGCAAGCAGGGCGCCAATTCCGCGTTGATAGGTAGTGTGGACCACCTTGATCGGCAGGCCGTTCGCGGCGGCAGCAACCACGGCGTCGCCATTCGGGAATCCGAAATCAACGTTGCCCGCGGCGATGTTGGTCAGGATGTCGGACGCGCCAGCATACAGGAACTCCACTTCGATATTCTCGTCCGCGAAGAAGCCGTTTTCGACGCCGGCGTATAGCGGTGCGTAAAACGGAACCACATTGCCGTCGATCTGGAACACGACCTTGTCTTGCGCGGCCGCCGCAGATGCACCCAGCAGGGCAACCGCGAGGCCGGTCCCGGCAACGATGCGTTTTAGCTTCTCATACATGGTGCTAATCCTTCTCTTTCACGATTTCGGGGTGAGTCCTGGCGAGTGCCACTCCCGCGATATGCAAAAGGTTGCGTTGCGTGGACTCGTAGTCGGTGAGCCAGTCATTGGTGGCCCGGTTGCCGTGAACGCCGAGCAGGCATGCCGCCTTCAGACCCACCCTTTGGCTCACGGAAAGAATGACCTGGCTCTCCATGTCGACGCCGAGAGCGCCCTGTTGCCGGAAACATTCCAGGTGCTTTTCGCTTGCGACTCCCCGGCCCCAGTCCGCTCCGACGGGCCGATCCTGACCGACGTAGTAGCTGTCGGTCGTCGCCACTGTGCCTGCGCGTGCTGACAGTCCCTGCGCCCGCGCGGCATCGAGCAGTGCGGCGGTCAAGGCCGGATCCGCCACGATCTCCTTCGACGCACCCTGCGAATAGAGCTGCGCAACGCCGGTGGCGCCAATCGCCTTGTCTGCAACGAGGTAGGAGCCGGTTGGAATGTCGCGCACGAGTGAGGACATACCGCCAACGCGGATGACCCGCTTCGCGCCGAGCGCCGCCAGTTCAACAAGCGCGATCTCGGTGGAAGGGCCGCCTATGCCGCTTGAACAGATGGTGAGCGGATGTCCCTTGTATCGCCCGCTCGCGACTGCGAACTCCCGGCGACGCCCGAAGCTGACCACGTCATCGAGCATCTCCCCGAGCAGGCTCACCCGGTCCGGATCGCCGGGGATGAGTACGTCCTCGCAGATGTCGCCCGGACCGCATGGAAGATGCGGCGGACGCCCGTTCGTGTAGGGATGCAATGCAGTGGGACCGGCCTTAGCGTTCATCTGGCGCATTCCACGACAAGAACCGGGTCTCGATCTCGTTGAGCATGGCGTGCATTGCCATGCCGAACAAAGCGGTCAGCAGAACGGCGCCAAACAGCATCGAGGTTTTGTAGGTAGCGGTGGCGAAGGTCATCATGTAGCCGAGGCCTTGGGTGCCCGACATCCACTCGGCCAGGATCGCACCCACGAGGGCCTGGATCGCAGCTATCTTCAGGCCAACGAAAATTCCGGGGAGCGCAGCGGGCAGGTCGATGCGCAGGCAGCGCTGCATGGGTGTCAGCCGAAGCAGGTCTGCAAGGTCCTGAAGCCGGCTGTCGATTGCACGCAACCCGGCGAGCGCGCCGGCAAAGACGGGGAAAAAGACCAGGCTGAAGATGAGAACAATCTTCGCCGTCAACCCAAGGCCGAACCAGATGATTATCAGGGGTGCGAGAGCAATCTTGGGGGCGGTCTGCAGGACGACAAGCGGCCCCTCGAGAATGTCGCAAAGTGCAGGCGTCCTGTAGAGGATGTAAGCCAGCGCGACGCCGACCACCGACCCAACCAGCAGACCCAGAAGAATGTTCTGCACCGTGAAAGCAATGTGGGGCAGAAGCTGGCCGGATAGTTGAAGGTCCCATAGCGTCGCAATCACCGACTGCGGGGACGGCAGCAGGTAAGGCGGCGTCCCCATCGGGCCGCTCGCATACCACCAGGCAACGCCAAGCAGCGTCAGGGCCGCGCCATATTCGAGGCTTGCGCGGATGCGGCCGCTCATCCGACCATCTCGCGCATCATGATCCGCAGTTCCGAGACGAGATCCAGATAGTCCACTGACCGCCGCGTCTGTTCATCGCGCGGCACTGGCAGGCCGACTTCTATCGTCGTTTTCAAGCGGCCCGGCCGAGGGCTCATGACCATCACCTTGGTGCCAAGGTAGGCCGCCTCCTCAACCGAATGTGTCACCAGAAGTATGGTCTTTCCGGTTTGCCGCCAGATGCGGCTCAATTCGTCGTTGAGTGTTTCCCTTGTCAGGAGGTCGACGGCTGAAAAGGGTTCGTCCATCAGAAGAATGGGCGGATCGTCAGCAAGGGCGCGTGCGATGGCCGCCCTTTGCTTCATGCCACCCGAAATCTGCTTGGGAAGGGAATTCTGGAACCCCTGGAGGCCCACGAGGTTGATCAGTTCCTCGACTTTTCGATCACTCTGTCCGCGCGGCACCCCTGCGGTATCCAGAGGAAAACGGATGTTTTCGGCAACGGTCTTCCACGGCAGAAGGACTGCATCCTGAAACACAAACCCAACGGGACGCCGCAGACCGGCCGTGCCCAGGACAATTTCGCCAGAGGACGGCGTTTCCAGGCCGGCGATGATCCGCAACAGCGTGGACTTGCCGCAACCCGAGGGGCCGATGATCGACACCAGCTCGCCTTCGGCTATGTGCTGGCTGAGAGGTTCAAGCGCAACGACACTGCCTTCCTTGCCCTCAAAGGTCTTCGATATGTCCCGGATCGTGATCAATTTCTGTCTCTCGGGCGGTGTTTGCAGCTGTTGGCGTCCCCGACAGCGTCTCCGCAGGCTAAGTCTGCGCCATTATCCATGTCAAGAAAAATCCCAATATTGAGATTTGCCCTCTCCATTCCGCAATTTTGCGACAATGGCAGGCACACCTCTGGACAGACATCTCCCGTGGTTTCATACCGCTCACCGCGGACGGCCGCGCGGCCGGGCAATTTCTACGAATTGAGACTTGTGGCGCCGATCGAGCCAAGCGCTCCATTTTTCGCGAACTTGTGAAATTGTGTCGCCGGCCATATTTTCCCAATGGTGCTTTCTAGTGAGAACAGATGACGTCGCAGTACGAGACCGCTTTGCATGTCGGGGAGCGATTGCGCTCTTTTCGATTGGGCAAGGGACTTTCGCCTGAAGACCTGGCGTCCGGGACCGGATTGTCACGCGCAGCGATTTACAGATACGAGGCAGGCCAGCCTATCCGGGTGGACGCACTCGGCAGGATCGCCGATTTTCTCGAGATATCGGTAGCCTCCCTCTTTGGCGTGGGATCGGAATTCATTGCGACGGCCGCCGAATTCTATGAGCGCGTGCGCCAGCTGGAGGGCATGGCGGACCAGATCAGTGTCTTGTTCGGGCCGATTTCCTACCTGCTAACGACCGAAAATTTTGATGCGCTTCTGCCAGAAATCCTGATGGAGAGCGTGCCCGAATTGGCGGTCAATCGTCAAAATCTCGGCAGCCAGATTGACCAGGTCATAGAGCTGCTTCTCGCACGGAAAGCGGGGTATCTGAAACGCCGTCCCAACATTGTCAGCCTGGTATCAGCTGCCGAACTCGAACAGCTGTTGCGGCTCGGCTTTGTGGGCAGGCACGGCATCAACGGTGCCGAATTGGAGAGACGCAGGAACGCGGCGTTGGCCGAGGTGGAGAACATCCTTCAAATGCTGGTCGATCAGCCAATGGGTGTGCAGATCGGGCTGGTGGAGGATTCCCTGCCGGGCGCGAGTTTCCAAATATTGCGAACAGGGTCTGCGTCACAGGTCGCTGTCAGCCCCTTCCGGCTGGGACTCTACGCCAATATTCGCGTCGGGGTTGCCACGATCACGGCAGCGCAGGATTCGGTGAAGCTTCACCAGGAAGTCACCGCCCAACTTTGGCAAAACAGCCTGAAGGGAAATGAGGCAGCGGATCGGGTCCGTTCGATACTATCGCAGTCGAAGGATGAGAGAAGGTAGCAGTCCTGACAGGTCTCCTGCCGCTACCCCAATCGGCTTATGTCTTGATTGCATATTTGTCGATCATCGCCTCCAGATATGAAGCGGCCTCGCCTCCCTTGAGCGCCTCGCCCCATAGGCGTTCTGCGATACCTTCATGAAGTTCCATTGCTTCCGGCGCCGACGTGATAAGCGCAACACCGAGGCGAATGTTCGGCTGCTCCCCCAAGCGGAACGGGCTGATAGCGAGTATTGACCGGTCGGCGTGACGAAATATCTGGAAACTGGTCGCGGGGACCGGCTCGCGAACGATGCCTATCTGGATCCCGATCGGCTGGCTTCGCAACATGGAAAGTATGAATTCGGCTTCGGCGCGTGCCTTTGCGCGGCGTATATTTATCGTCTCGGCCGGCAGGTCATGTCGGCCGGTCAGACCATGCAGCAAGAACCGCTCGAGATCGGCCGAGGCAATAAGGCTGACGATGAGCGGCCGCTTCAGGTTGAACGCCGTTTTTCGCGCCCGCAACACTTCCAACAGCCCATCAACGGCTCTTGCCGAGCTGCCATCGGACGCGCTCCCCTCGGGTATCGATTCTCGCAGAACCTCCTTGAGAACCGCATCATAGCTGTCCGACGTAAGCAGGTAGGAGACAGGACTGAACAGGCCGATGATCTGCTGGCACTGCTCCTCGAGCTGCCGCATTCGCTCGAAGAACGCTATCGCCGTACTGACATACTCGACACCGACCCCCATCAGGCTGGCCAGCGACACGCCAAGCTCGTCGGCAATGCTTGTCAGCATTTCGATCTTGCGGATTTCGCCTTTTTCCGCGCGATAGAGCGCGGCACGCGAGATACCCAGTTTTCCCGCCAGTTCATCGGGGGTGAGGTCCCTGCCAAGGCGATGAGCGCGCAACCGAGCTCCGATGTCCTTGAAACGAATTGAGTCCCCGGCCGGCCCATTCATACAAAAAGCGCCCCCAACGTCAGAATTGGTCTTATCGGGCCCCATCCGCCCAAATGTCAAATCGGAGAGGCCGGAACGGAGCATCAGACAAATAATTATACAAACTAGCAGATCGTATCATTTTTGAGAAAGTGTTTGACAGCGGTTTTGCGCATCCATACGCTTCGAGCTGCAGCGATCCATAACAAACGAGAGGTGGAACCCGTGAGAAACCTGCTTAGCAGTTTGACCCTATCGGCTATTCTTGTATTTGGCGCCTCAGGTGCTATTGCCGCGGAATTCGTGGCCAAGATTGGCCATCTCGAATCGACCCAACAGTCGCGCCACGTTCACCTGGAAAAGGTGGCAAAGTTGGTCAATGAGCGGACCAACGGCGCGGTTGAATTTCAGATCTTTCCCCAGGGCCAGTTGGGCCAACAACGTGAAATGACCGAAGGTGTTCAGCTTGGAACACTGGAGGCGACCGTTGCGCCAGCAGCATTTCTTGGCGGCTTCAATCCGGCAATATCCATCCTCGATATTCCGTTCCTGCTTCCCGACGACGACGCCGACGCGCAGGAATTGCGATCCGGGCCCTTCGGCAAGGCGCTTTGCGAGTCATTCAACACGCGCGGCGTGAAATGCCTGATGCTTTGGCCAAACGGCAAGAAGAACTTCACGTCCAACAAGCCGCTTGGCGACATGGGCGACTTCGCCGGCCAGAAGTTTCGCGTCATGGATTCCAACATTCTGATCGAGCAGTACAATTCGCTCGGCGCTTCGGCCATCGCATTGCCCTTCGGCGAACTGTACACGTCGCTTCAGACAGGTGTCGTAGATGCGCAGGAGAACCCGCTGGATACAATCCGGGCGATGAAATTCTACGAAGTGCAGAAGTACCTCGTCGTGTCCGGCCACGGCGCCATGGAAGATGTCATCCTGTTCAACCCCGCATTCTGGGACAGTCTGCCGGCGGACTACCAGGACGTCATCACCAGCGCATTCGAGGAGACAATTCCCGAACTTATTGCGCACAAGAGCGCCGCAGTCGCTGCGTCGCTTGAGGAGATCAAATCCGCTGGTCTGGACGTGCGCGTGCTGTCGGACGAGGAGAAGGCCGCGTTTCGCGAGACGATGTATCCGGCCACCCGTAAGGCCTATCTCGATCGGGCGGGCGACGAGGGCGCCAAGCTGATCGAACTCTATGAGCAGGAGTATGCGACGATCACCGAGTAGGGTGAGAGTAGCAGCGTGCGGGCAGCAGTTTCACGGCTGCTGCCCGTGCGGAACCTGAACTCGAGGCGCGTCAAGGAGCATGGCATGCATGTTGCGCTAGCAGTCCTGCGCACCGCCGAACGTACGTCGCTGGTGGTGATTTTCCTGACAATGGTCGGATTGTATTTCGCCAATGTCGTCGTGCGCACATCCGGCAGCAACCTTGCGTCCGATCTCGCATGGATCGAAGAAGCCGTGCGTTTGATGAACGTCTACCTGGTGTTCCTTGCCTTGGGATTGGCGCTCGAGAGAGGTCGGCACGTCGCGGTCGATACCTGGCGCAGTTCGATTGCAGCGGCAACGCGACTGCCACTCCGCAAGATCATCGACGCGGTCGGGCTTGTTTTCGCGCTCTATCTCGTCTGGATCGGATACAAAATGGCCGGTTTCGTGTTCGGGACCGGACAGCGCAGTCCGACGCTCGGCCTTCCGATGGGCTGGATCTATGTCGCACCGACCATCGGATTCGCACTGCTTGCGTTGCGCTATTTCCTCAGCCTTGCAGGCGCAATCGACCGTTTTGCCGAGACCAGGGCGGTCGAAACATGATCCTGCTCGCACTGGTCGTGGCGGCAGCTGTTCTGCTGCTGATTACCGGGTTCGAGATGTTTCTCGTGCTCGGGGTCCCTGCCCTCATGGTCAAGCAGTTCTTCTACGGCGCGCTCCCCGATCCGGTGGTCGTTCAAAAGATCGTGGGCGGCATCAATCATTCGACCCTGCTGGCGATCCCATTCTTCATTCTGGCGGCGGAACTGATGGGAGACGGGCAGATCGCTCGCAGGCTGACGGACCTTGTGAAAGCTCTTCTCGGGCATCGCAGGGGCGGGATGGGTTATACCGTCATCGGCGGCTCGATGGCGTTCGGGTCCGTATCCGGATCGGCGCCCGCGACGGTCGCCGCCATGGGCCGCATGGTGTATCCCGATATGACCAGGGCCGGCTTCCGCGAAAAGTTCTCGCTCGGTCTGATCGCATCAAGCGCTGAGACCGCGCTGCTGATACCGCCATCCATTACCCTCATCATCTACGGCTGGATGACCGGCGCGTCGGTCGCCCGGCTGTTTGTCGCGGGCATTGCCGCTGGTGTGGTGTTGGGCATCGTCTTTGCCGTTCTGGTAGCAATCGAAACCCGGCGCAGCGGTATCCAGGCTGGCGAAAAGACAAGCTGGCGCGAACGCCTGGCAGCACTTCGCCACGCCGGCTGGGCGCTCGGAATGCCGATCATTATTCTCGGCGGCATTTACAGCGGTGTCTTCACACCCACCGAAGCGGCTGCGGCGAGTGTCGTCTATGCCATCTTCGTCGAAAGCGTGGTTTTCAGAACGCTTACGCTCAAGGGCCTCTTCGGCATTACGGAACGGGCAGCCATCTCAACGGCGATCATATTCGTGCTGCTCGCTCTCGGCGGCCTGCTCTCCTATTTCATCACGCTGGCGCAGGTGCCAAACCACATTCTGACGTTCATCGAGGCGGTCAATGCAGGGCCGGTCGTATTCCTGCTGGTGGTCAACGTCGCTTTCCTGATCGCCGGAATGTTCATCGATCCGAACTCGGCATTGCTCATTCTCGTCCCGCCCCTCTATCCGGTGGCGACGGCCATGGGCATCGACCCAGTTCATTTCGGCATGATCGTCACCCTGAACATCTCGGTCGGCATGATCACGCCGCCCTTCGGACTTGACCTGTTTGTCGCGTCCTCGACGCTCGGCAAGCCTGTGATGACGATCATTTCGGGCATCTGGCCCTTTGTAGCGGCAAATCTCGTGGCTCTGGCCATTATCACCTACGTGCCTCCGATTTCCACGTTCCTGCCCAACCTGGTGTTCGGATGATCCAGGCAATGATGTCGCCGCCGCTCGCCGGACCGCACGGACCGGCCAATGCCGTTTTCGAGGGCGATCTTGCGGTTGTCGCCAACGAGCCGGTGAACGACGAATATGTGCGCCTGTCGCTGGCGGCGCCGGTCGAGCTGCTTGCGAGTTGCCGCTCGGGGCAATTCTTTCATCTGCTCTGCCCGCCTTCGGGAGCGGACAAGCCCTATCTGCGCCGCCCAATGAGCATCTATGGCTTCTTTCCGGAGCGCGGCGAGCTGCACTTCCTGTACAAGGTCACAGGTGCGGGAACGCGCGCCCTCGCGCGCCTGCGCGCCGGCGAGACCCTCAACGTGGTCGGGCCTCTGGGCGTCGGGTTCAGGATCGAAGACGACTGGCAGCACCTGGTGCTGGTCGCCCGTGGGGTGGGACTGGCCACGCTGGCGCCGCTGGCTCTCGAAGCAAGGAACCTTGGCAAGCGTCTCACCGCGATCTGCAGCGCCCGCTCACCCGATGTGCTGGTCTCGATCGACTATTTCCGGGAAATGGGCGCCGAGGTCATAACCGTCACAGACGAAGAGCGAAACTCCGGCATGGAACAGCTGGAGTCCATGATCGAAGCCTTGATCGCCGACCGTGGCGTCGATGCATTCTTCACGTGCGGTTCCAACAGGATGCTTGGCCTGCTTCAGGTTCTGGGCAGGCGGCACGCGATACCGGGTCAGATCGCCCTGGAGCAGCAAATGGCATGCGGCCTCGGCATGTGCCACTGCTGCGTCCGTCCGTTCATGCAAGCCGGCAATCGCACGCAGCTGCGCGTATGCCGTGAAGGTCCCGTCTTCGACATCCAGGAGGCGATGCCTTGGTAGACATGTCGGTCGACATTGCCGGGCTGCGGTTGAAAAACCCGATCATGCCCGCTTCCGGGACGTTTTCGGAAGAACTGGCGGAGGTGTTCGATATCGAATGCCTGGGCGCCCACGTGACCAAAACCATCACCCGCGACTATCGCAGCGGCAACCCGACTCCACGGGTATGCGAGGTTGGCGGGTCGATGCTCAACTCGATCGGAATTCCGAGCAAGGGCGCCAAGGCCTTCATCGAGAAGACGGTGCCATTTTACCGAGCCTACAAGACGCCGCTCGTCGTCAGCATCTCCGGCAATACAGTTGATGAATTCGAGGCGCTGTGCGCGGAGATCTCGGTCGACGGTGTCGATGCAATCGAGGTGAACGTTTCCTGTCCGAACATTGAGGAAGACGGCAAGGCCTTCGCTATACGCCCGTCTTCCACCTATGAGGTGATGAGAAGGCTCCGCAAGGCGACGTCGCTGCCGCTCTGGGCCAAGCTGACGCCCAACACCGGTGAAACTTCGGAAGTTGCGAGGGCCGCGGAAGAAGGCGGGGCCGATGCATTGGTTGTCGCCAACACTTTGCTGGCAATGGCAATCGACATCAACACGAGGCGGCCCAAACTTGGCAATCTTATGGGTGGGCTCTCAGGGCCCTCTCTCAAGCCAATCGCGCTGAGAATGGCTTATCAATGTGCCAAGGCGACGCGCATCCCTGTGATCGGCTGCGGCGGCATCTCCACCAGCGATGATGTCGTGGAGTTTCTCATAGCCGGTGCCTCGGCCGTGCAGGTTGGCACTGCCACCTTCATCAATCCCAATGCGATGGTTGCGATCATCGCCGACCTCGAACGCTATCTGGCAAAAGAGGGCATTGCGTCGGTCCGTGACCTGGTGGGTTCGGTTGTTGACGGTGAGCCGAAGTCGAGCGTGATGTTTATGGAGACCGCACCGTGAGCGCGGTCGGCCGGATCGTTGCATCCAGCGACATCGACGATGCCGGTGTCGCCCGATTGCTCTTCGAGACCATCGCATCTCACACGGCGGATCTTGAAGGCGTCAGCCGGCCGGCATTTTCCGCCATCGAGACAGAAACGCTGGCGCTGCTCGAAGAGTTCGCGAACTCTCAGGGAATTGACGTCTGGTACGATGCCGGCCGCAACGCAAACTTTTCGCTTCCCGAGCACCGGGCAGCCGATTCCTTCGTTGTTGTAGGATCACATGTCGACAGCGTTCCATTCGGGGGGAACTTCGACGGCCTCGCAGGGGTAGTAGCCGGGCTCGTCTGCCTGGTGAGAGCCAAGCGCCGGGGAGCGCACACTGTACGGCCGTTTCATGTTCTGGCGATGCGCGGTGAAGAAAGCGCGTGGTTTGGGCCGTGCTATATCGGGTCGAAGGCTTTGACCGGCAGTCTTGCGTCGGGGGAACTGGCTGCGAAACACAAGGGCGACGGGCGCCCGCTTGCCGAACACATGGCCGATATCGGCATCCCGATGGACGATGTTCACGGTGGCCGAAAGCTGATCGATCTTGGCTCGATCGAAGCCTATCTGGAACTTCACATTGAGCAGGGCCCGCTGCTTATCGGAAAGAATATTCCGGCCGCCGTCGTATCCGGAATCCGCGGCAACATTCGACATCGCGCCATCAGATGTGTTGGCGAGGCGGGACATTCGGGCGCGGTGCCTCGCGCGTTCCGACGCGACCCGGTCCTGGCGATGGCCGATCTGCTGGTGCGGCTGGACGACAGCTGGTCGACGATCCTGAACAAGGGTGACGATCTCGTCCTGACCAGCGGTATTGTCGGCACGGACCCGGACAAGCATGCCATGTCGCGCATCCCCGACGAGATTGTCTTCAGCCTCGACATTCGCAGTCAGAGCGCCGAGACGCTGGACGAAATGCGGTCACTTCTGACGACCGAAATGCAGCAGGTCGAACGGGATCGAAAGGTGCGGTTCGTACTCGACGATGAGCTCTATACCGCTCCGGCAATGTGCGATCCGAGGCTGGTTAGCCATCTGGAAAACGCAATGGCGAAAGCGGGACAAGACCCCTTCGTAATGCCCAGCGGTGGAGGGCATGACGCAGCCGTTTTCGCGGCGGCGGGTGTCCCGTCGGCAATGGTCTTCGTTCGCAATCAAAACGGTTCCCACAATCCCCGCGAGGCGATGGAGATCCACGACCTCATGGCCGGAACCGACATCCTGCACGAATTTCTGAAGATGCAGACATGACGACCCTTACGATCAGACGGCCTGACGACTGGCACCTGCATCTGCGCGACGGCGCGATGCTGAAGGCGGTTCTGCCGCACTCTTCGGCCAATTTCGCCCGCGCCATCATCATGCCCAATCTGGTGCCGCCGGTGGTGACGGCGGCGGATGCGGCCGCATACAGGCAGCGCATTCTGGACGCACTGCCGGCGGATCATGTCTTTTCGCCGCTGATGACGCTCTATCTCACCGAGGGCACAGACCCGGCCGATGTCGAGGCGGGCTTCCGCGATGGTCTCGTCACCGCGGTGAAGCTTTATCCCGCCGGTGCGACCACCAACTCCCAGAGCGGCGTGCGCGACATTGAAAAAATCATCCCGGTTCTGGAGAAGATGGCCGCCATCGGCCTGCCTTTGTGTGTGCATGGCGAGGTGACCGATCCCGACATCGACATCTTCGACCGCGAGGCCGTGTTCATCGAGCGCGTGCTGGAGCCGTTGCGGCGCAGGCTGCCCGAACTGCGCGTTGTGATGGAACACGTCACCACAAAGGACGGCGTCGATTATGTGCGTTCGCAGGAGCGCAATACCGCCGCAACCATCACCACGCATCATTTGATCATCAACCGCAACGCCATTCTCGCCGGCGGCATCCGCCCGCATTATTACTGCCTGCCCGTCGCCAAGCGCGAGCACCACCGGCTGGCGCTGCGCGCAGCGGCCACCTCGGGCGACGCACGCTTCTTCCTCGGCACTGATTCCGCGCCGCATCTCGATCCGCTGAAGGAATGCGCCTGCGGCTGCGCCGGCATCTTCACCGCCATCAACACCATGCCGCTTCTCGCTCACGTGTTTGAGGCCGAAGGCGCGCTGGACAGGCTGGAGGCCTTTGCCTCGCTCAACGGACCGGCCTTCTACCGGCTGCCGCCCAACGAGGCCCGCATCACGCTCAGCAAGCAGCAAGAGCCCGTCAAGTTCCCGGCAAAAGTCGAAACCGCCGACGGACCAGTGACCGTCTTCGATCCGGGCGAACCCGTCCACTGGAATATGGAGGCGCAGTCTGGCTAGTCCGCGACATTGTTGATAGCGACAATGCCACGGTCAACAGCAGGAAGAAGCCATGTTCTCAAACACATTTCCAGATCGCGCGGTCATTTCCGAGACGGTGGCGAAGATGCTGCTGGAGATCAACGCGGTCCACTTTCGAGCCGACCAACCGTTCACGTTCACGTCCGGCCTTGCCAGCCCGGTCTATATCGATTGCCGCAAGCTGATATCCTATCCGCGCATTCGCTCCGCACTCATGGACTTCGGTGCCTCGATAATCTTCCGAAATGTTGGATTTGAGCAATTCGATGCCGTCGCCGGCGGTGAAACGGCAGGCATTCCGTTTGCAGCCTGGCTTGCGGACCGCATGGGACTGCCAATGCAATATGTGCGCAAGAAACCAAAGGGTTTCGGTCGCGACGCGCAGATCGAGGGTGCGCTGGCGGAGGGTGCACGAGTCCTGCTGGTGGAAGACCTCACGACCGATGGCGGAAGCAAGATCAAGTTTGCCGAGGCGATTGCCCGCACCGGCGCCCGTGTGACCGATACGTTTGCGGTCTTCTACTACGACATTTTTCCAGACACGCCCGAGAAGCTGGCTGCAGCCGGTATGCGGCTTCACTACCTCGCCACCTGGTGGGACATTCTCAAGGTGTGCAAGGACGAAAACCGGTTCCCGCCGGCGACCATCGCGGAAGTCGAGCTGTTTCTGAACGGTCCGGTTTCATGGTCCGCCAATCATGGCGGAATTTCTGAGTTGGCACGTTAATTCCAGGGAGTGCGCGTGATGTTTGAATCATTGGTAAGGGGCATAAGCGAAGCAGGAGGCGGCGTTCGCGCCTATGATGCTTGCGGCCGCGCAGCTCGGTCGCGAATTGCGAATGAGCCTGAAAATGCCGCGGCGCTGCTCCTCATCTCCTATGCCACCCAGCGCTTCGTCGAAGCGTACGATGATCAACCGCTGACGGTCGAGAATGCAGCGGAAGAGCTCAGTCAAATCACCGGCATCGTCGAGTTGCTGGACAGTGCGTTCGTCAACGGTTCGGCCGAGGCGAAATTGGGTGCGCTGAATGAGGTTGCCAGCCAACTGGCGGGCGCAAACAGATCCGACGGATCGCATTGAACAAACGGAGGAACGCTCGATGAACCGAAATCGCTGGCAAGACCTGGTAGTCAACAACGTTAGCGAATTTGGGCCATTGGCGGTCGGGATTGACCCTCACAGACCCGACCTTCCCGAAGCATTCGGCAACGACCCTCAGTGGATCACCCGGTTCATCGATTTCCTGTTACCTGTGCTGGCTGGGCAAGTCGGGTTCGTGAAGTTCCAGGCGGCATATTTCGAAGCCTGCGGTCTCGCCGGCCTCACCGCGCTGGCGCGTGGCATTGACCTTGCCCGCACTGCGGGCATCGGCGTTATCCTCGACGCCAAGCGCGGTGACATCGATGCCACATCGGCCGCCTATGCCCGTGCCTATCTTGTACCGGCATCCGACGGCGGCAGTGGCGATTTCGAAGTCGATTGCCTGACGGTGAACCCGCTTATGGGACCGGACACGCTTGAGCCCTTTGTTGATGCCGCACTCCAGTTTGGCAAAGGGATTCTGGTCCTTTGTCGCACCTCCAATCCGGGTGCCGCATGGTTGCAGGACCAGATGACGGGCAACCAGTCCGTCTCGGATCGGCTCGCGGAACTCATCCGCATGGTCGCGCAATCGGCGAGCACAGATTCCGAACTCAGCCCGATTGGTGCCGTCATCGGTGCCACAGCCGCCAGTGAGGCGCGAAGGCTTCGCCGGCACCTACCCAACTCAATTATCCTGGCACCCGGCATGGGTGCACAGGGCGGCGAGGTCGCGACTATCCACGCATTGCAAGGGGCGCATATTGGAGACTTGATTGTTCCCGTGTCGCGCGGAATGACGCGCATCAGTGACCCGTCGATCAGCCTCGACGAATATCGCGCTGTCCTGTTCGATCGGATTGCCCATTACAAAGCTCTGGTAGCCCGTCCCGCTCCCATTCCGGGGAGCGAAACGGCGAATACATTCGCGCGCTGACGCGCAATTCACCTGTCCAAAAGATAGCCGATCAAGCGTGGATTGACTTACATGCGATGCGACCCATGGTTCAGTGTCCTTTGACAACTCCATGGGACTGTTCATCTCCCAGTTTCCTTGATCTGCTCCAGCATCGGCCGCACTTCCCGGAACGGCGGCAATGTCCAGCCTCGAGGTTTCCCTGATCAGGACGCCTCAAAACCATGTTTCTGCTTCGCGCAATGCGCATTTCCAGTCTTGGTTTCGAAAAGCTCGGATCGGCGGTGCTTTGTGTCACCGGTGGCGCGTTCCCGTGTCGAAGTCATTGTCGGCGCGGTTCAGGATCCGGTCTTCGACTAGGCCGTACCGGGCACCTGATTGTCGATCTTGAGTTCGACCCGATCTGCCGCGAAACGGGTTCTTGAATACTGGATGGATCGGCCTGTCATGTCGGCGTTGACGGCTTCGGTCACCAGAACCACCGCCCCGGGCGAAAGCCGAAGTGTCTTGATATCGTCACCGTCAGCCAGCCGCGCGGTGACCGTTGTCGTCTTGCGGACATAGTCTTCCACGCCGAATGCCTTCAGCGTTGCCGTGATCGAACCGGTGGCGGCGAACGCGTCTTCGATGCCGGAGAAGCGCTCCGCATCAAACCAACTCGTGGCGCATGAAACGGGACGGCCATCAGCCTCGCTGCGCGTTTCGAGCATGATCACATCCGACCCTGCGACGATGTTCAGGGCACTTGCCACGGCTCGATCAGCCGGCTCGACCCTGTGTGAAACCAGAACGCCGCGGCGCTGGTCCGCCTGCCCCGCCAATCCCTCGGAGAAGCGCGTTCGCGTGCCGATTGGATAGGTCAGCCTGGGCCGGGTCTCTATGAAAGTCCCGCGGCCCTGTTCGGTGCGCAGCACGCCTTCCTGAACCAGCAATGCGATCGCGCTGCGCACGGTATGACGATTGACACCGAAGCGCTCGGCGAGCGCGATTTCGGGCGGCAACCGGCCGGTGCCGTCGAACTCACCTGAGGACGCGATCTGGCGAATCCGGTCGGCGATCTGGCGCCACAACGCAACGCCGCTCCTGCGGTCGATGATGTCCGGTGCCGTCTGATCCAAATCGCTCTTCCTGTCATGCCAGCGTCATGTGCGGGATTTACATGATCCCGGTGATTTGTTTATTTGTCTATATAACTAGACAAATCGGGAAGCAAGCGGGAGACGAACTTGCACAGGCCAGCACAGGCAAATGCCCGGCGGCAGGCGAATATGGCCATACTGGCGCGCGCGTCCGGCGAACGGCTGAAAGCCTTGTGGGACGATGCCGGGATCGCGGTCGAGCATGAGATGGTGCGCGGACCCGAAACGGGTCTGGTCACGGTTCGCGGACGCATCGGCGGCGGTGGGTCACCCTTCAATGTGGGCGAAGCGACAGTGACGCGCTCGACGGTCCGGCTGTCGGGCGGCGCGGTCGGCCATTCCTATGCACTGGGTCGCGACAAGGAGAAGTCCCGCATCTCGGCCCTCATCGACGCGCTGTGGCAGGACGATGCGCTGCAGCTAAAACTCGCCGAACTGATCATCACGCCATTGGCGAAGGGACTCGAAACTCACGACGCGCAGAACTGCGCGCAGACAGCAGCAACCCGCGTCGACTTCTTCACCATGGTTCGGGGAGAGGATTGATGGCAGCTCATCTCGACAGCGTCGGCGGCGCGTTTTCTGAACCCGTATTCGGCGCACAAGTCACGTTTCGCCGCATCATGGACGCGATGGCGCGGCCCGGAACCGTTCACCCGCTCACCGACCTGCCGCAACCGCCCTTGCCTCTGTCGCGGACTTCCGGCGCTGTGGCACTCACGCTTTGCGATCACGACACGCCGGTCTGGCTGGATACGGCGCTCACCGTTTCGAAACCGGTGACCGCGTGGCTCGGTTTCCACACCGGCGCGCCGGTCGTACGCACGCCGGCCGAGGCGCATTTCGTTTTCTGCTCCAACCCGGCCGAACTGATCGCGCTCGAAAATTTCGCACAGGGCCACCAGGAGTATCCGGACCGCTCGGCCACCATCGTGATTCAGGTCGCGAATTTCGATGAAGGCGATCCGCTGACCCTGCGCGGACCCGGGATCAAGGAAAAGCGCGCGATCGCGCCACGTTCGCTGCCGCGCCATTTCGTTGAGCAGTGGAAACAAAATCGCGGCCGTTTCCCGCGCGGCATCGACATCATCCTTGCCGGCCCCGACGCGGTGGCAGGCCTGCCGCGGAGCGTACATATCGAACACGGAGACTGACCATGTATGTCGCGGTGAAAGGCGGCGAAGCGGCAATCGAGAACGCGCACCGGCTGCTTGCCGACCGGCGGCGCGGTGACCGCTCCGTTCCCGCGCTCAGGCTCGACCAGATCGTGGAGCAGCTGGCGCTCGGCGTGGACCGAGTGATGGCGGAGGGGTCGCTCTATGACAGGGAGCTTGCCGCGCTGGCGATCACCCAAGCGCGCGGCGACATGATCGAGGCGGTGTTTCTGGTGCGCGCGTTCCGCACCACGCTGCCGCGCTTCGGCTACACGCGCGCGGCCGATACTGCGGCAATGCAGGTCGAGCGCCGGATATCGGCCACCTACAAGGACCTGCCGGGCGGCCAGCTTCTTGGCCCGACATTCGACTACACGCACCGACTGCTTGAACCGGAGATCGCCGCCGGCATCGACCCGGAAGCGCCGGAGCAGCGCGAGACCAAAGACGAAGCAATGCCGCGCGTCACCGACATTCTCGCGCATGAAGACCTGATCGAGGATGACGGCGCGGTGCCGCAGGACAAGCCGGTGGCCGACATATCACGTGAGCCGCTGGAATTTCCGCTTGAGCGCGATGCTCGCCTGCAGGCGCTGGCCCGCGGCGACGAAGGGTTCCTGCTGGCGCTCGCCTATTCCACACAGCGGGGCTATGCGCGCAGCCATCCTTTCGTCGGCGAGATCAGGATCGGCGAGATCGATGTCGAGCTCGATGTGCCCGAACTCCCCTTCCCCGTGCCGCTTGGTCGCGTGCGCGTGACCGAGTGCCAGATGGTCAACCAGTTCAAGGGATCGGCCAAGGCGCCGCCGCAGTTCACGCGCGGCTACGGGCTGGTGTTCGGCCAGTCGGAGCGCAAGGCGATGGCGATGTCGCTGTGCGACCGCGCGCTCAGGGCGAGCGAGCTTGGCGAGGACATTGTCGCGCCGGCGCAGGACGAAGAGTTCGTCATTTCGCACTCCGACAATGTGCAGGCAACCGGCTTCGTCGAGCATCTCAAGCTGCCGCACTATGTCGACTTCCAGGCCGAGCTTGATCTGGTGCGCCGCATGCGGGCCGAAGCCGAAGCGCGCGACGATGCAGAACCCGAACATCAGGAGGCGGCGGAATGACCTCCGACATCGCGCAGTACAACTTCGCCTATCTGGACGAACAGACCAAGCGGATGATCCGCCGCGCGATCCTGAAAGGGATCGCGATACCCGGCTACCAGGTGCCGTTTGCCAGCCGCGAGATGCCGATGCCCTATGGCTGGGGCACCGGCGGCGTGCAGGTAACGGCCTCGATCATCGGGCGCGACGACATTCTCAAAGTCATTGATCAGGGCGCAGACGACACCACCAATGCCGTCTCGATCCGCGCCTTCTTTCGTAAAGTGGCGGAGGTAGCTGTCACGACGGCGACGGCTGACGCAACCATCATTCAGACGCGCCATCGCATCCCCGAGCATCCGCTGAAGGAGGGGCAGGTGCTGGTCTATCAGGTGCCGATCCCCGAGCCGCTGCGCTTCCTCGAACCCCGCGAGACCGAAACCCGCAAGATGCATGCGCTGGAAGAATACGGCCTGATGCATGTGAAGCTCTACGAGGACATCGCCCGCCACGGCCACATCGCCACCACCTATGCCTACCCGGTCAAGGTCGAGGGGCGATACGTGATGGACCCCTCGCCGACGCCGAAATTCGACAACCCGAAAATGCACATGTCGGATGCGCTGCAGCTCTTCGGCGCTGGGCGCGAAAAGCGCATCTACGCGATCCCGCCCTATACCGACGTTGTCAGCCTCGATTTCGAAGATCACCCGTTCGAGGTGCAGAAGTTCGACAAGCCTTGCGCGCTGTGCGGGGCAGAGAATGTCTATCTCGACGAGGTCATCCTCGACGATCAGGGCGGGCACATGTTCGTCTGTTCCGACACCGATCACTGCGAAAAACGGCAGGAGGACGGCCATCGCGGCACGATGCCCAACTCGCCGATGGAGGCCGCGGAATGAACGACGAACCACTTCTGCGCGTCACGTCGCTTTCCAAATCCTATGGCGCGCGCGTCGGCTGCGAGGATGTCTCGTTCGACCTATGGCCCGGCGAAGTGCTGGCCGTAGTTGGCGAATCCGGCTCAGGCAAGACGACGCTGCTCAACTGCGTTTCAACCCGGCTGCTTCCTTCGGCGGGCACCGTCTACTACCGCATGCGCGACGGCGGCTGGCGCGACCTTTACCGCATGAGCGAGGCGGAACGCCGTTTCCTCATGCGCACCGATTGGGGCTTCGTCCACCAGAACCCGGCCGACGGGCTGCGCATGACCGTTTCGGCCGGCGCAAATGTCGGCGAGCGGCTGATGGCGGTCGGCGACCGGCATTATGGCCGCATCCGGGACACCGCGATCGACTGGCTGGAGCGGGTCGAAATCGCCGAAGACCGCGTCGATGACGAACCGCGTGCCTTCTCCGGCGGCATGCGCCAGCGGCTGCAGATCGCGCGCAACCTCGTCACCAGTCCGCGCCTTGTCTTCATGGACGAACCGACCGGTGGTCTCGATGTTTCGGTACAGGCGCGCCTGCTTGATCTGCTTCGCGGGCTGGTATCGGAGCTGGGCCTCGCGGCGATTGTCGTCACGCATGACCTCGCGGTGGCGCGTCTTCTGTCTCACCGCATGATGGTGATGAAGGACGGTCGTGTGGTCGAGACCAGCCTGACCGACCGTGTGCTGGACGACCCGCGCCAGCCCTACACCCAGCTTCTCGTCTCCTCGATCCTCCAGGTGTGACCATGACTACGCCAATCGTCGTTTCGGAAGTCACAAAGACCTTCACCATGCACCTGCAGGGGGGCGTGAAACTCGTCGTCGTGCAGGATGTTTCCTTTTCGCTCAAGGCGGGTGAGTGCGCGGTGCTGGGCGGACCTTCCGGCGCGGGCAAGAGCTCCATCGTCAAGATGCTCTACGGCAACTACGCCGTGGACACAGGCCAGATCATCGTCAGCCATCACGGTGAACTGGTCGATCTGGCGGCCGCCGATCCACGCGCGGTGATTGCAATTCGGCGCGACACGATCGGCTATGTCAGCCAGTTCCTGCGCACCATTCCCCGCGTGTCGGCAGTGGATGTTGTCGCGGAACCGCTGGTTGCGCGGGGCGTCGACCACGAAACTGCAGCCCGCCGCGCCAGTGACATGCTGTCCCGTCTCAACCTGCCGAGGCATCTGTGGCAACTGCCGCCGGCCACCTTTTCCGGCGGCGAGCAGCAGCGGGTGAACATTGCGCGCGGCTTTATCACCGACCATCCGATATTGCTGCTCGACGAACCGACCGCCTCGCTCGACGCCGCCAACCGGCAGGTCGTCATCGACATGATCGAGGAAAAGAAGAAGGCTGGCGTGGCGCTGCTCGGCATCTTTCACGACCATGATGTGCGCGAGGTCGTCGCTGATCGTGTGATCGACGTGACCGAATTCGCCCCGAAGGACATCGCCGCGTGACCAGGCTTTCGGAAAAGCCGCTGGTCCATCCGACCGCCGAAGTCTCCGGATCGACGCTCGGGCGCTACACCGAGATCGCAGACCGATGCCGTGTGCACGAGACGGTGCTGGGCGACTATTCCTACATGATGCAGGATTGCAGCGCCTGGTGCGCCGAGATCGGCAAGTTTGCCAATATCGCGTCGAATGTCCGCTTCAACGCCACCAACCACCCCACCTGGCGGCCCACGCTGCATCACTTCACCTACCGCGCCTCCGACTATTGGGACGACGCCGACGAAGAGGGCGAGTTCTTCGATTGGCGGCGCGGAAACATGGTGCGGGTCGGGCACGACACCTGGTTCGGGCATGGCTCCACCGTGCTGCCGGGTGTCACGGTCGGTGACGGCGCGGTAGTAGGCGCCGGCGCTGTCGTTTCAAAGGACGTCGCGCCCTACATGATCGTCGGCGGCGTGCCGGCGAAGCCGATCCGCGAACGTTTCGACAAGAAGACCGCAGAGCGCTTCCAGGCATTGGCCTGGTGGGATTGGGAACACAGCCGCCTGCGCGCGTCGCTGGCCGATTTCCGCACTCTTTCCGCAGACGAATTTCTCGAAAAATACAGCGACTGATCCACAGTTGTGAGCCGGCTCTGTGTATCGTCACGGAACCGTCATGCAAGTGACATCGCACATTCACGTCGGTCCGCTAGCGCAGTTGAGGTTGCGTTATCAACCCAGCGGACAAGGACGGTGCTCGATGCTCAGGCTTGCGGATGTCACACGCCGATTTGGCCACAACACCGCCGTCGACGATGTCACGATCGAAATCCCGCAGGGTCAGATGGTCGGCGTCATTGGCCGTTCGGGCGCCGGCAAGTCGACCCTTCTTCGCATGATCAACCGTCTTATCGATCCCTCCGAGGGGTCGATTTCTTTTGACCGCGTTGAGGTTTCGGCGCTGAAGGGCGCGGCGCTTAGGTCCTGGCAGCGCGACTGCGCGATGATCTTCCAGCAGTTCAACCTCGTTCCCCGCCTCGATGTCGTGTCCAACGTTCTGCACGGCACGCTCAACCGCCGCTCGACTGCTGCGACCGTGTTCAGCCTGTTTCCGCAATCCGACATCCATGCCGCAATCGACATTCTGGACCGGCTGGGCATTGCCGATCACGCGCCGAAGCGCGCCGAAGCGTTGTCGGGCGGCCAGCAGCAGCGTGTAGCGATCGCCCGTGCGCTGATGCAGGACCCGCGCGTGATCCTGGCCGACGAGCCAATTGCCTCGCTCGACCCGATGAACGCTCAGGTCGTCATGGACACGCTGCGCCGCATCCATGACGAGGATGGCCGGATGATCGTGTGCAATCTGCACACGCTCGACACCGCCCGCCGCTACTGCGACCGCGTCATCGGCATGCGCGACGGCGTTGTCGTGTTCGACGGTGCGCCCGAGGAACTCACCACCGCGGCGGCACGCGACATCTACGGCGCCGATGAGACTTTCTCCGAAAGCGCCACTTCCACAACCATCGAAGCGCTCGAGCCCACCTACGCGTTCGCGCGCGAGGTCGAAGCCGCAATTTGAACCCCACCATTCCCGCGACACCCGTCTGGGGAGCCGTCAAACAGGAGACGCACCATGAAGAAACTGCTCGCAGCCATTCTCACGACCACCGCCCTCGCCTTTCCGGCGATGGCGCAGGACATTACGGAGTTCCGTATCGGCATTCTGGGTGGCGAGAACGCCCAGGACCGCCTGACTTCGCATCAGTGCCTGAAGGACTACACCAACGAGACGCTCGGTGTTGAAGTAAAGCTCTTCACCCCGGCCGACTACGATGGCGTTATCCAGGGTCTACTGGGTGGCACGATCGACATGGCCTGGCTCGGCGCATCGGGCTACGCCAAGACCTATCTGACCGATCCTGAGGCGGTCGAACCCGTTCTGGTCAAGACCAATCTCGACGGCTCCTTCTCCTACCACTCGATCGGTTTTGCCCGGAAGGATTCCGGCATCACGTCGCTCAGGGACATGGAAGGCAAGAAGTTCGGCTTCGGCGATCCCAACTCGACATCGGGCTATCTGATCCCATCGATCGAGATTCCGCAGGCGACCGAGGCAACGATGGAAAGCGGCGACTATTTCGGCGAGGTCGTGTTTACCGGCGGCCATGAGCAGACCATCGTCGCGGTCAACAATGGCGACATCGACGCCGGCGTGACCTGGGCCGACGGCCAGGGCGCCTGGGAAGATGGCTACAATTCCGGCGCTCTGCGCAAAGCGGTCGATGCCGGTCTGGTCGACATGAACGATCTCGTCGAGATCTGGAAGTCCAAGCCGATCCCGGAAGGCCCGATCGTGCTGCGCAAGGACCTGCCTGCCGATGTGAAAGCCAAGATGGTCGAGCTGGTCGGCAACATGCACGAGACCGACGCGCAGTGCGCCTACAACATCGCTGCCGGCGACACCGCTGGTTTCCGCCCGATCACGCATGACGCCTACGAGACGATCATCGCCGTCCGCAAGGCCAAGGGCGACTGATTATCGTCAGCATTTGAGAGACGGGCCTCCAGCCGAGGCCCGTCTCTTTGCGTGAGGGGCGAGCATGACCGACCTGACATTGGGTGGAGCCGGAACCACCGGCGACATCAAATCCGAATACATGGCGATGACGCGCCGCAAGCGGATGTATTCGGGCATCCTCCTGGTGATCTTCGTCGCCCTCATGGCGGCCGGCTTCAATCTAGCCAATGAGCGGAACGCGGGCGGATTCTGGGAAGGGCTGCCCCGGTTCTTCGATTTCCCCAGCGAACTGATCGCCGAGGCGATCGAAAAGGGCGCGAAGCTGCCAGAGAATCTCGTGCGCTTCTTCCCTGCCCTTGTCGAAACCATCAACATCGCAGCCGTTTCCACCCTGCTTGGCGCGATGGGCGCAATCGTGCTGTCGCTGCTCTCTACCCGGGGCCTGGCCCGCTGGCCGCGGCTTATCCCGCTGTTCCGCCGCATGATGGATATCATGCGCGCGCTGCCGGAAATCGTGGTCGCGCTGGTGCTGATCTTTGTTCTGAGCGGCGGACCGGTGCCCGCAATGATCGCGATTGCGCTGCATACGGTCGGTGCGCTCGGCAAGCTGTTTTCCGAGGTCAACGAAAACGCCGATCTGCGCCCCGTCGAGGGGCTTTCCAGCGTCGGCGCGAACTGGATGCAGAAGATGTGGCTGGGCGTGCTGCCGCAGGTCTCGCCCAATTACCTGTCCTATTCGCTGCTTCGTTTCGAGATCAATGTGCGCGCCTCTGCAATCCTGGGCTTCGTCGGTGCCGGCGGTCTTGGGCAGGAATTGCGTGTCGCGATCAGCTGGGGCACCGGCCGCTACGATGCGGCGGCCGCCATCTTCATCCTGCTGTTCCTGACGATCGTCGCAATCGACCAGGTTTCCAGCCATTTCAGAAACAAGCTGGCGAGAGGCTGACATGGCTGTCACCGACACCGGAGCCGCCGGATTCAAAGTCGATGCCGAGCGGCTGTTTGCGCGCAAGCGCATGTTTGCCTTCGCCGTTCCGGCTGCTGTTATCGTCTACCTGATCTACGTCTTCTTCGCCTTCAACATCGGCGGGCTGATCGAACGCGCACGGCTCGACAACGCGCAGATCCTCGTCGCCGACGCCTACAGCCACAAGACCCATGTCGAGCGCGACAACAGGGTCGGCAAGATCACGGTCGCCATCGAAGGCGAGAACAAGGGAACTTACGCCGACGATGCCTGGCCGGCCTGGGTTCAGCGCGAAGGCGAATCGACGGTCATCCACCTCGAAGACGGTCACGTGGTGCGTTTCGACCCCGACGCCGTGCGCTACGAGATACCCGGTTTCGGGCTGCTCGAAGTCGTGCAGGCGCGCTCCGGGATCACCATGAACATAGACGAGGACGAGGTTCCGGACTGGATCAACGCCTCCAGTGCCCGCGTGGCGGTGACGACCGATGCCGGACGCCTGACGGTGACAAAGACGCGCGCCAGCGTGTTCCGCTATTTCTTCGGCTGGGAACTGTTCTGGTTCACGCTCGACAGTCCGTTCTATGGCCTGACCACCGGCGAACTGGTGAGTCTCGCCCTTTCCGACCAACAGGTGCGGCCCGGCGAAAGCAATCTTTCGGCAATGGCATCCGACTTCTGGAACAATCCGATGTGGCGTCACGGCGATGTTGCGTGGGCGATCTTCGAGACCGTGCTGATGGCTTTTCTGGGCACCATGGGTGCGGCGCTCATCTCGCTGCCTCTGGCGTTTTTCGCTGCGCAGAACTTCGCACCCAGCCGGGCGCTACGCTTCGCCATCCGCCGGCTGTCCGATCTCCTGCGCGGTATCGACGGGCTGATCTGGACGATCATTCTGAGCCGCGCATTCGGGCCGGGACCGCTGACCGGATCGCTGGCAATCCTGCTCACCGACACGGGCACCTTCAACAAGCTGTTTTCGGAGGCGCTGGAAAATGTCGACGACCGTCAGATCGAGGGTCTGCGCTCCACCGGCGCCAACGCAATTCAGCGCAACCGGTTTGGCGTGATCCCGCAGATATCGCCGGTGATCATCAGCCAGGTGCTCTATTATCTGGAATCGAATACACGCAGCGCGACGATCATCGGCGCAATTGTCGGCGGCGGCATCGGCCTTTTGCTGACCCAAGCGATTCAGACCCAGAAGGACTGGGAAGAGGTCAGCTACTACATTATCCTGACGCTGATCATGGTAATGGCGATGGACATGCTGTCTGGCTGGTTGCGGGCGAAACTGATCGGCAGCCAGCCGCGCGGTAGTGAGAGCGGGTAACCGCCGCCTTTGCGCGATCGTTCGCGAAATCGTCATGCAAATCGCATAAGGCGGCTGCCTGCTTGCTTAGACGCCGCCTACATAGGGAAAGACACAAAGAATGGCCGCAGAATCCGTGATCCAGAATGCGAGGATCGTGCTCGGAGATGAAATCGTAACCGGCTCGCTGAAAATCAGCGACGGCATGATTGCGGATTTCGGATCCGGTGCGGCGTCGACCGGCGAGGATTTCGAGGGCGACTACCTGATCCCCGGTCTGGTCGAGCTGCACACCGACCATCTGGAAGGCCACTATTCACCGCGCCCGGGCGTGCGGTGGAACGCGGTCGCGGCCATTCAGGCCCATGACGGGCAGATCGCGACCTCCGGCATCACCACGGTATTCGACTGCCTGCGCATGGGCTCCGACGAGGATGGCGGGTTCGGGCCCGGAGAAATGCGCCTTCTTGCCGACGCGCTGGAGGTGGCGCAGGAGGAAGGCCGGCTGCGGGCAGACCATTTCATCCATCTGCGCTGCGAGGTTTCGGCGCCGGATGTGCTCGACGAGTTCGACGCGTTTCGCGCCGACCGCCGCGTGCGGCTCGCCTCGCTGATGGATCATGCGCCGGGCCAGCGGCAGTTCCAGACGATGGATCAGTACACGCTCTACTACAAGACAAAGCGCGGCATGTCTGACGCCGCGTTCGACGCCTATGTGGCCAAGCGCAAGGAACAGTCGAACCGCTACTCAGCCCCGCACCGCAGGGTGATCGCGGAGCACTGCCAGTCGGCCGGCGTGACGCTTGCCAGCCACGACGACGCGACGCTCGACCATGTCGAGGAAGCGATCGGCCAAGGCGTGCGGCTGGCGGAGTTCCCCACCTCGATCGAAGCCGCGCGCGCCTCGCACGAGGCCGGCATGAGCGTGCTTATGGGCGCGCCCAATCTGGTGCGCGGCGGCTCGCATTCGGGCAACATTGCAGCGCGCGATCTGGCCGAGGCCGGCATCCTCGACGTACTGTCGTCGGACTACATTCCCTTCAGCCTGCTGCACGCAACCTTCGTGCTGGCCGATCAGGTGGAAACGATCAGCCTGCCGGATGCGATCGCCATGGTGACTTCGACACCGGCGCGAACGGTCGGACTTGACGACCGCGGCAAGATCGAGGCCGGCCGCCGCGCCGATCTCGTCCGCGTCCATGTCGACAAGGGCATCCCCGTCGTGCGCGCGGTATGGCGCGAGGGCCGGCGGGTGGCCTAGGCACTTTCATGGCGCCAATGTTTGCGTGGATCCCTGACACGCTCGGGCTTCCCCATGACAGGCGACAGAGCAAGGCCAACTCGCATTCCTGATGCCGCTAGGGCTGGGCTGACTGGGGCAGGACGAAAACCTGATTGCCGGCAGGCAAGACGCCAACCTTGAGCGGGCACCCGAACACCGTTTGCAGCAAGTCGTTCGTCAAAACCGCGTTCGGCTCGCCCGCAGCGGCCAGTTGCCCGCGATGCAAGACGGCGACATGATCGGCGAACATGGCGGTCAGGTTGAGATCATGCAGGATCGCCACGACGCCGCCGCCCGCTTCGGCAAATTCGCGCGCGATGCGCATGATGACAAGCTGGTGCTTGATGTCGAGGCTCGACACCGGTTCGTCGAGAAACAGGAAGCGGGGCAGACCGTCCAGTACGGGCTGCCAGACCTGGCAGAGAACGCGTGCAAGCTGGACGCGCTGCTGCTCGCCGCCCGACAGTTCCTGATAGAAGCGCCCTGCGAACCCGGCCAGATCGACACGGGCAAGCGACTGTTCTACCAACGTGGCGCTCATTTCGTTGCTTTCGCCCGACCGCCCGCTGACGAGACCGAGACGCACGATCTCACGCACGGTGAAGGGGAACGACAGCGTTGCCGCTTGCGGCAGGACAGCGCGCATTTCCGCCAGTTCCCAGGATTTCAGGCGGCGCAGATCGTGGCCATTAATCTCGACATGCCCATGGAACGGCAACTCGCCCGTGAGCGCGCGCATCAGTGTCGTCTTGCCCGATCCGTTCGGTCCGACAATGGCCGAGACACTGCCTGCTTCGGCCGAGAAGCCGACGTCCCGAAGGATCGGAACCCGGCCCAGTTGAACCGACAGATTGCTGGCTCTGATCACCGCCGTCTCCGTTACAGGTCGAGCACGCCGCGCTTGCGCAGCAATATCCAGAGGAAGAAGGGAGCGCCGACTGCGGCGGTGACGATGCCGATCGGCAGTTCCGCCGGCGCCACGATCGTGCGGCTGATCGAATCGGCCAGAAGCAGAACGATGGCGCCCAGCAGCGCGCAGGCCGGCAGCAGGTAGCGGTGGTCCGGGCCGATCAACAACCGCAACAGATGCGGCACGACGATGCCGACAAATGCAATGCCGCCGGAGACGGCAACCGCCGCGCCGGTGGCTGCGGTTGCAGCGACAATGGCCACATATTTGAACCGCTGGACCGGAATGCCCAGATGGCCCGCCGCCGCTTCGCCCAGCGCGAAACCGTTCAAGCCCCGGGCCAGAAATGGCGTGCTCGCCAATGCCAGCAGGATGATCGGCCCTGCCGCAGTGATCTTGGTCCACGTGGCGCCGGCCAGTGAGCCGAGTTGCCAGAAGGTGAGGTCGCGCAATTGCTGGTCGTCGGCTACGAAAACAAGCAGGCCGGTAAAGGCAGCGGCCATTGCGCCGAGGGCGATACCGGCAAGCAACATGGTGGCGACCGAGGTGCGGCCGTGCCGGGTGGCAATGCCGTAGAGCACCATCGTTGCGGCAAGCGCGCCGCCGAAGGCCGCGACCGGCAGTGCGAACATGCCGAATGCAAGCGTGAAAGGTGCAAGCACCGTGCCGCCAAGAACGATGACGGATACCGCGCCGAGGGCTGCGCCCGCCGAGACGCCGATGATGCCGGGATCGGCAAGCGGATTGCGGAACAGGCCCTGAAGAACGGCGCCGGCAACAGCAAGCGCGGCCCCGACCAGGACGCCCATGATGGTGCGCGGCAGGCGGATATCATAGACGATCACACGATCGCGCACGCTCAGCTGATCGCCTGCACTACCCGAAATCCAGTCTGCCAGCACGGCCAGAACCGATGCGTCCGATGCGCCCCATGCCATGCTGAACGCGATGCCGCAGGCAAGCGCGATGATGAGCAGTGCGATGACAAGCCGAGCAAAGGGCTCGCGGTCGCCCTCGGCGGCGCGCCCTAGCAGTGGGGATGTGGTCAAGGTGCCGGCCGTGCGTGTGTGCGCCATGCTCAATCGGCGATCGCATCGCCGTAAAGTGCGGCGGCAAGGTCGCGCACGGCGGCGGCTGTGCGCGGTCCGAAGCCCAGCAGATAAGCGCCATCCATGTGCAGGATCGCGCCGTTCTCGCCCGAGGGTGTCGCGGCGATGGCCGGATGCGCCAAGAGCTCGGCATCGACCTCATCGTTGGACTTGGTTCTCGAATTCATCATCAGGATGAGGTCGGGCCGCGCTTCGATGATCGCTTCGTCGGCGAGTTGCTTGTAGCCGGTGAAGTCCGCCATCACGTTGATGGCCCCGGCCATCTCGATGATCCCGTTGGCAGCCGTATCATTGCCCGAAGCGAGCAGTCGTCCGCCTTGATTGCTGAGAATGAACAGAACCCGGCGCTTTTCGGCCACCGCCTCGGTCAAGGCCTGCGCCGAAGCGAGATCGGCTTCCACCTGATCCGCCAGGCGCTCACCTTTTTCGTCGACGCCAATTGCACGTCCGACCGTCCTGATCTTGCGCACGATACCCTGCGCGTCGAAGCCTTCGGGCACGATTGTCAGCGGCACGCTGGCCTTCTTCAGAACGTCGATCGCTTCCGGCGGGCCGCTGCCTTCCATCATAAGGATCGCGCTTGGATTGATCGAGAGCACCCCTTCGGGCGACAGCGCGCGCATATAGCCAATGTCGGGCAGTGCAAACGCTGCTTCGGGATAAACGCTCGTGCTGTCGCGCGCGACAAGCCGGTCTTCCTCGCCCAGCGCATAGACGATCTCGGTGATCGAACCGCCAATCGCGACCAGCCGCGATGTATCAGGCAGTTGTTCGACGATTTCGGCCGATGAAGGCGCGGCGGCAAGAACCAGAAGCACCGCGGCTGCGATGCGGGCAAGTCCGTATTTCATTGGATGCTCCTAGGCGGCGGTGTAGCGAGGGATGCGCGGCAGGCGTTCGGCGAGCTGGCGCCAGTCCTCTTGTTCGCGGTGTCCTTCGCCACGTTTTCCGAAAAACTGGATGATCATCCGGTTCCGGTCATCATAGGCTTCGACGGATGTGACAAGCCCATCCGAAGTGGGCTTGCGAACCGTCCAGGCGCTGGCGATCCGGTCGAGCCGCAGATGCAGATGGAATGTCGGGTCCATGATGTTGAACCACGGCCCCATTTCCTTGAGGTTTGCAACAGGGCCCGAATGGATCTGGATGCAGCCATCGTTGCCGACAAAACACATGATCGGGATCGTCTTGTCGGCAGCACCCGCAAGCAACGCCGTTACAGCGTCGCGGTCGATCCCCCATGCGAAATCGTCGCCGATCATGGAGAGCGCTTCATGCCGCTTCAGGTCCAGCGAGCGCAAGATGCCGAAAAACTGGTGAACGTCGGTCATGCCCTCCCAGCGGCTGCGCAGTTCGGCGCGCAGCGCTTCATCGCGAACATCCTCGCTCCCCCTGCCCTCTTCGTCCGACGCGCGCGCAGCGAGGTTCCCGATCTCAGGCGTCTGGTCGGAATGGCGGAACTTTTCGACCAGTGCGCGATAGGCCGAGACATCGGAGCCGTCGCGCAGATGCACCTTGTGCACGGCCTCGCCTGAGTCGTCGAAGAACTGAAGGCTGCGGCGGGTTTCGGCCTCGCCGGCCTTTTCGACTGCAAAACCATGTACCCAGTTCGACGGGAAAATGCGCAGGTCGATGTCTGCAGCCAGCACCATGGAAGCCCGCTCGCCGACATGGACATTGTCATAGACGCCGATCTTCTCGTGAACGGCGCTTTCATTGCGCGTCAGCGCCATGACTTCGCCCAGCGCCGCCAGTTCGGGCAGCAAGGCATTCACGTCAGCTGAAATACGCGTGACGCTTTCGCCGCAGAAAGCGGCAACGAGTTCGGCCTCCGAAATACCCAGCTTCGAAGCCAGGTCGCGCTCGCGCATCTTGCTGTTGTCCTCTCGTGCGCGACGGATTTCCGCAGGCGAAACTCGTGTCATTCAAACCACTCCCTGAGACCCGCGGTCGCAACCATGCAGGTTAATGTTGACTCGATTAATCATGTTAAATAGGAGATGCAATAGTGGAGTGACAGAGTCAACATTAAGTCGCTCCGTTCGTGTGACGTGTAGCAAGCCGATGACCAGCCAGCTGCGTTCCAGATATTCAGGAGTAGGGACATATGGGGTTGGTGGCACGTAGCGTTGCCGTACTGATGGGCGGGGCGGCAGTAAGCGTATTGGCGGCGGGAACTCCCGCGCTTGCCCAGGATACGACGGCACAAAAGCAGGGGCGGGTTACGCTGCTTCAGCGACTGGTGGTCGGCGCTGGTGAAGACAAGGTCGCGATCGACACACCGCAGTCGGTCACCGTCGTGAACCAGGAAGATCTTGATACCGACCAGCCGCAGACTGCCGGCGAAATGTTGCGCGATATTCCAGGCGTCAACACGTCGGGCGCCGATCGCGTATTCGGCCAGACATTCAATATCCGCGGCATCGGCGCACCGGAGTCGGCCAACGAGGAAGGCCGCATCATCATCACCGTGGATGGCGCGAACAAGTTCTACGAACAGTATCGCATGGGTGGGCTCTTCACCGATCCCGAACTCTACAAGCAGGTCGAAGTTCTGCGCGGGCCGGCGTCGTCCACGCTATATGGGTCGGGCGCGATCGGCGGCGTGATCAACTTCACCACCAAGGATGCTTCGGACTTCATCGCGGATGGCCAGCAAGGCGCATTGCGCCTCAAGGGCGGGTTCAACAGCAACGTCAATGGCTGGCTCGGATCGGTTATCCTTGCGCAGCGGATCGGGGAAGCCGCCGAGTTCCTGCTGGCCGGCAATTACCGCCGCTCCGATCCGTACCTGACCGGCGCCGGAACCGCCGTTCGCAGTTCCGACTTCTCTGCATGGTCGGGCCTTGCCAAGGGCACCTTCAAGGTCGGCGACGAAGGCAAGCTTCGCGTTTCCTATCAGCATTGGGATTCCAACGCCGACGATCAGGATTATGCCCAGGTCGGCACGTCCACGACCTTCGGAACTGTCGATCGCCATGTCGTCGACAAGACGGCGGTCGTTTCCTACGAGAACCCGGTCTCCGACAATGACTGGATCGACCTGAAGATCGCAGCATCGTTTTCAGACACGACCGTCCGCCAGACCGATGCATCGGGCAATCCGATGTTCGGACTGACATGCGCGACGAGCACCCTGTTCTGCGACACCACCTATGGCTACCAGACCTGGCAGTTCGACGCGCGCAATACGGCGGAGTGGCACGGCGACAAGTGGGACAACTTCCTGACCTTTGGCTGGCAGACCGCCTACCAGATCCGCACTGCCGCGCCGACAACGGTCGGCGGCACGCCCGGCGCCATCGCGTTCCATCCCGAAGGCACGGACTTCAAGACCGGCATCTACGTACAGAACGAGTTCATCTGGGACGACAGGCTGACCATCATTCCCGGCATGCGGGTCGACTGGCGCACGCTGACCCCTGGCGCAGGAACAGGCGTAACGGCTCGCGACAGCGATACCGCGTTCTCGCCCAAGATTGCCGCCCACTACCGCTTCAACGATTACATCGCGATCTTCGGCTCCTTCGCCCACACCGAACGCTTCCCGGTGCTCGACGAGGTGTTTTCGACCGGTGGTTCGGGATCGGTGTTCATGCCCAGCCTCAACCTGCGCAAGGAGCGGGCCAACAACTACGAGCTCGGGTTCGCCCTGTCGGGCTACGACATGGTGCAGGACGGCGACTCAGGTCAGCTGAAGGTAACTGGCTTCTTCAACGACGTTACCGACCTGATCGCGTTCAATCCGGCGATAGTCAGTGCTCGCGGCGGGCCGCCGGTCGTCAACACGGTTCCCGGCTATGTGAATATCGGGCGCGCCCAGATCTACGGTTTCGAGATCGAAGGCGCATATGAGGCAGACTACGTCTTCGCCAGGGCCGGATATTCCTATGTGATGGGCCGGGACCTGACCAATGGCGGGTTCCTGACCTCGATCGCACCACACGAACTGGCGATCACTCTGGGTGGCAAAGTTCCGCAGCATGATCTGCGGTTTGGCTGGAAGGCCCGCTTCGTCGCTGCTCCGCAGGACCCTGCACGCCGCTCGGCCACCACCTTGCCGGCAGGCAGTGCAACCAGCCGCCATGCGCTGGCGTTCAACGTCCATGACGTGTTCCTGTCCTGGACGCCGCAGGAGGGCACCTTCCAGGGGTGGGAGGCGCATGCCGGCATCGATAACGTCTTCAATGCCGACTACAAGGAGTTCCTCCACAACGACTTCGCCAAGGGCCGGACCTTCAAGGTCTCCCTCAGCAAACAGATTGGCTGGTAGATGGAACTGACCTCCAGAAGCCGGCTCTTCGGATCCCTTTTGGCTATGGCCCTGCCGCTTGCGGCGGGGCCGGTCGCCGCCCAGGAAAACTCCTTGGCAATGGAACTGAACGGTCTCGCGCAGACCGATGCCGGTTGCCGGCTTACCTTTGTGATCGGCAACGACCTGCCGGGCGATCTCGACAAGGCGGTGTTCGAGTTCGCCCTTTTCGGCAAGAGCGGTCTCGTCGAACGGCTGCTCACACTCGACTTCAAGGAACTGCCGCAGGGACGAACGCGCGTGCGCCAGTTCGACCTTGCCGATCTGCAATGCGGCGGGCTTGCCCGCATCCTCGTCAATGACGCGCGCGAATGCAGCGGCAAGGCCGTCGAGCCGGGCGCCTGCATGCGCGAGCTCAAGACCTCGACGATCACAGAACTCGCATTCGGGAGTTGACCACAATGGCCGAGACCTTGCGCGACAGCATTTCGTTTCTCGTCGGGTTGGGCGGCCCGGTCGTCACGCTGCTGCTTGTCCTGTCCGTCTTCGCTCTCGCGTTGACGCTGTTGAAGCTTCATCAGTTCTGGCGTGAGCGTGTCGGCTCCGACCGGCGGGCAAGGGCCGCACTTCACGATTGGGCCCATGGCCGTTTCGCTGACGCTTTGCGCACGGCCGAGAATGACCGCTCGGCGGCAGGTGCGGTGCTTGCGGCAGCCATGCGCATGATCCAGGCGCGGGCTCCGAGGCAAACTGTCGAAGACGAGATCGGCCGTATCGCGCTGCTGCGCATTCATGGCCTGCAGCGTGGCTTTCGCGCGCTTGACGCGATCGCGCAGATTGCGCCGCTGCTTGGCCTTTTTGGAACGGTGCTGGGCATGATCGAAGCGTTCCGGCAACTTCAGAGCGCCGGCAATGCCGTCGACCCCTCCATGCTGGCCGGCGGCATCTGGGTCGCCCTTCTCACCACCGCCGTCGGACTGGCGGTGGCCATGCCGGTGTCGCTGGTGCTCACTTGGTTTGAATCGCGCGTCGAGAATGAGCGCGTCGCCATTGAGACGATGGCGACGGAATTCCTGAACCGTGGCGGCGGCGCGACGCCCGGCGGGGCCACAACACTGTCCGATCTCGAGGCAGAGCGCGATGCGGGGCTGGAGCGGAGCCATGCGCATTGATGCCAAATTGCGCCGTCGCCGGCCGCTTTCGCTGACCTCGCTGATCGACGTCATCTTTCTACTGCTGCTCTTTTTCATGCTGTCGTCGACCTTCACCCGGTTTGGCGAGGTGACGATCACGGGCGGCCGCGCCACGGCATCGGCGGGTAAGCCGCCGGACGTGATGATCCGGCTCAGCGAAGACGGCTGGTCGGTGAACGGCCTGCCCTTCCAAGAAGAAGGCGCGATTGCCGAGCTGGAGCGCCTGCAGCAAAGCGGCGCTCAGACGGCGGTGATTATGGTCAGGGGAGCGGTGGACTCCCAGCAGCTTGTCTCAGCGGTCGAAAAAATCGGGCGCGAGAGCGGGCTTTCACTTTCCGTGACGAGGTGAGCGCATGATCATCCAACTGCCCCGGCCCCGCGAGGCGCGGCAGCGCGAAAACACCATCGCGTTGATTAACATCGTCTTTCTGATGCTGATCTTCTTTCTTATCGCCGGCACGCTGACACCGCCGCTCGACAAGGATGTGAGGCTTATCACGACGGTGGAAGCCATTCCGACCGATCCGCCAGAGGCGCTGTTCATCACCGCTGAAGGCGAGTTGCGCTGGAATGGACAGGCGACCACTGCCGCCGGATTTCTGAGCGCTCGCGAGAATGCAGGCGAAGCACCAATCAAGATAGCAGCAGACCGCGCCCTGCTCGCGGAAAAGCTGATTGATATTGTCGGTGAATTGCGGGCCGGCGGGGCGGAGAAGATCGTGGTGCTCACGGAGCGCGCCACACCTTGAACCGCCGCGCACTCAAATGGGCAGTCGCCCTCGTGGCGTCCGGCGCACTTCATGCCGGCGCCGCGCTTTGGCTTGGACCAAACAGCGAGGACGTGGCGGTTGCAGGCGGCGCGCGGGCCGAAATCGCGCTGCTCGGCAATGCGTTTCAGGACATGGTGGCGGCGGGTACTACCGGCGATGCGGTCGAGCCCGTTGCGATGGAAGCCGAAACGGTTCAGCCCGTCGATGCCGAACAGGTTTCGGAGCCGGTTGACGACACCACTCAGCCAATCGAAGCGGAGCCGGCTGCCGAAACCACGGCCGACCCAGTCACTCTACACCCCACGGAGGTCACAACGACGCCAGCCAATCAGTCGCCTGTTCAGCCCGAAGCAGTAACAAAGCCGGTGGAGGCGGTGACTGAAGGCGTAGCAATTGCCGCCGTGCAGCCCACCAATGTCGAGACACAGGACAACGTGGCGATAGCGCCAAGCAACAGCGAAACTGTTGAGCCGTTGGAACAGCCGGATGTGCCTGTCATGCCGGAAGCCGCGCCGCGGCCAACGCCGCGACCGCAGCAGGTAGCGACAGCAAAGCCACCCGCACCGAAAAAGCAGGTGCAGGAAAAGACCAGGAAACCGGCAGCGAAACAGCAGCAACGTGCCGGTTCGGGCGGAAAGGCCGCGCAGGATTCCAGGCGCGGCTCGGCCGATGGGCAGAAGCAGGCGCAAAGCGCAAAATCCGGCGATGCCGGGCGAACGCGTGAGGCTGGCAATGCCGCCGTTTCGAACTATCCCGGCAAGGTCTACGCAAAGCTGCGGCGCAGCCTGCGTTATCCTTCGGAGGCGAGGCGAAAGCGCATTCGCGGCGAGGTGCATGTGCGCTTCACCGTTTCGCGCTCCGGCGGTGTCGGGTCCGTTCGCCTGGCGCGCAGTTCCGGTTCGCCGATACTGGACAAGGCGGCACTTGAAACGGTGCGCAGGGCTGCTCCATTTCCCGCCATTCCGCCTGCTGCGGGGCGATCGAGCTGGTCGTTCACCGTTCCTCTCGCGTTCACGCGCTGAGGAATGGCGATAGAAACCACTGGTGCCGCCCGCATTCTCCGGTCAGAGGAAGACGGCAATCAGACCCGGCCACATCAACAGCACCAGAAGCGCCAGCAGCTGGATGCCTATGAAGGGCAGGAAGCCTCTGAAGATGTCGGTCAGCGAGATATGCGGCGGAGCAACGGATTTGAGGTAAAAAGCTGCTGGTCCGAAGGGCGGTGAGAGGAAGCTCACCTGCATGTTCATTGTGAAGACGACACCGAACCATATGGCCACATATGCCGGATCGATACCTCCCAAGAAGCCCAGTTCCTCGACCGGCAATGCCCTCACAATCGGCATGAACACCGGCATGATCAGGAGCACGATGCCGACCCAGTCCATGAACATCCCCATGATCAGGAATATCACCATCATGACCAGGATGACGCCCATGGTCGGCAGATCGGCGCCAACGATGAGATTTGCGACATAGGTCGGGCCGCCGGCGAGTGTGTATGCCGCCGCCAGCGCGGTCGCACCCACCGTCACCCAAATAATCGTTCCGGTGGCCTTCATGGTTCGCATGAGCGATGTCCAAACGACATCGAAGCTCATCTCTCCACGCACCACGGAGATCAGAAACACAGCGACGACGCCCATTGCCGCAGCCTCGGTAATCCCGGTGATGCCGCCATAGATGGACCCGAGCACGACGCCGATGACGATCAGCGGCGCGGCCAGACCCTTGCCCATCTCCCATCCCCTGCGCACCCGCTCACGACCGATGACAAACTGGCCGTACAACGCCACAGCGACGAGGATGCCGATCAGGTAAGGCAGATCGGAAACCATACCGAAGCGGAGAGGATCCTCGCCTTCCTCCAGAACATTGGCGCCCGTCACAGTCAGGACCAGCACGCGGACGAGCAGCAGCCCGACCACCCCCGCGATCATCACGCTCAAAAACCCGGTAAAGAGCAGCAGCTTCTCCGAACCTTGAGGATCGTTCGGATCGGGTTCGGGCAGCGGCGCCTGCTCCGGATGCAGCTGGGTGCGAATGACGATGTAGACAATGAAGAACGATGCCAGCATGAAGCCCGGCAGAAACGATGCTGTAAAAAGCGCCTTGATTGACGTTTCGGTTACAAGACCGAAGAAGATCAAGACGATCGAGGGCGGTATCATGGTGCCAAGGGAGCCGCTGGCGCAGATCGTGCCAATGGCAAGGTTCTGGTTGTATCCCAACCGAAGCATCTGCGGCAGCGCGATCAGGCCCAGCAGCACCACTTCGCCACCAATAATACCGGACATCGCAGCCATGATGACCGCCATGATGGACGTCACGATCGCGATCCCGCCGCGCGTGCGGCTCATCCAGACATTGAGAGACGAGTACATGTCGCGGGCGATGCCGCTTCGCTCCAGCAATGCGGCCATGAATATGAACAAGGGAACCGATATCAGGACATAGTTGGTCATCTGACGATAGACAGCCTGTCCGAGAACGGCAAATGGCCCGCGGCCGAAATCGCGAAACAGCAGGTCCGGTCCGAACTTCATCACCAGAACCGCGCACGCCAGCGCGGCCGAAGCAAAGCCGAGAGGCATGCCCATTGCCAGAAGCACGAAAAGCGCGATCAAAAGGACCAGCGACAGGGTTCCAATATCCATCATCCGCCTAGTCCTTGATGCTTTGGCGCAGCTGCTCGATCTCGCTTTCGTCGATCTCATCGAGCGGCGAATGATGTTCGGGCGCCTTGTTCCAGTCGGCGATCAGGTTGGAAAGGGCTTGAACAGCCACCAATACGACCATGATCAGGATCGCGGGCTTGATCGTCGCGGGCAGCGGGGGATCCCAAGCCGTTCCGAACGTTTCCCAACGAAGAAACTTGTCGACCGCTTCGTTGTAGCCGCCCCAAACGAGCAGGAACGCGAACACCCAGATCAGCAGCACCGACGCAATGTCGGACAGCTTTTGCATCCACCGCGGCATCAGATCGTATATGATGTAGATGCGGATGTGACTGCGCTGCTGCATGGCGTAGAGGCCAGCGAACAGGAAAATGAAGCCGGCAATCCAGAGCGACAGTTCGTTCGCCCATAGGGTGGGCTTCACGAACAAATACCGCGACACCACCTCATAGAACATGACGAGCACGCAGGCAGCGGTGGCAATCATCGCCAGTCGCGAGAAGACCAGGCTGACAAAATCGAAAAAGCCGGCTGGCTGCGGTTCTATCGGACCGCGGGTGTCGGATAAGTAGACACTGGCCGAAACCAGCGCCACCGTACCGAAGATCATGGTCAACAGCACGGACGGCATGTCGGCAGGTGACAGAAACTGCTTGAGACCAATATCTGAACCGAAGAACAGGCGGCCCGCTATCAGCCAGATTGCGAGCAATCCGACACCGACCGTACTCGCCACCATGACGATGCGCATCGGCTTTCGAACCGGCCCCAACCATACACTTTCAGCCCTGTCGGCCATTGCTGCACCGCGTGTTCAAACTGCGTCGTTGACGACATGGCGAGCCCTGCCGGGCCCGCCATATCCTACATTTTCAGCAGATCGCGCCTAGTCGATTTTGCCGATGCGGCGCAGAAATGCGCGGTGCGAGTCGACCAGCGCCTTGGCTTCAGGCGTCTTTGCGGCCCAGCCATCCCATGCGCGCTGCGCACCGGCACGGAACTCCGCGCGGTCTTCGGGCGACCAGTCGTAGAGCGTCACGCCCTTCGCCTTCAATGCAGCAGCCGCTTCCTCATTCGCGATGTTGATCGTCATCGCCGTCTGGAAGGCCAGCGCCTGCGTTGCCACCTCGAATATCGCCTTGATGTCGTTGGGGAAGCTGTTCCAGACGTCCAGGTTGAATGTCACATGGTCGATCGGCATGGAATGGAAGCCGGGATAGGTGGCGTGATCGACCACGTCGTAAAGGCCGAGACCGACATTGTTGACGAGGCTTGAGGCGTCCGCGCCATCGATGATGCCGGTTTCAAGGGCGGTGAAGACCTCGGTGAAGTCCATGACGATGGGAGAAGCGCCCAGCTCGGCGAAGATCTCGGTTTCGAGGCCGGGCGGAGAACGGAACTTCCAGTCCTTCAGATCTTCCGGGCCGCGCAGCGGCTTGGAGGAAGACATGGATTCCTGTCCACCTGTCCACCAGCCGACCAGATGCATGTTGTGCGCTTCATAGAGCTCGTTCGCCGCTTCCTGGCCACCGCCAAAATAGAAAAAGCTGTAGAGTTCCCAGGGCGTGTCGTAGCCGCCCATCGGATCGCCGACGAACTGGAATGCCGGGTTCTTGCCCGTCTGATAGGCGCCGCCATGCATTTCGCCATCCAGAATGCCGGTTGCGGCAGCGTCGAAGCCTTCGACGGTGGCAACCACTGCGGATGACCAGAACATTTCGATGTCAATGCGGCCACCGGACATGGCTTCGACATTGTCAATGAACTGCTGGGCCAGTTTGCCCGATGCGGTTTCAGGTGCGTAGTGCGTCTGCAGGCGCAGGTTGAAGTCGGCAGCATGCGCGCTCGACGCCAAAAGCGCCATCGCCGCCACGCCGGCGGCAAGGTTCAGAACTTTCATGATTTTTCCTCCCAGATACGCAGATTGTCCGCGACGTTTTTGTTCTCCAAAGGCACTGGCGAACCGAAGCGGCGCGCCAAAAACACAATAGGGATTATACCTGAATGTCAAGTTTGGTATACCAAATAACAGTAGACATCTGCTACTGTGGCGCGAAGCGCCGGAATCAGGCGAAGGGTCGGGAGTGCGCGCCGTGACAGCAAGCAGGAAGGGACGGAGAATGCTGCCAACCATTCCGCGCCAGAGCCTCGGCGAACAGATTGCGGAAATCCTGCGGCAGCAGATTTTGCTTGGGCATCTGAAACCTGGCGAAAACATTCCCGAACGCGAGACCTCGGCAGCGCTTGGTGTCAGCAGGACGCCTCTGCGCGAAGCGCTGCTGGTGCTCGAGGCCGAAGGCCTTGTCGAGATGGCGCCGGCCAAGAGCCCCATCGTCGCTAAGCCCTCCTTTGTCGAGGTGACGCATCTTCTCCTGGTCCAGTCTGCGCTCGAAGCCCTTGCTGGCGAATGCGCCTGCGAGGAAGCGACAGATAGCGAAATCGACGAGATCGAGTCATTGCATGCGACCATGCTGGCCACGTTCGAAGATCCCGATCCGATCGAGTTCTTTCAGATCGACATGAGCTTCCACGAAGCGATCGTCGCATCGACGAAGAACCTGTCGCTGGTCAAGACGCACAAGCAATACCGCGACAGACTTTGGCGTGCGCGATTCCTGTCTGCCCGGCGGCAAGCAGCCCGCGAGCTTGCGATGGTTGATCACGCCCAGATTGTCGAGGGATTACGCCGCCGCGACAAGGCGTTCGTCTCCGCCAAGATGAAGGAACATCTGCGGCGGGCGATCGACAACATCAGGGTGGTCTTCGAAAGAGAGGAGGCCGGCGACGTCTCCGACCCCGACGGAGAGATGAAGCGGCAAGAGGCCGATGGCTGACGATCCAGCCTCTCAAATGCAGTGCAGGAATAGATAGATGGCAGCCAACCAGTTCGATGTTTCCGACATGGTGATCCTCGTTTCCGGCGGCAGCCGCGGGATTGGACTGGCAATTGCCAGGGCCTTTGCGGAGCGAGGCGCCAGGGTCGTCGTCACCGGGCGGGACGAAGATGCCCTGCTGGCTGCGTGCGCCACCATTGAGCCGAACCCGCACCGGATGGGCCATCGCACCTGCGATGTCGCCGACACCGGCTCAATTGAGGCATGCGTCGATTCAGTCGTCGAAGAATATGGACGCATCGACACGCTGATCAATTGTGCCGGCATCAACAAGCGCATGCCCGCCGTCGATTATACGCCAGACGACTACGACCAGATCATGGACATCAATTTGCGCGGTGCATTTTTCATGGCCCAGGCGGTCGGGAAGCAAATGATCGCGCAGGGTTTCGGCAGCCAGATCAATATCGACAGCCTGACAACCTACGGTTCGCTGGCACAGGTCGCGCCATACGGTATGGCAAAGTCCGGCATGTCCAGCATGACCCGCGTTATGGCGCTGGAATGGGGCAAGCATGGCATTCGCGTGAACGGTTTGGCGCCGGGATTCATATTGACGGACCTGACCGAGAAGCTCTGGTCCGACCCGAACCTGCAGGCCTGGAACCGGACAATCACCCCTCTCGGTCGCATGGGCACGGTCGATGATTTGACCGGCACCGCGATATTTCTTGCCTCGCCGGCCTCGGGGTTTCTGACCGGACAGATTATCCGTGTCGATGGAGGCGCATCTGCCGGCATCAACTGGCCGATCAACGGTGCATTTGAAGTGAGACTCCCAGACTAAAGCGCCGAATTTTGGGAGGCAGTTTCATTGCCGAGCTGCCCAGGTGGAAATTCCCTATCATTTCTCACGGAACAGGCGCGGGCTCTTCAGATACATGCCTCGAATAGCGCCTTCACATTGTCACGCGTGAGTTCCACCGGGTTGCCGCCGCAGCTCGGATCTTCCAGCGCCATTGCAGTGAGTTCATCGATGCGGTCGGTGCCAACGCCGAGATCGCTCAATTTGCGTGGGATGCCGAAGCTGTCGTTGAATTCCTGCACGAAGGTGCGGAAACCGTCGAAGCCGCCCGCGATGCCGAGATATGCGGCGGCGTGACCGAAGCGCTCGCGTATCGCAGATGCGTTGAGGTCCAGCACTGCCGGCATGCACACCGCGTTGGTGGTGCCATGGTGGGTGTTGTAGACCGCGCCGATCGGGTGTGAGAGCGCGTGGATTGCACCCAGCCCTTTCTGGAATGCCGTGGCGCCCATCGCCGCCGCGCTCATCATGTGCGCCCGCGCCTCGATGTTCGAGCCATCGGCGTAGGCACGAGGCAGATAGTCCTTAACCAGCCGCATGCCTTCGAGCGCGATGCCCTGGCTCATCGGGTGGTAGTGCGGGCTGGAATAGGCCTCCACACAATGCGCGAAGGCGTCGAGCCCGGTGCCGGCGGTGAGAAATTTCGGCATGCCGACGGTCAGTTCGGGATCGCAGATGACAACCGCCGGCAGCATCTTCGGGTGGAAGATGATCTTCTTGGTGTGGGTTTGGGAATTGGTGATGACGGAGGCGCGGCCAACCTCGGAGCCGGTACCTGCCGTGGTGGGCACGGCCACGATGGGAGCGATTGCGTTAGCATCGGCACGGGTCCACCAGTCGCCGATATCTTCGAAGTCCCATAGCGGACGGGTCTGTCCGGCCATGAAGGCAATCACCTTCGCAAGGTCCAGGCCGGAGCCGCCGCCGAAGGCGATGACGCCGTCAAAACCGCCGTCGCGATAGGCGCGGACGCCCTCTTCGGCGTTCTTGTCGGTCGGGTTCGGATCGACCTCGTGGAAGAAGCCGCGCCCCAGCCCCGCCGCCTCGACGAGGTCGAGTGTGCGGGTTGTGATCTCCATGCCCGCAAGGCCGCGGTCGGTGACCAACAGCGGCTTCGCGATGCCAGCTGCCTTGCAGGCATCGGCGATTTCGGAGATGCGGCCCGCGCCAAAGCGGATCGCTGTCGGGTAGGACCAGTTGCCTCGCAGAGACATTCTATTGTGCTTTCTTGAGATGGTATGATTTCGGGCGGGTCAGATTCTGATAGCCGATCACCGAGAGCCCGCCGCCACGTCCGGTATCCTTGCAGCCCGTCCAGCACAATGCGGGGTCGAGGTAGTCGGCCCGGTTCATGAACACTGTACCTGTCTCGATGCGGTCGCCGATGCGTGCTGCACGCTCGACATCGCGTGTCCACAGCGATGCGGTGAGGCCATAGTCGCTGTCATTCATCAGAGCCACGGCCTCGTCGTCATCCTTGACCTTCATGATGCCGACGACCGGGCCGAAACTCTCCTCGCGCATCACGCGCATGGAATGATCGACATTGGTGAGTATCTGCGGCGTCAGATAGGCCGCGCCATCGTCCTCGGCGAAGGTTTCGATGTGTGCGGTAGCGCCAGCTTGCAGCGCCTCCGCAATCTGCGCCCTCACCTCGCGGGCAAAGCGCACATTGGCCATCGGGCCGATGGTGGTTTCCTCGTCCAGCGGGTTGCCGAGCTTGTATTCACGGGTGATCGCCACCGCCTTTTCCACGAACGCGTCGTAATGCTGTTCGGCTACATAGATGCGCTCGATGCCGCAGCAGCACTGGCCTGAATTGTACATTGCGGCATCGACCAGCGTGGCGGCCGCCGCGTCGAGGTCGGCGTCGTCCATCACATAGCCGGGATCCTTGCCGCCAAGTTCAGTGGCGACAGCGGTGAATGTGCCGGCAGCAGCCCGCTCCATCGCCTTGCCGCCGCCGACGGAGCCAGTGAAATTGACGAAATCGAAGGCGCGCGAGGCAATCAGGCCGGACGTCGTGTCGTGGTCGAGGAAGACGTTCAGGAACACATCCTCCGGAACGCCCGCCGAATGAAACGCCCGCGCCATGCGCTCGCCCACCAGCAGTGTTTGCGTGGCGTGCTTCAGCACCACGACATTGCCGGCAATGAGTGCGGGCGCGATCGTGTTGATGGCGGTCATGTAGGGGTAGTTCCAGGGCGCGACGACAAACACCACGCCGTGCGGCAAACGCCTGATGTAGCGGCGGAACTGGGCGTCGTCGGCAATCCTGATGTCGGCCAGCGCCTCCTCCGCGATCTGCGCCATGTAGGAGGCACGCTCGGTGAAGCCGCCAAACTCGCCGCCGTAGCGCACCGGCCGCCCCATCATGCGGGCAAGTTCGGGCACGATCTCGTCGTTCATCGCGCCGACGGCGGTGACACCCGCCAGAACCAGTTCGATGCGCTCACGCAGCGGGCGCGCGGCCCATGCCGCCTGCGCGGCGCGCGTGCGCGCAATCCCGTCAGCCGCCTCGTCCTTGCCCATCACAGGGCGTTCAGCAAACACCGATCCGTCGATCGGCGAGATGCATTTCAGTGTCTCTGTCATGATTTTTCCGATCTAGGCCTTCTCGAAGCCGCGTGCGATCTCATAGTCGGTCACGACACGGTCAAAGTCTTCAAGCTCGACTTCTGCCGCGCGCACATAATGGTCGATGACGCCAGTGCCGAAGGCTTCACGCAGCATCTTTGAGCGCTTCAGCGTCGCGGTCGCGTCACGCAGCGTGCGAGGGATCTGCTTCGCCTTCGCCGCCTCATAGGCGTCGCCCTTGAGCGGCGGCTGCAGCTCCAGCTTTTCCTCGATGCCGGCAATGCCGGCGGCAATGAGGGCTGCCATCGCCAGATAGGGGTTCAGGTCCGAACCGCCGATGCGGCACTCGGCGCGCACGGCCTTGGTCCCCTCGCCGCAAAGGCGGAAACCGGCGGTGCGGTTGTCGATCGACCAGACAATGCCGGTCGGCGCAAAGGTGCCTTTCTGGAAGCGTTTGTAGCTGTTCACATAAGGCGCCAGGAAACAGGTCACGTCCGGCGCATATTTGATCATGCCGGCGAGATACTGACGCATCAGCTCCGACATGCCGTAGTCGCCCTTGGGGTCGTGAAATGCCGGCTTGCCGTCCTTCCAGAGCGACTGATGAATATGCGACGACGAGCCTACCCGGTCGTGGCGCCATTTCGGCAGGAAGGTTGCCGAATGACCATTTTGCCAGGCGATCTCCTTGACCGCGTGTTTGGCAATGGTGTGGTGGTCCGCCGTTGCTAGTGGTCCGTCGTAACGGATGTTGAGCTCTTCCTGCCCGGCTTCCGCTTCGCCTTTCGAATTCTCCACCGGAATGCCCGCCGCCCGCAGATGATTGCGGATCGGACGCATGACATGCTCTTCCTTGGTGGTCTGGAGAATGTGGTAGTCCTCGTTGTAGCCGCTGATCGGCTTCAGGTCGCGATAACCCTCACGGCGCAGTTCGTCATAACCCTTGTCGAACAGGAAGAATTCGAGCTCGGTCGCCATCGCCGCCTCGAAGCCCATGGCTTCAAGCCGTGCAATCTGCGCCTTCAGGATCTGGCGAGGCGAATGCGGCACCGGCTCATGCGTGTGGTGGTCGAGCACGTCGCACAGCACCATGACCGTGCCTTCCAGCCAGGGAACCGGGCGCAGGGTCTCAAGGTCGGGCTTCAGCACGTAGTCGCCATAGCCCTGCCGCCAGCTTGTCGCCGCGTAACCGTCCGGTGTAGCCATCTCCAGATCCGTCGCCAGCAGATAATTGCAGCAATGCGTTTCTTCCCAGGCGCTTTCGACAAAGTGCTCGGCGACGAAACGTTTGCCCATCAGGCGGCCCTGCATATCCACCATGCAGGCAAGCACCGTGTCGACGCTGCCGTCAGCCACGCGTTTCTTGAGCTCGTCGAAACCAAGCATTGCCATATCCCTTACAGTGAGGCCGGGCGCCAAAACGCCCGGCCAGTTTTCGTATCCGACGGTTAGGTGTAGCGGTAGGGCCGCCCGGCCTTCTGCATGTCGGAATTGTATTTGCGGAAGATCTCGACGATTTTCGCCTTGGTTTCGGATTCCGAAGCGATCTCGTCCCAGAACTTGACGGCAGCTTCCTCGACCGTCGCCCATTCGGCATCCGGGATCGTGGTGAGCTGCATCTTGGTGCCGTTGACGCGCAGATTGGCCTCGCCGCCCCAATACCACCACTGGCGGTAATAGTGGCTCTGCTCCATGCAAACCATCAGCAGCGCCTGCAGGTCTTCAGGCAGTTCGTTCCAGCGCTCCATGTTGGCGAAGAAATGCCCGATCCAGGCGCCAGAGATGTTGTTGGTCAGGAAGTAGTTGGTCACGTCGGCCCAACCCACCGTGTAGTCCTCGGTGATGCCCGACCATGCGATGCCGTCGAGCTCGCCGGTCTGCACGGCGACTTCGATGTCTTCCCAAGGCAGGGTGACCGGCACGACGCCGAACTGAGCCAGGAAGCGGCCGGCCGTCGGGAAGGTGAAGACGCGCTTGCCCTTCAGGTCGGCCAGTGAGTTGATCGGGTCTTTGGTGGCGAAGTGACAGGGATCCCACGAGCCAGCCGAGATGTGCTTGACACCCACCTTGGCATACTCTTCTTCCCAGATTTCCTTCAGGCCGTACTGGTTGAACAAAACCGGCACGTCGAGCGAATAGCGCGAGCCGAAGGGGAAGTAGCCGCCGAACACGGTGACTTCGGTCGGCGAAGCCATCGAGTCGTCATCCGACTGAACGGCGTCGATCGTGCCGCGCTGCATGGCCTGGAAGAGTTCGCCGGTCGGCACGAGCTGGTCGGCGAAGAACAGCTCGATCTGCATGCGGTCGCCGGCGATCTTGTTGAACAGTTCGATGGCCGGAACCACGACGTGTTCTGCGAGAGCCGCGCCCGCATAGGTCTGCATGCGCCAGCGAATGGTCGACTGCGCGATTGCGGGGGCGGCAAGTGCTGTTGCAGGCGCGGCAAGTGCTGCACCCTTGATGAAGGTACGTCTTGTGGTCATTGGTGTTCTCCTCTTTGCTTGAGCATGTTGCGCTTCTTGGCGTCGCTCATTTTCCGTAGACATATTCAGGCAGCCAAAGGGCTATCTGCGGAAAAACCATGATGATCGTCAGCGCCAGCAGCATGACGGCGACGAACGGAATGATGGATCGGTAGATGTCGCTCAGCGCGATTTCCGGTGGAGACATCGCCCGCATCAGGAACAGATTGTAGCCGAAGGGCGGCGTCATATACGCGATCTGCGTGGTGATCGTGTAAAGCACACCATACCAGATGAGATCGAATTCCAGCGCGCCGACGAGCGGAATGTAAAGCGGCGCGACGATGACCAGCATGGCCGTGTCGTCGAGGAATGTTCCCATCAGGATGAAGCTGAGCTGCATCAGGATCAGAATCATCCATGGCGACAGGCCGAGCCGCTCGGTAAACAGGCTTTCGATCGCCTTGACCGCGCCAAGGCCGTCGAACACCGCGCCGAAGGCAAGAGCGGCCAGGATGATCCACATGAACATGCAGGTGATGCCCAGCGTATTGCGCACCGAGGTCTCGAAGACCTGCCAGGTCATGCGTCCCTTGAGGATGGCGGCCAGCAAGGCTGTGATGGCGCCGATTGCGGAACTTTCCACCAGCGAGGTCCAGCCGTTCACGAACGGGATCATCATCGCGAAGAAGATCGCCAGCGGCAGCAGGCCGGCAAGCAGCAGGCCGTATTTCTCGCGCGGCGGCAGATCGCGCTCTTCCTTCGAGAGAACGGGCCCGAGTTCCGGGTTCATGCGGCAGCGAATGGCGATGTAGAGCACGAACATGCCGGCCATCATCAGGCCGGGAATGATGCCTGCGAGCCAGAGCTGGCCCACCGGCTGACGGGCGATCATCGCGTAGAGCACCAGCACGACGGACGGCGGCACCAGAATGCCGAGCGAACTGCCGGCCTGAATGACGCCGGTCACCATTCGCTTGTCGTAGCCGCGCCGCAAGAGTTCGGGTAGCGCAATTGTGGCGCCGATTGCCATGCCGGCGACGGAGAGGCCGTTCATGGCCGATATCAGCACCATGAGACCGATCGTGCCGATGGCAAGACCGCCGCGCAGCCCGCCCATCCAGACATGGAACATGCGGTAGAGGTCGTCGGCGATGCGGCTTTCCGACAGGACGTAGCCCATGAACACGAACATCGGCACCGTGAGCAGCGGGTACCAACGCATGAGCTTGATCGACTGCGAGAACGCGATGTCGAAGCCGCCGCGATCGCCCCACAGCGCTAGTGCTGCGATGACGGCGACAAAGCCGATGGCGCCGAAGACGCGCTGCCCTGTGAACAGCAGCAGCATCATCGACACGAACATCAGAAGGGCGATCAACTCATAAGACATGATCAGACCTCCTCGCCGCGCAGGTGCAGGATGTCCTTGGCAAGCTCGGACAGCGCCTGCATCAGCATCAGAAGCAGGCCGAGGCACATGATCGTCTTGATCGGCCACAGATAGGGCCGCCAGATCGTGCGGCTGCGCTCCAGCGTACCGATTTCCTCAGAGCCCGTGATCAGGCCAGCGAAAAAGGAAAACGGGTCGGTGCCGAAATAACCAAGCGAATAGGCGGTCGAACTGAGGCCGCCCCACAGCATCACCACGAGGTAGGCGATCAGGCACAGAACGGTGATGGCGTCGACCGCCGACTTACGCTTCAGCGACCACTTCTCGTAAAAGAGATCCATGCGCACATGCGACCCGGTCTGCACCGCATAGGGACCGCCGAGGAAGAAATAGGCGATCATCGCAAACTGGGCGACTTCCAGCGTCCACAGCGACGGAGTCTCGCCGAACTTGCTGAGCGTTGACCAGAAAAGCACGGCCATCATGACGAAGATGCCATACATCACGATGCGGCCGACGCGCCGGTTCAGCGCATCCACGGCAGAGGCATAGCTGCGCAGAAACCTCACTTCGCAGTCTCCCCAAGCTGAGGTTGCCGCAGGCTTGCCAGAGAGGCTTCAAGCCATTGTGCCAGATGCTTCGCCATCGCAAGGCACTGTTCAGGCGTGGCGACGAGGTCGTTGCGAATTTCGATCATCACGTTGAGCAGACCGCGCGGCAATGCGTGCCGCTTCAAAGTGTGCGTCACGCCGTCACCGGGGCCATAGGGTTCGTTGCGTCGGGTGGCATAACCCTCGGCGGTGTCCAGCATGGCGTCGGCGAGCCGGCTGTCGGTGTCGTGAAGCACACCGATTTCGACATCGCGCCGCTTGCCGTTGTAAACGGCCGTGAAGCTGTGAAGGGTCACCACGACCGCATCATTGCCCCGCCGATCCAGCAGGTCTTCGACCGAGCGTTCGAATGGCCGGTAGTAGGCGTCGGTGCGCGACTGCCTGTCAGCCTCGGTCAGATTGCTGTTTCCCGGCACGGAATAGATCTCGCTTACCGAGGGCATCGCGGCTGCCGCCTCGGGCGGCCGGTTGCAATCGTACACCAGGCGCGAAACCGTGCTGTAAACGAGCGCGGAATTGAGCATTCCCGACAGCGCGAGCGCGGTGTCGAGCGCGCCCGGATCCCAGGCGATGTGGCTCGTCAGTGCGTCACCCTTCAGGCCCAGATCATGGAACTCTGGCGGTATGCGGGAACTCGCGTGTTCGCAGACCAGAACAATGGGATGCGACCCGCCGGGATTGGCGGTCTTCACCACATTGTCGTTGGCAAAAGCTCCAGCCGGTAGCTGCACGCGTCGTCTCCCCGGATGGCCAATGTTCATTGGCTGGTGCGGTGGAGTCAATTCATTTTCGTACTATTTTTTTCAATCGTTGCCCCGTTGTGAATTTTTTGACACTGACACACGAGGCGCGATACGCTGCCCGCCGAGGAAAAGGGAGTGAAGATGAGTGAGCGCGACGACAGTTGCCGACAAACTGCGCGCCAGTACGGATGATCTGACCCGGTCCGAACGGCAGCTTAGCGGCGTCATTCTGCAGAACTATCCCGTCTCGGGCATGGGCACGATCACGGCGCTCGCGGAGGCTGCAAACGTCTCTACCCCCACGGTTGCGCGGCTGGTGCAGAAGCTTGGTTATTCGGGCTTTCCGGATTTTCAGCGGGCCCTGCGCGCCGAACTCGACGAGAAAATATCAAGCCCGCTCACCAAACGCGCGACATGGGTGGACGACGCCCCCGACGCCCATATCCTCAACCGCTTCACCAAGGCGGTGATCGAAAATATCGGGCAGTCGATGGCAGCGATCGACCCGGTGGATTTCAAGGCCGCATGCGATCTGCTGAGCGATCGCAAGCGTCGTGTCTTCGTGGTGGGTGGGCGCATCACACGGACGCTCGCCGACTATTTCTTCCTGCATATGCAGGTCATCCGTGACGACGTGGTTCACATCGCGTCCAACTCGAATGCCTGGCCCCATTACATCCTGAATCTGGAACCCGACGACGTGGTCGTCGTCTTCGACATCCGCCGCTACGAAAACAGCACGCTACGGCTGGCCGAACTCGCCAGCGAGCGTGGCGCCAGCATCATTCTCTTTTCCGATCAGTGGGTGTCGCCGATCGCGCAGCACGCCAAGGTAACATTCAAGAGCCAGATCGCAGCGCCGTCGGCCTGGGATTCCAATATCGCCGTCATGCTGATCGCCGAGATCGTGATTGCCGAGGTGCAGGAGCGCAACTGGAAGGAGACGCGCGAACGCATGGAAGCGCTCGAAGAGATGTTCGACAGGACGCGCTTCTTTCGCAAGTTCTAGGCGAGGCGGTGATGGCATTCGGACGGTAAGGCACCCGCCAAAGCGATCAACTTTCGTCGCCTCCCAAACCATGCAAGGATGCCGCCGTTTTGCGCGGCGGCGCTCCAATCGCGACGCCACACGCCGGGGGATCACAGAACCAGACTGAAGCGCCGTTCACGGATTGCCCGTGTGATGGCAAGGGGCAGGAATGGCTGAAATTCACGACATCGTCGTCATCGGCGCAGGTATTGCAGGAGCCTCCGTCGCAGCCGAACTGGCAGCGGCCAGCCGCGATGTCGCGCTTCTGGAGATGGAGGACCAGCCCGGCTATCACTCCACGGGCCGTTCGGCGGCAATCCTCGCCCAGTCCTACGGAACCGCCCCTATCCGCAAGCTGACCGGAGCTTCGGAAGCATTCTTCAACAACCCGCCGGACGGATTTTGCGACCACCCTCTGCTGTCGCCTCGACCGATCATTCGCATCGCGCGGCCCGATCAGGCCGAGCGGCTCAAGCGCCTCTTTGACGATAGCAATGATGGCGGCATGCTCGAATGGCTGGATGAGGACGAGGTAGCAAAGGCTGCGCCGCATCTGCGGACCGGTTATGCCGTCTGTGGCTTCCGCAATGGCGGAGCGCAGGACATTGACGTGAACGCCCTGCTTCAGGGCTACATCAGGCAATTCAGGCAGGCGGGCGGACAGTTGCACACCAGATGCCAAGTCACCGCGCTGACATTCACCGGCGGGCACTGGACCGTCGAGACTTCGAACGGTGTCTTCAAGGGACATGTCGTGGTGAACGCCGCCGGCGCGTGGGCAGCGGAGATCGGCCAGCTCGCCGGAGCGCTCGAGATACCGCTCATGCCGATGCGGCGTTCCGCGGTCGTTTTCGATGCACCTGAGCGCATGAATGTCGACGAACTGCCGATGGTGGTCGACGGAGACGAGCAATTTTACATGAAGCCGGAGGCCGGCAGGTTGATGGCGTCACCGGGCGACGAAACGCCCAGCCCGCCCTGCGATGCTGCGCCTGAGGAAATCGACGTAGCGATCTGCGTCGACCGCGTCGAAACGGCGTTCGATCTCGACGTCCGCAGGATCAACAGCAAATGGGCCGGGCTGCGCAGTTTCCTGCCGGATCGTATCCCGGTTTGCGGATTCGATCCGAACGCGCCATCATTCCTCTGGCTTGCCGGTCAGGGCGGTTTCGGTGTGCAGACCGCACCTGCCCTGTCGCGGCTTGCGGCATCACTTGTCACTGACAACCCGCCGCACTCCACATTGGCGGAAGCCGGCGTCGCGGCGGAGACCTTTGCCCCGCAGCGTCTAAACTCAAGCCAGGGATGAGGCCCTGGGTCTTACAAGGACAAATGGGAGCAAAGACATGAACCTCAAATCCATCGCATTGGCGGCAGCCTTTTCACTGGCTGCTGTAACGTCCTCCATTGCCGACTGGGAGCCGTCGGGCCCGATCAAGCTGCAGATCGGTTTTGGCGCCGGCGGCGAAACAGACACAATTGGCCGCGTGGTCGCCAAATCAATGGCTGACGCCACCGGCTGGAACATCGTGGCGGAGAACAAGCCGGGCGGCGGCGGTCTCGCCATGTTCACGCAGATTGCGGTGATGCCGCCGGACGGACAGACGATCGGTCTCGGCGTCAGCATGCCGGTGCTGGTCAACCTGACCCTGCGCGCCGACGAGCTGCCGTTCGATCTCGACAGCTTCGACTATCTCGCAACTGCCGCTTACGCCCAGTTGGCAATCGTGGCTAAAAGCGACGCGCCGTTCGACGATCTCGCCGGCCTGATCGAATATGCCAAGACCAACGACGGGGCGCTGATCGCCTTCGACGCCAAGCCGCAGGAACTGCTTCTCAACATCGTTGCGAATGAGTCCGGCGCACCGTTCAAGCTCGTTTCGACTGAATCGAGCGCCGAGCAGATCCAGAACGTGCTCGGCGGCCATGTCGTCGCATCGTTCTCCGCTGGCGCGCACATTCCGTATCTGGAAAGCGGTGACCTTAAGATGATCGCCAGCGCCAACGCGGCACGTCACGGCTACGCGCCCGATGTCCCGACGGTGCAGGAACAGGGCTTCGACATCTATGTCGATCCCTATTTCTATTTTGCCGCCCCTGCCGGCCTGCCGGCGGAAGCCAAGGCTGCGCTCAGCGAAGCGCTGACAACGGCCATCGGTTCCGACGAGGTAACGACCGCCATCAACAACGCCTTCAAGGCCGATCCGACCAATCTCGGGCCGGACGGCACCAAGAAGATGATGGTCGACGGGCTTGCCAATGTCGGCAAGCTGTTCGGCAAATAGTCAGAAGCAAGGAGCCGGCAGCAACCGCCGGCTCCGCCTTTCGTTAGACATTCCCATGACCGCAAATCGCGTGAGCGGGCTCGCAGTCTTCCTGTTCGGGCTTGTTATGATCGCCATCGTCATTCCGGTTCACACCGAAGAGGTCGGTTCGGGCTGGATGAAGCCCGATACGCTGCCGCTTGCCTGTTGTTATGCGCTGGCGGCACTCGGCATCATTCAGGCTGTGCGCGCGCAGGGAGAAACAACCCTGGGGCTTAGCGAAACCGCCCGCTTCTTCGCCGCCGCCGTGATCGTAGCCGGCTGCGCATGGGTGATGGGCGCATTCGGGTTTCTCGCCGGCGCGATCCCTGCGGTGCTGCTGCTGATGATCGTCAGCGGTGAAAGACGGATCGCGCTCATTGCAGCGGTCAGCCTGCTTTTCCCCACCGCTACCTGGCTGGTCGTTGAACAGCTGCTTGGCCGTTTGCTGCCATAGGTCGGACGCGGATGGATCTTTCCATAGCACTGCAAGGTCTTGGCGACGCGTTCAGCCTGACGAACCTGCTGTTCGTCGTCTGCGGCGTCGCGATCGGCCAGATCGTGGGGGCAATCCCCGGCATCGGCCCGGTCATGGCGATGGCCATCGCCATTCCCTTCACCTTCGTTCTCGACCCGCTTGTGGCCATCGCCTTCCTGATCGGGATCAACAAGGGCGGCCTTTTCGGCGGCGCCATTCCAGCCATCCTGATCAATACGCCGGGAACGCCCGATGCAGCCGCCACCGCGCTCGACGGGCATCCGATGGCGAAACAGGGCAAACCGAAGAAAGCAATGCGCCTGGCGCTCTATTCCTCCGTCACCGGCGACACGTTCAGCGACATCGTGCTGATCACGGTATCGGTTCCGCTCGCCGTGCTGGCGCTCAAGATGGGCCCGGTCGAGGTCTTCGCCCTCATGGTTTTCGCATTTTCGGTGATTGCGGGACTGGTTGGAGACTCCATCGTCAAGGGCCTCATCGCCGCCGTGCTCGGACTTTTGGCGGCAACGATCGGGCTTGACCCCGAGCACGGAACACCGCGGCTCTATTTCGGCTATTTCGAACTGTTCGACGGGCTGCCGCTGATTGCCGTTGCAGTCGGCATGTTGGCGGTCGCGGAGATCCTGCGGCGCCTGACGGAAAAGGCATCGAGCCAGGCCTCGGTGATTGCACCGACCGACGAAACCGACCCGGCAAACTCGCGCGTCAGCTTCGCCGAATATTGGCTCTGCCGCTACGTCATCGCGCGCGGTGCGGTGATCGGCACTCTGCTTGGCGCCATCCCCGGCATCGGTTCGACGGCGGCAGCCTTCATGAGTTACGCGTCGGCCAAGCGCACAGCGCCGGATGGCGCGACCTTCGGCACCGGCAATCCGAAGGGCATCGCCGCAACGGAATCGGCCAACAGCGCGGTGATGGGGGCCAACCTCATTCCGCTGCTGACGATAGGCATTCCAGGCTCCATCTCGGCCGCGCTGCTGATCTCCGCTTTCAAGATCCATGGCATGCAGCCGGGGCCGCTTCTGTTCGAAAATCAGGGGCGACTGATCTACGGCCTCTTCGGCGCGATGATCATGGCCAATGTCATGAACCTCATCGTCGGGCAGATGAGCCTCAATCTGTGGGCATGGGTCATTCGCGCGCCGGGGTCGGTGGTCTTTCCTTCTGCGCTCATCTTCTGTGTGGCTGGCGTCTACCTATCCACCGGCGGCATGTTCGGCGTGGCGGTGATGCTGCTTGCCGCCATGCTGTCCTATCTGATGACCGCGCTCGGTTATCCCGTCATCGTTTTCATCATCGCGTTCTTTCTGGGCAGCAATTTCGAGCGGTCGCTTTCGCAGACGCTGGTGATACTGGACGGCGATCCCACCAATCTGGTTTCGCACCCCATCGCCGCGGCGCTGCTCATTCTCGCCGTCGCTTCGGTGGTCTGGTTCTTGAGGCCGATGCGACGGACGGACGAAACTGACGGACCTGACGCGGGCTAGGCCAAGGAGATAGACCCATGGCGAAAGTTGCATTGCTCGGCGTGAAAGGCGGACCCGCCGTGCGCCCCGGATCAAACATGCCGACATCCATTCTGGTACGGATGGCAGGCTGCAACATTCTGGTCGATGCCGGTCTGGGGGTCGGTCGCGGCGTGTGCGATCAGGGCGTACCGCTCACCGCTCTTGACCACATCTTCGTCACCCACCTGCATTCCGATCACTATCTCGAACTCGGCCCGCTGTTCCACACAGCGTGGACCTGCGGTCTGGCGAACCCGGTTCCAGTCACTGGCCCGTCGGGCCTCGCCCACTACTGGAAACACTTCGTCGCCTCGATGGATTTCGACATCAATCTCCGAATCGCGGATGAAGGTCGTTGCGATTTTGCTTCGCTGTGCGATTTGCGCACCATCTCCGAGGGCGTGGTCCATGATGACGGCACGCTGCGCGTAACTGCACTGAGAAACGAACACCCGCCGATTGAGGAGAGTTTCGCCCTGCGCCTCGAAGCTGAGGGCAAGGTGCTGGTGCTGTCGGGCGACACCGCTTTCATTCCAGAAATGATCGAATTTGCGCGCGGCGCCGACCTGCTGGTGCACGAGGCGATGCTGCTACAGGGTGTCGATGCGCTGGTTGCGCGCGTCAAGAATACCGATGGTAGACTGAAGCAGCACCTGCTGCGCAGTCACACTAGCGCGGAAGACACCGGGCGCGTGGCCCGGGAAGCGGGCGTGAAGGCGCTGGCGCTCAATCATTTCGTGCCGGACGGATTTGCCGAATTCACGGAAGCCGATTGGGAGCGCGACGTGCGCAAGCAATGGGACGGCCCGCTTCACATCGGTCGCGACGGGATGAGTATCGCGTTCTGAGAATCGACCGAGGCAGAGCACTGGTTATGCGTTGTCCGCAAACCCGGTCTGCGCAGAGCGTCTCAGCAAGTCATCGGTATTACAAAAACGGCCCTTCCTCGTGGAGATGTATTTGCCGCTTACGGCACGATCCCGGTACTTACCGATTGGTGAATGTAGCATTGATGGGTGGCGCCGAATGGCTGCAATCGCGCAGGCGGCGCACCTTCGCGCCGGACATGATCCGTTCGGGTCGGAGCCTTTGTAGTCCAATCGGCTATTCCAACCGCAACCGCGGATGATATGACCATTCCGACACAGAAAAAGTGGGATGGAAGATGGACGGCAAACCGAAGCTCGAAGCCTGGCGCGCACTCGCGGAAAAGGAGATCAAGAACGATCCCGAGACGCTGGTGTGGCAAACGCCAGAGGGCATTCCGGTCAAGCCGCTCTACACCGAAGCCGATCTCGAAAATATCGACCATCTCGGCTCGCTGCCGGGGATAGCGCCATTCACACGCGGTCCGCGCGCGACCATGTATGCCGGCCGGCCCTGGACCATCCGTCAATATGCCGGCTTTTCGACAGCGGAAGAGAGCAACGCATTCTACCGCAAGGCGCTGGCGGGCGGGCAGAAGGGTCTGTCGGTTGCCTTCGACCTGGCAACCCATCGCGGCTATGACAGCGACCATCCGCGCGTCGAAGGCGATGTCGGCAAGGCCGGCGTGGCGATCGACAGCGTCGAGGACATGAAGATCCTGTTCGACGGCATTCCGCTGAAGGACATGTCGGTTTCGATGACCATGAATGGCGCGGTAATCCCGGTGCTGGCGTCCTTCATCGTCGCCGGGCAGGAACAGGGCTGCGACACCGCCGAGCTTTCAGGCACGATCCAGAACGACATCCTGAAGGAATTCATGGTCCGCAACACCTACATCTACCCGCCCGAGCCCTCGATGCGGATCGTGTCCGATATCATCGCTTACACGGCAGAGAACATGCCGCGGTTCAATTCGATCTCGATCTCCGGCTACCACATGCAAGAAGCCGGAGCGACGCTGGTTCAGGAGCTCGCCTTCACGCTGGCCGACGGGCGCGAATATGTGCGCGCGGCCATCGCCAAGGGTCTCGACGTCGACGCATTTGCCGGGCGTCTTTCCTTCTTCTTCTGCATCGGCATGAACTTTTTCATGGAGGCCGCCAAACTGCGGGCGGCGCGGCTCTTGTGGTCACGCATCATGGAGGAGTTCAAACCGAAGAAGGCATCTTCCTCGATGCTGAGGACGCACTGCCAGACCTCGGGCGTCTCGCTGCAGGAGCAGGATGCCTACAACAATGTCGTGCGCACTGCCTTCGAGGCGATGAGCGCGGTGCTTGGCGGCACCCAGTCGCTGCACACCAACTCCTTCGACGAGGCGATTGCTCTGCCGACCGAGTTTTCGGCCCGCATTGCGCGCAACACGCAGCTGATCCTCAACCACGAGACCGGGGTTACCAAGGTCGTCGACCCTCTTGCCGGTTCCTATTATGTCGAAAGCCTCACCAACGATCTGGCCGAAAAAGCCTGGGCGCTGATGGAAGAGGTCGAGGCCATGGGCGGCATGACCAAGGCGGTCAATGAGGGCTACCCGAAGCGGCTGATCGAGGAGGCCGCCACGCGCAAGCAGGCCGCGGTCGATCGCGGCGACGAGGTGATTGTCGGCGTCAACAAGTACCGGCCGGACAATGACGACAGTTTCGAGATCCTGACCATCGACAACAAGGCGGTGCGCGAAGCGCAGGTGAAGCGGCTTGAACGCATTCGCAGGCAGCGCGATCCGAAGAAGCTGGAAGAAACGCTCGGCGAACTGGCCAGAGTTGCAAGCAGCGGCGAAGGCAATCTTCTGGCGGCCGCGGTGGAGGCGGCGCGGGCGCGCGCGACAGTCGGCGAAATCACCGACGCCATGCGCAAGGCGTTCGGTGACCACGCGGCCGAACCCGAAGTGGTGCACGACATCTACGGCCCGGCCTATCGCGACGAACCCGAATACAAGACGCTGGTCGAGCGCTTCAAATCACACGCCAAGGCGAGCGCCGAAACACCGAAGATCATGGTCGCGAAGCTTGGCCAGGACGGGCACGACCGCGGCGCCAAGATCATCGCGTCCGCATTTGGCGATATCGGCTTCGATGTGTTGGCCGGCCCGCTGTTTCAGACGCCGGAGGAAGCCGCAGACATGGCGGTGGCAAAGAAGGTGCATGTTGTCGGCATGTCTTCGCTGGCCGCCGGTCACAAGACGCTTGCGCCGCAGCTCGTCGAGGCGCTGAAGGCGAAAGGCGCTGACGACATCATCGTCGTTGTCGGCGGCGTGGTGCCCAAGCAGGACTACCAGTTCCTTCTCGACAATGGCGTATCAGCCGTGTTCGGACCCGGCACCAATGTGCTGGATGCGGCACGCGCCGTGCTCGACCTGCTGGAAGGGAAAAGGCGGAACGCCTAACTCGCGTTTCGACGCGTTCAATCAGGAACGTATGTCAGCCTGATCGCCCGCTCGCCAATCCGATCGCTGGCCACGAGGCGAAGAGGCGGACGTGCTCCGGCAAAAAACGGTGTGCCGTGACCAAGCACGACCGGATGGAAGTAGAGCCGATATTCATCAATGAGGCCGAGGTCGGTCAGAGTCTGCGCCAATTCAGGTCCAGAAACCGCAATTTCGCCATCGAGCCGCGCCTTCAGATCACGCACCGTCGCCGCGATTTCATCCTCGATCAGCGTGGCGTTGGGGCCGACTGATTTCAACGTGCGCGAGGCGACCCATTTCGGCTGACGTCGCCATGCCGCCGCAAATTCCCGCTGCTCGGGAGTCCATTCCGCACGATCTTCGTCCCAATAGCGCATTGCCTCATACATACGGCGACCATAGATGCTGCCGGTCAGGCTGCTCACATGTTCCAGCCAGTGGGCGAAGAGCGAGGGATCGGGAGGAAATCGCTCGTGGTCGATATAACCGTCCAGCGACAGGTTCATTCCAAAGACGATATTCGCCATTCACGCGGCTCCAAAAGTGATGCTCGGAGATAGAGGAAGGACCGGCTCCCGGTCCGTCGGGGCCCGTGAGCCGCCTGATCACCCGCCTGAGATCGCCGTCAGCACATAGACGTCCGCGCCGGGGTTGAGCGGCGTATCCAGCGTCGCGCGCTCACCTTCCACAAACACGTTCATGTGCTTGCGGATTTTCGGCGTGGTGTCACAAATGCGGTCCCTCATGCCCGGCCACTGCTCGTCAAGTGCGTCGACCATGTGGTCGACATTACCCGCCACCACCCTTGTCCGGCGTGGCGCACCGGGAAACAGATCGGCGAGAGGTGCTGCGAGCGTGACATTCACCTCGCCGGCATTTGCCCTGTCAACTTGCTGGTCCATGCGGCCACCCTATGCCCGAACGACTACGGTTTCCACCGAATGGATGGCAGGCAGGTGATCGGCAATCGTCACCCAGCTGTCGCCCTCGTCGGGACTTGCGAACAGCGCGCCACCGCCGGTGCCGAAATAGACGCCGGCCTTGTCGAGACTGTCGGTCGCCATCGCCTGACGCAATACGCCGAAATAGGCGTTCTCCTGGGGCAGGCCGTTGCGCAGGTCTTCCCAGCTGTTGCCCCCGTCGCGCGTGCGGTAAACGGCGGCCGCGGCATCCGGCATGTAGCGGCCAACGGAGTCGCCGTTGAGCGGCAGCAGGAACAACGTGTCGGGATCGCGCGGATGCGCGGCAGCAGGGAATCCGAAAGCCGAAGGCAGGCCATTCTCGATGCTGACCCAGCTCTTGCCGCCATCGTCGGAACGGTACATGCCGCAATGGTTCTGCTGGTAGAGCCGGTCCTTCATGCCGGGCGCCTTGACCACGCAATGCACGCATTGGCCAAACTCGGGATAACGCTGGTCCTCGGGCAGGAAGTCGGCCCGGGTGCCCTTGTTGCGGGTCTCCCATGTCTTGCCGCCATCCTCGGTGCCGAACACGCCGGCGGCCGAAATGCCAACCCAGATGCGCCCGTCATTATCGGGATCGGGCACCAGCGAGTGGAGGATCAGGCCAGCGCCACCGGGGTTCCAGTCGGCACGGGTCGGGTGTTCCTGCAGACCGCCCATATGCGACCAGCTCTTGCCGCCATCGCTGGAAGAAAACAGGCCCGCCGGTTGAACGCCGGCGTAAAGCGTGCCGTTGCGCTTCGCCAGGCTCCAGACCTGGCTGACCGGCTCCTCGCCCTCTTCATAGGCCAGGCCTTCGCTGGAATGCGTCCAGGTTTCGCCGAGGTCTTCAGATTTCCAGACCGCCGGACCGAACCATTCGGAGCCGCCGCCGGCATAGATGGTGCCGGTTTCGGGATCGGCGACGGCATGGTTGATCGGCCAGTGCTCGCAATAGGGGCCGCGCAGGCTCCACGATTTCCGCTCCGTGTCGCTCTCGGCGATGAAAACGCCCTTCTTCGTTCCAACCAGAACCAGTACCTTTTCAGCCATCTGCTCCTCCAAAGCGCTCAGCCATTTCGTGCAAGGACGTTCGGCCGCAGGCTATCCCGACATGTATTGCTGGACAATTGGGTTGATATCAACATAGCATTGTAATGATGTCAAAGCCGATCGGACCGTCATTCGAAACGACGATTCACGTCCGCGACAACTGCATGTGCCTGCATGTCCAGCGCGCGGCGCGGTCGCTGGCGCGTCGCTTTGATGAAGCGCTCAAACCATTCGGACTGACCAACCAGCAGTTTTCGCTGCTGATGTCGCTCAACAGGCCGGAGCCGGCACGCATGAAGGATGTAGCGTTTCTGCTGGCGCTTGACCGCACAACGCTGACGGCAAACCTGAAAGTGCTGGAGCGGCGCGGGTTGGCGCGCAGCGAACCCGACCCGGATGACAGGAGATCACGCCGGCTGTTTCTGACCGATGATGGAAGACGGCAGCTTATCGAAGCCGTTCCGGCCTGGAAGAGAACCGAAGAGGAAATCGAGGCGCTGCTGACGAGCGGCGATCCGGACGGCCTGCGCGCTGACTTACGGGCGCTGTCCTAGGGGTCGGCCCCGCCAAGCATCGCAGCAATATGAGGTTCGGCCGCCTTCGATGCTGCCTCCTCGATGGCGCGGAAATGCTGCAGCACCAGATTACCGGCCGCGGTCAGCTGCGCCCCGCCGCCCTGCGCGCCGCCGGCCTGTGTTTCCACCACCGGTGCGCCCATCAGCCGGCCGGTTTCGTCGACAAGATTCCAGGCTCGCCGATAGGACATGCCCATTGCGCGTGCGCCGGAGGATATCGAGCCGGTTTCGGCGATCTTTTCCAGCAACGCGACCTTGCCGGGGCCGATGCGACCACCATCCTCGAAGTCGATACGCAGGCTGAGAACAGGCATTGTCACCTCTCCTTTTCAATGCGCCGGCGCGGCACCGACAGACCCGACACTCACCGTCTTTACCACGGCATGAACGCCCTGCCCCGACTCAAGCCTGAGCCGCGTGGCCGAAAGCTTGGTGATGCGCGCCAGGATCACTTCGCCTGAACAGTCGACGCGCACATCAACGGCATTGTCTGACACCTGTTCGATTGAAGCCAGCGTTCCAGAAAGCACATTCTGGGCGCTCAGACCGACCGGCTTCTCGGTCGCAATCATGACGTCGCGCGCCCGCAACCGCACACGAACCACGGCGCCCATCCGGGCGGCAATGCGCGGCACCACCATATCGCCGGCGGCGGAACGCAGCGTCGTCATGGCAAAGACCTGATCGTGGCCGGCCACGCGCATTTCCAGCACCGCACCGCCCTCACCCAGTTCCTCGTCGGGCAGGAGGTCGAGACGCGACAGGATGTTTGCCGTCGGTCCGAACGCGACAACCTTGCCTTCGCGCATCGCGACCACGTCTGTCGCCAGCCGCGACACCTCGGCAACGGAATGGGACACATAGACGATGGGGATGCCGGCTTCGTCGCGCAGCCGCTCAACATAGGGCAGGATTTCAGCCTTGCGCGCCTCGTCGAGCGAGGCAAGCGGCTCGTCCATCAAAATCAGCCGCGGGCTTGCCAGCAGCGCACGGCCAATTGCGACGCGCTGCCTTTCTCCGCCCGACAGACGGTCCGGCCGGCGGCCGAGCAGGTGTCCGATGCCGAGCAATTCCACCACTGCGTTCATCTCGGCATAACGTTCGGCGCGCGGCGCAAAGAAGCGGCCGTAACCCAGGTTCTGCTTGACCGTCAGATGCGGGAACAGCCGCGCATCCTGAAACACGTAGCCGATGCGGCGGCGCGAGGCTGGCAGCCGAACGCGCCGCTCGCTGTCGGTCAGTACCCTGTCGTCGACGGCGATGCGGCCGCGCTCGGGCTTCATCAGCCCGGCTATGAGGTTGACCAGCGTGGTCTTGCCCGAACCGGAAGGGCCGAACAACGCCGTCAGCCGGCCATTCGTTTCAAACGCCGCATCGAGCGCGAACTCTCCGAGCCTGTGGCTGACATCGACCGACAGCATCATTCAGCTCCTATGCGGCGCGAAATGCGCCTGGCCAGGATTTCCGATGCAAGCAGCGCAACCATCGAAATGGCGATGGAAACCAGCGTCAGCCGTAGTGCAGCGCTTTCACCGCCCGGCACCTGCAGGAAGGTGTAGATGGCGGTTGGCAGCGTCTGTGTTTCGCCCGGAATGTTGGAGACGAAGGTGATCGTTGCGCCGAATTCGCCCATCGCCTTGGCGAAAGCGAGGATCGCGCCGGCAACGATGCCCGGCAGTGCAAGCGGCAGTGTGATAGTGACGAAGACCCAGATACGGCTGGCGCCAAGCGTTGATGCCGCCGCCTCAAGGCGGCGGTCGACGGCCTCGATCGAGAGCCGGATGGCGCGGACCATCAGAGGAAATCCCATGATCGCGCAGGCGAGTGCCGCACCGGTCCACCGGAACGAAAACACGATGCCGAACCAGTCATCCAGAAAGGCGCCGATCGGCCCCTGACGCCCGAAACCCAGCAACAGCAGATAGCCGGTGACGACCGGCGGCATGATCAATGGCAAATGCACAACGCCATCCAGCAGCAGCCGGCCGGGGAAGCGGCCCCGCGCCAGCACCAGCGCGATCAGAACGCCCAATGGCAGGCTGAGGACGGTCGCCCAGATTGCGACGCGCAGCGACAGCAAAACGGCGTCCCACTCCTCAGGCCCCAGTCCCAGCCATTCCATCATGCGACCCGCCTAATTCGACAATTGCGGCGCGATTACCGCAAAGCCTTGCGCCTCGAATAGGGTGCGGGCGGTGTCGCCCCCCACAAACTCGAGATAGTCCGAGGATGCAGGGTTGTCCGAGCCAGAAAGGACAGCGGCGGGATAGACGATCGGCGGGTGGGTTTCGGCTGGAAACCGACCGACAATACGTACATCGGTGTCTGCCATCGCGTCCGTCAGGTAGACTATGCCCAGTGGCGCTTCGCCGGTGGAAACGAGCGCCAGGGCCGCACGCACATTCTCTGCCTGCGCGGTGCGATCCTTCACCGTGTCCCACACGCCCAGCGCCTCGAGTGCAGCCTTGGCGTATTTGCCTGCAGGCACGGCGTCGGTGTTGGCGATTGCCAACCGGCCGCCGCCGATGAGAGCGGCCAGATCGAAACCGGGTTCGATGGTCGTCTCTGCGTCTGACGCGGAGGGCGCGATAAGCACGAGGCTGTTGCCGAGCAGCCGGAGTTCCGTCCCCCGTTTCGTCAACCCTCGGCTCGAAAGGTAGTCCATCCAGTCGACATCCGCCGAAATGAACACATCCGCAGGTGCGCCCTGTTCGATCTGGCGGGCAAGTGCGGAGCTGCCGGCGTAGGAGACAACCACCTCCCCATCGGTCTCACTGGTGTAGGCTGCCGAGACATTGTCGAGCGCGTTTTTGAGACTGGCAGCGGCAAAGATCACCAGCCGGTCACCTGCCCGCGCGGACAGCGGCAGGAGTAACAGCAGCGCGGCGAACACGGCGATTGCGCAATGCACCGGTCGGCCTCTCACCCTCATTACCATTCTCCACTTCCGCGTTCTCAAGCGCGTCTCGTTATATACCGCAGAATATAACGAGCAAGACAGCTTGATCTATTTCGCTATGCGGAATGAATTTTCGCAACTTGCGCGCTTGTGTCGCATTTGGCACTGTCTTACGCAGTTCTCGGGCGTTGACCGCCCACGAGGATTGCAACATACTCGGTAGTATGTCGCCCTTGGGAGGAGATTGGATGCGATTTGCGCGCGTCAATGGCGTGGTGCTTCATCACGCGGTGCGCGGCCCGGCCGATGGGCCGGTGATCGTATTTTCCAACTCCCTGGGCACCGATTTCCGCATCTGGGATGCGGTCGTTGCCGACCTCGAAAGGGACTACCGGCTCGTCCTATACGACAAGCGCGGGCATGGGCTTTCAGAGGCCACGCCGGCGCCCTACGCACTGACCGATCATGTCGGTGATCTTGCTGCGCTGCTCGACCACCTGGGCGTTGGCCGGGCGACAATTGTCGGACTTTCGGTCGGCGGGTTGATTGCGCAGGGGCTGGCGGCCCTGCGTCCCGAACTGGTCGAACGGCTTGTGCTGTGTGACACGGCGCACAAGATCGGCAACGATGAACTGTGGAACTCGCGCATAGATGCTGTCACCCGCGACGGAATTGCCTCACTCGCCGATGGCATCATGCAGCGCTGGTTTACGCCAGTATTTCGCAGACCGGACAATGCGGACTTTGCCGGCTACATGGCGATGCTCACGCGCACGACCGTCGACGGTTATGCCGGCACAAGCGCGGCATTGCGCGATGCCGATCTGACAGAATCGACGCGGGCGCTGAAGGTGCCCGTTCTTTGTCTCGTCGGAGATCAGGACGGTTCGACGCCGCCGGATCTTGTGCGCTCAACAGCCGAGCTGATCGAAGGCGCGCAATTCGAGATCGTTGCAGATGCCGGCCATCTGCCCTGCATCGAGCAGCCGCAAGCAACGGTGAAGCTGATCCGGCAATTTTTGAAAGCATGACGTTCCGGCCGCACTGGTCGCGGTCGAACTGGGGGAGTGAATGAGCGATATCATTACAGTCACACGTGAAGGCGACGTTGCGGTTGTCACCATCGACAATCCGCCGGTCAATGTTCTGAGCTTCCACATGCGTCAGCCGCTCTATGCAGCGCTGGAAACGCTGGGCGCCGACGAGGGCGTCAAGGCGATCGTGATAACATGCGCGGGCGGAACCTTCGTTGCCGGCGCCGACATCACGGAGTTCGGTACGCCCAAGGCTCTGGAGCGGCCCAACCTTGCCGATCTCTGTGTGCTGATCGAAGACACGCCAAAGCCGGTGATCGCAGCCATTCATGGCACCGCACTCGGCGGCGGACTTGAACTCGCGCTTTCCTGTCATTTCCGTGTCGCCGTGCCGACCGCGAAGCTCGGCCTGCCGGAAGTGAAACTCGGCCTGCTTCCGGGTGCCGGCGGCACAGTGCGGCTGCCGCGCGTGGTCGGCCCCGAAAAGGCGCTGAAGATGATCGTGTCGGGCAATCCGATCGGCGCGGCGGAAGCTCTGAATTCGGATCTTGTCGACGCAATTGCCGACAATGATCTGGTGGCCGATGCGGTCGCGTTCGCCAAGGCATCGATAGCCGAAGGAAAGCCGCTGGTGCGTATTCGCGACCGCGACGAGAAGCTCGCCCAGACGCGCGCCAACACCGAAGGCTTCGAAGGCTTGATCAAGGAAGTGACGCGCAAGGCGCGCGGGCTCGAAGCGCCTGTGGCGGCTGCGGGCGCGGTGCGCAACGCGCTGGAGATGGGTTTCGATGAGGCGCTCAAGGCGGAGCGCGCCGCATTCGTACATCTGGTCCAGGGCGACCAGTCGCGCGCCCAGCGCCATCTCTTCTTCGCCGAGCGCGAAGCCGCCAAGGTCGCTGGCGTTGGTAAGGATGTAAAACCGCGCGCGCTGAACTGCGCCGGCGTCATCGGTGCCGGCACGATGGGCGGCGGCATTGCCATGTCGCTCGCCAATGGCGGCGTCCCGGTCACCATCCTCGAAATGAGCGAGGAAGCTCTGGAACGAGGTCTGGGAGTGATCTCGAAGAATTATTCAGTGTCCGTCGATCGCGGGTCGATTTCGGCCGAAGAGCGCGATGCTCGGCTCGGCCGAATCACCGGTACCACCGACTATGCCGACCTTGCCGATTGCGACCTGATCATCGAGGCGGTGTTTGAGGAAATGCCGATCAAGAAGGAAGTGTTCGGCAAGCTGGATCAGATCGCCAAGCCGGGTGCGATCCTGGCGTCCAACACGTCCTATCTCGACGTCAACGAGATCGCAGCATGCACCAGCCGACCGCAGGATGTGCTTGGCATGCACTTCTTCTCCCCCGCCAATGTGATGCGGCTTCTGGAAATCGTGCGCGGCGAGAAGACCGCGCCGGACGTACTCGCTACGGCGCTGGCCGCGGGCCGGCGCATGAAGAAGGTTCCGGTCGTCGTTGGTGTGTGCCACGGCTTCGTCGGCAACCGCATGCTTTCCTCGCGTTCCTCCGAACTGGAAGCGCTGCTGCTGGAAGGTTCGACGCCGGAAGAGATCGACAAGGCGTTTCTGGATTTCGGCTGGCCGATGGGTCCGTTCCAGATGGGCGATCTCGCCGGCCTCGACATTGGCTGGCGCACTCGCAAGTCGCTGGGCAAGACGGCGGTGATCGGCGATGCGCTATGCGAAGCCGGCCGTTTCGGCCAGAAGACCGGCAAGGGCTTCTACCTCTACGAAGAGGGGTCGCGGAAGCCGACGCCCGACCCGGAGGTCACGAAACTGATTGAGGACAAGGCGCGCGAACTGGGCGTCAACCGCCGCGACATTCCGGCCGAAGAAATCATCGAACGCACGCTCTATCCGATGATCAATGAGGGGGCGAAGATCCTCGAAGAGAAGATCGCGCAGCGGCCCTCCGACATCGATATTGTGTGGACCAACGGCTACGGATTTCCGATCGGAAAGGGCGGCCCGATGTTCTGGGCCGACCTGGAAGGCCTGCCGAAGATCGTCGAGCGGCTTGAGCACTGGCACGGAAAAACTGGCAACGATGTCTTCAAGCCCGCCCGGTCGCTGACACGGCTCGCGCAGTCGGGTGGCAGCTTTTCGGCCAGGCCGGCCTAGACCGATGGACCTGGCCAACGCCCCCTGGAAGGCAATCTACCCGCCGGGTCTATCCCCGGATGTGGAGCTTGACGCCTATCCGGTGCACGAAATCGTGGACCGGGCGGCGGTCGACTGGGGTGACACGGCCGCATTCAGCTTTCGCGGGCGCATAACGAGCTACACCGACCTGAAGAGCGCGGTCGACCGGTGCGCACGCGCCTTCATGGCGGCGGGACTGGCAAAGGGCGCGCGCGTCGCGCTTTACCTGCCCAACACGCTCTATCACCCGATCGCATTTTTTGGAGCGGTGAAAGCCGGGCTGACAATCGTCCACCTGTCGCCGCTAGATGGCGACCTGGTGCTGCGGCACAAGCTTACCGACAGCGGCGCCAGGGTGATTGTGACCACCAATATCGGCGACATGGCCGTCAAGGCCGCAAGCCTGATCGGCGCTGGTGTCGTGGACCGCGTCATCGTTGGCGAAGACGCCGCACTTGGCGTTTCGGAACTCGCCGGCCCGATGCCTACGGATGATGGCGTCACTCCGTTTGCAGAGTTCATTCGCGACCAGTCCGACGCGCACTTGCCAGAAGTCTCGCCCGACGATCTTGCGCTGCTGCAATATACCGGCGGCACGACCGGCCTGCCCAAAGGCGCGATGCTGACCCACCGCAACCTGTCGACCTCCGTCTCCGCCTATGACCGCTGGTTCGAGGGGTTCGACCTGACCAGCCCCGGCGAGGACCGCGTCATCCTGGTGCTGCCGCTGTTCCATATCTATGCGTTGTCGGCGGTAATGCTGCGCGCCCTCAACAACGGCCTCGAACTGATCATGCATACGCGGTTCGATGCCGAGACGGTGCTTGCCGACATAGAGACGGGCGCGACCAGCTTTCCCGGCGTACCGACCATGTGGATCGCGATTGCCGCTCTTCCCGACTTCGAAAATCGCAACCTTTCCTCGCTGCGTTACTGCGCCTCCGGCGGCGCGCCGCTGCCGGTAGAGATCGCGCGCAAGATCAAGTCCCGCTGCGGACATGACGTGCTCGGCGGCTGGGGCATGACGGAGACCTCGCCCGCCGGAACCAACATTCCCCAGACGCGGCCGGACAAGGTCGGCACGATTGGCGTGCCGCTGCCGGGCATCTGGATGGATGTGGTCGCACTCGATGATCCCACGCGCGTGCTTCCCGCCGGAGAGACGGGGGAACTGCGCATCGTTGGGCCTAACGTCACCGAAGGCTACTGGAACCGGCCGGAGGAGACCGCATCTTCCTTCTCCGAAGGCGGTCTGCTGACCGGCGATATCGGCTTCATGGACGAAGAAGGGTTCTTCACCATCGTCGACCGCAAGAAGGACATGATCCTGTGCGGCGGCTTCAACGTCTATCCGCAGCTCATCGAGCAGGCGATCTACGAACATCCCGACGTGGAAGAAGTACTGGTGGTCGGCATACCCGACGACTATCGCGGCGAAGCAGCCAAGGCGTTCATCAAATTGCATGCCGGCGCAGAGACACTGACCCTTGACGCGCTGCGCGCTTTCCTGAAAAGCCGGCTTGGACCACATGAACTGCCGACCGCAATCGACCTGCGCGACGCGCTGCCGCGAACGCCGGTTGGCAAGCTTTCGAAACTCGAACTGAAACAGGAAGAAGCGAAGCGGCAGCAGGCCGCCATTGCTTCCTGAAAAACCGAAGGAGAATGACGTATGACTGAGGCGGTAATCGTCTCCACGGCCCGCACACCGGTTGGCAAGGCCTATCGCGGCGCATTGAACGACACGCCTGGAGCCACCATGGGCGGCCATGCGATTGCCGAAGCGCTGAAGCGCTCGGGGCTCGACGGCGGCGAGATCGAGGATGTCGTCATGGGCTGTGCGATGCAGGAAGGCACAACGGGCCTCAACGTCGCCCGCCGTTCCCTGCTCGTCGCCGGGCTGCCGGTCACGACGGCCGGCACCACGATCGACCGTCAGTGCTCTTCGGGACTTCAGTCGATGGCCGTGCTGGCCAATGCGATCCGCAATGACGGCGTGAAGGCCGGCATCGCCGGCGGGCTGGAATCGATCAGCCTCGTCCAGAACGATCACCGCAACACGCACCGGCTGCTCGACAAGACGCTGACCGGGCCTGCCGCAGATGTGTATCTGCCGATGATCGACACGGCCGAAAACGTCGCCAAGCGCTACAATATCAGCCGCGAACAGCAGGATGAATACGGTCTCGAATGCCAGCGGCGCGTGGCGGCGGCCCGCGAAGCCGGAAAGTTCGATGACGAAATCGCGCCGATCGATGTGCGCATGGCGGTCATCGACAAAGAGACCAAGGAAGTCAGCCACAAAAATGTGACGCTGGCGCATGACGAAGGCCCGCGTCCGGAAACAACCGCCGAAGGCCTTGCCGGCCTCAAGCCGGTGCGCGAAGGCGGCTGCATCACCGCCGGCAATGCCAGCCAGCTTTCGGACGGCGCATCGGCCAACGTCATGATGAACGCCAAGGAAGCGGAAAAGCGTGGCCTCACGCCACTGGGCATTTTCCGCGGCTTCAACGTCGCAGGCTGCGAACCCGACGAAATGGGCATCGGCCCGGTATTCGCCGTGCCGCGGCTGCTGGAGCGGCATGGGCTGAAGATTGACGATATCGGCCTTTGGGAACTCAACGAGGCCTTCGCGGTTCAGGTCATTTATTGCCGCGACAGGCTGGGCATCGACCCGGACAAGCTCAACGTCAATGGCGGCGCAATCGCGCTCGGCCATCCCTACGGCATGAGCGGGTCACGGCTTGCCGGCCACGCTCTGATCGAAGGCAAACGCCGCGGCGTCAAATATGCCGTCGTGACCATGTGCGTCGGCGGCGGCATGGGGGCTGCCGGCCTGTTCGAAATCAACTGAGGAGACGGGACCATGGAACTGCGTTTCACGCCTGAGGAAACCGCCTTCCGCGACGAGGTTCGCAGCTTCTTCGCGGAAAACGTGCCCGACGACATTCGCGACAAGATGAGCGAGGGCGAGCACATCGAAAAGGATGATTTCGTCCGCTGGACCCGCATCCTCAACGACAAGGGCTGGGCCGTTCCTCATTGGCCGGAAGAGTATGGCGGTACGGGCTGGGACCCCATGCGGCAGTACATCTTCCTGGAGGAACTGCAGCGCTATCCGGCGCCGACGCCTCTGCCATTCGGCGTGAACATGGTCGGGCCGGTCATATACACGTTCGGCAATGAGGAACAGAAGAAGCAGTTCCTGCCGCGCATCGCCAATCTCGACGACTGGTGGTGCCAGGGCTTTTCCGAGCCGGGCGCAGGTTCCGATCTTGCCTCGCTCAAGACACGAGCGATCCGTGACGGCGACCACTACATCGTCAACGGCCAGAAAACCTGGACGACCCTGGCGCAATATGCCGACTGGATCTTCTGCCTTGTCAGGACCGACACGGAGGCGAAAAAGCAGGAAGGCATTTCCTTCCTGCTGATCGACATGAAAACGCCCGGCATCGAAGTGCGGCCGATCATCACCATCGATGGCGGACGCGAGGTCAACGAGGTGTTCTTCACCGACGTGAAGGTTCCGGTCGAAAATCTCGTCGGACAGGAAAACAAGGGCTGGGACTACGCCAAGTTCCTGCTTGGCAACGAACGCACCAACATTGCCCGTGTGGGCATGTCGAAGCAGCGCATCGCTCGCGTGCGCGACCTCGCCTCGAAGGAAATGTCGGGTGGCCGGCCGCTGATCGAAGACGAACGCTTCCGCGAGAAGCTGGCTTCGATCGAGATCGATCTCAAGGCGCTCGAACTGACCCAGCTTCGGGTTGTGGCTGCCGATGCCAAGCGCGGCAACACCGGCCGGCCCGATCCTGCGTCCTCAATCCTGAAGATCAAGGGGTCGGAAATCCAGCAGGGCATCACCCACCTCCTGATGCAGGTCATGGGTCCGCACGCCCTGCCCTATCACGAGGACATCGAGGGTTCGAACGAGCCGCCGATCGAGCCGGACTATGCGGCCGCAGCCGCACCCGGCTATTTCAATTACCGCAAGGTATCGATCTATGGCGGATCCAACGAGATCCAGAAGAACATCATCGCAAAGGCGGTGCTGGGGCTTTAGCTCCCCGGCCCGCACCATAATTCGGAACAGCAAATGGATTTTGATTTCACCGAAGAGCAGTCGATCCTTCGCGACTCGCTCGACCGGCTTCTCGCCGACAAGTACGATTTCGAGAAGCGCAAGGCGATCATGGCGCAGCCGGAGGGCTGGAGCGCCGACATGTGGAACGCCTATGCCGAAATGGGGCTGATGGCGCTTCCCTTCGCCGAAGAAGATGGCGGCCTTGGCGGCTCGCCGGTCGAGACGATGATCGTCATGGAATCGCTCGGCAAGGCACTGGCGCTGGAACCCTATTTCGCAACAGTGGTTCTTGGCGGCGGGGTACTGCGCTTCAGTGCATCTGGCGAACAGCGCGCCGAACTGGTGCCGCAGATCGCGGAAGGGTCGCTCAAGCTGGCGCTGGCGCACACGGAGCGGAACGCGCGCTACGACCTCAACCATGTCGAGACGACCGCGCAGAAGGACGGCGACAGCTATGTGCTGTCCGGCAAGAAGAATGTGGTGCTTGCCGGCGACAGCGCGGACCAGATCTTCGTGACGGCGCGCGTTTCGGGCGACACGCGCGACGAAAACGGTATCGGCATTTTCATGATCGCCAGGGACACTGAAGGCCTGTCCGTGCGCGGCTACCGGACCCAGGATGGCCAGCGCGCGGCCGATATTTCGCTCGATGGCGTCAAGGTCGACAGCGGGTCAGTCATCGGCGATCCGGAGGGAGGCCTTGCGGTTCTGGGCAAGGTCGTCGACAGCGCCATCGCGGCTCTCAGTGCCGAGGCGATCGGCGTCATGGGCAAACTGCACGCCCTGTCGCTCGAATACCTCAAGGTACGGAAACAGTTCGGTGTGCCGATCGGCGCCTTCCAGGTCTTGCAGCACGACGCCGTAGATATGTTCGTTGCTATGGAGCAGGCGCGCTCGCTGGCGCTCTATGCCACGATGATGGCCGACAGCGACGACGAGGGCGAGCGCAGGCGGGCTATGCATGCTGCCAAAGCCGAGATCGGGCGCGCCGGCAAGCTTGTCGGCGAAACAGCGATACAGCTGCATGGCGGCGTGGGCATGACGATGGAGTATGCGATCGGGCACTACTTCAAGCGCATGACCATGATCGACATTGCATTTGGCGACGCCGACCATCATCTGCGCGCATTGGCGACAAAGGGCGGCCTGTTCGGCTAGGCGATAGCTGCCCGCTGCTCGCGGGCAGGCGTGCAGTACATGTCGTACAAAAGGTCCACGATACGGGCGACCTTGTCGGAGGCCACGCTGTAGTAGATCGTTCGGCCGTCACGCCGGGTCGAAACCAGTTTGAGCGCCCGCAATTTTGCCAATTGCTGGGACAGCGCGGACTGGTTCATGCCAACTGCCGCGGCGAGCGGCAGGACGGCCTTCTCGCCATCCAGCAGATTACAAAGGATCATTAGCCGGTTGGCGTTCGCAAGCGCCGACAGGAATTCGGCCGCCTCGCTCGCTGACTGCGCCAGCTGTTCCGTTTCAATCATCAGCATACCCCTTGACATGTGAATATATATTCATATGTATCGCGAATAGCAAGACTGACTGAGGGAATCTCGTGGACAACATAACCGAATTCACACCCTTGCAATCACTGATCGGCGGCGGCCTGATCGGACTCGCATCGGTTCTTCTAATGATGCTGCACGGACGTATTGCCGGGATGACCGCAATTATCGGCGGCGTGCTGCCGCCCTGGTCATCCGACTGGCAATGGCGCGCGGCCTTCCTTGTCGGCGCAATCGTTTCGCCACTGATCTACCTCGCACTCGGCGGCGAGATCGGCTTTTCCGTCCCGCCAAGCACGGCAATGCTGGTTGCCGGCGGGATCGTTGTCGGCGTTGGCGTAACCTACGGCTCGGGCTGCACCAGCGGTCACGGCGTATGCGGTATCGCCAGGCTGTCCCCGCGTTCGATCGCGGCGACAGGCGTCTTCATGGCCGCCACCTTCGCGACCGTCTACGTGGTTCGCCACATCCTGGGAGCGTGACCTGATGAACAAGATCATATCTGCCGTTGCAATAGGCGGCATCTTCGGCCTCGGCATCGTCATTTCGGGAATGTCCAACCCGGCCAAGGTTCTGAACTTTTTCGACGTGGCTGGCAGCTGGGACCCGAGCCTGCTTGTGGTGATGGTCAGCGCGCTGGCAGTCACTGCGATCGGATACCGGATCGTGTTCGGCTGGCGCACGCAGCCGGTCTTCAACACGCGCTTCGACGTTCCGACCAACCGCAAAATCGACTGGCAGCTGGTAGGCGGCTCCACCGTTTTCGGAATTGGCTGGGGCGTCACCGGCTTCTGCCCGGGCGGCGCCATACCAGCGCTTGGCTTTGGCGGCCTGGAAGCAGCAACATTCGTGGGCTCGATGATGGCCGGCATTGCCATTGCGCGGTTTCTGAAAACGCGAACGGCCAAGCTCGCAACTACCCACGCCTGACAACTCAAGGAAGGAGTTAGATGATGTCTTTGCCTTTCAAACCCGATCTGTCGGTCAAACCCCAGGTCGTGTCCTTCTTCGACGAGCCGACCAACACCGTGTCCTATATCGTCAAGGATCCGAACTCGGACGCCTGTGCCGTGATCGATTCGGTCATGGATATCGATTATGCGGCCGGCCGCATCACCTATGACGGCGCGGACGAGATCGTCGAATACATCCAGTCGCGCGGCTGGAAGCTGGAATGGATCATCGAGACCCATGTCCACGCCGACCATCTGTCGGCTGCGCCCTACATCCAGCAAAAGCTGGGCGGCAAGCTGGGAATTGGCGAGAACATCCGTATCGTGCAGGACACATTCGGCAAAATCTTCAACGAAGGTACCGAGTTCCAGCGCGACGGTTCGCAATTCGACAGGTTGTTCGAGGACGGCGACAGCTACCAGATCGGTACGATGACAGCGCACGCCATGCACACGCCGGGTCACACACCCGCATGCATGACACATGTTGTCGGAGACGCGGCATTCGTTGGCGACACGCTGTTCATGCCGGACGGCGGTTCGGCCAGAGCAGACTTTCCCGGCGGTGACGCGCGCGAGCTCTACCGCTCCATCAAACGCGTACTTGAACTGCCTGGCGAGACACGTCTGTTCATCTGCCACGACTACGGGCCGAACGGCCGCGACATCAAATGGGAGACGACGGTCGCTGACGAGCGTGAGCACAACATCCATGTGCGCGACGGAATCGGCGAAGACGAATTCGTCAAAATGCGCGAGGAACGCGACGCGACCCTTGCAATGCCGAAGCTCATCATACCGTCGCTTCAGGTAAACATGCGCGCCGGCCAGTTGCCGCCGAAAGGCCCAGATGGCAAGACGTATCTGAAGGTTCCGGTCAACAAGCTCTGATGCACCGCTCCGGAAGAAATGAGAGGTTATCAATGGACATTCGACAGGTCGCGGACGGCTTTTCGGTTTCGGGGCAGATTGCTGCAGCCGACGTTCAGGCAATCAAGGATGCCGGTTTTCGCAGCATCATATGCAACCGGCCCGACAACGAAGAAGGGGCCGTCCCGCACGAGCAGATCGAAGCAGCGGCGCGTGCTGCCGGGCTGACGTTCCGATACGTCCCCGCCATCAGCGGCCAGCTGACCCCGGCAAATGTCGAGGAAACCGCAAGCGCGCTCAGCGAACTTGAGGGGCCGATCTTCGCCTATTGCCGCTCGGGCGCCCGCAGCACCAACCTCTACATGATGGCAAAGCAAAAAGGCTGAGCCTTCCCGCAGTCACCTGACGGCTGCAATTCCGAAATCCAGGCCTGCCGACGCGCTCAATCCTGAGCGCGATCGGCGGCGCTCATCCCGGCGATGCAAAATGCGTGAGTTGCCCTCCTTCGTTCGATCATGGCCACCGCTGATTTGGGGCCGCGGCTACGGACGTGTCGCGCTGGCTAACGACCTGTCGGCTGCAGTGATCGTAACGATCATGCTGATCCCGCAATCGCTGGCCTATGCGATGCTTGCCGGCTTGCCGCCACAGGCAGGCCTCTATGCCTCCATCCTGCCGCTTGTCGCCTATGCGCTGTTTGGCTCCAGCCGGGTTCTGGCCGTCGGCCCGGTTGCTGTCGTGTCACTCATGACGGCAGCCGCAATCGGGAAGATCGCGCCAGCAGGGTCACCCGAAGCCGTCATGGCTGCACTGGTGCTGGCGCTCCTGTCAGGCATTATGCTGCTCGCGCTCGGCATATTGCGCCTCGGCTTCATGGCCAACTTCCTGTCGCATCCGGTTATTTCCGGCTTCATCACCGCGTCGGGGATCTTGATCGCCGCCGGGCAGCTCAAACATGTTCTCGGCGTTCCCGCCTCAGGTCACACACTCCAGGAAATCGCGCTGTCGCTTTGGGAGAACCTCGATGCGGCAAACGGCGCGACGGTCGCTATCGGTCTTGGCTCGGCGGCATTTCTCTACTGGTCGCGGCGAAGCCTGAAAGCGCTGCTTGGACGCTTCGGCCTGAATGGCCGGCCGGCCGACATGATCGCAAAGGCGGCCCCTGTCGCCGCAGTGGCCGTCACGACACTTGCCGCCTGGGGATTCGATCTCGGTGCGAGCGGCGTCAGGCTGGTCGGCGTCGTGCCACAGGGATTACCACCGCTGGCCGTTCCCACCTTCGATCCCGAAATGTGGCTGTCGCTTGTCGGCTCCGCTGCGCTGATAACAATCGTGGGTTTCGTTGAATCGGTATCGGTAGCGCAGACGCTCGCCGCAAAGCGGCGCCAGCGAATAAGTCCCGACCAAGAACTTGTCGGACTGGGCTCAGCCAATGTTGCTGCCGCCTTCTCCGGCGGCTACCCCGTTACCGGCGGTTTCGCGCGTTCGGTTGTCAATTACGACGCCGGCGCCGAGACGCCAGCGGCCGGCATTTTCACTGCCATCGGCATTGGACTCGCGACGCTGCTGCTCACGCCGCTGCTCCTGTATCTGCCGCAGGCCACGCTTGCTGCAACCATCATCGTCGCCGTCCTTTCGCTGGTCGATTTCGGCATTCTGAAACGAAGCTGGATCTACTCGAAAGCCGATTTCGCGGCCGTCACGTCGACCATTCTGGTCACGCTGTTCGTGGGCGTGGAGATGGGCATTTCGGCCGGCGTCGGCATCTCCCTTCTGATCTATCTCTATCGGACATCAAAACCGCATGTCGCGGTGGTCGGCCAGGTGCCGGATACCGAGCACTACCGCAACGTGCTCCGCCATGACGTGTTGACCAATCCAGCCATCCTGTCCGTGCGGATCGACGAGAGCCTCTACTTTGCAAACGCACGCTATCTCGAAGAGTATCTCTTCGACCTCCTCGCCCGACAGCCTGAAGTCCGGCACGTCATCCTGATGTGCCCGGCGATCAACGCAATCGACCTCAGTGCGCTGGAGTCACTGGAAACGATAAACGCGACTCTGACCGAAGCGGGTGTGAAGCTGCATCTGAGCGAGGTGAAAGGGCCGGTCATGGACAGGCTCGAACGGACTGATTTCCTGTCTCACCTCAGCGGACAGGTATTCCTGTCGCACCACATGGCCGTAAACGAACTCTCGCAGTCACTGCCGCGACGCAACGCAGCTCAATAAAGCAGGCGCATCAATCCAAGCGTGATGACGGGGAACATCGTAAGGATTATCACCCGCACGATGTCGCTGGTCACGAAGGGCAACACACCGCGATAAGTGTGCTGTATCGGCGTTTCCTTCGCCATCGAGTTGATGACGAACAGGTTCATGCCGACTGGCGGCGTGATCAGCCCCACCTCCACGACGATCAGCACTAGAATACCGAACCAGATGGGAAATTCGTCGGGCGGCAGGCCAAAGTCGAGCCCGCTGACGATCGGGAAGAAGATCGGCACGGTGAGCAGGATCATCGACAGCGAATCCATCACGCAGCCGAAGACGAGATAGAGCAGCAGGATCAAGGTCAGAACAAACCAGGGATTCAAGCCCTGCTCGGTCACGTAGGCCGCGGCGAGCTGCGGGAGCTGCGACAGGCCCAGGAAGGCGTTGAACATCGACGCGCCGAAGACGATGAAAAAGATCATCGCGGTCGCACTGGCGGTGGCCAGAATGCAGGAGATGAAGGTCTTGCGGTTAAGCCCGCCATTGAACAGCGCGATCAGGCCGGTGCCGGCCGCACCCACGGCCGCAGCCTCGGTCGGCGAGAACCAGCCGAGATAGATGCCGCCGACGACGGCGATGAAGACCAGCAGCACCGGCCAAACGTCGACAAGTGCTGCAAACCGTTCCGAATAGGGCGCGCGCTCGCGGCTGCCGGCCGATTCCGGATTGAGACGCACATAAATCGCGATCGCCAGCATGTAGCCGATTGCGGCCAGGATGCCGGGAATGAAGGCGGCGACAAACAGCTTGGCGATGTTCTGTTCGGTCAGGATCGCATAGATGACGAGGATCACTGATGGCGGGATGAGAATGCCGAGCGTGCCGCCGGCGGCCAGCGTGCCGGTGGCGAGCGAGCCGGAATAACCGTAGCGCTTCAGTTCAGGCAGCGCGACCTGGCTCATGGTTGCCGCCGTTGCCAGCGACGATCCGCAGATCGCCCCGAAACCGGCGCAAGCGCCAACCGCAGCCATCGCAACGCCGCCCTTCTTGTGGCCAAGCCATGTCTCGGCCGCCTTGAAGAGCGACTTGGACATGCCGCCCATCGTGGCGAACTGCCCCATCAGCAGGAAGAGCGGAATGATTGACAGCGAATAGCTGGAAAAGGTCGAGTAGGTTTCCACCTTCAGCTTCGACAACATCGGCACCCACGAGCCGTAGATCAGGTAGGAGCCGATCACGCCGCAGATCAGCATCGCCAGGCCGATCGGAATGCGCAGGAAAATGAGAAGGATGAGCGCCGGGAACGAGAGTATCCCGAGTTCGAGGTTGGTCAATGAAGGCCCCCCTGGCCGGGCCCGAGAACAGGTTCGCCTGTGGCGACCTCCCGGATGCGTACATAAAGCAGGAAGAACGACACGATCACGCCGATCACCGCTGCCACCATGCACAACGCATAGGCCCACCAGACCGGGAACTGCAGGATGAAGGTGATTTCGTTGTAGCGGATCTTGTCATGCATTCCGTACCACAACCGCCATGCGATCACGGTGATGAAAACCGTCATCAGCAGTTCCGTGATGAGGTCGATGACCCTGTTTGCCGCAGGCGAAAGGAAATTGGTGAAGATGTCCACCGTTGCGTGACCGCGCACCACCTGGCACCAGGGCAGGAACGAGAAGATGGCGAATGCAACGCCGGCTTCCACCAGCTCGAAATCGCCCGGAACGCTCGACAGGCCGGCCCAGAGAAACCCGCGTCCAATGATGCTGATGACGGTCATGATCGTGAGAGCGACCAGCACGACGCCGCCGGCGATCGCAAGACCGCGCGCAAGCTGCACAATTACGGTCGAGAGCTTCATGCCCTCCTCCCCCATCGTCGTTCCCGGCGCACGCTAGCTTTTGCAGGCCGGCAGGGCAACGTAGATGCATTCTGTTATATCACATAACATTATGCTGCAAGGTCGCGCATCCGGCCGAACTGGAAGTCGGCAGCACCCATATCGCTCAGTCTTCGAGGGGCAGCGCATCCGTTTCCTTCAACGTCTCCAACACGATCGCCGTCTTCACGTGCTGCACGCTCTCGTGTGGAAGGAGGACACCGTTGACGAAGTCGGCCAGTGATTTGAGGTCAGGCGTCACCACTTTAAGGATGTAGTCCATCTCGCCAGTGAGGGCATGCGCCTCCTGTACTTCGGGCAGGCGCGCCAGAAGTCCAGCAAAATGGCGCGCGTTGTCGCGATTGTGAGTGGCGAGCGTAACGGTAATGACATTGACCAGCGGAAAGCCCAGCCTGTCGCGGTCCAGCACCGCGCAGTAGCCGCGAACAAAACCCTCGTCCTCAAGCCGCTGACGGCGGCGCGAACATTGCGATGCCGACAGGTTCACCTTGGCCGACAGCTCATTGTTGGTCAGACGCGCGTCCTGCTGCAGAAGCGCCAGTATCTTGCGGTCAAATTGATCAATCTGCTCGAAACTCACGGCTTGAACCTCATTATTGCACGAAACGTGCACAAATAGACCTCCGACGACTGCAGAATGCAAGCCTCTTGCGAGGGACGAGGCGTAGAATTGCATCTCAACCCGAAACCACCGGAGGATTGATTTATGGGTCCCTTCCCGCATGACGCGCCACCTGCCAAAATCAGCAAGGACAACCCGGCAGGCACTGACGGTTTCGAGTTCGTGGAATTCGCTCATCCGGAGCCGGAAAAGCTGGCCGACTTGTTTACGAAGATGGGCTATGAACCCGTTGCCAGGCACCGGACAAAAAACATCACCGTCTGGCGGCAAGGCGACATCAATTACATCGTCAATGCCGAGCCCGGTTCGCACGCCATGAAATTTGTCGACGAGCACGGGCCGTGCGCGCCTTCCATGGCCTGGCGTGTGGTCGATGCCAAACACGCCTTCGATCACGCCGTGTCAAAGGGCGCGACGCCCTATGAGGGCACCGACAAGACGCTGGACGTGCCGGCTATCGTCGGTATTGGCGGCTCGCTGCTCTACTTCGTCGAAAAATATGGTGACAGAGGGTCGGCTTACGAGGACGAGTTTGAATGGACCGGTGAGCGCGACCCGAAGCCGAAAGGTGTCGGCTTCTATTATCTCGACCACCTGACGCACAATGTCTATCGCGGCAATATGGACAAGTGGTGGGACTTCTACCGCGACCTGTTCGGCTTCAAGCAGATTCACTTCTTCGACATTGACGGGCGCATTACCGGCCTTGTCAGCCGCGCCATCACCTCTCCCTGCGGCAAGATCCGTATCCCGCTGAACGAGTCCAAGGACGACACCAGCCAGATCGCCGAGTATCTGAAAAAGTACAAGGGCGAAGGCATCCAGCATATCGCCGTCGGCACGGACGGCATCTATGATGCGACCGACAGGCTGGCCGACAACGGGCTGAAGTTCATGCCCGGCCCGCCCGATACCTATTACGAGATGTCGTTTGACCGCGTAAACGGCCATGATGAGCCGGTTGAGCGGATGAAACAGCACGGCATCCTGATCGACGGCGAAGGCGTCATCGATGGCGGCATGACCAAGATTTTGCTCCAGATCTTCTCCAAGACCGTGATCGGCCCGATCTTCTTTGAGTTCATTCAGCGGAAGGGCGACGAAGGCTTCGGAGAAGGCAATTTCCGCGCACTGTTCGAATCGATCGAGCAGGATCAGATCAAGCGCGGCGTCATCAAGGTGGAAGCTGCAGAATAAGAAGCCGGCAACGGCATTCCGGGGCGGTCAGGTATTCCTGGCCGCCTCGAGCATCTTCTTAAACGTCTCCAGATTTCCGACCTGGTTTGCAAGCAGAAGGATCAGGCGGGCATTGAGCCTCGCGCTCTCCTCGAAACTGAGGCCTTCATGTGCGTCCATGAGTGCGGCATAGAAATCGTCCCCACCAGCGCCCAGACGATCGCGCCCCAGTTCGGTCTTCCCGTTGTCGGCCATCATGCCCTTCCTGTCGCGCGGCTATGGGCGGCAGCGATCTCCGCTGCCACGGGGAAAGCGAAACGTGCAGCCACATGCTGGTCCGGCCGGATCAGGTACGTATTGCCTGAACCATAACGCTCGGCAACAAGGCCATCCTTGTCGATCAGTGTCGCGCCGCTGTTTGCGCGGCGCGAGGGGTCGCGCGTCACCAAAACCGTGCCGATTTCGCCCGGCAGTCCTTCCGGCAATTCAGCCTCCACCGCCATCAGGCTAAAGCGGCCACCGAAGTGGCCGAGCAGCCAGGCGTTTCCACCATCTGCGACCGGCGCATCGGGCATAGCAACGCCCGGCTCAACGCCGTTGCCGTCAGATGGCGTCTGAAGGCTCATGCGCTCAAGCGAGCACGGTTTCGACAGTCGGCCGGAATTGACCAGGCGGCGGGCAAATTCAAACTCGCCGGCGAGGTCGAGAACGCTATCGCGGAACAGCCGCTCCATTTCCGTCTTTGGCGTCATGAAGGATGTCGCCCGCGCGGAGTTCATGATGTTCTCGTCCGCGCCGTGGATGCGTTCCTCGTCATAAGAGGCGATCAGGCTCTCGGGCGCCGCGCCACGAACCACCATCGCCAGCTTCCAGATCAGGTTGTCGACGTCCTGGATGCCGCCATTGCCGCCGCGCGCGCCAAACGGCGACACGATGTGCGCGCTGTCGCCGGCGAAGACGACCCGGTCGTGGACGAAACGATCAAGCCGACGACACTGGAATGTATAGACCGACACCCAGTCGAGCTCGAAATCGGACCGACCGAGAACCTTCTCGATGCGCGGGATGACGTTTTCCGGCTTCTTTTCCTCTTCCGGATCGGAATCCCAGCCAAGCTGCAGGTCGATGCGGTAGATATCGTCGGGCTGCTTGTGCAGCAGCGCCGACTGGCCAGTGTGAAAAGGCGGCTCGAACCAGAACCAGCGTTCAGAAGGAAAGTCCGCCTTCATCTCTACGTCGGCGATGAGAAACCGCTCCTCGAACACCCTGCCTTCGAAATCAAGACCCATCATCGAACGCAAGGGCGAGCGGGCGCCATCGCAGGCGATCAGCCAATCGGCGTCGAGTTCGTAGCCGCCATCAGGCGTCTCGACCGTGATCGTCACGCCATCGGATCGCCGGTCGATGCCAGTGACCTTGTTCTTCCACCGGAGGTCGATCAGATCGGGGAAATCTGCGGCGCGTTCGACCAGATATTGCTCGACGTAATATTGCTGGAGGTTGATGAAGGCAGGCATCTTGTGACCGGCTTCCGGCAGCAGGTCAAAGTTCCACACTTCGCGCTCGCGGTGAAACAGGCGGCCGACCTTCCAGGTCACACCCTTTTCCAGCATGCGGTCGCCGACGCCCAACCGGTCGAATATCTCGAGCGTGCGTTTCGACCAGCAGATCGCTCGGCTGCCGACCGAGACCACATCGTTGTCATCGAGAACCGTGCAGGGAATGCCGTGTAGCGCGCAGTCGATCGCAGCCGCAAGGCCGACCGGCCCGGCGCCAACGATCACGACCGACCTGCGCTCCCCCTTTGCGCCACGAAGCTCAGGCGGTGTCGCGTAGGGAAACGGCTTGTAGTCGTAACGCGACATCAGATTCTTTGCGCCCTAGGGAGCATCAGCCGCCGGCAGGGCAAGCATGATGAAGATCGCGAAAAACAGGAACCCGCCCAGAATGATCAGCAGTCGGCGGTTCATCTGGCGGCGCAGTTCCTGCGTTTCATTGTCCTGCGCCACGCCCCTGTTGAGCGCGACGCTCCAGATGTTGGCGTAGGTCGGGATGCCCCATTTCTGGCGCCCGCTGATGCCGGACCGGTTCTCTACCGCGTAGCAAAGCCGGATCGCATCAACGAAATTGACGATCATCGCCAGGCCCCAGAAGCCCGACACGAGAATGAAGATCGTTCCCGTGCTCATCCCTGAAGAGCCTCCCACATCTGCCGGTCGCGCTCTGCCGTCCAGATGCGCGGCGTATCCATACCGAGCGCCTCATCATAGGCGCGCGAGACATTGAAGGGCAGGCAATGTTCGTAAATCGCGTAGTCGGCGAATTTGGGGTCGCACTCGGCACGGCAGGCGTCCCACGCTTCCCTCAGCGAGCCGCCGCCCTGCGCCACGCGCGCCACCGGTCGATATGTGGATGCCACAAAGTCGGCGGTGTTGGTCAGCGCCTTGTTGACCATGTCCTTTCCGACGAGCGCATCGCCGCGGCCCGGCGCGATGGCCTCAACATCATAGGCGCGGATAGCCTCCAATGTCGCGGGCCAGTCGGAGAAGTGGCCGTCGCCGCAATAGCAGGCAGAGTGGTATTCGACGATGTCGCCGGTGAACATGACATTGGCGTCGGGCACGTGAACGGTAATGTCGCCGGCTGTATGGGCGCGGCCGAGGAAATTGAGATCGACCCGGCGCTTGCCCAGATAGACCGTCATTCGGTGGTTGAAGGTCGTGGTCGGCCAGGTCAACGGCGGCACTTTCGAAATATCGTCATAGCCCTGGAACAGGCGCGGGAAACGCATGAACTCGGATTCACGGTCCTCCATGCCACGCTCGGCAACCATCGAGCGCGCCTTCTGGCTCATGATCACCGTCGGCGCCTTATAGGCGGCGGCGCCGAGCACCCGGACGGCATGATAGTGCGTCAGCACGAGATGGCTGATCGGCTTGTCGGTCACCGAACGGACCTTCTCGATCACTTTGGTGGCAAGCTCAGGCGTCGCCTGTGCCTCGACGATCATCACGGAATCGTCGCCGATAATCACGCCCGTATTGGGATCGCCTTCGGCCGTAAACGCCCACAGATCCCTGCCAATCTCCGTGAAGGAGATCTTCTTTTCGGCGAGATCGCCGGCGGATGCGAACTGCTTGGCCATGTCAGCCTTTCTCGTATTTCTGAACTGTCTGTTCGATCGCGCCGAAGATGGAATGCCCGTCAGCATTCTTCATCTCGATGCGCACGGTGTCACCAAACTTCATGAAGGGCGTGGTTGCCATGCCTGCCTCGATCGTCTCGATCATGCGAATCTCGGCAATGCACGAATAGCCGACGCCGCCTTCTGCGATCGGCTTGCCGGCTCCACCGTCGAGCTTGTTGGAAACGGTGCCCGAACCGATGATCGCACCGGCGCCGAGCGGGCGCGTTTTTGCCGCGTGAGCGATCAGCGTCGGGAAATCGAAGGTCATGTCGACGCCAGCATCGGCGCGGCCGAAGGGCTGGCCGTTCAGATCCACCATCAGCGGCAGGTGCAGCTTGCCCCCGTCCCACGCATCGCCCAATTCGTCGGGTGTGACGGCCACCGGTGAATAGGCCGATGACGGCTTGCCCTGGAAGAACCCGAACCCCTTGGAGAGTTCGGCCGGGATAAGCCCGCGCAAAGACACGTCGTTGACCAGCATGACAAGGCGAATGGCCGCGCGCGCCTCATCCGGCGATGCGCCCATCGGCACGTCATCGACTATGACGGCAATCTCGCCCTCCATGTCGATGCCCCAGGCCTCGTCCGCCAGCACGATGGGATCGCGCGGGGCGAGAAAGGAATCGGAGCCGCCCTGATACATCAGCGGGTCGGTCCAGAAGCTCTCCGGCAGCGTGTCGTTGCGGGCCTTGCGGACAAGTTCGACATGATTGACGTAGGCCGAGCCGTCCGCCCACTGATAGGCGCGCGGCAGCGGCGAATGGGCGTCATGTTCATGAAAGCGCTCGGCCGGCACCGAGCCATGCTCCAGACCTTCGGCCAATGCCTCCAGATGCGGCGCGACGCGCGTCCAGTCGTCCAGTGCCGCCTGCATGGTCGGCACGAGGAACGAGGCATCCGTGCAGCGTGTCAGGTCGCGCGAAACGACGACGAGCTTTCCGTCACGCGTGCTGTTTTTCAGTGTGGCGAGTTTCAAGCGGCACTTCCTCCCAAGTGTTTTCTGCGGACCGTGTAGCCCGGCCCTTATTTCGCGCCGGGCGTTCCGTCGAACTTGCGGTCGAGACCCTCCCAGCAATCGATATAGTCTTCCTGCAGGGTGTCCAGCTTCGCCGCATATTCGGTCAGCTGCTGGGGATAACGGGTCTCGAACATGAAGGCCATCGTCTCGTCCAGCTTGACCGGTTTCAGCTCCGCCGTCGTCGCCTTCTCGTATCCGCCGAGGTCCGGTCCGTGCGGCAGCATCATGTTATGCAGGCTCATGCCGCCCGGCACAAAACCCTCTTCCTTGGCGTCGTACTGGCCTTTGATGAGGCCCATGAACTCGCTCATGATGTTGCGGTGATACCAGGGCGGCCGAAACGTATGTTCGGCCACCAGCCAGCGCGGCGGGAAGATGACGAAATCGACATTGGCCGTGCCGTCCTCGCCAGACGGCGCGGTCAGCACCGTGAAGATCGACGGGTCGGGATGATCGAACAGGATCGCGCCGACCGGCGAGAAGGTGGTGAGATCGTATTTGTAGGGCGCGTAATTGCCGTGCCAGGCGACCACATCGAGCGGCGAGTGGCCGATCTCGGTCACCTGAAACGTGCCGCACCATTTCACATGCAGCCGGCAGGGCGTTTCCTTGTCTTCGTACCATGCCATCGGCGTCTTGAAGTCGCGCGGGTTGGCCAGACAATTCGCGCCAATCGGGCCACGATCGGGCAGCGTGAACTTGGCGCCGTAGTTTTCGCAGATGTAGCCCCGCGCCGGGCCATCCATCAGTTCGGTCTTGAAGATCATGCCACGCGGAATGATGGCGATCTCGGCGGGCTGGACCTCCATCACGCCCATCTCGGTCTTCAGGCGGATGCCGCCATGCTGCGGCATCACCAGCATTTCGCCGTCAGCGTTGAAGAAGTAGTCGTCCACCATGTCTTCGTTGAAGACATAGATGTGGGCGGCCATGCCGACCTGGGTGAGCGCGTCACCCGCCGTGGTCATGGTTCGGATACCGGCCAGAAAGTTCGTCGCCTCATTGGGAAGCGGCGTGGGGTCCCAGCGGTACTGGCCGAGCGGCAGGCCGTGATCAACCACATGCGGCGCGGTCTTCCAGTTCGCAAACTCCTCGCGCGCAAAGCGGCTGGTGTGCCGTACCGAGGGGCGCATGCGGTAGAGCCATGAGCGCTCGTTGGTGCCTCGCGGCGCGGTGAAGGGCGAGCCGGAAAGCTGTTCGGCATAGAGACCGTAGTTCACCTTCTGCGGGCTGTTCTGGCCCTGCGGAAGCGCACCCGGCAGGCTCTCGGTTTCAAAGTCGTTGCCGAAGCCCGGCATGTAGGAGAACTGCATTCTGGCCTCCATCGATGCTGTGGCGCGCAAGCGCCGGTTTGACGTTATTGGTTGCAGATGTAACAATCACTTTTGTAACTATCAACGATCGAATGATGGCATGAACGACGACAGGCTAGCGCTGGAATCCTTTCTGCCCTACCGGCTCAACCGCCTTGCAGAGGCTGTCAGCCGTGACTTCTCACGCATTTACAAGGAACGCTTCGGGCTGACCCGGCCGGAGTGGCGGCTGCTGGCGACGCTCGGCCAGTATGGCTCGATGACTGCAACGGAAATTGGCGCGCATTCGGCCATGCACAAGACCAAGGTCAGCCGCGCGGTTTCTTCGCTCGAACAGCGCCGATGGCTCGCCCGCAAGAGCGATGAACACGACAGGCGGTCGGAACAACTTGCGCTGACAAAAGCCGGCGAAAGCGCCTATCGCGAACTGGTGCCGCTGGCGCGGGCGTTCGAGGCGGAGTTGCTGAACGGCCTTGCATCGAGGGACAAGGCGGCCGCGATGGCTGGCATCGAGGCTCTGGAAAGCCTGCTTGCCGAATAGGTGCAGCGATCACAGCGGGTAGCGTCGCCTCGGCGGAATGCGATGTACGATCAGCGCCAGAGCGATCAGCAACACCGCGCCGACGAACACGGTGAAGAAGAGCTCGAGCCCGTGAAAGCTGGCGTCGTAGCCCAGGATCGGCATGGCGCAGGCGGGAGGATGCGTGACCCGCGCCCAGCGCATGGCGATGACGGCGATGCCGACGGCCGCGGCCGCCGCAAGCCAGGCATGCGGAAAGGTGAAGAACGCCGCATCGCAGGCTATTGTTGCAATCAAATAGCCGCCCATGACGTTGATCGGTTGCGCGAGACGGCTGGACGGCTGGCCGAACAGCAGCGCACAGGTCGCCGCAAAGGGGGCAAGCAGCAAAGGCAGTCCGGTCAGCGTCGCCAGTGCGCCGACCAGCGCGACGCCCGCAAACGCGCCCAGGCCGCCCTTGGCAATGGCACTCAAAGGTATCTTGCGTTCGCGACGCCGGGTCAGCGCCCGCAAATATTGCCGGATTGTCCTGTGGCTGTCGGTATTCATAACTCGCGGTCTGCTGCCCGGACGGAAAGGTGCGGCTTATCGCTCAAGCAGGCGCGGTACAACCCTACCAGTCCAGCACCACCTTGCCGGAATTGCCCGATTTCATCGCCTCGAAACCTTCGATGTAGTCGTCGACGCCGAGGCGGTGGGTGATAAGCCCCGACACATCGAGCGGCCCCTGGACCAGCGCGATCATCTTGTACCAGGTCTCGAACATCTCGCGGCCGTAGATTCCTTTGAGATGAAGCATCTTGAAGATGACCTTGTTCCAGTCGATCTCGAAGCCGGTCGGCGCAATGCCGAGAATCGCGATCTTGCCGCCATTGTTCATCACGTCGATCATGTCGCGGAACGCCTTGGCGGAGCCGGACATCTCCAGCCCGATGTCGAAGCCTTCGCGCATGTGCTCTTCGCTCATCACATCGCGAAGATCCTCCTTCGAGGCGTCGACCACATGATGCACGCCGAGCCGGCGGGCGAGATCGAGCCGCACCGGATTAATGTCGGTGATGACAACCTTGCGCGCGCCGACGCATTGCGCCACCAGTGCACCCATGATGCCGATCGGCCCGGCGCCGGTGACAAGCACATCCTCGCCGACCAGATCGAAGGAAAGGGCGGTGTGAACGGCGTTGCCGAGCGGGTCGAAGATGGCGGCAATCTCGTCCGGAATGTCATTCGGGATCGGCACGACATTGTGCTGCGGCAGCGCGACATACTCGCCGAACGCGCCGGGACGATTGACCCCGACACCCAGCGTGTTGCGGCACAGATGCCCCCTGCCCGCTCGACAGTTGCGGCAATGGCCGCAGACGATGTGCCCCTCGCCGGAGACCCGCTGGCCGACCTTGTATTCGGTGACTTCCTTGCCAACCTCGGCCACTTCGCCAACGAACTCGTGCCCTGTCACCATTGGTACCGGCACGGTCTTCGCCGCCCATTCGTCCCAATTATAGATGTGAACGTCGGTGCCGCAGATGGCGGTCTTGCGGGTCTTGATCAGCACCTCGTTCGGGCCGATCTCGGGCACCGGGACGCGCTCCATCCAGATGCCGGGTTCGGCCTTTGCCTTCACCAGTGCGCGCATCATGTTGGACATCAGGAAATCACTCCGAGTTCCCGGCCGACCTCTGTGAAGGCGTCGACCGCACGGTCAATGTCGGCGGGCGCGTGGGCAGCCGACATCTGGGTGCGGATGCGGGCTTGTCCTTTCGGCACCACGGGGAACGAGAACCCGATCACGTAGATTCCGCGTTCCAGAAGCTTCTCGGCCATTGCCTGCGCGAGAGCAGCGTCGCCGATCATCACCGGGATAATCGGATGGCCCGCTCCGGCCAGCGTGAAACCGGCTTTTGCCATGGTCTCGCGAAAACGCTCCGCATTGGCATAAAGCCTTGCCCGCAACTCGTCGCCGGCGTCGATGATGTCGAATACGCGAAGTGAGGCTGCCGCGATCGCCGGCATCAGCGTGTTGGAAAACAGATAGGGTCTGGAGCGCTGGCGCAGCCAGTCGACAACCTGTCTGCGTCCGCTGGTGTAGCCACCGGATGCCCCGCCGAGCGCCTTGCCAAGCGTACCGGTGATGAGATCGATGCGGTCTTCCACGCCGCAATGTTCGGGCGATCCGCGACCGTGTTTCCCCACGAAACCGACAGCGTGGCTGTCATCGACCATGACCATCGCGTCGTATTTTTCTGCGAGGTCGCAGATGCCGCCGAGATTGGCGATGATGCCGTCCATGGAGAAAACGCCGTCAGTCGCAATCAGCCGGAAGCGCGCGTCGGCCGCTTCCTTCAACCGCTCCTCCAGTTCACGCATGTCGTTATTGGCGTAGCGGTAGCGGCGCGCCTTCGACAGCCGCACCCCGTCGATGATCGAGGCGTGGTTGAGCGCGTCGGAGATGATTGCGTCCTCTTCTCCCAATAGCGTTTCGAACAGGCCGGCATTGGCGTCGAAACAGGAGGAATAGAGGATCGTGTCTTCCATGCCGAGAAAGGTCGAGATGCGTTCTTCCAACTGCTTGTGCTCTTCCTGCGTGCCGCAGATGAAGCGCACCGACGCCATGCCATAGCCGTAGCGGTCGAGAGCGGCCTTTGCGGCCGCCCGCAATTCGGGATTGTCGGCCAATCCAAGATAGTTGTTGGCGCAGAAGTTGAGCACCTTGCGGCCGCCGGTCTCGATTTCGGCCGACTGCATCGACGTAATCACACGCTCGGATTTGTAGAGGCCGGCTTCGCGCAGGCCTTTGATCTCGGTCTCGAGATGATCGATGAAGGCTCTGGTCATGGCGCCCTCCCAGGCATCGCCGGCATTTTCCAAATCGCGGTTGGCGGCGGCAAGGCTCCACACTACGATCCGACAGCAATCATCATGGGACGACCGCATGTCATCATCATTTCCCGTATTCGATCTCGGACGGTTTGAGAAGGCGAAGGGCGCGGAACGGGACGCGCTTGCGGCCGAAGTCGACCGAATTTGCCGCGCTACCGGCTTCCTGGCTGTTTCCAATCACGGTGTGCCGCAGGCAACCATCGACGGCGTGTGGAACAAGGCCCGTGAATTCTTCAACCTGCCTTACGAAGAAAAGCAGAAAGCGGCCGCGCCCTATGCGGGGTACCCCTATGGCTATCTTGGCCCGGAACTCGAAGCGCTTGCGAAGTCGCGCGAAGAAGACAGCCCCCCGGACCTCAAGGAAAGCTTCAATGGCGGACCGCTGAAAGCACCCGAAGGCATGACCGACGAGGATGCGCTTTCGTTTTGTTATGCGGCAACGATCTGGCCGGACGCACCAGACGGATTTCGCGAGGCGTGGACCGGCTACTACGCAGCGATGGAAGATCTTGCGCGCCGTATCATGCGTCTCTTCGCGGCAGCGCTGAAAATGCCGGACGACTACTTCGAGCCCTTCATCGACGCTCCCGTCAGCGCCTTGCGGGCGCTGAACTATCCGGAACAGACGCGCCCGCCGAAGCCCGGCCAATTGCGCGCCGGTGCGCACACCGATTATGGCAGTCTGACGATCCTGCTCCCACAGGCCGGATCGCGCGGGCTTGAAATCAAGACGCCTGACGGCAACTGGACGCCCGTGCCGCCCGTGCCCGACGCCTTTCTCATCAATATCGGTGACCTGATGGCGCTATGGACGAATGATCGCTGGGTGTCGACGCTACACCGCGTCGTCAATCCGCCGCCGGACCAGGGCGGCATGGACAGGCGGCAGTCGCTCGCCTTTTTCCACCAGCCCAACTGGGACGCCGAAATCGCCGTGCTCGACCAGTGTGTCGCTGACGGCGAGAAACCCCGATACAACCCGGTGCTTTCCGGACCCTATCTGATGAACAAATTCCGCTCGACGACGAATTAGTTTATTCATTTTGGAGTATGACTTCGCTATATTGTGTAAATGATCGATCTGAAAATCATTGTTCCTTGGTTTTTAACTGCGGGCGCTGCTTTGATCGGTGTATGGCAATATGCTGATAAACAAGCACAGCTAAATCGGGAACCGTTTCTACGAGAACAGCTTGCGCTTGTATTGAAGGCAAGCGAATCGGTTTCAAAGATTGCCACATTGACAGATGTTGCAGAATGGGAAGAGGCGCGGGCCGACTTCTGGGTACTCTACTGGGGCCCTCTGGCAATGGTTGAGAATGTAGCTGTCGAAAGATGCATGGTGGCAGCCCACAAGATTATTCCCCGACCGGGAGAACCGGTTCCGGTATTGCCACTCAGGCGTTTGGAATCATCCTCCCTTGCACTTGCTCACGCTGCCCGCGATCTTGTGCTCGACAGTTGGAATGTTTCACTTCCACCTATCGAAGGCCGTCAGTCGGAAGACGGAATAGCCGCCAACAGCTGCTGAGCTCCTAAAAGAACGCCTGTATGCCCGTCTGTGCGCGTCCGAGGATCAACGCATGAACGTCATGCGTGCCCTCATAGGTATTGACGGTCTCCAGGTTCTGGGCGTGGCGCATGACATGGTACTCGACCTGAATACCGTTGCCGCCATGCATGTCGCGCGCCTGGCGAGCGATGTCGAGCGCCTTGCCGCAATTGTTGCGCTTGACGATCGAGATCATCTCCGGCGCCATCTTGCCTTCGTCCATGAGACGGCCGACGCGCAATGAACCCTGAAGACCCAACGAAATCTCCGTCTGCATGTCCGCAAGCTTCTTCTGGAAAAGCTGGGTAGCTGCAAGCGGCTTGCCGAACTGCTTGCGGTCGAGCCCGTACTGGCGGGCGCGGAACCAGCAATCTTCGGCAGCGCCCATCGCGCCCCAGGAGATGCCGTAGCGGGCGCGGTTCAGGCAGCCGAACGGGCCCTTGAGCCCGGACACGTTGGGCAGCAGCGCATCCTCGCCGACCTCGACATTGTCCATCACCACCTCGCCGGTGACGGAGGCGCGCAGCGACAGCTTGCCGCCGATCTTCGGCGCCGAAAGGCCCTTCATGCCCTTCTCGAGCACGAAACCCCTGATCTGATTGTCATGCGCGGCCGACTTGGCCCACACAACAAACACATCGGCCAGCGGCGCGTTCGAAATCCACATCTTGGAGCCGTTGAGGCGGTAGCCTCCATCGGTCTTCTCGGCGCGCGTCTTCATGCCGCCGGGATCGGAACCCGCGTCCGGTTCGGTCAGGCCAAAGCAGCCGATCCACTCTCCCGAAGCGAGCTTTGGCAGATATTTCTTACGCTGCTCGTCCGAGCCGTAGGCGTGGATGGGATACATAACCAGCGAAGATTGCACGCTCATCATGGAGCGGTAGCCGCTGTCGACACGCTCGATTTCGCGCGCAACCAGGCCGTAGGTCACATAGGTCGATCCGAGCCCGCCATACTCCTCCGGCACGGTGATGCCCAGCAACCCGGCCTCGCCCATCATGGCGAAGATTTCCGGATCCGCCTTCTCTTCCAGATAGGCACTCTCGATTCGGGGCATGAGCTTCTCGGAAGCGAACGCCGCCGCCGCGTCACGCATCAACCGCTCGTCCTCGCCCAGCTGATCATCCAGCAGAAACGGGTCGTCCCAGACAAAGCTCGCCATTGCCTCTGGTATTGTGGCTTTCACGTTCATGTTTCCGACGCGCTCCGTCCCTTTTCGTGTGAACCTTATTGTAGAGCTTTTCGGCTCCGGATTGAAACATTTCTGTTGCGAGGCGGCTGCCAGACAATCCGCGAGAAACCCACAGATGCTTCCGTTGCGTCAATCAGGGTCACTCGTCTCCGATGCCACATAATCGCGCAAGGTCGCAGTAACCACCCATCGCAATTGCTCGGGAAACGCTGCGATCTCGATCCGCAGGTTGCGATGCTGTTAACCTTTTCCCTGCGTGAGTTAACCCACTGGTAGTATCTGTGCTGGGGCAACAATGACTCGCGAAAACATAGCGGGCGGTCACGAGCGGCTTGTGCCGCTCATCAGAACCGCATACTGGGGTGCGGTCCTGATCATCGCCGCAATGGCAATCGGGTCTTTCCTGCTGGTGCAGGAGCGGCTTCGGGAACATCAGGCAACAGACTCGCTGTTGGCGATGATCAGCCAGCAGAAGGCGCTCTCCCAACGCATCGTCTTCCTTGCCGGTGCCGCGGAGGCAACGCATTTCGACCAGCGGTCGCATCTGATCGGCGCGCTGGAAAGCGCCGTCGACCAGTTCGAAAAGACATATGATCTTATCCTGAGCCAGACGATTATCGCCGCCGGCACGGTGGACGAAAGCGCCGATCACCGCGTCGAAGCAGTGCTTTACGGCGCGCCACACCATCTCGACTTCTTCGCCAGCGGCCTTGTGGCCAGCGGCCGCCATGTGGCCGCCGCTCTGCGAGAAGAAGCATCCGGGCGTGATGCTGCGAACTCGCCGCAGCCGGACGGCGGGCGCATCCAGCTCGACGAGACTGTGGCCACTGCGACGCTGGGTGGCTTCATGGCGCTGGAACGCGACATCGCCGCCACTTCACTCGCCAGGCTCGCCAATCTGCGCGATACGCATCGCCATCTGTTCTACGCCATAATGGCGATCATCGTGATGGTGGTGCTCTTCATCTTCATGCCGATTACCGGCGCGATCCACCGGCGAACCAGCGAACTGGTCGATGCCCGCAACTCGATGGCCTACATTGCGGTGCATGACGGGTTGACCGGCCTCTACAACCGGGCCTTCCTGCGCGACCATTTCGATCGCTTGATCAAGAATGCCGGTCGTCGGCGGGAACGCATGGCGGTGCTGCAACTCGATCTCGACCGCTTCAAGCAGATCAACGACACGCTGGGCCATTCCGCAGGCGACCTTGTGCTGGTCAAGACAGCCGAGCGGATGAAAGAGGCCTGCCGCGCATCGGACCTCTGCGTGCGTCTGGGCGGTGATGAATTCGTCATGGTGCTGAACGCGGCAGGTTCGTCTGAGGATATTCACGCCGTCGCCAGCAGGATACTCAAAAACATCAACGAACCGATCGACTTTGAAGGAGCGACCATCCTGCCGGGCGCAAGCGCCGGCATCGCCGTCTATCCGGTCGATGCCGACAACGGAAACGACCTCATCGTCCATGCCGACCTCGCGCTCTATTCGGCAAAGAAGGCCGGCGGGGGAACCTGCTCGTTCTTCTCGGAAGAACTGAGGGCAGAACTCGATCATCGCAAACGTCTGGAGCGCGACCTCGCAGACGCGATCACAAGGCGCGAATTTTCGGTCTATTTCCAGCCGCAGGTCTCGATGACCGACGGCAACATCACAGGACTCGAGGCGCTGGTCCGCTGGCATCACCCCGAACGCGGCCTCGTTTCGCCAGGCGAGTTCATCCCGGTTGCGGAAAAGGCCGGGCTGATGGTCGAAATCGGCCGCATCATCTTCGACAAGGCGATCCGGGAGGCTGCCGACTGGCACAAGAATGGCTACGAGTTCGGCCGTCTGGCAATCAATGTATCCGGCGCGGAACTGCGCGAACCGGACTTCTACGACTTCCTGTTCAAGACGCTCGAAGATGCCGGCCTTCCGCCGCAGAGGCTTTCGCTGGAGATCGTGGAATCGGTCATTCTCGACGACGAAAAAACCGGCATCGCGCCGAAACTGAGGGCTATTCGCGCGGCCGGTGTTCATCTGGAACTCGACGATTTCGGCACCGGCTATGCGTCGCTCAGCCACGTCAATCCGAACGAGATCGACAGGCTGAAGATCGACCGCCGATTCGTGCAAAGCATCGACCTCAATGTCGACAACACCATGATCGTGCGGGCGATCACCGAGCTTGCGCGCGGGCTCGGCATTTCGCTGATCGCGGAGGGCGCAGAAACCGAAGCCGAGCTCGAAACGCTGATGGCCATTGGCTGCGACCAGGTCCAGGGTTATTCGGTCGCCTTTCCGATGCCGGACGAACAGGCGCGCAAGTGGATCCAGTCGCGCATGCGAACGGCGAAAAAGACCGTGAGCGCAGCGGCTGGCTGAGGTGTTCAAAACCGTGCATCGGGCTTCGCCCGCTGCTCGAATCCGCGTAGGGTGGGCGCATGCCCATCCGCCAGCTCCCAGACACTATGATCAACCAGATCGCCGCCGGCGAGGTGGTCGAGCGTCCGGCAAGCGTGGTCAAGGAACTGGTCGAAAACGCGCTCGATGCCGGAGCGCGCAAGATCGAGATCGCGACGGCCGGCGGCGGGCTGGGACTGATCCGCGTCATTGATGACGGCTCGGGTATCCCGCCCGACGAACTGCCACTGGCGGTGGGGCGCCACTGCACCTCCAAGCTCGACGCCGACATCAACGACATCCACACGCTGGGATTTCGCGGCGAGGCGCTTCCCTCAATCGGGTCGGTGGCGCGGCTCACCATTCGCAGCCGCACGGCCGAGGGTGATGGAGGAGCGGAAATCCATGTCGATGGCGGCGTCGTCTCCGCGGTCAAACCGGCAGCGACCAATCGCGGCACAACCGTCGAGGTGCGCGACCTGTTTCACGCGACACCTGCCAGGCTCAAATTCATGAAGGGTCCGCGCGCGGAAACAGCGGCGATCACCGATGTGGTCAAGCGCATAGCAATGGCCTTTCCCGACGTGCGGTTCACGCTCTCCGGCAGCGACCGCTCGACACTGGAATTGCCGCCAACGCCCGAAAACAGCGGCCCCGAACGCATCTCCCAGGTGCTCGGCGGCGAGTTCATCGAAAACGCTCTGGTGGTTGATGCCGAGCGCGAGGGCGTGCGGCTCACCGGCCACATCTCGATCCCCTCCTATTCAAGGGCGACGTCACAGCAGCAATTTGCCTTCGTCAATGGCCGCCCGGTGCGCGACAAGCTGATCGCCGGAGCGATCCGCGGTGCCTTCGCCGACGTGCTGCCGCGCGACCGGCATGCGGTTGCAACGCTGTTTCTGTGGCTCGACCCGGCCGATGTCGACGTCAATGTGCATCCCGCCAAATCGGATGTGCGCTTCCGCGATCCGGGGCTGGTACGCGGGCTGATCGTCGGCGCGGTCAGGCAAACTCTCGCCGGCGCAGGCATCAGGGCATCCACTTCGGCGGCAAGCGCCATGATGAATGCGTTCAGGCCGGAAGCCGCGCGTGGCGGCCCTTCATTTGCACCGCACGAATATCACCAGCCGCTCGGAACAGGCTTTAGCGAACCTGCGCAGGCGCTGTTCGATTCAGCGCCCATGGTCAGCGCCCGCACGGTCGAGCCCGAAGCCGGCATTGCAGAACAATCGCAGGCAGACACGCCGCTGGGTGCGGCGCGAGCGCAGATCCACGAAAACTACATCGTTGCGCAGACGGCCGATTCACTGGTCATCGTAGACCAGCACGCAGCGCATGAGCGGCTGGTCTATGAGGCGCTGAAGCAGGGGCTGGAAAGCAGGCCGGTGCCGGCGCAGATGCTGCTTCTTCCCGAAATCATCGACTTGCCGGAAGAGGATGCCGACCGGCTGACCGCACACACGCCACTGTTGCAGAAACTCGGGCTGGGACTTGAGCGCTTCGGACCCGGCGCGGTGGCGGTGCGCGAAACACCGGCGATGCTTGGCGAAGTGGACGTGCATGGCCTAGTGCGCGATCTGGCCGACGAAATTGCCGACAATGACACGGCGGACACCCTTCGCGAACGCCTCAACAAGGTTGCCGCCACGATGGCCTGCCACGGCTCCGTCAGGTCCGGGCGACGGCTGCGGCCGGAGGAAATGAACGCATTGCTGCGCGAAATGGAGGCCACACCCGGCTCCGGCACGTGCAATCACGGCCGGCCGACCTATATCGAACTCAAGCTCAGCGACATAGAGCGGCTGTTCGGCCGGCGCTAGGGCGACACATCGGAGCCTTGACGACCCGCGCGATCTGTGGCGGAAAAGCCCGGACGACAGGGCTGTCCGGGAACGCAGCCAACAGACCGCAACTTGGATTTGCCATGAACCGCTTTGAAGGTCCGGGCGCACGCGAAGCCCGCATCCGCTATCTTGACGGCGACTTTCAGGTCGTTTCGCCGGGCGCGTTTGTGCGCTGCGCCGTAACCGGCGAAAGCATTCCGCTCGACGAGCTCAAATATTGGAGCGTCGCGCGGCAGGAAGCATATCTCGACGCTGACACGTCACTTCGAGCCGAGATCGAGCACAATCCCGAATTGCGGAAGCGCTAGCGCAGCACGCCTGCCTTCGCCATCGAACGCGCATAGAAGAACAACGCGATCGTGATCACCCAGATCAGGATCGAGAATACCCAGGTGGCAGCCCCGCCGCCCATCAGTTCGGCCCCGTTGGTGAGAACGAAATTGTAGATCGTCGTGAAGACCAGCCCAACGATCGAAATGCCGAACAGCCAGACTGCCCAGTTTCGCCGCAACAATAGCGCCAGCGATCCCAGCACCGCGCCCCAAACGCCGAGCGCCCAGGCGGCGTCGGCCCAAATCGGAAAACTATAGAAATAATCAAGCTGCTCAGGTGTGAACTGGCCCATGTACCATTCGGCCCGCGACTGGGTCATCAGGTAGTCGAACGCACCCATGGCGTTCCACAACAGCGACACTGCGCCAACGACCCAAAGATGCCAGGGGGCGCGAACCGCGCCTTCACTTCCTTGCTGCTCGCTCATGTGAAACCTCCCCGTTTCCAGCCGGCAGCTTAGCCGATTGCCCACGCGATGGGAAACGGTTCAGCCGGCGCGCGTCTGCCGCCATTCGGCAATTGTTTCATTGATGATGGCCGGTGCTGTTGCGTCGACCTCGAACTCGACAGCCATGTCGAGCACGACCAGCCGTTCCCTGAAACCCTCGGGCATCGCATCACCGCTTTCCAGCCTGATCATATCACGACGCGTGGTCACGATATTTGCATTGTCAGCGGTCGCTTCGGCCAGAAGTTCGCCAAGCTCGTCGGCCAAAAGGTAATGGCCTTCGGCAAACTGGCGGCGCGCCACGATCTCGCCACCTGCTTCTTCAACCGAGCGAAAGAAACCTTCGGGATCCTTGATCGTACTGAATGCGAGCAGTTTCCTGCCCGAAATCGCAGCCGGTTTTCGCAATACGACCCGCGCTTCGTGGACTGGCCTTCCCGCGCGCGCTGCGGCACGCACCGCTGCATTGGCGCCCGGCGCGTCGCCGATGCGCAAAACCGCGTCCGCTCCTCTCACACGGTCGGTCAACCGTCCGCGGACCGGACCAGCCGGGGCAACACGCTCATTTCCAAGCCCCAGATCGGCGTCGATTGCCAACAACGTGAAATCGACCCGCAGCGGCCAGGCGGATTGCCCGTCGACCAGAATGAGGATATCGCAGCCCTCGGCAGCCAGCATGCGCGCCGCAGCGGCCTTGTCAGACGAAACGGCTACAGGTGCGACCTGCGCCATCTCCAGCGCGGCATCGCCGACATGGCGGGCGCTGTCATGTCTTGGGTCAACCAGATGCGGCGCAGAGCCGAAGCCCGACGGCCCGAGGCAAAAGATGCCCGGTCTGTGCCCCAGCTTCTTTGCCGCGCGGGCAAAGGCCATGGCCGCCTGGGTCTTGCCCGGAACGCTGAATGCAAAATCGCCTATGTGGAGAATCGGCACGTCGATCCGTTCGCGCGGAGGGCGCGAAAGCCTGATGCGGTTGGCGCGCGCATAGATCATTGCCACCGGGGCAAGCGCAAACGCTCTCCAGTCCGGTTTCTGCCACCAGAATGGCGGTGTTTCACTGGCCCCCATCGATCGTGTCCCCCGTGCGGCTTTGCTGCGCTGCCAGCCGTCAGCGGCGATGCCTCATCCCGCTGTCCAGCCGTGCCTTGACCACCAGCGGGTGAATGAACGGTTCGAGACTGCGGATGGTGGTGTCGAGTGCGCCGCGCATCGTCTCCAGCGCCTCCGCGCCCGACTTGATGATCCGGTGCCTCGCCTCATCATTGCGCAGCAGAAAGTTGACCGCGCCGGCCAGCATGTCCTTTTCCTTCACAAGCCTTACCCCACCGTGGCTTATGAGTGGCTGGTAGATTTCCTTGCAATGGGAAAAATCCGGACCGGACAACACCGCTGCGCCCTGCAGCACCGCGTCGAGCGGGTTTTCGCCGCCCTGCCCGTATAACGAGCCACCAAAGAATGCGATGTCGGTCAGGCGGGTGCAAAGTCCGGTCTCTTCCGGCTGGTCGCAAAGAAGAACATGTATCTTGTCGGAAATGTTGTCGCGCCGGCTGCGGCGCGCAACGTTGAGACCGAGTGCCGTGAGCTCCGTTTCCAGAGCGTCGCCTCGGCTGGCGTCACGCGGCATGATCACCGTCAGCACATCCGGGAAGCGAGCCATGAGGAGCTTCTGCGCTTCGCCAGCGGCCACTTCCTCGCCGGGATGAGTGTAGAGCGCCGACCACCGCTCGCGATTACCGATCTGGTCGAGCACGCGTCGCAATTCCAGCTCGTTCACCGGGGCCGGCTCGATGTCGGTTTTCAGGTTACCGGATATGGCCACCGGCCGGGCGCCAAGCGTTCTGAACCGTTCGCTGTCCTGTTCGGACTGGGCGATCACCAAAGACAGGTTTTCCAGCAGCGCTTCGGCGAGCCAGGGCCATCTCTTCCACCCGGAGAAAGCGCGGTCGGACATGCGGCCATTCACCAGAACAACGGGTACGCGCCGCAAGCCGAGTTCCAGAATGGTCATCGGCCAGATCTCCGATTCCGCGATGATGGCGAGATCAGGTTTCCAGTGGTCGAGGAACCTGCTGACCGCCGGCTTCAGGTCGAGCGGGACATATTGATGGATGACACGCTCACCCAGCCTCTCGCGTGCGATGCGGGCCGACGACACAGTTCCTGTTGTGAGAATGATGTCGATGCCGAGCGACAGAATACGGCCAATCAGGGCGGCGACGGCAATCGTCTCGCGATCATTGACCGCATGGACCCAGATCAGCGGCCCATCCGGCCTGGCCACCGATGCGCGCCCGTAACGCTCCCTGTGCCGGCCCTTGTCTTCCATGCCACGCGTGGCGCGCCATGCAAGGTAACCGCCGACAAACGGGTAGGCCGCCGCTCCTGCCCAGCGATAGGCCGACAAAACGGTACGCGCCCAGCGCTCGCTCATGGGCGAACTCTGTCATCAGAGGCCGGCTCAAGACGGCCAAGCACTGCCGGGCCTGCGGCGGGCATCGGTTCAATCGGCTTTCGCGGTGTCGGAATCCGGATCAAGAAGGCGGTGCAGGTGGACGATGAAATAGCGCATATGGGCGTTGTCGACCGTTGCCTGCGCCTTGCCGCGCCACGCCACTTCGGCCGACTTGTAGTCGGGATAGACGCCGACGATGTCGAGCTCCTCGAGATCACGGAACTGAACGCCCTCCAGCGACGAAAGCTCGCCGCCCAGTACCAAGTGAAGCAGTTGTTTCTGACCTGTAGGCTCGGAGTTAGACATGATTGGGACCTCGAAAAAAGTTGCGGCACGGTCATTGCCAACGGCGCCGGCCGCTGCGGCCTGATCTAGGGCCTGTACCCACTAACTTGCCTTGAATGGTCGGAGCGGATTTGTGCGGATACAAGGAGCGATGCCGCAGGAAGGCCGAGGCCTTTCACGGATTCGCGACAAAGTGGCCCGGAGAAATCCGCCCGATCCGATGGACGATCGAGCTGAAATCGATCCGCTTCGTCAAAGCCCTCGACCGGGGTAGTGGCCCCGCTCCTCGGACTTTTCCTCGCATCTCTCGTCATCTCGAACGCCATTCCAGACAAATTAGTGGGTACAGGGCCTAGACCAAAATCCTCACCAATGAAACAGCCGCAAGCGGTCACTCGCGGTAATTGGCGATGGTTTCAACCATGGCGTCGAGCAGCGGGCCGCTGCCAGCTGCAAGCGCGCCGTGGACCGGGTTTGGGCCAGCGAAAAAGAGTTCCTGTCCGCGCGGGTCGAGCACGCGTCCGCCTGCTTCAGCCAGTATCAGGTCGGCGGCCGCAAGGTCCCAGTCATGCGAGTTCGGTTTGACGAAGGTGCCATCGATAGTGCCGTCCGCGAGCATTGCGATACGGTAAGCGAGCGAAGGAATGTATGGGTGCGGCTTGTGCACACCAGGATAGTACGCCCGCATAGCGTCAGTTAACGGACGCGGGCCTGCGACGGTCACTTCATCCGCCATTGTCTTCACTGTGACGGGTTGCTTGTTCTTGAGCGCTCCGCCGCCCAGCCTCGCAGCAAACACTTCCTTGCGAGCGGGGCAGTCCAGCACGCCGCTCAGCGGACGGCCGTTTTCGACCACGGCGATGCTTACGCACCAGACGTCGCGGCCATCGACAAATGCACGGGTTCCATCGATCGGATCGACAACGAATGTGCGCCGCGCGGAAAGCCGGTCTGCGGTGTCGGCGGTTTCCTCCGACAGCCAGCCATAGTCCGGACGCGCCGCTGTCAGCGTCTCGCGCAGAAAGGTGTCCACAGCGATGTCGGCTTCCGAGACGGGCGACTTGCCGCCCTTCATCCAGACTTCGGGGTCCTTGCGAAAATAGCGCAGCGCGATGCGGCCGGCTTGTGCTGCCGCGTCGCTGATCAGGTCCAGATCACGCGCGGGGTCATGATCCGGCAAGGGTCATGCCTTCAACGATCAGGGTGGGGGCGGCAGTGCCGAAATTGCGGTCAATGTCGTTCGCGGGCGTCACGTTCAGGAACATGTCCTTCAGGTTGCCTGCAATCGTGACCTCGGAGACCGGATAAGTCAGTTCGCCGTTCTCGATCCAGAAACCGGATGCGCCACGGCTGTAGTCCCCCGTGACCATGTTGACCCCGTGGCCGAACACCTCGGTGACGTAGAAACCTTCCTTCAGGTCGCGCATCAGGTCTTCCGGCGATGTATCGCCCGGTTCGATGGCGAAATTCGTTGAGCCAGGATTGATTGAGGAACCGGAACGCATGCCACGCCCGTTGGTCTCCAGTCCGAGTTCGCGGGCGACCGAGGTGGACAGCAGCCAATGGCCCAACACGCCCTTGTCGATGACCGTCAGCGGCTGGCCTTCCACGCCCTCCCCGTCAAAGGGCCGGGACGCCTGTCCGCGCATCTTCAGCGGATCGTCTGTGACGGTAATGGCCGAACTCGCCACCTGCTTGCCCATCATGTCACGCAGAAAACTGGTCTTGCGCGCTACGGAAGCGCCGTTGATGGCGCCCGCAATGTGGCCGGCGAAACCGCGCGCGACACGCGGATCGAGTACCACGGTGACCGGACCGGTTCGCACCTTGCGCGCGCCCAGCCTGCGCACCGCGCGTTCGGCTGCGTTGCGGCCAATCACCCCGGGCTTTTCGAGATCGGCGAAATGCGGGCGCGAGGAAAAATCGTAGTCGCGCTCCATCGCCGTACCCTCGCCTGCAATGACGCTGACGGAGCGCGAGAAGCGCGAACCGGCATACTGACCGAGAAAACCTTCCGATGTCGCCAGCACCAGCCCGCCAAGCCCCGCTGCAGCGCCGCTGCCGCCGGAATTGGTGACGCCGGAAACGGCAAGTGCGGCCTCTTCCATCTCAAGCGCCGCCTCGCGCAATTCGTCGGCCGACACCTGGGTTTGGTCCAGAAGGTCGAGATCCCGCGGCGCGCGGGCCAGGCGCGCTGCATCGGCTAGGCCCTGATGCGGGTCTTCCGGAGAAACGCGCGCCATTGCGACCGCGCGCTCGGCCAGCGCCTTCGGGTCGGACGAGGCGTTGCCGGCCACACTGGCGACGCGCTTGCCGATGAAAACTCGCAGCGCGATGTCGTCACCTTCCGACGATTCCGTTCCCTCAACCTTGCCCATGCGCACGGAAACCGAAGTGGATCGCCCGCGCACAGCTACGGCGTCTGCGGAATCGGCACCGGCCGTTTTCGCGGCATCGACCAGCGCTGAAACGAGATCAACGAGATGGCTGGCTTCGGCGGTCTCTGGCATGGTGGCCTTTCCGGTCAGGTCGATTGCTTTGACGGTCAGACAGACCATCTATGGTCCGGCATCGCGAAGCGCAATGGGCGAGGACCCGGCTGCGCCGATGCATGAGCGACCGATCCGGTCAGCGAATGTCTGGAACGTTCGACTGTACGCCCTCAAAGGCCCTTTCGAGCTGCAACTTCAATTCGTCCTTGATCGAGACGGTCTCGGCCATCACGGCGTCGATCTTGAGGAAATCGAGCACGCGGAAGCGCGACACGGGCGGCCTGAGCAAGATATCGGGCCGCTGCATCTTCAGCTTCAGCGCCGTATTGGCCTGCATCATCAACTGGCTGGTGCTGAAAATGAGGTCGATGGAAGAAGGCGTCGAGCGGCGGCCTTCCGTCGGAGCGCCGGCTACGTCGACTGCGATGACGATGTCAGCCTTGTCCTTAAGCAGGTCGAACGGCACAGGATTGTAGATCCCGCCATCGACCAGCAGCCGGCCATCACGATGCACGGGCTTGAACACGGCCGGTATGGCGGCGGACGCTGCAACTGCGGAGATGAGGTCGCCGCTGTCGAACACGGCGAGCGAATGACCGAAATAGTCCGTCGCCGTTACCTGCAGCGGTATCGACAGGTCCTCGAACCGGGTGGGAAGCGTTTCAGGCAGAAACGCCTTGAGGATGCGCTCCACATTAAGCTGGGCGCGAAAGCCGCCTGACATCATTTCAGTCAGCGTTCCCGGCCGCGAACGCCACATGCGGGACATGACCTCGCTGCGCTTGGCGAGAACCGCGCGCGCATGTTCATGCATTTCACGTCCGGTCATGCCTGCTGCCGCGCAGGCCCCGACAACGGCGCCGATCGACGAACCGGCAATGAAAGATGGTTTGACGCCTACTTCGTCCAGCGCCTCAATCACCTGGATATGGGCCAGCCCCCGCGCGCCACCGGCTCCCAGAGCAATAGCAACCGTCGGCATTACACCCTTGCCGGCAGTCTCGCTCGCGTCATGCGAATTGGCTGCGGCAGGCACGGTCGCTTCCAACTCAACCTCCATCCTCGGCGCCGGGTCCAATCACCAAGACGGCAGGTTCGCCGCTCAACAATTCACGCGCCTGTGCAGCGGCCTGTTCACGCGTCACCGCATTGATCAGGTCCGGCCGCCGCTGGACATAGTCTATTCCAAGCGCCTCGAACTGCAATCCGACCAGCGTATTGGCGATGGCGCGGGAGGATGCGAGGTTGTTGATGGCGTAGGACCCGAGCAGGTAACGCTTGGCAGCGTCCAGCTCTTCCTCAGTCGGCCCGTCGGCCGCCATCTTCGCAACGACGTCGCGAATTACCTGAAGCGTTTCCGGCGCGCGGTCGGGGTTGGTCGCAGTGCCAATGACAAGGGCGTCGGAGTGGCGCGAATTGGATAGGCCGGAGCCTACGCTGTACGCAAGGCCGCGCTTGTCGCGCACTTCGTCAAAGAGCCGCGAGGTGAAAGACCCGCCGCCGAGAACATGGTTCATCAGCAATGCGGGAAAGAATTGCGGGTCGTCGCGCGCAATGCCCTTATAGGCGAGTTGCAGCGAAGTCTGGGGCAGAGGGTAGTCGATGCGCACGGTCTGGTCGAGCCTTGGTTCGACATCCTCGATCGGCGCAAGGTCGGCATTCTCGGGCAAATCGCCGAAGAGGCGATCAAGGTCTTTCTTCAGCGTCTCGGCATCGATCGCGCCGACCACGCCCACAATCAGATTATCGCGCGCAAACAGGCGTTTGTGCTGCGAGCGCAGATCTTCGGCGGTGATGGCAGACAGCGACTGAGGCGTTCCCTCGTTGCGGCGCGCATAAGGATGATCGCCATAGACGGCCTGCGCAAAGGCGACACGGGCAGCCGTCTCAGGATCGCGCGACCGCGCTTCTATGCCGGCCATGATCTGCGCCCTAATGCGGTCTATTGGCGCCTGGTCGAAACGCGGCTCGGTCAGCGCCAGCCGCAGCAGGCCAAATGCTTCGGTTCGGGTTTCGGCCAGCGTTCGCATCGACCCCGATATGGCGTCGCGCCCGGCATCGAAGCCCATATCGGCGCCGGCATCGTCAAGCGCCAGTTGGAAGGTCTCCGAATCCAGTTCGCCTGCGCCCTCGTCGAACAGGCCGGTCATCAGATTGGCCAGACCTTCCCTGCCTTCGGGATCCTGTGCCGCGCCGCCTTCGAACAGGAAGCGCAGCGCAACCATCGGAACGGTGTAGTCCTCGACCAGCCAGGCGGTAACGCCGCTCTCGGATCGCACTTCCTGAATGTCGACTGCGGAATGCGCCGGACCGAGAGCCGGAAAGGTAAGGAAAAACAGCGACAGAAAGAATGTCACAACTGCATGTTCGACACGCAACGCGACCGCGCCGCGATTGAGATTGCGAAGCCGGGTCATTGGCCGTCTCCCCTTTCAGGCAGCAGGTAACCGGTCACATGCGCATTCGAGACAAGGAAACGCTGGGCCGCCCGTTTCACGTCGTCGACCGTGATCGCGCGAACCCGATCTGGCCACTCGTCGATGTCCTCAATGGAGAGGCCGGTGGCCAGCAACGAGCCATAGATTCGAGCCATGCCCGTCTGGCTGTCGCGCGCAAAAATCATGCCGCGCAGGAAACGATTTCGGGCCCGCCGCAATTCGTCGTCGCTGACGCCTTCCTCGGCAATTCTGGCGATCTCCGCCTCGATCGCCTTTTCGACCGTTTCGAGATCGGCGCTGCCGCGCGGCGCGCCGTAGACGGTAAAACTGGTATCGTCCAGCGCCGTCGCGCGGTAGCCGGCGCCGGCAGATGCGGCGATGCCATCTTCTACAACCAGCTTCTGGTAAAGGCGGCTGCGAACGCCACCGCCCAATATCTCTGCCAGCAGATCGAGCGCTTCGGCCTCGCCTGGTGCCGCACTCGTGTATGAAGACACGACCCAGCTGCGCTGAAGGCTCGGCACGCCGACGCGCGGATCGGACAGTGTAACTGTCCGGTCGGTATCCTGCGGAGGCTCCTTTGGCCTCACGCGAGGCGGCAGGTCGGGGCCTCTGGGCACCTTTCCGTACGTGGCTTGTGCGAGCGTGCGAATTTCTTGTGCCTCCACATCGCCGGCAACGACCAGAATGGCGTTGTTGGGTGCGTAATGGAGATTGTAGAAAGCGATCGTCGCGTCGCGGTCGAGCTGCTCGACCTCGTGCATCCAGCCAATGACAGGATAGCGATAGGGGTGGTTCTGGAAAAGCGTCGCTTCCACCTCCTCCGACAGCAACCCGCCCGGATTGCTGTCGATACGCGAACGCCGCTCCTCGATCACCACGTCGCGTTCCGGTGCGATAACCTCTTCGGTGAGGATAAGGCCACGCATGCGGTCGGCCTCGAATTCCATCATCATGGGTAGCGCGTCCGGACCGACCTGCTGGTAGTAGGCGGTGTAGTCATGCGATGTGAATGCGTTCTCGTTGCCGCCGATTTCGGCAATCACCTTTGAGAACTCTCCGGCCTCGTGCCGCTCGGTCCCTTTGAACATCAGATGTTCGAGAAAGTGCGCCACACCCGACTGGCCGGGCATCTCGTCGGCGCTGCCGACCTTGTACCAGACCATATGGGTGACAACCGGCGCGCGGTGGTCGGGAATAACGACGACCTGCAGCCCGTTGTCGAGGCTGAAACTGGTGACGCCGTTGTCGGCGCGAGCGCCGGTGAGCGCGGCCAGCAACAGAACAACGGATGCCACCAACCCGATCAGCCGCTGTGTATGGACGGTCAAGGCTGCCATTTCAAAATCCGGAGACTGCAATCTGAAGAGACATTTGCGCACCGGGAAGGCACGCGGCGGGAATCAGGTCATGCAATCCCGCAAATTAGCGCAAAGTCAGGCAAGGTCGAGGAATCGGATAACCGTGTCGCCATAATCGCGCTCGTTAGCCAGCGCGAAACCCGGCGGCGGCGAGAAGGCAGCGCTTCTTGCTTCCTCCACGACGATCAGCGCATCGGGCGTCAGCCAGCCGCCTTCCAGCGCCGAAGCCAGCGCACGTTCGCCGAGCCCCTTGCCATAGGGCGGATCGGCAAAGACCAAATCGAATGGCTGGATGGTTCCAACCTCGCCCAGGCTGGTCGCGTCGCGGCGGAAGATCTTGGTGCGGCCCGTCAGACCGAACGTTTCCACATTGTCGCGAATGAGACCTCGAGCCTCCGCGGCTTCCTCGATGAAAACGCATATCGCGGCACCCCTCGAAAGCGCCTCGATGCCGAGAGCACCGGTTCCGGCGAAAAGGTCGAGCACGCGCGCACCCTCAGGCCCACCCGGCCGCCGGCTTGCGATGATGTTGAATACGGCCTCGCGCGTCCGGTCGGTGGTCGGTCGGATTGCACAGGAGCGCGGCGTTACCAGCGTCCGTCCGCGAAGATCACCGCCGACGATCCGCATTCGGCCGACCTCCTTTCGGCTGTTTGCGGTTCGGCGCACCGCCCTCGCGGCCCGCCTTGGCAGCAGGCTTGCCCGGTCCACGGTTCTTTTTCGGATCGGCCGACGCGGCCTTCTTGCCAGCCCGCTGGTTGGGGTCGGCCAGGGGCGTCTTGGCCGCCGCAGCGGCAGCCTTTTTGGGTCCTTTGGGGCGCGCGCCGGGCGCCATCCAGACATTGGAAGCGCGTGAACGGCGCTCTGTTGAGCTACGTGGCTTGTCCTGCTCGTCCGTACGGCTCTTGTCGCCGCGCGGCTCCCGCGTCGAAAGACGCGAAAGTGCTGTCTCGCGGGCATCGTCCTTGCGATCGCGACGCGGGCGCTCGGGTGCAGCGCCGCGCGCGCTCGGCCTGTCTTTCTGCTCGTCCGGCTTCGGCGTGTTGACGATCGGCGCGTCAAAGTTCGCGCCGGCCTGTTCGATCAGGCGCGGACCGAGTTGATCGCGCAGGGCGCGGCCGCGCAGTTCGCGCACCTCACCTTCGGGCAGATCGGCGAGCTGGAACGGCCCGTATGAGACCCTGATCAGCCGCGTGACCTCCAGCCCGAGTGCGGCGAGGATATTCTTTACCTCGCGGTTCTTGCCTTCGCGCAGCCCGATGGAGAGCCAGGCATTGGTTCCCTGCACGCGCTCCAGCGAGGCCTCGATGGAGCCATAGAAGACACCCTCCACGGCGATGCCTTCCTTCAGTCCGGCAAGCGCCTTCTCATCAACCTTGCCGTGCACGCGCACGCGATAGCGGCGCAGCCACCCGGTTGAAGGCAATTCCAGCACCCGCGACAAACCGCCATCATTGGTGAGAAGCAGCAGCCCTTCGGTGTTGATGTCGAGGCGGCCGACGGTAACGAGACGCGGCAAACCCTTTGGGAGCGCGTCAAACACTGTGGGCCGCCCCTCCGGATCGCGGTTGGTCGTCACCAGCCCCGACGGCTTATGGTAGAGGAACAGCCTTGTACGCTCGATTTCGGGAATTGGCGCGCCATCGACCTCGATGCGATCAGCCGCCGAAACGTTCAGTGCCGGGCTGTCGATCACCTTGCCGTTCACGGCGACGCGGCCGGCTGCGATCATCGCCTCGGCCTCGCGGCGCGAGGCCAATCCGGCCCGCGCGAGGCGCTTGGCGATACGCTCCGGTGCGCCGGGCTCGTTCGCATTACCCTTCGGTTGCGGTCCGCGCTGGTGCTGGTCACTGCGCCCCGCATGTTTGCGGGGCGGTTTTTGCCGTTCGTTCTTCATATGGCTTTCGCTTGTGCGACCCGGTTATTATCAAAGGCTTAGAGCAGGCGCGAGGGAAAACGGCGCGACAAAGCTATGACGAAGCGGAAAGATTTCATGGGTGCGGCACTGGAAGAGGCGCGCCACGCCGCATCGCGGGGCGAGGTTCCCGTGGGAGCGGTGGTCGTTAGGCAGGGAGAGATTATCGCGAAGGCCGGAAACCGCACACGTGAACTGAACGACCCGACCGCACATGCAGAGATTGTTGCCATACGTGAGGGGTGCCGGTCGACCGGGCTGGAAAGACTGCCGGATGCCGACCTGTATGTCACGCTGGAACCCTGCGCGATGTGCGCGGCCGCGATTTCGTTTGCGCGGATAAGGCGGCTCTATTTCGGCGCTACGGACGAGAAAGGCGGGGCCGTGACGAGCGGCGGGCGGTTCTTCGCCTCACCCACATGCCATCATGCGCCGGATGTCTATCCGGGCCTGGGCGAAACCGAAGCGGCCGACCTGCTGGTCGATTTTTTTCGGGAAAAGCGCGGCTGAGGGGAGCTCAGCCGCCGGAAATCAGAACAGGCTTCTTCCGCCGCCTGCATTGCGCTTGGCCCGGCGTTCCTTCTTCCATTCCGATTCGCCCAGATCGTCGACCGGTGCTGTCTCAGCCGGCCGGCGATAATCTAGCGGAGGCTCACTCAGATATTTGCGGCTGCTCGCATTCGCGCCAACCCGCTCGAGCCGCCGGCGCTTGATTTCCTCACGCCGTTCGCGATCGCTCATGTTGCTCAGCAATGGATCGTCATTGGTGACTTCATTGCTACGCTCGGTCGGAGTGTGCGTAACATTCGGTCGGTAAAACGGGTTGTTGCTGTTTTCGTCCGCTTCGGCACGGATACGCGCCAGGCGCTGCTCCGGCGATTCTGGCCATTGCGGGTTCGACGCAGTCGTCACGTCATCCTGCGGTGGCGGCAACACGGCGGTCGTTTCGGGCGTCACCAGCTCCGGCCGCGGTTTGTAGTCAATCCTTGGCTTCTTGTCGCTGCCAAAGGCAATCATGCCAGCAACGTCTTCGAGAAGCTGCTCGTTGGCTGTCTTGTCGGTTCCATAGGTGGGCGAGGCAACGCAGCCCCCGAGGCCAAGCCCCGCGGCGACGACGCCAGCGACAAGCGTTACACGCACAAGGCGCGCATGATCGAAATTGACCAAGGAATTCAGCCTCTCACATTCCCGGCGATGGCGACCGGTAACTCATCCACGATTACCCCAAACCCACAAATCCGGCGACAAGATGACGCCGGATTTGTGGCCGCTTGTAGCTGAAACGGCTTTCACGGGCAATCAGAGCCTGCCCATATCCTTAAGCTCGCGCAGTGCTGCAGCGTCTCGCGCAGACACTTCCGGAAACTCGGGATCGGCTCCGACATCGTCGGTGTAGCGCCACGAACGCGCACATTTGGCGCCCGATGCGCGTTCGAAGACAACGCCGACATCGGCAACGTCATCGAGCGTGTAGGCACCTTGTGGCGGCGCGCTTGCCTCAATCCGGATGCCCGACGTGATGCAGATATCCGCCATGTCCATGTCATGGCTGGAAATCGCAGCCCGCAGCTCCGGATCGGCGACATAAACAACCGGCGCGGCCTCCAGCGAGGAGCCGATGGTCTTTTCCCGGCGCTCGATCTCCAGCGCACCGGTGACGACACGGCGCACCTGTCTGATCTTGCGCCATTTGGCGGCGAGTTCAGCATCGCGCCATTCAGCCGGCAGATCGCGGAACTGCTCCAGATGCACCGACTTGGCTGACGGGTAACGCTGCAGCCATGCCTCCTCCGTGGTGAAGGGCAACATGGGCGACAGCCAGGTCACCAGATTGTCGAACAGGTGGCGCACCACGATCAGCGCTGCCTTGCGGCGCGTGCTTGATGGCGCATCGCAATAGAGCGCGTCCTTGCGGACATCGAAATAGAAGGCCGACAGCTCGACCACCATGAAGTCCATCAGCGCACGGACAATGCGCTTGAAGTCGAAATTGTCGTAACCCTTGTTGACGACCTCATTCAGCTCGGAGAGCCGGTGCAGCATGAGGCGCTCAAGCTCCGGCATGTCGGCGAAGGCGATCTCCTCGCCCTCGTCATGCGCCAGCGTGCCCAGCATCCAGCGCAGCGTGTTCCTGAGCTTGCGGTAGGCGTCGACATTGGTCTGGATGACGTTCTGGCCGAGCCGCTGATCTTCCCAGTAGTCCGTGGTCATCACCCAAAGGCGCAAAATGTCCGCGCCCGACTTCGCCATCACATCCTGCGGCAAGACCTGATTGCCGAGCGACTTCGACATCTTGCGGCCGTCCTCGGCCATCGTAAAGCCATGTGTGATGACGGTGTCGTAAGGCGCGCGGCCGCGCGTGCCGCAGCTTTCAAGCAGCGAGGAATGGAACCAGCCGCGATGCTGGTCGGAGCCTTCGAGATAGACATCGGCCGGCCATTTCAGGTCAGGCCGGTCCTCCAACGTGAAGGCATGGGTGGAGCCGGAATCGAACCAGACATCGAGAATGTCGGTGACCATCTGCCAGGGTTCGTTGGCGCGGCTGCCGAGAAAGCGCTCGCGTGCGCCATCGGCGAACCAGGCGTCTGCGCCTTCCGCCTCGAAGGCTTCGAGGATGCGGGCATTGACCTCCGCGTCCTTCAGCACTTCGCCGTTCTCATCGGCAAACACGCAGATCGGCACGCCCCAGGCGCGCTGGCGCGAGAGCACCCAGTCGGGCCGCTCCTCGATCATTGAGCGCAGGCGCGTCTGGCCGGCCGTGGGCACGAAGCGCGTGTCGTCGATCGCTTTCAGCGAGCGCGAACGCAGCGTGGTGGCGTCGCCGAGGTCCTTGTCCATGTAGACAAACCATTGCGGCGTGTTGCGGAAGATGACCGGCTTCTTGGAGCGCCATGAGTGCGGATAGGAGTGCTTGAGCCGCCCGCGGGCGAACAGCATGTCCTTCTCGATCAGCGCGGTGATGACAGCCTGATTGGCGTCGCCCTTCTTGCCGTTGTCGTCGATGACGCGGGCAGCGCCACCCTCGCGGTCGGGTCCGAAACCCGGTGCGTCCTTGGTGAAGAAGCCATCATCGCCGACCGTGAAGGGGATATTCAGCGAGAAAGGCCTGCCATTTAGACGGAAGCCCTGCTCATCCGCGTGAAAAGCAAATGAGTAGCCGGTCTTTTCCTTACCGGTGAATTGTTGCATCAAACGACTGGTAAAATCGTTCCATGCTTCAAAGTCCTCGCGGCCGTGACCGGGCGCGGTGTGGACGAAGCCGGTGCCGGCGTCATCGGTGACGTGATCGCCGGGGATCAACGGCACGGCGAACTCGTAACCGCCGCCGAGACCCTTGAGAGGGTGGGTACAAACTACGCCAGACAATTCTCCACGCTCGACGTGGCGAACAAATCCCAGTTCAACTTTCGCCTGATTAGCGCATGCGCTGGCCAATGTTTCCGCGATTACAAGGATTTCGCCAGCTTGGGGTCCAAAATCACGTTCAGCCGACTCGACAACGAAAATCGCGTACGAAATGCGATCCGAATACGAAACTGCCCGATTCCCGGGGATCGTCCACGGTGTTGTGGTCCAGATAACAACACATGCGTTCGCGAGTTGGCTTTCCGCATCCATTTCGTGAACTGAAGGCGGACTGCGATCAGGATCAGCCAAAACGTTGACTACTGACTGACCCTGCTTGATTGGAAACTTCACCCAGACCGTGTCAGACTCGTAGTCCTGATACTCGACCTCGGCCTCCGCCAGGGCGGTGCGTTCCACCACGGACCACATCACCGGCTTGGAACCGCGATAAAGCTGCCCGGACATGGCGAATTTCAGCAGTTCGCCGGCGATGCGCGCCTCGGCGTGGAAATTCATCGTCGTGTAAGGGTTCTTGAAGTCGCCGACGATGCCGAGCCGCTGGAACTCCTCCGTCTGCACGTTGATCCAGTGCTGAGCGAACTCCCGGCATTCCTTGCGGAATTCGTTGACCGGCACCTGGTCCTTGTCGAGCCCCTTGGCGCGGTATTGTTCCTCGATCTTCCACTCGATCGGCAGGCCGTGGCAGTCCCAGCCGGGCACATAGTTCGAGTCGTAACCGCGCATCTGGAAGGAGCGCGTGATGACGTCCTTCAGAACCTTGTTGAGCGCATGGCCGATATGGATGTTGCCATTGGCGTAGGGCGGGCCATCGTGAAGCACGTATTTCGGCCGCCCGGCAGCGTCCTCGCGCAAGCGCGTGTAGAGATCCATCTCGCCCCACCGGGCGACGATCTCGGGTTCCTTCTGCGGCAGCCCGGCGCGCATCGGGAAGTCAGTCTGCGGCAGGAATAGCGTTTTCGAATAGTCGATCTTGTCAGCGGTGTCGGTCATATCGGTCTCTCGGAACCAGCAAACCGCGCATCGGCGCCGGCGGCTGGCATCGGTCAAATTCAGAGATTGCGCGGCAAGGCGCGTTTCAGTTCCCGGACCTTCCGGCTCGTCAGAGCGCGCGGAAGGCCGGGCGGATAATTCGTATGGCGCGACTGATGCCGAAGAAACGCGTGATCATGGCCGGGGCTTTTAGCGGAGGAGCGGCGGTGAATAAAGAGGCGAATGGCGCGCAGCGAGCGACCATCTGCGGCCTGTTACCACACGTCCCGATCCAGCTTCTCGAATATGGTGCGGCGCATGGCCCGCGCCAACGCTTTGGGAAACAGTTTCCCCGCTGCCGCAATCGCGCGTGCCTGAGGTCCGGAAAAGACCCTGCGGCGGCCAGCCAGCGTCGCATCCATGATGAGACGCGCAGCGGTCTGCGGCTTCACCCGTCGCTGCGCATCGGCCGACGGCGGCGCATGACGGGCGGCGTGCTCGGTGCGCAGCGGTCCCGGATAGGCTACGGTCACGCTCACGCCTTTTCGGGCAAATGGCCGCCTCACACTCTTTGCATAGACGGCCAGCGCGTCCTTGGACGCGCCATAGGCGGCCGCGCCCGGATAACCGGTGAAATGAGACAGCGATGATACGAAGCAGATGTGGCCGGTCACCGCGCCGGCGCGCATGAGCGATGCCGCAAGGAGCATCGGCGTTTCAGTGTTGACCGTAAGCAGGCGGCGATAGGCTGTCAGCGGGATCGCCTCGAAACGCCCGGTGGCGCTGATGCCGGCGTTAAGGAACACCACGTCATAGGGCCCGCCCGCGACTATGGCTGCGAGGTTGCGATCGACATCGTCGCGGTCTGCCTGATCGCAGACGATGCGGACCGCCTTATCCTCAAGCCGAGGCGCTTGCCTGTCGACGGAAACGACGTCGTAGCCGCTGGCCAGAAGACGCTCCACCAGCGCACCGCCCAGCCCCGCGCTGCCGCCGGTAACCAGCGCTCTTGGTCGCGATACTATCTGCGCCACGGCATGACCGCATCGGTCCAATAGTGCGCAAAGCTGATCGTCTGTCGCGAGCGAGGGCGCGCCACCGCCCGGTCAATCAGGCGCGCCATCTTGTCCGGCGACGCAAACAGGCGGCGTGCATTTCCAGGATCGAACCCCGCCTTCGCATGGATACCGGTTGCCACCGGGCCAGGGTGGATGACCTGAACCGTTATCCTGTTGCGCCATTCCTCGGCCAGTGCGCGCGCCAGCCCTTCGAGACCGGCCTTGGCCGCAGCGTAGCTGGCGAAGGCCGGTGCGCCGCGCCGCGCTGTGGAACCGATCAGCACCAGCCTGCCCCTTGCCGCTTCGAGATGCGGGTAGAGAGCCTGCGCCAAGGCAATGGCCGACATGAGATTGGCGTCGAGCGTTTGCCGTATCGTCTCGGCCGGTTCATCGGCCGGATTGCCCGACCAGCCTGACCCGGCATTCAGAATGGCAATGTCGAGACGCACCCAACCAAGCTCGGCCAATGCGCCGGCGATGCGTCGCGCCGCCTCCTCCGGCTCGCTTTGGTCGGCCTCGACATAGGTCGCTCCCGCAGGCAGCAGCGCAGCCACCTCGGCGACAGGTCTGCGGCCGGTGATAAGCAAGTTTGCGCGTTCGGCGTAGCGGGCGGCGAGTGCTGCCCCGATGCCGGAAGTCGCGCCGGTGATCAGCACGTTTGGAAGCATGGAGCGCTGGTTATGCAATGAGGATGCCGGCGTCGAGCCGCATCCGGTTCACGATGTTGCGAAGGTCAGCGTTTCATCGAGTGCCGAGAGTGGCCGCACGCCTGACAGCAACGCTCGCGCCTCCGCCTCGTCGGCCTTCATCTGCACGGTCAGCGCATCGAGATCATCGAATTTGAGCTCAGGCCGCAGGAACCCAAAAAGGGAAACGCAGCCCTTCTCGCCATAAAGATCGCCATCAAAATCGAAGAGATAGGTTTCCAGGAGCGCATCACCGCCCTCCTCCACCGTCGGACGACGGCCGAAGCTGGCGACACCATCGTGCAGCGAGCCATCCGCGCGGCGGAAGCGAACGGCATAGATGCCGTGCCGCAGGTTCATGTCCGCCGGCAACGCCATATTGGCGGTGGGGAAGCCAAGCGTGCGGCCAAGTTGCTTGCCGCGCGAGACCTCTGCTTCCACCGTGAAACGATAGCCGAGCAGCCCCGCCGCGCCTGCAGCGTCGCCGTCTGCGAGCAGTTCCCTGACCCTGGTCGACGAAACCGCATCGCCGCCCTCGTCGTCGAATGCTTCTACCACCGTGACGCCGAAGCCGTGCCGTTTGCCCGCCTCGGCCATGAATTCGGGGTTGCCGCCCCTGGCGCGTCCGAAATGGAAATCGTAGCCGGTGACGATGTGGCTGATTGCGAGATCGCGAACGAGAATGCCGGAAACAAAATCCTCGGCCTCGGTCTTTGACAGTTCCGCCGTGAAAGGAACCTCGACAACGCCATCCAGACCGAGCGCATGGAGCAATTGTGCCTTCATCGGCGCCGGGGTCAGACGGAACAATGGCTCGTCCGGCCGGAAGAAACTTACCGGGTGCGGCTCGAATGTCAGCGCAAGAACCGGAGCGCCGAGCCGTTCGCCGGTTTCAAGCGCCTGCTGCAACACACTTTGATGCCCGCGGTGAACGCCGTCGAAATTGCCGATGGCAACCACAGCGCCCCTCAGCCGCGGCGGGAGACTGCTGGAACCGGAAATCCTGTCAAAGGTTTCGCTCATCGCGGACCCGTCATCGCAGCCGCGGCGTGGTGGCAAGCGGCGTCAGGCCATGCTTGTCGAGAAAAGCGGAAAGCTTCGCCGGATCGGGATTCGCACCGCCATATTCCGCAGCGTGAATGCCGGCAGTTACGAACAGCACGTCGATGCCGTTGGCGACCGCCCCCTTGATGTCGGTCAGAATGCCGTCGCCGATGGCTAGCGCGCGCCCGGCAGGAACGGGCCGTCCCAGCACCTCGGCTGCCGCCTTGAGCGTTGCGTCGTAGATCGGCTTGTGCGGCTTGCCCGCAATCAGGGTGCGCCCGCCAAGCTGCGCATAGTCGCGCGCCAGGGCGCCGGCGCACCAGACCAGCCTATCTCCGCGTTCGACCACGATGTCGGGGTTGGCGCAAACAAAGGGAAGATCGCGGGCGCGAAAGCGTTGCAGCATCTCCGCATAGTCTTCCGGTGTCTCGGTCTCGTCGTCGATCAGCCCGGTGCAAACCACCGCTCTTGCCTCAAATTCCTCGACGAGTTCCACATCCAGCCCCTCGAGTATCGTCATGTCGCGATCGGGACCCAAATAGAACACCGAGCGCGAACCTTCGGCGATCAGCGCGCGCGTGACATCGCCCGAAGTGACCATCCTGTCCCAGGCGGCATTGGGCACCCCGATCATGCTAAGACTTGCATCCACCTCGCGCCATACGCGCGGTGCATTGGTGATGAGGATCACCGCCTTGCCGTCCTTGCGTGCGCGCTCAAGTGCGGAAGCCGCCGGCAGGAACGGATCGATACCGTTGTGGAGCACGCCCCAGACGTCGCACAAAATGACGTCATAGTCGCCGGATATCTCCGCAAGGGTATCGATCGTCTTCGGCACGGTTGCCGTCATTGCTGATGCTCGCGGTGTTGGAGGGGGCGCCCGCAATTAACCGAAGGTGTTCACCCTGTCACGAGCTTTTACTTAACAGTCGCTCGGTGCAATGGCACAACCACGCGAGGGACCTGGCCGGAGCTGGCAAGGCTTCGGCAAAACGCGGTGTTGGCATGTTTGCACGACGGGGACTGTTCGTCTCTGCTGCCGCAATGGCGGCGGTTACTCTCTATTTCCTCTCCCGCAACGCGGAGGCGGCGCAAGAGCCCATTCCGGGCAACGCGCTGGCCATTGCAGCCGTTCTGGTTGCCGTGGTCGCAGTGGGCGTAGCGATCTATGCATTGCGTCGCGCGGATGCCGTCCGGGGCGACTTCCAGCGTTTCTCGCGCTCGGTAGAAATGGCGCTCGATGATGTCGCATCGCGCAGCAACCGGGATTCTGCAACCATCGGCGAACTGAACCGCATGGTGGCCGACGAAATCCGCTCAATGGCGAGCGCACGCGCGGGAAGCGACAACACCCGCAGCAGCGGAAGTGCAGTCGAACCCTCGAACGTGCAGCCGCTCCGCGTCGAAACGCGGCAGCCCGCAACGGCTTCAGAGGCCACCGAGACATTCGAGCAGCTTCTTGCCGAAGCGGTTTCCGAAGGCGATCTGCAGATCAGCCTGCAGCCGATCATTTCGGTTTCGCGCAGCGAGGCCGTCGGCTTCGAGGTGCATGCGCATGTGACCGATGACGAGCAGGGACGCGCGCGGGACATCAGGCGGCTTTCCAATCCGGTTACCGGTCTGGACCAGGCGGTGTTCGAGCAGGCTTTGCTGCGCAACGCCATCGACTCTGGACGTCGTCAATTGGGGTCCGACAGCGAAAAAATGCCGTTCCACATCGCCGTTTCCGAAGCGCTTCTTGTCAATGAGACGGAGATGCAGAACCTCGCAGAGCTGACATCGCAGCACCGTGCGCTGGCCAAGTCGGTTGTTCTGTCGATCTCTGCCGACGTGTTCGCACTCAACGGCGCCGCGCGCGAGAACCTCGACAGGCTGACGATGGAAGGTTTCCGTCTGGCACTCGAAGACTGGGACGGAAATCAGGACGATGCTCTGGCTGCCGCCCGACGCGGTGCGACGTTCGTCAAGGTCAGCGCCGACCGGCTGCTTGACCGGCACAGCTTGCGCGCGACGGATCTGGCCGGGGCCGATCTGGTCGCAGCAATACAGGAAGCCGGCATTGCAATCATCGCAACCGGTGTGACGCGCGACGAAGACGCGGTCAGCCTCATTGATCTTGGCATCGATTTCATGGAAGGCGAGCGTTTCTCAGGCCCGCGGCTTATCAAGGCGCCTGCTTCGCGCCGCGCTGCAATGGCCGAAACGTAAACAAGTTCTGAAGCCGGCTGTTTGAATTAGAGCTTGCTGAAAACCTCGTCTTAAGGGGTTTGGGCGCATGATCCCACCAAAATGCAGTCATGGTGGGGTAACAAGGCTATGTTGCGTCGTTTTCTTTCCGACACTCGCGGCAACTACATGTTGATGACCGCGGCAGCGATGGTGCCGATTCTGGGCGGCCTTGCCGTTGCGGTCGACTACACCGAGATGTCGCGCCAGCGGCAGCTCACGCTGAACGCGCTGGATGCAGCAGGCATTGCGACCGCCCGCCGTGTCATCGACGGCGCCACCGACGAAGAACTCGTCGCCTATGCGAAGGATTTCTTCGAGGCCAATCTCGGCGACGTCGATCCCAAAAAGGCAACACTTTCCGTCGTCCTGCCCAAGAACAACGCCGGCGGCGGCACACTGAAGATGACTGCCGACCTCGACTACGAACCCTATTTCATTCCGGCCTTTGCCGCGCTGATGGGGGGTGATGGTCCGGCCACCGAAATCTCGTTCAACGCGACATCGGAAATCCGTCTGAAGAACACGCTCGAAGTGGCGCTCGTTCTCGATAATTCGGGGTCGATGGGCAACACAGGATCGGGATCGGGCAAGAAGCGCATTGATCTTCTTCAGGATGCCGCAAAGGACCTTGTCGACAAGCTTTCCGAACAGGCGGCCCAGATGAAACAGGTGGCCAAACCTGTCCAGTTTGGTCTTGTGCCGTTTGCTGCGTCGGTCAATGTCGGATCGCAATACGCAAATGCTTCCTGGATGGATACAGAGGGGCGCTCCCCGATCCATCATGAAAATTTCGACTGGTCGACAATGAGTTCAGGCGTCAAGCGCGTCGAGTATTCAGGCGGCGCATACGTCAAGAAGGGTACAGGCTGGCTGGACCAGGAGAACCAGATCGTCACACGCTTTACCATGTATGAGGATCTGAAGATTCTGGACACGACCGAGCAGGTCAAGACCGGCTCAACAACCACATGTGTGATCTATTTCTGGGGCCACTGCTGGAAGTGGAAAACGGAAGACGTATTCGAGACAATCGAAACGTTTGAACCGTTTGCGAGTTGGGAAGGCTGTGTCGAAGCCCGTCCTGTACCATACAATCGGACTGACGCTGCGCCAGTCAGTTCAAACCCCTCGACTCTCTTTGTGCCAATGTTCGCACCTGACGAAACAGACAACCGCGACAGCTCAAACCGGTCGGCCTATGGCGACTACTGGCACGATCTCACAACAACGAACAACAACTACGACCGGCAGAAATATATGCCCAAATATTTCACCGCCGCGCCTAAAGGCACCAAAGTGGCCAAGGCTGGATCCGGTCCGAACATCAACTGCACAACGAATCCGATCACCCCGCTGACCGATACGTCGGACAAGGATGGCCGCAAGGCAATCAAGAAGGCCATCGACGACATGGGCGCCAACGGTGCGACAAACGTCCCTCTGGGAATCGCCTGGGGTTGGAGGGTCGTCTCCGGTGGTGAACCGTTTACCGAAGGGCGACCGGACAGCGAAAACGGCAACGACAAGGTGGTGATTGTGCTGACTGACGGCGAAAACACCTACTATGCGCCAAGTTCGCTGGGATACAACGACCTCGCCGGCAACAAGTCGACCTATTCAGCCATGGGCTATGCGGGCCGCAATCAGCCGGGCGAATCGAAGTCGCGCATATTCATGAACACGTCGGTCAGTTCGACGAACTATTCCAACGACAACTACTCCGACGCCATGAACGAGCACATGCTGGCCACCTGCACGAATGCCAAGGATGCCGGCGTTATCATGATGACTGTTGCGCTTGACCTTTCGACATCCAACTCGGGGCAGGCAGCACAGATTGCTTCACTCAAGGAATGCGCGTCGGAATCCAGGTTCCGCCGCGACAGCAATGACCCGTCCAAAGCTGCCAAGCTGTTCTGGAACGCGACGTCCGGCGACCTTGAAGAAACCTTCAACGAAATCGCTGACGAACTGTCGAACCTGCGCATCGTCGGTTAGTTGGCAACGTTCCGAAATCAGGCGGTCCCGCTCCGGCGGGGCCGCCGTTTTCATTGCCGAAACGATCACGATGGTTAATCGCCAACTAAGCAAAAATTAACAATTTTGCTGCCGCGCTGAACGACCGGTTAGCGGATTCCCTGCCACATTGGGCCGCTTGATTTGGCTGGGGCTAAGCAATGCTTTTTCTCGATTTTATTCGGGATAGAGGCGGCAACTATGCGATTGCCGTCGTGGTCGGGCTGGTACCGCTGATGGGCGGCCTGGCGATGGCGGTCGACTATGCCGAGCTCAACCGGGAACGGCAGGCGGTTCTCAATGCGCTTGACGCTGCCGGCATCGCTACGGCGCGGCACATCGTTTCTGGCGCAACCGACGAAGCCGTCATCGCCTATGCCAAGGACTTCTTCGAAGCCAATCTCGGGCCGGTCAATCCCGCTGACACCAACCTGTCCGTTGTGCTGCCCAGCAATGTTGGCGGCGGCGGCACGCTGAAACTGTCGGCCACGCTCAATTACACTCCCAGCTTTTTTCCCGTATTCCAGGACCTGATGAACCGCCAGGCCAACACCACGATCAGTTCGAGCGCGGCCACGGAAATCCGCCTCAAGAACACGCTGGAGGTGGCGCTGGTTCTCGATAATTCCGGATCGATGGACTATCTCGGCTCCGATTCCGGGGAAAAGCGCATCACCCTGCTGAAGACGGCCGCCAAGCAGCTGGTGGCGACGCTGGCCGAGCAGGCGGCGCTCATCAAACAGGTCGACAAGCCGGTGCAGTTTGGCCTGGTCCCGTTTGCTGCATCGGTCAATGTCGGGCCGGGCATGACTGCCGAGAGCTGGATCGACACGTCGGGCATTTCGCCGATCCACCACGAGAATTTCGACTGGACGACCATCGCCGAGGCCGACAAATATGCCGAGAAGACCGCCGGCGTCTGGTACAAGCGCGGCACCGGCTGGGGTGCCGACGAGAACACCATTCTCAGCCGCTTCTCCCTGTTCAAGGACATGCAGCAGGTCGACTCGCGCGAGTGGGTGGCGACCGACAAGGAGTGGATCTGCACGAAGTACCGCTGGAACGGTTCGTGCAAATCCGGCTACTGGAAGGAAACCGGCTACTGGGACGAAACAATCGGCACTTTCGCCAGCTGGCAGGGCTGCGTGGAAGCCCGTCCCTATCCCCACAATGTGAGCGATACGACGCCGGATGCCGGCGTATCGGAACTCGGCGCGATCTATGGGACGCCCGAAACGCTGTTCGTTCCGATGTTTGCGCCCGACGAAGCCGGCGACCGCTGGGAAACCGAAGACGACAGCTCGCCCGACAATTTCTCCGCGCCCAACAACTGGTGGAACGACGGCACCGAGGACGCTTCGGCCCAGACCCGCCAGAAGAACATGACCAAATATTTCGATGTTCGGCCCTATGGCGCCTCGAGCTCCTATGGCACCGGCCCGAACTACAGTTGCACCACCAAGCCGATCACGCCGCTCACCGATGTCACCACCGAAGTCGGCATGGCCACGATTACGGATGCGATCGACGCCATGTCGCCCAGCGGCGCAACGAACGTGCCCGAAGGCCTCGCATGGGGATGGCGGGTGGTTTCCGGCGGTGCACCCTACACGGAAGGGCGGGCAGACAGCGAAAAGGGCAACGACAAGATCGTCATCGTCCTGACCGACGGCGTGAACACCTACTACACGCCGGGTTCACTGGGATATTCGGACTCGGCGACCAACAGATCGACCTACTCAGCCTATGGTTATGCCGGGCAGGGCTACGACGGAACGGGCACGTCGCGGCTGTTCATGGGCACCAGCGGCCTTGGCGTCTACGACTATTCGAACGGCAACTACACCGACGCACTCAACCAGCAGATGGAGGCGGTGTGCAGCAATGCCAAGGCAGCGGGCATGACCCTGATGACCGTGTCGCTCGACCTCTCCACCTCAAACGCCAACGAGAACGAGGCCATACAGGCGCTAAAGAGCTGCGCCTCGGATTCCCGTTACCGCAGCGATCCCGACAATCCCGGCCAGCCGGCCAAGCTCTACTGGAACGCCACCGGCGCCAGCCTTTCCGACACGTTCAAGGAGATCGCCGACGAGCTGTCCAACCTCAGAATTGTGAGCTGAGGAGGCGGGGCAGAGCGCGGGGTGGCGGGCGGACCCCACCTCGCGCCTGTCCGGCGGCGGCGCATATCACGCTGCTTGACAGGCCGAGCGTCCTTCCTAGGCTTCGCGGCGAGGGAGGATCGCGATGGGCGACACGAAACCGGTCGGCACCGGTGCAATCGCGGGCGGCACCGCCCGAAGCTGGGACGAATGGCTCGCCTTCCTCACCGGTATAGGTGCGGAAACCATGCCGCACCCCGAAATTGCACGGCGCGTTCAGGAAACCGGCGATGCCAACGCCTGGTGGGCGCAGACGATCACGGTCGCCTACGAACAGCATATCGGGCGGCGCAAACCCGGCCAGCGCGCCGACGGCAATTTCGAGATATCGGCCACACGCACAGTCGACGGCGAGCGGGAAGCAGCCTTCGCCAAACTGCTTGCGCGGCTGGAAGGCGTGTCCGCGCTCGGCGGCGTTGCGCTAGCGGCCCCTGCGCGCACCAGCATCACGCCGAAACGCAGCTACTGGCGCTGCGATCTCGAAGACGGGACGGCCGTTGCAATCGCGCTGGAGCAGAAGACCCCCGACAAGGTCCTGATCGCCGCAACGCACAGGAAGCTCGGCAGCGAGGAGGATGCTGCGCGCCGCCGCGCATTCTGGAAAGCGGAGCTGGAAAAGCTCTGAGCGTCACCGCACTTGTCGGTTTGCGCCTTGTCAGCTAGGACAGCCGCGCCCTCAACCGGGCGTGATTTCCTTTGCAGATACGGACTTCCTCACGAATGGCTGACAAGGCGGAAAAAATGAAAGCGCGGCTGCCGCGCGGCTTTGTCGACCGCACGGCTGACGACATCCGCGCCGTGGACGCGATGATGCGCGCCATCCGCGAGAAATTCGAGCTCTATGGCTTCGAGCCGGTGGAGCAGCCTTTCGTGGAATACACCGATGCGCTGGGCAAGTTCCTGCCCGACCAGGACCGGCCCAACGAAGGCGTGTTCTCATTCCAGGACGATGACGAGCAGTGGCTTTCGCTGCGTTACGATCTGACTGCGCCGCTGGCGCGCTATGTGGCGGAGAATTTCGAGACGCTGCCCAAGCCTTATCGCAGCTACCGCTCGGGCTGGGTGTTCCGCAACGAGAAGCCGGGACCGGGCCGCTTTCGCCAGTTCATGCAGTTCGACGCCGACATTGTCGGCACGCCGGGCGTAGCCGCCGATGCCGAGATGGCAATGATGATGGCCGACACGCTGGAAGCCGTCGGCATCAAGCGCGGCGACTATGTGATCCGCGTCAACAACCGCAAGGTGCTGGACGGGGTGCTGGAGGCGATTGGGCTGGGCGGCGACGAAAATGCCGGCCGCCGACTAACGGTGCTGCGTGCAATCGACAAACTCGACAAGTTCGGGCCGGAGGGTGTGAAGCTCCTACTTGGCGAGGGCCGTAAGGACGAGAGCGGCGATTTCACGAAGGGTGCGGGGCTGGATGATACCGGTATCGCAACCGTACTGAGTTACATTGAGTCAGGCGATGTCGCCGACAATGAGGGCGTTGAGGAACTGGCGCAGATCAGATCGCTGGTTGCAGCAGCTGGCTATGACGATGGCCGCGTGAAGATCGACCCCTCCGTCGTGCGCGGGCTCGAATATTACACCGGCCCGGTCTACGAAGCGGAGTTGCTTTTCGAAGTGCCGAACGAGAAGGGCGAGATCGTGCGTTTCGGCTCCGTGGCAGGCGGCGGCCGCTATGACGGTCTCGTCTCGCGCTTTCGCGGCGAGCCGGTTCCGGCCACAGGTTTTTCGATCGGGGTCTCGCGCCTCACCACGGCGCTGAAAAACCTCGGCAAGCTCGACACCTCCAGCGTGATTGCGCCGGTGGTCGTGCTGGTGATGGACCGCGATACCGACAGCCTCGGCCGCTACCAGAAGATGGTGACGGCGCTGCGCGAGGCTGGCATCCGCGCAGAGATGTATCTCGGCGGGTCCGGCATGAAGGCGCAGATGAAATATGCCGACCGGCGCGGCGCACCCTGCGTCGTCATCCAGGGCGGCGACGAGCGCGAAAAGGGCGAAGTCCAGATCAAGGACATGGCGCTCGGCGAGCAGCTGTCGAAGGAAATCGAGGACAACACCGCCTGGCGCGAAGGCCGGCCGGCGCAGTTCTCCGTTGCCGAGAGCGAACTGGTCGAAGCGGTGAAGAAGGTGCTCGACGCCCAGAAGGCGGATCGGGCCGGCTGATGACCGCCCTGCCCGATTTCGCCGCCGACATCGCCGCGCAGTTCGAAGCCTGCGGCGCGCCGCTCACCGACGTCGCGATCCTGCAGCCGGCGGACCCGTTTCTCGACATGGCGGGCGAGGATTTGCGCCGCCGCATCTTCCTGACCGAAAGCGAGACCGGCTCTGCGCTCTGCCTGAGGCCTGAGTTCACCATCCCCGTCTGTCTCGATCACATCGCGTCCCGCGCAGCCACGCCGCGCCGTTACGGCTATGTCGGCGAGGTGTTTCGCCAGCGCCGCGAGGGCGGGGCCGAGTTTTTCCAGGCCGGCATCGAGGACCTCGGCGAAACCGACATCGCTGCCGCCGATGCGCGCTCGGTGGCGGACGCCCATGCGCTGATCGCGCTGCTGCTTGCCGGCAAATCTCTCGAAGTCACCATCGGCGACCAGTCGGTTTTCGAGGCCGTGCTCGCAGCACTCGGCCTGCCGCGCGGCTGGCAAAAGCGGCTGGCCCGCGCCTTCGGATCGCGCGATGCACTGAACGCCGCTCTTGCCGATCTCGCCAGCCCCAACCGCGCAGCCGCGCTCGACGAGCCGGCGGCATCGCTGCTTCTGGCCGGCGAGCCTGAGCCGCTTGCCGCCCACATTGCGGAGCGCATGGAGGCCGCCGGGCACTCGCTGGGTGCGGGGCGCTCGCCTGAGGAAATTGCCAAAAGGCTGATCGAGAAATCGGAACTGCGCAGCGTGCGGTTGTCGGAAGAGGCGCTATCGGCGCTGAAAACCTTCCTCGCCATTCGCGTGCCGCTGGCTGAAGCGCACGCAGCACTTGGCGATTTCGCCAAGAATGCCGGCCTGTCGCTTGGCGCGGCGCTGACGCGCTTCAGCGAGCGCGCCGATGCCATCGCTTCGCATTCGCTCGACGGAAGTTTCCACTACGACGCCGCCTTCGGCCGCCCGCTCGACTATTATACCGGCCTCGTCTTCGAGATTGGCCTGCCCGGAACCCCGCGCCCGCTGGTGGGCGGCGGTCGCTACGATCGGCTCCTGACGCTGCTTGGCGCCAAGTCGCCGATCCCCGGCGTCGGCTTCTCGGTCTGGCTCGACCGCATCGCGGAGGCAAGATGATGACAATCACACTTGCTCTCCCCTCCAAGGGCCGGCTCAAGGAACAGGCCCTGAAGCACATGGCCGATGCCGGCCTGCCGGCCGAAATGCCGGAGGACGCGCGCCGCTATCGCGCCGCACTCGCCGGCCGGCCGGAGGTGGAGCTTGTCTTCCTGTCGGCATCGGAAATCGCCAGCGAACTGGCTCAGGGCAATATCGATCTCGGCGTCACCGGCGAGGATTTGTTGCGCGAGACAATCGCCGACTTCGACAGCCGCGTGGAAATTGCAGCGCGTCTTGGCTTCGGCCGCGCCGACGTGGTCGTCGCCGTGCCGGACATGTGGCTTGATGTCGACACGATGGCCGATCTGGACGATGTCGCTGCCGATTTCCGCCAGCGGCACGGCAGGCGGCTCAGGATCGCCACCAAATATTGGCGGCTGACTCAGCAATTCTTCTCAGGCCTGCATGGCATCCAGGTTTACCGGATCGTGGAAAGCCTCGGCGCCACCGAGGGCGCCCCCGCGGCCGGCTCGGCAGACGTGATCGTGGACATCACGACAACGGGTTCGACGCTGCGCGCCAACCATCTCAAGGTTCTGGAAGACGGCGTCATCCTGCATTCGGAGGCGTGCGTTGCGGCGTCAAAGAAAGAGCGTGCAACGGACGATCAGGCGGTGATCGCCGAACTTGCCGGGATGCTGCGCACCGGCTAACCGCGCCGGCCATCCAGCGAAAACCGCCCTGCCCCCTGTATCGCCAGCACGATCAGCCCGCCGGCAATCGCAATGTCCTTCAGCAGCATCTGCCGGTGAAGGAAGGCGAGCGTGGCATTATCGCCCTGCCCGTAATGGCCCAGAAAGCCGGCCACCAGCGCGAAGGCAGCGAGCAGCGCGGCGGCAGGTCGCGTGAACAATCCCACCATCAACGCTATACCCCCAGCCACTTCAAACAGACCGACGCCCCATGCCTGGAGCGTCGGGAATGGCAGGCCGAGGCCGGCGAAGTAGCCGGCCGTGCCGGCAATGTTGGTTAGCGCTGCATAACCGCTGTCCAGAAACAGCACTGCCAGCATGACGCGCGCCAGCAACAGGAATCCCGAGCCCATGCAGCTTTCCTCCTCAACAGCGCCGACACTAGCGCGGACAAAGCTGCCCGCATAACAAAAAGGCCCGGAGCGATGCCCCGGGCCTTTCGTCTGTTGCCTTCAGACGGTTCAGGCAGAACCGCGGCGGCCGTCAACCGAGATCGAGCCGGGACCGGCCGCGTAGAGTGCGAGGAACCCGCCAACCAGCGCGAAATTCTTGAAGAAGATGCTCATCTGCATCTGATCGGCGAGGTTGTTGTGGAAGATCACGGCGGTGAGAACGCAGAAAAGGGCAAGCGCGAGTGACGCAAGACGGGTCTGGAACCCGATGAGCACCGCAAGTCCAGCCACCACTTCCCAGATACCCGCCAGCCAGGCGAGTAGCGTGGGCGCCGGCAGACCTACCGAGCCGATGTAACCGGCCGTGCCTGCAATGCCGCCGAACTTGGCGAAGCCCGCCATAATGAACATCACCGAAAGCAGGATCCGGGCAATCAGCAGAACTACGTTGTTGGACATTTCGCTCCCCTTCGTCGGGTTGTTGAGAGTGCGCGCTGATATGCCAACTCAGCGTATACCGCCAGCCCCGATTGACCGAACGCTATGTTCACCCCTGCTGAACAGCTTTCCGTGACTGTTCACAAAGGCGTTATCGCTTGCATCAGCCCGGCCGGACCATGTCCTGCGGCCTGACGATCGAATCGTACTCGTCAGCCGTGACAAGGCCGGAAGCCAGAGCTTCTTCCTTCAGGGTGGTGCCGTTCTTGTGTGCGGTCTTGGCGATCTTCGCCGCAGCGTCATAGCCGATCTTCGGCGCAAGTGCGGTCACCAGCATCAGCGACTGCTGCATCAGTTCGGCAATGCGCGTCTCGTTGGCCTCGATGCCCGCGACACAATTGTCGGCGAAGGATCGCATTGCGTCGGCGAGCAGTCGCACCGACTGCAGAACCGCATTGGCGATCACCGGCTTGAACACGTTGAGCTCGAAATGCCCCTGGCTGGCCGCAAAAGCGATTGTGGTCTGGTTGCCCGTCACCTGCGTTGCGACCATCGTCAGCGCCTCGGCCTGGGTCGGGTTCACCTTGCCCGGCATGATCGAGGACCCCGGCTCATTTTCGGGCAACACAAGCTCACCCAGACCGGACCGCGGACCGGAACCCAGGAAGCGGATGTCGTTGCCGATCTTGAAGAGATCGGCGGCCAGCGCCGACAACGTGCCATGGAATGCAGTCAGCGCGCCGTGGCTCGCCAGCGCCTCGAACTTGTTTGCGGCCGTGCGGAAGGGCAGCCCCGTTATCTCGCTCACCCTTGCAGCGAAGGCCTCCGCGAACCCTTCAGGTGCGTTGAGGCCGGTGCCGACCGCCGTGCCGCCCTGCGCCAGCGCATAGACGTCATCGAGCGCATCCTCGATGCGCTTGGCCGACAGTTCGAGCGCGGCGACGTAGCCCGAAAATTCCTGGCCCAGCGTCAGCGGCGTTGCGTCCTGCGTGTGCGTGCGGCCGATCTTGACGATGTCGGCGAATGCCTTGCGCTTGGCGTCCAGCCCGTTCTTCAGGTGATCGAGCGCCGGCAGCAGCCGTTCCTTCGCCTCGCTTGCAACTGCAATATGCATCGCAGTCGGAAAGGTGTCGTTGGATGACTGGCTCATATTGACGTGGTCGTTGGGGTGGACCGGCTTCTTGGAGCCCATCTCACCGCCCAGCATCTCGATGGCCCTGTTGGCGATCACTTCATTGGCGTTCATGTTGGACTGCGTACCGGACCCGGTCTGCCAGACAACCAGAGGGAAGTTCTCATCGAGCTTGCCGCCTCTCACCTCGTCTGCCGCATTGCTGATCGCCTCGCCAAGCTTCGGATCGAGCCTGCCCAGCGCGACATTCACATCAGCTGCAGCGCGTTTCACCAGCCCCAGCGCATGAACCAGCGGCAGCGGCATTTGTTCGGTGCCGATCCTGAAATTGTTGCGCGACCGCTCGGTCTGCGCCCCCCAATACCGATCTGCCGGCACATCGATAGCGCCAAACGTGTCGGTCTCCTTGCGTGTCGCGGCCATGATCGGCCTCCTGTGGCGATTGCGGAACGTGCTAACCGATATGGCGTTGTTGCCGGTGAGGGGCAATGCCCGGCGTTCACCACTTCACGCAACGGCATTCGAGGGCGCTTTACAAGCGAAGCGGCAAGAGGCAAGTATCACCGCACCACCGCCATGCCGGGCTCTGGCATGTGCCAATAGGGGCATAATAAACGGGAGAGTCTCATTATGCGTTCTACCATTCGTAAGGTGCTCGTATCGTCCGCCGGCGCCGCAGCGCTGCTCGCAGCCGCTACCGCCAGCCAGGCGCAGGAAGTCAAAGTGGGCGTGCTTCTCGGCTATACCGGGCCGATTGAATCGCTGACGCCGCCGATGGCTGACAGCGCCGAACTCGCGCTCAAGGAAATCAACGACAGCGGCATGTTCCTGAACGGCGAAACGCTGGTTCCGGTTCGCGCCGACTCCACCTGTATCGACAACGCAGCCGCAACGGCCGCCGCCGAACGTCTGGTTACGTCGGACAATGTTGCCGCCATCGTGGGCGCCGACTGCTCGGGCGTGACGACCGCCGTGGTCAACAATGTGTCGGTGCCGAACGGTGTCGTGACGATTTCGCCGTCGGCAACCTCGCCGGCGCTGTCGACGATCGAAGACAACGACTTCTTCTTCCGCACCTCGCCGTCCGATGCCCGTCAGGGCAAGGTGCTGGCCGACATCCTGATGTCGCAGGACATCAAGACCGTCGCGGTCACCTACACCAACAACGACTACGGCAAGGGCCTGTCGGACTCCTTCGCCAGCGCATTTGAAGAAGCTGGCGGTACCGTCACGATCAACGCGCCGCATGAAGACGGCAAGGGCGACTATTCGGCCGAAGTCGGCGCGCTGGCCGCTGCCGGTGGCGATCTGCTCGTCGTGCTCGGCTATGCGGATCAGGGTGGCGTAGGCGTCATCCGTTCGTCGGTTGAATCCGGCGCATTCGACAAGTTCGCGCTCGGCGACGGCATGTATTCCGACAGCCTGATCGAAGCCATCGGCGATGATCTCAACGGCACCATCGGCTCCGTACCGTGGTCGGAAGGCGAAGGCGCCGACGCATTCGTCGCAACGGCCGAAGCCGCTGGCCTGGACCCGAACGGTTCGTTCCGCCGCGAGAGCTACGACGCTGCAGCGCTGATCGCACTTGCCATGCAGGCGGCCGGTTCTACCGACCGTGCGGCGATCAAGGACCAGATCCTGAACGTGGCAAATGCACCGGGCGAAAAGATCCTTCCCGGCCAGCTCGGCAAGGCGCTTGAGCTGCTCAAGGCCGGTACCGACATCGACTATGTCGGCGCGACCAATGTCGAGCTGATCGGCCCCGGCGAAGCGTCCGGCACCTATCGCGAATATGTCGTGAAGGACGGCGCGTACACGACCGTACAGTTCCGCTAATCGGAAACCACACCGCAATTTACAGCCCGGCCTTCCCGGCCGGGCTGTTCGCATAATCGGGGTTGCGCATGATCCGCGTGGAAGACCTCCACATGCATTTCGGCGGCATCAGAGCTGTCGACGGGGCGAGCATCGAAGTCGCCAAGGGATCAATCACCGGACTGATCGGCCCCAACGGGGCGGGAAAGACAACGCTCTTCAACGTCGTTGCCGGCCATTTCAAGCCGACTTCCGGCACGGTCTGGCTGGACGGTGAGGACGTTACCGGGCTGACGCCGCACGAGCTTTTTGCCAAGGGCCTGCTGCGCACCTTCCAGATCGCGCATGAGTTCTCCACGCTCACCGTGCGCGACAATCTGATGATGGTGCCTGCACAGCAGCCGGGCGAGTCTCTCATCGACGTGTGGCTGCGCGCCGGCAAGGTCCGTGCGCGCGAGGCGGAGATCCGCCAGAAGGCGGACGAGGTCATCGACTTTCTGCAGCTTGGGCATCTGGCGGATGAACGGGCGGGCAATCTGTCGGGCGGCCAGAAAAAGCTGCTGGAACTCGGCCGTACCATGATGGTGGACGCCAAGATCGTGTTCCTCGACGAGGTGGGCGCGGGCGTCAACCGCACGCTGCTCAAGACCATCGCCGACACGATCCTGCGCCTCAACAAGGAGCGCGGCTACACTTTCTGCGTCATCGAGCACGACATGGATTTCATCGCGGCACTTTGCGACCCGGTCATTGTCATGGCCGAGGGACGCGTGCTGTTTGAGGGTACGGCGGACGAAGTGAAGACCAACGAGCAGGTGATCGAGGCATATCTTGGCACCGGCATCAAGAACCGGCCAGCGCGAAAAGCCGAGGGGGCCAGCCAATGAGCTACCTCTCGGGCCTCGGCATGACCGGCGGTTATGGCGGCGCGGACATCCTGCACGGATGCGACATTGCCGTGGACAAGGGTGAGATCGTTGTCATTGTCGGCCCCAATGGCGCCGGCAAGTCGACGGCGATGAAGGCGATCTTCGGCATGCTCAAGCTGCGCGAGGGCGATGTAACCCTCGATGGCGAAGACATTTCCGCGTTGTCGCCGCAGGATCGCGTGAAGGCCGGCATGGGTTTCGTGCCCCAGACCGGCAATGTCTTCACCACCATGACGGTGCAGGAAAACCTGGAGATGGGCGCCTTCATTCGCGCCGACGACTTCACCGACACGATGGACCAGGTGTACGAGCTCTTTCCGGTCCTCAAGGAAAAGCGGCGCCAGCCGGCCGGCGAACTTTCAGGCGGCCAGCGGCAGCAGGTAGCCGTCGGGCGGGCGCTGATGACCAACCCTGGTGTGCTGATGCTCGACGAACCGACCGCCGGCGTGTCGCCAATCGTCATGGACGAACTGTTCGACCGCATTCTGGAAGTGGCGGCCACCGGCATCGCCATCCTCATGGTAGAACAGAACGCACGGCAGGCGCTGTCGATTGCCGATCGCGGCTATGTGCTGGTGCAGGGCCGTAACCGCTACACAGACACCGGAGAAGCCTTGCTGGCCAATCCGGATGTCCGCGCTTCATTCCTGGGCGGGTGAGACAATGACCGACATTCTCAACGCGCTGGCCCTGTTTTCCAACTTCGTGCTCCTGCCCGGCCTTGCCTATGGCTCGCAGCTGGCGCTCGGTGCGCTTGGCGTAACGCTCGTCTTCGGCATTTTGCGCTTCGCCAATTTCGCCCATGGCGACCTGATGGCCTTCGGCACGATGGTCACCATCCTCGTCACATGGTGGATGCAGTCCATCGGCATCAGCATCGACCCGCTGCCGACTGCGCTTCTGGCGCTGCCGTTCGGGATTGCCGTCGCCATCATGATCACGCTTTTGTTCGACCGTTCCGTCTTTGCCTTCTACCGGCGAAAGCGATCACCGGGCATCGTGCTGGTCATGGCGTCAATCGGTGTCATGTTCATGCTCAACGGTATTGTGCGCTTTGTCATTGGCCCCGATGACCAGCGCTTCGCCGACGGCGCACGTTTCATCATCAGCGCGCGCGACTTCAAGGAACTCACCGGACTGGATGAAGGGCTTACGATCCGGCTGCCGGTGCTGATCACCGTCGTTGTTGCCATACTGGTGGTGGCGGCGCTGTTCTGGTTCCTGCAATACACCCGCACGGGCAAGGCGATGCGCGCCTACTCCGACAATGAGGATCTGGCGCTGCTTTCAGGCATCAGTCCCGAACGCGTGGTGGCTGTCACCTGGATCATCGCAGCCAGCCTGGCAACGATTGCTGGCGTGCTCTACGGCCTCGACAAGAGCTTCAAGCCATTCACCTATTTCCAGTTGCTCCTGCCAATCTTCGCGGCTGCAATCGTGGGCGGCATCGGGCAGCCCATTGGGGCAATCGCCGGCGGCTTTGTCGTGGCCTTTTCCGAAGTCACTGTCACCTACGCCTACAAGCGGGTGCTTGAATATCTGAGCTTCGAACCGAACAGCCTCGTGCAGCTGCTGTCCACGGAGTACAAGTTCGCCGTCTCCTTCGTCATCCTGGTGATCGTGCTGCTTATCCGGCCGACAGGTATCTTCCGGGGGAGGCTGCTGTAATGACCCGGCGTGACCTCCTTCTCTATGTCGGCATGGCTGCGCTGCTGACGCTTGTCGGTTTCACGCAGAGCTGGAACGTCTCACTCACCATCGTCAATCTGTGCCTGATCTCTGCAGTCATGGCGCTCGGCGTGAACATCCAGTGGGGCTACGCCGGCCTGTTCAATGTCGGCATCATGGGTTTTGCCGCGCTTGGCGGAGTGGCGGCGGTGCTTGTATCGGAACCGCCCGTCGGCGGGGCCTGGGCGGCCGGCGGTGTCGGCATCGGCCTGTCGCTTCTGGCGCTCATTGGCACGATCGCTGCGGTCATTCTGACGAGGCGACATGTCAGGGGCCGATGGCGCAATCCGGCGGCACTTGCGGTTGCCGTGATCGGCTATTTCGTCATCCGCGCCGTTTTCGATCCAGCGGTCGACGCCATTGAGAGCTTCGACCCTGCCCGCACCGGCTATCTGGGCGGCCTCGGCCTGCCCATCGTCTTTTCATGGCTTGTCGGTGGTGTGTTCGCGGCTGCCGCTGCCTGGCTGGTGGGCAAGGTAGCGCTTGGTCTGCGCGCCGACTACCTGGCCATCGCCACGTTGGGCATCTCCGAAATCATCCTGGCGATGATGAAGAACGAGGACTGGCTGACCCGTGGGGTGAAAAACGTCTCGGGCCTGCCGCGTCCGGTGCCGCTGGAGATCGAGCTGCAGCAGGCCGAATGGTTTCTCGACCTTGCCGCCCGCTTCGACGCGGACCCGATCGTGTTTTCCAGCATCTATGTGAAGCTCTGCTATGCTGGCCTGTTCGCCATTGTGCTTGTCATCCTGATGTGGCTGGCGGAACGCGCGCTGAACGCGCCCTGGGGGCGCATGATGCGGGCCATCCGCGACAATCGCGACGCTGCCGAGGCGATGGGCAAGGACGTAACGGCGCGCCATCTGCAGACCTTCATCCTCGGCTCGGCGGTCCTCGGCATCGCCGGTGCGATGCTGACCACGCTTGACGGCCAGTTCACCCCCGGCCAGTACAACCCGCTGCGCTTCACCTTCCTGATCTGGGTGATGGTGATTGTCGGCGGGTCCGGCAACAATTGGGGCGCCGTGCTCGGCGGCTTCCTGATCTGGTTTGTCTGGGTGGAGGCAGAACCCGCCGGCATCGTGATTATGAATGCGATCACCGCCGGGCTGGACGAGACAAGCGCGGTACGCAACCACCTGCTGGAAGCCGCGCCGCATATGCGGCTCTTCCTGATGGGCCTGATCCTGCTTCTGGTGCTGCGCTTTGCGCCGCGCGGGCTGATTCCGGAACGGAACTGAACGGGGGCGGCGCTGCTGCCGCCGCCCCTCAGGCATTCTTCGTCTCAGGCTACCGCCGGCCGCGCACTCGCCCTCAACAGGCCCCAGCGGAATCCGTTGGTCCGTTCGGCCTGTATCAACATTACAGCGACCACGGCGATCATCAGCAACTCGGCGCCCGCGCTGGCCAACCAGATACCGTTGGCTCCCAGCAGATAGGGTAGGCAGAAGATCAGCGGAATGTTGAAAACATAGGTCCGCGTCACGCTGAGCAGCAATGCCCGCTTGGCGTCGCCGATTGCCTGGAAGTAACCCGAAATGATCATCATCGGTCCGGTCGCGAAATAGACCAGCGTGACCAGCGGCAGAATGTGCGCGAGTTCGGCAATCGTCTTCGGATCGTCGACAAACACCCCGCCGAGAGAGCCACGCGTCGCCACCAGTATCGCCTGAACGATAACGCAATAGGCGAATGATGCCGCCAGTCCGAACAGCAGACCGCTATCGGTACGCCGCCACCGCTCCGCGCCAAAATTGTTTCCGACAATCGTCTGCATGGCCATGCTCAGGCCCATCAGCGGCAGGAACGTGAAGGTCAGGATGCGGGTCACGATGCCGTAGGCAGCGACCGTTGCCGCATAACCATCGGGATCCCAGAGCTGGATCGCAGCAATCACCGCGCCCGAGCCAAAGGCGATGCCTATGAAACTCAGGCTCTGCGGCGCACCAAGCGCCAATAGCTCACCCCAGGACGATCGCCACGCCGACAGCGGCAGGCTGGACAGTTTCAGCACCGTCCGACCCCAGATCCGGTATGCGATGATGATGAGCAGCGCGACGGACTGGGCAAACACGGTTCCCCAGGCGGAGCCCGCCACGCCCCATTTCAGGCCGACGATCAGCAGGTAGTTGAAGACGATGTTCGCCAGCGAGACAAACACCGTGGCTCCGGCCATCAGCGCCAGCTTGCCTTCGCTGCGAAACGCGTCGCCGTGGACGGAAAGCAGAAATACCAGCGGCGAGAACCAGACCAGAATGGAAATGTAGGTGTAGCCCATCCGCTCAAGCTCATCGGAGCCGTTTGCCATGCGGCGAATAAGCTCCGCGCCACCCGCCCAGAACACCACCATCAGCGCGAGGCTGATAAGCAGGGACAGCCCATGAGCGCCCACCAGCACGCGACGGGCGCGCTCATGGTCCGCAGCGCCAAGGAGGCGCGCCATCACGCTCGCGAGGCCGAACCCGACAAGGGTCGCCAGCGCGGTGATGACCATGAAGAGCGGAAACATCAGCGTGACGGCGGCAAGCGCCTCCGCGCCGACATAGGCTCCGAGGAAATAGGCGTCGATGACGGTCAAGAGGCCGTTCATCGCCATCACGAGAATGATGGGCGACGCCGTCTTCAGGTAGAGGGATGGCATTGAGCCGGCGAGGAAGCTGTTGCCGGCCGCCTCGTTAGAGGTGGTCATTTTCGTCTCCCGTATCGCATCAAACGGAGACCGAATGGAGCCCGCATTACCATTTGTCCGATGCGTCGGTGTGACGAAATATCGGTAGAGGCTTCACCTTGCTTGCGCTGCGGACGGCCGGCGCCTCTGGCCGGGGCGAGGCTTTAGGCGATGGTCTGGACGGTGTCAATCAAAACAGAAAGGGCGGCCCGAAGACCGCCCTTTCGCAAGTATGTTTTGTGGTGGTGAGCTTAGAAGCCCATGCCACCCATACCACCCATGTCGCCGCCGGGCATGGCCGGAGCCGGAGCATCCTTCTTCGGAGCTTCGGCAACCATGGCTTCGGTGGTGACCAGAAGGCCGGCAACCGAACCGGCGTCCTGCAGCGCGGTGCGCACGACCTTGACCGGATCGACGATACCCATGGAGATCATGTCGCCATAGTCGCCGGTCTGGGCGTTGTAGCCGAAGGTCACCGACTTGTTGTCGAGGATCTTGCCGGCAACGATCGATGCCTCGGCGCCCGCATTGGCCGCGATCTGGCGAACCGGAGCCTGAAGCGCACGGCGAACAATCTGGATGCCTGCTTCCTGATCCGCGTTCGCGCCCTTGGCCGACAGTGCTGCGGAAGCGCGCAGAAGTGCAACGCCGCCACCTGCAACGATGCCTTCCTCAACGGCCGCACGGGTCGCGTTGAGAGCGTCGTCGACGCGGTCCTTGCGTTCCTTGACCTCGACTTCGGTCGCACCGCCAACGCGGATAACGGCAACGCCGCCAGCCAGCTTGGCGAGACGCTCCTGAAGCTTCTCGCGGTCATAGTCGGAAGAGGTCTCTTCGATCTGCTGCTTGATCTGGGCAACGCGGCCCTGGATCTCGCCCTTCTTGCCGGCGCCGTCGACGATGGTGGTGTTTTCCTTGTCGACGCGAACGCGCTTGGCGCGGCCCAGCATGTTGAGGCTGACATTCTCAAGCTTGATGCCGAGGTCTTCGGAGATGACCTGGCCGCCGGTGAGAATGGCGATGTCTTCCAGCATGGCCTTGCGGCGGTCGCCGAAGCCCGGCGCCTTGACGGCGGCGATCTTGAGGCCACCACGCAGCTTGTTGACGACCAGCGTGGCCAGAGCCTCGCCTTCAACGTCTTCTGCGATGATCAGCAGCGGCTTGGACGACTGAACGACCGATTCCAGAACCGGAAGCATGGCCTGCAGGTTGGAGAGCTTCTTTTCATGCAGGAGGATGTAGCAATCCTCGAGCTCGGCAACCATCTTGTCCGGGTTGGTCACGAAGTAGGGCGACAGGTAACCACGGTCGAACTGCATGCCTTCGACAACCTCGAGCTCGGTCTCGGCGGTCTTGGCTTCCTCGACGGTGATGACACCCTCATTGCCGACCTTCTGCATCGCTTCCGCGATCATCTTGCCGATCTCGGTCTCGCCGTTGGCGGAGATGGTGCCAACCTGTGCGACTTCCTCGGAGGTCTTGATCTTCTTCGCCTGCTTGGCGAGATGGGCAACAACGTCATTCACGGCCAGATCAACGCCGCGCTTCAGGTCCATCGGGTTCATGCCGGCGGCAACGGCCTTATGGCCTTCCTGAACGATCGACTGGGCGAGAACCGTAGCGGTCGTGGTGCCGTCACCGGCGATGTCGTTGGTCTTGGAAGCGACCTCGCGCACCATCTGTGCGCCCATATTCTCGAACTTGTCCTCAAGCTCGATTTCCTTGGCGACGGTGACGCCGTCCTTGGTGATGCGGGGGGCGCCGAACGACTTGTCGATCACCACGTTGCGGCCCTTGGGACCCAGCGTGACCTTCACAGCATCGGCGAGAATGTTGACGCCCTTGAGCATACGCTCACGTGCGTCACGGGAGAATTTTACGTCTTTTGCAGCCATATCCTAGCTCCTGGGCCTAAGCCCGAATTACTGGTTCTTTGGGTGGGTTCAAGCCGGCGTCAGCCGATGATGCCCATGATGTCGGATTCCTTCATGATCAGGAGATCCTCGCCATCGAGCTTGACTTCCGTGCCGGACCACTTGCCGAACAGCACGCGATCGCCAGCCTTCACGTCGAGCGCAACAACCTTGCCGCTCTCGTCGCGGGCGCCCGAACCGACAGCGATGATCTCACCTTCCGAAGGCTTTTCCTTCGCGGTGTCGGGGATGATGATGCCGCCGGACGTCTTCTCTTCGGATTCGACCCTGCGTACGACGACGCGGTCGTGAAGCGGGCGGAACTTCGTTTTTGCCATTGTTTCTGATCCTCGAAGCGGATTAGGAGATACCGTTTTCCGGGCTAGCCGGACTTGTTGGCACTCACTTGAGGCGAGTGCTAACGGCGGTCAGATATGGATTGCCGTTTGCGGAGTCAAGCGCATCGGCGCAATCGCTTTTCGGATTGCCGGGTCCGGATTGCCAGTTTGGCGACTGAATCGGCGGCGGTTCAGCCCGGCCGCTTGAACTGGGCGCGCTCCAGTTCAACCAGATCGCGGCACACGCAGCCCTCCAGATGGTCGTTGACCAGTCCCATCGCCTGCATGAAGGCATAGACCGTCGTCGGGCCGACAAATGTCCAGCCCAGCGACTTGAGCTGTTTTGAAATGCGCTTTGAGGCCTCGCTGGTCGGGTTGGCGGTCAGCCAGGCGAAGTCGACCACGTCCGGCCGCTCGTCCCTGCCCGGCTCGAACGACCAGAACCAGCTCGCCAGCGAACCGTGTTCCTCGCACATTTCCACCGCGCGGCGGGCATTATTGAACACCGAGGCAATCTTGCCGCGGTGCCTTATGATACCGGCATTCTGCAGATGCAGGTCAACATGCCATTCGTCATGGGTGGCCAGCTTCTCGAAATCGAAATCGTGGAAGGCTTCGCGGAAATTCTCGCGCTTTCGAAGAATGGTGATCCATGACAGACCGGCCTGAAAGCCTTCGAGGCAGACCTTCTCAAACAGACGGCGATCGTCCACGACCGGCCTGCCCCACTCGTGGTCATGGTAATGCAGATAGTCCGGTTCGTTGCCATGCCAGCGGCAGCGCAGCGCGCCGTCCGGCCCCTCGATCAGTCCAGTTTCCGCTACGCCCATTTCGTCCCCGGCCCAACCATCTGATTTACCTGTGATTTACCAGAGTTTTCAACGGCGCGGTAACCACACCGAAAGCTTTCCGAAAAAGCAGGCATTTTAGGCAACCCGATTCACGTTTCAGTGGTCGCAACCGCCGACAATCCGCATTCAGCAGGGCGTGCCGCATGGCACGTCCGGATTGTTCTTGTGTTTGCGTGAGTAATGAGTGCACCCATGAAACGAGTTTTGCCGATCATCGCCGCCGCACTGCTGGCCGCCAGCGTTTCAGGCGCCGCAGCCAATGACCGATATCGCGAGCGCCCGCCGCTTGTCGTCAGCCCCGATCTGAGCGCCCCATGGGTGATGCAGCTTCACCGCACGCCGCAGGGCGCACGCGTCAGCGGCTTGCGCGGAGTGCGCGCAACGCCGTCGCCCCGGCAGGTGATACGCCGCGAGCGCCGCCAGGTAACACGTCCGGCTCCGCGCCAGGCACAGCCGCGCAACGTTGAGCGTGTCGTGCGCACGGCAGCCGTTGCGCCGGCAGCGGGCCGCAGCGCTGCACCACAGATGGATCCCAAATTCCTGCCGCAGACTGTGGACTACGCCGGGCCGCACAAGCCCGGAACCATCGTCATCGATACCGCCACCAAGTTTCTCTACCTCGTCGAGGCTGGCGGAACAGCGCGCCGCTATGGCGTCGGCGTTGGCAAGGAAGGCTTCCAGTGGAGCGGCACCGAAACCATTTCGCAGAAGAAACACTGGCCAGACTGGCGCCCGCCGGCCGAAATGATCGCGCGCGAGAAGAAGAAGGGGCGCATCCTGCCGGCATACATGCCCGGCGGTCCGGCCAATCCGCTCGGCGCGCGGGCGCTTTATCTCGGCTCCACGCTCTACCGCATTCACGGCACCAACGCGCCCTGGACGATCGGCGGCAATGTCTCGTCCGGCTGCATCCGCATGCGCAACGAGGACGTGACGGACCTTTACGAGCGCGTGAAGGTGGGCACCAAGGTGATCGTGATCTGATCTCCAGTTGCGGGGGACGGATCGGCCTTTGAGGGGCAGGCCGGACCGTCAGGAAAGGGCGGCGCAGCCGAAAGGCCAGCGCCGCCTTTTTCGTTGCGAACTGTGGATGGCGGCAGGCCTCACTTCCCTTCCGGGCAGCCGGCACTATCGTAGCCCGATCTTGCGGCGCTCCGGCGCCCGGTCCGGGAGGGGCTTATGGACATTCTGATTACCGTTTTCCTGCCACTGGCGCTGGCGATCATCATGCTGTCGCTGGGGCTTGGGCTGACGCTGGAGGACTTCCGCCGCGTCTTTGCGGCTCCCAAGGCATTCGGCATCGGCGCCGTGTCGCAGATCCTTATCCTGCCCGTCATCGCTTATGTGACCGCGATTGCGTTCAGCCTTCCGGCGGAACTCGCCGTCGGCCTGATGATCCTGTCCTTCTGTCCCGGCGGCGTCACCTCGAACATCCTGACCAAGCTTGCCAGAGGCGATCTCGCGCTGTCGATCTCACTCACCGGCGTGATCAGCCTCGTCTCGGTGGTCACGGTACCGCTCCTCGTTGCCTACATGGCCGCGCATTTCATGGGCGTGGACGCCCCGCCGGTAAACGTCACCTCGCTTGCCATTGCGATGTTCGTCATCACCGCGCTGCCCGTGGTCATCGGAATGGCCATTCGCGCTTACGCGCCGGGCTTGACCGGCGTGATCGAGCGCCCGCTGGAGCGGCTCGCCGTGGTGCTTTTCGTCATCGTGGTGGTCGGGGCGCTTGCCGCGAACTGGACGCTGTTTGTCGACAATCTGGCCGTGCTGGGACCGGCAGTCATCGTGCTTAACATCGTGCTCTTGGCGATCGGCCTCGGTCTCGCGCGGCTGTTCTCGCTCAGCGGCAGCCAAGCGACGGCGATTGCGATTGAAACCGGCATCCAGAACGCCACGCTCGGCATCACCGTCGGCTCCCTGATCGTGGAGCAGGTGTCAGCCCTGCCGCCATTCAGCCTGCCGTCGGGTGTCTATGGCATCACCATGTATGTGGTGAGCCTGCCATTCGTCTTCTGGCGCCGGCGCCTGGCCGGCTGATCACTCGGCCGGTTCTCGCACCGTCGATACGCCCGGAACCTGCCGCGGCTTCGGGCCACCATACGCCCAGTCGAGAAGTTCGATCGTGTGAACGATCGGCATGCCCGCACGGTCGGCGATCTGGGTGATGCAACCGATATTGCCGGTTGCCACCATATCGGCTCCGGTCGCCGCGAGATTGTTGACCTTGCGGTCGCGAAGGCGTGCCGAAATCTCCGGCTGCATGATGTTGTAAGTGCCGGCTGATCCGCAGCACAGATGCCCCTCGCGCGGCTCGACCACCCTGAAACCGGCCTTCGCCAGAAGAGCCTTCGGCTGGCGTGTGACCTTCTGGCCGTGCTGCATGGAGCACGCCGAGTGATAGGCGATTGTCAGGCCGGTATCCGCGTCGGGCGCCGGCAGGTCGAGCGTGTCCAGAAACTCGGTGATGTCCTTGGCAAGTGCTGAGACCCGTGCTGCCTTGTCCGCATAGGCCGGGTCGAGCCTTAACATATGGCCGTAGTCCTTGATCGTGGTTCCGCAGCCCGACGCAGTGATGATGACTGCGTCCAGCCCGCCCTGCTCGATCTCGCGGGTCCAGACATCGACATTGTTGCGCGCGGCCACGAGCGATTCCTCTTCGCGCCCCATGTGATGAACCAGCGCGCCGCAACACCCCTCGCCTTGCGCGACCACCACTTCGACGCCGAGCCGCGTCAAAAGCCTGATCGTCGCTTCGTTGATGCCCGGTTCCAGCACTGGCTGCGCGCAGCCGTTCAACAGAACGACGCGGCCGCGCCTTGCCCCGGTCGCGGAATGCACATTCGGCTTGGAAGCAGGTGAAGCTGCCGGCACCGACGACGGCGCAAGTTTCAGCATTGCAGCCAGCGGTTTCAATGGGCCCACTGCTCCAAACAGTCCTGCAAAGGGACGACCAAGCCTGGCCAGACCGAGGGCGGCCCTGAAACGCCCGGGATACGGCAACACCCGCGCCAGCATGGACCGGATCAGCCTGTCGACCAGCGGCCGGCGATAGGTCTTTTCGATATGGGTGCGCGCGTGATCGACCAAGTGCATGTAGTTCACGCCCGAAGGGCAGGTCGTCATGCAGGCCAGACAGGACAGGCAACGGTCGATATGGGTGACGATCTGCTCGTCGGCCGCGCGGCCGTTCTCCAGCATGTCCTTGATCAGGTAGATGCGCCCGCGCGGACTGTCGAGCTCGTTGCCGAGCGTCACATAGGTCGGGCAAGTCGCGGTGCAGAAGCCGCAATGCACGCATTTGCGCAATATGCTGTCGGCCTCCGCGATATGCGGATCGGCGAGCTGTTCTGCGGTGAATGAGGTCTGCACTGTGCGCCGGCTTCCCTAGAGCACCCAGCTTTCGGGGTTTTTCATCGGTTCGTTCCGGCTCAGCGCCTGCAGCCCGAAGATGCAGCGCAGGATGAACCACACCGCCGTTGCGAGCAGAACCAGAAATCCGATCAGCACGAATGCCAGGACAAAACCGATCAGCGAATAGAGAAGGCCGATCCAGAACGTGCGGATCGCCCAGGTGTAGTGGGTTTCGATCCACTCGGCCGACCGGCCTCGGTTCACATAGGCCAGAACGATGCCGATGAGCGGCGTGATACCAATCACGAAACCGGCGAGATAGAGAATGTAGATAACCTGCACATTCGTCTTGCCCGGCTCGAGCCAGCGATCTGTTTCGCGCTGCTGCGGGGGCGGCGGGGTCTCTGTCTCAGCCATGAGCATTACTCCTCGTTTTTGTTCAACCGCATTCTAGCGGATCAATCGGCGGCGTACATGCGGCCCGGGTTGAGAACAGATTTCGGGTCGAATTCCGCCCTCAGCCGTGCCGAAAGCGCGGCCAGGGCCGCAGGCTGCGGCTGGAACACCGGAACGGCGGCGCGCAGCGACGGCGCTGCGCGCAGCAGCGTCGCGTGACCGCCGCCATATCTGCGCACCGCTTCGCGCACTATCTCGGCGTGGAAGTCGCCTTCCATGCGCATCCAGATCAGTCCGCCCTGCCAGTCGTAGAAAACGGTCGCCGGCGAGTGCTGACGCACGGCAAGCGCAACGTCGTGTCCGACGGCCGGTGCGACCGAAATGCGCCACACCGGTTTCTCGGTGCCGTCGGCGAAGGGCCGGCAGTCGCGTATGTCGCTCCAGACCGACCGCGACGTGTCGCTCTCAACCAGTTCGATCTCCGCCGCGTCGGCAAGCAGTCCCTTCAGCGTCTCGACACGGCTTTTGACCGAGGGGCCGAAACCCTCGACCCTGAGCAGGGTCGCGGCATCGTCGCCAAGGGCGCCATCGGCGACACTTCCCGCAACGCCTTCCGGCAGGTGGGCCGCCGACGACACTTCGGCGCTCGAGCCCAGACCGGCAGCCATGACGGTGGCGGCCTGTTCGTCCATCAGGCCACGGACCGCGACGGTGGTTTCGGTTTCGGCGCGCGGCAGTACCTTCAGTGTCATGTCGGTGACAACCGCCAGCGTGCCCCATGAACCGGCCATCGCCTTGGACAGGTCATAGCCGGTGACGTTTTTCACCACGCGCCCGCCGGATTTGAACTGTTCGCCGCGACCCGAAACCGCGTCAATGCCGAGGATGTGGTCACGGGCGGAACCGGCCTTCAGACGCCTGGGACCTGCGAGGTTTGCCGCCAGCACGCCGCCGACGGTGCCCCTGCCCGGTTCGCTTCCAAACAGCGGGCCGCAATCCATCGGCTCGAACGCAAGCTGCTGGCCGTTTTCTTCGAGCAGCGTCTCGATTTCGGCAAGCGGTGTGCCGGCGCGGGCGGACAGGACAAGCTCTTCGGGTTCGTAAAGGGTGATCCCGGCGAGTTGCGAAAGGTCGATCGCGTGTTCGGTCTGCACCGGGCGACCGATGCCGCGCTTGGAGCCGTGGCCGAGAACTTCCAGCGGCGTTTCCTCAGACACCGCCCATTTGACGGCGTCGAGAACTTCAGCGGCGGATGCTGGGTTGAATGTGGTCATGCAAGTCTCAAAACCGCGGAATGTCGGGGAACGGAACCTGTCCGCGGTGAATGTGCATGCGGCCAAGTTCCACGCAGCGCCGCAATTGCGGAAACACCTTGCCGGGATTCAAGAGATGGTTCGGGTCAAACGCACATTTCACCCGCATCTGCTGGTCGAGATCGGCTTCGGTGAACATTGAGGGCATCAGGTCGCGCTTTTCCACGCCCACGCCGTGCTCGCCGGTCAGCACGCCGCCAACCTCGACGCACAGCCGCAAAATGTCGGCGCCGAACTCTTCGGCCGCTTCCAGTTCGCCGGGCTGATTGGCGTCATAAAGAATGAGGGGATGCAAATTGCCGTCGCCGGCATGAAACACGTTGGCGACGCGAAGCCCATATTGATCAGAGAGCTTCCGCATACCGGCGAGCACACGCGGCAGTTCCTTGCGCGGGATCGTGCCATCCATGCAGTAATAGTCGGGCGAGATGCGGCCGACAGCCGGAAATGCGGCCTTTCGCCCGGCCCAGAAAGAGGCTCGTTCCTCTTCCGAATTCGAAATGCGGCTGGTCGTGCAGCCATTCTTGTCGGCAATTTCGGACACACGCTCGATCAGCCAGTCGACTTCGGCCTGCGGACCGTCGAGTTCGACGACCAGCAGCGCCTCCACGTCCAGCGGATAGCCGGCGTGGACGAAATCCTCCGCCGCGTGGATCGCGGGCCGGTCCATCATCTCCATGCCGCCCGGAATGATGCCGGCGCCGATGATGTCGGCGACGCACTGGCCTGCCGCCTCGCTGGACGGAAACCCGACCAGCATTGCGCGCGCCGTCTCCGGTTTTTGCAGGATGCGCACCGTCACCTCGGTCACCACGCCGAGCAGCCCTTCGGAGCCGGTCATGATGCCGAGCAGGTCATAGCCTTCAGCATCGAGATGCTTGCCGCCAAGGCGGATGATCTCGCCGTCCATCAGCACCATCTCGATGCCCAGCACATTGTTGGCCGTCAGCCCGTATTTCAGGCAGTGAACGCCGCCGGAGTTTTCGGCAACATTGCCGCCGATCGAGCAGGCGATCTGCGAGGACGGATCCGGCGCATAATAATACCCCTCCGTCTCGACCGCGTGGGTTATTCCGAGATTGGTGACGCCCGGCTGCGCGACAACGGCACGGTTCGGATAATCAATTTCGAGAATGCGGTTGAAGCGGCTCATCACCAGCAACACCGCATCCTCCAGCGGTAGCGCACCGCCCGACAGCGAGGTTCCCGAGCCACGCGGCACGACGCGTATGTCGCGCTCATTGCAATATTTCAGTATGCGCGCCACCTGCGCGGTGGTTTCCGGCAACACCACCACCATCGGCAATTGACGGTAAGCGGTAAGTCCGTCGCTCTCGAAGGCGCGCATCTCATGCTCGGCGTCCACCACGCCCTCACCCGGCACGATTGTGCGCATGTCGGCGACGATCTCGTCGCGGCGTGCAAGCGTCTCGGCGCTGGCTTTCGGCATCGTTAGGCCGGACATTAAGGTTCCTTCCAACTTCGCGGCGAAGGTTCTTTCGCGCTAGGGGCCTGCTCGTTATAACGGCGCACGGGCGGTGCGGTTAAGAGAAAATCTCGACCTGGGGTGAACCGCCAAGGGGAACGGACGGGAGCCACCTTGAGCAAAACCGAAACGGCAACGCCCCATGTCGGGCTCTTCGTAACCTGCCTCGTCGATCTCTTCCGTCCATCCGTGGGATTTGCCGCTGTCAAGCTGATGGAGGACGCCGGCTGCGTGGTCGATGCGCCCACGGCCCAAACCTGCTGCGGCCAGCCGGCCTACAATTCCGGCGACCGGGACGACACTCGCGCCATCGCCAAGGCAACGATCGAGGCGTTCGAGGATTTCGACTATGTCGTGGCGCCCTCGGGCTCCTGCGCCGGCATGCTGAAGAAACACTATCCCGGCCTGTTTGCGGGCGACGAGAAGTGGGAACCCCGCGCCGCGGCCTTCGCAGAAAAGGTGCATGAACTGGTCAGCTTCCTGACTGATGTGCTGGAGATCGAGAAGGTCACCGCCCAGCTGGATGGTAAGGCGACCTATCACGATTCCTGCTCGGGCCTGCGCGAACTCAACATTCACGATCAGCCCCGCAAGCTGCTCAAAAGCGTGAAGGGTCTCAAGGTCCAGGAGATGGAAGAAGCCGATGTGTGCTGCGGGTTCGGCGGCATCTTCTGCGTCAAATATGGCGAGATCTCCAACTCCATCGTGGAACAGAAAACCGCCAACATCGCAGCGTCGGGGGCCGACATGCTGCTGGCCGGCGATCTCGGCTGCCTGATGAACATGGCCGGCAAGCTGAAGCGCCAGCACTCGAGCGTGGAGGTGCGCCATGTCGCCGAGGTGCTGGCGGGCATGACCGACAATGCGCCGATCGGAGGGAAGTGACCCATGCAGATCACTTCGCCCCGCTTCAAGGACAATGCGCACGAGGCGCTGAACGACCCGCAATTGCAGCGCGCGATGGGCAATGTGCGGTCCGGCTTCATTGGCCGGCGTGCCGCCGCCGTGGCGGCGCTGCCCGAGTTTGACGATCTGCGCGACAACGCCAAGGCGATCAAGGACCACGTCCTCGACAATCTCGATCTCTATCTCGAAGCCTATGAGAAAAAGGTCGAGGACGCCGGCGGAAAGGTTCATTGGGCGGAGACAGCCGCAGAAGCGCGCGGCATCATTCTCGACATATGCCGCATGAACAACGCCCGCACGGTGACCAAAGGCAAGTCGATGCTGACGGAGGAGATCGAGCTCAACGATTTCCTCGAAGCATCGGGCATCCAGCCGGTGGAAACCGATCTCGGCGAATACATCATCCAGCTCAGGGGCGAGCATCCGAGCCACATCATCGCTCCCGCCGTGCATCTCAACAAGGATCAGGTGGAGGACGATTTCCGCCGCGTCCACACCGACTATCCGGCCGAGCGCGACCTTTCGGAACCGGTGCAACTTCTGTCGGAGGCGCGCGCGGTTTTGCGCCAGAAATATTTCGACGCCGATGTCGGCATTACCGGTGCAAACTTCATTGTCGCCGAAACCGGCTCGTCGATCATCGTCACCAATGAGGGCAATGGCGACCTGACCCAGACACTGCCGCGCGTCCACATCGTCATCGCTTCTATCGAGAAGATCGTGCCGACGCTCGACGATGCCGCGCAGATCATGCGCGTGCTGGCGCGTTCCGCGACCGGGCAGGACATGAGCGTCTACACGACGGTCTCGACCGGCCCGCGGCGCCCGAACGACCCCGACGGGCCGGAAGAGTATCACGTCGTGCTGCTCGACAATGGCCGCTCGTCGATGCTCGGCACCGAGTTTCAGGACGCGCTGCGCTGCATCCGCTGCGGCGCGTGCATGAACCATTGTCCGGTCTATCATTCGATCGGCGGGCACGCCTATGGGTGGGTCTATCCGGGGCCTATCGGCGCGGTGCTGACACCGTCGCTGATCGGCGTCGACAAGGCCGGCCATCTGCCCAATGCCTCGACATTCTGCGGCCGCTGCGAGGCGGTTTGCCCGATGCGCATTCCGCTGCCGAAGATGATGCGGCACTGGCGCGAGCGCGAATGGCAGCGCGGACTGAACCCGACGGTGCAGCGCAGCGGGCTGAAATTGTGGGCATGGTTTGCCAAGCGGCCACGCATCTACCGGCTGGCGACCTATCTCGGCATGCCGCTGATGGGTGTTCTGGGAGGGCGCAAACGCCGGTTCCGCTTCCTGCCTTTTGCGCGCGGATGGGCGAAATATCGCGACCTGCCGGCGCCAGAAGGCCGGACCTTCCTGCAGCAATGGCGCGACCGTGAAACGCTGAATCAGGACGCACCGGCATGAGCAGCCGCGACGCGATCCTGACGCGTATCCGCAACACGCTTCACGCATCCGACGCCGAGGACGATCCGCGCAAGGTTGCGGTGTCGGCCAGGATCAACTTTCCGCCGCGTGGCGTCATTCCCGCGCGCGGGCAGTTGGGTCACGACGCGCAGATCAAGCTGTTCAGGAAAATGGCGGTGGCGGCGGCAGCAAGCGTCGATCGCGCAAAGTCGCCCAAAGACGTCCCGAAACTGGTGTCCGCCTATCTGCGCAAGGCTAATCTCGCCGCGCGCGTGAAAATGGGTGGCGACAAGCGCCTCAGGGCCATTCCGTGGTTCGATGAGCGGGCTCTGCATGTCACCATCGGCCCATCCGACGGTTCCGACGAAGTGACAGTCAGCCACGCGATGGCGGGAATTGCGGAATCGGGCACGCTGGCGCTGACATCCGGGCGCGACAATCCAACGACGCTCAACCTGCTGCCGGAACATCACATTGTCATTGTCGATGCCGACGACATTACCGGCGACATGGAGACGATGCTCGACCGGCTGCGCGACCGCTACGGCAAGGGCGAGATGCCGCGCACGCTGAACTTCGTCACCGGTCCGTCGCGCTCCGCCGACATCGAGCAGACGCTGCTCCTGGGCGCACACGGTCCGCGCGCGCTTCACATCATCATCGTCGGCGGGAAGGCGTCATCGGGACAATAGCCGATGGCGGACGGCGTTCACTTCCTCGACGCCGAAGGCCCGGCCGGCATGCGCATCTTTGCCGTTGGCGATATTCACGGCCGGCTCGACCTGCTTGAGGCTATGCATGCCCGTATCCACGAGGATCTGGCATCCAATCCGCCGGGCGACTGGCGCATCATTTATCTCGGTGATTATTGCGACCGCGGGCCTGACACGCGCGGCGTCATCGCGCATCTGATCGCCCAGAGGGAAGCGGACCAGCGCGTGATTGCCCTGCGCGGCAATCATGACCAGAGCTTTCTCGATTTTGTCGGTGTCGGCGACAGCATCCGGCTTTTCGAGCGGTTCGGCGGTTTCGAGACCGCCGGTTCCTATGGCGTCAACGCCGATTTCTCATCGCTGCAGGCGGCTACCGCGACAAAAGAAAAGCTGGTTGCAAACATGCCAGCCGAACATCTGCGTTTCCTGACCCAACTGCCGCTGACCGCCGAATACGGGGATTTCTTCTTCTGCCATGCCGGCATCAGGCCCGGTGTGCCGCTATCGGAACAGGACCCGCATGATCTGATATGGATACGCGATGAGTTTCTCGGCGATCCCAGGCTGCACCCGAAGATCATCGTGCATGGTCATACACCGGTGACGGAGCCGGAAATCATGCCCAATCGCGTCGGTGTCGACACAGGCGCGTACCAGAGCGGGGAGTTGTCCGCGCTGGTGATCGAAGATCAGGAGAAGAAGATATTGAGCGTCAGCGGCCCACAAGGGTGACGCCGTAGCCGTCCGTTGCCGGACGATCGGCGGCTGCCTTTGTCGAATACAGACCGATCGCGCCCATCGACACGGCGGCGAGCAGCAACAGCGACATAACGGCAGTTCTCATACTGACCATCCCCAACTTACACCCTCAACATCATTGTGGACCGGTCATGGTTACCAATCCGTTCTCGCACAGCCGCAAAAGCGCGGCAATCGACTAGGCGGAACGGCTACCCGATTCCAGCGACAAACATATGTCGTGGTTAATCTGATCGGCCGGCGTGCCAAAAATGCAACGAACTCGATATCGGGTGGCCAACTTCGCGGCATTCGGGAATAGTGCCACCAATTCAGGCAGGACGTGTCGCAATGCCCCTGCAGAACAGGATCGACCCCTTCGGCGCCATTCATGCGGTGAATGCGCGTGGCCTGATGACCGGCAATCGCGGCGTCATCCACGACCCGTCGACCAAATCGCTGCTCAAGCGACGCTGGACGACAAAGGCGTGGATTGTCTGCGATCTGGTTCATCCGCGCGGCGTAAAACGCGAGCCGATGGGCCGCAACGCGCCGTCCGGCGGCGCAGGCTGGACGGAGCTCTTCTTTCTCGACGAAGTGACCGCACTGGCCGCCGGCCACCGGCCCTGCTTCTATTGCCGCCGTGAGGCTGCGAAGCGTTATGCCACAGCGTTTGCAGATGCGTTCGGCATGGCAGCGCCGAAAGTTACCGCGATCGATGCGAGGCTTCATGCCGAGCGGATCGCCGCCGGCGCGCCGCCGCGCGAACTCAGCGAAGGGGAGGTTCGTGCCCTGCCCGACGGCGCGATGGTCTCAATGGGTTCCAGAGCCTTCGCAATAAGGGACGGCAAGCTGCTCCCGTGGAGCTTCGGCGGCTATAGCGACGTGCCATCGGTCTGCCGCAGCCTGCCGGCGCCCGCATTTCTCGTCACTCCGCCGACCACAGTCGCGGCTCTTGAAGCAGGATACAGGCCGGTCTGGCACAACAGCGCCACTTGACCGTTCGCCGCCCGAACCGCATCACTCGACCATGCGGGCAAACTACAAGCTTCAGCGGCTATTCGTGACATCGGACCTTGCGGCGGGCGCAACAGTCGAACTCGGTCGCGAGCAGAGCCACTATCTCGCCAACGTGCTGAGAATGCGGGAAGGCGGTGAGCTATTGGTCTTCAACGGACGTGACGGCGAATGGCTGGCGCGGATTGACGGGACGCCGTCGAAGAAGTCGGTCCGGCTGACGCTTGTCCGGCAGGAGCGGCCGCAGCCCGCGCCATCCGACCTCGTCTTCGCCTTCGCACCGATTAAGGCGGGGCGGCTGGATTATCTGGTGCAAAAGGCGGTTGAGATGGGCGCAGGAGTACTGCAACCCGTTATCACCCAGCATACGCAGCTTTCAAAGGTCGGCACGGCACGCCTGCAGGCCAACGCCATGGCAGCGGCCGAACAATGCGGAATCCTCGCTATTCCGCCAGTGCAGGAGGCGGTGAAATTCGATGCATTGCTGGCCGAATGGCAGCCGGACCGCCGGCTGATTTTCTGCGACGAGAGCGCAGAGACGGACAATCCCGTCCCGTCTCTGGAGGCGATATCGGAAACCAAACTCGGCCTGCTGGTCGGGCCGGAGGGCGGCTTCTCCGATGAGGAACGCAGCCAGCTTCGCGCGCTGCACTTCCTCACGCCGATACCACTCGGGCCGCGCATCCTGCGCGCCGACACGGCAGCCGTTGCAGCATTGGCGGTCATACAGGCCACAATCGGCGACTGGCGTTGAGACCCCCGGCCAATCAGCAAAGCGTGACGAAAGGTCAGGATTTTTCACTTGATAGGCAGCGGCGATTGCCGCAAGCAGGCGCTCGCTTTGTTCGGACGTCCTGGTCCGGGAGGAAGATTGCCTGATGGCCCGTGACACGACCGATTCGCGCCCGATTGCCGGCATGGACGATCTCGTCGGTTATCTCGCCAAAGGGTGCAAGCCGCGCGAAGAATGGCGCATCGGCACCGAGCACGAAAAGTTCCCGTTCTACATCGACGGCAATGCGCCGGTTCCCTATGACGGCCCGCGCGGCATCAAGGCGCTGCTTGAAGGCATGCAGCGCACGCTTGGCTGGGATCCCATCATGGATGACGGCCGCATCATCGGGCTCGGCGGCCCGACCGGCCAGGGCGCAATCAGCCTCGAACCCGGCGGTCAGTTCGAGCTTTCGGGCGCACCGCTGGAAACGATCCATCAGACCTGCCGCGAAGGCAATGCGCATCTGGCCCAGCTTCGCGAAATAGCCCAGCCGCTCGGCATCGGTTTTCTGGGTCTCGGCGGCAGCCCGAAATGGACTCTGCCCGAGACTCCGCGAATGCCGAAATCACGCTACGACATCATGCGCGCCTATATGCCCAAGGTCGGCAGCCACGGGCTCGACATGATGCACCGGACATCGACGATCCAGGTCAATCTCGACTTCTCGTCGGAACAAGACATGCGGCGCAAGATGCAGGTGGGGCTGAAGCTGCAGCCGCTCGCCACAGCACTGTTCGCCAATTCGCCCTTCACCGACGGCAAGCCTAACGGGCTCAAGAGTTGGCGCGCGGACATCTGGCTCGATACCGACAACCAGCGCTCCGGCACGCACGAATTCTGCTTTGCGCTCGATTTCGGTTTTGCCAACTATGTCGAATGGGCGCTCGATGTGCCGATGTATTTCCTCATCCGTGACGGCCGCTATCACGACTGCACCCACATCACTTTCCGGCAGTTCATGGATGGCGCGCTTGGCAATTCGGTGCCCGATGCCGAGCCGACGATGGGCGACTGGGCCAACCATCTTTCGACGCTTTTCCCCGACGTCCGGTTGAAGACGTTTCTTGAGATGCGCGGGGCCGATGGCGGACCCTGGCGGCGCATCTGCGCACTGCCCGCCTTCTGGGTCGGGCTGCTCTACGATGACGCCGCTCTCGACGAGATCGAGACCTTCACCGCCGACTGGTCCTATGCCGAAGTGATCGCCATGCGTAACGCCGTGCCGGCCGAAGCGCTGGAAGCGGGTTTCCGCAGCGGCAATCTACGTGAAGTCGCGCGCGACGTGCTTTCGATCGCGCGCAAGGGGCTCAAGAACCGCGCCCGGCTCAACAATGACGGCTTCGACGAAGCGGAGTTTCTCGCCCCGCTGGAAGAGGTGGTCGCACGCGGCACCACCAGCGCCGAAGAGATGGTCAAATCCTATCGAACGCGCTGGGATCACTCGATCGAGCCGGTGTTCATGGAATATGCCTATTGATGCAGGGTTTGGCGCTCTGCGACATCCGCCTCGCCCCGCCCGATCCTCCCGGAAGCGGGCTGTCTCTACCGATTGACTTTGAATCTATGCCCTGACGGCCTGAGCGAGCGCCTCGCCCTGGATGATGTCAGTGGCCGAGGTGCAGACCACACGATTGCGCCCGCTGTTTTTCGCGTCGTAAAGCGCCTTGTCGGCTGCTTTCATGAGGTCGGAAATCCCGTTCATTGATTCAGTACATATCGCCACGCCGATGCTGATCGTCGTCGATATCTCATCCGGACTGGCAGTGAGGGGATTTTCGGCAACTTCGCGACGCAGACGCTCGGCGACCAGTTGAGCCTGTGCCAGATCCGTCTCTGGCAGGAGAAGTGCGAATTCTTCGCCGCCGACCCGTGCGAGTACATCGGAAGCGCGTTTGCAGCTGCCGGCGAGCTTCGTCAGATGAACAATCATCTGGTCGCCGACATCGTGTCCGAAACGGTCATTGATCGATTTGAAGAAATCGATATCGATCATCAGGAATGACAAAGGCCGGCCATAACGCCGCGACCGGCTCCATTCGTGATCGGCAAGCGTCATGAAGTGACGCCTGTTGTAGATTCCGGTCATTCCATCGGTTGTTGCAAGCTGCTCAAGTTCCTCGGCATGCCGTACAATGTCGGTGATGTCGCTGTATGTCAGCATGCGTCCACCAGCAGGCAGCACGGCGCACTGGCAACGGATAACCCGTCCATTGCTAAGGTGCTGGTCAATGGGAGTCGGATCTCCCGATTTGACCCACTCCATCCGCTCCGAAACGTACTTTCTGAGTTCTTCGGGGGAGATCGCGTAAGCGCCGCTCTGCCGCGCGTATTCCAGCATCTCGGCATAGAGCGGCTTGCCCTCGACAAACTTCTGCGGAGAATTGAACATCGCGTGCAACGCCGGGTTGGCGTATTGCGCGCGCAGATCGTGGTCGAGGAGGATTACGCCGTTTTCGATGTTGTCGAGCGCGGCGTAGAGCGTTGCAAGCTCGGTCGCGGTGGTGCCAAGCACAGGTTGCCGGGCCGCAGCCGTTCGGCCGCGATGAACCTCCCGGCTGAGGCGTTTGGGTGCAGGCATTCCGTCGGTCGGTTGCGATCTCGGCATTGGTTGCCCTCCGGCGAGGCCGTGATCGGTGTACTGCGCATGATAGCGTACATCGATCATCAGCGAGGCCACATCGCGCTCAGTATGCGAGACGGAAATGCACAATGCGTAACCTGCGCGCTGGGCCGGCCGAATTTGGCATATGTGGTAAAGGCACCGTTAATGGCTGGCCCGCCTGACTGAAGGCATGCTGACGGTCGGCGGCGATTTGCCTTCTGATGCAGCAATTGCCTGCGGCCAATGACAGCAATCGCAATTTCGCATCGACGGACTGACTTCGATGCCTCTTCAATGTTGCCGTAAAAGCCTCTAGCTTGCCGTTCACCAAGACAGCAGCGAGGAGAGCCCGATGCAGTCATTGTTCGAGATGCTCAGCCAGGCCCAGAACGGGGCGGCCGTCGAACAGATGGCGCGCCAGTTTGGCCTGACACAGAAACAGACGCAGGAGGCGATAGAGGCGCTGATGCCCGCCTTCAGCGAAGGGCTGAAACGCAACGCGTCCGACCCCTCCGGCGTCGGCGATTTTCTGTCAGCGCTCTCGACCGGCCAGCACGCCCGGTATTTCGAAGACATGCAGCAGGCGTTCCAGCCAGCCGGCATCGCGGAAGGTAACGGCATCCTTGGTCATCTGTTCGGCTCGAAGGAGCTTTCGCGCGAAGTGGCGAAACAGGCGGAACAGGCAACCGGGATCGGTCAGGACATTCTCAAACAGATGCTGCCGGTGCTGGCCTCCATGATCATGGGCGGCCTCTTCAAGCAGTCGACCGGGCAGCAGCGGACGCAGAAATCCGGCTCCAACCCGCTCACCGAGATCATGGAGCAGATGATGCGCCAGGGCGGCGGCATGAGCACGCCACATCCGGAAGCGCCGCAGCCCGGAATGAACCCGTTCGACAATCCCTTCGGCAAGGTGCTGGAGGGCATGTTTGGCGGCAACAGCACCAAGCCGGCGCGCGCGCCGCAAAGCCCTTATGGCGACAATCCGCTCGGCAAGATCTTTGAGGAAATGATGCGCGGAGGCGGACAGCAGCAGAAGGCCGCGCCAAAGAAGAAGTCAAACCCGTCTGGCCGCGCCCGCACGCCCTATGACGACCTGTTCGGCGACATGTTCGAGGCCGGCGCCAAGACCCGCGACGACTACCAGAAGGGCATGGAGTCGATCTTCGACCAATTCCTCAAGGGCATGAACCGCCAGTAACAATGTAAAAAGCCCGGCTCCTTTCGGAACCGGGCAATGCGCAGGCGGCCGGCTCTCGCCGGTATTGAGGGGTAGGGGGAACGCGCCTGCGTTGGGAGATCAGGAAACGCGGCGCGCCGCATCCTCCAGCATGTTGCGCTGGCTGCGCAGCGCGGCCAGATGCGCCGTCGGATCGACATCGGGACGGCGGTTCCACGCTGAGCGCAGATCGCCCCGCGTGATCCCGATATCGGCCAGTTCCCAATCCGACATTTCCTGCAGTCGGCGGAACTGGCGACGATTGTTCCAGTCACGATAGAAGGCCGCCGCGATGCCGGATACGCGCCTGGCGGCTGCGATCCACGACGCGCCAATTCCCAACGGTTCCCGAGCTTCGAAAACGGCCATGATATTTCTCCTTCATCACAACGGCGGCCAAAGCCGCTTCGGCGCAGGGAGGTGCGACCGAAACGGCGAGTGAAGCGGCTTTTCGCTTGAACGGGTGCTGTATGAAGGGACGGTATTGATTAGTCCAACGAATGTTTTTAATCCTTATCATCAAAACAGATGATGGATTGATGCCATGACCGCGCCACTCGACCTCGATCAGGTTCAAACCTTTCTTGCAATCGCGGATTCCGGTTCCTTCACGCGGGCGGCGGAAGAGGTGCATCGCACACAGTCGGCGGTTTCCATGCAGATGCGCAGGCTTGAAGAGCGCATCGGCAAGCCGCTGTTCATGAAGGACGGGCGCACCAACAGGCTGACGGAAGACGGCGAGCGGCTGCTCGCCTATGCCAGAAGGCTCATTCGCCTCAACCGCGAGACGTTGGCCGCCTTCGACGATTACAGCCTTGAAGGGCAGATCAGGATCGGCACGCCCGACGACTATGCCGACCGTTTCCTGCCCGAGATCATGGGCCGTTTCGTGCGCTCCAATCCGCGCGTGGAACTCTCGGTCGTGTGCGAACCGACATCCAACCTCTCCGACCTCATTCGCCGCGGTCAGCTCGACATCGCGCTGGTCACGCAGTGCGACGATGCTCGCGTCAGCGAGGTTGTGCGCCGCGAGCCGCTATTGTGGGTCGGTTCGGCCAGCCATATGGCGCATGAAGACACGCAGCTTCCGCTCGCCGTCGGCAGGCCCAGCTGCGCCTGGCGTCGCGCCGCCACCGAAGCGCTGACGGCGCAGGGCCGTGACTACAAGATCCTTTTCACCAGCTGGTCGGCGCAGGTCGTCATCGCTGCCGTACTTGGCGGGCTGGCGGTTTCGGTGCTGCCGGAGTGTGCGCTGCGGCCCGGCATGCGGGTGCTGGGCGAGGCGGAAGGGTTCGTGCCACTGCCCGACGTCCAGATCGGCATCATGCGCGGCCACACCACGCGGCCCGATATCGTTGACGCGCTGGCGCGCCATATCGCTGAAAGCCTCGACAACATCTCCGTGCCGCCGACAGAAGCAGTGCCCGGCCTTGACGCTGAAACGCTCGCCCTGGCCCGCGCGCGACAGCAGATGCAGAGGCAGTTGGCGCCCGGGTGGTGAGGGGGCTTTCCTCACACCCTTGACGCCGCCTCCCCTTCGCGCCCCAATCGGGTATGAGTGACCTTCTGCCAGACGATTCGCCCACCAACGCAGCCGAATTCAGCGTCAGCGAGATTTCGGGCGCGCTGAAACGCGTCGTCGAAGATGCCTTCGGCAATGTGCGGGTGCGTGGCGAGATTTCCGGCTATCGCGGGCCGCATTCCTCCGGCCATGCCTATTTCAGCCTCAAGGACGACCGGGCGCGGATCGAGGCCGTGATCTGGCGCGGCACATTCGGTCGGCTGAAGTTCAAGCCCGAAGAAGGCATGGAGGTGATCGCCTCGGGCAAGCTGACCACCTATGCCGGCTCGTCGAAATACCAGATCGTGATCGAGCAGCTGGAGCCGGCCGGCGCCGGCGCGCTGATGGCGCTTCTGGAAGAACGGCGCAGGAAACTCGAAGCCGAGGGCCTGTTCGCGGCGGAGCGCAAGCGTCCCCTGCCCTACATGCCCCGTGTGATCGGCGTCATCACCTCACCGACCGGCGCGGTCATCCGCGACATCATCCACCGCATCACCGACCGTTTCCCGCTCAATGTCATCGTGTGGCCGGTGCGTGTGCAGGGCGAGACGGCCGGGCCGGAAGTTGCGGCGGCGGTTGAGGGTTTCAACGCGCTTGAACCCGGCGGGCCGATCGCCCGGCCCGACCTCCTGATCGTGGCGCGCGGCGGCGGCAGCCTCGAAGATCTGTGGGGCTTTAACGACGAGATCGTGGTGCGCGCGGTTGCAGCCTCGGGCATTCCGGTCATCTCGGCGGTCGGGCACGAGACCGACTGGACGCTGATCGACCATGCCGCAGACATGCGCGCGCCAACGCCAACGGGTGCCGCAGAACTTGCGGTGCCGGTGAAGGCAGAGCTTGAAGCGGCCATCGCCAGCCTCGGAGCGCGGCTGCAAGGCGCCACGAGCCGGCTCGCGGACCGGCGCTGGCAGGCGGTTCGGGCAGCAGCGCGCGCGCTGCCCTCGGCCGATCAACTGCTCGCGCTGCCGCGCCGGCGCTTCGATGAGGCTGCGTCACGGCTGGGCCGTGGGCTGGAAATTGCGGTGGAGCGGAAGCGGGCGCGGGCCGATCGTGCGCGTCTGTCGCCGTCGATGCTGTCGCGCCGTGTGCGTGAGGAAAGCCGTCGCGTTCAACAGGCAAATGACCGGCTGTCGGTTTCCTTTCGCGGGCTGGTGAGCAATCGCCGCGCACGCTTCGACCAGTATGCCGGGCGGATCGCGCCGACTGCACTCAAAAGTCGGCTGGCGCAATCGGCAGAAAAACTGGAGGCGCTTGGCGGCCGCGGCCTACGGGCCGAGACCGCCCGGCTGGAACGGACCCGCGCGAGGCTCGCCCAATCGTCCCGACTGCTCGAAACACTGTCGCACCGCTCCGTGCTGGAGCGCGGCTATGCGCTGGTGCTCAACGCTGACGGCGCGCTGGTCAAACGCGCAGCCAGCCTGACAAAGGGTGAGGAAGTGGCGATCCGCTTCGCCGACGGCGATGCCGGCGCGATCACGACCGGCGGAGAACCGCCGAAGGCGAAACCCAAGCCGGCTGCAAAGCCGAAGGCTCCGGACGCGCAGGGCGATCTGTTCTGAGGGGAAGCTGGTACGGTTGGCTGGGGTCGAACCAGCGACCTCCGGATCCACAATCCGGCGCTCTAACCAACTGAGCTACAACCGCACATTTTCGTTGGCGGTGAATAAGGCCAATCGGATACAGATTCAAGCCGTTTCCGGGCCAACTGCGTAGTGAAAATCAGGCAAAGAAAAAGGCCGGCGGGAGGAGGTGCCGACCTTTTTCTCTATGTCCGGCCAATGGGAGGAGGTATTGGCCTTTCACGCCGCGGTCCGGTGGGAGGAGGATACCGGTTTGTCGCGGGTTGCTGTTCAGGTCGTCAGGCGACCTTGAATTCCTTCATTGCCTTCTCAAAGGCGGTCTTGGCCGGCTTGGTCACGTCCTCGGCGGCCTTGGTGGAGGCTGCCTGGATGTCCTTGGCCTGCTCGACCATCATCTCGTAGCTCTTGCGCATGTAAGCGGTCTGGAGCTCGAGAATTTCGGAGAGCGACTTCACGCCGACCAGCGCTTCCATGTGAGCGAAGTTGGCTTCGGCGCCGGCGCGCATCGCGGCAATCGACTTCTTCGACAGGTCGTCGGAGGCCGACTTGGCGGTTTCGAACGTGGATTCGAACACTTTCTGTGCGTCTTCCATGCTGTCCTTCACCTTCGCATATGCTTCCTTGGACTGCTCAACGCCCTTTTCCGCGAATGCGCGGAACTGCTCGGTCGCCTGACCGGCGTCAAACGTCGGAAATTCAGTGATTTCCGCAGTCTTGGTGGCTGCCTTGGTCATTTCTCGTTTCCCTTTCCGCGCCGTCAGCGCGATGTGGTGTTCGTTGCTGACCGTCCATATAGCACTGGCTTTTGTGCATTGCAACATCGGATGCTGCATTGCACTCAAAAAATTGTCGCATCAGGGGTTAACCACGCCCGCAGGTCGCCGTGCACATAACCAGCGAGTTGTGGACTTGGCCGCCGGCCTGATATTATTACCAATGCGTTAACCTGCCGATGTTCCGGACAAACAGCCTCGTTTCATGACCGCTCGCAGCTATTCATATCTTGATGTCTCCGCGCTTGACGGCGTGCGCGAGAAACTGGTGGCCGGCGAAGCAGCGCTCGTGCTGCCGGCAGCGCTCGACGAGGTGATCTGGGCCAACGGACCGGGAGCAGCGCTTTTCGGCCATTCCGGTATCGTCAGCTTCGTCGGCGGCGATCCGGAACTCAGTGCTGCCGCCAAGCGGCAGATCTCGGCTACGCCCGGTTTCCCCGACATTGGGATCGGACGCACGGTCGCGGTTCGGCTTGCCAAGGGCGTTTCATCCCAGACAGTCATGTTCTCCGCCAGCACGGTCACGCTGCCGGACGGGGAAAAGGCTGTCCTGCTTTCGGTGGCCGATGCGTTGGCCGACAAGCGCAGCGAAGCCGACAGTGCGGCGCGCGCCATTTCGGGCCTCACTTCCAATGGCGGCGGCGTGGCGCTCATCGGCGCGTCCGGGGCTGTGAAAGCCGCCTCTTCCGGCTTCGAGGCCCTCGGGATCGCTGCCGACACGCTCGAAGCCCTCGCAATCGAGGTTGCAGGCGAGATCGACCGTATGGTCAAGCGCCCGATCCCGACCGCGAATGGTGATCTGCCAGCCGGCATTGTCAGGCTTGCCGACGATCCGGCCGTCAGCCTGTTGATGATCGCCCATGACGGCGCAAGCGACGAAGAGACACCCGGCGACGAAGCCGACACCACCGCGGTGACGGCAGTGCCGGTTTCCGGCGACGCCGACCAGGAGAACGAAGCGGCAGCCACCGAAAGCGGCCAAGGGGCGCCCGAGGCGGCATCCAGTGCTGCCGATGACGCGATTGCTGACACATCGGAAACCACCGCCGAAGAAGACGTGCAGGTCGAAGGGTCAAATTCCGGCGAGCCCGACGCTGATGCGCCTGCGACAGAGGTGGCCGACGCGGACGTACCTGCGGATGTTGCCGCCGGCGCGCCACCGCCGCCGGAAGGCGAAGACAAGTGGTACTTCAACGGCCACAACCAGGGCCGCGAGGAAGCGGTCGGGCAGGACAATACCGCTCCGGAGAGCACGAACGACAGTGCAGCGGCAACGGACGATGCAGCGCCTGAAACGCCGGGAACAGCGCCCGATCCGGCCGCCGCGCCGTTGCGCTTCGTCTGGCGCACCGACGCCGATGGCCGCTTCAGCGCCCTGTCGGACAATTTCCGCGAGGCGTTCGGCGCGGAGGCATCCGATGTCGTCGGACAGAACTTCGCCGACGTGGCAGAAAAGTTGGGGCTCGACCCCGACCACGAGATCGCCGGGCTGATGAAGCGGCGCGATACCTGGTCCGGCCGCGCGGTCCTGTGGCCGATCGCCGGCACCGATCTTGTCGCGCCGGTCGATCTCGCGGCGCTTCCGGTCTATGGCCGCGACGGCACGTTCGAGGGTTTCCGCGGCTTCGGCATCGCACGCATGGCGGACGCTGTAGTGGACGAGCATGCGCGCGGCCTGTCGCTGACCGGCGAAATGCCGCCGCAGGCCCAGGAAGAAGAAGGCGAAGCCGCGCCAATCGTGGCGCCCGATGATTTCGCCGCCGACACCGATGCAGAGACGCATGGCGATGATCCGTTCCAGGGCGAGGTTCCAGCACTTGCGCTCGATGGCGGACCGGAGCGGCGCGAATCCGACAAGGTGATCAGGCTTGCCGAACGCCGCAACCAGCCGCCCGCCAAGGGCCTCTCAAGCAGCGAGCAGCAGAATTTTCAGGAAATCGGCAAGCGACTGAAGGACGCCGATACCGAGGACACTGACACCGAAGCGGTTGCCACCGTCGACGAGACCGAGGCGGAAGCCGATAACACAGCCGAAACCGGTCTTGCCGTGGTCGAGACCGATGCCGAACCATCGTCAGAGGAAGCAGCCCCGCTGTCTGACGACGGCGAAGTGATCGAAATCGCTGAAAGCGAGGATGCAACTGACGACCAGAACGAAGATCGGGTCGCAGGGGCAGATAACGCACAGTCGGCCGGTTCCGACACAAGCGCCGAGCTCGCCCCGACAGACACGGAGACCGAGGCGGTTTCCGGCGAAACTGTTTCGGAAGCAGATGACGTTCAGGACACCGAAGCAGCGTCGGTGACCGACGATGCCGAAGCGGTCGAGGCTGCCGAAGATTCGGAACCGTTGGAAGATCAGAACGAGGAATTGACCGCCCAGGTGGACGACAGCGCCGCCGCGGCCGATGATACGGACGAGGCGACCGAGTTCGAAACGCAGGACGAGCAGGAAGCGGTCGAAACTTCCGCTGCAGGCGAAGAACTGCCAGCCGCAGAGCAGACCAACGAGGACGCTGAAGAGGCCGAAGCCGCAGAGGCAAGCAAGGAAACCGCGGCGCCAGCCCCTGAACGGGAAGAGAGCGAGCGCCGGACGCCGGTGGGCTTGTCGGCCTTTCTGCCGTCGGCATTTGCAAGTGGCGGCACCGGCGATGCCGCGCTTGGCATCGATTCAGCCGTCCTTTCGCGCCTGCCGCTGCCGCTTCTCATCCACTCCGGCGACGAGTTGCACTACGCCAATCGCGAGTTTCTTTCGCTCACCGGCTACCGCTCGCTGGCGGAGTTCGACCTGGCAGGCGGCATGGATGCCATATTCGCCGAACCCTACGAGACCGACGGCGCAAGCGACCAGAGGCTGAAGCTGCGCACGCGCGAGGGCGCGCAGTTTCCGGTCCATGCGTTCCTGCAGTCGGTCGGCTGGCAGGGCGGAAATGCGCTGCTTCTGGCGCTGCGGCGCGCCGACCATGCCGAGATTGCGGCGGACACGGCTGACGCGGACGATCTCGGCGCGCGCCTAGGCGAGCTACGCACCATCATCGATACGGCAACCGACGGCGTCGTCATCATCGACAATGACGGAGCCATCCGTTCGGTATCGAAACCGGCCGAGGCGCTGTTCGGTTACAACGACACCGACCTGACAGGCCGGCCCTTTACCTCGCTGTTTGCCATCGAGAGCCAGCGCCCGGCGCGTGAATATCTCGACGGGCTGGCAGGCAATGGCGTCGCCAGCGTGCTCAATGACGGGCGCGAAGTGATTGGTCGTGAAGCGCAGGGGCGTTTCATCCCGCTGTTCATGACCATCGGCCGGCTGCCGCATGAGAGCGGCTTCTGCGCTGTGCTACGTGACATCACGCACTGGAAGCGCGCCGAAGAGGAACTGACGGAAGCGCGTGCTGCGGCCGAGCGCGCGTCGTCCCAGAAGACCGAGTTCCTGGCACGCGTAAGCCACGAGATCCGCACGCCGCTCAATGCCATCATCGGCTTTTCGGAATTGATGATCGACGAGAAGTTCGGACCCATCGGCTCCGACCGCTATCGCGACTATCTGCGCGACATCAACCGGTCGGGCAATCATGTGCTCGACCTGGTCAACGACCTGCTCGACATTTCCAAAATCGAGGCCGGCCAGCAGGAACTTTCCTACGAGGCCGTGTCGCTCAACGATGTGCTTGGCGAAGCGGTCGCCATGATGCAGCCGCAGGCCAACCGCGAGAGGGTGATCATCCGCTCCAGCCTGTCGTCCAACCTGCCGGAGGTGGTGGCAGACCTGCGCTCGATCCGGCAGATCGCGCTCAACCTGTTGTCGAATGCGATCCGCTACACGCCGGCTGGCGGACAGGTGATTGTGTCGACGGTTTACGAACCGTCCGGCGACATCGCCATGCGGGTGCGCGACACCGGCGTCGGTATGGCCGCGGCGGAGATCGAGCAGGCGCTCAAGCCCTTCAAGCAGATCAATGCCATGAAGCGGCCGCGCGGCGACGGCACCGGTCTCGGCCTGCCACTGACCAAGGCGATGGTGGAGGCAAACCGCGCCCGGTTTGTCATCCAGTCCACGCCCGGCGAAGGCACGCTGGTCGAAATCATCTTCCCTTCGCAACGCGTTCTGGCCGACTGACAAAAACTTGATCAGTGCGGTCAACTTGCCGCACCCGGTCAAGTGCCTGAATACTTGAGAGAAATAGTTTAGAATAATTCTAAACAACTGATTTCATTGCCATTTCTGTTGACGCGGCACATGATATCCGTGATTACGCGGCCAGTCGCCGGTGTGGCGACGGACAGTGATCAACTCCGGGGAACTTGAACCCCGCGGTTTTCGGAGGTTTCCAATGGCCAACTCCACGCCCCGCAGCTCTCTCGCCCGCCTGTCAGCGGCGGCCATGGCTGCAGGCATCGCGTTTGTGCCCTTTGCCGCTAGCGCGGAAGGCACCGTCAACATCTATTCCTATCGTCAGCCCGATCTGATCAGGCCGCTGCTCGACGCCTTCACGGCCGAGACCGGCATTGAGACCGAAGTACTTTTCCTCGATTCCGGCATTGACGAGCGCATCGCGGCAGAGGGTTCGAACTCGCCTGCCGACCTGATCTTCACCGTGGATATTGGCCGCCTCGCAGGCGCCAAGGCAGCCGGCGTCACCCAGCCGGTAGAGAACGAGACGATCAACGCCAACATCCCTTCGCAGTACCGCGATTCGGAAGGCCATTGGTTCGGCCTCACAACGCGCGGCCGTGTGGTCTATGCCTCGAAGGAGCGGGTTGCGCAGGACACGATCACCTATGAGGAACTGGCCGACCCGAAATGGGAAGGCAAGATCTGCACCCGCAGCGGCCAGCACGTCTACAACATCGCGCTGTTCGCCTCCATGGTTGCGCATCACGGCGCCGACTATGCCGAGACCTGGCTGGAAGGCCTGAAGAACAACCTCGCACGCAAACCGGAAGGCAATGACCGCGCGCAGGCAAAGGCAATCTACTCCGGCGAGTGCGACATCGGCCTCGGCAACACCTACTATGTCGGTCTCATGCAGACCAACGAGAAGGAGCCGGAGCAGAAGGAATGGGCCGCGGCGATGAAGGTCCTGTTCCCCAACAGCGGCGACCGTGGAACCCATGTCAACCTTTCCGGCATGGCGCTCGCCAAGCACGCCCCGAACAAAGAAAACGCGCTGAAGCTGATGGAGTTCCTGTCGAGCCCGAAGGGTCAGGAAATCTACGCCGAGCAGGTGTTCGAGTATCCGATCGGTCCGGGCACGGAAGCTTCCGACATCGTGAAGGGCTTCGGCGAAATGACGCCCGACACGCTGCCGCTTGAAGACATCGCGGCCAACCGCAAGACGGCTTCGGAACTGGTCGACAAGGTCGGCTACAATGACGGGCCGTCAAGCTGACGCCTGGCACTGCATATTCTGACGGGGGGCCGGGTCGACGATCCGGCCCCCTGCCCGTTTCCGGCACGGGTTTTGCCGAAGCGGAACGGTGCACATGACAGTAGCCGCGCCTCCTCCTCGCGCAGTACCCGCTACCATGCGGCCGGTGCGCGGCAGCCGGCATTTCGGTGCGTTGCTGCCCGCCATGATTGCTATGGCAATCGCGCTGATGCCGATTGCGGTGGTGGTTGCCATTGCCTTGTCGGGCGACGGTTCCGACTGGCCGCACCTTGCGCAGTACGTCATACCGCAATCCACGGCGACCACGCTGTGGCTGCTTGTGCTGGTCGCCGCCGGCACGGCCTCGATAGGCGTCACCAGCGCATGGATGGTCGTCGCCTACGATTTTCCGTTCCGGCGCACACTTGCCTGGACCTTGGTACTGCCGCTCGCGGTGCCGCCCTATCTGGCTGCCTACGCTTTCGCGGAGTTTCTGCATTTCACCGGGCCGGTCCAGGGAGGGGTGCGCGCACTGTTCGGATTTCAGACCCCGCGTGACTACTGGTTTCCCGAAATCCGATCGACCGAGGGTGCGGCTTTCGTGCTCTCGATGGTGCTCTACCCTTATGTCTATCTGACCAGCCGCGTCGTCTTCATCATGCAGGGCCGCAATATTGGCGACGTCGCGCGCACGCTGGGTGCACGGCCGCTCAAGGTGCTGCGAACCATCCTGCTGCCGGTCGCGCGGCCGGCAATCGTGGCCGGCGTGGCGCTGGTTCTGATGGAAACGCTCAACGATATCGGCGCTTCAAAATATCTCGGCGTCCAGACCCTCACCTATTCGGTCTATACGACCTGGCTGAACCGCAGCAGCCTTGAAGGTGCCGCGCAGATTGCAGTCATGATGCTCATCATCGTGGTGGCCGTGCTGATGATGGAGCAATGGGCAAGGCGCAAGCAGCGCTTCCATGTCGGGCGGGGCTCGCAGATGAATGCGCATCCGCCGCGCGTGAAGCTGACAGGCGTCCGCGCAGCACTCGCCACGCTGGCGACTGGCGCACCCGTTGGTTTCGGCTTCGGCATCCCGCTCTACATCTTTGGCGACTATGCCTCGCGCCGTCTCTACCAGCTCACCGAGCCCGACCTCGCCGAAGCGCTGCTCAACAGCATCACCGTTGCATCCGCGGCGGCCATCATCACGGTACTCGTGGCGCTGCTGCTGATCCATGCCTCTCGGCTTGATCGCTCGAAGCCGGTCGCGGTCGCCACCCGGCTCGCCATGATCGGCTATGCGCTTCCCGGCACCGTGCTTGGTCTTGGCCTGCTGTTCGCGCTGGCGCGCATAGACAACCAGATCGACGCCTGGGCGCGTGGTCTGTTCGGCTTCTCCACCGGCCTGATTTTCACCGGGTCGGCCGCTGCCGTCGTTCTTGTCTGCTCCATCCGCTTTCTGGCGCTGGCCGAAGGCGCATTGCGGGGCGGGATCGAGAAACTGCCACCGCACCTCGACGAGGCGGCCCGCAGTCTTGGCCGGTCGCCGACGCGCAGCGCCGTCGGCGTCATGCTGCCGCTGCTGAAGCCCGCCGTCTTCACGGCTGCGGTGCTGGTCTTCGTCGATACGGTGAAGGAGCTGTCGGCAACGATCCTGCTTCGGCCGTTCGGTTTCAACACGCTGGCCACCTCCGTGTTCGAGGATGCCTCGCGCGGTGTGCCGGAAGACGGCGCGATGGCGGCGCTTGCCATCATCGCAACATCGGTCATTCCGGTGTTCCTGCTATCGGGAGCGCTGATGAGAGACCGCGACGCCAAGCTGTAACGCCCGCCCGCCTGCCACACTTGCGAACAAAAGAAAGGCGCCCCGAAGGGCGCCTGAAAATTGGGAAATCTGTGGCTGTCAGAGCGGGCTCGTTCGAATGTCGAATTCGCATCAATCTCGAGCGCGAATATCGGGGTTGTCCCGTTAACAACTCCTTACCGCGCTGTTTAGGAGTTTACGCTTCTGTACCACTCCTGAAGTTGAGGTAAATTTTCGCGCTACGTTTCGTTAACCCTATTCGGCGAGCTCAGGCAGGTTGCGGAACAGTTCCAGCGCCTCGGGATTGGCAAGCGCTTCCTGGTTTTTCACCGCGCGTCCATGCACCACGTCCCGCACGGCAAGCTCTGTGATCTTGCCCGATTTGGTACGCGGGATATCGGCAACGGCAACGATGCGGGCCGGCACGTGGCGCGGCGTTGCGCCTGACCTGATCTTGTCGCGGATCGTCTTTTCCAGCGCCTCGTCCAGTACAGCACCTTCGGCCAGCCGTACAAACAGCACCACCCGCACGTCGTCCTGCCAGTCCTGGCCGATGCAGATCGCCTCAAGCACCTCTGGCAGCTGCTCCACCTGGTTGTAGATTTCGGCGGTGCCGATGCGCACGCCGCCGGGGTTCAATGTCGCGTCAGAGCGGCCGTGAATGATCATGCCGCCATGTTCGGTCCACTCGGCGAAGTCGCCGTGACACCAGATGTTGTCGAAGCGTTCGAAATAGGCGGAACGGTATTTCGAACCGTCGGCATCGTTCCAGAACATGATCGGCATGGAAGGAAACGCCTTCGTGCAAACCAGTTCGCCTTTCTCGCGTTCTACATGCCGGCCATCATCGTCCCAGACGTCGGTCGCCATGCCGAGGCCAGGCCCCTGGATTTCGCCCGTCCACACTGGCTTTGTGGGAATGCCGAGCACAAAGCAGGCAGCGATGTCGGTGCCGCCCGAAATCGATGCCAGATGCACATTGTCCTTGATGCCGGAATAGACGAACTCGAAGCCTTCGGGGGACAGGGGCGAGCCGGTTGAGGAAATGACGCGCACGCTTGAAAGGTCGTGCGTCTTCTTCGGCTCCAGCCCTGCCTTGCGCACGGAATCAATGAATTTGGCCGAGGTGCCGAAATAGGTCATCCGCTCGGCCTGCGCATAATCGAAAATGGCATTGCCGTCCGGATAGAAGGGCGATCCGTCATAAAGCAGCAGGGTTGCGCCTGAGGCCAGGCCTGTCACCAGCCAGTTCCACATCATCCAGCCACAAGTGGTGAAATAGAAGAACCGGTCCCCCGGCTTGATGCCGGCATGGAGCTGATGCTCCTTCAGATGCTGCAAAAGGATGCCGCCAACGCAATGCACGATGCATTTGGGGATGCCGGTCGTACCGGATGAAAAAAGGATGTAGAGCGGGTGCTCGAATGGCAGGCGCTCGAATGTCAGCTGTGCGGGTGAGAACGCCGAAGCGGCAGCCGCGAGGGTTTGCGCGCCATCGATCGACTTGGCCGCTTCGTCGGCCTTGCCGAGATAGTCGACGATGAGCGTGGCACGCACGGTCGGCAGCTTGGCCAGCACCTCGGCAACCTTGCCTGCCACGTCTATGGTCTTGCCGTTGTAATAATAGCCATCCGGCGCGATGAAGATCGTCGGCTCGATCTGGCCAAAACGGTCGAGCACACCCTGGGTTCCAAAATCGGGTGAGCAGGACGACCAGATCGCGCCGAGCGACGTGGCGGCCAGCATTGCGGCAATGGTCTCGGGCATGTTCGGCATCATGGCCGCCACGCGGTCACCGGCCTTCACACCTTGTGCGCGCATAAACTGCTGAAGCAGCGAGACCTGATCGCGAAGTTCGTCCCAGGACCAGCGGCGCTCCACCTTGTCTTCACCGCGAAAGACAATGGCATCACCCTTTCCCGGTCTTGCCAGCAGATTTTCGGCAAAATTCAGCCTTGCGTCGGGAAAGAACGACGCGCCCGGCATGCAGTCGCCATTCTTCAGCACCGTCTCGCCCGGCTCGCCCACGACCCCGCAATAGTCCCAGATCAGGCTCCAGAACGCCTCGCGTTCGTCAATCGACCATGCGTGCAGCGCGTCATAGTCCGGCAGATCGCGCCCTGCCCGCTTTGAGGCCTGCGTCATGAAGTCAGTCAAAGCGGAATTGTCGACCCTGTCGGGTGACGGCGTCCAAAGAGGGGTGTTCTGCGGCATCGTATTCTCCGTTCAGGCGGCCTGCTTATGCCGCGCGTTCCGGAAGCCGACAAGAGGTTGGAAATACCTACAAACACCTGAAAGGCCGGACACCGAACATTGCGGATTCGGAAGCAGCGCCATCGCGAGGCCATAAATGCTTGAAAAGCGTAGCGACTTGTTTAGGCAGGTACTGGGCTCGGGAAAGAGGCAGAATGCCGCGACCGGTGGTTAAAAGGCTGGTCTGGGGGGTCGGCGCGATTGTGGTAATCGCGGCGCTGATGCTGGCTGCACTTCCCTATGTCGCTTCCACCCAGATCGTGCGCGACCGCATTGCGCAGGAACTTTCCGAACTCACCGGCTATCGCGTCACGCTGGGCGCGGAAACCGGCTTTGAGGTCTGGCCCGTCATCACCGCACATCTAAGCGACGTGACGTTCTCCGATTTCGGGCGCGATGGGGAACCTGTCGCCCGCGTAGAGAAGATCGACGCCGAACTCGCTGCGTTTTCCGCGCTGAGCGGAGACATCGTCTTTACGCATCTGCGTCTGTTGCGGCCGACATTCACCGTCGCGGCCGAGGCATTGACGCCAGCGCGCGGCGGCGCCGTCCGCGGCAGGATCGCCGAGGCCTTGGCACGAGCACGCAGCCTCGTCGATGAAAATCCGGCCCAGCCTGACGCCTCGCTCTTGCCAGATGACGCACTGGCTACGGTAGAAATCGTGGAAGGCAAGCTGACCCTCTCACGCGAGGGCGGAGAGACCGAACTGCTCTCCAGCGTTGGCGGCAGGTTGCAATGGCCCGCCTTCAACCGTGCGGCATCCTTGTCTGCATCGGGCATCTGGCGGGGTGAGCTTGTCGAGGTCAGCTTCAGTTCCGAACAGCCGCTTCTGCTTATGGCCGGTGCCTCGTCGCCCGTGTCGGTCACGCTGAAATCGTCGCCGCTCAACCTGAACTATTCAGGCGCCGTCAATCTCGGCAAGGAAGGATTTCTGCAGGGAAGCGGCGATCTTTCGTCGCCTTCGCTGCGGCGCATGCTGGAATGGTCCGGCAACGAAATAAGCCCCGGCTCGGCAATAGGCGCGGTGTCGATCAACGCCAATGTGAGCGGTTCCATTCGCCGGCTAAATCTTTCGGAAGCAACGGTCACGCTCGACGGCAATCCGAGCCGCGGCACTCTGGAAATCGCCTTGGGCGAAAATGTACCGGCGGTCGCCGGCACGCTCGCCTTCGAAACGATCAACCTGCAATCGTTCCTGTCCGCCTTTTCGGCGCTCACGCCCGACCGCTGGGGGCGCTACAGCACGATGGACAGCCAGGTTGCCGAACAGATGAGCCTCGATCTGCGGCTGTCTGCCAATACTGCGACGGCGGGCACGCTGTCCTTCACCCAGGTCGCGGCTACGGCGCAGATCAAGGGCGGATTGGCGGTGTTCGACATTTCAGATGCGCAAGGCTTCGGCGGCACGGTGCAGGCTGGTTTCCGCATCGACCAACCGGGCCCGGCCAGTCAGGTCGAAGTGCGCCTGCGCGGCGTGGGCGTCGACCTTGGCGCGCTTGCCAACACGATGCAGGTCAGCCACCTGATGCCGATCGCGCGCGGTGATCTGATGATCTCGCTCAAGGGCAACGGTAATGACTGGCTGTCGATCATCCGATCCGCTCAGGGATCGTTTTCCGCCAGTCTCGGCCCCGGCGCGATGGCCGGTCTCGACTTCCCGGCCTTTGCGGAGAAGGCGAGCAAGGGCGAGTTCTTCTCGCTCGACGAAATTTCGGGCGGTTCGATCACGTTCAGCAGCCTCAGCCTGCGTGCCAAAATACAGGAAGGCACGGCCCGACTGGACAAGGCCGAGTTGGACAGCGAGGGGCAGTTGCTCACGCTGACCGGCCTGGTGCCATTGCCGGGACGCGGGTTGGCGCTTTCCGGCACGATACGGCCCAAGGCAGAGGCTGGCGCGGAAGAAGCGGAGCCGCTGCAGTTCTTTGTCGGCGGTTCGTGGGATTCGCCCTACGTGTCGCCGGTCATTCCACCGGCAGAGTGACCGCGCTCTCAGCCGCCAGCCTGCCTTGCCGCCTGTTCGTCACGCGCGCGCTGAACATCGCGGCGCTTGTTGGCGACAGAAGCAATCAGCACCCCGCTTGCGACAATGGCAATCAGGATCGTGCAGACGGCATTGATCTCCGGCGTCACTCCCAGACGAACCTGACTGTAGATCTTCATCGGCAGGGTCGTGGCGCCCGGGCCCGAGGTAAAGCTCGCAATCACCAGATCGTCCAGCGACAGGGTGAAGGCCAGCATCCAGCCGGACACGACGGCCGGCAGGATGACCGGCAAGGTCACCTGAAAGAAAGTCCGCGTCGGCGTGGCGCCCAGATCCATCGCCGCCTCTTCCAGCGACCGGTCGAAGGTGAGCAGGCGCGACTGCACGACGACGGCAACGAAACACATGGAAAAGGTGATGTGCGCCAGCGTCACCGTCAGGAAACCGCGGTCCAGACCAATCGCCACGAACAATAGCAGCAGCGACAGGCCGGTAATGACTTCCGGCATGACCAGCGGCGCGAACACCATGCCGGTGAACAGCACGCGGCCGCGAAACCGCGTGTAGCGCGTCAGGGCAATTGCAGCGAGCGTGCCCAGCACGGTAGCGACGCTGGCCGATATCAGTGCCACGCGGAAGGTCACCCAGGCAGCATCGATCAGGCCATCATTGGACAGAAGCTGGGTGTACCACTTGGTCGAGAAACCGGACCACACCGTCACCAGCTTCGATTCGTTGAAGGAATAGATGACCAGCAGCACGATCGGCAGGTAGAGGAAGGCGAAACCCGCCACCAGCGAAACGATGTTGAACCGGGTCAGGCCGTTGTTCATCGCGCTACTCCTGCGCCCGGGCCTGTGCCCGCTGGAACAGCATGATCGGCACGACAAGTATCAACAGCAGGATGATCGCCACCGCCGAAGACAGTGGCCAGTCGCGATTGCTGAAGAACTCGCTCCACAGCGTCTTGCCGATCATCAGCGTGCGCGAACCGCCGAGCAGATCGGGGATCACGAACTCGCCGACCGCCGGAATGAAGACCAGCAGACAACCCGCCGCGACGCCGGGAAGCGAAAGCGGAAAGGTGATCTTCCAGAATGCCGAAAACGGCGTGCAGCCGAGGTCCTGCGCAGCCTCGATAAGCGAATGGTCCAGCTTTTCGAGCGCGGAATAGAGCGGCAGCACCATGAACGGCAGGTAGGAATAGACGATGCCGATATAGACTGCCCTGTTGGTGTTCATGATGATGAGCGGATCGTCGATCAGCCCGAGCGCAAGCAACAGCTGGTTGAGCAGACCTTCCGGCTTGAGAATGCCGATCCAGGCATAAACGCGGATCAGAAAACTGGTCCAGAATGGCAGAATTACCAGCATCAGCAGCGTTGTGCGCATGGATTGCGGCGCGCGCGCCATGCCGTAGGCAATCGGATATCCGACCAGCAGCGTTAGAACGGTCGAAACGAACGCGATCTTGATGCTGGAATGGTAGGCAACTGACAGATAGGGACGCTCAAAAAAACCAATCGCGAAGCCATCCTGGCACAAATCCTTCCCTACCCCGATGTAACCAAGCAGGTCGCACATCAGCAGTTCGTAGTTCTCGAAGTCGAACTCGCCGAGCCGCGCAAAGAACTCACGCACGCCGTCCAGCGCAGGCGTATAGGGCGGCATTGCAATCGCCAGATCCGACAGCGAAATCTTGAAGACGATCAGAAAGGGGACGAGGAAGAAAAACAGCAGCCAGAGGTAAGGGACGGCGACGACCAGCCGGCTGGTGATGGCTGAGATGATCCGGTCCACGGCGCGGCTACCGCGTCAACACCACGCCGGCATCCGGCGCAAAGGTTATCCAGGCGCGATCGTCCCAGGTCAGCGGATCGTCGATGAGGCGCGAACTGTTCATCATCGCGGATTTGACCACCGGCCCGTCATCGAGCTTGACGTGATAGATCGTCATGTCGCCGAGATAGGCAATGTCGTAGACCTCGCCTTCAAGCGTATTGAGCGACTTGTCGTCCGGCTGCTGCGATGAAACCCGTACCTTCTCCGGCCTGATCGCGAATGCGACGTGGTCGCCGACCGTGGCGTCGCCTGCATTGTCGGCCAGAATGGTCCGCCCCTCACCGTGAGCTATGCGCGCTCCCGTCCCGTTTCGTTCGGTGACCGCGCCTTCGAACATGTTCACGGAGCCAACAAACTCGGCCACGAAGCGCGAAGCCGGCGCTTCATAGACCTCGGCCGGCGTTGCCACCTGCATCACCTCCCCCTTGTCGAGGATCGCGATGCGGTCTGCCATCGTCATCGCCTCTTCCTGATCGTGGGTGACGATGACAAAGGTGAGCCCAAGTTCCTGTTGCAGGTCGGTCAGTTCGAACTGGGTTTCCTCGCGCAGCTTTTTGTCGAGCGCGCCCAGCGGTTCGTCCAAAAGCAGCACCTTCGGCCGCTTGGCGAGCGAACGGGCCAGTGCGACCCGCTGGCGCTGCCCGCCCGAGAGCTGATGCGGCTTGCGTGATGCAAACTGCTCCAGCTTCACAAGTTTCAGCATCTCGCCAACGCGCTTTGCTATCTCGGCGCGCGGCATACGGTCCTGTTTCAGACCGAAGCCGATATTGGCCTCCACCGTCATATGCGGAAAGAGCGCGTAGGACTGGAACATCATGTTGACCGGCCGCCGGTAAGGCGGAATGCCGCTAAGATCCTGACCGTCGAGCAGAATGCGCCCTGCTGTCGGCTCTTCGAAACCGGCAAGCATCCTGAGCAGCGTGGTCTTGCCGCAGCCGGATGCGCCCAGCAGCGCAAAGAACTCGCGCTCATAAATATCGAGCGACAGGTCGTTGACGGCGACAAAGTCGCCAAACTTCTTGGTGACGTTTTCGAAGCGGATATAGGGTTTGGCGTCGGGGTCCTCCCAGGGCGCGAAGCTCCTGCGAATGCTGCCAAGCGATTTCATGGTCTGCCCGCCCCGAAAAGAAGGATGCGGCCCGCGCCGGAGGCGCGGGCGCTCGTGCTGTCAGACTACTGGCCGGTCACCACGCTGGTCCACAGCCGCGTCATGAGGCGCTGCGTGCGCGGATCGGGCGGCACGGTGGTGAAGAGGTTGTTCAGCGTTGCCTCGTCCGGATAAACCGCCGGATCGTCGATCACGTCCGGCTCCAGCAGTTCCTGCGAGGCCTTGTTGCCGTTGGCGTAGAAGACGTAGTTCGACGCCTTCGCGATGACTTCCGGCTTCATGATGTAGTTGAGGAAGATATGCGCTTCCTCGACATTGGCAGCGTCGGTCGGGATCGCCATCTGATCGAACCACATCTGGGCGCCTTCCTTCGGGATGGCATAGTCGATCACAACGCCCTGGTCGGCCTCAGCCGCGCGGTCGCGCGCCTGGAATACGTCACCCGACCAGCCGACTGCCATGCAGATATCGCCATTGGCCAGCGCGCTGATATATTCGGAGGAGTGGAACTTCCGGATATGAGGCCGGACAGAGAGAAGCAGTTCCTCCGCCTTGGCGAGTTCGTCCGGATCTGTCGAGTTGATGTCCAGACCCAGATAGTTAAGCGCGGCGGGGATCATCTCGGCCGGCGCGTCGAGCATGAACACCCCGCACTCGGCCAGCTTGGAGATCATCTCCGGCTTGAAGATCACATCCCAGCTTTCGACCTTCTCGATGCCAAGAATGTCCTGCACCTTGCGGACATTGTAGCCAATGCCGGTGGTGCCCCACATATAGTTGATGGAATATTCGTTGCCGGGATCGTATTTCGCGGTCCGTTCGGCAACCACATCCCACATATTGGAGATGTTCGGCAGTTTGGATTTGTCGAGCTTCTGGAAAACGCCGGCCTGGATCTGGCGGGCGAGGAAGGTGCCGGTGGGCACGACAACATCATAGCCGGTGCTTCCGGCCAGCAGCTTGGTCTCCAGAATTTCGTTGGAATCGAAGACGTCATAGACGACCTTGATGCCGGTTTCAGCAGTGAACTCTTCAAGGATCGACTCGTCGATATAGTCCGACCAGTTGTAGACGTTGACCACGCGGTCCTGCGCGAAAGCCGTGGTGGCGAAGGCGGCAGCCGCGGCTACGGCGCCTGCAGCGAGGAATGACCTGCGAAACATTCTGTTCTCCTCTGTCAGCGTTGTTATGCGCCCGCCATCGGTCAATCGCGGGCGCTGTTTAAACTCAGCCTATTGGCGTTACCGCGGTGCGACAAGGCAAAATTCGCAACCGCAATCTACAGATAGGTCGTTCGCTCAAGCGGTGTGATCTCGCCCCAGAAGGCAAGTATCTCGGCGCGCTTGAGATCGCGGTAGACCTTGGCGAGCAAGGGACCCAGCGCACGGTCAATGAAACCGTTCTTCGATGCAAGCTGCAGCGCCTCGTCCATGTCGTCGGGCAGGTAGAAACCCTCTTCATCGTAGGCGTTTCCCTCCACCGGCGGCGGTGGAACCATGCCGTCCTCGACCCCCTCCACGATGCCCTGCAGAAGCGCGGCCATCACCAGATAGGGGTTGGCGTCGGCGCCAGCGATGCGGTGTTCGACGCGGCGGTTTTCCTCCGTGGACACCGGAATACGCAGCGCGACGGAGCGATTGTTCTCCGCCCACACGGCCCTTGTCGGAGCGTAGGAGCCGGGCGTGATACGACGGAAGCCGTTCCAGGTGTTGATGAACAGGATCAGCGATTCCGGCATCGACTTCAAAAGCCCGGCAACGGCCGCTTCGAGTTTCTGCCGCCCGTCCGGGCCGCCAAAGATGTTCTGCCCCTCGGCGTCCAGCATCGAGGCATGAACATGCATGCCATTGCCAGCATATTCCAGAAACGGTTTGGCCATGAAGGTCGCCGTCAGCCCGTGCGCCCGTGCGCAGCCGATGACGATGCGCCTCAGCATGATGACATCGTCGGCCGCGCGAAGCGGATCGGACCGGTGTTTCAGGTTGACCTCGAACTGGCCGGGCGCGGCCTCCTTGATGATCGTGTCGATCGGCAGGTCCTGAGCTGCGGCCGCATCGCGGATCATGTCGAACAGCTCAGCATGTTCGGCCAGATCGTCGAGACCATACATCCTCAGCCGGTCGGGGCCGGCCGTCGCGCCGACCGGGGCCGGCATGCCGTCATCCCAGTCGGTATCGGGATCGAGCAGGTAAAATTCGAGCTCGAAGGCGACAACCGGGAAAAAGCCCTTGGCGTTGATTTCGGCGATCTTCTTCTTCAGCACCTGTCGCGGATCGGCCAGAAACGGTTCGCCCTCCGGCGTAAAGGTCTGCAACAGCACCTGCGCTGTCTTGCGCTTGGCCCAGGGCACGATGGCGAGCGAACCGCGCGTCGCCCGGCAATAACCGTCCTTGTCGCCGGTCTCGATATGCAGCCCGGTTTCAGCGACCTCACGGCCCCACACGTCGAGCCCATGCAGCGACATCGGGAAATTGACGCCTTCCTGATAAGCCTTCTTCAGCGCATCTCCCGGAGCCCACTTGCCGCGCATGACACCATTGGGATCGACCATCAGGAACTCGACCGCTTCGATATCCGGATGTTCGGCGACAAAGGTCTCGTATTCGGACTTGTGATCCGCCGACATGAAACCGTCCGGCGACACTTCGCCCAAGGTGTCAGTGTCGGCGGTGGTTGCCGCATCCTTCACAATTTTCAAAGCGGGGTCGGCTTTGCCGGCTGCCGTTTCGTGCAAGATATGCCTGTCGCGCAGTTGACGATGAGCCAAGGTGGCCCGCCGCCATTCGACCTGTCAATGGCGGCTCACCGCCCCGTTCCGGCGACAAGTCGCCACGGCAGCCCGCGCCTTGTGCGTGCATCCCTCGTTTCGCCGGAGTTCTTCAAGGTCCAGTCCTTGCGCCGCGCTTCGCAGCGCCCGGCATCGCCGCACTGGATCAATGCCATCGCCACCATGTAATCGACCATGCGACCCTCCATCTTTTTCGTAGATGGAAGATAGTCGTCGAGATCGGCCATTGAACGCGCGAAAACTGCAACATATCGTTCATTCATGAAAGATATTGTTTGGAACGATCTTCAATTCTTCATCGCAGTCGGCCGGACGGGAAGCCTGTCGGCTGCCGCCAGCCGCCTCGATTCTAGCGCTGCAACGGTCGGCCGGCGCATGCTGGCGCTCGAACAGGCGGTCGGCAGGCCGCTCTTCCGGCGACGGCAGACGGGCTATGAGCTCACCGCCGACGGGCGCGCGCTGTTTGAAAAGGCAATGGCGATGGAAGCCGGCGCCCAGTCCATCGGCGACTGGCTTTCGGCAGACGGAACCCGCTCGCTGGTGCGCATATCGGCAGGCACCGGCACGGCCAGCTTTCTTGCCGCCAATTTTGGCAAGCTGTGGAAGCCGGACGACCCCTTCCGCATCGCCTTCAAGACGACCGAGGCTAAGCTCGACATCGCCCACCGCGAGGTCGAGATCGGCATCCGCAATGCGCAGCCCGACAGCCCAAGCCTGGCGGCGCGGCGCACCGTTGCCGTCGCGCAAGCGCCATTTCGGGCGCGCAACCTTGCCAATGCCGGCTACGAGGACTGGGTGGCAATCGCCCCCGAAGACGCCATGACGCGTTCCGCCCGCTGGCTCAATGAGCAGCCGGGTGTCGTCGTTGCGGCATGGGCAAACACCTCGCGAACGCTGCACGACCTTATCCGCGCCGGCGTCGGCAAGGGGCTGCTGCCCTGCTTCGCCGGGGACCGGGACCCGTTGCTGGAGCGTGCCGGGGAGCCGATCGAAGAGCTCGGCAGCTATCAGTGGATCGTCATGCACAATGACGACCGGCACCGAACGGATGTCCGGACCGTGATCGACCGCATCACCGATTTGCTGACGGCGCACAGGGCGCTGTTTGCAGGCGAGCGGCCGGTCGGAGACTGACAGCACGGTCGCCATAGCCGCACGATGCATTGCGGCCGGCCCCTATAGCTGCTTTGCTTCCATTTTCCGGAGGAAAGCCCATGAAAGCCGCCTGGTATGAGCGCAATGGCCCTGCGCGGGACGTGCTTGTTGTCGATGAAACGGACTTACCCGAACCGGCGGCAGGCGAAGTGCGGGTGCGGCTCGCCACCTCCGGCGTCAACCCGTCGGATGTCAAAAGCCGCCGCGGCCGCCCGCTGGCCTGGCCGCGCATCATCCCGCACAGCGACGGAGCCGGCACGATCGACGCCGTCGGTGAGGGCGTAGCGCCGGCGCGCAAAGGCGAGCGGGTCTGGATCTGGAACGGCCAGTGGAAGCGCTCGGACGGAACGGCGGCGGAACATATCTGCGTGCCAGAGCGTCAGGCCGTGCGGCTGCCCGTCAATGTCGATTTCGCCACCGGCGCGTGTCTCGGAATTCCCGCGCTCACCGCAATTCACGGCGTCAACCTGTTCGGCAACATCGCCGGAAAGACATTGCTGGTCACAGGTGCCGGATCGGCCGTGGGTTTCTACATCACGCAGATCGCGAAAATTCGCGGCGCACGGGTAATCGCAACGGCGTCGGAGAAGCGCACCGACCACGCTCGCGCGGCGGGTGCTGATTTCGTCATAGACTACAAGAGCAAGGATGTGGCCGAGGTCGTGAAGCACATGACGCGCAACGAGGGTGTTGACGGCATCATCGACATGGATCTGTCGTCCACCGCGCAGCTGATCGCCGACGCCATCGTCAAGCCGCATGGCATGATCGCCTGATACGGTTCGAATGTTCCCGGCGACATCCCTATCTCGTTCCCGGCCATGCTCTGGAACAACTACACGTTGCGGTTTTTCCTCGTTTACGAACTCACAAAGGATGAGCGTGCAGCCGCGATCTCCGAGCTCACCAAGCTGCTTGAAAGCGGAAAGCTGAAACACGCGATCGGCGCGCGGTTTCCACTCTCAGACATTGCGGCAGCACATGAAGCGGTGGAAGAGGGAAGGATAAACGGCAACGTGATCCTGGAAATCGGGTAGGCGCGCGGTCGGTTATTCGTCCTCTATTGGTGTTGAAGCACCCGAGACCCTTATCGACGAGCCAACTTGGTCGGTAAACGCCGCTTCTATGCGCGAACGCCGGCCCATATCCTCGCCCTGGATAATCTTGATTTCGCCGCTCTCCAGCAGTTTCAGGTCACGCAGCATTCCGGCAAACGCCGCCGCGGCGGCTCCCGTCGCTGGGTCTTCAAGCACGCCGCCCGAGGCAAACGCGTTGCGGGCGTGAAATAGCCGCTCGGATTCCCGGAAGACGAAAGCCACGGTCACGAGACCATGGCTGAGCATGAAACGGCGCCCTGCATCGAGATCGTAGGCAAGCGAGGCAAGCGCACGCCGCGAATTCAGCGGGATGACCAGATGGTCAGCGCCGGCGTGAACGCGCCGCACCGGCAGGTGCATGTCCAGATCGGCTTCGGAATAGCCGAACAGGGAAAGCGCCTCTGCCAGAAGCTCCGGTGAAGCGGGCTCGCTGCGCGTGGCGGGCGAACTGAGCACAGCAATTGTTTCGCCGTCACGCTCGAAGCCTTCGACGGTGATCGCCGCATCGTTGAGCTGCAACGCGAAACTCCCTGCCCCGTGCGTCTTCGCCAAAACGGCTCCCAGCGCGATCGTGGCATGGCCGCAGAACGGCACTTCGCTTTCCGGCGAGAAATAGCGGACGCGCCAGCCACCATCCTCCATACGGGCTGCGAATGCGGTTTCCGAATACCCGACTTCGGCGGCCAGCGCCTGCATATCGGCGGCATCCGGCAGCGCCTCCGCAAGCACCACGCCTGCAGGGTTTCCGCCGCGACCACCCTCGGTGAAGGCAGCAATCCTCTGAACGTTCATGCCGTTCTCCCTTTCGGAAGGGAAAGATAGTCATCGCCGGCAGGTCCCAACAGGTCACTGGATGCAATGGATGTTTGGTCCAGCCGTCCGCGTGCGCCTGCAAAGCGAGTTGGGCAGACCACCCCACGGCCGGTTGGGACCCAACGATGTCTTGCTACTGAAAATCGAAAGCGCTTAGCCCCGTCACCATTTCATCCAGTCCCAGCGGACGGGTGACCGGTGGTTCGGCGCGAGCAAGGCATCCCTGCCGCTCGCATAGCCGGCAGGCGGGGCCGACAGCGGTTGCCGGCGCCTTGCCCGGCTTGCCACCCGATCCTGTGGCCGCCGGAAGTGCGGCTCCATAGACAATCTCGTCCCTGAAGCCGATGTCGCAGCCGAGCAGAAGCGCCGTTCGGCGCGGACGTTCGTTGAACGCGCCCTGCGGACCTTCCAGCGTGCGTGCGAGTGTCAGAAACTCCGCACCGTCCGGCATCTCGACTGCCTCGACCAGCACCTGGCCGGGCTGACCGAAGGCGGCATGGACGGCAAGTTTCGGACAGCCGCCGCCAAAGCGCGCCTGCGGGAAACCCTGCGCGCCGCCTCGCCGGAAGCGGTTGCCGGCGTTGTCGATCTCCATCATGAAGAAGGGAACGCCTGCCGCCCCTTCGCGGCAAAGCATGGTCAACCTGTTGGCCGCCTGCTCGAAGGAAACGCCGAAGCGCGAGCGCAGCACGTCGATGTCGTAGCGCGCCCGCTGGGCCGCCTCGTAGAACGGCCGATAGGGCATCATCAGCGCATGGGCGGCATAACGCGCCAGCTCGAAACGGGCCAGCCGTCGCGCCTCATCCGATGACAATTTGAGCGCCTTAAGCTCCGCGCCGATCGCCACCGACATGCGCATGAGCGAGGCTTCCATCGCCACTTCGCGCAACTGGTCGAAAGGCGACAGGCGTTCTGAGATGAAGAGCCGCTGGGTATGTCTGTCGTAACGCCGACGCCAGTTGGGCATCGTCGCCACCGGCAGCACCCTCACGGCGATGCCATGCTCAGCTTGCAGCCAGGCTTTCAAAGCGCCCAGAAGATCGTCGCCTGGCTTCAGCAGGGAAACGAACGCCTCGGCCTCTTCCTCGATTGCCGGGAAATGGTTGGGCCGTCTTTCGAAGACTTCGCGGATTTCGTCGATCGGCAGCTTGGTGCCGGCAATCGATGTCGCCTTGCCCTCTCGCGCTAGCATGTCCGACAGGTCGGTCAGCCGCTCTGCCTGTTCGCGATAGGCGCGGAACAGCTTGACCATCGCTGCCATGGCGTTGGGCGCGGCCTCCGCCACCTCGATCAGTTCGGTATCGCCCGGCAGTTCGCCCGACAAAAGCGGATCGGCGAATACCTCGCGAAGCGCCGCAACATTCGGGCCCGCATCGGCCTGCAACTCCTCCGGCTCGACCTTGTAGACCGAGGCAAGCTTGAGAATGAGCTGCACCGTCAGCGGCCGCTGGTTGCGCTCGATCAGGTTGAGATAGGAGGGCGAAATGCCCAGCCCCTCCGCCATCGCCGTCTGGGTCAGCCCCTTGGCGTTGCGGACACGGCGAATGCGCGGACCAGCGAAGATCTTTTGCTCGGCCATAACTCGATCTTTACAGAATTTACAGGCTGACGCCCGAAATCAGGGGTTTACAGATTTTACAAATTTACATCGCCCGCTTGTCAAACACAAGACAGGCTTACCGGAATTTCTGCCTGAATTTCCGTTATTTCCTCGCCTATGTCGCAGCGCAATGTAAAAAACACACCGAACGAGGCGAACCCAAGACCGCCTCAAATGCTGTGAACCTGTTTTGACCGGAGATCGTCATGACCGATTTTTACAATCTTGTCCCATCCGCTCCCCAGGGCCGTTATGACGGCATCGAGCGCCCTTACACGCCCGAGGATGTCACCCGTCTGCGCGGTTCGCTGCCGATCCGCTACACCCTGGCGGAAAACGGCGCCAACCGGCTGTGGAAGCTGATCCACGAAGAGGATTTCGTGAATGCGCTCGGGGCGCTTTCCGGCAACCAGGCCATGCAGATGGTTCGTGCCGGTCTCAAGGCGATCTATCTTTCGGGCTGGCAGGTCGCTGCCGATGCCAATACTGCGTCCGCCATGTATCCCGACCAGTCGCTCTACCCGGCCAATGCCGGCCCCGAGCTTGCCAAGCGCATCAACAAGACGCTGCAGCGCGCCGACCAGATCGAGACTTCGGAAGGCAATGGCTATTCGGTGGACACCTGGTACGCGCCGATTGTCGCTGACGCCGAAGCCGGCTTCGGTGGCCCGCTGAACGCCTTCGAACTGATGAAGGCCTACATCGAGGCGGGTGCCGCCGGCGTCCACTTCGAGGACCAGCTGGCATCGGAAAAGAAGTGCGGCCATCTTGGCGGCAAGGTTCTGATCCCGACGGCGGCCCACATCCGCAACCTGACGGCCGCGCGGCTTGCCGCCGACGTCATGGGCGTGCCGACGCTGATCATCTGCCGCACCGACGCGGAAGCCGCGAAGCTGATCACGTCCGATATCGACGAGCGCGACCAGCCCTTTGTCGATTATGACCAAGGCCGCACCGTCGAAGGCTTCTACAACGTCAAGAACGGCATGGAGCCCTGCATTGCCCGCGCAATTGCGATGGCGCCCTATTCCGACCTGATCTGGATGGAGACGTCGAAGCCTGATCTGGAGCAGGCGAAGAAATTCGCCGAAGCAGTGCGCAAGGAGCATCCCAACCAGCTTCTGGCCTACAACTGCTCGCCGTCCTTCAACTGGAAGAAGAACCTGGATGACGCGACGATCGCGAAGTTCCAGCGCGAGCTGGGCGCGATGGGCTACAAGTTCCAGTTCATCACGCTGGCCGGCTTCCATCAGCTCAACCACGGCATGTTCGAGCTGGCACGCGGTTACAAGGATCGCCAGATGGCGGCCTATTCGGAACTGCAGGAAGCCGAGTTTGCCTCCGAGGCCAATGGCTACACGGCCACCAAGCATCAGCGCGAAGTCGGCACCGGCTATTTCGACGCCGTGTCGATGGCCATTACCGGCGGCCAGTCGTCGACGACCGCGATGGGCGAATCGACCGAAACTGCGCAGTTCCGCCCGGCTGCCGAGTAGCAAGGGACAATCAAGGCCGCCCGTGCGGGCGGCCTTCCACGGGAAACGCCGAAAGGAGACAACAATGGCACCCCAGACCCGCGTCAAGGAACGTGCCGAAGAGCAGTCTTCGGCCATGAATGGAGACCAGCAGGCGGCGATCCGCATGGTTGCAAACGACCTGCACCGTCTCAACCAGGCTGTCATGAAGGCCGTGGAAACCGGCATTTCGGTGGAACTGGTGCGCTCCGCCCGCCATCACAGCGGCGGCAATTGGGGCGATCTCCTGATCCCGGTCATCGTGACGGATCGCACCACGGGAGAATAATCCCGGGCGCAGCGGAAGGAAGCTGGTGGCCGCCGGAGCGATCCGGCGGCCATTTTCATTTCGGGATCGATGGGCGGTATGTGTGTCCGGCGCAGCAAAGATCAGGCGAGCGCGACCTGCCTCGTCGTACCATCTGTCCGCGGCTTGGCGACAAGCAGGTTCTCGATCAGGAAATCGACGATCCAGCGCACGGTGGCTTCAAGTTCCGGTTCGGCCATCATGTCGGGCGACTTTTCGCACCACTCGAAATAGGCCGGGTTCTCGTATTGCAGATGCTCGATCGAGCGGAACTTTTCTCGGTTGTTGTTGAAGAACGGCTTCAGCGGCATAAGGTCGTCATGCTGGTCGCAATTCTCGTTGATGTGGTCGATGAACTCGTCGAGCGACAGGAACTCCATCGGATAACCGTAGATCTTTGATACGAGCCGCATGACCGTCTCGATCGTATAGATCCGGTTCGCCGTCAGCCCGTAAACGCCGCCGAGGCTGGCAGGATCGCGCGAGATCGCCACGATGTTGTTGGCGCAAACCTCGACCGGCAGCAGGCTCAGCTGATTCCTCGCCGTCGGCGCGACGCCGTGGCGAATGCAGTAACCCAAGAGCCGGGTAACGATGTCTCCGCGCACATAGTAGCCGGTCCGCGATGCTGTAATCAGCGAGGGCCGGAAAACGCGCGTGTTCAGACCGCCGTCGGCAGCGTTGAACACGACCTGCTCGGCCGCCCATTTCGACTGCGAATAACCGAAGTCGAGCCCCTCCATCGTCGCGTTGCGCTCGGTCTCGGCCTTCCTGCGATGAGGCGTCCAGCCGTAAACGAATGTCGTCGAAATGTGGTTGAGGATCTTGGGCCGGCCCTGCCGGCAAAACTCGACCGCCTCCGCAGTGCCGGCAACATTGGCGTCGCGCATGTCCGCATAGGGCCTGACATAGTCGACCAACGCCCCGCAATGCAGAACCTCCGACACGTCGTCGGCGATTGCCTGCCAGTCCGCATCGGAGAGGCCGAAACGCGGAGCGGCAATATCGCCGCCGACGACGCTGATCCGCGAGGCCAGCGCCTCGTCCACGCGATCGGACGAGATCATTCCAGTGCGCATCAGCGCGCCCTTGATGCGGTTGGCCGCATGTTCGGGATTGCCAGCCCGGACGAGCGCCACGATCGGCCGGTCGTCCTGCCGGACCAGCGCTTCGATCAGAAAGCTGCCGAGAAAGCCGGTCGAACCGGTGACCAGCACCGCGCCATCGCGTTCCGCCCCCTTGGTACGCGCGGGGAACTCCATGCCGGCGCAAAGCCCGGCGTCGCGGCGCATATGGGAGGCTTCATCTTCCTCGATGCCGGCAAGTGCTGCCGCGAAGAACGCTGCGATGTCTGCGCCGGTGCTCGTGCCTTCGGCCAGTCCCGCAAACAGGCTGCGAATCGAAGCAATGGTTGCCGATTGCAACAGGCGCAAATCGTGGAAACCGGCACTCGTTGCATCATCGTCGAAACCTGCGTCGCGGGCAGCCGTCTGGATCACAGTCGCCAGTTCGACAAGGTCGAGCGAGTTGAGGCCAAGTTCGGAGATCGGCGTTTCTTCGCCGGCAGTCGCGGCTGCGCGCGCCAGAAGCATCTCCAGATAGGCTTCCGGCGACGTGTCGGTCTCTTCGATCTGCGGCGGCAGATAGTCAGCGATGATGTCGAACTCGTCGCGCTCAAGCCGCGAGCGGCAGAGATAACGGGCGATCTTCCCCGACGACGTCTTGGGCATCGAACCGCGGCGTATCTGGGCGATCCTCAACACATTGACCTGGAAGGCCTGGCTAACGCACCGCGCGATCTCCTCGAGCGGAAGCTTTTCGCCCTTCTGCTCAGCCTCCACGACGATGCCGAGACCGTCCTCGCCAATGCCGTTTCTGCCGCAGCCGAACACGGCGACACGGCCGGGAAGGATCTGATCGAACCAGCCGAGCACGGCGCGCTCGACATCGTTGGGAAAGACGTTCTTGCCGCGAATGATCACCATGTCGCGAATGCGGCCGCACACGTAAAGCTCGCCATCCTCGACGAAGCCGACATCACCGGTGCGCATATAGCCGCCGGCTCTCGGTCGGTCTGCCACCTGCGCATTGAAGTGTTCTTTCGAATGATCCGGGTGCCCCCAATAGCCATCGGCCTTGCCGGTTCCCGCAACCCAGATCTCGCCGGTTCGCTCCGGCGGCAGCATAGTGTGCGTATCGGGATCGACGATGGCGATTTCGACGCCCTCAACCGGCGTACCGCAGCTCGCAAGCGTGGTGACCTGAGATGACGTACCCTTCCCCCGGACCGGCTCAACCACGCCGAGGGCGAGCTTTTCCTTGCTGACGGGCAGCGAAACGCGCCCGCTGTCTGTCACGCGCAAGGTGTTTTCCGCCAGGCCGAACGCCACAGTGAGCGCTGAATCGCGCAGGCCATATCGCGAAAAGCGGTCCTTGAACGCTTGCAGCGATTCGCTGCGCACCGGTTCGGACGCATTCATGATGTCGACTAGCGACGACAGGTCGAGGCCGGCCAGTTGCTCGTCGGGAACCCGGTCCGGACGCAGGCAGTAGTCGAATGCGAAATTCGGCGCGGAGGTTCTGTTAACGCGCAGCTTGGAGATCAGCTCGAACCACAAGGCCGGCCGGCGCAGGAAGTTCATTGCCGAGAAATGATGCGCGATGCCGCCGAAGACCAATGGGAAGAGGTAATAACCGATCAGGCCCATATCGTGATAATGCGGCAGCCATGAAAGCGTCACGCAATCGCTCTCCACAGGCCGGGTGCAATTGTCGATGACATGCCGGTGCTGGACCATCACGCCGCGTGGCGACGATGTGGATCCGGATGTGTATTGCAGGAACAGCAATTCCTGCGGCGATGCATCAAAATGATCGCGCTCGCCGGTGATGGTGCTGGTGTCGAACCAGTTCAGTTCGACCACCTTCCTGAGCGCCTCAACGTCCCGCCCTGCCTCGCGACCTTCCAGGATCTGGCGTACCGTCTTGTCCTGCCCGGAATCGAACAGCACGGTTTCACCGCCGGAATCGGCCGCAACCTTCATCAACCGGTCCAGTCCTGGAACGCCTGTGGCCTTGCTGACGGGCGGTATCGGCACCGGAATTGCACCGGCCTTGGCGCACGCAAAGAAGTTGCGGATCATCGCGAGACCCGGCGTGAACGACAGCAGCACCGGCTTGCCCGCCTCGATGCCCGGCATGTCCTTCAGCAGGTTCGCCAGATAGTTGGTCTGCAGTTCGAAACTGCCGCGGGTGACGGAATCGGTCAGGTTACCGCTTCGATCATGGAATGCGTAGAGAAGCTTGTCTGGGCTCTCGTTGGCTTGCTCGGTCAGGAAATCGAACAAATTTTTGCGCAATTGGAGCCCCCACCGTAGTTCCAGAATTGACTAGACCACAGCTGGGCACAACGCCCATGCACGCTGAAAGCCGGGATCAGGCCGGGCCCCGACGGCTATGCTATTGCGGCGCCCCTCCCGTATATTTCGATGCTGTCTCAACCCGATCCGCGGCAAAGACAGACGAAATCCCGGTTGTTGTAAAGCCGTGATTGGCAATCTGGGGATAATCACGCACTGAGCTGCGAGGCGACGCCAGGCTTCCCACCCATTCCATCCCTTCGTGCGGCCAGCTATAGTCACGCGATCTGCAATAACTCTTTGGTGATTGATGCCGCCTGCCAAGAAGGAAGCGCGCCCCGCAAGCCGCGGGGGCCGTGTTCGCACGCCAGCCTATGTCAAAAACCGCCGCGGCGTGAAAAACTGGAAGGAAGCGGCGTCCTGGCTCGAATGGCGGGGCATCGAAGATGTCGAGTGCATCACGCCCGACCAGGCGGGCGTGGCGCGCGGCAAGATGATGCCATCGAAGAAATTCACGTCCAACACTTCGCTGGCGCTGCCATCGGCCGTTTTCATGACCACGATCACCGGAGCCTATCCGGAAGACGGCAATGGCTTCACCTATCCGGAGCATGACGGCGACCTGAAGCTGATGCCGGACCTTTCCACGCTGTCGGAAGTTCCTTGGGAAAGCGACCCGACCGCACAGGTGGTTTGCGACCTCGTCCACCAGGACGGCAGCGAGATCGAGTTCACGCCCCGCAACGTGCTCAAGCGCGTCGTGCGCGCCTATGAAAAGCGCGGACTGAAAGCCGTGGTTGCGCCGGAGATCGAGTTCTATCTGGTTCACAAGAACCCTGATCCCGACTACCCGCTGACACCGCCGATCGGCAGATCGGGCCGGCCCATTGGCGGCGGGCAAGGTTATTCGATCGCCGGCGTCAACGAGTTCGACGAACTGATCGACGACATCTACGAATTTTCCGAGAAGCAGGGGCTGGAGATCGACACGCTGATCCACGAGGAAGGTGCGGGCCAGCTCGAAATCAATCTGCGGCACGGAGATCCGGTCGAACTCGCCGATCAGGTGTTCATGTTCAAGCGCACCATCCGCGAAGCCGCGCTGAAGCATGAAACCTACGCCACTTTCATGGCCAAGCCGATTCAGGGTCAGCCCGGCTCGGCTATGCACATCCACCAATCGGTCGTGGACAAGCGCACCGGGCGCAACATCTTCTCCGATGCCGATGGCAGCGAGAGCGCCGAGTTCCGGCATTTCGTCGCCGGGATGCAGCGGCATGTGCCGGCCGCGCTCATCATGTTCGCGCCTTATGTGAACTCCTACCGCCGGCTGACCAAGGGCGCCTCGGCGCCGGTCAACACCGACTGGGGATACGACAACCGGACCACCGCTTTCCGCATCCCGCGCTCCGATCCCTCGTCGCGGCGCGTTGAAAACCGCATTCCATCGTCCGATGCCAACCCCTATCTTGCGCTCGCCGCCTCGCTCGCCTGCGGCCTCGCCGGGATTGAGGAAAAGCGAAAGCCCGATCAGGCGGTCAAGCACTCAGTTTCGGATGCGGAGATCGAACTGCCCCGCAACCTGCTGGAGGCCGTGGCGCTGTTTGAGGAAGACGCCGCGCTGGGCGAACTCCTCGGCAAGGCCTTCGTTGCCACCTACGCGGCGATAAAGCGGGCCGAGTTTGAGACGTTCATGGAAGTCATCAGCCCGTGGGAGCGGGAGTATCTGCTCCTCAACGTCTGACCGCGCGAAAGCTCACGATGGACTATCAGAGCCCCATTTCCCCCGGCCGCTCCTGGTATGAGGACACCGCCGGCAAGCGCCCGGAATACGCACCGCTCGACGGCGATGCCCAAGCCGACGTTGCCATTGTGGGTGGCGGGTTCACCGGGCTGTCGGCGGCCGTGCATCTGGCCAAGGCCGGCGTTGATGTCGTCCTGATCGAGGCACACCGTTTCGGCGACGGTGCATCAGGCCGCAATGGCGGGCAGATGGGTACAGGGCAGCGCGGCTGGCCTGAAGAGCTGGAAGCCGAACTGGGCTTCGAACGTTCCAAGGCGCTGTTCGATCTGGCTGAAGACGCCAAGGCGCATCTGCTTGATTTCGCATCCGTCAACAAGATCGAGATCGACTACCGGCCGGGCCAGATATCGGCCGCCCACAAAAGGCGCTATGTCGATGACTATCGCGCGCATGCCGACATCATGGCCGAGCGCTACGGCTACCCGCATATCAGCTTCCTCGACCACGCGGAGACCGCAGAGGCGCTTGGGACCAACCGCTATTTCGGATCCGTACGCGACACAAATACCGGCCATATCCACCCCCTGAAGCTGGTGATCGGCACAGCAAAGGCGGCGAAAAAAGCGGGTGCGAAACTGCACGAGAAAACGCCTGCGCAATCGATCCGCCGCGCCTCAGGCAAGATCGTTATCGAAACGCCGCACGGCACAATCGCAGCCGACCGGGCGCTGATTGCCACCAACGCCTATGCCGACGATCTGGAACCGGTGAGTGCCGCCCACATCATGCCGATCGGCTCGTTCATCGGCGCGACCGCACCGCTCGGCAAGTCGAGCCCGGTGATCCCGGGCGGCGAAGCGGTCGACGATTCCCGCTTTGTGGTGCGCTATTTCCGCAAGTCGAAGGACGGGCGGCTTCTGTTCGGCGGGCGCGAGGTCTATTCGACCAATGACCCGGTGGGCATTCGCGATCATATTCGCCGGCAGATCGTGGAACTCTATCCGGCGCTCGCCGACGTCGAGATTACACATGCATGGGGCGGCTATGTCGGCATCACCATGCCGCGCAAACCTTTCGTGCGGGAGGTCATGCCGGGCGTCACCTCAGCCGGCGGCTATTCCGGACACGGCGTGATGCTGTCAAACTTCACCGGCAAGCTCTACGCGGAATCGATCACCGGCAACCGCGACCGGTTGAAGCTCCTGCAGGAACTCAGGATCCCGGCCTTTCCCGGTGGCCGCTGGCTGCGCCAACCGCTGCTCTTCCTGGCGCTCAACTGGTACGCGCTGAGAGACCGGATCTAGGGCAACACTGCCTGCCCCTGAGAGGTTAGCTCACCCTCTCACTGGCCCATCAACTTCCGTATCCACGCAATATTTTCGCCGCCTGCTGTCGGCTAGAGTGGGGCTTGTCCGTCCTAGCCATGAAAGGCCCGAAATGCAGTACGCGATCCTTTGCTACAACCATGAGGAAATCACCTCCGCCTGGACGAAGGAGGAGGACGATCTTTGCATGAAGCAGCTTCTGGCCGTTCAGGAGCCGCTGAAACAGCAGGGCAAGCTCGGCCCGGTGGCGCGGCTCCTGCCAACGTCCTCGGCGACCACACTGCGGAAGACCAAGGACGAACCGCTCGTAATCGACGGGCCTTTCGCGGAGACCAAGGAACAGCTTCTCGGCTTCTACGTGGTCGATGTCGAAAATCTCGACGAGGCGCTGGGCATCGCCCGCGACCTCGCCAAAGCCAATCTCGCCATGGGCTCCTATGAAATCCGGCCCATCCAGATGTTCCTGCCGAACGAGATATCCAACGGAGCGACATGACCGACATTGCCTGGATCGACAAAGCGCTCTCAGCCGCCCGCCCGCAGGCGGTGGCTGCCCTTTTGCGCTATTTCCGCGATCTCGACACCGCGGAGGAAGCATTTCAGGAAGCCTGTCTCCGGGCGCTGAAGAACTGGCCGAAAAACGGGCCGCCACGCGACCCGACCGCATGGCTGATCTTTGTCGGCCGCAATTCGGGCATCGACACGATCCGCAAGCTCAGCCGGCAGACGGAACTGCCGCCGGAAGACCAGATTTCTAATCTGGAAGACAGCGAGGCCGAAATGGCCGAGCGGCTCGACAATGCGGACTATCGCGACGACGTGCTGCGCCTTCTGTTCGTGTGCTGCCATCCCGAACTGCCGTCGACCCAGCAGATCGCACTTGCACTGCGCGTCGTATCCGGCCTGTCGGTGAAGCAGATCGCCCGCGCTTTCATCGTGGGCGACAGCGCGATGGAGCAGCGCATCACCCGCGCCAAGGCACGCATCGCAAAGGCAGACGTACCCTTCGAGGCGCCCGACGCGGTGGAACGGGCGGAGCGTTTCACCGTCGTCACGGCGATGGTCTATCTCGTCTTCAACGAGGGCTATTCTGCAACCGGCGACGAGGTCCCTGCCCGCGCACCTCTGTGCGACGAAGCGATCAGGCTCGCCCGGCTGCTTCTGCGCCTGTTTCCTGCCGAACCCGAGATGATGGGGCTGCTGGCGCTGATGCTGATCCAGCATTCGCGCATGCCGGCGCGTTTTGACGCTGACGGCCACATCGTTCTCCTGGAAGATCAGGACCGGGCCATATGGAACCGCCAGATGATCAACGAGGGACTGGCGCTGATCGACAAGGCGATGCGTCATCGCTCGCCCGGTCCCTATCAGGTGCAGGCGGCAATTGCTGCGCTGCACGCGCGCGCCGACAGCGCCGCAGATACTGACTGGGCGGGCATCGACCAGCTTTATGCCGCGCTGGAGATCATGCAGCCGTCACCGGTCATCACACTCAACCGGTCGGTTGCCGTGGCCAAGCTGCATGGAGCCGAAGCCGCGCTGGACATGGTCGAGACACTTTCACCGCGGCTCGACAGCTATTTCAATTTTCATGGGGTACGCGGCGCATACCTGATGCAGCTTGGCCGCAGGGCCGAAGCGCGCGAAGCGTTCGACCGGGCCATCGCGCTCGCCAATTCGGCGGCAGAAGCCGCTCATATCCGCATTCATCTTGACCGGCTTGAAAAGGACGGCGCGGAAACGACCGAAGCGGCTGCAGCACAAAAATAGCGGCGTGTGTCGGATCGGATGTCCTTCATGCGTCCTCGGTACACGAACCCAATTGAGGAGAAATGACCATGACCGCCACCCAGCAGAACCACGAACTCGACCTTGTTCTGGAACGCATCATCGACGCGCCGCGCGCGCATGTGTTCCGGTGCTTCAGCGACCCGAAACTGCTCGAACAATGGTTCGCCCCCAAGCCCTGGACAATCAGGGATGTCGAGATCGACCTTCGTCCCGGCGGTGTGAGCAAGTTCACGATGCACGGTCCGGACGGCGAGATGTTCCCCGCTTCGGGTGTGTATCTCGAAGTCGTGCCCGACGAGAAGATCGTGACGACCGATGCCTATGCCGCTGGCTGGGTGCCGTCTGAAAACCCGTTCTTCACCGCGGTGATGACCTTTGAGGACGCGGGCGATGGCAAGACCAAATACACCGCGATTGCCCGCCACTGGCGCGCCGAGGACAAGGAAACCCACGAAAAAATGGGCTTTCACGAAGGCTGGGGCCAGACCGCCACCCAGCTCGAGGAACTGGCAAGAACGCTGTAGCTTATAGCGGCCAGAAGAACAGAATGGCCGGCACGGAAACCGCGATGATGATGAGTTCCAGCGGCAGACCCATGCGCCAGTAGTCGCCGAAGCGATAGCCGCCCGGTCCCATGATGATGGTGTTGTTCTTGTGCCCGATCGGCGTGAGGAAGGCGCAGGATGCGGCCACGGCAACACCCATCAGGAACGGATCGGGCGACACGCTCAGCCGGTCCGCCACCTGCATGGCCACCGGCGCGGCGATCAGTGCGGTGGCGACATTGTTGAGGAAGTCCGACAGCGTCATGGTGACGATCATCACCGCCATCAGGATCGCCCAGGCCGGCAGGCTGCCTGTCCCCGACACGATGAGGTCGGCAATGAGTGCGGTACCCCCGGATTCCTCCAGCGCCAGCCCGAGCGGGATAAGACAGGCGAGCAGAACCAGTACCGGCCATTCGACACTTTCATAGACCTCGCGCGGGCTGATCAGGTTGAAACCGGCATAAACACAGACGGCGCCCGCCAGCGCGATTGCAAGCGGCAGAAACCCGATCACCGACAGGCCCACAGCAACAGCAAATGTGCCGATGGCGAACAGCGCCTTGCCGCGCTGGATGACGGCATGGCTCTTGTCGGCGATCGGCAGCACGCCCAGCCATTCGGCCGCGTTGTTCACCCGGCTCTCCGGTCCCAGAAGCAGCACCACATCGCCCGGCTTGATGGTCAGCTTGCGCACCCGCTCGCGAAATTTGCGACCCTGACGTGAGACGCCCAGCAGCGTGACGCCGCGACGGTACAACAACCTCAGATCGAGCGCGGTGCGCCCGGCCATGCGTGCGCCGACGGGCACAATGGCCTCGATCATGGTCAGCGAGCGACCCGTCAGCCCGCCATGCTTCTCCGCGCCCGCAGCGTTCAGCCCGGCTGCGCCGATAAAGGCCTCTATCGACTTCGGATTGCCTTCGAGCACAAGGAAGTCATTCTTGCGGATTTCCTCGCCGGTCGCCAGGCCGGGCAAACGCTTGCCGCGCCGCACCATGCCGACAATCGTCACATCGTTTTCTTCCGCCGCCTCATAAAGCTCCGACACCTGCTTGCCGACCGACTTGGAGCCCTCCGGCACCTTGGCCTCGGCGACAAACAGGCCCGCATCACTCTCCTCCGTTGCCGGCTTCTGGCCGTCCTGCGGGATCAGCCGCCAGCCGACCAGCGCAACGAAGATGATGCCGGCAATCGCGCAGACGAGCCCGACCGGCGAGAAATCGAACATGCCGAACGGCTCGCCCAGCGCGCGCTCGCGAAACTGCGCAATGACGATATTGGGTGGCGTGCCGATCATGGTGATCATGCCGCCCAGAATGGTCGCAAAGGAAAGCGGCATCAGCGACAGCGAGATGGCGCGTTTGGCCTTTTTCGCCGTCTCCATGTCGAGCGTCATCAGGATGACGAGAGCGGCGACGTTGTTGATGATGGCCGACAGCGCAGCCCCGACGACCGACATCACGCTGATATGGACAGGCAGGCTGCGGTCCGACGACACGACATATTGCGCGATCAGCTCGACTGCACCGGAATTGAGCATGGCGCGCGAAACGATCAGCACCAGCGCGATGATGATCACCGCCTCGTGGCCAAATCCGTCAAATGCGTGGTGCGGATCGACAACGCCGCCGGCCACCGCGATGACCAGCGCTGCAAACGCCACCAGATCGTAGCGGATGCGGCCCCAGACCAGCATGACGAAGACAACTGCCAGAAGCGCGAAAAGAAAAATCTGGTCGCCGGTCATGCGAAATCAGGTCCTGAGTTGGGAATGTGGCGATGCCACGGGCGGAACATCACGGTGGAACTCAGGCAACGATGTGTCAGATGCAGCGCCCGCCGTCCACCTCGAGCGCAACGCCGGTGATGAACTCGGCTTCGTCGGAGGCAAGCCACAGTGCCGCATTGGCGATGTCGAGCGGTGTCGATAGCCGGCCTAGCGGGATGGACGAGCGAAACAGCGCGCGTTTCTCGGGCGTGTCCTCGCCCATGAACTGAGCCAGCATGCCGGTTTCGCCGGCGACGGGACAAAGGCAATTCACCCTGATCTTCTTCGGCGCCAGTTCAACGGCCATCGACTTGGTGGCGGTGATCGCCCAGCCCTTGGAGGCGTTGTACCAGGTTAGGCCCGGTCGCGGCCTCAGACCCGCCGTCGAGGCGGTTGTGATGATCGAGCCGCCGCCCTGCTTTTCCATCACCGGCACGACAACACGCGTGGCGTGGTAGATCGCCTTCATGTTGACGGCGGTGATGAGATCGAAGGTTTCCTCGTCGACCTCCAGCATATCGCCATTGCGATGGGTGAAGCCGGCATTGTTGACCATGATGTCGACGCGGCCAAAGGCCTTCATCGTCACGTCCATCATCTCGTCGAATTCGGCCTTCTGCGACACGTCGGTCTGCACGCAAACCGCGTTTTCGCCAATCGCCTTCGCAACCTTTTGCGCACCACGGAAGTTGATGTCGGCGACGACAATCTTCGCGCCCTCTTCGGCGAAACGCTTTGCCATGCCCTCGCCGAAGCCGGATGCCGCGCCGGTGATGATGGCGACCTTGTCTTTCAGTCTCATGTACGTCTCGCTCGTTGCGGGCAGCTCTGGGCCTGCCCTTCGCTATGGCTCAGGGCGTTCGTCGCTTCAGTCGACAAATCGTTGTCGACTGATCGGCCATTGGCCGTCCGCTTCTCACCCATGATTGAACACGATCGTCTTCGTCGCGCTCATGTCGTAGAGCGCCTCGAAGCCCTTTTCGCGCCCGTGACCAGATTTCTTGAAGCCGCCGAAAGGCAGTTCGATGCCGCCGCCAGCCCCGTATCCGTTGACGAAAACTTGGCCGGCGCGCACGCGCTTTGCGACACGGTGCTGCCGCCCGCCATCCTTCGTCCAGATGCCGGCGACAAGGCCGAACTCCGTGTCATTGGCCAGACGAACGGCGTCCTGTTCGTCCTCGAACGGAAACAGCGTAAGCACCGGCCCGAAAACCTCTTCCTGCGCGATCACGGCTGAGGGGTCGACCGCACCGAACAGTGCAGGGGCGAAATAGTAGCCGCGTTCGGGCGCATCGGCATGGACGGACCCTCTCGCCAGCACCTCAACGCCGGCTTCTTCCGCAGCCGCGACAAACCCTGACACGCGCTCGCGCTGTTTGAGGTTGATCAGCGCGCCGAGATCGAGATCGGCGTCGTGAGGGCCGGCAACCAGCCGCGAGAAGCGCTCAGCCAGTCCCGCAGCGACTTCGCTGTAGATCGGATTTTCAATCAGGATGCGGCTGCCTGCCGAGCAGGTCTGGCCGCCATTTTGGATGATGGCATTGACCAGAACCGGCATCGCCGCCTCGAGGTCGGCATCGGCGAAGACGATCTGCGGCGACTTGCCCCCAAGTTCCATCGTGACGCCGCGATTGTTGCGGGCTGCCGCCTGCTGGATTGCCGTTCCCGTCGGCGGTGAGCCGGTGAAGGTCACGTAGTCGACATCAGGATGCGCCGACAGCGCGGCACCTGCATCGACGCCATATCCGGTGACGACGTTGAACACGCCACCCGGAATGCCGGCCTCGAGCGCCAGTTCGGCAATGCGCACCGTCGTCAGCGAGGCGTCCTCGGCCGGCTTGACCACCAGCGTATTTCCCATTGCGAGCGCGGCGCCCGCCACCCGCGCCAGGATCTGCAGCGGGTAGTTCCAGGGGATGATGCCGGCCACCACGCCATGCGGCTCGCGCAGCGTGAGCGCAGTATAGCCGTCGAGAAATGGAATGGTGTCGCCATGTATCTTGTCGCCGGCGCCACCGTAGAACTCATAATAGCGCATGGTAGCCGTGACGTCGGCGCGACCCTGCCTCGCCGGCTTGCCGGTGTCGCGCGATTCCAGCGCGGCCAGTTCGTCGCCGTGCCTTTCAACCAGATGAAAGAGCCGCGTGAGACAGCGGCCACGCTCGACCGCCGGCATGCGGCTCCACGGCCCCTCGTCGAAGGCCTTGCGCGCGGCAGCCACCGCGCGGTCCACGTCGGCCGCACCGGAGGCGGGGATGGTCGCGAAAACTTCGCCGTTCGACGGGCACACGACATCGATGCGCTCGCCGGACAGCGCATCCGCCGGTTTGCCGTCAATCACGTTCATATAGGCCAGCGTCTCGGCTGCGGCCCTGCCCTGGCTTCCCATGAGGATTTCCCTACTGCTTCGCTTTGTCGCAAAGTCTATGCTGCACCTGCGAAATGCCGCTATTGTGCGGTCCTGAAGGTGAAACCCGGAGCGGCACGCAGTGTCAAGGCTGACCTGCGGCGGCATCGGCACTGGCGAAACTAAATCGATTAGATTATACGCGGCGCGCAGGAACGAGATGAAACCATGACCAGCCAGACAATTCCCGTCGACCCGTTCGACTTCATCGTCTTCGGCGGTACGGGCGACCTGTCGGAACGCAAGCTGATTCCGGCGCTCTATCAGCGCCAGCGCGCCGGCCAGTTCTCCGAACCGACCCGGATCATCGGCGCATCGCGGTCGAAGCTGTCGAGCGAAGAGTTTCAGGCCTTCGCCCGCAAGGCCATCGACGACCACGTCGACGACGGTGACCGCGACCCGGAGGAAATCGACAGGTTCATCGCGCGGCTGAGCTATGTGCCGGTAGACGCCAAAACCGGCGACGGGTTTTCGGAACTCGCCTCCGCAATCGGCGACAGCGAGAGCATCCGTGTCTTCTACCTCGCGGTCGCGCCAGGCCTGTTCGGCGACATTTCGCGGCAGCTCTACAGCTGCGGACTGGTCAAGCCTTCCGCACGCATCGTGGTGGAAAAGCCCATCGGCCGCAGCCAGGATTCAGCGCGCGAGCTCAATGACGCAATCGGCCAGGTATTCGACGAGCACCAGATTTTCCGCATCGACCACTATCTCGGCAAGGAGACGGTGCAGAACCTGATGGCGCTTCGCTTTGCCAACAATCTCTACGAGCCGCTGTGGAACTCCGCCCATATCGACCATGTGCAGATCACGGTGGGCGAAACCGTCGGTCTGGAGGACCGCATCAGCTATTACGACCGGGCAGGCGCCCTGCGCGACATGGTGCAAAACCATATTCTGCAGTTGCTGTGCCTTGTCGCCATGGAAGCGCCCGCCTCGCTCGATGCCGACGCCGTGCGCGACGAGAAGCTGAAAGTGCTGCGCTCGCTCAGCCGCATCAACGGAAACGAGACATCGAAGTCGACGGTGCGCGGCCAGTACAAGGCCGGCGCTTCGTCAGGCGGCGCGGTCAAGGGCTACCTCGAAGAGCTCGGCAACGAAGAAAGCGAGACCGAGACCTTCGTCGCCATCAAGGCCGAGATCGCAAACTGGCGCTGGGCCGGCGTGCCGTTCTATCTGCGCACCGGCAAGCGGCTTGCGGCGCGGGTCTCGGAGATCGTGATCGAGTTCAAGCAGATCCCGCATTCGATTTTCGAGGATGCGGCTGGAACGATTTCGCCCAACCAGCTGGTTATCCGCCTGCAGCCCGATGAGGGCGTGAAGCAGTGGATCATGATCAAGGATCCGGGCCCCGGCGGTATGCGTCTGAGGCATGTGCCGCTCGACATGTCATTCGCCGAATCCTTCGAAGACCGAAACCCCGACGCCTATGAACGGCTGATCATGGACGTGGTGCGCGGCAACCAGACGCTGTTCATGCGCCGCGACGAGGTTGAGGCGGCATGGGCGTGGATCGACCCCATCGTCGCCGGCTGGGAAGAAAACCACCAGAAAGTGCAGGGCTACACCGCCGGCACCTGGGGCCCGTCCGGCTCGGTTGCGCTGATCGAGCGCGACGGGCGGACCTGGCACGAGAGCACATGACCGCAGCAATCCGGCAGAGCGCAGAGTGGCACGATTTCGGTTCGCCCGACGCACTGGCCGAAGCGCTGGTGCAGCGCATCGGCGAAGCGCTGCAGGCAGCAGTTGGCGCACGCGGACAGGCAAGCCTCGCCGTATCTGGCGGCCGCACGCCGAAACGCCTGTTCGACGCCCTGTCTCGCCTGCAGATTGACTGGGAGAACGTCACCGTCGTGCTGGTCGACGAACGCTTTGTGCCTGCGGATGACGAGCGCTCGAACGAACGCCTTGTGCGCACGCGCCTGCTGAAAGGCCGGGCGTCAGCCGCCAGGCTTCTGCCCCTCTTCCGCCCGAACATGAGCCCCGAGGAAGCTGCCGATGCAGCCGATGCGGAAGTGTCAGCGCTTGTACTGCCGCTCGACGTTGTCGTGCTCGGCATGGGACCGGACGGACATACCGCCTCGTTTTTCCCGGACGCGAGCAATCTCGACGCGCTTTACGCCAATACCGAAGCGCGCAGCGTTCTTCCGGTTCACGCAGAAAGTGCGGGCGAGCCGCGGCTCACGCTTTCGCGGCAATTGCTGGCAGGCGCGCGTCATCTCTTCGTGCACATCGAGAGCGATGAACGGCGCGAAATTCTCAACGACGCCCTTGCGGTCGGCGTGCTGCCGGTTGCCCGGGTGCTGGCGGAGACTGCGTCTGTGCCACAAATCTACTGGGCCCCCTGAACCAGAAGGAACCGACCATGACGGTCCGACAGGAAATCCAGAACGTCACCGAGCGCATACGCGAGCGCTCGAAGCCGACCCGTGAAGCCTATCTGGAGCGGATCGACGCCGCCTCCGGCCCCGCCGCCAATCGCGGCGTACTTTCCTGCGGCAACCTGGCCCACGGCTTCGCGGCCTGCGCGCCGGCTGACAAGGCGGCGCTGTCGACGGAGCGCGTACCCAATCTCGGCATCATCACCTCGTATAACGATATGCTGTCGGCTCACCAGCCCTTCGAGACCTACCCGCAACTGATCAAGCAGGCCGCGCAGCAGGCCGGCGGCGTTGCTCAGGTGGCAGGCGGCGTACCCGCCATGTGCGACGGCGTCACGCAGGGCCAGCCCGGCATGGAACTGTCGTTGTTTTCACGCGATGTCATCGCCATGTCGGCTGCGGTCGGCCTGTCGCACAACATGTTCGATGCCGCCGTATTTCTCGGCGTGTGTGACAAGATCGTGCCCGGACTGGTCATTGCCGCGCTCAGCTTCGGCCATTTGCCGGCCGTGTTCATTCCGGCCGGGCCGATGACGTCCGGCCTGCCCAACAGCGAAAAGGCGCGCATCCGCCAGCTTTATGCAGAAGGCAAGGTCGGCCGTGCCGAGCTGCTGGAGGCGGAGTCCAAGTCCTATCACGGACCGGGCACCTGCACCTTCTACGGCACCGCAAACTCCAACCAGATGCTGATGGAAATCATGGGGCTGCACACGCCGGGCGGCACCTTCGTCAATCCCGGCACGCCACTGCGCGATGCGCTCACCCGGGAGGCGGCGAAGCGCGCGCTGGCAATCACGGCACTCGGCAATGAATACACGCCGGTCGGTCGCATGATCGACGAGCGTTCGGTCGTGAACGGCATTGTGGGCCTCAACGCCACAGGCGGTTCTACCAACCACACGATCCACCTGATCGCGATGGCCGCTGCCGCCGGCATAAAGATCACATGGCAGGACATATCCGAGATATCTGACGCCGTGCCGCTTCTGGCGCGCGTTTATCCAAACGGGCTTGCCGACGTGAACCATTTCAACGCCGCAGGCGGCCTGGGCTTCCTGATCCGTGAACTGCTCGACGCCGGCTTCCTGCATGAGGATGTACGCACTGTTTGGGGCGATGGCCTGCGCAACTACGCCGTCGAGGCGAAGCTCGGCGAGGCCGGCACAGTCAGCCGCTCTGCCGCGCCCGAAACAAGCGGCGACGCCAAGGTGCTGACGACAGCCACAGGGCCATTCCAGTCGAATGGCGGTATCAGGGTGCTGAAAGGCAATCTCGGCAACGCGATCATCAAGGTATCCGCCGTGAAAGCCGAACAGCGTGTGATCGAGGCGCCTGCAAGGGTGTTTGCCGGTCAGGCCGAATTGAACGACGCCTTCAAGGCCGGGGAACTGGAAGGCGACTTCATCGCCGTGGTCCGTTACCAGGGACCGAAGGCCAACGGCATGCCGGAACTGCACAAGCTGACCACCGTGCTCGGCGTCCTGCAGGACCGCGGGCAGAAGGTCGCCCTGGTCACCGACGGCCGCATGTCCGGTGCATCAGGCAAGGTGCCGGCTGCAATTCATGTCACCCCGGAAGCGCTCGATGGCGGCATTATCGGCAAGATCGCCAATGGCGATCCGATGCGCATGGATGCCGAAGCGGGCACGCTGGAAGTGCTTGTCGAGGCGGCAGAACTTGAGAAGCGTGCGCTCTCATTGCCCGATCTCAGCGGCAACGAATTCGGCTTCGGGCGTGAACTGTTCGGCGGATTCCGCGAAAGAGCAGCCCGCGCCGACATGGGAGCGGCTGTCTTTTAGGCCCGTTCATGGCCGGCGATCATCAACGGAATGTTGACGTATGGTCAGTATTCTGCCGCCGGATGGCTGTGTTGCGAAACAATCTGCGCTGGCCGGGCATTGCCCGCGTCCTGCTCTTTCTGGCCGTGGTCGGCGCGTTTCTGACCGGCGGGTATTTTGGCGCAAACTACCTGGCGGAAACGCAACGCGTGCGCCAGATCGAGGAACTGGGTTCCGTCGCGCTGCGCCGCTCAGAGACGGTTGTGGACTACGGGCTTGGCTCGCTCAGGGAATTTGCCCAAAACGGCAATATGGGATGTGACGCCGGCGCTTTGCAGGCACTGCGGCTCTATGTCTACCGCAGCGGCATCATGAAGGATGTCCGCGTCGTGCGGCATGACGGATCGGTGTTGTGTTCCGCATTCTCGGAGACGCTGGAGTTCGACGAGGAATGGGCCACCCGCGATGACATGCTGCTGGCAATAGGCGGGTCGGTGCGGGTCTTTCGCGTCGAGCAGTTTTTCGGCACCGCGCTGGGTGTGATGATCGATATCGATGCAGACAGCAGCCTGGCGGGCATTCTGGCTGTCGACGGATCGCTCCTGGACATCATGCCGGAGGAGATCAGAAACCGAAGCATGGTTTCCCTTCAACTGGCGAACGGGCAGAAGATCGCCAGCACGGATACTGGCGCAAATTTTTCGCTATCTGACCGCTCCGGCCATTCCCACAAGTTCGCGATTCCATCCTACCGGTATCCGTTGCAGAGTTTCATACGCATCGAGCACGGTGCATACGAGGCGTGGAACAATCAGCTCCAATTGCCGATCATGATATTGTCCGGCCTGCTCGGTGCGCTGGTCGGCGTACTTCTTGCGCGTGGCCTCTTCCGGCCCCGGACACCCCTCGAGGAACTCGACCGTGCGATCGCCCAGGACCATGTCAGGCCCTGGTTCCAGCCGATTTTCGACTTGCGCACCGGTGCAATCACGGGCGCGGAAATGCTGGCCCGTTGGGTCAAGCCTGACGGCACGGTCATTCCGCCCGCCCGGTTCATCGAACTCGCGGAGAGTACCGGCCGCATTCGCGCGTTGACGTGGCATCTCCTGTCAACCGCGCTGGCAGAGATGAAGCCGCTCTTGCAGGCTGACCCGGATTTCCGGCTGACGGTCAACATTTCCCCGTCGCATTTTGTCAGCGAAGGCTTCGTGGAGCAGCTGCGCGAAACCGTTTCGGCGGCAGGCGTCGCACCGCGCCAGATCGCGCTGGAACTGACAGAGCGGGAGGACTTCGAGGATCCCGACCTGGCGGCCGTCACAGTTGCCAAGATCCAGGGTTACGGCTTCGCGGTCGCCATCGACGATGTTGGCATCGGCCATAGCGGCCTGTCGCAAATCCAGCGGCTGCGGGCCGATATCCTGAAGATCGACAAGTTCTTCGTCGATTCCGTCAATCTCGATTCCGCCGCCGCGTCGATGATCGCCATGCTGGTGCGGCTCGCGCGCGAGATGGATATGAGTATCGTCGCGGAGGGGATCGAGGAACGAGAGCAGGTGGATACGCTGATTGCCTGCGGCATCAGCAAGGGCCAAGGCTATGTGGTGTCGCCGCCATTGGCGACCCAGGCATTTCTGGACTTCGTGGAAGCGCGCAAGGCGGACACAGCGAACGCCGCAAAGCCGGCGTCCGCTGCGGCCTGACGCGACGCGCGGGCGACGCCTACTTCATCAACTGACCACGCAACTCCCCGCCGGGATGTTTCTGCGTGTGAATGTTCACATAAGTCAGACCATCCAGCATGTCCTTCATCTGCGCTTCGGTCAGTTCGGCCGAGCCTTCGATCGGGCTTTGCGACGTTGAAAACGGAATCATGATACCGGCATTGGCGTCGGTTCCGACCGGACCGTGAATATGAGCACCGATCGCCGCTCCGCTCAGATCCTCATAGGTGATCGTAAAGGTCAGGGTCCGCGTTTCGGTGTCCAGTGTGGCCTTTGCCATGCCTGACGCTTCACCGTCATGCGGCGGCACTTCATTCGCGCCGCTCAGTTCGGCCGACAGGGAAATCATTTCGGAATGTGCTGCCGGCGCCATCATGGATGCGGCGGCGAAGACAATTGCGGATGTTGCAAGCAGGCTACGGATGGTCATGCGGTGTCCTCCTCCAGTTGTGGAACCGGCGAGGGTGCGGGCTCCAGCGCGATCAAACTAGTGCGTTCGCGGCAACAGGCCAGCCATTGAAACGCGCGGACGGCTCAATACCGGTAAACTTAGCGTGTCGCAGTGGCCGCCCTGCTGGATATTTTCGCCAACATGTCGGAACTGTCAGTTGCGATACGTTCCTGTGTTTGAAGCTGGATCAAACGGGAGTATTGGGCTGAAAATGTCCGTGGCGGGAACGCCTCCCATCTGCAGCCAAATCTGCAAAGCCGGAAGGCCGAGATGAACGATTCGACACCCATTGGCGGCCTGTCCGCGACTTCGGAAACCAGCGCCGTGTCCGCGCGTGGGCTGGTCAAGCATTTCGGTGACGTGAAGGCGGTCGACGGCATCGACCTCGACGTGCCGCGCGGCATGATCTTCGCCATCCTCGGCCCCAATGGCGCCGGCAAGACAACGTTGATGCGCATGCTCGCCACGCTGGTCAGGCCCGACGCCGGGCAGGCCAGAGTGGCGGGTCATGATCTCGTGGCGGAGCCGCACAAGGTTCGTTCGGCCATCGCCATGACCGGACAGTTCGCCTCATTGGACGAAGACCTGACCGGCCGCGAAAATCTCATCCTGTTAGCGCGGCTCTGGGGTTTTCGCGGGCGCGATGCCAAACAGCGTGCCAACGACCTGCTTGCCGCATTCGACCTCGCAGACGCCGGCAACAAGCAGGTGAAGGACTATTCGGGCGGCATGCGGCGCAGGCTCGACATCGCCGCCTCGCTGGTCATCACGCCGGATGTGCTGTTTCTCGACGAACCGACAACGGGGCTCGACCCGAAGGCCCGGCAGGGCGTGTGGCGGCTGATCCGACGTCTCGCCGGCTCGGGCGTCACGATCCTGCTCACCACGCAATATCTCGAAGAAGCCGACCAGCTTGCCGCGCGCATCGCGGTGATCGACCACGGCCGCAAGATCGCCGAAGGCACCAGCCGCGAACTGAAGGCCGCCACCGGCTCCGGCTTCCTCAACGTCACTGTTGCAGAGCCCGCACGCCTGGAAGAAGCGTCGAAACTGCTTGAGGCAAAACTCGCCGCCAGCGTCCAGACCAGCGTGGAAGGCGGCAGTCTTTCCGTGCTTGCCGATACGGCGCAGGCCGCCAACGAAGCGGTTGCAGCACTGGTTGCTGCCGGCATCGAACTCACCGATTTCTCGATGGGCCAGCCCAGCCTTGACGCCGTGTTCTTCGCCCTCACCGGGCATCCCGCCGAGGACGAGACCGGAGACCGGGAGAACAAGCAATGAGCGACGCCGCTTCCATCCTGAACGTCACCCGCGCCGAGCGACCGCGGCCTCCTTCGGCGTTCTCCAACGCGCTGGTGTTCGGCTGGCGCGCGGTGCTGAAGTTCAAGCACGTGCCTGAACAGCTGTTCGATCTGGTGATGACGCCGATCATGTTCACGCTGCTGTTCACTTTCGTGTTCGGCGGCGCGCTGGCCGGCTCGACCGGCGACTATCTGCAGTTTTTCCTGCCAGGCATCCTGGTTCAGACAATCGTGTTCAATTCGGTCTATTCCGGCATGGGGTTGTCGACGGATATCGGCAAGGGCCTGTTCGACCGCTTCCGCTCGCTGCCGATCTGGTCGCTTGCGCCTTTTGCCGGGCTGATGGTGGGCGACATTCTGCGCCACCTGATCGCCGGCGGCATCATCCTCACAATCGGCCTTATCCTCGGCTACCGGCCCGAAGCCGGGATCACTGGCGTCATCGCCGCATTCGCGCTGTTGATCGCCATCGGCTTCGGCGTCGGCTGGATATTCATTGTGCTGGGACTTTTGATCCGCACGCCGATGACGGTGATGACCGCCGCCTTCACTTTCCTGTTCCCGGTGGTGTTCGCCTCCAACATCATGGTGAGGCCCGAAACGATGCCCGGTTGGCTGCGCGCTTTCGTGGAGGTGAACCCGATTTCGCACATGACGACGGCCATGCGCGGCCTGATGGGCGGCGGCGCGACATTGACCGAAATCGCGCTGGCGCTGGCCGCGCCGGTGGTGCTGACGCTGGCGCTCGCACCAGTGGTGCTGTGGCTTTATCTGCGAAGGGAGTAGGCTCCGACCCTTTCGCCTGAGCGCCCGGCGTCCTATACCGGCCCCGCACATCGAGAGGAGGACCGGCATGGCGGCGAAGAAACGGATTCTGTTCACGGGCGGCAGCGGCAAGGCGGGGCGGCATGTCGTGCCCTATCTGCTGGAGCGCGGCCACCGGGTCGTCAATGTCGACCTGACGCCGCTCGACCATCCGGGCGTCGACAATCTGATCGCGGACATCACCGACAGCGGCCAGATGTTCAATGTGATGACATCCTACGCCAATTTCGACGAGTTGGAGCCGGGCAAGGGCGTGCCGGCCTTCGATGCCGTGGTGCATTTTGCCGCCGTACCGCGCATCCTGATCAACCCGGACAACGAGACATTCCGCGTCAACACGATCGGCACCTACAATGTGATCGAGGCGGCCGTGAAACTCGGCATCCGGAAGACGGTCATCGCGTCTTCCGAGACCACCTATGGCATCTGCTTCTCGGATGGAAAGACCGACCCGCATTCGCTGCCGCTGGAGGAAGACTACGACGTCGATCCGATGGACAGCTACGGTCTGTCGAAAGTGCTCAACGAGAAGACGGCCCGCACCTTCCAGCGGCGCTCCGGCTTTGACATCTATGCGCTCCGGATCGGCAATGTGATCGAGCCGCACGAATATGCCGAGCTGTTCCCCGGCTATTTCGCCAACCCGGATGTGCGCCGGCGCAATGCATTCTGCTATATCGACGCGCGCGATCTCGGCCAGATCGTCGATCTGTGCCTGCAAAAGGACGGGCTGGGTTTCCAGGTCTTCAATGCCGGCAACGACACCAACGGCATGAACATTCCGAACGCCGAACTGATCGAGCGCTATTTCCCCGGTGTACCCGTCACCCGCGAACTCGGCGAAAACGAAGCGCTGTTTTCCAACCGCAAGATTCGTGAAATGCTCGGATTCAAGGAAGAGCACGACTGGCGCAAATATGTGAACCCGTAGGCCGGCTCACAGCCTCAGCGACCAGAACTCCACGTCGAAGGCCTGCCCGTATTTCTCGACGCCGGTTGTCGTCTGGTCGATCTCGAATCCGCGCCTGGCGTAGAGCGCCCGGGCGTCCTTGAGCATGCTATAGGTTTCAAGCCTCACAAGCGGAAAGCCGCCCTGCCGCGCATGTGAGAGTGCGGCGTCCATCATCGCACCGGCAATCCCCCTGCCCCGGCACGCAGGATCGACAAGCACGAAGTTGAGAAATGCGGTGTCGTCGGCGATCTTCGATATGGCGACGGAGCCGACGCGCCCGCCATCCGCCTCTGCAATCCACAGTCGCTTGAAGGCGTCATCCTTTGCCAGGAACGCCTCCATCTTGCCGGCGATGTTGCGCCCGAAGCCGCCGTCGAACCCGAACTCCGCCCCGTAGATGCGGGCATGTTCGGAGACGACCCATGCGGGGTCACCCTCCCGTGCGGTCCTGATCCTTGCAGGAGTTCGCAAATTGCGGACGTAGGCGTCAGTTGATCGGGGCCAGCAGTTCCGGCGCCGTCACCAGTTGCCGCACGCCGTGCGAGTGGTCTTCCTCGAATACGTTGCCGTCCTCGGCCCATTTGTAGAGCGAATTAATGTCGAGTTTGGCGCATTGCGGGCGAACGCTCCAGGTCACTTGCAGGGGCGAACAGACAGACTGGGTATAGCTCGGCCCGGTCGTGGAACCGGCGAATACGACCGGATCGCCAGTGCCGCCTGGAATGGCCTTCGCCTGGTGCAGACCATTCATCGCACTTCCCGAATAGTCGAAATCGGCGAAGTCCAGCGCTTCGGGATCGTTGACGACGAGGAAGACCTGCGCTTCCACCCGAAGCTGCGGGTTGGCGCATGCTTCGCTGAGGCAGGAACCCAGGCCCGGCCCCGGCGCCACGTCGCACGATGTGTGAACCCAGTGCACCTCGATCGTGTCACCCGGTTTCACGCCATGAAACGCGCCGTGACCTCCCGCGGGATCCTCAAGTTCCGCTGCCGTCAGCGAATCCGTATCGTTGCACTTGTATCCGCCATGCTCGCCACTGCCAGCGAAGATCGCGAAACCCGGCCCCTTGTGCTCGGCATTGGTGTGCGTGTGGATGTTGCAGAGGTTGAGCGCAGTCGCTGCGGGTGCGGGCGCGAACACGCGCGGGTTCGATCCCTCGACGCTGGCAATATCGCGCGGCGTCTGCGGCCCGAACCCGACACAAAGGTCCTGCGCAACTGCCTGGCTGCTTATCGCCATTGCCGCAACAAATGAAATTGCCGCCGCTCCTGTCGGTAGATTCTTCATCTCCTGCTCTCCCGCACAACCTGATGTTGACGTTACGTCAGCAGCACTATGCCTTCTCTGTGCAAAGTGCAAATGACAGGAGCCGCTCAATAAGTCGTGCGGCGCTCCTCGCTCGGCGGGCGGCCGAACTGGAGCCGGTAGCTCTGGGCGAAGTAGGAGTGCGAAGTGAAGCCGGTGGCAATCGCCACATCGAGGATCGGCATGTTGGTCTGGCGCAGAAGCTCGCGCGCGCGCTCCAGCCTCAGCCGCATGTAATAGCGGCCGGGCGTCATGGTCAGATGGCGCAGGAACAGCCGCTCCACCTGTCTCACCGACAGCCCCGCCGCCTTGGCAAGCTGGCCCGCCGACAGCGGCTCGTCCAGATTGTCGGCCATCAGCTCGACGATCTTCTTCAGCTTGTCCGACTTGCCGGTGAGGTCGCGTTCGGGTCCGACGCGCTGGCGGTCGCTCGCCGTCCTGATGCGCTCGTGCTGGAACTGATTGGCGATCTCGTTCGCAATGGCGACGCCGAAATCGTTGCGCACGATTTCCAGCATCAAGTCGATGGAGGTGGTGCCGCCCGCACAAGTGTAGCGCTTGCGGTCGATTTCGTAGACGCCGCCGGTGCACTCGATATCGGGAAAACGCTCCTTGAAGCCGGCGCGGTTTTCCCAGTGGATGGTGCAGCGGTAACCGTCGAGCTGGCCGGCCTCGGCCAGCAGCTGCGCACCGACCGACAGCCCTCCCAGCGCACCGCCGCGCCTGCCCCAGGAGCGCAGAGCGCCGAGCAGCTTGCTCTTGCCGGGAAACTCGGTCGTGAAGCCCACGCAGACGAACAGGATGTCGGCCTTTGCGAGGTCGGTGACAGCGTAGTCGATCTTGATCGGCAGGCCGTTGGAAGCCATGACCGACTCGCCGTCGACCGACACGGTCGTCCAGGAATAGAAATCGTAACCCAGCGCGCGGTTTGCCGCCCGCACGGTGTCGATCGCGGCGGCAAGCGCAAACATCGAAAATGTGTCGACCAGCAGAAAGGCGAAGTGCCGGCCGTCGGTGGCTGGGTCGTTCATGGCCGCAGGTTCTATCCGATCGCTTCTGATCGGAACAGCCGCGCCTGCCGGTGGAAGACTGGGCCAGCGCGCACCCGGTCTATGGTCAGAATTTCGGCGGCTCGCGCCCTGCCGCGCGGTAGGCGGAAGTCACCGTCGCGGCCATCAGCATGGCGATGGTCATCGGCCCCACGCCGCCCGGCACCGGCGTGATGGCGCCTGCGACTTCTGACGCTTCGGAAAATGCAACGTCGCCGACCAGCCGCGTCTTGCCCTCGCCCTTCTCGGGCGCCGGGATGCGGTTGATGCCGACATCGATCACCGTTGCGCCGGGTTTCACCCAGTCGCCCTTCACCATCTCCGGACGCCCGACGGCGGCGACCAGAATGTCGGCCTCGCGGGCAACAGCCGGCAGGTCCTTGGTGCGGCTGTGGGCAATCGTCACGGTCGCGTTGGCGGCCAGCAACAAATTCGCCATCGGCTTGCCGACGATGTTGGAGCGGCCGACCACGACCGCCGACAGGCCCGAAAGATCGGCGCCCCGCACCCGCTCGATCATGATCATGCAACCGGCCGGCGTACAAGGAACGAAAGCCTTGTCCAGCGCGCCGGTGCCTAGCCTGCCGACATTGATGTAGTGGAAGCCATCGACATCCTTGTCGGGCGATATGGCCTGAATGACCGCGTCGGCATCGACATGGTCGGGCAGCGGCAACTGTACCAGAATGCCGTGGATCAGCGGATCGGAATTGAGCTCCGCGACAATCTTCAAGACGTCTTCCTGCGAAGTGCCGGCGTCGAGATTGTGCTGGACGGAATGAAAGCCGCATTCCTTCGCGCGGCGGCTCTTGGAATTGACATAGACCTGGCTGGCCGGGTCCTCGCCCACCAGCACCACCGCGAGACCGGGCGTCACGCCCGAGCCGGCGAGTTCCGCCGTCGCTTCGGTCACCTTGGCCACCACGCTTTCGGCCACCGCCTTGCCGTCGATAATCTCAGCCATCGCCGCCGATCCTCCCGTCTGGTTACAGGCGGCATATTGCGCTTGCGGCACAAATACAATGACGCACAAACGGCTTATTGCCGCGTATTTCCGACAGGGACAGTTCCCACAGTCGTCATCCCGGCCAAGGGAGCGCTCAGAACATCGACAGCGATTGCCCTTAGGGCTTCGGCTCTGTAACCAAATCGGCAACAGGAGGTGCCCAATGGCTATCGAAAAGGTCGTGCTCGTCGGCTGCGGCAATATGGGGTTCGCCATGCTCAAGGGCTGGCTGGACGACGGCAAGCTGTCAGCCGGTCAGGTCGCGGTGGTCGAACCCTCTCCGGAGCTGCGCCAGCGCGCGTCCGGGCTTGGCGTCGGTGTCCATGAGGCGGCGCAGGAAATCACCGCGTCAGCCAATGCGCTGGTCATCCTCGCGGTCAAGCCGCAGATCATCTCACATGTGGCCGAGGACTACCGCGCTTTCGCTGAAGCCGGCGCGACATTCGTTTCGATTGCAGCCGGCACGCCGGTTTCGGCCCTTTCCGGCGCGCTTGGCGAACAGACCGCCATCATCCGCTGCATGCCCAACACGCCGGCTGCGATCGGCCGCGGCATGATCGTACTCTTCGCCAACGCCCATGTCGCCGGTGAGACCTTCCGCAACACTCAGGATTTGCTTGCCGCCAACGGCATGGTGGAGACCATCGACGACGAGGAGCTGATGCACGCCGTCACCGCCGTCTCCGGTTCCGGCCCGGCTTACATCTTCCACTTCATCGAGTGTCTGGCTGCGGCCGGCGAAAAGGAGGGGCTTCCGAAGGAGACCGCCGCGAAACTTGCAATGCAGACCGCCTATGGCGCCGCCTCGCTGGCTGCGGCCAGCGACGACACGCCGACACGGCTGCGCGAACAGGTCACCAGCCCCAACGGCACCACCGCAGCAGCGCTCGACGTGCTGATGGGGGATGGAAGGATGGAAAAACTGGTCGAAGAGGCGGTGGAAGCCGCAAAGAAGAGGTCTGAGGAGTTGGGGCGGTGATCGCGCTGGCTCAGGTGCGCGCCGGTCCCTTGGCTCGATAAGTCGGGAATAGACTGACGCAGCCGGTCAGGCAGGGGCTTATTTGAGCAGCCTGCGGGCCATACTTGGAATCATGACGCTTGCTCCGCGGAGAATCAGGATGCCACGTCCAAAAACTATTTCCGATGAAAACGTGCTCTCCGCGGCGCTAGAGGTGCTCGCCGCGAAGGGGGCGGGTTTCACGTTAGCGGAACTGGCTCGGCATGTCGGGTTATCCCGCGCGACGTTGATCCAACGTTTCGGTGATCGCGACGCTATTCTCCTGAAACTCGCACAGCATGAGGTCGCCGCTACTCGTGCTTGGCTGGATAGCATCCCGATCGATTCGGATTCAGATGGCCTGTGGCGTTTCCTCCAGACAATCGTATCAAGCATGGGTAGCGGAGATGGGTTTTCCGTAAGGGTGGCCCTGGCGTCGCTGGAGGCCAGTGATCCAGCTCTACGAGCCTTGGCAGGCAAACGGTACAAGCTGGTTCAGGACGCGATTGCCGCCCGACTGCCAAGCGGGCCGGAGCAAATGAAAACGGCAGTGCATCTACATGCAACGATCGCCGGCGCGACAATGCAGTGGGTCGCCACGGATGGCGCTATTCCGCTCTCGGACTTTGTATTGAGTCGCATACGTTGGGCATTGAAAAATTGCCGAATTGCGACTTGACCGGTTGCAGAATTATTTATAACCGACGCGTTGGTTATAAATAATGAAGCGATGTCTATGCTGAGATTTGTGCGCAACAAGGATGTCGAACTTGCAACGGAGGCGTTCGGCAGTCCGGCTCGAGGAACCATCCTCCTCGCCATGGGCGCTACTGCATCAATGGTGTGGTGGCCTTCGCGTCTCGTTGATGCGCTGGCCAATGCTGAATATCGAGTCATTCGCTTCGATCATCGTGACACGGGCCAATCGACCACACGACCGCCGGGGGATGTCCGGTACAAGCTCAACGATATCGTAAGCGATCTGTTCGCCATTATGGATGCTTATCACGTCGATTCTGTTCATTTGGTCGGAATGTCGCTTGGCGGTTATGTGTCGCAAATAGCCGCCTTGGACAATCCGAAGCGCGTGAAATCTCTGACCCTGATTGCGTCGGAGCCCGTTGGCGGCGGATATGAAGGAGAAGGCGTTAGCCCGGCGATCCTTGCCCATTTCGCCAAGATGGCGGAACTGGATTGGCATGACCGAAGTGCAGTCGCACGCTTTCTTCTTCGTATCGCAGAATTGAGCGCTGGCTCCGCGTTCCCCTTTGACGAAAAGGCCATTTCAAATCGCATCGCAGTCGAGATCGGACGCGCTGTAAACATCCAAAGTGCTTTCAACCATTCCATGATCGAACCGGATATTGATCCGGGGCTTAATGCAAGCAAACTGAGATTGCCCGTGCTCTTGATACACGGCAGTGAAGACCCTGTAATTTCGGTATCCGCGTGCGAGGCTGCGCAGCGCGCGATAGCCGAATCGAAATCCCTTGTATTGGAAGGTCGCGGCCACGAAATCGCCGATCAGGATATACCCGTAATCGCTGAAGCAATCATAAGCCATTGCGATGCCGCCTGATCGGTTTCAGCGGCGCTGCTGCAAACCCGTCTTCCGGTGTGGACAAACCATCCAGGTTCAACCCGCCCACTGCCCGGCACGCCTGCCATCCCGCAGTTTTTTCCCCCTATTTTGTCCCCGCCCTCCCCACCTCCCTTATCCTCCTTCCCGCAAATACCGCTGCGCGGGAAACGGATGTGCACTCCGAGCATCCGGGCAGTGGTCGGTGCCGGATCGGCAGCGCAGCGAGAGCGCTGCTGGGCGATGAGCCCCCAGCTCCGGGCCCACGGGCAGCTGTGTCTTGGCCTCTTGATTGGTGGCCAGCCCGGCTTCTGAGGCGAAAGCTGCGGAGAGCCACGAGCGGACAATATCCCGGCGCGAATGCCGGGTGACCTCGAAAGAGGTACTCGGGGCAAGAACACCGGACGGGCGGCCTTTTGGTCGCGCGTAACATACAGATGAGCGACCGAACAGCCGCCCGTCTTCTCACGCGCGATCACGCAGTGATCGTCGCGAAAAGCGCCCAGCGAGATCGCGCAGCGATCTTAGCGAAACGGCGCGCACTCAATGGCCAGACGCTTCGGCGGGCGTGGCGATGATGAAGCGTGACCGGCGCTGCGCGCCTAGCGGAACGCCCGCGACCAGACCGAGTAGACGAATGTCGCCGACCAGGTCAGCAGCATGAAGCCCGCAAGCGAGTGCATCATGCCGATCAGCCGGATCGGACCCTCGGCTTCAATCTGCGTGTAGCCGAGGGTCACGAAGTTGATCCCCGAAAAGTAGACAAGGTCCTGCCAGCTTCCGTCGAAGCTGCCACCGAGCGTCCCAAGCGACGGGAATTGCAGCAACAGCCAGTAGACGCCGGCGAAGGCGATTATCTCCACGGTGTGGACAGTCAGCAGGCCAAGGATGACACCGATCAATGTAATATTCGGCTGCCTCACGTCGCGACCGGTCAACCGGTCGAGGCCCCTCAGGCAGCCGTGATGAAACACTGCGAGGACGCCCGCGAGCAGCCAGCCAATGAAAAGGGCCATGTCCCGACGCCCTCCCCTCAGCCTTCCGCCAGTACCAGTTCATCCTGCCGGCGGCGCAGTTCCAGCAGTTTTGACGCCGGGTCGGGCGCGGCATTGTCCGACGTGAGCAGCTCGCCCTTCTTGACGGGAGCGGTGACCTTGCCGCCCTCCAGCAGCCCGCAAGGCACGGCCTTCGCCGCCCGCGCGTCGTCAGCCGTCATGATCCACGACCGGTACATGTACTCGCCGATCGCATCGAGTGTCTCACCGGGTTCCAGATCGCGCTTGGCCAGCGCGCAGACTTCAGCCACCGGCCTGTCCAGCGGCACCATGTCGGCCTTGCCGTAAAGCACGGCGCGGGCGCAGGTCAGCGGCACTTCGAGGCTGGTGAGATGGTAGGGCCGGAAGAATGTGTAATACGGCCCCTCGCCCAGCTTGAGATCGTTCATGCGTTCGCGCAGGCGCGGGTGGTCCATCTCGGCGATGACGAAGACGCCGGGCGCCACGCCCTTGCCAATGGAAAAATCCACACAGCCGGTGCGCGTCAGCACGCCACCATCGGCGACGGGGCACAGAACCGAGGACAGCTCCTCGCGCGTTGCGGCGGGGCCGTGCATGCCCGGCCTGTCGGGCACCAGACCGGTCGCGTTGGCGATCGCCGCCATCTCGACCATCGTCTTTGAACCATCGACAAACTCGACCAGCATGCGCGGGTTCATGTTGCGGCGGCGCGCCTCTTCCTCGTAGTCGTCGGGGGTGGCGTCATGGTTGAGCGGGTTGTTCTTGCCCTTGCCGGCAGCCACCACATTGTGGCCCATCGCCGACACGAACTCGATCAGCTCCATGCAGGACGACGGCTCGTCGCCCGCACCCAGCGAATAGACGACATCCAGCCTTCGCGCAGCGTCCTTCAGGTATGCGCCGATTGTCACGTCGGCCTCGACATTCATCATGACGAGGTGCTTGCCGTGTTCCATCGCGGTCAGGCCGATCTCGGCGCCCACCGCCGGCTTGCCGGTAGCATCGATGACCACATCGACCAGATCGGAGGTGGCGGCCAGCATTGGATCGGCGACAAGCGCGGTCTTGCCCGCCTCAATCGCCTCCAGCACCGCCTCGGCGCTTTCGGCCTCCGCCGCGCTATCGGCGTCGCGGCCGGCAATCGCTACCGCCTCGCGGGCGCGCTCCGGGCGGGTATCGGCAATGGCGCCGATTTCCAGCCCGCGCATGCGGGTGACCTGGGTAACGATGTCGGTTCCCATTTCGCCGCAGCCAATAAGGCCGATGCGAACGGGCCTTCCGGTATCGGCCCTGATTGCGAGGTCCCGGGCGAGCCCCACCGGAGCGACATTGGTCATGCGTCTTCCTTCGATTGTATACGCCAAAAAGACGGCGAGCCCCCTGTTTGTCAATCGGCACGGAACGACCGCAATTAACCCTTGCTTAAGGATGTCCTTGAAGAAGTCGGGGCAATCGCGCTGTAACCACTGTGACTGGCAAGCGGCTTGCATCACCATCGCGCATGCAACCAGGGTGCTTCAAATCGTGACAGCAGAACTCGACAACAAGATGAGCGAATGGCCAACGACAACGCTTGGCCGGCTGCCTATTGCGCGCGTCGACATCGAGACGACGGCGGCGGCGTTCGTGCGCCATGCGCTGGAAAAGCGCGGCAAGGGCGGCCGTCCGTTCTATTCCACGTCAGCCAATGGCCAGGTGCTTGCGCTTTGCGGCGATGATCCGGAATTCCTCAAGCTGATGCTGGGGGCCGACCAGATTCATGCCGACGGAATGCCAATGGTCACATATTCGCGGCTGTTTACCTCGAATCCCCTGCCCGAGCGCGTCGCGACCACAGACCTTGTACATGCCGTCGCGCGCGAGGCGGAAAAAGCCGGTGCGACCTTCTTTTTCCTCGGCGCCAAGGAAGAGGTGAACCAGCGCGCGGTCGACGCGATGCAGGAAGCCCATCCAGGCCTCGTATTCGCCGGCCGCCGCAACGGCTATTTCACCCGTGAGGACGAAGACGCACTGGTGGACGAGATCAACAAGGCAGCGCCCGATATTCTGTGGATCGGCCTTGGCGTTCCGCTGGAACAGGAGTTTGTGGAGCGCAATATCGACCGCCTCACAAATGTCGGCGTGATCAAGACGTCAGGCGGGCTGTTCGATTTCCTGTCGGGCAAGAACAGCCGCGCGCCGCAATGGATGCAGAATGCCGGGCTTGAATGGGCCTACCGCGCGTGGCTGGAACCCCGGAGGCTGGCGATGCGCTATGTCACCACCAATCCGCAGGCGCTGTCGGCTCTGATCAGGCACTCGGCCTAGGTGATGGCGGCAACCTTAAGCGGCTGGCGCGTTTTCGTGCTGGCGATCGTGCTTATGATCTTCGCCGGCGGCGGGCTGGCGAGAGCCGGTGAATGCACTGCCCCTGAAGGATTTCCCAACCCGCGCCTGCTTGAAACGATGCAGCGTGGCGTCAACCTGCCTGGCTGGGACCATCCCGATCCCGAACGGCGTCCCACTATTGAACAGTTGCGCGCGTTGCGCGGTGACGGGTTCACCCATATCAGGCTGCCGGTCGAGCGCCCGCCATTGTCGGATGCCGAACAGCAGGTCTTTGCCGAAGCGCTTTTTGAGCAGATCGTGCTGCTGCTCAGTCTCGACTACACTGTCTCTGTCGACCTGCATGCCGGACATGAGGCCGAACCCTATCTGATCGAGGGGCCGGACGAGGCACAGGCCTTTCTTTCGACGGTCTGGCGGCGCATGGCCCATGCCATCCGGGTGTTCGATCCGGAGAAGGTTGCAGTCGAGCTGCTCAACGAGCCGCCCGCCGGTGCTGCGCATTGGCATGCGGTCGCGGGCGGGCTGATCGCCGATCTGCGTCGATGGCTGCCCGATCACACGATTATCGTTGGCCCCGCCGGTCCGCAGCGGCACGAAGACCTTGCGGGCATGGAGCCATATGGCGACCGCAACATCATCTACGCAGTTCACTACTACGACCCGTTCTGGTTCACCCATCAAGGGGCAAACTGGGGCGGGCCGAACGATCCGCTGCAATATCTGCGCGGCCTGCCATTTCCAGCACAAATCGGCAATGACGCGGTTCAGGCCAACATCGCCGAACTGCGCCAGGCCGGCCACGAGGCAATCGCCAGCGAGCTGGAATACGCGCTCAGCAAACCCTGGACGGAAGACGGCATTGAAGCCGCCTTCGGCATGATGGCCGAATGGAGCGAGGCGCATGACCGCCCCGTGATCGTCAACGAGTTCGGCACGCTGACCTTCGTCGCTCCCCGCGCATCGCGGCTGCGCTGGCTCGCAGCCGTCAGCCGTCAAGCCAGGGCGCATTGCATTGGCTGGACGCACTGGGATTTTCAGGACGGGTTCGGGCTGATGGATCCCGATACCGGTATGCCGGATCAGCCGGCCGTTGACGCGCTGATCACAAACAGCCGCAATTACTGACCGGCGGGCCTCGATCTCGCATCAACGATATCGGCGATCCAGCCGACCTTCGGACGGATGATGCTGCCGTCGATCGTCTCGATACGGCCGTTGTAGTTCAGCGTGTGCAATTTACGTCCCGGCCAATGTCTGTCGGGCCGCAACACGTGCTCCACTTCCTGCTCGAAGCCCCGCGTGTTGAGCTTGCCGATACGGGTGAGCCCCAAAGCTGCGCCATAACCGTTGCGGCAGTCCTGAACCGGCCGCCACAGCACGCCGTCGCGCACCACCATGTTGCCGGCAGGTCGCGCCGAACGATCGTCGACAAGAAGCGGGTTTTCGCGGTGCGCGGTCCACGGTCCGAAAAGGGCCGGTGCATGCCAGACAGCCAGCGTGTCGGAATAACCGCCGACGCCGTCCCGCACCACGGCGAACATCCAGTAGCGGCCGCCATGCTCAATGATGGTGGCGTCCGCTGCCTCAATGCCGGAGACCAGTGTGGCCTCCTTGGTCCAGCCATACGGAAAGTTCTCCGCCCGGTAGATGGCGATCTCGCCGGAGAGCGAAGCTTCCGGGATCATGTAGATCTCGCCGTCCTGCTCGATCAGGAACGGGTAGGAGAGGTGCCAGGGCTCCTCCAGAACAGGGATGGCATCCCCCGGTTTGCCATTGTCGCCAAATTCGGCGACCGAGATGATGCCCTTGCCAGTCTTGTGGTCGAGATCCTCGAAGAACAACCAGTCGCGGCCGTCGCGATAGGCGGGAAACGGATCGGCGTAGAAATGGTCGCCGGGATCGGCGAGCACGTTCCAGCGTTCGCCGCCCAGATCGCGCCGCGACCACACATCGCCGCCGGGAGGCGGCCTGCGCCAGCCAACCCGCCAATGCGGAGCGTGGCAGCAAAGCCGGTATGCCGCGCGCGCCGCTGCACGGGCGACGGATTTCGCACCATAGGTGGCGATGTTGCGTCGAGAGATCGCCGGCGAGTGCGGCGCGATCAGGTCTGTCGCCGGCAGTGTGTCGGCAAACGCATGGCGCGCCTTCAAAACCAGCGTGATGACGCGCGACCAGACCGCTTCCATCGCACCGCCGATGCCCTCGGCGGCTTCGAGCGAGGCCATGCCCTCGGCGGCAATGCGAGGGTCCTGCTCGCCCTGCCAGGCGGCAAGCTCGACGCGTGGCGTGCCCCCAAAGAACAACGCCGACGCCAGCGCCGTTTCCCCGAAACCACCATTGTATCGTGGGCACAGGACCAGTGTCTTTTCCGGCCATTTGTGTTCGACGTCATGCCGCAGATCCACGACCACATCGTAAGTCCCGCCGGGCTGTGCCTCGAGCAAGTCGCTGACATCTGCACGGGTCAGCCGGTCGCTCCAGACGGGCCGGCTGCCTCGCAGGACCATGCGCTCCAGCGCCAGCAGGCTGGACAGTGCCGAATTGTCCGGTGGACCTGCAGCATCGATCCGCAGGCTGACATCGGCGTTCCATTCCGAGGCGATTGCTTTTGCCAGCGCGGGCACCCAGCGTGCGAGCGCGGAAGCCTCGACGACAATCAGCGCCGTGACACGGGTCCGGGCCTTGGCGTTCATGACCGTACGCTGGTCGATGCCACGCCAGCCAATGGGCGTGTTCTCGCATTGGGAACGTCCGCGCCGCCGTCAACGAGGTTGCGATACGCCTCGACCATCGCATTGAGCGAATGGCGTTCCGAGAGCCTGCGCCCGAGGCGCGACAGTTCGGCTGCCTTGTCCTTGTCGGTGAAAATTTCAGAAACCGCACGGGCAAAGGCGTTTGCGTCGGCGGTGTCGACAAGGCGTGCGCACGGGTGGCCGTCAATCTCCAACACTTCGCGCAGAACCGGAATGTCGTTGGCGATCACGGGCACACCGGCCTGTGCGGCCTCCACCGCGGCAAGGCCGAATGTCTCCGCGCTTGAGGGAAAAACAAACGCGTCGAGCGTGACCAGAAAATCACCGATCCTCTCCGGTTCCATTTCACCGGCAAAATGAACCCGGCCTTCGACGCCCAGGGTCTTCGCGACATCGCGAAGCCTGCCTGCATCCGGCCCCTGCCCGGCGATGGCCATATGGCAGTCCGGCAGCGACGGCAGGATATTGATCGCATGATCGAGGCATTTGAGCGGATGCAGGCGCGCCACGCTGCCAATGACCTTCTTGTTGGCAGGCAGGCCGAACGCCTTGCGCGCCGCCTTCGTGCCCAGCGTCGGCGTCTTGTCGGCAAAGCCGTGCGGCACCAGAACCATGCGCTTCGCGTAAGATGTCGGGTAGTCGCGATAATCCTGCCAGGTCTGGCGCGAATTGGCAGTGATGACATCGTAGACGCCGAGACGGCCGATCAGACGGTCAATCGTCCGCACCGCAGGACTGATGGTCGCCGGAGCCGATACGTGATTGGCAATCACGCGCGGAACCCCGGCCAGCTTGGCGGCGGGTGCGGCCACAATGTTCCCGAAATGCTGGAAGGTCAGCACCACATCCGGCCGCAAGGTGCGCATCATGCGCACAAGCCGCCAGAAAAAGCCGATCAAGGCCAGAGGGTTCGAAGGCCGCTTTTCGCTGACGTAGTGAACGCCGGGCAACCCATCGAAAGCGCCCGTCTTGCGATAGAGGAAGAGGTGATCGATTTCGAAGGCTGGCTTGCCGTCCGCCTCGACGCGCGCCAGCGCATCACCCAGAAGCCGCGAAATCTCCTGGGCACCGGCCATTTCGGCCTGTGTCTGCACAAATAGCAGCCGGCGTGGCCTGCCGCTTCCTGCCATGATCAAGACGCCCCGCGCGTGTGTTTCGAGCCGCAGCAGCCTTTCAGACAATGGTCAAGAAATGATTTCGCCGTCCCGATCGGAGATGCCGTTGCGGACCGCCGCACCCAGGATCATGCCGGCAAGACCGAAAAACATCGCCAGCGCAAGCGGCGCAAAATAGGCTTCTTCCTGAAAGAGGCCGTTGACCACCGTACACATCAAACCGAGTGCGGCGGCGGCATGCAGATCGTTGCCCGTGACACGAGCCACATTCATCAACCGCCATGCGATCCAGACATAAAAGGCAATCACCCCGAAGGCGAACACGCCGATCTGGTGAAGCAGCACTGCGACCGAGCTTTCCACCGCAAAGGGTGCGCGCCCGGCGCCCTGAGCGGCCGACCAGTCGATGGTTGAAAAATCGGGAGAAAGATTGCCGCCCGAACCAATGCCCCAGCCTATTGGCCAGGTCGGGAAATCGAGCAGTCCGGCCATCAGACCCAGTACGTGATAGTCTTCGATGTCGCGCCCGATAATCACGCCGAGCACCGCATAAACGGCGAGTGCTGCGCAGGTCGCCGCGAAACCCAGCTTCGCGCCGAACAGCCTGAATATGACCCAACCGCCACCGACCAGCACGAATATGATGAGCGGGCCCTTGGCGTTGGTGAGCACCATCAGCACGAAGACCAGCGCCGCCAAACCGAAACGGCCGCGGTACAGGTTGAATATGCAGAAGAAGCAGAGCGCATAGGCAAAGCTGATAGCGTGCATGTTGGGGCCGAAAAGTCGCATCACCTCAATCTCGAAATCAGCCAGAAGCGGTGAGTTGAAGAATGCTATCTTGAACGTATCCGTCAGGCCGGTGGCCACGTGTCCACTTTCCCGCGCTGCCTTGTCAAAAGCGAGGGTCATCCAGTTTGCGCCGCCGCCGATATCCCAATAGGCCTGCCCGTTTGTCGCCGCCAACCAGAAGTCACGGGCAAAGAACTCGATGAAACCGGCGACAATCGCCATTCCTGCCAGCATGGATAGCGCCGCACCAATCCTGATCGGTTGTCGTGCGAACACGACGAGGCATATCTGAAACAGCAGCATCGGCGTGACGATGTTGCGCAGATACACGATCGCCGTGATGCCGTTTCGCGCATAGCCAACGATAAAATAGACCCCGATGATGGCCAGCACTACTACGGAAAATTTGAGGTAGGGGTCGAGCGCGCGATTGCGGTCGTGCCATCCCGTCATCAGGCGAACTGCCGTGGCCAGCCAAACGGCGCTCAGGATCAGAAAATTGTAGCCGCGGATGATGTCGAAATCGTCGGCGTCGCGCAGATGGTTGGCGATCAGCGAAACGATCAGGTTCTGGAACAGAAACGAGAACAGGATTGCGACGATTGCCGCATGACGCATGCGCCAGGCGCAGACTGCAGCCAGTGCGACAGCCGTTACCATGCCCACCGCGGGATGGAGCAAATGCAGCACGAGCGGCGTCGCAACCAGAAACGCCGCCACCGCCAACAGGCCGGCAGCCTCGCCAAGCTCGATGATGCGCGCGCTAAAGGGCGCGCGATCTGCTGCATGAAACGATTGTGCGTAGTCGACCATCAAATCGATCCGGCATCCGGCCGCAAACAAGCACCGAAATGGGCAAAAACGGGGTCACTCTAGCGGCCCGTCCTCACCGGGAGGTTAACCGGCCATTCAACATTTCTGTTTACCCCTTGGTCATAGTTCGCGGCCGCACCGTCACGTGTGTGTGCGCAACCGGCAATGAAGCAGGAGTTCCGAATGCGTTCTGAGTGGGACATGCCGTATCCGGCAAGCCGCGGGGAACGCGCGCCACATGGCGAACCGCAAAGGCCCCCGTCGCGAAACGCAACACAGACGCCTCAGGACGGCATTCTCGATCCGATGGCTCTTGTCGGCGTTCTCATCCGCAATGCGCTGAAGATCGGCATTGTCGCGGCCGTTCTGACCGCGATCTGCGTCGCGGCCCTGCTCTCCTATCCTTTCCCCTACAAGGCGACGGCAATTGTGCTGGCCGACCCGCGCGACCAGCGCGTGACCTTGCAGGAAGACGTGCTGCCGGCCATCGGCGCAGATGCCGCCGTGCTTGAAAGCATGGTGCAGATCGTCAAATCCGACGCGTTCCTGCTTGCGACCATGCGGGACCTCGGCCTGATGGGCGAGCCGGGTTCGCTCAGCCAGACCGAGCAGCTGGAGGCGCTTGGCAAGTTCCGCAAGAAGCTTGCAGTCGATCGCAAGGGCGCAACCTATCTGGTCGAGATTTCCTATTCAGCCGACAATGGCGAAGAAGCGGCGCGTATCGCCAACGGCGTCGCAGACGCATTCGCGCAAAGCCAGAACCAGTCACGCAGCGTCGCAACGGAGAACGCGGCGAAGTCACTGGCATCAAGGCTCGTGCAGCTTCGCGCCAAACTGAATGCGTCCGAAGAGGCGGTGCAGCAGTTCAAGGCTGAAAACGGCATCGTCTTCGTTGACCAGAACAACACGCTGCAAATGCGCCAGCTCACCGAGCTCAGTCAGCAGCTTGCGCTGGCCAAGAACGCGACCGAAGAGGCGCGCGCGCGCTACGAGGAAGTGAAGAACGGCGGCAGCATCTCGATCTCGTCGCAGCAATCGGGTGAGAGCGGTCAACTTTCTTTCCTGCGCCAGCAGCGCGCCGAGCTGGCACGCTCGCTTGACGAGCAGCGCCAGGTTTACGGTCCGCGCCATCCGCGCATTATCCAGACACAGCAGGCGCTTCGCGGCCTGGACAACCAGATCGCGGCGGAGCGGCGTTTGCTTGAAGAACAGCTGAAAGCGACGCTCGACGTTGCCGTGGCCAAGCAGACCGAGCTTGAAAAGCAGATCGGCTCGCTGAGCTCGGGGGTCAATCTCACCGAGGCAGCCCAGGTCAAGCTCTATGCTCTGGAGCGCGAAGCCGCCGCCGACCGCGAGATTTACCAGCAGTTCCTGTCGCGCAACAAACAGACTGACGAACTGGCGCTTCTGGTGGAAGACAACGTCCGTGTGGTCTCGGAGGCCGTCCCGCCCCTTCGCTCGACACGACCATCGATCACGCTTGTCGGCCCGGCAATTGCCATGCTGTGCGTGGTGATTGCAGCGCTAGTCATTGCTGGCCGCAATTTCGGCTCTCTGATGAAGAACAGCCCGCGCCCTGCGCGCACCGAGCGCCAATCCAAGCCGACCTATGTTGAAGAACCACCCCGCCGCGCCAAGCCACCGGCGCATGACTACGACCCCGTTTCGCTGCTCGACGCATGGGGCGACGACAATTTCGACAACGACGAGGAGCCGGCAAGCCTGTTGCGGGAACAGCGGGACAGGCTTCATGCCGGACGTGGCACGTTTCGATCCAGCCGCCGCGAGTGGCGCAGGGCGGGATAGTTCGCGTCGCAAACTGTCCCCAAACGGGACAATGCCCCGTCACCCGGTCGGTTTCCTGTTCGGACGGCGGCTGGCCGTCTGGGCTCCATCCACACCGGCTGTGGACAAATCACACCCAAAATCTCGGCTTTCAGTACGCAAACCGGCCAAATCGCGCATTAGCGATTGAGAATTTAACCGGGCATTAACCGCCCCGTCAGTGCGCGGCCGGCAATTACCAGTTCGGCATGATTTTCGCGATATCGAAGGCAGACAGCACGCACTGTTTCCCAGCGGGACAGGTTGCGGCCATCGAAATCACTGCCGGCGAAGGCCCGGCGCAGGCGGAACATCATACTTCGAGGAGCGCACAGCAATGAATTCCATGGTCATGAGCAGGGACATCATCACCAACTGGCAGCCGCATCACGAGCGGCTCTTCGGCCGCGAACTGGTTCAGCTCCAACACTCGCTGCGCGAGACCGGCATGTTCACCCGCGAGGCGATCGCCAAGCTGGTCGAGAACTGCCCCGAGGACCATTTCGGCCTGGAGTCGATGTGCGTTGAAACCGACCGCCCCGACCGCATCTATGGCGTTCGCGGCGAGGCCTCCGGCAAAGACACCATCAAGGCCATCGAAAAGGGTCGCATGTGGATGAACCTGCGCCGGGTCATGGACTGGTCGCCGGAATACCGGAAGCTGCTCGACGAAATCTTCGACGAGTTCGAGGGTCGCATGCCGGGCTTCAAGACCTTCAAGCGCAACATGCACATTCTGGTGTCCTCGCCCAACGCCAAGGTTTTCTATCACGCCGATATCCAGGGGCAGTCGCTGTGGCAGATCGAAGGCGTGAAAAGCGTCTATCTCTACCCGCGATCAGAGGCATTCATGAGCCCGCAGAGCGTGGAGAAGATCCTGCTTCGCGAAACGGACGAGGATCTGGAGTACCAGAACTGGTTCGACGACTACGCAACCAAGGTCGACCTGAAGCCAGGCAACATGATCACGTGGCCGCTCTATGCGCCGCACCGCGTGCAGAACCACGACTGCCTGAACATCTCCGTGGCGATGGAACACTGGACCAAGGCGATCTGGAATTCCTACGCAGTCCATTACGGCAATGGCGTGCTGCGCCGGACGATCGGCATGGGCGCACAGTCGACCAATGATTACGGCATGCACGTCTATCCCAAGGCTGCCGCCGCATTCGCCTGGAAGAAGCTGGGCGGTCAGATCGACGGTGATGTGGTCAAGACGCGCCAGTTCCGCATCGACGCTACGTCGCCCGAGGGTCGTGTCGACATCTAGTCGTCCATCCACCACCAGTCAGCGGTCCCGCCAACATCAAGGAATGAGTACATGCATGGCATGGCCAGCACTATGTCGGCGGACCGCTATCTTGTCGGCATCGAGCCGAACTTCGACTTCCTGTCGAAGGAATACCGGGCACTCTACAAGGAGAGCGGCGCGTCCGCTTTCCAAGCGCCGTTGTGGCTTTCGATGCTGCACCGGCGGCTCGCAGCGGCGATGTCCGCGTCGCAGAACACGATTACCGTCAGGGATGCCACGGGCAATCTGCTGGCGGTGCTCCCTTTCGTAGCACAGACCTCAACAGGCATTTCGATAATACAACCAGCCGACTTTGGCGTGTGTGACCGCAACGACGTGGTGGCCAGGGCCGGTGCGCTTGAAAAGATCGCGGCCGATCCGGCCGCCCTTGAGCAGTTGCACGCCGCCGTCTGCGACCACGACCTGCTGCTGTTCCGCAAAATCTGGTCGGAAGGCTTCGATGTCCGCAAGCTGTTCCCGCGCTCGCGCCAGCGCAGCGGGCGGAACGACGCATATGTCTGCGAAACCGGGACAGATGTGGATGCCTGGAAGAAGGGCGTGCTGCGCAAGAAATTCATCAAGGAAATGGGACGGCTGCAGCGCCAGACCGAGCGCGAGATCGGCGCCTACGAACATCGCCTCGTCACCGACGAAGCCTCGATCCGCGACGCCTTTGTCTTCCTGCGCAAAGCGCGTCGGGGGCGTTATGATGAAAGCCTGCTCGACGACGAGCGCTTTTTCGAATTCTACCGCGACTACGCGATCGAAGGTGCCAAGACCGGCGATGCCGCAACCTATGTAAGCTACCTGGAGGGTGAGCCGGTTGCGGTTCTTTTCGGTCTGTCGGGCGACGGCGAGTACCACGCCGTGCTGATCGGCGCCGATATCAGCCACCATGGGCACCAGTCCACCGGCGTCCAGTTGCTGTACCGCGTCATCAAGATGCGCATGCGTGAGGGCCATGCCAGGTTTGACATGGGTCTGGGCGATCCGGGCTACAAGGGACACTTCCGGCCGCGCGAGATCGCCGTGAGCAATCTTACGCGCGCCTACACGCCGACCGGATCGGCCTTGGCCATGATCTATCACCGGTCTCCATCGTTGAAGAAGCTGATCAAAGGGTTCCTGCCCAATGTCCGCTAACGGAAACAGACCCTCACGCACCGGCGACCAGCCGGGCAAGGCGGGCTGGCTGGGCCGGATCGTTTCCCTGGCCCGCGAGCCTTCCGTACGCGGCATGGCCGGCGTGCTGGTGCTGAAGGCCTCCATGATGGTCTTCAATTTCGCCCTCATCACGCTCGCGGTGAACGTGCTTCAGGAAGTCGATTTCGGCGTCTATTCGATCCTTTTCTCGGCGGTCGGTCTCGTTGGAATTATCGCCACAGTCGGCCAACAGATCCTGCTGATGCGAAGCTGGAACGAGTTTTCGGCCGCCGGCGACCCTGCAACGCTCAAGGGCGCGTTGCGCTTCAGCGCTCTCATGTGGGTTGCCGGAACGATGGCCGCGGCCTGCGGCTTCTATTTCTGGGCCGACATTTCCTACGGTGCCTCGCTTGCGCGTGCGGCGACCGTCTATCTCGTTCTCTACGCCGCAATTCAGACGTCGGCGCATCTGCTGCGCGCCTCAACCGGCGTTGGCGCCGGCGACGGTTTCGGGAACCTGCTGCCGGTACTGCCGGCAATCGCCTATCTCGCCTACGATCTGGCCACCCATGCCGCGGCCGACGTTTCCACTGTTCTCTATCTTCTGGCGGGCGGATCTGTGGTCGGTCTGGTCGCGCACGCCTTCATCTTCATGCGGCGGATTTCGTCGCGCTTCCCGGGCATCTGGGGCGTAAAGGCGCGCGTCCACACACGAACCTGGACCGGCCGCTCGATGCGGCTGTGGTTTTCGGCCGGGCTGGAAGCCGCAAACCAGTATCTCGATGTGCTGATCATGGGGCTGCTGACGACGCCGGCGATCGCTGGCGGCTATTTCGTGACGACGCGCTTCGCCAACATCTTTGCGTCGGCTTCGGACGGCGTACATCTGTTCGCCAGCCGTCATGTTCCAGACCTCTATTACCGGCGCGAATATGAGAGCCTGTCGCGGCTGCTCAACCTGATTGCCGTCATGCTTCTGGCGATGATCGCGGTAGGCATCGTCGGCATCGTTGCCGGCGGCAAGCTGGCGCTGGGCTTCATCAGCCCGGATTATGTCCAGTACTATCCTGCTCTCATCGTTCTGTGCCTGGGCACGGCCGCCGCCGCGGCCGCGCAACCCTGCGCACCGATACTGATGCTGACCGGACATGAGGGGCGCTATCTCGGCATTATCGCGGGCTCGGTCGCGCTACGCGCCGCAGGCTTTTTCGTTCTGGTGCCGCTGTTCGGGATCATGGGCGCGGTCAGCGCCTCGGCGGTGTCCTTCACGCTTCTGGCACTGGCGCTGAGCTATTCGACACGGCGCCTGGCCGGCTTCGACGGCTCGGTGCTGCGGCTCTTGAAAGACAGGGGGGTCGCGGCCCATCCGGTCGCGGCGGAATAAACGGGATGGAAATCCGGACGGATTAGACTTCTCGCGACAGGAGAAAAAATGCCGCTAGGGGCTGCGGCGCTTTGACGAGGAAAAGGGACAACCGGGGGATCGGAATTACGTATGACCATGCACTTCAACGGGTGGACGGGACCTGCTGAGACCATGATCGTCGGCATCGAAAACGAATTCGACTTTCGATCGGATGAGTTCCAGTCGCTGTACGACAATTCTGAAGCCAGTGGCTTTCAAAGCCCGCTGTGGCTCGACTGTTTCTACAAGGTTCTGGTGCCCCACCTTGGCGCAACGCCGCTAATCCTGACCATTCGACAGGAGAGCGAGCTGATTGCTGTCATACCGCTGGTATCGCAGAAGGTAACAGGCGTGACCATGCTGCAGGCGGCCGACCTTGGGGTCGCCGACTACAATGCCGTCATCTGTGCGCCAGGCGCCCTTGAGGCGTTGTCGAATGACGAGGCGGTACGTGCGGCAGTTGCCGAGCATATCGGCTTTGCCGACATCCTGTTCCTGCGCAAGGTGGTGGGCGATGTCACGTCGCTCGACCGGCTTTTTGGCGGTACGACCCGGTCTGCCTGTGAAAACAGCGCCTATGTGATCGACCTCAAGCCGGGCGAGTTCGAGACCTGGCGCAAGGACTATCTCAAAAAGGGCTTCCGCAAGAATATCGACAGGAGGCGGCGCAAACTGGAGGGCGAGCACGACAACGTGTCGTGGACGCTGTTCACCGAACCGCAGGACGTCGAAGACGCCATGGAGTTCATACGGGCCGAGCGGACCCGCAAGTTCAAGGACGACATTCTGGCCGACGATGCCTATTTCGCGTTCTACAAGGCATGCGCACTTGCCGGTGCGCAGACCGGCGATACGGTCACGGCAGGTATTGTTGTCGATGGCAAAATTGTTTCCGCCGACTTCGGCGTGAGGGGCAAGAACTGCCTGCACTCGATCCTGTGCGCTGCCGATATCGAGAATTTCGGACCCTACGCGCCGGGCCTGCAATCGCTTCACGATCTCATCTGGGAGCGCAGTGACCAGGGCGATGTCTACTTCGACGCCGGGCTGGGCAATTCGGGCTACAAGAGCGACTTCTCGGCGCGCGAGATAACGCTCGAAAACCTGTCGGTCTCGCTGAGCGCTAAGGGACAGGCCGTTTCGGCCATCTACCACCACGCCAAGCCGCTGAAGAATTTCCTGCGCAACGTCGTCAAGACGGTGCACTGAGGCGGATTCCGTCTTCGGGAAGTGCCTGGCCTTGAATGGTGCTGCCGGAGAGATTTGAACTCTCGACCTCTCCCTTACCAAGGGTAAGGCCCAAAGTCTGAAAGCCTTGCAATACTTGAGTTAGCGGTGTGGGTTTGGCGACGCTGTACGGATTTTGTACATCATAGGACAAGACGCATATTTCTTCGCCGCCACGCTTGACAAGATAGGCGTTTTCGCATATGTGTGGTGGGAACGAATGGGAGAGTCGAGATGAGCATTCACAAATGGAAGGCAATGGACAAAGCGGCGCGCATGGGTGGCTACGCTGGCTGCAAGGAGGCTGAGCCGCTTTGGGATATGTCAAAGCGCGAACTGGTGGAGATCGCGATGCGGCTCACCATGGCAAGCAGCCCTGCGGACGCTGTAAAGCAGGTGTTTGACGAGCATCAAGCGCTTAAGGCTAACGGTATTATCTAGCGCCACGCAAGAGGGAACAGTACCAAAATGGGTTGCGACATACACATTTGGGCAGAGCGCAAAACGGCTAACGGATACGAAGCTGTAACTGACGTTCTGTTCGCGGAAGGGTCGGCACCGTTTGATTGGCGCGCGTACGGCATGTATGGATTTCTTGCCGACGTGCGCAACTATTCCGACGTACCACCGCTGGCGGAACAGCGCGGGTTTCCGAATGACGCAAGTAGCGTTGCCGCCGACGATTATGACGCATGGTTTAGCGAAGCGCACTCCGCCTCGTGGCTTTCCGTCGCTGAGTTAGCTGCATTCGATTACGACAATCCAGTAGAGGACAGGCGCATTACCGTCCAGTTGGCCGAGAATATGTGGAGCGGCGGCGGTACTGCAGATCCGGGCGATGGTGAAATAACAACGTGGCGCGAATTCCTTGGTGGGCAGTTTATGGCCGACCTTGCCAAGCTGCAGGAGTGTGGCGCCGACCGCGTCGTGTTCTGGTTCGACAATTAACCCCCTCCCCGTTCCGCGCAAGCGGAACCGGGGAGGCAAGGAGGGAAGGATGACCGCCGGCTACGACGTTCATATCGTGCATAACGAGTCCGGCGTGACGCGTACCTATCGGCATGAGTACGAATGGGAGCCGAACCATGGCTTTCTATGGGGTGAAGGAAATTATTCTTGCGATTGCAATCGGCGACTGTTTTTCAAATGGGCGAGCGGCGAGGACGCGAACTCTGAAGATAATGTGCCGTGCAGCGACGATATCTATTCCGTCCGCATAACGGCCGATGACGGAAAGGAGCTTTATTGCGATGACCACGACTAGCGAGCGGTTGCGTGAATCGGCGCTTAGCGATGATTACTACGATATCAGCGCATCACCACACCAACTTAGAGAGGCCGCCTACACCATCGACGCGCTCGTGGCGGCTTTGGAGTTATACATGCGGCACGCAAGAGTATCGAATGCCGTGGAACAACAGGCAGACGCCGGGCTTGTGCTGGCGCGCAAAGGAGGTGGGTGATGGAGGAATGGATAAACGACGTAGGCACAGCGCTAATGGGCGTCACGCGAGCATTCCGCAAGCATGACCTGGATCCGCCCGCAGCAATAATTGTACCGCACAAGACCTACAAGAGTCTAAGAATGGCGCGCAGCGGTGTCGACCTCGTGTACTCGTCCGGTCACAAATATCAGCCGCGTATGGAAATCGCCGGATACGTAATCGAAGTGTCTCTGGACAAATGACCCTCGAATCCCTAGCCCGCACGATCGCCAAAGCCAGGCACGGCACGGACGCGCATTGGCCACACTACGTTGGTGTGGCGGAGGCTGTGATTGCTGAACTTATAGCAGCAGCCGAAACAGCGGAGCCGAACAAGGATGATCTTTTCAGCCATTTCTATCGCGATTCAGACGGACTTGAGGACAACCACTACCTTGAGCCAGAAGAATCGCGTATTGCATTCCGTGCCCTCCTCCGCGCAATAATTGCTTCCCGTCCTGCTTCTAGCGACGGCGGAACCGGCCCGTACTAACATTACGCGATCACGTAATGCCGCAGCGTAAGCCATGCTGCTTAACCCATTAAATTACAAGCAGTATAAGCAAAGGCGCCAAGACGGCGCCTTTTTTGTTTTGCTTTTTCAAGTTGCAAATCTGGTAATACCAGATAACGTCATATTCGGGCTTAGCAACCCGGATCGCGAATAGGCGAACAGTACGCCGAAAGTGGCGCTCACGCTTGGCGGCGTGGCGCACGCCTTGGCCATTAAGTCGGCCGGGGGCGGCTCGCCATGTCCAAGCACGCCTGCAACTGCGGGCATCTGCCAAAAGCGGTCGGCCCGTCTTCGCGACGGGTTGCTAACCCCCGGCTCATGTCGGAATAGCGCAAGGTCCACACAGGCGGAGGCTATTGTGACCATACATACGAGGATGATGCATGCATTAGTGGAGTCCAGCAAAGCAGTTAGTCACGAAATCGAAGCCCGTACGGGTTGGCAATTCAACCTGTACCAATGTGTAACCCACATAAGCCAGCCGATACCGTCCCTGGTGGTTGGCCGGTCAATGGCTAGTAACGGATTGGAGTTTTATTCAATACGATCGATGGCCCGCGAGGATACCAATCGAGACAAGATCATTGAAGGCGACATGTTGCGCGACGCAATTCCGGAAACTACGGATTGCGCCGACTGCTTGTTGTTGCGCACGCCTGTTTGCCGCGGCTTGCAGTAACAACGTCTAGTAGGGTATAGGCTAGCACCTGCAACCAGGAGCCATACATGCCTACACCAGATGAAATCCGTGAACAGATTGCAAAACTAGAAGCCGACTTGCGTGAAGCGGAAGAAGCTGAGCGCAAGGCGGCGCTAGCCGATTACGCAAAGCGCGCAACGGCGCTTCTAACCGCTATGCGGCAGTGCATGAAGGAAATTGAAGATCTGTTTCCCGGCACCTTTGAAAAGGAGCCGTGGGCGTCGATAGCGCCGCAGGCTTGGCCCAGGGATACGAAATTTCGCAACGCTGCCGACCTCAGTGAGACAGAAACTCACGATGCTCGCGAGCGTGGCAGGAAGGCAATTGCGGGGTTGAAGTAGGACAGAAGGACCGCCACGGTTGCCCGTCAGCGCGTGTTAGGCGACCGGTGTGCGCAATCTATCGTGACGTCTATAGAACCGCGCTGACGGGGCTGTATGGCCACACAAAAGGAAACCGCCCGAATCTTGCAAGACGGGCGGAGACTGCTGCGTATTTTTGGGGTACGGAATGGTTAGAAAATCAACGCCCAAACGAGCCACGACACCAGTGATAGTATCGTAGCACCGATAAACCTGATTGCCGGCATCACATCCGGAAAGCTGTAGTCGCCCCTTGCACCCTCTAGTGGTGCAAGGATTACCCAGCAATAGCTAACGAGCGTTATCGCGAACGGCAACATCCACCAGCCTGTAACTACGGTAATGTTCACGCCGCCACCCCATTGATTTCCGCACCAGTAAGCGCATAGCCGACAAGGTCCACAAAGCTATCGCGGTGCGCCGGAGTCTCGCACAGGCGCGCTTCCTTCATAAGCCGCATTAGCGGAGACACGTCCGCGGCCGTCACAGCCGCGCGCGGCCTACCTGTGTTTTCGAAGTACGCCTGCCAAAAACGCGCAATGCGTTCAAAGTTGTCCTCCGGCGTACCGTAGGCCGACCGCCGCGCACCGGTCACGATGCTCTTGGCCTCGTCTGCTATGGCCGCCTTGATGTCGTTATCGTTGGTGGCTGACCTTGGCGAGAGCGGCCGCTCACCCCACGGTGTGTATTGTGTTGCTGTGGCGAGTTCCGTTGCCGGCGCATTGTCGTTGATGGCGCCGATTACGCGATAGGCGATGATGTCGTCGTCCTCTCCGACGTGCCCCCAGGACCACCCATCGGGGGCATCGTCATTGATAACGGTGCCGTTCCTAAATTTGACTTCGTGCTTCACACCGTGCGGAAGCGGACACTCGCCACCACCCCATTCAATCCATTCGCTCATACCACTTCCTCTACTTTCCTTTTTGGTTCCGGCAACGGCCCGTCCGGGTGTAGCGGACCTTCTGGCGCTTCGACCTCAAACGAAGGATCGGTTGCTATCCTTTTGAACAACGCAATCGGGCCTTTCACCACCGGCTTAAAGCGGCGGGCCGCGTATGGCGGGTCGTCATACCCGTAGGTCGGATCAATGCCGCGATCGACGCCCTCAAGCTTGACGCCAAGGAAGTCGCCATCGACGTAGCTGTTGAACATCCCTAGCCACCGGATGGTGTAGGTCTGCCCCTCGGTGATGCCCTGCGGAATCGTGACGCCGGCGAACTTGTCATCAATGCAGACGACCTCGCAGCCCACGTAAAGGTCCTGGCGGGCGGTCATGGTGTGGCCTCGGCTTTGGCTGAGATGCGCCGTGCAGCGTCCTTGAGCGCCGTCACGACCATCGTGCTTTCCATGTCCTGAGTTACCGGCATCCTCGCCAACGCAATCCCCGCGCACCGCTTGCGTTCTGCAAGGATGGCGCGGTCTACGGCTACCCTTATTGCTTTTTCGCCATTCATCTGTATGGCGTCACACGCGACATCATCGCATTCAGGATCGCCGCGCAGATATGTGGTGTTTTGCGTAGAAGTCGCCACCGCATCGACAAGCCAGTCGGCGCGGTCCCTGATGATTTTGTCGATTTCACTCACGCCGCAACCCTCCCCAATGCACGCATCCCCGTCAGTGCCCAATACGCCGCCAGGAATTCTGCCTCGGCTTCTTCGGGCGTCCAGTACTCCAATTCCACACCTAGTGCCGCGCCGGTATCGGCCCATTCATGTTCACAGCGCCGCATATTGGCCCGCTCGTCGCTGATAATGCCGCCGTCCGCTTCATGTACCGTGCCGGGCATTTCATGCGGCAAGCCGAACGCGTCGCAAATGGCGACCATTACGCGCGCCTCGGCCGCCTTGTAGCCTTCAAGGAACGGCTTTACAGGGCGCGGGACATCGACGAGATAGGCTTCACTGGCGTCGTGCAATAAACCCCACAGCGCGGTTTCCGCACCGGAGCCCTGCGCCAGCAACCACCTGGCAATCAGGACGGAATGTTCGGCAACGCTATAGAATCGAATGCAGTGGCCGGCGTACCGGCACTGCATGGAAAGGCCGTGCGCGATATCCTCGATAAAGACATCGTCGCTACGCGGATCCATGGGCCAAAAGCGCCGGCCACTGTAGGTCTGCATCCAGTGGCCGCGGTTATAGTTATCGTTGACGGCACGGAACGAGACGCCTCCGTCAGCGGTTGGCAGAAAGCCCAACTCGCCAAACGTTTCCGCCGGCGTCGGGTCGGCGCCTTCAACATAGCGGCGCGCAACCGAATCCCAATGTTGGGTTTGCCTATAGTTCGACATCGCAGTACTCCAATTCGTTAAGGCACCGAAACACTGTGCGCCCGCGCGTAAACCGCATCGACGTGTGCCAGTGGCCGAAATACCATTCGCGCGGCTGGTGGATGTGTAACATCCGTTCAAGCGCCTGGCGTGTTCGGCTACCGTCCTCTATCTTTGTCTTATTGAACTCCGCGAGGATTTCGTTGGCAATCGATTCGGGACACTCGTGCGTAACAACCACGTCCGGTTTGATGGCGACATAATCGTCAATCATGCGCTCAAGCGCAGCGTAGCTGCATTCCTCGTCTGGCCACCAATCCAACCCTTCCGTGCGCCACTGCCGATCGATGCTGACCGCGCCACCGAGGCAATAGATACCGTCCACTACAGAGCCATCCGGTATCCAAAAAGCGTGCTCGCGACACACGGCCGGGTTGTCGTGGTTGCCACGGATAAACAGGTGCCGGCCTTTTGCCATTGAGTCGTAAGGCGGGTTGCTTGAGCGGATTACTTCTCCACCTCGCGTGCCACGGAAACCGACGCCCATGTCACCGACCTGAATGCTGAAGGGGACGTCGCGAATAATATCTCGGTAGCGTCTAAACTTGCCGTGTACGTCGCCTATGATACGGACTGTGGTCATGTGTTTGCCTTGGTAGAATTGATAATGCGTGCAATATCAATCAAGTCGGCAGCGGCATCTGCTGCGTACCGCTTGCTGGTTCGCGTACGCAAAACGAGTCCCGGCCGCACCAGCGGAGAGGCCACTTCTATCTCTACCGTTTCGTTTGTGCTTTTCACGCCACAGCCCTACGCGGTTCGTTGTCGTTCGCTGCTACAGGCGCATCCGTAAGCGCAACCTGCACGCGGCTGGTTTCGCCGTAGTCTCGGTGATAGGTGATTGTCTGTAGCGACCGCCCCGACAGGAAACCTGCGCCGTGGTGCCATACGTCCTGCGGTATAGGCGCCTGGTGCACCTCCGTTATGACGCCGCCGCCCTCCGTGGCGAACTTTGCCTTATGGTGCCTGTGGAATGTATGGACATATCGGAATTTAGTCCGACCCCAATCCTCGGCGCGTCGATGCGCCATGATTTGCGCCATCTGCTCTGGCTTTACGGTGTGTCCATGCGTAGCGCCGAGCATTACCAGACCCCACGTAAACCACCAGAAAAGCGAAGCGTCGACGTCGACCGTAACGCGCGGCTCATTGCGGTAATAGGCCAACAGATAGTACGCCACCGCGACGGCCGTGTATTCGTCATGGTTGCCCTTGAGGATGCGAACCACCACTCGGTCGCTGTTGCGTAGCGCGGCTTCGATTGTCCGCACCTTAAGCCGCAGAACCGCCTCTAGCGCCTTCTGGTGCCTGCCGTCCGCGTCAAGCGCATTGTTGCTGCGCGCTGTGCGATTTTCGTTATTGTCGGCATGCACAAGATCGCCGCCACCAAGAACAACACCGACAGCCGATGTGGGCGAGCGCGATATGGCGTCATCGATGCCGTTGCCAATGACGCGCTCGGCAATTTTCAAATCCCAATTTTCGCCAGTCTCGCGCTCCCATGTCAGGAGGTTGAGGTGCCAGTCATTGCAGGGATAAAGATTAAGCAGTGCAGCATTGGTTATGGCGGGTGCGGGCGTAACGGGCGCCGGATCGATACCGTCAAATGCGCCCTTAAGCGCCTCGACAACATCAACAAGGCTAGGCTCCAGGCGCGTCTTATGCCACGCTTGAATGATGCGCCCCTCGGCATCGACAAGCGCCGACACGCCCTTGAGCGCATGCCCCTCTGGCATTTCGAAAGGCTCGCCGTGTTCCTTGGTCTGCTTAATCCATGCGCCGTCCTTTTTGCTGGCAACGCTTTTGATGGCGTAGCCAGGCATAACGGGGTCGGTCGAAAGCAAACCGCGCTCGGCGGCCCAACGAATATGGCGCTGGACCGTTTCGCGACTTACGCCTAGCGCCTTGGCTGTATCTGACTGATTGCTGCCGTTGGCCACGTAAGCCTGGTGCGTGGACAGAACGACGTCGTCTTCAACGCGGGGAGTCAACGGGCGGCACCCCACCCGACCAGAAGCCAGGCTACTCTTGCGAGACCGTATATTCCGGCCACCATGATGCCGTTAATTGGACCGATGAAGAGCATTGCCAAGCAATCAGGGCCGTAGCAAAGCCCAATGTCTTGACCCCAAATGATAGACACAAAGGTGACAACAACGAATAGAACAAGCGCGATTGATATTTCGCCCAACACACACGTCATCACTCCGCCTCCTTTGCATTTTCATCAAGAACGTCCGCAATATCGTTGAAGATACGGGCCGCTTCTCGGAGTTCGTCAGGAGTTGGTGTGCACGGCGCAACAAGAACACTGCCGTCCTCATACCATTGCAGTATACCAGATACCCCCGGCACAATCTCGCGACGGGTAACGGTGCGGATGGGCGACGGGTTGGCTAGTTCGAAATGTTCCTCCCCCCAGCCGTTGTCTCGTCCCCTGTCGTCGTTCATACCAACCGAATACAAGTTGGTGCGCGTTACTGTGTATTCTTTTCCTGCGGTGAACTGTCGTCCCGGATCGTGGTCACGCAAACACCGCACCCTATCCCCAACCTTGAACTTGGCCATAATCAAAGCCCCGTACGGCGCGGCGCGGACTTCTTTTCCTCGCCAATAGAGGCCGGAAGCGCTCTTTCAAGGTACGTGCGAATCGCGGCGATTGGCGTATAGAACGCAACATGCGTATATGTGCGATGCGCAGCGCTGGTTACACCAACAAGCACGTAGTTATCGCCGTCCATTACGTACATCGCGCCGCCAGAATTGCCGCCGACCACATCGGGGGTGGCGCGAAAGTATTCCTCGCCGGGCTTGAAAGCGTCCAGTGTTTCCAGTGATCCAAACATTCCTTGCGTAACGGTAAGACCAAGCCCCAACGGATAACCTACCGTCCACGCAGGCGACCCCATTGCCGGAACGGAGTTGTCACCCGCAATCGACGCCGTATGTTCAAAGAAGGTTTGCTTGTCCTTCAATTCAACAAGCGCAAGGTCCGATTTGTAATCCTTGCCCCTCACGCGGGCGATGTATCGATCCTTCTTGACCACGCGGCCGTCCTGGTAGACGGGAATATCGACATCGATGTCGCTCTTGGCCTTATCAACGCAATGCTTGGCGGTAAGAAACACCGTCTGCACGTCGCCCGTCTTGTTGTCGCGATCCGAATAGATGAGTGTGGCCGAGCAGTTACCGTTAAGCTGCGCCGTAACGCCAAGCATCTGCTCCTGCATCTTGGCGGTATCGTTCCCTGCCAGTGCCGTAGTGGTTGCGAATACGGCTACAGCCGCAGCAATGATTGTCTTGCGCATGGCGCGCTCCTCGGTGGTGGTTGTTATTGAGATGACATAATGCCAATGATTATGCCCAGCCCTAATCCAATAAGGGCGGCATCTATAGGGCCGGAGTCAATCACGCCAGCAACTCCTCAATCTTAGCCTTAACGCGAGTTGCGCGTGCGCTTTCGGCCTGCGCCTCTTTCATTCGGGCGTCGGCGTCCGCAATGGTTTCGCGCGCCTTCTGCGCAGTCTTGCCGGCGTCGGCAATTACCGCCTCAAGCTGCTTGATGCCTTTGGTGAAACTGGCGACGGCGCCGCCAAAGGTTGGCTTCGTGATATTCATGGTGGTGGTTCCCTGTGTGGTGAATTGTGGTGGCGCGTAGCCTAGCTACGGGATTCGGTATTTGGGAACCCTTATATGCGTTTTCGCCTATTATGTCAATACCGGACAACAAAAAACCGCCCCAAGCTTGCGCAAGGGGCGGTGCGGGAGGTCGAAAGTGTGTGGAGTCAGGCGGTATGCTCCTTTAACTCCACCCAAAGGCCATCTGAATTCTTTTTCATCATTAGCGCGCATATGCCGGTCTTGATGCACGCGGCGAAGACAGCATATTGTACTTGACGTACCCACATCGGATGATTATATTGATTCCATAAGGAGTTAGACCGATGTCCGTGCTTTCAGCCCCGCACTTCCATAACGAAGCCGCCGCCTACCGTTTTGTAGAGGCCAGGATTTGGCCGAACGGCCCGGTTTGCCCGCATTGCGGTGGCGTCGAGCGCATCGGCAAGATGGGCGGCAAGAGCACCCGGATCGGCACCTACAAGTGCTACCAGTGCCGCAAGCCCTTCACCGTGAAGATTGGCACCGTGTTTGAAGCCTCGCACGTGAAGATGCATCTGTGGCTACAGGCAATCTTTCTCATGGCGTCGAGCAAGAAGGGTATTTCGGCTAACCAGCTTCACCGCACCCTTGGCGTGACCCTGAAAACCGCTTGGTTCATGTCTCATCGCATTCGCGAAGCGATGCGTGAGGGTATGCTTGGCCCGCTCGGTGGCGAGGGTCAGGTTGTCGAGGCAGATGAAACCTATTTCGGCAAGCGCGCCGAACAGCCGACCATGCGCTCGGACGGCAAGACCCCGTTCAAGTTCAAGACCCGTGGCGGACCTGCTGGTAAACGCGCCGTCCTTGGTCTTGTCGAACGCGGCGGTTCGGTTCGCACTTTCCATGTGGTGCAGGCAACCAAAGTCAATGTGGCCGAACTGGTCACCAAGAACGTGGCCCGCGAAAGCGTCCTTCATACCGACGAAAGCAATCTCTATCGCGGCATGTCTGACCATTTCGCCGCGCATGAAACCGTGCGGCATTCAACCGGCGAATATGTCCGAGCCGGCGGCGTTCATTCCAACACCATCGAAAGCTACTTTTCGATCTTCAAGCGCGGTATGCGCGGCACCTACCAGCATTGTGCGGAAAAGCACCTGCATCGGTATCTCGCGGAGTTTGACTTCCGCCACAATCGCCGCGTAGCCCTTGGCGTTGACGATGAAACTAGGGTAGACGCCATTCTCGGCGGTATCGTCGGCAAGCGTCTGACCTATGAAACGGCTAGTGCAAGGTGAGAAACCCTATGGCGTCTGGCGACCGTCCCGATACAAGCCGCGAAAGTTCCGGCTCGTCCGGGTCCCCGTCATCCCAATCGAAGAATCCTCGGGCGAAGAAACCCAAGGCTGGCTCTTCGAAGAAGATGACCCAGAAGGAACAATCCGAGCGGTTCAAGGAAGCCGCTCGGAAGCTTGGCGTTGACGAGTCTGGCGAGGCGTTTGAACGCGCTCTAGGCCGCATATTGCCTACTGAACCGAAGTAGATTCCTGCTCCGGCTCCGGGGCTTTAGTGGCTATCCTTGTCATAAATGCCTTGACCGCACTGAAGATTTCCTCGGCCTCTTGGGGGCTAAATCTTCGATGAATGTGCATAGTCGGATTGCGCCAAACGATTTTGACAGATGTCAGATCGCCCTCAACCTCGCGAAAGAACGGCTCCGCCTTTTTCCACCAATCTTCCTTGTCTGCACGCGGCATGTCGAAGTTTTTGCGTATCTGTTTTAGATACGCTTCCCAGCTTGGGGCATACTCGATACCAAGCATGAGACCGATAGCCCGCAAACCGTGCTCCATCACCCGCATTAGGTGGTAAACGGTCGCTGTCCCCTGCCCAAGAGCCAAGCACTTACCGGCGTCCTCTATGTCCGGGATTGCGTGTGGGAATTTGTCCGCCACCTCTTGTCCAAACAAGGGCGATGAAGGGGAAAAATACCTCGCTTTACCAGTGTCCATCACAAACACCTGCACAAGCGATAGTTCATCCTGAAGACGGGAATTGATGTCGCTGTAGATGCGACCCAATGCCCCATATGTCAGCTTCTTTGATCCCAACATCATCAGCAGATTCTTGACGGCAATGGCGGTGACCTTAGCGTCGAGGATTTGCAGCGATTTTAGGAGATCGTTTGCCAGCGCGGTGATGTGATCTGCGACCTCATCGGCGACGACTTTTTCTGGTTCAACAAATTCATCGTGCCCATTAAGGGCGTCGATGTACGTGTGAGATTCCTGAAGCAGCGTGACCGCAACATAGAACTCCCCCGCATTTAGCTTCAGCATATCCCACAAGCTCCAAAGCTCGCCGGGAACTAAACGCACCCCGGTGCTACTCATCGTATCACCTTGGGTACGCGAAGTACAATATGCGGGGCGAAGAACTGCTCAGCCAATTTGCGCGAGCCACCCGTGTAGCCATGCTTTGTTGAAGTGATCACTCGGAACATTTCCTTATCTCCTCTAAATCCGTTACCCAACATATATGCGAAAACGCCTAACACGTCAAGCCCTAATCGGTAATAATCCCTAAACGCAAAAAGCCCGCCAACCTTTCGGCTGACGGGCTAAATCGTTAGGTTCTGAAATCTACTTGCGGTATCGCAGCTTGACGTAAATTTGCACCCCAAGCCAAATGATACCCATGACGGTAAGCAATATCTGCAGCCCGTTCTCAAGCCACGGCCACCATATCCAATTGGTTGCCGCGCCCCCCGCTACGGCATAGGTGACGCGATCAATAACCGCGCCGCCGTTGTCACTCGAAATGTAGGAGGCCATGCTCATCGACCAATCAGTCCCTTCAGTTTTGTAATTGCGCCGCCGCCCTTGAGGACGAACGGACCAAGGCCGATGCAGCCACCGACTAGGCCATACGCCCAATCGATCGTGCTGCCCGGCGACGGGTATTTATGCCACCAGTCCATGAATTCACCGAACGGCACAATCCATTGATACCAGAACAGCGTCCAAAGCTGTGTTACCAACACGGCCAGCCAGCCGAACTGCATAAGGCGGCTATGCCTTGCGGTATCCATGAAGGCGCCAAACGTGCTGGATAGCGCCTCCGCATCGGCCGCATGCATCTTCGCCGCGGCACCGGACAGCGCCTCGGCAATACGCGCATTCATTTCCTCTTTGGTTATTTCCTTGCGCACGTAGGCATCAACTATATCGCCAAGCTGCGGCGCCACAAGCTTAACCAGGAGCGGCGCGGCGGTGGTTAACAAGCCTATTAGCGCGCCCACCTACACCTCCACCGTCTTGCCGCGCAGCTTATTCCAGCGGCGCTGAATCATGTCGCGATAGCGCCACGCAAAGTATCCCACAACAAGGACGGCCGCGCCGAGCGCAATCCACCCCCACGGTAGGCCGGCAACCCACGATAGTGCGCTCACACCCGTTACGCCGGGCAGCCCCTTACTGACCGCATCCTTTACAGCGACCACATCCCTGCGTAGTTGCGCCATAGTTGCCGGGCCAAGAATGCCGTCGTTAACAAGGTGCGGATGCATCTTCTGATACGCTAGGATGGCGGCCTTGGTTTTCGGTCCATACCAGCCATCAACCTCGACAGGAATCCCCAACTTGGTAAGGATTTCCTGCGCCTCCTTAACGACAGGATCCGCGGCCTTTGGCGCTGCAGGCTGCTCAACGCGCGGCGCACCCTCCTTGACACCGGTATAGCGCCCCTCGGCAAACAACCGCGCTTCTTCCTTGCGTCTGCGCACAAGACCGGCCAGCTTACGGCCGCCCGCCTTGTTGTAGTTGTTCGCCCAAATCTCTGCGCTGCCGGCTACATCTCCGCGGTCAGCCCACGGTGTTTTCCAACGCCAGCCCATAAAGCCGCCACCAAGGTTATAGCAGGCCGACGTCATGGCATCGAACATATGTTGCTTGACGGCACGGTTCTTCGGGGACCCTTTGTTGACGGCGCCCTCGAATTCCGCGCTAGCCAAAACCGCGGCAAAGATAGCGTCCGACTGCGCCGCGGTAATCTTCGTCTTGCCAGGCACCAGCTTCATAATGCCCAACTTGGCTAACTCCTTGCGGACAGCCGCCGAACGCATCGTAAAGCCGATGCCGATAGTTGGAACGCCAACCGGGTCAAGATAACAGGTAAGCGGATTCCCTTCGTGGCCGGCGATAAACGCACGACCTTGCTTGGACACATGCATGGCGTCCTCCTGTTTTTTGAGTATTTGTGCTGTTGCGTCGACGTCGCGCAGGCGCTATTGTTGAATATTAAGATGAGACTGATTATCGCTCTGCTTTTGCTAAGTCTTACCGTCCCAGCATTCGCGCAGATCGGGCCGCCCGATCCGAATTACGTCGCTGTCACCGAACATCGCGACAACTACACCCGCGTCATCTTCGGCCTGGGCGACAGCATCATGCGCGGATACGCCCTCGGCTTCTTCCCTGACCTCGCGACACCCGAGCAAAAACGCCATCCGTGGCGCGACTTCCGCTCCCCCGGCTCCATGTTCAACGCCCTGACATCCGGCGATGCCATTTTCGTTTACGCTGGCCAAAGTGCGCAGCCCGACGACTGGCTGGCGGCCGATGCAGCGAAACGGATACGCCAATCAATTTCATACGGGATCATGCGCCCCGGCGATGTCGCCTTTTTCGAGGACGCAGGCGACCATCGTGGCGACCCCGAAGGCTACGAACGCAATTGGAACGCAGCGCTTGAGGCGCTTGATGGGTCCGGCGTGATACCTGTACTGGTCACGATGCCCGATGCTGTCGAAGGCGAATGGTACGGCGACCTGCCGGCAGAGATGTTCTCCTACTCAGCCCCGTTCGACGGCCTATCCCACAACGATGTGACCCGCCGCGCAGCCAGGCGACACGGGGCAATTCTGGTCGATCTTGAGACAATATTCGCTGAGGCAATGGCTGCGGGGATTGAACCGTTTCAGCATGACGGCATCCACTTCAACATCGCAGGCCAGTGCCTCATGGTCGATGCTGTAGCGGATGCAATCGGCGAAAGTTTCAATGCAGCAGAGTGCGGCGGCGAGATCGTCCCGACCAACTAAGCTGTACCGTTGATCGCTCCTGTTCCAGCATCCTGGAAGTTGTTATCCCACTGGAACCGCTGGCCGGTGGTGGTGGTCGTAAAGTCGATGCCGTAGGTGTAGGCCGAGCCGCCCGCGCCGCTATGTCGATAGGCGATGTTGCTATGTATCCAGCAATATCCGCCCGAAAGAGGCGTGCCGACCTTGATCAAGCTGTCGCCACTGCGCCCGCAATTGTTCATGAAATTGTTTGAGACAACTCCGCCGCCATCGGGCATCCAGACGGCGTTGCTGGTATGCTCGGCAAAGAAATTGTTCTTGATCCAGATGTCCTCGACCGCGCGGCTGTCTGTTGAGGAACCCTTAGACGCGAACACGCCAATACCGGCGGTCGACGGTCCTCCCAATAATTGCGTGTCGTGGATATTCCAGTTTCGGTTTGAGCCGGTTACAACACTTGGCTCCATGTAGAAGCCGACCGCATGGCGATCGATCTGCCCGCCGGTCCACTCCATGTTGACGATGCCGATGCCGGTCGAATTTACATAGCGGCTGAAGTCCTCGAAAAACCCGCCATAGCAGTAAAGCCCGTCCCAATTGCGCGACGTGTTGGTGTGGCTAATGAAGAACTGGCTGCCCGACCCGTTCCAGCGACCGCCGCCTTTGATGTTGAGTACCGCACCGGAGCCGAGGCTAATCAACGGCGCGCCGCCGCTAACGCCGGACGCGGTACAGTCGATCATATCGGTATAGACAACGTTGTTGGATTCGCTGGTGACACCCACGCCCAGCGCGACGGCTCTACGCGCGGCATTGAAGCGCAGACTCTTCATCTGGAGGCCCGAGAACTTCCGCACGAAGATCATGCAGTCCGTATCGTTGATGCCGGTTCCGGAACTCGGCGTGAAGCCAAATCCCTCAAGGGTCACGCCAATACCAAGGCCATCCGCGTCCAGTCCGACATAGAGCCAGCCCTCGGTACCGGCTGACCCGTTCTGGAAAAGCGTCTGTTCCGGCCCTTGGCCAACGATGCGAATGGGCTTGTTGCCAGATGTCGGATTGGAAAGAAGGGTCGCTCCTTCAAGCGTAATGAGACCGCGAGGAAGGATGATCTCGCCAATACTGGCTGCCTTGGCGCGGTCAAACAGCGCTTTCAGAACCGCCCCATCACTGGCAGCCGCGCCGCCGCCGGTGAAGCTGGCTTCTTCCGCCAGCCTGTAACTGTCCAGCCAGCGATCCTTCGCCGCTCGCGCCTTATAAAGCGAGTTGTTGCCAAGCCATGTAGGGACGCGATCAACCGACCCCCATTCAGCGCGCCAGCTACTCCCGTCCGTAAACAGCGTGGCGCTCGTCCAGCGATCAATGTCGATGGTCGTTACGCCGTTGATCGGCTCGGAACCGTCCCCGTCGACGGTTAGCGTGCCCTCACCGATATTGTAGACGCGCACCTGGTATCCGGCGCCAGCCGTGGCGGCGGCAGGCAGTGTAAACGTGATCGCGCTTGCCTTGTTGGCGACGATGGTCTTGCGGACATCAGCAGCAAGAATAGCGTAGTCGTCTGTCTTGACGCTCTCGTTGCCATTGATCGGGTTGCCGATCGAGGCCGCCGCAGCCTCCGCAGCGGCCTGCGCATCTTCTGCAAGACCTTGCGCCGCCTCCGCAGCCGCCTGGGCCGCTTCCGCAGCGGCCTGCACAGCGGCAGAAGCCTGATCGCTGCGAAGCCGGAATTCCGTACCGCTGTTTGCGATAACGCCAAGCACCGGCATACCGGCCACAAGGCCGCCGATGGCCGGGTTGTTGCCGGCCGCGGTCTTCACCGCCAATGCCGTGCCGCCGTCAAACGAAACCGTGACGGTGCCGCTTGTATTCGTGACCGGGATAACAAACGAAAACAGCGCCACGCCATCGTCCGTTGGCGCAAACGGCGACGTATCCATCGCGATCGCGTTGGCCGTCGAACTGTTGTTTGTACCGGTGATGAACTGGTAGCCGGGCAGGAAGGTCGTGATCTGCGTCCACGATCCCGAACCACTAGAACCGGACTTCACGTAAAGGCCGTTGTTGGTCGCGGTGGAGTCGGAATAGACTACACCGACCTTGCCGGCCGGATGCGCAAGATCTGCATCGAGCGCGGTTTTCGTAGCTTCCCAATTCGCATCGGAAAGCGCGCCCGCTGCTACTACGGATTCAAGTTCCGTAATCTTGACGCGCACGTCCGCCTTACGGACTTTGTGAACGCCGGAGGACGGGACGCCGTCAGTGACGAAGTCGCGCCAAATAGTGTTTGCTAGGTTTGCCAATGCAAAAAACTCCCACCTCCCCGCCGCAGGGGCGATGGGGAGTGCGTCATGCCTACTTTTGTTGGAAGTCCGCTATGCCAGAGCGGTATCCTCCTCCCAGTCCGACCAGGAGGATACTGAGAGCGTTGCTTCGTGACGAATACGAAACTGGTAGTCGCTGCCTGATGTTAGTCCGCTTATAGTCGCAGACTCATCGGCTGGCAGCGCGGTAGTTTCTTGAACCGCTCCCATGGTGGTTGTGTTTTGATACTCAATCCTTGTGACCGAAAACGCAGCCGTTCCCGGATCGGCCCACTCCAGTAGGGCATCTCCGCCGGCTTGCATTGTAAGAGTCAGTGCTGGGGCATCGTAGGGATTCTCTGATGGAGGGTTCTCTGTTCCTCCAGGCTCCCCCTCTTCCGTTGCCGCGGTCCACGAATATGCGCTTGAGTCGAACGACTGCACAGTAATTGAGCAGCCCTGCAATATGCCGTGCTCACCAAACAAAAACTGAAAATCAAGCACCTCAAACGTTCCGGCGACATCCAGATCACTATAGGAAATCGTTATAAACCGCTCTCCAAAGCAGGAAATGCCAGCCTTGTTAAGAATAAACGTAGCGACATCATCGGGGTTCGATCTATGCGCCTCGATCTTCATTAGGCGTCGGCACTGCCCGTGCGACGGCGCATTGATGAAATCGATAGATGCGGCAATCTCGCCACGATCTGTCACATCAGCAGAATCTATCCATGGCTGTGCGTCGGCGCCCTGATACTCGTGATCAGACGACGTGTATTGAGAGTAGATCGTATTTGCGGTCTGCAAGATATCCCGACCGCGAGCCAATCCATCAAATCCAACGATATGCGCCTCATCAATGGTAATAGTCGGAGCACGCCACTTGCCGACCTCAAGCGTATAGCCGCCATCTGAAACCGGCTTTAGTCGACCATCGCATGCGGACATGAACCTTGACAGAACATCTGCCGGCCTTTCCGCAAAGCTGTACGTCCCCCAAATGCGGTAGCGCGGCTCTGTACCACCAGCCTTTAACGCGATTGCATCGTCGGAATCGTCCGTCGCTTGCTCCCACCCCTCCAGCGCCTGTGGTGTAGCGATTAAGCTATCTGGAATTCGGAAGCCATCTGCATGGCGCATATAGTCGAATATGACGCGCGCCGCGTTATCTGAGTAAGTCCATGTCGATGAATCGTCTATGTCTTGCGACACATCCGTTGGGTCATAAACGACGCAACCGCTAGCCTTGGCTCGTATCAGTGTGTTGACGCCGTTTGGCCAAAACTTTTGAACCTCCTGCGCAAGTACCCCACGAAAGATGGTGAAGATACTGGCAACGCCATCGCCACGATGGTCTGAAGTCCAGCCAACCCCGGCGCCTATTAGAGTGCCATAATCACTGCTTGGGTTTGCGCCCAAGCGGTACTCCACATAAAGCCTCTGACTGCCATCATCTCCATAGGGTGATGTTGTTACCCATGTTCCGGTTGCCGGGCTTCCCGAGAAGCTAACATTGGCAATGTCATCGACCCATATCTGGTCGATTGAAGACAACTCCCGAGAAGACAGTGCAACAACTCTAAAAAAGTCGCCATCCTTAATGCCACCAAAAACCCACGGACCACCAAGCAACCCCTCGCCGTATAGCGCGGTCCTTACCGGAGTCGGCTGTCGAAAGTTTGTTTGGACGTCCTCCGGCTTTGGCGATGGGGCGCGCGGCATAAGTGCGTTCGATACAAGGCTAAGGCCAACCGAAAGACCAGCATAAATGGCGCCGCTTACTGCGTAGAATACAGCGGTTGATACGGCCACGCCGCCACCTACGTACGCGGCCGCGAACGCAGATATCGTGCCAATGATTGCCGGCATGATTAAAACCTTAGTATGTGTCGACGTTCAATTGGCGCAAAGCCGTACCGCCTCGCGACTCGCGCGGCTGCCTCGGCTCGTTCATTGTCAAGGGTTGATACCATTACCGCAGTTGCGCCCATCTCCTTGGCGCGCGCAACGAAAGCAAGCATCAACTCTTTACCGCCACCGGACGGTGCCCACCAAAAACACTCCTCCATTACGACTGTTTTAGGTTGGAACCACATAGGCGCCATAATTCCCCCGATCGCGCCATGATCGTTCATCAGAACGATGCCGCGATGCGATGCAATTATGGTCCGCAATGTGCGCTCGGCGGCAGCTTCATCAAGCGCCCCTAACTCTGCATATGCATCCGCGTGAAAGGTGCGCCCCATATCCATAAGTGAGGGAATATCGTCTATCGTAGCTAGTCTAACAGGAGCTAGAACACTGGCCATCTGAATTGCCGATTCACCAAAGCTGGAATGAAGTTGAAAAACTTATCCGCCCAGCCAACGCGCTTCGCTTGGTCTGCGCTCGTGTACCGACCAGCCGGTGGACGGGATCTGTTGTAAAAGAGATTCTCTGCGGTAAGTCTGACAACCTGTTCCCCGCCGGTATCACCCGTAAGTGGGCTTCGCGAAACCTTGGGCGGCTGCATTAATCCCAGGAATACGGGAACGAGCCCACCCACAACCTGCCAATCTTCGTCAAAAAACAAAAGGTAGATCGTTATGGGTTGCTGATCTGCCTCATCCGTACCAGAGCGCGCAGCCGAAAGGACGTCAGTATCAACTCCTGAAAGTTGAAACGATATCTCTTTTGAGGCCGGCTCCCCTTGCCACCCAAGTCCGTCGACCTGGACCGCGCCGTATAGCGGCTTCCATTCATATCCACCAACTTCAAGAATGGTATTACCGGACCACACCCGCTCTGTCTGGCTCTTGAATTCCATCTGCGCCAACCACGCCATACGCACTTCCGTTGCCGCTAGCCGCGACACCTGGTCATCGGTAAAAAAGGCCATCTACAAATCTTCTATCAGATTGATCGTAGGGAACTCGGCCAGACCTCCCCTTGCGACTCTCAAGTCCATCTCGTTATCGCTGGACAATCGCATTTGAACATATGGTCTTACCCACTCAGTGCGAACGCCAGACGCCAGGGCCTCGCGTAGTGGTGGCCATATTCCTATGGATGCGGAGCCGTCCGTCTGTGAGGATACGGACTTTACTTGATAGAGCCTGACCGGGCTGTTGTCATAATCCTCAAGGTTGACGCAAAAGCGCATACCCGGCGCGATGGCGCCGCAAACGCTTTTCGTAATCGAAAGAGTTGTGGCGCGTCGCGCTGCGCCGGCTCCAATGGAAGCCTCTATCCATCCAGTTTCGTGGCCAACATCGTCGCTAAAGTACGAATCATCGCTAAAGGGCAGACCGTCGCCGCAAGTATCAATATCGGAATCAGTAACGCCATCAGGAAGCGGTCTGCGGCCATAACTTGGAACGGGTACAATCAGGCTATTCAATCGCCCCTCAACGAGACCTGCTAACGCATGCCAAAGCTCAATCCGTCGACGCCCGTTCCACTGCGTGACAGGCATTCCCATCATGCTTGCGGTCCATACCCCCGCATCAGACGACGCGACCTGAGATAAACCGTCGATGGACGTCGGGCCGCGCAGAGTCCTTGGCGATATGTTGAAACTGTACGCCTGCGCAGGAAGCGCCTCTCTTGGCCAAAAAACCTTAGCCACAGAACACCTCCATGGTTAGAACGAGCGCGCTTGTTCGTTGGCCATCAAGGAGCCGAACTTGCTTGACACCTGACGCGCACCCAACGCCGCACCGGCGCGTGTCGCCCGCTGCTCGGACTGAGAGATGCTGGCCTTAATTACGCCGTTATCGTCAACAAATACGCCAGTGATACGCACTTCTTGCGGTGGCATTGACTGCGCCATTTGCGGCACCTTCGGTACACTTAATGTAACCGGAATGCTGCGCCCATCCGGCAGGGGTACGGCTGCCTCCGCCCCAGCCTCACCAAATATTGCCGCCTCTCGCGATACGCCGCCTCGCGCAAATCTGCGTAACGGCTTGCCGCCCATAACCGGTTTGCCGCGAGCCGCGATGCCGCCGCCCTCGAAACCGAATAGCTTTGGTATAAAGGAAAACAAGCCGCTAAATAGCCCGCCGCCTTTACTGTCGAAGATGCTGTTAAGCGCAATGTCAAGCAGCTTGTCTGCAACCTTGTTGAGCGCACCGGCAAGCGCCTCAGCGCCAGTTTTGCCGGCGCGTAGGTCGTTAATGAATCCGCCCAGCACGTCCTTGCCAAGCGAGCGCATTTCCTCGGCGGTCTCGCGCGCCCTGTCCTGACTTTCGGCAAGTTGATTTGCCGCTACAGTGGCGTTGGCGTAGCCTTCCGCCAGATTATCAATCTGCGCCCTAAGCTCTGGCGTAATCGCAATGCCGGCCTTCTGCGCCGCGGCTAGCAATTCCTGCTGTGCGCGGGCGCGCTCGACGGCATAACCGTAATCATCGACAAGCGGATTAAGGCCGGCCATGGCGGCCGTCTCCGCCTGCAGCGCTGCGGTTCGTTCGCGGATCTGTTCTATTTCGCGCTGGAAGCTGTCGCGCTTGGATTTTGATCCGCCAGAGCCCTTACCGTCTGGTGGCGCAAAATCCTTGAGGGAGACCGGCTCAAATTTGCTCCCGCCGCCAATGCGACCAGTCTTCGGCGCGGCTGCTTCGCCGCCGCCATACCTTTGCTGCAGCAGCCTGGCGATGTCTGAATTGACCTGGCTGTCAATATTCTCGAACGCACCATCAATGCGATCGCGGATAACCTTCTCGGACTTGACGGTAAGCGCGCCGCCAAGAAAACTCCTGGTGGCCTCGCCGCCAGTAAGAAACTCGCCAAGCGCGTCGGCGCCAGTAACCTGGCCGATCGTGGAGGCAAAATTCTTTGCCCACTGGACGCCGGCCTGAAATTGACCAATGACGCGGCCGATTTCCTCAATCAGCGCATCGAAGTCGACATTGTTTACGAAGTCCGTAACGTTGTCGATCGCCGTACCGAAGGTGTTTGCCGCATTGGACGATTCATTGAATCTGCGGGCAGCATCGACAAGCGCGGTCTTCAGGTTCCCAAGGCGCTGGTCGATCGTGAAGACTGCACCAGATACCTTGTCCTCCAGGATCGGCGCACCGGCTTCGAACGCCCTGAAGAACGCTTCGGAGGAAATCTTTCCTTCAACGACAAGCTGGCGAAGCTTGGCAACCGAGCCGCCCGCCTCCTTCAGGCCCGACGCTGCGGCCTGTGCGATAGGCAGCGCGCCCTCAAGAATTGCGTTGAATTCTTCCGCGCGCACGACGCCGCTGCCTAGCGCCTGGCTAAGCTGAAGGAGTGCGCCGCTGGATTCCGATGCCGACTTGCCGCTAACGCGCAGCGCGACAGCGATCTTATCGGTAAAGCCAAGCAATTCCTCGCCGGAAATACCAAGCTCTTTTTGGACAAGAGCCGCGCGGCCATACAATTCGACCAGTGCCTCAAGCGGCGCCGCATTGGCCATTGCGCTGGACTTTAGGCGCTGATAGACGCCCTCAAGTTCCTCGCCGGATACACCGGCAATCTTGAGCGCATTGTCGATCCCGATCGCTGCGTCGGTAAGGCTCTTTAACCCACGGGCGCCGCCAATAGCGGCAAACGCCACAGCGGCCTGCCGCCCTACGGCCGCGAAGCCAGATGCAACATTGCGATTAAGCGCCATAAAGCGCGACTCAATCGACCTAGCCCGCCTATTCGCCACGCCGTTCGCGCGGTTCATGGCCTTTTCAAAGGCGGCCGTGCGGGCCTCAAGCGCGACGACGAGGCGCTGCATATCAGTGGTTGCCACGCGCAATACCCTCTATGCGCGGGGCTTATTCAAACCCCACGATACCCATTTCCTGCAATCTATCGTCAGCGATTGTTCCGCCGCGGGGCTTCGCGCCCTTGCTTTCGGCATAGCCGGCAACCGCTTGCCGGTATTCCCACAACGTCATGGAGCCGACATTCATGCGCAGCACGCCAGACCATTTGTAGATTGACGCCCAATCAACCTTTCCGCGCGGCAGCGGGCTTACTCCGCTGCCGCTTTCGCTTCCCCCTGGTCGTCGCCCCCCTCAACCATGATGGCGTCCATCAGGATCATGCCGGCGACCATAGTGGTTGCCTTCAGGTTCTCGGGTCGCTCCTCAAGGTGGTCTCGCACAAGCTTGCGCGCCGCGTCCTTGTCCATGCCGCCGCCCTCAAGGCCGAGGCGAATGACATGGCAAACATCATCAACGTTCCATTGCGGCGAAAGCAGACGGCGCATTAGCCACTCTGGCCCGCAATCGGTCTTGTCCTGAAGCGCGCGCAGGTGCTCAATTTTGAGGGCGAACGCATGCTCACCCCCAACCCATGTCACGTCTTTGGCTGGCATGGTCTAAGCCTTATTTGTTGGTGGTCGTGCCGATGCCGTCCATCTGTAGTTCGATCTCCGCGCTCACCTTGCTGCCCTTCGTTCGCGCATTTGTAAGGGTAGCAAGCAGCGCAGCACCGGACTCGATTTCAATGTCGCCGGATGCGACGGCCGTATTGCGAATTCGAATGTTTTTTGTTGCGCCGGATCGCCACCACGTAAGCAGATTGCTGTGGCTGGACTGAGCCCAAACGCCGGTTCCGGAAATAGTTACCTCAAGCGATCGCACCTGACGCTCTATCTGGAGAGGGAGCGACTCGTCGGAGCATTCTGGAATTTCCGCCGTATCGATATTCGCTGTTCTCGTAACGGTGATATCGATTAGACCGCACACCGGCTCATACACACCGCTGCCAGAAGTCCACTCAATATCGAGGATCATTTCCTCATATTTTTCAGTCGTCGCATAAGCCATGCGGCCGTCCTTTCAGTAGGTAAAAGAAAGGCCGCTCGCGGCGGCCGTTTGTGTTCTTTGATTTGCCTTTGGATGCTACACGAGCAGTGTGGCCTTCGCGCCCTTACTCAGATTGTCGCGCCACCAAAGTGGCTGCAGGTTAGTTATCGCCCAGGCCAACTTGAACTCAGGGCAATCAGGCGAATCGTATTTGAAAGACGAAAGGGGCACCCTGTGGTCGATATGCCATTCGCCGTAATTCTCCCAAGACATGCCCGGTTGAAATTGGCGCTCTAGATGAGACTTCAATTCATCAACCGTGTAGCCAAGCAAGTCGAACGTCTTTCTGCCGGATTTCGTTTCCTTGGAAATGGAGCGTTTAACCGCCGCCCTCACAGACCATTCAAGATGCCCGCGAGGCGTCCCGCGTTTCTTGTCGTTGTACGCCTTAGCTTGTGCCAAGCGTCTATCGCGGTTTTTCCTCGCCCACTCCTTGCCGCGCTCGGCATTCACGAACTTTACGCAGTCGGGACAGACTACCTGCTTGCCGCCCCTATATACAAAGGTCGCGGCGCAACGCTCGCATATTCTAGAAAACCCGACCTTTGTTCCAGGTCTCCGCGCCCTATCGCGCTCCCGCCTGACTTCGGTCGCACACACACCGCAATAAGATGACCGCCCACCCGGTTTGTCTTTCTTGCAATTGGCTCCACATCGCTTGCAGCTATACTCCAGCTTTGGGCCTGCTTCACGCGCCGCTTTTGCGCAAGTTTTGCAGACTGACACAAATCCGTCCTTCGCATTCTTATTGCGGTGGAAATCGGACTTAGGCTTAATATCTTGGCAATGAAAACATGTCTTGACTTGCGCGTCAGGCACACTATCTGGCTCATCAGCCATGCGGTCGCTCCTACATAGCACCGTAAGGTTAGAAAGGGCAGGGTGTTAGCGCACTCTGCCTTTTCGCTATGTAGGGTTCGCGGCCCTCTTCTTCAAGTCTTTCGCAGGCTTTTCTGCGCGCTTAGGCGGCTCAATAGCCGTGGCCTTACCTGCCGCTATGGCTGCCTCGACAACGTCGCGTGGCATGTTATGCCTTCCCGGCTGCACCTCAAACGCGATCGCCTGCGCTGGACGCCGGTCGTAATTGAAGACGGAGTTGAAGTCGGCCCACATGGTTTCTTCTGCGTCCATTACGAAGGCTCCTCGATAAGGGCGGTTACTTGGACAACTCCATGATGCTCGCCACCGGGATTTGGGATAATTCGCCATATCTCAACGCGCGTATCGACAAGCGCATTCTCGGTAAGCGTAAGTGACTTCTCGTGTAGAGCCTTGCGTACCAAATCTGTGAGCGTCTTAACCTCGACTACACCTGGAGTTTTCGACCATATGTCTACCTGAAGCGTCGCCTCGATTCCATCGATGCAGTCTGCGTCGTCCTGATTTGCGTCATATGGCCCGAACGAAATGTAAGCCGTTTTAGTGCCGTATGGGTTGTCAGGAACGTTGTCATACACCTTTTGTGCGATAGCGCGTATTGCGCCATCTGCCATAAGCGTATCATAGACAAGTTTTTGAAATTCCGCCGCGCTACTCATTGTGTACCGCCCGCTTGCGCTGCCGCCTTAATAGATTTGTTGATATTGCGAGTAACGCGCGATTTAACTCGTCTGCGGAGCGCGCGCCATGCGGGCCAAAAGTACGGCTGTGCCGGTATCGCTGGAATAGTAGCCCCCTCAAACATGCCGCCGGCCCGATGCTCTTTAACCCCGTATTCCACTAAATGCGGATATCGAACTTTGGTATTGCCAGCGGTAATAATTGCCTGCTCGGGACCGGCAACGAGTGAGCCGCCTGGCTGGCTGTATGGCGGCGTGGTACCACCCGGCTCCGTGACTACGATACTGTCGTCAAGCTCGCCCTCGTCATACGGAACGAGGTTTTGTTGAAGGTTAGCTACCTCGCGCGCGCCCTGCACTACCGACTTTCGGGCCTCCGTTTTCGCGTTCTTAGGAATAGCTTTCAGTTTGCGGTTAAGTTTATCCAAACCCTTCATAGCCTTTCCGCCTCCGGCTACGTTGCCACGCCGCTTTCTACCAACATTTCTAGATAAGCCCGGCTTTCGCCCTCGCGCGGCTGCTCGCGAACGTTGTAATAGACGCCTGTCCGCGCATCCTGAGCACGCCATTCCGGTGCGATGCGCCTCGCCTGCGTGCTGTTGCGGATGGTTACGATAACCGGCCCCTTGGCCGTCAGGCGGCTAGCCATAACGGCTTCTCCACCCCTTAGATATTGGACGCCTGCTGCTACTGTAAACTGCAGAACGAATTCGCCTACCGTATTGCCATACCCATCGTCGACGTCTACTCTTTCAAAAAAGTTGAACTTTTTGTTTAAACCGCCAGAAGCCAATTTGACACCTATATCAAAAAGAGCTTCTTGTTGCTCTTTTTTAGATTCTCTTTAGACCAAAGAGGTCGAAGATTTGTTATTGCCCACGCGGCTTTAAACCCATCGCACTCAGTCGTCGTAAACTCGAATGCAGACAGAGGCACTATGTGGTCAATGTGCCAAAGATTACGATTGTCCCATCCCATATTGCCGGTAAATTGTCGCTCAATATGAGCCATCAACTCTTCGGGACCATACCCCACTATTTCGCGCCAGCTTCTTCCGTTCTTTTCGCCGCGAAGAACATTCCCGACCATCGCGCGCATTCTTGTATTTATAGCGAACACTGGATCCGTCTTGCGTCGCTGTCTTTCATACTTCCTGATGTATTCGCGATGCTCGGCTGTCGAATTTCGAGCAGTTGAGCGTTTCCTTGCGGCCTCTTTCGATTCCGGGAGTTTCCGCCTCTCCGCTTGCCTTAGTCTGTCTGACTCTTTTCTAACTTCTTTCGTACACTCTACACATCGTTTCCGACGCGGAGTCTCCGAAATATCGGACCCACATTCTACGCAAAATTTCTTATGGCGCTCGCGATTGGAATTGCGGAGTTTGTCTTGCTCCTTTTTGACAATATTAGAACACGGAACACATCTAATTTGTGCCGCTCCAGTCTTATCAAATTCGCATTCGCATCTAATGCAGTTAGCTTGTCCAAAACCTTTTAGATTTTTCTTGTTTCTGCAGGTGATTGAACAATATTTTTGGTTTGTCGCGCTTCTCAAAAACTCATCGCCACATTCGGCGCAAATATGGTTTTTAGGCGTGGTAACTAATAATGGGTCACCATGTTTCTGCCACCTTGCGTAGTGCTTCCAGCACATTCCGCGAGCGGCCAACTTATTTTCACAATCTCCGATTGTGCACAATTTATTCATTTACCAGCTACCTCTAGCGACTACCCGATTTGGTGTGCCTGGCAGGCGCGCAGGTAGACGCGCTTTTCGGGAGCTACCCTAGCCAGACAATGGGTATATAGCGTTCTACGCCCCTTTATTAAAGGGCCACGCCGCTGTAATAGAAGTCCAGCGAAAGAACAGTGGTTGACTTCGCCATACCAACGCGCGTCACATAGTCGCCAGACAGCACGTCGCCATAAACGCCGATTTCGCCGGGTGTCGGAGAAAGGTAATAGTCAAGGCCGGCCGTCATTGTTGCTCCGATGGTCACGTCGCCGTCAGTCTGAATCTTAAGCGGCTGACCGTCAGCGGCGCCGTTGAGCGCGATACCAATCTTACCAGAGCCGCGGGCGGCGGCCGCGGCGGAGTCGGCGTCGGCAAGCAGCCACTGGCCGGTGGTGGCCTCGTCAAGATAGACAACCTGGCCGGCGGTGATTGTGGCGCCTGCCGTTCCGCTCAGTGTGGTTGCATTAGTGCCGGGCAGGACGGATCCAGCCGTAATCGTTAGAGATACCATTGGGATTCCTTAAATTGCCAAACGCTAATGCGCGCGAAGGCTAATGAACCGCCCACGATCGGTACGGCATCAAAAGTGCCGCTGCCGCGAAGGGCATTTGTTCCATTTTGATTTCCGAGACTTCCTCACGATGCTCGTAGAGGTGTCCGATAATGAGGAGCGCGCCCTGCTTTATAGGCGTCGGCACGGCTTCGTAACCGGCCTCAAATGTAACGCTTACCGCTTCCGGGGTGTCGTCGCGCGTATCCGGCCAATCTTCGTCATAGGCCGGCAGAACAATTCCCTGCGCGTGCCTTGCGGCAACGCCGAATTCGCGAAATGTCGTATATGTCTGGCTTGCGCCGTCCTCGTCTAGATAGGTGATTGACGTCACTTCGCGAAGCGGCGGAAGCGGAAGGCGTATTTCGTGCATCGGGAAGCACGGCAGCGACAGCTTCCACGTCGCCTGCCGCACAGACCTTCCAAGCCAGCCGTCCGCGCCATCGATGTTGTCCGAAACAACTTCGACAAGCGATTCCAGATACGTGTCGTCGTCGTCATGATCGACGCGGCAGTGCCGCTTCGCCTCAACGAGCGAAACCAACGGCGCTGTCGCGGCCGTGACTAGCGTCAGCGCCATGTTGATTACCCAACCATAAAGTGGAATGTGCCGGTTTTGGCGTTGCCGCCCTGCGCGACTACAATCTTGATGCGGCCGCGCACTGCAATGGGAGCCTCAACCGGCTCTCCGGTTGCCGCATACAGCGATGCGCTACCATCGGTGCCATGTGTTGCCTGTCGTGGCGCTATCGTGGTGCTTGCCGTAACGTTACTTTCGGACCACAGCATCTCGCCGGTATCCTCAGACGTTATCGTGAAATCAACAGTATCCGCAAAATCGGTCTTTACATACCGAATCTGCGAAAGAAACCCGTTGACCTCGCCTGTATAGGCCGTCGCATCGCCGCTAGCGTCGGTTGTAACCTCAACTGTGTGGCGCTCTACATAGCTCATTTACGCGAGCGTCCGCGGCGCTTGGGTTCGCTGTCGGACTCGGCAGACTCCTCGCTAGCTGATGCAGACTCTTCGACAGCAATTTCGTCTGCAGAATCGCTATCGCGATCAGCAATAATCGCCGCAACCTGCATCTGCGTCTCGATATTCTGCGGGACAGCAATAAGCTCCAAACCATCAACAGGCGCAATCATCTTGGCGTCAACAAGGCCCTCGGCAACATCGCCAAAATCGCGAACGTCGCCCTCAACGAGTGCCTCGCGCTCATAGCCGTTCGGATACCACCCGAACGGCTTAAGTGCTTTGTGCAGCGCCATTACGAAGATGCCATAATGCCGGCGCCAACCAGGGCGGCTTTAATGTCATTGATTGCCGCGACTATTGCATCATCGTCATCGGCATAGATGCCAGTTGTGGCGACATCTGCGACAAATGCCGCCTGCGAGCCGTTGGCCAGAATTTGGCCGCCAGTTTCAACGTTAATCTTGCCGCCGCTTGCGACGACAAACTCGTCGCCGCCCTGCTTGCGGTATGTTTTCGGGGTATACGTGGCGTCAGCCATTTGTTGTTTCCCTTTGCTGCGAGGCCGGCCAACAGGCCAGCCTCTAGCGCGTTGCGCTTTGGGTTATTCCTGCTTACGCGGGCGGATTGTCGGTCGGCGCAAGCTGCGGATGGCCGAGCAGGGCAATAACGCACATCGGCGCGTTGCCAGTGTTTGCCACTACGTCGTCGATTTCGATGGACACGTAGCGCTTGGTGCCGGAGTAACCGATCTTCTTGCAGGCGCCATCGTCAGACGCGGCCGCAAAGCCGGCGAGAGCTTCCGTACCGAGCAGGTCCGTGTCGGCAACGGCGGTATGGTTGCCCTGTGTGCTGGTGTCGCCCTCCTTGACCGTAACGGCCCAGGTCGCATCGGAATCCGCCAGCGTGCCCAGGGCAATAAGGAAGGTTACACTTTCGTAACCACGGGTATCGATCGCGGCGGAAACCGCCGCAGTTCCGTCGGTAGCAACGAAGGGCGCAATAGCAACCTTCGGCGTGACGTTATTCATGAGGTCGCGAACGGCCATAAGCCTCGCTCCTTTCTTACTTGTTCAATGGAAGAGAGCGGGCGGCACCAAGGCCGCCCATCAGGCTTACGATGCAGCAATCTTCTGCAGCTTCACCGCCTCAAAGTTCACAACGTCACCACCAACACGGCGGCGGTTATAAAACTTGATATACGGCTTGGCGGTAAGATTATCGCGCAGGAGCGTGATGCCCAAGCGATCGACAATCGTATACGCCGCAGCAAAGTCACCAAACGCAACCGCAAGGGCGGAAGCCTCAACGGTCGGCATATCCTCGGCGCGGACAACTTCGTAGCCAAGCAGCGTCGAGGGCTGGCCATTCTTGACGTCACCCATCTGCCACATGTACTGGCCGTTGCCGTCCTTGAGCTTCAGGACGTCGCGAACCGTGGTGCGCTTCATCATGAAGCGAGCGTTTGCGGTGTAGAAGTCCTTCAGCGAGAACACCAGATTGTACAGGCCGTCCGCGGTGACGGCTGCGGCTGCGCCCGATGCAATCTGTTCAATCTGCTTATTGCTCGTTCCAGCCGCATAAGTCAGAATACCGCGCGGCTGGTTTACGCCAGTTCCGGTGAAGAATGCGGTAGCCTCGACGCGACCGAACTTCTCGCCAACCTTACGGTCAATCCAGCCCTCAACGTCGAAACCGGCGTCCTCAAGCATCTGCTGCGTAGCGCGCGGCTCCGCATACATCTCGTGGACGGCGATCTTCGACTCGCCAAACTGCGAAGTCGTAGTCTCACTCGGAGCTTCTGTTTCACCAATCCAGCCGTAACCGAACTCACCCTCATCGCGAGGGATGATTAGTTCCTTGCCAGAAATGGTCTCAACCGTTGCGTAATTGCGCAGCGCCGAAGTCTCATAGACCTTCTCGATGACGCGCGAAGAGCGCTCGGTCGGCACCATATAGCCGCCATCGGGATCCGAACCAGTCGAAAGCGCGGCCTTGATATCGGTCGAACGACCTTCGCGCGAACGAACATACGCGGAATAGGCGCGCTTGTACTCTGCGTAAGCCTCGGTGTCAGGCTCGATTTTTGCGTCGAACGTCAGCTTGTTGTCGTTCGCCAGGAGTGCCTTGTGGAAATCAAAGGCAGCCTTGGCTTCCTTCGAGGCTTCCTCGTTTGCCCAACCGCCATTTACGCCGGGACGCTTGAGAACTGCATCGATCTTTTCGAGATTGTCGTTGACAGCCTTGAGGCCATTTTCAAGTGCGCCGGTCTTGGTTTCGATAGACTCGGCGAATTTGTTGATGCGTTCCTCTGCAACCACGTCGGCCTTCTTGCCAACCTCGTCCATATAGGAGCGCATTTCCTCAAGCTCGCGCTTGGTATTATCGTTCGCGGCTTTCAGGTCATCGCCAAAAGCCTTGATTTCCTTCTGAATCTGCTCGGCTACATCGGCCATGTTGCAGGTTCCTTTCGTTAGATGTGTGAAACGGCCGAACGCACTTCTTTAAGTGTTTCGGCTATCTTGCTAAGGTCGGCTTCTGCCTCCCCCGACACGCCAGCGTCCTGCAATGGCTCGTCTGTTTCGTAACCGGCTTCGGCCGGCTTCAATGCGCGCTTGAATGCACGCACCTTGGAGCGTGTCCAGCCAGCGTCCCGCATGGCCAACCGCTCCCAATCCCTTTCCGTCTTTGGCTCATCGCCGTCATCGTCGGTCCACTGCAAAGCAGCGGGGGGCGACGAGAAGATAGAAAGGTCGAATTTCGCTTGGGCGCTTGCTGCGCCTTCCGCAATCTCGGATGCAAACCCAGCCTCGACCGCCTCTTTGGCAGTCATCCAGGTTTCGTTATCCATCATGCGCTTTATTTCACGCAGGCCAGACTTAGAGCGCGCCGCGTATGTGCGTGCCAAAGCGTCATCGATCTTGTTCAGTACCCCCGACAACTCGCTAAAGTCGTGCCGGTTGCCAATACCGATCGTCCAGGCATTGTGAATCATAAAAAACGAATTCGGCGCCATAACGATTTCATCGCCAGCCATCGCAATGATTGAGGCGATGCTGGCGGCCAAGCCGACAATCTCAACCCGAACGTTGCCCTTGTGTTGCAACAGATCGTTGTAGATACCGATGCCGTCAAAGACGCTGCCGCCGGCCGAGTTGATGCGCAGCACAACGTCCCCTGCGCCGCGCAATTTTTCACGAAAATCCCTCGACTCGATTCCCCACGGGCCAATCTCATCGTAAAGGTCGATTTCGGTAACGGCCTTGCCGCCATCGTCCGCGGCACGAACATCAAACGACGTACCAACACTGCGCGCAAAAAATCCACCGCCCCGGCGCTCACCGGATGGCGTCGGAATATCAATCAAATCCATTGGTAATCCTATGTGTCGTCAGCCTGGTCGGCCGCTACGGCCGGTCCGTCTTTAGGAGGGTACATACTCGTCGGCTTCCAGTATTCCTCGCCGCCATCGCGCGGATTCATATTCTCGATAATGCGCGCTTCATTGGGGCTTAAGATGCCGTTCTGAATCTGTAGCGCCAAGCCCTCCATGCGGCTCTTGAAATCGCCTCGGAGCAAATCGTCTATCTTGAACTCGGCAAAGTACTCATCGCGCTCTGCGGGCGCGAGAAGGTCTCGATTAATTGCCTGCTCCCAGCGCTTAAGCCAAGGGCGCAAACTATGAACGACAAACTCAAGGGTTTGGTGTTCAATATTGGAAAAGGTCGCCCGCTCAAGATCGTTCACCAAATGAGCCGGCACGCGAAATATGCCCGCGATTTCCGATCGTTGGAACTTCCTCGTTTCCAAAAATTGCGCATCGTCTGGATTGATACTTAGCGCAATCCACTCCATACCCTCTTCCAACAGGAGTGGCCGGCTGCTGTTTGAGAGGCCCGCGTACTTCTTTTCGAACTGGCCGCGAAGGGTTTCTGTGGCCTCTGGCCCAATCTTGCCTGGATGCTTTAGGACTCCGCTTGGCTTGACACCATTCTTGTACAGATGTGAACCGAACGTTTCCGCCGCCAAGCCAAGCCCAATCGCATCCCGCGCAAGCGAAATCATCGACTGGCCTACGTACCCCTTAGGTAGCGGCCCGCGAATGTGATGCATCTGTTTCGAGGTTAAGTCCTGCCTGCTGTTATCCGGCATGGTGGCGTTGTATAGAGGCGACCAGTCTGCGGCCTGCTTGATCGTAATGCCGTCCGGATTCAAGGGTATGAGGCCGATCGTTTGCCCGCGTTTGTTTCGTTCGACGAACGAATACCCGTTACCTCGCAAAGCCAGATTGGACATCGTGCCTTCGATGTACTCAAAGGCGCTGTTCCATGCATTTGCCTGGTCGTGCAGAACGTGATAAGTCGGATGGTCTATTGCCCTGTCTTTGCCGCCATCCTTGCGGCGCCTATACAGTATGCAGGGTAGCGACGCCACACTTTCGGCCAACACGCGAACACAGATCAGGACGGTAGTAAAACGCATTGCCGTTTCGGGCGAGATTGCGATTCCCGTCGAGCTTTCAACGCCACCAAACATGGCATCGTACAACTCTTTGCTGTTCGTTATGTTGTCCTTGGTAAGCGCGGCCTGCGGGCGGAGTATCGCCTCAAAGAGCGCCATTAGCTACCCCCACGCAGTGACGCGATAACACCCGTAAGCGCAAGACCGCCACCGACGATAAAGCCGGCCGGCTCATAGATCAGCCACGCGCCATAGGCAATGCTCACGGCGCCAGCTATTCCTGCCGCGTCCCTCAAATATGCCATTAGCATTCCCTACAATTCAATGAAGCCGCGCGTTTCGTAGACAGACGTCGTGTCGACTTCTTCATAAGTCCCGGCCATAGCAGCGGCCATGGCAAGCGCTACGGCGCCGTCTATGCGGCCGCGTGACTTTTGCTTGTCCAGTTTTCGGTTGCCCGATGGATCCGCCTTAACCGTGGCGTTCATCATGCACATAGTCAGAACCGGGTGGCCGCCATGTGCGATGCGACCGTTAAGCAGCAACGCCTCTAGATCGCGAAGCGCAGGCGACATGGACGCATATCCCTGCCCGAACGGCTCGAATATGGCCTCGTCGCCCTCAACCTGCTCTTCCGAAAACCCAGCCTTCAATAGCCACGGCTTCAAATGCCGGAAGTTCCATCGATCGAAAGCAATCTTGCGAATGTCCAGGCCGGACTCAACCAAGCCATACAGATGCGCCGCGACGTATTCGTAGTCGACAGTTGGTCCTGGCGTTGCAACAAGCTTTCCGTCCTTTTGCCAAACATCGTACGGCACACGGTCAGCCTTGGCGCGCTCACGCAGGCTATCCGCGGGGAGCCAGAACGTTGGTTTTACATGCCACGTCGTTCCGTTACTGCCGCCGGTGCCACTACCGCCATCAACGGGCGCGGCAAGCACGAGCGCGGTAAGGTCTGACACCTCCGATAGGTCAAGTCCGCCAAAGACAGGCAAACCATCGAAACTTTCAACAACCGAAGCATCACAAGCCTTCCAAACCGCAGGCGAAACAAACGGCGCCGATGCGTCGATGCGCTGATTCAAAAATAGCCAGCGGAACGACGCCTCCTCGGTGGGCATGCGCGCGGCTTTGCGCGCCATGTCCTCGACGTCTGTTACCGAGCGGAATATCCCAAGCGCCGGATTGGCTGCAGCCCACGCATCGCGGTCCAGCAGGTCGCAGTCATCAGGAGCGGTATAGACATGCGAAACAATGCGCGGATCCTTGGACGATTCCGCGTCATCCAACCAGCGTGAAAACAGATCGTTGTCCGTGGCGGCCTGCGTAGATATCGCAAACAGTACCGCGCGCCCTTCGTAAGCGCCCTGCCCCGTCTCCACCGCCTCGACAAAGTCATCTGTCGGCCCCTTGATCTGGCCAACCTCGTCAAGAATGACGATGATACCGGATCCGCCGTGCGCAGTCGCCGCCTCGGCGGAAATCGCCTTGTACTCAACATTCTTTGCAAGGCCGATAATGGTCTTGCTGGACGGCACAACCCGCGCAAGCTTGGCGAGCCGCGGCGACATATAGCACATTTTGGCTGCGTAGTTGTGAACCTCGGCCGCCTGGCTGCGCGACCGCGCGCCACTAACAATGCGGCTATTCTGGTACGCCTCCGGTCCAACGATATGCGCCAGCAATAGACAGGCAATCGTCGCTGTCTTAGAGTTCTTGCGCGCGATACTCCAATACGCGCGCCGCGTGCCGGCCGGGTTATCGTACACGGCCAGAATGAACGCTTCCTGCGCCGGTATCAGCTTAATGGGCTGACCGACCAGCGCACCTTCCGGCGCAACCAGATACGTTTCGATAAAGCGGCAGACCTTCTCGCCGCGCGTAAGCTTATCGGTCGGAAGGTCGCGCCATTTGCGACGCTTTGGAACCGGGCCGCACTTGATTGCGTCCGATACTGTCTTGGGCCACTTCATACCGACTCCTCACGCGCGCGCTTGCGCATGCGCGAGTCACTCAGGGCGAGCGAGCAAATCATCCTCTAGCGGGTTGTCTGACTCGATTTCTTTGGCGGCAGAGCGACGCTTGGCTACGTCTCTGGCTTCGCCACCCTGTCCGCGGGCGTGCAGCGAAAGCGATCGCCTAAATGACAGGATACTTGATGCGTGCATTTGCACGATAGCCTTGCGCGGATTGGCAACCGGCGTTCCTTTGTCGGAATACGCAACACCGCCCTCGCTCCTCAGTAGGGCCTGCTCGCGCGTAAGGTCGGCCATCGTACGCGCCAACATGGCTGCGATCTCTAGCTGGTGGTCCGACCACTCGCTGCGAGCGTATTCCGCGATAACGCTGCGAAAAAACGGCATGTCGTCCGCGTCGAGCGGGACATTCGCCGGCGGCGTAATTTCCGCCGCGGCTTTGGCCATAATGCGGACAGCCTCGTCGGCGCTGTCGACGCGGGCTTTGCGATTTGTGCTCATGGGAAAAACTGTATTACCACTAAAAGTCGATTACCCGCGCCGGTCCGTGAAACGAAGGTCGTAAAGATTTTACCCCCCCCCCCCCCCCCGCCCCTATTCGATCGGATACCCATCGACGCCTATGGCCGGCTTGGTGGCTCGTTCCTCGATCTGCTTCCACTTGCTATGACAGGAAGGGCAGAGGCTTTGCAGTTCGCCGTTCCAGAATAGATCCGGGTCGCCGCGATGCGGTACGATGTGGTCGGCAGTGTTGGCCGGCTCGACTATCTCTTGCTCAAGGCACATACGGCACAGCGGCTCGGCCGCTAGTTGTGCCGCTCGCCTACGCTGCCAGCGCGCCAGTTTGTACCAGGAGCGCCAGGGGCGGTTAGCCACCGAAGCCTTCCGTCCTAAACATATATCAGCGCCTCCACGGGGAACACATCCACCTGCACGTCACCATTACTATCGGCCCACGCAACCTCTACCGTGCTGCATTCGCAAACACCGATAACAACCATGTCGGGGCCGCCAATGATGAGTGAAACGATGTCGCCTACGTTGAAGCCAGCGCCATTCTGATCGCCTATGATTTGAGCATACATACTGTGCGGCATAATCAAACCTCTTCTACTAGCCTGGCTAGATATGCGGCGCACTCGGCCCCGTAGGTAGGCTCCTCGCCGTTCGCTTCCTGAGCCAGAAACTCGGTAACGTTCTGCCAATCATGCTTGAACGCTTCCGGCTCCTCTGTGTAGCGGCGCATCCATTCGTTGAATGCCGATGCAACTTTCGTGTTGTCCATCAATTCCTCCTCATCAATTGGTGCCTCAGGCGGGATTCGAACCCGCGACCTACCGCTTACAAGGCGGTTGCTCTAGCCGCTGAGCTACATCGGCATATTGGAGCGGATAGGGAATATCGAAATCCCGCACATAGGGTGGAAGCCTACTGCTCTGCCTCTGAGCTATATCCGCGTGTTGGCTGGAACGGCAGGACTTGAACCCGCAACCTGATGGTTCGAAGCCATCCGCTCTATCCAATTGAGCCACGTTCCATTATTGGTTCCCGCTTGTGGATTCGAACCACAATCTGCGGAGTCAAAGTCCGTTATCCTACCGTTAGACGAAGCGGGATAATCAGCTTTGCTGTCGATTGGTCAGGGTGTCCGGATTTGAACCGGAGTCCCGCGCTTCCAAGGCGCGTACTTTAGACCTGACTAAGCTACACCCTGCGATGCAGGGTCGCGGTCGATCGTTGTCCATAGTGCGCCTCGCTGAATAAGGAGCAGCCCGAAAGCTGCGCAGTGCCTAGCCCGTGGGCATTGGCGAAGATATCCGCAAGGGCATTCGCGCCCTTGGACCTGTTGTACGCAACAGGTGGGTGATAAAAAGACGAGCGCGGATTGAATACCGCTACGATCCTTTCGGGTAGGCTCTAAAGAGCCAGCTACGAACAGTAGCCGTAACCGCTAGCGCCCTACCATGGACCTCTGCGCTAGTAGGCGATGACGCACAGCCTGCGCCGGGCACTCGCAATTGGTTGCGGTGGCAACTGTTCTGGCGTTCGACAGTTGCGCGGGTTACGCCATCGCTCCGCATACACCGCAAATAGCTTGCGCCGGGCTAATCGCCTCATCTTGCCTTCGGCAAAGGAGCCTACAGCGGCAAGCAACAGCGCAACAAGGTTGCCCGTTCGGGCGAATAGGTATCGGTGGATAACCGCAACGCTTCCTAGGTCGACTTACGGACATAGCCACCGTTAGCAGTTTTCACCGCTCTCAAGCGGCTATCACGGGTCGCTAATCACCCCTGCTCGAATTGGTGCCCGCCGATACCGGGCTGCACATATTTGCCCTTACGGCTTCGGCCTGTGCTGGCGCCGCTCGGCCCCGAACGCCTATTACAGCGAACCTTATGTTTATACACCGCTGGGGATAACGGCGGTGTCATTGCACGTTAGTGCAATTTTAAATTGGTGCCTGGCTCAAACCCGAAGGGAGCCAGGCAACGCCAAGGCCGCAGGAGGAGGACAGCGCCAAGGCGTATGCGCCGCAACGGTTACTGATACCAACCAGGGCGGCGATTACTACGAAGATGGCAAGCCCCAATCCGACAGTCGGGCTTACAATGCTCGCTTGGCCTCGTATCGGAGTCAGCCAAGCACCGACGAACACGTCACCGTGCCGCCATGCATCTTCGTTCGTTTGCAGCCAGCGAAAGCCGAGGCGATAGCGTCGACAGTGCCTATTACGTCACCAACCCTTTGTGCGGCGTTACCCGCAGGACGGCTGCAATTCGGTAGTTACCCCACACTCAGCGGCTGCAACTTCGTGCAGCATGGCGTAGGGTCCGCGCATCGGCGGAATGGTGTCGGGCGCTCAATGGCAATTGCCGAATCAAACGGCAGTAACCAGAACAACCCCTTCACCTTTATAGGGTTATGAAACATAGGAATATGGACCTATGCCGCAGATTTATTTAGAGCAGAGCGCAAGTTTTCGTTAGCTGCCAACAGTGCGCGCATTCCGCCTTTGCGTCTGGAGTACTCAGCGCCAAATCCGACCGATGCGCCCACCTGGGCAACATTTCTTGCCTTTGTGGCGGCGTCCAAAACCTTACGATCTTTTACCGGTAGGCTGTCCAATGTCGCCTCCCACATCTCGCGCTCAGCTACAGACGATGAAATATCCTCCCATGCTATTGCGCCACTTTCGCCCTTCTTGCCTTTCTTCATGCCGACAAAGCTATCGGCCGGATTGTCGGTTGCCGCTGGTAAGCCGGGCGGGCATTTCGTCACGGCCGGCATTACAGGCGTATTAGCTATTGCCGCGTCTAGATCCGCTTGCGCCTCCACAGATGTGTAGGACTTGCCGCCTTTTGGCTGGCGCGTTGCCGGAATTCGCTTGCGATGCTCAACACCCATTATTTCGGCCAGTCTGCCTGCTGGAACATGTGGCGTTTGCGCTGGCCCGCGCTCTCGCGTCAGTCGCTCCCTTGTGTATAGCATTGCGCCAGCCGGTGCCCGTGCATCGTAGCGAATAACCTTACCGTCAGGTCCGTTCGCATATGCTCGCTCTGTTTGCGCGCCATCGCTAAATTGCAACTTCCCTATTGCAACGATTTGGCCTGCCGCATTACGGGTTGGTTCGTGTTGTGCTTCGCGCATGATTTCCGCAATCGACGGCACAATCTCGCGCTGGCGATCGACATGCATATCCAGCAACGACTCATTATCGTTAGCAGGCACCACCGACCAATTTGTCTTTACCGGCTCGATTGGCCCTTCCGGCTTGGTTAGCCACGCGCGAAGGCCATCGGCTAACGACTTGTGCTTCTTCATGCTTGAAATACTACTGCGTGGTGGAAATGCGGTTATGCGTAAATATAGGTTTGTGACGGGCAAAACGTAAAGTTGCCCCTAATTGGACGCGGTCTTTGGCTGCGCTGGAATCTCCCTGAGGGTAAATTTCTTCAGATTAACGCCACTAACGCCTTTCCAAAAGTCGCGAAGCTCATCTTCGGCAGCTTCGCGACTTGGATAGGTTTCACTCCCCCATCTCCGCAGGTTGGGATTCAAAATCTCCCACATCATGCAGCACTCAAAAATGCTGCATGATCAAGCAAGCCTGACGCCTGCACCTCAAGTGCGGATCCTTTGCCACCGCGAGGTAGCCAAGGGCGAATTCCGTCAACAGTAAACAGCTTGCCCGTTTCAGCGCAGGCGACGGTCCAGCCGCTAAGAAGTTCGTAGCCGTCCTCGACGTTGACTTTGTAGTTTTTGATTTCGATAGCGATAACGTTGCGCATTGTCGGTCTCCTTAAAGCGCGTAAACCGCGTGAAGATCGAGGCAGTTCCAGCGGCGTCCGCTGGCGATGTAGAGGCTATTGCCATCGGCGCGGAACAAATCAGCGCCTGCCTTCTGAAAACGTGCAACCGTCTTGCTGTCAACGTTGATGCAGGAAAGACCGCTGCGGAACTGGACGGTCTTGCCGCTGTTGATGATTTCCATGATCTTGGTGATTTTCTCTGCGCCGGTCATCGTTCCGCTCCGTTTCTTGATGATTCCAAGATAGGCGAAAACGCCTATGGCGTCAAGCGGTTTTCTGCTCTTTTTTGGTGATTATTTTGGCCAATCATCTGGCCTGTAACCGGCATCGTAAGCGCGCATAAGCCGCGCCAACAATCCGGGGATTGGCTTGGGATTTGTCTCGCGTTCCATTGTGCTGACCGTAAGCGCGCCGCTGTAGCCTAGAACAGTCGCAAGCTGGGCTTGCGTTAAGCCCAGCTTGTTTCGTATGGCGCGGAATTCGTGGTTGGTCATCAGTGCTTCCGCACCTTCGTGCGCGGCTGGTCGGCGCCGACCCTAAACCACCATATGCGGCACCGACCGACCTTGCGGCTGTGGATTTTGGAAATTGCCTCGCCCTTTTCTTTCTGAGCGTACCACTGCTGCGTGGTGAATGATTTGTCGTAAGAGCAGATTTCCATGTCAGTCACCATTCCTTACGACTACCATCTTGCGCTGGTCGCTTTCGCAAACGCGAACCTCAACCATACCGCTGCGGTTAACGTCGCTCATGGCTTCCCACTCACCGTCGCGGCACTTCTGCTCGAAAACCTTCTTGCTAACTTCGCGCATATCCGTATCTCCTCTTTCGATAATCACAATCTAGGCAATATGGCTTACTATGTCAATAGGCTTATTATCATTATCTGCATTTATTTCACCCAACCACCCCCTGACACAAGCCTCCGCTTTATCCGCGGCCTCGTCCTCCGTAACCGCTCGCAGAACCGTAACGGGGTGGCCCAAGGAAGCGAGCAACGGATGGCGTTCTTTCTGGCTATCCGTTAGCGTTGCGCGGCCAACCTTGAACTCGATTAAGCCGAGGCGCCCGCCTGCCAGGTACACGCGCCAATCCGGATCGCCGGCCGCCATTCCTGTAGCGATGCATTTGGCGGCCTCCTTTGGCGATCTGCGCGCCGCGTTCATATCGGCCGCGATCGTGAAAGCCTTACCGTATTCCGGCATCGCCTTTACGCGCTTCGTCGCCGCCGCCTGCAATTCCCATTCCAGGGGCACAGCCGCCTTGGCCGTTACCTTGCCGTTACGCGTCGTAAGGACAGTGCGCTTGCCGCCGATGCGGACTGTTTGTCGCGTGGTGGTCAATGATGGCTCCAGGTTGTATTTTTACGATTGTTCAAGCTTGAACTAACGCTAAGTTCTGGACTCTGCAAATTCTTCTGCGAGGAAGTCGCAAGTTCCCCTCTAAGGGGTAAACTTGCAACTTCGCACCTTCCTCAAACTTAGCACTTAGCGCCAAACTTAGCGCAGAACTTTGCACCAACCCTAGGTTGTATTTGGTGGTTTTCGGGTTGTATTTTCATGCGGCGCGCGAACCTTAAGTATGCCGGTTGGCACATTCGTTCCGGCCGCCGCAAAGCTACCAACAGGCAAGTCCAGCCAGTCGCCTTCTATTTCGCCGTGGTCGTAATGCGCCGTTGCTGGAAGGATCGAAACCAGGGCGCCGCCCGGTTTTAGGAACTTCAAGGCGTGGCGAACATGCTTGATGTAGTGCCGACCATAGAATGGTGGATTCATGACTACAAAGTCAAATTCCGGCTTAGGCGGGCATTCGAGGAAGTTGGCTGTCAAGACACTATGGCCTTTCGACCTCGCTTCCGCAGCGCGCCCGGCATGGTACTCAATCCCGAATACTGAGTGCCCACGCGCCCGCAGCGCATCGAGAATGCGTCCGTCGCCGCATGACGGTTCCAAGACGCGGGATGGATCCGGTCTGTTGGCTCCGGACCAATCGTGCAGGTTCCAGATGCCTGCATGCTCAATGGCGCGATCAATCACCGCTTGCGGAGACCAATAATACTGCAGGTCTTTTGAAACCGCGGTTCCTGTGCGGGGCTTCGCGTCCTCTTCCTCGGCGTCCGGCAGAACCTCGCCATAGAATTCCGCGAGCGCCCGGTTGATGTCTTTCAGCGTCTCGGGCGAAAAGAACACATGCGCGTTGCCATTGCCGAATTTGCGGATTGTAATACCGCGATCAAACGTCTGGTATTCATCCGCCTTACCGTAACGCTCCTCGGACACGTACACGCGACCGTCAAGAATCGCGTCCTCGCCAAGCCTGTGGGCGCGGTCTATCGCGTTGAATTCTGAATTCTCCATAAGCGGCTGCCCGCGATACGCGGCAAGCGCGTTCACGATATCGCGCAGCTTATCGCGACCGTATGTGCCGTAATAACTGCCGAAATTAGACAGAATGACGCGCTTGGGGAGACCCTTTACTCCTATCTTTACCTTGGAATGAGACTTGTATGCCGGATCCAAATCGGTAAACGTTTCCGCAAGCCCACGCAGAATATGCGAACGCGGATTTTCCAGATACGGACCGAACGTCGCCTTGGCATTATCGAACGTAAGTTCTGGCGGGTCCGCCAACGTGCGCTCGAATAGCCGCTTATCCTTGGCGCTGGCGATTCGGTCGATTTGTAGCCGACCATAAATAGCCTTCCAGCCAGACGAAAGCAGGTTCTTTTTCATGTCGCTTGCGTGCACGTATGAATTACCGCGCAAGATTGGCGCGACATATGTGCCCATGATGGTACCGGCCCTTTCTATGGTCGAGCACGCATCCTTGTACGCCTGTATTGCTGATTCGATGTTGGCGGCCTTTTCCTCGTACTCTTCGACGATATCAAGGACGGTTCTTTGCGGCGCCGGAACGTGCATATCCATGATTGATAATCCCAATCGGAAACTGGCACCCTAAAGCGCCAGTGCCTTTGCAAGATGCTTGATAAAATGCATGACGTCGCCATTCACGAAATCGATCTTCACCAACGTAGTCTTGATTGCGGCCTGCTCGGCTCCGCATGTCTGCTTGATTGCGTCGATGACAATCTGTACCGGCATGAAATTGGCGCCGGAAGGTCCATCAACCGTGATCGTTGCCTCGCAATCGATGCCCTTTTCGGCGATGAAGGTGTCAAGCCACTTGGTGAATGTCATGTTCGTCTCTCCTTTGCGTTGAGGAGACATTAGGCGGTATCGCATATTTCGTCAACCAATAAAATGCGTTTTCGCCTTGTTTATTTCACCCCACACTCCTAACAAAATTTGCCGCCTGGCGGCTAACCGGATCGCGCTCGCTGACAACGTGTAGGACGCCTTCCTTTATGAGCGCCTTCAGGATGGAGCCTACGCGCTTTTTTTCCGACCTATCATCAAGGTCGGCGCCAATAGCGTAGGCGATCGCCTCGCCTGCCCACGGCTTTCCTTGCGCGGCGGCCTTGTAGGCGCCATTATCCAGCGCAACGCGAATGGCCGCTTTCTGGTCGCCGGTAAGCCCCTCGACAACTTCCTCGGCATCGGGCCACTTCCATTCCGTAACAACACCGGCATGGTCCTGCGGCCTTGTAAGCCCCTGGCCGTTACCAAGCGGCACGCTTTCCAGGCGCCGCCAATCCTGCCCCGCGGAAAGCTTTGTAAGGTTCGCCTTGCCCTGGTGGATATTGAAATACGAGAACCGCTCCTCGGCCGCTATTCCGGCCTGTGTGGCTTGTTCTTCCGACATGCGGTTAAGCACCCGCACAGACCGCGCCGCGCCTATCAGCGCCACCGCACCGCGGGCGTCCTCAACCGTAGCTTCGCGGTCGCTGACCTTACGCAGATGATGCACCACGTCGATGGCGCAATTGGTACGATCGGCAATCTGCGCCCATAGCTTGGCCACCTTGTCGATGGCGCCGTTATCGTTTTCGTTTACCTGGTGCGTCGATACAAACGGGTCGACCACAAGAACATCAACGCCGTGCTGCTGGATTTGCGCAACAATCGCCTCAACAACAGGCTCGATAATTCGCACGCCGGCCTTGCGATCATCGCGCGCAACCACAAGTTCCTGCTCGCGACCGGTATCTAGGAATAAATGCCCCTCGATGTCTGTTGGCTTGAGATTGTAACGCAGGCAGGCCGCCATGATACGGCGCTCCATTTCATCGCGCGGATCCTCGGCGTTGAACAGCCATACTCTATGCCGAGAAGGCGGCTTGATTCCGATAAGCGGCTTGCCGGATACCATGGCCAAAGCCTCGGCAATGCTGTTGCTTGTCTTGCCCAGCCCGCCTGGAGATACCGTGACCGACACGTACTTGCGAATATAGTGTGTGCCGTAGGCGAATTCGCGTCGCGGTAGCTTGGTAGGGTCCAGCCACGTGAAGGGAGTTGCATGGAATGGGGCGTCTTGTGGAGCGCCTTGCACTACACCGCTGCCATCGTCGCTGTTCTGTAGTGCGGGCTGCACTACTTCGTCCTTTGGCTCGTTGCTCTTCTTGGCCAACCCGCGCTCAATCATGCGCGTTACGTCAACCAGGTGCGTGTTGTCGTTATCCGCATAGGACGGTTCTGGAATGGCGCGCGGCTGCCGTTCGCCTGCATCCAGGCCGCGCTTGATGGTGCCTGTGCTCAGCTTGACGTTAGGCCATTGCCCCGCAACCGACATAAGCGCAGCTTCGGCTTCGTGGCGAGGCAAGGCGCCTGCACCTACAATGGTGCCCAGCGAAAACGCAGCGTCATTGAGTGCATTGTTTCTGGCGCCTTGTGGAGTCGCGGCAAGGTCGGCAAGTTCTCGATCGACGGCCGCGTTGACGTATGGCGCGTTATTGGTGGGACGGTAGTCGATCGCAATCGGCGGCGGGTCATGCTTTACGATAAGGTCCAGCAACCATTGCGGCGCCTCGGCAATCGGTGCGTCAGTATCCTGCCATTCGTATTCGCGGCCATCGGCCATGCGGCTGCCGCCCGCGACGACATAACCACCCTCGCTGCGGATATCGACGCCCGCGCCCAACGCACCCCGGTTGCGCGTGCCGGGCACGTACTGAAAGAAGATATGCAATCCACCATTGGGGGTCTTGACGCGTTTGGTATACGGCAACGGCCCGTGTTCGGCCTCCATTTCGTCCAGCCAATCGAACCCGTTGGCACCGCCGGGCTTGTTGTCTACATCGAGGACGAAAGCGCCGATCTTGCTACCTGTTGGAACTGCAACCATGGCATCGGGATGGCGCTTCCACCATTCGCGCACGATGCGCTCGTTAAGGCTAGCGCCCTTCAGCCCGTTCGATGTGTAGGGCGTTTTTGCGGCGTGGATTTCGCCGTAATCGTCAGTCTCCTCCTTGGCGCGCGTGGGAAATACTGGCCAGCCTGTGGTGCGGTAAGAAAGTGCGAGCGTTAGCATTTCAGGAGTTGACATGATATGCGTTTTCGCCTATGTTCGGGATAACGGAACTTGAGGAGATGGAACAATGACCAATGTGAAGCGAATAAAGAACTACGCGCCTGGGACCGCAGCAAACGTTGGCGATGCCGTACTCACCAAATGGTCTGCCAATTGGTGGTCGGCATGGAATGGAAAGGAGCGAGTTTGGAGTAACACAGCTCTCCGGGCGCTTCGTTCATTACCGGCCTGAGCAACAACAACAAGGGAGCGAAATCGGCCGCCATCTAGGCGGCCTTTTTCGATGGCTAAAAAGGCGCCTCCCCCGCCTTAATCACCCGCCGCAGTTCATCCGCGCAGCCTTTCCAAATCCGGCCGCAAAGGATTTCGGCCTCCTCGGCCTCGAATTCAGCAAGGTCTGTTTTGCCTATTTCTTTCAGATACGCGCCGGCTGCCTCAACGCCGCCCTGGCGCGCCTTTAGTTCGTAAGCATCGAAACGGCGCACAGATTTGATATGCTCAAGGATGTCGGCGCATTCGTGACATAGCCAGCGGGGCGGGTTACTGAAGCCGACGCCGACTGCATGGCGGCCGCAAACGTGGCAGGTGGTGGGGGTGTGTGTGGTGGTCATGTGTGGTGGTTTCCAAGATTATAGCCGCGCTGGGCGCGGCTATAATGATTGCACTGTGGTTTTTGCGACTAGGAGCCGAAGTACGTGGTTGTTCGCCCCTCTTTGACTTTGCGCAGCTTCAGGCCGGCGGCTCTGGCCTGCGCGTCAACCGACACGGATGGCCAACCTGTTGCAGCGAGGATGTCCTTGCGCGTGCAACCACCGCTACGCGTAAGGAGGCTCGCCACGATCTGCACCTTGGTCTTTCCTTCCCGCTTGCGCCTCTGCTTTGGTTCGCTGGCTTCGCGCGCAGCCTTGGCTTCCTCAATTTGTTCGCGTAGCGGCTTTGGCGGTCGCTCGCCAATGTCAGTCCCGTTGACGTAGGCTACTGCCGCAATCTCTTCCGGCACACCTTCTTCGATGGTTGCGCTTGGCGCCATAACGGCCGGATACCACTCGCCAGCCGTGTTGGATTCGATCGGATCGGCCACAGTGTAACTGGTGTGCTTCTTGGCCAGGCCTTCGGCGGCGCGCTTGGCGTTAGACTTCTTGTTGTAGGCTTTCATGGTGTTACTCCATTCCGTAATTAACGATGGCGACTTATCGCTCGTTTCCGTGCCAGAGTAAATAGTCGAAAACGCATATTTCACGAAGCCCAAAAATTGGCCTGCTGTGGTTGGTTGTCGTTGGCAGGCGCACCAAAAAGCGTCGGCTTGTTAACCGCATCTTCGATGCGCCTGCAGCACGTATCGAAGTGCCCGGCATCCAACTCAATGCCTACAAAGGGTCGTCCAAGCCTGGCACACGCAACTCCGGTCGTCCCGCTGCCCATGAACGGATCCAGCGTTTTGCCATCGCCCATTATCTCGCACAGGGTGGTAATCAGGCTAAGCGGCTTTTGGTGAGGATGAGTCTCGGCCGAACGGAAGTCGCGCATTACCGAAAACACGTCGCGCGCCAACTTCTTTTCGTCGCCGGTATAGAACAGCGCAATGTTCTCGTGTTGGTAGCGCACGCCGCGCCCCATACCCGGTGCCTTCTTGTCCCATATAATCTCTGCTAGGTCGTGAAGTTCCGGTGGTAGCGTGGCAAAAAACTCCCGGCGTACCCGCGGCGAATAGAACACAGCCCACATGGCCGATGGCGCAACGCGGCACGCAGCTTGCAGCGCAGCCATACAGGTCTTTAGGTCTTTGTCGTTGGCTATTGTGGCACCGCTGCGGCTATAGCCACCAACAATGTCCTCTGTGCCGTAAGGCGGGTCTGTGCATACGACCTTGATGTCATCGAGGGTCGGAATGATCTCCAGGCAATCGCCGTGATACAGCGTGCAATTGCCTATGGTTTCAATGCGCATCATCATATTCCACAAACCAATCATCGTAAGTTGCTACGCGGGCCATGCCGTCGCCGGCAGAATTCCAGCCGCATCGACACTGGTACTGGTCATCTATGTAGAGACCAACGCCAACGTCGACGCATTCCGCCTCTGCGGTCTTGCTGCATTCGGGGCATTGCATGTATTGGTCGCCGTAGTTGGTGTTGGTGGCCACTTTGTTGCGCGGTCATTATGTCTCTCACAGGATTCCTCTCCAGCGATACCGATGTTTATCGAGAAAGCCCCAGCCGTGGCTGATTTCGTGCAACCAATAGCTACAAAGCAAAATCCATCCGTCATCAAAGGTGCGCACCGGTATCCAAGCAAAACGGCGCGTAAGTCGCCGCGACTCATTTTCCTTGTGTATCCATGCCGTCATCACACCACTCTCACACTTACCATATCGTCGCCCGTAACAAGCGCCGCTCCCGGCACGTTCTTGTTCGCGGCCAGCCGCTCCATAATCGCCTTCTTATCCGGCTTTCGCACCGTTTCGTAAGCCCACCTCGGCAGCTTCTTGTCGTCGATAATGTCGACACTATCCCTGCCCTTGCTAACGCTAACCGTAGCCTCCGGTAGTTGCGCCTTGGTTGCGCCGGCCGCTTTCATAACGCGCAGCATAAGGGCGCGCATGGCGTCCTTGCGCTTTTCTGAGCGCGCCTTTCTAGCGCTTAGGTCGCGCTGGCGTTCCGCAATGGCCTTAGCCATGCTGTCCGCATCGCGCTCTATGTTAACCAGGCGCGTCAATACCGAGTGCAGGTCGGTTTCGCCTTCAAGCATATCGGCGCGCAGTTCTTCGTCCTCGGCTAGATCCGGATAGGCCGCAAACAGTTCGTGGATATGCGCCTCAAGGTTAGCGATATCGGCGGTTAGGTAGTTGGTGGTCATGCAAACGCCCTCTCGATTTCGGCGCGATATGATGGGTGCGCAATTATGGATGTTGGCGTTCTGAACATGCATGGTCGCATGCGATACTCGCCGCCGTAACGCTTGATCAGTTTCTTTCTAATGCGCGCCGACCGATGCCGGCTCGCCGGGAAGAGCCTTTCCTCCGTCACCTCAAGCGCGCTTGTCGAATAGATGATACGAAGGCCGCCGAAGCTCATGCGGCGCTCCTAATTGTCGAACCAAAAGACAACGCGCGCCATTTCGCCATTGCCTTCAATAGCCTTCATGGCGGCAAGGATGGCCACCCATTCAGTTGGTGCTCCGCCCGCCTCTTCTGGCCAGTAGTTTCCAACCACCTTCCGGTAATGTTCAATCGCTTCAGAAAGTTCGGCCGCCGTAAGCCAACTATGGCTGTGCCAATCTGGATGCGATACGCGCCTTAGCTTGCCGTCATTATAGTCCGGCTTACTGCAGCCTCGATCAATCCAATCCTGCGCTTTTTCTAGCGCAGTCCAACCTTCACCATCCGCCCAATCCGGATGTTCGTCCGGTGCAACATTAAGCCAATACCCATGCGATGTGACGTACCCAAGTTCCCCTTCTGGCATTCCTTTAGGCTCGAATAGCTGCGCATCGACAACGCGCACGCCAGCCAAAACTCCGAACATCACGTAGTTGCGACTGCCAGCGTTGTCGGTAAGGTTCTTCCAGTATTGTCCATCCTTGGAGTATTCGACGTAGGCGTGAATATCGCAACCCATTACATTCTTCCCTTCTATTAGTGCCCGGCGCCTGCGGACATTAAGTGGTGGTTTCGGTGTGGTGGAATCCTTGGCGAAACAGTATGTGTTTTCGCCTAAAATTGCAAGCCGAAATATGCGTTACCGCATATCAGAACGGGATTTCGTCGTCCAATTCATCCCAACTTGCATGGCCTATGCCGTTGTCATTTGCGGCTGGTGGCTCGTTATCGTTGGCGAATTCGCGCCATGTGCCGGGGCGATGGTCGGTCACGGACCAGTATTTGCCGTCCGGCTTCACCGCGATTTCGTCGGTGGTAATAAGCTCGCGCTGCCTCTCTAGCCATTCCATGACCGACGATGGGAATGGGCGTTCGCCGCCGTGTTTGTGCCAGTAGCGGTCAGCTTTGGATTTGGCGAAACCCTGGTGTTGGGGACACAACCACTCGCGTATTGACGTCAAGCCGCACATGTAACTCACCTTGACGGATGGCGGCTTTTCGCCCTTGCCCTCGTGGAAGTCGAATCGGCGTGAATTGACGGGACGCCATTGCGCGCTTTCCGTGCTTAGTACCGGGGCGTCCGCAGCAGATGCCGTTATCTTCACCTCGTCGCTTGGCGGAAAAACAAAGCCGCAGCAATGGCATGTACGCGCTGATGCGTGAATCAACTCGCCACAACCAGAATTGCCGTTCTCATCTGTACTGTCTTGCGGACACAACTTGCGGGGTGCCTCCCCGTCACCACTGCCGGGAGCCTTCGGTCGTATTTGGTCTATGGGACCATGATAGGCCAGATTTTTGCCATGATCGGCAACAAGGCACTCTGTCTTACCGGGTGAGTTCCGTGTACCGCGGCCGAGAATCTGCACCAGCTTACCTGGCGACTTTGTCGACAGGATAAGCGAAATGAAGTCGACAAACGGGAAATTTGTTCCGGTCGTTATCATGCTTACTGACGAGATAGCCCAATATTTACCCGACCGGAATCCCTCGAAAACTTCTTTTGTCTGATGTGCGTTGTCACTGGTTAGGACGGCGCACGTCCTGCCATGCCGACGTATGACTTCGGCAATGTGCCGCGCGTTGTCCTTGCTGGTACTAAAGAACAGCCCCGCACGTCTACCCTCCGAGATCACCATATCCTCCGCAACGGCTGCCTCAATGATGCGCTCTGCTGCTTCAGATATCTGTCCAGGTATGTATTCGCCACCGCGCGTGCCGACGCCCTTAAGGTCGATCTTCGCAGCGGTCTTGTGGCTAGTCAGGCGGGTTAGAAAGCCTTCATCGATAAGGTCTGTGATCTTGGACTCGTAAACGACGTCGTGGAACATCTTGACGCGCTTAGGTTGACCGGTTTCTGTGTCAACCTCGTCGTCCTCGAAATCGTCGGTAAGACGTCCGGAGTCCATTCGATAGTCTGTGGCCGTGGTTCCCATGATGCGACTGTTGGGATTTTGCGCCAGAACGTCCGCGAAGAACTTGCCGTATTGCGTGTTGGCGTTCCGGCTAATGGCGTGCGCCTCGTCGACTATGACCAGGTCGATCGTGCCGATATCCGCAACGCGCTTATAAACTGACTGGATGCCGCAAAACAAAACCTGTGCGCGCACGTCGCGGCGATTGAGTGACGCCGAATAGATGCCGGCTGGGGCGAATGATGAAAGGCTGATGAATTCTCGAAAGTTCTGTTCAACCAAGGATGCCGAATGCGTGACATTCAATATCCGCATGTCCGGGTAGTCGGCAAGCAGTTCCTCTATTATTTTAGCAATAACTAATGCTTTGCCGGAGTTGTGGTGCACGGTAAAATCGTCGGTCAGATAGAGGTGATCTCCGTCAAGCTCAAATCCGAAAAACTCTCCTGTACCGATCGGCTCAACGGTGAATCCCGTAACTAGTGGATTCTTAATCTGCCGGCGTGGTTGTGCCTTTTGGCGCGCAACGCGATTTGGAATCATATCAACGTCACCAGAAATGGAGACGCGCCAATACATTCCACCACCTCCCGTTTGGCAGTATTTTTCACATGACGTAATGTATGCGGACAATCCAAGGCTGCGCGCCACGAACGTTACGTCCCTCGATAGAGTTTCCGATTTTGAAATAAAGTCAAAGTGGCTATGAGACGACAAATGACCGTCGGTATCTAGTAGCCCGGCCAGCACTTCCAGGCGCGTCTCGCGACTTCCCGTCTTGTACGGCCTCGGTATTGCCTTCTGGTCGCAAACCATTCCCCAAATACCGGCCGCTTTTAACGCTTCAGTGAGTCTGTTTGGTGTCGTTCTGCTGGATTCGGAATCTGGAAAAAATACACCCCACGCTCTGTTGCCCGGCTTCTGCGTTATGCGGACATCAACTCCGGTAGATTCAGCATAGTTGCAAACTGCATCCAGAACCTCTGGATCCATATTGGTAAAGCCGGCTGAACGTGTTAGCGTCCCATCACCAAGCATGGCACCAACGATGTATGCTGGTACTGGCAGATTGTCGTTCGCAGGGAAATCGAAGTCGACACCAGTCCGCCACAACTTGCGAATGTGCTTCCATGACTTTGATTTTGACAGGTAGTCCTTGACGCTTACATTTTCGATAATTCCGCCAGCCTGCGCGCTGTTAGGGTAGCGAATAGCCTTCTTGCCTTCGTTGGTCGTTTTGAGAGACAGAATGTGATTCTCATTTACGACGAACGGCTCGCCCTTCTTAGGCGTTATCCGGTACATAGGCTCGCGGCCGCTTATCGTGCGCAACACGCGACGCGGTTTACTGTCCGGACCCATAACGTTGTCGTTGGCGGCAACAAGCTCAACCGGCTTTATCGTGCCATTGTGCATGAGGATTTTGGTGCCTGCCGCGTGGCAACCGGTCGGAAGCACAATCAAGCCATTGCCGCTATCAGGCTTAGCCCAATATTCGTACATGGCGTCGATTGCTTCGCGCTGGTAGTATCGGAGTTGGAGCATTAGGCGGCCTCTTTCGCTTCAAACTTGCACTGCTCGCGCTCCATGGCCTGTGCCAGCCGAATTGCGTCGTTACGCACCACAATCCAGCCCGCAGCCTTCAGCTTGTCGATCGCCTCGCGGCCAATGATTTCCGAAGGCATATCGTTAGCAAGGCCAGTCATGACGCCTCCCGCAGCATTTCACGTCCGCGAATGGCGCGCATACAAATGGCCTGCGTTGTGACGCCATCTGCGGCGGCCGCCTCCGCGCTTGTTCCGTTCATGGCAATGGCAAGGCACGCCGCCTTTTGGTCAGGCTTGCTGTCCAGAATACGCAGCGCGTCCAGCAATTCCAGCCACTCCTCCTGACCGCCCGTAACGCCCCGCGTATTGGCAATTTTCCCGTCTGGATCGGAAACGTATCGCAATGGACGCTTTAGCCGTTTTGGAGCATGCGCGGTGCTGCGAATGATAAATCGCAACCAATTGTAAAAGCCTCCGTCCTCTCGGAAGTTTCGCCAGTTCTGCAGCGCCTTGGCTATTGTGTCCTGCACCAAGTCCTCGCGTTTTTCTGGCGGCACCAGGCGCTTTGCCATTGCGTACAGTGCGGGTAGGTATCCCATTAGCCGTGCATCGAATTCGGCTGGTCGTTCATCGGCGACGTCTGTCATGCGGCTTGCTCCTGCTTTGTATTGTCGTTAGCGGATTCTGTTGTGGCTGGTTCGGTTGTCGTTGCCGCACCATCTACCCAAATGCGGCCCGATCGAAGGCGATAAGTAATTGTCTCTGCCACGGAGTCAGTATCCAGCATTTCGCCGTCTACTAGCTGCGGTATAAATAGGTGGGCAGGGCATCCTTCGCCTTGCTCGACCAGAGACAGCGGCTTAGACCACCTTGCGCAATCCCAACCTGCATTGCCGTCCAAGATTGGCGTGCTGTGGATGCACGTTCTGCAGTGTGCCCTTGCGCGTATTTCATTCCAGCAAACCTCTGCCTGGCGACAAAAGCGTCCGTGAAAATCATCGCGCTTTGTACAAAGTCGCGACGGCGGTTCCGGCATGTTGATAATGCGCTCGATTCTGGCGACGGCACGGATGGCAAATTCCGCGTCGTATTCCAGCCGCTCCAGGTGCAGAAGTTCGTTGTCCTTATTGCTGCACATGTAGAGGACGCGCGTAAGGCCGAGTCCCCACATATAAAACTGAAAGGTGGCATAGTGGTCCGGCTTGGCCTTTTTGACGCCGTGCTTGACTAGTTCCTTGTATTTATCGTCCTTGGCCGACTTGCATTCGATCAGGTGTTCGGTTTTTGGCGCCTCTGGCAAATCGAAGGTGCGCCCATCTATTTTGCCGCGAAGGTGCCCGCCCACGGCACGCACCCTTTCTTGCTGTCCAGTAACTTCGCAGCCGATCATGCGCAGCAGGTCGAGTAGGCGATCTTCCTCGATATTGCCTCGCTCGAATATTCGACGCTTCTGCCAGTTGATTTCCTCCGGCACAGACGCTCGTCTAAAGGCTAGCCAGATTTGCCGATCACATTCCCAGCCGACATTGCCTGCCGGGACGCCTACCGACTCCCAATCGTCGTGGCCTTCCTCTAGAGCATTCTGGATTGCGCGTAGCGTGGACGGGATTGGTTTTGGGAGTGGGGCCATTAAAGCCTGCCGAGATACTTGACGCACCTTTTGGTGCAAGCAAGCGCATACTCCTCGGCGCGCTCAACTGTGGAATGCGTATTGGTTCGCCCCTGAATCCAAAACGGCCACCACCAACGCCACGATTGAACTTCGTAGCCATTGTAGTTGTCGCGAACAATTCTGTAATGTGCCATCAAAACATCTCCATTGTCAGCTTGCAGCGAGGATCGACCATGTATTGCTTATCCGCAGGGGTGCGCGCCGCGATAAGCTTGACCCATCCGCTACGCTCAAAGGTAACAGCGGACGGCTTTTTGCAATCGGGGCAATCAACCTCTAAGTATTCACCTGGATTCGCATAACCGTCTCCGTCCACGCGAACGAACCCTGAATGAGGCCAGCCAACCATCACTTCCGATAGCGTTAGTGGTGCGTCCCACATATCGCCGCCACAGTGCGGGCAACGTGGGTGCGTGTCACCCTCCATGCCCGCACGCGTCATCTTGGGCTTTGCCATCCCTCTACACCCGCATCGGCATCACGATTGCCAGAAACTCCGGCGCCGCGTTGCTTGTAAACAGCGCCGGCGAGCCGCCATCGGCTAGCGCAATTTCGATATCCCCGGCTGGCATGCCGCCAAGGACTTCAGCCAAGTATGCGGAATTAAAGCCTATCGTTAGCGGCTCACCGGCCCACGACGCAGCGACCTCGTCTGCTGCTTCACCGTCGCCACGAACCGACAAGGCAATCTTGCCATCATCGAATTCCAGCTTGACACCGCGCCCGCGCTCGGAACTAACAACCGACACACGCGATACAGCGGAAAGCAGCGCGTCGCGATCGACGGTAGCGATGCGTTCGTTGCTGGTCGGAATGATCCGCTGATAGTCGGGATATGTGCCGTCGATAACCTTACTGGTGATGGTGGTGTTGCCGGCCTCAATGTGAACCTTCGCATCGCTAACGGAAAGCACCACATCGCCCTCCGGAATCATGCCGACCAGTTTGGATGGCAGGATAATGCCGCAGGGCATTTCACCATCCGCGCCAATGTTGCGCGCCAGACGATGGCCGTCTGTTGCTACCGCAACAAGCTTGCCGTTATCGGTATGCATATACGCGCCGTTTAGATAGTAGCGCGTTTCCTCGTTGGACATAGCGAAGGCGACCGGATCCAGCAGCGTGGAAAGATTAACCGTAAACGTCGCGGTGTAGCTGGCCGCCTGCATCGACGGATAATCTTCTACTGGAAGCGTCTGCAGCTTGAACCGGCTGCGTCCGCTTGACACAGTAACGGCGGTATCCTCTGCGGTAATGCCAATTTCCGCGTCAGCCGGCATCTTGTTTACAATGCCCAAAAGAAGCTTGGCGTTGACGCATACTCCTAGTGTACCGTCGCACGGCACTGCGCCGCTAACCTCGATATCCAGGTCGGTTGCGGTTGCCGTAAGTCGCCCATCGGCCGCAGTGAGCCGCACGGTATCGAGGATCGGGATGCTATTACGTGTGTTGACAACCTTCGTGACTTGCTGTAGAAGGCGCGCCAACTGATTGCGCTCAACTGCGAGCGCGGGCGATTTCTTAGGCATTGATTTCTCCAAGCGGTCTGTGGTGGCCCGTGCGGTGCGGGGCGGGCTTCTGTGGTGGTTGCCCGCCCCTTTTTGTTTAGTTGCGGTTCGTCGTCAGTTCGCCAGCGTCGCCAACGAAATCCACGTCCGGAACAATTGCCTGCGGCTTAAAGATGACGCGGTAGTGGTACGCGCTTACGTCGGCGCTGTCGATCTGTTCAGCAAAATACGTCACGTTGTCCGATAGGCCGAGGTAGTGTTTCTTAAACTCCCTATCGCCGGTTCTGCAGGTAACAGAAAGCTCGCCGTTCTTGTCGAAGTTCCCAAGCGAACATCTTCCCTCGATGGTTAGGATATACCCGCCAGTAATGCCATTGTAGAATACGATGCGGCGATTGATTTCAAACTGGTCCGCCGCTTTAGACAAATTTCTCGATGCGATATCCGCATCGGTACAGCCCGCGATTGCGGCAAGCCCAACCAGAGCGGCGGCAATTGCTAGTTTCTTCATGGTAGTTCCTTTCTGCGTAACTCCGTGATGGTCGGGCGTCCGAAGCCACCCGCTGCACCTCACCCCCACGGCCTCTTCTTCTGGCCGCCCGCAGCCGTAGCCGTAGCCGGCTTGTTGTCATTGCTGGCGGCAGGCCGATTATCGTTTGCTGCGGCCATGGGCTGGTTGTCATCGATCGCGGGTTCGGGAACTTCACCGGTGTCGGGATAGAAATACTTCTTGACCTCGATGCGAGCCGGGTACAGGGGGTTGCCTTTGGCATCCTTCTTTTTTGACGGGCGCCCCATACCAAGCTTGACTGTGTAGCTGTGGAAGTGGAGGTCTTCAGAATCCTCCACCTCGGCTACACCGATCGCGCGGCAAAGGCAGGCAAACTCCTTCTGCCCGATTTCCTGAGCCTGAGCGTTTACGTTCTCTAGGTTTATAAAACCGAAGAACTTTCGGCCCGCAACCTCGTCGGGCGCCAAAACGTTTGCTGTATATTTCAGCCCTTTGCCGGTTCGTTTTTCCTCCGGTCCCGTTTCAACTACGTCGGACGCCTCAATTTCAAAGCGCATGATTCCGGCCGGGAGATCTTCGTAATCGCCCCCTTGTTTGTCCGTATCAAATTCCGTGGCATCGAATTTCTTGCCTAGTGCGGCCATCTAGTTATTCTCCTGATGTGGTGGTTTGCGGTGGTGTGGTTCAATGCCCAATGCAAGGGACGGCTGGAAAGGGTTGTCTAGTTTTGCTCCCTTGGATATGTTGTCGGTCCCCCATAGTGGTTGTAGATTTTTCAGTGCCCAGCACCGTTTGAAATCTATGTCGTCCGGTGTTTCGTAATTGAACACGGAACGCGGTACAATGTGGTCAATATGCCATCCGTTAAGACCGTAGTTGTCCCACGTCATTCCTAACGTGAACCGGCTCTCTAGGTGATCCGTTAACTCGGTTACGGTATAACCAACAAGTGATTCCCAATGCCTACCGGCTTTGGAATCGCCGAGACTCCTGTGAATGCCAACTCTTATTGTGTTTTCGATTTTCCACTTGGGGTCATCGCGCTTCTTTGCGTAGTTTTCGCGCCCTTGTTCGCGCAGCTTTTCCCTGTTCTTTTTGCGCCATGCCACATGGTACTCAACTCCATTTTCTGCGTACCAGGCGGCTTGCATCGCCTTGACGGTTTCCTTGTTTTCTTGGGACCACTTTTTTACTCTTTCGCGCGCCTCGTCGCGATTATCTGCGTACCATTCAGACCAGTAGTTAGGATTTTCGGCTATTCTCTTGGCGTAATCCTCTTTGTTTTTCTCCGGATTTCTTCGACGATATTCAGCGTCAGCGGCCCTCTTGCATATTTTACAGTGACTACCGAACCCGTCCCTGTGTCCGGCGTGTTTAGGGAATTCACCTACGGGCTTCGTCTCACCGCACTTGGTGCAAGTTTTCACCTGCACCAAGTTGTCGTTAGTGGTATCCACTATGCAGCAACCTCCTCGGCCGCTGCCTGAACTGGGAAGTACTCGCTAAGCACCTTGAAGCCTTCGCCCTGCTTAAAAGGCAATGTTGGCTTTGGTATCTCGTAGCGATTGCCGGCTACGTAGCCAGGCCGCTCTTGGACAGCGATCATGACTTCTCCGCCACCCTCGCCGCGTGTGTTTGTTTTCTTGAATCCGACGTCCTCCTTCTTTATGGAAACGCGCTGGTGCAAGAAGCCGATAAGGTCGGACGCGCTGGTGATTGCGCTGCCCGCATCCTCGCGGACGTTAAGGCGATAACGCGGGTAGCTGTCGGTCATGACGCCGGGTTCGGATTTCACCTTGACGTGCGCAATCAGCACCACGTAGAAGCCAGCCTTCTTGAGCTTCATCACCATCTTGATAAATTCAAGCCAGATTGCCTGCTCGGCCGCGTAACCTTTGCCAAAGCCAGGCTCTTCTATATCCACCCAACCGTTACGGGCGCACGCCTCGGCGCGGATAAGAGTCTCCATGCTATCAAGCGCGTCCAGCACCCACGTCTTGCGATCGTGTTCTGTTTCGAGCATCCACACCATCTGGTTGATGACGTCTTCGTATGTTTCCGAAACGCCGAAAGATTTCATCGGTGCGCCGGCGCTCTGGCGTTCGCCGTCATGCGTACGAACGTAAAGCGGGTTCGGAAACTCGCTAGCGAGTGTCGTCTTGCCGAGCTTGGCGCCGCCATAGAATGTACAAATGGGCGGGTCGGTGTCGGATGTGTCGGTTAATGATTCCCAATTTAGCGCCATTAGGCAATAAACCTCCAGAACAGAATAATGATTACGGTTGCCGCACTAGCGGCCATGGCTAAACGCCATGGATCCGGCCCTGCGGTCACGATAGCCACCACCATGTCAGTAGCGGCGCGCATACGAAAAAGCAGCACCATCGCGAGCGCCAGCGGCTTTGCCGCGGACGGCGCTTCTTCGTCGCCGTGAAGTTCGGGGTCGTATTGGTTGTGTGGGTACATTAGACCACCTCGATAACGCGAAGACCAGCGCCCTTATAGTCGGGAGCGTATGGTACTACCTTACTCGGTTCTGTACCGTAGCGGGCAATCATGGCTTGCGTGCGCGCCGTATATTCATCAGGTGCCCCTACCGAGACGCTGCCGCCGGCATTGAAGATGACTTCGTACTTTTTCATAAAATCCCTCCACCCGCCCTATTGCGCGAGCAATAAGGCGGGTTGGTTGCTGTATGGTTAGGCGGCTGCTACAAACTCCTGCACGACGCGGCTTGCCTGGATTCCGCTAAGGCCCGTTAGCTGCAATGCCTTTCGTGCTTCTACGGTCTCACCCTCCGCCGCCAAACGCTGCCATTCGTGCTCATACATCCTGGCTTCGCGCTTGGTATCGACAAGCTCGTAAACCCCGAATTCACAACCGGGATTGACGCGCGCAAGCCTGGCGGCTTCCGCCTTGGCGGCATCTGTATCGGCATGAACGTAAGGCTGGTTGGCAGGTTTGGGCTGGCCGTCATCAATGCGGGCGATGATGGCGTGGTTGGGTGTGATTAGTTCGATATCAATGAGGCGCGCAGTCTGGTCGTATCCACGTCCATAAGCAAGTTCGACGTTGTCACAGAAGTCACCGCCACCAATTGACATGATGGTCATGATATTGTCGGTGTATTCGGCTTGATAGGATGGTGTTGTGGTTTTGTACCGCACTTGATCGCCAACATTAAATCTGGCCACATCCTCCGCAACCAATTCGAAAGTGCCGGTGCACATCCACCAATCATCGCCCGCATCGTCAGTCACGCGGATAGTCACGCCGTCGCTGTATTTGTTGACATCATTGACGGTGTAGATATTGCCCTCGATGATGTCGATATCGTCCTTGAGAGCACGGACGCGGTCGCCAATCTTGTATGTGGGGGTTGCTTCCTCGGCATGCTCATCGGGCCATTCGGCGATTAGGTCGACGTCGTCGTTTCCAGTGCAGGACTTGCCGCCTGCATCAAGGGCGTGGAAACTGTTTATGTCGCAATACCAAGGCCACTTGTCCTTGTCGCCAGCCTCGTTAGAGCGCACCAGCGTTTTGCGCCCATCTCGCGTCTTGTAGTATTTGCCGGCCTCGATACGAAGCGGGGCTGGTTCGATGTGCTCCGCATCAACAAAGGCTGTCGCTTCACCATCAACTTTGACGCTATACCTGTACACACCGCCACCCTCCTCCGTTACGGTTCCAAAGAGATGTTTGGTATGCGGGCCAAACCAAAACGACTTCGGCACCTTATGGGTAAACCGCACTCTGTCGCCTACGGAGAACAGCGGAGCGGGTTCGAAGTCCTCGTGGTTAATCCACGGGCCTAAAGTGGCATACTTGTCGACGTTGTATGTAACGCCGGATTTGCTAGCATTGACGATATAGAATGCATCGGGCCGCGTATCGCCTGGCTTAGCCCAATGCCGCATCCAATGATCGAACAACTTATGCGGGTCGCCATTGGCGGGGCGCACCCTGTCGCCAACCTTGAATCTCACTTCCGGATTTACATACATATTCATCACGCTACTCCTTCCGTTTTCGTATTGGCGCGCAGCGCGCGCTCTTTCGTAAAATCGATTACGTTCTCGGCGTCCGGCTCGTATTCGTCCGGATCCATCGGCTGCAGTTCGTATTCGTGGAACTTCGCGATAACCAATGACGGCGCCAACCGCACCAGAATTAGCGATCCTTCGAAGCCGATGACGACACCAAAGACATTCGTGTTGGCCTTGTGCTCGACAAAATCGCCAAGGCCGAAACCGTCGTCCTGCGCGCCGCTCATTCCATGTCCTCGTCAAAATCGTTCGGCGTAAACCAAGACCGCATCGGCTTGCCGCGCTGCTGGTATTCAACCAGATAGGACGGCGGCCCGTCCTGAAACTCGCTTCGGCCGACAATGATGCCGGTAAGCCCTACCTCGGTCCCTAGCGGGATTTCGGCGCATTCGATTTCTGTGGTGGTCATATCCGGTGCTCCGGTTAAGCTGTGGTGGTTAGGCTGCTACCGCGCCCTGCTCGTATGCGCCGTGCAGCGTCGGTATGCGCGGCATTCTGATAGCGCGCGGGTAGCCGTCGCTATCGGCGTGGTACTTGATGACTGTAGTGGTGGTTTCGCGTGGTTCGCGCGGCTCTACGTCGCCGGCGCACTTGTGCGCGTATTGCAACGAGACGCCTAGTCTGCGAGCTATTGATGCAAAGCTTACCCGTTCGGCCCGCATGGCGCGGGCGCGTTGTTTGATCGTCATTATTGCAACTCCTCTTGGGGCAATCCGTGGTGGGATTCGTTAAGCACGATGGCAGATATATGCGATTTCGCCTTTTTAGTCAAGCAAAAATATGCGAAATGACCTTGAACTTATGGCCGCTGTGTCGATATTACGTTGCGTAAGTGCATGCCTGCGCGGAAACGCGCATTGATATTGACCCGGAATTGTTAAGAGTAACCAGGAGGCAAGGGCATGACCATGAAATTGGCGAACAAGATACGAGAGTTGCGAAGGCGGCTCGATTTGAATCAGACCGAGTTTGCCAGAATGATTGGCGAAAAGGACCAGTCGCTCATTTCCAAATGGGAGCGCGGCCTGCAATCACCAAACGCGCAGAGGACGGCAAAACTCGCAGAGCTTGCGGGCGAAAGCATAGGCACCTGGCTGGGCATCAAGCCTCTTGAAAGGGCCGACGCACAATCGCGCACATATAATGTCGTAGGGGAACTGCGCGCCGGCGACTGGCGCGAGGCGATCGAATGGGGCGCGGACGATCAATACACGGTTGCGGTTCCGGTTGCGCCCGGTATGCCGGATATCCCGCTGCAGGGTTATGTTGTCCGCGGCCCTTCCATGAATAAGCTATACCCGGACGGCGCGCTGGTGTTTGTTGCGGCAACCATTGCCAACGGAATTGCGCCAAAGAGCGGCCAGCGGGTTTTGGTGCAGCGCCGCAATAAAGATGGTCTGCATGAGGCAACTCTAAAAGAGTATGTCGAGGACGCGACGGGCAAGTGGCTTTGGCCGCGCTCCTACGATCCGGAGCACCAGGCGCCGCTTAAGGTCGGAAAATCCGGCGAGGAAGAGGTCACTATAACCGGTATCGTGATGGCTTCATTCATCAACGAGGCGCTGCGGTGAGGTAGGGCACGGCGCTGCATAAAAATACATAAATGCGCTTTCGAATAGTCGAAGGCGCATTTTTTTGTTGACTTGATAGGCGAAAACGCATATATGGGGAGTCGACTGTAACGGGAGATTCCTGAGATGGATAATTTCATTGTTGCTATGTTGTCCGACGCCGACAACAATTTCGAAATTCCGGGTGGCGATTTCGTCTTTCACGATGCCGCTGACGCTCGCGATCGCGCCTTCGAAGTGCAGAGATGCCGTCCGGAGCGGCGTGTTTGCATCTTTCGCGCATCTGAATTTGTCGAGGTGGAAATGTCGACCAGTTTGGCTGGCGACAAATGACCCACCCAACAATCATAATCACCGGCGCCAACCTGCGCGCCGCCCGTTACGAACTAGCGGCCAGCATGCTTACCGGCATCGCTCTTACGGCGTTCGTTGTCGGCGTGGCTGCGCATGTGGGGGTGCTTGGGTGATGGCTGGCTATACCGTAAGATATAGGCGACGCCTCTGTTCCCGATTGCGCCGCGCGCAACAGGGAACGTGCTGTTATTGCGGGCAGCCGCTAGCGCCTCGAGACAGCGGATGCAATCGCGCCGAAACGATAGAACATCTGAAAAAGATTGCGGACGGCGGTACGTGGCGAGTCGGCAATCTCGCGCTTGCTTGCTTTGAGTGCAATAGCGGACGCGGCAACATCGACTGGTGTACCTACAAGTCGATTAGGCTTGGCGAGCTAGCTGCATGAAAAACGCTTACCTAGTCACCGCACACTTGTCCGTCACCTTCGTTGCAACACCGCTGCTGTTGCGCCTTGTTGCGTAGCAACAATCGGCAACCACCACGCAGGGAGCCACCACCATGAAAGTCATCACCGCAGAAGAAGCCTACGCGCAGGGAACCCGGCCATGGGTTTTGTATTCCTGCGCCAGGTTCAACGATCGCGCAGCAAGGGCAGCCAAGCGTACTGGCGCGGATCCGCGCCCGAATATTCGCGCCGCACAGGAATTGCATCGCGCCGCAAGGGAACTAAAGGCGCTGTGGCGCCAGGGCGAGATGAAAGCTGCAGCGTGACGGTGAGGCGCACCGCAATACAGGAGATGGAATGATGGCCAATGGCTTCAACCACGGAGCAATAATCGTCGCCCTGCGGGATCATCTCGATCCGTTCTTGGGTACCCAGACAATTGTACGCGGCAACCTCTACCATGCTGGCCATGTTTACGGAGCCGACGAAACAAAAATGTGGGTCACGAACGAGGAAGGCGTTTCGTCAACGTACCCCATCGCAGATTTCGCGCGTGCAAGCATCGAGATTCCCGACCATGCCTAACCCAGAGACAGAGACGGTGGCGGAACTGGTGGGGCGGTTGAAGGCAGGCACTGCTTGTAGCGGCACGCATTCGACTTGCGATGATGTCGATGCGGCAGATGCGCTCATGGAGCAAGCCGCCTCTGCCCTCACCGCCCTACAGGCGGACAAAGCGTCAATGGAAACTGCGCTCAAGCTGAAAGCGGACGAAATCGAAGACCTGAAAGTATTCCTCGCGAAGGCGGATGAACAGGTGGGGAGGCTGAGAGCCGAACGTGACGCCTATGTCCAGGCTCTTACACAGGCCGAAGTCGAAGCCGAAACAGCACACGGATACCCCACTGACTTGTCAGTCAAGATCGGTCAATTTCGCCGCGAGGCAAAGGAGAAAGCGAGCCGCTCCCGTTCCGAACTGGAGGCATCCGATAATGGCTGAGATAGAACTGGACCCGAAGGCGCCGGAAGCGGCGAAGAAGGATATGGCCGGGCGATGGTTCACCAATCGCCTAGACGACAACATCGCCTTTCTCCGTGCCTATCTTGAAGCCCTCCGCACCCGCCCATCCGTATCGGAGGATGCGGTGGAGGCGTTGCTGCCAGTTCTGTGCACGGCATATTCGTGCGGCTACACAGATCGCCCCGGTGATCGCGACTGGTCTGACAACATTGATCGCTTGACCACAGACCTCCGCGCCGCCCTTACCGCTCTCCCCAATACCGGGGATGGGGTGGGGGTCAGGGAATTGGAGTGGCCAGAAGGAGAACCGAAGACGCGTTTGAGGTGTAGGGCGACCGGGCCGTATTGCTATACCATCGTTCGCGCTGGTGAAAACGTCTATCGCTGGGCCTGCACAGATGTTTGGGTCCGCGCCGATGCCGCCCCAGCAGGGCACAGCCCCGATGGCCGATGGTCAGAAATCTGCACGACGCTGGACGAAGCCAAAGCTGCCGCCCAAGCTGACTACGAAACCCGCATCCGTTCCGTCCTCACCAATGGAGGGCAGTCGTGAGCGCGCGGGAAGCGCTGCTAGACATTCTGTCGGAAGGCGGAATGGCCCATGACGACGAAGAAGCTGATTGGGTGCTTCGCAGATTAGCTCGCGCCGGCTACCGCATCCTCGCCCCCGGTGAGCTTGACCCGGATACGATTGAGGCGGCTGCGAATATTGTTCTGACGCACAGACTTAACATGGCGGGAGTTATCAACACTGACCGTTCGATTCGTGAGGCACACGCAGCCAACATCCGTGCACTCAAGGACACCACCAAATGACACCAACCAACGATAACAAACCAGAACCAATTTACACCCTGGCCGAAGTCGCCGGCATGTTGCGCATGACCAACCGCGGCGTTGCCAAGCTTGCGAAGCGGCATGGACTGTGCATGGTTAATGGTCGCTACATTACGTTTACGGCCGGCGATATTGAGCGAATAAAGGATGTGATGCGATGCCCCTCCGAAAGTACAAGCGCGGCAAAGTCTGGTGGATCAGCGGCACCGTCCACGGACAAACTGTCCGAGAGTCTACGCGCGCTTATGACGAAGAAGTCGCGGAGGCGATCCGCATCAAGCGAGAAGCTGGCCTCGTAAGCGACCACGTTTACGGGCCGAAGGCGACGCGAACCTTTGCTCAGGCTGTTGAGTCATACCTTAAGGCGGGTGGAGACAATAGGTTCCTGGCCGGAACGCTGGAACACTTTTACGATTGGCGCCTTAACGACATAAAGCAAAGCGACTTGGATGAGGCGGCGCAGACGCTTTACCCGACAGCGCAACCCGAAACGCGCAACCGGCAGTGTTACACGCCCTTCATTGCGGTATGGAACCACGCGGTAAAACAGGGCTGGGCGGACGTGCGCATGTGGCAGCGCCCACGCAAGCCGAAGGGCACAAACGTTGTGCGCTTGCGGTCGACAAGGAGCGGCCAGGCACCGGTTGACTACAAGCACGCCTCCGCTTTCGTGGCGGCAATGTCGCCGGCGCCAGCCATGCTTATGACGGCGCTGTTTTATACCGGCCTGCGTCCGATCGAGGCGTTTGCGCTGCAAGCCGAGGACGTCGACGTCGAAAAGCAATGGCTTGTCGTCAGGTCCAGCAAGACCGGAGAGCCGCGTGGCGTGCCGCTGCATTCGTTTCTATGTGGCTGGTTGCCGGCATTGGTCGAGCGCGCTGTTGCCGATGATAAGAGCAAGACGCTGTTTAGGACGCCACGCGGCGAACCTTACCTTGCCGTTCAGGATGGCGGCGGCGGCCTTAAGAGCGCCATCAACGGTGCCAGGCGGCGTAGCGGCATTCGCGATGTATCGCCATACACCGGCCGACATACCGTATCGACGCAGCTTGTCGTCAATGGCGTGCATCCGCATGTAAAGGATCAGATCCTTGGCCACGCCGCGGACTCGATGTCGCGTCACTACACCAACGTGCCGCAGCGGCCGTTGATTGAGGCGATCGAGACTTTGCCTGTTGGGGCGTTCGGCAAGTTGCCGTGGGTCGCGGCGCCACAGGAGTGGTGGTCGAGGCTGGCGGAGGGAACGGGCAAGAGGACGGATTTGGAATCCAGAAAGGCGTGAACGCATTTTCTGTTTGACAAGATATGCGAAAACGCCTAGTGTTTGATTCACGGTCGCAAGGCCGAAGCGGGCGGCCAGTTGACCAGTGCGCATCGAGACAGAATTGCCGCCCACACCAATTAAGGAGACCAGCATGACGGCAGCACGGAAGCATGTTTACGGAGCGCGTGACGCCACGCCGCAGTCAATCGCAGAGCGAATGCTCAACGAGGCCGATGGCGATTTGAGGAGCGCCGCAGAGAAGATGTTCAATTACGTTTCCGGCCTGCCGCGCTTGCGCGATGAGGTGTTGCGCGCCGGTTGCCGAAAGTTCCTGAACGAATGTGTCGGCAGCGAACGGGCGCAACAACGCCGCGAATATTCCGGCAGTATGGCGAAGCCGTTCCGCATGAACGCCGCAACGCTTCGCGCGCAGGAGCGGGCAAGAAGTGTCGGACGTCATCACAATAGCGCCCTACTAAACATGGTCTACATTATCGACGGCAAGCGCAAACGCCTGCGCGATTGCACCGGCGACGAGATGGTTGCTTACGGCGAAGTCGAACTTTTAAAGGGCGCGAGCGCCGTTCGCAATGCGCGCTTCGCTATTGCCATAGGCAGATTGGCAGGCGAGCGGATCATTGGCGATGCGGTTACTGACGATGAAGCCGCGCGCCTACAAGCCGAGGCACAAGAATCGCCGGTATAACCGGCGCGGGGCGGCCAGTCTAGATTTGCAAACCAAACTCATCGCGCCACCCCAACCAATACCGCCGAAAGGCGGGCTGACTGGCCTCGATAAGATTGTAAACCAACAGTGGAACACCAGTCAGCACAAATTAGCGAGGGTGTGGCCTGGCGGAACTTTCAACCCAGTGGGCTGACGCCACGCCCTCGCTAAGCCATCGGTAAACCGTCACCGTAACGACGGCACAACATGGCCGGAGAAACCCATAGGAGATTGCCATGTTTTTTGAGACAGCAAACACACCAGCAGAGATTTGCGCAGCGGTCGAACCGGCCAAGCGCAAGCGGAAGGCCACTCGCCAACAGCAAACCACAAGCAGCGCGCCTTCCGCACCATTTGCCAGTAGCGCGGCCTTGGGGCCGCTACAACCCAAAAAACCCGAGCTGCGCGCTGGCAACCCTATCACTCCGGCCATTGTGGAGATACAACCCACTACCGGCACGCCGGAGTGGGCGTCGGGAAAAATTACGGCCGTACCGTATGCCCCGACGCCAGAAATCGCAGAAACATGCGACGCCATCGTAAGCCTGCACCGCTTGCGCCAGGGCATGATTAAGGCGCAGACCAAACTTATTCTGCAGGCCAAGGCGTCAATACGGTTTGCCACACAGACCGATGACGACTTTGCCAGCGACGAGGCAAAAGCTGCAGCGCGTAAACGCAATGACGGTCTATATAGTCAGGTTGCCAAAGATGAGTCACATCCGCTGCATGCCAATCTAGCACCTTACCACGCCGCGCTTGTACCGCTGGAGGTGCAGCGCAAGGCATACGAAAAAGAAATGGTGCGATTGGTGAAGCTCCTCCCGGTTTACGATTGGGTTAAATCGGTTAAGGGCTTTGGCGACATTTCCTTCGCCACCATTGTCGGCGAGTGCGGCGACGTTGGATCCTTTTCAAGTTTTAGCGCACTTTGGAAGCGCATGGGTGTTGCTGTCGTCGACGGCAAGCGCCAGGGCGCCCCCGGCAAAGATGCAACCGCAGAAGATTGGACCCGTCACGGATATAGCCCAAAGCGGCGATCGGTCGGGTATGTTGCGCGGGAGCATCTGATCGGCGGGATGGGCAAGTGGCGGCCCGTTATGGATGAAGACGTTTACGCCAACCCCGACCTAACGCACTATCAGCGCGTCTACGCCGAGCGCGCCAGGCTCGAATCGGTCAAGCTGGGCCTACCCGTTACTTGTAGCGCCAAAGGCAAGGAGTCCTACAAGAAGCACGTTTCCATGCGAGCGCATCGCTACGTGGAAAAGCAGCTTCTGAAGCACCTTTACATCGAATGGCGGCGCGCGTAGCGCCATCTAGGGCTGGTGGCCGAGATTTCGCCGCAACCCATAGGGGCGCGCCGCCAGCCAACTAATCCCACACCGTGCTTTGCGAGCGGTCGTGGCGGGCCGATCAGATGCCGCGCTGGTCGGCCCATCAACGTTCACAACTCAACAAAAGGGGGGTGCCGGCGCTCAAACCGTAAACCACACCGTGCTTCGGATGCCGCGTTCACCGCTTCCAATTTCTTTTAAGAACTGCGTATTATTTCCAGTCGCAATGATGACTGGAGTCGCACAATGCAGGACGATGATGATGCACCCATTTTCACTGAGGAGCAGATGCGGTGGATGATGGACATGATGGGAATTGATGCAAACGGATTCGCCAACCTAAGACTTACAGACGGAGTCACACTGACATTCGCTCCATCTGATGAGGTTGCACGGGGATATGGTCGCCTTGTCGGTTCTGGTGGAATACTCCCGATAAAGAAAATCACAGCAAGTGAGTCGGACGTTGCATTTGAAATTAGCCAAGAGGATTATGACAGTATCGCAGTCGCGATATTGTGTGGCGAAATAACACCCCACATACTTCAGTGATGTCCGCCAGGCGCGGCTTGACCGCAGGGTTAGTAAACTAAGAACAAATCAGAAACACATGTTCCGCCACCCTGTACCGATTTTGTACGCAACCCTGTACAGTTTCGTGGTTTGTTCCGGCCAATTATCGAACGCGCACAAAAGCGCATAAAACAACATAAGCCGTAAGCTATTGATTTTATAGGCTGTTTATGGTGCTGCCGGAGAGATTTGAACTCTCGACCTCTCCCTTACCAAGGGAGTGCTCTACCCCTGAGCTACGGCAGCCCGGCCAAAAGGTGCGGCGCTTCTGCCACAATGGCGGGGCCAGCGCAAGGCGGACAAAGCGAATTGCGCAGACCGGTTCGAGAGCCGTAGGCGCGAGGCCGCGAATGGCCTATTGTGGCCGTGTGTCGCGATGCTCGGTGACGCCCCACGAAAAGCGCCAAACCGCCCCGAAACAATGAAGAAGAACGCCCCCAAAGACCCGCGCAAGGAACGGCTGGCAAAGCAGTTGCGCGCCAATCTGCAGCGGCGCAAGGAACAGGCGCGCGAACGCCAGCCGGAGCAGGGTGAAGACGATATCGCGCGTGACGGTCAGCCGAAGAGCGGTTCGTCGCGCGGCGACACATGAAAACCATGTTCGCTATTAGTAAGACTGGAACGAATACCTTTTCTTGAACGGCCCGGCCCCTTGGTCTAGACCGTCACACCTCTTTGAAACGGCCATTCTAGCGGCCGGAAAGGCGCAGCATGGACCGCATCAGGATTGTCGGCGGCAACGAACTCAACGGCACGATCCCGATTTCGGGCGCCAAGAACGCCGCACTGCCGCTGATGATCGCCTCACTGATGACCGACGAGACGCTGACGCTCGACAATGTGCCGCATCTGGCCGATGTCGAGCAGCTCATTCGTATCCTCGGCAATCACGGCGTGGACTATTCAGTCAACGGACGCCGCGAGGAGCAGACGCCGGGTTATTCGCGCACCATCCATTTCACGGCCTCCAATATTGTCGACACCACCGCGCCTTATGAACTCGTGTCCAAGATGCGGGCGAGCTTCTGGGTCATCGGTCCGCTTGTCGCCCGCATGGGCGAGGCGCGGGTTTCGCTGCCGGGCGGCTGCGCAATCGGCACGCGGCCGGTCGATCTCTTCATCGACGGGCTCAGGGCGCTCGGCGCGGAGATCGAGATCGACAATGGCTACGCCAACGCCAAGGCGCCCAAGGGTCTTGTCGGCAACCGCTTCGTGTTCCCGAAGGTCTCGGTCGGCGCAACGCATGTGCTGATGATGGCGGCGGCGCTGGCAAAGGGCGAAAGCGTACTGGAAAACGCCGCGCGCGAACCGGAAGTCGTCAATCTGGCCGAATGCCTCAACGCCATGGGCGCACGCATTGAGGGCGCCGGCACGGAAACGATCACCATCCAGGGTGTCGACCGGCTCACCGGGGCACGGCACCGGGTCATCCCGGACCGTATCGAAACCGGCACCTATGCGATGGCCGTGGCCATGACGGGCGGCGACGTGCTGCTGGAAGGCGCGCGGCCCGACATTCTGGAAGCAGCGCTTGAAACGATCGCGCAGACCGGGGCTGAAATCACCCCCGTCAATTCGGGCATCCGCGTCAGGCGCAACGGCTCCGGCATCAACCCTGTCGATGTGACGACCGAACCGTTCCCCGGCTTCCCGACCGACCTGCAGGCGCAGTTCATGGGCCTGATGACGAGGGCCAATGGCCGCTCGCGCATCACCGAAACGATTTTTGAGAACCGTTTCATGCACGTTCAGGAACTGGCGCGGCTCGGCGCACGCATTTCACTGTCGGGGCAGACTGCAACGGTCGATGGTGTCGAGCAACTGAAAGGCGCACCGGTGATGGCGACGGATTTGCGCGCCTCGGTTTCGCTGGTCATTGCCGGCCTCGCCGCGCAAGGCGAGACCATGGTTCACCGGGTCTATCACCTCGACCGCGGCTTCGAACGGCTTGAAGAAAAGCTGACCCAGTGCGGCGCGCAGCTGGAGCGCGTCGGCGAGTAGGTCTTTTCCGCCGCGTCAGGCGCGGTTGCACCGCAACACAAGAACGCATAACAGAAGCGAAACCCGACCAGCCGCAGCGAAGAAGCGCGTTCCGCCATGCAGCCCCTCCGCCTCGTCGCCCTCGACGAACAGGACCTTCAGATCGTTTCGGCGCATGTTCAGGATGCGGTGACGAAGGTCGGCGACATCCAGTACAGCGCAGCCGACAAGCAGTTGATCATCCCCATCAACCGTTATGCCTGGGAGAAAAAGCGCCGCTTCTTCTCACGCCGGGGCGAAAGACGGCGCAGCGTCCTGCATTTCAACCGGGTGCTCAGCGTGCGCACCAGCGGGATCGATCAGGCCAGAAAGGATGAGGTGCTGTCGCTGCTTGCGATCGAATTTGCCGAGGGGCAGGCGCCGGCGGGCGAGATGGTGCTCATCTTTGCGGGTGGCGCGGCCATGTCGCTGCAGGTCGAAGTGATCGAAGTGCAGTTGGGTGATGTCGGCGGTGCCTGGGAAGCTGCGCGCCGCCCCCGGCACGGCGTCTAGAGGCTGACGCAATGGCGATCCGTCTCGACAGCACCAGCCCAGAATTCGAACAGAGCTTTGCCGCTCTGCTCGCAGCCAAACGCGAAGTGTCGGAAGACGTAGACCGTGCCGTCCGCGACATTGTCGGGAAGGTGCGTGAAGAGGGCGACGCAGCACTGGTCGCATTGTCCAAACAATTCGACCGGGTCGACCTCGCCGAGACCGGTATCCGGGTTTCGGAAGCTGAGATCGAAGCCGCGGCCGCAAGCATCGACAGCGAGACGCGGGCCGCACTCGAACTCGCGCATGACCGCATTCGCACACATCATGAGCGGCAACTCCCGAAGGATGAGCGCTACACCGACACGCTCGGCGTGGAACTCGGCTGGCGCTGGAGCGCAGTTCCAGCCGTCGGGCTCTATGTGCCCGGCGGGACTGCTGCCTACCCCAGCTCGGTGCTGATGAACGCCGTGCCAGCGCAGGTAGCCGGCGTAGAGCGCGTCGTGATGGTCGTCCCCACGCCCGGCGGCACAATCAACCCGCTGGTGCTGGCGGCAGCCAGGCTCGGCGGGGTGGACGAGATCTATCGTGTCGGCGGCGCTCAGGCGATCGCCGCGCTGGCCTACGGCACTGAAACGATCGCGCCCGTCGCCAAGATTGTCGGCCCCGGCAACGCCTATGTAGCTGCCGCCAAGCGGCAGGTGTTCGGTACCGTCGGCATCGACATGGTGGCCGGTCCGTCGGAAGTGCTGGTGATCGCCGATGCCGACAACGACCCGGACTGGATCGCTGCTGACCTGCTGGCGCAGGCCGAGCATGACGCAGCCGCGCAGTCTATCCTGGTTACCGACAGCACCGCGCTTGCCGAAGCCGTCGAGGCTTCTGTGGAAAGGCAACTGAAGTTGCTTCCCCGCGCGGATACGGCAGCGGCGAGCTGGCGCGATTTCGGTGCGGTCATTGTGCTGCCCTCAATCGACGATGCGCCGCCGCTGGCGAACCGTATTGCAGCCGAGCATGTCGAACTCGCCGTCGCCGACCCGGAAGCCCTTGTTGACCGCATCACCAATGCAGGCGCTTTCTTTCTTGGCCGTCACACGCCGGAGGTGATCGGCGACTATGTTGGCGGGTCCAACCACGTGCTGCCGACAGCGCGCTCGGCGCGGTTTTCATCGGGTCTGTCGGTGCTCGATTTCGTCAAGCGCAGTTCGATCCTGAAGCTCGGGCCGGAACAATTGCGGTCGCTGGCGCCTGCCGCGATCCGGCTGGCGCAGGCCGAAGGGCTGGACGCTCACGCGCGCTCCGTCGCCATCAGGCTGAACCTCTAGGCAGTCCGAGATGGCGGAGCAGCTTCCCGACAACGCCCGCCTTATCGACGTCGTGCTCGACGAGTCGATCGGCCGTTCCACGCCCGATATCGAGCATGAGCGGGCGGTGGCGATCTTCGATCTCATCGAGGAAAACAGCTTCCGCCCGATCGGTCACGACGGCGGACCGTACAAGCTGAAGCTGTCGCTCGCCGAATCCCGCCTTGTCTTCGCGATAAGCGATGAGAAGGACACCGAGGTCGTCACGCACATCCTGTCGCTGACGCCGTTCCGCAAGATCGTGAAGGACTATTTCCTGATCTGCGAAAGCTACTACGAAGCGATCCGCACATCGACACCGAGCCAGATCGAGGCGATCGACATGGGCCGGCGCGGCATCCACAATGACGGTTCGCAAACTTTGATGGACCGCCTGTCGGGCAAGATCGACATGGACTTCGATACCGCGCGCAGGTTGTTCACGCTGGTCTGCGTGCTGCACTGGCGGGGCTGATCGGTGAGGCCGGTCCGCACCCCATTGGCCACCGCCGGAGCCTGACGCGATCATGCGCGAGGAGGAAGGCAAGCAGCTGCCGGCGTCGGTTCTGTTCCTGTGCGGCATGAACGCGGTACGGTCTCCCATGGCCGAACAGCTGGCGCGCCAGATGCTGCCGCGCTCCGTATTTGTGGCCTCGGCCGGCGTGCGCGCCGGTGAGCGCGACCCGTTCGTGGATGCGGTGCTGTCGGAGAACGGGCTTTCGCTCGGCGAGCGCCAGCCGCAGGCACTGGACGATCTGGAAGACGCCTATTTCGATCTCATCATCACATTGTCGCCTGAAGCACATCACGCCGCGCTTGAGCTGACCCGCACACATGCCGTCGAGGTCGAGTACTGGCCGACCGCCGATCCGACGGATGCGCGCGGCACGCGCGAGCAAATTCTCGACGCGTATCGGGGCGTGCGCGACCGGCTGGCATTGCGGCTGAAATCGCGGTTTGGCGGTTCGGAACAGGCCAAAACAGAGGGATAATGCGTGTTCACAAAGCCGGGCTAATCGTATAGGTTCCGCGCAATTTCCGGCCCAGTGCCGGATTTTATCTTGAAAAAGGTATCGAATGCCGAAGGAAGAAGTACTGGAATTTCCGGGCGTGGTGACCGAACTGCTGCCCAATGCGATGTTCCGGGTCAAATTGGAAAATGAGCATGAAATCATCGCCCATACGGCCGGCCGCATGCGCAAGAACCGCATTCGTGTGCTGACGGGCGACAAGGTTCTGGTCGAGATGACACCCTACGACCTGACCAAGGGCCGCATCACCTACCGCTTCAAATAGGCAGCCAGCCGCGCCCATGCGGCCCGCGACGGATCTCCGATGAGCGTATTCCAGAAACTGGTGCTTGCATCCGGGTCGCCGCGCAGGATCGAGTTGCTGCAGCAGGCCGGCATCGAGCCCGACCGGCTGATCCCGAGCGAGATCGACGAAACGCCCAAGCGCGCCGAACATCCGGCGTCGCTGGCAAAAAGGCTGTCGCGCGAAAAAGCGGAACGGGCGCTCGAAATCTACCGCAAGGATCCGGACGAGGGTGAAGCCTTCATCGTCGCGGCCGACACTGTCGTGGCGGTCGGCAGGCGCATCCTGCCCAAGACCGAGCTTGCCGAGGAAGCAGCCAACTGCCTGCGCCTGCTGTCGGGCCGCACGCACCGGGTCTACACCGGCGTCTGCGTTGTCGCGCCTTCAGGCAAGATCAGGCAGAAGATGTCGGAAACCCGCGTCCGCTTCAAACGCCTGTCACGTGAGGAACACGAGAGCTATCTGGCCTCGGGCGAATGGCGCGGCAAGGCGGGCGGCTACGCCATCCAGGGGCTGGCCGGCACTTTCGTGGTCAAGCTCGTCGGCTCCTATACCGGCGTTGTCGGGCTGCCGCTGCATGAAACCGTGAACCTTCTGGTCGGTGACGGTTACAAGGTGCATTTCGCCTGGCTGTCGGCAAGGTCGTAACCTTGGCGGACGCGCCAAACGACAAGGTAACCCCGCTCCGGCCACGCCGCCCCTGCCCCGAATGCGGCCAGCCTTCGGCACGCGAAACCTATCCGTTCTGCTCGAAACGCTGCAAGGATGTGGACCTCAACCGCTGGCTTTCGGGTGCCTATGTGCTTCCCGGCCGCGAGGAAGAGCCGAGCGGTCCCGAAAGCGACGACGGGTAGCCGAAACCACGTTTTGAAACAGCGGCAAACCGGCGCTGGACAGCGGGAAAACACGTGCTATAACCCGCCCCGCTTCAGGCGAAAGACCAACATCGCCCATCGGCCGGATACGGCAAAGAAGCTGGCCGATCAGGCCCGGATGCCCAGGTAGCTCAGTTGGTAGAGCAGCGGATTGAAAATCCGCGTGTCGGTGGTTCGATTCCGCCCCTGGGCACCATTGTTCTTTCGTGAACTCAAATAATCATTCGACGGACGTCCTTGCATTCAAGTGGACGAATTCGTGCCGTGTTCATTTGGGTGCATATTGGGATGCGCTGGATTGCGGCAGTTTGAACAGTTCGCGATCAGCACGGCGAACGACCAGATTCTGATCACTCACTGCGTTACCCAGTGATGGCCTGTGCATATGAGAGCCATGGTCGCTTGCGCTTGCGCGGCGGATCGGGAATCGAACCACTCACCCTTCACTGGCTGCCATCATTTCGGACTTGCTATTGGGTGCTCTACCGGTCGTTTGACTTCCATCCAGAAGCCGACAACCCGCGCTGGCGATGCTCGAGGGTTTGGTGACACCAGACGCACGGACGGTTAGCGTCCCGGGCGCCTCTCAAGGGGGGTGTTCAGGCGATGCTGCCGCCGCCGTCTACCGACAATACGCTTCCGGTCAGGAACCCGTTCAACATGCAGTGGACGATCGTGGCAGCAATTTCCTGCGGCTGCCCGACCCGACCGACAGGCAGGCCTTCGGCGGTACGCTCCAGCAGTGCGGCGCGCTGATCCGAAGGAAGGTAGTCCCACCATTCGGTGTCGATGCGGCCGGGCGAAACGCAATTTACGCGTACCGGTGCAAGTTCGGTAGCGAGCGCGCGGGCAAGCGCGTCGAGCGCCGCATTGACGGCGCTCAGTAAAGTCGCCTTGCCGGAAGGCCGGACGCCCAGCATTCCAGACACCAGGGTGAGGCTGCCGCCATCTGCGATACGCGCCGCATGCGCCACGTGGACGGCGCCCCAGAACTTGCTGTCCATTGTCGCGCGTTCGTCCTCAAGCCGGCGCTGGCGCAGCGGCCCTACAGAGAGTTGGGCCGCGCTTACGACCACATGGTCGAATGCCGGTCTTGCTGCAAAGAATGCAGCCACCGCCGCTGCATCCCGCACATCAAGCGCAAAGGTGTCGGCGTGGTCGAGCCGCGACGCCGCTGCAGCCAGCTTCGTGGGATCGCGCGACAGGATCGTGACCCTGGCACCGGCGGCGAGTGCCTGCCCGGCGACGGCGAAGCCTATGCCAGATGAGCCGTCGAAGACGGCGACGGTCTTGTCCTCAAGCAACCTTCCTGTCACTCCGGCTTGCCGTTCTGGTTGGCTGCGCTCAGCCTTAGCTCGGTGCCGCCAACCATTTCGCTGAACCGGGCGATTGCGGTGTGGTCCTGCCCGGGACCGAGACATTTCTGGCCCGCCGCCCAGATGTCGCGGCACAGTCCGGCAAAGGGGGCTGTCGTGTCAGTGGCGCGCGCCACGCCGAGCGCGATGCCGAGGTCCTTGACCATCAGGTCGAGGCCGAATCCGGCATCGAACTTCCGGGACAGGACGAACTGCTTGAACTTTTTCTGGGTGGAGTTGTTCATGCCGGTCGAGGCATTGAGCACATCGACCATCACTTCCGGGTCGAGGCCAAAGCGCGCTCCAATCAGCAACGCCTCAATGCCGATCAGAAACCCTCCGGCGCTGACGAGGTTGTTGAGCGCCTTCATCGCGTGGGCGGAACCAACGGCACCGGTACGTACGACCGAGCTCCCCATGATGCGCAGGATCGGCTCTGCCCGGTCGATCGCGGCCGCCTCGCCGCCGGCCATGATTGCGAGCTCACCTGTTTGCGCACGCGATACGCCGCCGGAGACCGGAGCGTCGATGAGGCTCACGCCGCGCGATGCTGCCGCCTGCGCCATGGATTTGGTGGATTCAGGCACTCCGCTTGACATCTCGACGATGAGGCTTCCCGCCGCAAGCGCATCGAGTGCACCGGCTTCACCGTTCAGAACTGCATCGACCACCGCGCTGCTCGGCAGCATGGTCACGAGGATGTCGCAGTCCGCAGCGACTTCGGCTGGCGTTGCAGCCGCGCGAGCGCCAGTCGCTTTGGCGACACCGCGCGCCAGCTCGGCATTGGCGTCCAGGATCACGAGCGGATGACCCGCCTTGGCGATCAGGGTGGCCATCGGTTGCCCCATCGCGCCAAGCCCGATGAAGCCGATCCGGGGCATATCGTTCATTGCTTAAAGTCCTGTCTGGGTGCCTCAGTTCGCGAACATCTGCCGGGGCAGCCAGAGCGAAAGCTCGGGGAACCCGATCAGCAGCGCGAGAACAATAGCTTCAATCACGATGAAGGGCAGAATGCCCCGGTAGATGTCGGGCAGTTTCACCTTGCCCTCTGAGGCGCCTATGACGGCAAAGAGATTCATTCCGACAGGCGGCGAAAGCACCGCCAGCTCGACCAGCTTGACCATGATGACGCCGAACCAGACGCCGTCATACCCAAGCGCGGTGACCATGGGATAGACGAAGGGCAGTGTCATCACCTGCATGGCAAGCGGATCCATGAACATTCCCAATATTACGAACACCGCAACAAGCAGGAGCATGAACAGGATCGGCGAGAGCTCGAACGACATCAACAGGTCTGTTGCCGAGGTCACTGTTCCTGCGACCAGGAAGAACCGCGTGAACATCAAACCGCCTATGATCACCATGAACAGTGCGGCGGTGACGCCGGCGGCCGAGCGCAGGCAGTCGGCCAGTTCGGCCCTACTGATCTTGCGTCGTGTCAAGGCAATCAGCAAAGCGCCCATCGCGCCCAGCGCGCCCGCGCCGGAGGGCGTTGTAAATCCGAGATAGATGCCGCCGATCACAAGGGCCGCGAGCAGAAATGTAGCCCACAGACCGATGGCACTGGCCCCTATCTCGCGGAGGGTGGCGCGCGGTTCCGGCGGCGGAGCAAGGTCCTTTTTGGCGCGCACCAGGAACGCCGTGCCGACCATGTAGGCACCTGCGGTCATCAAGCCCGGCACGATGCCGGCGATGAGCAGCTCTGCGACCGATTCCCCTGTCAGCAGCCCGTAAATGACGAAGCTGATGGATGGCGGAATCAGTGCCGCGATCGTTCCGGCCGCGGCGATGCATCCGGCCGAGAAGGCGCGGTTGTAGCCAAGCCGCAGCATTTCCGTAAGAGCGATACGGGTAAACAGCGCGGCGTTTACGAGCGTCGACCCTGAGATGGCCGCAAAGCCAGCCGAAGCGAGGATAGTCGCCTGATAGAGAGCCCCGCGTGCAGAGCGCAGAACCAGATTGCTGAAGCCGAACAGTTCCTGGGTGATTCCAGAGGCAGATGCGATGGCGCCCATCAGCACGAACATCGGAATGACAACGAAACTGTAATCCGACGCGGTCGCAAAAGGCAGGTTCGTGAGCACATTGAGCGCAAATGCCGGGCCGCCGGTCACCCAAAGGCCGACCGTTGCCACTGCTGCCATGGCAAGCCCGACCGGGACGCCCAGAACCGACAGGACGAGCATGGCTCCAATGCCGAGAAGGCCGATCATCAACGGATCAGTCATCGGCCCTCTCCGCCTCGTCATCGATACCGGCAATGCGGTGCAGGAGCTGGCGGGCAAATTCGGCTGTAGCGAGCCAGGCCCCGAAGCAGGCCACGCTCTTGAACGGCGCGAGTGGAAAGCCCAGCGCGCCGAGGGCCGTCTCGTTGAAGCGCCATGACGTTGCGGCGAGCTTGGTTGCCTGCCAGGCGATAAAGCCCATCAGCACCATGCCGATTGTGAGCGAGAAGATGGCCGACAGCCGCCTGGTCCAGCCGGTCATGTGTTGCGTAGCGATGTCGATGACGATGTTGGCACCGCGTGCCTGAGCTTCGGCCAGCCCGAGGAAGACGATAACCGCGAGCAGCGCGCCGGACAGTTCTACCATGCCCGGGATCGGGCGGAGCAAGACGTTGGTCGCAACCACGTCCGCAGCACCGATGACGCCCACAATCAGCAACAGGGCGGAGGCTGCGAGGAAGCCGAGATAAGAAATCCGTCTCAGTGCAATATCAAGCCAGTGGAGAAGCGACATCGTAGTTCCTACTGCAGGCCGCGGGCTGGCGAACAAGCCCGCGGCCTGGCGCGATCGTAATGGTGTCAGCGCTGCGCGCGGATATGATCGGCTAGTTCCTTGGCCTCTTCACCCTTGCCGGCTTCATCCATCTTTTTGACCCACACGTCCAGCATGTCCGGAGCGGCAGCCTCGAGCTTGTCCATCTCTTCGAAGGGCACGATCTCCATCTTGGAATCCTGGAGCGCTTCGACGGCTTTGGCTTCATCGGCAGCGATCAGTTCGTTACCGTATTGCTCGGCGTCGGCGGCAACTTCCTCGAACAGCGTGCGCACGTTTGCGGGCCACGATTCCCACTTCTCCTTGGAAATAAACAGCGTATGCGCGCTGATAACGCCGAAGGAAATGTCGGTGCCGTATTTCGCGACCTGGTCGATCTTGAACGCCTTCACCGCGGAATTGAACATGTAGGTGCAGTCCATCGCTCCCGACTGCATTGCCTGGATCATGTCGACCGGCGGGATATTGACCGGCACGGCGCCGAGCGATTCGAACATCACCGGCACGAAGGCGCCATAGGAGCGGATCTTTCGGCCCTTGAAGTCGTCCATCGTCTTGATCGGGTCGTTGCAGTAGACGCGGTAGTCCGGCAGGTAGCGGAACAGCAGAGGATGGAGGTTCGCCGCAGCGAGCTCGGCCTTCACGGTCGGGTTGTTTGCGAATATGTCGGCGGTCAGGCGGTTGAGGGCCGGGCCGTCGGTGAAGGTGAAGGGCAGCGCATTCGTCACCGCCGCAAACGGCATGCGTGCCGCCTGGTTGCCCATGACGATCAGACCGAGATCGATGGCGCCCGAGCCTACCAGATCGACGATTTCAGCTTCGCCGCCGAGTGTGTTTGCCCAGAAGTGCTGGATCTTGATCGCACCGCCGCTGCGCTTCTCGATCTCGGATGAGAAGTAGGTGTCGATCTTGGAGGTGTTGACCACCTCGGGAATGTTGGACGAATACCGGAGGTTCATTTCCGGGTAGTCCTCGGCATAGGCAGCAGCCTGTGTCAGTCCGAGAACGGAGATCAATGATGCCACGAGGCGTGCGATACGCATGAGTTCCTCCCAAAGAGCGTGGTCCGAATGGCGGTCGGCAATGCGACCGGAGAGGACGCTTTGCCTGAATGCCAGTTTGTCATACAACATGACGGTATGATGATTCAAGCTCGAATCTGAAGGGACGATGCCCATGCTGCCGCACCACGAAGTCTATGCGCTTCGCTATGCCGTCACCGAACCTGACCGGCCGCGCCGCGAGAATTTCCTGCCTGGCATGGATCTGCATGACGGACCGATGCCGCTCGACTATTTCATCTGGGTGATCCGCAGTCCCGAGCGGACGGTCGTCGTCGACACAGGTTTTGACGCCGATGCCGCCGCTGCCCGCAAGCGCCGTCTGCTGCATCGGCCCATTGATCTGCTGGGCAGGCTGGGCGTCGATGCTGCGAGCGTGAGAGACGTCATCCTGACGCACCTGCACTACGATCACGCCGGCGGACTTTATGATTTCCCGGTGGCAACCTTTCATCTCCAGGATGAGGAGATGCGCTATGCAACCGGCCGCCCCATGTGCCACGCCTGCTTGCGCGCGCCGTTCGACGCACATGACGTCATGGAAGCCGTCGGCCTGGTGCATGCCGGGCGCGTGAAATTCCACGACGGCGACCACGAACTCTTTCCCGGAATATCGCTGCACCGGGTGGGCGGCCATACAGGCGGGCTGCAGGTGGTGCGTGTCGCGACCGCACGCGGGCCGCTTGTGCTCGCCTCCGACGCCTTCCATTTCGCAGAGAACCGTACGCGCCGTGCTCCGTTTCCGTTGGTCTTCCATGTCGGCGACATGCTCGAAGGCTTTCTGCGCTGCGAAGAACTCGCAGATGGACGGGACGATCTTCTCGTCCCCGGTCATGATCCAGCGGTGACGCGTCGGTGGCCCAGCCTGTCACAGGACGAACCTGACATCGTCTGCCTTCATGAAGCCCCGATTGTTGATGAGTGAAGACTGTAGGGTTGACGTACTGTCATACAATTTGATACCTCCGGATCAGCTTTCCTGGGAGGTCTCATGCAATTCGACACCACCGTCGCGACCAATGGTCGTGAATTCCGGCTGACGGGCGAGTGCGATCCCGCATTCCGGCACGTCGCTGATGCATTCGCGGAAAACTATACAGCCGAGGAAGAGATCGGTTCGGCCGCGGCAGTTTACGTCGACGGCCGGAAGGTGGTCGATGTCTGGGGCGGCTACCGCGATCCCAACTATTCTCTGCCCTGGGAGAAAGACACCATCGTGTGCATGATGTCGGTCGCCAAGGGCATTGCAGGCATGGCGTTCAACATCCTGATCGATCGCGGTCTCGTGAATCCCGAGGCGACCGTGGCAACCTATTGGCCGGAATTCGCCGAGAACGGCAAGGAAGAAGTCCTCGTACGTCACGTCCTCGATCACACCGCCGGCCTGCCCATCGTGCGCGATCCTTTGTGGAAGGGAGCCGTGTTCGACAACGATGCCATTGTCGCAGCGTTGGAAAAGCAGGCGCCGCTGTGGAAGCCGGGGACGGTCGCGGCCTATCACATACACACACAGGGCAACCTGCTGGGCGAGATCGCACGCCGCGTCACCGGCAAGCGGTTCCCGCAGTTTATCGCCGACGAGGTGCTTGGTCCCCTCGGCGTCGACTACCAATACGGCAGTCTCTCCGACGCCGACATTGCGCGCTGCGCCACTCTGGTGCCAACCATCGAGGGCACCCTGCTTGCCAAGCGCGACACGGATCCCGACGCGCTCGTCGCCAAGGGCTTCACCCAGTTTCCCGACGAGCCACTGCCAGTGACGTTGAACTCGACGGCATGGCGCAGAGCCGAGATCACCAGCGCATCCGGCCACGGCAATGCGCGCGCGGTTTCACGCATCTATGGGGCCTATGCATGCGGCGGCGAACTCGACGGCGTGCGCCTGATGCGCCCTGAAACGGTCGAAGCTATGCTGGTCGAGCAGCACAACCAGACGGAAGAGATGCAGGGTCGCCCATATCACCAGGCGCGGGGCGTGCTGCTCAATACGCCGGTTTCGGTCTGGATGGGTCCCAATCCGCGCGCCTTCGGCCATCATGGCTTCGGCGGCTCGATCGGAATGGGCGACCCCGACGCCAGGATCGGCTTCTCCTATTCTTGCAACAAGATGCATGCCCGCGGCGACAACGGTCCGCGCGCGCGGCGTATCATTGAAGCACTCTACGAGGTGCTGTGAGCATGAATGCGCCCTCCCAGGCACGTGTAGCCGCGGTAACGGGCGGCGCAGGCGGCATCGGTGAAGCCTGCGTCGCCCGGCTCAGGTCTGACGGCTGGAAGGTCGCTGTGCTCGACCGCAATGTCGACCTTGCACGCAAGGTGGCCGCGAAGCACGACGCGACGGCGTTCGAAATCGACATCGGGGACGCGGCAAGCATCGAGGCCGCGGCGGCCGCGGTCGAACATCAGATGGGACCGGTCACCGGGCTCGCGGCGGTGGCAGCCCATCTGGAGAATCCGCACGCCCCCCAAGACCAGAACTTTGGCGAGTGGGACGACATCGTGCGGGTGAACCTCACCGGCACGTTCCGCACGATGGTCGCCTTCGGCAAGGGCATGATCGAACAGCGTACCGGCGCAATCGTCACAGTGGGCTCCATCACCGCCTTCAACTCAAGCCCGCTGCAGGGATACGGCCCGACCAAAGCTGCGATCCTGAACATGTCGCGCAACTTTGCCGTCGCCTGGGGGCGCAAGGGTGTGCGCGTCAACTGCGTATGCCCAGGCCCCACGCGGACGCCGGCCGTCGAAGCGAGTTATGCCCGCGGTGAACGCGATCCCGAAACTATGACGCGACAGACGGCGCTCGGACGGCTGGTGCAGCCGGCCCAGGTGGCCAGCGCCATCGCCTATCTGCTTTCAGACGAAGCGGCTGCGATCACCGGCATCGAGCTTCCGGTCGACGCCGGCGTTCTCGCGACACAGCTGTGGGGCATGTATGGCGGCGTGCCGTCGCCTGACTGATTAACGAACGGGGAGACAACCAAATGACGCAGCAGCTCGCCGGCCAGGTGGTGCTCGTGACCGGCGCCGGGCGCGGTATCGGGGCGGCCACCGCGCGGCTTCTGTGCGCGCGCGGCGCCGCCGTCGGTGTCCTCGACATTGACGCGGGTCTCGCCACGACGACGGCGGGCGAAATCATCGGTTCCGGCGGTAAGGCCCTCGCTCTGGCTGCTGACGTGGCGGACCGTGCCAGCATCTTCGCGGCGACTGCGGAGTTGAAGGCGAAGTTCGGTGCGCCGACCGCAGTGGTGAACGACGCCATCTGGATCCGATACGGACCGTTTTCCGACGTTACGGAAGAGGTGCTCGACCAGATGCTCGCGGTGGGTGTGAAGGGTCCGTTCTGGGGCGGGCAGGCCCTGCTTGCACATCGCGATTCAGGGGCGCCGGCAGCGATCGTGAATATTGCCTCGCCGGTCGCGGACCTCGGCACCGCAAATACATCCTCCTATACCGCCGTGAAAGGCGCGATCGCAGCGCTGACGCGCCAGCAGGCGGTAGAGTTGGGACCGCAAGGCGTGCGCGTCAATGCGGTGACGCCAGGCGCGGTGCCGACGCCGGGCGCACGCAGCATCGTCGACGAGGCCGGCTACGCCAAACGCCGCGCGCAAACCCCGCTCGGCCGATTGGGTGCGGAAGATGAAATCGCCGCAGCCGTCGCCTTCCTCATCGGCCCCGATGCAAGCTTCATTTCAGGCGAGATCCTGCACGTCGATGGCGGCATCTCCATCAAGTCGATGTGACCGATGCCGAACCAGGAAACCGCAACTCCGCTGCATATGTCAGCCGCCGGTCGACCCAATCGATTTCAGCGCCGCGGCGCCCGCGGCCTCGACATGAGCCGTGCAGACTTGCCAGGCAAGGTCCTCGTCGCGCGCTTCAAGAGCGTCCATGAAGTCGCGCAGCTCCCGGATCGATTTCTGGGCACGTTCGGCACTCGACAACGACACAACGCGCAATTGGGAAACGCGCGTGTGGATGCGTCGGAGCATCTCGGCCGCAATCTCGTTGCCGGCGCCTTCGAGCAGAATGTCATAGAAATGGGTCTTTGCGGTGATAAAGCGCTCGGCCGAGAAGTTGTCGTACACCTCTGCGAGTCGGTCGATGCTTTCGCGCAGCTGCGCCATCTGGCTGTCGGTCGCTCGTCGAGCAAACAGGCGAGCCGCAAGACCCTCCAGCGTGGCGCGCACCTGATAGATCGAGCGCGCCGTCTCGAGCGTAACAACACTGACACTGAGCCCCTTGTTCGGCTGAAGAGAAATCAGCCCATCGGCCTGCAGTTCGCGCAGCGCTTCGCGCAGGGACGTCCGCGAGACACCCATCATCTCGCAGAGTTCACGTTCGATGAGCCGCGCGCCGGGCGCGAACTTTCCCGTCGCGATTGCAAGCCTGAGCCGTTCGGCCACCTGCTCGCGCAGTCCCGGCAGCGTCTGCACGCGCATCGACAGATCAGGGGCTTGGCTGGTTACGGGCATGTTTCTCCTCCGGTCGCTACCGCAAGGCGGCGCTCCGCTGACGTTGTGGTCGCGAGAATGGGGCGCAGGACAGTCGCGCCCACGATGAATTGTGTGATTGTATGTCAATGAACAAGGAACATCAACCATGACCGCCAAGGACAAGACCGTCGCCGCGCTGTTCGAAGAGGGTCTTTCCCTTCGCCGCCAGGTGCTCGGGTCGGAATATGTCGACAATTCGATGGCGTCCGCCAACGAATTCATGATGGCTTTCCAGCAAATCACCACTGAATGGTGCTGGGGCTATGCCTGGGGCCGCGAAACGCTCGACCTAAAGACCCGCAGCATGCTGAATCTTGCCATGTTGACGGCGCTGAACCGCGCAGCCGAGATCAAGCTCCACGTGCGCGGCGCCGTCAACAATGGTGTTTCCGTCGAGGAGATCCGCGAAGTCCTGCTGCATGCCACCGTCTATTGCGGCATTCCGGCGGGCCTCGACGCGTTCAAGGCCGCGAACGAGGTCCTCACCGAAATGAAGGCATTCGAATAATGCATCAAGGGCGTCAGTGGCTGATGTCGTTGGCGTCAAGGACCACAGCCGTTCGATTGCCGACCAGTTGTGATGTAACTCGTCATATTACCCGCTCGGCTTGCCTGCTTCACCCGGAGTACGCGACTTGCTTTCGTCGTCGGAGATCTCTGCCGGACGATGTGACGTGACGAGGTCTACCGGCTGCAATTCAAGCACACGGGCGATGAACAGATACAGGAACGCCAGCGAGATAACGAGGATAACGACGCCCGTAACAGCCGACGTAACCTGCAAGCTTTGCGGGGATATCTGAAGCGTCGTCGGCGCCGGTGCGGCTGGTTGTCCCGGTCCGCCGTCACCTCCCGGTTCCGGCGTATCGTCGGCACTATCTGCGGACGTTCCCGTCTGCCTCTGGAGCACTCGAGCCGGGATATTCAGCGCTGAACGCACCTCAAGGAAAGACAGCGTTACGCCGAGACCGGTGACGACGACCACCAGGAGCAGGAGAGTGTATGAGGAGACCAACTGCCAGTTGAGTACGGACTGCGCGTGTTGGCGCAGATCGTTCTGGTAGGTGTAGAAGTCGACTAGCGAGCCATGATAGCTCTCGACGGCCTTGGCAAAACCGGACGTCTTTTCCATTCTCAGCTGCGCCAGCTCCTGGTCCATCGAGACCATTGCCTGCTTGCGCACGCTCAATTCGGAGCGAAGCCGGTCAAGCTCGCGATCGTCGCCTTGCGACCAGCAGGGCGTGGTCAAACCTATCGAGGCCAATACGAATATTGTCGCGAGGATCAGTCGCATCTGCATTCCTCCAGTTCCACGCCAAGGGTCGCGCAATAGCTGGGCAATACCCGACCATCCGGACAGGTTGCCGCCACAACGGGAAAAGTCGTTTCCGGCCGATCGGGCAGCGGGGTCAACGGTATGGGCGCGGGTGTCAGGGGAACCACAATCCCTTCCTCGAAGAACCGCACCAGCCTCTCTGCGTCGGCGGGGCTGAGCGCGTCGCGCCGCGCAACCAAGTCCGACAATTCGCGGATCTGCGCGTCTGTCAGTTGCGGGAACGAGTTGAAGGTCATTGTCCCCGGCGACAGAATCGTCTGCCCCGAAAGCGGATCTGTTTTCCACTCGGGTATCGTAAAGACGGTGGGGCCGCTTGCCGGGTTCCGTTCCAGCCACGAGGACGGACCGCTTCCAAGCGGTTGAACCTGTTGTAGCGCCGGCGCCTGATTGGCTTCCTGCGCGTGAACCGGACAGGTCCCGGCGAGCAACAGCAGCAGAATCCGAAGTTTCATCTCTCCTACCTCTCAACTTGCCGGCCGGCCGTTCGCAACGGCCGGCCCAGGTCCACCACATCAGAAGTCCATGTTCATTTCCTGCGCCATTCGGGCGGTCCAACTGCCGGTAGCAAAACCGAGCTTCTGGTATTGGCGATCGACCAGCGCCTTGCGTGTCCTGGCGCCAAACTGGCCATCGTCCGAGATGCCAAGCTGCTGTTGCAGGCGGCCCACCTTGTCGCCGCGTGAACCATGCCGCAGGCACTGCAGATCGCTGACCGCCGGGCTGCCGCTGAGGGCGGCGATGCTTGCCGCTTCATGGCCGGTGATCAGAAGGTTGTCGTAGCGGCGTTTGTAATTGTGGCCGTCGAACCCGGCCTTGCGACGGAAAGCCTTCCATTCCCCGGTCGCTGTGTCCGGACTGCCACCCGGCTTCTGCCAGCCGCGCAGCGTGAGGCATCCCACTGAGGAAAAACTCTCAGCGAGGAAAGCCGGATGGATGTTGTCTGCCGGCGCGGTCATGTCCCACACGTCGCGCGTGCCATAGATCAGGTCGTTCGACGTGCGCAGCACGGTGGCTGGACCGGAGTCGGCAGGATCCGGACCATCGCCCAGCCGCAGAACGTAGGAGGTGGCGCCGCCGGTTCCGTAGTGAGTGCCCACGCAGTGTTCGTAGAGGCCTGTCGGCAGCATGTTGCACAACATGCCCGACCCGCCGAAATTGACGCGGTTGTAGTAGCGCAGCATTCCCGTCCGCCGCGGAACCGTGGATCCCAGATAAAGCGAGATACGGTCCGCCTGCGTATCCCACACGCCTATCAGGCACCGGAAATTCTCGTGATCGGGGTTGACCGGGCGGAGCGCGATCGAACTTGCATCCTCGATCCGCGGCTCGCCCGACAGCGGCTGGCAACCCCGGATTGAGACGATGAGTTTGTCATGCGCGGTCGTGACGGGCTCGAAATGGCCAGCTTGCAGGATCGCGCGCAAAAGGTCCGGTGTCAGTTCGAACTCGTCATCCGCGGTCTGGGTCGGCAGATGCCATGTGTCTGGCGCGTTCGTCGGCGAGTTGGGCCATCGGGCATCCGATGCCGAATAGTGCGGCGCGGCTTCGAACAGCGATTCCCGATGCGGCGGGTGCGCCACGTCACCTTCGCTGTCCAGTTGCTCGGCGAACGAGGCGTCTTCGAGATCATCACCCTCATGCACAACCAGATCAGCGGGACCGGGTTGCCACTCTTGAGCCAAGGCAATTTCCGCTCTCTCCGGCGAGCCGCCGGCGTCGAGCCCCTTCTGAAACAGGTCGGCTTCCTCGTCGCGGCGTCTCAGCAATCCGCCGAGGCCGCTGTTTTTCCAAAGCCGTTTCATCGAACGTATCTCGGCCGGAATACGCTCCGGACGACCGGCTTCCAGATGTGCCAGGATCGCTCTCATTTCGCGATACCTGTCACCCGACTTGCGGAAACTTGCGCCGCGGTTGAACACAAGGCTGACCAGCGCGCTGACGCTGTGACTGTGCAGGGTGTCGAGCGCCGGTAGCGCCTGATAGGTCAGACCGACATATTTCGGCAGGGTCCGTGCGTCGAACACGGCCAGGGCCGTTTCCCACCCGATGCGAATGTCCTGCACCGTCGCTGTGGCTGTCTTGGCACTTTGCCCTGTCTTGCCGACCATGCCCCTCAGACGGACAAAGTCGGACTGGGAGAGCCTGGCAGCCCAGTCGGTCTGGAACTCGGCCGAGCTGTGGTAGCCGAGATCGTAGCCGCATCCGATGGTCACGCCGGATTGTCCGCCGGGCCATACCGGGCGCTCCCGGATAACGCCCTCATAGTAACTTCTGCCGCCTGTCTCATGATTGACGATGAGCCAATACCCTTCGTCCGACAGTTTGGAGTGTGCGCTTCCGGTGGCCTCAGAAAACGCGCCATGCCGCAACGCGGGAATCGCGCCAGCACTGGCCCATTCGCGATTGTCGCCATCGTCGCCGGGTACAATCGGGCTCTCGCGCCCGGCCGTAACGAGCTGGTCTACGGCCACGGCATCCGCTTCGCCGCTTTGCCGTCTCACATCCACGTCGCGCAGGATACGACTGATGCGGACCCCCCGGTTTGCGATGAATTTGCCGGCGTCATTGGGATCGGGGATCGCAAGATGGTGGAGCGCGACAACCACCCATTCGGTGTTGAAGACGCCGCCGCCTGACGAGCCGGGCTGCGTATCGGCAACGTAGTAGACGTGATTGTGCCTGTAACCGAGAACCTGGTTCTCGCGCAGGGCAACCTTCTTGAAGTTGCCGCCGGGGTGCTGGATGATGTTGACGTATTCTTTCTTCGACGTCTTGCCGGATTTCGGGAACAGCGGGTTATGGCCGAAGTCGGCGAGCTGCCGCCCGTCCATCGACATCTGCTCCACACTCGCGAAGGTATAGTCCAGCTCCTCCGAGGTGAGAAAGACGTCGCCGGTTAGCCGGAAGTGGGCTGGCGGTGCAGGCAAGCCGTTCTCGTCGAGTTCATAGTCGAAGCTGGCGATGGTGTTCGCCGCGAGATGTCGGTTCGGTAGCACGTGGTTGTTGGTCAGGATAAGTCCCGGCCCCACCAGGAAGCCGGTGCCGGCGATACCCCCGCCGGAGGATACCAGAAGCCTGGCGATTGAGCGACCGGCGCGCAGGCCGCGTTTCAGCACGAAGAACTCATCGAGGTCGTTGTCGCCGATGATGCGTTCCAGATTCTGCACCATCCCCCGATACTCGTTGCGCGCCTTGCATATCTGCGGGTCTTCGGGCCTGTCGATCTGCCGCTTCAATGCGACCAGGTCGCTCCACGCGGAAAGGATCATGGGGTCCTGCCGCATGACTTCGCGCGCCGTCTCGCGCGCCCGCTGCCTGTCGGAAGTCGCGCTGGTGCGCACGCGGCGGATCAGGTCTCCGCGCGACGGGAGGGCCGCCACGTCCTCGTCATCGAAAACTGCAACCGCATCACGCCAGCCGTCCGGATCTGCGATCGTGGCTTCCGGAAGAAACTCGGCTTCTTGCTTCAATTGGCTGATCAAGTCGATGAAAGGCGCAGAGACGTTTCGGAAACCTGCATCGTTTGGGTGTATTTCGTCATGCCAGCCGCCGCTGCCCTGGGCTGCGAGCCCGCGCAGGTTGATGTAGCGAACGTTGCCGTACGAAGCGGCCAGGATGTCCAGCTGCTCATTGAATGCATCGATAACGATCGCCAGTATCTGCGATCCGAGTTCCAGGCTGATGCCCTTGCTCGCCAGCGGCTTGCCAAGCCAGGGCCCGGCCTTGCGGGGAATAGGCCGGTCGTAGCCGTGAATGGCGACTTGCACCCCCCTGCCCCCGCGCAGTGCACTGCCCGCATCCAGAGCCCGGTCAATGATCGATCGGTAGTGACCCATGACCCGGGCGAGAGCTGCGTCGAGTGCTTCCGCGTCGATCAGATCGGCAGCCGATGCACCTGAGGTATAGCGTTTCAGTATGGTGACGAACCGTCCCTCGCCGAGCAGGTCGTTGCCGCCGCCAGAGAGCAGGAAGAGATCTGGCTCTTCGCGCCGGATTGCATCGACGAACTCGCCAAGCAGTGACATGTTCTCGATCGTGTCACCCGCCGCCCCGAGCGAGTAGAGCGCGAACTCATCAATAATGTTGTCTGCGATGTCGTGCAGGAGGGCTGGATATTGCGTCCAGCTATCGCCCTCTTCCAGAATGCGGGCGCCGCTGTATCCGTTGCCAAGCTTCCACCGATAGCGGGCGTTGCGCCATTTGCGGGCGAGAGAATTTGCCAAATCGATTCCAATGCCCTCTTCCTCGTAGCCGGCGGTAAACTGCTTCTTCACCCGGACAGGGGCTGAAAACGGTGCCGTCTGCTCGCGTGCGGGCACCTTCTCGACAATGCTGCCCAGCATCTCGCGCGCCTCGTCGAAGCGCTCGTTCTCAAGCAGGCGATCAAACTCTTTCGAAAGTTCGGATGCGTCGACAAACTTCTTCATGGTAGCCTCCCAGGCCTGAAATCACGCGATGTGCCGAGCGATCGGATTCAGACGGGAAGCCAAATCCGGATCGCTGCCTGAGAATAAAAATCCTGGCAACGTGATCGGCCCGTGATTGGAAGGTTATGCAGGTTGCATGTGAGGCGAGGCGGCCTTGTTCCTCCCCACCATGGCGAGCACAAGTTGATTGAGGCAACCGCTGTGGGACTTTCATCAGGAGACGCGACGTGCGGCCATCCGAGACAACTCGCCCCGATCCGCCAAATCTGGACAGTGTGGAGCGTTTCCTGGACGAGCTCGTGGCTCTGCGCTTGCCCGGCTGCAGCGACGCATGTTTTGCAGGTGGATTGCTGAGAGCGGAGGTTACACGAACTGCGCACCGCGTATCGGTCAGCGGCGTCGGATTTACGCCCGACCTCGCCAGGCAATCGTGCCTTGGCGAAGCGGCGGAATATGTGTCGTTCCTCCGCAGGCCCGAAGACCCGCTGGTTGTAGACTGGCCCGATGCGCGGACGGAGATCGGACCAGCACAGCAGGCGGTCGTGTGCCGCGATGCTGTGTCCGGCGAACCCGTTGCCCTCCCCGACCATCTGATCCTCCGTAATCCGACCCTGCCCGATGCAAAGAACAGAACGCCGTCCAACGGTCTTGGAGCAGGAAGAACGCTCGACGAGGCGAAACTTCATGGCCTTCTGGAACTGATCGAGAGGCACGAGGTGATGACGTGGTGGCTGCTGCAGGAAAAACGGCAGCGTATTGACGACAGCGTGATCCGAAACGCGCTGCCGCAGACCGTATCGCAGCAAACAGCAGGTGGAAGACCGCCACCCTGGTTTCTCTACCTCACCGAGGAGACGGAAGTGCCCGTTGTTGGTGCGTTTTCACAAGACCCGGCTGACGGTGAGGTCGCATACGGCTTCAAAGCCGCACCGAACCTGCGGTCCGCCATCCGCGGCGCATTTCTTGAATTGCGCCAGCACGAACTGGCGCGGCATATCGCGCGGGCGCGCGGGCAAACCCAGGGCGAGTTCAGTGTCGCGGACTTTCCCTGCCTGCTGTCAGCCTCTGTCCGCGACAACCTCGCGCCGACCTCGAAGGCAAGCTCATTTGAGGATATTTCGCTGCATCTCCATCAACTGGAAATACAGGTCCTTTGGGCTGATCTCACAAGAAGTGATGTAGGTATTCCGGTCGCGCGCGTCTTTTCCCACCAGTTGCAAGGAAGCTCTCAAGTAAGCATTATTCCCAAAATTGGGGCAGGAAGAGAGGAATCCGCTCGAATCAAACAACGGGCCGCCTCTCTTCCGGAACTATATTAAGGGGTCCGCGCAATCGGCGATGATTGCGCTCGTCCAAGGGCGATGCACCACAAGCTCGTGATCGATCAGTTCGACGGCGTGACCGTCCGTGATGCGACGGGCAGGCAATTGCCAGTTAGCAGCGCGAAGGCCTTGGCGTTGCTGGGATATCTGTCGTTTCGTCAGGACCAGCTGGACACTCGTGAACGGATCGTAGGCTTGTTATGGAGCGAAAGCAGCGAGGACAAGGCAAGGGTCGCGCTTCGTCAATGTCTGCGCCAGCTCAAGCTGGCACTCGGCGACGAGACCGAGGCGTGTCTTTCCGGCGGAAGGCAACACATCGGATTGACGGCCGGTCTTGTCGTGTCGCGAGCGCATTTGATCGAAGATGGCATAAGGAACGGCAAGGTTGACGCGATCCTCAGAAGCGCCGAAGGCCTGCCCGAACGGCTTTTTTACGGGTTCGAGAACCTTGATCCCAGCCTGACAAGCTGGATCCACATAGCCCGCCAGTCCTGGCAATTGCGGATTGTAGACGCCCTTGAGCGGCTCCTTGGTTCCGCGGCCGACACATCCGCACGGCTCGCGGCCGCGGAGGCGCTGACGACAATTGATGCCAGCCATGAGCCAGCACACCGGGTGCTGATAGAGGCGCATGCCTTGACCGGCAACACATCCGCTGCGTTGCGCCAGTACGAAGTGCTGTGGCGGGAACTGGGCGAACGGCACGACTGCGAACCTCAGGAGGAAACCACCAAGCTGATAGCAGCGATCAAGATGGGCACGCATTTGCCGGGGCGCGAACTCGTAACACTTGCCAGGACCGATGCGGCGGCGCGCATCACTCCGGTAATCGAGGTGGGGCCGGTACAAAGCCATATCGGTTCGATCGGCGCCGATGGCCTCGCGCACGGGTTCCGCAGCGAGATGCTTGCTGCCCTGGCGCGATTTCGCGAATGGAGGGTCGTCGAACGGTCGGAAAAAATGCCGCCCTCTTCGGCCGAATACCTGGTGGATACCGTCTTTTCCGACCTTGGTGACGAAACGCGTTTCGTCGTCACGCTCAAGGATGCCGCCAGTGGGCAGATCATCTGGAGTGAAACCTACACGGCCGAACACGAGACTTTCGGTCAGTCCATGCGCCACATGGTGCGGCGCATCGCACTTGCACTGAATATCTACATTTCGGCTGAGCGCGTTGCCTTGCCGATGCGGTCTGAAGAGACGGATTGGGACACCTACAGTCTCTGGCTGTACGGACAGTCGCTGGCTTTCAAATGGCGGCCTGAAGCACGTGAGGAGGCCAAGACAGTCTTTCAGCGGATCATTCACAGCGCGCCGAAATTCGTGCCGGCATATTCCAGTCTGGTGATGCTAGAAAACACCTACCACCTCGCCTTCCCAGGGGTTCTCAGATCGGAAGAGCGCCAGCGCGAGACACTTGAGCTGGCGCAGGAAGCAGTGGCAATGGATCCGCTGGATACGAAGACACATTTGGCCGCGGCCTGGTCGATGGCCATGAACGGGCGATTTCCCCTGGCGCAACAGTTCTTTCTGCAGTCATACGACCTCAACCCGAACGATCCGTGGACCATTGTTTCGTCGGCTTTGGGATTGGCATTCAGCGGTTCGCTCGCCGACGGGATGCGCCTTGCGGGCGAGGCGCTCCAGCTCGAACAGCATCCCTCGCCCTCGCACTGCGAGTACCAGGCGAATATCAGTTTCGTGGCCGGTGACTACCAGGCCTGCTACCGCTGGGGGCAACTGGCCGCGGGCGTGACACAGGACTCTTCCGGCTGGCAGGTGGCCAGCCTCGCGTTGCTCGGCCGGGTCGACGAAGCGCAGGGGCTCGCCCGTTCTTTCGTTGCCGACACACTCGCCAACTGGCACGGGCAACCAGGTCCCGACGACCGGGCTGTCGTCCAGTGGTTTCTCCAGTGCTTTCCGCTTGCATATCCTGACGTTCGCGACCGCCTGAAGACAGGGCTTGCCGCAGCCGGGCTAGCGGTCGATTAGTGCGGGGTCCGGCCAACGCCGGACCCCGTACGCCTTGTCCAACGCGGTAAGCGGTCAGGCAAAGGTTCCGATGTGCCTCACATACATTTGCCGACCGTGTAGTCGCCCAACCGCGTGCGGTAGAGGGTATCCCACTCGTCGTCGGTCAGAGACGACTTGCGCTGCGCGTTGCGGTAGTTCGTGTCGTAGCCCACATCGATCGGATACGATCCGTCGATCGTCAGCATCTGGGCAAGTCTCCGCCCCTCGTTGATGGCCGCCGTCGTCGGAATCGAGACCATCATCGTGTCATCGGGAATGTCTACATATTTGATGGCGCTCGGCCGGCCGTTCGGCCAGTGTTTCTCGACGCCGTTCTGAATATCGGCGGCGGTTGGCTTGTCGACGATTCCATTGTCGAGCAACAGCGTGTTGAACTCGTCGATCGTGGTCGGACGCGGAATCCTGCCGCCTGCGATCTCTTCGATCAGCCGGCCCATCTTGGCATGGTCTTTGAGATGAAGAAGTTTCAAACCGGGCATTTCAATCTCTCCTGTTTTCAGTTCGGTTGCGTTTTCGGGACAGCCCTCATCGATCCATTCCGCTATCGCGGAGATTTCTTCCTCCGACAGATAAGGACCGAATGGCGGCATGCGCTCGATCCCGCCGGCGGAAGCGTTGAAGGGCCCGGTTCCGGAGAGCGCGGCTATGATGCCCGAAGCCGCGCTGTCGCCCACCACCACCGGGACAATGCCCCGGAATGGTGGTGTGTTGACGAATTCGTCCCGCGTCTTGTCGCGCCAGAACGGGCCGTGAAATCCCACCGGCACGTGCGAACCACCCACGGCGCGGTCCAGCATTTCGGTGACTTCGGCGTAGCTCAGGGGCATGTGAAGCCTCCTGCGCCTGCGCCGTTCGTCTGTGGCGCGGTCTCCTGCTGCAGCGTCTCGAGATACCCGACCAGCTCGTTCCTTGCGGCTTCGGTCATGTCTCTGCCCTGCGGCATCCGCAAATAGAGCTTGTCGGCAGGGAAGTTGCCACCAACCCGTTTGATTGCGCCATAGACCCGGGAGACAAGCGACTGCTTGTCGTAGATGCCAAAGAACATGGTCACATGGCAGCGGGCGCAATAACGGTCGAGGCTTTCGAGTAGCTTTGCATCGTTCTCGTTTTCCTTGCTCCATACGGCACTGTTGGCGTCGACGGGCGGCAAGATGCGGTCCCAGCGATCGATATGATCGTCGCTGTTTTCATGATTTCCGAGCCAGGTTTTCACCGACCGCACGGCTAGCGAATCGGCTCCTTGCGCCGAGCAGTTCTGTTCGGCGACCGCGCTGTTGAGCCTGCGGAAGCGGTCGAAGACGGCAGCGTGGGAGGATTTGTTCTTGTCCGGATCCGCATCAATCAGCAGCGGAATGTCGTGAGCGTCCAGTGACGCGAAATCGCCGCCCCGGCGGGCGTCCTGCCATTGGTCGGTCGCAAGATAGTTCAGGTTCAGTTGCTTCGACTGGGGGCCGAAGAGCGCTTGCAGATAGGTGAACGGGTCGGAATGTTTGAACGCAAATCCGTGGCACTGGGCGCAGGCACCGGGAACGTAATAGGCCCCGTCCTGCACGTCTGGATAGGCATTCACCACGTCAAAAGTCGCCTCAAGGTAGAGCGAAAGCCCATAAGGCGGCAGACCCTTGATGTTGCGCTCGTACTTCCCGACGTAGGTCAGGAAATAGATGCTTGGACCGTCGTCCTTTTTGACCTCTTCGGCTTCACGTTCCAGGATAATCTGGATTGCCTGCGCATTCGCGTCTTCGGCCTGGGTGTGCCTTGTGACGAAGATGTCGCCGATGCCGAATTTCTCGCCCTCTTCCGGGCCGGTTACGATATTGAAAAGGATCCAGGCTGCCCTGATGCCTCTTTTCTGAGCCGGGGAGCCGTCCAGCGCCTGCAGACGCACAAGCTTGCGCCACCCCGGTGTCGCAGGGGCGATGCCAGGCACCTTGTCGTAGTTGGCCACCTTGGGTGCGAAATAGCGAACCGCGACCACCCTGTCGTTCTGGAAGTCCTCCAGCTTGCGGCCCGCCGCGAAGACATCCGGAAACTCGGCTTCTTTCGCCAAAGCTTCGAAATCCGTCTTGTTCGCCGGCATCAGCCTGTCGGGCGGCAGCACTTCGAGATCATTGGCTGTCAGACCCGCAAAACCAAGGAAATCGACAATCTGCGTTACGGTCGATTCCTGCGAACCCGAAATCAATTTCAGACCGAGCCTGGCGCCCACTTCTCGATAGTAGCTGACCGCACCGATGCAGTCGCCGGGAGCCATCTCGATAAATATCTGATGTTCTTCGCACGGCGCCGTCAGTGTCTCGCCTGCCGTGAATTCATCGGCTTTGGCGTATCCCGTCAGGATCAACAGAATGGAGGCGGTAAGTCTCAGTAAATTCAGCGAGTACACGAGCTTCCTCCCGGTTGCATGCGCACGAAATCTGCCGACAATTCTTTTGGTCATCAACTGAGCAATCGAAAATCATCGCCCTGCTGATCACGCCAATTCCAACATCTTCACCTTGAGTGATTTGATCGTGATTGTCCTGAACTCTCGAAGAGCAGGTAACCCAGTGCTCTGAAACGGAAGGACCTGACCGAACTCGGCAAGTTCGTGGCAAAGCCGATATTCGTTGCCGTGCTGCCGGTGGAGTTCCGCAGCTATGGGCGAAGCCTTTGCCTGTCAGGCTCGAGCACGCACTAACGATTCCACTATGGTAGAAGTATTCCGTGCAGCCGGAGGCTACCCGGTCGGTGTAATGCGCCAACAGCGCAGTGATATCGACATCGGCGTCGTCAAAGTTGAGCGTGGCCATGGCGCCCAACCCTTTGGGTCGCCATCGCCCTGTCACGACGCAAGGTGCTGAATTGCTCGGTCGCAATCGACTCCGAACGCTGCACGGAGCCGCTCACCGAGCGCGAGTTGCGGGGCTACCCCCACAACTCCTTGGAGGCGATTGCAGCGCCGTCCCTGAGCGACTGCAGCTTCGCCCAGACCACGTCTTCTGCCACCCACTCCCAGCCGGTGAAGGTGCCGAAGCCGCAATCGACGCCGGCGATGACCCGTTCCTTGTCGCCCACGGCATCGACGACCGCCAGAATGCGGTTGGCGACCACCTGCGGATGCTCAACGAAGTTGGACTTGGAATCGATCACGCCGGGGATGATGGCGATGTTTTCCGGCGGCTTGCTGGCCTTGAGGGCTGCGGTCTCGTGCTGGCGGCGCGGATTGGCGAACTCAAGGCCGATCGCCCCGACATCCGCCTGATAGATCACCGGCAGGATCACATCCATCGGCACATCGTAGAGGTGCGGCCCTTCCCAGTTGCCCCAGCACACATGCAGGCGCACACTTTCGCGCGGTATGTCTTTCAGCGCCTTGTTCAGCGCGTTGACGTGCTTTTGCGTCTGCTCGACGAACTCGTCGTCGGTCAGGTCCTGATAGAGCAGCACGCGCTCCATGGCGAGATCGGGAGCATCGACCTGCAGGATATAGCCGGCGTCCACGACCGCCTTGTACTCCTTCGAGATCTCTGCCGCGATCGCATCGAGATAGGCTTCGTCGGTATCGTAATAGGCGTTCAGCATCGTGCAGGCGATGATGCCCGGAGACGGCGAGTTCATGAACCAGTCGGAGACATTCGCACTGGTGCTGTCGGCCTGACGCTTGATGCGATCGATCTCCTTCTGGATGTGGGATTCGCCGCGATAGTGGACTTCGTCGATCGCCTCCGGCGCATCGAACACCCGGCCCGTCTTGGGGATGCGCGCCTGCATGCGTTCGGTGAATTTGGGAAAGTCGACAAACTCCCGGCCATAGGGCCGGCTCGATTTGCCGCCGAAGCCGCTCCAGCGCTGCGGCACGTAAGTCTGGAAGCCGACACGCCCCTGCTCGCCGTCATTGGCGATGTCGATGCCGACATCGAGCTGCTTCTTGATGATGTAGGCGACCCGGTCGTCGGTAACTTCGTCGACCTTCCTCAGATCGACGCGTTTGCCCTCCTCCTGATCGATCAGCATCGTGCTCAGCGGCTCGCCACGGGGCATACTGCCGGTGTGGGTAGTGAGAATCCTGTCGGTGCTGAGCTTCATTTAACGTCCCCCCGGTAAATGCAGTTTGGAATTCCTGTTAATGTTAACTATAATGCCGAGGTCGTTATAGCCCGTCAGCCTATCCAAGAGAAGCGGTACGACGATATCCAACGGGAGGGGATAAAATGACCCATCTAATCAGTCTCGTTCGTGGCGCTGCGGTTGCAGCGCTTGCCTGGCAATTCGCTGCCGTGGCGCCTGCAGCAGCACAGAACAAATTCTCCGATGTCGACCTTGCGCCCGACAAGCGCGGCGGCATCGAAGACATGGAAGACATTTCGAAATATTGCGGCACAAAGCCGCTCAAGGTCGCCTATTCCGATGGGTGGGGCGGCAATTACTGGCGCCAGATCACGCGGGCCGAATTCGAGGATGAGGCGGCCAAGTGCCCCAACATCACCGAGGTTCGCTACACCGACGGCGAGTTCAAGGCCGAGAAGCAGATCGCAGACATTCGTGGCCTGATCGCCCAGGAATTCGACGTTATCGTCGTCTTCGCCGATACAGGCGTCGCGCAGCTCAAGGTGATGCGCCAGGCAACGGAAGCCGGTATTGCGGTCGTCCCGTTCACGACGGGCGACGCGCCGTTCGGCGAACTCGGCACGGACTATCTCACGCGCGTTACCGAAACGCAGATCGGCCTCGGCAAGAAGCTCGCCGAGTGGATGGTCAAGACGCTCGATGGTGAAGGCAATGTCATTGTCCACGGCGGCACGCCCGGCAACCCGATGACCGCATCGCAGGCCGTCGGCTGGCGTGAGGTCTTCGCCGCCAACCCCGGGATCAACGTGCTTGAGGGTCCGGTCGACACCAACTGGGATCCGGCGCTGGCGCAGAAGGTTACGGCAGCCGCAATCGCCAAATACGACCAGATCGACGGCATCATGGCCGAAACGACCGGCCCGATCCGTGCATTCCTCGCAGCTGGCCGCCCGATCCCGGCATGGGCCGGACAGGACCTCAATGAGTTGAGCTGCCTCTGGCAGGATCATCACGAGGACAACCCGACCTTCAAGCTGGCAACCGCCAGCGCGCACACCTGGCTGGTACGGCTTGCACTGCGCAAGGGCCTGGCGGCAGTCAACGGCATGGACAATCTCGAGCCCAGCCTGATCGACCTGCCGTTCTCGGAAGACAGCACGTCATCCGATCCGGCACTCGCGGTGAAGTGCGACAAGGACTTGCCACCCACGGCAATTCCTTCCGCAATGGTCTCCGGCGAGGTGATGAAGGAAATCCTGTCCAGGTAATTACGGCTTCCGGCGGCTGCTGCGATGATACCCCCTCGAGGTGCGACTGCGGTTGAACCGCAACCAGAACGGCGGCGGCCGGAACGCACCTGGACAAGACGTGAATACAAGGGGCGCAAGAAGCCCCTTCACCGCCTGTTGGTTGTGTCCGCCGCCACGGTTCTTCTGATCGTTGGCGGCGGCATCGCCGCGCCCAGCACCGTCTCCGTAAGCGCATTGCAGCTGATGCTGCCCTTCTTCGCCATCCTCGCGGTGGCGTCGATCGGCCAGCATCTGGTGATCCAGCAACGCGGGCTGGACCTGTCGGTTGCCGGCATCATGTCATTTTCCGCCGTCATCGTTTCGGCCCTACCCGGCTCGCAGGCCGGCGTTGCCGAGACCCTCGCCTATGTGGCGCTGGCGCTCGCCATGGGGCTTGGCGTCGGCGCAGTGAACGGCATTCTGGTGGCGCTGCTGCGCGTCAATTCGCTCGTCACCACAATCGGCATGAACTCGCTGATGCTGGGCATTACCATGTATGTGACCAGCGGGTTTTCGCAGCAGGCGCCTCCGCCCCTCAACAGGTTTGGCGTCAGCAAGTTCCTGGAAGTTCCGCTGACACTCTATGTGCTGATCGTCATCGCTGCGGTGGCGATCTTCCTGTTGGAAAAGACCACCGTCGGGCGGCGCTTCATTGCAACCAGCGTCAACCCGGATGCCGCACTCACCGTCGGCATCCCGCTCGACGCCTATCGTGTCGCCACCTATGCGCTGGCCGGGTTCTGTTATGCCGCGGCTGGCGTGCTGCTGGCAGGTTATGTCCTGTCACCAACGGTGTTCAGCGGCATGCCCTATCTGCTGGCGACTGTCGCCGCAGTGGTTGTCGGTGGTAACCCGATTGGCGGCGGCCTGCGCGGCAGCATCACCGCCACGATCGTCGGCGCGCTGTTTCTCACTTATCTCGGCCAGCTCGTGCTTGCCGTGGGCTTCGAGACCTCTGCGCAAAACATCGTCCAGGCCATCATCATCATTGCCAGTGTCGGCCTCGTGGAGGCCGGCCGGCGGATCAAGTTTGAATGGATCCGCTTCAAGTTCTGGGTCACCAAGCCTGACGTCGAGTTCCGGATACGCACAATCTATGTGAACACGCTGACCCGCATCGGGTTGAAGCGGCTGGTCGACGTCTCGCCCGAAACCAGAACACGCTGGCGCACATTCTATCTCAGACTGAAGAAGCGGCTCGAAATCACAGAATGAGCACAGGCACGCGCAACTTGATGGGCGCCCCTGTCATGGGGATCGTGGGGGCGACCAAATATTACGGCCCCGTGCAGGCGCTCAAGGCCGTGAACCTGAATATCAGGCGCGGTCAGGTGCATGCGGTTGTCGGCGAAAACGGCGCCGGAAAGACAACGCTTATTTCCATCGCCGCCGGTGCCGTGCGCCCGGACTTCGCCGTCATCCGCGTGGGCGGCAAGGAGATCAAGCGTCCGACTGCAAAAAAGCTGCATCGCGCCGGCGTGGCAGTGACGTTCCAGCACCCCGAACTGGCCGAAGAAATGACGGTCATGGAGAACCTCCAGCTGGCCGCACCCGAGCTGACCAGCCGCGAGGAGGCGGCGGAACTGCTTGCTTCGGTAGCGTCCGAGCAGCACGCCATGTCGCTGGACGCGCGTGTGCGCGACCTCACGCTGGCGCAGTTTCACGTCATCGAGATCGCCGGCGCGGTGGCGTCGAAGCCCAAGGTGCTGTTTCTGGACGAGCCGACTGAGCCGTTCCAGCAGGCCGACATCGACAAGTTCTTCGCGCTGATCAGAAAGCTGCGCGATGAGGGCGTGGCCATTGTCTATGTTTCGCACCGGCTCAACGAGATCAAGGAAATCGCAGACCACATAACGGTGCTGCGCGACGGCAAGTCGATCGACAGCCGCCCCGCCTCGCGGATTACGACGGACGAAATCATCACGCTGATTGCCGGACGTCCGCTCGATCAGGTCTTCCCCGACAGGGCGAAAGAAGCCGGCGAGGTCAAGCTCGAGGTCGAGGAGCTTTCCGGACCGGGCTTCAGCAAGATCAATTTTGTCGCCAAGGCGGGCGAGATTGTCGGCGTCACCGGCGTCGAGGGCGAAGGCCAGCGGGAGTTTCTGCGCACGATTGCCGGGCTGGAGCGGCGCACGGCAGGTTCGGTGCATATTGGCGGCGAGCCGGTCGAGGGAACATCAACGGCGGCGGCGCGCGACGCCGGCGTTGGCTTCGTCACCGACGACCGCCACGAGGAAGGCCTCTTCCTGACGCTGAAGCTGCGTGAGAACATCGGCATCGGCGCGCTTGATCGCATCTCCACCAATGGCGTCATCAACCGCAAGCGCGACCACGCGCTGACCAAGGATGTGATGAGCCGGCTTGGCGTCTACACCGGCTACCGCATCAAGGAAGACGACGACACGAGGGCCGCCGAACTCTCCGGCGGCAACCAGCAGAAGGTGCTGATCGGCCGCGAGATTGCGGGCGAACCGAAGGTCATCCTGATCGACGAGCCGACCAAGGGCGTCGATGTCGGCGCGCGCGCGGAAATCTACGAACATTTGCGCAAGCTCGCCGACAGCGGCGTCGCCGTGGTGGTGTCGTCCTCGGACGGCATTGAGCTGGAGGGCCTGTGCGACCGCGTCGCGGTGTTTGCTCGCGGCCAGATCGTCAAGGAACTCGAAGGCGAGGCCATTACCGATGCTGCGATCACCGAGGCCAATCTGACGGCAACGGTGGCGCGCGCCGATGGCCCTGCCCGCAAGAAACAGGAAGACTCGCCCCTGCGCCGCATCATGGCGGCGGACCGGTTCCCGGCGGCGGTGCTCACGGTTCTCACCGCGATCGTGCTTTTTGGCACGGCGTCGGCCAGCGAGTATTTCCTGTCGCCGTTCAATATCGAGACGATGCTGACCTTCCTCTCGATCCTGGCGTTCCTGTCGATTGCCCAGCTTGGAACCATCATCGTCGGACGGATCGACCTTTCGGTCGGTGCGCTCGCAGGGTTCGTGGTCGTGCTGGCTTCGTTTCTCACTCCCTATGGAGGGAGCCTCGGAGACACGGTCACAGGCATTGCGCTGATATTGGCGATCACAGGCGCGTTCGGGCTGGTTCAGGGCTGGCTGATAACCTGGCTCAACATACCGGCCATCGTGGTGACGCTCGCCACCTTCATCGGCCTGCAAGGCATGTCGCTGGTGCTGAGACCGCAGGCGGCAGGCACGATTACCGACACGATTTCGGACGTGACGCAGGCGAAATGGCTGGGCATGCCCGCCTGTTTCATCGCGATCCTGGTCACGGTCCTTGCATTCGAATTCATCCTATTCCGCACCCGGCTTGGACGGCGGCTTCGCGCCGTCGGCTCCAACCCGCTGGGCGCAACGCGGGTCGGCGTCCGGGTCAACTGGCACATCGTTCTGGCGTTCGTTCTGTCGGGCGTGCTGACCGGCATCGCCGGCCTGATACTGGCCGGTCAGGTCGGTATCGGTTCGCCAGCCACAGGCATCGACTATACGCTGATGAGCATCACTGCGGTCGTGCTCGGCGGCACGAGGATCGCGGGCGGGCGCGGCTCGGTGCTGTCGGTTCTGATGGGCGCCGCACTCGTGCAATCGCTATCGAGCGCATCGTCCTTCATCAATCAGGATTCCGCAATTCACCTGATCGTCCTGGGCGCTGTCACGCTGGTCGCCGCCACCTTCTTCAGCGTTGCGCGTCGGGACAGCGAACGGACCGGATAGACCAATGCTTTTCGCCATTCACGCACTCGATCATGACGACGCGCTGGAGCGCCGGCTGGCGAATTATGACGCGCACAAATCCTATCTTGGCGCGAGCAAGATCAAGACCGTCGTGTCCGGTCCGCTTGTCGCTGACGACGGGGAAACCATGATCGGCTCGCTCTTCATCGTCGAGGCCGAACGCCGCGACGAGGTTGTCGCCTTCAACCGTGCAGACCCGTTCGCGGCGGCCAATGTATGGAAGAGCGTCGAGATTCACGCCTTCAGCAAGCGCGTGGACAATCGCTGAGGATTGCCGCCGTCAGTCGGTGCGCTGCCCCGCCCTTGTCAGTTCATCGAATGCAGCAGGCACGAATTGCGACCAGAAGCTGGTTGCCGAGACCGGCGCGTCGCCAAGTTCGGCACTCGTGCCCCGCGGCCTGAGATGGATCGGCGGAAAGTCGATGCGGTGCAAGATCAATCCGGTGCCAAGCTGAGCCAGTTTCGGGACCAGCGTATCGATGCGCTTCACGCCAAACAGGGTAAGCACTTCCGCTGGCTTTCCCACCACGATGTCGAACGCGCCACCAAACGATGCAGCGATCTCCTGACGCTTCGTGAAGACGGTCTGAAGGTCAGTGCATAGAAGCGCGGTCATCCTGCCCGCGCGCCGGGCCGCTGCAACAGACGAACGGACGAAATCGCAGCCACCCTCCCGATCGAATAGCCTGTCCTCCAAGCACAGCAGCTTCATCGACGTGTAGAAAACCGGATCGGGACGGTGTCCGGTATCCAATCGCGGCGAAATGCCAGTCCCTGCGCATTTCAGCAGAACGCTATTCGCCGACCTGACAGCCAGACCGTCGGCCAACAGTTGCACCTGCCGCCCGCCCTCGCCCGAGACAATCGCCACGTCGAAATGCGCGGTCTGAACCTCGGGCCGGGATCGCACGACCACGCCGCCTGCCGTATCGGATGCCAAGGTCAGCATTCTTCCCCTCCCCCGAGGACAAGCACGGGTCAGATGCCCCGTTTTCGCGAGATGACGTAATATTCGTCGTTGAACCAAAGGCCGTTGTGTTCCTTGAGAACTGCCTTGGTGACATCGAGATATTTCGAGTTCGACATCGCCTCCGACAGGCGGTTGTCCTCAATCTGCGCGACATAGGTTGCGTTGTTCCAGGCGGCCAGAAGCGTGGACGTTCCGATCGACGTCATCTCCGCGCCAATCTCGTTCGGCAGCGTGTACATGTCGTATCGGAACTTCGACCGGTCGTCGGAGTAGGCGTTGAAGTTGTAGCGCCGGGCATGGTTGCCGAGAGCCGCCTTGGTTTCGCGCAAGATGTCGTGGCGCGAGTTCTTGAACGGCGCCTCGCGCGGCCACACGCCCTGCACGATCTCAAGCGCGGGATCGTCGCCGCAGGAGTGAATTCCGAGCAGCCGGCCGCCGGGGGCGAGGCTCTGGACCAGCGGCACGATTACCTTGCGGGCCTTGAACTCTGCCGATGCGCTGGCGCGGTAGGGTTGCGACGCAACGATCAGATCGTAGTCGGCGGTAATGGCGCCGCGTTTCGGGATGACCTGGTCCAGCAGAAAGCGGTGGCTCTCCAGATAGAGAACCAGCACCGTCGGCCGCTCATAGATCGGATTGCCGGTCTTCTCGCTGACATTCGCACGCCAGTTCTGGGCCAGGAACGGCTCAAGATCGTTGATCTGCTGTTCGTATTCGGCCGCCGTGCGACCCGACAGCGCCACCTCGTGCCACACCACGCGCGCCGCATCGGCGGCGGAATTGGGCAGCAGCAGCGGCGCTTCCGAATAATAGAGATTGGTCAGGATGAGGACGGTTGCCGGATGTTCGTGAAACCGGTCCGGCACTTTTTCCAGCGTCAGGCGCACATCTTCGAGACTGATTTCCTTGCCGACGAAATAGAATGGCAGCGTCTCGAACCGCTGATGCATGGCGCGCATCAGCCGCGCCATGATCGTACCGTCGCCAACGCCGGCGTCGAACACGCGTACGGCCGGCGGCCTTGGATGAATGAACCCCAACTCCTGCGATATCCGCTCCGCAATGACCCGCTTTTCGCTGCAGGTGTTCACGAACATCAGATATTTCTGGCGATTGTCGAAGAACCTGAAGTTCTGGTTTGGACGGCCCTTTGGTGCGGACCCGTTGCCCGCCGGTTTCTTCTCCGCAGGGTCCCTTTGCAGCGACCGTTTTCGCGCCGATACAGACTTGCCGGCAGACGTCGCTTCGCCAACCGTCTTGCGTCTCGATTTTGCCAGCCCTCGCCTCGGCGGCGGCCGGTTCATGAATTCAAGCAAGCGGTCTGCTGTCTCGGGGGTCACGCGCCCCCCATATCGGAGGCGGGAAACCAGCTTCCCGTCATTGACTGCGAGACGGCCAAAGGTGGTTTCGGCCAGACCAGATGTCTGGCAGTAGTCTCTGATTTCCTGCAGCAGGGTGCTGCTGTCGAGTTCTTCGAGACCCATTTCCTCCCAGCCGATCTGCGCGGCGCGCAATATCGGCCCTCCTAATGTGCCTGTCGCGTGTCTCCTGCCGACCGGCACACCAAAAAACTGAACCCTTCACCCGGGTCAGGCAACCACAAAGACACCCACGCATTGCCCACGATTGATTGAGTGGGCAAGAAAGTGGGATTCGTTCTCATACCTCCCTGCACCCGACCCGCCGAGCTACAGGCTGTCCGCAAACGCCTCCAGATTTTCCGTCGCAAATTCAATGATTTGCTCGTCGATCAGCGCGCCGTCCTTGGTCTTCTCATTGGCGAACGGGACGACGATTTCCTTGCATGGGAAGACCCTGGCGAGCATGCCGTTGAGAATGTATTTCAGGTGCGACTGGGCGCGCACGCCGCCAAGAACGCCACCCGAAGTGGAGACGACGATGCACGGCTTGTATTTGAACACGGAGGCGTAGGCCGGGCGCGAAGCCCAGTCGATTGCGTTCTTCAATACGCCCGGCACGGAGTAGTTGTATTCCGGCGTCACGAAGACAACACCGTCGGCGCCGCCAACTTCGGCAATGAAGGCCGCAACCTTGGGATCGTCCTTCAGATCGGCATTGTAGTGCGGCAGATCGCCGATCTTGGCGACAACGACTTCAGCCCGTCCCTTCATCTGCTCGGCGAGCGTCAACGCTGTGGCGCGCGAGGAGGAGGAAGCGCGCAGGCTTCCATAGATGAAGAGCAGTTTGGGCATGAAGACTTCCTCCTACAAACGCGCAAGCCAGGTCGAAATTTCAGGAATGGCCACAAGGATGGCCAGCGCGACAATCATTGCCGCAACGAAGGGGAGAGCTCCGCGGAATATCTGGCCGACCGACAGGTCGGGATCGTCCATCGCAGACTTGATGGTGTAGACCGAAAGCCCGAAGGGCGGGGTCAGCAATCCCATCTCGACGGCCACCACGGTCAGCACGCCGAACCAGATCCGGTCGAAGCCGGCAGCCTCGGCTACCGGCAAGGCGATTGGCAACAGGATCAGCATGATCGAGATCGAGTCGATCAGGCAGCCAAGTGCGATGATGAGGAGAAGATAGAGGATCAGAAAGCCGTAGGGCCCGATCGGTCCTTCGAGAAAGAATTCCGCCAGTTCGCGCGGAACGCCGGAGAGCGCCAGCATCCGCGAAAACAGCGTGGCAGCCAGAATGAGGAACAGAACCGACACTGTAATCTGTCCTGTCTCCACCAGAATCTTCCAGAACGACTGCCGGGTCAGCGAACGCCGGACGATTGCGATTACCAGCGCTCCGAACGCGCCGGCGGCACCCGCCTCGGTGGGATTGAGAAAGCCGCCATAGAGCCCGCCCAGAACGACAATCATGAGCACAAGGATCGGCACCGCCTTGCGCACCATCTGAAGGGCGGTGAAGTCGGCATAACTCGCGGTGTCGTGCGTATTGTCGAAGACGAACGAACCGCGAAAGCGCGCCAGCAGCATGATCGTGGCGGAAAAAATGAGCGCCAGCAGGATGCCCGGCCCGATACCGGCCAGAAACATGCGCCCGACCGATTCCTCGGCCAGCACGGCATAAACGATCATCAGCAACGACGGCGGGATCAGCATGCCGAGCACCGATGAGCCTGCGACAATGCCTGTTGCGAATTTCTTGGAGTAACCGTGGCGGGTCATCTCCGGCACGGCAACCCGGCTGAAAACCGTTGCCGAGGCAATCGAAATTCCCGTGATGGAGGCAAAGACGGCATTGGCGAACACCGTCGCGACGCCAAGGCCGGCGGTTATTCGCCGCAAGAGTTTCTGGAACACGTCAAACGTGTCCTTGCCGACATTGGATACGGTGACGAGCAGCCCCATCAGCACAAAAAGCGGCACCACCGCGAACAGATATTCGCGCAGGGAATCGTTCGCCACGGCACCCAGCATACGCATGGCGACCGCATCGCCACGGATCATCATGATGCCGCCGAACGATACCGTCAGCATGCCTATGCCGATGGGCAATCCGAGATAGATAAGCACCAGCAGAGCGACAACCGCATAACTTCCGACTTCGATCGGGCTCATAAGTTGGCACCATGCGCGCGGTCCGCGCTCCACAGCCGGATAATGCGAACGACGAACTCGATGGCAGCGACCGTCAATCCGAGCAGTATCAGCGTGCGGAACGGCCATGTGGGCAGCGTACCCAGTCCGGGCGTGCCGATGAATTCGGAAGACGCCCAGTCCTTGCGGAGCGTGGTGACAGTGGCCCAGGCCATGCCGCCAACCACGGCTGCGCCGAGCAGATTGAAGATCGCGCGAAACAGGTCTCCGGCGCGCGGGTAACGGGCGGCGAACGGTTCGAAGAACACTTCGGTTCGGGCCAGCCGGTCGGCCCTGACAGTGGCCGCCAGTTGCAGCGCGACAATCATCACCAGCAGCAAGGCGCCAAGTTCGGAAATGAGCGGCAGAGACGAGCCGAACAGATTTCGAGCGACGATATCGGCACAAATGATCAGCATGAGCCCGCCGATCATCACCGTGCCGAGCGCAGCAAGACCCTCGACAGCCAGTGTCCAGAGCCTGCCGCCTGCATCGCTTCGGCGCCCCTCTTCAGGGGCGCCGGCGTTGTTTTCGTCAACTTCCAAGACAGCAGTCCGGGATCAGAGTTCTTCGTCCCAGTCGCGCACCGGGTCTTCACCCTTGGCGCGCACGCCGTCGAGATAGGCCTTCAGGAACTCCCGCGCGGGAATGCCCTGCGCTTCGAGACCGTCGGCCCATTCCTTGGCAATGTTCGGCATGGCGTTCACCCATGCCTCGCGATCTGCCTGGCTCATCTGCGACATGGTGACCGGCGGGTTCTGGTCCTTGCCGGCGTCAAGCATCAGCTCGAACATCTTCTCGTGCCGCTGGACCAGATCGTTGCCGTGGCTGACAGTGTAGTACTTGCCGGCTTCGACCATCGCGTTCTGAACTTCTTCCGGCAGCCCGTCCCAGCTGTCGCGGTTGATCGCAACCGCGCCCGAGAACGCCACGCCCATGTCGACGCGAGTGATGTAAGGCGCAACCTCGTAGATCTTTGCGGGGAAGACGCCCAAGGCCAGCGACAGCACGCCATCCGAAACGCCGGTTTGGATGTCGGTGTAGAAGGTTGTCAGCGCGCCATCGACTGCGTTGGCGCCAGTGCCGCGCAGCCAGTTGCCCAGCACGCCCGGCGCAGACAGCTTCATGCCGTCAATCGCCGCAAAGCCGTCAAGCGGCTCCTTGGTGTAGAGGTCGTAACCATCCGTGCCGGTGAAGCCGAGCACCTTGAGGTTGTGGCTTTCCCACTCGTTGCGGAACGCCTCGTTGGTCTCGAACAGTTCCGACATGACCTCAAGCTGGATAGCCGAATTGTTGGTCGAGAACGGCGCATAGCCGGACGCCTGAGACAGTGGCAGCTTGGCTGCTTCAAGGAATGAGAACACCCAACCGATATCGGTCACGCCTTCCTCAACCGAGCTCAAGGTGGCGTTGGCCTTGTAGAGCGTTCCGCCGAAAGCCTCGTTCCACTCGATCTTGTAGTTGCCGGTCGTGGCCAGGATCTCATCCGTCTTGGCCATGAAATGGGTCTTGATGAAGCCTACCCACGGGATCACCGTGGGGTGGCTGGAGGCCACGGTCAGGTTGATCGTCTCCTGCGCCATGGCGGCCCCAGGCAGGGCGATTGCGCCTGCAAGCAGCGATGCAAAAAGGTGTTTCATGCTTTTCCTCCCAGTTTGTCAGACCGCTCCCGGTCAGACGATTTCAAATTTCTGCGTCGAGTAATCGAGCCGGATCGTCTGGCTCCCTTCGTTGATCATCCAGGGCCGCACCCGAAAGCTGCGCGCGCCCGCCTTGTGCATCGGGTCACGTTCGGCGATTTCGATGGCCTCGGCACGCGATCCCGCGCGAACGATCACCATGCCCTCCCCGTCCCACTGCTTCTCGTCGTCCGACCACATCGGGCCGGCGGCAAACATCACGCCGTCCTTCTCCAGCTGCACCTGGAATTCCAGATGCGCTTCCAGATTTGCCAGTACCGGCCCAAGCCCGTCCGTCGGGGTGGTGAAGATTGCGTAGAGCTGCTTCTGCAGCATGGCCTTGCTGGCGGCCATGACATCCGCGACGGGTAACGAGGCTGGCCCCTCTGCCTGGCTCATATCGCACTCCCTCTCATTCCTGGCGCCGCCTCAGCTTGCCTTGCGACGGCGCAGCTCCTCGCGGATTTCCTCGCCATGTTCGTCAAGCACCGGTGGCGGCAACACCTCCTTTGCCGCCTCGCCGTCGAAATTGTAGGGCGGCCGCACCGTGGTAAAGGTACCCAGCTCGCTGCTCGGCGCACTGATCTTGATGCCAAGATGCTGCGCCTGCGGGTCTTCCAGCGCCTCGTTTGAATCGTAGGCCGGCGAATGCGGAACTTCGGCGCTCAGAAGCCTGTCGCACCAATTGTCGCGCGTATCGGTTTTGAAGATCGGCGTGAAATGCGCGATCAGATCGTCCTGATGCTTGATCCTCTCAAGCCGCTCGCTGAAGCGCGGGTCGTCCTTGAGCTGCTGCTCACCCGTCGCGTCCAGCAGTCCTTCCCAGAATTTCGTCGGCGACGACAGGTGGATGGCGATCCATTTTCCGTCGGAACACTCGAAAGTGTAGCTCTGCGAAACCACCGGCCGCGACAGCGGCCCCATCACCTCGCCCACCGAATAGTAGTGGGTGAAACTGTCCAGGTTGAAATGGCACATCGCCTCCAGCATGGAGATGTCGATGCGGTGACCTTCGCCGGTTCTGGACCGCTGCAGCAGGGCGGCAAGAATGGCCATTGCCGCGTACTGCCCGGTCACCGCGTCGGCGATCGCCGGGCCGATGACACGTGGATTGGCCGGCGGCGTCAGCAGCCGCAGATAGCCGCTCGCGGCCTGCGCCACCGTGTCATAGGCTGGGCGGTCGCGCGCTGGCCCGCTGGTGCCGAAGCCGGAGATGGCGCAGTAGATCAGGTCGGGCCGCAGCTTGCGCAGTTCCGTCTCGCCGGCGCCAAGCTTTTCAGCAACGCCCGGCCGGAAATTCTGGATGAAGACATCCGCTCCGGCGACGAGATCGTGCAGGGTCTCGCGATCTTCCGGCTTCTTGGTGTCGAGTGCAATGGAGCGCTTGTTGCGGTTGTAGGTCTGATAATGTGGCGAGTAGAGCCCGCCCTTGAAGGCGCGGAACGGATCGCCCTCGCCCGGCCTTTCGACCTTGATGACGTCGGCCCCGAGATCGGCCAGATGCATGCCTGCAGCCGGCCCCGTAATATAGGTGCCGAGCTCTACGACCCTAACGCCATCCAACATCTTCACCATGCGGCGCACCTCATTCCGCGGCCTCGCTGGCCTTGCCGCGGCCGTCATATTCGATTGCCAGATCGGCCTTGTGAGACATGATGAAGCCGATCGAACGCATGCTCTCTTCAAACAGATGAGCCGACAGGCCGGCGGCGCGCGCGAGCAGCGGCACGGCCTTGATCGCGTTGAGCGGCCATCCGGCGTCGAGGATCGTCGCCGGTATGGCACCCGACACATTGATCGGCAGCGGCCTGTTGATGATGCCGGGCGCATGCTTGGCAAGCACCCGCAGCGTCTCGACATATTTGCCCGAAATGCCCTTCTCGTCGCAGATCGCCAGCAGGCGGTCCGCGCGCGGATCGCCGCCGCTGTGCTGGGGGTGGCCCAGACCGGGCACCTTCTTGCGCTGCGCCTTGAGCCCTTCGAGGCTGGCTATCGCTGCGGCCTCGATGTCCGTGCCGTCGGCCTCGGCCTTGTCCAGCACTTCCTGCAGATAGACCGCCGCCGTTTCCGAGCTGCCGGCCACCACACTACCCATACCCAGCAGGCCTGCCGCCATCGCGCCCTGCCAGGCTTCGGGACCGGCGGCCAGCGTCATCCGCGCCGCCTGCACCGAAGGCACCAGACCGTGCTCGGCAATGGCGACAAGGCAGGCATTCATCATGTCGCGCTGAGCCGGCTCCGGTTTGTCCCCCGTCACCAGCAACCAGAAATAGTCGGTGAAGTCGATCTTGCCGATCAGGTCATCGCACAGATCGTAGCCGCGCACCGTGATGCTCTCGGCATCCGACGTCGCGATAGACGTAAATGACTGATCCTGTTTTCCGATCCGCATTGCGCTCTCGTTTTTCGCATGCCGAAAAAAAATACTCTTGCCGAAAAACTAGACCTCCACTAGCGTAGCGTCAAGGTTGAAACCGACCGGCGGGCCAGCTAGCCGGAGTTCAGGTTGTGGGGAGCAGCGGCTGACGTCGACGGACGAGGGACAGGTGTGGTCGAGCGGAACGATCGCGCGAGACGCACCGCCAATGGACATGAATGACAACCTCGAAAACGAAGATCGGGAATCGCGTCCGGCCGAGTTTGTCGAGGCGCTCGCAAAGGGCTTGGCGATACTTGAGAGTTTCGACGCCGAACATTCCGTCATGACGCTCAGCGAAGTGGCGCGACGTGTCGGCCTTTCGCCGGCGGCAGCCCGGCGCAGTCTGATCACTCTCCAGACGCTGGGCTATGTCGGCCAGAACGCCAAGCAATTCCACCTCACGCCCAGGGTGATGACGCTTGGCTCCTCCTTCTATTTCTCGGCCCATATCGACGAGGTCCTGCAGCCCAATTTGCGTGAACTCGTCAGCAGGTTCGGCGATGCTTCCTCGGTGGGCACGCTCGACGGCGAGAATGTCATCTATATCGCTCACAATTCGGTCCAGCGGGCACGCCGTGCCGCCGCGGTCGTTGGCGCACGCTACCCCGCCTTTGCCACGTCGCTGGGGCGCATCTTGCTGGCGGGCCTGCCGGATGAGGCGCTCGATGCCTACATCGCCAAGGTCAGGCCGGAGCCGCTGACGTCGAAGACGCTGATCGACCCCAAGGCGATCCACCGTGAAATCCTGGCCGTGCGCAAGGCCGGCTATTCGACCACGGTCGACCAGCTCGACTACGGCATTACCGCGATTGCCGTGCCTATCCGCGATGCGGCGGGCCGGACATTCGCCGCGCTGAATTCCTCCGGCTATACCGGCATGGTCACGCCTGAAAGCCTCGTTGCCGAACGGCTTCCGACCTTGCAGGCGTCCGCCTCACACATCGCCCATGCCATGTCGCGCTATCCGGTGTTACTGTCGATCATCGGTTCGTGAGTACGGTCAGGGGGAAGAAATATTGACTGGAAAACCAACCGGCGCTGCGGCGCCTCAGGTCTGAAAGGAGGAACGGCATGGCCCAACTTGTAGCCACGCTGGCATCGACCCACCATCCATTCTACCTCAAGGCGACCACGATGCCGCCGGAACAGCAGATGCCAGAGGCGCCGGAGTGGAAGCGAAAGGTGGAGGCCTATCGCGAGACGCTTTCGCGCACCAAACCGGACATTCTGGTGATGGTCGGGTCGGACCATTTCCACCAGATCTTCCTGGACAACTGCCCGCAGTTCCTGATCGGCAAGGCCGAGCGTTACGACGCGACCTTCTGGAACGAGGAGCGGGAATTCGAAATCCCCAAATTCGTCCTGGACGGTGACCTGGACATGTCACGCTTCATGCACCAGCACCTGATGGACCAGGGTTTCGATTTCGCCTTTTCCAACGAGCTGAAGATCGACCATTCGATCATATGCCCGATCATCACGGTACGGCCCGACGCCGACCTGCCGGTGGTTCCCATCTACACCAACATCTTTGCCCCGCCGCTGCCCTCGCCGAAACGCTTCTACGACCTCGGCCGGGCCATTCGCAAAGCGATCGACGACTATCCGTCGGACAAGCGCATCGCCGCCATCGGAACGGGTCACCTGTCGCTGGAACTGGGGGGGCCGCGCCAGTTCATGGAAACCGGGCCCGATCCCGAGTTCGACCGGCAGGCAATCGAATGGCTCAGCAGCGGCGACATCGAGAGCATCCTGGCCAATGTGACGCATGAGAGCATGGTGAAGTCCGGCAATGCCACGCAGGGCTTCCTGAACTTCATCCTGATGCTCGGCGTCGCCGGTCCGGAGAAGGCCGACTACGTCGACAATCTCGATCTCTTCCACACGATGGAGGCCTATTTCACCTGGTATCACGAGGAGAAGGCGGCATGAGCAAATATTACGTCGACAAGTTTCTGTACACCGTTGACCGCGATCCCGAATATCTGAAGCGCTATGCTGAGGACCCGCGCAATTTCGTCGCGACCTGGGAGCAGTCGATCGGTCCGCACCTGCTCGGCAACGAGGTCGAGGCCTCGACGGTGGTGGCGTTTACCGACGCCGAACGCGAGGCGCTGGTCAATCATGACTATGTCGCACTGTTCGAGATGGGAGCGCATTTCTTCCTCAACCTGACGCTCTTCATCGGCATCTATGACGAGCCGTATCTCAAGGAGAAAGGGCCGCTGTCGTTCCAGCGAGAGTTCGCTGCGAAATTGCAGCACTGGAAAGACAAGGCGGGCGAATACCCGTCCGTCGAAACCTGAATGGCGACAGGCATGCCGGGGATACCGTCGCGCCGCACTTGAATTCGACCAACTGACTGCACGCGCCTAGCCGCGCCGGAGGAGAAAAATCATGCTTTTGCCGACCTCACTCGTGGGCAGCTACGCCCAGCCTGAATGGCTGATCGACCGCGCCAAACTCGCCGGGCGTTTCCCGCCGCGCACACGCGCCAGGGAGTTGTGGCGCGTGCCGGATGAATACCTGGCCGAAGCGCAGGACGACGCGACGATTGCCGCCATCAAGCTTCAGGAAGCAGCCGGCCTCGACATCATCACCGATGGCGAAATTCGCCGCGAAAGTTATTCGAACCGGTTCGCCACCGCGCTTGAAGGGGTCGACATCGACAATCCGGGCACCGCGCTCGACCGGTCGGGCCACCCCAACCCGGTGCCGCGCATTGTCGGCAAGATCAAGCGCAAGCATGCGGTCGAGGTCGACGACCTGAAGTTCCTGAAGAAACACACCGACCGCATGGTCAAGATCACCGTGCCCGGCCCCTTCACCATGAGCCAGCAGGCGCAGAACGATTTCTATCCAAACGCGGCGGACGCGGCGATGGACTATGCCGTCGCGGTGCGTGAGGAAATTGCCGACCTGTTTGCCGCCGGCGCCGATGTCGTGCAGCTCGACGAGCCATACATGCAGGCGCGGCCGCAGGCAGCCGAAGAGTACGGCCTTGCCGCGCTGAACTCGGCGCTCGAAGGCGCTGCCGGCACGACCGCCGTCCATATCTGCTTCGGCTACGCCGCAATCATCCACGAACGCCCGACCGGCTACTCCTTCCTGCCGCAGCTCAGCGGCTGCAGCTGCAACCAGATCTCTCTGGAAACCGCCCAGTCGAACCTCGACACCTCGGTTCTGGAAGAGCTGCGCGGCAAGTCGATCATCCTCGGCGTGCTCGATCTTTCCGACATGGAAATCGAAACGCCTGAAACGGTGGCCGACCGCATCCGGCGGGCGCTGCCGCATGTCGACGCCGACAAGGTCATTGTCGCCCCCGATTGCGGGCTGAAATACCTGCCCCGCGATGTCGCATTCGGAAAGATGAAGGCGATGGCCGATGGCGCGGCTATTGTGCGCAAGGAACTGTCCTGACCGCGCTTGACAGGTCAGGGCGTGCGCCAGGGCTGAGAAACAGCTGAAAGGAGAACTCCCATGGAGATTGTCCGTGCCGGCACCAACCCTTCGAGAAAGGGACCGGCGGAGTGGTTCACCGGAACCGTGCGCCTCGACCCGCTGTTCAACGCATTCGACGCAGACCGCGTCCAGGGCGCGCATGTCACATTCGAGCCCGGTGCCCGCACCGCCTGGCACACCCATCCGCTTGGACAGACACTTTGGGTGACCTCCGGCTTCGGCCGGGTGCAGCGTGAGGGCGGGCCAGTCGAAGAGATCCGGCCGGGCGACGTGGTCTGGTTCGCTCCGGGCGAAAAGCACTGGCACGGCGCGTCGCCGCAGACGGCCATGACACACGTTGCGATCCAGGAAGCAAAGGATGGCGAGGTCGTTCGCTGGCTGGAGCATGTGACGGACGAACAGTACGGCGCTTGAGCGCTGTCCCCGCCTACGGGGCAATCGGGCTTGACCAAGCCGCGCGATTGAGGCTTTTCAGGCGGCTTGTTGCACAATCCATCGATTGCGCGGGGACATGCCGATCATGGCCGCACTGAAAGCCGATCCGGACTGGATCGCCATCGACTGGGGTACGTCCAATGTCCGCGCGTGGGGTGTGGATGCCAATGGGTCGGTTATGTTCGAACGCCGGTCGGATCGCGGCATGGGCACGCTTGAGCCATCCGATTATCCGAGCGTGGTGCACGAACTTCTCAGCGACATAACACCAGAAGGCCCGGCGCTCGACGTGCTGATATGCGGCATGGCCGGCGCCAAGCAAGGCTGGATGGAAGCGCCCTATCTCCCAACACCCGCCGACCTCCGGGAGCTTGGTGCACGCGCGGTCGTGCCCCCACTCAACGACCCGCGCTTCAGCCCGCGTATTCTGTCCGGCGTGTGCCAGAACGTGCCCGGCCAGGAAGACGTCATGCGGGGCGAGGAAACGCAGGTTCTGGGCTACTGCGCTGGCAAACCCGACTATTCGGGCCCGATCTGCCTGCCGGGCACACATTCCAAATGGGTTGAGGTCGAGGATTTCGCGATAACCCGTTTCTCGACCGTCATGACAGGCGAACTGTTCGACGTGCTGCGAAAGCACAGCGTCCTGCGCCACACCGCAGGTGCGGCAACAGGCGAGACCGATCAGCAAGGGTTTTCGGCCGGGCTGCACTCGGCATTCGAAGAGCCGGACAGGCTGACCGGTCAGCTCTTCGGCGCGCGCGCGGCGTCGCTCGTGTCCGGGTGCAGTGCGGAATGGGCGGCGGGTTATCTGTCTGGCCTGCTGATCGGTGCCGAACTGGCCGCTCACAAGGACCGGATCGACAACGCAGCGCTGCCTCTCATCGGTTCAGCGGGGCTGTGCGCACTTTACGGCCAGGCCCTTGATCAATTGGGCATAGCCTTCGAGCTCGTTGACGGCAAGGAGGCGACGCTGGCGGGGCTCACGCGCGCCCGCCTGAATCACCAGTAGAGAAGCGGGGGGGGGGGAGCCTCAGGCTCCCGTCCGTCAGTCCTGCACGCAGGTCTGCTTCTGGGCTCCCAGACCCTCGACCCCGAGTTCCACCACATCGCCGGCCTTGAGATATTGCGGCGGCTTGAAGCCCATGCCGACACCGGGAGGCGTGCCGGTGGTGATGATGTCGCCCGGCTGCAGGCTCATGAAGTTGGAGAGGTAACTCACCACATGAGCGACGCCGTAGACCATCGTCTCCGTGCTTCCGTCCTGCTTGGTCGTGTCGTTGACCTTGAGCCACATCTTCAGCTTCTGCGGGTCCGGCACCTCGTCACGGGTGACCAGCCAGGGGCCGATGGGACCGAAACTGTCGGCCGACTTGCCCTTCACCCACTGACCGGCGCGCTTGATCTGGAAGTCGCGTTCGGAAACGTCGTTGACCACGCAATAGCCGGCGACGTGATCGAGCGCTTCTGCCTCGGAGATGTATTTGGCGTGTTTGCCGATGACGACGCCAAGCTCGACTTCCCAGTCGGTTGCCGACGAGCCGCGCGGGATCAGGATGTTGTCATTGGGGCCGCAAATGGCGGACGTCGCCTTCATGAAGACGACCGGCTCTGGCGGCACGTCGAGGCCGCTTTCGGCGGCGTGATCGGCATAATTGAGACCGATGCAGATGAACTTGCCGACGCCTGCAACGCAGGGGCCGATGCGTGTCGCGGCGTCGACCTCCGGCAGGCTGCCGATGTCGAGACCGTTGGCCCAGCTCATGTCGGCGAGTGCTGCACCTGAAATGTCCGAAACAATCCCGCTCAGATCGCGGATCTTGCCCGCATCGTCGAGGATGCCGGGCTTCTCGCTTCCGACCGCGCCATAACGCAACAGCTTCATTCAGTCTCTCCTGATATATGTTTCGGCCGCCCCAAAGATCGAAATGGAGGCCATAGCGAAGCTGAATTCCCCCGATGCCGTCCAGGCAACCTTGGCGGCGGGTTCTTCTAACCCAACAATTCGGTGGCAGGGAATGGGCGTGCACAGATAATCAGACAATTTGCTGATGAACATGCCGGCTGTGCTCGAACCCAGCCTGTCCCCGGTCGCACAAGCGGCGGGCTGCTGCCGTCCGCTACATGCGCACGAGCTGAAAACCGGCGGCAAGTACCAGCAGTACCACTGTCGCTCCTGCCGGCACGGCGATCGCCGACCCGCCCATCTTCAACATGTCGGGTATCGACGTTCTTATGCCGATCGCCGCGACTGCCGTCAGCAGGCACCAGCGTGAGATTTCTGCCAGCGGCCGCTCGATCGCTCCCGGCAGCAACTGAAGCGAATGGACCACGACCAATAGCGCAAAGGCGACCGCAAACAGCGGCACCGGAAGCCGCGCAAAGCCGAGCGGCGCGCCGGAACCGCGATAGGCCATCGAGATGACGAAGACGACCGGCAGCAACAGTACGACCCGAAACAGCTTGACGATTGTTGCGGCATCGCCCGCCTCGCCGGATACCGCGTAGCCGGCGCCGACAACCTGAGCGACGTCGTGGATCGTGGCGCCAAGCATGATGCCAGTCGCTTGGTCATCGAAACCAAGCAGGTGCGCCAGAACCGGATAGATCACCATCGCCAGCGTCGACAGCGTGGTCACGATGACGATGACGAACGCCGTCTCGCGGTCGCGATCCTTGGTCTGGGGCAGCGCCGAGGAAATTGCCAGCGCGGCCGATGCACCACAGATCGCCGTCGCGCCACCGGCGAGCAGGCCGAAATGGCCGGAGCGGCCGAGCGTTCGGGCCAGCACGATGCCGGCAATGATGGTGGCGATAACGCCAACGACGACAAGCACAAGCGTCTCAGTGCCCAGCGCGCTAATGTCGGAAAAGGCGATCCGAAGACCGAGCAACGCCACGCCGACCTGCAGGACCGGCTTGGTGGCGAAACTCAATCCCGGCAATGCGCTCTCCTCGGCAGCCAGAAAATTGAGCGCCATGCCGATCAGCAACGCGAGAAGCATGACCGGACCGCCATAGGCAAGGGCTACAAAATTCGCCGCCGCGGCGACGGTCAGCGCAATCAGGAAACCGGGAAGGATGGCTGCAATGGCAGCGCGATACTGATGCAAGGATCACTGGCTCCGGGACGGGTAAATGCCGGGTCAGTGTGGAGCCAGATGCGCAGGCGGACTATCGCAATTCCGACCATCGGTGCGGTTGCCCACAGATGTGCAGGGCCCGCCACTGCCTACTTTGGAATCGTTCTAACCTGTTGATCCGTTAAGGACTTTTCGGCCCGGCGATTGACAAACACGGGCGCTGCGCACTATTTAACCTGAGTGTTCCGCTCAGATTGGAACACGCCTTTGATGTTCGGGCCTTGAACCCGTGCGATTGGAGGAAAACCGTCAGGCGCCACTCGCGGCGGCCGTGGGCATTTGATCCAGGCCAAGGTAGCGGAAGCGCCGACCGGATACTCTCCCGCACCATTCAGACCTGAACCGAAAGCCAGCCGGCGGCTATGGCCGTCATGCAAAGCCAGTACGCCAAATGATCATCTGCCACTGCAACCTGATCACGGAAAAGGATATCGAGCAGACCATCCGGGCCCTGCTCGCCGAAGACCCGTGGCGGCTGATCGTGCCGGCAACCGTCTATCACGCCCTTCAACAGCGCGGCCGCTGTTGCGGCTGTTTCCCAAATGTGGTGGAAACGATCATTCGGATCACCGAAGAGTTCCACAGCCACTCCGATTCAGTGAGATCGGACAGCGTAACATTCCTGGACCGCGTTCGTGGACTACGCGGCCAGTACGGGAGCGACGGCCATGAAAGGCGAAAAAAAGGTCATAGAGCGGCTTAACGAGGCGCTTTTTCTGGAACTGGGCGCAGTCAACCAGTACTGGGTGCACTACCGGTTGCTGGAGGATTGGGGCTACGCGAAGCTGGCCGCCAAGGAGCGCGCCGAATCCATCGAAGAGATGCACCACGCCGACAAGCTGGTTGAACGCATCATCTTCCTCGAAGGCCACCCGAACCTGCAGAAGGTCGGGCCGCTGCGTATCGGGCAGAACGTCAAGGAAGTTCTCGAGGCAGACCTTGCGGGCGAGCATGACGCGCACGCCTCTTACAAGAAGTCTCGCGAGATCTGCCAGGAGCTCGGCGACTACGTGACCATGAAGCTGTTCGAGGAATTGCTGGCCGACGAGGAAGGTCATATCGACTTCCTCGAGACGCAACTCGAGCTGTTTGAATCACTGGGTGAGAAGAAATACGCCTTGCTCAACGCAGGCGACGCCAACGAAGGCGAATAGGCCGGCGCTCAGACCAATCCGGACAAGGCGGCCCGTGCGGCCGCCTTTTCTATGACCGATACGAGCATGCCGGCGGCATCCTCGGGCGCACCGGCATTTTCAATGACGATGGAGCCCGGAAAGTCGGCGGTGATCGAAGCGCGGTCTAGCCGGGCCAGAACTTCTTCCTTCGTTTCCCTGCCGCGCGCTGACAGCCGTTCGGCCAGCACCTCGCGCGGCGCTGTCACCTGAACGACAACCAGATTCTCGAACCGCTCGGCGAGAATCGGGAGAGCTGCTCGCGACCCGTTGGCCACAACCACACCGCCGGCCGCGATGGCATCATCCACCGCGGCGGGCAGGCCGTAGCTCAACCCATGCGCCGTCCATGTCACCGAGAACTTGCCGGCAGCCTGGGCAGCGGCGAAGCCAGCTTCGTCCATCGTGTCATGATCTTCCAGCGAGGCGTCGGCTACGCGGGTGATTGTGCGTCGCACGAACAGTGTCTCCGAACCCGCCGGACGCGTGCGCAGCATCTCGCGCGCCATGCCGATCAGCGTGTCCTTGCCGGCGCCACTGGGGCCGACAACCGCGATGAAGACGCCCGGGCCTTCAGGCTCTTCGGAGGCAGCACGGTCACGCCTCGCAATCGGAATATCCGTCTCACGACCACTCAACACGGAAACCTCAGGCATTTTCCAGCTGCGCCATGGCGCCAAGCATGTGTGTGGACCTTACCATGAAAGGCGCCCCCGGCTCCGGTTCGACAAACAATGCCAGCGTGTCGATCTCCAGCGGCTCCTCAAGCAGCGGGCCGAAATGTTCGACGATCGCCTGCTCGACGCGCCCTGCCTCGTCGTCGCTGACCCTGCCGGTAAGCGTCATGTGGAAGCGAAAGCGCTCGAATACGTAGGGATAACCCCACAGATAGAGGTTCTTCAGCTCGTCGGGCGTGAGACGGTCGGGATTACGGCGTTCGATCTCGCGTTCCGTCATCTGGGCGCGATATGCGTCGAACACCGAAACCACATCGCCGGCCAGACGGTCGAGACTTTCGGACCGTTCAAAGGGGGTAATGGCGAAAAACCCGTCGAGGCGGCTCAGAACAACACGCGGCAGCACAACCGGTGCGGTGGTCGCCGCGAAATGATCGAGTGCCCTCTCCAGCGATTCTTCGCTCTCGCCCTCGGTCAGCACAAAGGGCGATTTCAGCGTGGCGTGAAATCCGTAGCGCCGCGCCGCGGCCGTGTGAAACGCGATCTCCTCGGCCGACAGGTTGCCGCGGCTTTTCGGCGGCGTCACCGGCGCGCCGAACGGATCGCGGCCGAGCCAATTGGCGGCCGCGCGGGTCAGCGGGTCGTTGCTGGGAGGCGTGAAGTAGATTGCGTAGCGCATTTGTACCCGGAATTTGCCAGTTCTCGGCGCTCAACTAGCTGATTTGCGTGACAGATTGACGAATCCCGCCACACCGGCGAGCGGCGATCACCACCGTATTACAGCGTTGATGGCTAGTCGGCTATCTGGGCGCAGGTGGAATCGCCAACACCCTCGCAAGGCTTGTAGGTCACGATTTCCGTTTCCGTGCCATCCGACCACACGGCCTGCACGGTCACTGTCTTCGCCTCGCCGGGTGCGAGCGATATCGCAATGTCCTCAAGCCCTGAATCCGACGGCAGGCTGAATGGCAATGCCGGCACACAGTCGACCAGCGGAAAGGTTTGGTCCAGCGCGTCGGAATTGACCGAGTAGCGGATTTCCGACAGCCGGCAATGCATGGTTTGCAGCGGCGTGAAATAGACCAACTGGCGGCCGCCAAACTCGCGGAACTGCACCCAACCGGTGGCGCGGTTGGCATCGAGCATTGCCTGATAGACCGTGACTGGCGGCAGGTCCTGCGCAAGTGCGGACCCGGCAAGTGCTGCCGGGCAGAGCAGCGCAACTGCAAGAGGGGTCAGGCGTTTCATTGGCGTTCGCTCACCGACATTCTGTCGCCGAAGTTTACCCGCGGTTCAGGCCCGGGCGCAAATGCGCGCCTATCCACCAACGCACGTAACGCGGCTCTCACACCATATTGAGCGTAGTTCATCTGACCTGCAATTGACCGGCTCCACCCCCGCATGCTCAATCGCTGCGATTTCTTTGCATTTTCCGCCATGGAGGCTCGATTGAAGAAGCTGCTTGCCGCCCTTGCCCTTGCCACGGGGCTCGCCCTGCCGGCAAAGGCCGCCGATCCCGACCTCTCGAACTGGGATGCGGTGGTTGAACAAGCGCGCGGCCAGACGGTCTATTTCAACGCCTGGGGCGGGTCAGAAAACATCAATGCCTATATTGAATGGGCAGGTGATACGATTTCGGAACGATACGGCGTCGAACTCGTCCACGTAAAGCTGGACGACACGGCGAACGCGGTCGCCAAGGTGGTGGCTGAAAAGGCCGCCGGTCGCGACGATGCCGGAACGGTCGACCTCATCTGGATCAATGGCGAGAACTTCGCCTCGATGAAGCGGCAGGGCCTGCTCATGCCGGCCGGATGGGCGCAGCAACTGCCAAACTGGCAATATGTCGATGTCGAGAACAAGCCGACCATTCTGACCGATTTCACCATTCCGACCGACGGGCAGGAAAGCCCGTGGGGCATGGCCAAGCTGGTGTTCTTCCACGACAGCGCCCGCACCGAACCATCGGACATGCCTATGTCGGCGGACGGTCTGCTTGAGTGGGCGAAGGAAAATCCGGGCCGCTTCTCCTATCCGCAGCCGCCGGACTTCATCGGCTCATCGTTTCTGAAGCAGGTGCTGTCAGAAAAGGTCGAGGATCGCTCGGTGCTGCTTGCCCCGGTCGTTGAGGCTGACTTCGATACCGTCACGATGCCGCTGTTCGAATATCTCGACCAGTTGCACCCGGTCATGTGGCGCAGTGGCGGCGCTTACCCGCAAAACTACCCCGCCATGCGCCAGTTTCTTTCCGATGGCGAACTCGAAATCATCTTCGCCTTCAACCCGGCGGAAGCGTCGAGCGCGATCGCCAATGGCGAACTGCCCGATACGGTGCGTTCATTCACCTTCCCGGGCGGCACGCTTTCCAACACCCATTTCGTAGCCATCCCCTACAATGCGGCGGCAAAGGCCGGAGCGCTGGTGCTGGCCGATTTCCTGATTTCGCCGGAAGCACAGGCCCGCAAGCAGGACCCGCAGGTGTGGGGCGACCCGACAGTGCTCAACGTCGCCAGCCTGTCTGCCGACGACAAAGCCATGTTTGACGCACTCGATCTCGGCATCGCGACACTGCCGCCGGAGAAGCTGGGCCCCGCGCTCGACGAGCCGCATCCGACCTGGATGGAGCGGCTGGAGACGGAGTGGAAACGCCGCTACGGCGTGGCGAACTGACCAGCCTCCATACGCAGACATGATCGCCCGGTTCGGCCCGCCGCTGACTATTCTGCTTCTGGCCGGGCCGGTGGTCGCGGGGCTGGCCGGCACATTGCTGCCGGCCTTCGGCTATCTGCCGGCGCTCGGCGGCAATACGCTCACACTCGCCCCGTTCGCCGAACTCGCCGCCCAGCCGGGCGTCTGGCGTTCGGCCTGGATGAGCTATTCGACAGGGCTGGCAGCGGCGGCGATCTCACTGGTCATGGTGATGTTCTTCGTCGCCGCATGGGCGGGCACCGGCATTTTCAGCCGCATCCAGCATCTCGTTTCGCCGCTTCTGTCGGTGCCGCATGCGGCAGCGGCTTTCGGCTTCGCCTTCCTGATTGCGCCGTCAGGCATTCTGTCGCGTCTGGCATCACCCTGGCTGACAGGCTGGGAGCGGCCGCCCGACATTCTGATCGTCAACGACAATATGGGACTGTCGCTCATTGCCGGTCTGGTGGTGAAGGAAGTGCCGTTCCTGCTTCTGGTCACGCTGGCAGCACTGCCGCAAGTGCCGGTGGAGCGCACGCGCAAGATCACGGCGCTTCTGGGTTATGGCCGCATCGCCGGCTTCATCTATGCAAGCTGGCCGCAGATCTATCGCCAGATCAGGCTGGCCGTGCTCGCAGTGATCGCGTTTTCCGCCTCGGTGGTCGATGTGGCCGCCATCCTCGGACCGACGCTCCCCGGAACACTGGCCGTGAGGCTGGCCGGCTGGATGAACGATCCCGAGATTTCGATGCGTTTTCTGGCCTCGGCCGGAGCGCTGCTGCAACTGCTCGTCGCGGCAGCCGCGATCCTGAGCTGGATCGCGCTTGAATGCGTTTGCGGGCGCACCGCACAACACATGGCACAGGCCGGGCGCAGCCTGCGGCGCGACCGGTGGCTGCGCAATCTCTCCCTTGCTTCCATGACACTTGCGGCAGCGGTTGTATTCGCGGGGCTGGCGGCCCTCGCCATCTGGTCGGTTGCCGGGCTCTGGCAATTTCCGCACGCGCTGCCCGACACAGTGACCCTGAAAACCTGGATGCGGGCCGCGCCGCGCATTGCCGGCCCACTTTTCACAACCTTCGCCGTCGCCACTGCTGCGACGATCATCGCGGTTGCGCTCGCAATCATGTGCCTCGTGCGCGAAAACCAGACCGGCCGGCGCGACACCCGCTACACGCTGCCGCTGGTCTATCTTCCCCTGCTCGTACCGCAGGTGGCGTTTCTGTTCGGGCTGCAATTGCTGTTCGTGCTGACCGGTACCGTCGCCAGTCTGCCAGCCCTCATTCTCGCCCATCTGGTTTTCGTCCTGCCTTACGTGTTCCTGTCGCTGTCGGACCCGTGGCGCGCCTATGACCGCCGCTACGAGGCGATCTCGGCCGGTCTCGGCAAATCGCGCACAGCGACGCTTTGGCGGGTGCGTGCGCCAATGCTCACACGGGCAATCCTGACGGCGGCGGCGGTCGGTTTCGCCGTCTCGATCGGGCAATATCTGCCGACATTGCTGGTTGGCGCAGGGCGGCTGCCGACGGTCACAACCGAAGCCGTGGCGCTCGCCTCCGGCGGCAATCGCCGGGTGATCGGCGTTTACGCCTTCCTGCAGATGGCGCTGCCCTTCGCAGGCTTCGCCGTTGCCACGCTCGTTCCGGCGCTGCTATTCCGGCGCTTCCGCGCCATGCGCGCTTGAGAGCAGGGGAACCGATGGGCGACGGGAAGGGCTTGCTGCTCGACGACATTCGCATATCGCTCAATGGCGTACCGCTGCTTTCGGTCACGCATTCGATTGCGCCCGGCGAGGTGCTGACCGTCATGGGACCTTCCGGCTCCGGCAAGTCGACGCTTCTCGCCTTCATCGGCGGGTTTCTCGACCCCGCCTTTTCGGCCAGCGGGCGCGTGCTGATCGATGATGCGGACATTACCCGTTTCGAAGCCGAGGACCGGCATGTCGGCATCCTGTTCCAGGACCCGCTACTGTTTCCGCACATGACCGTCGCCGGCAATCTGGTCTTCGCAATACCGCCCGGCGTGAAGGGAAGCACGCAGCGGCGCGAACTGGCTGATGCCGCACTTTCCGGCGTTGATCTTGCCGGATTTGGCGAGCGCGATCCTGACACGCTTTCTGGCGGCCAGAAGGCGCGTGTGGCGCTGGCGCGTGTGCTGATCGCGGAACCGCGGGCGCTGTTGCTGGACGAACCCTTCTCCAAGCTCGACGCCGCACTCAGGCAGCAGATGCGCGAGCTCGTTTTCGCCAAGGCACGCGACAAGGGTCTACCGACTTTGCTCGTCACTCATGACGAGGCTGACGCACAGGCGGCCGGCGGCGCGATTGTCCAGGTCGGCGAATAGGGTGCGATGAAACCGCTGCCCGGCCTGCCAGTCACGGCTGTTCTGCCGGCGCTGTCCGAAGCGCTGGACAAGACCGGTGCTGCGGTCCTCGTCGCGCCGCCCGGTGCCGGCAAGACGACCCTGGCGCCGCTTCGCCTGCTTGAAGCCAAATGGCGCGGCGACGGTACGATTGTGCTTCTCGAACCCCGCCGTCTCGCCGCCCGCGCGGCAGCCCGCCGCATGGCCGAACTGCTTGGCGAGAAGCCCGGAGAAACGGTCGGCTACGCGATGCGGCTCGACCGCAAGGTGTCGGCGAAAACGCGCATCCTCGTTGTCACCGAAGGCGTGATGGCGCGGATGATCCTCGACGATCCGGAACTCACCAGCATCGCCGCGATCATCTTTGACGAATTTCACGAGCGCTCCCTCGATGGCGATTTCGGACTGGCGCTGGCGCTCGATGTGCGGCAGGCGCTGCGGCCGGACCTGCGGCTGCTCGTCATGTCTGCGACCATCGACGGCGCCCGCGTCGCCCGCCTCATGGGCGATGTACCGGTCATCGAAAGCGAGGGCCGCAGCTATCCGGTCGATATCCGCTACCGTGAACGCACGGCAGGCGTCACTGTCGAGGCGGCGATGGCTCGCGCGATCCGCGAGGCGCTGAAGGAGGAAGACGGCAGCATTCTCGCTTTCCTGCCTGGCCAGCGCGAAATCGAGCGAACGGCCGAGGCGCTTTCTGATGGGCTTCCAACCACTGTCGATATCGTCCCGCTCTTCGGCGCGATGGAGGGCAACGCGCAGGATGCCGCGATCCGGCCGGCACCGCCCGGGCGGCGCAAGGTTGTGCTCGCCACTGCAATCGCCGAAACCTCGCTCACCATTGAGGGTGTGCGTGTTATCGTCGACAGTGGCTTGTCGCGACTGCCACGTTATGAGCCGGCCAGCGGGATTGCCCGGCTTGAAACGGTACGCGTGTCCCGCGCATCGGCCGACCAGCGGGCGGGACGTGCCGGCCGTACTGAACCGGGCGTTGCCATTCGCCTGTGGCGGGCCGAGCAGAACGCCGCGCTGCCGGCTTTCACACCACCTGAAATTCTGCAGGCGGACCTGACCGGGTTGTTGCTCGACTGTGCTGCCTTCGGCGTCGCCGATCCCGCCACGCTTTCCTTTCTCGATCCGCCTCCGCCACCAGCACTCGCCGAGGCACGGTCGCTGCTCTTGGACCTCGACGCCATTGACCGGGACGGGCGACTGACCGCAGGCGGCGAAGCGATGCGCCGCCTCGCCCTGCCTGCCCGTCTTGCCCACATGGTGGCGGAAGCTGCGACGCAAGGGGCGGCCGAGCAGGCGGCGGAACTCGCGGTCTTGCTCACCGAGCGTGGCCTTGGCGGCAACGAGCCCGACCTCGACCATCGCCTGTCACGCTTTCGCTCCGATCGCTCGCCCCGCGCAAAGGCTGCGAAAGGCCTGGCGGAAAGGCTGGCGAAAACCGCGGCCGAGCAACCTAGTGGCAACCCCGCGGAGACTGCGAGTGCCGGCCAGCTACTCATCCATGCATGGCCGGACCGCGTCGCCAAGGCGCGCGGCGCGCAGGGCCGGTACGTGATGGCCAATGGGCGCGGTGCCATACTGGACGAGACGGCGGCGCTGGCGCGGGAGCCTTATCTCGTCGTCGCCGATCTTCAGGGCGGCGCGCAGAACGCGCGCATTCTGGCCGCTGCCGCCGTCAGCGAAGACCACATTCGCGAAACGCTCGCCGACCGCATCGAGAGTGAGACAACGACCAGCTTCGACAGACAGGCCCGCGCGATCCGTGCCCGCGCGACCGAACGGCTCGGAGCGATCGCGCTTTCGGAACGTGCGCTTCCTGCCCCTACTGGCGACGCCGCCAATTCAGCGATCATCGGCGCGCTGCGCGAAAACGGGCTTTCCCTGCTCGACTGGAGCAAGGAGGCGCTCACCCTGCGCGCCCGGCTTGGCTGGCTGCATCGCGGGCTGGGCGCCCCTTGGCCCGATGTTTCAGACGAAGCGCTTACTGCGGCGCTCGATGAGTGGCTGCTTCCTTTCCTGCCCGGCGAGGCGTCCTTTGCCCGGATCGGCCCCAAACCCGTCGAACAGGCGCTGACGGCGCTGGTTCCGGCTGGCGACCTGCGCACACTCAACCAGCTCGCACCCACCCATTTCGACGCGCCGTCGGGCAGCCGGGTTCCAATCGACTACGCCGGCGAACAGCCCGTATTGGCCATTCGCGTGCAGGAGCTTTTCGGGCTCGAAGAACATCCGTCTATCGCCCGCGGCTCGGTGCCGCTGACGCTGGAGCTTCTGTCTCCGGCGCACCGGCCCATCCAGACCACGCGTGACCTGCCGGGCTTCTGGCGTGGCTCATGGGCCGATGTGCTTTCCGAAATGCGCGGCCGCTATCCGAAACATGAATGGCCGGAAGACCCACTGAACGCGGTGGCCACTAGCCGTGCGAAACGGCGGAAATAGCTTGGCGATATGAACCAGCAGCCGCATAAGAATACCATGTCCCAGGAAGTCGGCGCACCGGACCCTGATATCGTCCATCGGCTCAGGCTCAATACGCTGATCCGGCTGCGGTGGTTGGCGGTCGCCGGGCAGAGTGCAGCGGTGCTGGTCGTCGCCTTTTGGCTGGGCTTTCCGATGCCGGTCGGCCCGTGTTTCGCGCTGATTGCCTGCTCGGCCTGGCTCAACCTGTTCCTGTCGTTCCGTTTCTCCGCCACGCACCGGCTCGAACCGCGTGCAGCACTTGGCATCCTCACCTTCGACGCCTTGCAGCTTGGCGGGTTGCTGTTCATGACCGGCGGCCTGACCAACCCGTTCTCTGTGCTGATGGCGGTGCCGGTGGTCATTTCGGCCACGTCGCTGCCGCGCAACTACACCGCACTGCTCGGTCTGATCGTGGTTGCGGTGACCACCGCCCTTGCCTTCCTGCATCTGCCGCTGCCCTGGTATCCGGGCACACAGCTGATGATGCCGCTTATCTTCATTGGCGGTGTCTGGATGGCGGTTGTCGCCTCGATTGCCTTCACCAGCTTCTATGCATACCGCGTCGCGGAAGAAGCACGGCTGCTCGCCAATGCGCTATCGGCGACCGAACTGGTGCTTCAGCGCGAACAGCATCTTTCGGCCCTCGACGGACTGGCGGCTGCGGCGGCGCACGAACTCGGCACTCCGCTGGCGACAATTGCGCTGGTCGCCAAGGAGATGGAGCGCGCTCTGGCGAACGATCCCCGTCTCAGCGAAGACGTCAGCCTGCTGCGCTCGCAAAGCGAGCGCTGCCGTGAAATCCTCAAACAGCTCACCAGCCTGTCGTCGCAAGGCGAGATCCACCTTGCGCGCATGCCGCTCACCTCGCTGGTCGAGGAGGCCGTCGCGCCACATCGCGAATTCGGCATCGAGCTGAAGCTGGAAACGGGTCAGTGCGATGGGCCAGAGCCGGTGGGACGGCGCAATCCCGGTGTCATTTACGGGCTTGGAAACCTGGTTGAAAACGCCGTCGATTTCGCCCGCGAAACGGTCTTCGTTCGCTGGGAGTGGGACGACAACCATGTCGCCATCACCGTCACGGATGACGGAGAAGGCTTTTCGGCCGAAGTTCTCGACCGTATCGGCGAACCCTATCTGACCCGGCGCAGCGGCGCGGGGTCAGGCGGCGGGCTGGGCCTCGGCCTGTTCATCGCCAAGTCGTTGCTCGACCGATCCGGCGCCACAATCTCCTTCACCAACGCCGCCGATCCCGGCAAGGGAGCGGTGGCGCGCGTGGAGTGGCCACGGGCAGCATTTGTGGCTGAACCGGATTCGGCCGCCTAAAAGCTGGACTTGCCGCCAATTTCGGCTAAACAACCGGCAAATTCGCAATTTCGGCCAGAAAAAAGAAGAAGCCGCCATGTCCGATGCCCAGATCGACAATGCGGAAGAGGCGCTCGGCGCCGACCGCTCGCTGCTGATTGTCGAGGACGACAAGCCATTCCTGATGCGGCTTGCGCGTGCGATGGAGAGCCGCGGCTTCACCGTCGATACGGCTGAGAGCGTTGATGAGGCTCTCGCAAAGGTGAAGAGTGGTGCACCTGCCTATGCAGTTGTCGACATGCGGCTGGGCGACGGCAACGGCATCGACGTGGTGGCGACGATCCGCGAAAAGCGCGCCGATGCCCGCACAATCATCCTGACCGGCTACGGCAACATCGCCACGGCGGTGACTGCGGTGAAGCTGGGCGCCGTAGACTATCTGGCAAAGCCGGCCGACGCGGACGACGTCTACGCCGCGCTGACGCGCAAGGGCGACCGCCCCGAACCGCCGGAAAACCCCATGTCGGCCGACCGGGTACGCTGGGAGCACATCCAGCGAGTCTATGAAATGTGCGACCGCAACGTTTCGGAGACCGCGCGCCGTCTCAACATGCACCGGCGCACATTGCAGCGCATTCTGGCAAAGCGCGCGCCGCGATAGGGCGAAGCCGGCAGATGTTGGTCGGTAGCATGCAGGCAGGGCGCTGTCGCCAGTTCACGACCGGCGACCGACTTGCTAGTCACCCTCATTCTCCAACGCCGCCACGGGCACGCCGGCCATCTCGGCCGCGGTGATGCGTGCCGCACTTGCCCGCGCGAAGCGCAGCGTCAGCGCCTTGCGGGTCGGTGCCGGCAACCGGTGCTCGGGCGCTTCGCGCAAAACTTCGGCTCCATAGCCGTCGGAGAGGATGAAACCGCAATCCTCGGGGAATATTTCGGCCGGCACGCCGGGATGTGTGGCGAAAAAGAAGCGGTCGCAGAAATCGCGATATTCGTGCCATTTGCGATCGACGCGGAAATCCTCGATCGAGGATTTGATCTCGACGATCCATATCTCGCCGGATCTGTTCAGCGCCACGAGGTCGGCCCTGCGCCCGGTCTTGAGCGACAGTTCGGGGAGTGCGGCTGCCCCCACCTCGAGCAGAAGGCGCTGGACGCCGCGCCGTACCATGAGCGCACGGTCCGACTGACGGCCATCGGCCAGGGGATTGGTCGCGAAGGGCGAGACAATAGGCATCAGCTCACCCTGCCACAAAATGTTCCTGTTTTGAACCCATCGCCGCCACCTGCCCCAGCCTGATACTTCTGCGCCAGATCGGCGGTCCCAGCGTATGGTCGATCATTTCCTTCAGCGCAGGCAGGTCGGACAGGGTCAGCGCCAGTTGGGCACGGTGTTGTCGATATCAGACACTGATCCATCGGTAACGCGGTCCAATCGAGATGCGCATGACCCGTTGCAAAACGCCGCAATTGGCGCGCTCGGGGCAATTCGGAGGTGCTCACATTTCCGTGAGCTGTTGCCAATTTACAATAATGATCCCGCAACCTTCCCCGGCGCGAACCGGGTGGCGATTATTCACTTGGTCCAGCCAGAGCCGCGCATTAACAATATTGGCGGAATTGCGGCTCGATTCGGGCCATCTGTCTAATTGCCGGGGGAATGGATCCGAACATGAGAATCAGAACGATTGCAGCGGTTGCTGTTGTGGGGCTGGCAACCGCGCTGGCGGGCTGCACGAGCGGTCAGGTTTTCACATCCAGCTATCGCACCGTAACAGACGCCGGCTACCGGCTTCCTTCGGTCCCGATCAGCCGGCTCGACCGGAAGTATCACCGCCAGATCGTCAATTACGAAACCAAGCAGAAGCCCGGCACAATTATTGTCGATACCAGTGAGAAGTTCCTCTATTTCGTGATGCCTGAAGGCAAGGCGATGCGCTACGGCATCGGCGTGGGTCGCGACGGCTTCACCTGGTCGGGCACGCACCGCATCACCCGCAAGGCCGAGTGGCCGGGCTGGACGCCGCCGGCGGTCATGCGGGCACGCGAGCGGGCCAAGGGCAACATTCTTCCGGCCTATATGCCGGGTGGCCTGAACAATCCGCTCGGCGCACGTGCGCTTTACATCGGTTCCACGATCTATCGCCTGCACGGCTCGCCGGAGTGGAACTCGATCGGGCGCAACGTTTCGTCGGGCTGCATCCGACTGATCAATCAGGACATTATCGACCTTTACAATCGCGCCGAGGTCGGAGCGAAGGTTATCGTAAAGAGGTAGGCGGACCGTCCAGGCAACGGAGCCTAGAGCAAAAAACCGGGCCAAAGCGGCCCGGTTTTTTGTTGTCCGAAATCAGGAAATCCGTGAGGCAGCTTGCCTGCCGCCCGGTTCAGACGACCTGTTCGACCTGCTGCACTTCGGGAACGAAGTGGCGAAGCAGGTTCTGGATGCCGTGCTTCAACGTCGCTGTCGAGGACGGGCAGCCGGCGCAGGCACCCTTCATGTTCAGGAACACGGTACCGTTCTGATAACCGCGGAACGTGATGTCGCCGCCATCCTGCGCAACCGCCGGACGCACGCGCGTATCAAGCAATTCCTTGATGGTGAGCACGATTTCCTTGTCCTCGTCCTCAAAGAACTCCTCACCTTCATCCGACGCGATGTCGTTGGCATTCTCATCCGCCATTACCGGCATGCCGGACATGAAATGCTCCATGATCGCGCCGAGAACGGCGGGTTTCAGGTGCTGCCAGTCCGGCTCGTCCTGCTTGGTCACGGTGACGAAATCATAGCCGAGGAAAACACCGATGACGCCCGGCACCTCAAACAGCCGCGCTGCAAGCGGCGAAGCCGTGCGCGCGCTGTCGGCGTCGCGGAAGTCGGCCGTTCCGGCCTGCATCACTTCCTTGCCCGGGAGAAATTTCAGGGTCGCGGGATTGGGGGTTGCCTCCGTCTGGATAAACATTGCGGCACTCCGTCTCCGATAAACTTTTGAATAATTCTAAATAGGCCCGATGGCGGCGCGGTTCAAGCGCCATACGCGGTATTCGGCTCCTCAGGCGAGGCTTTCGATATCCTCGTCGGAGAGGTTCTGCGGAACCACCGTTACGGGGATCGGGAAGGCGGCGCCCTTGCCCGCGATGGAGGAAACCAGAGGTCCCGGTCCCTCTTTGGCGTTGCCGGCGGCGAGAACCAGGATGGCGATATCCTGATCCTCCTCGATCAGCTTGTGGATCTCTTCCACGCGCGAGCCTTCGCGGATCTCAAGCTCCGGCTCGATTCCCACCTTTTCGCGCACCTTTGCCGCATGTTGCTCAAGCGTAGCCGAAGCCGCGGTCTGGGCCTCGTCGCGCATGATCTGCTCGACGCCGAGAAACTGCTGGAAATCACCCGTATCGATGACGAAAAGCAGCACGACAGCGCCGCCGGTGGCGTTGGCGCGATGCGCCGCATAGACGACAGCCCGCTCGCATTCAGGGGTTTCGTCGATAACGGCAAGGAACTTGCGCCGGTGGCCGGCCTCCCTGCTCAGACGTTTGGATACCATTCAGGCTTTCCCGGTCTGTTTCCAAACACAATCTGCCATCGGACCCGGCCAGCGGCAAGCTGGCCCGATGGCCTGTTGACGAGGCTACTGAAAGCGACCGCTGGCGTCACCGATCAGTCGCGCAGCAGACCGACGATCTTGCGCACCGACTTCATGACAATCTCGGCCTCCGCCTCGGCGCGCTCACCGCCGGTCTTCAGGACACCGTCCACATAGGCACGGTCATCGGTGATACGGCGCATTTCGGCGGCAATCGGGGCAATCTTTTCCACGGCAAGGTCGGCGAGTGCCGGCTTGAACTCCGAAAACTGCTTTCCGCCAAAGTCGGAGATCACTGCGTCCGCGCTGGTTTCGGCAAGCGCTGCGAAAATCGTGACAAGGTTCAGAGCCTCGGGCCGGCTTTCCAGCCCTTCAATCTCGGACGGCAGCGGTTCGGGATCGGTCTTGGCCTTGCGGATCTTCTTGGCAATCGTGTCGGCATCGTCGGTCAGATTGATGCGCGACAGGTCCGACGGGTCGGATTTCGACATCTTCTTCGTACCGTCGCGCAGCGACATGACGCGCGGAGCCGGCCCCTCGATAAGCGGTTCGGTGATCGGGAAAAAGCCGTGCACCTTCTCATCACCCACCATCATCTCGACACCGACGCCAAGATCGGCAATGCGCTCGGAGAAGTCGTTGTTGAACTTCTGGGCAATGTCGCGCGTCAGTTCCAGGTGCTGCTTCTGGTCGTCGCCCACCGGCACATGCGTGCCGCGATAGGCCAGAATGTCGGCAGCCATCAGCGTCGGATAGGCGAACAGGCCGACCGATGCGTTCTCGCGGTCCTTGCCGGCTTTCTCCTTGAATTGGGTCATGCGGTTCAGCCAACCCATGCGGGCGACGCAATTGAAGATCCATGCAAGCTCGGCATGCTGCGGCACGCGGCTCTGGTTGAAGACGATGTGCTTTTCGGGGTCGATACCGGCGGCCAGGAATGCGGCGGTCACTTCGCGCGTCTGGGCCGCCAGATCTTCATGGACAAGCTGGGCCGTAATCGAATGCAGGTCGACGACGCAATAGATGCAATCGTTCTCGTCCTGCAGGGCGACGAAGCGCTTGATGGCGCCGAGATAGTTGCCGAGGTGGAGGTTTCCGGTCGGCTGAACGCCGGAAAACACACGTTCTTTGATCGTATTCATGGGTAGGAGTTCCGTGGCTTGTGGAGGGCCGTTTCGCGCGCGGCGAAATTCGGTGCGCGGCTTATGGACGAGCGCTGACCGCTAATCAAGTGGCTCGGCGGCGACGACGCAGAAGTCCGGTGATTTCACGCCGGTCGATCGCGCCGGCAGCAATCGCAATCGCGAAATAGACCACGGCGGCCGCTAGGATCACCGCAATAACGGCCAGCACCCGCACGCCGACCAGCGCGTGTCCGAGCCAGGGCGCGGCCACGTCGCCCAACGCCCAGATTATCCCGCCCATGACGGCGCTTGCCACAACCAGCAGCGCCACGCGGCGCAAGGTTGCGACCGAAGGCCGGAAATGGGAGCGCTGCCAAAGCGTGCCTGCCAGAAGCAGAAAATTCACCCAGGCCGAAACGGAGGAGGCGACGGCGATAGCGACAAAGCCGTAGGCGGGAAAGAGCATCAGTGCCGCCGCGATGTTGACGACGACCGTCACCATCGCAAACCACATCGGCGTTCGCATGTCCTCGCGGGCGAAGAAGCCCGGCTGAAACACCTTGATCAGCACATAGGCCGGCAGGCCTGCGGCAAAGGCAGCCAGTGCCGCGGCGGTCATCAGCGTGTCGGCGCTGGTGAACTCGCCGCGCTCGTAAAGGACATTGATAATCGGGCCGGGCATCACCATCAGGCCGATCGCGGCCGGCAGGGTGAGCGCCAGCGCGAATTCGAGCGAGCGGTTCTGCAGATGCTGGACCTCGGCGGTGTCTTTTGCCCTCAGCGAGCGTGACAGCTCCGGCAACAACACGACACCGACCGCCGCGCCAATCACGCCCAGCGGCAGCTGGTTGATACGGTCGGCGAAATTCAGAATGCTGATCGCGCCATCCTGTGCCGAGGCGATGATGCGCCCCACAAGCAGGTTGATCTGCATGATGCCGCCGGTCAGCACCGCCGGCCCCATCAGGACAAGCAGCCGCTTCACACCGGGTGTGAGCTTTGGCAGGCGAAGGCGCAGGCTCAGCCCCTCGCGGCGCACACCGGCGATAAGAAGCACCAGCTGCAACACGCCCGAAACGAACACACCCCAGGCAAGCCAGAGGCCGGTCGTGCGTGCGTCCGTGCCCGCCGCCAGCGCGCCAGCCAGAATGCCGACCAGCACCACATTGAGCAGGGTCGGAACAAGTGCAGCAAAAAAGAAGCGCCGCATGGAGTTGAGCACGCCCGACAGCATGGCGACCAGCGACATGCAGAAGAGATACGGGAACATGATCCGCGTCATCACGACGGTGAGGTCGAACTTGTCAGGCGTATCGGCAAAACCTGGCGCGATCACCGTCGCCACCAGCCAGGGCATGAAGAGGATCGCCAGTCCGGACAACGCCAGAAGCACCGTTACGAGCATGGCCAGCACGTCCTCGCCAAACCGGCGCGCAGCCTCCAGTCCACCGCCCTCAAGCTCCTTGGCAAACAGCGGCACGAAGGCGGTATTGAACGCGCCTTCGGCGAAGATGCGCCTGAACAGGTTCGGAAACAGGAATGCCGCGTAGAATGCATCCGCTACCTGGCCGACGCCGAGTGCGGCGGCGATCAGTGCCTCGCGGGCAAAACCCAGAACGCGGCTCGCCATCACGGCGCTGCCAACGCTGGCGAATTTTGTGATCAGGCTCACAGGCGGATGCTCACTCGGCTGCCTGGCGCGTGCGCGCCGTGGCTGTCTTCGACCCCGAACCCTCAAGCGTTTCCAGCAGCCCTTTCTGGATCGCCTCGATGCGGCTGTCGCTCACCACTTTCTGGCCGGTGAGGTCGGTCACATAGAATGTGTCGATCACTTTCTCGCCGAAAGTCGTGATGTGCGCCGACGCGATGTCGAGCGACAGATCGGAAATGCTGCCGGTGATCTCGGACAGGAGGCCCGGCCGGTCGAGGCAGGTGACTTCGATGACGGAGAAGCGGTTCGACAATGTGTTGCGGATCTCGACGCGCGGCTCGACGCGAAAGGCTTTAGCGCCCCGCTTGGGCTTGGCGCGATCCCTGATCATCTCAGGAAGATAGCTTTGCCCCGAGAGCACGCTCTCAATCAGCTTGCCGACGCGCGCCGCACGGCGACGTTCGTCCTCGTCGAGATCGAACTCGCGATTGATCAGGATCGTGTCGAGCGCACGGCCATCGGAGGTGGTGAAAATCTGGGCGTCAACAATGTTGCCGCCGGCGGCCGCACACGCACCTGCGACCACGCTCAGCAGGCGCGGATGGTCGGGCGCCAGAACCGTGATCTCGGTCACGGCCTCGAATGTCAGCGGTCGGGCCATCGTCGCCAGGTTGCGGCCGTCCGCATCTGCCTCGCGGATGAAATTCGCGTGGCGTATCTGATCGTCGATATCAACCGTCATCAGGTAGTTGTCGTAATGCAGCTTGAGATAGCGCTTGCGCTCGGCGTCCGGCCATTCCGCAAGCGCCTCGGCCAGCTGTTCGCGAGCGGCGCCCGCACGCTCGGCGCGCGAAACCTCGGAGAAGCCGCCGGTCAGCAACAGCTCCGTCTCGAAAAACAGCGTGCGCAGCAACTGACCTTTCCAACCGTTCCAGACGCCGGGACCGACGCCGCGAATGTCGCATACCGTCAGCACCAGAAGCAGCTTCAGCCGCTCCACCGACTGCACGACATTGGCGAAGTCCTCGATCGTCTTGCGGTCGTTGAGATCACGGGTCTGCGCCGTCATCGACATCAGCAGATGATACTCGATCAGCCAGGCGATCGTCTCGGTGTCTTCCTTGGAAAAACCCATATGCGGGCAGAGCCGGCGGGCAATGCGTGCGCCGGCAATCGAGTGATCCTCCGGCCGGCCCTTGGCTATGTCGTGCAACAGCAGCGTCGCATAAAGCAGCTCGCGCCGGTGTTTCAGGTCGGGCATCAGCGAGTGCGCAAGCGGATGAACCTTCTCCGCCTCGCCACGCTCGATCTGCGAAAACACACCGATGCAGCGCAGCAGATGCTCGTCCACCGTATAGTGGTGGTACATGGAGAACTGCATCATCGCGACGATCTTGTTGAAGTCGGGGATGAGCTTGCCCAGCACGCCGGCCTCGTTCATGCGACGCATGTTGAGTTCGGGGTCGCGGCCCGACGCAAGTACGTCGATGAACAGGCGGTTCGCCTCCTCGTCGCGGCGCAAATTGCGGTCGATCAGTTTCAGCGAGCGGGTCACCAGCTGCATGGCGTCGGGGTGGTATTCCAGCCCGTGCTTGTCGGCCAGCCAGAACAGCCTCAGCAGGTTGACCGGATCGCGCTTGAACACCTCGTCATCGGCAATCGTGATGCGATTGTTGTCGACGAGGAAATCAGAGGTGCCTGCCAACTTGCGACGGCGGCGCGAGAACGAGTTGAACAGCCGGTTGAAACCCGGGACCTGCTTGGCCTGTTCTTCCTCCAGCTTGGCGCAGAAGATGCGGGTCAGGTCGCCCACCGATTTGGCGGTCAGGAAGTAGTGCTTCATGAAGCGCTCGACCGCCGACAGGCCCGGGTGGCTTTGATAGCCCAGTCGTTCGGCAATTTCGCGCTGGATGTCGAAGTGCAGCCGCTCTTCCGCCTTGCCGGTCAGGAAATGCATGTGACAGCGCACGGCCCACAGGAAGTCCTCGGCCTTGCGGAACTCCAGATATTCCTTGCGGGTGTAAACGCCCTTTTCCACCAGTTCTTCGGCGGTGCGGACACGGTAGAAATATTTGCCGATCCAGAACAGCGTGTGCAGGTCGCGCAGCCCGCCCTTGCCGTTCTTGACGTTGGGCTCGACGAGGTAGCGGCTTTCGCCTTCCTTTTCGTGGCGCTCATCGCGCTCGGCGAGCTTGGCCTGCACGAATTCGGGCCCGGTCTGGCTCATCACCTTTTCGTCGAAGCGCTCGGTCAGTTCGTCGTTGAGTTCTGAATCGCCGCACAGAAAGCGCGCCTCGAGGATCGAGGTCCGGATCGTCATATCAGTGCGCGAAAGCCGCACACATTCGTCGACATTGCGGGTCGCGTGGCCGACCTTCAGACCGAGATCCCACAACACGTAGAGAATGTATTCGATGACCTGCTCGCCCCACGGCGTCTGCTTGTAGGGGCGCACGAACAGGAGGTCGATGTCGGAACCGGGCGCCAGCGTGCCGCGTCCGTAACCGCCAACAGCGACCACCGCCATGCGCTCGGCAGCGCTTGGATTGCGCGCGGGATAAACGTGCTGAATAGCAAATTCGTAGAGCGCCGAGATAATCTCATCCATCAGGTGAGATATTCGCGCGGCGCAGGCCGTGCCGCCGCCGTCCTCGCCGAGCATGCGTTCAGCGGTCGCTCTGCCCTCAGCCATCGTTGTCTTGACGCATTCGAGCACCGCCGCGCGTGCATCCACGCTTCCGCCGTCACCGCCATTATCCTCGGCAATGGCCGACAAGCCGTCCCGAAGGGCGGTGCGGTCAACGATGAGTTCTAATCTGAGGGGAACCTTGGCCATTTCCGGGCGCAACTGCTTCGAAGGGTGCCGTCTATAGCGCGATTTCTTACGCCGCGATACGCTCGATCAGACTGCTTTCGTACGAAAGCCCGAATGCATTGCACGGGCTGGGGCCATTGCGAGGCGGCCTACGCAGCGGATCGCTCGGCCTCCGCGCCGGTCCCGGTCTTGGAGCGCGCAAGGAAAGCAGCAAGTTCGGCCGCGCCAAGCGGCCGGGAGATGAAATATCCCTGCACGAAATCCGTGCGCGCAGCCATGTCGCGGAGAAGCTTCAGCCGTTCGGCCGTCTCGACGCCTTCCACGACCATCACCCGGCCGGTCGCATGGATCATGTCGACGGCGTGGGTGAGCATCTGGGCCATCATCGAATTGTCCGGCGCCATAGCGAAGGACCGATCGAGCTTGACACCCTCCACCGAAAGGGCGGCGAGCGTCTGCATGTTCGAATAGCCGGTGCCGAAATCGTCGATATAGGTCTTGATGCCGGCGCGCCGCAATTCCTCGATCTGAAGTTGCGCGTCGGCGGGGATCTGGTCGCTCTCGACGATCTCGAGAACCACTTCGAAACGTTCCGGCTCATTGAGGAAGGGCGCATAGATCTTCAGTAGTGCCTGGCTGTCCAGATCGCGCGGGAAGATGTTGAAGTTGACCTGAATGGGCCGGTCCGGCGGAATGTTCTTCGACAGTTCGGAATAGGCTCGCCGTGCGACCATGGCGGTAAACTCGGCCGTCATACCGTATTTCTCGACTATCGGAATAAACCGGTCCGGTGCGACGATGGATTCGTCCACATCGCGCCAACGTGCCAGAACCTCACAGCCCTTCATTTCACCGGTCTCAAGGTTCATGACGGGCTGGTACACGCACATGACGTGATCCGGCTTGAGGTTGCGGCGAAACCGCTTCTCGAACGACCAGTAGCGCGTGACGAACAGGTTGAATTGGAATGCCAGGCTGGTCGCTAGGACAACCGACATGAACAGCGCGAACGCAAGCATCTGGGGGTTGGAAAGAAAGATCGCGGCAAGGCTGGCTTCGGCCGCGACACAATGCACTCCACCGGGATCGCATTCCAGGTAATGGAGTGCGCCGCCCGAAAATGGCAGCAGGCCCGCACTGTCTGCTGCCTGGCGTGCGCGACCGTAGATGCCCTCGGCGCCCATGCGGTGCCATGAAGTACCGTCCTGCTCGACAATCGCGACTTCCAGGGCCATCCAGTCCGGCGCCGTCATGTCCGCCTTCTGGGGTGCGACAATGGTCGCAAAAGGCTCTTGCAGGATCACGGTGCCCACGAGCCCCGGCAGCCCGACAAAACCAAGATCGCGATCGAACCAGGTCACGAATCCGGTCGACCCCTGCCAGTCAATATCGGGCTCACCCAGATCGTGAATACGTTCGAAGCGCGGAATGTTGACCGAACACTGCGCCTGACCGCCGGGCGCGTAGAGAAACTCGTTCAGGCCGTCGGGCAGGTAGGCGATCTCGCGTAGCTGGTCGTTGAACTCGGGCGAACAGGGTCGTGCGGTTACCCGCTGATGCAGCGCCTCGAATGTTCCGACAATGTTTTTGCGCAAATGGATGAAGTGCTGGGCGCTCTCGCGCGTTTCCAGCCTCATCATGTTCAGCGTTGTGATGGTTGCGTAAGACAGCACCACCGCCAGAATTGCGGCGAACACCAGACCCCACACGCCGATGTTCAACATGCGCCTGTAACGCGCCGAAACGAATATGTTGACCAGTCGCGCCATCAGGCCCCCCGTTCCCGCCTCATAAACTCACGAAACGTTCAAAGAGCGGTTAATATCTTTGGGGAACGTGCATTCACTCAGGTGCCGGCGATGCCCTTCAGCCGGTAAAGCGCGTCGAGCGCCTCTCGCGGAGTCATTTCGTCGGGATGCAGTGCCTCCAGCGCATCCTTCAGTTCGTCCCTGGCGGCCGGTTTTGCGGGCTCGCGGCTGACATTGGCGTTGAACAGCGGCAGGTCGTCGACCAGTCCCGTTGTCTTGCCCGACGCCTCGCCCTGTTCCAGAAGATCAAGCACCTCGCGCGCCCGCTCCACCACCGGAGCAGGCAGGCCCGCCAGCCGGGCCACCTGCACACCGTAGGAGCGGTCGGCAGCGCCCTTGGCCACCTCGTGCAGGAACACCACTTCGCCTTCCCATTCCTTCACACGCATGGTGACGTTGGCGAGCCGCGGCAGCTTCTCGGCAAGCGCTGTCATCTCGTGGAAATGGGTGGCGAAGATCGATCGGCAGCGGTTTTTCTCATGCAGGAACTCGACCGCGGCCCAGGCGATCGACAGGCCGTCAAACGTGGCCGTGCCGCGCCCAATCTCGTCAAGGATAACCAGCGCACGCTCTCCGGCCTGGTTCAAAATGGCCGCGGTCTCCACCATCTCGACCATGAAGGTGGACCGCCCGCGCGCCAGATCGTCCGAGGCGCCGACACGGCTGAACAGCCGGTCCACCGCGCCGATATGCGCCTTTTCGGCTGGAACGTAGGAGCCTGCCTGCGCAAGCACCGCAATCAGCGCGTTCTGGCGCAGGAATGTCGATTTGCCGCCCATGTTCGGGCCGGTCAGCAGCCAGATCGCACCGTGTTTCGCGTCACCTGCCGGTGACAGGTCGCAATCATTGGCGACAAAAGGATCGGCCAGTTGGCGGCGCAGCGCCTGCTCGACAACCGGGTGCCGACCGGCCTCGATGTGAAAGGCCAGACTGTCGTCCACCACTGGCCGGCAGTAATTGTCGATTTCGGCCAGCACGGCGAAAGCGGCAGCGACGTCAAGCTCCGCAAGTGCTGCCGCGATCTTCCTGATCGGCTCCGCATTGGCGGTTGCCTCGGCGACCAGCGTGTCGAACGCCGCCTGCTCGATTGTCAGTGCGCGATCGGCGGCGTTGGCTATCTTGGTCTCCAGTTCGGCCAGTTCGGTCGTGGTGAAGCGCATGGCGTTTGCCATCGTCTGCCGGTGAATGAAACGCGCTTTCGCCTCGTCGGTGCCGGCCAGCGTGGCGTGATGGTTCGCCGTGACCTCGATGTAATAGCCCAGAATGTTGTTGTGCCTGATCTTTAGCGAGCGGATGCCCGTTTCCTCAATCAGGTCGCGCTCCATGCCGGCGATCACGCGGCGGGACTCGTCGCGCAATGCGCGCACCTCGTCGAGCTCCGCGTCATAGCCGGAGCGGACGAAATTGCCGTCGCGGCGCAGAAGCGGCAATTCGTCGGCAAGTGCTGTTTCCAGATGGCTGGCGAACTCGGCAGGCGCGGCCTTCAGCGCGGCAACAGCCGAGGAAAGCTCGTTCGGCAGTTCGGCGCCGTCCAGCAGGCCTGCGATCTCGGAAGCCGCGGCCAGCCCCGCGCGCAACGCGCCGAGATCGCGCGGCCCGCCGCGCCCAAGCGCCAGCCGCGACAGCGCCCGCGCAATGTCGGGTGCGGCCTTCAGCGAAACGCGTAGCGCCTCGCGCAGCCGGGTTTCGTCAACGAAGAACGAAACCGCGTCGAGGCGTGCATTGATGACAGCTGGCTCGGTCAGCGGCGCAGTCAGCCGCTCGCCGAGAAGCCGGGCTCCAGCGCCGGTTACCGTTCTGTCGACCGCGGAAAAAAGCGAGCCGTCGCGGCTGCCCGACAAGGTGCGCATCAGCTCCAGATTGGCGCGGGTGGCGGCGTCGATGAAAAGCGTGGAACCCGCATCTTCCCGTGCCGGCCGTTCAAGCGGCGGGCGCGCCGCAAGCTGCGTCTTCTCGACATAGGCGATCGCGGCAGAGATCGCAGCCAGTTCGGCGCGCGAGAACGTGCCGAAACCTTCCGTCGTCTGCACATCGAAGAAGCGGGCAATGCGACTTTCCGCGAGCGCAGAGTCGAACATTGATGCCGGCTGCGGGGCGGCAATGCGGCCAAGCGTGTCGAAGACCGGCCGCAGTTCGGGATCGGAAAAAACGGCATCGGCCAGCACCAGTTCGCGCGGATCAACGCGCAGGATGTCCGAGAGCAGCCGGTCGGATGCGGATTGCATCACCCTGAATGCACCGGTCGAAATATCGATCCAGGCGAGCGCAATTGCGGCATCCGCGCCGCCCTTCACACGCGCCAGCGCCATCAGCGTGTTGGCTTCCGACGGCGCGAGGATTTTCTCCTCGGTTATGGTGCCCGGCGTCACCAGCCGCACCACGTCGCGACGAACGACTGATTTCGAACCGCGCTTCTTCGCCTCGGCGGGGTCTTCGGTCTGCTCGCAAACGGCCACGCGATGGCCGGCGGCGATCAGCTTTTGCAGGTAGTCGTCGGCGGCGTGCACCGGCACGCCGCACATCGGGATGTCCTCGCCCTGATGCTTCCCGCGCTTGGTGAGAGCGATGCCCAGCGTGCGGCTTGCCACTTCGGCATCATGGAAAAACAGCTCGTAGAAATCGCCCATGCGATAAAACAGCAGCGAGTCCGGGTTCGCCTGCTTGATCTCGATAAACTGCTCCATCATCGGCGTTGCGCCGGCAGCCGACAGCGGCGCGGGCGCGGCACTGGCGTGTGTCTTGTCGATGGGCGTTTCGTCGTTCACGGACGCTCGGCTTTCCGGAATTGCGGTGTTTTCGCATTCCTGCTTGGCGGTTCGGCGGCCAAAAGTGTAGCGTTAATGGCGACCACCGCACAAACCTCCACAAAAAGACGACAAACAAGCCAGGAAACGCCAGCAGTCATGCCCGCAAAAGACATCAAGGACGCCGCCGGTCCGTCGGTCAGCCCCGAGGAAGCGCTCGAATTTCACTCGTCGGGCCGTCCCGGCAAGTTGGAAATCAACCCGACCAAGCCAATGGCGACGCAGCGCGACCTTTCGCTCGCCTATTCGCCCGGCGTGGCGGTGCCGGTGAAGGCGATCGCGGAAGACCCGTCCCGCGCGTTCGACTACACGACACGCGGCAATCTGGTCGCCGTCATCACCAATGGCACGGCCATTCTCGGCCTCGGCAATCTTGGCGCTCTTGCCTCAAAGCCGGTGATGGAAGGCAAGGCTGTGCTGTTCAAACGTTTCGCCGATGTCGATTCCATAGATCTGGAAATCGACACGGAAGACGCAGACGCATTCATCAATTGCGTCAAGCTGCTCGGCCCCTCCTTCGGCGGCATCAATCTGGAAGACATCAAGGCGCCGGAATGTTTTATCATCGAGCAGGAATTGCGCGAGAAGATGGATATTCCCGTCTTTCATGACGACCAGCATGGCACAGCGATCATCTCAGCCGCCGGGCTGATCAACGCGCTGGAGATCACCGGCCGCGACATCAAGACGACCAAGCTGGTGTGCAACGGCGCAGGTGCTGCAGGCATCGCCTGTATCGAACTGGTCAAGGCAATGGGCATGCCGCCCGAAAACGTCATCCTGTGCGACACCAAGGGGGTCATCTATCAGGGCCGCAAGGAAGGCATGAACCAGTGGAAGTCCGGCCACGCGGTCAAGACCAAGGCGCGATCGCTGGCCGACGCACTGGATGGCGCCGACGTGTTTTTCGGCCTGTCGGCCAAGGGCGCGCTGACCACGGCCATGGTGCAGTCCATGGCCAAGAACCCGATCATCTTCGCGATGGCCAATCCCGATCCGGAAATTACGCCGGAGGAAGTGGCGCAGATACGCACAGACGCGATCATGGCGACCGGTCGGTCCGACTATCCGAACCAGGTCAACAATGTGCTGGGCTTTCCATACATCTTCCGCGGCGCGCTGGATGTGCGGGCGACCACCATCAACGACGCGATGAAGGTAGCAGCGGCCGAAGCGCTGGCAGCACTCGCGCGTCAGGATGTACCGGATGACGTGGCAGCCGCCTATCAGGGCAACCGGCCGAAATTCGGCGCCAACTACATTATCCCGGTGCCCTTCGACCCACGGCTGATTTCGGCCATTCCGGTTGCTGTCGCCAAGGCGGCGATGGATTCGGGCGTGGCGCGAAAGCCCATCCTCGATTTCGAGAAATATGCGCAGGAGCTGTCAGCCCGGCGCGACCCGATCGCCTCGACGCTGCAGCGTATCTACGACCGCGTGCGCCGCCAGCCTAAACGCATCGTCTTTGCCGAAGGCGAGGAAGAGCAGGTGATGCGCGCCGCCGTCTCCTATGTGAACCAGAAGCTGGGCACGGCCATCCTTCTGGGCCGCGAGGAGCAGATCAAGGAAACCGCGCGCAATGCCGGCGTCGATCTCGACAAGCCTGGCATCGAGATAATCAATGCGCGGCTGTCGCGCCGCAACCAGATCTATGCCGACCATCTCTACGAGCGCATGCAGCGCAAGGGGTTCCTGTTCCGCGACTGTCAGCGGCTGATCAACAACGACCGCAACCATTTCGCCTCATGCATGCTGGCGCTGGGCGACGCCGACGGCGTGGTGACTGGCGTGACGCGCAACTATTCGACCGCGCTCGACGATGTGCGCCGGGTGATCGACGCCAAGCCCGGTCACCGGGTGATCGGCGTTTCTATCGCGCTGTGCCGTGGTCGCACCGTGCTGGTTGCCGACACGGCCGTGCACGACATGCCCAATTCGGAGCAGATCGCCGATATCGCGGAGGAGGTGGCCGGCTTTTCACGGCGCATGGGCTATGAGCCGCGCGTCGCGCTGCTTGCCTACTCGACCTTCGGCCACCCGCAGGGCGAGCGATCGCAACGCATCCAGGAGGCGGTGAAGATCCTCGACCAGCGCCGCGTCGATTTCGAATATGACGGCGACATGGCCGCCGATGTGGCGCTCAATCCGCGCCTCATGCAGCAATATCCTTTCTGCCGGCTATCGGGCCCGGCCAACGTTCTTGTCATGCCGGCTTTCCACTCAGCCTCGATCTCGACCAAGATGCTGCAGGAACTCGGCGGCTCTACCGTGATCGGCCCGCTGCTGGTGGGCCTCAACAAGCCGGTTCAGATCGTGTCGCTCAACGCCAAGGACAGCGACATCGTCAACATGGCGGCCATCGCCGCCTACAATGCGGGGGCTTGAGCGGAGGCATCCGACCAAAAATCACTCACACGAACTGAAGGTGAAATCACCAATGCAACTCAACGTCTATCTGGCGGGCGAAATCCACACCGACTGGCGCGAGACGATCATCGAAGCCTGCAAAGGGCTCGACATTGAATGGTACGGGCCGGTCACCGACCATGACGCTTCTGACGATTGCGGGGTGGAGATCTTCGGCGCTGAAGACGACAAGTTCTGGCACGACCGAAAGGGCGCGTTGTTGAACGGCGTGCGCACGCGGACAGCGCTTGAGCGCGCCGACGTGCTTGTCGTGTGCTTCGGCGAAAAATACCGGCAGTGGAACGCGGCCTTCGATGCGGGCTATGCCGCCGCGCTCGGCAAGCCGATCATCGTCCTACAACCGCCCGAATTCGACCATGCGCTGAAGGAGGTCGACGCCGCGGCAAACGCCGTCGCGCGCAGCCCGCAGGAAGTTGCGCGCGCCCTGCGCTATGTCGTTTCCGGCAAGCTTTAGTTCGCATGGCGGCGGTTTGCGCCGCTCGGGGCGGTTGCATTCCTGACCTTTCAGGCTGGTGACAGCCATCTGGTTGAGCGGGATGCAGGAACAAGATTGCAAGCCGCGTATTGTTGGGAGCGATGCTGCTCGTCATTGAAATTCTGACAGGCCTTCTCGTTGCGGCCACGGTTGTGCCCCATTTTCCGCTGGCGCACGGAGCAGTGCGTATCGGCGACTTCCCGCGCCAGCAGATCGCGGTGCTATCTCTGTTGCTGCTGGCCGCCACCTTTTTTGTCGACCCCGGCCCCGAGCGTACAGTCGTGCAACTGGCGCTGGCCGCGGTGGCAATGGTTCAGACGGCTTATGTTCTGCGATTTACGCCGCTTTGGCCGAAACAGTCCGCCGACTACAATGCCGACCGCGACGCTGCCGGTCTGCCGCTGCGGCTGATTGCCTGCAACGTCAAGCAATCCAACAAGCATCATTCGAGGCTGGCCGAAATCGTTGCCGATCGCGACCCGGATGTGCTGGTCCTCATGGAGGTGAACAACACCTGGATGGACGCGTTGGCTGCTACGTTGGCGAAGTATGAACATGTCGTCAGCCAGCCACAGGACAATACCTACGGCATGGTGCTCGCATCGCGCTTTCCACTTGCCGATGTCGCAGTCGAAGACCTTCTGACGGACGGCGTGCCCTCGATCCGGGCAACGGTTTCGCTGTCGGACGAACTGGCATTCCGACTCTATGCGATCCATCCCGAGCCGCCGGTGCCGAACCACGGGTCGGAGGGGCGCGACGGTGAGACCGCTTTGGTCGCAATGCTTGTGCGCGACGAAACCTTGCCTGTCATGGTAACCGGCGACCTCAACGATGTCGCATGGTCAGGCACCACGGACCGGTTCAGACGCATCAGCCGGCTGCTCGATCCACGCATCGGGCGCAAAATATTCTCTACATTCGATGCGCGCATCCCGCTCATACGCTGGCCGCTCGACCATCTGTTCCACTCGCCGGAGTTTCGTATCCAGGCAATGGAACGGCTCAGATCATGCGGCTCGGACCACTTTCCCGTGATGTTCGACGTTGTCTTGTGCCCGAACGGGCGGGCCGATGCGATACCGAAAGAGGCGGACACCGACGACATGGCGCGCGCACGCGACCTCGCTGACCAGGCGCGTCGAAGGCAGGAAAAGCCGATTGGCTCCGACTGGGAGGATTGAAGCCGGCCGCCCGAACTATGGATTTGGAGGGCTTTGGCATTTTCCAGCCGGGCACAGCGCTCAGGCCAGGAAGCGTTCGGCCTCGGCACCGTAATAGTTGATGTAGCGCGGCGAGATCGTCTCCACACGCAGGATCATGAACACATCGGTCGTACCGAATTCATGGTCGACGACGCAGCCGTCACCCACCATTGCGCTCAAGCGCAGATAGCCCTTTATCAGCGGCGGCATGGAGGCCAGCGCCGCCTTGATGTTCACAGCCTCGGCCGGCATCAGATCCATGTCGACATGGCGGGCCGCAACCGCCCTGACATCCCATTCGGGTTGCGGGCGGCAATTGTGCGCCAGGAACGACAGCGCCTGCGCATGGGCAGCCGGCACGGTGCCATGGAAGGAGGCGCAACCCACCATCACGTCGATGTCGTGGTGGCTCACATAGACCCAGATGCCCTGCCAAAGCGCCTCGATCGTGCGTTTGGAGCGGTATTCGGGCAGCACACAGGAGCGGCCAAGTTCGAGAAAGCGCTTGCCGCGCTGGCGCACAACCAGCGAATCCAGCTCGAATTCGTCGCTGGAATAGAACCCGCCTGAAGCATAGGCGAGTTCATCACGCAAAAGGCGGTAGGTGCCGACAACGCGGCTGAGATCGGGACCGGCCAGTGCGGTGTCGATGACGAGCAGATGGTCGCAGATGTCGTCAAAACGATCGGCATCGCGGTGGTCGAGCAATTGCGCAGAAGTCGAATGCGCGCCGAGTTCCTCATGGAAGACCCGGTAGCGCACCTCCTGGGCAGCGGCAATTTCGGCAGCCGTGCGCGCGAGCCTGACTTCCAGCGAGCCGATGCGGCCGAGCGGCAGTCCCTGCTCCAACGCGTAGCCAAAACGCATATTCCCGGCAACAACGCCGGTCTCGGCGTGGTTTCGCGGGAGAATTGCGCTGCGCATGGTGATTCTCCTCACATCGCGTAGCCGGGGAATAGATCACGCACTGCGACAACAGCATGACAATAGCGTCTGGCTGACGGCCTCACAAGCTGGTCAGGGAGCGGCCCAGCGGCCAGCCGTGGGCCGATCGTGCTCCGAAATGTCAGGTTTTCAGGCCGCGGCGTGCTCTTCGACGGCGGAGACAAGCGCCTCCGGATCGAGCGGTTTTGTAAGGAAACCGTCGGCGCCGTGGGTCAGCACGGACTGGCGCGTCTGCTCCTGTCCGTCGGCGGAAAGCACCAGCACCGGAACCGGCGGAATGCCGCGTTCATCCTCGTGCCGGCGCAGGCTGGCAATTGCGTCAAGACCGTCCATGACCGGCATGTGCAGGTCCATCAGGACAATATCGTAGTGCCGGCCGGGTTCAGTGAGCGCCTGCAGCGCCGCCTTGCCATTGGACACGACATCGACCGCAAATCCGCGTTTTGTCAGCACCGAACGGGCCAGAAGCGCGTTGATCTCGTTGTCTTCCGCAATCAGCACCGAAAGGCCGCTGGAAGGCGCATTGGCCTCGGTCCTGGCGCTGGTTGCGCTCGCACCGGTCTTGTCCGATGCACCACCCGGCAACAGCAGGCGCAACAGGGTCTCGCCGCGCGCCGGCCTTGGCAGGAACGAAGTGTAACCGCCGCCGCGCAATTCCGCGAGCCGGCCACGGTCGGACGGTGTGATCAGCGTAATGGCCTGACTGCGCGCAAATCCTTCGTCGCGAAGCTTCTTCAAAACCGCACAATCCGGCGTTTCCAGCGCAGAATCGATCAGGAGCGTGTCGCAGCCGGCAGCCTCGGATTTCGCCAGTCTGGCGGCCTCCTGCGCAGACATTGCTGTGAATGCCGCGCCGCCATGAGAACTGATCGTGCGGGCAATCGCGTCCGCCTCCATGGCATTGGCGGAGATGATCATCGTGCTCTGCCCGGCGAGCATGGTCCCCTTTTTCACGGCAGCGGGCGAAGCCTCTTCCAGCGGCAGGGTGACGGTGAATGTCGCGCCCTTGCCGGGTGCGCCAACAACGTCGATCTTGCCCTTCATCGCTTCCACGATGCGCGCCGTGATCGCCAGCCCAAGGCCCGCGCCGCCATGCTTGCGGGTGCGGCTGTCGTCGACCTGCTCGAATTCCTCGAAAATGCGCTTGAGATCGGCCTGACCGAGACCCGGACCGGTGTCGGAGATGCTGATGACGAGCGCGCGCCCCTGATCGTTCCGTTCGCTGGTGACCTCTACCAGCACCCCGCCCTCGTCGGTGAACTTGATCGCGTTGCCGACAAGATTGAGCAGAATCTGCCTGTAACGACCGGGATCGATCAGCGCCGATTCCGGAACACACGGATCAATATGGCACCCGATGCCGATATCCTTGGCGAATGCGCGGGCAGCGAGAAGCTCGACCGCATGCTCGGTCAGTTCGCGCGGCGAACACTTCTCGGGCTCAAGTTCCAGCTTGCCCGCCTCGATCTTGGAGAAGTCCAGCAAGTCCTCGATCAGCGCCAGAAGGGCCGTTGCCGAGGTTGATATCGCGCCGACATAGGTCGTCTGCTCGGGCGAAAGCGTGGTGCCTCCCAAAAGTTTGGCCATGCCCATGATGCCGTTCATCGGCGTGCGGATTTCATGGCTGACGGTCGCGAGAAAACGCGACTTCGCCTTGCTGGCATGTTCGGCGCGCTCGCGGGCGCGGATCGCGGCCAGTTCTGCGCGCTTGCGGTCGGTGATGTCGCGGGCGATGGCGCGATGAGACACGGCTTCGCTCTGCTTGTCGCGCACCGACAGTTCGATCCAGGAAAACCAGCGCGTGCCGTTCGGCGTGCGTATGGCAACGTCGGTCGAACTCAGGCACTCGCCGTCGCTGAAAGCAGCATCGGGAACGACCCCGATCTCGATGCCCAGTTCGGCAAGGGTCCTGCCCTCCAGTTCGCTGGCGTCGCGTTCCAGCACCGATGCCAGCACCCGGTTTGCGAAAACGACCCGTCCCTCGCGGTCGCGGTGAACGACAATGTCGCCAAGCGCGTCGACAAGGCCGCGGAAACGCTCTTCGGCTTCCTGCAACTCCCAGATACGGTCGGCAAGACGTTCGATCTCGCGCCGGTCCTCGCTGTGGGCGGTGTCTCGCGATGCGACGAGTTTGCGGCCGACATGGCGCATGCGCGCAGCCACGCCGAGCGAACCAAGGCCAAGGCCGAACAACAGCGCCTGCAGCAGCGCCGGAGCGCCGGCGATGTTGGCATAACCGCCAATCGCGAAGGCGGACGCAACAAGGCTCAGCTGCAAGACAGTGTCGAGCCGGCCCTCACCCTGCGCCGATGCGCCGTTCGGGCGCTCCTCGCGAGCGCCTTCCAGCACCGTTATTCGGCGCGCGGAATCGGGCGCGTCAGTGCCTGACGCGTGCCCCAACCCCGTCCTATCGAGCTCCGCCAACATGGCTCGCACTATAAAGGCGAGGCATTAGAGAAGCTTTTGAGCGGTCGTTCAAATTTTAAACGATCGCGATTTTTTCTCGCCCCGGTTGTTGCCGGCTACATTTCGACGACCACCCGGCCGCGTATCTTGCCCTCAACGATATCGCGGGCAGCAGGGATAATCCCGTCAAACGGGATCCGCGCCGACAGGGCGGCAAGTTTCTTGTGGTCTAGATCGTTGACAATGCGCTTCCAGGCCTCCAGCCGCAGCGCCTTCGGCGCCATGACGGAATCGATGCCAAGCAGCGACACACCCCTCAGGATGAACGGCGCCACCGATGCCGGCAGGTCCATGCCCTGCGCCAGACCGCAGGCAGCAACAGCGCCGCCATACTGGGTCTGCGCCAGCACATTGGCCAGCGTGTGGCTGCCCACTGCATCGACGCCGCCAGCCCAACGTTCCTTGCCCATCGGGCGCCCGGGCTCCGACAATTCAGCGCGGTCGATGATCTCGGCTGCGCCCAGTTCCTTGAGATAATCCGCCTCGGCGGCGCGGCCGGTGGACGCGACTATGTGATAGCCAAGCTTGGCCAGCACGGCGACCGCGACCGACCCGACACCACCGGCAGCACCCGTGACGATGACCGGGCCGCGCTCCGGCAATATGCCGTGGCGCTCCAGCGCCATGACGCACAGCATGGCCGTGTAACCCGCCGTACCGACAGCCATCGCGTCGGCTGCAGACATGCCGTCTGGCAGCGGCACCAGCCAGTCGCCCGACACACGCGCCTTTCCTGCATAAGCGCCATAATGCGTTTCGCCGACGCCCCAGCCATTGAGCACCACCTTGTCTCCGGGGTGCCAGTCGGGATGATCGGAGGCCGTCACCGTTCCGGCGAAATCGATGCCGGGGATCATCGGAGAGCGGCGGATCACCGGCGATTTGCCGGTTATCGCCAGCCCGTCCTTGTAATTCACCGTGGTCGCCTCGACCGCGACGGTGACATCGCCCTCCATCAGATCGTCCTCGGTCAGGTCGACGACGTCGACCGTCTGGGACTTGTCCTCATTGCGCGTAACCAGAATGGCCCTGAAACTCTCCGACATGTCGCTCCCTGCGTGTTTGGCGGGTGTTTGAACAAGAAAATGCGGCGGCTGGCGCGCCGGGTCAATCTCGGTCAGCGGCGTCGGCGGTCGCACCGCGCCGCCAGTCGACGATTTCCTGCAGGATCACCAGACCCGCGCCGACCGTGATGGCCGCATCGGCGAGATTGAATACGGCGAAGGACCAGCCCGGCGTGTGAAACAGCACATAGTCGACCACATAACCGAGCACGGCGCGGTCTATCAAATTGCCGACAGCGCCGCCGATGATGAATGCGAAGCCCAGCCGCGCGATCATCTGGTGCGAACCGGATTTGAAGGACAGCCAGGCGATGAAGGCCAGCACCGCCAGCACCAGCAGGATCAGCAACCAGTCCTGCGAACCCGCAAACATCGAAAACGCCACACCGGTGTTATGCGTCCGGTAGAGCGACAGGAACGGCAGCAGCTCGATCTGCTCGTGCATCGCCAAACCGGTCTCGACCAGCCGCTTGATGATCTGGTCGAGCGCCACGACTGCCACGCAGGCCAGACCGTAGGTGAAGAGCGCCCGCATCAGCCGCCAACCTTCAGTGCGTTGCGGCGAACTTCGAACAGCATCACCCCGGTCGCCACCGAGAGGTTGAGCGAGTCGGCACGGCCCGATTGCGGGATCAGCACCAGCCTGTCGCAGCTTTGCGCCAGATCGTCGGGCAGTCCCTGCTGTTCATTGCCCATCAGAAGCACCACCGGTCCCGGCTCATAGTCGACCTCGCGATAGTCGACCGCTCCCTTGAGATGGGTTCCCACCATCAGCCCGTCAAAGCCCTTGCGCCAACCAACGAATGTGTCGGCTGCCGTCCGCGCCAAAGGCACGGCGAAAATGGAACCCATCGAGGCGCGAACCGCCTCCAGCGAATAGGGATCTGTCGTGTCGCCGACCAGTATGACGCCCGCAGCGCCAACGGCATCAGCGGTGCGGATAATCGTGCCCAGATTGCCCGGATCGCGCACCCGGTCCAAAGCGACCCAGACTTCGCCCGGTTGCGGGTGGATTTCACCCAGTGGGCGATAATGCTGCGCGAACACGCCGATAACTGCCTGCGGATTGTCGCGACGGGTGATCGCGGTCAGCACCTTTTCGCTGGCTTCCAGCACCAGTCCGCCGGCGGCAACCGTGCGCGCAGCCACCTTGCCGATTGCCGGGTTTTCCTTGCCGGATTTGGCGATCACCAGCGTCTTGATCGTCCAGCCGAGATCGAGTGCCTCGATCACCAGCTTGAGACCTTCGGCCATGAAGGTGCCGGACTGGTCGCGATATTTCTTGATGCCGAGCGCGCGGATGTCCTTCACCACCGGATTTGCGGTGCTGGTGACTTCCTTCACCTGACCCGGAGCGCCCGGACGTTGCCCCGTCATTGCGCCACCCAGCGTGAGAACATCGAAGTTGAAAGCGCCCTTCCCGCCGACTGTTCGCGAATGATCAGTTCACCGGATTCCACCGTTCCGCCCTTGCCGGCCATCGCGCCGCGCAAAAGCCCGTGAATGGCAAAAAACGATGAGCGGACCGCGTAGGCGGTCAGCACGATTGCCAGCGGTTTCGGGGTCAGGATTTCGCGGCACAGATCGACCATATGAGGCAGGTCGTCGAACAGTTGCCAGACCTCCCCCTTCGGTCCGCGGCCATAGGCGGGCGGGTCGAGGAGGAGGATGTCATATCTGTTTCCGCGGCGAACCTCGCGCTCGGCAAAGCGCATCGCGTCCTCGCAGATCCAGCGCACCGGCTTGTCTTCCAGCCCGGCTATCGCCTGGTTTTCGCGCGCCCAGCCGATCGCCTTTTTGGAGGCATCAACATGCGTCACCTCGGCCCCGGCTTGTGCGGCTACCAGCGAGGCAAGCCCGGTATACCCAAACAGGTTCAACACCTTGACCGGCCGCCCCGCGGAGCGGATCAGTTCCGCCATGTGGCGCCAGTGCGAAGCCTGCTCGGGAAACACGCCGACATGGCGGAATGAGGTGAAACGGCCGAGATAGTCGATCCCATCATGCACCATCGGCCAGGTCTCGCCCAACGGCGTTCTGGGAAACCGCCAGCGGCCGAGACCTTCCTCGTCGGTGTCGCCAGTGAAGACGGCGTCGGCATTGTCCCAGTCGGACTGCTTGAGCGCGCGCGGCCAGATCGCCTGGCCTTCCGGCCGCACAACCCGATATTCGCCGAAGCGTTCCAGCTTTTCGCCGTCACCGGAATCCAGCAGGGCGTAATTGTCGTTCGCTTCGACCTCGAGGATGACCGGCAGACGCTCGCCGGGCAACGCACCCTGCCGGAATGCCGGGCGCGGGCGCTGCTCCTGGCGCGGCTGGCTTTCGGCGCTCGCGCTGCGTGCTTCGCCCTGGCCGCGCGCGGGTTTGCGACCGCCCCGGCCGCTGGAGGCGATTCCCTCCCGGCCCGGCCGACGGTCGGCGCGCTTCTTGTTGCGGCTGGGTTTCACCCTGGGCTTCTCCGAATAGTGGCGGCGCTTGTGACACAGGGCCGAAATGCGTGCAACGCCGGTGCGTAACCATTCGATTGCTTCACGCCTTGGTTTCTCCGAATTTCCGGTCAGTATTGGGGTGGGCACCAGCGGGTTTGGGAACTGAAATGAGCGATCTTGGTCGACGGCTTTCCGCCAATTCCCTTTCGACATTCCTTCTTGCGGCGATGCTAGCCTTGCTAGCACTCGGCTCGGGGTCGGCGCAGGCGGCAATGGCCCCGCTCGAACGGCTGAAGGAAGCCGAAGAGCAACGGCAGGTCGAAATCGATGAATTGAAAGCGACGCTCGAAGCGTTGCGATCCCTGCCGCCCATCGGCGGCCGCAACGACGGCGATCAGAAACGGGTTGCGCTTGTGGTGGGCAACAACGACTACGCCGAGCTCAAGGATCTCGACAAGGCTGTTGGCGACGCCAATACGATTAGCGGAGCGCTCCGCGATCTCGGATTTTCGGTCACATCTCTGGAAGATCTCGGCGTCGACGATTTCGACGTGGCGCTGGCCGATTTCTACGACAGCATCGAAGAAGGCGACATCGCCTTCTTCTTTTATGCCGGCCACGGCATTGCCGCTGAGGGCGTGAATTACCTTCTTCCCGTCGACATGCCCGAAATCAAGGCGTCTGAAGTACGGCGCGTCCAGCGAAACGCAATCGACGCGACCCGCATCGTCTCGGAAATCACCGCGCGCGGCGCACAGCTCGCCTTCGTCGTGCTCGATGCCTGCCGCGACGATCCCTTCCCGCAGCACGATACGCGCGGCGCAACCAAGGCTGGTGGTCTGGCGCGGATGACGCCTGACCCCGGCGCTTTCGTCATCTATTCGGCCGGCACCGGCCAGACCGCGCTCGACCGGCTTTCGCCCCAGGACGACAATCCGAATTCGATCTTCACCCGCAAGTTCTGGCCGATCCTGACGACGCCGGGCATGCCGATCGTCGAAATCGCCAAGCGCACGCAGGTGGAGGTCAAATCACTCGCCGACAAGGTGAAACATGATCAGGCGCCAGCCTATTACGACCAGGTGATCGGCCAGTTCTATTTTCGCGCGCCGGAACCTGAACTCTACGGGCTGGTTATCGGCATCGACGACTATGCCCACCTTCCCAAGTTAAGGGGCGCGGTAAACGATGCCCAACTCATTGCAGGTGTATTGCGCGACGCTGGCGCGGCCGACGTCGTCGAAATCCTCGACCATGATGCCCGCCCGCAGTTCATCGAATTTGCCTGGAACCAGTTGGTGCGCAGCGCCAAACCCGGCGACACTCTTGTCTTTTCCTACTCGGGTTCAAGCGGCAGCCTTCCGGCTCCCGACTCGAGCACAGAAGCAGACGGCGCGGACGAACTCCTGACACTCACCGAAACCCGGTATGACGCGGCCACCAACACAATCCTGGAGAGCGAAGTCATCTCCGACGACAAGCTTACCGAATGGATGGAGCGCGCCGCCGAAAAGAACCTCAACGTCGTGCTTCTCATCGATGGCTGCCATGCAGGCGGGCTGCTCGACCGGACATTCGCCAATATCAGCTTTGTCGGCGCCAGCGCCGAAGACGAACTGGTCGGGGAATACCTGATCGACGACCACTATCACGGCATCGTCAGCGTCGGCTTCGCCGAAGGCTTGAGGGGCGCTGCAGACGTGAACGGAGACGGCTTCGTTACTCAGAAGGAGCTGTTTGCGTTTCTGGACCTGGAAACGGCGGAATTTCTGCAAACGCAATCACAGTCCGCCTATCGGCAGAATCCGCAATTCTTCCCGGAAATTGGGAACTCAGCGGCCGATCTGGCGCTGTTTCGCGTCTCAGGGGAACCTGCGTCCGGAAGGTAGCAGCGTCAGGCGCGCTCGTTGACGTGGATTGCAGCCACGAAGTCTTCGAGCGCCGCCCCGACCGACTTGAACAGCGTGATCTCGTCGTCGCTCTCGCGACCCTTCACCTCGCCGCGCGTCAGCTGGAAAAGATCGCCCTTGATGTCGGCTTCGCTCAGCGCGCCTGAGGCAACCGCCTGGACGATATCGCCCGCCTCCTTCAGCGCGCCGCCGCGCGTGTCGACATAGACCCGCGCCTTCCGAACCGCTTCATCGTCGCTCTCGCGCATTGTCGGCGAAAATGCGCCGACCAGATCGACATGGGTTCCAGGCTTCAATGAGGTGCCATGCACCAGCGGTACGGTCGAGATGGTCGCGGCGCTGACGATGTCCGTTTCGCCAAGGGCGACGTCGATGTCATCGACGGCTTTGGCGTCGAAACCGTCTTGCAACAATTCCTCGGCCAGCCGGTCGGCCTTGTCCCGGTTGCGGTTCCACACCGAAACCTTGCGGATTGGCCGTACGGCGGCGTGCGCACGCACCAGAAACGGCGCCAAAGCGCCGGCCCCCAGCATCAGCAATCGACTGGAATCCTGTCTCGCCAGATAGTCCGACGCCAGGGCGGAGGCGGTTGCAGTGCGCCACAGCGTCAGTCGCTGGCCGTCGATCAGGGCCTCCGGCTCGCCGGTCTGGCCGTCGAGCAGGAGATATTGCGCCATCACGGCGGGCTTGCCGATTGAGTTGTTGTCGGGCGAGACGGTGGCGATCTTGACGCCGATATGGCCGTTGCCCTCGGCGCCGGTTGCCGAAAAATCGGTCCAAGCCGGCATCAGGAGCAGTGTCGAGGGCTGGCCTTCGGGCCGTTCTACCGTGTGATGGTGGCGCACCGGCTGGATGGCGCCCTTGCGGAAACCCTCGCGCAGGACTTCGACCAGCGCGGCGAAATCAAGCGCGCGGTCAACGTCTTGGGCGGAGATGATGCGCATTCTGCAGCGGCTCAGGCGCCGGGTTTCGGCAGGGCGTTGCCTGAAACCTGTGGCGGCTGGTTGCGCAGGTTGCGTAGCTCGGCGTCACGCTGGCGCGCCAGCCGGCGATAATGGCCCTGCCGTATCCACGTGGCGACGGAACCGATGATCAGCCCCATCGCAATTGCCGCGAACAGGAACACGAAGAGCGGCGCCTCGACCGTGAGGCCGGGATTGCCCGGGTTGAACGGATCGATGGTGAACGGCACGGATGTGCGGTTGGCCACCGCCAGCGCGGTCAGGATGACCGCCAGCGGCAGAAAAAACACGAAAACGAGAATTCGGTTCATTGCACGTCCACCGTATCGGGGAATTTGTCCCGAAGCCGGTCAACCGGTCGGGCTGCTAACTACTGCCCCCGTTCAGACGCTCGCGCAACTCCTTGCCGGTCTTGAAAAAGGGAATCCACTTCTCCTCGACCTCGACCGACTCTCCCGTGCGCGGGTTGCGGCCAATGCGGGCCGGGCGATTCTTGACCGAAAACGCGCCAAATCCGCGCAGCTCGACCCTGTTGCCCTCGGCAAGCGCCACCGTAATCTCTTCAAATATCGCATTCACGATGTTTTCGACATCGCGCAGAAATAGGTGCGGATTCCGGTTTGCGATCGTCTGGACCAGTTCCGACTTGATCATAGCTACCCCTCCTCGCTAGAGCGCCACTGTCGCCTTATCGGGATGATTTTTATGAACTTTTACGCCGATCAACGAGCCAGATCAGGTTGCCAGACCGACACCAGACCGTCAAGGAAGATACGGTCCGCGCCGAGTTCGGAAAGCACGTCCTGACCGGCCGGCAGACCCAGGAAGCGGGCAAGCGCGCCGCCGGCGGCAGAGCCGGTCAGCCAGTCCTGCGCGCCGGCATTGGCTTTCCATTCAACGATCTTGAGGTCTTTCGAGACGCCTTTTTCTTCCAGCCAGACGCGTGCTTCATCCTCGCCGCCGAGTGCATCGATCAGCTTGTTGTCCAGCGCCTGACGGCCGGTGAAGACCGAGCCGTCGGCAAGCGCCAGAACTTCGCTGCGCGACAATGGCCGGCGATCCTCGACCAGCCCCACGAACCAGTCATAGCTGTCCATGATCATGGAGCGGATCATCGCGCGCTCTTCCTCTGTCGTCGGGCTGAATGGCGAAGGTTCGGCCTTGAGCGGCGACGACTTCACACCCTCCAGCTTGACGCCGATCTTGTCCATCAGGCCGGTAACGTCGGGAAACTGGAACAGGACACCGATCGAACCCACGATCGAAGACTGGCGTGCAACGATGTGGTCGCTGGCGCTCGAGATCATGTAACCGGCCGAAGCGGCCAGCGTTCCCACCTGCGCAACGACAGGCTTGTCGGCCGCGATCTTGCGAACCGCCTCGTAGATGGATTCGCCGCCCGCAGTCGTTCCGCCGGGCGAATCCACGGCTAGGATCACGCCCTTCACCGATTTCGATTTGCGGATCGCGTCCAGCCGCTTCAGCAGTTCGTCGTCCTCGGTGATCGTGCCTTCGATGCGCACCTTGGCTATGTGATCGCGCGATGTCGCGCCCAGCTGGTCGGCAAACAGGCCGAAGGCGGCGCCGGCAATGGCAATCGCGGCAATAACGATTGCCGCAACGCGCCAGAAGGTCAGTTTCCGGCGCAAGCGGCGGCGGTCGATAATCTCGTCGGCGGTATTGGGCATGGCGGGCCTCGCATCGGTTGCTGACGGTCATGTAATGCAATGGCCGCGCGGGTTGAAGCCCTGTTTGCACGCGTCGCGCACCCCAGCACCGGTGGCGGACTTTCCTTCATCCCAAAATAACCATATTGGGTTGTCATGTGCGGCGTACGGAGATTGGCTTCGTACCGGCTGACCGGCCCTGCATCATTTGCATGTGTCCGGTGCCAGGTAGCTGCTGCGTTCGACCCGAATGACCGGACCTTGAGCGTGGCGGGCGGGTTCTCGTGGCGGGACATCGATGACTGACGCAACCACCATCGACATGCCGGTGCGGCGCTGGGCCCGCACGGAATCGGTGTTTGCGCGCGAGAAAAGTCACTCGCGCCGCGTCCGTTTTCTGCGTCGCGCCCTTCCGATCCTGGCAATCCTTATCCTTGCGCTGCTGGTTGCCCGCACCGTCGTCGCCTCGCTGACCGGTGTTTCCATCGTGCTTTCAGGCACCACGATCGAGCGTGGCAAGCTGATCATGGATGGTCCCCATATGAGCGGCTTCACCAGCGGCAACCGCCCGTTCGAGGTGACCGCAAAACGTGCGATCCAGGACATTACCCGCACTGAATCCGTCGATCTTGAGGGTATTGCTGCCAGACTGCCCGTCGGCGAAAAGGACTGGGCGCAGGTGGACGCTGCAACCGGCACCCTGTTCAAGGAAACTGGCAGGCTGGCGATCACCAGCCCGACGCTGATCGAGACAACAGACGGCATGAAGGCGCGGCTGCAATCCGCGGAACTTGAAATGGACAGCGGCAACATCCACGGCCGCGAGCAGGTTTCGATTGAAACAGGCGGATCGCATGTGACCGCCGAAACGGTGACCGTCACCGGTGGCGGCGCGCTCATGGTGTTCGAGCACAATGTGAAGATGCTTATCGAACCCGGACAGGTGACAACCGCGTCAGCCGATGGCGAGGCAACCAATGCCGAGAACTAGAATGACGCTCGTTCGCCTGCTTGCGATGATCACCGCCGCCTGCCTCGCCCAGGCCACCACAAACGTTTCGGCTTCCGCTCAGGGCCAGGGAGGTGGTTCGCTGCTTTCGGGCGACACGCCCATCGAGATTGTCAGCGACCGGCTGGAGGTTCGCGAACTGGAAAAAACGGCCGTCTTCACCGGCAATGTATCGCTGGTGCAGGACACATTCCTGCTGCGCACCGTTCGCATGGTCGTCCACTATACCGGTTCGGGCGAAGGCGCGCGGCCCGGCGGCGCAACCCAGGTGGAGCGCATCGAGGCCGAAGGCAAGGTCTACATCAATTCTGACGGGCAAGTCGCGACGGGCGACCGTGGCACATTCGAGATGGCGACAGGCGTGATGGTGCTGACCGGCAACGAGGTAGTGCTGACTGAAGGCGATAATGTCGTAGTCGGCTGCCGGCTGACCATGAACACGCGAAGCGGCGAGTCCCAGGTGGACGGCTGCGGCAACGATACGGGCCGCGTGCGCATGCTGCTGCAGCCGGAATCAGCCAACAACTGATGCTGCGCGTGCTTTCAAAAAACGGCGGCCAGACCGACAACGCCGCAGGCGCAACGGCACAGCGCGAGGCGCTGCGCGGAACGCTGGTCGCGCACAATCTGGTCAAGAGCTACAAGGGCCGCAATGTCGTTGCCGGCGTCTCGCTCGGCGTGAAAGCGGGCGAGGCAGTCGGGCTGCTTGGTCCCAACGGGGCCGGCAAGACCACCTGTTTCTACATGGTCACCGGGCTGGTGCCGGTCGATTCCGGCTCCATCCTGATCGACGGCTTCGACGTGACCGCGATGCCCATGTACCGCCGCGCGCGCCTCGGCATCGGTTATCTGCCGCAGGAAGCCTCGATTTTCCGCGGGCTCACAGTGGAGGGAAACATCCGCGCCGTGCTCGAGGTCACCGAGAAGAAGCGCAAGGCGCGCGAGGAGAAACTCGACGAGCTTCTGGACGAGTTTCATATCTCTCATCTGCGCAAGGCGCAGGCGATTTCACTGTCCGGTGGCGAACGCCGCAGGCTGGAGATTGCGAGAGCGCTGGCGAGCAATCCCAATTTCATGCTGCTGGACGAACCGTTCGCAGGCGTCGACCCGATCGCGGTTGCAGACATCCAGCAGCTTGTCAGGCATCTCACCCAGCGCGGCATCGGCGTGCTGATCACCGACCATAATGTCCGCGAGACGCTTGGCCTCATAGACCGCGCCTACATCATCCATACGGGCAAGCTCCTGACCCACGGGACCGCGTCGGAAATCGTGGAGAACGAAGAAGTGCGGCGTCACTATCTTGGCGAGCGCTTCAGCCTCTGATGTTCAGTCGCGCTGAATTTGCGCGAAAAATCGAAGCAAAATCCACGCAAACCGCCCTCCGTAACGTCGCGGTAAGGCATTTCGGCTAGCTTCAAGCTTGACATGCAAAAGCCGGGCCAGTTTGATCCCGGCGCTCGGGCAGGCCTGTGGCCGCGCCGGGCAGGCGTAACGGGGCAGGTTGAGTACCAGATGGCGCTTTCGGCCAAGCTGCAGCTACGACAATCACAGTCGCTGGTGATGACACCCCAGCTGATGCAGTCGATCCGGCTGTTGCAGCTGACGCATCTGGAACTTGAACGATTCATCGACGAGGAAATCGAGCGCAATCCGCTTCTGGAGCGCACCGACGACGACCGCGAACTGCAGGAACCCGTCGAAAACCGGCAGTCTGAACAGACGGACGGCGAGGAAAGCTGGAACACCGGCGACGCCGAATGGTCGTCGGAAGCGATCTCCGACAAGCTCGACACCTCGCTTGAAAACATGTTCCCCGACGATCCGGGCCGCAGCGAAAAGGTCGGTCCCGATCTCAGCGCGCAGTGGAAGTCGGCGCCCGGCACGGGCAGCCAGTCGAGCGGCGGCGAGGGTTTCGACCTCGACGCCATGGTGGCGGCCGCAACGACACTCAGCGACCATTTCGCCGAGCAGATCGCATTCAGCTTCACCGACCCGGTTGAGCGCAACATCGCGGCAGCTCTCGCCGACGCGGTCGACGATGCGGGTTATCTCGACGGCGATACAGCAGAAATCGCAGAGCGGCTGGGCGTTGAACCTGAAGTCGTGGAACGCGTACTGGAGACCTGCCAGACCTTCGATCCCGCGGGCGTCTTTGCCCGTGATCTCGCTGAATGCCTTTCGTTGCAACTCAAGGCGCGCGACCGCCTCGACCCGGCCATGCAGGCGCTGATTGCCAATCTCGAGCTTCTGGCCAAGCGCGATTTCGTGTCGCTGTCGCGGATCTGCGGTGTGGACCGCGACGATCTGGTCGACATGCTGGCCGAAATCAAACTTCTCGATCCGAAACCGGGACTCGTTCATTCCAGCGGCGCCTCAGACCCGATCATTCCGGACGTCATCGTGGCGCAAGGGCCGGACGGCGGCTGGGCGGTGGAGCTCAATGCCGACACGCTGCCCCGCGTTCTGGTCGACAACGCCTATTATGCCGAGGTCTCAGGCGTGGCGAAGGACGCGAAGGACCGCGAATTCCTCGCAAACTGCCTGCAGAGCGCCAACTGGCTGACCCGCAGCCTCGACCAGCGCGCCAGAACCATTCTCAAGGTCGCCACCGAGATCGTGCGCCAGCAGGATGCATTTCTGGTTCACGGCATCAGGCATCTGAAGCCGCTCAACCTCAAGATGGTGGCCGATGCGATCGGCATGCACGAATCGACCGTGAGCCGCGTAACGGCGAACAAATACATGCTGACCCCGCGCGGCGTGTTCGAACTGCGCTATTTCTTCACCGCGGCAATCGCCTCGGCCGAGGGCCGAGACGCCCATTCGGCGGAATCGGTACGGGTGCGCATTCGCGAACTCATCGACGCCGAAAAGCCGATTGCTGTGCTCTCCGACGACGCCATTGTGGATATCCTGAGGAAAAACGGGGTCGACATCGCCCGGCGCACGGTCGCCAAGTACCGGGAAGGAATGAGCATTCCGTCCTCGGTCCAGCGCAGGCGCGAAAAGCGCGCCCTGGCGGGCCTTGCCCGCTGAGACACGGGCATTTCAGGCCCTGAACAACTTTCTCGCCCAGCCCGGCTCCATTCGTTGACAAGCGCATTTTAAGGGAATAGAAGCCCGCCCGCAGCCGGGGGAACCGGCCAGCATGCGGGTCTCGGACTGACTGGGCCCGTTTACCGATACGGGAAAAATCGACCCTGCTTCGGCATTGAAAAACCGGATTTCCTTGTCAGGGAATGTGACCGGTATAATGTTTAGTCGGTCAAAAAAGCCTCGATTACAGGATCGTCAGTTCTGAGATGAATTTGCGCATCACAGGCAAACATATGGATATTGGCGACGCGTTCCGCGCCCGCATCGAGGGGCGCATCGGCGACGCCGTCGACAAATATTTCGATGGCGGGTTTTCCGGCCAGGTGACGGTCGAGAAGTCCGGTTCGGGCTACGATGCCGATTGCCTTGTGCGGCTGGACACCGGCATCGCGTTGCAGGCGAACGGCAAGGCGCAGGAGCCGCAATCGGCATTCGATGCGGCTGCCGAGCGGATCGAAAAGCGTCTGCGCCGCTACAAGCGCCGGCTCAAGTCGCACAATACGGCGAGCCGGGAAGCGGCGGAATCCATCGATCTGGCCTATCGCGTTATCGCGCCGGTGGCCGACGAGGACGACGAAGTGCCGGAGGACTATGCTCCGGCGGTGATTGCGGAACAGACGGTCGCGCTCAGGACAATGAGCGTGGCGGAAGCCGCGATCGAACTCGATACCAAGGACAATCCGGTCTACATATTCCGCAACGCAGGCAATCGGCACGTCAGCATCGTGTACCGGCGACCCGACGGGAATATCGGCTGGATCGACACAACGGCAGCCCAGGGTCAGGACCCGGGCGGGCAATAAGCAACACCGGATCCGGTGCGAGGCGGGGGACGCACGCACCGGGACAAGGGACTCCATCATGGATCTCAGTGATCTGATCGACGTGTCGGCAATCATGCCGAACCTGAAAGCCAACTCGAAGAAGCAGCTCTTGCAGCTGATGGCCGAGCGCGCCGCTGCCACAACGGGCCTGCCGGAACGCGAGGTGTTCGACACCATTCTCCAGCGCGAGCGCCTTGGATCGACGGGTGTCGGCAACGGCATCGCCATTCCGCACGGCAAGCTGCCGGGTGTCGACAAGATCGTGGGTGTTTTCGCGCGGCTGGAACATGCCGTCGACTTCGAGGCTCTAGACGATCAGCCGGTCGATCTGGTGTTCATGCTGCTGGCGCCCGAAGGCGCCGGCGCCGATCATCTGAAGGCGCTTTCGCGCATTGCGCGCGTGCTTCGCGATGCCGATACGGTCAAGAAAATACGCGGAACCGGCGACGCGACGGCGATTTACACCTTCCTGTCGCAGACGCCTGCATCCCACGCCGCCTGATCAGGCGGCGCTTTCACTCAATTCGACAGTTTCGCGTCAGTGAACGCTGACAGGCGTCAGGTCGTTCTGCATCGCACCGGCAAGCGCGCTGTCCTGTGCGTCTGCAAGCAGGATCGGCGTACCATTGGCGGCAAACACGGCCCAAAGCCTTGTTCCCGGCGCCATTTCGGGCGCATCGGGGAAACGTTCCTTGAGTTCGGCGCTGTCGAATTCGCGAAGATACGCAACGGTGCCTTCGCCGAGATGGGCCAGTTCCTCCTGCGTGAGGACGTGGCTGGTTTCAAATTCAGTCATGCAAGCCTCCTTGCGTGCAGGAAGTCCCTTCTGACCAACCCGCATCAGAGCTTTTCCGGTACGGGCGAAACTAGTCTCGCACCGAAATGTTGATTTTTCGTACCAGCTTCTCGGGCTGGGGCCTGTCGAGGTCGATCGACAGCAGGCCGTTCTTCAATTCCGCCCCGGTAACGCGCATTCCGTCGGCCAGAACGAATGTCCGCTGGAACTGGCGCGCGGCGATGCCGCGGTGCAGAAATTCGCGCTCGGTATCGTCGGTCTGACGACCGCGCACGATGAGCTGGTTTTCCTCGGTCGACACATCAAGCTCCTCGTCGGAGAAGCCGGCGACCGCAAGCGTTATGCGGAGCCTGTCAACCTCGCCGTCGGCGTCCCGTATCCTCTCGATATTGTAGGGCGGGTAACCGTCAGCGGATTTGGCGACGCGTTCAAGCGTCTTTTCCATTGTATCGAACCCCAGAAGCAGCGGGCTCGAGAAAGTCGACATACGTGTCATACCGTGTCCTCAAAGAGCGACGTGGACAGGCGGAAACCCTGATGGCGTTTTCGCCCGTGACACTGATATGGTCCGCCGCGAATTCGAGTTCAAGTGCATGAAGCAGGAGTGAGAATGGCCGAAACGCGCAGAATCATCATCGACACGGACCCCGGTCAGGACGACGCCGTGGCGATCATGCTGGCGTTGGCCAGTCCCGAGCTCGAAGTGGTGGGCATCACAGCCGTCGCCGGCAACGTGCCGCTGGAACTCACGCAGAAAAACGCCCGCAAGGTTTGCGAACTGGCCGGACGGCCCGACATCCCCGTTTACGCCGGTGCAGACGGCCCGATGGAGCGCAAGCTGGTCACGGCGGAATATGTGCACGGAAAAACCGGGCTGGATGGACCCGATTTGCCCGAACCGGCGATGGAACTTCAGCACGAACATGCCGTCGATTTCATCATCGAGACGCTGATGGCGGAGGAAGCAGGCAAGATCACCCTTTGTCCGCTCGGGCCGCTCACCAACATCGCGCTGGCGATGAAGAAGGAACCCGCCATCGTTCCGCGCATCCGAGAGATCGTGCTGATGGGCGGCGGCTTCTTCGAAGGCGGCAACACGACGCCGGCGGCGGAATTCAACATCTATGTCGATCCGCAGGCGGCCGAGATCGTCTTCCGCTCAGGCGTGCAGATCACCATGATGCCGCTGGACGTGACCCACAAGGCACTGTCAAAGGCAACCCGCGTGGCCGCATTCCGTAACATCGGCAACCGGGTCGGCATTGCCGTGTCCCAGATGCTTTCCTTCTCAGAACGCTTCGACGAGGCGAAATACGGCACCGATGGCGGACCGCTGCACGATCCATGCGTCATTGCCTGGCTGGTCAAGCCCGAACTGTTCAAGGGGCGCGATTGCAATGTCGAGATCGAGACCCAATCCGATCTCACCATGGGCATGACCGTTGTCGACTGGTGGGGCGTGACCAAGCGAGCAAAGAACGCCTATGTCGTACGCGACATCGACGATGACGCCTTTTTCGAACTTCTGACCGTGCGTCTGGCCGCCCTGCCCTAGCCGGCACTCGCCAGAGCTGTTTCCACTTCACGAGCGACCGGGATCGACGGCTGCGCGCCGGGTTTCAGGCAGGCCAGCGAACCGGCAGCGGCGGCGAGGCGCAAGGCGTCTTCGAGCGACATGCCCTCATCCAGCCCTGCTGCAAGGTAGCCGCAAAACGTGTCTCCGGCCCCAACCGTGTCGACCGGCGTGATTTTCAACGCCGGCACGTTGAGCATCCCCTCCGGGGTGGCGGCCAGCACGCCCTCGCCGCCCAGCGTGACGATGAGGCAGTTTCCGGTCTTTTCAACGAAAGCGCGCATACGGGTCTCGCGCTCGCCGGGGGCAAGGCGCAGCGCGTCCGCATAAAGGTCGAATTCGGTTTCGTTGGCGATCACATAGTCAGCGCGCGGCAAAAGCGGGGCAGCACTTTCCTGAAATGGCGCGGTGTTGAGGATCGACACTGCACCGCTACTGCGTGCACGCCCAAGTGCGGCGGCTACCGTTTCAAGCGGCACCTCGTGCTGGAGAAGCACATGGTCGCCTCGGGCCATGCCGGCGGATGAGACATCCGCCTCCGCCACCAGACCGTTCGCGCCCGGCACCACGGCGATCATGTTCTCCCCGTCCGATCCGACAAGGATCAGCGCCGTGCCCGTCGGGCCACCGACGCGGCGAACGGCAGCAAGATCGACGCCCGCCTCATCCAGCAGCGCCAGCGCCTCGCCCGCGAACGCGTCCTTGCCGACTGCGCCCACCATGCGAACGTCCGCACCGGCACGGCGTGCCGCCAGCGCCTGGTTCGCCCCCTTGCCGCCCGCGGCGGTGGCGAAGGCGGAGCCGGGAACGGTTTCCCCCGGTCCGGGCAGGCGGCCCACATTGGCGATGAGATCAAGATTGATGGACCCGACGACGACAATCATTCGCTGCACCCATTGTTCGGGCGCAGTCTAGAACAGGATGGAAGCCGTTTGACCAGCCGGCGCTATTCGCAGCGAACCGTGACCTGCGCCTGATAGGTCCCCGCCGGGAAGATGCCGGAGGAACGGGTCGCCGTAAGTCCTATCGCAACCGTGTGCGTTCCGTTTGCCAGCAGCGTCGTCGCCGCGCCGCCGATGGGAAGCCCGCCATTGATTGCGTATGTCGAGGCGAAGCCGACGGAGGTCCCGCCACCTGCTGGCTCGGACAGGAACGCTGCCGGAGGCGGGGCGGACATGCCGAAACACACAAGCGGATCGAGAACGGGAAGGCCGGCGCAGCCGAGGGAACTGGGCTTGACGGTCACGACCGCGCTCGCACCGCCCGGCTGGTCCGACCCGAGCAGGTTAAGCGTGGGACTGATCGCAAGCGTGCCGGCGTTCTGAACCGTAATCGTGCACGAACCGACGATCTGCGCCGGGACCGCCGCCACCGACAACAACAATGCAGACAGCGCCCCTGTTCCGGCGCGGCAGGCGGTTGCCGTTCGGCTGTTCAATTGCCGGCGCGCCCTTCGTCCGTCCATCCCTCACGCGCCCAGTTAACCTCCGCCCCGGCGGCTGCGCTGCTGCCGCGCGCAATCCCCATCTTGAGCATGCGGATCTCCATTTCCAGCCGCTCGACTTCCAGCGCATAAAGCCGCGCGCAGTCGAGCCGAGTCGGCCGGCGTCCGAGCGGTATGACGACCCGGCCATAGGTCGACATGCCTTCTGATGACGACCGCCCGCCAACCACGCCGACATCGAGATAGGCGCCGCTGCCGGAGATCGACGAGCGGCAGGTTGTGCCGTCCGATGCGCGCACCTCGTCCTGGCCCTGCGGCAGCGTCACACCCGGCAGCGTGAAACCGGTCTGGTTGAGGTTGTAAACGTCGCCGCCGAGCGCCTGTCCCGAAAGGCTCGCGATTGCCGTCGCCAGCGCTGCTACATGCGTCGTGCGAGAAATTTTCCACATATCTGTGCCTTTATCTGTGTCTGCTGGCCGGGAAAGGGGACGCTTTCGGTACAGATACGCACTTTGCGGGAGGTGGTGCCGTCGAACGGCACGATGACAAGCACCGGCCGCGATGCCTGACCACCCAGTTGGAAGGCGGGCGGCATGACCTGCGCAGCGACCGGCGCGAAGTCCTGGTCGTAAACGCGGACCTCGACCCTGATGCGGTGCTTGTAGGGGTTGGCCGGGTAGATGCGGACGGCAAACGCATCGGTGAAACTGGTCACCACGCCGCGCATCGGGCTCATCGACTGGCTGGCCGCCGGCAGCGAGAAAATCAGCGCCAGCCCAAGGGCAAGTCCTATTCGCATCGCACCGTCACCGTTGCCTGATAGTTGCCGGCGGCGAAGCGGTTGCTGCCACCCTTGGTTCCGACCAGATGAACCGTCACCGTCGAAGTGCCGGGATCGGTCAGCGTCGTGGTGGCGCCGGTCTCGGCCACCGTGTGCGCACCCGTTGCGGCGTATGTCGGGGTCCACGTGGTCGCCGAAACATCGGCTGCCGGCACAGTGACGACGGTCACGGGATCGACGCTGAGATCGACACCGCCGGTGGTGGAAAGCGTGACTGAGCCCGCCGAACCGCCACCCAGTTTTGAACTGAGGGACTGCAGATCGGCGCTTGCCACGAACGTGCCGTTGGAATCGACGCTCAAGGTGCAGGTGGCATTCACCGTTGCGTCGAACAGCACGTTCTGCGTGGTCGCCGGAAGGGGCCCGGCAATGGTCACCGCCACAACAGTAACAGCAATGAACAGGCCGGCGCGCATAGGGATTGCATCCTTGGGTTGTATGTACCCTTGGATGCAACCCTATGTATTTTATGGTTAAGCGATGGTTAAGCGCCCGTCAGGCGGATGTCGCCAACTGTCCGGCTTCCCAACCCAGGATCGCCCGCTTGCGGGTCAGACCCCAGTGATATCCGGTCAGCGCACCCGACTTTCCGAGCGCCCTGTGGCACGGCACCACAAACGAGATCGGATTGGCGCCGACGGCCGCTCCCACTGCGCGGCTCGCTTTCGGCGAGCCGATGCCATCCGCGATTGCGGAGTAGGAGCAGGCCTTGCCCATCGGGATGCGCAGCAGCGCCTCCCACACCCTCACCTGAAAGTCGGTGCCGATCAGGACGACACGCAGCGGTTCGTCCGCCCGCCAGCGAGAAGGATCGAAAATGCGGGCGGCATAAGGCTGGGTCGCGCCGACGTTTTCAACATACTCGGCGTTCGGCCAGCGGCCGCGCATATCGTCGAGCGCAACACGCTCGCCGCCGGGATCGCAGAATGCCAGACCGGCAAGTCCCCGGTCGGTTGCCATGACCAGCGCCAGGCCGAAGGGCGAAACATGCCAGCCATAATTGATCGTCAGGCCGGCGCCGCGGCCCTTATAGTCGCCCGGCGACATGGCCTCGTGGGTTACGAACAGGTCGTGTAGACGGCCGGGCCCGGACATGCCCAGCTCATAGGATGCGTCGAGCAGCGGCATGCCGTCATCGAGCAGCCGGCGGGCATGGTCCAGCGTCACCGCCTGAAGGAAGCTCTTCGGCGACAGGCCAGCCCAACGGGTGAAAAGTTTCTGCAGGCCGGTCGGCGTTTCGCCCACATCCTCGGCAAGCTCTTCAAGCGAGGGCTGGTTGCGATAATCGACGCTGATCTTCTCGATCACACGGCGCACGATCTCGTAGTCGATGCCTTCAGGCGTGATGTCGTTTTGAAGCACTGCGGTCATTGCGTTCATAGTCGTTCTCCTTGTCCGGAGATATCGCGTGCGCAGGCGGTTATCGCCACCCGATTCCTGCCTAACCCGCCTTGGCCGTCGCCAGCGCTCGGCCAAAGGCCGTGGCGAAGCTCTCGCGGTCGTCGGGATTGAGAAAACCGCCGATCGAGACCTTGCGCCCCTCGCCCTCCACGGCCATGCGGGTGATGCCGATTTCGTCGTGTCGGTCCACGTCAAACCGGGTCCAGAATGGGTTGAAGCTGTGCGCCTCGGAGCGGCCCGATGGTGCGACCTTGCGGATGTCGAGCCTGGTGCGCGAAATGGTGACTTCCTCGCGCGCGCGGGCAGCGCGGTAGTTCCATCGAAAAGCGAGATAAAGCGCCAGCACGTCGAGCCCGAAAAAGCCGAAGACGGGCCAGGCGCCGAGTGAAAGAAACGCGATGCCGATGCCGATCCAGATCGCAATCAGCACGGCCATGAGCACCGCAAAACCCTTGCGCCCAAGCGAACGGTGCGGCGTGAGCAGGGCTCGAAACAGGGTGTCGTCTGCGGCATGACTTGCGGCCATACGATGATTATAGAGACGGCATGACAAAGCCCAAGAGCAAAAAGGACGCGGCGCGGTCAAAACCTCTGCCGGCGAAGCGCGACGGCTCCAACGCGAAACCCCGCCCCCGACCGGCGCGCCCACCAGTCACGCTCTACAGCGCGGAAGAAATCGAGGAGATCTTCCGCCGCTTTTCCGTGCAAAGGCCCGAACCCGAAGGCGAACTCGAACACACAAACGCTTTTACGCTTCTGGTCGCCGTCGTGCTCTCAGCACAGGCGACCGATGTGGGCGTCAACCGCGCGACCAAAGACCTTTTCGCCATCGCCGACACGCCGGAAAAGATGCTTGCGCTGGGCGAAGAAAAGGTGGGCGAGTTTATCCGCACCATCGGCCTGTGGCGCAACAAGGCGAAGAATGTGATCGCGCTTTCAAAGGCGTTGATCGATGAACATGGCGGCGAGGTGCCCGCTGACCGCGATACGCTCACCACCCTGCCGGGCGTCGGGCGCAAGACCGCCAATGTCGTGCTCAACATGGCCTTCGGCCAGCCGACAATGGCCGTCGATACCCACATTTTGCGCATCGGCAACCGGTTGGGATTGGCCCCCGGCAAGACGCCGGATCGGGTGGAGGCAACGCTGGTGCGCATCATTCCGGAACACTATCTGCGTCACGCGCATCACTGGCTGATCCTGCATGGGCGTTATGTCTGCAAGGCGCGCAAGCCCGACTGCGAGTCCTGCGTGATCGCCGACATTTGCAAATGGCCGGAAAAAACCTGCAACTCGCCTGCGCCGCTGGTTCCGGTTGTCTAACCGATACCCCGCGCCATCATGGCGGCGAAGATCAGGATCATCGCGAAGAACAGCATCTCTCCGTGTACGTAGCGGCGCATCGACGCGATCTCGCCGTCAGGTACGGCGTAGCTGTCGGAAGCACCGGCCTCGCGCCGCCATTTGATGATGCGGATCGTCGGCGGGATCGATAGCAGCCCGACCACGAGGAACGCCGCCATCTTGCCCCAGAAGGCGTGGTTGTCGACGTAATATTCCCAACCCTTGATGCCGAAAAATACGCGGCACACGCCGATAACGATAATTGCCACCGACAGCCCGCCATACATGCCGTCGAGACGGCCAAGCAGCGACAGGTTGCGGCCGCTCAGTCCGGGTTTCAAAAGCATGAGTTCGGTGAACAGCACACCCGCCAGAGAAAACACGAGCAGATGATGCGCTATGGCGAGCAGAAGATCGGTTGTCATGGGTCCCTCCGGCCGGTCCGGCCAATTTTTACGTTCTAGGCGCCCGCCATTGCCGACGAGCGGCTCTCCGCCGCTGACACGAATTTGTGCAGGTGAACCATCATCGCCGCAGCGAATAGAGGCGTCAGCAGGTTGAGAAGCGGTACGGCCATGAAGGCTGCAATCACCATGCCTGCCAGAAAGACCGTACTGCCATTGCGCCGCCGCATGGCCTTGGCGTCCGCCTCAGGGCGAAAGCGCATGGCGGCAAATTCAAAGAATTCTCGGCCGAGCAGGTAGCCGTTGACCAGAAAGAACGCCGCAATATTGACGCCCGGGACCAGAAGCAGCAGCAGCGCGCCGAGATTGGCCAGGATCACCACGCCGAGAAACTTGATCGACAGCACGATGCCGCGCATCAGCGGTACCGGCCTGCCGGGCGGATCGGCGGAATAGTCCTCGCGTTCCACTACCTCGGCCACATCGTCGAGAAAAATGCCTGCAATGGCCGCTGTTACAGGCGCAATCAGAAATGCCAGCCCCACGGCAATGCCGAGCGACGCTGCAAGGCCCGCAAGCACTCCGAACCAGCTTGTCCAGTCCGGCAGGCTTGGCAGGAAGGTGTCGATCCACGGGAAGACGAAGCCGGTCAGCAATCCGCGCAGCGCCAGCCATGCCAGCAGCAACAGAAGCAGCGTCAAGCCAAGCGACTTGAAGAACACGCCCCTGAATTCGGGCGTGAACAGGCGCGAGATCGCGGCGCGCGCGGCGTCAATGATCATGGACAGGCTCCCGTCGAACATTCAGCACATAGGTGCGGACGGGGACGCCTGCAACGGAAGGCGGGCTTGCAAACGGCATGACAGGCGTTAGACCTCGCGCGGGGACATTCAACGGATCAACCGGAGAACAGTATGAGCAAGTATGATGTGCTGTGCATCGGCAATGCGATCGTCGACATCATCGCGCGTTGCGACGAAAAATTTCTGACCGACCACGACATCATCAAAGGGGCGATGAACCTGATCGACGCCGAGCGGGCCGAATTGCTCTACAGCCATATGGGGCCGGCTATCGAGGCATCGGGCGGCAGCGCGGGCAACACCGCAGCCGGCATTGCCAGCTTCGGTGGCACCGCGGCGTTCTTCGGCAAGGTGTCGAACGATCATCTGGGTCACATCTACACGCACGACATTCGCGCGCAGGGCGTTGCATTCGACACCAAGCCGCTGGAAGGCCAGCCGCCAACGGCACGTTCGATGATCTTCGTCACGCCCGACGGCGAGCGCTCGATGAACACCTATCTTGGCGCCTGCGTGGAGCTTGGCCCCGAAGACGTCGAGGCCGAGAAGGCATCAAACGCATCGGTGGTCTATTTCGAAGGTTATCTGTGGGATCCGCCGCTCGCCAAGGAAGCGATCCGCATGACCGCGCGCCATGCGCACCGGGCGGGCCACGAGGTGGCGATGACCCTGTCCGACCCGTTCTGCGTCGACCGCTACCGCGCCGAGTTTCTGGACCTTATGAAGTCCGGCACGGTCGACATCGTCTTTGCAAATGAGAGCGAACTGATTTCGCTCTATCAGACGTCGTCCTTCGACGAGGCGCTCAAGCTGATTGCGCAGGATTGCAAACTCGCCGCCATCACCCGTTCGGAAAAGGGCTCAGTGGTCGTTCGCGGCGAGGAAAAGGTGGCTGTCGACGCCATCGAGATCGACGAGCTAGTGGACACGACGGGCGCTGGCGATCTCTACGCTGCCGGGTTCCTGCACGGCTACACGAAGGGCCGCAATCTGACCGATTGCGGCAAGCTGGGTTCGCTCGCAGCCGGCATCGTCATCCAGCAGGTTGGGCCGCGCCCGCGCCAGAGCCTGCGCGATGAGGCACAGCAGCGCGGTCTGATTTAGGGAATGTCCTCCGGCCGCCTGCCTGGCCGGCTGCGGTAGGGCGGGATCGACCAGCCGAAGCGCAGCCCGCCGCCGCGCATGGCTAGGGCGGCCGCGAAACCAAGCATCGCGGAGAGGAAAAGTTCGACCCCGAACGACGCTGACAGCGTGTAGACACCGGCGCCGGTCAGCGCGGCCGACACGTATATTTCGGGCCTCAGCAGCACCGATGGCTCGCCTGAAAGCAAGTCACGCAGGATGCCGCCAAACGTGGCGGTGAACATGCCCATGACCACTGCGACCAGTGGCGAGCCGGTCAGTTCCAGCCCCTTCCAGGCACCGAACACGCTGTAGGCCGACAGGCCAATGGCATCGAGCCATAGGAGCAGCTTGTATCGCGATTCAATCAGGTGCGCCGTGAAATAGACGATCACCGCGACCGCCCCTGCGACAATCAGATAGTTGTGCTCGGCAACCCAGAACACTGGCGCATCCAGCACCACGTCGCGTACCGTGCCGCCGCCAATTGCCGTCACACCGCCCAGAAACAGGAAGCTCACGATATCGAGCTGCTGCCGCGAGGCCGCCAATGCGCCCGTCGCCGCAAAAACGGCGATGCCGGCATAGTCGAAAAATTCGATCGGATTCATGGCCCTACCCCGCCCGCATGTCGGGCGGGGCAAGGATAGGGGCTGGCACCGCAATCCCCAAGGCGTTTCATCAGAACGACAGGGTTGCCGCGCCATTCTTGATTTCGGCATGCATGACGCTTGCACCTGCAATTGTCACACCGTCGATCAAGTCTGCAGATTCATACCCACGCGACTTGACACAGGGCGGGCAGGCCCAGATCACACCGCCACGCGCGACAAAGTCCGCAATCAGTTTGGCGAGCGGGTCGAGAGGTGGCACGTGCGTCATCTCGTGTCCGCGCTTGCGGACAAGGTCGATGGCCGTGCTGGTAAGAAAGACGAAGACCTTGAGTCCCTCGGTGAGGCCTCCGTTGGCGATCGTGAAGGCAATGGACGACACCTCGGAATCAATCCCCTTGGTGACCAGTATGACCAGCTTGTCGGTTACATCAGGCATGATAAAACTCCGGTTGACGGGTGTGAACACCGCCGTCCTGCCGGATCGCCAACCCAATGTCTTTAGCCCGAAAACCTGATGTTTTGACCGAAAGTCCGGCCCGGGTTTCTGCCCAACTCGGCGACCTCCTTTCGGAGGCGCTGCGGCGCATTCGCATCACCGGAAACATGCAATATTGCTTCATGCCGAGCGGCGATTGGACCACTGACGCAACGCCGGCACCCTACAAGCCTGCCGACGCCATGGGCTTCCATATCGTTGCGTCGGGTTCGTGCTGGGTAGAGGTCGGCGGCAACAGAACTGTGCTGGAGGCGGGTGACATTGCCGCGTTTCCATTCGGAACACCGCACGTTATCGGAGGTGGGACAGGCGGTCGGCTCATCGACCCTGGAAATGACCTTCCGCCCAAACCGTGGCCGGAGGTGCCCGTCCTCGTCTATGGCGGTGAGGCACGGCGCGTTCGCATCTTGTGCGGCTATGTCCAGTGCGAGGCGATGAACTTTGCACCGTTCAAGCAGGCGCTACCGGAATTCCTGCATGTTCGCACGGCACGAGCCGCAGAAGGCGACTGGTTGAGCGCGACGGTGCGTCAGATCGTGGCCGAGGTCGATTCACCACGCCGTGGCGGCTATTCGGTGCTCGAACGGCTGACCGAAGTGACGTTTATTGAATTGCTGCGGCGTCAGTTCCTGCGAGACGACGTTCCCGAAAGCGGGTGGCTTGCTGCCGTTCACGACCCTGCGCTGGCCCGATGCCTCTCGGCGTTGCACACGGATCCAGGGGGTGATTGGGATCTGGCCTCACTGGCCAGGGAGGCCGGCATGTCCCGCAGTGTGTTGGTAGAGCGGTTCACAAGCGTGTTGCAGGTGTCTCCGATCCGCTACCTTCGGGACTGGCGGCTTTATCTGGCGACAATCGAACTAAGCCGGCCGGGAAAGACGCTCGCCGAAATCGCCTCCGAAATGGGTTACGGAACCGAGGCGTCGTTCAACCGCGCCTTCACCCGCCGCTTCGGCATACCGCCGGCGGCATGGCGCAAGACGGGTACCGGCAGGCAGGCTGCGAGTTCGTGAAATCGGCGAAAAGCCGTACAACTATGCCGGCGGCCAGATTCAGGCGTCCTTTTCGGCTTCCGGTCCGGGCGGGCCGGGCTCGGCCCGCGGGGCGGGCTCTGCCGGTGCCTTTGGGCCGCCCTTGGACACGCCAACCATGGCCGGGCGCAACACGCGATCGCCAATGACGTAGCCGGTCTGCACGACCTGCACGACGGTGTTGTTTGCAACATCCTCGCGCGGCACCTCGAACATCGCCTGGTGGAAGTTCGGGTCGAACTTCTCGCCTTCCGGCTCGACCTTTTTCACGCCGTGCTTTTCGAGCGAGGTCAGCATGGCGCGCTCGGTCATCTCGACACCTTCGATCAGCGCCTTGAAACCGGCATCGCCAGAGTCGCGGGCCTCCTGCGGGATCGCTTCGAGCGCGCGGCGCAGATTGTCGGATACCGACAGCATGTCGCGCGCGAAATTGGCGATCGCGTAGTTGCGTGCATCGTGCACGTCGCGTGCCGTGCGGCGGCGCAGATTTTCCATCTCGGCCGCGGCACGCAGCCGGGCGTCCTTCAGCTCCTCGTTTTCGGCCATCAGGCGCATCAGCACCTCATGGTCTTCGGGCTGGGCATTGGCTTCCTCGCCGCCTTCGGTGCCTTCGCCGGTCATGCCGGCGGTTTCGGCGTACTCGTCCTTAACGGCGTTTTCATCAGGCGTGCGGTGTTCTTTGGGCTCTGCGCTCATCGCGTCGTCCATCATTCTGGGAATTGTCGTTTTCGCGCCCGATATCGAGGTTCAGGGCGCGAAAATCAAGAGTGCGGCGGCTGCGTCCGCATGTTCGGTCATGCGGGCGTCAGTATCCCGGCAGGCCCGCGCCGCCAAGCGGCTCGGTGATGAGCTGCGTCTCGAAACCGGCAATCAACGGCCGCCCTTTCGCAATTGCCGCCTGCACGGCGGGCAGTTGCAGCGAGGCTTTGTGGCTGGCCTCGTCCTGCCACACCTCGGTAATCCACAGCGCGTCGGCGTCTGCCGTGTCATTCGCCACGATATAACTCAGGCAGCCCGGCATCGCCTTTGTTCCGCCGAGCAGAATTGCCGCGAGCGCGTCGCGCTGGCCGGGCTGGGCCCGCATCTTTCCAATCAGCCCGTACATGACCACCCCCCCGATTTGCAGCTTCAGCGCAGAAGCCTCGAAATCACCTGCGCCGTGTAATCGACCATGGGCACGATGCGTGCATAGTTCAGCCGCGTCGGCCCGATGACGCCGAGCGCGCCAATGACGCGCGAATCCTTGTCCCGATAGGGAGCGACGACAAGAGACGAGCCCGAAAGCGAAAACAGCTTGTTCTCCGAACCGATGAAGATGCGCACGCCCGCACCCTCCTCGGCCAGATCGAGCAGCTGGATCAGGCCCTCCTTGGTCTCCAGATCCTCAAACAGATGGCGCAGGAGGTCTAAGTCGGCCCCGTCGCCGATGTTCTGAAGCAGGTTTGCGCGTCCGCGAACGATGAGCCGCGCCGGTGAACCCTGTTCGGCCCCGGCCCAGACCGCCAGCCCGCGCTCCACCAGATCCTGCGACAGGTCGTCGAGCGCGGCGCGCGTTTCTTCCTTCAGCCGCTCGATCTCCTGCCGCGCTTCCGACAGCGTGCGGCCGCGAATATGCGCGTTGAGGAAATTGGACGCCTCATGCAGCTGCGACAGCGTCACGCCGGCCGGCAACTCGACAACACGGTTTTCCACGTCGCCGCCCTGCGACACCAGCACGGCCAGCGCCTTTCCGGGTTCCAGCTGAATGAACTCGATATGCTTGAGCGCGATCTCGGCCTTCGAGGCGAGCACCAGCCCCGCTCCGTGCGACATGCCCGAAAGCATCTGGCTCGCCTCTGTCAGCATATGCTCCAGCGAAGGACTGCTGCCGGAGGCTGCGACCTGCGCCTCGATGATGCGGCGTTCCTCATCCGACAGGTCGCCAATTTCCATAAATGCGTCGACGAAAAAGCGCAGCCCCATCTGCGTCGGCAGACGGCCGGCCGAGACATGCGGCGCGTAGATGAGACCGAGCTGTTCCAGATCGCTCATCACATTGCGCACGGTGGCGGGCGAGAGCGACTGCGGCAGAAGACGCGACAGATTGCGCGAGCCGAGCGGGTCGCCCTCACGCAGATAGTTTTCAACGATGGCCCGGAAAATTTCGCGCGAGCGCTGGTCAAGCACCTGCGAGCCGGGCTCGGTTAGGGGCATGGTCATGCCTGAACTCCACAAACCATGGCTGAAAAATATAGAACGTCGGTGGCCGCGCGCAAGCGGGACGACGCTTGGTGCCCACTGCCGGGCCCGGTTGGGGATTACGCTTTGCCTCTTGCGGAACCATCCGCTACAAGCCCGCCAAATTCGGTCACACAACAGGTGAATCGCACATGCGGCCATCGGGGCGTCAAGCCAACGAAATGCGCGCGGTCTCGTTCGAGCGCAATGTATCCAAACACGCCGAGGGCTCCTGCCTCGTGAAATTCGGCGACACGCATGTGCTGTGCACGGCAAGCCTGGAAGAGCGGGTTCCGCCGTGGCTGCGCAACTCCGGCAAGGGCTGGGTCACGGCCGAATACGGCATGCTGCCACGTTCCACCGGCGAGCGTATGCGCCGTGAGGCATCATCGGGCAAGCAGGGCGGCCGGACGCTGGAGATCCAGCGGCTGATCGGGCGCTCCCTGCGCGCTGTCGTCGACCTCAAGCAGCTTGGCGAGGTTCAGATTACCGTCGACTGCGACGTCATCCAGGCCGATGGCGGAACGCGCACGGCGTCAATCACCGGCGGCTTCGTGGCGCTCCATGACTGCATTTCGTGGATGGAGCAGCGCAAGATGACGACGGTTCAGCACGTCATTCGCGACCATGTCGCGGCAATCTCGTGCGGCATCTCCAATGGCGAGCCCGTGCTCGACCTCGACTATGTGGAGGATTCGGCTGCCGAGACCGACGCCAATTTCGTCATGACCGGCAAGGGCGGCATCGTCGAAATCCAGGGCACGGCGGAAGGCGAGCCGTTCAGCGAGGAACAATTCGCGGCGCTCACGGGTCTGGCCAAATCCGGCATTTCCCGGCTCGTGGAATTGCAGAAGATGGCGCTGGTCTGACGACGTGAGACCACCCGCCATCCTCGAAACCGCGGTCTATGCGCGCGATCTCGACGCGGCGGAGGAGTTTTACGGCGGGGTGCTGGGGCTGGAAAAAATCAGCCGCGTGAAAGACCGGCACGTCTTCTATCGCTGCGGCAACAGCGTGCTGCTCATATTCAATCCTGACGAGACCGTGAAACCGCCGGCGCCCGATGCAAAATTGCCGGTGCCACCGCACGGGACCACGGGCGAAGGGCATGTGTGTTTCAGCGCCAGCGAAGCGGAACTCGCCCGCTGGAAGGCGCATCTCGCCCAATCGGGCATCGCAATCGAGGCCGAATTCGAATGGCCGCAGGGCGGACGCTCGATTTATCTGCGAGACCCCGCAGGCAATTCCGTCGAGTTCGCCAATCCGTCAATCTGGGGGCTGTAGTGCGCAAGCTTGAAGGCAAGACGATCGTCGTCGCAAGCCACAACAAGGGCAAGCTCGAAGAGATCGCTGCTCTCATCGAGCCCTTCGGCCTGTCGGCGAAATCGGCTGCCGATTACGGACTGCCGGAACCTGACGAAACCGGAACAGAGTTCGAGGAGAACGCCTACATAAAGGCGTACGCCGCGGCATCCGCGACTGACCTGCCCGCACTTTCCGACGATTCCGGCCTGTGCGTCGATGCGCTGGGTGGCGCGCCCGGCGTCTACACCGCCGACTGGGCCGAGCAGCCGGACGGCAGCCGCGATTTCGCGCAGGCGATGCGGGTCACGGAAGAAAAGCTACAGGAAGTGGGTGCAACTTCACCGGAGCAGCGCACCGGCCGCTTCGTCTCCGTTCTGTGCCTCTGCTGGCCGGACGGACACGCCGAATATTTCCGCGGCGAAATCGACGGCACACTGGTCTGGCCTCCGCGCGGCAAAAACGGCCACGGCTATGATCCTGTCTTCATGCCTGATGGACATGAACTCACCTTCGGCGAGATGAGCCCGGAACAGAAGCAGGGCATCGACGCGCCGCTGTCGCACCGGGCGCGTTCATTCGCGCTGTTCGCGGACGCGATGCTGCGCCAGCAATGAACGGCGAACACGACGATCCCGGCTTCGGCATCTATGTGCACTGGCCGTTCTGTGCCGCCAAGTGCCCCTATTGCGACTTCAACAGCCATGTCCGCCACCAGCCGGTCGACCAGCCGAGATTTGCCTCTGCACTGGCGCGCGAAATGGCGACAATGCGCCAGCGCACCGGTCCGCGCACTGTACGCTCCATCTTTCTTGGCGGCGGCACGCCGTCGCTGATGGAACCGGCCACCGTCGGTGCTGTGCTCGATGCCGCCGACGCCAACTGGCATGTGCCCGACGGCATCGAAATCACGATGGAGGCCAACCCGTCATCGGTCGAGGCGGAGCGCTTTCGCGGTTATCGCGACGCAGGCGTCAATCGGCTTTCGCTGGGCGTTCAGGCGCTCAACGACCGCGACCTCAAATTTCTCGGCCGCCTGCACAACGTCGAGGCAGCACTCGGCGCAATCCGGCTGGCGCGCGACATCTTCCCGCGCATGTCGTTCGACCTGATCTACGCCCGGCCCGGCCAGACGCCTGAGGTTTGGGCGGCGGAGCTGAAGGAGGCGATCGGCCACGCCGCCGATCATCTGTCGCTTTACCAGCTCACCATCGAGGAAGGCACGCCGTTCTTCACCCTTCACGCAACCGGCAAGCTGACGGTGCCGGAGCAGGAGATGGCCGCAGCACTCTACGAGACGACGCAGGAAGTGACTGCCGCCCATGGTCTTCCGGCCTACGAGATTTCCAACCACGCCCGCCCCGGATCGGAGAGCCAGCACAATCTGATCTACTGGCGTTATGGCGAATATGCCGGCGTCGGCCCAGGCGCACATGGCCGCTTCGTCGAAGACGGTCGGCGCGTCGTCACCTTCACCGAAAAGATGCCGGAGACCTGGCTCAACCTGACCGAAGCCAAAGGCCACGGCGTGATCGGCGGCGAAACGCTTGCGCGCTCCGAAGAGGCCGACGAGTTCCTGCTGATGGGGCTCAGGCTGACCGAGGGCATCGACCTCGCGCGCTACGAGGCGCTGGCCGGAAAATCGCTGCCGGCCGAGAGGATCGCAGTTTTGCAGGGCGAGAAGCTTGTCGAGCCTATTGGCAATTCGCGGCTCAGGGCCACACCGTCAGGCATGGCCGTTCTCGACGCCGTGGTGGCCGATCTGGCGCGTTAGCATGCCGCGAACGGCGCGCTGAACCGTATCAAGTACCCGGCTTTGCCGACCTTTCGGTCCGTGCGATAAGTCCGGCAATGAACCGTTCCACGACCTCCGAACCGGGCCGAACCTATCTGATCGGCGATGTCGCGCGATCCGCACGTGCGCTCGACCCTGCGCTCTATCTGGTTGCGACACCAATCGGAAACCTTGCAGACATCACGATCCGCGCGCTTGAAGTGCTGGCCGCCGCCGACATCGTCGCCTGCGAGGATACGCGCGTGACGCGCGTGCTGCTCGAGCGCTACGGCATCAGGCGCAAGACCCTCGCCTACCACGAGCACAACGCGTCTGAGGCCGGGCCGCGCCTGATCGCGGAACTGGAGACCGGCCGCAGCGTTGCGGTGGTTTCGGATGCCGGTACACCGCTGATATCCGATCCCGGTTTCCGGCTGGTCGAGGCGGCGCAGGATGCCGGCATCAAGGTGGTTCCCGTTCCCGGTCCGTCCTCCGTTCTGGCGGCGCTGACCGCCTCCGGTCTTCCATCCGACGCGTTTTTCTTTGCCGGCTTCCTTCCAGTGAAGGATGGTCAGCGAGCAACCCGCCTCGCAGAGATTGCCGGCGTACCCGGCACGCTGATCTTTCTGGAATCACCCCGAAGACTGGCAGCATCGCTTGCCGCGATGGCCGATGCGCTCGGAGACCGACCTGCCGCCATCTGCCGCGAGTTGACCAAGGCCTTCGAAGAGATAAGGCACGGATCGCTTGCCGATCTGGCAACGCGTTATGCCAAGGCCGGTGCTCCGAAAGGAGAGATCGTCATCTGCGTCGGGCCACCCGCGGAAGCCGAAACGGCAAGTGCGGAGGATGTGGACCGCATTCTGATTTCGCTGGCTCAGGAAATGGGTTCGTCGAAAGCTGCTGCCGAAGCCGCGCGCATGACAGGCGGCAAAAAGGCGGACCTTTACCGCCGCCTTCTTGCGCTGAAAGACGATGGGCGCTGAGCAGCGCGACAGGCGTCTCGGCGCCTATCGTCGTGGCCATCGCGGCGAATGGCTGGCCGCCCTTGCACTAACCCTCAAGGGGTTTCGCATCCTTGCGCGCCGCTACCGCACGCCCGCAGGCGAAATCGACCTCATCGCCAAACGCGGCAATCTCGTCCTCATGGTTGAGGTGAAGGCGCGGCCGACCCTGATCGAAGCGATGGAGGCGGTTACCCACAGCGCCGAGCGGCGCATCGAGGCTGCCGCCGATTTGTGGCTGGCAAGGCGACCCGACTATGGCAGATTGTCGGTGCGTTTCGACCTTGTCGCGGTGCTGCCCGGCCGCTGGCCCGTGCACGTGCCGAACTGTTTTGAGGGGCGCAACTGACCGGGAGGATCGGTTGGAGGAATTCGATTATGTGATCGCCGGCGGCGGGTCCGCTGGCTCCGTGCTTGCCGGGCGATTGTCCGAGGACCCGAACACCTCGGTATGCCTGATCGAGGCCGGCGGAGATGGCCGCGATGCTTCGATCCGCATGCCGGCCGCCGTGCCGCTTCTGGCCAAGATGAAGAGCAGCCCGAACTGGCGCTTCGACACCGAACCGCAGCCGCACCTCAACAACCGCATAGGCTACCAGCCGCGCGGCAAGGCGCTTGGCGGTTCGAGCGCCATCAACGCAATGCTCTATGTGCGCGGCCACCCATCCGACTACGACCAATGGGCCGAGTTCGGCTGCGAGGGCTGGTCATGGGATGACGTGCTGCCCTATTTCCGCCGCGCCGAGGCCAATGCACGCGGCGGACAGCCCCTGCACGGCACAGACGGACCGCTGCAGGTTGGCGACCAGCAGTCGCCGCGCCCGGTATCGCAGGCGTTTCTCGATGCCTGTTCGGAAAACCAGATACCGATCAATCCGGATTTCAACGGGCCGCAACAGGAGGGCGCTGGCTACTACCAGGTTACGCAGTTCTGGACCGGCGCCAGACGCGGCGAGCGTTGTTCGGCCGCCGCCGCATATCTGCATCCTGCCATGGACAGGCCGAACCTGACCGTGATTAAGAATGCGCAGGCAAGCCGGATCGTGCTCGACGGCAAACGCGCGGCTGGCGTCCGCTACCTGATGCGGGGCAAGGAAACGGAAATCCGCGCCCGTCGCGAGGTCATCCTGTCGGGCGGCGCGTTCGGCTCCCCGCAACTCCTGCTCCTGTCTGGCATCGGCCCGGCGGACGAACTGAAGCGCCACGGCATCGAGGTCCGCCATGAACTACCCGGCGTCGGCCGGAACCTGCAGGACCATCTTGATTTCATCATGCTGTGGAAGTCGCGGTCCCGCGACATGATCGGCATCAGCCTGCCTGGCGCGCTGGCGATGCTCAAAGGCGCGCTGCAATGGCGGCGCGACGGCTCGGGGCTGATGACCACGCCCTTTGCGGAGGCCGGCGCGTTCCTGAAATCCGAACCCTCGCTCGACCGACCGGATTTGCAGCTCCATTTCGTCATCGCGCTTGTCGACGACCACGCGCGCAAGACACATCTCGGCCACGGCTTTTCGTGCCATCTGTGCGTGTTGCGCCCCTTTTCGCGCGGCGAAGTGGGGCTGAAGGACGCCAATCCGCTCTCGCCGCCCCGCATCGACCCGAAATTCCTGTCGGACGAACGCGACGCGGCGCTCACGCTCAAGGGCGCAAAAATCATGCGCGACATCATGTCGGCGCCGGCGCTGGCGCCCTTCCGCGACCGGCAGCTCTATCTGACGGGAGAAGAAAACGACGCCGAACTGATGGAGCACATCCGCGCCCGCGCCGACACGATCTACCACCCGGTCGGCACCTGCAGCATGGGAACAGGCGACGACGCGGTGGTGGACCCGCAATTGCGCGTGCGCGGCGTCGAAGGGCTGCGCGTCGTCGACGCCTCCATCATGCCGACGCTGATCGGCGGCAACACCAACGCGCCCACAATCATGATCGCTGAAAAGGCGGCGGATATGATCAGGAGGGCAGGCTAGCAGCCCCATTGACTTCCGCTCTCCGAGCGCCCAAATGTGCGGCATGTACAAGAACGAGCGTCAATTCCGCACGTTTTGCAGGGTGTGCCCAATCGCGGGCACTTGACCCCCGGCCGGTCGCGTCGCGCCCCGGCCGCGGGGCGCGAAGGCGAGATCTCCCGCCCAGCGGGATAGCCGGACACGCGACAATCAATCCACATATCAATTTCGACTGCTGCGGCGCGATTTGCGCGTCCGCGATCACGTACTACGATGAGGCCCACAAATGGCTGCTGAAAGACAGCGCAAGCCAGCCATCACGATCACTCGTTCGGACCATGAACGGCTGTTTCGGCTGGCGGAGTCCCACTCCGGCACAAATTCCCATGTCGCCGATGAACTCCTGACGGAGCTCGACCGCGCGCGTGTTGTCGAGGACGGGAGGATCCCAGCCAATGTCGTCAGGATGGGGTCAATGCTGCGCTTCACCAGCGACTTGGGTGAGGACAAACTGGTAACTCTGGTTTTTCCCGGCGAGGCGGACATTTCCGAAGGCAAGATTTCCATTATGACGCCGATCGGAGCGGCTTTGATTGGCCTCTCGGCGGGCCAGTCGATCAACTGGACCGCGCGTGACGGGCGTGTCCACAAATTGACAGTTGAAAGTGTGGACTCGCCTATCACGGCCGCCGCGGCCGATATGGCCGTCGAACATCGGCCGGCATCATGACAAAAGTCAGGCCTACCAGTCGTCTATCGCTATTCGGAGGCTGCCTCATCGCAGGATCGTAGCCCCTGCGCCGCTACGCGTGGCCAGGGGAACTCCAGTTGGTTTTGAACGCAACCGCTCCCGGCGGGAGCGATGGAGAACTACGATGTCGAAAGAGACCTGCATCCTGAGCACAAAGGATTTCACCATACTTGAGGTGATGCGTGACCGCTGCCTTGGCCGCGACGATCCGCTCACGACACTCTTGAACAAGAAGATCGCTTCCGCGCTGGTAATGTTCAGCGACGACGTTCCGGAAAACGTCGCCACCCTGAACAGCCGCGTCGCCTACAGCGTCAATGGTGACGAACCCGATACGCGGGTGATCTCGCACAGCCGGCTGCACAATGCGCCGGTGGGGATGTACCTGCCGATCACAACCTTGCGCGGACTGGCGCTGCTGGGCCTCTCTGAAGGCCAGGAATTTGCCCTCGACAAAGGTGACGGGACCGAAGACCGAATCGTACTGGAGAAAGTTCAGTACCAGCCGGAGACCGTTCGGCGCGAACGGGAAGCGGCTCGGGTAGCTGCATCGCGCAGACCAGCGTTGAGGCTGGTCCATGCCGCCGGAACGTCGTCGCAGTCGTCCGGCGCCGACAGTTTCGACGACCCGGGGCCGTCGGCCGCGTGAAGGCAACCCAACATTAAATGGAAGTGGCATCATGAAGGTGCTTGTTCTCGGCGGTGGCGTCATCGGCGTGACCACCGCCTACTATCTCGCCAAGGCGGGACACGAGGTGGAAGTCATCGAACGCCGCAGCGGCCCTGGCGCTGAAACGAGTTACGCCAACGCCGGCCAGATCTCGCCCGGCTATTCCTCACCGTGGGCGGGACCTGGAGTACCGCTCAAAGCATTGGTGTGGCTGACGACGCGCCATGGACCGCTCGTCATCCGGCCCAGGGCCGACCCCTCCATGTGGATCTGGCTCTACAGGATGCTGCGCAACTGCACTTCCTATCGTTATGCGATCAACAAAGCGCGCATGTTGCCGATCGCAGAATACAGCCGGGACCGTCTGCGAGACCTGCGCGAGGAGACTGGCATCTCCTATGACGAGCGCAGCTTCGGAACACTGCAGTTGTTCCGGACGCGCAAGCAGCTCGACGGCGCGGCCACGGACGTGGAACTGCTGCGGCAGTTCGGCGTCGCGTACGAGGTGCTGGACCGCAACGGCTGCATCGAAGCCGAGCCGGGCCTTGCGCACTCTGTTGCCGGGATCGCGGGTGGCCTAAGGCTGCCCGGAGACGAAACCGGAGATTGCCGTCTCTTCACCGAACGGCTGGCAGCCGTCGCAGCGGCCCTCGGCGTTTGCTTCTCCTACGGCACGGAATTTCAACGCTTCTCAACCGACGGCCGCACCGCAACCGGCGCCTTGACATCGCGTGGGCACAAGCTGGCCGATGCTTGCGTCGTGGCTCTTGGCAGCCACGCGCCGGCCGTCGCCAAACAAATCGGGCTCAGCCTCCCGATCTATCCGGTCAAAGGCTATTCCCTCACCATCCCTCTCGCGAACGAGGATGTGGCGCCTGTTTCGACCATCATGGACGAAACGTACAAGACAGCGATCACAAGACTGGGCGACAGGATCCGTGTCGGAGGAACGGCTGAACTGGGAGGCTTCGATACCTCGCTCCGACCCGGCCGGCGCGCCGCACTGGAACACTCCTTCGGGGGGTTGTTTCCGTCGGCCGCAGATGTCTCCAAGGCGACTTTCTGGTCTGGCCTGAGGCCAATGACGCCGGACGGACCGCCTATCATCGGATCCACCCCGATCCGAGGCCTTTACCTCAACACGGGCCACGGCACGCTGGGCTGGACCATGGCCTGCGGGTCCGGCCGGGTGATCGCGGACATCGTAAGCGGCAAGGAACCCGAGCTGGATGTAAACGGCCTGAACCTGTCCCGGTATCGTGCGTGATGAGGGCTCGCCGCCGGCCGCCAGGCCATAGCTACCGCCTCGTCACCCGCATCGGCAGGCCGCCGTCGGGTTGCGTCGTCAGCTTCTGCACCGGCCAGGGTTTCGTTTCCGGCAGCGTGTCGAAGCGGTAGCGCGACATCAGCGTGGCCAGAATGATCACCGCTTCCTGCATGGCGAAGCTGGCACCGATGCACACGCGCGGTCCTGCACCGAAAGGCAGGTACTGGAAGCGATCCATCTCCTCGCGCGCGGCGGGCTGGAAGCGCTCCGGCATGAAGGCGTTGGGGCGATCCCACAGCTTGCGGTGGCGGTGGATCGTCCAGGGCATGATCAGCACCTGCGCGCCCTTGACGATCTCAAGCCCCTCATAACGGTCCGCCTCGATCGCCTCGCGGTTGATCGAGGGTGCAGGCGGATAAAGCCGCATCGCCTCTTCAAAAGCAGCGCGCGTGAGCGGCATCAGGTTGAGCCATTTCACCGGGTCCGGCTCGCTCGCGACCACGCGGTCGATCTCGGCTTCCACCGGCTCGCGCTCCCACGGCGCCTCGGCCAGGCAATAAAGCGTCCAGCCCAGCGCGCGCGCCGTCGTTTCGTGGCCAGCACCGATGAAGGTGATGATGTTGTCCTCGATTTCTGCGCGCTTCAGCCCGTCCGGCCCCTCGGCGCGCAGAAGAAGCGTGAGGAAGTCCGTCGGCACGGCCTGCGGATCGTCCTTCATCTGCCGCTCGCGCATGGAAATCGTGTCTGACACGATCTTGCGGAAAAACTTCATCACCTTGCGGCCGCGCAACCGTGTGATGCGAGGTAGCCAGTCGGGTGCTGCCAGAATGTCGAGCGGATCGACCCTGGCCATCGTTTCGAACAGCCGGTCGATATGGTGTGCAAACGAGCCGGGCTCACCGGCGATCTGGTTGGTGAACAGCGTCTCGGCCAGCACGTCGTAGGTCAGCATGGTCATGTCGCGGGCGACATCGACCGGCTCAGTGGCTCCCTCATAACGCTCGGCGAAGGCAAGGCTGCGCTCCAGCATCGGTTTGGCGAAAGTGTGGATGTGGCGCGGCGTGAAAACCGGCGCCATCGCCTTGCGCGAGCGCTTCCACACCTCGCCCTCGGCCGTCAGCAGACCGTCGCGCAGGATCGGCCGCAATATCTTCTGGCGCACCCGCGCCATCTTGTAGTTGGCGGCGTTTTCCACCAGCACATGGCGCACCAGCCCGGGATCGTTGGCGATCACCAGCGGCCCGCCAACGCCGGTGCGGATCGATATCCAGGGCTGGTTGTAGGAAGGCTCGCCCCACAATTCGAGCGGGTTGCGATAGACGATGCCCATCATCTGGATGAGCGACGGCGGCTTGGTGCGCGGCTTCGGCGCCGGCGGCTCGAAGGGCTGGGGCTTTGTGTCCATTGGCGGCTTCCTGACCGTCATCAATCTAGGGCTGGTCGCAGGCCGGCGCAAACGGGCCGACACGCCAAAACGCCGGTGGCTTGCGATTGCCACATTGGCAGGTCAGAAATATCGCCATGAGAACGGGGTGCTGGGCGGCTTTCCGTCAAATCGCGATAGTCTTGGTCGTGGCCGTTGCGTCTTCATCGGCGCTCGCCGAGCGGCGGGTCGCGCTTGTCATGGGCACCGACGGCTACGAGACCATTCGTCCGCTCAACAACGCTGTCGGTGACGCCATTGCGATGCGGGACGCGCTCGAAGCCCTGGATTTCGAGGTGTTCCTGGAGACGGACCGCGATCTCAGGCGCATGCGCCGTGCGCTGGAGGACTTCGTCTATGACGCGGAAGGGGCAGACGTGGCGCTGGTCTTTTATGCCGGCCACGGTGTCGAAATCGGCGGCGTAAACCGGCTGCTGCCGACGGATGCCGACGCGTCATCTCTCGAAGCACTCGAGGCAAGCACGCTACCGCTGGAGGACATCCGCGAGACCTTGGCGCAAATCGCGCCCATTGGCCTCGTCATTCTCGACGCCTGCCGCAACGACCCGTTTGGCACGGCGGCGTCCGCCGACGGACGGGGCGCGGCCAGCCTGTCCGCGGCAGACCTGCCAGCGTCCGTGAGGCCCGGTCTCGGCCGCATGGGTCGTTCCGAAAATGTGCTCTACGCCTTCTCCGCTGCACCGGGCGCCACGGCATCCGACGGCGATGGCGACAATTCTCCCTTCACCAGCGCCCTTACGAAATATCTCGGCACCGACGGGCTAGAAATCCGCTCGGTGCTGACACTGGTCCAGCAGGAGGTCTATGACAGGACGCGCGGCCATCAGCTTCCCTATGTCGAGAGCGGGCTGCCGAAGACCTTCTTTGCCGCCAACGACAGCGACGAACTGCCCGAGCGCGAGCGCCTGCTGCTCGCGATGGCCGATGTGACGCCTGACATGCGCGACGAAATCGAGCGCATCGCGGCCGAGCACGACATGCCGCTTGCGCCGCTTTATGGCGCGCTTGTGGGTTCAGAACTCGCGGCGCTCTCCGTCGCCGACCGGCGGACGAAGCTGACTGAGGCCGCGGTTGCCTTTTCACAGACGAGGAAAAGGCTGCAGCTGTTGTCATCGAGCGACCCGAAAGTCATGCAACTGCGGGCCGATGCACAAAAGAGCCTCTCGCTCGGTGCCTTCGAAGAAGCCGGCAGTTTCCTCGAACGCGCGATTGCCATCGACAATGAATCGCGGCGCACGATCGGCGACGCCTTCGTCGACAGAACGCTGTCGCAGGCGGCTTCGCTGCAGGCGCGGGCCGGCGTTGCGCGCACTAGCCTCGACCACGAAACCGCGATCGCCGCATTGGAGGATGCGGCGGAGCTTCACCGGCAGATCGCGGCGCTGGACGTTTCGGACAGCGCACGCAGCGAGCGCAACCTGCTGCTGATGGAGCTAGGCTCACTGTACAGACTGGTCGGCGACACATCGGCAGCGCTCGACGCATTCGAGAGGATGCGGGCGGCGGCGGTTGCCCGACTCGAAGCGGTGCCTGGAACGGCCGAGGCCGAGCGGGATTTCGCGGCGAGCCACAACGAGATCGCCAGAGTGCTCAGAGTGCGAGGCAATCTGGTCGGCGCACTCATGGCATATGAGGAAGCCTTTGCCGCCACGAAACGACTGGCTGCCGCATATCCGGACAGCCCGGTTGCGCAGCACAATCTCGCACTTGCCCGCAGCAGCATCGGCGATGTCCTGGCCGATCAGGGCGACCTGACAGGCGCACTGGCGACTTACCGCGAAAGCCTTGCCATCAGCGAACGCCTCGCGGCGACCCACCCCGATGATGTCCGCTGGCAGGTTAACCTGTCGGAACGCCAGAATCTTGTCGGTTCCGTGCTGCTCGATCTAGGCGACGCGAACGGTGCGCTACGCGTGCTTCGCGACGCACTCTCGATCCTCGAGCGACTGGTCATGGCAAATCCCGGCGATGACGAACTGCAGGCGGAACTTGCCGAGAACCAGAGCAGAATAGGACGCGCTCTGGCCGCGCGGGGCGAGAGCGCCGAAGCACTCGGTTCCTATCGGGCGAGCCTGGCCATACGCGAGAGACTTGCCTTAGGCGATCCCGGCAATACGCGACGCCAACGTGCGCTGGCGACGAGCCAGAGCCGCATCGGTGACGTGCTGGCGATGCAGGGAAACCTCGTCGTTGCGCTGGACCACTACAATGCAAGCCTGGCCATCGCGGAAAGCCTTTTCACCCGCGATCCGGACAATGCCGTCTGGAAGAACGATATGTCGATCGGCATGGCCAAGATCGGCGACATCGAGGCCGCGCGGGGCAATTTCGCAGCGGCACTGGACGCCTATCGCACGGCTTTGGCGAACCAGGAACAGATTGCGGCCGCGGACCCCCGGAATGCCGAGTGGCAGCGCGTTCTCGCCGCCGTGCAGGGCAAGGTCGGTAACGTGCTCAGGGCGCAGGGAGACGACAAAGGCGCTGTGGCCGCCTATCGCGCCAGCCTTTCGGTTCGCGAACGTCTCGCTGCCGCCGATGCCACTCATGCGGGCCTCCAGCGCAGTCTTTCGGCCGCACATGTGAGCGTCGGCGACATGCTGCGCCAGCTGGGCGACCGCCAGGGCGCGCTGAAGTCCTATGAGGCGAGCCTCGCAATCCACCAGAAGCTACTGGCAGACGACCCCGAAAATGCCGCGCGCCAGCGCGATCTTCTCATTTCGTACTACAAGATCGCGAAAGCCGGAGGCGAACCGCGCAGGCATTTCCAGGCCGCGCTCGACATTGCCGAGCGGATGGAGGAAGCTGACCGTCTGGCTCCCGCCGACAGCCAAATTCCGCTGGTCCTGCGCCAGGAACTCGAAGCGCTGGGAACTGCATCCGACTAAGTCTTGCCAAGCGCCAGGGAGCCCGGCGACAAGCTTTTGCCGAACGCCCGTGTCTCCCCACCTAAATCACTGGCAAACCTTTAAAAACCCGGGCTGAACGCCTATATCTTGGGCATGTAAATCATGGTGATTCGTGCGCCTTGCGGGAGAGGTCTGGACGGGTCGCCCTTCAGCGGAAATCCATGACCGAATCGTCTGACATCGCGCCCGGCCCGGAAGCCGACTACGGCGCCGAATCCATCAAGGTTCTCAAGGGCCTGGACGCCGTGCGCAAGCGGCCCGGCATGTATATCGGCGACACCGACGATGGCTCCGGCCTGCACCACATGGTCTACGAAGTCGTCGACAACGGCATCGACGAGGCGCTGGCCGGCCATGCCGATCTGGTGACGGTGACGCTCAATGCCGACGGTTCGGTGACCGTCATCGACAATGGCCGCGGCATCCCGACCGACATTCACAAGGGCGAAGGCATTTCGGCCGCCGAGGTCATCATGACCCAGCTGCATGCCGGCGGTAAGTTCGACCAGAATTCCTACAAGGTTTCGGGCGGCCTGCACGGCGTCGGCGTGTCGGTCGTCAACGCGCTGTCGACATCGCTGAAGCTGAAGATCCGCCGCGGCGGCAAGACACACGAAATCAGCTTCACGCACGGCGTGGCCGATGCGCCGCTGGAGGTCACCGGCTCCTACACGGAAAACAAGCAGCCGGGCGAATTCGAAGGCCGCAGCGGCACCGAAATCACTTTCCTGCCTTCGACCGACACCTTCACCAAGACCGACTTCGACTTCGCCACGCTGGAACACCGGCTGCGCGAGCTGGCCTTCCTGAATTCGGGCGTGCGCATTGTGCTCACCGACGCGCGCCATGCGGACGTGAAAAAGGTCGAGCTTCATTACGATGGCGGGCTGGAAGCCTTCGTGCGTTATCTCGACCGCGCCAAGAAGGCACTGACGGAAAACCCGATCGCCATTTCGGGCGAGCGCGACGGCATCACCGTCGAGGTCGCCATGTGGTGGAACGACAGCTACCACGAGAACGTGCTGGCCTTCACCAACAACATTCCACAGCGCGATGGCGGCACGCATCTGGCCGGCTTTCGTGGCGCGCTGACACGCCAGGTCGTGGCCTATGCCGAGTCGTCCGGGCTGACCAAAAAGGAAAAGGTCTCGCTCACCGGCGACGACTGCCGCGAGGGGCTGACCGCGGTTCTTTCGGTCAAGGTGCCGGACCCGAAATTCTCCTCCCAGACCAAGGACAAGCTGGTTTCGTCGGAAGTCCGCCCCGTGGTCGAAAGCCTGGTCAACGAGGCGCTGGGCATGTGGCTGGAGGAACACCCGGCCGAAGCCAAGATCCTCATCGGCAAGGTGGTGGAGGCAGCGGCCGCCCGCGAAGCCGCACGCAAGGCGCGCGAACTCACGCGCCGCAAGGGCGCGCTCGACATCACCTCGCTGCCCGGCAAGCTGGCCGACTGCCAGGAGCGCGATCCCGCCAAGTCGGAAATCTTCATCGTAGAGGGCGATAGCGCCGGCGGCTCGGCCAAATCCGGCCGTTCCCGCAAGAACCAGGCGATCCTGCCTCTGCGCGGCAAGATCCTCAATGTGGAACGCGCGCGCTTCGACCGCATGCTTTCCTCAGACATGATCGGCACGCTGATCACCGCGCTCGGCACCGGCATCGGCAAGGACGAGTTCAACCTCGAAAAGCTGCGTTACCACAAGATCATCATCATGACGGACGCCGACGTCGACGGCGCCCACATCCGCACGCTGCTTCTCACCTTCTTCTTCCGCCAGATGCCCGACATCATTGAGCGCGGGCACCTCTACATAGCCCAGCCGCCGCTCTACAAGGTCACGCGCGGCAAGTCGGTGCAGTACATCAAGGACGAGCGCGCCTTCGAGGAATTCCTCATCGGCTCAGGCCTTGAGGAAGCCTCGCTGGAACTCGCCAGCGGCGAGGTGCGTGCGGGGCCGGATCTGCGCGCCGTCATCGACGATGCGCTTGCCGTGCGCACCCTCATCCACGGGCTGCACTCGCGCTATGACCACGCCGTGGTCGAACAGGCGGCGATTGCCGGCGCCATGAGTGCGGCCGTTTTGGCCGACACCGGGCAGGCGACGGAGGCCGCCGCTTATGTGGCGCGGCGGCTCGACATGATTTCGGAAGAGACCGAGCGCGGCTGGGAAGGCCGCCTCAACCCGGCCAATGACGGCACCGGCGGTTACGTCTTCGAGCGCACCGTGCGCGGCGTGAAGGAGGCCGTCACCCTCGACGCCTCGCTGATCGGCTCGGCCGACGCCCGCGCGCTCGACCGCTATGCAGGCAAGCTGCAGGAGATCTACACCAAGCAGCCGACGCTGCGCCGCAAGGACACCAGCCAGGTGATCTCAGGCCCGCTGGCGCTGCTCGACGCGATCTTCGCCACCGGCCGCAAGGGGCTCACAATGCAGCGCTACAAAGGTTTGGGCGAAATGAACGCCGAGCAGCTGTGGGAGACCACGCTCGACCCCGACGCCCGCTCGCTCTTACAGGTCAAGGTGACCGACGCCACCGACGCCGACAGCCTCTTCTCCCGCCTGATGGGCGACGAGGTGGAACCGCGCCGGGAATTCATCCAGGACAATGCGCTGAGTGTCGCGAATTTGGATGTGTGAGGGTTGGGCGACAGCAGGCCCTAGCTAATTTTGTCGATCATTTGTGCACGCATGTCCTTACCCTCGATGGATTTTTCCACGACGATGAAGAGCCCCATTCCGGTACTTTTTGTCTCCCACAACTGACCGATTGTGCGCTTCTCGTCAGTATCAGAACCCTCGGCCGTCAATTCGCCCTTGTACTCCACCACTAGCAGGCGACCATCCTCAAGCTGAGCGACGAAGTCGGGGTAGAACTTATCCGTGGCAGTGGGCAGCCAGAACGAGTTCGGATGACGCGCAACGTTTCGAATCCAGAAGGCAAGCCCCGGCAGGCTGTCGATAGCCTGCGCGCATTGAAATTCCTCGCCGGTTTCCGCACCATCGAAGGCTGGGACATTCTCCGGACCGAGGAAGTGCCTGCGCGGCTTCCAGCGGCCGCGATACCGACGCTGGTCCCAATACATCCCCTCTTTGAACGCAAAGGCATGGTCGAACGACACTGCTACCTTTGCCTCCGGTGCGAACAGGTATTGTTGGTAGACCTCGTTACGTTCTCGCTGGCGGATAGCTGTGATCTTATCCCTAATCTTGCGCGCGAGAATGAACTTGCAGCGCATAAGCGCAGCGATGTGCATGCCGCGGCTGTTGATCAAGTGGCCAATGAGATCACGTAACCAACGAAGCAGTTCTGCCTGGTGTATGTCTGGCTGGCGCACTTGCCGGTCCAACCAAATGGCCAGCGCTTCCGGTGTCCAACCTTCAACGTTCACGTCAAGAGCAAGTTGCTCTTCCTCGTCTGCAAATTGGTAAGTGACACGATTTCCGTCCAAATCGATTTCGAAGCTGCGAGCAGTTTCGCGAATGGCAAACTCGGACTCACCTAGTCTTGAAGAGTGATCCAACAGCGACCAGTCGTGGAATTCCATGAACACATCCGTGTCGGCGAATGCGAACTCGCCCTGTATCTCAGACACCAAACGAGGAACGTTGAAGGGCTGATTACGTGCTGCGGGCGAAATCTCCATGCCAGCCGCGCGGCGGTGCGCTTCCACCGCTGCACGGAACAATTCCTTTTCGGAATCGGGCAGCGCAGCTGCGACATCATCTTCCAGAGTTTTTGAAACGGCGCCAAATACCTTGATTTCGTGCTTGCCTTCAGGAGTCAAAACAAGTTCGGCATTGTCTCTCGGCAGTCTGCCAAAAGCATCTGCGACTTCTTGGCTTGCCGTTACCTGATGACTGAATATGGGGCCTTGCCGTTTGTCCAACCCGAACAGGCCGGTTTCATCTAGATGACCCTGCGCCGGCTCAATATTGTCGCGAGCTTCGTCTTCCTCGAAGCCCATATCAACGAGCTTGTCTGCCAGAGCACGGGCCGCATCACCAAATGAAGGCTCCGAGAGAAACGCGTAGGCACGATTTAGTTCGTCTGCCTTTCGCCGCTTGGCGTAAGGCATCCGCAACACGCGCCCCAGAAGCTGCTCCACGTCCACCGCGCTCTGGATGCGTGAGACAGAGCAGAATGCGTAGGCAAACGAGCAATCCCAACCCTCTTTTAGAGCTTCAACGGTGATGACGTACTCGATCAGGCATTTTGGATCGAACAGGTTGATGCCGTCGAGCTCTCGTTGGTCGCCAGTCGCGACTGCAATCTTGTGCTCGGGGATCTGCTCTACGTCGATCAGGTGCTTCTTCAACGCCTCAACAGTCACCTCCTGGTTCTTCGGCTGTGCCTGGAACAGGACAATGGGCCGTATGTAATCGGCATCGGCCGCCGCCGTCTCAGCCAGCGACGCGCGCGACGCGATTGCCCCGTTCACGGCATTCTGCCAAGTGTCGTGCTCTGACAGGATGATCGGCAGCTTGATCATTTCCTCGAGTTTCAGTTCCTGCGCCGTCACGCTGTGCAGGATGTTTGAGTTGAGCCGCGGAGTCGCCGTGAACTCAATAATCGCCGACGGGTTGACCCGCGCCTGCATCTCGCGGGTAAGGCCGGTCACCGCGTTGTGCGCTTCGTCCACGATCATCAGCGGCCGGTGCACATGCATGAGATTGGCGAACGAGAACTTCACGCCGCCTCCTTCTAGCGTTTCCAGCCCCTTCAGAATCTTGGGCAAGGCCGTAAAATGCGGCTCCATGTTCTCGTTGTGGGCGTAGACTTTCCGCCCCTCGGTGTTCGACACCCGCAGCGTCTGGATCGTTCCAACGACGATGCAGCAATGGTCGCGAATGTCGTGCGGTCGGACATGCGTGAAATCGGCAATGTCAAACACGCGCACCCGGCCGTCGAACGCCTCGTCCAGCGCCTGCCGATAGGGGTGGCGAGCATTCTTAAGCGCTTCGACCGTCTGCAGCCGGATAGTGTTCGATGGCACCAGCCACAGGACCATCGGATAGTCCTTCTCCACCCAAGCGTCGCGCGCGATACCGATGGAATGGGCGCCGAGGATCGTCTTGCCGCCACCGGTGGGCAAGCGCAGGCAAACGTAAGGAACCGCTGGCAGCTCGACGAGCGGCGTGTATGTGCCGCCGTATCGGCCGAGCCTCTTGGCCTGGTCCGGTTCCTTCGTGATCGCCTCATAGGCGCCTTTTGGGCCTGCCACGCGCGCCTCCTCGAAGAAGCGTCGAAGAACGGAGAGGGTATCGTTCTGGTATTGCTTCAGTTTCATCAGATGCCCCTCATGCCCGCGCTTTGACGTCGTAGGGCGTCTGCTTAAAGGTGATGCGTTCGCGGTCCAGCGTCGTGGGCGTCAGCCGGGATTGTTCGCCATAGACGGTGAGCGGGCCTTCGAAGTCGGGTACCAGTTTGGCGATCTCTTCGCGGATCAGCGCCAGGGTGGCACGGGTCAGCACGTTGCCTCCACCCGGCCGCTTGTCGCCGAGGATGCCGTTATAGAGCAGCGCGAAGGCGCGGCCGTCCTCGATACCGAGCAGCGGACTGGCGCTGCTGCCATCCCACGGTCGGTCCGTTTCCGAGAACCAGACGTGGGCGGCCAGCACCGGGAAGCGGATGTCCTGCCGAATGTGACCTTCCTCGTCGAATACAGGCGGGCCGAGACGGTAGAAGCGGAAACCGCCGCCGCCTTGCCAACCCTCTGCCTCTGAAATGCCGCCCTGTTCGCGCTCGATGACCTTCTGCAATCGCGGCGCGCAGTGGGTACGGGCGTGCCCGCCCATCTCGATGCCAATGTAACGACGACCCATCTTGTGCGCGACGGCAGCGGTGGTACCGGAACCGAGAAAGGAGTCGAGTACGAAGTCGCCAGGATTGGTCGCGGCAAGCAGTATTCGTTGGACAAGGCGCTCGGGTTTAGGTGTAGTAAATGGCGCCTCCGAGAACAGCTGGAGCGCTTCGTTCCGGGCTTCTTGATTGTGGCCGACTTCAGAATTGAGCCATATGGATCTAGGAACTACAGGGCGCGCATCCGACAGAAATTTCTTGATTCGAGGCGACTCAGAAGTTCCATCTCGGCCCCACCATATCATGTCTTCCAACAGGTGTTTCCTATGAGCCTCTGGGCCATATGCCCACACCCTTGTTTTCTTGGGCCATATCTCTTTCCCACTGATCGGCTGGATAATTGGGTAATAGAGGTTCGGCCGCTCCTTGACAGATTTTGCGCATGTATATGCAGCGGAATTCCAAGGACCACGAGGATCATTATCCGGATTCTTATAATTTTTCGCCTGTACATCATTCAACGGAAGCCTGTTTGGACGCCACGTTGATTTATCACGAGCGAAAACGAGTGTGTTATCATGGTCCTTGCTAAAATATATCGCGTCGTTGGCGGGTGATGTGCGCTTCTGCCAAACAATATTCCCGATGAAGTTCGAACGCCCAAAAACCTCGTCCATGATTACCTTGAGGTAGTGCCCCTCGTTGTCGTCGATGGACACCCAGATCGAGCCATCCTCGGCTAGGAGATCGCGGAGCAGTTCCAGCCGGGGCCACATCATGGCCAACCATTGCGTATGTTCTAAGTTGTCGTCGTAGTGCTCGAAGGCTGAGCGCGTGTTGTAGGGCGGGTCGATGTAGATGCATTTCACCCGACCGGCATAGAAGGGCAGCAACGCCTTTAGCCCTTCGAGGTTGTCGCCCTGGATCAACATGTTGCCGGAAGCTCCGTCACCGGCTGACAATTCGGTGACTTCCTCCAACAGGCGATACGGCACGCGCTGCGCCGTGCGGATGTCCTCGTCCCGAGTCAGCCAGTTCAGTATCGGCATGCATCAGCCCGTGTTCTTGCGGCTCACGGTAACGGTATTAGACACAGCCTCGCGAGCGTCAACTGATGGATATATTTCGGGACGCCTCTATAAATCGCCCACGTGGACAAACCACACACCCTCCCCCTTCCAACCCCTTGCCCCGCCTGCATTCCGCGATTTTTCGCCCGCCAACCTATCCACGCCCTTTCGACCTCCCTTACCCTTGAGCCGGTTCCTCCCGCGGGAACGCCGATCTTGAATGCGCGAGGGAGGACGCGCCTCCGTCGCGGTCTCGTGAGCCGCGGCCGGGGGCGGTCGCCCGAGGCGATCAATCGACAACGAGGCAGGCATGATGGAAGGCGCAATGGAGCAGGAACGGGCGGCGCTGATGCGCATCGTCACTCTGCTCATTGCGCTGGCCGGCCTGGCCGAACTGGCAGCCAGCCGTTCGCCCGCCATGCGTGGTTTCGTGCTCTGGGTCCTGCGCCGCGCCGAGGCCGTGGCGCGGGATTTCGTCGGACAGGATGCGCCATCGATGCCGCCGGCGGGCTGTCGCCCGGCGGACGCAATGCGCCTTGCCGCAAGCCTTCGCAGGCTCGCCCGGCAGCTTGAACGCCAGTCAAAACGACAGGCGCGGCTGATGCTTGGCATGTGTGGCGCGGGCTCCGCCGGGACACAAGCGCGGCAACCGGTCGCAATGCCGGCCATGCACGACGTCGCGCATGCCTTGACCATGCTCGCGGGACTCGCCTGGCCGATTCCCGCACCCGACACGTCTTAAGCCGCGCTGCGCGCCCCGAGAACCCCGAGCAACGCCGCGCGTCCGCGCTCTGGCGGCGAATGCGTTTGCGCGCATGAAGCGCGCGAAGCCAGAATATCGATTTGTCCTGGAGCGGAAGGGGGAAGCACAGACACGGCCGCAGGCCGCAAGCCCGACCGGGCGTCGGGCCGAGTGGCCCGCCCCCGCGGAGGGTCAGCGACCCCGGACTCGATCCGGGGGAGCGATGCGACCCGTGAGCGAAAAAACTTTAACGGCGGCCGCCGGCGGCTGCCTTCTTGCGCGGCAGGAGGCCTTCGCGCTGGGCCTGCTTGCGGGCCAGCTTGCGCATGCGGCGCACGGCCTCGGCGCGCTGGCGAGCGCGGCGCTCGGACGGCTTTTCGTAGGAACGGCGCGCTTTCATCTCGCGGAAAACGCCTTCGCGCTGCATCTTCTTCTTCAGGACCTTCAGCGCCTGGTCGACATTGTTATCGCGTACGAGAACCTGCAATTGATCTTCCTTCTTGTTGGACGGCAAAAAGCGATTGCCGCCGGCATCGGGGTCAGCCGCTTCGGAATCCGAGAGAAACGACAGGTTAGGCGCAGGAAGCTCCTGAAAGGCGTCGCCATCCTCGAATTGGCGACGCGAGCCCGCGCAACGTGGCCGGAACATAGGGATTCGCGCGCCAAACGCAACCCCCGAAGGGCGGGAAATCAGCCCGGAATCAGCCGGCTGCGCGGCGGCGCCAGGCGTAACCTTCGCCTTTCGCGGCTTCCTTCGCGGTCGGCTGGTAGTGGAGCGGAATGCCGCCCGTCTCACCCTTTTCCAGCCGCTTCAGCGTGGCCGGGTTGGACACTTCGAACTCGGTGAAGCCGGTGCGGATCATGTGCGGCAGCTGGTCGGTGAGCACGTCACCCGTAGCGCGCAGCGGGCCGGCATATCCATGGCGCGTTCTGAGCAGTTCCGCCTTGGAGAAGGACCGCCCGTCGCTGAAAGCGGGAAAAGCCAGCGCCACCAGTCCGACCGAAGGAAGATGCGGGAGGACGTCGTCCAAATCCTCGCCCGGCGCGATCTCCACGCCGATCCGGTCGTCGAGCTCGCCACGGCGGTTGTCGCCAACGGCAAGGAATGCCGGCAAAGGCAGCAGATAACGCCCCTCGCCGGCATCGGCCGGCAGTTCCTCGACACGCTGCCAGGCGTCGTCGCGAAAGCCATCGTTGGTCCACAGCCGGGCCTTGATTTCGGTATGTTCAGTCATGTCGGTCCTAGAGTGACGAAGAGTCCAGCGATGCATCGAGCCCCGGAAGGTGGATGCCGCATTCGGTCTTGGCGGAGCCGGCCCAGCGTCCCGAGCGCGCGTCCTCGCCGGGTTTGGCGGGTTCGGTGCAGGGGAAGCAGCCGATCGACAGATAGCCATAGGCCACCAGCGGGTTCTCGCGCAGATTGTTGGCGCGCATGAACGCGGCAAGGTCTTCCGTCGTCCAACCGGCAAGCGGGTTGATGCGCACGCGCTCGCCGACGGCCTCGAACACCGGCATGGTGGCGCGGGAACCGGACTGGAAGCGCTTGCGGCCGGTGAACCAGGCCCGGTACGGCTTCACCGCGCGCGCCATCGGCTCCACCTTGCGAATGTCGCAGCAGGCGGTCGTGTCTCGTTGGTGCAGCAGGCCGTCCGGGTCTCGTTCGGCCAGCGTCTCGTCTCGCGGGTGGATGATCTTGAGATTGGTGAGGCCAAGGTCGGCAGCAAGCTGGTCGCGATATGCAATCGTCTCGCCGAAAAGCTTGCCCGTATCGAGAAACGCGACCGGCAGACCGGGATCGACGTCGGCAATCAGCTTCAGCAGCACGGCTGAGTCGGCGCCGAAGGAGGAAACAGCCGCGATCTCGCCGGGAAACCAGTCGGTCATCGACCGGGCGATGATCTCCTCGGCATCGAGGCGGCCGAAACGCGCCTCAAGCTCGGCAGCGCGCGCCAGCGCGCCGATGCCGGCGTCACGCTGCGCGGGCTTCGCTTCCATAGAGCGCCTCCTTGAACGGTGCTGCTCCCAGCCGGCGGTAGGCGGTGAGGAAATCCTCGTCCGCGCCGCTGCGCTTGGCGAGATAGGTCTCGACCACGGTTTCGATCGCGTCGGTGATTTCGTCCGCAGCAAAGCCGCGCCCGACAATCTCGCCGATCGAAGTGTTTTCGTCGGCCGAGCCACCAAGCGTGATCTGGTAGAGCTCAGTGCCCTTCTTCTCGACGCCCAGAATGCCGATATGGCCGACATGGTGGTGGCCGCAGGCATTGATGCAGCCGGAGATCTTGATCTTCAGATCGCCGATCTCCTCCTGCTTTTCCTGCGAGCCGAAGCGTGTCGAAATCTCCTGCGCGACCGAGATGGAGCGGGCGTTGGCAAGCGCGCAATAGTCGAGGCCGGGGCAGGCGATGATGTCGGTGACGAGGCCGGCATTCGGCGTGTGCAGACCGATTGCGACCAGCGCGTCGTAAACCGCCTTCAGGTCGGCGCGGGCGACATGCGGCAGGATCAGGTTCTGCTCATGGCTGACCCTGATCTCGTCGAATGCGTATTTTTCGGCAAGGTCGGCAACCGCGTCCATCTGCGTGTCGGTGGCATCGCCCGGCACTTCGCCAATGCCTTTCAGCGAGATCGTGACGGAGGCGTAGTCGGGATGGCGGTGCTCAGCCGCATTGCGCCGCAGCCAGGCATCAAAACCGGAGTCGGATTTGCGCTCGGCCGCGACCGCGCCCCAGCCCTCGGCCCGGTCGGCAAGTTGCGGCGGCTCGAAATAGCTTTCGATGGCGCGAATGTCGGCATCCGGCAAGCTCAGCTCTTCACCGGAAGCCTTCAGCGCGGCGAACTCGGCCTCGACCTGCCTGGTCAATTCCTCGGTGCCGGTCTCGTGCACCAGGATCTTGATGCGGGCCTTGTATTTGTTGTCGCGGCGGCCGTTGAGATTGTAAACGCGCATGATCGCGGTGGTGTAGGTGAGCAGGTCTTCCTCGGGCAGGAAGTCCCTGATCCTCTTGGCGACCATCGGCGTGCGCCCCTGCCCGCCACCGACATAGACGGCGAAGCCCAGCTTGCCGCTGTCGTCCCGCTTCACATGCAGTCCGATGTCGTGCGTCTGGATGGCCGCGCGGTCGCGCTCGGCGCCGGTGACGGCAATCTTGAACTTGCGCGGCAGGTAGGAAAACTCGGGATGCACCGAGGACCACTGGCGCAGGATTTCGGCATAAGGCCGCGGGTCGGCAACCTCGTCCGCAGCCGCGCCGGCAAAATGATCGGCCGTCACATTGCGGATGCAGTTGCCCGAGGTCTGAATGGCATGCATCTCGACCGATGCGAGGTCCTCGAGGATCTGCGGGATGTCCTTCAGCGCCGGCCAGTTGAACTGGATGTTCTGGCGTGTGGTGAAGTGACCGTAACCCTTGTCGTAGGTGCGCGCGATGTGGGCGAGCATGCGCATCTGCTTCGAAGACAGCGTGCCGTAGGGAACCGCGATACGCAGCATGTAGGCGTGAAGCTGAAGGTAGACGCCGTTCATGAGCCTCAACGGCTTGAACTGGTCTTCCGTCAGTTCGCCAGACAGCCGGCGCTCGGCCTGATCGCGAAACTCGGCGACGCGGGCGGCGACAAAGGCGTGATCGAACTCGTCGTAGCGGTACATTATTTCTCTCTTTGCGCTGGCTTGCGGCTGGCAGATGCTGGTTCAGGCGGCGCTTGGAACGCCAAACCTTGCCTGCTTGCCAAGGTCATGGCGGTTGGTCGGGCCCGCGGCGCGGATGCGCTCACGCAGGCGGGAGGGAACGATCACGCCGTCGAGCAGATCGATGTCGATGAGATTGACGTCGACGACCTCGTTGTTGCGAACCGACGCGGCGCCAACGGCCTCGAGCTTCTCCTCGGCGGCCTTGTCGCGAGCGATCTCGGCGCCATCCATGACCTCCGACCAGTTGTGATCGGGCGTCAACCAGACTGCCTCGCCGTCGATCAGGCGGTTTGCCGTGAGAACCTTCATCGTCGTCTCCTAGACGTTCGCGCGCGCATTCTTGTGCGCGGCAATCGGAACGGAATTGTCAAAACGCGCGCCGGCAACGGCATCGCCAATAATCGTCATCACCGGGCCGGTCAGTTCGGTCCGGTCGCCCAGTACGGGCAGATCGGCCAGCGTGCCGTGAAGCTGCCGGCGGCCAGGCTGGCTCGCATTCTCAACCACTGCAACGCTTGTGTCGGGCGACAGCCCGGCGCCAATCAGCAGTTCCGCCACTTCGGCCGCATTGGAGCGGCCCATATAGACAGCGACCGTGGCGCCATCGATTGCCAGCCGCGCCCAATCCGGCAGGCTTGCACCTTTCAGGTCATGGCCGGTGGTGAACACCATCGACGAGGCGATGCCGCGCAACGTAAGCGGCAGTTCGAAATCGGCGGCGGCCGCGAAGGCTGCAGTCACGCCCGGCACGACTTCGTAGGAAATTCCGGCATCACGCAGCGCTGCCATCTCCTCGCCGGCGCGGCCGAACACCAGCGGATCGCCGGACTTCAGCCGCACCACGCGCTTTCCGGCGCGGGCCAGCGCTACAAGAAGCTCGTTGATCTCGGCCTGCGACTTGGTGTGGCAGCCCTTGCGCTTGCCGGCTGCAACGCGCTCCGCATCGCGGCGGCCAAGCGCAACGACGGCTTCCGGCACCAGGGCATCATGCACGATGACGTCGGCTTCCATCATGAGACGATGGGCTCGCAGGGTGATCAGGTCTTCGGCGCCCGGACCGGCACCAACCAGCGCGACATGGCCTTCGTTGGCTTCGGGATGAAGCAGCAGGCTTTCCACCGTCCGGCGCGCGCCATCGGCATCGCCTATCTCGACCCTGCGCGCGGTTTCTCCGGCGAAGAATGCGTTCCAGAAGCTGCGGCGGGCGGAACCCTTTTCCACCAGCGTCTCAACCGTGGCGCGGTAGGCTGCGGCAAGCGATGCCAGCGCGCCGAGAGACGGCGGCAACAGCCGCTCGATCTGCATGCGGATTTTCTGGGCCAGAACCGGGCCTGCGCCTTCCGTGCCGATCGCCACCGCCAGCGGCGCGCGATTGATCAGAGCCGGCGTGTAGAAGTCGCACAGTTCCGGGCGGTCCACGGCATTTACCGGGATGCCGGCGGCGCGGGCGGCGTGAACCACCGCGATGTCGGCCTCCTCCTCGCCGGTGGCGGCGAACACAAGAGCCGCACCCTCGATATGCGAAGTGTTGAAAGGCTCAGCAATCATTGCCACGCCGTTACCTGCGGCCCATTCGGCAAACGCCCGATCGGCCCGCTCGGCAATGACCGTCAGTTCCGCGCTGGACTGGGCAAGAAGACGAGCCTTGGCGAAGGCTTCCTCACCACCGCCGACAATGACCACGGCGCGCTCCGCCACCCGCATGAAAACGGGGAAGGCGTTCAGCTTCGGCTGTGATTGTCTCGCGTTCAACGCAGTTCTCCAATCCAACAGTGATAATCGGTCCAGGCGAGGGGAATCTGAAGGCAATGTCTAGCGCAGCAAACAGTGGCGCTAAATCACTTTTCTCCACTGCGACGCCAATATGAAAAGCGAATCCCGTATTGCTGCGAAACGGGCATTTTTCGCGAACAGCTTGTCCGATGCCTTCCCCGCGTCACATAGGGGCTGCAGCATTGCTGAAGGGTGGGTTGGCAGTCGCGAAGACGGCGAAAACTCAAGGAGAATTCGATGGGCTCGGTCAAACTGGAACATGATATCTGGGTCTTGATCGCGGATGGCGAAAAGGCCCTTTTTCTGCGCAACGAAGGCGATTCTGAATACCCTCACCTTCAGGTCATACGCGAATTCGAGGAAGCCAATCCGCCCACACGTGAACAAGGGACGGACAAACCGGGCCGCCTGAGCGACGGCCCCAATGCGCACAGAAGCGCAGTGGCGGATACGGACTGGCACCGAATCGCCAAGGAGCGTTTCGCCGACGAGATCGCAGAGCGGCTTTATCGCATGGCTCACCGGGGCGATTTCGAGAAAATCGTTCTCGTCGCGCCGCCAATCGTGCTGGGCGAGATGCGCCACAAGCTGCACAAGGAAGTCGCTCAGAAGGTGACTGCCGAAGTGCCGAAGACACTGACCGGGCACCCGATCGCAAAGATCGAAAAGCTACTGCTCGCCTCGTGAGCGGCTATTGCGGCATGGTGCTCAGATGTGACAGCAATTCGGCGACGTTGCCGGCGTCGTATTTCTTCAGGAGACGCGCCCTGTACGCCTCGACGGTGCGCGGTGAGATCGATAGCATTCGGGCGATCTCCTTCGATGTGCGGCCTTCGCCCAGATGCATGACAATCTGCCTCTCGCGCACAGTGAGCTGCGCCACCGGCCGGTAGTCGGAAAGGTCGGCAAAACTCCACACCGCCTTGCGCAGCGGGTCGTCGTCGGGGGTCAGGCTGTGCCCGCGCACACGGCACCAGAACAGCGAGCCGTCCTTGCGCGCCATGATGCGCTCGTCCGAATATCTGTTGTAGCGCTTGAGCGGCTCCACACCGACATTGCGGATGCGCACGAACTCTTCGATCGAGGGGTAGAGAATCGCAAAGGAGCGGTCGACCAGTTCCTTGCATTCATAGCCGAACATCGCGGCAAATGCCGGATTGCACGCGCTGATCATCCGGTTGGCCGTCATCACGATGCCAATCGGTGCATGTTGAAACGCAATAAGGTTCAGTTCGTCCCGGCCGTCGCCCATGCGTATTTATACGATATTGCAGTGAAATCCACGAGTTGCCGATAATGCCGCCAGCTTGCACCGCACCGGGAGACAATCCCGGCGGCCGCACGCTGCGGGAGGATTGCCAACATTTCCGTCCACACGACCCGGTGCACCCGGGCGCGGCGATGGCGGCTTCTCCATCCGCGAGCGAACCCTTTCAAGTGCGCCGGTCGAGCCGACGAGGCTGGCGCATGATTGGCACGTTTCGTCGAGCTTTTGGAGGAGTTGACGATGAAAAAACTGTTAGCCGCGATCGCGGTAACCGGCGCCATCCTGGCCGCGCCCATGGCGGCTGCGCAGGACGGGCCGGCAAAGATCGCTCTGGTTCATGGATTGTCGGGATCGGCGTTCGAAGTGTTTTCCAAGCAGACGACGACCGGTTTCGAACTGGGCCTGGAATACGCCACCAACGGAACGATGGAGGTGAAGGGCCAGAAGATCGAGCTGATCGAGAAAGACACCCAGTTCAAGCCGGATGTCGCACGCTCGGTTCTGGCCGAAGCCTACGGGGATGACGATGTCCTGATCGCCGTTGGCGGCACCTCCTCGGGTGTGACCACGGCCATGCTGCCGATCGCGGAAGAATATGAGCGTATCCTGCTGGTCGAGCCGGCCGTGGCCGACTCGCTGACCGGTGCAGATTCCAACCGCTACGTGTTCAAGACCTCGCGCAATTCCTCGATGGACATGCAGGCGCAGGCGCTGGCTCTGAAGCCGGACGAGAACCTCTATGTCGCCACGCTGGCCGAGGACTACGCTTTCGGCAAGGACGGCATCGCAGCCTTCAAGGCAGCTCTGGACGGCACCGGCGCGACGATCGTCGCCGAAGAATACGTGCCGCTGAAGACCACCGACTACACGGCCACGATCGAGCGGCTGTTCAACGCGCTCAAGGACAAGGAAGGCCGCAAGGTCGTTCTGATCTACGTCGCCGGCTCCGGCGATCCGATGGGCGCGCTGGTCTCCGCTGAACCCGGCCGCTACGACATCGAGATCTCGACGGGCGGTCATATCCTGCCGGTTCTGCCGACCTACAAGCGCGTGCCCGGCATGGAAGGTGCCATCTACTACTACTACGAGGCCCCGAAGAACGCGGTGAACGACTGGCTGGTCAAGGAACATCAGGAGCGTTTCGGCAGCCCGCCCGACTTCTTCACGGCCGGCGGCATGGCTGCGGCAATTGCAGTGGTCACCGCGCTTGAGAATGCCGAGAGCTGGGACACCGAGACCCTAATCTCGACCATGGAAGGCATGAGCTGGGAGACGCCGAAGGGCACGATGACCTTCCGTCCGGAAGACCATCAGGCGCTGCAGTCCATGTACCACTTCAAGATCCGGGTCGACGACAATGTCGATTGGGCCATTCCGGACCTCGTGCGCGAGATCAAGCCGGAAGAGATGGACATTCCCATCGGCCGCAACAATCAGGAGTGATGTAGGGCATTAGGCGAATAGGGCGGTAAGGCCGTAGGACGAACTACATTTGCCATACTGCCCTATTCCCTCCTCCCCTTCCTGGAACTCTCGCGACGATCTCCGGTCATGACCCCCTCGCTCCGTACCGAAAACCTGACGATCCGATTTGGCGGGCATGCCGCGGTGAACGACGTCACCTGCTCGTTTGTGCCCGGCGAACTGACCGTGATTGTCGGGCCTAACGGGGCCGGCAAGACGACATGGTTCAATCTTGTTTCCGGCCAGTTGCGGCCGATAACCGGTCGCATCTTCAAGGGCGACGACGAGATCACCGGCCTGTCACCCTCGGCTCGGGCGGGCATGGGCATCGGCCGGGCGTTCCAACTCACCAGCCTGTTTCCCAAACTCAGCGTCGAAGAAAATGTAAGGCTGGCGGTTCAGGCGCAGCGGCGCGCCGGCTTCCAGATTTTCCGTCGCGCAGCGGCGCTGACCGACCTGCGCGACGAGGCACGCGAATATCTGAGACAAACACGGCTCGAAGATGTGGCCGCCTTCCCGGCAGCCGCCCTTCCCCATGGCGACCAGCGCAAGCTGGAAGTCGCCATGCTGATGGCGATGCAACCCGACATCTATATGTTTGATGAGCCGACAGCCGGCATGTCGGTCGACGAGGCCCCGATCATTCTGGACCTCATCGCAGAGATCAAAAAAGACACGTCGAAAACGATCCTTCTGGTTGAGCACAAGATGGATGTCGTGCGCGCGCTCGCCGACCGCATCGTTGTGCTGCACAACGGCGAACTGATAGCGGACGGCAAGCCCGAAGAGGTGATGGCGCTGCCGCTGGTGCGCGAGATCTATCTCGGCATCGGCCAGGAGGAAGCGGCATGAGCGACTTCATCCTGCGGCTCGACGATGTCCACACCGACATCGCGCAATACCAGATCCTGCATGGCATCTCGTTCGACGTGCCAGCCGGCGGCGTCCATGTGCTGCTGGGCCGCAATGGCGCGGGCAAGACAACAACGCTGCGCACGATCATGGGCCTGTGGCGGGCACGCGCCGGCAAGATCGTGTTTCGCGGCCAGGACATAACGGCGCTACGCACGCCCGACATCGCGCGACTGGGCATCGCCTATGTGCCTGAGAATATGGGGATATTCGGCGGCCTGACAGTCGAGGAAAACATGCGCCTTGCCTCGGCGACCGGCGCATTCGACGACGAGCGGCTCAGCCGCGTCTTCGCGCTGTTTCCCGCGATGGAACAGTTCTGGACCAAACAAGCCTACGCGCTGTCTGGCGGACAGAAGCAGATGCTGGCCATCTCGCGCGCCATCATCGAGCCGCGCGACCTGATACTGATCGACGAACCGACCAAGGGGCTCGCGCCGTCGATCATCAATGCGATGATCGGGGCCTTTCAGGAGATTTCGAAAGACTCAACCATCCTGTTGGTGGAACAGAATTTCCACTTCGCTCGCTCACTCGGGCGCGGCTCGACTGTCGTCGATGACGGTCATATCGCCTGGCACGGGGAGATGGCGGAGCTGGCGGGCGACGAGGCGCTGCAAACAAGGCTGCTCAGCCTGTCGATGGCGGAGGCAGGGTGATGGACGCGCTGGCAAGCACAGTATCCCGCGCTGGCGGCGTCTATCTGCTACCGGTCGTTCTGGCATTGGTTGCATTCGTTCTGATCGGCAATCCGTCGACCTGGGTGACGCTGACCGTCGCCGGCCTCGCCATGGGCATGATGATCTTCCTCATGGCGTCCGGTCTGTCGCTGGTCTTCGGGCTTATGGACGTGCTCAATTTCGGCCATTCGGCCTTCGTGTCGTTCGGCGCTTTCATCGCAGCCTCCGCGCTGGCGGCGATGGGATCGTGGCTGACCGGCCCGAGCCCCGCGCTCAACATCATCGCCCTGCTTGCGGCGATCTGTGCGGCAACCGCTTTCGGCGCGGCAGCCGGCTGGTTCTTCGAACGGGTGATCGTGAAGCCTGTCTACAGGGACCATCTGAGGCAGATCCTGATCACCATGGGCGCGCTGATCGTGGCCGAACAGCTACTCCTGGCAATCTGGGGCGGCGCGCCTGTGGCTGTTGCGCGGCCGGCTATCCTGGAGGGGTCGATGGTGTTCGGCACGGTCGCCATCGAGATCTACCGCGTCTTCGCGTTCTTCCTCGGCCTTGCCGTCTATGTGGCGCTCTATCTGGTGCTCAACCGCACCCGCATCGGGCTTCTGATCCGCGCCGGCGTGGAAAACCGCGAAATGGTCGAAGCGCTCGGCTTTCGCATCGACCGGCTTTTCGTCGGCGTCTTCATGGCGGGTTCGGCACTTGCGGCGATGGGCGGCGCCATGTGGGCGGGCTATCAGGGCCTGATCACGCCCGCGCTTGGCGGCGAGATGCTGATCATCGTCTTCATCGTCGTCATCATCGGCGGGCTGGGCTCGATCGAAGGCTCGCTGCTCGGCGCGATCATGGTCGGTCTCGTTGCGAACTACGTGGCCTTCCTCATGCCCAAGCTGGCACTGGCCTCAAACATGCTGCTGATGATGGCCGTGCTTTTGTGGCGGCCATACGGGCTGAAACCGGCGATCAAGGGGTGACAGCGCGATGACCAGCCAGACACTACCGGGCGAAGAAGCCTCCACCAACACTCCCGCCTCCAGGGCGCGGGTCGGCCGCATGATCGTTTACGCCGTTGTCGGAGCGATCGGGCTGGCGCTGATGTTCGCGCCGTTCCTATTTCCCGAAGTGCGAAGCCAGGAAGTGGCGGCGCGCATCTGCGTCTTCATCGTGCTTGTGGCGAGCTACGACCTATTGCTCGGCTACACCGGTATCGTGTCCTTCGCGCATACGATGTTTTTCGGGCTTGGCGCCTACGGCACGGCAATCGCGCTCAAGACGATGGGGCCGGGCTTCGACGCTATCCTTTTGGGCGGGACTGCGGGCGTGGCCTCGGCACTGGTGCTGGCAGTACTGATCGGTCTCCTGTCGCTCAGGGTAAAGGCGATCTTCTTCGCCATGATCACGCTGGCGGCGGCCTCGGTCATGCTGGTTCTGGCCAGCCAGCTTTCGGATTTTACCGGCGGCGAGGACGGGATCACCTATCAGATCCCGCGCTTCTTCTCGCCGGCAAACAAGCTGCTTACCGACGCGGACGGCAAGGTCGTGCGCATCTTCGACGTCGCGCTGAACGGCAAGATCGCGCTCTACTATTTCGTCTTCATCGGCAGCCTGGTGCTGTTTTTGGTGATGGCGCGCATCGTGGCATCACCATTGGGCACGGTGCTGGAGGCGGTTCGGGAAAACGAGCTGCGCGCCGAGGCGATCGGATATCGCGTCGTCGTCTACCGCACGGCGATCTTTTGTATCGCGGCGGTAATCGCAGCACTCGCCGGTATCCTCAGGGCCGTGTGGCTGAAATATACCGGGCCGGAAGTGGCGCTGTCCTTCCCCATCATGATCGACATATTGCTGATGGTGGTCATAGGCGGCATGGGCACGCTGGTCGGGGCGCTGATCGGCGTCGTGATCATGAGCCTGGCGCAATACTATCTGAAGGACCTCATGCAGGTTGCGGCCGACGCGACATCATCCGTCCCACTGCTGCCCGACCTTCTGAACCCCGACCGCTGGCTGTTGTGGCTCGGCGTGCTGTTCATCCTGCTTGTCTATTTCTTCCCCGCGGGGATAGCCGGGACACTGCTCGGCAGGGGCGGCGCGAAATGACGCTGCCGCGATCGACCTATGTTCCGGCCGCCGGGTTCGAAATACATGTCACGGAATGGGGTGAGCCGGGGCGGCCAGCCCTCGTCATGTGGCACGGGCTAGCCCGCACGGGACGCGACTTCGACGAAGCGGCGGCGGCTCTTGCCGACAGCTATTTCGTGATCTGCCCCGACACGCCGGGGCGCGGTCTCTCAAGCTGGGCCAAGGACCCTGCAAAGGACTATACCTATGCCCGCTTCGGCGATGCGGCCATCGGGCTGCTTGATCACTACGGTATTGACCGGATGCGGTGGGTCGGCACGTCGATGGGCGGGCTGATAGGCGTCACGCTTGCCGGCGGCCGGCTGAAGGACCGCATCTCGCATCTGGTCATCAACGACATCGGGCCCGACATTCCGACCAAAGGCCTTGACCGCATCGCGCGCTATGTGGGCACCCCGCCCGTTTATGACACGATTGCCGAACTGGAGGCGTGGCTGCGGAAGAACTACGCGCCGTTCGGACCGAACAGCGACGCGTTCTGGCGGCGAATGGCCGATACGTCGGCACGGCGAACCGACGATGGCCGCGTCACCGTGCATTACGATCCCCAACTCGTGCAGTTGCTCACGCACCACGAAGCAGACCGGAACCTGTGGCCGGCATATGACGCGATCACGGCGAAGACGCTGCTGATCCGCGGCGAGCATTCGGACGTGCTTTCCGCCGCAGTGGCCACGGAAATGACCGAACGCGGGCCCAAGCCGGAACTGATCGAGTATCAGGGCATCGGCCACGCGCCAACGCTGACAACCGATGCCGAAATCAAAGTGTTGCGTGAATTCCTGGCCGGCTAGGCCTGGTCAGTTTCCGAGCAGGACATCAAGGATCGACGTTACCCGGCTGCGCGGCGCAGTGCCATGCGGTTCTCCCGGCACCGATTCGGGCGGAATCGACGCCGTTCGGTCGGCAGCGATCGCGTCACCGATTTCGTCGCGCTCCGCGAATGCCGGCTGCGCGATCTGACCCGACCATCCGGGCAATGCCGCAACCGGTACGCCCTGATGCGCGGCACTCATGAAATCGTGCCAGGCAAGTGCGGGAAGCGAGCCACCCGTTGCCTTTTTCGTCGGCGAATTGTCATCATTGCCGAACCAGACACCCGTGGTGAGATTGGCTGTGAAGCCAACGAACCAGACGTCTCGCGAACTCTGCGTCGTGCCGGTCTTGCCGGCTGCCGGCCAGCCGAAATTGGCCTTGCGGCCTGTGCCTTCCTCGACGGTGCGCGACATCATGGAATTCATCATGCCGACGACCTGCGCATTGACGACCCGCGGAATGCCGCCGGTACGCCGCTGCCAAAGCACCTCGCCGTCCGGCGTCGAGACCTTCTCGATAAAGTGGACAAACGGACGGAACCCGCCATTGGCAAACGGCACATAGGCGGCCGTCAATTCCAGCGGTGTTACTTCCGAGGTGCCAAGCGCGATCGAGGCGTTGTTGCTGAGATCAGACTCAATGCCCATGCGATACGCGGCTTCGATGACACTTTTTGCGCCGAACTTGCCAACAAGCCTGGCCGCGACCGAGTTCAGCGAACGCGACAAGGCAAAGGAAAGCGTGACGTCGCCGTGGTACTTGTCGTTGAAATTGGAGGGCGACCATTTGCCGATCCTGACAGGCGCATCGTGGATCATGCTTTGAGGGGTCATGCCGCGCTCAAGTGCGGCCATGTAGACAAACGGCTTGAAGGCCGACCCCGGCTGGCGGCGCGCTTCGGTGGCGCGATCGAACTGGCTGTTGGCATAGTCGTAGCCGCCAACCATCGCCCTGACAGCACCTGTATTGTCGATGGAAATCAGGACGCCCTGACTGACATGAAGGTCCCTGCCGTTCTCGTCGATATGCCGGCGTATTGTTTGCTCGGCCACTTTCTGGAGGCGGAAGTCGAGCGTCGTCTCAACGACGACGTCGTCGGTGATCTCGCCGATCAGGCCGGGCAGTTCCTCCATCACCTTGTCGGCTACGTAGTGCTCGGCGCCGGTCCAGTATGCGGCAACGCGCGCAGCCGGTGCGCTCATGGCAGTGGTCATCTGACCGTCGTCGATCATGCCGGAATCGCGCATGGCCTGCAGAACCACCTGGGAGCGCTGTTCGGCTGCCTTGGGATCGCGGGCCGGTGAAAGGCGCGACGGCGCCTTCAACAGGCCGGCAAGAAGTGCAGCCTCAGACAGCGAAACATCGCTGGCCGGTTTGCCGAAATAGCGGCGCGACGCTGCCTCCACGCCATAGGAGCCCGACCCGAAATAGACCCGGTTCAGGTACATTTCGAGGATCTGGTTCTTGGTATGCTTGTGCTCCAGCCACAGCGCCAGAAGCACTTCCTGAACCTTGCGCTCGATGGTGCGGTCGGGCTTCAGAAACAGGTTCTTGGCCAGCTGCTGGGTGATGGTCGAGCCGCCCTGCGAAATGCTGCCGGTTGTCAGGTTTTCGAACATGGCGCGCGCCAGCCCGATCGGGTCGATGCCGAAATGGGAGTGAAAGCGCCGGTCCTCGATCGCGATCACCGCCTCGGGGATAAAGGGTGACATTTCGTGCAGGCCGACTGCCTCGCCGCCGGTCATGCCGCGATTTGCAACCAGAGAGCCGTCAACGGACACGATGCGGACATTCGGCGGACGATCCGGAATTTCCCACGTCGTCATCGACGGCATTTGCGCGCCGTACCACAACACGATGCCCGCCCCGGCGATACCCGCCCACAAACCAAGGACGAGACACCAGTAGGTTGCATTCCTGACCAGTCCAAAAAGGCCGCTGCGCGCGCGACGCCCCGAGCGGCGGCGCGGCCTGGACGACGCCTTGCGGCTGCCTGCCTTTGTCTTCTTGGCCGGACGACGCGGCGTGACAACGCGATCCGAATGGCTGACAGACATGCCGCCGCCCTTGCGTGTGCGGCCTGGCCCTTCCAGCCTTGGTTCGATCCTCGTCCGGGAGTTCTTTCTGCGTGTCATCTGATCCCTGTAGCGACCGACCTTCGGACGGGGCCGCTGTCCCGCGCGAACCCTAGTTTCAGCGGCTTAAGGCCGCGTTAAGGCTGGCGCTTCGCTGCTGCTGTTAACGGAATCGCCACCAGCCACGAGCTAGCCTGTGCCGGGTCCCGATTTCCGGGAAGGACATTCGATGGCAGCCGCAGAAAGATCACGCATTCCCTGGGTCGATACAGCCAAGGGCATGTGCATCATCATGGTGGTGATGGTCCACGCGACACTGGGCGTGGAAGCCTATGCCGGCGCGGAAGGCTGGATGGGTAAGGTGGTGTCGTTTGCGCGTCCGTTCCGGATGCCTGACTTCTTTCTCATCTCCGGCCTGTTCCTTGGTCTCGTCATCGACCGGCCCTGGATGCGGTACATTGACCGCAAGGTCGTACATTTCGCCTATTTCTATGTGCTTTGGCTGACCATACAGTTTGTGTTCAAGGCGCCGGGCATGGCGATGGAGAACGGCGCGGCATATGCCGGGCGTGAATATCTCTGGGCCTATGTCCAGCCGTTCGGCACGCTGTGGTTCATCTACCTGCTGCCGATCTTCTTCATCGCGACACGGCTGACCAAGACCCTGCCGGTCTGGTTTGTGCTTGCATGGGCGGCAGCGCTTGAAATCCTGCCGGTCAGGACAGGCTCGATCATCTTCGACGAGTTCTGCAGCCGCTTCTTCTATTTCTACGCCGGCTATCTGTTTGCATCGAACGTGTTTGCCATTGCCTACTGGGCGCGTGCCAATGCCGGGAAAGTGCTGGCACTGATCGCGCTATGGGCGCCGATCAACGCGTTGCTGGTCTTCACGCCGGCGCCTGCTTCACTGCGGATGTTCCTGCAGCCGGATATTGGCGATTCCGGTGCGACTGGCGGCATCGCGGAACTGCCGTTCGTTTCGATCCTTCTTGCCATGGCCGGTATCGCGGTCGTGATCTGTATTGCGGCGCTGATCTCGCAGAAGCGGGGAAGCGGCTGGCTTACATGGCTCGGCGCGCATTCCATTGTTGTCTATCTGGCGTTCTTCCTGCCGATGGCCGTGACGCGCACAGTGTTGCTGAAGGTCGGGATCATCGAGGATATCGGCACGATTTCGCTCATCACGACCATCGCAGCGGTCGTCGGCCCGGTCGTTCTCTACGGCATGGTCAAGTGGAGCGGCTACGGCAACTTCCTGTTCGAGCGGCCGGAATGGGCAAAAATCGACAGGCCGTCAAAACGGCCGGAGACGCTGCAGCCTGCCGAATGACAATCAGCTGTGGGCGAAGATGTCCTCTTCGTCCCAGCCCATCAGATCCAGCTTCGCCCTGGTCGGCAGGAAGCGGAAGCAAGCCTCGGCTTCCTTCGCGCGGTTCTCACGTTCCAGCCGCTCGACCAGCTTGTCGCGCAACTGGTGCAGGTAAAGCACGTCGGAGGCGGCATATTCGAGCTGATCCTGCGACAGTTCATCCGCCGCCCAGTCCGACGATTGCTGCACCTTGGACAAGCTGACGCCGAGCAGTTCGGAGCAGATGTCCTTCAATCCGTGGCGGTCGGTATATGTGCGGGTCAGGCGCGACGCGATCTTGGTGCAAAAGACAGGCTGCGGCATGACGCCAAAGGCGTTGTAGAGGACTGCGAGATCGAAGCGGCCGAAATGGAACAGCTTGGTGACCTTGCGGTTCCTGAGCAGGCTGACGAGGTTCGGCGCCTTCTTCTGGCCCTGCGCAATCTGGATGACGTCGGCGGTGCCGTCGCCGGGCGAAATCTGCACCACGCAAAGCCGGTCGCGATGCGGATTCAGACCCAGCGTCTCTGTATCGATTGCGACCGCATCGACATCGTAGTTGTTGAGGTCAGGCAGATCGTGGCGGTGGAAACGAATCGTCATCGGTGGCTCCCGCTGGCTTTGGGCCTGATTAGCCGCATGCGCTGCCGGGGGCAATGCGGCCACGCCAATCCTCTACCGGCTGGCGTGACCGGCTATTTCGACACCGCGTCCAGAATGCGCGCCCATGAGCGCTGGCCCTTGTGGAAGGACGTCACATTGTACTTCTCGTTGGGCGAGTGAATGCGGTCGTCGTCGAGGCCGAAACCGACCAGCAGCGATTCCATGCCCAGCATCGACTTGAAGTCGCCGACAATCGGGATCGAGCCGCCCATCGCGATCATAAGGGCCGGCTTGTTCCACTCGTCCGACAGGGCAACCTTTGCCTTGGTCACGACCGGTGAATCGTAGGGCAGCTGGAGCGCTGCCCCGCCGCCATGCTTCTGGAACTCAGCCTTGCAATCGGCCGGCAGCCGCGCTTCCACGAAAGCGCGGAAAGCCGCACGCACCTTCTCCGGATCCTGCTTGTGGACCAGCCGGAACGAAACCTTGGCCGAGGCCTTGGACGCAATGACGGTCTTGAAGCCGTCGCCCTCATAACCGCCGGAAATACCGTTGAACTCGGCTGTCGGCCTGGCCCAGATCAGTTCCAGCAGTGAACGGCCCTTTTCGCCAGAGGGCACCGAAAGCCCTACCTCGCCGAGGAACTTTTCGGCGGTCATGCCCAACGCATCCCAGGATTGCTTGATCTGCTGGGGCGTTTCTTCGACACCGTCGTAGAAGCCGGGAATGGTCACCCTTCCCGTCTCGTCATGCATGTCGGCGAGGATTTTCGCCAGAACGCGGATCGGGTTGGCGGCAGCGCCGCCATACATGCCCGAATGCAGGTCGCGGTCGGCAGCGTGAATGGTGACTTCCTCGCCGGTCAGACCGCGCAGGCCGGTGGTTATCGCCGGCGTCTCGGCATCCCACATGCCGGTGTCGCATACCATTGCGAAATCGGCCTTCAGTTCGTCGGCGTTGGCCTTGAGGAAGGGATGCAGTGAAGGAGAGCCGGACTCTTCCTCGCCTTCGAACAGGATGGTTACCCTGCAGGGCAGCGCGCCGTGAACAGCCTTGTAGGCGCGGCAGGCTTCCACAAAGGTCATCAGCTGGCCCTTGTCGTCGGAGGAGCCGCGCCCGGTGATGATCTTTACGCCATTGTCCTCTTTCACTTTCGGATCGAACGGGTCGTCCACCCATAGCGACAGCGGATCAACCGGCTGAACATCGTAGTGACCGTAAAACAGGACATGAGGGGCATTAGGGCCGGGTCCGTCATGATGGCCCACGACCATCGGATGACCTTCCGTATCGCGCAGGCTTGCCTCGAAGCCGATCGACTTCAGATCATCGACCAGCCATTCGGCTGCCCTGCGGCAATCGGCCTTGAATGCGGGATCGGTGGAAATCGACTTGATGCGCACGAGATCGAACAGCCGCTCCAGGCTGTTGTCAAATTCGGTGTCGATTGCATCAAGGACGGGTGCAAGCGCGGTCATGGATGGCCTCTCGGAAACGATTTCGGAGGAACCTATCGGCGCTCACTCGCAACGGAAAGGGATTTGGGTATCTGGACCAGCCAAAAAAGTGCCGCCGTGGTGGAGGGGGGAACCACGGCGGCCTTACTTCAAACGAGACGGCAGCCCGGAGAGGGGGATGAGGCTGCCGTCGCTGTTATGTCCGGTTAGGCGGGGGACGGGCCTATGTCCGGACCCGGCGAAAATTGCCGATGAGTAGGATTTGTGTCTCCGATAGTGGCGATTCAAGGGCGCTAACATTACAGTTGTGTAACGAAGGCGTGAGCGGCCATTTTCAGCGTCAGGAGCTAGCCCTGCAGCGCCTGTTTGCAATGGACAGGCCGCGACCGGCACGGTACCCCTTCGCCCATGGCAAAAGGCGATCATCTCTTCCTTGTCGACGGCTCCGGCTACATTTTCCGTGCCTATCATGCGCTCCCACCGCTGACACGCAAATCCGACGGTTTGCCGGTTGGTGCTGTGTCCGGTTTCTGCAACATGCTGTGGAAGCTGATGCTGGATGCGCGCAACACCGATGTCGGCGTTGTGCCCACGCATTTTGCGGTGATTTTCGACCATTCGTCGAAAACGTTCCGCCACGAAATCTACCCCGAATACAAGGCGAACCGCTCGGAGCCGCCGGAAGACCTGATCCCGCAATTCGGACTGATCCGTCAAGCGACCAAGGCATTCAACCTGCCCTGCATCGAAATGGAGGGCTACGAGGCCGATGACCTGATCGCCACCTATGCCAGGCTGATGACGGAAACAGGCGGCGATACCACCATCATCTCGTCCGACAAGGACCTGATGCAGCTCGTGAACGACCATGTCGGCATGTACGACCCCATGAAGGACCGGGAGATCGGCGTCGCGGAAGTGATCGAGAAGTGGGGTGTCGGCCCCGACAAGATGATCGACCTGCAGGCGCTGACGGGTGACTCGGTCGACAATGTGCCCGGCGTTCCGGGCATCGGGCCGAAAACGGCGGCCCAGCTCCTCGAAGAATATGGCGATCTCGACGCGCTGCTGGAACGCGCCGGCGAAATCAAGCAGCAGAAGCGGCGCGAAAACATTATCGAAAACGCCGACAAGGCGCGCATCTCACGCGAACTGGTGCGGCTGAAAGACGACGTGCCCTCCGTCGAACCGATCGACGACTTCGTACTGCAACCGCCTGACGGGCCGAGGCTGATCGGTTTTCTGAAGGCGATGGAGTTCTCAACCCTGACCCGGCGCGTGTCGGAAGAAACGGAAACCGAGGCCGGCGAGGTCGAACCCTCGAGTGTCGACGTAGAATGGGGCGAGGACGCACACGGGCCGGATGTCGGCTCCGGCAAATCCGTTGCCACTGAGACCAAGGACGCCTCGTCTGCCGACAGCGGCGGAGAAGCCACGCCGTCATCGCTTGCCGCGAGGCGAGCGGAAGCGATCGTCGCACAGGATGTCGACCGGTCGGGCTACGTCACGATCCGCGACGTAAGCGAACTGGAAAAGTGGGCCGATGAGGCGCGCGAGATTGGCTATGTCGCCTTCGATACCGAAACGACGTCGCTCGACCCGATGCAGGCCGAACTGGTCGGTTTCTCGCTGGCAACGAAGCCAGGGCGCGCATGCTATGTGCCGCTGACACACAAGAAGGGCGCCGACGATCTGCTTGGCGGCGGGCTGGCGGACGACCAGATACCGGTTCGCGACGCGCTCGCTGTATTGAAGCCACTGCTCGAAGACCGTGCGGTGCTGAAGATCGCGCAGAATCTGAAATACGATCTGGTGATCATGAACCAGCACGGTGTCGACGTGCTGAACTACGACGACACGATGCTGCTTTCTTATGTCAGCGATGCCGGAACAGGCGGACAGGGCATGGATGCGCTTTCGGAACGCTGGCTCGGCCACACGCCGATCCCCTTCAAGGAGCTGGCCGGCACCGGCAAGAAAGCACTTACGTTCGACTTCATCGATATCGACAAGGCTACCGCCTACGCTGCCGAGGACGCCGACGTGACCTTGCGGCTTTGGCTGGCACTGAAACCGCACATGGTGGCGAAGGGCCTGACCTCGGTTTACGAGCGGCTGGAGCGCCCGCTGGTGACCGTGCTGGCGCGCATGGAACAGCGCGGCGTCTCGGTGGACCGGCAGATACTGTCACGGCTGTCGGGCGATTTCGCGCAAGGGGCCGCCGCGCTCGAAGACGAGATCTACGAGCTTGCCGGTGAAAAGTTCACGATCGGTTCGCCCAAGCAGCTTGGCGATATTCTGTTTGGCAAGATGGGATTGCCGGGCGGCAGCAAGACCAAGACCGGCCAGTGGTCGACCTCGGCGCAAATCCTCGAGGATCTCGCCGCGGAAGGGCATGAACTGCCGCGCAAGATCGTGGACTGGCGGCAGCTTACCAAGCTGAAATCGACCTATACGGATGCCCTGCCCGGCTACATCCATCCCGAAACCAAGCGCGTGCACACGTCCTACGCGCTGGCCGCGACGACGACCGGGCGGCTTTCCTCGTCGGAGCCCAATCTTCAGAACATCCCGATCCGCACGGCGGAAGGCCGGAAGATCCGGACCGCCTTCGTCGCCGAAAAGGGAAACAAACTGATTTCGGCCGACTACAGCCAGATCGAGCTCAGGGTGCTGGCTCATGTGGCCGACATTCCGCAACTCAGGAAGGCGTTCGAGGACGGCATAGACATTCACGCCATGACGGCTTCGGAGATGTTCTCAGTGCCGGTCGAAGGCATGCCACCGGAAGTGCGGCGGCGCGCCAAGGCGATCAATTTCGGGATCATCTACGGCATTTCCGCCTTCGGGCTGGCCAACCAACTCAGCATCGAGCGCTCCGAGGCGAGCGACTACATCAAGAAGTATTTCGAGCGTTTTCCCGGCATCCGCGACTATATGGAATACACCAAGGCGTTCTGCCGCGAGAACGGCTATGTGGAAACGATCTTCGGCCGGCGGGCGCACTACCCAGAAATCCGCTCGTCCAACCCGCAGCATCGCGCCTTCTCCGAACGCGCCGCTATCAACGCGCCTATCCAGGGCTCCGCGGCCGACATCATTCGCCGCGCCATGGTCCGCATGGACTCCGCACTTGAGAATGCAGGGCTTAACGACACGCGCATGCTGCTGCAGGTTCATGACGAACTGATCTTCGAGACGCCGGAGCAAGAAGCCGAAAAGGCGATGCCGGTGATCTGCGAAATCATGGAAAACGCGGCCATGCCGGCGATCTCGATGGCTGTACCCCTGCAGGTGGACGCACGCGCCGCCGACAATTGGGACGAGGCGCATTAGGCGAGATGGAGCTATTCACAGCCGAATACCTGCCAACGCTCCTTTCATTCGCGCTGACATCGCTACTGATCGAGCTGACGCCGGGTCCAAACATGACCTATCTGGCGCTGGTGGCGTCATCCGAAGGCAGGCGGGCCGGTTTTGCTACCGTTGCAGGCGTGGCGATCGGGCTGGCGGCTATCGGCACACTGGCCGCCATTGGCGTTGCTGAGCTCATCCAGGCATCGGACATGGCCTATGAGGGGCTGCGGTGGGCTGGCGTCGCCTTCCTGCTTTATCTCGCCTGGGACGGGTGGCATCAGGGCGCCGATGTCGTATCGACCGCCAGCCAGTCGGACCGGCGCTACTTCACGCGTGGGCTGATCACCAACATTCTCAATCCAAAGGCAGCGGTCTTCTATATTGCCGTGCTTCCAACATTCATCGATCCTGCACATCCCCTGACGCAGCAGACGATCCTGCTCACGGCGGTCTATGTTCTCGTCGCAACGTTGGTTCATTTCGTCATTGTCGTTGCCGCCGGGGCGCTTGAGCCCGTGCTCAACGACCAGCGCCGTGAACTGATAGCCCGCCGAACGCTGTCGCTGCTTCTTGCCGCGGTGGCAATCTGGTTTGGCTGGTCGACCGCGCGTTAGGTACCGCGCTCCCCAATGCCGCCCCATTCCTGTAGAAGCTGTTCGTGCTTGGGTATCGATTGGGCTTGGGAGAACTTCATGAAAATCGGCAATTCCGTTCGCATTCTTGCGGCTGCGTCCGCGCTGCTTATGGGCGGCACGATGCTCACTGCCACGAGCGCGGAGGCGCGCACCAACCGTGCGGTGCTGGTCGCCGTGACCAAATATCCGAATGTTCAGGGCGCCGATCTTGTCGGCCCGAACAATGATGCGCAGCTGGTCCGCGACTTCTTGACCACCAGCGCACCCGTGCCGTTTGCCGCCGAGAACGTGACCGTGCTGGCGGATGATGTGGAAGGTGCGGCCGCCTCGCCGACCAGGCAGGCGATTGCCGACGCGCTGGCAGATGTCGCTGCGAAGTCTGAGCGCGGCGACTTTGTCTATCTCCACTTTTCCGGTCATGGCATCCAGCAGCCGGCGGCCGATGTTTCGGCTGAGCCGGACGGGCTGGACGAGGTGTTCCTGCCGGCAGACATCGGCCCCTGGGTTGATCGCAGCAGGGGCATACCGTCCGCATTTCCCGACGATGATATCGGTGCAGCCGTTCAGGCCATTCGCGACAAGGGCGCCTTTGTGTGGATCGTCATCGACGCCTGCCATTCGGGCACGGCGACACGCGCGCTTGGCAGCGGAGAGGTGACCGACCGCTCAATCGACGCAGATCAACTTGGCATTCCGAGAACAGCCTTTGCCGAGGCTCTGCAAGAAGCCGCCGGTGCAACGCGCAGCCTTGCGCCTGAAGAAAACCGCGTGCTGACGCTCTATGCCAAACAAACCACCGACCGCATCGACGACAGCACGGAAACCAGTGCGGAATCGATCGTTCCGGGCGGCATGGTTGCATTTTTCGCCGCGCAGACAGTGGAAACGACGCCCGAAATGCCCCTTCCCCGCGGCTCCGAGGACGCCAAGAAGCTCGGGCTTTTCACCTACACGCTGTTTTCGGAGATCGCGGAAAACCCGACGCAGAACTACCGTCAGCTCGGCCAGAGCATCATGCAGTCCTATTCGGCGCAGAACCGGACCCGGCCTACGCCGCTGTTTGAAGGCAATCTCGACACGCAGGTGTTCGGGACCGAACCGGTGAATTTCATCCCGCAATGGCAGGTGAAGGTCGAGCCCACGGGCATCACCATTCCCGCCGGCACGCTGCACCGGCTGGCACCTGGCGCCAAGCTGGCGCTGCTCAATTCGTCTGCTGACGCGCTTGAGGACGCCATCGGTTATCTGGAGGTCCGCTCGGCGGATACACTCACTGCCAAGCTGGGTACGGTAGCGTATGCCGACAAGGCGCGCATGAGCGCCAAGGATATTCCCGAGGGAGCGTTTGCACGCCTCGCCGAAGTGACCTTCGACACCGAGTTGGTGGTTTCGCGCCCAGCGACGAGTGAGGAATTCGCCGACGAGGTAGCGGAGACCAACGCGCTTCTCGACGCCATTGCCGCCGACGAAGACACGCCGGTCAAGATCCGCCTCGTCGATGCCGGTGAAAGCGCGGACCTCAAACTGACCGTGCTGAGCGAGCAGCAGGTGGCGCTTCTGGTCGCCGATGCCGGCCCCGGCGCGATGTCGGCCACGGTCGATATGGGAACGCGCGCGGCGATCAGCGATGCACCGCGCCTGTGGTTCCTGCCGCCAACGGCCGAGATTTCGCTGGCCGAAGGCCACCGCCCGCCTTCCATCGGCTTTGAAGGTGGCACGCCCGAGGAAATGGAGGTCGAGGTAGCGACCAATCTGACCCGCATCTTCCGGGCCACAAACCTGGCCCGCCTCGCGGCGGCGAACAATTTCGACAGCAGCGAGTTCGAGGTCAAATTCAAGATCAAGCGGGAAGATGCCGATGGCACCGAACCGCTGGAGGCGGCCGACACGCCAGTCGTGCATCCCGGCGATCAGGTCCATCTCGAGGCGCACAACCGGTCGGGCCGGCCGGTCGATATCAATGTGCTCTATATCGGCAGCGATTTCTCGATCGGGCATATGTATGCCGAGAGGCTGCATGACGACAGCGACGTGGACCTGCCCCTGCTGCAGTTCAATGACGAGACCTTTGGCGTGGAACGCATGGTGGTGGTGCTGACCGAGGGCAGCGCGATCACGACGATGGAAGATCTGAGCTTTCTGGAGCAGGAAGGCGTGCGGGCGATGACCCGCTCGGCAGCACATCCGGAGGGCTTTTCCGGCCTTTTGCGCGACATCGGGTCGGCGCCGGCGACGCGCGGTGCAATGAAACTTGGCCAGGCGCCAAGCGCCAAGGGCGCGGTGCTCATTTTCCCGCTGGAGAACGCGCCAAGAAGCTAGGCCGCTCGCGGCGAAACATCAGCAACCGGTGGCATTCGTCGCCACCGGTGGCTACATCTGTTCGACCCGATCCAACGCGATCAGCGGCCGTCAGATGATCGAAGTCGAAGACCTGTCATTTACCTATCCCGGCGCGCATGTCGTGACGCTGGACGGGCTGAGTTTCACCATCGGTTCCGGCGAAGTTTACGGGTTGTTGGGTCCATCGGGCGCCGGCAAGTCGACCACGCAGCGCATCCTGATGGGATTGCTTAACGGGTTCACCGGCCGTGCGCGGATTTTCGGCGAGCCTGTCGGTGCGATGGGACGCAGCTTCTACGAGCGCATTGGCGTCAGCTTCGAACTGCCAACACTTTATCTCCGGCTCACTGCGCGCGAGAACCTGAAACTGTTCGCCTCTCTTTACGACAGCCCGACACGGGATCCGGTCGACGTGCTTGGAATGGTCGATCTGCAGGACGCCGTCGACCAACGCGTCGAGACATTCTCCAAGGGCATGAAGATGCGGCTCAATCTTTGCCGGGCACTGCTGCATGACCCCGACCTCTTGTTCTTCGACGAACCGACGACCGGGCAGGACCCCAGCCGCGCCCGGATGACGCGTGCGCTGATCCTGAAGCTGAAGGCGGAGGGAAAGACAGTCTTTCTCACCACCCACAATATGAGCGAGGCGGCGGAAGTCTGCGATCGCGTCGGATTTCTCGCGCATGGGCATATTCCCGTGACGGGCACACCGGCGGACCTGATGCGCAGTTACGGCGAGCATGTTCTCGACGTGACCACACGCAGAGGCGATGCACTCGAAAAGACCACCTTCCCGATGGAGGGGATCGGAGGAAACGCCGCGTTTCTGAAACTGATCGCTGATCGCGATGTCGTCTCCATGCACACGCAGGAAGCCAGCCTCGACGACGTGTTCATCAAGGCGACCGGCACCGAAACAGACGACAGCGAATGAGCGGGCGTCTTGCAGCACTGATTTCGCTCGACACGCGGCTGCAATGGCGCAACGGAATCTACTACGCCTACGCCTTTGTCGTCGGCTTCTATGCCCTCATTCTTGTTTATCTGGGCGCGTGGCTGCCCGCCTGGGCCGTTGGCGTGGTGATCTATTCAGACCCGGCCGTATTGGGCTTCTTTTTCCTCGGTGCGCTGATGATGCTTGAGAAGGCGGAGGGAACGCGCACTGCGCTCGCCATCGCTCCTGTTTCACCCGGAGACTATTTCTGGGCCAAGGCACTCACGCTCACCATCGTCGCCGTTATTGCCGTCGCCGTGATCGGGACACTGGCGCATTCGTCAACCAACTGGCCGCTTCTGGTGGCAGCGACGGTTCTCACCTCGATCCAGTATATCGGCATCGGCGTGCCGATTGCCCGCAGGTTCAAAACCGTGACCTCCTATCTGATCGGCTCGGCCGGCCTGCTGATTCCGGTCGTGGCTCCCGGCATGCTGGCGCTTTACGATCCGATGCCTGCCTGGGCGATCGTCATTCCGGCTGCCTCCCAGCTTAAGCTGGTCCTGACCAGCCTGGGCGCCGGCGCGGCAAGCGGCACTGAAATTGCCGCGATGCTGTTGGTCGCGTTCGCTGCGGCTGCCGCAAGCGTGTGGTGGGCCTTGCGCGATCTCGGCGCGGAGTTCGGGCGCAAATGAGCGCTGTCAGCGTCTTTGCGCCCAAGCGCTTCATGCGGCTGTTCGTCTCCGACGCATTGAATATCAGCCGCGATCCCACGCTGATGTTCGGCACCGTGCTGGCGGTCGTGCCGCTTGTCGCCTTCCATTTCGGAGCCGAGGCGATGGACCGTGCAGCCCTTGCGGCTTTCGGCCTGGAATCGCTCTCGCGCTACGTAGCGCCTGTGGCGATCTGCCTGCCTGCCTTCATCATTGGCTGGATAACCGGCTTTCTGTTTCTGGAAGACCGCGACGACGGCCCGTTGCTGGCCATTGACGTTACACCGTCGGGCAAAAGCGGCTTCATGGCCTACCGGATCGCGGTGACCGCCATGCTGGCAGCGGCGATCACGCTGATCGGCGTTTCGATCATGTTGCCGCAGGCCGGCTGGCCGCTGTCAGGCCTGCTTGCCGCATTGGTTGCGATGCAGGCAATTGCCTCGGCACTGGTGTTGCCGGCGCTGGCCCGCAACAAGGTGGAAGGGCTGGCCATCACCAAACTCACCAACATCGCCTCCATTGCGCCGCTGCTGGCAATCATCCCGTCGCCGCTACGCTATCTCGGCGGCTTCATACCGACATTCTGGGTCGGGGAAATGGTCGGCCTCTCGGGCACATCATACCTGCCGCTGGCCGTCATTGTTCTTCTCGCCGTTGGCGTTCATCTGGCGGCGGTGGCCTTCTTCTACCGGCTGTCGGACCGGCGCGCCGGCTGACAAAAAAAGAAAGGGCCCGGATGGGCCCTCTCTCACGATACGTCGATCGAATGCCTTAGCCGTTGGCGGCTGCCACGGCACGCTTGGCCATCACCACGATCAGGTTTGCGCGGTATTCGGCAGAGGCGTGGATGTCGCTCATCAGCGAATCCGACGGCACCGAAACGCCGTCGAGCGCCGAGGCGTCGAAGGATTTCGACAATGCAGCCTCGATCTCGCTTGAACGGAACACGCCGTCGTCGCCGGCGCCTGTGACCGCCGCCTTCACACCGCCACCTGAACTCGCCACAAAAACGCCCGTCATCGCGTAGCGCGAGGCCGGGTTGGGGAACTTGGCGTATCCGCACTTGTCTGCAACGTCGAACTTGACCGCGGTCACGATCTCGTCGTCCTTCAGCGCGGTCTCGAACAGGCCGGTGAAGAAGTCAGCCGCCGCGATCTCGCGCTGATCGGTCACGATGGTGGCGTCCAGCGCAAGCAGTGCTGCCGGATAATCGGCCGCCGGGTCGTTATTGGCGATGGAACCGCCAATCGTGCCCATGTGGCGGACGTGCGGATCGCCGATGTGACCGGCGAGATGGCACAACGCGGGACATGCCTTGGCCAGATCGGCATTCGCCGCGACCTCGGCATGGGTTGTGCCCGCGCCGATGCTGACGGACTTGCCCGATACCTTGATCCCCTTCAGGTCCACGATATGGCGCAGGTCAACAAGATCGGATGGCGCGGCCAGCCGCTGTTTCATGGCGGCAATCAGCGTCATGCCGCCGGAGAGAAGCTTGCCGTCATCGGCGCCCTTCAGAAGCTTCGCTGCGTCGGCAACGGAGGAAGCTCGGTGATAGTTGGTCTGGTACATCTGGGTTTCCTCCTCAGTGCCTCGTCGCAGCTTTCAGCGCCGTCCACACCTTTTGCGATGTGGCGGGCATTGTCAGGTCGTTATTGCCGATCGCGTCGGTAATTGCGTTGATGACCGCCGGCGGCGAGCCGATTGCGCCGGCCTCGCCGCAGCCCTTGATGCCCAACGGATTGGACGGACAGGGCGTGTTCGAGGTCGAGACCTTGAACGACGGCAGGTCGTCGGCGCGCGGCATGGTGTAATCCATGTAGCTTGCCGTCACCAGCTGGCCCGAACCGGCATCGTAGAGGCAGCCTTCCAGCAGCGCCTGGCCGACGCCCTGGGCGATGCCGCCATGAACCTGACCTTCGACAATCATCGGATTGATGATGTTGCCGAAGTCATCCGCAGCCACGAACTGCACGATCTCGGTATCGCCGGTTTCGGCATCCACCTCGACCTCGCAGATGTAGCAGCCGGCCGGGAAGGTGAAGTTGGCCGGGTCGTAAAACGCGCCCTCCTTCAATCCCGGCTCCATGCCTTCGGGCAAATTGTGCGCCGTGTAAGCCGCAAGCGCCATCTGGAACCACGGCACCGACTTGTCCGTGCCGGCGACCTTCAGTTCGCCGTTCTCGATGACAATGTCGCCCTCGTCGGCTTCCAGCAGATGGGCGGCGATCTTCTTGGCCTTGGTTTCGACCTTGTCGAGCGCCTTGGCGATGGCCGACATGCCGACCGCGCCGGAACGCGAGCCATAGGTTCCCATGCCCATCTGCACCTTGTCGGTGTCGCCGTGAACGATCGAGATGGAGTCCAGCGGCACGCCGAAGCGGTCGGCAACAAGCTGCGCAAAGGTGGTCTCGTGCCCCTGGCCGTGGCTGTGGGATCCGGTCAGCACCTCGATGGTGCCGACGCCGTTGACCCGCACCTCCGCGCTTTCCCAAAGGCCGACGCCCGCACCCAGCGAGCCCACCGCGGCCGACGGCGCGATGCCGCAGGCCTCGATGTAGCAGCTCATGCCGATGCCGCGCAGCTTGCCGTCCTTCTTTGCCGCCTCGCGCCGCTTTTCGAAGCCGTCATAGTCGGCGGCCTTCATCGCGGCATTGAGCGAGGTTTCGTAGTCGCCGGCGTCGTAGGTCATGATGACCGGCGTCTGGTAAGGGAACTCGCGAATGAAGTTCTTGCTGCGCAGTTCGGCAGGGCTGATGCCAACCTCACGCGCCGCCGTTTCCATCACACGCTCCAGCACATAGGTGGCCTCGGGCCGCCCAGCGCCACGATAGGCATCGACCGGAGCGGTGTTGGTGTAGACCGCCTTCACATTGCAGTGGATCGCCGGGATCACATACTGGCCCGACAACAGCGTGGCGTAGAGATATGTCGGCACGGCGCTGGAAAACAGCGACATGTAGGCGCCGAAATTGGCAATCGTGTCGACCTTAAGCGCGGTGATCTTGTTGTCCTTGTCGAGCGCGAGCTTGACCTCGGTTACATGGTCGCGGCCATGCGCATCGGTCAGGAAGCTCTCGGTGCGGTCGGCCACCCATTTGACCGGAACGCCCGACTTCTTCGACGCCCAGAGACAGACGATCTCTTCCGGGTAGATGTAGATCTTGGAGCCGAAGCCGCCGCCGACATCGGGAGCGATGACGCGCAACTTGTTCTCCGGCGCGACATTGTAGAACGCCGACATGACGAGACGCGCCACATGCGGGTTCTGCGAGGTCGTCCAGCAGGTGTAGTGGTCCTCGGCCTTGTCGTAGTGGCCAAGGGCTGCGCGCGGTTCCATCGCGTTCGGAACCAGCCGGTTGTTGACGATGTGCATGGTGGTCACATGCGCGGCCGAGGCAATCGCCTTGTCGGCTTCCGCACCGTCGCCGATTTCCCAATCGTAGATCAGGTTGTTCGCGGCTTCGGGGTGAAGCTGCGGCGCACCGCCCTTCAGGGCAGAAACGGCATCCGTTACGGCATCCTTCTCCTTGTAGGAGACCGTCACGGCTTCAGCAGCGTCGCGCGCCTGGCCCTTGGTTTCGGCCACCACGATCGCAACCGCATCGCCGACATAACGAACCGTGTCGACCGCGAGCGGCGACCAGGCACCCATATTCATCGGGGAGCCGTCCTTGGAGTGGATCATCCAGCCGCAGATCAGGTTGCCGATGCCGTCGGCCTTCAGTTCCTTGCCGGTGAGAACGGCGATCACGCCCGGCATGCCCTGGGCGGCCTTGACGTCGATCTTTTCGATATCGGCATGCGCGTGCGGGCTGCGCACAAACGCAGCATGCTTCATGCCCGGCACCACCATGTCGTCGACATAACGTCCGGCGCCGGTGATGAACCTCTTGTCTTCCTTGCGCGCCACCCGGGCGCCAACACCTTCCATACCCATATCAGGATCCTCCTCCCGGATCTGAGGGTAGCAAGAGAGCAAGGCAATCAGGCAGCGGGTTGGCTCGGCTCAGTGGCAGAGTTTTCCCTACCGCCTGGCTGTCCTGCTGCCGTGCTCCCTGATTCAAGCCGCTTTCTTCGCCTTGCCCATCGCTTCGGACGCCGCGAGGATGGACTTGACGATGTTGTGATAGCCGGTGCAGCGGCAGATATTGCCCTCAAGCTCGGCGCGCACGGTCTTTTCGTCCAGTCCGCCGGGGTGACGGTTGATCATGTCCACCGCCGCCATGATCATGCCCGGCGTGCAGAAACCGCACTGCAGACCATGATTTTCCTTGAACGCGGCCTGCACGGGATGAAGGTCGGCACCGTCGGCGAGGCCTTCGATCGTCACGACCTCCGAGCCGGATGCCTGTGCGGCAAGCATCGTGCAGGATTTCACTGCCTTTCCGTCGACATGCACCACACAGGCGCCGCATTGCGACGTATCGCAACCGACATGGGTGCCGGTCAGACCCTGATGCTCGCGCAGGAAATGCACGAGCAAGGTGCGGTCCTCGACGGTCCCGGAAACACTCCGGCCGTTCACGACCATAGAAACCTCAGACATGAATCCTCCTCCAGATGCCTTGACCGCACGCCGTTCATGCGCCGTGGTGCGGCTTGGTACTTTGTGAGATTAGCGCAGCATGGGCAGGAGTCCATGGCCCCGACGCCAATTGATTCCCTTGTCGGTCGATAGTGGCGCCAAGCGCCGAAATATCGCGCAGTTGCGGGCGGGTGCCACAGGAAGAGGCAAGGGCGATACTTAGCTTGATCTCGCAATGCGGAGCGGCTATCACCCGCGCATTCCGGCGAGGCAGCATTGCCCCGCCCGACGCCGCATTAGCTCAGTTGGTAGAGCACGTCATTCGTAATGATGGGGTCGCTGGTTCGAGTCCGGCATGCGGCACCACCCTGTCTTTCCAGGTCGGCATTCCGTTTGTTCGCGTTGGCGCATGGCACGGAGCACGCGAGTTGACCCCAAAAGCGTCTGGACTGCTGCAAATAGTCCGTGTTCATACGGATCCGGATTTTCCGTTCATTGCCTTCGCCGGCTTCCGCTCGTTTTCATTTGTAGGGCGTAACACACGCAGCCGGGCTGGCGTTTTGGTGCGTGTCGTCGTATCGGGGGAACGGTCCAGAATCCCGGAGCTGCCGTGACTTACCGCCTGCTTGCCGCCCTTCTCGCCACCCTTCTTGTCTACACATTGCCTGCTCAGGCCGATACCGTTCGATGGGGTCGCTCCGGCGACGCTGCGACGCTCGACCCGCATGCGGCAGCCGATGGCATGACACTGCAGCTCGTGCGCAACATCTATGAGCCGCTGGTCGAACGCGAGCCGGATGGCCGCGTGACCGGCAAGCTTGCGGCCTCGTGGCTGAGAGACGCTGACGACCCCAAAGTCTGGGTGTTCAATCTGCGCCGCGCAGTGTTCCATGACGGATCGGCATTCAACGCAGATGATGTCGTGTTTTCCTTCAATCGTGCCCGCGGCGACGGTTCGGCTCTCGACGACAAGGCCGCCGGCGTCGTTTCGGTGCGCGCGATAAATCCGCTTGCGGTAGAAATCCGGTTCGCCGAGGAAACGGTGCAGCCGCCAGCATTCGTCTCCGACATCCTCGTGATGGACAAGGAGTGGGCAGAGGCCAACGAGGTTGCGGCGGCACGTGCGCCCGGCGTGGGCGATGAAGCCTTCAGCGAACGCAACGCCAACGGCACCGGACCCTACAAGCTGGACTCACGCGATCCGGATGTGCGCACCAAACTGGTGGCCAACGCGCGCTATCATTCCGCGCCGCCTGCGGCTGGCGAGATCATCCACCTTCCGATCATCAACCCGGCGATGCAGGCGACGGCGCTTCTGTGGGGCGAGATCGACGTGCTGCAGGATGTTGCGGCCGCCGATATCGAACGCCTGGAAGAAGCCGACGCCATTTCGCTGGCGACCGGTCCGGCAAACTCGGTGCTCTATCTCGGCTACCGTTTCGGCGCAGTGGCTGGCGAAGGCGCTGCGGGCGATGCCGCAAATCCGTTCGACAATTCGAAGGTTCGAGAAGCGATCGACCTTACCCTCGACAGGCATGGCGCGGCGGCGTTGATCGACCGCGGGCATGCCCAACCGACGGTGATCCTCGCGCCCTCTTTCGTCGATGGCTGGTCAAAGGGGTTGTCAGTCCCGCTGTCGGCCAACATTGAACGCGCCAAGGAAATGCTCGCCGGCACGGAATTCGCGGATGGCTTCGCCGTCACGCTCGATACCGCCAATGGCAACGCGGAGGTCGCCGAGCAGATCGCAGCTTCGCTTTCGCAAATCGGGATCGAGGTGGAGGTCGAAACGCGCCCGGCGCCGGCGCACGAGGCGCTTGTCGCATCGGGCGAAAGCGCGCTGTTCCTAAACGACTTCGCAGCGCCCGACTACGATTCAGCGTCGATTCTGGAATGGCTGGTGAGCGGTCACGAGGGCTATGAGAACCAGGCTCTTGCGGAGCGGGTGGAAGCGCTTGCAGGCATCAGGAGCCGGAGCGAACGGAATGCGGCAGTCGCTGCGCTGTGGCTCGACATGCAGGAGGAGCGCATCGTGCTGCCGATTGCACAGCGCATGATCGCCCATGCGATGCGCGATGCGATCTCCGTTACCGTCGATCCGAACAACCAGACCCGGTTCGAGGCGATCCGTTTCAGCGACTGACACCCGGCCCAACCGCGAGGTGATCCGATGATCGAAGACGGCTGGCATGAGAAGGTTCTGGCCTTCTGGTTCGACGAACTGACGTCGGAAGACTGGTTCCGGTCAAGCGACGAACTCGACAACAAGATCCGCGATCGCTTTTCCGGTCTGCATGCGGAGCTTGCAAAGGGGCCGACGCCTGAAACCCGCAGCAATCCCGATGCGGCGCTGGCGGCGACGATCGTTCTCGACCAGTTTTCGCGCAACATGTTCCGCGGCGAACCGGGTGCTTTTGCCAGCGACACGGTGGCGCTCGAGGTCGCGCGCCATGCCGTGGATCACGGGCTCGACGCGCAGTTGCCGGACGACCGACGCTGGTTCCTCTACATGCCGTTCATGCATTCGGAAGTTCTGTCGGATCAGGAACGCTGCATCGACCTTCTCAAGCAGAACAGCAGCGACAACCTTGTCAAATACGCGGTAGAGCACCGCGACATCATTGCCCGCTACGGTCGCTTCCCGCATCGAAACCGCGTGCTGGGAAGAGAGTCGACACCGGACGAAGTCGCGTTCCTCAAGGAGCATGGCGGCTTTGGCCAATAGCCCGAGCGTCAAGTTCGCAAGACTTGCGTTTACATGGGCTGTGGCAATACATACTGCGCGACAATCATGTGACAGGCAGCGCCGCGCCAACGAGCGCCAGCCACCGACAACACTGTGAGGAAAACCGCCCGGCAATGCGGCGGCGCCTCGACGAGGGAGGACATCTTGGCCAAGACGACGACCACGAAACGCGGAACGGCCGCGAAGACAGCCGCGAAGCCGCGCACGACCAAGAGTGCGGCCAGCAAGGCGCCAGCGAAGGCAGCTGCTGCCAAGAAGGCGCCGGCCAAAACGGCCAAGACCGCCGCCGCCAAGACCACGGCAGCAAAAACAACCGCAGCCAAGGCAACGACCAAGAAGAGCGGCGCCAAGTCACCCGCCAAAACCACGCGCGCAGCAGCCAAGCCCGCGAACGCAAAGACGACCGCGAAGCCCGCCGCTGCAAAGGCAGCCGCACCCAAGCGCACGGCCGCGAAGTCGACGGCCGCAAAACCGGCGGCTGCAAAACCGGCGGCTGCAAAATCATCCACGACCAGGAAGGCTGCTACAAAGAAAGCACCAGCCAGAAGCAAGGCCGGCGCGAAGCCCTGGTCCAAGAGCTATCCGCCCGGCATCGCCACAGAGATTGGCGAGATCGCCGACAAGTCGATCGCCGACCTGATGGTCGCTTCATGCAAGCAGTTCGGCGATCGTCCGGCCTTCACCTGCATGGACAAGACAATCACTTTCGCGGAGCTGGAAGAGAAGTCCCGCTACGTTGCGGGCTATCTGCAGTCCAAGGGGCTGAAGAAGGGCGCACGCGTTGCGCTGATGATGCCCAACGTCCTGCAATATCCGGTCGCTCTCATGGCCGTGCTGCGCGCGGGCTACACGGTGGTGAACGTCAACCCGCTCTACACGCCGCGCGAGCTGGAACATCAGCTCAAGGATTCGGGCGCAGAAGCAATTGTCATCCTCGAGAACTTTGCCGCCACGCTCGACAAGGTGGTGAAGAACACGGATGTGAAGCATGTCATCGTGGCGTCGATGGGCGACCTGCTTGGCGGCCTGAAGGGCACGATCGTCAACTTCGTCGTCCGGCGCGTGAAAAAGATGGTTCCGTCATGGTCGCTGCCCGGCCATGTGAAGTTCAACCAGGTCCTCAACGAGGGACGGACATCCACCTTCCGGCCGACCGATATCGGGCATGACGATATCGCCTTCCTGCAATATACCGGTGGTACGACCGGTGTTTCCAAGGGTGCGGTGCTGCTGCACAGGAACGTGCTTGCCAATGTGGCGCAGAACGCGATCTGGGTGGAGGGCGCATTCTTGGAGCGGCCGAGGCCCGACCGCATGGTCTATGTCTGCGCACTGCCGCTCTACCACATCTACGCGCTCACGGTGAATGCGATCATGGGCATGCAACAGGGTGCGGAGAACATCCTGATCCCCAATCCGCGCGACATTCCGGCATTCGTGAAGGAACTGGGCAAATACAAGATCAACGTCTTCCCGGGCCTCAACACGCTGTTCAATGCTCTGCTGAACAATGAGGACTTCCGCAAGCTCGATTTCAGCAACCTCTACATTACTTTCGGCGGCGGCATGGCCGTGCAGAGCGCAGTTGCCGAGCGCTGGCAGGAACTGACCGGCAATGTGATTGCCGAGGGTTACGGGCTGTCGGAAACCTCGCCCGTGGCGACAGCCAACCGGTTTGACGGCAAGGAGTTCACCGGCACGATCGGCGTGCCGATGCCTTCGACCGAAATCATCATCCGCGACGAGGACGGCAAGAACCTGCCGACCGGCAAGGTGGGCGAGATACTGATCAAGGGTCCGCAGGTGATGGCCGGCTACTGGAACCGGCCTGACGAAACCGCCAAGGTGATGACCAAGGACGGCTACTTCAAGTCCGGCGACATGGGCTTCATGGACAAGAACGGTTACGTGAAGATCGTCGACCGCAAGAAGGACATGATCCTGGTGTCGGGCTTCAATGTCTACCCGAATGAGATCGAGGAAGTTGTCGCCAAGCATCCCGGTGTCATGGAAGTCGCCGCCATCGGCATCCCGGACACGCATTCGGGCGAAGTTCCGAAGCTGTTCGTGGTCAAGAAGGACCCGTCGCTGACCACCGAGCAGATACTCGACTACTGCAAGGAGAACCTGACCGGCTACAAGCGGCCGAAGCAGGTCGAGTTCCGCGACGAGCTGCCGAAGACCAATGTCGGCAAGATCCTGAGGCGTGAACTGCGCTAGTCGAATTTGCGCTGCCGGCTAGTCCCCGGCAGCGCGCAGCGCCTCGATGCGCTTGACCAGACCGGCGGTCGAGGAATCGCGGCCCTCGGCAGATGACTTGCCTTCGACCACTGGCAGAAGTTCGGTCGCAAGCTCCTTGCCAAGCTCCACGCCCCACTGGTCGAATGCGTTGATGCCGAACAACGTGGCTTCAACGAACACGCGGTGCTCGTAGAGCGCGATGAGGCGGCCGAGCGAGAATGGATCAAGCTGCCGGTAAAGGATCGTCAGCGACGGCCGGTTGCCGGAGAAGACCTTGTGCGGCGCCAAGCTATCTGCCTCTGCCTCCTCCATCCCCTTTGCCACAAGCTGGGCTTTCGCTTCTTCCAGCGTGCGCCCCTTCATCAAGGCTTCCGACTGGGCAAGGCAGTTGGCCAGCAGCAGGTCGTGATGCTTCTTCATAGAGGGTTCGTGGCCCTGCGCGGCAACGATGAACTCGACGGGGATGATGTCCGTGCCCTGATGCAGCAACTGGAAGAATGCGTGCTGGCCGTTGGTGCCCGGCTCGCCCCATACGACCGGCCCGGTCGGTCCGTCGGCGGGCGCTCCATCCAGCGTGACACCCTTGCCGTTCGATTCCATGTCGAGTTGCTGCAGGTAGGCCGGCAGCCTGGAGAGCCTCTGATCGTAGGGAATGACCGCCCGGGTCGGGTAGCCGCAGATGGCGCGGTGCCAATAGCCGATCAGGCCAAGCAGCATAGGCAGGTTCTGTTCCGCCGGCGCTTCCACGAAGTGCCGGTCGAGCGCATGTGCGCCATCCAGCATGCGGCCGAAATTGCGCGCGCCGACCGCAATCATGATCGGCAAGCCGATCGCCGACCACAGCGAGTAACGACCGCCCACCCAGTCCCAGAAACCGAAGACGCGATCCTGGGGAATGCCGAACGCTTCGACCTTGTCGAGCGCTGTCGACACAGCAGCGAAATGGTGCGCTACCGCGCCGCTGCCCAACAGCTCGGTCAGCCAGCTCCGCGCCGTCTCGGCGTTGGTCATCGTCTCGACCGTGGTGAAGGTTTTTGACGCCACGATGAAAAGCGTGGTTTCGGCGTTGACGAGTTTCAGCGTGTCGGCAAGGTGCGCGCTGTCAATATTGGAGACGTAATGGGCGCGCGGGCCATCGTGAAACGGCGCCAGCGCCAGCGTGGCCATTGCGGGGCCGAGATCGGAGCCGCCAATGCCGATATTGACAATGTCGGTGAAGCGCTTGCCTGTCGCGCCGGTCAATTCGCCCGAACGAACGCCCTCCGCGAAACGGCCCATCGCCTCCAGCACGGCCAGAACGTCGAAGGTCACGTCCTCCCCGTCGACCACAACGGGCGTGCCGGAACGATTGCGCAGCGCGGTGTGAAGAACCGCACGGTTTTCAGTAACGTTGATCTTCTCGCCCGCAAACATGGCGTCGCGGCGCGCCTCAACGCCAGCGGCAGCAGCAAGGTCGAACAGCAGCGACAGCGTTTCGTCGGTCACCGCGCATTTGGAATAGTCGAGGAGCAGATCGTCCAGATCGGCGGAATAGTGGTCGAAGCGGCCCGGATCGTCCGCGAAGGCGGCTCTCAGGTCAAAATCGGCATTGCCGGAACGGTGTCTGGCAAGCGCGTCACGTGCGGCCTGAAATGCGGCGCTGTCCATCGGCATCTCCATTGATCCGGCGCCGCCCGAAAAGCCACATTCGCGACGGTCGTTCAATAGCAGCAGTCAAAAATGCTGTGCCATGCGGCCAATGCATGGCCCAATCGCCAATCATCAGTGGCACAGAAGAAAAGCATCAAACAAATTCATTGGCGCAAACCATTGTACCAGACGTAGGCTTGCATAAAGCCAAATCCCAGAAGTCCTTCCACGGGAGCGAATCCATGGTTTCGCGAAATGATTCCGCGATATGGTCCGGTCTGTTCCGGATTTCAGCTGATTCCGGGCAGACACTTCAGGCGCAGATCAGGCAGGCGATCGTCGCCGCCATCCTTGATCGTCAGATCGCCGCGTCGCTTCCGCTTCCGTCCTGCCGGGTGCTGGCCGAAAAACTTGGCGTTGCGCGCGGCACCGTCGTGCTCGCCTTCCAGCAGCTTGTCGATCAGGGCTTTCTGATCGCAAGGGAGCGGCGCGGGCATTTCGTCAATCCCGATTTCCTGACCGGGCTCGACACCGAGGCGCACCGGCCCGAACCCAAGCCAGAGCGGATTGACTGGGGTTCGCGGCGGCGCATCGCGTCCAACGCACCGCCTGAATCGGTCTATCAGGGCAACTGGATCAAGTCCCCCTACCCGTTCGTGTACGGCCAGTTCGACCCGGCGCTGTTTCCCACAGCGGAATGGCGCGAGTGCAACCGCATGGCGCTGGCGGTTCTGGAAATACGCAACTGGGCCGGCGATGTTGTCGATCGCGACGACCCGCTGCTGATCGAACAGATACAGGCGCGCCTCCTGCCCCGGCGCGGCATCTTCGCCAACCCCGACGAGATCATCGTCACCCTTGGGGCGCAGCACGCGCTCTACATGCTTGCCACCTTGCTGATGGGGCGTGGCACGAAGGTCGCTATGGAGGAGCCGGGCTACCCGGACGCGCGCGGCATCTTCCATTTGTCTGGCGCCAATGTCGTGCCGGTGCCGGTCGATCTCGACGGTATCGACCCGGACGGCGTTCCGCACGATTCCGATTTCGTGTTCGCAACACCCAACCACCATTGCCCGTCCATGGTGCCGCTGTCGGAAGAACGGCGTCAGCGCCTGCTGGACGATGCCGAAAAATACGACCAGATCATCATCGAGGACGGTTATGACAGCCAGCTTGTCGACGATTCTCCCCAGCAGGCGCTCAAGAGCGTCGATCGTTCCGGGCGCGTGATCTATGTCGGCTCGATGTCCAAGACTTTGGCGCCGGGTCTGCGTATCGGATACATCGTCGCCGATGCGGGGCTGATCGCCGAATTGCGGGCGCTCAGGCGCTACATGCTGCGCCACCCCCCGGCAAACAACCAGCGGGCCGTCGCCCTGTTCCTCTCGCTCGGGCATCACGAAGCGCTTGTGCGGCGGCTGTCGGCGGCGTTCTCGGAACGGCGCGTGAAACTGGCGGAAGCGATCAATACCTGGATGCCGGACTGGCGACAGGCCAATGCGCCGGGCGGCACGTCGCTTTGGCTGAAAGGGCCGCAGGGTGCCGACGCGCGCAGCCTTGCCGCCGACGCGGCCCAGCGCGGGGTGCTGGTGGAACCGGGCGACCGCTTTTTCGATCAGCCGGAACGCCATGCCCGCTTCATGCGGCTCGGCATTTCCTCGATAGCGCTCCAGCATATCGAGCCCGGGATTCGTGAACTGGCGGATGCCGCCGGCCGGCTGCGTTCGGCAGCCTAGAACGCCGTAGCAACGCATTGTTTGCCGCCCGATGGACAAGTCGGGCGGCAAACTCTAACTCATAGATGCTCTCAAACAGGAAAGGGCTGGCCGATGGCAATGGACATGTCTGGCGAGGAGCGGATTGCAGCGCCGATCGAAAAGGTTTGGGATGCGCTCAACGATCCGGAAGTGCTGAAGGCCTGCATTCCAGGCTGCCAGAGCCTCGAGAAGAAGTCCGACACCGAATTCTCGGCCGTTGTCTCGATCAAGCTTGGGCCGATCAAGGCGAAGTTCAACGGCGATGTCGAGCTTCAGAACCTCAACCCGCCGCGCTCCTACACGATCGTCGGTGAAGGCAAGGGCGGCGTGGCCGGCTTCGCCAAGGGCGGAGCCGACGTGAAACTGACCGAGGACGGGCCGGATGCAACGATCCTTACCTACGAGGCCAAGGCCGATGTGGGCGGAAAGATAGCGCAGCTTGGCGGCAGGCTGATCCAGTCCAGTTCGAAGAAGCTGGCCGGCGAATTCTTTTCCTCGTTCAACGAGACCGTCAGCGGCGGCTGACGCAGCGCCTCAGTTCTTGCGGAAGTTCGGCGGCCGCTTTTCGTGGAATGCGGCAACGCCCTCGCGGTATTCGTCCGCAAGTCCTGCCTCGCGCTGGAGATTGCGTTCCACGTCGAGCTGTTCGTCCAGCGTGTTGGAAGACGCGGCCTGGATCGCCTTCTTGGCAAGTGCATAGGCATTCGTCGGACCGCCGGCGAACTTTACCGCCAGACCAATCGCCTCGTCCATCAGAACCTCGTCGTCCACGACCTTCCAGATCAGTCCCCAATCGGCGGCCTTCTCGGCCGGAAGCGGTTCGGTGGTGAATGCAAGTCCCTTGGCGCGGGCCTCGCCAAGGCGCTGGGTCAGCCACCACGTGCCACCGGCATCGGGGATCAGGCCGATGCGCGCAAAAATCTGGATGAAACTCGCAGAGCGGGCGGCAATGACGATATCGCAAGCCAGCGCGATGTTGGCGCCGGCGCCTGCGGCCACGCCGTTGACGGCGCAAATGACCGGCTTGTCCAGCGCCCGCAGGCGCCGGATCAGCGGATTGTAATATTTCTCGAGGCCGGCGCCGAGGTCGAGCGCCACGGTTGAATCGGTCATGTCGCGTTCGGCGAGATCCTGACCGGCACAAAAACCACGACCGGCGCCGGTAAGAATGACGGCGCGGCAGTCCGTGTTCTTCTCCACCTTGTCGAGCGCGGCGGCCAGCGCCTCGTGCTGCTGCGCGTTGAACGGGTTCAGCCGCTCGGGCTGGTTCAGTGTCAGGATATCGTAGCCGTCGCGGCTCTCATGCGTGACCGTGTCGTTCAATGATCTTCCTCCCGCGCTTCCGGGAGGAAGCTATTCGAACACGATAGCCGGTGTGGCGGCATCGGCAAGCGCGGTTTCCTCCGCCAGCCGGTCCCACACCCTGGCCGCAATATCGCGATACACCCTGGCCTGCGGATCGTCCGGCGCAGACACCACAATGGGCTGACCACTGTCGGAGGTCTCGCGCACATTCATGGTCAGCGGTACTTCGCCGAGGAACGGAACGCCAAGCCGCTCGGCTTCACGCTTTGCGCCGCCACTGCCGAAAATGTCGTAATGCTTGCCCGTGTCAGGGGCGATGAAATAGCTCATGTTTTCGACGATACCGAGCAGCGGCACGTCAACCTTCCTGAACATGTTGAGCCCCTTGCGGGCGTCAATCAGCGCCAGATCCTGCGGCGTCGAAACGATGACGGCACCGGCCAGTGGCACTTGCTGAGCCATGGTCAGCTGCGCGTCGCCAGTGCCGGGCGGCATGTCCACGACCAGCACGTCAAGTTCGCCCCAGGCGACCTCGCGCAGCAATTGCGTCAGCGCCGACATGACCATCGGGCCACGCCAGATCATTGGCGTTTCTTCCTCGACCAGAAAACCGATCGACATAACCTTGATGCCGTGGCCTTCCATCGGCTTCAGTATCTTGCCATCCACGGTCTCGGGCTTGCCGCCGAGCCCCAGCAGGCGTGGCATGGAAGGCCCATAGATGTCGGCGTCGAGAATGCCGACCTTGAGCCCGAGGCCGGCAAGACCGAGCGCCAGGTTGACCGCCGTTGTGGACTTGCCGACGCCGCCCTTTCCCGAAGCGACCGCGATGATGGACTTCACACCCGGCACGCCGCGTTTGCCGGGCCTGTTGCCGGCCGGCGCCTGCGGCGGTTGAGCGGGACGCTGGGGCGGTTGGCGGGGCGGCGCTGCCTCCATGCCACCTCCCTTTTTCTCCGCAGTCAGCGCGACCACCGCGCTATCGACACCCGGCATTGCTGCAACCGACTTCTCGGCCGCTGAGCGTAGCGGCTCCAGTTCCTGCGCGCGGGCAGCCGGCACAGTGATCGAAAAGAAGACCTTGGAATCGGCAATGAAGATGTCGGAGACGAGACCGAGAGAGACGATGTCGCCCTCGAGGTCGGGGCCGCGGATCGAACGCAAATTCTCGATTACGGCTTCCTTGGTGACGGTCATCGCGGTCCTGCCCTTTTGTGCTCCCCGCCAGATAATGGCTTTTGCCGTGGAGTCAAAGACAGGCGGCTATGCCACGCAATTGGCACTTGAATTAAATCAATCGTTCGATTAAAAAACATGCATGACGAAGAAAAAAATCGACGGGCGAGAAAGCCGGAGCGATGCAACACGCGCGGCGCTGATTGCGGCGGCACTTGAGCTGTTCGGAAGCAAGGGGTTCGAGGCCACATCGACGCGCGAGGTCGCGGCGGCTGCGAACGCCAATATCGGATCCATCGCCTACCATTTCGGTAGCAAGGATGGGCTGCGGGATGCCTGTGCCCATCACATCGCCAGCACGATCAGGTTCGTAGCCATGCCGGCAATCGGAAAGGACGATGTCGGGACGCTAAGCCCACAGGAGGCTGAGAAACGGCTCGCCGGTGGTATCGGCCAGGTGGTGCAATTCATCATTTCGAGGCCCGAGGCCGGCGCGTTCGTTCAGTTCGTTCTGCGCGAGCTGTCCAACGCGGGTTCGGCGCTCGATATCCTCTACGGCAACGTCTTTGAGCCGGTGCATGTCAGGCTTTGCCAGCTGTGGGGCAGGGCAACCGGCGAGCCCGCGGAAAGCGAAAGCGCGCGTCTCGCCGTCTTCGCCATGATCGGTCAGGTCGTCTATTTCCGCATCGGCCGCGAAGCGGTGATGCGGCGCATGGGGTGGCAGGAAGTCGGCCCCGAACAGTCGGACACACTGACGTCGGTCATCACGAGAAACGTCGCGACCCTCGTGCAAGCACGACGGGAGGAAAACGCATGAGCTGGTTTTGCTGGATGCCCCTTGCCGCATCACTGTTCACGGCTTGTGGCGAACCGCCTCCGCTGGCGGTCGGTTACGTGGAAGGCGAGTTCGTGCGTCTGGCGCCGATCGAGAATGCCGAGGTTCGCGTTGTCAGCGTCAGGCGCGGTGACCGGGTCGAGGCCGGGCAGCCGCTGGCGGTGCTTGAAAACACCGATGTCGAGATTGCCGTGGCGCAGGCCAGTGCTGCTCTCGCCCAGGCGCAGGCCCAGCTGGCCGATCTCAAGCAAGGCCGACGCCCGGAAGAGATTGCGGTGCTGGAGGCAGCGCTCAGCTCCGCCCGCGCCCAGGCCGAAGAGGCAAAGCGCGTATTCGAGCGGACGCAAGACCTGTTCAATCGCGGCATTGCCTCACAGGCAGCACTCGACAATGCGCAGACAGCAGTGACGACAGCGCAGGCCGCGGTCGGGCGCGCCGAAGCCGACCTGGCAGTCGCACGCCTGCCGGCGCGCGCCGAAGCAATCACCGCCGCCGAGCATCAGGTCGAGCAGGCTCAGGCAGCGCTCGAGCAGGCGCGTTGGCGGCTGTCGAAACGCACGATCACCGCGCCGGAGTCAGGGCGCATCAGCGACGTGATCCGCAACGCCGGCGACCTCTCCGGTCCGGCCGCCCCCGTGATCTCGCTTCTGCCCGACGGTGCGGTGAAGCTGAAGCTCTATGTTCCCGAGAGACAGTTCTCGACCATCCAGATCGGCGACCGGCTGGCGGTTTCCTGCGACGGCTGCCCGGACAATCTGACAGCGCTGGTCAGCTACGCGTCGCCCGAACCTGAGTTCACGCCGCCGGTCATTTACTCGCTGGAAACCCGGCAGAAGCTCTCGCACCTGATCGAGGCGCGGCCCGACGGCGAGACGAAACCGCTCAAGCCCGGCCAGATAGTCGATGTCAGATTGGCGGACGCAAAGCCATGAGCGCAATCGAGGTCCACGATCTGGTCAAGCGCTTTGGTGACAAGACCGTCGTCGATCATGTGTCAATGTCGGTGGAGCCCGGTGAAATCGTCGGCTTCCTCGGACCGAACGGTTCCGGCAAGACGACGACGATCCGCCTGATGTGCGGGCTTTTGACCGCCGACAGCGGCGGCGGAACGGTGCTCGGATACAACCTCGAAACCGACGCGCTCAGGATCAAGCGCGAGGTCGGCTACATGACCCAGCGCTTCTCCTTCTATGAAGACCTGACTATTGCCGAAAACCTCGACTTCGTCGCTCGGCTCTACCAGCTCAAGCCGCGCCGGGACTATGTCGACCGGACACTCGAGGACCTTGGACTGACTTCGCGACGCAACCAGCTTGCCGGCACATTGTCAGGCGGGTGGAAGCAGCGGCTGGCGCTTGCAGCCTGCATCATGCACGAACCGAAGCTGCTGCTGCTCGACGAACCGACTGCCGGCGTTGACCCCAAGGCGCGGCGCGAGTTCTGGGACGAAATCCACCGTCTCGCAGCCGGCGGGCTGACCGTGCTGGTTTCCACCCACTACATGGACGAAGCGGAGCGCTGTCACCGCATCAGCTACATCGCCTACGGCAAGATGGTCGCCACCGGAACTGTGGAAGAGGTCGTGCGCGATGCGGGCCTTACAACCTTCGTGCTGCGCGGCGCAAGGCTGGGAGAGGTTGCAAGGGCGCTAGCTGCAACGCCCGGCGTCGATCAGGTCGCGCCTTTCGGCACAACACTGCATGTCGTCGGATCCGATGCCAAAGCGCTGGAAAAGGCGCTTGAACCTTTCCGTAAACGCGACGGCGTGACGGTCGAGCGCGGCGAAACCAGCCTTGAGGACGTGTTCATACAGTTCATGAGTTCATCGCAGGACAACATGCAATGAACCGGTTCTTTTCCCTCACCCGGCTTGCCGCGCTGCTTGTGAAGGAGTTCATCCAGATGCGGCGCGACCGCATCACCTTCGGCATGATGCTGGGTGTGCCGCTGATCCAGCTGGCGCTTTTCGGCTTTGCCATCAACAGCGATCCGAAACAGCTGCCGGCGGCACTGGTCGTACTCAGCCAGGACCAGTATTCGCGCGCCATGGTGTCTGCGCTGGAGACCACCGGTTACTACCGGTTCGAGCACATTGTGGGCAGCGAAGCCGAAGGCGAGTTTCTGATTTCGCGCGGCGATGTCGTGTTCGTGGTTACCATCCCGTCCGACTTTGCGCGGCGCGTGGAGCGCGGCGACAATCCGCAAATCCTGATCGAGGCAGACGCCACCGATCCGTCCGCGGCCAGCGGCGCGATCTCGACGCTGAGCACGGTGGCGCGGTCCGCCCTGCTCAGGGAGCGCGGACTGGACGCCACGGCCGACGACGCAAACCAGCTTCAGGTGATTGTGCACCGTCGCTACAACCCGGAGGGCATTTCGCAATACAACATCGTACCCGGCCTGCTGGGCGTCATCCTGCAGATGACGATGGTGATGATGACCTCGATTGCGCTGACCCGGGAAACCGAGCGCGGCACGATGGAGAACCTGCTCGCCATGCCGGCGAGCCCGGTCGAGATCATGCTCGGCAAGGTGCTGCCCTATCTGGTGGTCGGCGGTGTTCAGGTGGTGGTGGTGCTTGTGGCCGCCAAGCTCATGTTCGGCGTGCCGTTTGTCGGCTCGGTCGTGCTTCTGCTCAACGCCATCCTGCTCTTCGTTCTGGGGCTGGTGCTGCTCGGCTATTTCATTTCCACGGTGGCGCGCACGCAGATGCAGGCGCTGCAGCTCACCTTCTTCTTCTTCCTTCCTTCGATCCTCTTGTCCGGCTTCATGTTCCCGTTTCGCGGCATGCCGATATGGGCGCAATGGATCGGCGAGATATTCCCGCTTACCCATTTTCTGCGCGTCATCCGTGCGATCATGCTGAAGGGTGCGGAACTGCCAGCGGTAGCGTGGGAAACGTCGATGCTCGTCGTTTTCATTGTCGCCTATGCCACTATCGCGCTGTTGCGGTTCCGGCGCACGCTCGACTGACGAAAGATCTGCGGCCTCTGTCGGGATTGCCTCCGCCGAACCGTCCTGGGGGCAGGGTGCAACGGAAGGAGACCGTCATGAACAAGATCAGCACTTGGCTCTGGTTCGAGACCGAAGCCGAAGAGGCCGCGAAATTCTACGCCTCGGTGTTCCGCAACACGGAGCTTGGCGAGGTGACGCGAGCGCCGGCCGGCGCAGAGCCATACAACATCGAAGGACAGGTGCTCACCGCCGAGGTGACGATCGAGGGTCAGCAATTCTGCCTGTTGAATGGCGGCGAATATGCCGATGCCGCTCCCAACAGTGCGGTTTCTTTCCAGATCCTGTGCGCAGATCAGGCCGAGGTCGACGAATACTGGAACAAGCTCGCCGATGACGGCGGCAAGGAAATGCAGTGCGGCTGGGTGAAGGACAAATACGGCTTCGCTTGGCAGATCGTGCCAGAGGTATTGTACCGCTACATGAACGGGCCGGACCGCGAAGTCGCCAAACGGGTCACGCAGGCGATGATGAAAATGGTGAAGCTCGATGTCGCAGAGCTGGAAGCGGCGGCCAGGGGCTAGGCACTGAAAGATCGCAACCTTGTTGCCTAGATGGGCTAGTCGGCTGCGACAGCCATTGCATCGCCCTTCTCAGCACGCACGAAGACGAAATCGCCGCCTTCGTGCCCCACCTTCTCGAGTGGCCGGAATTGCGGCTCCTGGTCGGCGTTGGCCGCAACGCGTTGTAGCACGTAACCGTCAAAAAGCTCGCGCGCGGTAAACGCGTTGTGCCTCATGTTCCTCAAACCATCGAGCAGCGCTCTGGCGAAGACGGAATGACCGTCACCGCCGAGATCGTCCACCGGTTCGTTGTTACCGGAAGTGATGAGCACGCGGGAACGACGGGCCTGCAGCCTAAGGAGGGCCTCGTTGCGGTCGTCCTCGCCCAGCTTATCCTCGTCCATTGGTCCGCCACGCATAAGTCCACCTGAATAGCAGGAATCGGATATGAGAATTATGTTGCCCGCCTGCATCCGTTGGATCGCCGCCGATATGTCAGCCGCAGATAGAAAGCTCGGCGCGAAGCCGCTCTCGGCATCGCTTGGGACCCAGAATGCCGACTGGGTAACCGGCTCGAACACACCATGTCCGGCGTAGTACACAAGAACGGTATCCTGCTCACCAACCAGTCTTCCGACGTGATGCAATGCCAACTGGATTTCACGCTTGGTGGGATCGACCAGCAGGAGCGGCTGCGTGACGCCGGCCTCTGTCACGATTTCGGTAGTGAAACCGAAACGCTGGGTCAGCAGCGCAGACAGGGCATTCGCATCAGATACCGGAGTGGACAGAGACGGAAAGCCGGTTTGTATGTCGTATTGCTGATTTGCGATAATGATCGCGTAGCGTTGGCCCGTTCCCTGAAGCTGGTTCTCTTCTGCCGCGTAGACGAACTCCAGCGTAAGGCTGTGGAGCCTCGCGTCGGCGGTCACTGCGGTCACTGTGACCGTATTGGTGCCGGGCGCAGCCCGCAGATCGCGGCTGAATCCGCCTTTGCCGTCGAGCAGCGCGCGCTGGTTGTTGACAAAAACGCCCAGCACCGGCGACGTCCAATCGACGACGCCTTTCAGTTCTATTCGCGGCCGCTCGACAATCATCGCGCCCCGCTTGGGCGAAGGACTGGTGATGCGGATGGGGTTTGGGCCGTCAGTGCGTTCCAGCGATTCGGGCACGATTATGAGATCGGCGTCGGATGTTTCGATTACCGGATGACTGGTGTTCACAGGCGGACCTGCAGACCGAGCGAAGTCGCCGAAACGCTCCTGAATATGCATGGCGATCTTGCGCGGCGTGACCGGGCCCGCCGCCAGTAACGCTTCGCCCACGACGAATGAAAGCTCGCCAAACCGCTTTTCCCCTTCTTCAGTCCCGTCACCGAAAAAGCTCGCCTGCAGACTGCGCTCCATTGAGGCTTCATTGGCTCTTGCGGCATAAAACACCGCGAACTCACCGTGCGCCGGCAACAGCCGGGGGCCGGGTCGGTCCACGGTCGAAGCGGAAAACTGATACCGCCAATTGCCGGCATCGCCTGCCTCACGCTGGCGCGACGCTATGTTTGCACGTGCGGCGTGGCCGGTATCGACAACCACGACCGGATGAGCGCCCCGGTTTCGCAGTGCGACCACATAGTCGGATATGTCGCTGCCCAGAACAAACTGGTCGAGCCCGGACCCGCCCCCCTGATTAAGGATCATGAATGTATTGTCGTCGGCCGCATCGAGCATGCGCCGGAATTCTTCCCGCGCCTCGTCTTCATAGTGGATGTCGGCGACAAGGCGGCGCGGAAACTCCTCGTATGTCACGTCTTCAACGAAATCCTGATATGCCCTGTACAGTTCGGTGATTCGGTCGCGCGCCGCACCCTCGCTCAGCAGAATATCTGACAGTGATCCGCCCTCGCCCGAAAAGCTCACAAACACCCTGTCGCCGCAGGCAACATCGCGGAGCGTTCGCAAGAACGCGGCGTGGACCGTCTCGCGCGTAGCGGCTCTGTCCAGCAGCACCTGTATGTTGGCGGCCTGAACGCCGAGACTTTGCAGCGCTCCTTCGAGCAGCTTTACGTCATTGGCGGCGCCCTCCAGCACACTGAAACTTGCGGCCGTGCCGTACCAATCGCCAGCATCCGTGTCAGGCGTGGTGATACCAATCAGAACCGCATGCGTGCGCTGGCCCTCGGACGGCTCGCAATGTGCGGTATCCTGCTGTCGAGTCTCCTCCCCCTGCATGAGCGGAACAAACAGACCCGGCAATTCTTCATTCGCACGGAGGTAAAGCCGATCCAACACGTCGCGAAATTCCGCGACGATTTCCTCCTCGGTCATGGCAACCGCCGGTGGCTCGGGCGCTATCGTCAGCTCAGCGTCTGGCCGTTCCGGCTTCTTTTGTTGCTGCAAATCCAGAGGCTTGGCAGTTCCATCCTCTTTCAACTCGATAGCGAGACCGGCCCATGCCAGACGCGGCTGGAAACAGGAGACAATCAACGCAAGCGCCCACAACGCCTTGACCAAGGCTCTCATAAAATTCCTCCACCTGGCGGCAAACAACAGAACCAGGTTGCCCTAAGCGTCTACATTGACCTCGATTGGAGGCGATTTAAAGGTGGACCCGGGATGCAATTGCGCGAAACGATACGCGGACCATGATCGACAAGCTCGAATTTTTCATCGCGCTGGCGCGGGCGGAACATTTCGGCCGAGCGGCGGAGGAACTGGGCATCACCCAGCCGACGCTCTCGGCGGCGATCAAGCAGCTGGAAGACCAGCTTGGCGTGCTGCTGGTGAAGCGCGGCTCGCGCTTCCAGGGCCTGACGCCGGAGGGCGAGCAGGTGCTTGCCTGGGCGCGGCGCATCGCCGGCGACGCACGCACCATGCGCGAGGAGATGCGGGCCGCGCGCCACGGTCTTTCCGGCCGACTGCGGATTGCCGCGATCCCTACCGCGCTGGCGATGGTGGCCGCGTTGACGACGCCATTCCGCGAGCGTCATCCGGGCGTGAGCTTTTCCGTGCTGTCGCGCAATTCGGTCGAAGTGCTGACGCTGCTCGGCAATTTCGACATCGATATCGGCATCACCTATCTCGACAACGAGCCGCTCGGCCGCGTCGTTTCCCTGCCGCTTTATTCGGAGCGCTACCAGCTGATCACAGCGGCGGGGAACCCGCTGTCGGATCGCGATCAGGTGACATGGGCGGACGTCGCCGAACTGCCTCTGTGCCTGCTCACGCCCGACATGCAGAACCGCCGTATCATCGACCACCATCTGGCCGAGGCCGGTGTCACAGCACGGCCGACGCTGGAATCGAACTCAATGATCGTGCTTTTTTCGCACATCCGGACCGGCAAATGGTCGTCGATCATGCCGCTCAATCTGGCCGAAACCTTCGGCTTCTCAGAGCCGATCCGCGCCATCCCGATCGTGGAGCCCGATGCCAGTCACATCGTCGGCCTGATCGCGGCCAGACGCGAACCGCATACGCCACTGGTCGCGGCGTTTTTGAACGAGGCGGCGGCGCTGGCGGACAAATCCCTCGCACCAACCTGACATAGGCATTTCTTTGACGAATGCTTGATAGAAGTTTTCTATCAAACGACGGTTCAGCTTTATTGATATTGCCGGTTTGTTCCGGTTTCATAGGAGCTTAGCTGAATGCCGGCTACTTTCAGGGAGGGCGCTGCATGACCATGCAGCCGCACGGTACCGAGGTCACATCGAAGACATCGGCGATCATCGACGAACTGAAAACGCTTGAAGGGCCGCTGCTGCCGATCCTTCACGGCATCCAGGAGGAGTTCGGCTATGTGCCGACCGAATCCCTGCCAATCATCGCCGATGGGCTGAACATCTCCCGCGCCGAAGTGCATGGCGTCGTTTCATTCTATCACGACTATCGCAAGGAACCCGCCGGACGGCACGTGCTGAAGCTCTGCCGGGCGGAGGCCTGCCAGTCGATGGGCGGCGACGCGGTCGCGGAACGCATGCAGGAACTGCTTGGCATCAAGTTTCACGAAACGGCCGAAGACGGCTCCGTCACGCTGGAGCCGGTTTACTGCCTCGGCCTTTGCGCCTGCGCGCCATCGGCCATGCTCGACGGCGAGGTGATCGGGCGACTGGACAACGCCAAGGCCGAAGAGATCGCTGCCGAGGTGCGGACATGACAGTGACCGTTTTCGTTCCCCGCGATTCCGGCGCTGTGGCGCTCGGCGCCGACAAGGTCGCGAACGCACTCGCGTCGGAACTCGAGACCCGCCAGCTCGATGCACGGATCGTGCGCAACGGCTCGCGCGGCATGTACTGGCTGGAGCCGATGGTCGAGGTTTCCACGCCTGCCGGCCGCGTTGCCTACGGACCGGTGCAGGCGAAGGACGTGCCTGAGCTTCTGGGTGCGGGGCTGCTCGAAGGCCGCGTGCATCCGCTGTTCCTCGGCGCAACGGAGGAGATCCCCTTCTTCAAGCGCCAGACGCGGCTGACCTTCCAGCGCTGCGGCATCACCGATCCCGTCTCGATTGAAGACTACGAGGCTCATGACGGGCTGAAGGGTCTCAAGAACGCGCTCAAGCTCACGCCGGCGGAGATCGTGAGCCAAGTCACCGATTCCGGCCTGCGCGGGCGCGGCGGCGCGGGCTTCCCGACCGGCATCAAATGGAAGACCGTGCTCGATACTCCGGGCGAGCAGAAATATATCGTCTGCAATGCCGACGAGGGTGACAGCGGCACGTTCTCCGACCGCATGGTCATGGAGGGCGACCCGTTCGTTCTGATCGAAGGCATGGTGATTGCCGGCATCGCGACGGGCGCAACCAAGGGCTACATCTATCTGCGCTCGGAATACCCGCATGCCAATATCGCGCTCAACGAGGCAATCGCCGCCGCGCGCAAGGCCGGTGTTCTCGGCAAGAGCGTGCTAGGCTCACCATACGCATTCGACATGGAAGTGCGTATCGGCGCAGGCGCCTATGTCTGCGGCGAGGAGACGGCGCTTCTCGACAGCCTGGAAGGCAAGCGCGGACAGGTGCGCGCCAAGCCGCCGCTTCCGGCCCACAAGGGTCTGTTCGGCAGGCCGACCGTCATCAACAACGTGATCTCGCTCGCCTCGGTGCCGGTGATCATGGACAGGGGCGCGGAGTTCTACCGGGACTTCGGCATGGGCCGCTCGCGCGGCACGATCCCGATCCAGCTAACCGGCAACGTCAAACATGGCGGGCTGTTCGAGGCCGCATTCGGCATGACGCTCGGCGAACTGATCGACGATATCGGCGGCGGCACGGCCACCGGCCGTCCGGTGCGCGCGGTGCAGGTCGGCGGACCATTGGGCGCATACTTTCCCCGAGAGCTGTTTGACACGCCGTTCGACTATGAGGCCTTCGCGGCCAAGGACGGGCTGATTGGCCATGCCGGCATCGTCGTCTTCGACGACAGCGTGGACATGCTGAAACAGGCGCGGTTCGCGATGGAGTTCTGCGCGATCGAAAGCTGCGGCAAGTGCACGCCATGCCGCATCGGTTCTACACGCGGCGTGGAAACGCTGGACAAGATCGCCGCCAATATCGAGCCGGAAAAGCAGATCGATCTCGTCACCGACCTTTGCAACACGATGAAGTTCGGCTCGCTGTGCGCACTGGGCGGGTTCACGCCCTACCCGGTTATGAGTGCGCTAACGCATTTCCCTGAAGACTTCCGCCCCACGCCGGCCCGGCAGGCGGCGGAATAGGAGACGTCCAATGTCATTCGTCAAGGAAATCGACTACGGTACCCCGGCCTCAAAGGCCGAGAAGACCGTGACGCTGACGGTCGACGGCAAGCAGGTCACCGTGCCGGAAGGCACGTCGATCATGCGCGCGGCGATGGATGCCGGCATCGAAGTGCCGAAGCTGTGCGCCACGGACATGCTGAACTCGTTCGGCTCGTGCCGGGTCTGCGTGGTCGAGATCGAGGGCCGTGGCGGCACGCCCGCCTCCTGTACGACGCCGGTGTCGGAAGGCATCGAGGTTCGGACAACAAGCGAGCGGCTCGACGCGATCCGCAAGGGCGTGATGGAGCTTTATGTTTCCGACCATCCGTCGGCGTGGAACGAACAGCGCGGCACCGGCGCCAGCGAGTTCGACAGGGTCGCCGACCAAGTGGGCCTGACCGAAAACCGCTACGGCACCGACGGCCGCAACCACGTCGCGCCCGGAAATGGTTCGCTCAATATCGACTACATCGCGCGCGACGAGAGCAATCCCTATTTCACCTACGATCCTTCGCAGTGCATCGTCTGCTCGCGCTGCGTGCGCGCCTGTGAAGAGGTGCAGGGCACCTTCGCGCTGACGGTTGAAGGCCGCGGCTTCGAGAGCCGCATTGCAGCCGGCATGCATGAGGACTTTCTCGGTTCGGAATGCGTGTCCTGCGGCGCCTGCGTGCAGGCCTGCCCGACCGACGCGCTGCGCGAAAAGACGGTGCTCGACATGGGCATGCCGGAGAGCTCGACCGTCACCACCTGTGCCTATTGCGGCGTCGGCTGCTCTTTCAAGGCGGAGATGAAGGGCGAGGAAGTCGTCCGCATGGTGCCCTACAAGGACGGCAAGGCGAACCGAGGACACTCCTGTGTGAAGGGCCGCTTCGCCTGGGGCTACACCACCCACAAGGATCGCATTCTCAACCCGATGATACGGGAGAAAATCACCGATCCGTGGCGCGAGGTGAGCTGGGAAGAAGCGTTTTCCCACGTTGCCAGCGAGTTCCGCCGGCTGCAGCACCAGTATGGCCGCGGCGCGATCGGCGGCATCACCTCGTCGCGCTGCACGAATGAGGAGACCTATCTGGTCCAGAAGCTGATCCGGCAGGGCTTCGGCAACAACAATGTCGACACCTGCGCGCGGGTCTGCCACTCGCCGACCGGCTACGGGCTGAAGACCACGCTCGGCACCTCCGCCGGCACGCAGGATTTCGATTCCGTCGAGCATTCAGACGTTATCATGGTGATCGGCGCCAATCCGACTGACGGGCATCCCGTCTTCGCCTCGCGCCTCAAAAAGCGGTTGCGCCAGGGCGCCAAGCTGATCGTTGTCGACCCGCGCCGCATCGACCTGGTGCGCCAGCCGCATGTCGAGGCGTCCTGTCACCTGCCGCTGAAGCCTGGCACCAATGTCGCCGTCATCACCTCGATGGCGAATGTCATCGTCACCGAAGGCCTGTTCGACGAGGCGTTCATTCGCGAGCGCTGCGACTGGGCGGAGTTCGAGGACTACGCTGCTTTCGCCGCCGAACCCCAGAACAGCCCGGAGGAAGTGGAGAAGGTTTCCGGCGTGCCTGCCGATCTGATCCGGCAGGCAGCACGGCTTTATGCGCGAGGAGGCAACGGAGCGATCTATTACGGCCTTGGCGTTACCGAACACAGCCAGGGCTCGACCACGGTGATGGCGATCGCCAATCTCGCCATGCTGACCGGCAATTACGGCCGGCCGGGCGTTGGTGTGAACCCGCTACGCGGACAGAACAACGTGCAGGGCTCATGCGACATGGGTTCATTCCCGCACGAGCTTCCCGGTTACCGGCACATGTCTGACGATGCGACGCGCGACATCTTCGAGAAGATGTGGAACGTGAAGCTCGACAGCGAGCCCGGCCTGCGCATCCCCAACATGCTGGACGCCGCAGTCGACGGTTCGTTCAAGGGCATTTACGTGCAGGGCGAAGACATTCTGCAGTCCGACCCGAACACCAAGCACGTCGCCGCAGGTCTCGAAGCGATGGAATGCGTGGTCGTCCACGACCTCTTCCTCAACGAGACAGCGAACTACGCGCATGTCTTCTTGCCGGGTTCGACCTTCCTGGAAAAGGACGGCACCTTCACCAATGCCGAACGCCGCATCAACATGGTGCGCAAGGTGATGGAACCGAAAAACGGGCTGGCCGACTGGGAAGTGACGCAGAAGCTCGCGCAGGCGATGGGGCTCGACTGGAGCTACACCCATCCTTCCGAGATCATGGGCGAGATCGCGGCAACCACTCCGACCTTTGCCGGTGTGACCTACGATCTGCTGGAACGCGAGGGCTCGGTGCAGTGGCCGTGCAACGAGAAGGCGCCGAAGGGCACGCCGGTGATGCACATTGACGGCTTCGTGCGCGGCAAGGGCAAGCTGATCCGCACCGACTATGTGGCAACCGACGAGAAGACCGGGCCGCGCTTCCCGCTGCTGCTGACCACCGGGCGCATCCTCTCGCACTACAATGTGGGCGCGCAAACGCGGCGCACCGCAAACGTTGCCTGGCATCACGAAGACCGGCTGGAAATCCACCCGCACGACGCCGAACAGCGCGGCATTCGCGACGAAGACTGGGTGCGGATTGCAAGCCGTGCCGGCGAAACGACGTTGCGTGCGCTGATCACCGACCGGGTTGCGCCGGGCGTGGTCTACACGACCTTCCACCATCCCGACACGCAGGCCAACGTGGTGACAACCGACTTCTCCGACTGGGCGACCAACTGCCCGGAATACAAGGTCACCGCCGTTCAGGTGTCGCCGTCCAACGGTCCAACCGACTGGCAGGAGGAATATGAGGAGCAGGCGAGGCAAAGCCGCCGCATAGCCGGTCACATGGAAGCGGCTGAGTAGGAACGGCCATATGGTCCGCCCTCCACTCACCTCCACAAGCCGCATCGCGCGGCGCGCCGGCGGCACCAGGGCCGCCGCACGCATGGTGCCGGAAGAGACGCCGGTGGCGCTCAGCTTTGCAGGCACCACGCACGCCGTGATGATGGCGACTCCCGCCGATCTGGAGGATTTCGCGCTCGGTTTCTCGCTGACGGAGGGTATCGTTTCGGCGGCGGAAGAGATCGCGGAAATCAATGTCGAGGATGCGGGCGCGGGCATCGACATCCAGATCAGGCTCAAGGACGCCGCTAATACGCGCTTCGAAGCGCGACGCAGGCGGCTTGCCGGTCCCGTCGGCTGCGGGTTGTGCGGCATTGAGTCGATCGACGAAGCAATGCGCGCGGTACCAAATGTAGAAGGCGCGGCAAGCACCCTGACCGCCAACGACATCACACAGTCGGTGAAACTGCTTTCCAAACAACAGCCGCTGCACGGCGAGACCGGCGCGGTCCACGCTGCGGGCTTCTATGTCCCGGGCAAAGGCATTGTTGCAGCACGGGAAGATGTTGGCCGCCACAACGCGCTCGACAAGCTGGCCGGTGCGCTGGCGAAAGACGGTATCGGCGGCGCCAGCGGCGCGGTCGTCGTCACGTCGCGCGTATCGGTCGAGATGGTTCAGAAGACGGCAGCAATCGGCTCCGGTTTCATCATCGCCGTGTCAGCGCCGACCGCGCTGGCCATCCGCACGGCGGAAGAGGCCGGCATGACATTGATCGCGCTGGTGCGCGGCGACGAGTTCGACATTTTCACGCGGCCAGACCGCATATCATCGGGAGCATCGACCGATGTCGCATGACGCCGGAACAGCGATGAACACGGACCAGAAGCTGGTCTACATGGCGAACCAGATCGCGGCCTTCTTCCAGTCGCAGCCGAAGGATGAGGCCGCGGCCGGTGTCGCCAAACACATCAACGATTTCTGGGACCCGCGCATGCGCACCAAGCTGCGCGCGATACTCGACAAGGGAGGCGACGGGCTGACGCCGCTGGTATTGGCTGCCGCCGAACAAATCCGCTGGCCGGAGCCGGCGAAAAGCTAACCCTTTCCGGGCTCGGGAGCGCTGAAGCGCGGATCGGCGATTTCCGGCCTGCCTTTCAGTGAGAGCATTGACCGGGACGGGTCCCGCTCGGCGATGACCTTGCCCTTCGAAATAACGCATAGGCGGTCAGCACGCAGGCGGATCGCCTCAACCGGATCGCTGGCGTCGAGCACAACGAGGCTGGCCGTCCTGCCGACTTCCAGTCCGTAGTCAGCCAAGCCGAGGATGGCGGCGCTTCCAGTCGTCACCATGTCGAAGCAGCGCCGCATGTCTTCCGGGCTCGTCATCTGCGCCACATGCAGGCCCATGAATGCGACATCGAGCATGTCGCCGGTGCCCAGTGAATACCACGGGTCGAGCACACAGTCCTGGCCGAAGCCGACGCGGATGCCGGCCTTCAGCATCTCCGGTACACGGGTCAGGCCGCGCCGCTTGGGATATGTATCGTGGCGGCCCTGTAGCACGATGTTGATCAGGGGATTTGGTATCGCCGCCAATTCCGCCTCGGCCATCAGCGGCAGCAGCTTCGACACATAGTAGTTGTCCATCGAGTGCATGGAGGTGAGGTGCGAGCCGGCCACCCTGCCCTGCAGGCCGAGCCTGTGTGTCTCAAAGGCCAGTTGCTCGACATGGCGCGACATCGGGTCGTCGGTCTCGTCGCAATGCATGTCGACCATCAGCCCGCGTTCGGCGGCGATCTCGCAAAGTTCGGTGACGGATCGGCGGCCGTCCTCCATCAAGCGCTCGAAATGCGGGATGCCGCCAACGACATCGACGCCCATGTCGAGGGCGCGGAGCAGGTTCTGCTTCGCCGCCGGATCGCGGTAGAAACCGTCCTGCGGGAAGGCGACAAGCTGCAGATTGAGCCAGGGCGCGACCTCGCGCTTCACTTCAAGCAGCGCCTCGACCGCCAGCAACCGGTCGTCACAGACATCGACATGGCTACGGATCGCCAGCAGCCCCATCGCGGCAGCCCAGTCGCAATAGGCGAGCGCCCGCTGCTTCACAGCATCCTGCGTCAACAGCGGCTTGAGTTCGCCCCATAGCGCGATGCCTTCAAGCAAGGTTCCTGAGGCGTTGATGCGCGGGCGTCCGTAGGACAGCGTTGCGTCCATGTGGAAATGCGGATCGACGAAGGGCGGTGAGACCAGATTGCCCGTCGCGTCGATCATGCGGCCAGCCTCGGCCGACAATCCGGCCTCTATCAACGCGATCTTGCCGCCCCGAACGCCGATATCGGCCTGACGGCCGTCAGGGAGCAAGCCTCCCTTCACAATGATGTCGAATGTCACCGTAAGCCTCCGGTCCGGGTTACGGCCAAGAACCTATGACGCGAGCCTGCCCGATGGCCAGCCGACACGGTCAGTCCGGCTCTGATTTCTCCTGCCGCGTATTTGACATAAGCCTGCGCGATTGATGTATTTCCGTAGGGTTGGGCGGAGATCGAAGAAGATGGTCCGATATCTTGTTTGTCTGGTTGTCCTGTTGGCGGCAAGCACGCTTCCAGCCAGGTCTGAAATCACCAATCCGGAGCTTCTTTCGCTCTCCGATGCCTATGCCCAATCGCTCCCGGCGGCTCCGGGCGACCTATCGGTCACGGAGACGCTGAGGCAGATCAGCGAAGCGCGCAAACAGGGCCGTATTGCCGATGTGATCCGGCTTAGCGAACAACTCGTCGCGCACGACAGTTCCAACGCACAGCTCTGGTTCAATCTGGCGCGTGCATGGCAAGTCACCGACCGCGCCGCGAACAACGGCTTGGCGGCCGCCATTCGCGCAGCAGGACTTACCGACAAGGACAGCGAACGGCTGGACGCACTGCTCGTCGTATCGGCCTATCTGCGCGCGCAACTGTCTGCTCATCGCGAGCGCTACGATGCCTCGCTTGAGGCGATCGAGCAGGTCGATGGCGCCCTTGCGGCCGTCATCAATCTCAAATTCGACGACAATTTCGTCGCGCCGGAGGAAGACAATCCCGAAGGCCGCATAGCAGCGCTGGAAAAGACCCGCGAGAACGCCGTCGAGGAAAGCGAGATCGCCGCAGAGGGCATTGCCAACGCGGCATCCGCGCTGGACGAAATCTACGGCGAAATCCAGGGCAGCCTGCCCGGTTCCGACATTGTCGAAATGCGGGGCGGCGATGCGCGACTCGACTTCTACGCTATCGGAGGCGATTTCGGCTTTGTCTCGCCGGTCTATCACGTTGTCGGCAACGATGTGGAAGCCTGTGTCGCGTTCAACAAGGATCTGAAGGAAAACAGCCGCGTCTATGGCGAGATGGTCGAATTGCGCGCCGATGGTGAGTTGTTGCCAGGCGATGCATTCGATGTCCGCGCCCAGGGGCGCGATCTGTGCATCTTGAGGCTCGAACCCGGCCGCAGCTACGAGGCGAAATTGCTGGTCGGTCTGCCGGCCGAAGACGACTCGAAACTGGCCAAGCTCACAACCGCCTATGTCAGCATCCCCGATCTTCCCTCGCGTATCGGCTTTGCCGACGGCGAGTTCATGCTGCCGCGCAGCGGACCGGGCGACCTGCCCATCTCGCTGACCAACACCGAGAGTTTCCCGCTCACCATCAACCGCATCGTCGATCGCACGCTGCACCGGCATCTGGCGCTCGGGCACATCCGCAACGGCATTCCGAATGCCGAATATCAGGCGCTGATCACGCAGTTCTCGGAGGTGCTTTGGGAAGGCGGCGCCGAGCGGCCGCTGGATGAGCGCGAGCGAAACACGACCATTCGCTCCTTCATTCCGGTGCGCACAATACTGCAGGACCGGGCGGACTGGATTGCCCGCGGCGACAGGGCAGACTGGAACAGGCAGGGCCTGTTGCGCTCTATATCGCAGCCTGTGCGCGGCATTTCCGACCCGCGCCTGAGCATTGCAGGCAGCTTTGTCGCCGGCCCACTCGACATGGATCCCGACCTTGCAGGCAAGTTCGTGCCGGGCGTCTACGCACTGGCGACGCCGGTTCCCGACACCGGGCCCAATGTGACATTCCACTGCTCGAACTCGCCGCTGGAAACCTGTCAGGTCTATGCCGCGCAATGGTTCGTGATTACCGATATCGGCCTCACCTTCTATGAGGGCGAGCGCGACTTCACGGTGCTGGCACGGTCGCTGACGAGCGGCGGGCCGGTGGAAGATGCGCGCATCCAGCTGGTGACCAAGGGAAACCGCGTACTTGCAGAGGCCGCGACAGACGAAAACGGCGTGGCACGCTTCGACCGTAGCCTGACCATCGGCGAAGGCAGCAATGCGCTTGTCGCCGTCATGGCGGAGACAGAAAGCGACTTCAATTTCCTGTCGTTCGGGCCGGAGCGGCTGGACCTGTCGCGGCTCAATGTCGATGGCGCGACCGACGAGGCGCCGTCCGGCGCAATGATCTACACAGATCGCGGTATCTATCAGCCGGGCGAAAGCGCCGAGGTGCTGGCCTTGCTGCGCAATCGCGCCGCCGCACCCGACCGCCTGCGCGGGGTGGAGCTCAGGCTCGAGATCACCGATTACACCATCAAGGCGCAACCGCTGGATGCGCGCGACTGGCGCGCCGGCGGCGCACTTGTCCCGTTCGAGGTACCCGAAACGGCGAAGACCGGCACAGCCGTGCTGAAGCTGGTTTCGGCCGCCAATGACGTTCTGGCCGAGACAACCTTGCAGATCGGCAAGATCAGGCCGGACCGGGCACGCATAGCGTTTCCGACAGACGAGCGCGAGGCGCTGCGGGTCCGCGCGGGCGGCGGCGACACGGTCGAGATCGCGGGAGCCGTTCGCGCGCAGTATCTCTACGGTGCGGAAGGAACCGGACAGGCGCCGGCGGCCAATCTGAAGGCGGAAGTGACGGTGCGTGTCGCGCCTGTCGCAACGCCGGTAGACCGCTGTTATGGCGGGCTCGTCTTCGGCCGCTTCGACGACCAGAGCCTGCCGGCAGTGTCGGGGAACGACGTCTTCTACACCGATGCCGAGGGCATGCTGTCACTCAGGCTGTCGCGCGTGCGGCTGCCCGCAACGACAAAACCGCTGGCCGCAACGGTCGAGGTGACGCTGTTCGATGCGGCAGGCCCGGTCGCCAGCGGACAACACACGATCCATGTGCCGGGCCGTGAACCCGCACTCGGCGTTTCGGCCGTGCCGCGGCCGGTCCTGCTGGACAGTGGCGGCTACCGCCTCGCGCTGGATATCGCCTCGGTCGACGCCTCCGGGCAGGCCGCTCTTGGCCGCGATGTCGAAATCCTTGTCGAACGCGAGCGCGAATCCTACGCATGGGAAAACATCGACGGCGTATGGGAACACACGCAACTCAGGCAGCGCGAGGAGGTATCGCGCACGCGCGCCTCGCTCGACCGGCTTGAAGAAGTGGGCGGCCCCTGCCCCGGCGTTGTCACCGTGTCTGAAGCCGCTACCGGCATGGATGACGGCCGCTATGTGGTGACCGTCATGGATGCGCGCGGCGACGCGATTGCCTCGACGCGCTTCACCACCGGCGTTGCGCAGACCTCGGTGGAAGATCTGGAACCCAATATCTTCGTTCTTTCGTCCGACCAGCAGCGCTATGCGCCGGGCGAGACGGTGACGCTCTCGATCGAGGCGCCGTTCCGCACCGGCGAAGCGGTGGTCGCAGTTGCAGCCGGCGATATCGTGCAGTGGGAGTCCGGCGAAGTTCGCGACGGGACGGGCACAATCACGTTCACCGCCGACGAGACATGGGCCGGACGCGGCTTCTATGCGCTGGCGACAGTGTTCAAGGCCGACCCCGGCGACGTCCGCTCATACGGCCCTGCGCGTGCACTTGGCGCTGCCTATTTCGAGGTCTCCGCCGCCAACGACAGTTTCGCGCTCAGGATCGAACGCGAAGGCGCCAGTCTGGAGAACTTCATCCGGCCCGACGAGCCGTTGCGTTTTGATGTCTGTGTGCTTGGACCGGACGGGCAGTGCGGCGTGAACAATCTCCCCGAAGCCTATGCGGTGGCCTATGTCGTCGATGAGGGGTTGCTCAGCCTCACCGGCCACGAAGCCGAGGCTGCGAGACTGCAGGGAGAGATTATCGGCAAGGCACGGCTTGGGCTGCGGGTCATGGACAATTATGGCCGGCTGCTTCTGAAGGAAGGCGGCGACCGCCCGGGCCGGCTGGCCCTCACCAACTACACTTCGACGAACATTATCGCAGCCGCAAGCGGACCGGTGCCGCTGCGCGATGGCAGGGCGTCATTCAATTTCGACGACCTCGATCTCCACACCGGATCGCTGAAATTGTTCGTCGTCGCATGGTCGGCAGAGCATGTGGCGGCCACGGGCGAAACCGTGCCTGTGCGCCACCTCGTGGTGTCGAGCCTTGGAACGCCCGAATTCTTCCTTGCCGGTGACCGGCCGCTGCTGCCACTCAGGCTCGAAAACATCAGCTTCATCGACCACCCCGGCGACTACCGGCTCGATTTCGATGCCGAAGGCGGGATTGCGGTCGGTTTGGCCAATCTCGACGGCAGCGAGATCGCGCCGCAAGCCGACGGATCGTTCCGGGTGCGGATACCGCAAGGCGACCCGCAGGACCTGTATTTGCGCGTCAATGTGCCCGAGGGGATAGAAGGCACCTATCAGTTGGCGCTCGACCTGACAGTCGAGGATGCACAGATACCTCTGCCGCCTGCAGAGACGCGCCGCGAATGGCGGCTTGCGGTGCGGCCGTCCGCCGTGGCCGCACAGGAATATATAAGCTTCCCGTTGACGGAACGCCGGACCGATCTGGCGCAATTGCTCGAAGGGCTGGTGGAGGACCGCTACGATCCGGCGACAGTCAATGTCGTGGCGCGCTTTGCCGGTGGCGACAACATCCTGCGTCTGGCAAGCCTCGGCGGCAGCGGCGAAGATGATCCGCATGCTCTGCTCGACCAGATGATCTGGCAAGGGTTTGTCGACCTGCAACAACTCGGCGCGGAACAGTCGGAAGGCCGGCGGGCACGGGTTCAGAAAAACATCGACGGCATTCAAGCGCTGCAATTGGCCGATGGTGCGTTCGTGCCTTACCGGACCGATGGCGACTTCATGCCGATCGAGGTTGGTTTCGACACGATCGCCGGCGAACAGGTACGACACGGTCTGTTGCGCAACGCGTCGGCGCTCGATTTTCTGATCCGCGCACGCAAGGCAGGCTATGCCGTTGCAGAAGACGCCATCACCAACTCCATCGCATTTCTCAAGGGCCGCGTTGCCGATGCGTTGAACGCACCGGACTGGAGAGGCCCGGAAATCGGGCGCGAACTCCTGTGTACGCTCGAATCGCGCTACGCGATGCTGATCCTCGTCCAGCTGGGCGAGGTCAGCACTTACCAGATGGAACAGCTCGGCTTCTGCGAAGGATCGGCCGAGGGGATGGAAGGCGAGGAGCCTGCCGAGGCCGTGATGGACGTTTCCCTCGGCCAGTCGGCATTGTCTGAACTGGTCACGCTGGCGGTCATGTCCGAGTTCGGCGAGCCGGTGGATGCCGAAGCCACGCTGGCTGCCTATTACGACGATCCCGGACAGTATTTCGGCGACCTCGACGAATACCGCAAAGCGATTGGCGTCAGCATGCTGGCGCACACCGGTATCCGCGACGAGGTGCTGCGCACGCTAGCCAACTCGTTCCTTGACCAGACGCGGCCGCTCGATCTCAGAACACGCGCATGGCTGGCGCGTTCGGTTTCCGATCTGGACCTGCCTGAAGACGTCAAGCTTGCCGCCACCGACATCGATGCCAGCGACCCGGACCTCGCCGCGCTGACGGCTCGTTCCGATGGTGTCGTGGAAAGCACCGAAATCGCCTATCTCGATCTTCGGGATCGTGCGCTTTCGATCGGTCAGGCAGGCGGCCCGCAGGCCCGCGCGTTCGTTCGCATCGGCGGCAAGCTGACCAACGGACAGGACCTCGCCCTGCCGGAAAGCAGCATCCAGCGGCGCTTCTTCCATCCTGATTCCGGTCGCGAGTTCGACCCGACCCGGGAAAGGCTGGAGGTGGGCGACCTGATGGTCGTGATGCTGGAAGTCAAAGCGGAAGCGATGGAGCGCTTCATCGAAGACCGCCAGTCCGATATCGGCTTCACCTACGGGCCGCTGTCGGTGGAAGCGCTGCTGCCGAGTGCGTTCACGCTTGTCTCGCCCGACCTTTCGGCGGTGACGCCGCGAGGCGATCTTGAGCGGCTGCCGGTCTTGGGCAGTCTGCGCGCCGTCGACGCCGATCCGCAAAGCTGGCGGGCGATCGTGGTGCCGGCAACCAGCTCGGCGCTCCAGATCCCGGAAGAGGCAGGCACGGAGCCTGAGGTGGGAGAGGGAATCGAGTTCCGGCAGGCATTCGTGGTGAGCGTATCGGCCGCAGGCTCGTTCCTGTTCCCGTCCACCACCATCGACCCGCTGGATTTCCCCGGCAACACGCTGCTCAGCCAGGCAGCGACGCTGGAGGTCGACATACCGGCGGAGCAGCGCAGGTGAACATTGCCGCCCATGCCGCCCGGCTCTTCAGCCACGGCGTGCTGGCATTCCTGGCATGCGTGGTGTCGCTGGAGCTCGCGGTCCGGTTGGTCGACCTGCCTGATCCCTCGAGGCTCGCCGGAAACGCCAGGCTGCTGGTCGCCGAGGACGGCAGCACTCTGGGGGGCTACCTGTCGCCCGACGAGAAATGGCGCTTTGCGCCTGAGCTCGACGCCACCGACCCGGCCTATGTCGACCTTCTGATTGCCTATGAGGACCGGAACTTCCGTTCTCACAAGGGCGTCGATGTGGGCGCCGCAATCCGCGCAGCGGGACAGGCCGTGCGGCACCAGCGCATCGTTTCCGGCGCGTCGACGCTGACCATGCAGCTCGTGCGGCTTCTCGATCCGCGCAGCCGTGGGCTTGAAGCAAAGGCGCTGGAAGCGCTGCGCGCGGTGAAACTGGAACGGTTTCTCACGAAGGAAGAAGTCCTGCACGCCTATCTGTCGGTCGCGCCTTTCGGCGGCAATGTCGAAGGCGTGCGAGCGGCATCGCTGATCTATCTCGGCAAGGAGCCGGGGCAGCTCACGCTCGCCGAGGCCGCGTTGCTGGTGGCGCTGCCGCAGGCACCGGAGGCGCGGCGACCTGACCGCGCGCCGGATGCGGCACGGGCAGCGCGCGACCGGGTGCTTGCCAGCCTTGCCGGGCGCGGCGTCATCACCGACGCAGAAGCCCATAATGCCGCACGGCAGAAACTTGCGATCAAGCGCGACGCGCTGCCGCGCCACGCATTCCATCTCGGGCTGCGGCAGATACGGGCCGAAGGTACAACCAGACTCGACCTGATCCCGACCCTGATTGACCGCAAACTTCAGGTGAAGGCGGAGGCGGTCGCAAAGGCAGCACTGAGGCGCTGGGAAAGCGGCGTCAACATAGCCATTGCCGTGATCCGAAACCGCGATGGCGCAGTGGTCGGTTATGTCGGCTCAGGCGAACCCGGCTCACGCGCCCGCGACGGTTATGTCGATCTGGTGCAGGCCGTGCGCTCGCCGGGCTCGGCGCTCAAGCCATTCATCTACGCAATGGCGTTCGAGAAGCTGATCGTTCACCCCGACACGATCGTTGCCGACCAGCCGATCGACCTTGCCGGCTATCGGCCTGACAATGCCGACGGCATTTATTCCGGCGACATTTCGATCAGGCAGGCGCTGATCCTGTCGAAGAACACCGTGCCGGTCATGCTTCTCGACGAGGTAGGCATTCCAGCGTTTCTCAGCCGCTTCCGGACAGTCGGCAACCCGCTGCGTCTCGGCGCGTCGGACAGCGAAGCGGGGCTCGCAGTGGCACTGGGCGGCATCGGGGTCACGCCGCTTCAGCTCACCTGGTTCTACTCCGCCTTCGCCAATGAGGGCGAACTGAAAGCGTTGCGTTTTGCACCCGGCGACCGGCGCCGCTCGCTCGGAAACCTGTTCTCGCCGGCGGCTGCCAACGCGGTGGCCGACATTCTGGCCGATGTGCCGCCCCCTGCCGGCAGGGCGCGGCTCGCAGCCGGCGACGGTACAAGGCGCATCGGCTTCAAGACCGGCACGTCATACGGTTTTCGCGATGCCTGGGCGGTCGGGTTCGACAAGGACCATACGGTGGGCGTCTGGATCGGACGACCCGACGGCGCCCCGCATCTGGGCGCCTATGGCGTGTCGGCGGCTGCCCCGGTGCTGATGCAGGTATTCGACGCACTGCCGGTGCCGGACCGGGGTGCGGCGGCCGGGCGCAAACCGCTTGGTGCGCTGGCCAGCCCGCGCACCTTGCCCGAGCGTCTGCAGCGCTTCGGGCCGGCGACCGCATCCGAACCGCTGGAACCGCTCGAAATCGTCTATCCGCGATCCGGCGCGCAGATTGCAGCGCAGCGCGATGCGGACGAGGCTGTTTCGCTGCCATTGAAGGTTGCAGGCGGGCGACCGCCCTATCGCTGGACGGTGCTTGGCCGGGAGCAGGAACCGGAACCGACAGCCGAGCACTGGGTTTCGATCTCGGGCAGGGGCCAGATCGACATCGCCGTCACCGACGCCGACGGCAAGGTAAGCCGCGCATCCTTCTGGTTCGAGTGAGCGCTGAAGGAGGCCTATTCGTCGTCGACGGAAAGGCTGGCGCTGGCGATGAACTGCTGAACGCCGGCAACATCAACCGGCGTGCTGAAGGAATTGTAGTAGGCAAGCAGCACGCTTAGCGAGCCGACGCCGAACCCGATATCTGCATTGGCCGGCGCTTCGTAACCGCTTCCGGCCAGCAGGGCAGCCAGCTTTTCGCGCCCGTCAGGCCGCAGCGCATTGAGGCTGTCGAGAATCGGTGCTGCGAGCGATATGCCACTTCTGATGCGGAGCTCGTATTCGCTGACATCCGATACAGCCAGAACCTTGAGCGCGTAGTCGCCGGGATCAAGGTCTGCGAGTACGAACTCAGCAGCTTCATCCTGATTGGACGACAGCGCCCGCACCTTGCCTTCTGCGTCGAGAAGCACCAGATCGAGATCGCCATCGAGCGGAAGGGCTGAAACGGCAAGATCGGTTTCAGCGCCGAGCGAGAATTTCAGCTCGTACTCCATCCCCGCGCCAAAGCGAATATCGCGATAGCCGAACCCGGCCGACACCTCGCCTGACGAGAGCGCCAAGCTGCCGTCGCGCGCCTGCTGCGAAGTGAGCATTTCGAGCGAGCCGTCCGGCTCGCGGCGGTCAACCGCAATCTTGAGGCCGTAGATGAAACCCATCCAGCCGATGTCGCCCCTGTCGGCGCCATGCCGTCCAACCGCGAGCACACGCCCGTCAGCGCCCAGCGCGGTGGCAAAAATGTCGGAGCCCGCCTCCCGCGTGAGGAAGTTGAGCGGGCCCGCCGATGCAAAGCCCGGCGCTTCGACACGCCACACGCCCTGATTGCGCGCCGAACGGCTTTCCGACACCGAACCTGCGATGACGAACGATCCGCCCGTCAGTCTGGTTATGGCGCGGTAGCGATCGCCACCCGAACTGTCGGAGGCATCTTCGGGGAAAGGGTCGTTGCGAAGTGTCGGCGCGTTATTGGAGAAACCAAACTCCGACAGGAAGGCTGCGCGCGCCCCACGCTCCACATCGACGCCCTGCCCGGCCATCACAAAGGTCTGCGGGTCCTTCGCGGCGACGGCAAACGCCACCTCATTGGCCTCTGGCGAACCGATCAGGATACGCGGGCTGACACTCCATTGCGCGGCGTTGACGAGAATGGCGACTGCGTTGTCCTGACAGCCGCCACCCGGCGAAGGTGATGTGGCAAATCCTGCCGCAACAAACTGGCCGCGATTTGCGGATGGTGCGATGTCATAAAACGCGACGCGGTTTTCCAGTCCGGGCTCCGCCGGACCTTCAAAGTGAACGCCGAGAACGCTCGCATCCGTCCTCAGTGCGTCGATATCGGATTCCTGAATCGACAGGACCAGCCCGCGCGACCACTTTGTGCAGGAACCGGAATCCGCGCCATTGGTGTGCCGTCCGACGACCAGATAGCGCTGGCTGCCCGGGTCATACGCACCCGAATAGAGAATGATGCTGCTTTCGCCATCGACGAACAACGCAGTCGACCAACGCGTATCGCCTGCCGCCGAAAGGAAGAAGATCGCGCCATACTGATTGCCGCCATGGGTGAGTGTGCCCACGCCCATGACATCGCCATTGGGTCCGGCAACCAGCTTGTCGATGCTCGGCATGACAGAACGCGGCAACCAGTCCCAACCTGGCGGCGGGAGCGCGAAGCGGTCCACGATTTCCGCATCGCCATCGAGCCGCAACACTTCCAGATCGCCACCGCGAACGGCAATTGCCGTGTAGCCGGTCTCTGTCGCGGTGATTGCCGGTATGGTCACATAATCGGGGTAGCAGAAGCCTATCGCGGCTTCATCGCAGGCTTCCTGCGCTTGTACGCCCGCCGACAGCCCGATTGCTGCAAGCCAGCCAAGAGCGAGTGATAGGAGAAAACGCCTCACTGCCGACCCCTTGCCATCATGACACCAACATTATGGACACAGCCTTCTTGCGGGCAAATAATGCGGTCAATTCAGGGCGACCGCAAGGGCATTCGCCTTGACCGGACCGGACAGGACTGACGGCGGTGGGCATGAAACGACTTGCAATACTGGCGTTCGCGCTGGGACTGGTGGCAGCGACGGTCGGGCATACCCCGGCTGGCGCGCAGACGATCAAGCTGTTCCTCAACGATGGCAGCGCCGTCGATCTCTACGAGGAAAAGAAGAGCTTCGCGCTGGTTATCGGCATCAATGAGTACCGGTCGCAGCGGCCACTTCGCTTTGCTGTCAGCGATGCGCGCAAGGTGCGGGACGCGCTGGAGCGCAAGGGTTTCGAAGTCGTTCTCTACGACGACCCGAACATGACGGGCGAGCAGCTGCGCGATGCGATCCAGGACTTTGTCGATGAGTATGGCTACATCGAAAACTCGCGGGTGCTGATCTGGTACGCCGGTCACGGCATGACGGTCGACGGCGAAGGCTACCTGCTCGGCGTCGATTCTCCGCTGCTCGATATCGAATCCGAAACGCTCGATCAGGATCTGCGCGACTTCTACAAGGCGGCCATGCCGCTGCGCACATTCGGCGTTCATCTGCGCCAGATGCGCACCCGGCACGTGATGCTGATCCTGGACAGCTGTTTCGCGGGCACGATCTTTACCAACACCCGCGCCAGCCCTTCGCTCACGCGCAACCCGGAAATGGCCAGACCGGCGCGCCAGATCATCACCGCCGGGCTTGCCGGGCAGGAGGTGGCCGACAATGGCCGCTTTGCCGAAATGTTCGTGCGCGCCATCAACGGTGAACCCGGTCCGAATGGCGAAGTCGCCGATCAGAGCAATGACGGCTATCTGAGCGGCACGGAGCTCGGCAACTTCATGGCTCTCACCGGGCGCACGCCAGAACAGACGCCGCAATATGGCAAGTTGCGGCGCGCGGTCGACGCGACAACGAGCGAATTGCGCGACCTGTTCGTGACCGACCAGCTCGATCTCGAAAAGGGCGAGTTCTTCTTCCTGCTGCCCAACTTCGAGCCGCCGGTGGAAATGGCCAGTCTGGAAACCGACAGCTCGTCGGAAACCCGTGGTCCGGCGCCGGTGATCTGGCGGGCGCTGAGCAGCGGAACGCGCATCGCGAATGCCAACCCTGATCCGGTTCCGGTCTTCGACAGTGAGCCGCCCGCTGTTGGCGAGCGCAAATTTGCACTCAATACAGGTCAGGTGTTTCCGCCAGCAGGCGCTGAAACGCAATTCGAGACAGCGTTGATCGACGATCAGGAATGGCTGCGCTTCAAGCGCGACGGCCGCGACCATTTCGTCCTGGCGAGCGATGTTCAGATCATCCGTCCCTGACGAGCGGGCAAGCTGGCGGTATCGACGGGAGTCCCGGTCATGATTTCATGTGCGGCCCGGATATTGCAGGCTTTCTGGCTTGCGCTGATCGCTGCCTTTTTTGCACAGCCGGCACTATCGGAAACAAAACATGCCCTGTTCGTCGCCGTAAACGACTACCCCAATCTGGACGCGACGGCGGCGCTGTTTGGCCCGGCCAACGATGCCGACCTCATGATCCGCTATCTGACCGCAACGCCGGAACTGGGATATGAGCGCAGCAACATTACGGTGCTCGCCAATGGCGAGATCGAAAGTGACGGAGCGCCAACGAGACAGGCAATCATCGACGAGATGGGCGCGCTGGCCGGCACGGTGGAGCCCGGTGACTTCGTTTACATCCACTTTGCCGGTCACGGGTCGCGGCAGCGCGCGCGCAACCCGGCGACCGAGCCGGATGGATATGACGAAATATTCCTGCCTTCCGATACCGAAGACGACCGCGACGGCATTTACCCCAACGCGCTCGTCGATGACGACATCGGAGCCGCGCTCGATGCGATCCGCGCGGCAGGCGCGTTCGTGTTCATTGTCTTCGACAGTTGCCACTCCAGCACAGCCACGCGCAATGCCGGAGCCGAGCCGAAAAACCTCAAATACCGCTGGGTGCCCGAACCCGAAGATGCATTGGTGCAGCCGGCCCACGCCCAACTGCGAGAGGCGACACTTGGCACCGACGAGATGCGACCGGCTCCCGGTCCCGACGCCGGCGGCATGGTCGCGTTCTTCGCCGCGCAGACGATTGAGACCACGCCGGAAATGCCACAACCGGCGGAAGCGGCAGACGCCCGTACCTACGGCCTGTTCAGCTACACATTGCTCAACGTGCTGGCGAAGAACCCCGGCGCAACCTACCGCGAGCTGGCGCAGGGCATCGTGCACGCTTACGCCATCGGGAACCTCGACAAGCCGACACCCCTCTTTGAAGGCGATCTCGACCGTGTGGTGTTCGGCCAGGGCGAGCGCGCTTCCCGGCTGAACTGGCCGGCAGCAATTGACGGCGGGCGCGTATCGCTGAAGGCAGGCGCGCTGCACGGATTGGAGAAAGGCGCCATTCTGGCGCTGCTGCCCGACCCGCTTGCCGACGACGACGAAGCGCTTGGTTATGTTCGCGTTCGGACTGACGATCCGCTGACTGCGCAGGCCTCACCGGCCCGTTATGCGAACCTTGCGCCGCCAACACTGTCCGAGTTGCCGGATGGTGTCGTGGCGCGGTTGGTTGAAACCCCGCTTTCATTCGAGCTACGCGTCGAACTCCCTTCTGCCGACGAGACAAGGTTCGCCGATGCCGTCGCCCATGCGCGCACCGAGATCGAGCGCGCCGCTGCGGACGAGCAACTGCCTGCCAATCTGCGTCTGGTCGAGCCCGGCGAAGTTTCGGACCTGCGCCTGATTGTGGCGTCGGAAGCGGAACTTTTTTCACAGAGCAGTGCTTCCGATGCGCCGCGTTTGTGGTTCCTGCCACCGGGCGGCGAGTTCCCTGACGACCCCCGTTTCAAGCCGCATTCGATCGGGCTCAAAGGCGGGATGAGCGACGAACAGCGCGAGCAGATGCGTGAAAATTTCGTCGCCGTGTTCCGGGCAACCAGCCTTGCGCAGCTTTCTGAGCTGTCTCAACTCGACCGGAAGAAGGTCCGATTCGGCCTTGAATTGCAGAAGTCCGGCGCAAATGAACCTCGGACGATCGAACGATCGTCTGCGCCGGTGCTCGAAACAGGCGATCAGCTCATATTCAGCGTCGACAACCAGTCCGCGCAGACAATCGACGTGGACATGCTGCTGATCGGGCCAAACTACTCGATCAAGCATATGCTCGGCCTGCGCTTTCGGCGCGGAGAAAACATCAGAGGCGCACTTGGCGACATTGCGGATGCGGGCTTCGGCCTGTGGCGGCTCGTGCTTGTGATGCGCGAGGCCGACCGAAATTCCGTCCACACCGACCTCAGCTTCCTCAACCAGATCGGCACGCAGACGCGTGCGGCGGCCGCATCCGGGCCGCGCGATTTCGGTCAATTGCTTGAAGACATTGCTGGCGGCGCAGCGACGCGCGGAGCCTCGCGCGCCGGTTCCAGAAACGCCCTTAAGGGCTCACTTGAGATCTTCAACCTTGAGGCCATTCCAGGCGGCTGATCGCGTCGCTGGATTGTCGATCCTGAGCTCGACACGGTCGGCGGCAAGATCGAAGCGGGTCGCCGCGCCGATCTTGTCCGCGTCCATGTCGACAAGGGCATCCCCGTCGCGCGCGCCGTTTGGCGCGAGGGGTCGGCGGGTGGCCTAACCCAGCACTTCCTTCACCGCTTTGGCAGTCTTGCCGACAACCTCATCAGCTTCAGCCCGCGTCAGGCACAGCGGCGGGGCGAAGCCAAGAATGTCGCCCTGCGGCATGGCGCGCGCAATCACACCGTGACCAAGCAGTGCGGCAGCGATCTGCGGGCCGACCTTCTTCGACGGATCGTAGAATGTCCGCCTTTCCCGATCCTCGACAAACTCCACCGCACACAACATGCCTTCGCCGCGCACGTCGCCGACATGGGCATGACCGCCCAGCGCGTCTTTCATCGCGTTGTTGAAATAGGCGCCGGTCTCGCCAGCGTTCTTCACCAGACCAAGGCTGTCGATCAGCTTCAGATTGCGACACCGGCCGCCGCCCCGATCGGGTGGGCGGAGTAGGTCCAGCCGTGGCCGATCGGGCCGTTTTCGTCCGTGCCCTGTTCCAGCACCTTCCAGACCCTGTCGCCGACGATGGAGCCGGACAGCGGCGCATAGGCCGACGTCAGACCCTTAGCGATGGTGATGATGTCGGGCTTGATGCCGAAATGGTCGGAACCCATCATGGTGCCCAGGCGTCCGAAGCCGGTTACGACCTCGTCGGCGATGAGCAGAATGTCGTGCTTGTCGAGCACTTGCTGGATCGCGGCCCAGTAACCGGCTGGCGGCGGCACGATGCCGCCGGTGCCGAGCACTGGCTCACCAATGAAAGCGGCTATCGTGTCGGCGCCCTCGCGGGCGATCAGCTTTTCCAGCTCATCGACGCAATAGGCGACAAAATCCGCCTCGTTCATGCCGAGGTCCGGCCGGCGGTAATAATAGGGCGCCTCGGTGTGGAGAATGCGGTCGACCGGCAGGTCGAACTTGTCGTGGAAGAGCTTCAGCCCGGTCAGCGAACCGGTGACGAGACCCGAGCCATGATAGCCGCGCCAACGCGAGATGATCTTCTTCTTTTCGGGCCGGCCGAGGATGTTGTTGTAGTACCAGACCAGCTTGACGTTGGTTTCGTTTGCGTCCGAGCCGCCAAGCCCGAAATAGACCTTCGACATGCCCTTCGGCGCGCGCTCCAGCACCATCTGCGCCAGCGTGATGGAGGCCTCCGTGCCGTGGCCGACATAGGCATGATAGTAGGCCAGTTCCTTCGCCTGTTCGGCGATCGCCTCGGCGATCTCCCGCCGGCCATAACCGACATTGACGCAATAAAGACCGGCGAAGGCATCAAGCAGCCGGTTGCCGTCACGATCCTCGATGTGAACCCCGGATCCGCCGGTCACGATCCGGCTGGGGGCCTCGCCGCGCGCAAACTGGGCGAGATGGGTCGACGGGTGGAAGAAGTTGTCCCGGTCCCAGCGATCGAGAACGTCATTGGTCAACATTGAAAGTGCCTTTCTACTTGATGGTGGGACCGATCGGGGTCCGTGTCAGAACTTCGGGGCCGTCGGCAGTCAGCAGCACGGCGTTGGAAACAAAGAAATCGCCCCGGCCGGTGCCCATGAGCCAGGACAAAATGTGGAAGGACATGCCGGCGCGGATTTCCATGTCGGAATCGTGCCTGATCCCCGTGACCTTGTTGCCGCCGGTCCAAGACGGCGGAAAGCCGATGCCGACGCAATAACCGCAATGGTGGCGGCGGTATTCGGGCAGCCCGGCTTCATCGACGACCGCCTGCCATGCGCCGTAAACGTCGCGTGCTGCGACGCCGGGTTTGAGCGCCGACAATACAGCGTCAAACGCAGCGATGGCGATTTCCGCCGTGCGCGCATCTTCGTCCCGGATCGCGCCCAGATGAACCAGCCGACCAAGCGGGGCGTGATAACGCGAAACGCAGCCCGACAGTTCGAGGAACACGGGTTCGCCGGATTTGAACGCGCCATCGCCCCAGGTGCCGTGCTCCTCGCCCAGCCTGGCTCCCGGCCGGATGAACGGGCCAAACCCGACAGGGTCGCCTCCGGCGCGGATCATGGCGTCCATGCAATGTGCCGCGACATCACGCTCGGAGACGCCGTCGGCAATGATCTCGATTGCCGCCGATGCCGCCGCGTCGGTCACTTTCGCTGCGCTGCGCATCAACGCCTGCTCAGCCGGCGACTTGACCAGCCGTATCTCGTCCACGACGCCGGTGATGTCGGCCCATTCGGCGTCAACGCCTTCGCGGATCGCCTTGCCGAAGCCGAAGGAATGGCCCGACGACCAGGTCTCGACGCCAATACGCGAAACACCGGTTTCGATCTCGTCCCTGACGGCAGCCACAACGTCGAGCGCACGTTCCTTCACGCCGCTTCTGGCCTTCAGAAGCCTGACAGCTAGATCGGCGGCCGTTTCCAGATCGGTATGGCCTTCGAAGCGGGCATTGCGCACCTGCTTTTCGACCGAAACCCGCTCCATCGAGCGCGTCACCAGCGTCATCTCGCCATCGGCCGGCACGATCAAGAGATGCGGCGCGAAATAGCCCCAGTGGTCCAGGCCGGTCAGGTAGAAGATGTTCTCGGGCGTTGAGATCAGAGCCGTGTCGAGGTCACGCTCCGCCATATGGTGGCGAAACGCGGCCAGCCTGGCAGCCAGTTCTTCGTCCGAGAACGGGTTTTGATGCATCGACGCCTCAGCCTATGTCGCGGCAGACATATTTGAGATCGGTATAGGCTTCCATTCCGTGGCGCGAGCCTTCGCGTGCGAGACCGGCCTGCTTGACGCCACCAAAGGGCACTGGCGCGCCAGTGATCTTGGTGCGGTTGACCGCCACCATGCCGAACTCCAGCTCCCGGCTGAAACGGGCGATACGGGCGGAGTCGGCAGTGTGCAGATAGGCGACCAAACCGGTTTCGGTCTCGTTGGCGCGCCGCAGCACATCCGCTTCGTCGCGGAAGGGCGTGAAGGCCGCCACCGGTCCGAACGTTTCTTCGCGGAAGATCGCGGCTGTTTCGGGCACGTCGGCCAGCACAGTCGGCTCGAAGAAATTCCTTCCCGCCTTGTGCACCTTTCCACCGGTGACCAGCCGCGCACCATGTTGGAGCGCGTCGGCGACGTGCTGCTGCTGTTTGGCGACGGCGCGGGCATTGATCAGCGGTCCGATGTCGGGATCGTCCATTCCCGCCCCAACCGTCATTGCCCGCACGCGCTCGGCAAATGCCGCCACGAAACGCTTGTAGATCGGCCGCTCGATATAGAAGCGGTTGGCGGCAAGGCAATCCTGCCCCGATGTGGCGAACTTGGCTGCAATTGCGCGATCAACGGCGCGGTCGACATCGCAATCGGCGAAGGCGATGAAGGGGGCGTGGCCGCCCAGTTCCATGATCAGACGCTTGATGGTCGGCGCGGACTGTTCGTAGAGCAGCCGTCCGACCTCGGTCGAGCCGGTGAATGAGACGGCGCGCACGCGCCGCGAGGCCGTCATCGCGCCGACAACCGTCCGTGCACTGCCGGTCAACACGTTGAACACGCCGGCCGGAAAGCCTGCACGCTCGGCAAGCTCGGCCAGTGCAAGCGCCGAATACGGCGTCTCGGAGGACGGATGCGCCACAACCGTGCAGCCCGCAGCCAGCGCGGCGGCGGCCTTGCGGGTCAGCATCGCGGCGGGGAAGTTCCATGGCGTGACCAGAGCAGCGACGCCGACCGGCTGACGCATGACCTGCATCTCCGCATCGGCAAGATGCGAGGTGACGCTTTCGACATTCATGCGCAGCGCCTCGTCGGCATAGAAGTCGACGAAGGAAGCGGCATAGTCGATCTCGCCACGAGCCTCAGACAGCGGCTTGCCCTGTTCCTGCACCATCAGACGGGCGAGGTCTTCCTTCGCATCGAGGATCAAATCATGCCAGCGGCGCAGCACGGCCCGGCGTTCCTGCGGCTGACGCCTAGACCAGTCGGCGAAAGCGCGGTCAGCGGCCGCAATTGCCTTGTCGGTGTCCTCGGCCGTCAGCGCCGGAACAGTGCCAATACGTGTGCCGTCCGCAGGATCGGCAACGTCGAGGCTCTCGCCACCGGAGCCTGCGGTCCAGGCGCCACCGATATAGGCGAACTCACGAAACAGACGCGGATCATCCAGCACCGACAGGTCGGTCTTCTGCAGAATTGCGAGCGAAGGCATGGTGTTCGAGCTCCTCGTTTGAGTCGCCCGAACATGACCCGACACGCCCAGAAGTTTTTCTGGTACTGCCGCCCTTCAGCCAAATATTCTTTGGTATTGCTCGCCGGCCGTAGATCAATCGTTGGCGCGTGATGCCGCAAGAAGTTCCAGCGGCCACGCATGGGCGGATTTCACCGGTTTGGTCATCACATAGGTAAAATAGCGCGCCAGCCCGACACGGGACTCGAGCAGGTGGTCAACAAGCCGCTGGTAGGCGTCGATATCGGTGGTCACAACCTGCAGGATATAGTCGAAACCACCGCCCACGGCCCAGCACGCCACAATCTCGTCAAGCGGCTGGACCGCGCGTTCGAAAGCCTGGAAATCCTCGCTGCGATGGCTCTCCAGTTCGGCTGCCATGAAGACCACGATATGCGGTGCAATCTTCTTCAGCGCGATCTCGGCGTGATAGCCGGAGATGACGCCGGCTTCTTCCAGTCGCTTCAGCCGTTCCCAGCAGGGCGCGGCGGAGAGATTTACCCGCTTGGCCAGTTCCGCCTTGGACAGCCGGCCTTCCCTGCCCAGGATCGCCAGAATTTTCAGATCGCGGTCGTCGAGCTTGAGCATGGCAGGTCACGCCGCAATCGTTACGCCAATGCCAGCGCTGGTGGCTGCGGCAACGGCAAAGGTGGCAATTGCGGTATCCTGCGCGCCAGTGCCGGTGAGGTCGCAGATCGTGACCTGCTCATCAGCGGTACGGCCGCGCCTCGCGCCGGTGACAATCTCGCCCAGTTCGGGTGGCGTGCCACCCTTCCACACGCCTCCGGCGATGGCGCTGCGCAATTCGCCGAGAAGTTCGGTCTGGCTGACGCGGTCGGCGACATAGAGATCGGCCGCAACAAGGGCTGCCGGGTCGATCTCGTTCTTTCCGGATTGGTCGGAGCCCATAGCCGTGATGTGCAGCCCGGGATGCAGCCAGCCGGCATTCAGCACAGGCTCCTCAGCAGGTGTCGTGGTCACGACGAGCTGGCTTTCGGCGACGAGCTTCGCAGGATCGCTTTCAGTGCGAACCGGAATGCCGAGCGCCTTTGCGAGGTCGGAAGCACAAGCACCGGCCTTCGCGCCATCCCTGCCCCAGACCAGCGCCTGCTTGAACGGCCGAACCAGATGCGCGGCCTGCATCTGCAGCCGCGCCTGAACGCCCGTTCCGATCACACCCGCCGTCTCGACACTTGCCGGAGCCAGATGGCGCGCTGCCACAGCGCCTGCGGCGGCAGTGCGCACATCGGTCAGATAACCATTGTCCAGTAGCAGCGCCTCGACCAGCCCGGTCTTGGCCGAAAACAGGATCATCAGACCGTTGAGGCTGGGCAGGCCGAGTTTCGGGTTGTCGAAAAAGCCCGGACTGACCTTGATGGCGAACCCGTCGAAGCCCGGAATGTAGGCCGTCTTCACATCCACCTCGCCATTGGCCTCCGGTATCGCCATCGACAGGATCGGCGGCATCACGACCTTGCCGGACGCCAGAGCCGCAAACGCCTTTTCCACCACGTCGATGGCCGCCAGATCGAGATGCACGAATTTGCGCAAATCGGCTTCCGTCAGGATCTTGATTTCACGCGGCATAGGCGTGGCCCTTCAGGTGAAGATCGCCGAGCGACACATCCCTGCCGCTGACGATGTCGGTGAAGACCTTCATGTCGACATTGCGCCCGGTGACAATCGCAGCGATCGGTCCGTCGATGTCCCGCAGTTTGCCGGCCTCGAGTGCCGCGATACCAACCACGCTGGCGCCCTCCGCTACCATGCGCTCCTCATAATAGAGGCTTTGCATGGCGTCGTAGATCTCTTCCTCAGTGACCAGCACATAGTCGTCGAGCAGTTCGCGGCAAATCGGAAATGAGAGACGGTTGTCCATTCCCACACCGCCGCCGAGTGAATCGGCAAGGCTGGCGACTTCGTCGACCTCAACAGGCTTGCCGGCGCGCACGGATTCAAACATCGCGGCTCCGCGGTCCATGGTGATGCCGATCACCTTGACGTCCGGCTTGATCGCCTTGGCGGCAAGCGCCACTCCCGCTGCCAGCCCGCCGCCCGAAAGCGGCACGAGGATTGCCGCTAGATCGGGGCGCTCCTCGAGAAGTTCAAGCCCAATCGTGCCTTGCCCGGCAATCACGCGGGGATCGTCAAATGGCGAGATCTCAACCAGCCCCTCTTCCGTTGCGAGCCGCCGGCATTCGATCTGCGCATCGTCCTGGCTGTTGCCGGCAATGCGCACCTCGGCGCCCAGCGCCCTGATACCATCGACCTTGGCCTGTGGCACAAGCGAGGACATGCAGATCACGGCCCTCAAGCCACGCGCCCGGGCGGCATACGCAATGCCGCGACCGTGATTGCCGGTCGAACAGCAGGTTACGCCCGGAATGCCGTCCGGCAGGTTGAACACGGCGTTGACCGCGCCGCGCAGTTTGAAGGCACCGATTGGCTGTGTGATTTCCAGCTTGAGCAGGAATTCCTGTCCCGCAAGCCGGCTCAGATATGGCGACGGCACCAGCGGCGTACGCGCGGCAACGCCCGAGATTGTGCGGCCGGCGGACTTGATGTCAGCCAATGTCGGTTTACCCATATCCAGTCAGCCGCTGATGAGTGGTGCTGTGTTGTGCACATCACCACGCCAGACGAGATTGTGTCAACGAACAAATCCCCTCTGGCTGGTACTTTCTGCTTTCCAGAAATTCGCCAAGGCAATAGATGTACACAATAGACCTGCGATGCAGTGAACATCAGTTTCAGGAGGAACGATGCCGGCCGAAACCCTGCCATTCAGCAAAGCCGAATATGACCGCCGCATCGGCAAGGTCCGCGCCGCGATGTCCGACCGGGGCATTGATGTTCTGTTTATCGAAGATCCCTCCAACATGGCCTGGCTGACCGGCTATGACGGCTGGTCATTCTACGTGCATCAGGGCGTCATCGTGTTCCATGACGCCGATCCGATCTGGTGGGGCCGCTCACAGGACGCGAACGGCGCAATCCGGACCGTGTGGATGTCCGATGAGCGGGTGCTGAGTTATCCCGATCATTATGTGCAGTCGACAACCGTCCACCCGATGCAGGAACTGGCGGCGCATCTGCGCGCGCATGGCTATGGCGGCAAGCGCATCGGCGTTGAACTGGAAAATTACTACTTCTCCGCCAAGGCCTATCTGGTCATGCGGGATGAACTTCCAGATGCCGAATTCATCGACGCTACGGGGCTGGTCAACTGGCAGCGCGCCGTGAAGTCTGACGAAGAAATCACCTTCATGCGGCGCGCCGCCCGCATCTCCGAGAAGATCATCGACGGCATCATGGAGCGGGTCGAACCGGGGCTCAAGAAGAACGATCTGGTGGCCGAAATCTACGCGGACGCCGTGCGCGGCGTGGACGATGATTGGGGTGAGTACCCGGCCATCGTCCCGCTTCTGCCGAGCGGATCGGACGCTGCCGCACCGCACCTGACCTGGGACGGGCGTCGGTTTGAAGAAGGTCAGGCGACATTCTTCGAGATCGCGGGCTGTTATCGACGTTACCATGCGCCGTTTTGCCGTACGGTGTTTCTGGGCAAGCCGCCGCAGCACATGCTCGATGCAGAAAAGGCGCTGGTAGAGGGAATGGAAGCAGGGCTGGAGGCAGCGCGCGCAGGCAACCCAGCGGGCGCAGTCGCGCAGGCGCTGTTCAACTCGCTGGAAAAGGCAGGCATCCACAAGGACAGCCGATGCGGATATCCGATCGGTCTGTCCTATCCGCCGGACTGGGGCGAGCGCACCATCTCGTTCCGCAAGGACGATGAGACGATCCTTGAACCGGGCATGACGTTCCACTTCATGCCGGGGCTCTGGATGGCGGACTGGGGGCTCGAAATCACCGAGAGCATCATGATCCGGGACAGCGGGCCGGCCGAATGTTTGTGCAACCGGCCACGCAAGCTGTTCGTAAAGGATTAGAGCCGACGCCATGACTACACTTGCGCGGACCCGCGACATTCTCGGCGAACTGATCGGGTTTCCGACCGTTTCGTCGGACAGCAATCTGGAACTCATCACCTATGCCGCAACGCTTCTCAGCGAGGCGGGTGCGACACTTTCCATCTCGCGCAACGAAACCGGCGAAAAGGCCAATCTGTTCGCTACGCTCGGACCGCAGGTGGATGGCGGCATCGTGCTTTCCGGCCATACCGACGTCGTGCCCGTCGAAGGCCAGGAATGGACCGGCGATCCCTTCGTCATGAGAGAACACGACGGCAAGCTCTTCGGGCGCGGCGCCTGCGACATGAAGGGTTTCATCGCGGCATGTCTGGCGATGGCGCCGGACTTCGCGGAACTGGAGTTGAAACGCCCGCTGCATTTCGCCTTCACCTATGACGAGGAAATCGGCTGTTGCGGCGCACGAGCGCTGATGGAGGAAATTGCAAAGTCGGAGTTCAGGCCGTCGGTGGCGATCATTGGCGAACCGACTGAAATGCGGGTCATTGAAGGTCACAAGGGCTGCTACGAATACACAACTGAATTCACCGGACTGGAAGGCCACGCGTCGGAGCCGGATCGCGGGGTCAACGCGGTTGAGTATGCCGTGCGCTACATCGCGCAACTGATGGATTTCGGCGACCAGCTCAAATCACGCGCGCCGGCGGGTAGCCGTTTCGATCCGCCGTGGACAACGGTTCAGGTCGGCCGGATCGGTGGCGGGGCGGCGCGAAACGTGATTGCCGGACAATGCGAAGTCGAGTGGGAAATGCGGCCGGTTCAGTCGGCCGATGCTGATTTCGTCAAATCCGGTATGGGAGCATTTGTCGATGATGTCCTGCGGCCGGCGATGAAGGCGGTCAGCGCCGATGCCGATATCATCACCCACACGATCGGCGAGGTGGAAGGGCTGCAGGTTGCAAGCGAATCCGAGGCGCGCGACATCGTTTCGGAACTCACCGGCGCCAGCGACGCTGACGTCGTTGCGTTCGGAACCGAAGCCGGCCTGTTTCAGGCTGCAGGAATGTCCGCCGTGATCTGCGGACCGGGATCGATCGCGCAGGCACACAAGCCGGATGAATATATCGAGCTCGACCAGCTTCAGGCCTGCCTCGACATGCTCGAAAAACTGAAGGCGAAAGTGAGCCGTTGACACCGGACGGCCCAAACATCTCAGAGCAACCCTCCCCGGACGAGGGCGCGCGTGAGCGGTTCGAGCGCATCTACAATGTTCTGCGCGCGCGCATCTGCCTGCTGGACTATCCACCCGGAGAGCGGTTGCGTGAGGAGGATCTGGCAGACGAGTTCGGCGTCAGCCGCACCCCGATACGCCGCGTGCTGGCAACGCTCGAGGCGGAGGGGCTGCTGCGTTCCGTGCACGGTGTCGGAACGATCGTAACCGACAGCGACGTCGACGAACTGGAACAGGTCTATCAGTTGCGGGTCGAACTCGCCGAATTGACCGGCAAACTGTCACCGGTCACCCCCGACGCGACAATGGTTCGCGAGTTCAGATCCGTACTGGCGCGGTGCCAGGCGCTGGTCGGAAATCCCGATGCGCGGGAGTTTGCGCGCATCAACATGGATTTCTTCCACCTGCTCAATTCGCTGACCAGCAACGAACCGCTCAGGGAGTTCAGCGAGAGGCTTTATTACCAGACCACCCGCATCTGGCTGACAACCGCTTCACGGCTCAGCCAGTACGAAGAGATGCTGACCAGCGAGATCGAAATATTTCAACGCGAGGTGGCAGCCATCGTGGACGCGATAGAAGTGGGCGACCTCGACGTGGTCGGCTTCATTCGCCGGGCGCATGTGTCGATGAGCTTTCACAGGCTGCGGAACGAAGCGCGGCGCGCAACGCGCTAAGCCGGCCTAATACTACTCTTACGACCAGTAGAGCCGCATCGGGTTGTCGACCAGCAGTTTTTGCTGGGCCGCCGCGTCCGGCACGATCTTCGGAATGAAATCGACCAGATTGCCATCGTCGGGCATATGGGATTTCAGATTGGGATGCGGCCAGTCGGTGCCCCACAGAACCCGGTCGGGACATAGCTCGGCGATGCGTTTTGCGAACGGCACCACATCGTCATAGGCCGGCGGGCCCGAGACGGTCAGCCGTTCCGGGCAAGTGACCTTGGACCAGAACTTGTCGTCCTTCATCAGTTCCACGAACCGCTCGAAATCAGGGTGGTCGACACCCTTTGTCACGTCCGGTCGCGCCATATGGTCGAACACGACGGTTGTGGGGAGTTGTTTGAGGAACGGGATGGTTTCTTCCAGATCCTGCGCTTCGAGATAGACGACGATGTGCCAGCCGAAAGCCCTGATCTTGTCGGCAATGGTCAGAAACACTTCCTTGGGCGTTGCGTCCACGAGACGTTTGACGAAGTTGAAGCGCACACCCTTCACGCCCGCCTCATCCATCTCGGCCAGTTCTTTTTCGGTGATGTCCGCCCCGACCGATGCGATGCCCTTGGCAAGGCCGTTCGAGGCACGGCAGGCATCGACCATGGCCCGGTTGTCCTTGCCGTGACAGGTCGCCTGAACAACGACATTGCGCGAGAAGCCGAGGAAGTCGCGAAGTTCGAACAGCTGCTGTTTCGAGGCGTCACAGGGCGTGTATTTGCGTTCCGGCGCAAACGGAAATTCCGCTTCCGGCCCAAAGACGTGGCAATGCGCGTCCACAGCGCCGTCCGGCAGCTTGAATTTCGGTTTCGAGGGGCTGGGATGGAAGGGCAGCCAATCGGGATCCATAGGCATCGGGTTTCGGTCCTCGTCTAGTCTTCGTGCGCGAAAACGGTGCCGTCGAACAGCTTGCGCGCCGTGCGCAGAATTGCAGCGCTTTGCACGCCGCCGTCAGAATCGAGCGTGGCGATGACCGACATTTCACCGGTCGGATGTTCAATCGAGAGCGTGCGCTCCGAACCCGTGCCTGTCGCAGCGATTTCGGCTGCGGGCGAACCCGGCAGCAGGCACGCGGTCGCAACGCTGACCGCGCCCAGCACGCCGATGGCGTCGTGGCACGAATGCGGAATGAAGGTGCGGGTCGAGATCGCGCCACCATTTGTGGCAGGCGACACCATCGTCATCTTGGGAACGGACTTCTTGGACACATCGCCCAGATTCATCATCGGCCCGGCCTTGGCGCGGATCGCCTCAAGCTTTTGGCGCAGCGCCGTGTTGGCTTCCAGCGTCTTGGGATCTTCGTCGCCGGAAATGCCCATGTCGGCAGCCCGCATGACCACGCAGGGCATGCCGTTATCGATGAGCGTAACCTGAATGCCTTCGATCTCGTCAACAACATTGCCGGTCGGCAGCAGCGCGCCGCAGGACGATCCCGCCGTGTCCTTGAACTCGATGGGGATCGGCGCGGAAGTACCCGGCACCCCGTCAATATGCGCGCCACCCTTGTAGGTGACCTTGCCGCCGGGCGTTTCCACGCGAGCCTCAGCCAGTTGCCCGGTGTTTTCCATGTAGATCCTGACCGGGGTGACGCCGTCCTTGGCGGCAACCAGCCCGCGCTCGATGGCGAACGGACCAATCCCGGCAAGGATGTTGCCGCAGTTCTGCGCATCGGTGACGATGGCCTGATCCACGAATACCTGCAGGAACAAATAGTTCACATCGGCATCGTCTCGGTCCGATCTGGATACCACGCCGATCTTGGAGGTCAGCGGATGCGCGCCGCCCATGCCGTCGATCTGCCGGGCATCAGGCGAACCCATCACACCCAGCAGGAACTTGTCGCGCTCGCCAACATCCTGCGGCAGGTCGGCGGCCAGAAAATAGCCGCCCTTCGAGGTGCCGCCACGCATCCACATACAGGGAGCAGATACCTCACCCATCTCGTCTCTCCCTGAGCCCGGCTCTAGATGTATTTGAGGCCCTTTTCGGCCAGCCGTCCGCGCATGTCGTAAATGTCGAGGCCCAGCTCGCCGGCCGCCAGCCGCTTGCGTTTGGCCTCTTCATTGTCGGTGCGCTTCTTCGCCCTTTCGAGCACGTCCGCGGCCTCGTCTCGGCGCACCACGCACACGCCGTCATCGTCGGCGACTATGATGTCACCCGGATTGACGAGTTCGTTGGCGCACACGATCGGCACGTTGACCGAACCGAGCGTTTCCTTGACCGTGCCTTGCGCAAAGATCGCCCTGGACCAGACCGGGAAGTTCATCTCCGTAAGGTCACGCACGTCGCGCACGCCGGCGTCGATGATCAGCCCCTGCACACCACGCGCCTGCGCGGAGGTGGCCAGCAGATCGCCAAAATAGCCGTCCTCGCAGGGGCTAGTCGGTGCAAGCACCAATATGTCGCCGGCCTGCGTCTGCTCGATCGCCACATGCACCATCCAGTTGTCGCCGGGCGGCGCGGAAATGGTCACTGCGGAGGCCGCAATGCGCGCGCCGGAATAGATCGGGCGCATGTAGGACGCCAGCAGCCCCTTGCGGCCCTGCGCTTCGTGAACGGTGGCGACGCCATGTACGGCCAATCCCGCGATGATTGCGGGGTCGGCGCGCTCGATTGTCTGAACGACAACGCCGCTGGTTGTTGTTGCGCCAGCCATCACAGCTCATCCACGGTGCGCGGGAACACAGACTGGAAACCTTCGGCATATTTTGCCGCCCGGCCGCCCGCCTGACCGCCGGAATTGCGACGGAAATGGTTGCCGCGGTTTTCGGCGACGTTTGTGTAGAAGTGCCAGAGATGCTCCTGGCCCTGCATGCACTCAATTGCGGCCTGCTTCTTGTCCCAGACATCGGTAATGTCGAGAAACACGTCCGGCTTCCATTGCATCTGCTCAGTCTGGTGCGGCTCAAACAGGTAGAGCTGCGGTGCGCCCAGCACCTTCTGCCCCGGATTGTGGCCCCATGCCTGCGCGATCATCCGGCACTCGAGCACGAACCGCGTCGTGTTCATGTGGTCCGTGTTGTAGGGGTCCCACATGGAATGGCTCATCATGAAGCTGGGCTGCACGGCGCGGATAAGATCAACGAGCTTTTCCTGCGCAGCCGGTCCGAGATCGAGCGGATAGTCGCCCAGATCGAAGAACTGGATGTCGTGGACGTCGAGCGCCTTTGCCGCGGCCTCGGCCTCGTCGCGTCGCGCCTTCTTGACCACGTCGAGGGTCATCCCCTCCTGCTTCCAGAGCTTGGCGCTTTCGCCCCGCTCGCCATAGCTGAGGCACGCGACGGTTACGTCGTAACCCAGCTTCTGATGCAGCGCGATCGCCCCACCCGCACGCCACACGAAATCGGCGGCATGCGCACTCACGACGAGCGCCGTCTTCTTGTCGGTCATATCCTTGGGTCTCCCAGTCGGCCGATATTGCGGCCCTTGTAGCATCGATACCGGCCCTATCCTGCGCCAACGGGGCGCGTCATGCCCAATCAAAACAGGACGCCTAGCATAATAATTTGCTATAGCCGGTCCCAAGTCAGCGAAAGAGGAATGGCGTCATCGAGCAGATTCCGAATATTCGGCACCTGCGGGTGTTTCGCGAGATCGCCCGTCAGGGCGGCATCAGCGCTGCCGCGAACACCGAACACCTTTCGCAACCAGCCGTCACCCAGGCGCTCGACAAGCTGGAGGCGCAACTCGGCGTTGCGCTGATCGAGCGGCGGCGCGGCAACATGGCGCCGACCGAGATAGGCGGCACCTACCTGAAGCGCGTGGTCCAGGCTCTCGACCATCTTAACGCCGGCGCCCGCGATGCGGTTCGCCTCGGCACCAGGCAATCGGGCGGCGCCCGACGCGGGTTTGCCGAATTCGACCGCCTGATCACCGCTGCGCAATTGCGTGTGCTGGTTGCCATGTCGGACGCCAGGAATTTCTCCATAGCCGCGCGCAACACGGGGATTTCGCAACCGACCATCCATCGCTCCGCGCGCAATCTGGAAAAGCTCTCCGGCCTGACGCTCTTCACCAAATCGCCGGAGGGCATATCGCTGACATTGGCCGCTCAGGCGCTTGCCCAGCGCGCCAAGCTGGCTCTGGTCGAACTGCGCCAGGGCAGCGACGAAATCGGCAAGTTCCTCGGTCGCGATTCAACCCATATCGTCGTTGGCGCCATGCCCCTGGCGCGCACCCAGATATTGCCGACCGCCATCGACGGTTTCGTCAAATCCACCGACCGTGTGCAAATCCGCGTCATAGAAGGCCCCTATTCGGAGTTGCTCAGCGGGCTACGCACCGGCAATCTCGACATGCTCATCGGCGCATTGCGCAACCCGCCCCCGGTGGACGACGTGATTGAGGAAAGCCTGTTTGACGATCCGCTGGCCATTGTCGCGGGCGCTTCTCATCCGTTGGCCAAGCGGACGGCCGTGACGCTCGATGACACGCTTGCTTATCCCTGGGTTGCGCCGCCACGCGAAACACCGGCCGGGTCCTATCTCTACGAGACGCTGCGGATCGGCGACCGGCCCCGGACTCCGGTTCGCGTCGTTTCTTCTTCGCTTATTCTCCTGCGTGGGCTTCTGGTCAGCGGTGACTACATCACCATCATTTCGCTGCACCAGGTGGCGCAGGAATTGCGCGACGGGCTGGTGGTGCCGCTCGCCGTCGATTTACGCAACAACAGCCGCGCCATCGGCCTGACAGTGCGCCGCGACTGGCGCCCGACACAAACCCAGGCGCGCTTCCTCGATCTGCTGCGGGAGGCAAGCAAAAACAGGGTAGACCGGTTGCCTGCGTGACACCCCTATGCGGAAATCGAATATAAGCCGCGTTGTTTGAATACCCTGCGCCCGGTCACAGATGGTATCTCCGCCGCAACAACAAATATCCGGAGCCCGCGTGAGCACGGCCGTCGACAACGCAACCAGAAGAAACAGCATCGCCCTTGCCTTTATCGGCTTCGGCGAGGCGGCTGGTGCGTTCCTGAAAGGCTGGCGTTCCGAAGGGCCCACGCCACGGGCTAGCGCATACGACATCAAGACCGACAGTGCCGACGCCGCGGTGGCGGCCGCCAAACGCGCCGACTATGCCGCTGCGGGGGCCGACGGTTGCGAAACGCCGGCCGAGGCACTGGAAGGCGCAGGCGCCATCTTTTCGGTTGTCACTGCCGATCAGGCGCTGTCCGCCGCGCAGAACGCTTCAGGCACCGACCTTGCCGGCGCGATCTATTTCGACTGCAACTCCTGTTCGCCCGGCACCAAACGCCAAGCCGCCGCCCTGATCGAAAAGGCGGGCGGGCGTTATGTCGATGTGGCGGTCATGTCGCCGGTCGATGCAAAGCTGCACAAGACACCACTGCTCATCAGCGGGCCACATGCCGGGGAAGGCCTTGAGGTTCTCAACGCGCTGTCAATGTCAGCCGAGGTCGTCGAAGGCGATATCGGCACAGCCTCCTCGATCAAGATGGTGCGTTCCATCGTCGTCAAGGGGCTGGAGGCAATCACGCTCGAATGTGTCCTCGCCGGACGCAAAGCCGGGGTCGACGAACGCGTTCTCGCCTCGCTGGAAGCGAGCTATCCCGGATTTGGCTGGACCGAGAGAGCGGCATATATGATGGAACGCGCGATGACGCACGGCATCAGGCGCGCCGCGGAAATGCGCGAAGTGGCCATCACGGTCGACGAACTGGGCATCGAACCCTTCATGAGCGCGGCCACCGCCCAGCGACAGGACGAAGCGGGCGCGCTCAAACTCGATGCAAAGGCGATCGGTGAAGGCGATTACAGGAAACTGGCCGACGCCATTCTTGCCGCTCTGCCGGTGGCCATGAAGTCTTAGATTGGGAGAAACGAACAATGCCTGTCAAAAAAGACTATGAAGACATACCGGGCACCTTCGTGTTCGATGCCGACCGATCACGCGAAGGCTATCACCTGAACCAGTTCTGCATTTCGCTGCGGTTGCAGAAAAACCGCGACGAGTTCAATGCGAACGAAGAAGCCTATCTCGACAAGTATCCAATGACGCCCGAGCAGCGCAAAGCGGTGCTGGAGCGCGACTGGAACGGTCTGCTGAGCCTCGGCGGCAACATCTACTACACATCCAAACTGGCCGCGAATGACGGCATCAACTTCCAGAACCTGGCCGGCCTGATGACCGGGATGGGCGTCGACGCCTATCGCCAGATGATGGTCGAAGGTGGCCGCTCCATCGAGGGCAATCGTTACAAGTCTGAATGGGGAGAAGAATAATGGCGCGTATCACCGCCGGCGTGGGCTGTTCCCACGTACCCGCAATTGGCGTGGCCATGGACACCGGCATCACCGACCAGCCTTACTGGCAGCCGGTCTTCAAGGGGTTTGAAAAGTCGCGTGCGTGGATGAAGGAAAACAAGCCCGACGTGGTTTTCCTGGTCTACAACGATCACTGCACCGCATTCGACGCGTCCGTCATACCCACTTTTGCGCTTGGCTGCGCGGCCGAGTTCCATCCGGCCGACGAAGGCTGGGGGCCGCGTCCTGTGCCGGTGGTCAAGAACCATCAGAAGATGGCCAGCCACATTGCGCAGTCGCTGGTGCTGGACGAGTTCGACATCACCATCATGAACGAGATGGAGGTGGATCATGGCCTGACGGTGCCACTGTCGGTCATGTTCGGCGAGCACGGGATCGACGATGAATGGCCCGCGCTGGTCATCCCTCTGGCAGTCAATGTGGTGCAATATCCGGCACCGACCGGAAACCGGTGCTACAATCTCGGCAAGGCAATTCGCAGGGCAATCGAGTCCTACGACGAAGACCTCAATGTCGTGATCTTCGGCACCGGCGGCATGAGCCACCAGTTGCAATACAAGCGCGCCGGCCTGATCAACCGCGAGTGGGACACGCGCTTCCTCGACCTTCTGACGGAAGACCCGGTCTTCGCCAGCCAGATTCCGCATGTCGAGTATTTGCGCGAAGCAGGCTCGGAAGGCGTTGAGATGGTGATGTGGCACGTCATGCGTGGCGCGCTGAACGACGAGGTCACCGAGGTGCACCGCCACTATCACGTTCCGGCGTCCAACACGGCTGTTGGCCACATCATCCTGGAAAACAAAGCCGCCTGAGAATGACGGCGCCCGGACAGGCTCCGGGCGCTTTCGGCCTAACAACAAGGGGAATTCCAATGCGGGTATGCGTAGCCGGCGCTTATGGCGCCTTCGGCATGAAACATCTCGACGCCATTGCCAATATCGACGACGTCGAAGTCACCTCGGTCATGGGGCCGACCAAGGAAAAGATCGAAGCGCTGGCTGCCGAGCGTGGCATCGGCTATGCAGGCACGACCCTCGAAGACTGCATTTCGCGCGACGATGTGGACGCGGTGATCCTCTCGACACCGACCCAGATGCACGCCGAACAGGCCCTGGCCTGCATGGATGCCGGCAAACACGTGCTGGTCGAAATTCCGATGGCCGACAGCCTGGCCGACAGCAAGGCGCTGGTCGCCAAGCAGAAGGAAACCGGGCTCACCGCGATGTCCGGGCAGGTGCGCCGCTTCAACCCGTCTCACCAGTGGATACACAACAAGATCAAGGCCGGCGAACTCAACGTTCAGCAGATGGATGTGCAGACCTATTTCTTCCGCCGCACCAACACCAACGCCAAGGGCGAACCGCGCTCGTGGACCGATCATCTGCTGTGGCACCATGCCTGCCACACGGTCGACCTGTTCCAGTACCAGACTGGCGGCCCGGCCAGCGAGGCTTTCGGTCTGCAGGGGCCGATGCACCCCGATCTCGGCATCGCAATGGACATGGCAATCGGCCTCAAGGCTGAATCCGGCGCGATCTGCACACTGTCGCTCAGCTTCAACAATGACGGCCCGCTGGGCACGTTCTTCCGCTACATCTGCGACAACGGCACCTACATCGCCCGCTACGACGACCTGTTCGACGGGCGCGAGAACCAGATAGACCTGTCTGGTGTCGCCGTCTCCAACAACGGCATCGAGCTCATCGACCGCGAATTCTTCTCCGCGATTGCAGAAGGCCGCGAGCCGAATTCCAGCGTGGCGCAGGTTCTGCCCGCGATGGAGACGCTCGACCGCATCGAACGGTCAATGTCGTAAGCAGCGCCGGCAGGGCCGTGATCCTGCCGTCTCAATCGACCACGAGCCCGGGAGACAAGCGATGACAACAACCGTATTCATCCCCGGCCTCCTTTCCGACAGCCGCGTATGGCAACAGGTGGCGGACAGTGTGCCGCCGCCGGTCTTCATGGCCGACGTGACGCGTGACGACACGATCGAGGGTATGGCCGCGCGCGTCCTGGGCGAGGTTTCAGGACCGCTCATCGTGGTGGGCCACTCGATGGGCGGCAGGGTAGCGATGGAGATGGCGCACCAGGCACCGGACCGGGTCAAGGGGATGGTGCTTGCCGATACCGGCCATCACCCGCTGAAGCCCGGCGAGATCGAAAAGCGGCAAGCTAAGATCGAGCAGGGTCATTCAGACTTTGCCGCTATGGTGGCGGGCTGGTTGCCGCCGATGGTTGCCGCCAGCCGCCATGACGATGCGGAACTGATGGCCGACCTGACCGAAATGGCGCTCTCCATCGGACCGAAGATACACGAGCGGCAGATCAGGGCTCTGATCGGCCGTCCCGATGCCGCTACCTATCTCCCTCAAACCACTTGCCCGATCCTGCTGATCACCGGCAGCGAGGACGCATGGTCGCCCGAGCAGCAGCACCGTGAAATGCTGGAAATGGCGCCGAACGCAACGCTTGAGGTCGTGGATGGCGCCGGCCACTTCCTGCCCGTCGAGCAGCCCTCGATAATGACGAGGTGCGTTGTCGACTGGTTGAAGGAAACGAAACTCTACGGCAAATAGGGCCGGCCCGGACATCAGCGCCCCGCAGCTTGAAACGGTCGCGGCTTCTGCAATTCAGTCAAGCTTGTTTGTGAAATGGCGCGTCCGGGAAGATTCGAACTCCCGACCCCCAGATTCGTAGTCTGGTGCTCTATCCAGCTGAGCTACGGACGCTTGCCAGGCAACTAGCCTATGCGCCGGCCACCGAGGGCCGGTCAAGTGCGACGCTTCCTAACGACAGACCCGGCGAAATGCAAGCGCGGGTTCGCGCATTATTCGAATGGTGATCGGCGCGCCAATTTGGTGGCGTTGCCCCACGCGCCAGCGCCTATGCCGGCCGCCTGAGCGCGGTACGCGCTTCGTCGAGGCTCACCGGCTGGTCGGGGATGGTGATGGCAAACACCGTCGAGCCGCCAATGCTTTCGACCAGTTCCAGCGTGCCGCCATGCGCACGCACCAGTTCGTTGGCGATCGCAAGGCCTAGCCCGGTGCCGCCACTGCGCGCAGCCCCCCTGAAGGCGGCGAACAGGTTTTCCCTTGCCTTCTTGGGCAGGCCCGGTCCGGTATCGGAGACGGTGATACGGCAAACGGTGCCGGTGCGCTCGGCCTCTATAGTGAGACGCCTTACCAGCGCATCGTCCCTGTCGGCAGCCATGGCCTGCACGGCATTGCGGCCGAGATTGGTGAGCACCCTGAAAAGCTGTTCGGCATCGGCGTCGACTTCCAGGTCGTTGTCGACCTTGTTGACGAATTCGATGCCCTGCGAAGAATCGATCCCCAACAGGCCGATAACGTCGTCGGCCAGCATCTTCAGCCGCACGCGGCGGCGCGCCGGCGGCGCTTCCTGTGTACGGCCGTAGGCGAGCACACCTTCCGAATAGGACACTGCACGGTCGATTGCGCGCACCAGCTTTGGCGCAAATGTCTGCACCGTCGGATCCTTCACGGTGCGCAGCCGGTCGGAAATCAGTTGGGCCGAAGCCAGAATGTTGCGCATGTCGTGGTTGATCTTGGAAACGGCAAGACCCAGATCGGCCAGGTGTTTCTGCTCGGCCAGCGTGCGCTGCAAGGTGCCCTGCATGCTCGCCAGCTCGCGCTCCGCAACGCCCAGTTCGTCGGCACGTTCGCGTGGCTTGATGATGCGGGTGGCGTCCTCGGGCGCCTCGGCAAAGGTCAGCATGGACTGCGTCATCCGACGTACCGGCCGGATCATCATGCGGTTGATGGCGTAGAAGACCAGCGTCGCCGTAATCAGCGAAATGAGCAGCGACAGCCCAGCGACGTTGCGCGCGAAGATCAGCATCGCAAAGCGAAGCTGGGTGTCGGGAATGATAAGCTCGAATTCCTTGTAGCTGTCGCCCACCGGCCCGGTGACGCGCAGCATCTCGTCGCCGCCGTAAAACAGCGTGTCCAGCGCGCCGGCGATCGCCAGCATCGGCCCGGTGCCGGCGAGATCGACATGGATGTCCACTTCCGGCGGCATTTCGGTGACGACGAGCAGGCGTGACTCACCCTCGTCACGCACCGCGATCGCCTTGGCGCCTATCGACATCAGCACATCGTCCTGCGCGACCTGATCGAGGTTCATCGGGTCGGCATGCATCAGCACGGTCGCCACCGATGCGGCTGTACCCAGCCGTTCGCCAAGCCATTGCAGGCGGAAATTGGCCACCGACGGCAGGAAGATCAGCACTTCGGCGATCATCACGAACAGGACGGTGAGGAGAAGCAGCTTGGTGGACAGTCCGCGCGTCAGCGGAACGTCGCGCCTGGCCGTTCCGCCCGGCTGCCTGCCTTCATCCTGCGTAGCCGTCATCCGCAACCTTTCGGGGTGGCGTGTTGTTGGTTCGCGAAGCCGGTCAGCCAAAGGCGCGCAGGAAGGCGATCACCCGGCGAACCATGGGCTTGCGCGTTGCACTGGCAAAATAGGTGATCGCAGCGCGTTTGCCAATTTCCGTCATGGTCGGATAGGGCGGCACATAGGCCGTCATGTCGCGCAGGGTAAGCCCCTTGGTCATGGCAAGCGCCCACACATTGATCATCTCGCCGGCATTGGCGCCGACAATGCTGACGCCAAGAATGCGGCCGCGCTTGCCGGCCAGAACCTTGATGAAGCCTTCGGTCTTGTGTTCGGTCTGCGCACGGTCGTTTTCGGCGTAAGGCCACCGCAGCACCGATACGCGGCCGTGCTGTTTCATCGCATCGGCTTCGGTCAGACCGACCTGAGCCAGTTCCGGGTCGGTGTAAGTGACCCAGGGAATGATGCTTCGGTCTTCACGGGCCGGCAGCCGGAACAGGAGCGCGCGCACCACCAGGCCGGCGTGATAACCGGCCACATGGGTAAACTGCAGCCCCCCGGCCACATCACCGATCGCGTAGACCCGGCGATTGGTCGTTCTGAGCTTGTTCGTCACCTTGATGCCGCGCCGGTCATGGGCGATGCCCGCTTCCTCGAGGCCAAGCCCTCCGACATTGGCGGCGCGACCCGCCGCAACCAGCAGGTGAGATCCGTCGACATGATCCGCGCCCGCTTCCGTCTCGACATGAACGCGCACACCGCTCTTGCCGCGCTTTTCCACCTTCACGACCTTGGTCTGCTCGCGAATGGTGATGCCCTCGGCGCGCAACCGGTTGAGCGCGATTGCAGCAAGCTCGGGATCGTCCTTGCCGAGTGCGGACATGGCCTCGATCACGGTCACGTCGCTTCCAAGACGCCGGTGTGCCTGCGCCAGCTCCATACCGATCGGACCGCCACCAATGATGACCAGGTGCGGCGGCTTCCTTGTCTGGTCGAAGATCGTCTCATTGGTGAGGTAGTCGACCTTGTCGAGACCGGGGATTGGCGGAACCAGCGGCGAAGAACCCGTTGCGATCACGAAACGGCGCGCCCTGATCTCGAACTCGCCGGCAACGACCGTCCGCTTGTCCTTGAACTTAGCCTCGTCCTGAATGACGCGCACGCCGAGCGCGGTGAAGCGTTCGACAGAATCGTTGGGCGCAATCGCAGCGATAACTGACTGGACATGCCGGTTCACGCGCCTGAAATCGACATCCGGCTCGGTATCCGCGATGCCGAATTTCGAGGCCGAGCGCATCGACTGCGCAAGCTTGCCCGCCGCGATCATGGCCTTGGAAGGCACACAGCCGTAATTCAGGCAGTCGCCGCCCATCTTGCCCTTTTCGATCAGAACGACCGGTACGCCAAAAGCGGCGCAAGCGGCGGCAACCGACAGCCCGCCGGAGCCACCCCCGATGACGCAGATGTCGGGTTTCAAGGTCGTCGGCATGGATGAACCTCTGGCTAGCGCTGCAGGCCGCTCAGCTCGAAAGCCGGCCGCGCACGCTCCTTACGATGGTGGGGATAATGGCGACAAGCGCCAGGAAGAAGAAGGCCAGCGTGATCTCGGTGGTCACGAGATCGCCAACAGACGGCTCGGTGCCGGCGGCGCGCGCTGCTTCCAGCACGCTGTCAACGCCCTGCCCGAGCCAGGCATATGCGAAGGTGCCAGGCAAAATGCCAAGAAACGTGGCGACGACATAGGCGCGCACCGGGACATTGAACAAGGCCGGCGCAATGTTGATGACAAAGAACGGAAAAACAGGCGCCAGCCGCAGCACCAGCAGATAGCCGAATGCGTTGTCCTCAAAGCCTTCGGCGAGGCGCGCCGCGCGTCCGCTGACCTTCTTGCGCAGTACATCGCCGAAGGCGCTGCGCGCAGCCAGAAAGAGCATGGTTGCGCCAACCGTCGCGGCAAAGGCGACCATCAGCCCGCCATAGAACCAGCCGAACAGAAAGCCGCCGAAGATGGTCAGGATCGAAGCTGCGGGAAACGAAAACGCGACCGCCAGCGTGTAGGTCACAAAGAAGATGACCGGAGCCAGCACGGGATAGCCTGCGACATGGGCCTTCAAGGTCTCGCTGCTTTCGGAAAGGTAGGTCAGCGTGAAGAAGCGCTGCCAACCCATGGCGTAACCAAGGGCCAGGCCAGCGGCGATGATGACGATAGGCAGATACCGCCAATATCCGCCTCGCCTAGCGGCAATGTGCGCCCCGTCCCCCTCGGCTGCCATCACGTCCTCAGACTTCATTCAATCGCCAATCATAATGGAAACCGCCAATTGAAGCAGGTTCAATTTCGTTTGCGTGGTCGGGACCTGCAAATTCCAGCCAGTGAGGCTTCAAGCCGCGCCTGCCGCCGAAATCATCGGCGTACCATGAGTAGATCTTGGAAGCGGCAATGCGCCCATCGGAGACGCTGACACCTCGAGGGTGGCAGATGTAATCCGATGCGCCTTGCGCCAGCAGCGTGGAGATGTTGTCCCCGGCATAGGCCCGCCCCGCCAGGTTGGGGCATGAGTAGGACGCGCAGTTCAACCCGTAATGGCTGAGCGGGTCATCGAAGAGCGGGCGAACGATGTTGTGCTCGATATCGTCGAGTGAAATGCCTACCCCTTCAACGGTCAGCAGTTCTTTCGACCACGGGCCGCGCCTGAACAAACCGCCGCCCAGATCGATGTCGCGGATAGACCGCACCGGATAGTGGTCGAGCACGACCTCAAGCGTCTTCGCGTTGTAGAGATTGATCCAGTAGGCGTGGGCCTCCGCGCGCGAGAAGGTCGATGGAGCGGCCTGCTCCAATGCCGCGAGATAGGCCTTCAGGTCGCTCAGGCCGGCGGCGCGAAACGACCGGTAGTCGACGGCATTGTAGCCATTGCCGTCAGTGGCAACGAAGCGCTGGAGCAGCGCGTCAAATGCGCTGTGGTCCATGCCGGAATTGCCGCGCGGCCTGAACGTGCCGATGGTGGCCGCCGCCCGAGCCGGTGCGGGCAAGGCACTGGCGGCAGCCAGCGCCGCCGCACCAGCAAGCAGAGCGCGCCGGGTCGCAAAGGGTTCATTCGGCCGGTGGTGCTGTCGTCCTAGGTTCATGGTTCATCCGTTTCTGAGGCCCCAATTGAGGCTTCAACCGGTCACAAGCAAGCGCAGGAACAGGCGTCTCACTGCCTTTTGAGGGTGGCTCGCCGCCCCCTCACCGAAGCGTGAGAGTACGGCCGGACCCGAAGCCGGCGGAACAAAGCAGCGCGATTGACTTCGCGGACGGCTGTTTCTATAAGCCGCGCACGCTCGGGCACCCCCGTCCGGCGCATCTTTTGTTGCGCATCGGGGAAGCCTGAATCAGACGCTCCTGCTCAAACAATCGGGGCAGACCCAAGAAGGGCCGCACACCGCGGTATTGAAACAAATGAAGCGCACCTATCAACCATCCAAACTCGTCCGCAAGCGGCGCCACGGCTTCCGCTCGCGCATGGCCACAACCGGCGGCCGCAAGGTCGTTGCTGCGCGCCGCGCGCGTGGCCGCAAGCGGCTCTCCGCCTGATCCGGCCGGGGGCCGGTTCTTGAGCCCGCGCGCGAAAAGCGGCCCTCCGGGCAGGCTACGCAAACGGGCCGAATTTCTGGCCGTCCGCAAAGGCGAAAAGCGCCGCGGACGGCTGTTTCTTCTCGAAGTGCTGGACCGGAAAGACGGCGGGACGCCACGCTTTGGCCTCACCGTTACGAAAAAAACCGGCAAGGCGGCGGCAAGAAACCGCATCCGTAGACGACTGAGAGAAGCAATTCGCGTCCACGCAGCCGATGACATGGCTGCCGGCAATGACTATGTGATCGTCGGGCGCCGCGACATTCTCGACGCGCCTTTCGATCAGCTCAAGAACGAGCTTTCCCGCCGAATGCGCAAAGCGGGCTGAGGGTCCTTAATGGAAAATAACCGCAACTTCTTCATCACGATTGCGCTGTCAGTCGCGATCCTGACGCTGTGGCAGGTGTTCTACATGAACCCGCGCATCGAAGCGGAGCGCGAGGCGGCCCGCATCGAGGCCGAACAGCAGCAGACGCAGGACCAGACCCAAGGCGCAAGCAGCGGTGCAGCTGGCGAATTGCCGACCGCGGCACCGCAAGGTGTTCCCGGAACGCCGGCGGCCCCCGCGGGATCGGTGACGGCCGGCCGCGAAACGGCTGGCGAAGGCGGTGAGCGCATTCGTATCGAGACACCGCGCATTTCGGGCTCCATCAACCTCACCGGTGCGCGCCTGGATGACCTGCTCCTCAAGGACTATCGCGTCTCGGTCGACAAGACCTCGCCCAATGTGGAGCTGTTGAAACCGGCGCAGATGCCTGACGGCTATTTCGTCGAACTCGGCTATAGCGGCACCGGCGTTGGTGCGCTGCCCAAGAACGACACCGTATGGTCGGTAGATGGCGACCCGGTTCTGACGCCGGACAGCCCGGTCGTGCTGACCTATGCGAACGATGCCGGCCTGACGTTCCGTAGGACGATTGCCGTCGACGGCGACTACATGTTTACCGTCACGGACGAGATCGAAAACGCCGGCTCCGCGGCAGCGGCCATTTCGCCATACGGGCGCACGATGCGTTTCGGCACGCCCGAAACCGTGGGCATATACGTGCTCCACGAGGGCCTTATCGGCGTTACCGGCGAAGAGGGCCTGCAGGAAATCGACTACGGCGATCTTGAGGAAACGCGGGAAATCAAGCCCGGGCCGTCCAGCGACGGTTGGCTCGGCATCACCGACAAATACTGGGCTGTCGCACTGGTGCCGCCGACGGGAAGCACGTTCCAGCCGACCTACTCCTATTTCAACAGCGACAACCGGCCCCGCTATCAGGCAGCCTATCTCGGCAATGCGCTCAATGTCGCGCCGGGCTCTTCGACGACGATCGAAAGCCGTTTCTTCGCCGGCGCGAAGGAAGTCGCGAAGATCGATGCATACGAAACCGCCTTCGAGATCAGGCAGTTCGACCTGCTGATCGACTGGGGCTGGTTCTACTTCATCACCAAGCCGGTCTTTTACGTGATGGACTGGCTGTTCAAGCTCTTGGGCAATTTCGGGCTCGCCATCCTCGGCACCACGGTGCTGGTGAAGCTCGTCTTCTTCCCGCTCGCCAACAAGTCGTACAAGTCGATGGCGAACATGAAGAAGATGCAGCCTGCCATGCTGGAAATCCGCGAAAAATATGCGGACGACAAGATGAAGCAGCAGCAGGCGATGATGGAGCTGTACAAGAAGGAAAAGATCAATCCGATCGCGGGCTGCTGGCCAATCCTCTTGCAGATCCCCGTCTTCTTCGCGCTCTACAAAGTGCTCTATGTCACCATCGAAATGCGGCACGCGCCGTTCTTCGGCTGGATCCAGGATCTTTCGGCGCCCGATCCGACCTCGGTGTGGAACCTGTTCGGACTGCTGCCGTGGGATCCCGCCCTCTACCTGCCGGCACTGATGCTGCTGGGCGTGTGGCCCATAATCATGGGCATCACCATGTTCCTGCAGATGCGCATGAACCCGACACCGCCGGACCCGACCCAGGCAATGATCTTCACCTGGATGCCGGTCATGTTCACCTTCATGCTGTCGACCTTCCCGGCGGGGCTCGTCATCTACTGGGCCTGGAACAACTTCCTGTCGATCCTGCAGCAGGGCGTCATCATGAAACGCCAGGGCGCAAAGATCGAACTGTGGGACAATCTCGTCGCCATGTTCAGGAAAAAGCCGACGCCGGCCGAATAGCGGTCAATTCCCGGCACAGATCGAAGCCCCGCCCCTGGCGGGGCTTTTTGCTTGGCATGGGGAGGCTGTAGATTGTAGTGCGGCGGGGGAAACACAGGCGCGCCTGAAATGCCTTGCAGCGCCGGAAGGAGGGCACATGTACGGTCCAAAGCCCGAGATCAAGCACCCGATAGAGATGCATCCGCGCGTCGGCTACCTGAAGTCGCTGGTGGATGCGCCCAATATCGAGATCGGCGACTACACCTATTATGACGACCCCGACGGTCCGGACAATTTCCAGACCAAGTGCGTGCTTCACCATTACGACTTCATCGGCGACAAGCTGATCATCGGACGCTTCTGCGCAATAGCGGAGGGCGCGCGCTTCATCATGAACGGCGCCAACCACGCCATGTCCGGCTTCTCGACCTATCCGTTCAACATATTCGGCCACGGCTGGGAAAAGGGTTTCGATCCAGATACATGGACGCGCGAACTGCGCGGCGACACAGTGGTCGGCAACGATGTCTGGATCGGCATGGAGGCGGTCATCATGCCGGGCGTGACGATCGGCGACGGTTCCATTGTCGCTGCGCGCTCGGTGGTCACGCGCGATGTGCCGCCATTCGCGATCGTGGCGGGAAACGCGGCCGAGGTCGTGAAGCTGCGTTATGACAAGGGCACGATACGGCGGCTACTCGACATCGCCTGGTGGCACTGGGACGCGGAGAAGATCACGCGCAATCTAAACGCCATCCGTGGCTCAGACATCGATGCGCTGGAGGCGGCGGCGTGAACGACGACACGACAATCTTCGCGCGCCCCTGGATTTTCATCCGTGGCGTGCCGTCGATGAAATTCCTTCCACCGGAAGGGCCGCCGGAGATCGCCTTTGCCGGCCGTTCGAACGTGGGCAAGTCGTCGCTGATCAACGCCCTGCTTGGCCGCAAGGGCCTGGCGCGCACGTCCAACACGCCGGGCCGCACGCAGGAGCTGAACTACTTTGTGCCGGACGGGTTTTCGGGCGAGGCAGGCGACCTGCCGCCAATGGCGCTGGTGGACATGCCTGGCTACGGATACGCCAAGGCGCCGAAGGAAACGGTCGAGAAGTGGACGCGGCTCGTGCTGGACTACCTGCGCGGACGCGTCACGCTGAAGCGCGTCTACGTGCTGATCGATGCACGACACGGAATCAAGAAAAACGACGAGGAGGTGCTCGACCTGCTCGACAAGTCGGCGGTGTCCTACCAGATCGTGCTGACCAAGACAGACAAGATCAAGCCGCCTGCGGTCAGGCGGCTTGTGGAGGAAACGCTGGAGAAGATCAGACGGCGACCCGCTGCCTATCCGGAGGTGCTGGCCACCTCATCGGAAACCGGCGATGGCATGACTACTCTTCGCGAGGCGATTGCGGTCGCCCTCAACTGATCCCGTCACTCAGCGCTCACCTGCGCGCCGGATGTCAACGTCAGGCATTCGCCGGCTTGAAGGTAAGCGAGACGCCGTTGATGCAATGCCGCTTGCCCGTCGGCGGCGGACCATCATTGAAGATGTGACCGAAGTGACCGCCGCAACGGCGGCAATGACACTCGGTTCGCGTCATGAAGAGCGAATTGTCTTCCATGGTGCCAATCGCGTTCGGCAACGACTTCCAGAAGCTCGGCCAACCGGTGCCGGAATCATATTTCGCCTCGGACGAATAGACCGGCAGGTCGCAGCCGGCACAGTGGAACACGCCGGCCCGCTTTTCCTTGTTCAGAGGGCTTGTGAAGGGGCGTTCCGTTGCCTCTTCGCGCAACACCGCAAACTGGGTCGGCGACAGGATCGCGCGCCATTCGGCTTCGGTTTTGGTGATCTCGAAATTGCCTTCGCGGGCCAGCGCCGGCGTCATCGACCGGCCGGTCAGCAACGCGGCTCCGCCGGCCAGTAAAGCTACCGCGCCGGTGCCTCCATAGAGAAACTCGCGTCTGTTCATCAGGATTCTCCCTTTTGTCGGCGACTGCGATACTACGTCCCGGCGCTCGCGTTACAATCAACTTGGCTTGAGGAACGCCGGAGAAAAGTTCGCCCCGCCGTGCGCCGTGGGTACAAACACGGGCTCGACGGGGCGACTGCCTGGCCGCTGGGTCATGCCGGGGCAGTAATGGCTACCCGAACGACCGGAGGTCGATTAGGCCTTCGGCAGAAGAACCTTGTCGATGACGTGGATGACACCATTGGACTGGTCGACGTCGGCGATCGTGACGGTTGCCACATTGCCGTTCTCGTCGGTCAGCGTGATGTTGTCGCCGTCCATCTTGGCCTGCAGGGTGCAGCCGCCAACGGTCGGAACCGGGTGGTTGCCGCCATCGTCTGCGATCATGCCGGCAATGGCGTCCGACATGGCGTCAGCAGCTACGACGTGGCAGGTCAGGATCTTGGTCAGTTGATCCTTGTTTTCCGGCTTCAGCAGCGTCTCGACGGTGCCGTCCGGCAGTTCCTCGAACGCCGCGTTGACGGGTGCGAACACGGTGAACGGGCCAGGACCCTGCAGGGTCTCAACCAGACCGGCAGCCTTCACTGCGGCGACCAGCGTGGTGTGATCCTTCGAGTTCACGGCGTTCTCGACGATGTTCTTGTCGGCGAACATCGGCGCACCGCCAACCATCGGGTTTTCGGCTGCAATGGCAAAGCCAGCGATTGCAGCGGCGGCAACGGTACCGGAAATGATGGAAGTAAACTTACGCATGGGGTAGTTCCTCTCTGTTCGATAATCTCAGCCCTTTTGGGGTGGGCAGCCGAAGTCACGAGAGGCATTTGCGAAAGTTTCGCCCTTTCGAAAAAAGATCGGTTTTTGCTCGATCACACTGCCGTGAAAACAGAAAAGGGCGCCAATGGCGCCCCTTTTTTACCCGGCTCTTCAGGCCGATCAGATCGTTGTCAGATTGCCCACGGCCACAACCGGCCCGGTGGGGGCGCCCGTCGGCGAGCCGCCCTGCGGCTCGAGGCTGATGGCGAAGGCTGCACCGGCCTCGATCCTGCGCTGCAACTCACCAGTGACAGCGAGATGGACATTCGACCCGACCGGAATGACACCGAGCGAAGCGGGCGGATTGTCACCCTCGATCACCCAAAGTTCGAAATCGCTGTTGTCGGCGCGCGCGCCGGTGACATGCGACAGACCGATGTCGGCCTTCTCTGCATCGTAGACAACGAAATAGTGGACGTCGGTGTCGTCATGGGCCAGCGAGGCGACAAGCCGCTCGGCGGTGATCGACCCCGGATCGACGGTCAAATACGGGATCGAGAGCGCGACAAGTGCGACCACCATCGCGGCCGCCGTGGCCGTGCGCCAGAAAGCAAGGCTGTTCCAGAACCGCGCCTTGGGTTCCGCCACGCCGCCGGCAAACAGCCGATTGTCCAGCGCCAGCTTCACATCCGAAGGCGGTTCCACAGGCTCGAAAGCCTCGGCAATACCCGAAAGCCTGACCTCCCAGGCGTCCACCTCACGGGCGAAGGCCGGATCGCTGTCAATGCGTTCAGTCACGCGCCGCCGCTCGTCCGCCGGCAGGACGCCGAGAACATATTCGGCTGCGAGCATAGGCTCGCCTCCGTTCTGTTCCATATCCCTGTCGTCAGCCGGCGTCATCGCTCGAGGCATTCCCTAAGTCTGATCAGGCTGCGCCGCAGCCAGGTTCGCATTGTGTTGAGCGGAACAGAATAACGCTCCGCAAGTTCGGCATACGAATCGCCGTTCAGATAGGCGCCACGCACGGCATCCGCGCGATCTGCCTCCAGTTCATCCAGGCAACCGTCTATTGCGGCTTTCTCGCCGCTCGCAACCGCTGCCGCTTCCGGCCCTGGACCCGGATCTGCCACGTCCAGCGCCTCGTCAATGTCGCTCGTGTTGGGCCGGCGCGCGCGAAGCCGGTCGATGGAATGGTTGCGCGCAACGGCTACCAGCCACGAGATGGGGCTAAGGTCGGAAACTGCGAAACGATCTGCCTTCGTCCATATTTTGACGAACACTTCCTGCAACGCCTCATCAGCCTCTGCCCGGTCGTTCAAGACACGCAAACACACGCCATAAAGTTTCGCGCTCGTTTGCCGGTACAGCAAATCGAATGCGGGGCGGTCGCGCATGGAAACACGCACGATGAGTTTGGAGATGTCCTGCGGCGTCATTACGGCCAAACTAGCCGCTCTGCCGGCATTTGCAATGACGACCCGCGGACGAACCAATGCGCGTTGCGCGCAAGGCCGCTCCATCCTACGCTTCTGACAGGGTGGAGGCGTTCATGAGCATCGAAAAACTTCTGTGGTCGCAAGACGCGACCGGACTGGCCGAAAGCGTGCACAAGGGCGAGGTCGAGCCGGCGGAACTGGTCGACGCCGCGATTTCGCGTGCCGAGCGGGTCAATCCCGAAATCAATGCAATCGCCGAAAGGCTGTTTGAGCGGGCGCGCGCGAGGGCCAAGTCGGTTGACCGCAAGCTGCCGCTGGCTGGTATTCCGTTTGCGATCAAGGACCTCGCAATCGCACAGAAAGGCGTGCCGACACATTCCGGCAGCCGCGTCCCGGCATTCGTTCCGGATTTCGATTCCGTGCTGGTGGAACGTTACCTTGCCGCGGGCCTCATTCCCATCGTGACCAGCACCAGCCCGGAACACGGGCTTCGGCTTGTGACGGAATCAAAGGCGTTCGGTCCCACCAGAAGCCCGTGGAGCACCAATCACACCACGGGCGGATCGTCCGGCGGCTCGGCCGCACTGGTTTCGGCCGGTGTCGTACCAGCCGCCCATGCTTCCGATGGTGGCGGCTCCATCCGCGTGCCGTCGGCGACGACAGGCCTAGTCGGCATGAAGGTATCGCGCGGCAGAATACCGTTGACGCCGGTGGTTTCGGAAAGCTGGTACGGCTTCGTCGTCGATCACGTCGTGACGCGGTCCGTGCGCGACAGCGCGCTTCTGCTCGACCTGACCCACGGACCCGATCCGCTTTCGCCCTACCAGGCATTTGAGCCGCAGAAGGGCACATTCGTGCAGGCCGCCAAGAGGAAACCGGGCAAGCTGGCAATCGCGGTCTACCGGGCATCGCCGCTCGGCTTGCCGGTATCGAATGAGACACTGACGGCGCTCGATACGGCTGTGGCGCTGGCCCGGGAGGCCGGGCACACGGTCGAGGAGATCGATCTGCCGATGGTGGATCGCGCCTTCATCGCCGATTTCGCGCGTTCGGTGGCATCCTCGATCGCCGGCCAGATGCGCCTCGAGGCAGCAAGGCTGGGGCGCAACGTGTTGGGCGACATAGAGCGCGCAACGCGGGTGCTGGCGCGGCTTGGCGAGATCCTGTCTGCCGGCGAAGTTTATGAAGGCGTGCAGCGGCTTCATGCGACTTCGCGTGAACTGATCCAGACCACCGCCCGATATGACGCGGTGCTGATGCCTGTCATCGCTCATCCGCCTGTCGCTGTCGGCGAAATGGACGCCAAGGGCATGGACGAGGTTCTGGAAAACACGCTCGACAAACTGCGCCTGACGCGGCTTCTGAAACTGGACACGTTTCTCGGGCAGTTGATGGACAAGAGCCTGTGGTTCACGCACTGGACACCGATCCAGAATGTCACTGGCCAACCTGCGATCTCCTTGCCGGTTCATGTCACTGAAGCGGGGCTGCCTATCGGCATACAGGCCGTCGGGCGGCCCGGCGACGAGGAGACCCTCTATTCCCTCGCCGGACAGATGGAAAAGCTCTCGGGCTGGCTGAACCGCCGGGCGCCGTTTCACGTTCCCGACTGACGGGACAGCGTTTGCGAGCGCGTGTGTTTGCCGATAAGAGACGTGCGCCTTTATCCAGCCGAGGAATTCCATGGCCGCCGACATTTCCCGTCCCGAAGAACAGGCACGGCTTCTTTCCGCCGCGCTGCCTTTCATGCAGCGCTACGAGAACAAAACGGTTGTCATCAAATATGGCGGCCACGCCATGGGCGATGCCGAGCTTGGGCGGGCCTTCGCGCGCGATATCGCCTTGCTCAAGCAGTCCGGCGTGAACCCGATCGTGGTGCATGGCGGCGGGCCGCAGATCGCGGCGATGCTTGCCAAGATGGGGATCGAATCGAAATTCGAAGGCGGCCTGCGCGTTACCGACCAGAAGACGGTCGAGATCGTGGAAATGGTGCTTGCCGGCTCCATCAACAAGGAGATCGTGGCGCTGATCAATGCCGAGGGCGAATGGGCCATCGGCCTGTGCGGCAAGGACGGCAACATGGTCTTCGCCGAAAAGGCGCACAAGACCGTCAGCGACCCCGACAGCAATATCGAACGGGTGCTCGATCTGGGATTCGTCGGCGAGCCGGTGGAGGTCGACCGCACCTTGCTCGACCTTCTGGCCGGATCGGAAATGATCCCGGTGATCGCGCCGGTGGCCCCCGGTCGCGACGGCCACACCTACAATATCAACGCCGACACATTTGCGGGCGCGATTGCCGGCGCGGTGAAGGCCTCACGCCTTCTGTTCCTGACCGATGTGCCCGGCGTTCTGGACAAGGACAAGAAGCTCATCGACGAACTGACCGTCGCCCAGGCGAAGGCGCTGATCGCCGATGGCACGATTGCAGGCGGCATGATCCCCAAGGTCGAAACCTGCATCGAAGCCATCGAACGCGGGGTCGAGGGCGTGGTCATTCTCAACGGCAAGACAGCGCATGCGGTGTTGCTGGAACTGTTTACCGAACACGGCGCCGGCACGCTGATCGTGCCGTAACCGCTACCGCCGCAGATGCTGAAGCGGCACGCGGCCGGGCCCTTTGATGTTCTTGAGCACCAGTTGGGTGTGGACGTCGCGCACTCCCTTCAGCCGCATCAGCCGGTTCATGACGAAGTCGTTGAGATCATCGACCGTCGGCACCATGACGTGCAGCAGGAAGTCGTGGTCGCCGGTCATCGTCCAGCATGACGACACCTCGTCCATGTCCTGAACGGCGGCGATGAAGCGCTCGGGCGAGTCGTCGCTGTGGCTGACCAGGCGCACCTGCACGAACACTTCGACAGTCAGGCCAATGGCGCGGCGGCTGATGACCGCCTGAAACCCCTTGATGATGCCCGCCTGCTGCAACCCGTCGAAACGCCGAGCGCAGGGTGTGGTCGAAAGGCCGATTTCCTGCGCCAGCTCCGACACCGGCTTGCGCCCGTCCGCCTGCAAAGCGTCGAGCATTGCTATCTCGAATTCGTCCAATTGAGGCATTTTCACTCACCTTTTGCTCGTTTCGGGTGAAAGTACCTCATTTCCTGCCCAAACGCCTCCGAAAAAGCAAAAAGTCGCACCTGCCAGCGATTATCATTGCTCCAATGGTTTCGCTTCGTTCTTGGAGGAGCAGCAGCATGGAAATCAGCGTTCAGGACTATGCCCGCCAATGTGCCGATCAGGGATTGCGCGGCGACTATCTCGCCTGCCGCGAGGATTTTACCGTCGAGCAGGACTATGACTATGATGAAAGCCAGCAGCGCGTGTGGCGCACTTTGTGCGACCGCCAGACCGAACTGACCGCGCGACTTGCCCACCGCTCCTATCTGGACGGGGTGAAAGCGCTGGGGCTGTTGGAGCAGATTCCCGACTTTCACGATGTCAGCGACAGGCTGCGCAAGCACACCGGCTGGGAACTGGTCGCCGTGCCGGGCCTTATCCCTGAAGGCCCGTTCTTCGACCATCTGGCCAATCGCCGCTTTCCGGTGACCAATTGGCTGCGCACCGAGGACGAGCTCGACTATATCGTGGAGCCGGACATGTTCCACGACTTCTTCGGCCATGTGCCGATCCTGACGCAGCCGGAATTCGCCGACTTCATGCAGATGTATGGCGAGCGCGCGCAGGAGGCGATCGCGCTTGGCGGCAACGAGATGATCACCCGGCTCTACTGGTACACGTCGGAGTTCGGCCTGATCCAGGCGCCGGGCGAGCCGATGAAAGCGTTCGGTGCGGGGCTGATGTCGTCCTTCACAGAGCTGCAATTCGCGGTCGAGAGCCCCGACGCGCACCGTGTTCCGTTCGACATCGAAACGGTGATGCGCACCGGCTACGAGATCGACAAATTCCAGCGCGCATATTTCGTGCTGCCGTCCTTCGAGGCGCTGCGGGAGGCGTTCGGCGCGCTCGACATCAAGGGACTGGTACGCCGCTACAAGAACGAATCGCCGCTCGACCCCGCGACGATCTAGCCGAGCAGAACCAGCACCACGATGCCGGCAACGATCAGCAGGCAGCCGGCGGTCTCAAGCGGGGCGATCTTCTCGCGGAAGAAGAAGACAGACGCGGCGAATGTGAACAGCATCTCGATCTGCGCCAACGCCTTGACGATGGCCGCTTGCTGCAGGGTCATCGCGGTGAACCAGCCGAAGGAGGCGCTGGCGCCGACGAAGCCGGTGAACAGCGCCGGCTTCCAGGCGCGTGCGATGCGTCCTATCTCGGCGCGGTCCTTCCACAACATCCAGCCGGCCATGATCACGGTCTGGAACACTATCACCCAGGCGAGCGTGTAGGCTGCCTGCATCAGCGCGTTCGGGCCGCCGAGCGACAGCGAAGCGGTTCGGTATGCCACCGCGGCGATGCCGAACAGCGTGCCGGACGCAAGGCCGATCAGCGCATTGCGGCTCAGCACCGAGGTGAACAGGTTGCGAAGGCTCTTCTGTTCGTGCGCCACCGAGATCAGCATCACGCCGAAGACAGTGATCAGGATTGCAACGATTGCGCCGGCCGATGGCCATTCCGACAGGATGACCAGCCCGAAGATCGCGGCTTGTGCCGGCTCGGTGCGCGAATAGGCAGTGCCCACCGCAAAGTTTCGAAACGAGAACAGGTGAATGAGAAGAAACGTCGCGCCGATCTGCGTCAGCCCGCCAACCGCCGCCCAGAACAGGAAAGCGCCGTTCGGGCGCGGCATGGGGTAGCCCGCACCGAACTCCAGAAACAGCACGAAAAGGATTGCGAACGGCACGCCGAACCCGAAGCGGACGAATGTCGCCCCGGTCGTGCCCATCACCGCCTTCAGATGCTTCTGCGCAGCCGAGCGCAGGTTCTGCAGAAAGGCAGCAGCTATCGTAATCGGTATCCAGAGTTCCATGAACGGACTTCGCTGGCAGGAGGCGGGCGACGCTGTCTAGACGCAGCCGCCACCGAAGGCAAATCCGCCGGCGCTCAGGCGACCTTGGCGATGTCGGGTTCGAAGACGACCCGGTTGCGTCCGCTACGTTTGGCCTCGTAGAGGCGTCCGTCGGCTTCGCGCATGAGTTCCGAAAGGGTCGCTGAGCGACAGTGTGACGCCGCGCCGATGCTTACCGACAGCGCGATGACCGGACCGTCCTTGGGGCGGAATCGGATCTGCTCGACCGCGGCGCGGACACGCTCAGCCGTCTGGCGCGATTCCACCTTGCTCGCACCAGCCAGAAAAACACCGAATTCCTCCCCGCCGATGCGGCCGCGCAGATCGTCCTTGCGCAGCGCCAGGCCGATCGCATCGGAAATCGCCAGCAACGCTTCGTCCCCGGTCATGTGTCCATAGTCGTCATTGATACGCTTGAAATTGTCGGCATCGATGATCATCAGCGTGCCGGTATCCACATTCGCGCGCGCAGCCTCGAGCGCGGAAAAGAAGCTCTCCCGGTTGAGCATGCCGGTCATGTCGTCATGGCGCGCCTTTTCGGCCAGCCGGCTGTGCGCCTCCGCCAGATCGGCATGCGTCGAGGCAAGGCGCTCGTGGGCCTTTCGCAACTCCTCATGCGCTTCGGACAGTTGTTCGCGGTTCAGCTGCGTCCAGAAGCTGATGGGACCGGCGATTGCCAGCGGGCAAAGAACGCACATCCAGAACGTGATCGGACCGATGCCACCGCCTATCAACGGTATGACCGCAAAGGCCACCGCGAATGATGCGGCAATCGACCCAAGCGTCGCGACAGCCGACCTGATCAGAATTCTCTGCATCCCGTACCCTCCATGCAGGCAGGACTAGCAGGGCAATCTCAAATCGGAGTTTCCCATTTGGATAAAATTGGAACGACCGGCGAGAATCGTGCCATAGGGGGCCATGACCAACCGGCCTGACAGCAGTGCGTTCGCCCATGTTCGCGAATGGGTGTTCGATCTCGACAACACGCTCTACCCGCACCACACAAACCTGTTCGCGCAGATCGACGTGCGCATTACCAGCTTCGTTTCGGAGCTACTCACGCTACCGCATGACGAGGCGCGGGCGCTGCAGAAGCAGCTCTACAGGGATTACGGGACGACGATGAACGGGTTGATGGCGCTGCACGACATCGACCCGGACGACTTCCTGCAGAAGGTTCACGACATCGACTATTCGGGCCTCAAACCCGATCCGGCGCTCGGTGAAGCGATACGGTCGCTGCCTGGACGCCGCTTCATCTTCACCAATGGCGACCGCAGGCACGCGGAGAGCACGGCGCGCCAACTCGGCATTCTCGATCATTTCGACGAGATCTTCGACATCATGGCGGCCGATTTCCAGCCCAAACCTGCGCCCGCAACCTATGAGCGGTTTCTCAAGCTGCATGGGATCGAGCCGAAGGCTGCGGCCATGTTCGAAGATCTCGGACGCAACCTTGAAGTGCCGAAATCGCTGGGCATGAGGACGGTACTGATCGTGCCGAACAATTTTGAACCGACCTTCGCCGAGATATGGGAGCGCGATGCCGCGCATGACGACGCGGTCGACTACGTGACCGACGATCTGGCCGCGTTTCTGGGTTCCGTGCTCGGCGGCTCGGAAACTGTTTCCAGATAAGCTTGGCCGCGACATGTCGCGGCCAAAGGCTCTTTCCAGGCAACCGGACTGTTAGTGACTGTGGCCGCCTTCGGCTTTCCTGACCGGCAAGGCAATGTCGACTGAACCGGCCTGTTCGAACTCCAGCGTCACCGGCACGGTGTCCCCCTCGGCAAAGGGCTCGGCGACAGCCATGAACATGACATGCAGACCACCGGGCTTGAGTTCGACAGTCTCGCCGGCCGGAATTTCCAGTCCGCCTTCGACGGGGCGCATGGTCATCACGTCGTTGATGACCTGCATTGAGTGGATTTCGACCTTGCCGGCTGCGGGCGAAGACGCGCTCACCAGCCGATCCGCCTCCTGCCCCTGATTGGCGATGGTCATGTAACCCCCGCCGGCTGGTTGGTTGGGCAGCATGGCCCGCGCCCAGGCGTGGGAGATTTCAAGATTGCCGACGCTGGCAATGTGGTCATGGGTGATGCCGGCGGCAACGGACATCACGATAAAGCCGATTGCACCGGCAAAAGGCAAAGAAACAATACGCATTGAATTTCCTTTCAAATTCAGAAGCCTGTGAGCTCGAGGGCTCTAACTGCTGAATCCGAATGGGGGCGCACGTGCCGCCGCATGGCGCAACGGCGGGGCGTGAAGCGGTGCGTCGCCTGCGTGGATGCGCACGGCTGCGCCGATGGAGTCCGGTGCAGCGGTGGAGGCGATGGAGGGCAATACTGCCTTGGCAGTGCTGCCGGAAACGGTGCAGAGGCCGGCAGCGCAGACAGCGCATTCGCCGCGCGGCGGCTGTGTATCTCCGTTCGTATCGGCTTCGACCAGCAGGCCACGGCAAATGGACCAGTCGCCCGAGCGCTCGATGCCGGCGAAGGCGAGCGGCTGGAATGCGTTCAACAGAAGCAAGAGCGCCGCGACGAGCACAAACAAGCTCTGGTCGCGTCGCAGCGTCTTCATCAAACCATTGGTTCGCCGTGCCATGCCAACAAAGATAGCTGGCCCGCCATTGCCGCGCCAGCTATTGCCGACGCGGCACGCTGAAGCAGCCTACTGGCAGTAGGTGTATTCGATGCGGCAGCCACTGGAACTGGCGGTGCAGAAGCCCATCGCGTAGTCACGCGCCTGACCTTCGCTCTGTGCAGCGCCAAACCAGTGCGTGCCGTGGCCGAGCGCCAGCGCATGGCAAGCTGCCTGCGTTTCGTCTTCGACCCGGCAATCGGCAGCGCCGCAATATTGCAAGGCAAACTGGCGCGCCTCGGCAGGCGTTGCGCCTGCGCCATGCCCCCAGCGACTGCCGGAGCCGATGGCAAAAGCCATCCAGCCGCCGCCGGACCGGGCGTTCTGTACGGGCGCGCCGCAGGCCGAATAGAGTCCGTTCAGCCGGTCGCCGTTCGAGCACATGATCCCGCCCCACTGGAACCCGCGCGCACCATTGTCGAGCACGACCTCGAACCAGTTGTATCCGTCGAAGCGCACACCGCTGTCGCTTAGGATGGTCAAAGGTGTGCCTTCGGGCAGGCTTGCGACCTTGTCGTAATTCGTACCCGGACCGCTACGCATGTTGCCTCCGAGCGACCGGCCCTGCCTATTGATGCCACCGCCTGAGCGGTTGCCGGCCTCAACGACATTGCAGCCGAACTGTTCGGATCCCAGCCAGAGCGTGAGCGATGCGGGGTTGAACTGAAGAGGAGTCCCATCCGCCCGCTGACCCTGCAAGAGCCCGCTGCCGCCACGGTTCAACCTGTGCTGGCCGAAACTGTCTTGAAGCGTGGCCCGGCCGCCGCCGCTTGCCATCGTCAAGATCATCGCAGAATTCGTTCCGCGAATGGAGCAATCGAATGTCTGCGCAGAGGACGCGCCGGCCGCAGTCATCGCGGCAACAAAGACAAGGGCAGCAGGTATCGCGCCCTTGAAGGCTCGTGCAAATGTCATGAACAGTCTTTCCCCCCGGGTGGAAATCGGCAGAACGCGAAGCGCGCCGATGCAGCGTCGAACACAAGCCGTGACGGCGTGAATTCGCTGCTTACCGATTTCGCCGGGGGCTACAATCGCTAAATGTCGCGCTGCGTCAGGTTTCAATTTCGTAGAACTTCGCGATCACGTCCCAGGCTTCCTCCGCCTCGTCGACGAGCGAAATGAGGGTCTCGTCGCCAGGCGACACGGTGCCCTGCTCGACCAGGAAATCGATATTGATCGCCTGTGCCCAGAACTCCTTGCCGAACAACAGCACCGGAACGCGTTCCATGCGCCCCGTCTGGATCAGCGTTAAGGTTTCGAACAGTTCATCCATCGTGCCGAAGCCGCCGGGAAACACGGCGACAGCCTTCGCGCGCATGATGAAGTGCATCTTGCGGATCGCGAAATAGTGGAAGTTGAAGCACAGATCAGGTGTGACGTAGAGGTTGGGCGCCTGCTCGTGCGGCAAAACGATGTTGAGGCCGATTGACGGGGCGCCGCAGTCCGATGCGCCGCGGTTGCCGGCTTCCATCACACCCGGGCCACCTCCGGTCACCACCACGAATTCGCGGTAATAGGAGTGCGCGGAGTGTTCCGAACACAGGCGCGCAAACTGCCGTGCCGCAGCGTAATATCGGCTGTTGGCCGTCAGGTTCTTCTTCTGGATCTCGTTCTTTGCGGCCCAGGCATCGCCGCCCGGCTCGGGGATGCGCGCCCCGCCGAAAATGATGACGGTAGAGCGAATGCCTTTCTCGCTCAGCACCATTTCGGGCTTCATCAGTTCCAGTTGAAGCCGCACGGGACGCAACTCCCGGCGGGTCAGAAAATCCTCGTCGGAGAAAGCCAGCCGATAGGTCGGAGCTTCGGTTTGCGGCGTTTGGGGGACGCTGCGCGCGCGCTGCAAATCCTCATCCGAATGCGGCAGCGGCGTCCAGCCGTTCTCCTCGTCAGCGGTCATGGCATGAATTCCCCGTTTCACAGCGCGAACGCGCCATTTGGCGGCGCATCCCGCAATTGACCCTCCTTGGCGCTTGGCATAGGTTCCGCGCGCCTTCGGGCCAGTCCCTCCCGGACCCTACGGGTTTTCTTCTTAACAGCCAGTGTAGTGGAGCATCTCCCATGGCCAGGGCCGATCTCGCATCCCTCGAAAAGACAATCGAAAAGGCGTTCGACGAACGCGACGCCGTCAGCGCGGATACGCGCGGCGAAATCCGCGACGCGGTGGAAACCGCGCTCAACCTGCTCGACCGCGGTGAAGCCCGCGTTGCCTCGCGCGGAGAGGACGGCGCGTGGCAGGTTCATCAATGGCTGAAAAAGGCCGTTCTGCTGTCGTTCCGGCTTAACCCCATGCAGGTCATCAAGGGCGGTCCCGGCGAAGCCACCTGGTGGGACAAGGTGCCATCCAAATTCGACAGCTGGAGCGATGTCGACTTCGAAAAGGCCGGCTTCCGGGCTGTGCCGAACGCAATCGTCAGGCGTTCGGCCTACATCGCGCCGGGCGCGGTGCTCATGCCGTCATTCGTCAATCTCGGCGCCTATGTCGGCGAAGGAACGATGGTCGACACCTGGGCGACGGTCGGCTCCTGCGCGCAGATCGGCAAGAATGTGCATCTTTCGGGCGGCGTCGGCATCGGCGGCGTGCTGGAGCCCATGCAGGCCGGTCCCACGATCATCGAGGACAATTGTTTCATTGGCGCACGTTCCGAAGTGGTGGAAGGCTGCATCGTGCGCGAAGGCTCCGTGCTGGGCATGGGCGTCTTCATCGGCAAGTCGACCAAGATCGTCGACCGCGCCACCGCCGAGGTCACGCTCGGCGAGGTTCCGCCTTATTCCGTGGTTGTCGCAGGCACGATGCCGGGCAAGAACATTCCCGGCGAAAACTGGGGTCCCAGCCTCTATTGCGCGGTCATCGTGAAGCGCGTTGACGAGAAAACCCGGTCGAAAACCTCAATAAACGAACTGCTGCGCGATTGAATTTGGCGGCGAACGGTCGCAGGTTACCCGCCCAGCCGACCGAATCCGGCCGGTGAAACCTGGATGAGGGGGTTTTCATGGATTGGAAGTATCTGCTTACGAGCTTCGACGGGCGGATCAACCGCGCCAAATTCTGGGCCGGTGTCGGCGTGCTGTTTGCGGCCGGAATACTGGCCAACCTGATCGATCTGATGCTTGGCATCAGGATCGGCGGTGCCCAGGGCGTCGGCATATTCGGCATCATCGTCGGCCTCGCATCGATCTATTTTGGTCTCGCGCTGTACGCGAAGCGCTGGCACGATCGTGACAAGTCGGGCTGGTGGTCGCTGATCATCCTTATTCCGATCATCGGACCGATCTGGCTTCTGGTCGAGTGCGGCATCCTTGAAGGCACCAAGGGCGACAATCGTTTCGGGCCGGATCCTCTTGGATAGCAGGACTTTTTTCTGGCTTTTCTTCGGGCTGTCCGGTCGCATAAACCGGATGGCCTATTTTCTGGCGGGCCTGCTTCTGTATCTCGTCAGGTTTTTCCCCGTGTACAAGATCCTCACCAATGAGGGGAACGAGAACATCCAGACCTTCTGGGGCGGGATGTTCATTCTGGTGATCGGCGCGGCGCTGATCTGCCATATCGCACTGTCGGTGAAGCGGCTGCACGACCTGAACGCATCGGGCTGGTTCGCGCTGTTCTTCCTCGTCGGCGACTTTCTGTTTTACATCTTCCTGTGCGTCGCACCCGGCAATCCGGGGCCCAACCGTTTCGGCGCGAGAACCAACGCGCGCAAATAGCGCATGTCATCAAGTCACGCGGTTTGAAACGCGGCGTCGTGACAGGCGTGGCCGTTTCCATTATTTGAGCGGCAATGCGCCTGCCAACCGATCCAGCCGAAAATCTGGCAACCCTGATCCGCTGCCCATCGGTCACGCCGGCAGAAGGCGGCGCGCTGGATGCGCTCGAAGCCATGTTGGGGCCGCTTGGCTTCACAATCGACCGCCCCACTTTCTCGGAAGCCGGAACGCCGGATGTAGAGAACCTCTACGCCCGATTGTCGGGCAACGGTCCGCATCTGATGTTTGCCGGACATACCGACGTCGTGCCGACGGGCGACGAAAGCTCCTGGCGTCATCCGCCCTTTTCCGCCGCAGTCGAAAATGGCGAGATGTATGGCCGCGGCGCGGTGGACATGAAAGGCGGCATCGCCTGTTTCGTGGCGGCAATCGCCCGTCATGTCGAAGAGAACGGCAAGCCGGGCGGATCTGTGTCGCTGCTGATCACCGGCGACGAGGAAGGCCCGTCGATCAACGGCACGATAAAGCTGCTGGAATGGGCCGCGGCGAAGGGCGAAAGCTGGGACAGAGCCATTGTCGGCGAACCGACGAACCCCGGCGCCATGGGCGACATGATCAAGATCGGACGGCGCGGCTCGCTGTCCGGCATTGTGACCGTCAAAGGCGTTCAGGGCCATGCCGCCTATCCGCATCTGGCCGACAACCCCTTGCCCGGTGTCGTTTCGCTCGCTGAAGCCCTGCTGACGCCTGCCTTCGATGAAGGGACGGCTGAGTTCCAGCCGACCAATCTGGAAATCACCTCGATCGATACAGGCAATGCGGCGGTCAACGTCATTCCCGCCGCTGCAACAATTGCGTTCAATATCCGCTTCAACGACACGTGGACTGCCGACGCATTGAAGGCTGAAGTGAAGGCGCGGCTGGAAAGGGCGGCCGGAAAGCGTCTGGGCCAATCGGCCAATCCCGGACCGGTGAACTTCGATCTTGTGTGGCGCGACCGGCCAAGCCCGGTATTCCTCACCCGCGACGAGCAATTGATCGGGGTGCTCTCCGAAGCCGTTGAAGGCGAAACCGGCAAGCGGCCGGAACTGTCGACATCCGGCGGCACGTCGGACGCCCGTTTCATCAAGGACTATTGCCCGGTGGTGGAGTTCGGCCTGGTCGGCAAGACCATGCACATGGTCGACGAGCGCGTGGCGCTCGAAGACCTCGAGACGCTGACGCGTATCTACCAGCGTTTCCTGCAAAGCTGGTTCGGGGGCTGACAGATGCCTTCCGCAGACGACATCCAGTCATATCTGTGGGCCGTTTGGCGGCTCATGAACGGGCGAGACGAAGGCCTGAAAGACCTGGATCTTTCGGCCGACGGGTTCTGGAACTCGTTTTTCGCAATCGTGGTCGCGCTGCCAGCGCTTGTCGTCGGCTGGGTTGCTTTCGCAAATGAGCTCGGCGGCGGCGAGGCGCTTGGCTATCGGCTGTCGGTTATCGCGAGGCTGATCTTCATCGATCTTGCAAGCTGGATCGGACCGATCGTCCTGCTCGCACTTGTCGCGGGTCCGGCGGGCATTGGCAGCCGCTTCGTGCCCTATGTGGTCGCGTCCAACTGGGCGTCGGCTATCTTCATCTGGATTCTGGTTCCGCCGTCCATTATCGAATTGTTCGTGCCGGGCATAACCGACTTTGCAACGCTGCTTTCCCTGGGGCTGATTATTGTCACGCTGATCCTGTCCTGGCGGCTGACCAATACGGTGATCGGCATGGGGGCAGCAGTCGCTACGGCCGTGTTCGTCGGCATGCTGGTGGCGTCACTGGTCATTCTGCTGACCCTGCAGTCGCTGCTTGGCGTCATGCCGGCCTAAGCCGGATAGTCCACCTGAATCAGAAACAGGCCGTCGGGCGGCGCAACCGGCCCGCAGGCGGAACGGTCGGCAGCTTCAAGTGCCGCTTGCACATTGTCGGCCGTCCACGCTCCCTCGCCGACCCGCTTCAGCGTGCCGACCATGGAGCGCACCTGATTGTGCAGAAACGAACGGGCCGAGGCGCGGATCTCGATCAGATCGCCGTTGCGGGTGACGTCCAGCCTGTCGAGCGTTTTGACCGGGCTCTTTGCCTGACACTGCACCGAGCGGAACGTGGTGAAGTCATGCTGGCCGACCAGGCTGTGCGCTGCGTCGTGCATGGCGACGGCGTCCAGCTTTCTCGCCACATGCCACACCTGGCCGCGCTCCAGCGCGGGCGGGGCACGCCTGTTCACGATGCGGTAGAGGTAGTGCCGCGCGGTCGCGGAAAAGCGGGCGTCGAAATCGTCGGCAACCTTGTCAGCCGCCAGCACCGAAACCGTTTCGCCGGCTGTGAGCAGATGCGCGTTGACCGCGCCCATGACGCGGTCGGCGGCCCAATCCTTTGCCAGATCGAAATGCGCAACCTGCCCGCGTGCGTGAACGCCGGCGTCGGTGCGGCCGGCACCGCGGATAGTCACCTCTTCGCCGCTGAAGGCGTGGATTGCCTGCTCGATTGCAGCCTGTACCGAATGCTGGTCGGCCTGCCGCTGCCAGCCGGCATATGGCCCGCCATCATATTCGATATCGATCCGGTAGCGCGGCATCAGGTCAGCCTGATACCGGGCTCAAGCTTCGCGCCGCGCTGAAACTCCTCAGCCGCCAGCGGCCTGCCGCCTGCACGCTGCAGTTCTACAAGTCGCACGGCCCCTGCGCCGCACTCGACGGTCATGTCTGCATCGACAAGCGTTCCGGCCTCGATCGCCGCGCCATTGGTCTTTCCGGGCGAAACGCCAGTCAGCGTCGAGCGAAGCAGCTTCACCCGTTCGATCTTTCCGGCAATGTCGATTTCGCACCAGGCGCCGGGGAACGGCGACAGGCCACGAATGTGATTGTGAATCTCTTGTGCGGGAAGCGACCAGTCGACCCGCGTTTCATCCTTGGCGATCTTGCTCGCATAGGTGACGCCCGCTTCGGCCTGCGGCGTCAGCGAAAGCTCGCCGCGATCCAGCCCGGCCAATGCTTCGACCATCAATGCAGCACCGGCATCGCGCAATTCGTCATGCAGTTCACCAGCGGTCATGTCCGGGCCGATGGGCACTCTGCGCGTCATGGCCACGGGGCCGGTATCGAGGCCTTCATCCATTTTCATGACCATCATGCCGGTCTCGGTGTCGCCGGCCATGATGGCGCGCTGTATCGGTGCCGCACCGCGCCAGCGCGGCAGCAGCGACGCATGCCCGTTGAAGGCGCCAAGCCTGGTGCCGTCCAGGATCGGTTTGGGCAGGATCAGCCCATAGGCAACGACAACCGCCGCGTCGGCTTCCAGCGCGGAAAATGCTGCCTGCTCGGCCTCGTTACGCAAGCTCTTCGGGGTTCGGACTTCGATGCCGAGCTCATTGGCCAATTCGTGGACGGGCGACTTTTTCAACTCCAGCCCGCGCCGGCCGGCCGGGCGTGGCGGCTGGGTATAGACGGCGGCAATGTCATGACCGGCATCGGCGACAGCCCGCAGAGTCGCGGCTGAAAACTCAGGCGTTCCCATGAAGACAAGACGGAGCGGCATATCGAAGGCCGCCTATCCGACCATGCGGGTCGGAGCCTTGTCCTTCTCGCGCGCCAGCTTCTTGAATTTGCGTACCACCATGTCGCGCTTCAACTTCGACAGGTGATCGATGAACAGCACACCGTTGAGATGGTCGATTTCGTGCTGCAGGCAGGTGGCCATCATGCCGTCGGCGACGATTTCCTGCTTCTTTCCGTCCCGGTCGACATAGCTGACCGTCACCGATTCCGGCCGCTCAACCTCAGCGTAATATTCGGGGATCGAAAGACAGCCTTCCTCGTGGAGGTTCGGTTCGTCGCTGCGCGCCAGGATCTCCGGATTGATGAAGACATGCGGGTCGTTCGGCTCGTCCTCGCGCGACAGGTCGATGACCAGCATGCGCAGCGGTATGCCGATCTGGATCGCGGCAAGGCCGATGCCCGGCGCGTCATACATCGTCTCCAGCATGTCGTCCGCCAGTTTGCGCAGATCGCCGTCCACCTGCTCGACAGGGGCGGAAACCTTGCGCAGGACGGGATCGGGAAGAATGACGAGCGGCCGTATCATGGTGCGCCTCAGGTAATGTCTCGCGCGCGAGGCGTCAACGTGAACAGGCGGGAACGTTCACGTTTTGGTCTTATGCCGGCCCGCAGAATCGTTTAGGGTGCCGGTCATGCAGAACTTCTCCGACCTTCTCGCCGCTCCAGTCGCCCAGTTCGGCGCTGCTGTCATCACGCTGGGGCATCTGCTTCTGGCCGGCGGGCTGATCGTTCTGCTGCTTGTCGCGGTGATGGGGTATGCGCTCATACGTATGTCGCGTGGCAAGGCCAGCGCCTCGCAGGAGGCCGATCTGAAACTGGCCGAGATCACCCGCGCGCAGGCCGAGATGCAGGGCCGGCTCGGCACGCTGGCGGAGGTGTTTTCAAACCGCCAGGCCGAACTCAACAAGGCGATCGGCGACCGGCTGGATGGCATGACCTCGCGGCTCGGCACCTCGATCGCCGAACAGACCAAATCGACGCATGAAAACCTGGCCAAGCTGCAGGAGCGGCTGGCCGTCATCGACAGCGCGCAAACCAACATCCAGTCGCTGGCGGGACAGGTGGTCCAGCTGCAGCATATCCTCTCCAACAAGCAGACACGCGGCGCATTCGGACAAAGCCGCATGGAGGCTATCGTCGCCGACGGGCTGCCGCATGGCGCATACGAGTTTCAGGCAACGCTTTCCAACAATTCGCGCCCCGACTGTCTGGTGAAGATGCCGAACGACCAGCCCTCGCTGGTGATCGACGCCAAGTTCCCGCTGGAATCCTGGAACGCCATACGCGCCGCCGCCGAGGCTGAAGGAAGCAGCGAAGCGCACAAGCAGGCGACGCAAAACTTCCGCCGCGACGTCGAGGTGCATATCAAGGCGATTGCGGAGAAATATCTGATCAATGGCGAGACGCAGGAGACGGCGTTCATGTTCGTGCCGTCGGAATCGATCTTCGCCGAGATCCACGAAAACTTCGAGCAGCTTGTCCAGCGCGCTCACAAGGCGCGGGTGGTGATCGTGTCACCGTCGCTGCTGATGCTGTCGATCCAGGTCATACAGGCAGTGCTGAAGGACGCGCGCATGCGCGAACAGGCTCACCTGATACAGGGCGAAGTGATCCGGCTGATGGAGGATGTGTCGCGGCTTGATGACCGCGTACGCAAGCTCAAGGGCCATTTCGACCTGACCAACAAGGACATCGACCAGATCCTTACCTCGACCGACAAGGTGACCAAGCGCGGGTCGAAGATCGAGGCGCTGGAATTCGGCGAGGTGCAGCAGGCAACCGAAGAGACGGCACCCCGAAAAGCCGCATCCGTCGGATCGGGGCAATTGCGGCTGCGCGCTGTCGACGACGACTAGGTGCGCAAGATCCGGTCCGAAAACCGGCATCCACTTTTCGGGATCATGCGTTAGCCGATCTCTTTCACCAGTTCCGGCAGCTCCGCCAGGGTCGGCATTTCGCGAAACCGCTTGGCCCCGCGCGGCGCTTCGGCGTGTTCGAGTTCCCAGGTGAGATCGTGCGGAACGTGAACGCCCCAGCCGCCCGCTTCGATTGCCGGGATCACATCCGACTTCAGCGAATTGCCAACCATCATGGCGCGTTCCGGCCCGTCGCCGTGGCGCACAAAAAGGGTCCGATAGGTGTCGGAATTCTTGGTACTGACGATCTCCACCGCATCCAGCAGTTCGCCAAGGCCCGACGCGGCAACCTTGCGCTCCTGGTCGAAAAGATCGCCCTTGGTGATAAGCACCAGCCGATGCGAGCCGGCCAGCGTCTCCAGCGTTTCGCGCGCATGCGGCAGCGTCTCGACCGGGTGGTTCAGCATTTCGCGGCCGGCTTCCAGTATGTCGGCGATCACTCGCGCCGGCACCTTGCCATCCGTCACTTCGATTGCGGTCTCGATCATGGAAAGCGTGAAGCCCTTGATGCCGAAGCCGTAGTGACCAAGATTGCGCCGTTCCGCCTCCAGAAGCCTCTCGCTCAGATGATCGCGTTCGGCGAAATCACCCAGCAGGCCGGTGAACTGCTGTTCGGTCATGCGGAAGAACTGCTCGTTCTGCCACAGCGTGTCGTCTGCATCGAAGCCGATGGTGGTTAGCTGGCGCACTGACGTCTCCTTGCGCCGCAACCTCTAGACCAGCTTTACCGGTCATAAAAGCCTGCCCGGATATGGTCATGTTCAGCGTCAATCTGTCGAGCGACCGAGGGGAGCCTGCCGTGCCGGATCAGCCATTTCAGCCTGAGCGTCGTTTCGTCCTGCTGGGTCTCGGAGCAGCAGGACTCACTTCGCTTGCATCCTGTGTTTCGGTGCTTCCGAGCGTAACTGCCGACGGCACCGGCGCGTCCGGCGCCGCCGAAGGGCAGGTTGCAGCCATAAGGCTCGCAAACGGCCAGCGCACGCTCTCAGCCGACCGGAAGCTTGAGCAGGCAGCCATCGAACAGGCCGGTTACATGGCCGCTGGCGGCAAGATGGAGCACACCGCGCTACGCGGCCGCGACTTCTTCACCCGCATGGAGAAAAGCGGCATCGCCGCACCTGCGGCCGAAAACCTCGCCCACGGCCGCTTCGACGTGGCGCGCGTCATCGATGTGTGGATGAACTCGCCGCCGCACCGGCGCAACATGCTGGACGACAGGTTCGGTCGCTTCGGGCTCGGTTATGTGCCGGACGGCGAGCGTCGCTACTGGGCGATGGTGCTGGCGGCGTAGCCGCGCTCTGAGCCGAACCGGCCGATTCGGACCTGAAGCCTGCGACATCCAATTCTCGAGGCGCGGAAGAAGGACTGTTCACCGTTTCACGCTGGTGTCCGGCGCGCGGCCGACTTATCTGCAAGCCTGCAACCAGCGGAGAAAAGTCAGCAATGGAACTCGGCCTCTACACATTCGGCGATATCGGCACCGATAGCCGCAATGGCGACAGGATCGGCCCCGAGCAACGGCTGAAGAACCTGATCGAGGAGATCGAACTCGCGGATCAGGTCGGGCTCGACGTTTTCGGGCTGGGTGAGCATCACCGGCCGGACTATGCGGTATCGGCGCCGGCAATCGTGCTCGCGGCCGCGGCCTCGCGGACGAAGAACATCAAGCTCTCCAGCGCGGTGACCGTGCTTTCGTCGGACGATCCGGTCCGCGTCTTTCAGCAATACACGACAATCGACCTGATTTCCGGAGGCCGCGCCGAAGTGATGGCCGGCCGCGGCTCGTTCATCGAATCCTTCCCGCTGTTCGGTTTCGAGCTCAACGACTACGACGCGCTATTTGCAGAAAAGCTGGCGCTGCTCCTGCATTTGCGCGAGGGCGAAATCGTTGACTGGCCGGGTAGCGACCACACGCCGCGTATCGCCGGGCGCGGCGTCTATCCGCGTTCGGAACACAAGCTGCCGGTATGGATTGCGGTCGGCGGTACGCCGCAATCGGTCGCACGCGCCGGCGCGCTCGGCCTGCCGCTGGCGCTGGCGATCATCGGCGGAGAGCCGGCGCGGTTTGCCCCCTTCTTTCAGCTCTACCGCGAGCAGGCGCAAAAGGCCGGCCACGATCCGTCAAGCCTGCCGACGTCGATCAACGTGCACGGCTTTGTCGGCGAGACCCTGGATGCCGCCAATGACGCCTTCTACGCGGCTCAGAAAGAGGTAATGGACCGCATTGGCGCGGAACGTGGCTGGGGGCCATCAACCCGCGCGCAATACGAAGCGGCGATTTCGCCGCGCGGCAATCTCTTTGTCGGCGATCCGCAAATGGTGGTGGACAAAATTTTGGCCAATCACGAGATATTCGGGTTCGACCGTTTCCTTCTGCAGATGGCCATCGGCGTCATTCCCCACGACAAGATGATGAAGGCGATCGAACTCTACGGCACCAAGGTCGCGCCGGCGGTGCGAAAGGCCGTCGGCAAGCCATTGGCGGCGGAGTAAGCGCGGTCCATAGTGCCGGCATGATTCCGTTTTCCGTTCTCGATCTTTCGCCCGTCGTGGAGGGCAGCGACGCATCGCAGTCGCTCGCCAACACGCTTGACCTCGCTCAGAACGCCGAGCGGCTCGGCTACCACCGCTACTGGCTGGCCGAGCACCACAACATGCCCGGTATCGCCAGCGCGGCCACCGCGGTGGTGATCGGCCATGTGGCGGCCGGCACGAAAAGGATCCGCGTCGGCGCCGGCGGCATCATGCTGCCCAACCACGCACCTTTGGTGATAGCGGAGCAGTTCGGCACACTGGCGGCCCTTCATCCCGGTCGCATCGACCTCGGCCTTGGCCGGGCGCCCGGCACCGACCAGGTCACCGCGCAGGCGCTGCGGCGCAATCTCGCGGGCGATGTTGACACATTCCCGCAGGATGTCGTGGAACTGATGCGCTATTTCGAAGCCGAGCAACCGGGGCAGCGCGTGCGGGCTGTGCCTGGAACCGGCCTCGACGTGCCGGTCTGGATCCTGGGTTCCAGCCTCTATGGCGCGCAGCTGGCCGCAATGCTCGGCCTTCCCTACGCCTTCGCCTCGCATTTCGCGCCGCGCGAACTGATGAACGCCATCGCAATCTATCGCGAACGTTTTCAGCCGTCGGAACAGCTCGCCAAGCCATATGTTATGGCGGGCATCAATGTCGTTGCCGCCGAAACCGACGAAGAAGCGAAACGCCTGTTCACCTCAGCGCAACAAGCCTTCATGCGGCTGAGACGCGGCATGCCCGGCAAGCTGCCGCCGCCGGTGGACGACATTGAGCCACTGCTCGATCCGGCTTCGAGGGCAATGCTCGATCACGCGCTGGCCGAGGCGGTGGTGGGCTCGCCGAAAACGGTTCGGCAGGGCATTTCGGCGTTCATCGAGCGAACCGGGGTCGACGAGATCATCGTCACGGCGCAGATATTCGACCACGCCGCGCGGGTGAATTCATACCGACTGCTGGCGCAAGTCAGGGACGAACTGGCTCAGGCGGCATAGGCAGCCGGCGGATCCTGTGCGCTAGGGCGCGGACCAAGAGGTCAATGTTCGCCATGTCCGCAATCCCCTCTTCCGGTCCAAACCCGGCTATCGCTGACAAGCGCATAGAGCAGTTTGCCCTGCTGACGCTTGCCGTGCTCGCGGCCTCGCGGATAACCCTCTACCTGTTCGCCGGCCCGCTGCCGGACGAGGCCTATTACTGGTTATGGGGGCAGCATCCGGCGCTGTCCTACTACGACCACCCCCCGCTGCAGGCATGGATGCAGGCGGTCTCCAACGGCCTGTTCGGCGACGGCATGTTCGCACTCAGGCTTCCGGCGCTGATCACGACGCTCTGGATCGCCGCGCTGCTCGCATGGTGGACAAGGCGCGCCCGAGCGTCGATTCCCGATCTCGGCACCTGGGCGGTGATCGCCGTCTTCTTCTGCTCTCCGATGTTGTTCATCTACACGATGATCGTCTTCAACGATCATCTGATGGTCGCGCTCTTGCTTACCTCCGCTGTCCTGTTCGCGATCGTATTCGACCGCGCAGCTGAGGATGGCGCAGTGCGCGTTCTGCCGCTCTATGGCGCCGGCCTCGCGCTCGGATTTGCGGCGCTTGCCAAACACAATGCGGCGCTGTTCGGGCTGGGTGTTGCCGCTGCGATTCTCCTGACACCGCGATTGCGCATGCTGCTGCGCTCGCCGCATCTCTATCTGGCAGCACTTCTCAGCATCGCCTGCCTGACGCCGGTATTCGCCTGGAATCTCGCCAATGAGGGCGCGTCGTTTCAATACAATCTAGGCGACCGGATCAGCGCCAGTCAGCCACTCGGTGTGAGGCTGGAGCAAATGCTGACAGTTACCGTCGTCACGCTTTTGACCCTGTCGCCGTTTCTGGTCGCGGCAATTGTCGGCGGGCTCAGGCAAGGCCGGTCCGACAGTTTCCTGAAGAGCTGGCGTAGCCTCGCACTGGCAACCACCATCGTTCCGCTTGTTGTGCTGCTTGTTCTCAGCCAGTTCACCGCGGTTCTGTTTTACTGGACCATTGTCGCCTGGGTCGCGGTCATTCCGCTTGCTGCGCTGACGATCAGACGCTGGTGGGTGGTCATGTCGCACTTCGCCCTCGGCATGCTTGTCGCCGTGGCCTACACGGTCAACTACGCGGTGTTGCCGCTTTCCAGCCTGTTCGGGCCGCCGGACGACGAAACCGCAATCGTTCTGGGCTGGAAGATAACGGCACCGGAGGTGCTGGCCAGACAGGAGGCCGCAGGGGCGGATTTCCTGCTGGCAACGGATTATCGCGTCGGCTCCATCATGGCCTTCGCGACAGGCGACCGCGATGTGGAGGTCATCTCCAATCGCAAGAGCCAGTTCGATCTGTGGTTCGATGAAAAGGAGCGCGCCGGACAGGACGCGCTGATCGTGTCAGACCGGCGGTTCCCGATGAACGATCTCGTCTCTTCACGCTTCAATTCCGTCGAAGAGGCCGGCGTAATCACCGTGGCCCGTTTCGGCTACCACATTCGCGACTACACGCTGCATGTCGGGCGGGGGTACATTCCGCGCGACTGAAACCTGCTCTAGCGCAGAGCCTTCACGATGTTTGCATCGGGAAAGCAGGTCGGCTTCATGCCGTTTTTTGCCTGCCAGTCGCCAATCGAACGCCGTGTCTTGAAGCCTGCCAGACCATCGGCGCCGCCGACATCGTAACCAAGTTTCTCAAGTCCGCGCTGCATGGCAGCCACATCGGAGCGGTAGAGCCCGCCGACCTTGCCCCAGCTGCTGGAAAACGCCTTGTCGCCATAGGTCATGCGGTCGGCGGCATGGCCGACAAAGAGGGCGTAGAGGTCGCTCTCATTATATTCCTTGAGCACGTAGAAATTGGGCGTGACAACGAAGGCCGGACCGAAGCGGCCGGCCGGCATCATCAGGTAGCCTTGCTGTCGCGCCTCATGCGCCGGAAACGGATTGCCGCTGACGCGTGTCACGCCCATTGCAGCCCAGTCGGAGATCTTGCGTCCCTGATCGGGGCCCTCCAGCGCGCAGGACACACTGTCTGGAACCGTGACCTCGAACCCCCAGTCGCGGCCTTTCACCCAGCCATAATGCGCAAGATATTTGCCGATCGAGGCCAGCGTATCGGCCTCGGAGTTCCAGATGTCCGCGCCGCCACCGTCAAAATCGACTGCATGGGCCAGATAGGATGATGGCAGGAACTGGGGCTGGCCGAGCGCGCCTGCCCAGGACGACTTCATCGCCGAAAGCGGAACGCCGCGTTCCACCATCACAAGGGCCGACAGGATTTCCTTCCTGAACAGATCCTTGCGGGTCGACATGAACGCCTTGGTGGCGAGAACCTCGATGGCATTGTGCGGTATCTTCGCATTGCCGAAACCGGATTCACGGCCCCAGATCGCCAGAACGATGCCGGGTGGCACGCCATACCGTTTTTCCACCGCAGCCAGCACGGACTGGTAGCGGTTCATCCGGTTGCGCCCGCCCGCCGTCACACCGCGAACGGTATTTTCGGCGAAATATCTGCCCGGCGAACTGAACTCGGCCTGATGCTGGAATTTTGGCGTCGCCTCCTCCTCACCGGGCATGACAAGGTCCGGCAATTTCAGGTTCGGCTTCACGCCGCTGAAGGCCTCATTGAAGGTGTCGGCGCTCACCCCGTTGGCACTTGCCTGCGGCCAAAGATCGCCGACCAGCCAGTCGCGGAACAGTGCGTTGACGTCCTGGGCCGCAGCGGGCGACTGCACAAGCGAAGCTGCTACCGCCATGCATGCCGCGACGAGAAAACGCATAGGTTTCATCAGCACCTTCTGTTTGGGAATTGCGTCAAAAAGCCGTCCGCGACTTCAGCGCCGCAGCGATCGTGCCTTCATCGAGGTAATCGAGCTCTCCGCCAACCGGAACGCCGTGGGCCAACCGGGTCACCCTCGTCTCGAAACCTGCCAGACGATCGGTGATGTAGTGGGCTGTCGTCTGGCCATCGACCGTGGCGTTGACGGCCAGGATGACCTCTTTCACCTCGCCCTCGGCAACCCGGCTGACAAGCTGGCTGATGGTCAGATCGTCGGGACCGATGCCGTCGAGCGGCGACAGCGTGCCGCCCAGCACATGATAGCGCGCATTGAGCGCGCCCGAGCGCTCCAGCGCCCACAGATCGGCAACATCCTCGACCACGATGATTGTCGCGGCGTCACGGCGCGGATCGGTGCAGGTCGTGCAGGGGTCGACGGAATCGACATTGCCGCAGGTCGAACAGACCCTGACCTTGTCCACCGCTTCCACCATCGAGGCGGCCAGCGGCACCAGCAGCTGATCCTTCTTCTTGATGAGATGCAGTGCTGCTCGACGTGCAGAGCGCGGCCCCAACCCCGGCACCTTGGCCAGAAGCTGGATCAGCCGTTCGATTTCGGGCCCGGCGATTCGCTTGGAAGACATGAAGAATGTGTAGCCGGGAACGTGCGAAATGGGTAGCGCGCGCCGAGCGTAGGATTATGTTTGAGCATCGTTTCCACGTTAACCCGAAAGCGACCCGACATGGCGGACGCCACGATCACAATCCGCACGGCGGTTCCGGACGATACAGCACTTCTCAGCGATCTGATTGCCGCGTCCTATCGCCAACTCGACGACGGCTCCTATGACAGCGCCCAGCTTGCGGCAGCGCTGCCGGCCATGTCGAAAGCCAATCCCAGGCTGCTGAGAAGCGGCACCTACTACGTCGTTGAAGTGGATGGTGTGGCCGCAGCGTGCGGCGGCTGGTCGTTCGAAAAACCCGGCAGCACTGTCACCGAGGACGGCGTGGCGCATATCCGCCATTTCGCCACTCACCCGGATTTCCTCAGACGCGGGCTGGCGCGACGGCTGATTGACAGATGCATCGACGATGCGCGCGCCGCAGGCGCAACGAAAATGAAGAGCCAGGCAACGCTGCCGGCAGAGCGGTTTTACGCCAATGCAGGCTTCATGACATTGGGCACACTCAACGTGGAGATGGGACCGGGGCTAGAATTGCCGGTCCTCGACATGGAAAGGCCACTGACCTGAGGCGATTGTAATGCCGCAATTCCAGACGGAAAACCGGAACCCGCTTTTCCCGGAATTGCTCTAGAAAGGCAGCTTCATGCCGGGCGGTATCGGCATGCCGGCGGTCAGTTCGCTGGTCTTCTTCTGCATTTCCGCTTCGAGCTTGGTCTTGGCATCGTTGTGGGCTGCAAGCAGGAGGTCCTCCAGGATCTCGACATCGTCTTCCTTGAACATGGAAGGGTCGATCTTCAGCGAGCGCATCTCGAACTTGCCCGACAGCGTGACCGTGACGAGACCCCCGGCGGACTGGCCGGTTACCTCCATATTGGCGATCTGTTCCTGCAGCTCCTGAAACTTGGCCTGCATTTCCTTCGCCTTGCCCATAAGGCCCATGAGGTCCTTCATGCGATCTCCATTCGGTACAGCATTTTCTTGCGACTAGATGTCGTCATCTTCGTCCGGCGCTTCAAGACCGGCGCCGTCGTCCTCGATCCCGCCGCCTTCCACAGTGTCGGGAATGCGCACATCGATAATCTTTGCGCCGGGAAAGTGCGACAGGATGGCGGCAACTGCGGGATCGCTGCGGGCATCGGAGATCACACTTTCGCGGTGCTCGGCTTCCGTCTCGGCCAGCGTCTGGCCGCCTTCCTCGCGCGAAAGCGAGACAATCCAGTTGCGGCCGGTCCAGTCCTTCAGGCGCGCACTCATATCGTTGAGCAATGAGCGCGGCGCATCCTCGGTCAGGCTGACTTCGATCCGGCCCGACTGGATGCGCACCGGCCTGACATGCCGCTTCAACAGCACCTTGAACTGCAGGTCGCGGTTGGCGTCGGCAAGCGTGGCAATGTCGGCCAGCGAGGCTATCGGGACAGTCGGTCGTTCTTCAGCCTGCGGTTCGGGCGCGGGTGTTTGCTGCGGCGCCGGTTCCGGCTCGACCAGCCGCATGGTCTGCGCGCCGCTACCTGATGGCTGCGCGGGCATGCGCGACTGGCTTGCAGCACCGACGGGCGCGCCTGACCCCTGAGGCGCGCCTGCAGATGAACCATTTGCCGATGCCGGCGCGCCGCCGGGCTTGCCAGTTGTCTCCAGTCCCGCAAGCGCTTCGTCCAGCGTCGGCAGGTCGGCGGCATGCGCCAGCCTGATCAGCACCATTTCGGCAGCACTTACCGGGCGGTTCGAGCCCTGCACCTCGGTGATGCCCTTGAGCAGCATCTGCCAGGCGCGGGACAGCACACGCACCGAGAGCTTGCCCGCAAACTCGGCCCCGCGCGTGCGTTCGTCCTCCGAAAGTGCTGCGTCGCTCGCCGCCGACGGCACAAAACGCAGCCGGGTTACCAGATGGCAGAACTCGGCAAGGCTGGTCAGCACCGCTGAGGGCTCCGCGCCGACATCATAGAGGCTGCGAAACTGTTCGAGTGCGGCGGCAGCGTCGCCCTTCATCACCATTTCGAACAGGTCGATTATCCGGGCGCGGTCGGCCAGACCGAGCATGTCGCGCACGGTTTCGGCCGTCACCTTGCCGGAGGAATGCGCGATTGCCTGATCGAAGATTGACTGCGCGTCGCGCATGGAGCCTTCGGCGGCACGGGCAATCATCGCCAGCGCGTCGTCCTCTGCCTCGACCCCTTCCAGCCCGCCGATACGCGCCAGATCGGCCTTGATCAGCGAAGCATCGATGCGGCGCAGATCGAAACGCTGGCAGCGCGAGAGGATGGTGATCGGAACCTTGCGTATTTCGGTCGTTGCGAAGATGAACTTCACATGCGGCGGCGGCTCTTCCAGCGTCTTCAGCATGGCGTTGAACGCCCCGCCGGAAAGCATGTGAACCTCGTCGATGATGTAGACCTTGTAGCGCGCGGACACCGGTGCGTAATGCACGCGCTCCAATATGTCGCGCATATTGTCGACGCCGGTGTGCGAGGCCGCATCCATCTCGATCACATCGACATGCCGGCCTTCAAGGATCGCCTGGCAGTTCTCGCCGGGTTCGGTGAGATCGACGGTCGGCTGATCGATCTTGTCGGTCCGGTAGTTGAGAGCGCGCGCCAGAATGCGCGCCGTCGTCGTCTTGCCTACCCCGCGCACGCCGGTAAGCATCCACGCCTGCGCGATGCGGCCGCTCTCAAACGCATTGGTGAGCGTGCGCACCATCGGCTCCTGGCCGATCAGTTCGGAGAAATTCGTGGGACGGTATTTTCGCGCCAGCACGCGGTAGCCTGCCGCGTCGGCCTTCGGTTCCGTCACAGTATCGCTCATTGGCGGGGTCCGCTCCTCGTCATGGCGTCGATGTAGACGCTTGGCAGGACGCCCGCAATGTCGCTCCCCGCCCGCCGCCGCGTCAATGCCGGGGCGGGCATTAGGAACGGAAAAGTCGAACCCTACATCTGCAAGAGTTCGGCGATTTCGATCGTGCCTTCATATTTCAGGTGTGGGCAGCCCTTGGCGACCGCGATTGCAGAATCCATGCTGTCGGCCTTGACGATCGAATATCCGGTTAGCGGGTTGGAGCCGCCATCATCGGTAACGCCGGTTGCCGAAACGGTCTTGGACATGCCCACGGGGTTTCCGGGATTGACCATGGCCGATCCGCTCTTTTCGATCCAGGTCATCCATTCCTGCATGACCTTTGCACCCTCTTCCTCGGTCTCGGGCATCTTGCCGCCGTGATAGGCCAGAATGTACTCAGCCATTTGATCTCTCCCTGTGATTGAACCGAATTACAGGACCGCCCGGCCCAGATGCGCCGGACACAATAGTCAACCTGTCGGTTCATTAAATGCGGGCATTTTCTATTGTCAACCTTGTGGTTCAGCATTACTGACAGGCCATGAACGATCTCGACCTGACATTCGCCGCCCTCAGTCATGAAACCCGCAGGGAGATCCTGCGCCAACTAGCCAAGGGCGAAACCCGGCTTTCCGACCTCGCCAAACCATTCAACATGTCGCAAACCGCCGTTTCAAAACACGTTCGCGTGCTGAGCGACGCCGGCCTGGTTGTGGTCGACCGGCGCGGAAGAACCCGCCACTGCCGGCTCAACGCGGAGCCGATGAAACAGGCTGCCGACTGGCTGACCGACTATCAGGCCTTCTGGACAGGCCAGTTCGACAATCTGGCCATGCATCTGGCGTCCAAGGGGGACCGCAAATGAATTTCGTAAAATCGGAACCCGGCGGCGACCCTATTGTCGTTGAAGGGTATTTTGCGGCATCGCCCGAGACCGTCTTCGAAGCGTGGACCGACCCCGACATCGTCGTGCAGTGGTTCGGGCTGGAGCGGAATTCGCTCCACTCGGCCGAGATCGACCTGAGGCCGGGCGGCAGATACAAGCTTCTTTACACGAAGGATGCCGAGAAATCCGTCGGGTTCGAGGGTCACTACATCGAAATCGCGCCGGGCGAGCGGCTCGTCTATTCCTGGAGTTATGTCGTGGATCACCGCAATGGTGACAGGGAGGCGACACCGGAATCGCGCGTCGAGGTCGAGTTCACCGAAAAGGGCAAAGGCACCTATGTGCGGCTCGTACATTCGGCGGTGCGCTCGGAAGATGCACGCAAGGGCATCGGCGGCGGCTGGGAAGCCTCGTTCGCGTCGCTTTCGGAAGTTCTGGCGGAATAGCGCCGGCGGCTCTTTTGCCGCGCCGCTCGTTCCGTCCAAACAAAAGAGAAGGTGGGAGGCTGGAACGATGACCCGTTCCGAGGCTCGTTAGGGCTGCTTCCTTCCGGACCTGACCCGGTTGGCGAGTGGATCGTCCACCAACCAACCTCCCGCTTTCCATATCGTCAATTGCAGCAGCATTTGCAAGGGCCGGCCGCCCGACCGCAGCGAAACATTGCGTTGAACCCGCAAAAGGCCCAATCTTGGATTGAGGCTACGAGGAAACGCCGATGCTGCCGGACAAAAAGACCGGTTTCGAGCTTGATGTGCGCCTGGAACGATCCAGCGTGCCGGTCATGTGGCTCGGCCTTTGCGAATTGCGGCTGGTCAACGACCGGCGCTGGCCCTGGCTCCTGCTTGTGCCGCAGCGTTGCGATGTCAACGAGCTGTATGAGTTGACACCCCTCGATCAGGCGATGCTGACATTCGAACTCGGCATGGTTTCGCGCGCGCTCAGCCAACTCACCGATTGCGACACGGTCAACATCAACATCGCCTGCAACGATGTGCGCCAGCTCCACGTCAATGTCGTCGCCCGCTCACGAAAAGATCCGGCATGGCCCGGACCGGTAACCGACTTCGAGCCGGACCAGCCATACGATCCGGGAGCGCAGCGGGTATTTCTGGAAAATCTGCGCGCGGCGATGTAATCCGTCCGGACACATCGTTCGAGGATTTCATGACGTTTCCGTTTTTTGACGCGCCAGAGCGCGAGCCCAGTCAGTTTGTCGGATTTGCAGGCAACCGCATCGACCGCCAGTCGGAAAACCGCTCGGAAGGCTCGCTGCAAAATGCGCTTCAGGACCCCGCTGTCCGCATCCTGCTTACGCGCGCCGGCCGGCTGAACCTCAAACTGGAAGGCGACAGTTTCGACGGCTATTTCAGCGTCGCGGAAGCGCAGGCACTGGGCGCCAAGCTTGAACACGCCGTGCTGCTCGGCCAGTCCGAACATGGTCCTGTTGTCGCCGCGCCGGGCGGCACCGAGCCCGACGATCTGCCTGAGAACATCAAGGCCATCGACCACCGGTCGGTCTACATACAGGGGCTGGTCGGAGCAGAAACGCTGGGTGAGCTGGCGCAAGGCGCATCGCTGCTTCACTGGAACAATACGAACAGGTTCTGCGGCCGCTGCGGCGCGAAAACCGAGATGCGCATTGGCGGCTACAAACGGGTATGCACCGGCTGCGAGGCGGAACTGTTTCCGCGCACGGACCCGGTCGTGATCATGCTGGCCGTGCGCGGTGACAATTGCCTGCTCGGCCGCAGCCCGCATTTCATGCCCAACATGTATTCTGCGCTCGCCGGCTTCGTCGAGCCGGGCGAGACGATCGAGCAGGCTGTGCGCCGCGAAACGCTGGAAGAAGCCGGCATCGAACTGGGGCGCGTTGTCTATCACGCCAGCCAGCCCTGGCCGTTTCCGCACACGCTCATGATCGGCTGTTATGGCGAGGCGCTTAGCGAAGACATCCGCTTCGACAGTAACGAGTTGGAGGACTGCCGCTGGTTCCCGCGTCAGGAGGTGCGTGCGATCCTCGCCGGCACTCACGAGGGCGAAATCGGCTGCCCGCCGCGCGGCGCAATCGCACATCACCTGATCAGGGCATGGGCGGAAGCCGACTGATCAGTCGGAGACTTTCCACTCCTCGCGCGAATCGCTGCGCGGATAGACGCCAAGCACGCGCACTTCGCGGGAGAAGAACTTCAGTTCCTCCAGCGCCAGCGCCACGTTGGGATCTTCGGGGTGGCCCTCGATATCGGCGTAAAACAGCGTCGCGGTGAACGCTCCGAGCTGGTAACTCTCGAGCTTGGTCATGTTGACGCCATTCGTGGCAAAGCCGCCCATGGCCTTGTAGAGCGCGGCAGGAACGTTGCGCACGCGGAACACGAAGGTCGTCATCATCTTCGCATCGGGCGAAGGACGCTCCGCCCATTTCTTGCTGCGGGTGAGCACCACGAAACGCGTTACGTTGGTTTCGGTGTCCTCAACATTCTCTTCCAGAATGTCGAGACCGTAGAGGCTCGCGGCCAGGCGCGGCGCAAGCGCGGCCATCGACCGCTCCTTCTTGTCCGCGACGAAATTGGCGGCACCCGCCGTATCGCCGGCAACCACCGCTTTCCAGCCATTCTTGCGAATGTATTTACGGCACTGCCCCAGCGCATGGATGTGGCTGTGCACGGTCTTGATTTCCTTGCGCTCAACGCCTGGCAGAACCATCAGTTGAAAATGGATGGGCAGGAAATATTCGCCGATAATGTGCAGCTTCGATTCCGGCAACAGGTGGTGAATGTCGGCCACCCGTCCCGCGATGGTGTTTTCGATCGGGATCATTGCCAGCGCCGCCTTGCCGGTTTCAACCGCGTTGAACGCATCCTCGAACGTAGCGCAGGGCAGCGGCTCCATGTCTGGATACATGTTGCGGCAGGCGGTGTCTGAATTCGCGCCCGGCTCGCCCTGAAAGGCAATGATATTGGTCGTCATGGTCGTTCCTGACCTGTGTTCAAGGGAAGTGCGCGCTCAGGCAAAAAAGCGCGGAAATGCCGACCGGTCGGCGAACTTTCGGGGCGTTGGCGCCAGCATGCTATCAACCGGTAAAGTGGCAAAAGGTCTCACGTGGAATGGCCCTTATATGTGTTGCATGCGCGAAGCAAAAGACCTAGTTTCCGCGCGATTTTGAAGCCCGGCGGAACTGCGCGCGCATGATTTGCGTGCGCTCGGAACGGGCGGCAAGCCACGGTCGGGCACAGGAGCATCGGGCAGATGGATTCGTCGCAACTCAACAAGTTTCTCGGGGCGCTGCTCGGCACCGTTTTTGTGGTCTTCTCGATCTCACTGGTGTCCGATGCGCTTTTTGCAGCCCATCCGCCGGAGCAGCCCGGCTATGTGATCGAGGCGGCAGAGGAACACGGCGAGGGCGGTCCCGCCGTGGAGGAAGAAGCTGTTTCCATCGCAACTCTGCTGCAGGATGCCGATCCGGCAGCTGGCGAATCGGCATTCCGCAAGTGTCAGGCCTGCCACACCGCTGAAAGCGGCGGCGCAAACAAGGTCGGGCCGAACCTTTGGGACATCGTCAACCGCCCGATCGCCTCACATGAAGGCTTCTCCTACTCGTCGGCGCTACGCGAGTTCGCCGCCGATGGCGATCAGGTGTGGGACTACGAGCACTTGAACGAGTTCCTGCTCGCTCCCAAGGGCTACATCAGCGGTACCGCAATGGCATTTGCCGGCCTCAAGAAGGATGACGAGCGCGCCAACGTGATTGCCTATCTGCGCACTCTTTCTGACAGCCCGGCGCCTTTGCCGGAGCCGCCGATGGAAGAAGCCGAAAGCGCGGAAGCACCGGCCGAAGATGGTGGCGCGACGGAAGAGACTTCCAACTAGCCGACAACATTACGATATTGTCATTCGAGCAATCGCAAAAAAGCCGGGTTCAGCCCGGCTTTTTCTGTTCAAGGCCGGGCTCAGACCGAGAAACCTGAGCCCCGGCGCTTTCTTTTGCAGCCGATCGGGCTAGTTTTTCCAGGACGCCCTAATGGCAACCGACAAAGGGGTTGGAGATGAAAAGCCGTATCCGCCACGCCGTATTCGCGACAGCCGCTGCCCTGTTACTTGCAGCCGGTACGGCATGGCCCTCTGCTGCCGAGGACGACTGGCTGACGACATCTTCTTTGATCGACCCGAACCGTGAGCACGAGACATTCGAGCGCTACGAGCACGTCAATCCAGATGCGCCGAGAGGCGGCACGCTGAACTCGGCAGCCTTTGGCACCTTCGACAGCTTCAATCCCTTCATCGTGCGCGGCAACCCGGCCGACGGACTGACCCAGTTCGGCGGCATCCTGTGGGATACGCTGATGCAGCAATCGGTAGCGGAGCCGAGCACAAGCCACCCGCTGATTGCCGAAGCCTTCAGGCATCCGGCCGATTACTCATCCGCGACCTACCGTATAGACCCGGATGCGCGTTGGCATGACGGCGAACCGATCACCACGGACGACGTGGTATGGTCGTTCAATGTTCTGGAGGAGATCAGCCCGCTGCACAATCGCTACTTCGCCAATGTGATCGAGGCAGTGGCGCTTTCCGAGCACGAGGTGGAGTTCCGTTTCGACCAGACCGGCAACCGCGAACTGCCGCACATCATGGGCGACCTGCCCGTGCTGCCAAAGCACTGGTGGGAAGGAACCGATGCCAAGGGCAACAAGCGCGACATCACCCAGCCCACTCTGGAGCCGCCGCTTGGCAGCGGGCCATACCGGATCGAGCGCTTCGAGCCCGGCTCCAGCATCGTCTGGCAGCGGGTCGAGGACTACTGGGCAGCCGACCTGCCGGTGAACATCGGACGCAACAATTTCGACCGGCGGCGCTATACCTATTTCCTCGACGACAATGCGGAATTCCTTGCCTTCCAGAAAGGCGGCGTGGAGGACGTGCGCCGCGAAGTGAGCACCCGGCGGTGGTCTACGGCCTATGACTTCCCTGCTCTTCAGGAAGGCGACGTCATCAAGCGCGAGTTTACCTCAGGCAGCATCGAGGCGATGCAGGCCTTCGTGCCCAATATGCGGCTGCCGCGCTTTCAGGACCGGCGGGTGCGCGAAGCGATCTCGCTCGCCTACAATTTCGAAGAGCAGAACCGCACCCACTTCTTCGGTCTCAACCGGCGCTTCACGAGCTACTTTGAAAAATCCGAGCTTGCCTCGTCAGGTCTGCCGACAGGACGCGAACTCGAAATTCTCGAAGAGTATCGCGACCAGCTTCCCCCGGAACTTTTCACCGAGGAGTTCAAGCTGCCGGCGTTCGACGACCCGCGCGACGAGCGCAACAATCTGCGCGAGGCCGTACGGCTGTTCAAGGAAGCGGGCTGGGAAATCAGGGACGGCCGCATGGTCAATGTCGAGACCGGCGAGCAGTTCAAGATAGAGTATCTTGGCGGTTCCCCCACGGCTGAAATCATCGCCAGCGGCCTGATCGAAAACCTGCGCAAGATCGGCATCGACGCCACGCTGCGCATCGTCGACACCTCGCAATATATCCAGCGCTACCAGAGCTTCGACTTCGACATGGTGACGGGGCGTTTTGCGCAGTCGATGTCACCCGGCAACGAGCAGCGCGACTACTGGAGTTCGGAAGCAGCCGACATTCCCGGATCGCGAAATGTCGGCGGCATCAGGGAACCGGTCGTCGATGCCTTGATCAACCGGATCATTTTTGCCGAGGACCGCGAGGAACTTGTAGCGGCCACAAACGCGCTCGACCGGGTGCTCTTGTGGAACCACTACATGATCCCGCAATACTACCAGCCGACGCTGCGTTTCGCCTATTGGGACAAGTTCGGAATTCCCGAAAAGCAGCCGGACTATCTGGGCGTCGACCTCGATTCCTGGTGGATCGATCCGGACAAGGAAGCAGCGCTGGCGCAGAAATATGGGGGCTGAGATGCGCGTGCTCGCACCGCTTCGCCGCCGCGACTTCCTGGCGATGAGTGCGGCCACATGCGCCCTTCCGTTCCTGCCCCGCCCGGCATTTGCGGAACTCGCCACCGAAACGCCGCATCACGGCATCTCGACATTCGGGGAACTGAAATACGGGCCGGACTTCACCCATTTCGACTACGTCAATCCAGATGCGCCCAAGGGCGGCACTTTCAATTTCTCGCCGCCGAACTGGTACTTCAATCAGGCGACCGACACCTTCAACACGCTCAACACTTTCGTGCCGCGCGGCGATGCGCCGCCGCGCATGGAGCTGTGCCACGACTACCTGATGAAACAGGCGCTGGACGAGCCGGATTCGCTCTACGGCCTGCTGGCCGAAAGCGTGACGATTTCGGCCGACCGCAACAGCTTCACCTTCGCCCTGCGCCCGCAGGCGCGTTTCCATGACGGATCGGACATCACGGCGGAGGATGCGGTGTTCACCTTCAACATCCTGAAGGACAAGGGACACCCGACATTCCAGCTGCCGTTGCTCGACATGACGGAAGCGGTGGCCGAAGGGCCGAAGACATTCCGCGTAACCTTCAATGGCGACCAGTCCCCGCAGACATTGCTGACGATCGGCGAATTTCCGATCCTCTCCAAAGCCTGGTTTGCCGACCATCCCTTTGATGGATCGGAACTCGTAGCGCCGCTTGGCAGCGGACCCTACAAGGTGGGCTTCATGTCTCCCGGCCGCACCATCGAATACCACCGGGTCGAGGATTACTGGGGCAAGGACCTGCCGGTTAATCGCGGCCACAACAATTTCGACCGCATCCGGATCGAGTTTTTCCGCGACCGGCAGGCCGGGTTCGAAGCCTTCAAGAAGGGCGACATCCTTTTTCGGCAGGAATTCACGTCGCGCGTATGGGCAACTGAATACGATTTTCCTGCCATTCAGGACGGCCGCGCGATCAAGCGCGAGTTTCCGGGTGACCTGCGCCCCTCCATGCAGTGCTGGGCGGTCAATCAGCGGCGCGAACGCTTCCGCGATGCGCGCGTTCGCGAGGCGATCGTTCATTGCTTCGACTTCGAATGGACCAACCGCAATATCTTCTACGGCGCATATCAGCGTTCGCAGTCGACCTTCGAGAAATCGGAGTTCAAGGCCGAAGGCCCGCCGAGCGAGGCCGAACTCGCACTGCTTGAGCCGTTCCGCGGCGAAATACCGGATGAGGCGTTCGGCGAGGCAGTCATGCAGCCCGTATCAGACGGTTCCGGCCGGGACCGAGCAATGCTGCGGCGCGCCCGCGAACTGATGGAACAGGCAGGCTGGACGATCAGTGACGGCGTGTTCCGCAACGAAGCCGGGCAGCCCTTTTCGGTCGAGTTGCTGGTTCGCGACCAGGTGTTCGTTCAGGTCTTCTCGCCCTTCATCGAGATGATGAAAGCCGTCGGCTTTAACGCTTCGATCCGGCTGGTCGACGCTGCCCAGTTCCAGACGCGGCTGACCGATTTCGACTTCGACATGGTCGGAATGGCGCAATCCTTTGGCGGAACGCCGACCCGCAACAGCCTGGTCAACACATTCCATTCATCGTCGGCCGATGTGCCGGGATCGCGTAATTACGCCGGCACGAAGAGTGCTGCCGTCGATGCGCTTATCGACGCAGCCGGCCACGCAGAAACGCGCGAGACGTTCATTGTCGCCATGCGCGCGCTCGACCGGGTCTTGCGCGCCAGACGCGACTGGATTCCAAATTGGTACGCGGCGAATCACCGTGCCGCGTTCTGGGACATGTTCGGCTTCAGAGAGCCGAAACCCGATTATGGGTTCACGGTCGAGGAGATTTGGTGGCTGGACGAAGAAAAGGCAAAGGCGATTGGCAAAGCCTGAACCCGCACGCGAAAGGGCCCGTATGACCGGCGCCGGAGTGCCTGACTGATGGGCGCCTATGTCCTGCGTCGCCTGCTTCTGATGATCCCGACCCTGTTCGGGATCATGGCAATTTCGTTCGTCGTCATCCAGTTCGCACCCGGCGGGCCGGTGGAGCAGGTGATCGCCAAGCTGTCCGGTCAGGATGGCGGAACGCTGGACCGCCTTGGCGGTGGCGGCGGCGCGGAAGGCGCCAACCATGAGGGTGGCGGCGAATCCCAGTATCGCGGCGCGCAGGGGCTCGACCCCGAATTCATCGCCCAGCTCGAAAAGCAGTTCGGCTTCGACAAGCCGCCGCTCGAGCGGTTTTTCACGATGCTGTGGAACTACGCGCGCTTCGATTTCGGGGAAAGCTATTTTCGCGACATTTCGGTGATCGACCTCATTATCGAGAAGATGCCGGTCTCGATCTCGCTCGGCATCTGGATCACGCTGATTTCCTATCTGATCTCCATTCCGCTTGGGATCAGAAAGGCGGTGAAGGACGGTTCGGTTTTCGACATCTGGACGAGCGGCATCGTCATCGTCGGTTACGCGATCCCCGGCTTTCTGTTCGCCATTCTCCTGATGGTGCTGTTTGCCGGCGGCTCCTTCTTCGACTGGTTTCCGCTGCGCGGCCTGACCTCGGAGAACTTCAGCCAGCTTTCATGGCCGGAAAAGATCGTCGACTATTTCTGGCACCTGACGCTGCCGTTGATCTCGCTGGTGCTCTCGGCCTTTGCGACAACGACCCTGCTCACCAAGAACTCGTTTCTTGAGGAAATCCGCAAGCAATACGTCACCACCGCGCGGGCCAAGGGCCTGACCGAACGCCAGGTTCTCTACGGCCATGTATTCCGCAATGCGATGCTCATCATCATCGCAGGCTTTCCCGGCGCGTTCATCTCGGCTTTTTTCACCGGTTCGCTGCTGATCGAAAACATCTTCTCGCTCGACGGTCTGGGGCTGCTCGGCTTCCGCTCCGTGCTCGACCGCGACTACGCCGTCGTTTTCGCCACGCTCTACATCTTCTCGCTGCTTGGCCTGTTCGTCAGCCTGATGTCGGACATGATCTACACATGGATCGACCCACGCATCGATTTCGAGCGGCGGGACGTGTGACGATGAACAAGGCGACGAGCGATACCGGCACGGTGCCGGCAAAGCGGCCCTGGCTTTCGCCGCTCAACCAGCGGCGCTGGCAGAACTTCAAGGCCAACCGCCGGGGATACTGGTCGCTGTGGATTTTCCTCGTCCTGTTCGTGCTGTCGCTGTTTGCCGAGTTCATCGCAAACGACAAGCCTATACTCGCCTCCTACAAGGGCGAGCTGCTGATGCCGGTGCTGGTCGACTATCCGGAGGAGAAGTTTGGTGGCTTCCTGGCCGTGACCGACTATCGCGATCCGGTTATCGCCGAGGAAATCGAGGCCGAAGGCTGGATGATCTGGCCGCCGATCCGCTACTCCTACCGCACGGTCAACAACGAGATCCCCGAGGCCGCACCAGCGAAACCGTCATGGCTCTATGACAAGGAGACGCGTTGCCAGCGCTATCTCGATGGCGTGGACGACCGTGACTGCCGGCTGGGCAACTGGAACTGGCTGGGAACCGACGACCAGGCGCGGGACGTGATGGCGCGCATCATATACGGCTTCCGGATATCGGTGCTCTTCGGTCTCATCCTGACGGCGGCGTCGGCCGTAATCGGCGTGTCGGCGGGTGCGGTACAGGGTTATTTCGGCGGCTGGACCGACCTTATTTTCCAGCGCGTGATCGAGATCTGGTCGTCGATCCCGGTGCTGTATCTGATCCTGATTATCGCGGCCGTGCTGCCACCGGGTTTCTTCATCCTGCTTGGCATCATGCTCCTGTTTTCATGGGTCGCCTTTGTCGGCGTGGTCAGGGCTGAATTTCTGCGGGCGCGCAATTTTGAATATGTGAACGCGGCGCGTGCGCTGGGCGTGCGCAACCCGACAATCATGTTCCGGCACCTTCTGCCGAACGCGATGGTGGCCACCCTCACCTTCCTGCCCTTCATCCTGAACGGCTCGATCACCACGCTCACCTCGCTCGATTTCCTCGGCTTCGGCCTGCCGCCCGGATCGGCCTCGCTGGGCGAACTGCTCAGGCAGGGCCAGCGCAATCTCAACGCGCCCTGGCTCGGCATCACCGGTTTCATGACGCTGTCGGTCATGCTCTCGCTGCTGATCTTTGTCGGCGAGGCGACCCGCGACGCGTTCGATCCCAGAAAGACGTTCCGGTGAGCGGCGGCGCGCTCCTTTCCGTCCGGGACCTTTCGGTCGCATTCCGGCAGGGCGGCGACCAGTTGCTCGCGGTCGACCGCGTCTCGTTCGACATCGCCAAGGGCGAGACGGTGGCGCTGGTTGGCGAGTCCGGGTCAGGCAAATCCGTTTCGGCGCTGTCGGTTCTCAAGCTTCTGCCCTATCCGGCGGCCAGCCATCCCTCCGGTTCGATCCTGTTTGAAGGCGACGATCTGCTTGCCCGCGACGAACAGGCATTGCGCAAAGTGCGCGGCAATGACGTCGCCATGATCTTCCAGGAGCCGATGACGTCGCTCAATCCGCTTCACACGATCGAGCGGCAGATCGGCGAGATACTCGATCTGCATCAGGGCCTGAGCAAGAACGCAGCACGCGCACGTACACTCGAACTGCTCCATGATGTCGGCATCCAGGAGCCGGAGCGCAGGCTTGGCGCCTATCCGCACCAGCTGTCGGGCGGACAGCGCCAGCGCGTGATGATCGCCATGGCGCTGGCCAACGACCCGAAGCTCCTGATCGCGGACGAACCGACCACCGCGCTCGACGTGACGGTTCAGGCGCAGATCCTTGAACTGCTCGGCGATCTCAAGCTGAAGAACGACATGTCGATGCTCTTCATCACCCATGATCTCGGCATCGTGCGCAAGGTGGCGGACCGGGTCTGCGTGATGACTGACGGCAAGATTGTCGAGACCGGACCGACAGCGCGGATCTTCGACGACCCGCAGCATGCCTATACCAAACACCTGATCGCCGCCGAACCGAAAGGCCGCCCGCCAGCTACCGACACCGCCTCCAAGACGGTGATCGACGCCAGAGGGATGAAGGTCTGGTTCCCGATCAAGCAGGGCCTGTTCCGGCGCACAGTCGACCATGTGAAGGCTGTCGACGGCATCGACGTTTCTGTCCGCGAGGGCGAGACGATCGGCATCGTCGGCGAGTCCGGTTCCGGCAAGACGACGCTCGGTCTCGCGATGACGCGCATGATCGGTTCGGAGGGCGAAATCGACTTTGGCGGCGTCAATCTGTCTGAACTCAGCTTTTCCGGCATGCGGCCACTGCGCAACCAGATCCAGATCGTTTTCCAGGATCCATACGGCTCGCTCAGCCCGCGCATGTCGATCACCGAGATCGTTGAGGAAGGCCTTCGTATCCACGAGCCCAACCTCAGCCCGGAGGAACGCGAACAGCGTGTCGTGAACGCGCTGGAAGAAGTGGATATCAACCCGGCGACCCGGCACCGCTATCCGCACGAGTATTCCGGCGGTCAGCGGCAGCGCATCGCCATCGCGCGAGCGATGGTGCTGAAGCCGCGCTTTGTTATGCTGGACGAGCCGACATCGGCACTCGACATGAGCGTGCAGGCGCAGGTGGTCGACCTCTTGCGCGATCTGCAGAGCCGCCACAGGCTGGCCTATCTGTTCATCAGTCACGATCTCAAGGTGGTGCGCGCGCTGGCCAATCAGGTCATCGTCATGCGCCACGGCAAGGTGGTTGAAGCCGGCAGCGCGGAACAGATATTCGACGACCCGCAGACCGACTACACGAAGGCGCTGATCGCCGCCGCCTTCGACATAGCCACCGCGCCAAAGGGAGTCGTAAGCCAGTGAGCGGAGCTGACACGGGACGCATTCTGCTTTCGGTGACCGGCTTCAACCCGAAACGGTGGTACGAACTTCTGTCCGAAAAACGAACCGTGGTTCTGGAACCGGAAGGCGCGCGCGATCCGTCGATCCGCTATGCGGTCGTGTGGAAACAGAAACCCAACGTGCTGTCGTCGCTGCCCAATCTGCGCGCCATCTTCTCCATCGGCGCCGGCGTCGACCATCTGTTTGCAGACCCCGGCCTGCCGGACGTGCCAATCGTGCGCGTGGTCGCCGAAAACCTGACGCAACATATGTGCGAATACATCGTCTGGCGCGTGATGGACCATCACCGGCAAGGCTTTCTCTACCGTTCCCAGCAGGAAAGGAAAGTCTGGAGCGAGCCGCGCCAGCCTCTGGCCAATGAGGTTTCGGTCGGGATCATGGGGCTGGGCAACCTTGGGCGAGCGGCCGCATCGGCGCTGTTGAACCTCGGATATCAGGTCAATGGCTGGACCCGGTCGGCAAGGCCTATGAACGGCGTCACCTGCTGGCACGGCGGCAGCGGATTGCCGGGCTTTCTGGCGGCGACCGATATTCTGGTCGTGCTCTTGCCGCTGACGCCGGAGACACGCGGCATCATCGACCATAACCTGCTGGCCGGCCTGAGGCGTGACAACGCGCTGGGTGGCGCGGTGCTGATCAATGCAGGACGCGGCAGGCTCCAGCGCGATGCCGACATCGTGCGCGCACTCGACGACGGCACGCTCAAGGAAGCCAGTCTCGACGTCTTCGAGGAAGAGCCGCTGCCGGAAGCAAGCCCGTTGTGGTCACATCCGAAGGTGTTCGTTACGCCGCATGCCGCAGCCACCTCGGACTCCGCCCATCTGGTGCCGCCGATGCTGGCGCAGATGGATGCCTTCGAGCGCGGCGAGGCTCTCCAGAACGTGGTCGACCGGAACGCCGGGTACTAGGGCCGCCTGATACAGGTCGGCGGGCCGTAAAGTTTGGCAATACGCGCTATCGCGTCGGCGATCTTCTCACGCGTAACCAGCATGGTACTGCCGCTGGCGTGAATGGCGTTTGCGCCGTCGGTCATGATTGCGACATGGCCCTTCCAGAACACAAGGTCGCCACGCCGAAGCTCAGCCATGTCCGGGCCGGGATCGACCGCCTCGCCCAGCGAGCGTTCCTGCATGTCGGTGTCCCGCAGAACGGCGCGGCCCGTCATGCGCATTGCAAGGTGGACGAGGCCGGAACAGTCGATGCCGAACCCGCTGGTGCCGCCCCAAAGATAGGGCGCCCGCTCCAGCGTTTCGGCGACGGCTACATAGTCGTCCTCAACCTCTGCGACAGGCCTCAGATGATCCGCAATCACCGACATGCCTGTCGAGAGCGTCGCATAGGCGGTACCGCGGCGCTCGGTATGCCCGGTCACCGAAACCGCACAACCAAGCGACAGTGGAAGCGCAGGCGCGGTCTTCAGATCATCAGCCGGGTAGGCGAAGCTGCGTGGAACCGCAACAGTGTGAGTGGGCTCAGGACCCGGCTTGCCGAGCGCGCCGGCGTGCACATAGCCGACATAGCCGTCACGGTCAGACTGTATCCACGGCCAGCCGCCCGCCCGGTCGAACACCTGCACCCGGTCGCCCAGAAGAAGCTGATGATCGACACCGGCATCGTTACGTGGCGCGTTCCTGATATCAGCGACAGGAACAGTGATTTCGGCCGGCTCGCCTTCCGTGAACCTTTCCGCCTCGACCCTGCCTTTCAGCCTTACGTCGGCAAGGTCCGGCCGAAATGCGTTCAGCCTGCGGTCGAGATCGCTCATGTCGGCAAGTCCCCGCCCTTGGCGATGATCACGTCGCCGAACCGCTCGACAAAAAGCGCGCCTGCGACCGTCCGCTTGATCAGCACGTTTCGGCGGTCTGTTTCGTCGCGGCGGCGGCTGACAAGGTCAAGCGCGCCCATCGTATCCAGCGCCCGGGTGATGACCGGCTTGGAGACGTTGAGCCGTGCGGCCAGGCCACGCACCGTGTGCGGCGGCGGATCGAGATAGATGGTGAGCAGGATCGCCAGCTGACGCATGGAAAGGTCCGGCATGCCGGCCGTCACCTCTTCCACCGCGACCTGCTGCCAGAGCCGCAATGCCTGCGATGGCCGCAAGGTAACCGCCATTGCTTGCAATACCTAAATCGTTTCGGGTCCGTACCATTCAATCCCCGAATGGGCGAGATTGCAAGATGTCAGCCGCCGTAGCGCCCGGCAATGACCGCATCGAGCGCGCGGATCGCCTGCGCCTCGCCACCGACGGGACAATGCGGTCGGTCGATCGGGCTCCAGCCGAACACGTCGAAATGCGCCCAGCTTTTCGCCCTCTCCACAAAGCGCCGCAGGAAAAGGGCAGCGATCACGGCACCGGCGAAACCATCGCTGTTGACGTTGTTGAAGTCGGCAACACGCGAGGAATAGCGGCCGTCATAGGGTGACCACAGCGGCATGCGCCAAACCGGATCGGCCAGTTCCGTGCCAGCCCGCGAGATTGCATCTGCAAACGTCTCGTCATCGGTAAAGAAAGGCGGCAGGTCCGGCCCCAGCGCCACCCGCGCCGCGCCGGTAAGCGTCGCCATGTCGATCAGAAGATCCGGGCTTTCCTCGTCGGCAAGGGCAAGTGCATCTGCCAGCACCAGCCGACCTTCGGCATCGGTATTGCCGATCTCTACCGTCAGACCCTTGCGGCTTGTGAGGACATCGCCTGGCCGGAATGCGTTGCCTGAAATGGCGTTTTCCACCGCCGGGATGAGCACGCGCAGCCGGAGCCTGCGCCCGGCAGCCATGATCATGGAGGCGAGGCCCAGTACGTTGGCCGCGCCGCCCATATCCTTCTTCATCAGCAGCATGCCGCGCGGCGGCTTGATGTCCAGCCCGCCGGTGTCGAAGGCCACGCCCTTGCCAACCAGCGTCACCTTCGGCGCGTTCTTCGGTCCCCAGCGAATGTCGATCAGCCGAGGCGCCTCGGTCGAGGCGCGCCCGACCGCGTGGATCATCGGGAAATTCTTCTCAAGCAGGGCGTCGCCCTTGACCACCGTAACGCTCGCCTTGTGGGCGCGGGCCAGTTTCCTCGCTGCCTTTTCGATCCCCTCCGGTCCCATGTCGTTGGCCGGCGTGTTGATCAGGTCGCGGGTCAGGAAAACGCCCTCGGCCAACCGGGCAACATCCCCTGCATCGCAATTGCCGGGAGCCGCGAACCGGATCGCCTTTTTGTCGGCCCCGCGATAGCGGTCGAATGCGTAGCCGCCCAGCATCAGCCCCAGCATGGCAAGGTCGGCATCGGCTGGCTCCCCGGCAAAGTGCCAGTCGCCCTCCGGCAGCGATTTCGCCAGCTTGCCGTAAGCGAGTGGCGAGAAACCGCCGGGTTCACTCGTGACACCGAAAAATGCTCCAGCGATTGCACCATCCGGGCCGGGTATCAGCAAGGCGCTTCCCGGCTCACCGCCAAAACCCGACGCCTTTGCCCATGCCATGGCCCGCGCGCCGGCGCCGCTGTCGCTCAGGGTGGCTCGCGTGACGCAGAAAACTGGCAGCGACTTCTTCGATTTTCGTGCGGCAATCGTGACCGGCATGCGTGATTTCTCCAGGGCCGGAGACGGCCGGCCTTAACCATCCGTTAGGGTTAACAGAATATTTCTCGACGGGAAGATGACCGGCCGAACACCCACAGGAACAGGAGCCTGCGCCGCGATGCTGCCTGCACGTCTTTCCCCGCCTCCGGCACGAAGGCTCATTCTCGTCTCGGCGACGGCAATCCTGGCGCTGAGCCTCGCCGGCTGCGCCAACAAGCGTATGACGACAGGCTCGATCGACCGCAGCAGTTCGCGCCCGGTGGAAACGCTTTCGCAGGACGAGCTGGATTCCGAGCTTCAGTCGCTTGGGCGCGCCTATACGCGCAATACCAAGAATGCCGGCGTTGCCATGCGCTACGCCTCGGTGCTGCAGATGACCGGACGCACCGAGCAGGCGCTTGCCGTCATGCGCAAGGCCGCAATCGACTTCCCGAAAGAGCGGTCGGTTCTCGCCGCTTATGGCAAGGCGCTCGCCGCGGCCGGACAGTTCGAGCCCGCGCTTGACGCGGTGCGCCGCGCGCAAACACCGGAATATCCGGACTGGAAGCTCGTATCGGCTGAGGCCGCTATTCTCGATCAGCTCGGACAGCGCGACGCCGCACGTACGCTCTACCACAAGGCGCTCGACCTGAAGCCGAACGAACCCTCAATCCTTTCCAACCTTGGCATGTCCTATGTGCTGGAAGGCGATCTGAAGAACGCCGAGAAGCATATGCGAATCGCCGTCGAGGCGCCCGGCGCCGACAGCCGCGTTCGCCAAAACCTTGCGCTTGTCGTTGGTCTGCAGGGCCGCTTCAAGGAGGCGGAGCAGATCGCCGGTCAGGAGATCTCGCCCGAACAGGCAAAGGCCAACATCGCCTATCTCCGCTCCATGCTGTCCCAGCAGAACGCCTGGAGCCAGCTCGAGGACGAAGAGCGGAATACGAACTGATCGTTCAGTCAGAAACCACAAACATCAAAGGGCGCCGAAGGGCGCCCTTTTCGTTTTGGTTAGAAGGCCGCCGGTCCGGCGGGTTGCCTTGTCTAGAAGATGCCGCGTTCGCTGACCTGGATACCGGCCGGGCCGAGAATGACGGCGAACAGGACCGGCAGGAAGAACAGGATCATCGGCACGGTGAGCTTTGGCGGCAGCGCAGCGGCCTTCTTTTCCGCTTCGTTCATGCGCTGATCGCGGCTTTCAGTGGAGAGCACCCTAAGCGCGTGACCGACAGGCGTACCGTATCGTTCTGCCTGGATCAGCGCCTGCGACACGCTTTTGACCGATTCCAGACCGGTGCGCATGGCAAGGTTCTCGTAAGCCTGCCTGCGTTCCTGCAGGAAGGACAGTTCGGCATTGGTCAGGACCAGTTCCTCGGCCAGTTCGACCGACTGTCCGCCAATTTCCTCGGCAACACGCCGGAACGCGGCCTCGATGGAAATGCCCGATTCCACGCAGATCAGCATCAGGTCGAGCGCGTCGGGCCATGCCATCTGGATCGACTGCTTGCGCTTGGTCGCACGGTTGGAAACGTAGACGACCGGCGCATAGAAGCCCGCATAGGCAAACAGCACGCACACGAACAGCTTCACGAAGAAGGGCTGTTCGGCCAGACCGCCGAGCACGAAGATATAAAGTACGGCCAGCACAAGACCGACAAAGGGCAAAACCAGCCTGAAAAACAGGAATCGCGTCAGCGGGTTCTGACCGCGGAAGCCAGCCATTCTGAGCTTGCTGATCGTGCTTTCGTCGGCCAGCGCGCGCTTCAGATCGAGGCTTTCCACGATCGAACGCATGCCGCCGGGCGATTCCTGCTCGCGCAGACCCTTGCGCCGGCGATCGGCCTCGCTTGCGAGACGCGCGCGCTGCTTGGCGCGCAGCTCCTCACGTTCCAGCGCAACAGACTTCATGCGGTGCTTGAGCGGATTGCCGCTCAGCGCCGGCATCGCGGTGAAGAAGGTGGCGAATACCGCCACGCCCACCAGAAGCGCAATAAGAAAGCCGGGATCGAGGATGCCCTTGACGACTTGATCGATCATCTCGCCTAGACCTCGATGTTGATCATCTTCTTCATCACGAAGATGCCCATCGTCATCCAGATGGCGGAAATGCCGAGGATGAGATGGCCCTTGCTCGTGGTGAAGAGCGGCAGAATGTATGCCGGGCTTGTGAGGTAGACGAGAAACGCCACGATAAAGGGCAGCGCACCGATGATGGCGGCCGACGCCTTGGCTTCCATGGACAGCGCCTGGACCTTGGCCTTCATCTTCTTGCGGTCGCGCAGCACGCGCGACAGGTTGCCCAGCGCTTCAGACAGGTTACCACCCGCCTGCTGTTGAATCTGGATGACGATGCCGAAGAAACCGGCCTCCGGGCAGGGCATGGTTTCCTGCATGCGCAGCGTGGCATCGGGTACCGACATGCCCATCTGCTGCGCTTCGACGATGCGCCGAAACTCCGTCTTCACCGGCTCCTGCGCTTCCTGCGCGATCAGGCGGATACCGTCGTTGAGCGGCAGACCCGATTTCACGGCGCGGACAATGACGTCGAGCGCGTTTGGAAATTCGTTGAGGAAAGCCTTGACCCTGCGGCCGCGGCGGAACGACACGAACCAACGCGGCAAGCCGATCGCGCCGGCAATCAGCGCGCCGGGAAGCGCGATCAGCGGCGCTCCAAGGACAAAGGCCACAATCGTGACAACGACGCCGACGATTGCGGAATACACATAAAACCGCTCGATGGTTACGTTCAGACCGGCCTGGCGAAGTTGCATGCGCAATGGCGGCTTCTTGATGTTGCGGTCGCGGGCCTTCTGCCGCTCGTCGAGATCCTTGAGCGAATCCTGCACCGATTTGCGCCGCTTTGCGGCCTCGGCCAACCGGTCTCGCGACGCCTTGACGACAGCCCTGTCGGTTTCGGCGTTCTTCACGGTATCGAGGCGGCGCGCAGCCTTCGTCTCGTTGGTGATCGTCGTGAACATCAACGCGTAGGCAACCGCGCCTGCGCTGGTTGCAGCAAGCACGACGAAAATCAGTAACGTTGCGTCCAATCCGAACATCTTGCTCAGCACCCGCCCATTGTCATTGCGACTGCTTCTCCATCGCCTCGAGCGCCTGCGCGAGACGATGTTCTTCATTGTAGTAGCGGGCGCGGTCCCAGAAGGCGGGGCGGCCAACGCCGGTCGAGACGTGCTTGCCCTGCAGCTTGCCGGAAGCGTCTTCACCCAAGATGTCGTACAGGACGAGGTCCTGGGTGATGATGACATCGCCTTCCATGCCGATCACCTCGGTGATGTGGGTGATGCGGCGGGAGCCGTCGCGCAAGCGGGCAGCCTGGATGATGATGTCGATCGACCCGACAATGATCTCGCGCACGGTGCGCTGGGGCAGCGAGAAACCGCCCATCGCGATCATGGATTCGATACGGCTGAGGCATTCGCGAGGGCTGTTGGCGTGGATGGTGCCCATGGAGCCGTCATGGCCGGTGTTCATGGCCGACAGGAGGTCAAACACCTCCGGGCCACGCACCTCGCCGACGATGATGCGTTCAGGCCGCATGCGCAGGCAGTTCTTGACCAGGTCGCGCATTGTCACCTCGCCCTCACCTTCCAGATTGGGCGGACGGGTCTCGAGGCGCACCACATGCGGCTGCTGGAGCTGCAGTTCGGCGGAGTCCTCGCAGGTGATGATGCGCTCGTCGCGGTCGACATAATGGGAAAGGCAATTCAGCAGTGTCGTCTTGCCGGAGCCGGTACCGCCGGAAATGACGACGTTGCAGCGGACCTTGCCGATGATCTTCAGCACTTCGGCGCCTTCCGGCGTGATGGCGCCGAAACGGACCAGCTGCTCCAGCGTCAGCTTGTCCTTCTTGAACTTGCGGATGGTCAGCGATGGCCCGTCAATCGCCAGCGGCGGCGCAATGACGTTGACGCGCGAACCGTCGGGCAGGCGCGCGTCGCAGATCGGAGACGATTCATCGACGCGACGGCCAACCTGACTGACGATACGCTGGCAGATGTTCAGCAATTGCTGATTGTCGCGGAAACGCACATTGGTCTGCTCGGTGCGGCCTTCCACTTCGATGAAGACCTGCCGCGAACCATTGACCATGATGTCGGCGATGTCGTCGCGCGCGAGCAGCGGCTCCAGCGGACCAAACCCCAGAACATCGTTACAGATGTCCTCGAGTATTTCCTCCTGCTCGGAGATCGACATTGCGAAATTCTTGATCGCAATGATGTCGTTGACGATGTCGCGGATTTCCTCGCGCGCATTGTCCGGCTCGAGCTTTGCGAGCTGCGAAAGGTCGATCGTGTCGATCAGCGCGGAGAAGACCTGCGCCTTGATATCGTAGTAGTTCTCGCTCCGCTCACGAGCTGCCGGGCGTGCCGGCTTTTCCGGCGCCAGGGGCGGCGGTGCCTCGATCTTGCGTTCCACAGGCGGCTTCGGTGGGGCCTCGGTCTTCGGCTCAAGCGGCTTGTTTGGCTCCAGCGCTTCGGAACCTGGCGCCTTGATCGCCGACACGTCCTGTTCCGGCATCGGCTTGGGCACGTCAGCGGGCGGCGTCTCCGGCTTCGGAGCCGGGACGCTCACAGCGTTGTCGATGTTGCCTCTTTTACCGAACATGTCCGCAGCCGTGTCCTTTGACCGTGGTTTTCGGAGACCGGCGGCGCAACGGCGTCGCGCCCACCGGTTCCCTCAACTCTACTTGCGCTTTAGTTTTCCCAGAATCCCGCCAAGTCCCGGCTTCTTCTTCGCCTTGGGCTCGACACGTCCGGTGAGGATGTGAGCGAGTTCCTGGACCGACTGAACCACCGCGTGCTGGGCATCCATTTCACCAAGCATGCGCCCGTTATTGGCCGCGTTGCCAAACAGCTGCGGCTCGAACGGGATGACCGCCGTCGGCTCTATCTCAAGGGGCTCGGCGAAGTCGGACACCGAGATTTCCGGCCGCTTTGGAATACCGACCTGATTGATGATCAGCTTGGGGGGCGGATCGTTCGGCCGAAGTTTCTTCAGCGTATCGATCATGTTCTTGGTGTTGCGCAGATTTGCCAGTTCCGGCGTCGCCGTGATGATCACATCGTCGGCGCGGGCCAGAACGTTTCTGCTCCAGCCCGACCATAGATGCGGAACGTCGAGAACCAGAAGCGGAGCGCTGCGCTGTGCGATGTCGATGATCTGGGCGAACGCCTCTGCGTCGAAATCGTAGATGCGGTCGAGTGTCGACGGCGCGGCAAGCAGCGAGAGATGTTCCGCGCACTGCGCCAGCAACCGGTCGAGATAGACCTCGTCAATGCGTTCAGGCGCAAACACGGCTTCGGCGATGCCCTGCGCCGGGTCCTGGTCGAAATTGATGTTCGCGGTTCCGAAAGCGAGATCGAGGTCGGCGACCACCACTTCGGACTGGAACAGGGTCGACATGGCCCAGCCGACCTTGTGCGCAATGGTCGATGATCCCACACCGCCCTTGGCGCCGATGAAGGCCAAGGCCTTTCCGATCGGCTCTGCCTCGGGGTCGACGAAAATCTGGGCGATGACCGACACGATGTCGGCCATTGAGATCGGCGCCACGACATATTCCGATACGCCAGAGCGGATCAGTTCGCGATAGAGCCACACATCGTTGTAGTGGCCAATGATGATGACCTTGGTATTGGGGTCGCACACCTCGGCGAGCTGACCAAGCGACTTGAGCAGCTCCTGCGGCTCCTGCCTCGATTCCAGCACGATCAGGTTTGGCGTCGGAGCCGACTGGTAGAACTCGATCGCCGTGGCGATACCGCCCATATGCAGCTTCAGATGCGCCTTGACCATGCGCCGGTCTTCGCCGGCCCGCTCAATCGGACTGGCGACGCTTTCGGTCTCGCAGAACGCCTGGATTGAAATCCGCGGGATCGGCCGCAGATCGGCCATCGAGGCGCTGTCGCCGTCGATCTGGCTTTCTTCCGGCGATGTCTCGTACGCTAGGTTGCTCATGTTCGTATCACCCGATCTGCGGATCAGTAATCAACTTCAGTGTTTTCGTTGAAGGTCTCGGTGATGCCGCGTGTCTTGTATTCGTCGATGGCGGCAGCCCGGTTCTCGGGATCGATTTCCTTCAGCTTGCGCGGGCCGAGGATGTCCATCGGGTTATCAAGCTGGGCAGCCAGGTTCTGCTGATAGGCGCAACCGAAATTGGCGTAATGCTTGTTCTCGCCGGTGTTGAGAATGTCATCCGGCCAGCGGCCGCATGGCCCGGTGCCCGCAGTCATGCGCGCATAGACAATGCGCACCGGCGCTGAGGTTTGCGGATTGGCCACCTCGTAGTGACTGACGAGGATCAGGCCGGAATGGATGCCTTCGGCACGGGCCAGATCGGCGATCTCTTCAGCGGCGAAGGATGCCGCACCCGCATTGCGGGATCCGGTCGGCACCAGAATGCGCAACGCCGCGCCAGAATCCTTTTCGTAGCCAGACAGATGCCCGGCAATGACCTGCCGCTGCTCGCGGTTCAGGCGGTGCGTGGAGGCTCCCACGGGAATATCCAGCACCTTGTCGCGTTCGGCTACCACGATCGGGTGATTGGTCCGGTAGTCATCCGGCACCGAGCCGACGGTGATGTGGTGGCGCTTCGCACAGCCTGACAGCAACGCAGCCGACAATGTGACGATGACGGCAGCCGTGACCGAAGGCCTGATGGCAGCGCGCCGTGGCAAACCCGCCTGAGACATTTTTGGACTCCCGATCACTTGTAAATGAACCCGACGACGCCGTGATACCGGCCATTCGGCTTGTTGGTCTGTGCGGTTCCGTAGACCCGGTTGATGCGGCCGAGCAGCATCGAGGCGCCGTCATCGGCAGGCGTGAAATTGTCGTCAGGCCGAGCCAGGTCGTTGCGTGCCACCGGCCGCACCATGTAGGGCGTCACGATGATGACGAGTTCGGTCTCGTTGCGGACAAAGTCGCGGCTGCGGAACAGGGCTCCGAGTACCGGAATTTTCGACAGTCCGGGCAGGCCGGACGAATGCTGGCGAATGTCGTCGCGAACCAGGCCGGCAATCATCATGGAGCCGCCCGAAGGCAATTCGACAGTCGTATCGGCCAGTCGGCGACGGATTGACAGCAGGTTGGTTGAGCCCCTGCGCCCGCCGGCGCCGAGCTGGACGGAACCTTCATTGGTCGGCTCCGAAACCGATGTGCGCACCTTCAGGCTGATACGGCCGGGCGACAGCACGACCGGCAGGAACTCGAGGCCGATGCCATATTCGAGGCGCTCGGTTTCGTAGGTAATGGTGCCTGAGTCTTCGTCAACGCTCTGACCCGTGATGAGATTGAATTCACCACCGACGCGGAACGTGGCCTTTTCGCCCGACACGGCGGTCAGGGTCGGCTCCGCCAGCGTCTTCATGACGCCGGATTGCTCCATCGCGTTGAAATAGGCGTCGATCAGGCCCGACTGGAAACTTCCGCCCGACCCCGAGATTGACTTGCCAAGCCCGGCAATCGACTCGCCCACGACGCCCCAGCTGATGCCGTTGGAGGTGTTGTTGGCCAGCAGGTTGACCGAAAGCTGCTTCATCACGTTGCGGCTGACTTCAGCCACGGTGACTTTCAGCGTCACCTGGTCTTCGCCGATAACCTTGAGCAGGTTGACGATCTGCGAGCTGCGGCGTTCCTGGTCCGGGTTGTCGATATCGACGCCACCCGACGAGCTGCCACCGGCTGCGGTTTGCGAATATTGTCCGGTCGTCGCTTCACCGCCTGTCACGAAGACATTGGCGAGTTGGGCCGCGCGTGCCGCGTCGAGCGGCGTCTGCACGGTGCCGGACAGCACGACGTTGTCGTTCAGCAGTTCGACTTCGATGTCGGAATTGGGAATGAAACGCTTCAGATATTCCTGCAGGCCCGAAACGTCGCGCTCAACCGCGAGGTCGAGACTGACAATCTGTTCGCCATTGGCGCCAAACACGAAGATGTTCGTCTCGCCAACCTGTTTGCCAAACATGTAGATGCGGCGCGCGGTACGCGTGACCGCGTCGGCGACTTCAGGATTGGCGACCAGGATGTCATAGGCATCGGCCGGCAAGTCTACGACGATCGACTTGTTGAGGCCGAGTTTCAGCCGCTGCGTGCTTGCCGAGGAAGAGGAGATGCGAACGCCCGAGCTCTGCGCCGATGCGGTCGAGACGACATCCGGAAAGGTGGTTCCCGTCATCAGCGCGATGGCGAACAGGGATGCCCCCGTCCAGCGTCCAAGCGCGGGGATGGTCAGCGATTTCGACATCCAGTGCCGCATATTCCTGTTCCCTGTCATTATCGGGCCCCCACTTCGCTTACTTCGCCGGAGCGGATCATGCGGACCGTGCCGCGGCGGCCATTGCCCGACACGAGGTATTCGCCGGAGCTTTCGACCGGATCCTGTGCGTCGGCGACTGCGCGCAGCGCGAGTGTGAGCCTGTCGGCCATCTGCTGGGCGACGGTGATGATTTCGGCCTGTTGCGGAGTCAGTTCGAGTGTCGCGGTGTCGCCAACGCGAACGCGGCGACCTTCCTCGTCTTCCTGAATCGCCTGGTCGATCGCCAGAACACGAATGTTCTTCAGGATCGTCTCGGTTACGAAGCCTTCGGCTGTCGAGCCGCCGGCCGACCCGGAACGGCGGGTCATGATGACGTCGACATAGTCATTCGGCAGAATGAAACCGCCGGCGGACGTGTCGGCCGCGATCTGAGTCGCCACCGCGCGCTTGCCGCTGGGCAGGATCGACGACATGAAGCTCTGACCCTCACCGATCAGCTTTGAACGGCGCAGCGGCTCACCGGCATAGAGCGGGACGCGCGCAATCGCGCCGGTCAGTTCCTCCAGCGCGTTCGGATCGGTCTCCTTGGTGATGAATGCTTCGCTGATGGCGTCCGATGGCCATGACTGCCAGCTCAGCGCTTCGCCAACCACAGTGCCCATGCTCACGTCGGATTCCAGAATAAGAACCTCGGCGAGTTCGATGGCTGGCTTTTCTGGCGCCTTTTCCACGATGACCTGAGGCGGCGGCGGCGTCAGCATGTTCTTTGCGACATATCCCGCGCCTATCGCCGCGACGACCGCGACCCCCAGGATAATCAAGCGCGATGTGTTCATTTGTCCGGACCTCATACTCGGCGGGAACCCTGCACCGAGCCGGACAATGGACGGCCAATCGTCAAATTACGGTTAATGGACCGCTTACAATCGTGCTTAATTTAAAGTTTATGAGAATGCCGCCGGAACGGGACGCAACGCGTCGACCGGGTTGCACGGTCGGCTCACATCATTGCTACCGGTAGGGCCTTCAGCCTGCGGCGATGCGTTCCAGCGCCCAGCGGACGAGCTCGGTCTGCGGATAGATCATCAGACCGGCTGCGCCGAGCGCGACGCCATAAGGAATGCCGGCCTTTTCGTCAGCAAAATGGCGAAGGAACATATTGTTCGATGAAAACGCGGCCGCCGGCGAATTGCGGAAGAAAATGATCGCAAGGGTCAGGAAGCCTCCAAGCATTGCGCCCAGCACCAGATACTGCAGAAGCGTCATGCTGAAGCCCATCCAGACCGCGGTTGCGCTCAGAAGCTTGGCGTCACCGCCGCCCATGCCGCCAATGGCGAAAATGCCGAAGGTCACGGCCAGGACAATCCCGCCGGCGGCGAAATGCCAGCCATAGGTGGCCCAGTCCATGCCGGTCATCGGCGCCAGGATCGCGAAGGATGCGACCAGAATGATCGACACGCGGTTGGCAATGGTCATGGAGATCACGTCGGAAACCGCCGCGAACAGCATGCAGAACGGAAAGATGACGAAAATCGATGCGGCAAGCATGCGAAGGCTCCATGAGTTCAGTCGCGAGGCAAGCCTAATGGGCCAAGTTTAAACATTGGTTGAGTGCCGCGGATCCGGGCTGCTCAAATGAAAAGGCCGCCCCGAAGAGCGGCCGTTTCAGATTTCGGCATGAGCCGACAGCTTCACGAGTATTACTCGATGGTGCCGTCGAGCTTGGTCGCGATCGCCGAGAACTGGTTGCTCAGCGAGCCGCCCAGGGTCGTTGCACCAGCGGTGATCGCCAGAGCGATCAGAGCGGCAATCAGGCCGTATTCAATAGCCGTCGCACCGGACTCGTCCTTGGCGAAGCGAGCGAAAAGCTTGGACATTTGAGAGCTCCTTACTCCACGTTATGAACAGCACGTCCTTCGACGTCTTAGTGCGCCGATCGGATGAAGCGAACTTACGGGGAAGCTCTTTCAATGGGCTTAACAAACAGCCTTACCAAAACCTTTCTTGTTGCGACCGGCATCCGTGGTTAAGCGCGGCCTAAAATATCGACGCCGATCGTAACCACCTCGATTGAGGCGAATGCCGGTTATTCAACGATCGAGAATGGCAGCGAAATCACGCCCGCCTTGTCGCTGGCGATATCACGGGTCGTGTATTCCACCACGTAGTCGCCGGGCGGTGCGCCATCCACAGTCAGGGTCAAGGTCAGCATGAATTCGCGGTTGCGCGCGCGGCTGGTGAGTTCCAGATGCTGGAAATTTTCCTGACCTCCAACGACATGCCCATCCGGCGTCTTGAGAAGCAGGTCGACGTCGAAACCGAATGTGTAGGTGCCGTCATCATTCTCGTGCCATGCGTAACCAACCGGCTCGGCATAAATGACGACCGGCTCGCCCGGCGCAAATTCGTTGTGTGCTCTCTCTATATATATACCGAAGCCTTCGGGCGGCGTATCGGCGATGATTGCAGTGCGGAATGCCAGCGGGGCCTGTTCCCAGGCTTGCACGACTGCATCCTCGGCTGCCTCGATGGCTTCGATACTCTGTGCCATCGCCTTGTTCGAAATCGCCATGATCGCTGAAATCGCCATGAATGATACGAGCGCTTGTCTCACCATATCGGCGTCCCCCGGTATCAAATTCAGTAGAATTGAACGATAGCCCAACGCGACAACTACCGGAAGCGCCTACTTAACGCTTGGTTCACCAATCTCGTTCATGGTTCGGGAAGGTTCTGGTTCCGGAGGACGCCATGGTGCGTTTCACTCGCAAATTTTCCGCGCGTATGTGTATTGCCACGTCAATCGCAGCCGCTTCGATCGTCGTTGGCGCACAGGCTCTGGCCGCGTCGGGCATCGAGGTGGTGATGAACCAGGCCAAGATCGTCAAGCTGGCGCGCCCCGCCGACACGATCGTGATCGGAAACCCCGATATCGCCGATGCCTCGGTGCAGGATGCCATGACCATTGTGCTCACCGGCAAGGGTTTTGGCGTCACCAACCTGGTGGTGCTCGATTCCGACGGCGCACCGATCGTGGACGAGCAGATATTCGTCTCCCGCAGCGCGGCCAGATCGGTCCGCGTGTATCGCCGGGCCAGCGTTCAGACACTCTCCTGCACGCCATATTGCGAAGGCGCATACAAGAGCGCTGCCGAACAGGCCTCCGACATCGAGATGAGCGCCGGCCAGTAATCTCCAGCGCGGCCACGGGCGGTTAACTGTCCGTGAACGACATCCAATGCATTCTTGTCGCCTGAAAAACCGGACCGAAACCCGTTCGCGCTAATTTGTGCGCGCAATAGGCAGACGTCCGGCTGGGGTGGACCTGGGGCAAGACATGCAAGACGGTCAGACACATAAATCCGTGCAGAAGAAGCGCTTGTCGCTGTTCGGCCGTTTCGGCCGTGACCGCGATGGCGCGGCGGCGATCGAGTTCGCAGCACTTGCGATACCGTTTGCACTGCTGGTCTTTGCCATTCTGGAAAGTTGCATCTCGTTTGCGGCCCAGCAGGTGCTGGCCAACGCGACCGACGACATCGCACGCCAACTGCGTACCGGCCAGGTCAAGGCCGCAGACGTGACGGAGACCTCGCTCAAGGAAATGGTCTGCGAACGCATCGACATCATCGTGTCGAGCAGTTGCCCGGGCCTTGAAGTCGATCTGCGCGAGTTCGACACCTTTGCCGAAGCCGCCGCCGTCAAGATTACCATCGGTTCGGACGGCGATATCGACACCTCCGATTTCGACGTCGACCCCGGCCCCTCAATGACCAAGAACATGCTTCGCGTGTTCTATCGCTGGCCGGTGATGACCGACTTCATGCGCAAGTCGATGTCGAACCTCAAGGACAACAAGACGCTGCATTTCGCTACGGCGACCTGGCAGAACGAGCCCTTCGATGACTGAGCGGGTGGTGCGAAAGATGGCGACCGGACCAGGGGCAACAACCTTGCTTGACAGAACACGAGGAGCCGCGGGCCGCATTGGTCGCGTCGCCAGGTGCTTCGCCAGTGCACGTTCGGGCGTTGCTGCGGTGGAGTTCGCCTTCATCGCGCCGGTGCTGCTGTCGCTCTATTTTGTCACCATGGAAGTCTCGCAGGCGATCGAGGTGAACAAGAAGGTCGGCCGCGTCGGTTCCATGGTCGCCGACCTGCTTACTCAGCAGCAGTCGATCACCAAATCGGAAGTCAACGCCATCCTCGAGATCGGCGAGTCCATCCTGCAGCCATACAACCGGTCTTCCGGCAAGATCACCGTCACCGCCATCCAGATCAGCGACGACGACAGCCCGGATGTCGAGGTCGTGTGGTCGCGCAAGCTGGAAAACGGCTCCACCGCACAGGCAGCGTCACCGGGAAGCTCGACGACCGTTCCCGAAAAGCTCAAGATCCGCGACACGTTCCTGATCCGCGTCGAGAGTGAGCTGTCCTATCAGCCGGTAATCACCTGGTCGGCCGACCAGAAGAAGGTGCTGGGTCTATCGGCGGCTTTTGACGGGATTTCGATGAAAGAGCGCTATTACCTGCGCCCGCGCATGAGCGAGACCGTTCCCTGCAGCGACTGCTGACCCCGGTCGTCAGCGCGAAGCAAAGCCGTCGGCGATCTGCCGGGCGACAGCATAATCCTCACCATCGACCACACTGAATCCGCCTCCCCGGTAGGGCTCCAGAAGCTCATAGATCTCCGGCTGCTGCTCATGCAGGCTGACCAGAAAACGACCAAGGCGGCCCTTCAGCTCTTCCGGCAGTTCCGAGCGCACCACGTGCGGGCCGTAGGTCAACGTACCGGACGACCAGATCACTTTCAGGTCGTCTCCGTTCACGCCGGCGGCCTTGAGGCGCGCCAGCGATCCTGATCGCACCTCCGTCCACTGCGCAGCGTGCGCAGGCTCCCAGCCGACAAGGACATCCGCGTCGCCTGCGGCAAACGACGCCTCGGCCTCGCCGTGCGACGGCGCATGGACAATCGTGCCGGCGCGGCCGGGCACACCGGCCTCGTTGACGGCGGCCAGCGCCAGCACCTGCGGGCCGAGATCGTCAGCGGGTCCCGCAACCAGACGGGCGCCGGACCATTGCTGCAGGTCGTCATAAGTGCCGCTCCGCGCGATCACGACCGCGCGCATGCCGACCACGCCGTCAACGCCCCGCGGAGCCGCAACCGGCTCGACACAGCCACAATAGGCGTCCGTCACCGCATAGGCCGTTGCGGATAAGATCGCGTAGTGGACGCGCTGCTGCGATATCGCGCGGATCAGGGAGGGATAGTCACGCGCGACAAGTATCTCGGCCGGAATGCCGGCGGCCCGTTCGAACGCAGCAGTCATCTGCTTCAGGCCGGCAACGCCGCGTCCGCCTGAAGGCGACACCATGCCGATGCGCAGCGTGCCGATCTCGTCCTGCCAGTCGGCGAGCGCAGGAGAAGCGGAGGCAAGCGCTAACCCCGCCAGAGCAAAGCCGGCGCTTTTTGCGCTGCCAAGAACCTTATTGAAGCTCCTGCCCGTCATTCAAACACCCGTTACGCCACTCAAGCCCCCATAATCGGGCCAAGGCGTTGCGTTTTGGTTTCCTGTTTGCCAATCCGCCGCTTCAATTCTATCTCTGGAGATTACTTTCGAAGACCGGCAGTTCGCCCAGATGGCCCGCGCATTCCTTTTTGTACTCGATTCCTTCGGCATAGGCGGCGCGCCGGACGCCGCAAAATTCGGCGACGAAGGCTCCGATACATACGGGCACATTCTGGCTCGTTGTGCCGCTGGTGAGGGCGACCGGGAGGGTTTGCGCAGCGGACCGCTGCAACTTCCCAACATGCGCCGGCTCGGCCTCGATCATGCGGCTTCGCTCGCCACTGGCCGTGCGCCGGGGACGGACATCGTGCCCGAAGGGTTTTTCGGAGCGGCCAGCGAGATTTCCAGCGGCAAGGACACGCCGTCCGGCCACTGGGAGATCGCGGGCGTGCCGGTCACTTTCGACTGGGGCTATTTCCCAGAGACGGTACCCACCTTTCCGGTAGAACTGACAGAGGCGGCAATCGCGGAAGGAAAGCTGCCGGGCATTCTCGGCAACTGCCATGCCTCAGGCACCGAAATCATTGCGCGGCTGGGCGAGGAGCATGTCGCGACCGGCAAGCCGATCTTCTACACATCGGCGGACTCTGTCATCCAGATTGCAGCGCACGAGACCGCGTTCGGGCTGGAGCGCCTCTACGAGCTTTGCATCCTGGTCCGCCGGCTCGCCGAGCCCTACAATGTCGGGCGAGTGATCGCGCGACCCTTTGTCGGCGAGAGCGCAGCCGATTTCAGCCGCACCTCCAACCGCCGCGACTACGCCGTACCGCCGCCGGAGCCGACCCTGCTCGACCGCAACATCGAAGCCGACCAGCGCGTGCTGGCGGTCGGCAAGATTGGAGACATATTCGCACATCAGGGCATTTCGGAGGTGCGAAAAGCGCCGGACAACATGGCGATGTTCGGTGCTGCACTCGGTGCGATGGACGATGCGGTCGACGGCGATCTCGTCTTCGTCAATTTCGTCGATTTCGACTCGCTCTATGGTCACCGGCGCGACGTGCCGGGTTATGCCGCAGCACTTGAAGCGTTCGATCGGCGGCTGCCGGAGGCGCTGGCGAAACTCCGGACTGGTGACATGCTGATCCTGACTGCCGACCACGGCAATGATCCGACATGGAGCGGTACCGACCACACACGCGAGCGCGTGCCGGTGATCGGCACGGGTCCGGGGCTCACAAGCGTCTCGGTGGGCGTGCGCGACACGTTTGCGGATATCGGTGAGACCGTTGCGGCACATCTCGGGCTGGAACCCGGGCCGCACGGACAGTCCTTCCGCAACATGCTGGACGGCGATGCCTGAGCTTCCGGAGGTCGAAACCGTTCGCCGAGGCCTCCAGCCGGTTATGGAAGGGGCGGTCATCGAACGGGTCGAACAGAGGCGGCCCGACCTGCGCTTCCCCTTCCCCGAGCGGTTTTCCGAACAGTTGAGCGGCCGCACCGTGACGGCCATTTCGCGGCGCGCAAAATACCTCACCTTTCACCTCGACCGGGATCCGGTGCTGATCGCACATCTCGGCATGTCAGGCTCATTTCGTATCGAGAGCGGCGATGCGTCCAACACGCCGGGAGTGTTTCACCACGAACGTTCGAAAGAAGCCGCGCATGACCATGTGGTCTTCCACCTGCGTTCCACGGCGGGCGAAGCGTCCCGCGTCGTCTTCAACGATCCGCGCCGCTTCGGTTTCATGCTGTTTTCCGACGCCGCAACGCTGGCTGAGCATCCCATGCTGGCCGGGCTTGGCGTCGAACCGACCGGCAATACGCTCGACGGCGAACTGCTCAACAGCTTGCTGCGGGAGAAACGTGCGCCATTGAAGGCGGCCCTGCTAGATCAGCGGCTCATCGCCGGCCTCGGCAACATTTATGTATGCGAGGCGTTGTGGCGAGCCGGCCTGTCGCCAAAACGCATGGCAGGTTCGATCGCTTCGAGGCGCCGCGCCGGGACGCCGCGAACCGAACGCCTCGCCACGGCGATAAGGGAAGTGATTGCCGATGCCATCGCTGCCGGGGGATCGTCGCTCAGGGACTATGTCCATACGGACGGGTCGCTCGGCTACTTCCAGCACGCATTCAGCGTCTATGACCGCGAAGGCGAACCGTGCAGGTCCGATGGTTGCAAAGGGGCTGTGCAACGGATCGTGCAGTCGGGTCGTTCGACATTCTATTGCAGCACCTGCCAGCGCTAGATAGACCCAAGGCAACAACCAGTTCCGACCGGAGGACAGCACATTGGCATATGAGACCATCCTGACCGAGACACGCGGCAAGGTCGGTTTGATCACGCTTAACCGGCCCAAGGCGCTCAATGCGCTGAACACCACCGTCATGGCGGAGGTGATCGAGGCGGCTGCCCAGTTCGACAAGGACGCCAAGGTCGGCGCGATCGTCATCACCGGTTCGGAGAAAGCGTTCGCGGCCGGCGCCGACATCAAGGAAATGCAGCCCAAGTCTTACATGGATACCTTCCTGGAGGATTTCTTTGCCGATTGGGACGCGCTGCTGCGGGTGCGCAAGCCGATCGTCGCGGCGGTGGCGGGTTATGCGCTGGGCGGCGGCTGCGAGCTTGCCATGATGTGCGATTTCATCATCGCGGCCGACAACGCAAAGTTCGGCCAGCCGGAAATCACGCTCGGCGTCATCCCGGGAATGGGCGGCTCCCAGCGGCTTACACGCTTCGTCGGAAAGGCCAAGGCAATGGACATGTGCCTGACCGGCAGGATGATGGATGCCGACGAAGCCGAGCGGTCCGGCCTGGTTTCCCGCGTCGTGCCTCTGGACGATCTTCTGGACGAGACATTCAAGGCCGCCGACAAAATCGCCGACCTTTCCCTGCCGTCGGTGATCCTGGCCAAGGAAGCGGTGAACAGAGCCTACGAGACCACGCTTTCGGAGGGTCTGCGCTTCGAGCGCAGGGTCTTCCATTCGCTGTTTGCGACCGACGACCAGAAGGAAGGCATGACCGCCTTTACCGAAAAGAGGTCGCCCGGATTTCAGAACCGCTGAAAGTGGGCCAAAACGCCCGCAATCGGCGTTGACGGGCAGGGTAAGCTGGACTATAAGCCGCCGCACTTGAGGCGGCCTGTGGCTGCCGTTTTGTTTTTTGGCCTGTCCGGCATGCGGAACACTGGCCAACTCAGTTCGATAGAGAGGCATCATGGCCAATACGTCTTCGGCCAAGAAGGCAACGCGCAAGATTGCGCGCCGTACACTGATCAACAAGAGCAGGCGCTCGCGCGTTCGCGGATATGTCCGCAAGGTCGAGGAAGCTCTCGCAGCCGGCGACAAGGCCGCGGCCGAAGCCGCTCTCAAGGCTGCCCAGCCGGAGCTGATGCGCGCTGCGACCAAGGGCGTGATGCACAAGAACACGGCATCGCGGAAAGTCTCCAGGCTCGCTCACAGGGTTAAGACCCTTTCGAGCTGACCCGGCCCTTGCAGACCAGAATTTGATTACCCGGCGTAACGCGCCGGGTTTTTCTTTTTGGGAGCAAGGAGTTGTGAAATTCGCCGAGGCGTCACAACGGCCGGCTCCGCTTTTCATTTGCCGGCACAAAAGGCTGCCGGAAGACCCCCAAAGCAGGCCGTCATCAAGGCCTGTGCATAAGTTTCGCTTCAAAAACAAATACTTGCTGAAGATTGTCCACATGCGGTCAAGGTGCCGCAGCGGCAGTACTCGCTAAGTGCAAGTCAAGCAATTTTTTTAACTATTTTTTGCCGGCGGCTGAGAAGCGGCGCATTCTGAGGAAGATTTTGATTCATAACGGTTTAGCCAAAACCGACCCGAAATTGCGCGCTCTTTCAAGCCGGCGAAGGGCCGTGATTCGCAAAATTGCGGTCTTCGCGCCCTTGCTCTTTTGGCCGCGGGTTTTGTAAAGTCTGCCAATCGAAGGGGGCGAGCTGCGGCTCTGCCAATAAGCTAAAAAGAGACATCACGGTCGCCGTGCGTGTTTGTGCGCGGACAGGTGTCTTTTGCTCTCTTCGATAGGAACGCGAAGTAATTTTGATGTCCTGACGGATGATTGCAATCCGGGGCTCTCGCCCCGGAAGTGGGGAGTTTGTGCCTTTTTCCGGCCTGCGAAATTTCATGCGCCAGCCGGCAACAACCAGGAGGTTTTCAATCAGTTTCCAGTGCGTGGGAACCAAAACGAGGCAAGGCGACCGCGGCGGGGTTTGCGAGGAACCCATGGATGACGGTCGTCAAAAAAGAGAGAAACCAGGGAAATGGATATGCAGAGCGGCGTCGAACGGGAAGGCAAGGCGAACCTTTCTTCGACTGAGGGAACAAGCGGGGGAACCGGCGCATCAAAAGCCGGAGACGCAAACAAGAATTTTGAACGGGTAAAGGCGCAGCTCAAGGCGCGTCTCGGCGCGGAGGTCTATTCGAGCTGGTTCGGCCGCATGAAGCTAGCCGAGGCCTCCAAAGGCGTCGTGCGGCTTTCGGTGCCGACAGCCTTCCTGCGCTCGTGGATCAACGGTCACTATGTCGACCTCGTTGCCGAGCTCTGGCGCCAGGGCGATCCGGACCTCCTGAAGCTTGAGATCGTCGTGCGCAGCAGCGTGCGGCCCGGGCGGGCGCTCATAGACGAGAGCCAGCCACAGGCCGGCAGCGCGGCCGGCAAGGCGGCAATCGCTCCGCATGCGAAGGTCGCGATCAACGGACGGACCGACAAACCGTCGCGCGGGCAGACCGGGGAGTCCACGCGCAGCAATGTGCTCGGCTCGCCACTCGACGGGCGCTACACCTTCCAGTCCTTCATCGAGGGTCCCTCGAACCGTGTGGCGCTGGCGGCGGCGCGGGCGATCGCGGAATCGGGATCGAACGCGGTGCGTTTCAATCCGCTGTTCCTGCATGCATCCGTAGGCCTGGGTAAGACGCACCTGCTTCAGGCCATTGCCTCCGAGGCTTTGCGCAACAGGCCGCAGGCGCGGGTCGTCTATCTGACGGCGGAGTATTTCATGTGGCGGTTTGCAACAGCGATCCGCGACAACAATGCGCTGACGCTCAAGGAGCAGTTGCGCGACATCGACCTTCTCATCATCGACGACATGCAGTTTCTGCAGGGCAAATCGATCCAGAACGAGTTCTGCCACCTGATCAACATGCTGCTCGACAGCGCGCGTCAGGTCGTCGTCGCAGCCGACAGGCCGCCGGCAGAGCTTGAATCGCTGGAGCCACGCGTGCGCTCCCGCCTCAATGGCGGGGTGGCGCTGGAGATGACCTCGCCCGACTACGAGATGCGGCTTTCCATCCTTCAGCAGCGGCTGGCCGCGGCACAGGTGGAAGACAAGTCGCTCGACATACCGTCGGAAATACTGGAGCACATTGCGCGCTCCGTCACCGGCAGCGGGCGCGAGCTTGAGGGTGCGTTCAACCAGCTTCTGTTCCGACACTCCTTCGAACCACAGATCAGCATCGACCGCGTGGACGAGATCCTGGGTCACATCTGCCGCGCGGGCGAGCCGAAACGGGTGCGCATCGAGGACATCCAGCGTATCGTCGCGCGACACTACAACGTCTCGAAGACGGAACTTCTGTCCAACCGGCGCACGCGCACCATCGTCAAGCCAAGGCAGGTCGCGATGTATCTGTCGAAAGTGATGACGCCGCGGTCGCTGCCTGAAATCGGCCGGCGGTTTGGCGGCAGGGATCATACAACAGTGCTTCACGCGGTCCGCAAGATCGAGGGGCTTTCGGGCGGCGACAATACGCTGGCGCAGGAGATTGAACTGCTCAAAAGGCTGATTGCCGAGCAGGCCTGAGACACGACGGAGAGGGGATGCGGCAAGGCCGGGTGCCAGGCACCCGGCCTTTTCCCCAACTAGACACTTCAGGCAGCGCGTGAAAGGCCCATCGGACTTGCCTTTCGCCCGGATTTCCTGTCAGTTTGGCTCGATTCTGGCCCATTCGCGGCTGTTCGGGATCAGGCAGGTTTTCTTCTGTAGCCAATCCCGCATTCCTGATGAGACCGCCCTGTCATGCGTGTAATCCTCGAACGCTCGAACCTCCTCAAATCCCTCAACCACGTGCATCGCGTGGTGGAGCGGCGGAACACGATTCCAATCCTGTCCAACGTGCTGCTCAATGCCGACGGCGCCAGCCTGGAGATGAAAGCGACCGACCTCGACCTCGAGGTCACCGAGGCGACGCCCGCCAATGTCGAACAGGCAGGCGCGACGACCGTACCGGCACATCTGCTCTACGATATCGTGCGCAAGCTGTCGGAAGGTGCGGAGGTGATGCTGAAGACCGACGAGAGCGGAAGCTCCATGTCAGTCGTTTCGGGTCGCTCGAGTTTCAAGCTTCAGTGCCTGCCGCAATCCGATTTCCCGCAGCTCAGCGCCGGTTCGTTCAGCCATATCTTCCGGCTGGATTCTACGGCGCTCAGGGCGCTGATCGAAAACACCCAGTTCGCGATCTCGACCGAAGAAACGCGCTATTATCTGAACGGCATATTCATGCACACGCATGACGAAGGCGGCACGCTGATGCTGCGCGCTGTTGCGACCGACGGGCACCGCCTCGCGCGGGCCGAGGTCGAGGCGCCGGCCGGTTCGGAAGGCATGCCGGGCATCATCATCCCGCGCAAGACCGTCAGCGAGCTGCAGAAGCTGGTCGACGATCCCGATGTCGCGGTCACCGTCGAACTGTCGGACACCAAGATCCGCTTCACCATCGGCTCGGTCGTGCTGACCTCGAAACTGATCGACGGCACCTTCCCCGACTATGAGCGGGTGATCCCGACCGGCAATGACAAGAAGCTCATCATCGACCGGCAGACCTTCGCCAACGCCGTCGACCGCGTGTCGACCATTTCGTCGGAGCGTGGTCGCGCAGTGAAGATGTCGATTGCCGAGGGACAGGTTACGCTGGCCGTCAACAACCCCGATTCCGGCAGCGCGACGGAAGAACTCGCGGCGGACTATGGTTCCGACCCGATCGATATCGGCTTCAACGCCAAATATCTGCTCGATGTTGCAGCCCAGCTCAGCGGCAGCGAAGCCCGCTTCATGCTGGCAGATGCCGGCTCGCCGACGATCATTCAGGACACCGCCGACGAACGCACGCTCTATGTGCTGATGCCGATGCGGGTCTAGGGCGTGTGCCCGCCGAGCCCGAAGCCTCCGCCAGCACGGCGCCGCCACAGGTCCACGTCACCCGTCTGGCGCTGAGCGATTTTCGCAACTACGCCCAGCTTTCGCTCGATCTGGCGCCGGGGGCGGTGGTGTTCACCGGCCAGAATGGTGCGGGCAAGACCAATCTTCTGGAAGCGATTTCGTTTCTGACGCCTGGCCGCGGACTGCGCCGGGCGCAACTTGCCGACGTTGCGCGCACCGGCTCGTCAAGCGGCTTCGCCGTTCATGCCTCGATAGACGGGCCGGCTGGCGACGCCGAGATCGGCACAGGAACCGCGGGCGCGAATGGCGAACCCGGCGAAGGCGGACGCAAGGTCCGCATCAACGGTGCGACCGCGCGCAGCGCCGATGCGATGCTGGAATGGCTGCGGGTGATCTGGCTCACGCCAGTGATGGACCAGCTCTTTACCGGTCCCGCCTCCGACCGCCGCCGGTTCCTCGATCGTCTCGTCATGACAGTCGACCCGGCTCACGGCCAACGCGCAATCGCGTACGAAAAGGCGATGCGCAACCGCAATCGCCTGTTTGCAGACGATGTGCATGATGAGCGCTGGTTCGAGGCTATCGAAACACAGATGGCCGAGGCGGGCACCGCAATTGCGGCAGCGCGCGCCGAACTGGTCAAGCTGATGTCGGCTATGGTCGAACGCCAACCCGATGACAGCCCGTTCCCCCGAGCGGCACTTTCGCTGTCAGGTGTACTGGAAGCAGAGATCGGCGAAAAGCCGGCCGTAGACGTTGAAGAAGGGTTCCGTACTACACTTGCGGTCGAGCGCCACCGGGACCGCGCCGCCGGGCGCACGCTTGCCGGGCCGCATCGCACAGACCTTCTGGTGCGGCACGTGCCAAAGGATCAGGCGGCTGAACTGTGCTCCACCGGCGAGCAGAAGGCGCTTCTGGTCGGCATGGTATTGGCGCATGCGCAACTGGTGGGTGAGATCGCCGGTATGGCGCCCATCCTTTTGCTCGATGAAATTGCTGCGCATTTCGACGCCAATCGGCGCGCCGCCCTCTTTGACATCCTTGAACGCCTCAACTGCCAGTATTTCGCCACGGGCACCGAACCCGGCCTGTTTGAGTCACTGAGCGGGCGCGCGCAGTTTCTCACCGTCGATGCGGGCCACGTCTCGCCCACCGAAGGTGCATGACAAGGTCCGCTCCCGGGATTAGGTTCCACCGTCATGGATGACAGGGTCATACAACTCGACGCCACCGAACTTGAGCGTTATGCGCGTCACATCGTGCTGCCGGAAATCGGCGGGCCGGGCCAGCAAAAGCTGAAACGCGCGCGTGTTCTGGTTATCGGTGCCGGCGGGCTCGGCGCGCCGCTGATTGCCTATCTCGCGGCTGCCGGCGTCGGCACGATCGGCATTGTCGATGACGACGTGGTCTCGCTCTCCAATCTGCAACGGCAGATGATCCACGACACCGAGGCGGTTGGAACACACAAAACGACAAGCGCTGCAAATGCTGTCGCGCGCATCAACCCGCATGTCCGGGTCGAGGAACACAGGCTCAGGATCAGCGCCGACAATGCGGCGGACCTGGTCGCAGCCTACGATTTCGTGGCCGACGGGTCCGACAATTTCGATACACGCTACGCCATGGCGGATGCGTGCGAGGCTGCCAGCAAGCCGCTCGTCTCTGCAGCCGTCGGGCGCTTCGACGGAACGCTAACCGTTCTGAAGCCGTTCGAGAAGAATCCCGCGGGCAATCTCAATCCCGGCTATCGCGACCTGTTTCCCGAGCCGCCTCCGGCCGGAATGGTGCCATCCTGCGCGGAAGCCGGCGTTCTGGGGGCGCTCACCGGCGTCATGGGCACCCTGCAGGCGATGGAGGTCATCAAGCTGGTCACCGGAATAGGCGATCCGCTGGTCGGTCGGCTCCTGATGTATGACGCGCTTGGCGCGCGGTTCGACACGGTCAGCTACAAACGCAGCAGCTGAGCAGAAGTCGCTCGTGCCGCATCACCCACGCATGGGCAATACACGGTCAGGCGGCCGATGACCGTCGAACAGCGTGCGGATGTTGATGATCACCTTCTCGCCCATATCGATGCGGCCCTCGATCGTGGCCGACCCCATGTGAGGCAGCAGAACAACCCTGCCCTTCGCCGCCAGCTTGACGAGCTTCGGATTGACGGCGGGTTCGTGCTCGAAGACATCGAGCCCTGCGCCAGCCAGCTTGCCTTCCTGGATCAGCCGCACCAGCGCGTCTTCGTCGACAATGTCGCCACGCGCGGTGTTGACCAGGTAGGACCGCGGCTGCATCAGCTCCAGCCGGCGCGCCGACAGGAGATGAAAGGTTGCCGGCGTCGACGGGCAATGAACAGAGATGATGTCCATGCGCGCCAGCATCTGGTCGAGGCTGTCCCAATAGGTGGCCTCGAGCTCGTCCTCCACAGACGGCATCACCCGGTTTCGGTTGTGATAGTGGATCGAAAGTCCGAAGGCCTTGGCGCGGCGGGCAACGGCAGTGCCGATGCGGCCCATGCCGACAATGCCAAGGCGCTTGCCCCAAATGCGATGCCCCAGCATCCATGTGGGCGACCATCCTGACCATTTGCCGCCATCCTGCAGCAGCGCCGCGCCTTCGGTCAGCCGGCGCGGGACGGCCAGCATCAGCGCCATTGTCATGTCGGCGGTGTCTTCGTTGAGCACGTTGGGCGTGTTGGTGACGGTAATGCCCTTTTGGGTCGCAGCGGCAATGTCGATATTGTCGACGCCATTGCCGAAATTGGCGATCAGTTTGAGCTGCTCGCCGGCCTGCGAAATCAGTGCTGCGTCGATGCGGTCGGTAATCGTTGGCACCAGAACGTCAGCCTCGCGCATCGCAGCAACCAGCTCGGGCTGCGACATCGGCTTGTCGTCCACGTTCAGCCGCGCTTCGAACAGCTCGCGCATACGCGTTTCGACCTGATCGGGCAGTTTGCGCGTGATGACGACAAGGGGCTTCTTTTTGCCTGGCATCGCTTCCTCAAATTGCGGGCCGTTGAGACCTCTTTAACCAGAACAGGCGACACTTCTCGGCGTTGCCGGCCTGCTTTTTGTCTACCAAGTCGGCCCGACGAAAACAAAGGAAAAGGGTTGGAGCGCGATACCGACCGCTCCCCTTTGACAGTAACGGAATTTCGATGCTTTCCCGTCTCGCGTTTTGCCTATCGACCGCCGCCATTCTCGTCTTGCAGCCAGCCGCTCTCCAGATCCCGGGCGGTGGCGTCGCACAAGCAGCCGCCTCGCAGTCCGGAACGGCTGTCGGTCCCAGCGGCCTGCCCTTGCCGAGATTTGTCAGCTTGAAGGCCAGCCGGGTCAATCTGCGGATCGGCCCCGGGCTCAACTACGCAATCGACTGGATGTACCTGAAATCGGGCCTGCCGATGGAGATCATCCAGGAATATGACAATTGGCGCCGGGTTCGCGATGCCGACGGCACGGAAGGCTGGATCAACCAGTCGTTGCTTTCGGGGAAACGCACCGCAATCGTTGCGCCTTGGCAGCGCGGCAAGCCGACAAACGTGACGCTTCGTGCAGATGCCGACGACAAGGCACGCATCGTCGCCGAACTGGAACCGGGTGTCGTGGGAACGATCGACAGCTGCAATGGCGAGTGGTGCCGGATGGATTTCGGCCAGGCACGAGGCTGGCTCAAACAGTCGATTGTCTGGGGTGCCTATCCGGGCGAGGCTATCGCCGACTGACGGCCCGGCTCAGCGCCGCTTGCGCCGCAAGCGAACGATCACATCCACATTGGCTATCTCCATCCCTTCCGGCGGTTCGGGAAGGTTGTGGAGAGAGACGGCACCGGTGTCGATATCGACCAGCTGGTTGTCGTCTTCGATGAAGAAGTGATGATGGTCCGAGGTGTTGGTGTCGAAATAGGTTCGCGCACCCTCGACCGCCAGAATCCGCAATAGCCCGGCATCGGTAAACTGGTGCAGGGCGTTGTAGACGGTGGCCAGCGAAACGGCGACGCCCGCAGTCTGGGCTTCCTCGTGCAGTTCCTCGGCGGAGAGATGCCGGTCGCCCTTGGCGAACAGCAGTTCAGCCAGCGCGATGCGCTGCCTGGTCGGCCGAAGTCCGGCCTCCCTTACCCGTTGCTCGATCTGCGTTTCGGTCGTCATTTCCACGGCCATCGACAGTGTCACCATTCCCGTTTGCGCCCTGGCGGATACGTGCGGATTGCCGCATAAGCCGCCATATTGGGAGCCTAGGTACGATTTCTATATATTTTGTGTGTCAGGCGCGATCAATAGCGGTGCGGCGAACTGCCCAATGCTGTTTGAAGACGCCAAAGCGGAGTTTCCAGCGGGCAAATGTCTGTGATAGGGAAATCCCGACAATAACGACTTCCGGACGGAAGCAGGCGGCGAGGACTCCATGGCGGAACGCAAATCAAGCTACGGTTACGACGATCTTCTGGCATGTGCCAATGGAGACCTGTTCGGACCCGGCAACGCGCAGCTTCCCGCCCCGCCCATGCTCATGTTCGACCGCATTACCGAAATCACCGAAGAGGGCGGAGAGTTTGGCAAGGGCTGTGTACGTGCCGAACTCGAGATCAAGCCGGATCTTTGGTTCTTTCCCTGCCATTTCCCGGGCAATCCGGTGATGCCGGGATGCCTTGGCCTCGATGCCATGTGGCAGATGACCGGCTTCTTCCTCGGCTGGCTCGGACTGCCCGGCAAGGGCATGGCGCTGTCGACGGGCGAGGTAAAGTTCAAAGGCATGGTCACGCCGAAGACCAAGCTGGTCGAATATGGCGTGGACTTCAAGCGCGTCATGCGCGGCCGACTGGTGCTCGGCATCGCCGACGGTTGGCTTAAGGCTGATGGCGAGGCCATATACAAGGCAACCGATCTGCGGGTCGGCCTTGCACAGCAGGAATCCTGATTTCAAACGCTTGAGGGCGGCTACAATGCCCCGCCCAGGGAGAGCAATATGAGACGTGTCGTCGTAACCGGCCTCGGTGTCGTATCCTCGATCGGCAACAATGCCTCGGAGGTTACCGATTCACTGCGCAACGCAAAGTCGGGCATCACCTTCTCCGACGATTTTGCCGAGCACGGTTTCAAGTGCCAGGTGTGGGGCGCTCCTTCGCTCGATCCGACCGAACTGGTGGACCGGCGCGCCATGCGTTTTCTGTCCAAGGGCGGCGCGTGGAACCACGTCGCGATGGAGCAGGCGATTGCCGATGCCGGGCTCGAGGAAGGCGACATCACCAATGAGCGCACCGGCATCGTGATGGGGTCTGGCGGCCCCTCGACGCGCACGATCGTGGAAGCCGCGGCGATCACGGAGAAAAACGGCAGCCCGAAACGCATCGGACCGTTTGCGGTTCCCAAGGCGATGTCGTCGACAGCTTCGGCAACGCTTGCGACCTGGTTCAAGATCCACGGCGTCAACTATTCCATCTCTTCGGCCTGCTCCACCTCTGCGCATTGCGTCGGCAACGCAGCCGAACTGATCCAGTGGGGCAAACAGGACATGATGTTTGCCGGCGGTCACGAAGACCTCGACTGGACGATGTCGAACCTGTTCGACGCGATGGGCGCCATGTCGTCGAAATACAACGACAAGCCATCAACGGCTTCGCGCGCCTATGACGCCAACCGTGACGGCTTCGTCATTGCCGGTGGTGCTGGCGTTCTGGTCCTGGAAGAGCTGGAACACGCCAAGGCACGCGGCGCCAAGATCTATTGCGAGATCGTCGGTTATGGCGCGACGTCGGACGGCTACGACATGGTCGCGCCCTCAGGCGAAGGCGCGGTTCGCTGCATGAAGCAGGCGCTGGCCACCGTCGACGGCGGCGTCGACTACATCAACACCCACGGCACCTCGACGCCGGTGGGCGACAGCCGCGAAGTCGGGGCAATCCGAGAGGTGTTCGGCAACGACATCCCGCATATCGCCTCAACCAAATCGCTTACCGGACACTGCCTGGGCGGCGCTGGCGTGCAGGAGGCGATCTACTCGATCCTGATGATGAAGGAAGGCTTCATCGGCGAAAGCGCTCACGTTGAAGAACTTGACCCGGAATTTGAGGGAATGCCGATTGTTCGCAAGCGCATCGACAACGCCCAGTTCGATACGGCACTTTCTAACTCGTTCGGGTTTGGCGGCACCAACGCCACGCTTGTCATGCGCCGCTACAACGGCTGATCGGGGCGACATTCATGGACGGACTGATGAAGGGGCGGCGCGGCCTCATTACCGGCATCGCCAATGACCATTCGATTGCATGGGGCATTGCCCGCACGCTGCATGAGCATGGCGCAGACATTGCCGTAACCTATCAGGGCGAGGCATTCGGGCGCCGGGTCAAGCCGCTGGCGGAAAAGATTGGCAGCAAGCTGGTCATGCCGTGCGATGTCGAAGACAGCGGCTCGATCGAAAGCGTCTTCAACACGATCCGTGACGAATGGGGCGGCCTCGACTTCCTTGTCCATGCCGTCGGGTTTTCCGACAAGAACGAGCTCAAGGGCCTTTACGCCGACACCAGCCGCGACAACTTCACCCGAACGATGCTGATTTCCTGCTACTCGTTCACCGAGATGGCGCGCCATGCCGCTGCGCTGATGAACGATGGCGGCAGCATGGTCACGATGACTTATGCCGGATCGGTGCGGGTGATGCCGAACTACAATGTCATGGGTGTCGCCAAGGCCGCACTGGAAGCAAGCGTGCGCTATCTCGCCAATGATTACGGGCCGCGCGGCATACGCGTGAACGGCCTTTCGGCAGGCCCGGTCCGCACCCTCGCCGGTGCCGGCGTGTCCGATGCGCGCTACATGTTTTCGTTTCAGCAGCGTAATTCACCGCTCAGAAAAACCGTGTCCCTGGACGAGGTCGGCGGGTCGGCTCTTTACCTGTTATCGGACCTCTCCGGCGGCGTGACCGGCGAGATCCACTATGTGGATTCTGGTTACCATATCGTTTCCATGCCGTCGCTAGATGAGCTTAAGCGCTTTGATTCAAACGATAATTAGCATTCGCTACAATTAAATTGGAATCATTGCCGGAAACCCTTTCTAAGTAGATTTCGGTTACAGTTGCAGGCGAATGGGGCAGTTCGCATGCAAGATTCTACGCAACCGTTTCGTACGCCAGTATTTCGTCTCCTGACCATCGGCGCCGCCGGCATCGGCAGCTTCATCATTGGTCTATGGGGACTGCGCTACGGCATGGGCGACCAGATCGCCGGCATGCCTGCGGAGGTAATCGGTGCGATCATCGCGTCGCTATGCGCGCTCGCGGCCGCCGGGTCGTCGATGTCGTTTTTTGCCGGCGTGGATGAATCGGCAAGCTACGTATACCGCGAGACCCAGACCGACAAGCTGACCGGGCTCAATTCCCGAACGGCCATGATTGGCAAGATAGCGGAAGCGGCCATCGCCACGTCGCGCACCGGCAAACCGGTCTATCTCATCGACATCGAAATCGACCGCTTCAAGCACATCAACGATTCCATCGGCGACCAGCAGGGCGAAGAACTGGTCAAGCTGTTTGCCGCCAGGCTGACCGACAACATGCCTGACGACATCGAAGTCGGGCGCACGGGTGCCGGCCAGTTCTGCATTCTGCTTCCGGACGACAAGTCGCCGCTTCTGATCAACGAGTTCGTCGAGCAACTGATCGAAGCGATGATGAAGCCCTTTCCGCTGAAATCCCATCTCCAGTCGGTCAGTGTTTCGGTTGGCATCGTCGCCATGCCCAAGGACGGTCACGATCCGATTACGCTGTTGCGCCGCTCGAACCTTGCCTTGCAGCAGGCGCGCGCGCTGGGCGTGGCCAGCTGGGCCGTGTTCCACCCGGATATGGGTCGCGTTGCAGAGCACCGCCAGTGGATCGAATCCGAGCTGCATTCGGCCTTCAAGCGCGGCGATTTCGAACTGCACTACCAGCCGCAGCTCGACCTCTCCAGCCAGCGCATCGTGGGCTATGAGGCTCTTATCCGGTGGCGACACCCCACCCGCGGCATGATTACACCGATGGAGTTCATTCCGATCGCCGAGGAAACCGGCATGATCGTTCCGATCGGCGAGTGGGTGCTGCGCAAGGCCTGCACCGACGCACTGATGCTGCCGGAAGACTGTTTCGTGGCGGTGAACATCTCACCGGTCCAGTTCATGTCCAAGAACTTCATGTCGATGGTTCGCACAGTCATGAACGAGACGCAGCTCAAGCCGTCCAAGCTGGAGCTTGAAGTGACCGAGACGGCCATGATGCAGGACAAGGAGCGCGCTGCGAAGATCCTGAAGGAACTGACCGACATGGGCATTTCGGTGGCCGTGGACGATTTCGGCACCGGCTACTCAAACCTCAGCTATCTCATCGACTTCTCGTTCCAGAAGCTGAAGATCGACCGCTCATTCGTCAGCCGCATGGAAAACGACAGCAGCACCGGCGCCGTGGTTTCCACAATTGTCGGCCTGTCGCGGGCGCTCGGCGTCCACACCATTGCCGAAGGCGTGGAAACCGAAAGCCAGGCCACGCTGCTGCGGGCAGCCGGCTGTGAGGTTGTGCAAGGCTACTTCTATGGCCGTCCCGAGCCGCTGGTTGTCAACCTTGCGCCGGAAGAGCCGAAGAAGGTCGCGAACCTCCACTAGGTTATGCTTGCCGAAGGCGGCGCCTGAGCCGCCTTCCCTTTCCTATTTCACAGCCCACAAAACGCGGAAGCGATTGTCGCTCGCCAGTTCACCGTGCCGCGCGGCCCCGGCTGCCAGTTCCCGTTCGTAGGGAAGCCCCCGGTTGGCGACCAGAAACAGGCGGCCGCCTTTTTTCAGCGCCGCCAGCGCCACCTTGATCATCGTGACGCCGATGTCCGGTTCAGCCGCCCTGCCCTGATGAAAGGGCGGATTCATGACGATAGCGTCGTAGTGCTGCGTGACAGGCTCAGACAGCAGATCGTGCCAAAAATAGTCGCGGTCCGGCCCAGTGCCGCCGACACCCTGCAAATTGGTCCTGGCGGCTTCGAGCGCTGTCTGCGAGGCTTCGTAGAGGTCGATCGAAGTGATGCCCTCCAGCTCCGCCAGCCTGACCGAGAGATAACCCCATCCGGCGCCGAAATCGGCGACAGCGCCGCTAATGTCAGCCGGCAAACTGTCCGCCAGCAGGCGCGAACCGGCATCGACCTCGCCGGCGGAGAACATGCCGGCGCCGGTGACAAACCGATCCTCGACCAGGCCCTCGGCCGGGCGTAGAGCTTTGATTGCCGCCTCGGCGTCGGCTGGCCGTTGCAGCCAGAATACCATGCCGTGAAATTTCGATTGTGAGCCGGCTGGCTCTATAAGAGCGCCAACGCGCTTCTTAAGGCTGGCGATACCGTCCGTCTTGCCGCCTGCCACAAGGATCAGTCCGCCGGCACGGGTCCGTGCCAGAGCTTCGGCAATCCAGCCCTCATTCTGCCTGCGGTGGCGGCCTGCCAACACGATGGTCAGATCGTAGTCCTCGCCCTCCGGCTGCGGAACGACCTCATGTCCGGTTCGTTCGAGCGGCAGAAAGAGCGGTCTCAAATCCTGTACGAGAACAAGCTCCGGCGTGAAGCCGTCGGGCCTGCGCATGTCGGGCGACGCGTTGAGGACGAGCCCACGCGCACCGGCCGCTGGCATCTCAACCAGGCCGCGCTCGAAAGGATGAAGGGCAATCGCGGTCCTGTTGTCCATTTCGCTCTCACCAACCTCGTCTGACCAGAACGGAGCCGCCTAGAAAAAAGGCGCGGCCATGGAGCCGCGCCTTCTCGTCTCGAGTCGATCCGCGTGGATCAGGCGTCGGTTTCCTCGGCCTTCTTCTCGCGGGCGAGTTCCTTGCCGGTCTCCTGGTCGACGACCTTCATCGACAGGCGAACCTTGCCGCGCTCGTCAAAGCCCATCAGCTTCACCCAAACCTTGTCGCCTTCCTTGACGACATCGGTGGTCTTTCCGACCCGCTCCTGTGCGAGCTGCGAGATGTGAACCAGACCGTCCTTCGGGCCGAAGAAGTTGACGAAAGCGCCGAAGTCGGCGGTCTTCACAACCGTGCCCTCGTAGATCTCGCCCACTTCCGGCTCTGCCGTCAGCGAGTGAATCCACTTCTTGGCTGCCTCGATCTCCTTGGCGTTGGACGAGGCGATCTTCACGGTGCCGTCGTCCTCGATATTGATCTTGGCGCCGGTCTTTTCGACGATCTCGCGGATCACCTTGCCGCCGGTGCCGATCACGTCGCGGATCTTGTCGGTCGGGATGTTCATCACCTCGATGCGCGGTGCGAACTCGCCAAGCTCCGAACGGCCCTGGGAAATAGCCTTGGCCATCTCGCCGAGGATGTGCGCGCGGCTTTCCTTGGCCTGATCGAGAGCGACCTTCATGATCTCCTCGGTGATGCCGGAGATCTTGATGTCCATCTGGAGCGAGGTGATGCCGTCGTCGGTGCCGGCAACCTTGAAGTCCATGTCACCGAGATGGTCTTCGTCGCCAAGGATGTCGGAGAGCACCGCAAAGCGCTCGCCTTCCTTGATCAGGCCCATGGCGATACCGGCAACAGGCTTGGTCAGCGGTACGCCGGCATCCATGAGCGCCAGCGAGGTGCCGCAGACCGTCGCCATCGACGACGAACCGTTGGACTCGGTGATCTCGGATACCACGCGCAGCGTGTAGGGGAACTGATCGGCAGCGGGCAGCATCGGATGGATTGCGCGCCAGGCAAGCTTGCCGTGGCCGATTTCGCGGCGGCCCGGGGAACCCATGCGGCCCGTCTCACCCACCGAATAGGGTGGGAAATTGTAGTGCAGCATGAAGGTTTCCTTGTAGGTGCCGGTCAGGGCATCCACAAACTGCTCGTCCTCGCCGGTGCCCAGCGTGGCAACGACCATGGCCTGCGTCTCGCCGCGCGTGAACACGGCCGAACCGTGGGTGCGCGGAAATACGCCGACTTCCGAAACGATCGGACGCACGGTCTTCAGGTCGCGGCCGTCGATACGGCTGCCGGTGTCGAGAATGTTCCAGCGAACGATCTTGGCCTGCAGTTCCTTGAACACGGAACCGACCTGCTCGGGGGACCATTTCGCCTCTTCGCCCTCTGCCGGGGTGAAGGCTTCCTTGACCTTGGCTTTGACCGCGTCGACAGCGGCGTAGCGGTCCTGCTTGTCGGTGATCTTGTAGGCTTCGCGCAGCTCGCCCTCGACCAGCTTCAGCATCTCGCCTTCGAGTTCCGACAGATCGGCGGGCGTGTGCTCGCGCGGTTCCTTGGCGGCTGCCTCGGCCAGCTTGATGATCGCGTCGATCACCGGCTGGAACGATTTGTGGCCGAACATGACGGCACCGAGCATGACGTCTTCCGACAGCTCATGCGCTTCGGACTCAACCATCATCACGGCGTCGCCGGTGCCGGCCACGACCAGGTCGAGCTTGGTCTCCGGCATTTCGTCGACCTGCGGGTTGAGCACATACTCACCGCCGATATAGCCGACGCGCGCAGCGCCGATCGGGCCCATGAAGGGGACGCCCGACAGCGTCAGAGCGGCGGAAGCCGCGATCATGGCCACAACATCGGGATCATTTTCCAGATCGTGCTGGAGAACGGTGAGAACGACCTGCGTGTCGTTCTTGTATCCGTCTGCAAACAGCGGACGGATCGGGCGGTCGATCAGGCGCGAGGTGAGCGTTTCCTTTTCGCTCGGGCGTCCCTCACGCTTGAAGAAGCCGCCCGGGATCTTGCCGGCGGCAAAGGTCTTTTCCTGGTAGTTGACGGTCAGCGGAAAGAAGTCGAAGCCGGGCTTCGGCTGCTTTTCGGAGACAACGGTGGCCAGAACCACGGTCTCGCCATAGGTGGCAAGCACGGCGCCGTCTGCCTGACGGGCGATCTTGCCGGTTTCAAGAATGAGCGGACGTCCGCCCCATTCCATCTCAACTTTGTGTTGTTTGAACATATCCTGTCCTCAATGGAGGAAGCCTGCGCTCTCTCGGGCGCATCGCGTTCCCCTGCTTCGTTCCCGGCTGCCACAGCACAATGCGGAAGTTTCCCGCAGCCGTCTCGGCATTGCCGGTCATGGTTCGGATCTTCGACCGCGGCTTGGGTCGCCGCATCTGGAGATCCGGAACGAGCCACGGGCAAGACAACGGGGAGCTCCGTCTTTGGCGCCTTGCGCGCTCAGAGCTGCCTGCAATCCTGCCCCATGACCCGGTCCTGGGGCGCGCCGTCGGGCCTTTCAACGTTCCGTTGGCGCAGGTTTGGCCGCATGAGCGGCCGGTTTATCGCGATGGCGAACGGACCAGCCGCCCGCCATCGCGACAATTTAGCGGCGTATTCCGAGCTTGCCGATCAGCGTCTTGTAACGCGCGCTGTCCTTGGAATTCAGATAGTCCAAGAGACGACGGCGCTGCGACACGAGCTTCAGAAGACCACGGCGGGAATGGTTGTCCTTTTTGTGGTCCTTGAAGTGTTCGGTCAGGTTCGTGATACGCTCCGTCAGAATCGCAACCTGAACTTCCGGCGAACCGGTGTCGCCCTTGGCGGTTGCATATTCTTTCATGAGCTCTTGTTTCCGCTCAGCGGTAATCGACATCGGGCTTCCTTTCTAAGTGGGAGGAATTGGGTCGCCCACGGCCGGGATGTCGTCCAGCGGGGGCCGGTCAGGCAGCGTCAAGCCGCTGCGCTGCGGCGCATATAGTCGAATTCCGCGGCAATTGCCAGTGCGATCTTCGCGCGGCGGGATGCGCTACAACCACCTCTTCCATCGAAACACGATCAGCAGGCCAAGCGCGATCAGCCCCATTATGCCAAGCGCCATCGGATAGCCGTAGGGCAGATCGAGTTCCGGCATGTTCCAGGCCGAATCCTGATCGAAATTCATGCCCCAGATGCTGGCCAGAAAGCCCAGAGGTATGAAGATGGTCGAGATGATGGTCAGAACCTTCATCACCTCGTTCATCTTGGTCGACACGCTGGAGAGATAGAGGTCAAGCAGCCCGGTCGCCAGTTCCCGATAGGTCTCCGTGACGTCGATCAGCTGGATTGCGTGATCGTAGGTGTCACGCAGATATTGATGCACCTCTTTCGGAATGAGGCCGATTTCCTGCCGCGACAGCGCGGACAGCATTTCGCGCGACGGCCACAGCGCCCGCTTGACCACGAGGAGCTCGCGCTTGATGCGATGCAACCGGGTCACGTCCTGTGGCCGGGGATCAATCGAAATCCTGTCCTCGATCGCCTCGAGTTCGTCGCCAATCGTCTCAAGCAGCGGAAAGTATGAATCGAGGATCGTGTCGAGGATGGCGTAGACCAGATAAGCGGCACCGCGCTTGCGGATGCGCCCGACGGGTGACGCAAGCCGGCGGCGCACCGGGTCGAGACAATCGCCCGGACGCTCCTGGAACGTGACGACATGCGTCTTGTTGAAGGCGATCGCGAACTGTTCCTTGGAACTGACGCTCTTGCCGTCGAACATGTGCACCACGATCAGCGGATGATGGTCGTAGACATCGATTTTGGGGCGCTGGTCGGTGTTGGCAACGTCCTCGACCGCCAGCGGGTCCATGCCGATCAATTCGCCAATGGCAGAGATGAGATCGAGGTCCGCGAGACCGATCACGTCTATCCAGAGACGATCGCCTTTCTTCATGGCCGCGCGTACATCATCGATGCTGACATCCGTCACCTCGGTGGCGAGGTCGTCGGTGATGACGGTGAGACGTATCTTCGTCGGCGATGCGTTGACATCGGGCACGAGCGTGCCGGGCGGAGCGCCCACCGGCGATCGGCGATGTTCGACCAGTCTTTTCTTCTGCGTCATGCGGGGAAACTGGCGCAATTTGTGCACCTGCCGCAAGCCCAAACAGCGTAGCTAGTCGCGGAATACACGCCTTGGATGAAACATGCCCGCGTCGATTGCGCCCAGAGCAACCAGCCGGCCGCGCGCCACAGCGCAGGCCTCGTCCGCCTCAACCGGCGCGCCGGCGCCGCGCACAATCGCCGGATTGCCGAGACGGACCTTGCGGGCCGCGTCGTCACTCAGCATAACCTGCGGCAGAAACGATAGTGCCGCCCCCGTATCGAGGAGCATCGCATCGAGAGAGCCGAAGCTGGCGGGCGCGGGCGGCAGCAACCGGTCGCCATCACGCTCGCGTGCGGGCGCTGCGGCCTCGAGCGCATCCAGCGTGACGAGTTGCTCAGGCGTGAACGGATCGACCTCTGTGCGGCGCAGATCGGCAATGTGGCCGTAACAGCCCAGTTCGCGCCCCATGTCGCGGGCGATGGAACGGACATAGGTGCCCTTGCCGCATTCGATCTCGAACACGGTGTGGCCGGCATCGGGCATCTCGACAATCTCAAGCCGGCCGATCTCCACTTCCCGCGCGGGAATGTCGATCTCCTCGCCCTCGCGCGCCAGGTCGTAGGCGCGTTCACCGCCGATCTTGATCGCCGAGAATTGCGGCGGGGTCTGCATCACTAGGCCGGTGAATTGCGGCAGTAGCGCGCGAATGGCGGCTTCCGAGGGCCGCAAATCAGATGTCTTTGTCGCCTCGCCCTCGCGGTCGTCGGTCGAGCGCTCCTCGCCCCACTCAACAGTAAAACGATAGACCTTGGCGCCATCCATGACATAGGGAACCGTCTTGGTGGCGTCGCCAAGCGCGATCGGCAACATGCCGGATGCAAGCGGATCGAGCGTGCCGGCATGGCCGGCCTTTTCGGCATTGAACAGCCATTTGACCTTGGACACGGCCTCGGTCGAGCCCATTCCGACGGGCTTGTCGAAGACCACCCAGCCTGAAACCGGACGGCCCTTCTTCTTGCGGTTGCGGGGCACTAGTCCTTGTCCCCCTCGCCGTCATCGTCCAGATCGCGTGCGACTTCGGGCGAGCGCAGAAGCTCGTCGATCCTGGCCATATTGTCGAAGCTGGTATCCAGCCGGAACCTGATCTCGGGCATGAATTTCATCTGGCGCAGTTCAGGCGTGACGCGGCCGCGTATGAATTTCGCGTGGCGGTTCAATGCGTTGACGACTGCGTCATCATCGTCGGCGGCAAGCGGCGCGACAAAGGCGGTTGCGATCTTGAGGTCGGGCGACATGCGCACTTCCGAAACGGAAATGACAGTTGCCTCGATCGCGTCGTCTCGCACGTCGCCGCGCTGAAGCACGGTAGACAGCGCATGACGCACCTGCTCGCCAACACGAAGCTGACGCTGGGACGGGCCCGAGGAAGAGAATTTCGACACTGTAAAGTCCCTGAAACCGTGCAGGACGGGATCGAACCGCCCTGCATGTTCAATTCGGCATTTTCGCTGCTGGCGGCGCGGTGGCGGCAACAGCCACCAGCCGCATCCTGTTCAATCGTCCTAGAGCGAGCGCGTGACCATCTCGACCCGATAGGCCTCGATGACGTCGCCCTGACGAATGTCTTCGTAATTGGCGAAGGCCATGCCGCATTCCTGGCCGGCCGGCACTTCGCCCACCTCATCCTTGAAGCGCTTCAGCGTCTTCAGCGTGCCTTCGTGGATGACGACGTTGTCACGGATCAGGCGCACGCCGGCACCACGCTCGACCTTGCCCTCGGTTACGCGGCAACCCGCGACCTTGCCGACCTTGGTGATGTTAAACACCTCCAGGATTTCGGCGTTGCCGAGGAAGGTTTCGCGCCGCTCGGGCGACAGCAGGCCCGACATGGCCGCTTTGATGTCATCCACGAGGTCGTAGATGATGTTGTAATAGCGGATCTCAATGCCCGCCTGTTCGGCGGCGTCGCGCGCCTGCCTGTTGGCGCGGACGTTGAAGCCGATGATCACGGCCTCCGACGTTTCGGCCAGCGAAACATCGCTCTCGGTGATCGCGCCCGCGCCGGCATGAACGATGCGCGCACGCACCTCGTCGGTGCCCAGCTTGTCGAGCGCGGCCACAATGGCCTCGATCGAACCCTGCACATCGCCCTTGATGAGCAGCGGGAACTCGGAGAGTTCGCTCGTCTGCAACTGCGTCATCATCTGCTCGAGCGATCCGCGCTGGCCGGCCTGACGGGCGACCGATTTCTCGCGGGCAAGACGCTGGCGGTACTCGGAAATCTCGCGGGCCCGGGCTTCGTTTTCGACCACCGCAAAGCGGTCGCCCGCCTGCGGCGTGCCCTGCAGGCCCAGGATCTCGACCGGCATTGACGGGCCTGCTTCCTTGATCTGGTCGCCCTTGTCGTTGACCAGCGCGCGCACACGGCCCCACTCGTTGCCGGCAACAATAATGTCGCCCGGCTTCAGCGTACCGGCCTGAACCAGCACGGTGGCGACCGAGCCGCGGCCCTTGTCCAGCTTGGCTTCGATAACCACGCCTTCGGCGGTGCGGTCCGGATTGGCCTTCAGCTCCAGCACTTCGGCCTGCAGCAGGATCGCCTCCAGCAAGCCGTCGAGATTGGTGCCCTTGATCGCGGAGACTTCGACTTCCTGAACGTCGCCGCCCATCGATTCCACGAACACCTCATGCTGCAGCAGTTCGGTGCGAACCTTCTGCGCGTCGGCTTCGGGCTTGTCGATCTTGTTGATCGCCACGATCAGCGGAACGCCGGCCTCCTTGGCGTGATTGATGGATTCCACCGTCTGCGGCATCACCGAATCGTCGGCCGCCACCACGAGAATGGCGATATCGGTCGACTGCGCGCCGCGCGCGCGCATTGCGGTAAAGGCCGCGTGGCCAGGCGTATCGATGAAGGTGATCTTCTGGCCGTTCTGCTCGACCTGATAGGCGCCGATATGCTGGGTGATGCCGCCGGCCTCGCCGGACACGACATTGGCGTTGCGGATGGCATCCAGCAGCGACGTTTTGCCGTGATCGACATGGCCCATGATGGTGACCACGGGCGGACGCGGCTTCATGTCTTCCGGCTTGTCCTCGATGTCGAAGAAACCTTCCTCGACGTCCGATTCCGAAACGCGCTTCACGGTGTGGCCAAATTCGCCGGCGACCAGTTCAGCCGTATCGGCGTCGATGACGTCGCCCGGCTTCATCATCTGGCCTTCCTTCATGAAGTACTTGATCACCTCGACGGAACGCTCGGCCATACGGGCGGCGAGTTCCTGAATGGTGATCGTCTCAGGCAGCACGACCTCACGGGCAATCTTCTCGCGCGGCTCCTGATGCTGGGCGCGCTTGAACTTTTCCTGCCTGCGGCGCATCGCCGAAAGCGAACGGCCACGGCCGCCTTCGTCGCCGGACAACGCGGAATTGAGCGTCAGCTTGCCACGGCGGCGATTGTCTTCGACCTTGGGCTTCGCCGGCCGGGGCGCGGGCATCTCGGGACGCGCGGCACTGCGCTTGGCGCCACCACGCGATGCCGACTTGTCTTCCTCGTCGGCCACTTCCGGCTCAGGCGCACGACGGCGTGCCTCTTCCTCGGAACGGCGGCGTGCTTCGGCCTCGGCCTGAAGACGCGCTTCCTCTTCAGCCTGACGCTGGGCCGATTCCTCGCGTTCGCGGGCGCGGCGCTCGTCTTCCTCGGCGCGGCGCTTGGCCTCCTCGGCAGCGCGCTTGCGGTCCTCGACCTCGCGAACCTTCGCGCCCTCAAGCGCCCGGCGGCGGGCCTCCATCTCCTCGTTGGAGAGTTCGTTCAGCACAACGCAGGAACCGCCTGACGACGGCTTGGGAGCCTCGGCAGCCTTTTCAGCGGGCTGGGGTGCAGCCGGCTGGCGCGGCTTGAATACCGTCGCGGCCTCTGACTTTTCGTCGGGACGCGAGAACTTCCGCTTCTTGGTCTCAACGACGACGGACTTCGAGCGGCCATGCGAGAAACTCTGCCGCACGGTTCCCTGTTCCACGGACGGTCTTTTCAGTGTCAGCGTCTTCTTGCCGCCGACACTCAGGGTCTTGTCATCGCTCGATTTCGTATCGCTCATTCCATATCCTTTGCAGGCGTCATGTCCTCAGATTCGGGTGCGATCGATGCCGGATGGTAATCCAATCCCGTCCGGTAACGGTCGAGCGCAACCACGCGCCTGAGCGCCGCCGTGCCCGCCTCCGAGGCGAGCACGGCAGCATGTATCACATTTGTTGCCCCCAATGCCAAACCCAATTCGGCTTCCGAAAAGAGTTTGAACGCCGGAATATCGGGGCCTCCGGCCAGTTTCGTCGCGCGTCGGGCCTGGGTAAGCTTGCGCACCCCATCGTCCGACGCCTCGTGTGCATGCAAAACGGCTGCTGCCTTGCCTGAGCGGACTGCGCCATCAACCTTGGATGCGCCAAGTGCCACAGCACCGGCCTTGCGGGCAAGCCCGAGAACCCCCAGCGCAGCCGAAGAAAGCAGTCCGTCGACCATCTGCCCGAGGTCGGGCGAAACCTTGACGCCGGTCTTCAGCGCGCGCGCAAATAGGTTCTTCGCCGCCGCGCGTTCTACGTGGTCACGGTCAGCAGTGACCCAGCAACCCCGCCCCGGCAGTTTGCGCCTGATATCGGGAACGACCTGGCCATCCGGCCCCGCGACAAAACGCAGAAGCGCTTCCGGCTCCCGCGCCTGACGCGTCACGATGCATGTGCGGTCGTTCATTTCTATCAAGGTCCACTCCGGACTGGGTACAGGTCGCCGGCATGACGATCAGGCTACGGACGCGGCCGTTTCGGCCTCGCCTTCGCCTTCCTCGCCGGCATCGCCAGCAAGGTCTTCCTCGGTCACCCAGCCGGCAGCCAGCCGGGCCGACATGACCATGTGCTCGGCGTCGGCACGGGTCACGCCGAACGGTGTGAGAACGCCGTCGAAGAACTTGGTCTCGCCGTCCTTGCGCTCGCGCCAGCCGACAAGGTCGTCAACCGCGTAGCCGGCAAAATCCTCGATGGTCTTCACATCGTCTTCGCCGAGCGCAACCATCATGGCAGTGGTGATGCCGGGCACCTGGCGCAGCTCATCTTCCACGCCGAGTTCCTTGCGCTTGGCATCCTGCTCGGCCTCGATGCGCTCCAGATATTCGCGGGCACGCGTCTGGATTTCCTCGGCCGTCTCCTCGTCGAAGCCCTCGATGGAGGCAACTTCGTCGGCATCGACATAGGCTACTTCCTCGACGCTCGAAAAGCCTTCCGAGGCGAGCACCTGACCGACCATCTCGTCGACGTCGAGCGCTTCCATGAACAGGTTCGAACGGTCGACGAATTCCTTCTGGCGACGCTGCGATTCCTCTTCCTCGGTCAGGATGTCGATATCCCAGCCTGTGAGCTGCGAAGCCAGACGCACATTCTGGCCGCGGCGGCCGATAGCCAGCGAAAGCTGGTCGTCGGGCACCACCACCTCGATCTTTTCGGCATCCTCGTCGAGCACGACCTTGGCGACTTCCGCCGGTTGCAGCGCGTTGACGATGAAGGTCGCCGCGTTGTCGTTCCACGGGATGATGTCGATCTTCTCGCCCTGAAGTTCGCCGACCACCGCCTGCACGCGCGAACCGCGCATGCCGACGCAGGCGCCGACCGGGTCGATCGAGCTGTCGCGCGAGATCACGGCGATCTTGGCGCGCGAGCCCGGGTCGCGGGCGACCGACTTGATTTCGATGATGCCGTCGTAAATCTCCGGCACTTCCATGGCGAACAGCTTGGCCATGAACTGCGGATGGGTGCGCGACAGGAAGATCTGCGGTCCGCGCTGCTCGCGCCGCACGTCATAGACATAGGCGCGTACGCGGTCGCCATATTTGAACAGCTCGCGCGGGATCAGCTCGTCGCGGCGGACAATCGCCTCGCCACGGCCCAGATCGACAATCACATTACCATATTCGACGCGCTTGACCGTGCCGTTGACGATCTCGCCGATGCGATCCTTGTATTCCTCATACTGGCGGTCGCGCTCGGCCTCGCGCACCTTCTGCACGATGACCTGCTTGGCCGACTGGGCGGCGATGCGGCCGAAATCCATCGGCGGCAGCTGCTCGGCCAGGAAATCGCCGGGCTGGGCGTCGGGATTGCGGGTACGGGCGTCCTTCAGCGAGATCTGACGGGCCGGCTCCTCAACGTCCTCGGCAACCTCCATCAGGCGCTGAAGCTTCATCTCGCCGGTCTGCGGATTGATGTCGGCGCGGATGTTGGTCTCCTGGCCGTAGCGCGAGCGCGCCGCCTTCTGGATGGCGTCGGCCATCGCGTCGATAACGATCGTCTTGTCGATCGACTTCTCGCGCGCCACCGCATCGGCGATCTGCAAGAGTTCCAGCCTGTTCGCACTGACTGCCATTTTCATCTCCTTACGCGTTGCCGCCGCTCACCGGCGGGCGCTGCATTCCCTCAGTTCTGTTATCCGGCGTCACCGCCGGACCGTTTCTGCTTCTTGCGCTCGTCGCGCAGTTTCCTGTCATTCTTCAATGCCTCGCGCACAAGATCGTCGGTCAGCACAAGTTTGGCTTCCGAGATCGCGTCGAAGGGGATGGCGACCGTCGCTTCCTCACCCTCGCCCGGATTGTCGCGCTCGATCGTGACGCCGCTTTCGGCAGCTTCAAGAACAGTGCCTCGAAAGCGCTTGCGCCCGCCGACCATGACCGATGTCTCGACCTTGGCGACATGGCCCACGGCGGCGGCGAAATCTTCGGCGCGTACAAGCGGCCGGTCGATGCCGGGCGAAGACACTTCCAGATTGTAGGCACGGTCGATCGGGTCCTCGACATCGAGCGCGGGCGACAGCGCGTGGCTTGCCTCTTCGCAATCCTCGATCGTCATCGTGCCGTCCGGCCGTTCGGCCATGATCTGCAGGGTCAGGCCGTTCTGGGACATCAGCCTTGCGCGCACCAGTCGCAGGCCGATCGTCTCCAGCACCGGGCCGACAATGGCCGCCACGCGTGCGTCGACACCGCTTTCGCGGATGAAGCGATCGTCCTTGAACTGGACGCTGGTATCTGCCGATTCCGTCAAACTGTCCGGGTCCGAAACTCGGTTGCGGCCGGTAACAAAAAAGAGCGGGACCGGGTGGACCCACTCTTCGTCATACCGACCAAGAATTTGAAGCCGATATAGTCCCGAAACGCCCTCATTGCAAGGCCCGTAACCGGGCCGTCACCGGCTGATCGCCCTGGGCGGACGCGGCATGTTCCGCATCCGCCTTCGGGTCGGTCAGTTGAGCGGCACCCTGACGCCTGCCTGCAGGGTGTAGCTGCGGTTGTTGCCGGCAAGGCCGCGCGCCTGCAGGGCAAGATCGATCGTCCCGCCATTGGCCAACGCGAAGGCCAGACCGGTCTCCAGATCGAGCGTGAACGCGGCCGAGGTCAGCGTGCCAAGCCCGCCGCCAAGCAGGAGGTTGCGCGCCCGCTGGGCAAAGACGTTTGCACTCACACCGAAGCGCGGCGTGATTGCGCGCACACGCTCGCCGGAGCGCAGGATCGGCCGGGCCACATTGAGCTTGCCGGTGAAGTAGAGCGTGGAGTCGCTGGTCGACGGTACCACAAGGCCTGCAGAGTCGGTGTAGCCGCCATTGGTGACATGGTTCCACGTGCCCGACACTGCGGGCGTCACCACCCATCCACCGGCTGCGAAGGGCCGCGACAGGGCCGCCGACACCGCCCAGAAGGACGAGGTGTAGAAGCCGGTGGCGCCGCCAAGCGTGATGTTGTGGCCGCCCCATTCATGCAGGCCCGACAGGCCGAAACGGAAGCCGCTCGGCAGGTTGATCTTGGTGTAGAGGCCGACACCGCCCGCCACGCTGGTCAGGCTGCCGCCGATCGTGGCCGACTGGACCGTGCCGGTCAGGATGTGGGCAAGGAAGCCGACATCGACCGCCGGGGTTACGCCGACAACCACGCCGGCCTGCAGCGCGCCGGCAGCACCGGTCCTGCCGAGCGTGCCGTCGAGGATGGAGCCCTGCGCGCGCATCCACAGATTGGCCGGCTTGCCGCCAACCGCAAAGCCATGCTGGCTGGCGGTGCTGATCGTTGTCATGGGATGTTTGGCATAACCCACAGCCGTCACCGGCCAGGGAACATTGCGACCAAACCGTTCGGCAACTGGGGCGTAGAGAATCCGTTCGCCATCGCCGAGTTCATCGGGATCGTTGATCGGAGGAAGCGCGCTGCCGTTTGCTCCAGCGTTCGGGATGCCGTTTTCCTCAAGGCAGTCTCCCAATCGCTGCCGTGCTACCTTGATATCTGAACTAATGTCCTCCAAGTCGCCGACGATTATCTCGACCCTCTTTGACATCCGATCCAGCTCCCGCTCTCGGTAGCCGATTTTGGCTGCCAGCGTCTCCCCGGGCAAGCTCTGAGTCGGGGTGTGTATCAGGTCGCCAGATCGACGCTCGATTGCTGACAGCTCAAACTCCAGCTCATCCCGTCTGGTAACCAGATTCCCAATCCAGCGCTGGTAGGTGCCGCAGGGATCAACATCCGACGAACCTGATCCGGGCAGGTTGGTGGGATCGCTGCTGGGACGCGAGCCGGTTGTGGTGTTCTGGAGCGCATCGCGCTTGGCCGCAGCTTCATCACCGGACGTTGTCGGCGTCCCGCCACCGCCGCCACCACCGCTGCTATTGCAGGTGCCGGTCGCCGTCATGCGCGATTCGTGCACGAAAACCTCGACATTCGTCGTGACATCAGCCGCGGTTGCGTTGATGAGAACATAGTTGCCGGGCGCGACAGCGATGACCGTGACGCCGTTGAGGATCAGGTTGACAAGGGCGCCAGGTGTCAGTGCCGAGACATGGAACGACATGATCTCGCCCGGCTGCAGGGTGAGCGGATAGGTCTCGGTGTTGAAGGTCGCCGGATTGCCGTCGTTTTCTTCGATGGTCCGACCATTGACCTGATCGCAGGTCAGCGCCCAGGCGCTTTCGGCAACAAACAGCGATACCAGAAGAGAAGCGAAGAATGCGGACTTTCGCACCAGTCCGCGCAGGCCACGGCCCGCAGCCTTAGACATCCAACCCATTACGTCCCACCCGTTGCACGCAAATCCAAGCCGCAAGCGGACCTTAGGTCAGGTGTTTGCAGAGGGCTTGGGCTGAAGCGAATCGAATCTTGGGCTGTAACGAACTGTTAACCGCAGCTTGGCCGCTGTTGCATGAATGCATCAGCCCCTGGGCTGGTTGCGCCGGTGGGCATGCCTGACATCTCCCGGCGTCATGGCATAGCGTGCGCGAAAGGCCTGATTGAAATAGGACAGATCGCCGAAACCGCAGGAAAACGCGATCTCGCTGATATTCAGGTGGCTGGAGCCCGGATCCGCCAGCCGCGCATAGGCGCGCTCCAGCCTTTGATTGCGAACGAAATCGCGAAAGGTCGTCTCTTCCGATCTGAACAACGCCTGCAGATAGCGATGCGAAATGCCGGCTCGTTTCGCTACCAACTCCACCGTGAGATCGCGCCGGTGCAAATTGCGCAGAATATATTCCCTGATCTGCATCAGCCGTGCGGCGCGGACGCCCGAGCCGGCGTGATCTTCCTGGTCGGCTGGCTCGGTCCCCAGCGCCATGCCCAGAATATCGCAGATGTGACTGGAAGCGAGCGCTTCCAGTTCGGGCGTCAGATCAACCGCCTCATCCAGCAGCGAATGCGCATAGTTTGTGAGCAAACCAAGCGCGGGCGATGCGGGCAGGGTCGATCCGGCCTTGTCCATCGCGTCTTTCAGGGGACCGTCGAGAAGATTGCGCGGCAGTGACAATGACAGGCGGGTCATGGCCCTGTTGGCGATGTAGGATGGCTTGTCGCCCGGCATGATGACGGCTTCGCCCGGCCCGCACTGCACTTCGTTGCGACCGTGCCTGTAGTGGGCTTCTCCCGTCAAAGGCATGGAGAGCACGAGATTATCGTTGCCGTCCGCAACATGCGCGGCTGTCCGTTTCATCGACAGTGGCGAAAGCCGCGAAATAGCGATGGTCATTCCGTTCGACATCAACCGCAACGAAGCGTCGACCTCGAGCGGGGCTCCGTCCAGACCGGCTTTTTCGAGATCGAGGACGTGGCTGAGCACCTCACTGTAGCGCGAGGAACGCCGGTCCTTGGGGTAATCCCCAGACGAAAAACGCACCAATCCCATGGAAAGTCCCTTCCCCTACGGAAGACAGACTGCCACGAATTTGCGCAAAGCACGACCCACCGGCCGCAAAACCGCACCCGGCGGTTAACCGGCGACCCTGACGAAGGTGAGATAGGCGGGGGTTCTGCCTTCCCTTATCGCCTTCGCCTCGTAGCGCGTTCCGGGCCAGCCGGGATAGGGATTGCGCCAGTCTTCGGCAGATCGGGCCATCCAGTCGAATGCCGGATGCGACCGGCAGGCCGACAGGGTCCAGTTCACGTAAGTGTCGATATCGGATGCGAAACGCAACGCGCTGCCGGGCTTCAACACGCGGGCAAAGCGGTCGAGATTTGCCTTGCTGACGAAACGCCGCTTCCAGTGCTTCTTCTTCGGCCAGGGATCGGGATAGAGCAGATCGATGCCCGACAGCGATCCGTCGGGCAGCCAGTCGAGCAGTTGCGTGGCATCGTCGTCATAAACGCGAATGTTCGGCAGCGGATCGGTCTGCAGCGCCGACAAGAGCTTCGCCATACCGTTGTGAAACGGCTCGACGCCGATGAACCCGCTGGCCGGCATCGACTGCGCTCGTGAAAGGAGATGCTCGCCGCCGCCGAAGCCGATCTCAAGCCGGATATCTTCGACATCGGCTTCAAACAGGTCATGCAGCCGCTGAGGAGACGGCGCGCCGATATCGACCTTGAGCCGGGGCAGCAGGGCGTCAAGCGCCTCCTGCTGGCCCGGCCGCAACGCCTTGCCGCGGCGGCGTCCGAAGAACGCTTCGGTCGCGCGCTTCGGACGATCGCCCGTCATGCAGTCTTAAGCGGCCTGCGCCTTGCCGGCTGCGATGGCATCCTTGAGGTCCTTCACCAGATCGGTGCGCTCCCAGGAGAACGAGCCGTCGCGGCCCGGCTTGCGGCCGAAATGACCATAGGCCGAAGTCTTGGCGTAGATCGGCTTGTTGAGGTCGAGATGGCGGCGAATGCCGCCCGGCGAAAGGTCCATCACCTTGCGGATCGCCACTTCGACCTCTTCCTCCGTCACGCCCTTGCCGGTGCCGTCGAGGTCGACATAGACCGAAAGCGGCTGTGCGACGCCAATGGCGTAGGAAAGCTGGATCGTGCAACGGTCAGCCAGCTTTGCAGCGACCACATTCTTGGCGAGGTAGCGCGCGGCATAGGCGGCCGAGCGGTCGACCTTGGTGGTGTCCTTGCCGGAGAACGCGCCGCCGCCATGCGGTGCCGCACCGCCATAGGTGTCGACAATGATCTTGCGGCCGGTCAGGCCGGCGTCGCCGTCAGGACCGCCGATAACGAATTTCCCGGTCGGGTTGATGTACCAGTTGCAATTGTCGGCAATCTTGATGTCGCCCAGCCCAAGCGCCTCGCGGATATAGGGCTCCACGACCTGGCGAACCTTCTTGTTGTCCCAGCTCGCATCCATGTGCTGTGTCGAGAGCACGATTTCGGTCACTTCGACGGGCTTGCCGTCTTCGTAGCGAACGGTGACCTGGCTCTTGGCGTCGGGACCGAGCTTGCCGGCATCGCCCTCATTGGCATGGCGGGCAGCGGCGAGCAGTTCAAGGATCTTGTGCGAATAGTAGATCGGCGCCGGCATCAGGTCCGGCGTCTCGTTGCAGGCGTAACCGAACATGATGCCCTGGTCGCCAGCACCTTCCTCGCCCTGGCGGTCGGCGGAGTTGTCCACGCCCTGCGCAATGTCCGCCGACTGCGGGTGCAGCAGAACGTCAACCTTGGCCTTCTTCCAGTGAAAACCGTCCTGCTCGTAGCCGATCTTGCGGATGGCCTTGCGCGCCGCCGACTTGAACTTCGACGGGTTGATGACCCGGTTGCCCTTGCGGTCGACCTTGAACATGGAATCGGGAACGCGAACCTCGCCAGCGATGACGACGCGGTTGGTCGTGGTCAGCGTTTCGCAGGCCACGCGCACTGACCAGGGGTCAATACCGGTTTTCTTGGCTTCGCGGTAGACAAGATCTACGATCTCGTCGGATATCCGGTCGCATACCTTGTCGGGATGGCCTTCAGAAACGGATTCGGAGGTGAAAAGGTAATTTTGTCGCGACACGGGTGTCCCCCTCTTGAACAAAAAGAACGGCGGCAGATGCTGCCGCCGAAAGGCGTACTGACTTATCCAGCGCTCCGGAGTGCGTCAAGCGCGTCCGCGCGCAAAACGGCTGAAAAGAGCACAAATTCGAGGGGTTTTTGCCGGCTGATCGACTATCAGGACGTTCACGTCACCGATCGCCCGAGAGGCTTTCGACCAGTTCGACGATCTTCCTGCGGATGCCCGCGTCGGTGATCTTCACGAATGCCCTGTTGAGCCGCAGGCCTTCAGTGCTGGAGAGGAAATCGACCAGGTAGTTCGACCCGTCGGCTTCCGCAAATCCGCTATTGGCCCCCTTGTCGATACCCGGCGCGTCCTCGAAGAAAAAGGCCGGCGGCACTTCCAGGATCGAGGCAATTGCCTGAAGCCGGCTCGCGCCCACCCGGTTCGTGCCCTTTTCGTATTTCTGGACCTGCTGGAAGGTAATGCCAAGCGTTTCGCCAAGCTTTTCCTGGCTCATTTCCAGCATGTTGCGACGCAGCCTGATGCGGCTCCCGACATGAACGTCGATAGGGTTCGGCTTCTTCTTGTTGTCGCTCATGGCCCCCTGCTCACCTGCCCCCAGTGTCAGCGAATCGCCGAATGCGCAACGGCACTACTGTGCCATTCTGCACAACCAGTGGTTACATGACAACGGCTGAATCAATCACGCCGCGCCGACCTCTGCGATGCCAGAAGGGCACCCATGATCAGCAGCACCACGATGCCCCAGCCGATCATGCCGGCAAACTCCAGCCTCAGCCTGTTGGCGGGCGACAGCGGCACGGCAACATCGAGAACGCCGACCGCATCCAGCGCCAGCGCGTCAATCACCCGGCCCTTTGCGTCGACGACTGCCGAGATGCCGTTATTGGCGGCGCGGACCATTGGACGCCCCGCCTCGACAGCCCTCACCTGCGCCTGCCGGAGATGCTGGAAGGGACCGGGCGAGCGGCCGTACCAGGCGTCATTGGTGACGTTGACGATCAGACTGGCGTCTTGCGTTTCCGACGCGATCAGGCCCGGAAAAATGACTTCGTAGCAGATATAGGCGACAGCGCCGACGCCGGGTGCAACCTCGATCGCATGGCGGGGACCGCCGGTCGAAAAGCTGCCAGGCAGATAGACGAGCTTGGTGATTCCGATGCGCGACAACAGTTCCTCGAACGGCACGAATTCCCCAAGCGGCACCAGATGCACCTTGTCGACCGCGTCGAACATCACGCCGGCCGAGTTGATGCCTACAACCGAATTGTAGAAGCGGGCGTCAGGGTCGACGGCGCTCTCTCCCTCGATGCGCACCGCACCGGCCAGAAGCGTCTGGTCGTCGCGCACGAGTTCGCCCAACGCCGACAGCGCATCCGGCCGGTCCTGGAGGATGAAAGGAACCGAAGTCTCCGGCCACACGATCAGCTGCGCTCGCGTGCCGCGCTCTCCACTGTCCTGAGCCGACAGTTCGAGGAAGGTCTGGAATATCCGGTCGCGGACCGCACTGTTCCATTTTTCCGACTGGTCAATGGAAGGCTGGACCAGCCGAACGGCAAGCGTTTCGCCATCGCCTTCGTCGGGCAGCGAAATCCGTGCAAAGCCGAAACCGGCGTGTAGTGCGACCAGCACCACCAGCAGCGCCATGCCGGACCGGCGGTGTCGTTGGCCGGCAAGAAGCGCCGGCAATGCGAAAGCGAACACCGCAAGCGCATTGATGCCGGTCATGCCCACCACGCCGACCGACTGCATCAGAAGAGGCGTCGGCATGGCTGCATAACCAATCGCGTTCCACGGAAAGCCGGTGAGCAGCATGGCGCGCAGCCACTCCGCAACGCCAAAAGCGGCGGCAAGGGCTGCAATACGGCCAATGCCATCCGACCAGAGCGGGCGCGCCAGAGCGGCGGCGAGGCCGTAGAAGACCGCGAGGATAGCCGGCAACAGAAGAACCGCAATCGGCAGCGCCCAGGCATATTGGGCCAGATCGGTCAGCATCGCATTGCCGATCCACCAAAGGCCGCCGATGAAATAGCCGAAACCGAACCACCAGCCGGTGGCAAAGGGTGGAACAAGGCGCTTCAGCCAGTTGCCGCCTGCATCAGCGGCCGCACCGTCGAGCAGCCAGACCAAAATCGGAAAGGCGATCAGGCAAACGGCGAAGAAGTCGAACGGCGCCTGCGAAAACGACGCCAGCCCGCCAATCAGGAAAGAAACAGCGTGACGCCGCCAGCCATAAAGCAGCAACAGGCGCGCAGCGAACCGGCTCAGCCGGGTCTCGGAGCCTTCAGCTGGCGCCGCCCCAAACAATTGGCCGTGTGGCAGATCAGTCGATGCCGCTGGCATGGCGTCGAGGCCCCGTGCGCGAATCACGTTGACTTTCTACCAGTGCGGAGGTGGCGTTCCAATGCGAGACCGGGCGTTCACCCGGCCCTAGTCGTCGTGGCCAGCCGCCACCTTTTGCACCCGCCGTTTGCGATCGCCGGCGCGAATCTGGACAATGCGCACACGCTTGACCCGGCGCGGATCGGCGTCGAGCACGTGGAACTCGAACCCCGGTATCGCAGGAACCACTTCGCCGCGCGCGGGCACGCGGCCGAGCGTGTTGAAGATCATGCCGCCGATCGTGTCGACATCCTCTTCGTGCTCGCTGCCCCTGAAGCCTTCGCCGATCTGATCGGCGACAACGTCAATCTCGGCGCGCGCGTCGACAACAAAGACGCCATCGCCCGCCTGCGTGATCAGCGGCTCGTCCTCGTCGTGCTCGTCCTCGATGTCGCCGACCACCATCTCGACAATGTCTTCCAGCGAAGCGAGGCCGTCGGTGCCGCCATATTCGTCGATCACCAGCGCCATCTGGATACGCGCGGCCTGCATGCGCGCCATCAGGTCTGACGCCAGCATGGAGGGCGGCACGAACAGAAGCGGCCTGATCAGATTGAGTTCGCCGATGGAGCGCGTGAGATCGACCTTGCCGAGATCGAGCGGCGCGTTGTCTGCCGCCTTCTTCTGGCCGCGGCCTTTTTTCGGCTGGCGGGACATACTCAGCAGTTGGCCGACGACGTCGCGGATGTGGACCATGCCGCGCGGGTCATCGAGCGTCTCGCCATAGACCGGCAGACGCGAATGTCCGGATTGCTCGAAGATCTGCAGCAGTTCGCCGAGCTGGGTCGAAACATCGACCGCCTCGACCTCGGCGCGCGGCACCATCACGTCTTCGACGCGCACCTCGCGCAGCCGCAGGATGTTGTGCAGCATGGCCCGTTCGCCGGGCGAGAACTCAGCCGCGTCGGCGGCCTCCGACAATGCGTCGGTCAGGTCCTCGCGCAACGAGTTCCCGTTGCGCGGGCGCAAGAAGGCGCTCACGCGCTGCAGCAATGTGGGGCGTTGGGGTGCGGATTGTCGTCCGGGTTCCGGACTTTCGCCCGCCTGTTCACCGCTGTCCGTTTCAGTATCCGGCGGAGCGGCTGTTACCTGGCTGGTGTGTTCGTTCATCTTCGTCTGGCAGAAAAACCGGCTTTCACTTAGGCATATGGATCGGGAATCGCAAGGTGTTGCAATATTCTCCGCTCCAGCGCTTCCATCGTCTCAGCCTCTTCGTCCTCAATGTGATCATGGCCTAGCAGGTGCAAAAGACCATGCACGACCAGATGGGTGAGATGGTCAATGAATGGTTTGCCCTGCTCTTGCGCCTCGCGCGAAACCGTCTCGAAACCGAAAACGATATCGCCCAACAGGGCGGGCAGCGCATCGCCGGGGCGCAGCTCGGCAAGTGGAAATGATAACACGTTCGTCGCACGATCCTTGCCGCGCCATTCACCGTTGAGTGCTGCGATATGTGCATCGTCGGTGAAAGTCAGGCCAAGTTCGCTGTGAGGCGGTGCCGAAAATTCGACTTCGGCAAGACAGGCTTCCGTCGCGCGGCGCGCCAGAACTTCCAGCTCTTGTGCCGCAGGCCAGTCGCCGGCTTCGATTTCGACTATGAGATCAAGCCAGGCCGCAGTGGCCTGGGCTTTCTTCGCCGCGTTCACAGCTCCGGCTTGCGTCCCTTGCCCGCCGGCGCGGGGCCGGAGCCCGCGCGGTCATAGGCCGCCACGATCTCAGCCACCAGCGGATGGCGCACAACGTCCTTGTCGTTGAAGCGCACCGTCACGATGCCCGGCACGTCGGACAATACCTGAAGCGCCTCGACCAGCCCCGACTTGGTGTTGGGCGGCAGATCGATCTGGCTGGGATCGCCGGTAACGATCATGCGTCCGCCCTCGCCCAGACGGGTGAGAAACATCTTCATCTGCATCGGCGTGGTGTTCTGCGCCTCGTCGAGAATGATCGCCGCGTTGTGCAGCGTGCGTCCGCGCATGAAGGCGAGCGGCGCAATCTCGATCACGTCCGCCGCAATGGCGCGTTCCACCTTGTCGGACGGGATCATGTCATGCAGCGCGTCGTAGAGCGGGCGCAGATAGGGATCGACCTTCTCCTTCATGTCGCCCGGCAGGAAGCCCAGCCGCTCGCCGGCCTCGACGGCGGGGCGCGACAGGATGATCCTGTCCACCATTCCGCGTTCCAGCAGCATCGCCGCATAGGCGACGGCGAGATAGGTCTTGCCCGTGCCCGCGGGCCCGACGCCGAAAACCAGTTCGGAGCGTTCGAGCGCCCGCATATAGGCGTCCTGATTGACCGAACGGGCGTGAATCGTCTTCTTGCGGGTCGAAAACTGTGCTGCGGCCACCTTGCCCTTGCTCTCCATGGTCGGCAGGCTCAGCTGGTCATCGGCGGCCACCGCCATGCGCACCGCGCCGTCGACATCCGACTGCGCGAGCTGCGAGCCCTTCTGGAGCAGATCGTAGAGGTAATCCAGCGCGCGCCGCGCCTGTTCGGCAACGGTCGCCTCACCCTGAATGGAGAGCTGGTTTCCCTTCGAACTGATGTCCACGCCGAGCTTCTGCTCGATGCGGGCGAGGTTTTCGTCGAACTGCCCGTATAGCGCACTGGCATGCCTGTTATTGTCGAAGGTCAGTACGATATGCGCCATGTCCGACGCCCCGGAGGACGGCTTCTTCAATTCGGTGGCGGCGCTCAATAAAGGCTCCTCACGATTATCGCGGTTTCCCTAGAGTACATCGGCAAACAGGCTGTTGGTGCCCGTGTGCGTGATTCGTACCGGTACAATGTCACCGATTCCGCCGGCTTTTTCATCAACAATCACCGGCTGCAGCCAGGGCGATCGACCGATCATCTGGCCGGTGTGGCGCCCGGGCTTCTCGATCAGCAATTCGATGTCGCGTCCGACCAGGCTTTCAGCGAAGGCATGCTGCTGCTCGGTGAGCAAAGCCTGCAACCGCTGCAGGCGTTCGTCCATCACCTCGACGGATACCTGATTGCCGCGGTCCGCCGCCGGCGTGCCGGGGCGGGGCGAATATTTGAACGAGAACGCCTGTGCGTATTCGACCTCGCGGACGATGCGCATCGTGTCCTCGAAGTCGGCATCCGTCTCGCCCGGAAAGCCGACGATGAAATCGCCCGACATGGCGATGTCCGGCTGCGCGGCGCGGATGCGCTCGATCAGCCGCAGATATTCGTCCGCCGTGTGCTTGCGGTTCATCGCCTTGAGGATGTGGTCCGAACCCGACTGAACCGGCAGATGCAGATAGGGCATCAGCGCGGGGAGATCGCGGTGGGCGGCAATCAGCGCGTCATCCATGTCGCGCGGATGGCTGGTCGTGTAGCGCAGGCGGGCAATGCCCGGAACCTCGGCCAGCCGGAACAGCAATTCGCCCAGGCCCCACTCACGGCCGTCGGGTCCAGCGCCATGCCATGCGTTGACGTTCTGGCCAAGCAGTGTGAGTTCGCGCACGCCGGCATCGGCCAGACGCTCGGCCTCGGCGACGATCTGCGAAACCGGGCGCGAGACCTCGGAGCCACGAGTATAGGGCACTACACAGAAGGTGCAGAACTTGTCGCAGCCTTCCTGCACGGTGAGAAACGCCGTCACGCCACGAGCCCTGACCGCCTTGGCCTGCTGGCCCGGCAGATGCGCGAACTTGTCCTCGATGGCGTATTCGGTCTCGACCACCTTCTCGCCGCCCCGCGCCTTCTTCACCACGTCAGGAAGACGGTGATAGGTCTGCGGGCCGATGACGAGATCGACGACCGGCGCCCGGCGAATGATCTCCTCGCCTTCAGCCTGCGCCACACAGCCCGCAACGCCGATCAGCGTTTCGCGGCCATCCTTCTCGCGCTCGGCCTTGATGCCGCGAATGCGGCCAAGCTCGGAATAGACCTTCTCGGCGGCCTTTTCGCGAATGTGGCAGGTGTTGAGCAGGACGAGATCGGCATCCTCCATCGCCTCGGTGGCGACGTAGCCTTCGGCTGCCAGCGCATCGGCCATGCGCTGACTGTCATAGACATTCATCTGGCAGCCATAGGTCTTGACGAAGACCTTCCTGGCTGTGGCCGTTTCGTGATCGGCGACGATTTCGTTCATTGGCGGCTAATTAGAACAACCGGACGTCAAAAAACAGTCGGTTTCGCGACATTTGGGTAACAGCTTGTGACGCTATTTCTCACCGCTCTTGATCGGGTGGCTGATCGCGTCGTTGAACATCTCGGTTACCCGGCGCTCAACGATCCGCGCAACCTCCTTGCGCTTGACGCCCGGCCGGTACTCGACCGGCTCGCCGAAATGCAGTTCGACATCCACTGCGCCTTCCTTGAGGAGCTGGATGATGTGCGGCCCCAGAAGCCTGTCGCCGATCCATGCCGCATGGGTGCGGTGGATACGGCCCATCGGCATGCCGTGAAAGCGCGTGTAGGCGATGGTGAGCGGCTGGATGAAAACGTGGTCCGTCTCGCCCCGGTCCACGGCCATCGAGGCCGCACCGAACAGCGTCGACTTGAATGGCAGAAGCAAATTGCCGTCCGCGGTCATGCCTTCGGCGAACAGCAGCATGGGGTCGCCGTCATTCATGCGTTGCGCGATCTCGCCCGCCTGATCGCCGGATTTGCGCCTGTTCTCCCGCTCAACGAAAACGGTGCGCTGCAATTTGGACAACACGCCGATCGCCGGCCAGCCGGACACTTCCGACTTGGCGATGAAGTTCACCTCGGCCACCGCACCCACCACCATGATATCAGTCCATGAGATATGGTTGGCGGCGATCAGTAGCGGCCGCTTGTCGGACATCTGTCCGCGCACATGAAGCCGGAAACCGAGAACGAACAGCACAAAACGGTGCCACTGACGCGGCAGGAAACGCTCATTGCCGATGCCGGTTTTCAGGATGAAAATCTGCGCCAGCGCCATGGTCGGCGTGACCAGCACAACCAGAAGCAACATGAACGACACACGTATCCAGCCGAGCATGCTCTCCCGCCCTCCAGCCAAGCCGTCGTTGGCTATAACATTTTGCAGTCAGGTGGCATCACCTGACGTCCGCACAAATGCGGAAAACAAACAAACAGATAGAGCGTCCTATTATGCGTCCGAACAAACGCACGGCGCTCTAGCGAAGATCACGGCGCATAACAAGCGCGCTGGTCTTGCGGCCGTCACGGGACGAATAATAGCCTTCGCGGCGACCGACATCGTGAAAGCCGAGCCGCCGGTAAAGGCCGACCGCCGGCACGTTCGTTTCGTCGACTTCCAGAAACAGGGCCTCGGCGCGCTCCGCATGCAGGTAACGCAGAACCGCGTCCATCAGCATCCGGCCAAGGCCGTGCCGCCTGTATGATCGCGACACCACGATGGTCAGTATCTCCGCCTCGCCAGCGGCCATACGCGCCAGAACGAAGCCCTGAATGGGCGGCTTGCCGCTCTTGCCGAGCGGGCGCACGGCATAACCGAACACCGGCTCCTGCACCAGCAGCGCCTCGAACTCCTCCTCCGACCAGGGGCGCGCGAAATGATCGGCATGAAGCCCCGCCATCGCAGCCGTGTCGTCAAGCGTCAGATCGCGAACGACATATTCGCGCGCGCCGGAAACGAAAGGAATGCGCATCAGCTTTCCTTTCGGGCGACGGCAAACCCTTCCTGCGGCTTTGCGTCGGCGTCGCGCAAATAGAGCGGGCGAGGCGGGGCGGCCTCCGCGTCCTGCCGTGCAGCCAGATACGCATAGGTCGCAATGTCGGCGGTCGCCGCGCGGGCGGCTATGTCCACCGGTCGCCCCAGAGCTTCGGCGATCATGTCCGCCGCGCTGCCGGCAAGCACCATATCCTTGCCGCCGATTTCACCCACCGTGTCCGCGAGCGTTGCGATGGCCGGTCCGCTCAGTCGCCCGCCATTCGCGTCAAAGCCGGCGACATAAAGCTGATCGCGGCGCGCATCGATTGCAGCGAGGATTTCGCGGCCGGTAAACGCGATGCGGGCCTCATGCGCCAGTGCGTCGAGCGTTGTCACACCGACGGAAGGAATGTCCAGCGCCAGCGCCAAACCCCGCGCGGCAGCGACGCCGACGCGGATACCTGTGAAAGAACCCGGACCGACCGAAACGCCAATCAGGTCGAGATCGCCATAGGTCGAGCCGGCCGATTTCAGCGCGTCGTCGATGACTGCCATCAGATGCTCGGCATGGCCCTTGCCGAGATCCAGCATGGCGCGGCCAAGTTCGCCAGTTTCCGTGTCGAAAAGGCAGGCCGCGCACAAATTTGCGGCGGTGTCGATTGCAAGGACTTTCATCGATGGTTCGGCGATCGCCCGCCGTGTCCCTTATCCCGCGTGGTCACGCGCTTTCAGCTCCAGCCGGCGCGCATGCAGGATCGGTTCCGTGTAACCGCTCGGCTGCTCGCGGCCCTTGAAGATCAGGTCGCACGCCGCCTGAAAAGCGATCGAGCCGTCGAAATCTGCGGCCATCGGGCGATAAAGCGGATCGCCCGCGTTCTGGCGATCGACGACCGCCGCCATGCGCTTCATCGTCTCCATCACCTGTTCTTCGCTGCAGACGCCGTGATGCAGCCAGTTGGCGATATGCTGGGAGGAAATGCGCAGCGTGGCGCGGTCTTCCATCAGGCCGACATCGTTGATGTCCGGTACCTTGGAGCAGCCGACGCCCTGATCGACCCAGCGCACGACGTAACCAAGAATGCCCTGGGCATTGTTGTCGAGTTCCTTCTGGATCTCCTCCGGCGTCCAGTTGGGGCGCGGGGCGACCGGGATCGACAGTATGTCCGACAGCTTGGCGCGCTCACGCGATTTCAGCTTGGCCTGTACCTCGGCGACATTGACCTGATGATAATGCGTGGCATGCAGCGTGGCGGCCGTCGGCGAGGGCACCCATGCAGTGTTGGCGCCGGCCTTCGGGTGGCCGATCTTCTGTTCCAGCATGGCATGCATCAGGTCGGGCATCGCCCACATGCCCTTGCCGATCTGGGCACGGCCTGAAAGTCCGCATGCGAGGCCGATATCGACATTCCAGTTCTCGTAAGCGTTGATCCAGGCCGCCTGCTTCATGTCGCCCTTGCGGATCATTGGACCGGCTTCCATCGAGGTGTGCATCTCGTCGCCGGTACGGTCGAGGAACCCGGTATTGATGAAGACCACGCGCTCCTGCGCAACGCGGATGCACTCCTTGAGGTTGACCGTGGTGCGGCGCTCCTCGTCCATGATGCCCATCTTGATCGTGTTGGGCGCCATGCCGATGGCCGCTTCGACCCGGCCGAAGATCTCCACCGCGAAGGCCACTTCCTCGGGCCCGTGCATCTTGGGCTTCACCACATACATGGAGCCGGCGCGGCTGTTGGCGCGCCGGCCGTTCTGACCGATGTCGTGAAGGGCGATCGTTGCCGTCACGAAAGCGTCCATGATGCCTTCGGGAATCTCGTTACCGTCCCTGTCCATGATCGCCGGATTGGTCATCAGGTGACCGACATTGCGCACCAGCATCAGCGAGCGTCCGGGCAGCGTGAACGGCTTGCCGTCCGGCGCTGTCAGCCGGACATCGTCGGCCAGATCGCGGGTAACCGTCTTGCCGCCCTTCTCAAAAGTCTCCTTGAGATCGCCCTTCATAAGTCCGAGCCAGTTTCGGTAGACGACAATCTTGTCCTCGGCATCGACGGCCGCGACCGAATCCTCGCAATCCTGAATGGTGGTGAGCGCCGATTCCAGCATGACATCGGAGATGCCGGCCTTGTCGGTCTTGCCGATCGGGTGATCGCGGTCGATGACGATGTCGATATGCAGGCCGTTGCGAACGAGCATGATCTCGTCGAGCTGGTCGGGCGCGTGGCCATAAGCCACGAACTGCCACGCGTCCTTCAGGCCGACCTGCCCCGAACCGGTCGATACGGTCAGCGTGCCCCCGTCCACCGAAAAGCCGGTGACGTCGGACCAGCTTGCACCATCGAGCGGCGCGCTCTTGTCCAGGAAGTCCTTCGCCCATGCGATCACGCGCGCGCCACGCTCGGCATCGTAACCGCCGGGCTTTGGCCGGTCGCCCAGCGCGTCGGTGCCGTAGAGCGCGTCATAGAGCGAACCCCAGCGCGCATTGGCGGCATTGAGCGCGAAGCGGGCGTTCATGATGGGAACGACGAGCTGCGGGCCGGCGATGGAGGCGATCTCGGCATCTACATTGGCCGTCGAGACCTGGAAGTCGCCGTTCTCCGGCAGCAGATAGCCGATGTCGCGCAGAAACTGCTCGTAGACAGCGAGATCGGAAGGCGCGCCGTTTTCGCGGTGCCAGGCATCGATCTTGGCCTGCAATTCGTCACGGCGGGCCAGCAATGCGCGGTTCTTCGGCGCCAGATCGTGAACGATCTGCGCAAGCCCGCTCCAGAACGCATCGGTTTCGACCCCGGTGCCGGGCAATGCCTCGTCATTGACGAAGTCATAGAGCTCGCGGGCGACCTTCAGGCCGTTGGTTTCGATGCGTTCTGACATGAACATACCCCTTGATGCGACAATCGACGGCAGCTTTCACCACGGGCGGGGCGCGGGGTCAATTCATCTTCGGTCGGGGCCCGCGTCGGGGCCTATGCCGCCGCGTCACCGGCAACGCGCGGCCTGCCCTGAGCGGTGGCGAGAATGCGCGCCTCGACGAACTGACGCCGATCCTCGACTGTCGCGGCGTCGATGCTGGTTTCCACGTCGACGAAACAGTCTCCTGCGCCGGCGAGCCGGGCGCTCACCAGAGCCTGTTCGCGCGCCATGCGTGTCGCCGTCTCCACCGCTTCATCTTCGGCCCCGAAGTCCTCGACATGATCCCCGACAACAAGCCGGAAGCAGCCCTCGTCCGGCTGGGTAACGACAGCCTCGACGCCGATGCGAACCTGGCCGACCACCGCGCCCACGGCGTTGGCGACATCGGCATGAGCGGGCAGGATGCAATCACTGCCGACGAGCGGGCCAAGCGCCGCATAGTGCAGCGGTGCCGATGCGCCGAGCCCGATGACCGGACGGTCGAGGCTCATGGCGAGCTGCGCGAAACGGGACTTGCCGTCGAGCGTGCGCTGGACCAGCGCGTGAGAGACAGCAGCCTCGGCGTCGTGGCCATCCTCGGCGAGTGCTGTTTCCAGTATCGCCTCGGCCGATCTGCGTGTGAGTAGCGCCAGCACGCGTTCCGACAGGGCTTCTCCGGACTGCGCAATGCGGTTTCCCTTGAGGTCGCGCCTCAGTGCGACAAGTTCCGCGCCGAGGCGGGCGGCTTTCGCATCCCAGTTGGACTGGCGGCCAAGCACGTGGGCGGCGTCGGATGGCGTGAAGCCGCATATCAGAACCAGACCCCGGGCAACGAGCCGGGCGAGCACGGCGGTCTGCGAACCGCCCGTCAGCAGCCGGTCGAGCGGGATTGGTGTTTCGGGAATGTCGGCGAAGAGCCGCGCCTCGATCGAAGTCAGGCCGGCTGCGAAACGCTCGGGCAGGCCGGCGCGCATGGCAAATCGGCCGTCGAGACGGCCGGGATTGGCCGCACCCGCCTGACGCTCCAGCGGGCCGGTGATCGCATCGCCATGCAGCTTCGAGGCCAGCGACAGCGGCACCAGGCGGCGGGGACCAAGGCGCAGTCCGGCTTCGAGCCGGCTATCGTCGACAGCCACTTCGGAATCGCCGCCCAGCCCGAAGGTGCGCATGGCGACGGCTTCCACATGGGTGCGCATGCCGCCGACGCGGGCGCCTTCGGGATCGAGGCGCGGACGACCACCGTCCAGCAGTGCGACGTCGGTCGTGGTGCCGCCGATGTCGGAGACGAAGGCGGCGTCGAGACCGGTGAGATGGCGCGCGCCGATGATGGAAGCAGCGGGGCCGGACAGGATGGTCTCGATGGGCCGCTGGCGGGCGAAGGCTGCCGAGACCAAAGCGCCATCGCCACGGACGACCATGAGGGGTGCGCGTATTCCTCGCGCATCCAGAAACCCTTCCGTTGCGGCGATGAGGCGGTCGATCAGGCCGACAAGGCGGGCATTGAGAAGTGTGGTCAGCGCCCGGCGCGGACCGCCAAGCTTGGCGGAGAGTTCGTGGCTTGCGGTGACCGGCAGACCGGTCGTTTCGCGGATCAGATCAACGGCTGCGATCTCGTGGGCAGGGTTGCGGACGGCGAAATAGGCGCAGACGGCAAAACCGGTGACGGTTTTGGCCAGCTTCGGCAGCGCCTGTTCGAGCGGCGAAAGGTCCAGCGGCCTGGGGTTGCCGTGCCCGTCATGCCCGCCGGGCACGAACACCACCGGGTCTTCGCCGAGTGCTGTCTTCAGCCCGTCGCGGTCGAGATCGGCCTCGCCGAAGCCGATCATGACGAGCGCGGCGCGCCCGCCCTGCCCCTCCACAATGGCGTTGGTCGCCAGTGTGGTGGACATGGAGACCAGCGCTACCTTGGCCGGGTCGGCTTTTGCCTCGGCCAGAACCGCATCCGCCGCGTCGGCGATGCCCACCGCCAGATCGTGTCGGGTGGTCAGGGCCTTGGCCTTGGCGACGACCTCGCCGCTCCCCTGCCCTCCGCTAGGGCTCCGGGCGTTCGTCGCTTCAATCGACAAATCGTTGTCGATTGACCGGCCTCCGGCCGACCGCTCCTCACCCTTGGCAACGACCTCGCCGCTGCCCGAACCGTCTCGGTACAGAACCGCGTCGGTGTAGGTGCCGCCGGTGTCGATGCCGAGCATCAGCGGGGCGGAAGGCGTCCTGGCGTGCATTATGCGGCAGAACAAGAGAGCGGGGACATCATCCCCGCCCTTTAGCGTGGGCAGATGCGCGGCGGAAGACTACTCGATCAGATTGATCTCTTCCGTCATGCCGCCCTGGCAGACATAACAGCAGGTCTCGCAGCCATCGACATCGCCGGGGCCGACGCCCCAATAGGTGCCGGGATCGCCGGACACCCAGGCGCCGTAGCAGATCGTCTCGCCCTCCTCGCAGGCGAGCGGCAGCGCCTTGGTCTCGCCGTCGTCGAGGTAAAACACGTTGCCGTTGCCCGGCCAGATGTGGTCGCGGTCCTGGCTGTAGAGCTCCACCTCAACGGCGAACTCATGATGGTTGTTCATCAGGAAGGTGACGTCGCCGGCCGAGGCCGCGCCAAGCGAAAGAAAAAGGGCCGCCAGAGCGGCAGCGGCGCCGCGCGCCATCGCGTTGATTGTCATTGTTGTTCCCCAAAACTCCCGAACGGCCATTCCGGCCGCACAGCGGATATTCGCATGGCGGCGGGTGGAAGTGTAGCGGGCGCTAATGGAATATTTGTGCGGTTCAAGGTGGGCGCTGCGCGGCGGCGGGGAGCGGAGGGCAGGCTTTGGACTAAGTCGCAATTCCTGATGCGAGGCGGCCTTCGCAACCGTTCTGGCATGGATCCCCCGGGTCAAGCCCGAGGATGACGACCGGGAGGGGGCCACCGCAAATCATCAGCCGCAGAGAGTTCCATCAAGCGGCGATTTCGGCACGGCGATGGAGACTGGCGGAATGCATATCCACTTCGTCATCCTCGGGCTTGACCCGGGGATCCATGCCTGACCGTCGCCGCTTCACCTGCATATCAGTCACTCGCGCTTCATCGTTGCCACGCCCGCCGAAGCGTCTGGCCGTTGCACAGCGCCGTTTCGCGAAGATCGCTGCGCGATCTCGCGGGGCGCTTTCGCGACGATCACTGCGTGATCGCGCTATCGCCAGAACCCTATGGGGTTCGGCGTAGGAAGACGGGCGGCCGTTCAGTCGCTCATCTGTAGGTTACGCGCGACCAAAAGGCCGCCCGTCCGGTGTTCTTGCCCCGAGTACCTCTTTCGAGGTCACCTGACCGCCTTATGTCAGGATATTGTCCGCTCGTGGCTCTCCGCAGCTTTCGCCTCAGAGGCCGGGCTGGCCACCAATCAAGAGGCCAAGACACAGCTACCCGTGGGCCCGGAGCTGGGGGCTCATCGCCCAGCAGCACCACCGTAGTGCTGCCGATCCGGCACCGTCCCTGCCACGCTCGCCCGGTTCGCGACCCGCGTTCCCGTGCAGGAGATGAAGCAAGGATAAGGGAGATTCAGAGGGCGGGGATAGATTTTTTTGGAGGGGCGCGGGAAGACTCGCGAGAGAGATCGAGTGTCCCCTTGGGGAAGGCATTACGCAGCAGTCACCTACGGAATCGCCAACACTATGGCATAATGACATATTTATATCTGAAATTTGCAATAATGTCAGTATAGTAGACCCATTCTGCAGTGCAGCGAGAATCGGTTGCGCTGCAATATTTGCAAATGGCAAAGAATCGGCTTAATGATTGATGCCAGTGGTGCCTGAATGCTGAGTTCAATGCCACTGGGAGGATAGTAGTAAGTTATTGATTTTTAAGAATGTTTTTGGCGCTCGGTAAATTGAAGCTTTCCGGGCGGGGAGTATTTCTTGACTCCGGTTTCTACTTAGCCCATCAGACAAATGTCCAAACAAAGAAACCGCCGCGAAGCTGGCGAGCCGGCGACGGTTTCCACGTTGACACCCGCACAGACTGAGCGTCGGGCGCGGGCGTATGGCTTTGTAGTACACTGATGTTGAATCAGAATAGCACGCTATGGTCAAGCCCGACGGTCGCTAACGCCAAGTAAGGGAGATACCCCAATGGCACAGCGTACCTTTCCTTCGTACTGGTTGTACAAGGACAATCGTGGCGAGTGGCGATGGAGCTACGAAGCCAGTAACGGCAGAACCATCGCTGTAAGTAGCGAAAGCTACAAACGTCGTGTCGATGCCGAACGCAGCATCGAGATCATGCGGGAGTCGGCCAACAGTCCGACTTGGTATCCTGCAGATCTTGAGAACGCGGCTTAGGCCGCTCCTGGGGATAGGTCGGTCGTTAGACCGGCCTATTTCAGCGTGTTCCTAATCGAGAGAAAACCAATGCCAAACTTCGGAATATCCGCATTCTTGCGGATCGTTCATATGAACGTTCGGCCCCAAAGGACTGAGCTGCGGAAACGAAGTGAGCCGCGCGACGGAGGTGGTTATGATTTCCACAATAGCCTTCGTCGCTTGGCAAATCGGATGATTATCGAAGGTGTACCCTTGGATGAGGTCCTAGCTGACGCGGCTCTTATTGTTAAGGAAGCGGAACGAAATTCTGCACGGCAAGGCTTGAGGCGCCTAAGCGCCTGGAGCGCCGAGAATGCAGGTGAGATTCTTAACTTTCAAAGTGTTTCGGTCCAAAGCCCCGATCGTCGTTTCTCGGTGACATATAAGCCAAACTTTGGACTGCGTTTCGGCCGAGAGGCAATTGCTATACATATTTGGAACACGGCAAGGCCGCGACTCGAAAATCGCATCGTCCGTGCTGTTCTCTCTCAATTTGCCGAGAGTTATCGCGATGCTGAGACAGCGCCCGATGATATCGCCGTGCTCTGCCTCCGAACGATGAGACTTATTCGGTTGGGTAATTCTGCTGAGTTTGCCGACCTAGGCCGGCTGATCATGACGCACACAGATCAGACCCTTGCCGAAATCGCGAGCGACGACGGGCACCCGCCAGTACCTCCAGATGATCGGCCCGGCATACGGCCGCCCGGAGAATAGAAATTGGCTACCAGCCATCCATGTTAGACAATGACCGAATCGACGCCCTCCGCGCTTGAGTCGCGAGTATGGGCACGCTGGCGGGACTTGAACCCGCATCTCTCCGCTTGTACATTCACGATGTTCAGACGTGATGCCTTAGTGAAACAGAGGCTCTTCCAATTAAGCTACAGCGCGTTTCCTTTGTGACTGTCGGATTAGGTAATCAACATCGGTTTCCGCAAGTTTCGATAGCTTGATGACGAGCGGATTTGGGTCAAGATAAGTTGCACCATCGGGCGCCTTAACGGGCGCCAACAACTTAAGGTGCTCAAGCTGGGCAATGCTCCTTTGAACGGTACGCGGACTTGTTCCCATGCGTTTTGCGATAATCGACGAGCGCGGAAAGGGCTTTTGTTCCGCGTACCACCAGTGCATGAGCACATTAAGCAAGACAACCAAGTCCGTAGCCGACAACTCAAGCGTCTTTTGATGCTTCAAAAGTAAATCTGGAACGGCTTGGAACCCGGCATCTGCCGCCTTTCCCCACTTTTCGGAAATGCGCGGACCGCCGGATTCAATCTTTGCCGAGCCCAACTCGCTATTTGGATCAATCGATTTCATACCAAAATATTAACAGAACCGATTACCAAAATCAAGATATCTGTTTAACAACGCGGCGCCTGTGTCGCTTTTTCTGACGTACACGACATTTCGATCAAGAGTCGTCGGCTTGCCTAGGCGTACCCAGCGGGCCTAATCGCCCATCTTCAGCGCTTCGATGAACGCCGCCTGGGGGATTTCCACGCGGCCGAACTGGCGCATCTTCTTCTTGCCCTCTTTCTGCTTCTCCAGCAGTTTTCGTTTACGCGTCACGTCGCCGCCATAACATTTGGCAGTGACGTCCTTCCTGAGGGCCGCGATGGTTTCGCGCGCGATGACCTTGCCGCCGATCGCCGCCTGGATCGGGATCTTGAACATGTGGCGGGGGATAAGGTCCTTCAGCTTCTCGCACATGGCGCGGCCGCGCTTTTCCGCCGCCTGGCGATGGACCAGCATGGAGAGCGCATCGACCGGCTCCTCGTTGACGAGGATCGACATCTTGACGAGGTCGCCCTCGCGGTAGCCGGTGAGCTGGTAGTCGAAGCTGGCGTAACCGCGTGAGATGGACTTCAGCCGGTCGTAGAAATCGAACACCACCTCGTTGAGCGGCAGATCGTAGGTGAGCATGGCGCGGGCGCCGGCATATGACAGGTCGTGCTGAATGCCGCGGCGCTCCTGGCAGAGCGTGAGGATGGAGCCCAGATAATCGTCCGGCGTGAGGATGGTGGCGCGGATCCACGGCTCCTCGATCGAGGCGATCTTGACCACGTCGGGCATGTCGGCCGGGTTGTGCAGCTCCAGCGTGGAGCCGTCGGTCATCAGCATGCGGTAGACGACGGAAGGCGCGGTGGCGATCAGGTCGAGGTCGAACTCGCGCTCCAGCCGTTCCTGGATGATCTCCAGGTGAAGCAGGCCGAGAAAGCCGCAGCGGAAGCCGAAGCCGAGCGCTGCCGAGGTCTCCATCTCGAAGGAGAAGCTGGCGTCGTTGAGCCGCAGCTTGCCCATCGCGGCGCGCAGATCTTCGAAATCGGCGGCATCGACGGGGAACAGGCCGCAGAACACCACCGGCTGGGCCGGCTTGAAGCCCGGCAGCGGCGTGGTGGTGGGGCGGCGCTCGTCGGTGATGGTGTCACCCACGCGCGTGTCGGCTACCTCCTTGATGGAGGCGGTGATGAAACCCAGCTCGCCGGGGCCGAGCTCGCCGGTCAGCACCATTTTGGGCGTGATCACGCCGACGCGGTCGACAAGATATTTGGCGCCGGTGCCCATCATGCGGATCTGCTGACCCTTTTTCAGCTTGCCGTCGACGATGCGGACCAGAACGATGACGCCGAGATAAGAGTCGTACCAGCTGTCGACCAGCATGGCCTTCAGCGGGGCGTCAGCGTCGCCCTCCTTCGGCGGCGGCAGCTTCTTGACGATTGCTTCCAGCACGTCGGGGACGCCCTTGCCGGTCTTGGCCGAGATCATCACCGCGTCGGACGCGTCAAGGCCGATGACGTCCTCGACCTGCTCCTTGATGCGCTCGGGCTCGGCGGCGGGCAGGTCGACCTTGTTCAAGACGACCACGATCTCGTGGTCGGCATCGAGCGCCTGATAGACATTGGCCAGCGTCTGCGCCTCGACGCCTTGGCTAGCGTCGACCACCAGCAGCGAACCCTCGCAGGCGCGGAGCGAGCGGGAGACCTCATAGGCGAAGTCGACATGGCCGGGCGTGTCGATGAGGTTCAGCACATAATGCTCGCCGTCGGCGGCATCATATTCGAGGCGCACGGTGTTGGCCTTGATGGTGATGCCGCGCTCGCGCTCGATGTCCATGGCGTCGAGCACCTGCTCCTTCATCTCGCGCTCTTCCAGCGAGCCGGTCATCTGGATGAGCCGGTCGGCCAGCGTCGACTTGCCGTGGTCGATATGGGCAACGATGGAGAAGTTGCGGATGTTTTTGAGAGGCGTGGTCATGGGGCGCGCATCTAGCAGGCCGGGCGCATTAGGCAAAGCGGGAAATGCGGCGGCGGATTAGCGCGGCTGGGCGCGCCAACCGCGCGACGAGAACCGGCGCTGCTGCCAGCGGCGGAAGGGCACGAGGTTGTGCGGGAAGGTGGGCGCGGGCTCGGCGATCTCGTTGGCCCGCGCGCGGCGGCGATGTACCTCGGCCTGCATCATGCGCGACAGCCGGCGCACCGCCCAGATGTGGTTCCAGACGAAGACCGGATGCAGCGCGCGGGTGAAACGGCGCACCCAGGGATGAACGACATCGACCTTCCAGTCGAATGTTGCGGCGAGACGGCCCGCTTCGTCCGGCTCGACCGACATGAACCCCTTGCCGACGAAGTCGCCATAAACGTCGAACGCGATCCAGCGATGCGGATCGAGCGCCGTCACCTTGCCGCCGAAGAAGAACGAGTGCGGCAGGAAGCCCTTGGTGTGGACCTCGATCTCCATGCCCATACCGTCGGCCCCGCCGCGGTTCACCACCTTGCAGGCCATGAACACCGTGGTCGCCCATTTCGATACGATGGCAGGATCGAGCAGTATGTCCGTCAGTTCTTCTGGGCGGGCCTCCAGATTCCAATGGGTGATGATGTCGAAATCGGTGCGGCGCGGCTGGCGGGTCATCAGCGTTCTCCTCCGGCGCGGTCCGTCACCAGTTCGCCGGCGTCGGCCTCATCCGGTGACGGCGCGCCAAGACGTAGCGCCGCGCCTACGCCAAGCAGCGCCAATGGCAGCATGGTCGTGGCGGTGAGAAACGCTACACTGGCGAAAATCTCCATGACCGGCACGCCGGCGCCCTCGATAAGGACGGTGTCGGCGCGGTCGGCAAGCAGCGGGTTCAGAAGATATTCGCCGGCAAAGGCGGTCCACACAAGCGGCACGGAAAGCCAGTAGAGCCTGCGGCCGCCGGCGGGCAGCTGTCTGGCGGGCCGTTCGGGTCGCGCCGCCACGATCAACGCGAAGACCTGGAACATGATCCATGTGACGAAGGCCCAGCCGAAGAAGTTGGCCACCGGCACGCCGAAATGCGGGCCGCCGTCGAGCCAGATCCAGCGACCTTCGACCGTTGCGCGCAGCGGGTCCATCGACAGGTCCCACACAACCATGAGCATAGCCGCGATAACCGGCACGCCGAAGCGAAAGACGCCGTCCGGTGCGGTGTCGGTCTGCGACAGCAGAAGGCGCGCCAGCGACCACGAGGCGTAGCCCATGACACAGTAGGCCGGCATGACGAAAACGGGCACATGGCCAATGAACGGCGCCATGATGCCGGTGTAGTGGTAGTCGCCGAACGGGAAGCCGGTCGTCACCGAGACGGTTTCGAAGAACCAGCCGACCAAAAAGACCGTGAGGACGAACAGAAAGAGCTGCCGCCCGGAATGCATATGGCGGCCATGCACGATCAGGAAGGCGATCATGGCGCCCGCCACCAGTGCCGGCGACCACTCCTTGAGCAAGCCGCCGGGATCACCCAGAGCGTAGAGCGCGTTTCCGATCCATGCCGCGAAACCCAGCCCCAGACAGGCCGCTACAACACCAAGCTTCCCCAAATGCCCTTACCCCAAGCGTACGGCACGGCAAAAAGCCGTGCGCTCGTCCCATTCCGGCCGCCAGTTTGCATCGGCGCATTCGCGGTGCCAACCCCTGCTGCCTTAACGGAAAGCTTGAGGGCAAATGGGGCGGTGACGCGGCGCGATCACACAAAAAGGGGTTTGTTAAGGTTGGAGCCGTAACTTTCCCGGTTGAGCTCAAGCCTCCTGTCCCGAGCTGCGCCGGGAGAAATGCCATGCCGGGTCATCCGGTCACATTGCCCATGCTTGAGGCCTATATGGCCCAGAAGCGCAAACGTCTCGCGTTTACGCCCGAGATCGAGGCTGTCTACCACCAGCAGATGAATTCCTACCGGCAGAAGATGATGGCCAGGATCATCGTGCCGACGGTCCTCGTCTACAATCTGTTCCTGGTGGTCGACTATCTGCTGGTGCCCGAAACCATGATGCTGGCGACGGTGCTGCATCTGGCGCTGGTGACGCCGCTGATGCTGGCTGCCGCGTTTGTGTACCCGAAAGCGCGCCAGCAATGGTTGCGCGAACTGATCGCCTCGGTCATTCCGTTCGCGATGGTCGCGCAGATCATGTTCATCTATGCGCTGAATGACGGCAGCGGCGCCGACCAGTATCAATACCTGGCGGTCACTGTCGTGTTCTACATGAATGTGAACCAGCGTTTCGGTTTCCGGATGGCGGTCGGGTCGACAATGCTGCTGGCGGGCACCTATCTGGCTGTCCTGCTGCCGGGACACTCCCCGTTCGAGGTCAAGTTCATCGGAACGGCGTTGATGCTGTCGGCCGCGTATCTCAGCTTGTTGGCCAACCTGCGCATGGAAAACGATGTGCGATACAATTTCCTCAGGCGGCTGCATGACCAGTTGCGCCGCGAGGGCGCGGAGGAAGTGTCGAAGCGCGATGCGCTGACCGACCTGGCAAACCGCCGCATGCTCGACGAGGTGGTGGAAAAGCTCTGGTCTGACGGCACCGATCAGGATGCGCTGGTTGCTGTCGTGATGGCGGACATCGATCACTTCAAACTCTTCAACGACCGCTACGGGCACGCTTCAGGCGATGTCTGCCTGAAGCGCGTGGCGGGGGCAATCGCCGCAGAGCTCAGGAGCGAACGCGATCTCGCAGTGCGCATGGGCGGTGAGGAGTTCCTCGTGTTACTGCCGCTGTCCGAAATGAGCGAGGCCGTGCGCATTGCGGAACGCATTCGCAGGCGGATCGAGAGCACTGCCATACCGCATGAAGAATTCGGCCCGCGCGGGGTCGTCACCACAAGTCTGGGCGTTGCCGCCGGGCCTGTCAGCGCTCACGGCTTCGCCGAACTGGTTGCGGGCGCCGACGCCGCGCTTTATGCAGCCAAGCGCAACGGACGCAATCAGGTCTGGCCGCCTTTCGTGAGCAGGGGCAATCCGGTTGCCAAGCTGCGCGACCGGAACGAAGCGGCAAGCGACAAGGGTGGCGCCCCGGCGCGGCAGGGCCGTCGCTAAATCACATCTGATGGATCGGCCTGTCGCGGTGCCGCGAAACCGCGGCCGAGCGGGAGCCACCCAACGAGGGTGAGAAGGAAGGCGCCGGCGGCTGCAACAAAAAACGGCACTTCGAGCGCGATGTCCCGCGTCGTGACCGTTTCGGCGAAACGGACCGTCAGGCCAGACAAAACCAGGCCGACCGGCATCATGCCCCATGCGAGCAGGCGATAGAGGCTGTTGACGCGGCCAAGTAGCGCGTCGGGGATGGCGCGCTGGCGGTAGGAAACGGAAACCGTGTTCCAGACGACGCCGGTGAATTCGAAGAAGGCGAGTGTCAGGCCCAGAATGACGGCGTTGGGCGCGAAGGGAATGGCAATGAATGTCAGCGGCGACGCCAGCAGCATCCATTGCGCGGCGTGGCCCGGCCCCAGCCTGCGGACAATGGCGTCACCCAACCAGCCGCCCAGAATGCCGCCGACCGCGCCGCCGGCGAGGATGAGACCGTAGGCTCGCGCGCCAAGGCCGAGATTTTCCTGCACGTGCAATATCAGCGCGATCACCATCATCTGAAAGAGCAGGTTCCAGGCTCCGGTGATCAGGGCCAGTGCCCGCAGAAGTGGCGCGTTGCGGAGAAAGTCGAACCCTTCGCGCAGTTCGCGCCGCCAGTTCCTGTCGGGTTGCACTGACGGCCTGAACGAATGTCCGATGCGAAGGACCAAGAGGACCGCGACCAGATAGGCGGCAGCGTTGGCGGCAAAGGGCCAAGGCGCGGCAGCGGCGATCAGGAATGCGCCGAGAGCGGGACCGAGCAGTGCATTGCCGACGAGTTCCACGCTCCACAGCCGACCGTTCGCCTTCTCAAGCTCCGCATGCTGAACCAGAGAGGGCATCATGGTCTGCGCGGCGTTGTCCCGGAAGACCTCGGCCAGGCCGACGGCGAAGGCGGCGAACAGCATGACGACAAACAGGCCAGGCGAGGAGACGCCGTCGTCAGGTGGCTCGGCCAGTGGCAGGGACGCCCAAACGGCCCCGGCAGTCAGCGCGAATGCGAGGGTGCGCAGCACATCCATGCGCAGGATCAGGAGCCGCCGGTCGGTGCGGTCGGTGACGATGCCGGCCGGGATGGCCATCAGGAACCAGGGCAAGCGCAGCGCGACCGGCACGGCTGCAATCAACAGCGGATCGCGGGTCAGAAGTGACGCCAGCCACGCCCATGCAACGGTGGCGACGCCATCTGCGAGATTGGTGAGGCCGCTGGCGGCAATAAAACGGACAAGGGGACTGGAAGGCAAGGGCGGCGTTCCGGATTGCGGAGGGTGGGACAGCCTGCATAGAGCTTCAAGCATGGTTGAAGACAAGCGGAATGTGCATGGCACCCGCGAGGCAGGAGTTGGCCCGCCAATCTTCAATCGTAGCGCAGTTCTGCCGCTTTGCCGCCAAATACGCGGTAGGCATAGAAAGTGTAGCCGATGATGACCGGAAGCACGAAGGCCGTGCCGAAGAGGATGATGCCGAGGCTTTCGGGTGCTGCCGCCGCCTCCCAAATCGTCAGGCTGTCCGGCACGACAAAGGGATAGAACGAATAGGCCAATCCGGCGAAACCGAGTGCGAAGATCGCAGCCAGAATGAGAAACGGTTTCAGCGAATGGAGGTCGCCGGGCGCCGGCAGGCGGAAGGTGAGCCAGAACAGCCACAGGAAGAGCGCGCCCGAGATGACCGGCAATGGCAGCAGCCAGAACAGGTCCGGCAGTGCAAACCATTTGTCGAAGATGCGCGGCGACGCGAATGGCGTTGCCAGCGAGACTGCGGCCATGCCCAGCGCGGTGAAGACCAGCGCGTAGCGCAGCCAGCGCACGGCCTTTTCCTGCAATGCGCCCTCCGATTTGTAGATCAGCCAGGCGGCACCCATGGCGGCATAGGCAGCCGACAGGCAGAGCGCGACAAGTGCACCGAAGGCAACCACCGGCCAGCCGGGCTGCAGGCCCAGAACATAGACACCCAGCATGTAACCTTGCGCCAGCGAGGCGATAAGCGAGCCGGCAAAGAATGATACGTTCCAGCGCGGCTTGCGGCGCGGCGGCACCTTGGCTCGGAAGTCGAAGGCGACCCCGCGCAGGATGAGACCGAACAGGAGCACGAAGACCGGCAGGTAGAGCGCGGTCAGGATCGTGCCATGAGCGATCGGAAAGGCAACGAGCAGCAGGCCGACCGCCAGAACCAGCCAGGTTTCATTGGCGTCCCAGAACGGCCCGATACCGGCGATCATGTCGTCCTTTTCGTCGTCGTTGGCGGCCGCAAAAAGGATGCCGACGCCGAGATCGAAACCGTCAAGCACGACATAGATCAGGATCGACAGACCCATCAGGCCGGCGAAGATGAGCGGGAGCGCGGTTGGCCAGTCGATGGTCATTGTTGACCCTCCTCGGCGACGGGTTGGTTCAGCACCCCGTCTGCAACGGCAGGGACAGGCGAGTCGTCGCCTTCACGCGCTGCCTTGCGCGCAAGGAAAACCAGCGTGCCGAGATAGGTGACGAGCAAGACAGCATAGAGCAGCAGATAGACCGCAAGCGTGAAACCGACCTGCCCGGCCGGCACGGGCCCTAGCGCTTCCTTCGTTGTCATGACGCCCGTGACAAGCCAGGGCTGGCGGCCGATCTCGGTCGTGTACCAGCCGGCAAGCGTGGCAACCCAGCCTGAGATCGCCATCGGCACAAACAGCACAGCGAGCGGCTTTGGCAGGGTCCCGCGGCGGAACACAAACCACGCGCCAACCCAGGACAGAACGAGCATCAGGATGCCGGTGCCGACCATGATGCGGAAACCCCAGAAAACGGGCAGCACGGGCGGGTGCAGGACGGTGCCGTCTTCGGCGACAAAGTCGTTCAGACCCGGCACCACGCCATCGAGGCTGTGACGCAGGATCAGGCTGGCGCCATTGGGGATCGAGAACTCGAAATGGTTGTCCCGCGCTTCCTCGTCAGGCCATGCGAACAACACAAGCGGAACGTTGCCCCGGGTCTCCCAATTGGCCTCCATGGCCGCTACCTTGGCAGGCTGGTGTTCCAGCGTGTTGAGGCCGTGCTGATCGCCGGCAAGGATTTGCAGCGGAATGAGGATTGCGCCGAGCGCGATGCCGGTGCGCAGCGCCTTCCACATCGATTCCGAGCGATCGCCAACCAGCCAGCGCAGCGCTGAAAGGCCGGCAATGAGGAAGGCTACCGTGAGGCCCGAAGCCAGCAGCATGTGGATCAGCCGCCAGGGGAATGACGGGTTGAAAACAACCGCCCACCAGTCTGTGGCATGGGCTACGCCGTCGCGCATCTCGAACCCGGCGGGTGTCTGCATCCAGGAATTGAGCGCCAGGATCCACACAGCCGACATGGTCGTGCCGAACGCAACGAGGAAAGTTGCCAGCGTGTGCATGCGGTTCGACACGCGACGGAAGCCGAACAGCATGATGCCGAGGAACACGGCCTCAAGGAAGAAAGCGGTGAGCACCTCATAGGCCAGAAGCGGACCTGCGATGTTGCCGACCTTTTCCATGTAGCCCGGCCAGTTGGTGCCGAACTGGAAACTCATGGTGACGCCCGAAACCACGCCAAGGGCAAAGGACAGCGCGAACACCTTCACCCAGAAGAAATAGGCGCGCATCCACGCTATGTCGGCGGTGCGGGCGTAGCGGACCTTGAAGAAAAGCAGAACCCAGCCGAGCGCGATCGTGATCGTCGGGAACAGGATGTGGAAGGAAATGTTCGCGGCGAACTGGATGCGGGACAGCAGATAGGCGTCGGTTTCCATCGGGCTACCTCTCGGCCACGTATGGACGATGCGTGGCCGCTGGTCGAAACCTAGGGTGAGAGGCCGATTGGGTCAAAGCGGCCGGGTGGCGCAGGGGCGCGATGTCGCGGCAGTATCAGGAAACTGGTAGGGCCAGATGGCGAATCCCTTGGACCGCCAGCGCAAATCGCGATAGGCGCTCGAAGCGGAATTCGAGAACGCATTACGGAGCCGGCCTTGTCCGACACGACCGCAGGCAAACAGGCCGCGCAGACCACGACCTTTGTGATCATCCTGGCGCTGTCGTTCAGCCACATGCTGAACGACATCATGCAGTCGCTGCTGGCAGCGATCTATCCGATGCTGAAGGCGGATTTCCGGCTGGCCTTCTGGCAGATCGGGCTGCTGACAATGGCCTTTCAGGTAACCGCCTCGCTGCTGCAACCTGCGGTGGGATGGTACACCGACCGCAGGCCGCTGCCCTATTCGCTGTCCTTCGGCATGGGCTCGACATTTGTCGGGCTGTTGATGCTCGCCTTCGCCGGGCAATACTGGCTGCTGATCGTGGGGGCGGCTTTCATCGGTTTCGGCTCGGCTGTGTTCCACCCCGAGGCCTCGCGCATTGCGCGGCTGGCATCGGGTGGCCGCTTCGGCATGGCGCAGTCGGTGTTCCAGATCGGCGGCAACACCGGCACGGCAATCGGCCCTCTGCTGGCTGCCTTCATCGTGGTGCCGTTCGGGCAATCGAGCGTGGCGTGGTTTTCCATCATCGCGCTGGTCGGCATGGTGGTGCTGTGGCGCGTCGGCGACTGGTACAGCCGCGAGCGGCAGCAGGCCAAGTCGACCACTGACGGTCCACTTTTCAGGCTGCCCAGAAAGACTGTCATCGTCGCCTTGCTGGCTTTGATCGCGCTGACATTTTCGAAGAATGTCTATGTGGCCAGCCTGTCCAGCTACTACACCTTCTTTGTCATCGAGAAATTCGGTGTTTCGGTGCAGGCATCGCAGCTGCTGCTTTTCCTGTTTCTCGGCGCGTCGGCGGCCGGCCTGATCCTCGGAGGACTTGTCAGCGACAAGGTAGGGGCCAGAACCGTGATCTGGTTTTCGATCCTTGGCGCGCTGCCGTTCACGCTGGCCCTGCCCTATGCCGACCTTACGTGGACGGCGGTGCTGACCGTGATCATCGGGATCGTGATGTCGTCAGCGTTTCCGGCAATCGTGGTTTTCGCCCAGGAGCTGGTTCCGGGCCGCGTGGGCATGATCGCCGGCATCTTTTTCGGCTTCGCCTTCGGGATGGGCGGACTGGGCGCAGCGGTGCTGGGCGTTGTTGCCGACTACAAGGGCATCGATTTCGTCTATCTGCTCTGCTCGTTCCTGCCTGCGATCGGCCTGGCGGCGATATTCCTGCCAAGCCACGCCGCCCTGAAACAGGCCGAGGCGGCGGGCTGACAGTCGATAGTGCCCAATTCATCAGGCGGCGTCGACACGCGCGAACGCCCCTGTGCCGCGCAGGAACAGCGCCAGAGCGCCTCCAAGCGTGAGTATCGCGATGCCCACTCCGATTGCGGGCTGCGGGCCTTCGAAAAACACTTCGTGCATGATGCGGCCGGGCAGAAACGATAGCCCACCCGCAATGATGAGGGCTCCAAAATACGTGCCCTGCATGACACGCTGGTGGCCAACGACAATGCGGCGGCGCACAAGCCAGACGCCGTAACCCAGCGAAAAGAAAGTGCCCAACGAGATGAGGTGTATCGGGCTCCAGACCCCCCACACCTTAATGGTGTGGATGAAGAATGACGAGAAAGCGACAATCAGCATCAGGCCGACCCATGTGCGGCCGAGATAGCGGTGCCAGCGGCCGCTCTTTTTGCGGAACAGAATTGCTGCGCCCAGAAAGAACGCAGCGACGGCGGCGTAGGTGTGAAACTGGATGGCCGGCGAGGCCTCCAAGAGCGGTGCGAAGTTCATCAGTCCTGCCTCATTGATGTGGTTCGATGCGGTGCGGACTTGACCTCGGGCATTCGGCGCGGCCATTCAAAAGCGGTTTCGCGGATAACGGATTGGGTTCGTGGCCGACGGTCCACTGCATTTCACGATGCGCGAATTGCAGCGCTATTTCTTCGCGCCGCCGTTCTGGGCGGCGATTGGCGGCGCGTCGGTGCTGCTCGGACTGATCGGCCCTTTCGGCACCTATGATGCACTGGCACTGCCGGGACGGCTTGCCTATTGGGCTGCAATAGCGGTTTCGACCTATTTTCTCGGTGGCGCCTGTGTGTTCCTGTTCGTGCGGCTCATCTCGCCTGATCGCATGCCAGGCGCTGTCATGTTCGCGTTGGCGGGAGCGATTGCGGGCATACCCGTCACGCTTGCGGTTTGGGGACTGAACGCAATCGTCTTTGGCGTCAATCCGGTCCATTCGATCGCTCTGATGCCACTGGCTGCCTATACGATCGTGATTGCCGCGATCGTCTCGATGCTGCTGGCCGTGTTCGGGCGCATGTTTGAAGAAGCGAAGGGCGGCGAGGATGCCGTTACCCGCGAGACAAGAAGACCCGGCATCATCGAGAGACTGCCGCCCAGCCAGCGTGGTCAGCTTTCGCACATGTCGATGCAGGATCACTATGTGGATGTTCGGACCGACAAGGGCGGCGGATTGGTGCTGATGCGGTTTGCCGATGCGGTGGCGGAAAGCGAAGGCGTCGACGGTCTTCAAATTCACCGCTCGCACTGGGTGGCGCGCGATGCGGTCGCAGAAGCGGTGCGGCGCGACGGCAAGCTGTTTTTGAGGCTCACGGACGGGACCGAACTGCCGGTCAGCCGCAGCTTTCAGTCAGCAGTCAAGGAAGCCGGGCTCCTGACGCGCTGAGATTTTTTCGCGAGGGCGTGTCACACAACGGGGCGCTGTCTCGTCATGGGTTCGGAGGTACGAACCCATGCGAACACTTCTACTGATCCTTGCGGTCTATCAGGGCGCCAATGGCGCCGTGATGCTGACGGCGCCTGAGTTCTGGTACGGCATAGTGCCGGATGCGGATCATACCGGGCCGCTCAACACGCATTTCATTCGCGACATCGGCCTCGGCTTTCTGGCCGCGGCGGCGGCCCTCGTCATCGCCATGAGGGAAGAGCTACGCGCCATCGCGCTGATCCCGGCGCTGATCTTTCTCGGCGGCCATGCAGGCTTGCATGCGGTCGAGATGATCGCGCACGGCAGCAGCGGAGCGGCAGCCCTGCGCGACATCACAACCATCGTCATCCCAGCCTTCCTGCCCCTGATTGCGCTTCGGCAACGCGGCGCCAGCAGGGGAACCGCGTCATGATGAAGGGCTATCTCAAGCGGCAGTTCGGCAAGTTCGGCGAGCACTATGGCTACGACACAAGCTATCTGGAAGAGGTCGCCAATCTCGACACCAGCGGGGCCTTCAAACTGGGACTGGTGGCGCAATTCACCGGACACAAATTCGGGCTGGCGGCAGAACCCTATTTCGCAGCCAAGGTGACGGCGGCGAAATGGGCCGATTGCGGCTCATGCCTTCGCCTCTCGATCGCGATGGCGGCTGAGGCCGGCGTCAAGCGCGCCGATCTGATTGCGATGCTGGTCGGGCCGGCCGAAGACGTTCCGGCCGACATGGCGCTTGCCGCCCGCTACACGCAGGCGACAATCGACAACGCTGCGGACCTTCCCGAAATCATCGCCGGGTGCGAAGAGCGCTGGGGGCGGAAAGGCATGGCAGGATTGTCGGCGGCGGTGGTCTCGGGGCTGTTCTATCCACTGTTCAAGCGCGGCGTCGGCTACGGCAATGTGTGCGAACCGGTGATGGCGGAGCTGAAGGCCGAAGCGCGGCGGCTCGAGATGGCAGAGGCAGCGAATGGGTAAAACGCAGGGCGGGACCGACAGGCTGGACGCCTGGATTGACCAGCGCCAGCGGCTGGTGCGGCTTGCCTATCGCTATCTCGGCTCGGTGAGCGAAGCGGAAGACGTGGTGCAGGATGCTTGGCTGCGGTTTGCCGATGCGCCCGAGGCAATGGACCCGTCACGCTACCTTTCGCGCATCGTCACCAATCTGTGCCTCGATCGGCTGAAGTCCGCTCGGGCGCGGCGCGAAACCTATGTCGGCCCCTGGTTGCCCGAACCCATTGCCGGCGACATGGCCGTCCTTGGCGAGCCAGACGATGCCGCTCTCGACATTTCGTTCGGCGTGATGCGGGCGCTGGAGAGGCTTTCGCCGCAGGAGCGGGCGGCACTGTTCCTGCACGATTTGTTCGAGCTGACTTTCGAGGAGATAGCGGAAACACTACACCGCTCTCCCGCGGCCTGCCGGCAGATGGCGGTACGGGCGCGCTCTGCGCTGAAGAGCTCCAGGCAACGGTTCAAGCCGAGTGAAGACGACGTCGCGCAGTTTGTAGCGCGTTTTGCGGAAACCGTGCGCACCGGCGATCTGGAACCGCTGAAAGCGCTGCTGGCGGCCGATGTGGCGTTTGTCTCCGACGGCGGAGGCAAGGTGAGTGCGGCGCTCAATGTGGTGACCGGCGCGGACAAGGTTGCACGGCTGCTTCTCGGTGTTGCGCGCAAGGAGGTGCGGTTCGAGGACGTGTCCGTCGATCCGGCGGTCATCAACGGCGCTCCGGGACTGCTGCTTTCGATCGGCGGCAAGATAGACCAGACGATGAGCTTCGGGCTCGATGAGCGGGGCGGCATCGCTGCAATTTTCGTGGTGCGCAATCCCGACAAGCTGGCGCGCGTTCAGGCCTCGCCGGATGAGGACTGACCGCCGCTTTCGGCGCGCGCCTTCTTTCGCGATTTCGCCTGCGGTTTGTCCGGCTCGGCCTTCACGTCCTGTTGCGCCGGCACGGCCTCAGCCTTCTCGCTCCATACAAGCTTCTTGTAGTCGAAGCCGAAAGCCAGGGTCGGCTTGACGATCTCGAAATAGGGGGAGAGGTCGAAGTCGCGCGGCGTGTAGAGCGAGTGGTGGCGAATGTGCAGTATCTCGCGCCGCGAATAGGCCGATTGGGCGGATGCCCGGCCCGGCGCCTTGGTGATCTCAGGCAGGATCGGATAGCGGATGTCGCCATAGGCTTCCGCGATCAGCGAGGAGCAGATGGCGCGTGTCGGGTCGCCTGATCCAAAAGCGATCATGCGACGCCGCCAGCGCACAGGCACGGGTGGCGTGGGCATGAAATAGCGCAACATGTCGAAGATGTTCTTCATGTCGTAACGCAGGCCGAGCTTGCCGATCATGAAGTTCACGACCTTGTCGCGGTCGTCCGGCGTCAAGCCGCTGGGGCGGCAGATGCGGGTGTTGTAGGTGCGATATTTCGACAGCGGAACGGCAACGCAGCCCTCGCCCAGAATGACCTCGATGAGCCGCGGCCGCTCTGACCCGTCTTCAGGCTCAGGGAGGGCGTCTCCCACATAAAGCGCCGAATGCGACCATGTGGACTGGGTCAGATATTTGATAGCCGCCGAAACGCGCTGGTTGCCCTCGACCAGCAGAACATCGCCGGCGCGCAAGGTGCGGTGCAGCGTTTCGGGGTCCGACGGCGTGTAGGGCTGGTAACCGGAGGACTCAGTCTCCAGCCGGTTGGCCAGCCAGCGGCCAACCTTGTCAAGCCATGTGTCGGTTCCAGCGCTCATGCATCTCCTCCCGCGGCGCGACTATGCATTCACCGGTCGCTCGGGTGAAGGCCCGACACGGCAATTTGGGCCGTGCCGCGACCGCGTCAACGCAATGCTGAGCAAATTGAACGGCATGACGCCGTTGCAATGCGCTCGAGATCGCCTAAATTAGAATCATTCTAAAGAGAGGCGCCCATGCTTTCGCGCCTTTTCGGTTTCGGCCGCAGATCATTCGATTCGCTCTCCGAACAGGAGATTTTGGCGCTCGCCATCTCATCGGAAGAAGACGACGGACGCATTTACCGCGCCTATGCAGACGGGTTGCGCGACGACTTCCCGCAATCGGCCAGGGTATTCGACGAGATGGCCGAGGAAGAAGACGGCCATCGCAACGCGCTCATCGAGCTTCACCGCGAGCGCTTCGGCGAGCGGATCCCGCTGATCAGGCGCGAGCATGTGCGCGGTTACTATGAGCGCAGGCCGGACTGGCTGGTGCGGCCGCTCGGTATCGACAAGGTGCGCGTACAGGCCGAAGAGATGGAGCGCCAGGCAGAGCGCTTTTACACGGAAGCGGCAAAGCGGGCGGAGTACGCGGCAACACGCAAGCTTCTGGGCGATCTGGCGGCCGCCGAACGCGCACATGAATCGCTGGCAAGGCGGCTCGGCCTGAAACATGTGCCGGAGGATGTCCAGGATGAGGAGCGGCATGCCGAACGACGGCAATTCATCCTGACCTATGTTCAGCCGGGGCTGGCAGGGCTGATGGACGGCTCCGTTTCAACGCTGGCGCCGATCTTCGCCGCTGCCTTTGCCACGGGCGATACGTGGCAAACATTTCTGGTCGGGCTTTCGGCCTCGGTGGGCGCAGGCATCTCGATGGGCTTTACCGAGGCCGCACACGACGACGGCAAGCTGTCGGGACGCGGATCGCCAATCAAGCGCGGGCTGGCGTCGGGAATCATGACCACGCTCGGCGGCCTCGGTCACGCGCTGCCCTATCTCATCCCGCATTTCTCGACTGCGACCGTGACAGCGATTGCGATAGTCTTTATCGAACTGTGGGCAATCGCCTTCATCCAGAACCGGTACATGGAAACGCCGTTCATGCGGGCCGCCTTTCAGGTGGTGCTTGGCGGCGGGCTGGTGCTGGCGGCGGGCGTTCTGATCGGCAACGCTTGACGCCACACGATTTCGTCCGAGGCAGTCAGCGGTTCGCCGCTATCAGGCCTGAGAGTGCGGCGTCGAGGCGAGTTTGAAGAAAGCGCGGTCCTCGCGCAGAATGAAGCGCCTTTCGCGCGCAAACTCGTAATTTGCCCTGCCCAGCGGATCGGCTGCAAGCCGCGCCCGATAGGCCTCATAGGCAGCAAGGCTGTCGATATTGTAGACGCCCCAGGCGGTGGTGGCTGAGCCCTCATGCGGCGCGAAATAGCCGATCAGGTCCGCCCCGCAACGCGGGATCGCCTGACCCCAGTTGCGGGCATATTCGACAAAATCATCTTTTCTGAACGGGTCGATCTCGTAACGGATAAAGCAGGTGATGGTCATTACTGTTTCCCTGAAATGACAGTTCGACCGGGATCGAAATGACGATTGCGGCCGGACGGTAGGATTGGTCAGCGCCAGAACGGCTTGCTGATTTCGCGTTCAACGTCGGCGCGGCTGAGCCCGACATCGCGCAGCATGCGGTCATCCAGTTCGGCAAGCGCGCGGCGCTGCAGGTAACGGTCATAAGCGTCGGCAAGTTTGGCCAACACCTCAGTCGGGACGACACCGCCAAAACGACGACGGGGCGGGATGAATTGCGAGAGCTGAATGATGGTCGGAACGGACATGGCTTTCTCCCTGTCGATGTCCCGACCATAGACGTTGAGTAACCGACATGCTTCGACTATGGTCGAATGATGTTTGTATGAGCGAAAGTAGACGTCATGAAGGAAGGGCCAGACCTGTCACGTATCGCTTCGCTGGTGGGCGATCCCGCCCGGGCGAACATGCTGTCAGCACTGATGAGCGGCGCTGCGCTGACCGCCAGCGAACTGGCGCTGGAAGGAGGTGTGGGTCTCCCAACGGCGAGTTCGCATCTCGCCAAGCTCAGCGAAGGCGGATTGGTGACGGTGGCGACGCAGGGCCGGCACCGCTACTACGCGCTGGCCGGTGCGGAAGTGGCGGGAATGCTTGAGGCGATTTCGGGCGTCGCCGCCTCAGTCGGCCCCAAGCGGGCGCGGCCGGGCCCGCGCGACAGCGCCATGCGCGAGGCGCGGGTCTGCTACGACCATCTGGCCGGCGAGAAGGGCGTCGCGCTTTTCGACCATCTGACCGGACACAAGCTGATCAGCGTTGCCGGCAAGGAAGTCTCGATCAGCGCGAAAGGGCGCGGCTGGTTTGCCGATTTCGGCGTCGATGTGCCGGCGCTGGAAACCGCGCGGCGGCCACTTTGCCGCGCATGTCTCGACTGGAGCGTGCGGCGCTCGCATCTGGCCGGCTCGCTTGGTGCGGCGGCGCTTGAGCGCATGTTCGAACTGAAATGGGCACGCCGCGAAGCCGACAGCCGGGTGGTCAGGTTCACGCCGAAGGGGCGGGCCGAATTCGAGCGACTGATCCGGACCTAGAAACGGCCCGCCGGCGAATGCCGGCGGGCCGTGCAGAGCCGCTACTCGGCAGCCTGAAGGTTGATCTTGCTCTCGGCGATGGCGGTGAGCTTCTTGTCAGCCGCCTTTTCCTCGTCGAGATTCTTCTGCAACTCGGCCGCGCAATCGGAACGGCCCAGTTCCCCGGCCCATTCGACCAACGTGCCGTAGCGCGTCATCTCATAATGTTCGACCGCCTGGCCGGCGGCGATAATGGCCGCATCGAGCACGCGCTTGTCCTCGACATCGCCCATGATCTCGTCGGCTTCCTGGAGAATGCCGTCAATCGCGGGGCAGTCGACGCCCTTGGCCTCGACTCCGTGCATCTCAAAGACCTTCTCCACACGTTGCACGTGGCCCTCGGTCTCCTTGAGATGATGCTTCAGCCCGTCGATGAGGTTCCGGTCCGTAGCCTTGTCGATCATCTTCGGCAGCGCCTTCAAGATCTGCTTCTCGGCGTAATAGATGTCACGCAGCGTGTGCACGAACAAATCGTCCATCGTTTTGATATCTTTGGAGAAAATACCCATGGTTCTCGTCTTTCCTTACTCTTTTCTGGGTGCTCCCCGCCGCATTTGGTGATGTCTCGACCCCTAGAGGGTCAATGGAGCGGAAATGTGATTGGAAGGTAGCGAGGGAACCGGTCGGCCCCAAAAAACAGTGCGCGCAGGCCGGCTCGATTCACCGGGCATTCATGAGTCGCGCGTATGATGATCCCCAATCGGAAGGGACATCCGAGCCAGACAGGGAATGGGACAATGTCGGTACTGAGCGTAATGCTGCGTTATGCCTGCGCCATGCGCGAATTCGTGGCTCCGACTTATCGGCCGGAACGGCACTATATGCGCGGACCCGGCCCGGCCTGCGCAAAGCGCGGCGCCGTCGCGATCAGCCACGAACCAAGCTTCCAGTAGTCAGTCTGGTTCGCAGACCCGGATTTCGACAGGGTCGGACGACGCCTCCTTGCCAATCTCAGCACAGTCGCCTGCTGCGCACAGCGTCCAGCCGCCAACGGTCGCGCCGGAGCTTGCAAGCAAGAGCTGTTTCTGCGGCGGCAGTGTAGGCCGATAGACCCACCAGCCATCCTCGAGGACGGAGCCTTCGGGCGGCTCCATGCCCGCGCCAGAACCGCGAATGCTGGTTTCGACGACGCGCAGCCTGCCCTCTTCGACGATCCAGCTTTCGCGCCATTCGGTCTTTTCCACCGAGTGCGTCCAGGACAGGGTGAAGGCGGCGGCAGCAAGCGTCATCATCTTGCCGCCCGCGAAAATGCAGATGGACATGGCTATTCGCCGGCCTCGCCCGCCGGGCTTGGTGCTGTCGCCTGACGCGTGTGCCACCAGTGATAACCGAGGACGGCTGCCGCCAGCGCGAAGCCGATCTGGTCGGTGACGGGAATGGCGGCGATCAGGGTGAAGGCCGCCGCAGCAGCCAGAATTCGCTCCCAATTGGCCAAGCTTCCGCGCAGGTAACCGATGACGGCCACGCCCCAGAGGCCGATGGAAAGCGCTGCCTTGAAGACGATGTATGCGACCGCCGGCCAGTAGCCCACCGACTGGGCGAGCGGCCCGCCATCCTGCAACATCAGCGCCGGTGTGTAGACCGCCATGAACGGAATGACGAAGCCGGCGGCGGCGATCTTGATCGCCTCGAACGAGATCTTCAGCCCGCTTTCGCGCGCGATCGGCGCTGCAGCGAAACAGGCAAGCGCCACCGGCGGCGTCAGGTCGGCGAGGATGCCGAAATAGAAGACGAACATATGGCTGACGAGCAGCGGCACGCCGAGGTCGAGCAGCGCCGGTCCGGCAATGGTCGAGGTGATGATGTAGTTGGGGATCGTCGGTATGCCCATACCGAGGATCAGGCACGTGATCATGGTGAGCACCAGCGACAGGAACAGCGAGTTCTCGCCGACCGAGACGATGTACTGGCCGAAGGTGTTGGCGAGCCCTGTCAGCGTCATGGTGCCGATGATGATGCCGACGACCGCGCAGGCAACGCCCACCGGCAGCGCTGTCTTGGCGCCCTCGGCAAGCGAATCCCGGCATACCGCAAGCGTCTGACGACCGCCATCGACGAAGATGTTGACCGCGATCAGCGCTGCGGCGAGCAGCAGCACGACATTGATGCCATAGCGGAAGAAGGACGCAGCAACGAGGCCGAGACCGATCCAGAAGACGAAACGCAACACCTGCGAGGGAAGGCCGAGCGCAATCGATCCGCCGAGGATCAGGAGCACAGTGAAGGACAGGCCGATGGTCCCGGCAAAGAGCGGCGTGTAACCGGAAAAGAGAAGGTAAACGAGCGCTGCCAGCGGCAGCACCAGATACCAACCATTGCGGACTGCGTTCAGCGCGGATGGCAGTTCGGCGCGCGGCAGGCCGACAAGACCGCGCTTGCCGGCTTCCAGATGGACCATCCAGAAGGCGGATGCGAAATAGAGCACGGCCGGAATGACCGCCGCCTTGACCACCTCGTAATATTCAATGCCCAGCGTCTCGGCCATGATGAAGGCGACGGCGCCCATGACCGGCGGCATGATCTGCCCGCCCATCGAGGCGGTGGACTCCACCCCGCCGGCGAAGGCCGACCGGTAACCGAAGCGCTTCATGAGCGGGATGGTGAACTGGCCGGTGGTGACGACATTGGCTACGCCCGAACCCGAGATCGTGCCCATCAGGCCAGACGAAATGACCGACACCTTGGCGGGGCCGCCACGCGCATGGCCGACAAGGCCGAGCGAGACGTCGGTGAAAAGCTTGATCATGCCCGCGCGCTCCAGGAAGGAGCCGAACAGGATGAACAGGAAGATGTAGGTCGCCGACACATAGGTCGGGATGCCGTAGATACCCTCGGTGCCGTAGGCCATGTGATCGATGACCTGCTCGAAGGCGTAGCCGCGATGGTTGAAGGGCCGCGGCAGATACTCGCCGAAGAGGCAGTAGGCGAGGAACAGGCCGGAAATGATCGGCAGCGCCGGGCCCATGATGATCCACGCGGCGGCGAATACGGTGAACAGCGCAACGACGCCGACGGTGATGTCCAGCGTGGTCGGGAAACCAGCGCGCAGGATGAGCGGCTGGTATTCGACATATTGGTAGAAGGCGACAGACGTACCGGCCAGCGCCAGCGCCCAGGCCAGCACGCGCCAGGGCAACGGTTTGCCGCGCATGGCGGCAACCAGCGGAAACGCCAGCAGCATCAGGAAGCCGACATGGAATGCACGCACCACCTGGCTCGGCAGGTTGATGACATGCATCGCCGTGCCAATCTGGTAGAGCGAAAACGCGACGGCGATCCAGAACAGGACCTTGCCTTCGCGGGTCAGCGGAAAGCTGCCATGCGTGGGGTCATGGATTGCCGCTGTGGCGGCATCCGCGTCTCTGGCGGCGTCAGCCATTGCCTAAACTACAATTGAAAACGGGAACCGGAAAGCGGAACGGGGCCAGCATTGGGCCGGCCCCGCGCCTGCCTGGCCTTACATCAGGCCCTTTTCCTTGTAGTAGCGCTCGGCGCCCGGATGGAGCGGCACCGGCACGCCCTGCGGACCCTTCTCCAGCAGGATGGCCTTGGCGGCAGCATGAGCCGCGACCATGTCATCGAGGTTCTCGAAGAGCTGCTTGGTCATCTGGTAGGCGACCTCGTCCGACACGTCGGAATGGGTGACCAGAATGTTGGTGATGGCGAGTGTCGGCACATCCTCGCTCTGGCCCTCATAGGTGCCGGCGGGAATGGTTGCAGCCAGGAACGGCGCGCCGAGCGTTTCGGCGACGGACGCCGGAACGGCGACCATGGTGATTGGCAGCGAGACGGCGAGGTCCTTGATCGAAGCGACGCCGAGGCCGGCCGACTGCAGGGTTGCGTCGAGCTGGCGGTTCTTGATCAGCTCGACCGACTCGCCGAAAGGCAGGTATTCGGTCTTGCCGAGATCGTCATAGCTCATGCCGAGCGCGCCGAAGATGCGGCGTGCATTCAGCTCGGTGCCCGAAGCCGGGGCGCCGACCGACAGGCTCTTGCCTTTCAGGCCTTCGAAATCCGTGATGCCGGATTCCTGGCTGGCAACGATCTGGATGTAGTTCGGGTAGATGGCGGCGATGCCGCGCAGCTTCTCAAGCTTCTGCTGGAAGCCGGCCTCTGCATCACCCTCCCATGCGGACTTCACCGAATCACCGAGCGCGAAAGCGATCTCGCCACGGCCCTGCTGCAGCAGGTTGAGATTTTCGACCGACGCCTTGGTGGACTGCACCTGCGTCTGCACGCCGTCGATTGTCTTGCCGTAGATGTCGGCCAGCGCGACGCCGAGCGGGTAATACACGCCGGACGTACCGCCGGTGAGCACGTTGATGAATTCCTGCGCCTTGGCGCCCACAGTGGCGGTGCCAAGCGAAACGGCCAGCGCCGTGGCTGCGATGAAGCTTCTGCTCGCAACAAACATTGATGTTCTCTCCCGATACTCAGTGTTGTTCGCCACCGGGCGAGTGCCCGACGGGTCAGACCGCAATCATTAGACGACGCTGGCGAAATGCCAATCGAAAAAGAATGGCTTGGCCAGGCCTACCCAAAGCGGCCGACGATTTCGGAGATCCGCACGCGCTTGCCCTGGACGGGCACGTATTCGAACGTATCGCCGGCGGCGACCGCGCCCTCCGAAATCACCCGGCAATAGAAGCCTGTGCGATTGGCGCGGAAAAAGCGGGAGACAAATTTCGGGTCGTTCATATGGGCTGCGAATGTCACGCACGGAATGCGCGGCGACGTGACCTCCAGAACCAGATCGCCGCAGGTCAGCCTGTCGCCAACCGCCGCGTCGGCGGAAGCGATGCCGGTCAGGGTGAGGTTTTCTCCGAATACGCCTGGGGGCAATTCCCGGCCGAGTTCGGCCACCCACCAGTCATAGTCCGGTCGGCAGTAACAATAGACCGCCTGTTCGAAACCGCCGTGGTTTTCGGTGTCGACGATATCGTCGCCTTCAAGACCAAGCGTGCGGACAGCGACCCGCCCCTCGCGTGCCCGCTTGTCGATGGCTGACTTGCCCGACTTGGTGGCGATGGGTGCTGCCTTGCCTGTGCAGACAGCCTCGACAGTTCCGGTTCGCCGGTCCGTCACGAACCACCCAGCCCGTCGAACAGTACGGTCGATAGGTAGCGCTCGGCGAAGGACGGAATGACGACCACAATCAGCTTGCCCGCGTTTTCGGCGCGCTTGCCGACCTCGACCGCCGCCTGAAGGGCTGCGCCCGACGAGATGCCGACTGGAACGCCTTCCAGTTTCGCCACCAGGCGCGCATTGGCCACGGCATCGTCATTGGAGACCGTGACGATCTCGTCATAGACCGAGGTGTCGAGAATTGGCGGCACGAAACCAGCGCCGATGCCCTGGATCTTGTGTGGACCCGGATCGCCGCCGGACAGGATCGGCGAATCCTTCGGCTCGACTGCAATCATCTTCACGTCCGGCTTGCGCTTCTTCAGAACCTGTCCGACGCCGGTGATGGTGCCGCCGGTGCCGATGCCGGAAACGACAAAGTCCACCTTGCCGTCGGTGTCATTCCAGATTTCCTCGGCCGTAGTGCGGCGGTGGATCTCGGGATTGGCGGGGTTCTCGAATTGTTGCGGGATGACGGCGTCCGCCATTGAGGCCTGCAGTTCCTCGGCGCGGTTGATCGCGCCGCGCATGCCCTTTGCGCCGTCTGTCAGTTCCAGTTCCGCGCCCAGAAAGGCCAGCATCTTGCGGCGCTCGAGCGACATGGTTTCGGGCATTGTGAGGATAAGGCGGTATCCCTTGGCGGCGGCTGCAAAGGCGAGCGCGATGCCGGTGTTGCCCGAGGTCGGCTCGATCAGCACCGTCTTGCCAGGCGTGATGCGACCGGCAGCCTCAAGCGCCTCGATCATGGCAACGCCGATACGATCCTTGACGCTGGCAATCGGGTTGAAGAACTCAAGCTTGGCAGCAAGCGTGGCGGCGACGCCTTTTTCGGCGGCGAACTTGTCAATGCGGACCAGCGGCGTATCGCCAATCGTCTCGGTGATGGAACCATAGATGCGGCCGCGGCCGGGTTTTCTGTCGCTCATGGCGTTCCTCCAGATTCGGCGCATGATCGCTCGCCGCAGCCACGCTGCCAAGAGACCGCATTATCCAAATTGCGAAATCGTAGTGATCTGCGCGCATTGAAATGCCATTCAGCGCAACAGAAATCCCTTGCCGAGCTCGTCATCGCCTTCAACGATGAATTCGGAGCGGCCGCAATAAAAGGCGCGGCCCGAGACGCAGACCGTGACGGCGTCATACCCGCCCGCCTTCGTCTCGCTGGCGACCGAGCCGGTGAAATGCGAGCCGGCGATGCTTTCAAACAGCCGTTCCTCGCCGATTGCGACTGTCCTCCGTGCGTGCATGGGGGCAAGGCGGGCCGTGACGCCGGAGCCGGTAGGGGAGCGGTCGATCTGTGTGTCGGCGAAGACACAGATGTTCTTCGTCGCCACACCGCCTGAGCCGTCATGACCGTCGGTCAGGATCGAGCCGTAAAGGAAGGCAAGATCGGCATCGTCGGGATGATCGAGCGCGATGGCGGCCTTCACGGCTTCGGATAGCGTGGTCGCTGCATCCTGAAAATCGCGGATGGCTGATCGGCCGAACTCAAGGCCGAATTGAGCGGCGTCAGCAACTGCGTAGAATGCACCGCCATAGGCGACATCGAAGCGGATACGGCCATAATCAGGCAGGTCGATTTCCGCATCACGCGTGTGGAGAAAGGCCGGTACGCTTTCAAATGAAACTGCCCCCGCCTTGCCGTCCTTCACCGAGACATCGGCTCGCACCAGCCCGCAGGGGCATTCGATATTGACGGTGGTGACGGGTTCTTGCGCCGCCACAATGCCCTCGTCGACCGCGTAACGGCCAAGCGCGATGACGGCATGGCCGCACATGGTGGAATAACCCTCATTGTGCATGAACAGCACGGCGAGATCGGCTTCGGGCAGGTCGGGCTCGACCAGCAGCGCGCCATACATGTCGGCATGGCCGCGCGGTTCAAACATCAGGATGCGGCGAAGGTGATCGAGATGCGCGCGCACCCAGGCGCGCTTCTGAAGGGTCGTGCCCGCGGGGATTGCCGGGTAACCGTCGGTGATGATGCGTACCGGCTCACCGCCGGTGTGCATGTCGGTGACGGTCAGTCCTTCGCTCACGTCGAGGAGCCGGAATAGAGCTTCTGCAGTTCCGCGAATGGCATGTCGAGCCGGGCGAACTCAAAACTGCCTTCATCCAGCATCTCGCGTGCGGCACGCCGCACAGCGCCGAAGGCGGTGGTGGTCAGTTTGGAGCCCAGCGATATGCGCTTGGCGCCGGCCTCCTGCAGACCCGCTAACGTGAAGCCCGGCCGCGCCAGCACGTTCACCGGTTTCGAGACCGCCGAGCAGACGGTGCGAACGGCATCGATGTCGGGCAGCGCCGGTGCGTAGAGCACATCGGCGCCAGCCTTTTCGAAGGCCTGCAGGCGGCGGACCGTGTCATCCAGATCCTTGACGCCCCAGAGAAAGTTCTCCGCCCGCGCGGTGAACACGAAATTGCGCGACAACGAACGCGCGGCCTCGGCGGCGGCAGTGACACGCTCCACGGCGAGCGACAATTCATAGATCGGATTATCGGGATCGCCAGTGGAATCCTCGATGGAGCATCCGGCGAGGCCGGCCTTCTCGGCTGCGTAGATCGTCTCCGCCGCGCTGTCGGCGGTATCGCCTTTGCCGTTTTCCAGATCCGCCGAAACCGGCAGTCCCGTCGCGGCAACAATCTCCTTGCAATGCGCGATCATCATCTCGAAGGGAACGCCGCCGTCTGGCAGGCCGCGCGAAAAGGCAAAGCCGGCGCTGGTGGTGGCGAGTGCCTTGAAGCCCAGCGACTCCAGCAGCTTCGCGGTGCCAACGTCCCACGGATTGGGAATGATGAAGGTCGTGTCGTGCAGCTTGCGAAAGGTTTCGCCCTTGTCCATCGGAACTCTCCTCGCCCCTGCGCCGTTGCGTCAATCAAGCGGGCGAAACCTACAGCCAAGAACGGGATGCGAAAAGCCGGACGGCTGGACCAGTGGCGTCAATGCTGACAGTCCAGTCAGGAGGTTCCGGTGGACCCGAAGCCGCCTGCGCCACGCGCGGTGGTGGACGCTGTGGCGCGCTCCTCAATGCGCACCTGCGTTACAGGCGCGACGACAAGCTGGGCGATGCGCATGCCGCGCGTGATCTCGAAATCCTCGTCGGAGAGATTGACCAGCAGCACCCGGCACTCGCCGCGATAGTCGCTGTCGATGGTGCCCGGCGTGTTGAGGCAGGTGATGCCGTGTTTCAGCGCCAGGCCGGAACGCGGGCGCACCTGACCCTCGAAGCCGTCGGGGATTTCCAGGACGAGCCCGGTGGGCACCAATGCGCGCTTTCCTGCAAGCAGGATCAGCGGGCGGTCCTCGGGCACGGCAGCCCGCAAATCCATGCCCGCAGCACCAGCGGTTTCATAAGAAGGAAGCGCGAGGCCCTCGCCATGCGGCAGGCGCACGATCGAAACGACGGGCGAGGAATCAACGACGCGCATGAGGTGAAACTAGGCCTGCATCGCCGCCGGTCAATTCGCCTCGGCAGCTATCCAGAGAATTCGTGCGTTCAGGTCGGTTGACAGGTGAGCGGCTGGACCGAGACCTTCGACAGCCTCGACAACTATCTGGCCACACGCCAGCGCGGGTCAGGCTCCTGACACACTCCTGCAACGGCGCGGTGTAAACTTGCGCCGTACGGGAGACAATTCATGGCCGAAGCGACAGGGTCCGCTCCGCTGCTGAAGGAAATCTTCAACCGCGAGCGCTTTCAGTTTATTGCGCGGGAAGCGGCGGCATTGTCGCCCGCATTCGACCAGAAGCGCTTTGTGCAGCTGGCGACGAAGGGCCTCGACGATCTGTCGATCATGCAGCGGATGCGGCAGGGCGCGGAGGCGCTGCATGCCTCGCTGCCGCTGCCTTACGAGCAGGTATTGCCGGTGCTGAAACAACTGGCTCCACGCATCGATCACAATTTCGCGTCGATGATCCTGCCCGAATATGTCGCGCTCTACGGGCAGGAAGATTTCGACCTGTCGATGGAGGCGCTGCGCTTCCACACGCGTTTTGGCTCTTCGGAATTTGCAGTGCGGCATTTCCTGCAGAATGATATGGAGCGGACGCTCGCGGTCATGCGCGGCTGGGCCAACGACGAGAACGAGCATGTGCGCCGGCTGGCAAGCGAGGGCTGCCGCCCGCGCCTGCCCTGGTCGTTCCAGCTCAAGACGGTGATGGAGGACCCCGAACTTACCTGGCCGATCCTTGAGGCGCTGAAGGCCGACGGCAGCCTCTATGTGCGCAAGTCGGTCGCGAACCACCTCAACGACATCGGGAAGGATCATCCGGACTGGCTGATTGAGCGGCTGGAAACCTGGCCGCAGGACCATCCCGCGACCACATGGATCACCAAGCATGCGCTGAGGACGCTGATCAAGAAGGGGGACCCGCGTGCCCTGATGCTGATCGGCGCATCGGGCACGGCGGATGTTCGCGTCGAAGGCTTCGCGGTCGCGCCGGCAAAGGTGAAACTTGGGGAGCATGTCACCATCACCGGCGAGATCGTGTCGACATCGAAGAAGGACCAGCGCCTCGTGGCCGACTACGCAGTTCATTATGTGAAGGCGAATGGCGGCACGTCGCGCAAGGTCTTCAAGCTGAAGAAGTTCGATCTGCCCGCCGGAGGCACGCAGCCGCTGTCGATCAAACGCGCGATGCGCGACTTCACCACGCGCAAGCACTATGTGGGCCGGCACACAGTGGAGCTGATGGTCAATGGCGCGACGGTGGCCGAGGGCAGTTTCGACCTTGAAGTCTAAAGAGCCACAATTCCAGACGGAAAACCGGCGTCCACTTTTCCTGGAATTGCTTTAACGCAGCTCGACCGGCACAGCGGTCGTCTCCTTGATCTCCTCCATGACGAAGGACGCCGAGACGTCATCTATCGGCACCTTGGCGATGAGACGCTGATAGAGCCGGTCATAGGCTTTCACGTCGGCGACGCGGGCGCGCAGGATGTAATCGAGATCGCCGGACATGCGGTAGACACCGATGATCTCGGGAAATGACACCACCGCCTCACGAAACCGCTTCAGCCAGTCGGGATCGTGATGCCGGGTGCGCAGGATGACGAAGACCGACAGGCCGAGGCCCACCCTGTCCGCATCGATCAGCGCCACACGGCCGGTGATGACGCCGCGCTCCTCCAGAAGCTTGACCCGCCGCCAGCAGGCATTGCGCGAAAGACCGAGACGCTCCGAGAGCTGATCGACGGTCAGCGTCGCGTCGCGCTGCAGTTCGGCCAGCAGCCGGCGGTCGGTTGTGTCCAGTTCTTCACTCATTCGTGGGACATTGTCCCATCAATCGCGATTTCTCAAGGACATGTTGGGACAATTTGCATCGGCTTATGTGGTATCGTTCGCCGCAAAGTCGAATTGGAGACGCGCCATGACCACCCGCATCGGACGGCTTTTCACTGCCCACCCAGCGAGTGTCGATGAAAGCTATTTCGAGCATATGGCGTTTGCCGCGTGGTTCTCGTCGCGGCTTGCGCTGGCTGCGGGCGCGGCACTTGTTCATGCGCTGCTGCCCTTCATGTTCGAAAAGACAGCGAGCGGCATTATCCGACAGCTCTACGAACGAACGCACAACAGGGGCCACTGAACGACATGTGCCACTGAGCCGCCCATCTCGATGAACCGAGCTTTCTGGAAGACATCGTTTCAGCGCCCAGCCATTCGCTGATCGCGCAGAGCCACCGCAGCAGCTGGCAAAGGCTGTGATCAATGGCGGCGGGTTCGGCGTGGCCATCAGCACATTTGTGCCGGTTGGGGACCGGCTGGCGATCGCGGTCTCGCACCACAACAGCCAAATTCCCGTTCGACACAATAGCACCGCGCCGCTATAAGCCCGCGCAGCCGAACGGAACTCCTCACATGGCCGAGAAAATCGAACAGGCGGTAGCACGCCGCCGCACATTCGCGATCATTTCGCACCCTGACGCCGGCAAGACGACGCTGACGGAAAAGCTGCTTTTGTTCGGCGGCGCGATCCAGCTCGCCGGCGAGGTGAAGGCCAAGAAGGACAAGATCCAGACGCGCTCGGACTGGATGAAGATCGAGCGCGAGCGCGGCATTTCGGTCGTCACCTCGGTGATGACTTTTGAATATGGAGACCACGTCTTCAACCTGCTGGATACGCCGGGCCACGAGGATTTTGCCGACGACACCTATCGGACGCTGACGGCAGTCGACAGCGCGGTCATGGTGATCGACGCGGCAAAGGGTATCGAACCGCGCACGCTGAAGCTGTTCGAGGTTTGCCGGCTGCGTGACATCCCGATCGTCACCTTCGTCAACAAGATGGACCGCGAAACGCGCGACCCGTTCGAGATACTGGACGAGATCGAGCAGAAACTGGCGCTCGACACCGCGCCGGTGACCTGGCCGATCGGCCGCGGCAAGAGCTTTGGCGGCACCTATCATCTCGCCGACAACGCCGTGCGTCACGGCGACGCCGAGGAAGCCTGGACCTCGGTGAACGGACCGCAATCCGACAAGGTTGCGGGATTGCTGCCGGAGCATGAGCGCGAGGCGCTGACCGAGGAGATGGAGCTTGCGAGGGAGGCCTGCCGCCCGTTCGATCTGGCCGCCTTCCGCGAAGGGCATCTGACGCCGGTGTTCTTCGGCTCCGCGCTGCGCAATTTCGGCGTCCGCGATTTGATCGAAGCGCTGGGCGAATGGGCGCCGCAGCCGCGCGCACAGGATGCCGACCGCAGGCGGGTGGAAGCGAACGAGGACAAGATGACCTCCTTCGTCTTCAAGATCCAAGCGAATATGGATCCCAACCACCGCGACCGCATCGCCTTTGTGCGTGTATGTTCGGGCAAGCTGCAACGCGGCATGAAGGCGAAGCTGACGCGAACCGGAAAGCAGCTCAGCCTCACCGCGCCGCAGTTCTTTTTCGCCAAGAGCCGCATCACCGCCGACGAGGCATTTGCCGGCGACGTGGTTGGAATTCCCAATCACGGCACGCTGAGGATCGGCGACACGCTGACGGAGGGCGAGGAGCTCTATTTCCGCGGCGTGCCCAACTTCGCGCCGGAGATCCTGCGCCGCGTGCGACTGGGCGACGCGATGAAGGCCAAGAAGCTGAAGGAAGCCCTGCAGCAGATGGCCGAGGAAGGCGTGGTGCAGCTCTTCCTGCCCGAAGACGGTTCACCGGCCATGGTGGGCGTGGTTGGTGCGCTGCAGCTCGATGTGCTCAAGATGCGGCTTGAGGCGGAATATTCGCTGCCGGTCGATTTCGAGCCGGCGCGCTTCACCGTGTGCCGCTGGATCAGCGCCGAAAAGGCGGACCTGCAGCGTTTCATGGATACGCACAAGGGCGACATTGCGCGCGATCTCGACGGCGACCCGGTGTTCATGGCGCCGCACGAATTCGGCCTCAACTACGAGGCTGAGCGCTGGAAGGACATCCGCTTCGATGCGGTGAAGGACTACCAGGTTACGGGCAAAGCGCAGGCAGCCTAGAGCCCTTCGCGCAATAACGAGGTGTGAGGCCGGCGCGCGGCGCGCGCCGGACCTGTGCTCAAATTCATGCGGTCTTGCTGTCGCCCGTAAACACGACCCAGCCGAACAGAAGCACGCCGGCAAAGACGATCAGTGAACCGACGGCAACGAACGGCTCCATCGCCGGATTGCCCTTCAGCATCACGTAGAGCGACGGAATCATCACCACAACGCCGATGATGTAGACGGCGTATTGCAGCATCGGAAGGCGGCCCGACGCTTTGCCCGGGTGAAGTGCATAATAGACGCCGAACAGGGCCGACGTGACCCATCCAAGCAGATTGAGATGGGCGTGCGCGCCCATCGGACTGTGGTCGCCCGCCATCGACATGTGAATGCCGATTGCGATGCCGATGATCAACAGGACAATGGCAGTACGGAAATACAGAGTGGCTATGAAAGGCATTGGCTTCCCCGTTTGAACCCGACGCCGCCAGGATAGCCGCCCTCCCCAGGGCGAAACGCTCCTGCGGCTCAAGGCGCCAAACAGGCGCCTGCCAGCCTCAGTCGGACGATCAGCCGGCACGCCACGCTATTTCGGCGCAAGCCGACTGGCAATCGGGATAGCGCGCGACACAGGGAAATTGTTTGGGATAGCCTCGCCGATACGCTGGTCAGCCGGCCAAAGCAAAGCCGGCGAAATCAGTCAGAGCGCGTTGTGCGAGCCGTCGCAGCAGGGCTGGTTGCCAGTCTGTTTGCAACCGCAAAAGAAGACCGTGCCGTCCTCCTCGGCGACATATCTGACTGGCCTCAAATCCGTCACTTCGTGGCTGCCATCGCAGAAGGGCTGTTTCGAAGAACGCCCGCAGGCGCACCAGAAATATGCCTTGCCGGCGACCACGTCGACCGCATAGGGCCCCTTTTGTGCAACAAGGGGTTCGGCTTTGTCGTTCATCGACATGGCTCCCTGCTCATCCGGCAACAATAGACGGCGCGCAAAGCCGGTCAATGCGCGAAACGGCGACCGCCCGTAACCGGCTGTCAGCTCCCCATGCCTGGTTTCAATATTTCTGCGGGACGTAAAGCTCCGGCGGCAGGACCTTGCGTTCATAGTTGGGGTTGAACACCCGGTCCGGCAGCTCGACCTCCTCATGCGGCACGGGGCCATAGGGCATCTGGCCAAGCAGATGGGCCATGCAGTTCAGCCTGGCGCGCTTCTTGTCGTTGCCTTCCACGATGTACCAGGGCGCTTCGGGAATGTTGGTGCGGGCGAACATTTCCTCCTTGGCCTTGGTGTACTGCTCCCAGCGCACACGCGACTGGAGGTCCATCGGCGACAGCTTCCACTGTTTCAGCGGGTCGTGGATGCGCATGAGGAAGCGCATCTGCTGTTCCTCGTCGGTGATGGAAAACCAGTATTTGATCAGCGTGATGCCCGAGCGCACCAGCATGCGCTCGAACTCGGGCACGTCATTGAAGAACTGCTCGACCTGATCTTCCGAGGCAAAGCCCATGACGCGCTCGACGCCGGCGCGGTTGTACCATGAGCGGTCGAACAGCACGATCTCGCCGCCGGCCGGCAGATGCGGCACATAGCGCTGGAAATACCATTGGGTCTTTTCGCGGTCTGACGGTGCGGGCAGTGCGACGACGCGCGCGACGCGCGGGTTGAGCCGCTGGGTTATGCGCTTGATGACGCCGCCCTTGCCGGCGGAATCGCGGCCCTCGAAGATAACCACCACCTTCTTCCTGTGATAGGAAACCCAGTCCTGCAGCTTGATCAGCTCGGACTGGAGCTTGAGCAGCTCGTGGAAATAGGTATGGCGGTCGATGGTTTCGGGGTGAGCCTTGGAATAGATGCGGCGGATCTCTTCCGACATCGCCGGTTCGGAAAGTTCCAGCTCATAGTCTTCGTCCAACGTGTCGGCGAGTTCGGCCTCCAGCCAGTCCATGCCGCCATCTCCGTCCTTCGGTTTGCCCTGCATTCCCCGTCTCCAATGCCGCCCGCAATCCGGGCCTGATTTTGGCCGCACAATGCCGAAACCTTCATGAAGCTTTTATGGCAAATCCGCTCACAGGCGAAGCGCGGGCCGCATAATGTGTCGCTGCATGAGCGTCGGCGCGCTGTTGGAAAAGCATTCCCGGCAGACGCGAAACCTGCCTGTTTCATTCTATTCGCGGCCGGTAATCGCGCTTTGATTTCTCGAATGCCTCCATGCCGGCGCTATGATGCGACAAACGCCAGAAGGCGGACCAACAAACATGGAGACGCGTCATGGGCCTTCGCATCAACGATACCGCACCTGACTTCACTGCCGAAACCACACAGGGCACGATCGGCTTTCACAAGTGGATCGGAGACGGCTGGGCGGTGATGTTTTCACACCCGAAGGATTTTACCCCGGTCTGCACGACCGAGCTCGGCGCCATGGCCGGCATTGCGCCGGAATTCGAAAAGCGCGGCGTGAAAATTATCGGCATCTCGGTCGACCCGGTCGAAAGCCACGAAAAGTGGAAGGCCGATATCAAGACGGCGACCGGACACGACGTCGGCTACCCGCTGATCGCCGACAGCGACCTCGCAGTCGCCAAACTTTATGACATGCTGCCGGCCGATGCGGGCTCGAGCTATGAGGGCCGCACGCCTGCCGACAACCAGACGGTGCGTTCCGTCTACGTGATCGGGCCGGACAAGAAGATCAAGCTGGTCCTGACCTACCCGATGACGACCGGCCGTAACTTCAACGAGATCCTGCGGGCAATCGACTCCATGCAGCTCACGGCCAAGCACCAGGTGGCGACGCCCGCCAACTGGAACCAGGGTGAGGATGTGATCGTGACCGCTGCCGTGTCCGACGAGGATGCCGAGAAGCGGTTTGGCGGTTTCGAGCGGGTGCTGCCTTATCTGCGCAAGACCAAGCAGCCGACGGCCTGACCGGCGGCCTTCATCACTTTTCAAACAAAAAAGGCCCGGCGCCTCGCGGCGCCGGGCGTTGTTCGTCCGACACAGCTCGGACTACATGCTTTCGCCAATCGCGACATTTGCGACGGTATCGCCAATCATGACGGGCCCATCCACATCGGTGGAACCGGGACCGAAATCATAGCTGTTGTTGTCGTTCGTCTCGTAATGCAGCATCAGCGTGACTTTGCTGTCGGGGTCGATCATGGCCCCTGTGTCGATGCTGATGTCGCCGGTCATGCCCGGGTCGAGACGAATGTGGCCAAGCGAAGCCGGCGGTGCGCCGGCGGCCTCGTTGTGAATGACCAGATAGCCTGGCCGATTGATCTCGGCTGAGACGTTGGTCACTTTCGAACCTTCGATCATTGCGCTCGCCGCATCGATCGAGACGCCGTCGGGGGTCGCGTCCTGCGCGAACGCGGCGCCCGAGGCTGCCAGTGCAATCGCAGAAGCGGCAAAGATACGGTTCAACATCATGGAATCTCCATTCGTTAGGCTATGAGTTTGCCGCCCCACGGCAGATGCCGATGGTGCGGCGCGAATGTGCGAAGCCACGAACGGTCCCCCTCCGAGAGTTTCATCACGAAATACTGAGAGCAGTTCAGAACGCCGGAACACTGCCGAAAACCCCCGGAAACCCACCGGGTTGCGCAGGGGTGATCAACAAATCCAAATCGATGAAAAGAAAAATGAGGCCCGGAGAATGGTCGCGTTCCGGGCCGGATCGCCGGCCCTGCTAGGCCAGTTTCTCCGCAACCAGTGCGGCTAGCTTTTCCGCGACTTCGACCTTGGTCATTTCCGGCCAGCTCTCGACGCCGGATGCCGAGACTATGCGGACGCGGTTTCGGTCGCCGCCCATCACGCCGCGCTCGCCAACGCCGCTGTCATGCGAGACATCATTGGCGACGATGAAGTCGGCACCCTTCTTCTTCAGCTTGGCAGCGGCGTGTTTCTCGAGCTTTTCGGTTTCGGCGGCAAAACCGACGACCAACCCAGGCCGCTGCTTGTGATGGCCGACGGTGGCCAGAATATCGGGGTTCTCGATCATCGCCAGCGGCGGCGGTCCCTTGCCCGCGACCTTCTTGATCTTTTCGGCCCCCGTGTCGGCCGGTCGCCAGTCGGCGACCGCGGCAACAAAAATGCCGGCATCGGCGGGTAACTCGTTTTCGACGGCGGCCTTCATTTCGCGCGCCGTCTCGACACGGGTGACGGTGACGCCAGCGGGATCGGGGATGTTGACCGGACCGGACACAAGCCGGACATCGGCGCCGAGTGCGGCAAGCGCGGCGGCAATCGCATGGCCCTGCTTGCCCGACGAGCGGTTGGCAATGTAGCGAACCGGATCGAGAGGCTCATGGGTCGGGCCGGAGGTGACGACGATACGCTTGCCCGCAAGCATTTCCTTAGCCGGCTTCAGTATGCCTTCCACCGCCGCGACAATCTCCAGCGGTTCGGCCATACGCCCCTCGCCCGCCTCGCCGCTCTCCGCCATTTCACCGCGGTTGGGTCCGACAAAAGCGATGCCGTCGTCCGCCAGCATTTGCCGGTTGCGGCGGGTGGCGGGATGCGCCCACATGGCCGGGTTCATGGCGGGCGCCATAAGCACCGGGGCGTTGGCCGCCATAAGCACAGCCGAGGCCAGATCGTTGGCGAGGCCGTTGGCCAGCTTTGCCATCAGATCGGCCGTGGCCGGCGCAACGACAATGAGGTCAGCTTCACGCGCAAGGCGGATATGGCCGACATCCTGTTCGTCCTGCCGGTCAAACAGGTCGGTAAAAACGTGGTCTGCTGTCAGCGCTCCGACCGACAGCGGCGTGATGAATTGCTGTGCGGCTTCCGTCATCACGCAGCGAACCGACGCTCCACGCTCGCGCAGACGGCGGATCAGGTCGAGGCACTTATAGGCGGCGATGCCTCCAGCGATGATGAGCAGGATGCGGGCGCCGGCAATTCCCCTGCGGGCTGTCGCCGCCGGGCGGTCGACGGGGCTCTCACCGCCTTCCGACAATTCGCGCAGGGCCTGCTCGATCCGCTCGATACGTTCCGGCGAAGCGGCCTCGCCATCGACCGCATCGCGGATCAGGACACGCGCCTGCTCCTCCATCGAGAGGTTGTTGCGCGCGGCAAGCCGGCGCAAATGGTCCTTTACCTCGGGATCGAGATTGCGGATCGTGACAGTTGCCATGACAGCAATGATAGCAATGCTGTCAAAAAATGGAAGTTAGAACAGCCTGAATGCTATCACGACGGAGGAAGCGGCGATGATCCACAGCGCCACACGACCCCAGCGCGCGTGGCGCGCCTCGGCGCGGCCGATGGCTTCGGCCGTTTCGGCATCGAAGCGCAGGCCGTTTTCGGCCATTGCGTCGATCTCGCGGGACAGCCGCTCTGTGCGGGCGGCAAGATCCGGCGCCTGACGCGCCAGCGACATCAGCGCGCCAACGCCTTCGCGCGCATCGGTGAAAACGGCGCGAGGGCCGAGATTATCGGCAATCCAGCTGCCAACGACCGGCTCGGAGGCCTTCCACATGTTGAAATGCGGATCGAGCGTGCGCGACACGCCCTCAACCACGACCATGGTCTTTTGCAGAAGGAGCAATTCCGGCCGCGTCTGCATGTCGAACAGTTCGGTGACCTCGAACAGCAACGTCAGCAGCTTGGCCATAGAGATGGTTTCGGCTGGCTGGCCGTGGATCGGCTCGCCGATTGCGCGGAGCGCCTGCGCGAAGGCAGCCACGTCGTGATGCGCGGGCACATAGCCGGCTTCAAAATGCACCTCGGCGACGCGGCGGAAGTCGCGGGTGATGAAGCCGTAGAGGATCTCGGCCAGGAAACGGCGCTCCTTGCGACCAAGCCGTCCCATGATGCCGAAATCAACCGCGACGATCGTGCCGTCTGCTTCCACGAACAGGTTTCCAGGATGCATGTCGGCATGAAAGAAGCCGTCGCGCAGCGTGTGGCGCAGGAATGACTGGATCAGCGTTGCAGCCAGCGCCTTGGTATCGTGGCCGGCGGCGCGCAGGCCCTCGATGTCGGACATCTTGAGGCCGTCGACCCACTCCATCGTGACCACGTCGCGACCGGTGCGACGCCAGTCGACCCAGGGAACACGGAAGCCCGGATCGTCGGCAACGTTCTCCGCCATCTCTGAAAGAGCGGCCGCTTCCAGCCTTAGATCCATTTCGATCTTGGTGGTCTGGGCAAGCGTTTCGGCCACCTCGACCGGCTTCAGCCGGCGTGACGAGGGGATATATTTTTCCTGCAGGCGCGCGGCGAGGAAAAAGCCCTCGAGATCGCGGTGGAAACGCCCGCGGACGCCCGGGCGTATGACCTTCACCGCCACCTTGCGCGTTTCACCGTCGTCCTCGATCTGGCCGGAATGAACCTGCGCGATGGACGCCGCGGCCACCGGCTCGTCGAGGCTGACATAGAGTTCTTCGACCGGCAGCCCGACCGATTCCTCGATTGCCTTGAGAGAGGCCGCGCGCGGGAAAGTTTCCATGCGGTCCTGAAGCGTGGCGAGATCGACCGCAATGTCGTGGCCGACGACGTCTGGCCGCGTGGCGAGAAACTGGCCGAGCTTCACGTAGGACGGGCCAAGCCGCTCGATCGCCTTGGCAATGCGCTCGGATCGGTCGCGGCGGCGGGCACGGCGGCGGGCAAGCAGCTTGGCGACGCGCCAGCCAAAGCGGGCGGGGCCTTCAAGATCGCCGCCCGGCATGGCGGCAACGACGCCTTCGCGGACCATGACCCAGCCCGCGCGGCCCAGCCGGTAATATGCGCCCAGCGTGCTCATCCTGCGCGCGGTCTCAGAGCTTCCAGCCGGAATGGCAAGCGGCGATGCCGGCCGAATAATCACGCCAGGTGACGCGCTCGAAGCCGGCAGTCTCGATCATGGATGCGAAGTTCTTCTGGTTGGGAAAACGGCGGATCGATTCCACCAGATAACGATAGGGTTCGCCATCGCCGGTAACAGCCTGGCCGATGCGCGGAATGGCGTTGAAGGACCACGTCTCGTAGATCTTTTCCAGCGGCGGGAAGTCGACCTCGGAAAATTCGAGGCAAAGCAGGCGGCCGCCGGTCTTCAGCACCCTGAAGGCCTCCGACAGTGCCTTGTCGATATGCGGCACGTTGCGGATGCCGAATGCGATCGTATAGGCGTCGAAGGAAGCATCCGGAAACGGCAGTTCCTCGGCGTTTGCCTCGACAAACTCGGTCGCAGCCGCGAGACCGCGCTTCTCGGCCCGCTCGCGGCCGACATCGAGCATCGAGCCGTTGATGTCGAGCACGGTTGCGTGGGCATGACCGCGCGAGGCGTCTATGACGCGAAAGGCTATATCGCCGGTGCCGCCAGCCACGTCGAGCAGCTTCCAGCCGGGCCGCGGCGGCGGGTTGAGCCATGCGACCATGGCGTCCTTCCACAGCCGGTGCATGCCGCCCGACATCAAATCGTTCATGATGTCGTAGCGCCGGGCAACGCGATGAAACACCTCATCGACCATGCCCTGCTTCTCGCCCTCGCCAACGGTGCGGAAACCGTATGAGGTTTCCATGCCTCCCGCGGCTGTGGTGCGCTGTGCGGTCATGTCATCTGTCCCGTCAAAATTCGGGCGGACCATAGCCCATCGAAAATGCGGGCGCTATTGTTCGGCCCGCGATTGAGTGCCGCGCCCGGTGCGGTGGTTAAGAAGGGGAAGCGCATGGTGGCGATGGCCGAATTGCACTGTCATATCGAGGGGGCGGCCGCGCCCGAACTGGTGGAGCGACAGGCGCGCAAATATGGCGCCGACACATCCGAATTCATCAAGGACGGGGTGTTTGTGTGGGAGGACTTCACCACCTTCCTCGCAGCCTATGATTTTTCGGCCAATCTGTTTCGCGACGAAGACGACTATGCGCTGCTGGCCGAACATTATCTCACCAGTCTGTCGCGCGACGGCGCGATCTATTCCGAATTCTTCACCTCGCCCGACCATGCGCGCCGGGCCGGCCTGTCGCCGCAGGCATACACGGATGCGCTGGGCGAAGGCATGAGGCGGGCGAAGGAGAGCGAGGGCATAGAATCGCGCATGATCGTCACCGGCGTGCGTCATTTCGGCGTGGAATCGGTGGAAGATGCGGCGCGCTTCGCGGTTGAATGCGGGCATCCGCTCGTCACCGGCTACGGCATGGCGGGCGAAGAGCGGTTCGGCAATCTGGCGGACTACACCCGCGCCTTCGACATTGCCCGCGAGGCAGGACTCGGAATTACCGTGCATGCCGGCGAACTGGCCGGGTGGGAGAGTGTGCGCGACGCGCTCGACCACATTCGGCCCACACGCATCGGGCACGGGGTGCGGGCGATCGAAAGCCCCGATCTGGTGAAGCGCATCGCCGATGAAGGCGTGGTGCTGGAAGTCTGCCCGGTTTCGAACATCGAGCTGAAGGTGTTTCCCGACTACGCCTCGCACCCGTTTCCCGCGCTGCGCAAGGCGGGGTGCAAGGTGACGCTGAACTCCGACGACCCGCCCTATTTCCACACCAGCCTGAAGAAGGAATATGATGTCGCGGCCATGCATTTTGGCATGGAACCCGACGATCTGGCCGAGATCACGCAGACGGCAATTGCCGCCGCATATGTCGACGATGACACACGCGAGATCTTGCTGGCGAAGTCTGCCGGCTGAGCCGACAAATCTGTGATCGCGGCGATGTTGTGGGTGTATCGCGGCGCACGCGCAACCTAGAATGACGGGCCGGAAAAGGCCGCCAACCGCCAACGAGGAGAAGCCGCATGAAGGGCGCAAACGTCGTCGACCACCCGCTGGTCAAGCACAAGCTCACCATCATGCGCAACAAGGAGACTTCGACCGCGAGCTTCCGACGGCTGCTGCGCGAGATTTCGCTGCTTCTTTGCTACGAGGTGACACGCGATCTGGAACTGACGACGACCAGGATCGAGACGCCGCTGGAGCCGATGGATGCGCCAATCCTTGAAGGCAAGAAGCTGGTCTTCGCCTCTGTTCTGCGCGCCGGCAACGGACTGCTCGACGGCATGCTCGATCTCGTGCCCGCCGCGCGCGTGGCCCATATCGGCCTCTACCGCGACCACGACACGCTGCAGGCGGTGGAATATTTCTTCAAGGCGCCGGCCGATCTGGAAAACCGGCTGATCATCGTGGTCGATCCGATGCTTGCGACGGGCAATTCGTCGATTGCGGCCGTGGACCAGCTGAAGGCGCGCGGCGCGACCAATCTCCGCTTCCTGTGCCTGCTGGCAGCGCCCGAGGGCATCGAGCGGTTCAACGAGGCACATCCCGACGTGCCGATTTTCACCGCCTCGATCGACAGCCATCTCAACGAGCTGGGTTATATCGTGCCCGGCCTGGGCGATGCCGGCGACCGAATGTACGGCACCAAGTAACCATCGCTTAACCCTGACAGCTGCCGCAACGCGGCGTTAACCGTGCAATAGCGCAGTGAGCATAAGGTCAGACCCGGAAAGGGCTGACCATGCTGCGCAAACTGCTGATCCTTGGCATTTTTGCCGGAAGCTCGGCTTCCGTGCCGATCCTTTATCAGAGCAATCCAGAGGCGTTTCAGAGCTTCGTGGAAACGGCTTTCGAGGAAAGCGAGCCAGAGGTCGAAGAAAAGCGCCCGGTCGTTGTCGTGAACAAGATGCAGCCCGCGCCGCGCAAGCTTGGCGTTTCGGGCAGGTCGGTCGAGATCAGCGCCGATCAGGCCGGGCACTACCGGGCAGACTTCCGGCTCAATGGCCGCTCCGTCGACGCCCTGATCGATACCGGGGCTACGCTGATTGCCGTCAACCGCTCGACGGCACGACGGCTGGGCATCAACCTGACCCAGAGCGACTTCAAGCATGAAGTCAGGACAGCCAATGGCAGCACACGCGCCGCCGCGGCAATGATCGACACGGTCGAGATTGGCCGCATCCATGTGCGCGATGTGCAGGCGGTGGTGCTCGACGATGAAGCGCTGCAGGGCACGCTGGTGGGGATGAGCTTCCTCAAGCGCCTTTCGGGCTACAAGGTCGAATATGGCGAGCTGGTGCTGGAGCAGTAGGGGTCGCGGCGCATTGAGCGAATTTGCCTGCCATTGAACCGCTCATCCGCTCCTGTTTTTGGTGCCGCAATTCCGGACGGAAAACCGGCCTCCACTTTTCCTGGAATTGCTCTATCCCGCCACCACGCGCCGCCTGACCGGGCGTGACACCGACGGTCTGGTTTCTCCAATCGAATAGGCTTCCAGAACGGCCCGCGCGGCCTGTTCAGCGTCAGCCTTCGATCGCGCATGGATGAGCGCTAGCGGATCGCCCATCGCCACCTCGGCGCCAATCGGAACCAGACGGGTGATACCGACCGAATGGTCGATCGCCGCACCCGGATCCGTGCGGCCGCCACCAAGCGTGACGACGGCGATGCCTATGTCGCGGGTTTCAACCGCCGTGACTTGGCCTGAACGGTCCGCCTTGACCGGCAGTTCGACTTCGGCCGCCTGCAGATAGTTGTTGTACTTCTCGACAAAATCGTTCGGACCGCCGAGTACGGAAACCATGCGACCGAAAACTTCCGCCGCCTTGCCGCTGTCCAGCGCGCGGCGTGAAATGGTCGAAGCTTCATGGATCGAGGCGGTAATGCCGGCCGACATCAGCATCTCGGCCGCCAGCGCCAGGGTGACCGATTCCAGTCTCGGGTCGCGCTTGCCGGTCAGGAACTCGACTGCGTTGGCGACCTCCACGGCATTGCCGGCGGCAGACGCCAGCGGCTCATTCATGTCGGTGATCAGCGCCGACGTGGCCAGTCCGGCACCGTCGGCCACTTCGACAAGGCTGCGCGCCAGCTTGCCGGCGCCGCGGGCAGTCGACATGAACGCGCCATTGCCTGACTTCACATCGAGAACCAGCGACCCGAGGCCGGCAGCGAGCTTTTTCGACAGGATGGACGCCGTGATCAGCGGTATCGATTCCACCGTGCCGGTGACATCGCGGATGGAATAGAAACGTTTATCGGCCGGCGCCAGACGCGCCGTCTGGCCGATAATGGCGCAGCCGGCTTCGAGCACCGTCTTGCGGAAAAGCGCGTTGTCCGGCTGGGTCTTGTAGCCGGGGATGGAATCCATCTTGTCCAGCGTGCCGCCGGTATGGCCAAGCCCGCGCCCGGAGATCATCGGCACATATGCGCCGCATGCGGCAACGATGGGCGCCAGCATCAGAGAGACATTGTCGCCGACGCCGCCGGTGGAGTGTTTGTCGGTTGCCGGGCCGGGCAGGTCGGACCAGTCCAGCACATCGCCGGAATCGCGCATGGCCAGAGTCAGCGCCACGGTCTCTTCGCGTTCCATGCCGTTGAGGAACATCGCCATTGCAAGTGCTGCGACCTGGCCTTCGGTGAAAGAACCGTCGGCGAGGCCCTGCACGAAGGCTTCGATCTCCGGCTTTGACAGGCGCGCGCCGTCGCGCTTCTTGCGGATGATTTCCTGGGGGAGCATGTTAGGGGCAGGATCTGCTTATTTGACTGGAATGTTCGGAGCGGATTGGTGCGGATACGAGGAGCAAGCCCGCAGGAAGGCTGAAGCCTTTCAAGGGATTGCGACAAGGTAGCCCGGAGAAATCCGCCCGATCCGACGGACGACCGAGCTGACGTCGATCTGCCGCGTCAAAGCCCTCGACCGGGGGTTTTGCCCCGCTCATCGGCCCTTTCCTTGCATCTCTCGTCATCTCGATCGCCATTTCTGTCAAATAGGCAGGTCCTGACCCTCAGAACCTAGACCGTTGCCAGGCCGTCGCGGAAGGCAGCCTTCAGGATGGTGGCCAAACGCTGTCCACCGAGCGGCGCCATGTCCTTGGTCTCCTGATGCGAGAGTTCCGCGCCTGTCATGCCGGCGGCAAGGTTGGTGACGACCGAGCAGGCCGCGACACGGATCCCCAGAAACCTGGCCAGAATGACCTCCGGCACGGTCGACATGCCAACCGCCGTTGCGCCCATTGTCCGGGCCATGCGGATTTCGGCCGGCGTCTCGAAGGACGGGCCGGAGAACCACATATAGACGCCCTTGTGGAGCGCGGTGCCGGTGTCTGCCGCCGCCTTTTCCAAGGCAGCGCGCATGGCCGCATCATAGGCTTCCGTCAGGCCGACGAAGCGGCCATCGGATGGCTCGCCGAACAGCGGATTGGTGCCGGAGAAATTGATGTGATCCTCAATCAGCATCACCGAGCCAGGGCCCATCTCCGGCTCGAGCGACCCCGCTGCGTTGGTGAGGATGAGTTTCCTGATGCCGATGCCGGCCAGAACCTCGAGCGCGGGGCGCATGGCGGCAGGATTGCCGTGTTCGTAATAATGCGCGCGGCCGGACAGCATGAGTACCGGCGCGCCGGAGAGATGACCGGCGACCACCTCGCCGGCATGGCCAGTGACGCCGCTCTTCGGGAACCCCGGCAGGTCACCATAGGACACGCGAACGGGATTTTCGACCTCGTCGACCAGCCCGCCAAGGCCGGAGCCGAGCACCATCGCCATATCGGGCGCGAGGCCGTTGAGCGCTTCAACCAGATGGGCCGCCGCCTGCTTCATTTGAGGCTGTCTCCCCTGAAGCCGAGCGGCAGAATGTCGGCCATGGTCAATGTTTCGGCGACGCCGGTTTCGTCGCACAGATAGAGCTTTGTGTCTGGGGCGGCGAACTCCGCCAGCCGCTGACGGCACCCGCCGCAAGGCGTTATCTTGGCCATCTTTTCAGCGACCACCGCAATTTCGGCGATCGGTCCGCCACCGCCCATCACATAATGCGAAAGCGCCGTCGTCTCCGCGCACCAGCCTTCGGGAAAGGAGGCGTTTTCGATGTTCGCGCCGGTGTACACACGGCCGTCCTCGGTGCGGATAGCCGCACCGACCGGAAACTTCGAATAGGGCGCATGGCACTTGGCCATCGCATCGACAGCGGCCAGAAAGAGCTCGTGCGACATGGAAGGGCTCTAGCGCTCCTTGACATAGGGCTGGCCGCCGGCGCGCGGCGGGATCGCCTTGCCGATGAAGCCGGCGAGCAGCACCACGGTGAGCACGTAGGGCAGCGCCTGGAAGAACTGCACCGGCACACGACCCACCACCGGCAGGGGCGTACCGCCCAGCCTGATGGCAGCCGCATCGAGGAACCCGAAGAGCAGACAGGCCATCATGGCCGGCACGGGCCGCCATTTGGCGAAGATGAGTGCTGCCAGCGCGATGAAGCCGCGGCCTGCGGTCATGTCCTTCACAAAGCCGGCATTCATGGAAAGCGCCAGATAGGCACCGGCGAAACCGCACAGAATACCGGTGCAGATCACCGCCCGGTAGCGCAGCCAGGATACCGAGATGCCCGCGGTGTCGACTGCCGCCGGATTTTCGCCAACAGCTCTCAAACGCAGGCCGAAGCGGGTGCGGAACAGCGCCCACCAGGTGAACGGCACCATGATGAAAGCGAAATAGACCAGCAGCGAATGGCCCGAAAGCAGTTCGGAATAAATCTGGCCGACGATCGGAACATCTCGGAGGGCTTCCGCGAAGGGAAGCTGCACGGCGCCAAAGCGGCCTTCCGCGCTCAGTGACGGCGTGCGACCGCCCTGACTGAACCATGCCTGGCCCAGAATGATGGTTGAACCGGCGGCGATGAAGTTGATGGCGACGCCCGACACGATCTGGTTGCCGCGATGGGTGATGGAGGCAAAGCCGTGAACCAGCGCCAGCCCGACAGAGATGAGGACCGCCATCGCAAGACCGGCCCAGGCCGAACCCATGACGGCGGCAGCCGCGCCGGCGGCAAACGCGCCGGCCAGCATCTTTCCTTCCAGACCGATGTCGAAAATGCCGGAGCGCTCTGAATACAGACCGGCCAGACAGGCCAGCAGCAGCGGCACCGACAGTCGTACGGTGGAATCGAGGACCTGGACGAGGGTGGTGAAGAAATCCATCTCAGGCCTCCTCGCCCTTGGCGGCCTCGACACCGGCCGAACGCGGACTGAGCGAAGCGAAGATTGCCTGAACCTGCGGCCGGAACATGTTTTCCAGAGCGCCGGCAAACAGGATCACCAGACCCTGAATGATGACGATCATGTCGCGGCTGATATGGGGTATCTCGAAGGAAAGTTCCGCGCCGCCCTGATAGAGCGCGCCGAACAGGATGGCGGCAGGAATGATGCCGACTGGATGCGCGCGACCCATGAGCGCAACTGCAATGCCGACAAAGCCCGCGCCGGTGACGAAATCTAGCTGCACGCGGTGCTGGTCGCCCATGATCGGATTGAGCGCCATCATGCCGGCCAACGCGCCGGAAATGATCATGGTGATGACGATGATGCGCGCCTCGCCAATGCCGGCATAGCGCGCCGCCTTGGGGCTGAATCCTTGCGTGCGGATTTCGTAGCCAAGCTTGGTACGCCATATCAGCAGCCACACAAGGTATGAGCACACCAATGCCAGAAGGAAGCTGATGTTGAACGGCGAGGAGCGGATCGGCAGGCCGAACATCTCGATCACCCAGTTCAACTTGGGCAGCTGCGCGCCTTCAAGGAAGGTGCGGGTCTGCGGCGCCATCGAACCGGCCGGCTTCAGCACATCGACCAGAAGATAGACCATCACCGAAGCGGCGATGAAGTTGAACATGATTGTGGTGATGACGATGTGGGAGCCGCGCTTGGCCTGCAGGATGCCCGGAATGAACGCCCAGAACGCGCCCACGGCGGCGGCGCCGAGGATCGCCAGCGGGAAGGTCAGCCACCAGGGCAGAATGCCGTCGAAGGTCAGGCAGACAATGGCTACGCCGAGACCGGCGATATAGGCCTGCCCCTCGCCACCGATGTTGAACAGGCCGCAATGGAAGGCGACCGCAACGGCGAGGCCGGTGAAGATGAAACTGGTCGCGTAATAGAGCGTGTAGGCGATCGACTGCCCGCGCCCGAACGCGCCCTCAACCAGAATGCCGGCTGCACGCAGCGGATTTTCGCCAACCAGCATGACGACAAGGCCGGCGACCAGAAAGGCGACAAGCAGATTGATGACCGGGATCAGCCCGTAATCGGCCCAGGCGGGCAGCTTGGCGTAGGGCGTGCTCATCAGGTTGTCCTAAACTCGTCCATTGAGACGCCCACCTCGTTCGCCACCACCAACTCTAGGAGATATTGCTCGACGTCATCTGCGGTCACCAGAAAACGCAATTGCAGGTCGCGCAACCACTCGATGACGGCATCGAATTCGGCGCGAAAATACGGTCGAGCAAATAGCTCTTTTCGTGACCCCTTCGTTTGATAAGTGGCTGTCAAATATGTTTGATCGTTGTGCCGATCAGCTATTCGTCTTCTCGTTTCTTTGAAAGCGAAGCTAGAGGAATAGAAACTCCCCGAACATTGACCATTTACACGGTCGCGAAGTCTTCGACACCGTCCGACATGAACGGCCCGCGCTCTATCGAAGAAGACATATACCGCCGGAACTTGCGGTAGACACTTGCGAGCTGAAAGTGGGATCACGGGCTGCTCACGCAGTTTAAGCCCCTTAGCAACTGCTTCGTCGAGCTTCGCGTGGAGGTTCAATTTTGCAGTCACGCTGCGGCTTCCTCTTCCTCAACACCGGCCATGAGGAGGCCTAGCTCGCCTTCTGTCGCGTCTGGCCCGCGCTCGCCGACGATGCGGCCATCGAACATCACCAAGATGCGGTCCGACAGCGAACGGATCTCATCGAGTTCAACCGAGACAAGCAGCACGGCCTTGCCCTGATCGCGCATGTCGATCAGGCGGCGATGGATGAACTCGATCGCGCCGACATCGACGCCGCGTGTCGGCTGGCCGACGATCAGGACATCCGGGTCCTGTTCGAGCTCGCGCGCCAGCACGATCTTCTGCTGGTTGCCGCCGGAGAAATTGGCCGTCTTGAGATGCGGATTAGCCGGGCGGATGTCGTACTTCTTCATGTTCTCGCCGGCTTCCGTGACGATCTTGTCGCGGTCCAGGAACGGGCCTTTCACATATTGTGGCTCGTCGTGATAACCGAGCACCGAGTTCTCGTTTTCCTCGAACTGCAGCACCAGGCCGACGTGATGCCGATCTTCCGGCACATGTGCGAGACCACGGTCGCGCAAATCGCCGGGGTCGGTGGCGCCGGACACGTCGATCGGCTCGCCATGCAGCGTTACCGTGCCGGACTCGGCGGTGCGAATGCCGGCAATCGTTTCCAAAAGCTCGGACTGGCCGTTGCCGGCAACGCCGGCGATGCCGACGATCTCTCCGGCGCGGACGTCGAAGGAGACGTTGTCGACCATGGTGACGCCGCGCGAATCCTTGACGGTGAGGTTCTTCGCCGAGAGCAGGAACTCGCCAGGATTGGCCTCGCCCTTTTCAACCCGAAGAAGCACGCGGCGACCGACCATGAGTTCGGCCAGTTCCTCGACCGTTGTTTCGGGCGTCTTGCGGGTGGCGACCATCTCGCCCTGGCGCATGACGGAAACATTGTCGGTGATGGCCATGATCTCGCGCAGCTTGTGCGTGATCAGCACGACCGTTTTACCCTCATCCTTGAGCTGGGCAAGGATGCGGAAAAGATGGTCGGCCTCTGCCGGCGTCAACACGCCGGTCGGCTCGTCGAGAATGAGAATGTCTGCGCCGCGATAGAGCGCCTTGAGGATTTCCACGCGCTGCTGAAGGCCGACCGGCAATTCCTCGATCAGCGCGTCGGGTTCGACCTCAAGGCCATAGTCGCGTTCAAGCCGATCCAGCTCCGAGCGGGCCTTGGCAATCGAGGATCGCAAAAGCGGTTCGCCTTCGGCTCCCAGAATGACGTTTTCCAGCACGGTGAAATTGTCGACCAGCATGAAATGCTGGTGAACCATGCCAATGCCGGCAGCGATGGCGTCATTGGGCGTGTCGATCTCGGCAGGCTTTCCGTTGACGCTGATTTCGCCGCTGTCGGCCTGATAGAAGCCGTAGAGGATCGACATCAGCGTCGACTTGCCGGCACCGTTCTCCCCGATGATGCCGTGGATCGTGCCCTTCTCGATTTTCAGATCGATGTTGCGGTTGGCGTGAACCGCACCGAAACTCTTGTTGATTCCGACTAGCTCGATAGCCGCTTCCGCCATCGCCGGTTCCCACTCGCTTATTCGCCGCCCCGGCGATTTTTTATCGTTTGGTCAAGAGACCTATCACGGCAGCGACAGCCTGCCAATTCCCGGCAATGGGCGGTCGCTGGCCTACTCTCGACAAAAGCGGCAACGCTTGTCAATTTCCACCGCCATCACGAACACAGGCTATTGGAAACCGTGAACGACGCTCCCGCCCGCAAACCGCCCTCCACGCGCGCCGACTATGCCGTGTTTCGCACGATCACGACGCGCTGGCTGGACAACGACATCTACGGCCATATGAACAATGTGGTGCACTACTCGCTGTTCGATACAGCGGTGAATGGCTGGCTGATCGCAGAAGGCGTTCTCGACATTCATGGCGGCGAGCAGATCGGTCTGATCGTGGAAACCGGCTGCCGCTACCATTCAGAGCTTGCCTTTCCCGATGTCGTCCACGCCGGGATCAGGGTTGCGCGGCTGGGCAGCACCTCGGTGCGCTATGAGGTGGGCCTGTTCCGCAACGAGGACGAGACCGCGGCGGCGGAAGGTTTCTTCATCCACGTCTATGTGGATCGCGAGACGCGCCGGCCAAAACCGCTCAATGACGCATTGCGCGCCGCGCTGGAGACGCTGGTCAGATGAGCGGGGACGCCGACGACAGGCTGACGCGGCTTGAGATACTCGTCACCGAGCAAGAGCAGACGATCGCCGACCTCTCGGCGCAGGTGAGCGAGCAATGGACGGTCATTGAGAAGATGCGCAAGAAACTCGATGCGCTGACCGAGCGGTTTCTGGCTCTGGAAGAACAGACAGCGCCGGAGACGCCGGTGACCAAACCGCCGCACTACTAGGGCAATGTTCCCTGAAGCAGGTCAGATCGCGCGGGGTTCGCGCGGTCGCCTCAGCATCGGCGCAATCAGAAACGGTCCGATCAGAGACGCCACGGCCAGGAACCAGCCAAGGCCGGCGAAGCCGTAGTTTTCGATGACGAAGCCGGCAATCGGGGGCGCAGCAACCGTTGAGATGCCGCCGGCCTGCGCGATGAAGCCGATGGCGACAGAGGCGGAGCCTCCCGCCGGCACGATGAACGGCACGCTGGCGAACAGGGCCGAGGCGATGATGCCGCCGGCAATGGCGTAAACGACGGCCGCGAAGGTTGCCACGCCCGGACCGCTTTGCGTGAACAGCGGCACTGAGGCGGCGGCGCTGGCGACAAAACCGACAATGCAAAGCAGGGCGGCGAAGCGCGCCCGGCGGCCCTTCATCACGATGCCGGTCAGGATGTTGCCGACAGGTACGATTAGCGCGACGGCGCCGGCCGGGATCAGGAGATCGGAACCGTCTGACCCGATGAAGGCCGGCAAGAAGGCGAAGACGGCAATCGACAGCACGACATAGATGCCGAAGGCGGCAGCGACCATCAGCACATGCGGCGACACGGAGGCCGATACCGGTGAGCGACCCAGCGGTGCGGGCGGCTCATCGACCGGCTCGAGCCCGCGCGCCAGCCATACAGCCAGCAAACCGCTGACGCCGAAACCGGCAACCGCGAGGCCGAGGAAAGCACGTTCGCCAAAAGCGGGAACGACGCCGAGGGCAAGGAAGTCAGCGATGGCGAAACCGATCGGCACGAAACCGCCCCAGATCGCCAGCGCCGGCGCCTTGAAATCAGCCGGTGCCAGAGCCGCGACCAATGCCGGTGTCGCAATCACCAGTGGCAGGTAACCCAGCGCCTCAACCAGCCGAGAAGCAAGCACCAAAGCGGGACTTTCGAACACCGCGATACCGACCCCGCCGATGAAAAGCAGCAGGGCGGAAAACACGAATGAGGCAAACAGGCCGGCGCGCGCGATCGCAAAGGAGGCGGGAAGTGCTGCAAGCGCGACGAAGAGGCCGAGCAGCGCAGTCAGCCAACCGATAGCCACCAGCGACAGGCCGGCATCGCTGCTGTACCAGCCCACAAGCGGCGCGATCTTGCCGAGCTGGGTGCCGGCCAGAATGCCCGCGACCAGCAGCATTGAAATGGCGGCGAGACGCCGGGACTTGCCGTTCATTCGAGCAATCTTCTGCATTTTGCGGGTGTCGGGAAGACATAATGCAGCCGGCAGGCCACACTACCGCCAGCAGTGGTGAAGCATTTGTTCCAAAGAAAAACCGCCGGGCGAACCCGGCGGTCTCTCAAGTCGATGAACTGCCGATCAGTAGGGGCAGCTGTTGTCCGACATGTAGTCGTGCACTTCGATGTCGCCGGCGATGATCTTGGCCTTCGCCTCTTCGACCGCGGCCTTCATCTCGTCGGTGATCAGAGCTTCGTTGTGCTCGTCGACTGCATAACCGACGCCGTCCTGCGCGAGGCCGAGGACGTTGAAGCCGGCGGTGAACTCGCCGTTCTTGGCGTCCATGAATGCGTCATAAACGGCCAGGTCGACGCGCTTGAGCATCGAGGTGAGAACGCTGCCCGGCTGCATGTAGTTCTGGTTGGAGTCGACGCCGATCGACAGCTTGCCTTCGTCGGCAGCCGCCTGAAGAACGCCAACGCCGGTGCCGCCGGCTGCGGCGTAGATTACGTCCGCACCCTGAGCCATCTGCGACTTGGCGATTTCGCCGCCCTTGGTCGGATCGTTCCATGCGGCCGGCGTGTCGCCGGTCATGTTCTGGAAGACCTCGGTCGCACCAGCAGCCTTGGCGCCGCCAACGTAACCGCAAGCGAACTTGCGGATCAGCGGAATGTCCATGCCGCCGACGAAGCCGACCTTGTCGGTCTCGGAGGCCATCGCGGCGAGGATACCGACCAGGTAGGAGCCCTCATGCTCGTTGTAGACAACCGAGCGCACATTCGGCAGGTCGACAACCATGTCGATGATGGCGAAGTCGGTGTCCGGGAACTCGGCAGCGACCTTTTCGAGTGCCGCGGCCCAGGAGAAGCCGGCCATGACGATCGGGTTACGGCCGTCCTCGGCGAAACGCAGCAGAGCCTGTTCGCGCTGCGCGTCATTCGAGATCTCGAACTCGACATAGTCGACGCCGGTCTCTTCCTTGAACTTCTCGGCGCCGTTGTAGGACGCTTCGTTGAAGGACTTGTCGAACTTGCCGCCGAGATCGAACAGCAGCGCCGGAGCGATGTCCTGCGCGTAGGCCGAGACGGTCATCGCGGCACCGGCCATAAGGCCCAAAACGATTCTTTTCATGTGATCCACACCCTGTCGGTTGCACTGACTTTTACTTTAGCGTCCGCTGCCTCGACGGCAACAGCACCTTTTTGGCGGAAGTGAGCTCCCGCTTCATCCCATCCTTGCACGGGCCTGAACAAATTTCACGCGGAATTTTGACCTTCCGGACAAAACACCCGTGAAGGTGAACCGCACGCGGACGTGCCCGAAATGCGGGGCCTGCCTGCCCTCAAGTAGCGGCCGATGCCGCAGGCAGCGGGCAGGAGACGCCGGTGCCCTGCAGGCCGCAGTAACCGTAAGGGTTCTTGGCCAGATATTGCTGATGCTCGGTCTCGGCGAAATAAAACTCAGGCGCATCGCGAATTTCGGTGGTGATGCGGCTGGCGCCCGCCTTGTCGAGTGCGGCCTGATAAGCTTCGCGCGAGGCGATGGCAGCGTCGTGCTGGGCGCTTGTCGTGGTGTAGATGGTCGAGCGGTAAGTGGTGCCGACATCATTGCCCTGACGCATGCCCTGCGTCGGGTCGTGGCTCTCCCAGAAGATGGCGAGCAGCTCTGAGAACGTAACCTTGCGCGGATCGTAGACGACCAGCACCACCTCGGCGTGGCCGGTCAGCCCGGTGCAGGTCTCCTGATAGGTCGGATTCGGCGTATGACCGCCCGCATAACCCACGGCCGTGACCCACACGCCTTCCGTCTGCCAGAACAGGCGCTCCGCACCCCAGAAACAACCCATGCCGAACATCACCGTTTCGGTTCCCTCCGGATAGGGTCCGTGCAGCGGCCTGTCGGATACGAAATGGCGGTCGGCAGTCGGGATAGGCTGGTCGCGGCCGGGTAGCGCATCGGCAGCAGCCGGCATGGTCGTCTTCTTGGTCATCAGATCGCCGAGGAAGAACATCGAAATTTCCTTTCCCGTTGAGCCGCGCAGGCGGCCTAAATGGATGCGAAACGGCCGGCGCGGCGTTCGGGTCGGCGGCCGATCGTGTAGAAGATCAGCGCCAGCACCAGAAACACCGCGAAACCCGGCGCCGAAAGCAGCGTCAGCGTCACAGGATCCCACATATAGGGGGCCAGCACCTCGCCGACAGCCGCTTCGGCGGCATCATAGGTTTGGGGCGAGACCGCGCGCCAGCTTTCCGACAGCGGGGTGATCACGATCATGTCTGCCGCTATCGAACGCGTGGCGTCGAGCACCGCCATGATGACGGCGACAGCCAGCGAAAATGTTGCCAGAACGCGAAAAATGAAACGGATCATGCCTTCCCCGGGGCGCGAATGCCGGACGGTCGCTCTTGTTGGCCGGCGATATGCCGCGCGCGGTTCCGATACGTCAACTGCGCCAGACAGATAAGTCGACCGCCGGTGGAGCGCAATCTCCGCACGCAAAAGTGAGTAAGCGGGGCGCACAGCGCCGCCAAGAGACAGAAGCGAAGCAAAGACGGCTCACGGGCTTGGCATGTGGCGACTAATCGACTAGATCAGCCCCGCGCCGTGGCCAAGCCAGGTGCCTGCGGTGAGGTGGCCGAGTGGTTGAAGGCGCACGCCTGGAACGCGTGTATACGGGAAACCGTATCGAGGGTTCGAATCCCTCTCTCACCGCCATTCATCCTTGATATTACTACGTTTTTCAGCTTTTCCGGAAATCAACCCCCGCCGCGAACCTCGTGGTTTTGGGCGGTTGAAAATGGTGCGCGGTGGTTAATCCTGGGCTTCCCAGAAACGGATCGTGTGAGATGCCTCACAACAGCTGGAACGCATTGGCAATAAGAACTGCGAGGGCGACCATGACCAACGCAACAATTGCTGCCTTTCCCTCGGCAGCCGCTTCAATCAAAAATGGGATACGTAAAAAAAGCCGGTTTTGCTGACACATTCCAGATCGCCGCCTCACGTTTCGCTAGCCCCCTAGTGGGCGAAAGCTACGCGTTGCGCACGTACTTTTTAGCGCAACGGCTTCTTCGCTACTGCGCCCCATTTGCCTATTGGTTTGAAGTTGCCATGCTCATCGAATCCTCTCGACCACTTGTCCGCTTCGCGTTCGAGTTCGCCCGGCTCGAACCATCGTTTGACCGTGCTGGGCGCCACGTTGAGGGCGCTTGCCAATATCTTTAGTGTCGGCCTAATTCCCTGAGATTTGAGCTGGCCCGCTATGATCGCCGCGTTCATCTTCTTTTGATGTGACGCGGAAGCCAGCTCGTATTCCAGATTTGCCCCGCCTAGCCGCTCCCTAATGAGTACGATGAGGTCCCTCGGTATTGTAAGGTCGTCGGTCCAGCTCATCGCATCGAGCGACATAGCGATTAGCCAATCTATCAGCTTGTTCGGTATGGCTAGGCCTCGGCTCACGATATGCGTCTCGCCGGCTTTTTGTAGCTCGCGAGCGGCAATGATCTTTTCGAGCAGTTGAAGCGAAAGCTCGCCAACCGAATCATGGTCGGCATCAAGCGCGCTGGCAACCAAATCCGGTGATATTCCATACTTCTCCAGCTCCGGCTCCATGAAGAAGAGTTGGTCAATACCCCCAGTCACGCGGACTTCGATCTCGCCGTCCGGGTTCTCGCGCCGCAGTCTCACATAATTCTCGATTGAAGGATCGTTCTTGTAGGCTTTCGATAGAGCATTGAACCCGCCGCTCTCGTCCGAACCATAGTGATCTTTCGGCATTAGTAACCACCACGTTTTGCTCTCTTCGTAGCGCATTGCACGAGCTGCTACCAACAACCTCAATAGGCCGATGACGTTTTATGACCTAGCGCAATATCTCCGTGAACAAACCGAAACAGATCATGAACAACCGGGGTTCGAATTGCCACAATTCGTCAGCGCTTGAATCACCTCTCCGTATGTCAACTTTGCCAAAGCTTTTCGGTCGTTCGCGGTCGGTGAGGGTCTTTGGCGCATGAAGGAGAAAGCAGAACTGAAAGGAGAGCGTGATGAAACGCTATCGACCAAAACTGGTGCGGCCTGCCGAAGCACCGGCAACCGAACCGCTGACGTTGAACCTGATGCTGCGTAAGGCGCAGTTGCCCATGTTTACGGGGCTACAGCGAAGCAGCATTGACCGCATGATCGCTGAGGGCCGGTTCCCTCGTCCGGTACTCATAACCGGCAAATCGGTCGCGTGGCTCGGGTCGGAAGTCGCCCAATGGCAACTTGACCGTAAGGCGGAGCGTGATGCCGCTCATTTCGGGCATCAGGAGGCGGCGGAATGAATAACGTACTTCCATTTCCTGCCCGCCAAAGTGACAAAACGCAACGAGTGCGGGAATTGGCTCTCGAGATTGTCGACGGGATCATGGCGCAAACTGAAGGTCCGGCTGAAAGCGAGGTGATAACCGAGGCTCTGGCAGTGGCGGCTGGGTACTTCCTCGTGATCCGAGCAAAATATGAAGATTACGATCTCAGTGACGATGCGCTGCGCGATCGCGTTGAGGAGTTCATACGCAACCTAGCCGGCTATACGCAGAGCTGCCGTAAACAGATGATGGAACCGTAGGCCAATGCCCTACCGGCGGCTAACGAGAAACGACCCTCCCGGCGACATGCTTTCCGGGAGGGCCACTTGGGGCTAAGCTTCTAGGCGTGCGGACCTGTTGTGAAGCTTAGAAACATCGAGGCGATCGATGCGACCGAAACGTTACCGTCTATTAGCCGGCGTAGTAAAGCCCTCGCCGCCTCGCGTGATGGCGTACGTCGACAGCATCTTTTTCTACGTGCGCGCTTGGCCTCCGGGGCTACCCAGGCGCGGCCGCAACCATACTTCAGGCCCTCTGCGGATGAAGATTGATGGCCGCTGGCAGCGGGTCGGGTACATGATCCGGCTTCGCCAACCGTCGCGCTCGACTATCCTGCGCTGGTCATGCCGGCAAACGATGTCCCGGCTTGGGCCTGCTCGCCATGAGATTATCTTGAACCGAGTGGATATCGCCGCCGATCTGCAACTGTCTAACGCAATTGAGGCCGAAGCCGTTCACCAGCAGATGGATAGGTCCATCTTTTTCAAATACCCCGGCAAGGGCGGTCACAATGGTCAGAAGACAGAAGCCGTCACCTACGGCAAATTGCCGGGCGCGCGCCACAACTTCGCGATCTATGGAGATAAGCCATCGAAGCCAACAGGCGCGCCTTGTGCCCATGTCGAGTTAAGGCGCCGGTCGGAACTCTGCCGGCGAACGTATGGCCGGCAAGTTGATGCGCTACTTGAGGTCGATCCTGCCGCAACGTTCCGGCGGTTCTTCCGCGATACGTTCGCGATCTTACTGCCCCATATGCCTTCTAAGCTGACTTGGTTCCCTCGCGCGTACGGGCATACGCGCGCGGGTGGTTAACCCCTACGGTTTCACTTTCACCCCAGCTACCGCCTACCGCCCAAAGCAAATGCCTGGATTAATCCCCAAAACCCTCCGCCATAAATCCGGGTAACTCAGAGCGATGTCTGTTACCTCGACTTCGAGCTCGGTTTCTTAGTCGAGCCAAGAACCTATCTCTTCCGTGAACTCTTGAACTGTTTCGCTTCGAGTTCGAGCTTCTCCGTCCAACTCTGCAATCCGGCCTCTTGCCTATCCGGCATCTTCCCCATGATGCCTCTCGCCGCCGCCTCGGCCTGACGGCAGAACAGCTTGGTGCAAAGCAGCGGGTGTCCTCGGTCCTTGTCGCGGAAGTCCAGACCGTACCTCAGCAATATTTCGACCGCTTCGTCGTCGGTAGCATCAGCGGTCTCGTACTGCTCGTCATGTTCGTCTTTGTCTGACTCGACGGAGTGCCACTCCCACGACCCTTTGGGGTAAGTGCTGAATTCGTCCGAGTAAACGAACTCCGTGTCGCTCTTTGTGATCTCGAACGTCTCCTTCGAAAGATAGTCGGCGTAGCCTTCTACTTCCGGGCTGAACACGCCCCGTCGGGGAGGATCGAGCCGCATCATGCGCTCCATTCGATCAAAGCCGGGCAGGTCGATGATGCGTAGCGGCGGCTGATTGCCGGCCTTTGTCGGCGATTTGGCTTCGGTGAGCTGCGCCCATTCTTGGTATCGTTTGTGCACTGGACCATCTCCAATACTGAGTCGTGGTCCAATTTTATCATTCCGCAGGGTGAGCAGAACAAAATCGCGCGTGATGCCCCACTATTCACAGCCAAAGCACTAAGGCTCCGGTAGGGCGGTTATTGTAGCCGCCCTCTGACGTGAACGTACGCCATCGATTTCTCGGGCTGCCGTCTACCGTCGCCTTACCGGCCTTCGGGCAACCCCCGCCTCGACGCCCTCTCTCCTGTTGCGCTGGAGCTTGGCGCCCCGGCCTGCTCTCCCCGCCTCCGCTGAGGTAGTCCCCGCTTACCCAGCCCTCCTCCATGGCCTTCTACCGGGAGATAGGATTTCTTTCCTCTTCCTCTTTACGGCTTACGCAAGATTTTATATGGTTAACCAACAGGGTGCGGAAGTATGACGAAAAACCTTATCTTAATGATGGCCAATGATACGCGGTCCGTACGGGATTTTGTACGTACGTTTCGTGGTCACGTTGCTTCGTTTCGCTGCAACGCAATTGTTCGCGCGGAGTACGAGCAGGCTTTGATTGCCGCATCCCTGCTTTTGACCATGCGTGCTTGAACAACAATTGGGGATACGCCCGTGCGCCAACTGATCGAACGCCAAGTGACTGCGCTGAAGGCCCGGCTAAAGGCTCTGGGCGAGATGGTACCCGCTGCCGGCTCCCTTTCCTACGCCGAGGCCGAACGGAACCAAGAGCGTCGCAATCTCTCGTCCATGCTGAAGGATGCCCAAGCCCGGCTGACGCGGGTAGAGGCCAAGTCCGGCCCAGACCCGCGTCTCGTGAAGGCGGCGGAAGCAACCATCCGCGAGCGTACCGATCATGCTGAGTGGTTCGCGGGCAAGCTGGAGGCGGAAGGCGATTACCGCCAAGCCCGCATCTGGCGAGAAAGCATCCCCGGCATCCCAACCGATGTTTACCGCGAAATGGGCGTAGCGAGGTAGCCGCAGATGGTCGAGCGATATCGCCCCCAGAAGAACATCATGCGCCGGTTCCGTATCACGGAACTTTCTGGCGTGGATAAGCCGGCGCAGGAAGCTGCCCTAGCAACTCTGATGAAGCGAGCGCCCGGCTACCGCAAGATCATGCCACTGACCCCGGAGCAGAGAGCGGCAGCCACCATACCGCTGCGCCACGACGACGACCCTGACGCCAACAAGATGCTGAAACTGGAAGGTATCACGGCGCTCACTTACGGCGAGGCTGAATACTCGGCCAAGCTGACCACGGATGCCCGCCGCGCCTTCCTGCTAGCCGACCATGAGGCGCGCAAGGGAATGATGAACGAGGAGAGCGCAATCGAGGATGACGAGATGAATGACTTCAAACAAGCGGTGGAGAAATTCACTGCTAGCGGCCTGCCGCGTACGGCCGCCATGCGCAAAGCCCGTGCTGCTTACCCAGCCCTATTCGCCAAGTACCAGCAAGCGCCAGCTCAAGCCGATGTTGCCAAAGCGGCGCAGGCCGAAGCTGACGCTATCCGAAAGGGAGCCGAGCGCCGGGCTACACTGGATGCCGCGATCACGGAGAGGATGATGGCCAAGAAGGTGACGCGGCTCGATGCGCTACGCTCGTTGCGGCGTGAGCAGCCGGAGATGTTCGAGGAAGCTTAGATGGCTCGCTTCCGTTCCTTCCCCGATGCTGTTGCCTACTACGAGGCGGAGCATGGCCTAACGCGCAAGCGGGCTATCGAGCGCGCCATGAAGCGTTGCCCTTCGCTCGTGAAGAAGATGGCGCGTGACGCGTGTGCGCAGCTGAAGAGCGAGCGGCAGGTCGCCGGGCAAGTGGAGAGGATCACCGCCATGCTCGCTGACATGCGAGAGGAAGCTCGAAGAACGCAATGGGACAATGCCCTCGCCATGATCGAGGCCGAGAAGGCCCGGCGCGTTCGTGAAGGAACCATGTGATGATTGCTTGGAAGCGCAGCAAGGATGCTGCCCGCATCGCCGCCCGTTTTGGATCAGCCAGAGGTCCAGCGCTGAGTGACCGCATAACCGGGTCTGAGCCCAAGCCGCCTGTGGTCCCTGAGCTTAGGTTGGCGACGCCTACGGCCGCAAAACCCGCCGTCATCATTCCGGGTCTGGCTGACCTATTGGCTGCGCGGCGCCGGCATCACCGAAGGGAGCTATGGAAATGAGGTTCGGCGTCCCCACGCCGATAGCGCCGAAGGCCCCGCCCGGCCTGTTAACCAGCCGGCCTGCCAGAGCCGGTGGCGCAGTTCTGGCAATAGGCGGCGGGCAACTCCCTTTCCCGTCGCCTACCAATTCGACGCCTGCTCTCGTGGTGCGTCGCGTAGCGCCAATGCCCTGGGTGGTCACCTGCCCATTGCGTTCCAGCCGGCCCGTCGGAGCCGGTGGCGCGGTTCCGGCATTTTGGGCGGCGGTTTCAGGCATGTTCCGCCGCCCCTTTTCCCTTGAGGGTACTACTCCTTGCTGAACTACCGGGGGGCGACCAGCGTGCCGCCCTCCGCGATAGCCTCCATCGGGCAACCAAAGCGGGGGTTGGCACGGGGCTGATGCTCTCCCGACCTACCCATGTCCTCTGCTGAGTCGGGGTCGCGGCGGTGGCGTGAACCGCCTACCGTTACTGATTCACGCTTCCTGAAGTATTCCAATCGCTGATATTGCCTTGCGTACGATGTCGGGAGAGGCAAGCATCTCGTGATCGCCCGATATGATCGAGGTCAACGCTTCAATTCGTGCTAGTCTTCCCTTCAGTTCGTTAAGGGCGTGTTGCTTGACAGCGGTCTTAGCGCCCCATTGGACGTCATCATCAGTCTCAATTTTTCCATCTTTACGAGCTGCGTCGACATGTCGGCCGGCTTCGATCAATCGAGTGCAGACAAACGCCAGCGCTTGTTGTTCATCCTCTGGCGCATCACCGAATGACACGGTGATCGATTGCCCTTTTGAGAGCCGATAGTTTGCAAGAATCCCCTGCCTGCCAATCCAGCCACGCAAAGAGACGGTCTCAGCTTGGAGGTCATCTTGAGCCCGTCCTTGCCGTCGATCCCCAGCTTCGTCGCGCAGAAGTTGGGTATGTCGGGCATATTCCTCCGCCTGCATCTTTGCTACCTTGCGGTTTTCCTTGAACTCCTGCCTCGTTAGCCGCAGTTCTTTCCGCTGAAGGGATAGCTCTTTGGCCTGAACCATTACCGCAATGAACAGCCAAAGGAGGGCAAGAGGAGCGAACGCCCCGGCAAGGAAGTCGCCAAGGTTGTTGAGATCCTGAGGGAGAGCGTTAGGTGCCTCGATCAGGCCGCCCGGATGATTGAACCAAATGTGCCAGCCCAAAGCGATCAGCCATAACAGCGTAAGTGCCCCACCACTCCATACCCAAGGTGAGCCCCAGTCCTTCGGCTCTGGCTGTTCTTCTTCGCTCGGTTCTTCTGCTGCTGTCTCGCCCATGACAATCGGTCCCCGACCTGCGCGCCCCGCATAAGGGTAACCGATTCTACTTGTGCGGGCAGCCCGCTGGTATCGTCGCCTAGGAGCGCGAGCGCAGCGAGGGTTGTACCGACCCAATCCCCTCCGCGCTCCCTGACGGACGCACTTAGAGCCGAATTATACGGCCGGCAGGCTCTCCGGCCGGTACCTCGCGATCTTGCGCTTCCTGATCGGCGTCACGTTATCCGCGTCGGCCCGAGGCTTGCTGAGGTAGCCCGCCCAGTCCTGCATCATGCGAGCGCGCTTCGTGAAGAGATTGCCGCGCCGGTAATCCCCTTCTACGCCCCGAACAACGTGAGCCAACGCCATCTCCGCCACGTGATTGGGGTAGCTTGTGGTCTCGGCAGCCCAATCTCTGAACGTTGACCGCATACCGTGAACGGTGATGTCCTTCCGGCCCATCCGGTCGAGTAGCCGTGCCATCGCCATGTTCGATAACCCTTTGCCCTCGCCGGAGATGAAGACGTACGGGTTGCCCTTCTCGCGGGGTAGCTGCCGCAGCAGTGCCAACGCTTCTTCCGAGAGAGGAACCTGATGCTCCTTGCCGGCCTTCATGCGCTCCGCAGGAACCGTCCAGATGCCCTTCTCCTCGTCTATCTCGTCCCACGTTGCGCCGATGACCTCGCCCGTTCGTGCGGCCGTGAGCATCGTGAATTCGAGTGCCCTAGCGGCTACTGCCTTCCGGTTCTTGAGGTCAGCGAAGAAGGCCGGCGCCTCGCCCCAAGGCAGCGCGCGATGGTGGACGGTCTTTTTGATGTCGTTCCGCTTGGGTAGCGCGGTAGCAAGGTGGCCACGCCATTGAGCCGGGTTGTCGCCCGTCCGGTAGCCGTGAACCGTAGCCCAGCCGAGAACCCATTCGATACGCCGGCGAACGCGGGTAGCCGTCTCCGGCGTCTCGTTCCAGATTGGCTTGAGTACTCGGAGGATGAGTCCCGTATCGATGTCGCTGACCGCCAGCTTGCCGAGCAGCGGAAACGCGTAGGCCTTGAGCGAGGATAGGAACTGGGCTGACTTGGCGTTCTTCCAGCGCATGTGGTGCTCGCGGTAGTAGGCGTTCGCCGCCTCCTCGAACGTGATCGACCGGGCTTCCTCCAGCGCAGTAGCCGCCCTCATGGCCTTCTTCTCGGCCAGCGGGTCCTTGCCGTCGTTATGTTGGAGTCGGGCCTGCCGCGCCCGCTCTCGGGCCTCCGCTAGCGTGACCGTATGACATGGTCCCAGGCCCATGTACCGTTCGCGTCCATTCCGCGCGTACCGGAATATCCAGCTCTTCGACCCGGTGCGAGTGATCTGAAGGTAAAGCCCGAGGCCATCGGGGTACCGGCCCGGCGTCTGAAGCTGCGCTACCGCCCTCGCGGAAAGCCTGTTGAATGCCTGCATGACTACTCTCCTTACGCTTACCAACCCCGCACAAACCCCCGTCTGGAAGGCCGGTGCGTAACGGTCGGTTTAAACGCTAGGCGGTCGTATGGATACCCATTTTGATAGTATAATCAATATGTTACTGGAACGCAAACGGGCGGTTACGGTCGGTTCCAACCCCTACGATAGGGGTCTCTCTCACCGCCAGCTTGATCGCGTAAGCCGAATTTACTGCGCCCGCCGGCGCTGAATGGGTGCGCCCAAGGCGGGCAGTCACCTGCGCGAAGCAAGTGTCGTTGAGCGGATGCTCAAGCGGACAGCATAAAGCCGTCGAAATACGCTTCGAGTTCGGCATAGGCGTCGAGCGGCAGGACGGTCGCGACATACTGGTCGGGCCGCACGACAACCATGCAGCCCTTCTCCCGGTCGATGCCGCGCAAATCGAACAGGTCGTCGCCGCTCTTCGGATCAGGACAGAACATCTTCTCATAGTCGCGAAGGCCAAGCCTGCCCTTGGCCGGCAGCAGGAAGGCCGGCATCGCCTCCAGCGCCAGATCACGATGGCCCTGCTGGAACACGGCGCGGAAGTCTATGACGGAATCCATGTCGGTATTTTCCGGCGTGTATCTGCACAGCGGCGATTGCGGCGAGGCGGAGAGATATTCGCAGAGCCCGCCGATCGCGGATGACGGGCTGGCAGGATCATCCCGGTTGCAGAATGCGAACAGCCGCCAGCGGCCATCGGCCTTGACTACATGGCCAAGCTGCATCGGTTTCGCATCGGCGAGACGTATCACCGGTGCGGAGTGAAAGCGCATGCCGATGGCAAGGCCCTTCGCCAGATGCTGATGCGTCGCTTCGCCAGTCAGAAGCGAGGGCTTGTATAGCGTCGCCGTGCCGGCGGTATAGCGGCCGTGGCGGACGAAATAGTCCTGTACCTGCGCCGGATCGGCTCCATCCGGGTTGTCCGCCGATTTCTGCGGCGCGCTCAGCATCTTCGCCCATTCGCGGTCGAATTCGATCAGTTCGCGCGCGATCGCCTGCCGCTCGGCCGAATAGGTGCGCAAGAGTTCGGGCCGCGCCCGGCCGCACAGGACCGAAGCCAGTTTCCAGCCGAGATTGAACGTGTCCTGCATGGAGACATTCATGCCCTGCCCGGCCTTTGGGCTGTGGGTATGGCAGGCGTCGCCGGCAATGAAGACGCGCGGCAGGCGCGTGCCCACCTCGCCTTCGGGCACATCGTCGAAACGGTCGCACAGGCGTTGGCCGATTTCGTAAACCGACCACCAGGGGACTTCCTTCACCTCGAAACTGTAGGGTTGCAGGATGCGCTGCGCGGCCGCGACCAGATAGTCGATGGTGATGTTGCGGCCGGCGACACGCTCGTTCTCGTTCAGCTTGTCGAGCTCGACATAGATGCGAACGAGATAACCGCCCTCGCGCGGAATGAGCACGATGCTGCCTTCGCCGGCGGAGCGGATGAGCGCCTTGAGGCGAATATCTGGGAAATCGGTGACGGTCAGAACATCCATCACGCCCCAGGCCTGATTGGCGGAATCGCCCTTGAGTTCAAGGCCCAGCGATTTGCGCACGGCACTGCGCGCGCCGTCGCAGCCAACGACATAACGCGCCCGCACCGTCTCGACCTTGCCTTCATGGCCGGGATCGACGCGTTCGAGCCTCGCTGTCACAGGATGCTCGCCGGTGTTCGCGTTGACCTCAAGCCCGGCGAGGCGGCGCGAATAGTCCGGCGCCATGCGGCTCGGCGATTTGCGCATGACATCGAGATAGAAGTCGTGCACCCGCGCCTGATTGAGGATCACGTGCGGGAACTCTGACAGACCGTCTTCGACATCCTGCACGCGGCCGCCGCGCATTATGTTTTCAGGCTGGCCGTCGTCGGGCCGCCAGAAGGTGGTTTCGTTGACCCAGTAGGCCTCCCGCAGCAGGCGTTCTGCGAAGCCGAAAGCGTGGAACATCTCGACGGTGCGGCAAGCGACACCGTCAGCCTGACCGAGTTCGAGCGGGCCGTCCTTCTGGTCGACAATGCGGGTCGTGATTTCGGGGAATGCGGAGAGTTGCGCCGCAAGTGTCAGGCCAGCAGGGCCGCAACCGACGATCAGAACATCGACCTTTTCGGGGATGTCCGTTTCGCGCGTTGCTGCCTGTTCGGCCAGATCCGGGTCGCCGGTCCGAAAGCCGTTGAGATGGAACTGCATTGGCCCGACGTCCTCCCGCAGATCAGGTGCGGGGCGCCAGCTCGCGTCTGTTGATTTCCCGCAAAACCGTCTCAAGCAGTCGATGCATCTCGGCTTCCGCTGCTTCGCGGCTCAGGCCGAACGCAATCGACAATCGCATCAAACGCTTTGCCATTTCCCGCCAATAGAGGGAAGCGTGGTGGCCGTTCTTTCTGCCCAATATGCTTGCGATGCTGCCGACCAGCTCCGACCGCTCGTAGAGCGGCACACGCGCGTTACCCATACGCCTTCCTGCCTCCGAAACCCCAGGTTCGGGGCGTAATGCGGCATGGTTAATGAAAGGTTAGCGGCTATCCTCAAGGATCATCGCGGCACCCTTTTCGGCGATCATGATGGTCGGCGAGTTGGTGTTGCCCGAGGTGATCGCCGGCATCACCGAGGCGTCGATGACGCGCAGGCCGAAGACGCCACGCACGCGCAGGCGCTGGTCGAGCACGGCATTCGCGTCGCCATCCGGTCCCATGCGCGCCGTTCCAACAGGGTGGAAGATGGTGGTGCCGAGATCGCCTGCGGCGACCAGCATGTCATCGTCCGAAGCGACATGGGCGCCGGGCTTGTATTCCTCCGGCTTGTAGCGGGCAAAAGCCGGCTGGGAGACGATGCGGCGCGCCCATTTGAGCGAGTCTACCGCAATGCGCTTGTCTTCCTCGGTCGACAGATAGTTGGGCCGGATGTCGGGCTGCGCCGACGGATCAGGCCCGGAAAGGTGGATCGAACCACGGCTGGTCGGCCTCAGATTGCACACTGACGCCGTGAAGGCGTCGAAGCCGTGCAGGCCGTCGCCCCAATTGTCGAGCGACAGCGGCTGGAAATGGAACTCGAGATTCGCGGTCTCATATTCCGGCGAGGAGCGCACGAACGCGCCCATCTGCGAGGGCGCCATCGTCAGCGGGCCACGGCGGCGCAGCGCATAGTTCACGCCCATCATGGCGCGGTGGAAGAGGTTGGCGTAGTCGCCATTGAGGGTGCGGATGCCGGAAACCTTGTAGACCGGCCTGATCTGCAGATGGTCCTGCAGGTTCTTGCCGACGCCCGGCAGTTCGATCAGTGGTTCGACGCCGTTGACCTTGAGGATATCGGGATCGCCGATGCCGGAGCGTTCGAGTATCGGCGGCGAGGCGACAGCGCCGGCAGACAGGATCACCTCACCCTGTGCCGAAGCGCGGTGGATATCACCGCCCTGCTGGTAAACGACGCCGGTTGCCCTGCCGTCCGCGATTTCGACACGGTCGATCAGTGCACCAGTCACGACCTTGAGGTTGGGGCGCGAGAGCGCCGGCTTGAGGAAACCCCGCGCGGCGGACCAGCGGCGGCCACGGCGCTGGTTGACCTGAAAATAGGACGAGCCGGAATTGTCGCCCGAATTGAAATCGTCGATCTTTTCGATGCCCGCTTCTTCGGCCGCGTCACGCAGGCGATCGAGGATTTCCCAGCGGATGCGCGGATGCTCAACCCGCCATTCGCCGCCCGAGGAATGGAACTTGTTGGGCGGGTTCTCGTGATCTTCGTGCTTCATGAAGAAGGGCAGCACGTCATCCCAGCCCCAGCCGGTGAGGCCGAGCTGGCGCCAGCCGTCATAGTCGCGCGCCTGGCCGCGCATGTAGATCATGGCGTTGATGGCCGACGAGCCGCCCAGCACCTTGCCGCGCGGATAGGCCAGCGAGCGGCCGTTCAGACCCGGTTCCTCAGCGGTCTTGAACAGCCAGTCGGACCGCGGATTGCCGATGGCGAAAAGATAACCGACCGGGATGTGAAACCAGATCCAGTTGTCGCGCCCGCCGCCTTCCAGCAAGAGCACCCGGTTTTTCGGATCGGCCGAAAGTCGATTGGCGAGCACGCAGCCGGCCGACCCTGCACCGCAGATGATGTAGTCGAAAACCTCCCCCTCGGACTGCGGCATGATCCTCCCCTTCCAGCCGGTTGCGGAGAAGGTTGCACAGGTCCGGTGCGCGGGGAAGTGTGCAGGTGACCAGCCGCGCGATAGGATGGTGCTCGGCGATCCCTACGCGATCCTCCTGCGGGCCAGTTCGCGGTATAGCGCTTCCGGGCTGACACCGATTTCATGCGCGATCGATTTCCATTCGCCCCTGGCCGGCAATCCTCCGTCGCGAGTGGCAAGCCATGCATCCAGCCGCTCCCTGACCGTGCGAAACGACATCAGTTCCGCGCGCATCCGCGCCGTCTGCACCTCGGATGCCAGATAGGCAGACTATGCCTGCACAAACGCCGGATTTTCGGCAAATGCCTTGAGCAGCGCAGCCTTCGGAACCGCCTGCACAACGGTGGGCCGCACCGCTACCGCGTCACAATGATAGGCGGTCGAATACAGTGAGGCTTCGGCTAAAAAGTCGCCGGCACCCGCGCGCTGCAATACCAGCGGCGTGCCATCCGGCTGACGGCGCAACAGCTCAACGTGCCCCATTTCCACCAGATACATCGATGCCGCCGGGTCCTGCCGGTGGAACAGGAATTCGCCTGCCGACAGGTGCCGGCTTGCAGACGCCATCGCCCGGAACAGGTCAGACAGGGGTTCGGACATGATAACTATCATGTCTGAATGATGTGACGCATGGCAAGAAAGTCCGACTGATCTCTCGCAAGAGGACCGAACCATGAGATTGCTGCTCACATCCGTTCTTGCCGCCATGACATTGCCGGTGATGGCAGAGGGTTCGCACCATTCCGCCAGCCAGCAGGACACGTCCTATGCCGGTCAGGAGACGCGTCGTATCAAGAGCCTGTCGGATGAAGACATCGCCGAACTCCGTCGGGGCGGAGGTTGGGGACTGGCCAAGGCCGCCGAACTGAACGGCATTCCCGGACCCGCGCATTTGCTCGAACTGAAAGACGAAATTCCCCTTCGACCGGACCAGACGGCAAAGATTGAAGCGATCTACGAGGACATGCGCGCGCAAGCCATTGCGGAGGGTAAGCGGCTCATTGCGCGCGAGGAAGCGCTTGAGGATGCCTTCCGTTCACACACGATAGACGAGGCCAGCCTGCGCCGCCTGCTCACCGAAATCGGCGAAAGCCGCACCAAACTGCGTTTCATCCATCTCTCGACCCATCTGACAACGCCTTCGCTGCTGAGCGAGGGACAGATCAGCCGTTATGTGGAGTTGCGTGGCTACGGCAACGACTCCTGCGACGCGGTTCCAAACGGCCACGACGCTGCCCTTTGGCGCAAGCACAACAATTGCAACTGACTGACTGGCGACGGCTGCCGACGCGATGTCCGGCAGCCGACATCAATTGCGTATCCTCAGACCGCACCTTGCCGTGTACGCCACGAGTCCGCATAGCTCTCGCGAGCGTCGCGCGAATAGGGCACCGGCGAGACCTTCACCCGAATTTCCATCTGGCGTGAAGGTTCGACGGTCGTCTTTTCCGAACCGCCGTCCGGCTCGCCCCAGACAAGGGTGAGCACGTCGCCTTCCTTGACGTCGGGATCGACGACACCGAGCGAGAGCATGCGGCGCTCATTGTAGCTGTAGCCAGCAAACATGGAGAGGCCGACCATTTTGGAGCCGTCCATCACCATGTCGTAGCTGGACGAGGCATAGTTGGAGAGCGGCCAGTCCATGAACTTCACGTTCTGGCCTTCCTCGAACATGGTGGCGAAGGCGGACACGACGTCCTCCGGGTTCCACTCAAAGGTGACCTTGCGGCGGTGCGGGCCGTCGGCGATCTTCTCGAGTGCGGCGCGGCCGATGAAGTCGTGGTCGAACTTCACATAGATGCCGTAACCGAGGTCCCACGGCGTCAGGTAATAGTCCTCGATATTATCGGAGATGTAGGAGCCGCCGATCGCACCGGTTGCCTCGTAGCTCTTGTCGGTCAGCCACTCGCGATAGCCCTTGCAGCCTTCGCCAGTGTAGATGCCCGGCAGCGGCGACGGGATCCAGCCCGATTCCAGCGTGTTGGTGGCGTAGGCGCGGCTGCCGACCGGCACCAGGCCGTGGCCCTCGCCGGCTTCCATGATCGCATCGCGGACACGATCGTAGTCCTCATAGGGACCGTAGAGTTCCAGACCCGGGACACCCGCCATGCCGTGACGCAGCGCACGTACCTTTTTGCCGCCGACATTGATCCAGTCCATGTTGAAGAACTTTACGTCCGGCACCGGACCGCCATTGAGTTTTTCGAGGATCGCCGGCGCGTTCGGGCCCTGTACCTGGAAGCGGTAATGACAGCGCACAACCGGCTTGCCGCCCGGACGCGGCGGCGAGCGCGGGTCCTCGGTCAGCTTGACGTCGAAATCGCCGATCTCGGCCTGAAACTGCACCCAGCTCACCGTCGGAGCGCGGCCGACCAGATTGAACTCGGTATCGGCCTCGCGGAACATGATGACATCGCCGATGACATGGCCCGCCGGCGTGACCGGAACGAAATGCTTTGCCTTGCCGGGGGTGAAATTCTTGAACGAGTTGATGGCGAGGTAGGAAAGAAGCTTCTCGGCATCCGGGCCCTCGACCTTGAGCTCGGCCATGTGGTGCGTCTGGTCGAACAGCACCGCGCTTTCGCGCCAGGCGCGCTGCTCGTCACGCCAGTTGGTAAATTCGGGCGCAACGACGGGATAGACATAAGCGCCGATCTTCGAATTGCGCAGCATGTTGACCGTGTTGCCGGCCTTAGCGAGTTTCTGTTCGAGGTTCATGGTTATTGCCTCCCTGAACGCGGACCCTCGGTCCGGTGTGTTGTATCCTGTCCGGCCAGCCGTCAGGCCACGTCGCCCCCGACCTGCCGGCGGCCTTCGGCCCAGCGGATCGAGGCGGCGGGGTCGCCGAACGTGAAGAAATGAACGCCTGATATTCCGAGACCGGGTTCGGTAACGTTTGCCGCCGCGACATCCTCCAGCAGCATGTCCGGCGTTTCGCCGGTCAGCACGCCTCTGGCCAGCTCGCCGCGCTCGCGCAATGCACGCAGCGAAGCGCCAACACCGCAACGCAGCGCATATTTGATCAGCTTGGTGCGCTCGGCAGGACCGGCAACGCCGACACGCAGGGGCGTGTCGATACCCAGCGCGCGCAGGGCGCGGGCGAAACGCACAAGCGCATCCGCATCGAACAGGAACTGGCTGACGAGAGTGGGCTCCAGCCCGGCCTTGCGGACGGCGGTCATCTTTTCGCCCAGCGCACGGGCAAGCACGGAATCGGGAATGCGGGGGTGGCCTTCCGGGTAGCAGGCGATGCGGATGCGCTTCACGCCATTGTCCTGGAAGACACCGGTCTCAATCAGCTGAAGCGCACAATCGAAGGGACCAGCAGATGCCGGGCGGTCGCCACCGAGCGCCAGAACGCGTTTCACGCCGGCCTCGCCGGCAAGGCGCGCCATCATGTCTTCGAAATCGGCTCGGCTGGCGATATTGCGGGCGACGATGTGCGGCACAGGCTCCAGACCCGCCTTGCGCAGGCGGGTCGCTGCGTGAACCAGAACGTCGGCGCTCTCCTTCGGCAGGTTGGCCACAAAGACCTCCGCGCCGGCGGGCAGCATGTCCGCAGCCGCGTCGACGGAATCGAGATCGCGCGAGGTGATTTCGACCGAATATTCGCCGAGCAGGGTCGCGACTGCGTCCGTGTCGGCAACAACGCCTTCAATGCGCTTCATCCGGCGCCCTCCCAATCAACGGAACAGCATTGTCGCTGCACCACACTGGATGATTGTATACACTATGTTGACTTTCGCGAGATTGTCAATTCCGAGAATCATGCCTGCACAGAAGACCGGCGACCGGTGAAATTGCCCGGATCCCATCCGTCCCAAGATCAGTAATATATTCATATAAATCAATGCACTAATCTGCATCGATCGAACCTGAACAGTGCAGGTCTCGAGGGCGATCCGTGCCAGATCCCGTCGCCATGGCCTCGCCTGCCTCAACGGCGTATTCCATCAATTCTGTATACAGAGCCGACCCGCCGCGTGGTGTCGCGAAAACAGGTTGCGGGCATCAGCTTGCCGCAGCGGAATGCGGACAGTAAGCTAGCGCCGACCGATGGCCCGACCGGCCATCGCACCCCCGCTTCGGAGGGGCTCAGGCCGCATCTGTCGGTCGACCGTTGAGGAGGAAGAACTCGATGCCGGCCGGAATTTCGATACGATCGCTGTGCCTGTCCGCATGTGTGGGGCTCACGCTTGTGGCCGGCCAGGCGCTGGCCAAACCGCTGGTGATTGGCGTTCCATCATGGCCGTCGGCGCAGGTCACCGCTCAGATCATCGCGGACGCAGCCGAACAAATGGATGTCGAGGTCGAGCTGCGGCCGCGCGGGACGATGACCATCCTTGCCGACATCGCCAAAGGCAGGGTCGACATACATCCCGAGGTCTGGTTCCCGAACCTGAGCGGCGCGCTGGAGCGCCTGAACGGGGATGGCAAGATCATCGTCAGCGACAACGGCGTCGATGCCCGGCAGAATGTCTGCGTGACCAGGGCCACAGCGGAGATGACCGGCATCAGATCGCTTGCCGACCTCGCCGATCCGCAGATGGCCGAGAAGTTCGACAGCAACAATGACGGCCGTGGCGAGATCTGGATCGGGGCGCCGACATGGTCGTCGACCGAGATCGAGCATATCCGAGCACGCTCCTACGGCTATTTCCGCACGATGACGCTGCTGGAGCTGCCGGAAGAGATCGCCATGGCGTCGGTCGACGTGGCGGCGTCGTTTGGCAGCCCGATCGTGTTCTACTGCTACAGCCCGCACCATGTGTTCGAGTTGCACGATCTGGTGGTGCTCGAGGAACCTGCCTTCGATCCGCAGCGCTGGAACCTGATCAAGCGCGCAGACGATCCGTACTGGCTGCAGAAATCACGCGCCGAAACGGCCTGGGATCTTTCCCATTTCCACGTCGCATACGCCAATGCCCTCAATGAGGAAGCGCCGTCATTGGCCCGGTTCCTGTCAAATCTCCGGTTAGAGCAGACCGATATCACGGCCATGAGTTACGCCATTCAGGTGGAACGGAAGTCGCCAGAGGACGTTGCCGCAGAGTGGGCCGCCGAAAACGAGGACAGGATCAAGGAATGGATGCAATGAGCACGAACATCGCTGCCGCTCACAAGAAGCGGGCCAGCCGCCTGCGCATTGCAGCCGCCGGGCTTCTGGCTCTGGCTGGTGTGACCGTCATGGCGGCGAGCGGCTGGGCGCAGACGTTCAAGACCCAGATCTACGATCCCATCAAGCACCAGTGGATCGACTACGACCCGAAACAGGCGGTCAAATATTACGAGGCGCATGGTCAGGCACCGGAGGACTTCCGGCGTCAGATCGTCGACTTCAGGACGGCTGAGAAACCCGGCACCATCATCATCGACGGCAACCGGCACTTCCTCTATTTCGTGCTGCCCGGCTTCAAGGCGATACGATACGGCATCGGGGTCGGCCGCGAAGGTTTCGGCTGGGCCGGCATAGTGGAAGTGGGCCGCAAAGCCGAATGGCCGACATGGACACCGCCGCCGGAAATGGTGGAACGCGATCCAAACGCGGCGAAATGGAAAGACGGCATGCCCGGCGGACCGGACAACCCGCTCGGCGCACGCGCCATGTATCTGCACGAGAACGGCCAGGACACGATCTACCGCATCCACGGCACCAGCCAGCCATGGTCGATCGGGCTCAACATCTCGTCAGGCTGCATTCGCATGATCAATGAGGAAATCATCCATCTTTACGACCAGGTGGAAATCGGGGCGAAGGTGATCGTGCTGATGCAGGGCGCAGCACTCTACAAGGGCGTCTAGGACGACCAGCGAACAGGATCGACGGAGAAGAGTTATGATGAAACTGGAAGCAGCCGCGACACGGCGCATTGCGGCATCGGCTGTGATCCTGTCGACTGCTCTCATCGCGGCCGGTTGTTCGATGACCGGCAGCCAGCCAAAGGGCGGGTCGGTGCGCAGCAGCGGCGAGACTGCGCCGGCCGATCTGCAGCTGGTGTGCGCATCGGAAGCGGCATCGCGCTTTAACATAAGCGGCGGCGTGCTGCCTGTCAGCTCGCTACCTGGCCCCGGCGATTCCTATCAGGTGAACCTGACAATGGAAGACGGGCAGGCCGTGTGCTTCATCGGCTCCGACGGTATCGTAACGTCGCTGGAGCGGGTCTGACACTCAAACGAGGCCAAGTACGGCGTCGCTTGCATGGCCTTCAAACTTGCCGCGTGGCGGCCAGGGCCGGCTCTTCCAGTTCGGCTCGAAAACGAAACTTGACCTTTGCCGTCCTTCCAGCAGCGCCCCGTTGCCGGCGCCGAAGGCGTAGTCGTAATAGACCTTCACCACCTCTTCCCTGGTCACCTGCTGCGCAGCGGGATGGGTCAGGCAGGCGTCGCGCCAGATGCGGACACGATCGTATTTGCCATCCTCCGGCAGGTCGAAATCCTCGTAATAGTCGAGGAACCAGAAGCGCATGAACATTGGCGTGAAGACGGCCTCGGCGAGCCCGAAATCCTCGAAGAGCCAGGTACCGTCCGGGTTGTGCTCGCGCAGAAAGTCGTCGATGCCCGCATAAAGGGCAAGCAACCGGTCGCGATGCGAATCGCGGGCATCCGGATCCTGGTTCATGACGAACATGTAGCCGGCCCCCGTAAACGGTCCCTCGCGGGCGATCAGCATTCGCTCGATCGCTCGCTCGTAGGGGTCGGCGCGACGCACGGTGCTCTCGCCGAGAGTTTCGTCAAAATAGTCGAGTATGACCAGACTTTCCTTGAGGATGCGTCCGTCAGGAAGTTCAAGCACCGGCAGCGCGGTTGTACCTCGCGTCTTCCGCAGAAGTTCCGGATCGCGCGGACGGGTGATGTCCACGACCCGGAACTCGACCGCATCGGCGTGGCCCTTCAGCGTCAAGAGTATCTCAAGTCGTTGCGAAAACGGACACACAGGTATGTGGTAGATGATGGGCTTGCCGGCCATGAAACGACCTTTCGGGAATGGACGGGCGCCGACGGTTCGACGCCCGGTCTTGGGTGTTGGATGGTTCAGGCGCTCCGGCCGCGATTGCGGAACACGGTGAACACGAAGATCAGCATTGACAGCAGGGTCAGCGCCGAACCTGCCTTTGCCAGTGTCTCGCCCGACTGCGTGAGCGCCATGACGATGCCGGGGACGATCAGCAGCACGCCAAGCGTAGCGACCGCGAAGTGAAACTTCGCCAGGTGCGTTTCGGCCGCAGACGGCACGTTGTGATAATAGATGCCGAACAGGCCCATCGTCACCCATCCGATCAGGTTGAGATGGGCGTGAGCCGGCGCCAGCGTATGGTCCATGGTCGCCGACATGACGATCCCCCAGACCATGCCGATGGCGACGTAGATTGTTGCTGTCGCAAAGAACCAGAATGAAATTCCGCGCATGGTGTCACTCCTCGATGTGGGCTTGTTGTTCTGCGCCAAGCGGTGGGCCGGTGAAGGTCAGATTGTGACGCCCGGCCGATTCCTCGATCGCTGCCATGTCTTCCGGGATGCGAAACTGGCCCCGCGCCATGTCGGCGAAAAAGCCTTCGAAGCCTCCCGGCGTGAAAATCACGAGGTGGCGCGAGGGGATGCTGCCCACGACCCTGAATGTGTGTTCGGCGCCCTTCGGGACAAAAACGGTCTCTCCCGGACCACGAATGAAGGTTTCGCCCTCAAGCCAGAACTCGCATTCGCCCGACAGAAGGATGAATGTCTCGTCCTCGGCGTGGTGAATGTGGCGCGGCGGGCCTGATCCGACCGGCGATACGCTGTCCACAACCGAGATGGCCCGGCCGCTCTCATCCGTGGAGAGGATGGTCTTGTAGGTGACGCCAAGCCATTCGACCGTCCCGGCGCCAAGCGCGTGAATGTTCATTACCGCTCCCCCGTTCGCAGTGTGTGCGACTGCCGAGGAGACTAGCGCCGCGCAATTCATACTGGAAATCGATTTGTCCTATGATATCTATTTACAGGATGAATTTACGTACTTTCGACCTCAACTTGCTGCGTGTGCTCGACGCACTGTTGCACGACAAGTCGACCACATTGGCCGGACAACGGATCGGTCTGTCGCAGCCCGCCGTGTCCGCTGCCCTGGGCCGGCTGCGCGACGCCCTGAACGATCCGCTTTTTGTGAGGCACGGCCAGAAGCTCGAACCGACCACCTATGCCTCCTCGCTTGAAACGCCACTGCGGCGCCTGCTCGATGAGCTCGAAACGCTGCTCTCGGGGCCCGCGACCTTCAAACCTGCCGAGGCGGTGGAGAACTTCAAAATCTCGGGTTCCGACTTCTTCTCGACAATGCTGATGCCGCAGCTGGGCGACAGGCTGGCCCGCGAGGCGCCTGGAATCAGGGTTCAGATGGTTGACCTCGTTCCCGATAATTATGTCGCAACGCTGGAGAGCCACGACATCGATCTGGCGCTCATTCCGCTACTGGATCATCCCGAATGGATCGACGCCCAGCCGCTGTTCAATTCAAGCTTCGCCCTGATTGCCCGCACGGATCATCCGCGTCTCAAGCGCGCCGGCGTCAGGCCCGGGGAAGCGGTGCCGATCGACCTGCTCTGCGATCTTGGGCACGTTCTTTTCTCGCCCGAGGGCAAGCTCAAGGCGATGGGCGATGCGGCGCTGGCAAAGGTGGGCCGGGAGCGGCGGATCGTCATGACCATGCCGACATTCGGCGGCGTGTGCGGCGCTGTGGCGCAAAGCGATCATGTCGCGCTGGTTCCACAGCAACTGGCGCACGCACTGGGACCGCGCATCGGGCTCGACGTCTACGAGCCGCCGATGCCCATGGAACTGCCGCTGATCGGAATGATCTGGCACAAGAGGGCGACGAACTCGCCGCCCCACAAGTGGTTCCGCGAATTGATCGCCGAATTGATGCTGCCGCTCAATGCCAACGAACCGCCTCTGCCGGATGGGGCCGCAGACCAGTTATTGTCAAACACTTGATCGCCGAGAGACAATTTCCGGCGTGACAGCAAGAACGGCTTAAGTCTATCTTTTCACCGGGGTGAAACCATTGCCGGTTATCTGTGCCGGCATCTGGTTTTTGGGTGAAACAGAGGGCTTTTCCATGAAATCCGTTCTTGCGGCGGCGAGTTTCGCGCTCGCCTTGAGCTTTGCCATTCCATCAACGGCCTCGGCCGCCAGCGTGGTCGCCAGGGTCGACATCTCCAGCCAGACCATGACCGTGCTTCATCACGGCCGGGTCAAATATCGCTGGCGTGTCTCGACCGCGCGCAGGGGCAAGGTCACGCCGACCGGCAGCTGGACGGCGAAGTGGCTGTCGAAGCACCATCGTTCGAGCCGCTACAACAACGCTCCGATGCCCTATTCGATCTTCTACAATGGCAATTTCGCGGTTCACGGCACCAATCAGGTGAGCCGGCTTGGGCGCCCTGCCTCTGCCGGCTGCGTTCGCCTCGACGTCAAGAACGCTGCGACACTCTATTCGCTGGCGCAGCGGGTCGGACTGAAGAACGTTCGGATCGTCGTTCGGCACTGACCGCACGGGTTCAGGGTCGGCGCGGGATCGCGCCGGGGGATTAACCCCGGTTGCGGTTTCGCGCGGATTTTTTTTGCCTCGTTTCCATCTTTGCCATAGAACCGCGCAAATTCCCGTACGGGATTGACGACATTCACCTATTTGCCGGTTCGGGCAGTTGCCAGGCAGCGGCAGGCAAGGCGCGGCTCACCGGACGGGAGGCAATGCTGAAAAGTTTCGGCTTCGGTCTTGAAGCGCTGGGGCTTCTGGTACTGCGTTTCCCTCGCGTGGCCGCAACGCTGCTGCTGATCTCGCTCGCCATATGTATAGCCGGTATTCCCCGGCTGCATTTCGACGGCAACGTGCTCAACGTTCTGGCCGGCAAGAGCGACGCCTACAAGAGCTACCGCCACGTACAGAGCGACTTTCGCGATTTCTCCGGCGATCTGGCCATCATCGTCAGGGATGACGCGCTCTTCCAGCCGGACGGCATGGAGAAGCTGCGCAATTTCCATCTCGACCTGACACTGGTGGACGGGGTGGAGAGCGTCTTTTCGCTTTTCACCGCGAGCAATGTCGACCCCGACAGTGGCGCCGTGAGTTCCGCCCTTCCCGAACGGTTCGAGGACGGCGATGACGTGCAGGCGATCCTCGCCGAGGCGGCGCGTGACGATGCCCTGATTTCGCAGCTCTCACGGCCGGAACGCAACGCAGCCCTCATTTCGATCGAAAGCCCGTTTTCGGACGAAGAGGGCAACGCGCCCGACGCCCAGCCCGTCTATGAACTGATCCAGGAAATCCGCGATATCGCGCCGGATGGCATGAGGCTCGATTTCGTCGGCTATCCGCTGCTGCGCGCAGACGCCGTGGAAGCACTGATTTCCGACCAGACGCTGCTGACAATCCTGGGGGTCGGTCTGGTGTTTCTGGTCTCGCTGGCCACGTTCAGAGCCGTTGTGCCCGCGACAATCTGTGCCGTGCCGGCGCTGGTCGCCATTGGCTGGGTGCTCGGCGGATATGCGATCGCCGGCAGCAGCATGAATTACCTTTCGACTGCGCTACCGACCATCGCCATGGTGCTGGCGCTTGCCGACACCATCATGCTGTTCTTTGCGTGGTCGTCGATCCGCTATCACGGGCTCGACGGCAAGGAGGCGATTGCGGCAGCAATTCGCCGGGTCGGCCCGGCGAACTCGATGACGTCGATCACCACGGCGGTCGCGTTCGGTTCGTTCGCGTTTGGCGGCAATCCGGCGCTGCGTTCGCTGGCATTGTTGGGATCGAGCGCAGTGATGATCTCGTTCGCGGCGGTCATGATCGTCATGACGCTTCTGCTCTACTTCTTCGGCCACCACATACGGATCGGGAAAAGGCAGGGCGTGTTCGAGGCCATCGGGCCGCTGGTTTCGCGTTTCGCAATATGGCGTCCGGGCATCATCGGGCTTGCAAGCCTGGCCGCCACACTGCTTTTGACCACCGGCCACGTCTTTGTGGAAGAACAGCACGAAATCACGGCCCAGATTCCTTACGATTCAGAAGCCGCAAACGGCGAGGAACTGGCAGTCGACATCTTTGGCGGCGTGGCGCCGATCTACCTGCTTCTGCCGGTGCCGGATGGACAGAGCTGGACCGACGATGATGTTCTCGACGCACTGGGCAAGGCGGAAAAGAAGTTCGGTTCCGAGATCGGGCCGGACAGAACCATATCGATTGCGCGGGTGCGCGAGGCCGGACTGAGCGCGGCCGACCTGTCGGAAGCGATGGATGATGCGCCCGACAATCTGCGCGGCCGCTTTCTCTCAAAGGACCGCAGCGAGTTCCTGATCACCGGGACAGTGCCCTACGGCATGGAACCGGACACGGCACTGGCGGCTGCACAGGATGTGGTGGACGAACTTGCGGAAGAAGGGATCGAAGGTGCGTCAGTGACCGGATATCCGATCCTGGCGGCAATCGAGATACCCAACATCGTCAACGATCTGCGCAACAGCCTGATCATCGCCATCGTGCTTGGCGTGCTGGTGGTCGCGGTGGGTTCGCGTGCGCCGACGGTGGCATTTGCGGCGCTGCTGCCAAACCTGATCCCGGTGCTCTTCATCGAAACCGCGTTGTGGCTGATCGACCAGCCGATGGACATACCGCATGTGATTGCTCTGACCATCGCCTTCGGTATCTCGATCGACAATGCCGTTCACGTCATCAATGCGTTTCTGGCCAACAAGTCATCAGGCATGACCGACTACAAGGCCATGACGGAGGCGTTGCACGAAGTGGCGCCGGCGCTGGTCTCGGCGACCGTGATGTTCGTGGCCGGCTCATGCGGAACGCTGTTTTCCAGCCTGCCCTCGGTTTCCAATCTCGGCTTCCTGATCATCGCCACGCTTTGTGTCGCGCTGGTCGCCAACCTTGCGTTCCTGCCCGCCTTGATCCTGACACTTCGTCGAATTATGGGCCGCACAGCCTGAGCAAGATCAAGGGAGCTGGAACGTGTCCGGTTATCTGTCACGCGTATTGAAGTCGGCTGCGTTGGCCATTGTGTTTGTCGCCCCGGCTGCGGCGCAGTCATCGACCGCAGACCATATTCTGGCCGCCTATCAGGGTGACTGGCGCGGCAGCGGCGAGGCGCGGCCCAATATTCGCTCCGAACCGACGCGCGTGACATGCCGGATTTCGGCGCGCTACGACCCCGGCGAGGTGGCGCTCAGCAATGAAGGCAAATGTGGCACCACGCAGGGCTCACGCAAATTGAACGCGAAGCTCTCGGCCGTTGGCGACGAACTGACCGGCAATTTTCTTGGTGCTGCCGCCAATCAGGGTCTGATCAATCCGCGGCTGCGGATTGCGCAGAACATGATTGTGTCGGAAGCGCAGGTCGAGGATGCCGGCAAGATGGTGAAGGTGCGCACCTTCGTGACACCGCCCAAGGATAACGCATTCCTGGTGCAAAGCCAGTATTTCGATCGCGCCACGAACAGTTGGGTCGTATCCGGCGAAATCGAGTTTCGCCGGCAGTAGACCCTTTCACGGTCAGCCTATTCCTTCGGTTCGATTCCGTTGAGCGGCACGTCCGGCTGCTCGGCCTCTTCCATCGGCTGTTCAGGGAACCCTTCCAGGTCCGATACCGGCCGCACGTCACGCTCGATCTCGAGCGGCGAAGTGACATAGGCCGTGACCAGCTCGGCGATCGACCGCAGCGCATGAATGTGGATGCGCTCGTAGCCATGCGAAGCGTCGATGCCGAAGGCCAGAAGCGCGGTACGCACGTCGTGGCCGGCCTCAATTGCGGAAGCTGAATCGGAGCGGTAGTAGCGGAAGATGTCCTTCTGATAGCGGATGTCGTGTTCGCGGCACAGATCGACCAGCTTGTGGGTCAGATGATAGTCGAACGGCCCCGCCTGATCGGCCATCGCAATCGTGACGCCGAATTCGGACGAGTTCTGGCCAGGCGCAGAGGTGCCGTTATCGATGGTTACCATCGAGGCAATGTCCGGGGTGACGATGGACGCAGCACCGACGCCTACCTCCTCTGCGATGGTGAAGAGCCAGTGCACATCGAGCGGCAGGTCGGGCTTCTCACGATGGATCGCCTCGATTGCCGCGAGAGCGATGGCAACACCCGCCTTGTCATCCAGATGGCGCGAATTGATGAAGCCGTTTTCCAGAAATTCCGGCCGCGGATCGACGCCGACGAAATCGCCTACATCGATGCCGAGCGCGAGCGTCTCCGACATCGAGCGGGTCATGGCGTCGATGCGCAGTTCGAGATTGGGCCAGCCAATCGGCTGGTCGTCGATTTCCTCGTTGAAAGTGTGTCCCGACGCCTTGAGCGGCAGGATGGTGCCGCGATAGCTGCCGGCCTCGGTGTAGATCGTCACCCGAGCCCCCTCGGCAAAACGTGCCGACCAGTGCCCGATGGGAATGAGCTCAAGCCGGCCATTGTCCTTGACCAGCTTCACCTGCGCACCCAGCGTATCGAGGTGCGTGATGATGGCGCGCGCGCCGTCCCGCCGACCACCCTTGGTCACTGCCCTGATCGCTCCGCGGCGGGTCAGCTGCGGTTCCAGACCGAGCCGCTGCAACTCTTCGGTTGCGTGGCGGGCTATGTTGTCGGTGTAACCGGTGGGGCTGTCGATCGACAGAAGCGCTTCGAGCGAGTCGACCAGAAAGTCGACGTCGATTTTCAGTCGCGGCATGTCAAATCTCCGTTGTCGCGTCTTCCCTCCTAACACGCGACATCGGAAACAAAAGGTCCAGATAACGCTCGGCGGTCGGCTGCGGCTCGTGATTGGCGAGCCCCGGGCGCTCATTGGCCTCGATGAAAACGTAGTCTGCCTTGTCCGGCGCCTTGACCATGAAGTCGATGCCGACGACCGGAATGTCGATGGCGCGCGAGGCGCTGCAGGCCGCATTCACCAGCTTCGGATGGACGATGTCGGTCACGTCGTGGATGGAACCACCGGTGTGCAGGTTTGCGGTCTTGCGAACGACGATATCGGCGCCTTCGTCCGGCACGTCTTCAAGCGCGAAGCCCTGCGAAGCAAGGCATCGCAGGGTCTCGTCATCGACGGGAATCGTGCTTTCGCCACCGGTGGCGGCAGCACGCCTGCGCGACTGCGCCTCGATAAGGGCTGCGATGCTGCGTTGCCCGTCGCCGACAACATGCGGCGGGCGGCGTACTGCGGCAGCGACGAGCTTGTGATCTATGACGACCAGACGCAGATCCTCGCCGTCGAAACAGGACTCTACCAGAACCCGGTCACAGACCTCGTGCGCGTTGGCAATTGCCTTGTGGACATCCTCACATGCCTCCAGACCGACAGCGACACCGCGCCCCTGCTCGCCGCGCGCCGGCTTGACCACAACGCGCCCGTGTTTTTTCACGAATGCGTCAACTTCGGCTTCGCTGCGCTCCGCCTCGATCTGTTCGGGCACGATGAGCCCGGCCTTCTCGACGATGCGCCGGGTCACCGCCTTGTCATCGCAGATCGACATAGCAACGCCCGAGGTAAGCTCGGACAAAGCCTCACGGCACTGGATCGACCGCCCCCCGAACGAAAGTCTGAAGAAACCGCCCTCGGCATCGATCACATCGACATGAACGCCGCGCCGCCGCGCCTCGTCGACGACGATACGGGCATAGGGATTGAGCTCGTCATACCCCTCGATCGGTGCGGAAAAGAGCTTCTCGTTGATCGGGTTCTTGCGCTTGACCGCAAACACCGGCACGCGCTTGAAGCCAAGCTTTTCGTAAAGCGCGATGGCCTGATCGTTGTCGTGCAGGACCGACAGGTCGAGGAAGGCTGCGCCCCTGGCCTTGAAGTGCTCGGCGACGCGACGGACCAGCATTTCGCCGATGCCGGGATAACGCGCCTGCGGGTCGACAGCGAGGCACCACAGCGACGAACCATGTTCGGGATCGTTGAAGGCGCGCCGGTGGTCGATGCCGGTAACGGTGCCGATCACCTTGCCGGTCGCCTCGTCCTCGGCCACGAAACAGGTGATGGAGCGGCTGTCGCGGCTGGACCAGAAGAAGTCCGGGTTCACATGGACCATGTGGCGCGCGGCATAGATGGCGTTGACCGCCTCCGCGTCGCTCTCCGACGACAGGCGGCGGATGAAATAGCCACGCGGCGGGCGACGGCCCGGCCGATAGGTCGGCAGTTCCAGGCGGTATGTATGCGAGGGGTCGAGAAAGATCTCCTGCGGCGCAAGCGAGAGCAGGATATGCGGGTCTCGCACATAAAGCGCGATGTCGCGCTTGTCCTGGCGCTCGGCGCGCAGCGCTTCCACGATGCCTTCATTGCTGTCGAAGGTCTGCGCGAAGATAAGCTGACCCCAGCCGCAATCGAGCATTGCCGACGGTTTGGGCTGTTCCTCGCCATCGGCCGCGCCCGCTATCGGCGGTTTCAGCGATTTCTCGCGCATGCGCTTCAGACGCGTCTGCATGTGGCCATCGCTGCGTGCGCGCTGGCGCTTGCCATCGGCGGTCTTGTGTTCATCTGCCATCATGTCAGATCCCGTGGGTCTGCAACCACAATTCAAGCAGGCCTGCCTGCCACAGTTCCGAACCCTGCAGCGGCGTGATGTGATCCGCGGGGCTCTCGAACAGCCGCTCGAGATAATCCTCGCGGAATATGCCCCGCTCCCGCGCGGCTTGCGACGTCAGTGCGTCGCGCACCAGGTCGAGATAGGCACCGTCAATGTATTTGAGCTCGGGCACCGGGAAATAGCCCTTCTTTCGATCGATAACCTCGGAGGGCAGCACCTGGCGGGCGACATCCTTGAGGATGCCCTTGCCGTTGTCACGCAGCTTTTCTTCCGGGGGAATGCGCGCTGCCAGCTCGACAAGCTCGTGGTCGAGGAAGGGCACGCGCGCCTCCAGTCCCCATGCCATCGTCATGTTGTCGACCCGCTTCACCGGGTCATCGACCAGCATCACCGTTCCGTCGAGGCGGAGCGCACGGTCGACGGGCGTGTCTGCGCCCGGCCGGTTCAGGTGCTCGGCGACCAGTTCGCGGCTGGCGTCACGGCTGGCAATCCAGTCGGGATTGAGCTGCTTCTTCAGCGTTTTGTGGTCGCGGTCGAAGAAGACGTTGGCGTAGTCGCCAACCACATCGTTGGAATTCATCAGCGGCGGGTACCAGTGATAGCCGGCAAATATTTCGTCGGCGCCCTGACCGGACTGGACCACCTTGATGTGCTTGGAGACTTCCTTGGAGAGCAGATAGAAGCCGACATTGTCGTAGGAAACCATCGGCTCCGACATTGCGGCAAAAGTGCCGGGCAGCGCATCCATCAGTTCGGATGACGGCACGAAAATCTTGTGATGGTCGGTGCCGAAGCGCTCGGCGATGAGATCCGAATAGACGAACTCGTCGCCCTTCTCGCCCTTCGCTTCCTGGAAGCCGACAGAAAAGCTCATGAGCCCATGCTGTCCGGCCTCGGCCAGAAGCGCAACGATAAGGCTGGAATCGACACCGCCCGACAACAGAACGCCGACGGGAACGTCGGCCACCATGCGGCGCTTTACGGCAAGCCGGAGCGCATCATGCACACGCTCGCGCCATTCCTCGCTGGAAAGACCGGAATTGGCGGGATCGCGGTCGAAGGGCGGATTCCAATACACTGAATCAGTGGTCGTACCATCGGCTTCGATGGTGCGGATGGTCGCCGGTGGCAGTTTGCGCACGCCGTTCAGGATGGTGCGCGGCGGCGGCACGACGGCATGGAAGCTCATATAGTTGTGGAGCGCTGCGCGGTCGATCGAGGTGTCGACATCGCCGGCCTTCACCAGTGCGGGAAGCGAAGAAGCAAAGCGGATCGCCTCGGGCTTTTCGGAGTAGTAGAGCGGCTTGATGCCGAAACGGTCGCGCACCATGACCGTGCGGCCGGTCTCGCGTTCCGAAAGCACGAAGGCAAACATGCCATGCAGACGGCCGACCGCCTCCTTGCCCCAGCAGTGCCAAGCCTTGATGATGACCTCGGTGTCGCCCGAGGAGAAGAAGCTGTAGCCCTTGGCCTCAAGCTCAGCGCGCAGCTCGGGGTAATTGTAGATGCAGCCGTTGAAGGCGATCGAGTAACCCAGCGCGGAATCGGTCATAGGCTGGCGTGAGCGGTCGGACAGGTCGATGATCTTCAGGCGACGGTGTCCGAGCGCGGTGCCGCCATATTGCAGGTAGCCGGAACCGTCGGGCCCGCGCGGAGCCATCGCGTCCATCATCGCTGCCATCGCCACCGCCGACGGCGGCGCGCCGTCAAATCTCACCTCTCCACAAATTCCACACATATGTCTCTGTCAGCCCTCCTTGGGGGTTATTGCGTTTCGCGGCCGTTAGTTATAGTTCTAATCATTCGAAGTCAAACGGAGGAGGGGAATGACCGCACGGTCATCGGTCAAGATCGACAGCTTCCGCGGCCAGACGCTGGCGCTGGAAAAGGCAATGCGCAGGATCGTTCGGGCCAACGACATGCAGTCCCGAGCGGTCGTAAAGCAGTGCGGGCTTACCTCGGCGCAGCTTGTTGTGTGCCGTGGCATTCTCGAACTGGGCGAAGTGACAACGCGCGCGTTGTCGGCTTACGCAGATCTCAGCCCGGCGACCGTTGTGACCATTCTCGACAATCTTGAAGAACGCGGCATCATTGAACGTTACCGCTCAACGGCCGATCGCCGCATCGTGCACACGCGTTTGACGGAAAAAGGGCGGGCAATCCTCGCCAATGCGCCACGGCCGCTGGGTGAGATCGCGCTGGCCAGACTGAAGGCGCTCGACGCAACGACGCGCCGGGCGCTGATTGAAAGTGCCATGCAGATCGCCGATCTGCTGGAGCGCGACGGGGTTCAGCCTGATGGCGTCAGAAGCGGGCTCGCAATTCCCTCCCACCCCGAGAGCCTCAGCGTGATGCGATCCAGTCGGCCAGGCGGCCGGCGGCCTGTTCGATCTGGTCGAGGCGGCGGTTGAAGCAAAGCCGGAAGAACGCGTCGGCGTCATCGCTGAAGGCGAATCCCGGCGCCAGACCGACATTGGCCTTGTCGACAATGTCGAAACACGCAGACAGCGAGTCGCTTACACCTTCCACCGCGAAGAAAAGATAGAACGCGCCTGCCGGCGGGCTGACGCGCGCGCGACCTGTCGCCGTCAGCGCATCGCACATCATGTCGCGGGCCGTGCGCGCGCGCTCGACCTGCATGGCCACAAACTCTTCGCCCTCATTGAGCGCTGCGACCGCGCCACGCTGCATGAACTGCGCCACGCCCGACGTGGAATACTGGATCAGATTCTCGATCACCTGGCCGAGCTCCGGGTGCGCCTTGATCCAACCGACACGCCAGCCGGTCATCGCCCAGTTCTTGGAGAAGGTGTTGACGAACAGGATGCGGTCCTGCGCATCCATGATGTCGAGGAAAGAGGGCGCGCGTTCCCCGCCATAGTAGAAACGCCCGTAGATCTCGTCGGCGATGATCCACGAGCCATGCTTGCGCGCGAGGTCGAGAATGCGTTGCAAAGTTTCCCGGTCGGCGGTCCAGCCCGTCGGGTTGGATGGCGAGTTGACGAAGATGACACGGCTCTTGTCGTTGATCGCCGCTTCCAGCCTGCCGACGTCCAGTGCCCAGCCGTTTGCGCCGAACTCGAGCGACACTGCGACCGGCTTGGCGCCTGCGACCACCGAGGCGCCATAGATGTTCGGCCAGGCAGGGTCGAAGTAGATCACCTCATCGCCGGCGCCGGCAGTCGCCTGGAGAGCAAGCTGGATTGCCTGCATGCCGCCGCCGGTGACGTAGAACTCCTCGGCGGCGAAAGCCTGCCCGTAGACACGCGAATAGTAGTCAGCAATCGCCTGTCTGAGCTCGGGAATGCCGCGCTGGTGGGTGTAAAAGGTTTCGCCGCCTTGAAGCGCGCGGGCTGCCGGGCCGGAGATGAATTCCGGCGTCGGCAGATCACCCTCGCCGGCCCAAAGCGGGATAAGCCCCTCACGCCCCCGGCCATAATTGGCGACCGTCACGATGCCGCTCTCGGGCGCAAGTCTGGCTTCTGGGCGCAGATGGTCGGAAAGCGTCATGAGGCACCTTGATCAGAGCGCAGACCACCGCCGCGCGACGCCTCCTTCTAGCGCCGCGCAGACGGTCCACGCAAAGCCCGCCCGTTGGTACAGGCGGCGGTTCCTGTCAGGGCACTATTTCTTGGCCAGCAGGTCGCGGATTTCGGTCAGCAGTGCCACGTCTGCCGGCGGAGCCGGCGGCGGTGCTGCTTCCTTCTCCTCTTCCATGCGGCGGCGCAGATTGTTCACCGCCTTGACCATCAGGAAGATGATCCAGGCAAGGATGAGGAAGTTGAGCGCAACGGTGATGAAATTGCCGTAGGCCAGTACCGCGCCCTGTTCGCGCGCGGCATCCAGCGTGGTTGCGGTCACCGAACCGGATAGCGGAATGAAATAGTCGGAGAAGTCGAAGCCGCCGAAAATGGCGCCGACAATCGGCATGATGATATCGTCTGTCAGCGACTTCACGATCAGCGCAAATGCGCCGCCGATGATCACGCCGACGGCGAGATCCATGACGTTGCCCTTGGCAACGAACTCACGAAATTCCTTCAACATGCTGCTTGTCTCCCCTCGCAGACGCGGCGTCAGATCGCCACGCGAAAATGATAATAGCAAATCCGGCGAAGGGGTTCAGCAGTTTTCGAGAGCGGCCGCTAAGCAGCCGGAATAATGGACAGTCCGGCGCGGCTGTGGTTGCATCGCCGCAGGGTCGAGCCGCTTGTCGGCCCGACAACGGCTTGGGAGGAATTCGCCCGTGCAGGGCTGGGTCATCATCTTCGTTGCAGTCGCTTATGTGTCGCTGCTGTTTGCCATCGCCAGCCTTGGCGACCGCCGGGCGAAGCGTATCGATCCCAGCCGCCCGCGGCCGGTCATCTATGGCCTGAGCCTCGCGATCTACTGCACCTCGTGGACCTTCTTCGGGTCGGTCGGACTCGCGTCGGAACGCTATTGGGAATTCCTGGCGATCTATCTGGGGCCGGTTCTGGTATTTGTGTTCGGTTTCCCGTTGATCCGACGCATCATCCGGCTCGCAAAGTCGGAAAAGATCACATCGATCGCCGACTTTCTGGCCGCCCGTTACGGCAAGAGTTTCGCCGTCGCCTGTATCGCCACGATCATCGCCACGCTGGGCACGATCCCCTACATCGCCCTGCAGCTCAAGGCGGTGTCGGATTCCGTCAGCCTGATGGTGGAACACTATAATGGCGAGCCGCCCTCGATCGACCTCTTTATCGGCGACATATCGTTGATGGTGGCGATGCTGCTGGCTGTGTTTGCCATGCTGTTCGGCACCCGCCACGCCGACGCCACCGAACATCAGGACGGGCTGGTGCTGGCCGTGGCGGTGGAATCGGTGGTGAAGCTGGCCGCGTTTCTGGCGGTCGGCATCGCGGTGACATTCTTCTTCTTCGATGGACCGGCCGACCTTTTCCGCAAGGCATCGGCCAATTCCGATGTCGCCGACGCGATGAATTATCGCACATCGCTCGGCACATGGCTGGTGATGACCACGCTGTCGGGCTTCGCCATCCTGATGCTGCCCAGGCAGTTCTACGTGACCATCGTGGAAAGCCGGGGCGAGCAGGAACTCAGGACGGCAAGTTGGCTGTTCCCGCTCTACCTCGTGCTCATCAACCTCTTCGTCATTCCGATAGCGTTCGCCGGATTGTCGACTGTCGGCGGGCAGACCAGCTCCGACCTGTACGTGATGTCGCTGCCGCTGCTGCTCGGTCACGATTCGCTGGCGATCATCGCCTTCATCGGCGGGCTGTCGGCAGCAACTGCTATGGTGATCGTGGCCAGCGTGGCGCTTTCGATCATGATCTCGAACGATCTGGTCATTCCGCTGTTTCTGCGGCGCTACCTCAAGCCCGATTTCCGCGAGAAGGCGGATCTGACCAAGACCATTCTCAATATCCGCAGGGCGGCGATCTTCCTCGTGCTGTTCGGCGCGTTTCTCTACTACCGTGAGGCAACGGAGAACACGCGGCTTGCCGCAATCGGCCTGATTTCGTTTGCGGCCATCGCGCAGTTTGCGCCGTCCATGTTCGGCGGGCTGGTGTGGCGCCGTGCCAACGCGCGCGGAGCGGCACTCGGAATGGTGGCCGGCATCGCGACCTGGGCCTACACGCTGCTGTTTCCTTCGCTTGCGCCGCCCGGCACCGAGATTCTCATTACCGGGCCGTTCGGGATCGAAGAGCTGCGTCCGCAATCGCTGTTCGGCACGGTAGCGGAACCGCTCAATCACGGGGTGATGTGGAGCCTGGCGGTCAACGCTCTGTTCTTCGTGCTGGGTTCGCTGACGCGTCAGGCAGCTCCGCTGGAGCGCATTCAGGCCGCCATTTTCGTACCGCGCGATGCTAATCCGCGGCCTGCGATGCGACGCTTCCGGACCGCGGTGACTGTAAACGACCTGAAGGACACGATTTCGCGCTATCTCGGCGTGGAGCGAACAGAGCGCTCGTTCCAGACCTATCAGGAGCGCGAGGGCGTGACGCTAACGGGAGCGGAACAGGCCTCAATGCCGCTGATCCGTTTTTCCGAACAGCTTCTTGCGAGCGCCGTCGGCTCTTCCTCGTCGCGTCTCGTGCTGTCGCTTCTCTTCCAGCGCAACGACCACTCGTCACGCGATGCGCTGCGGCTGCTCGACGATGCGTCAGAAGCGCTGCAGCAGAACCGCGACCTTTTGCAGACGGCACTCGACCAGATGGAAGAAGGCATCACCGTCTATGACAAAGATTTGCGGCTGATCTGCTGGAACCGGCAATACCGGTCGCTGTTCGGCCTGCCTGACCAGATGGGGCAGGTCGGCGTCTCGATGGCCGAGTTTCTGAGCGACCTTGCCGAGCGCGGCGAGATTGCGCCCGACGAAGAAACGCAGATGCTGGACCGACTGACCACGGTGGGGATGCCCTGGCAGATGGAGCTGCAGTCGGCACGCAGAACGATCGAGGTCCGTTCCAACCCCATGCCGGATGGCGGCATCGTTGCGACCTATGCCGACATCACGGCGCGCGTCGAGGCCGACATTGCACTCAAGCGGGCGAACGAAACGCTGGAGCAGCGCGTGGCAAACCGCACCGCCGAGCTCGTTCAGGTCAATGAGGAACTGGCGCAGGCGCAGATGATCGCCGAAGAGGCCAATCTCGGCAAAACGCGGTTCCTGGCTGCGGTCGGTCACGACATTCTTCAACCGCTCAACGCCGCGCGGCTCTATTGCGCCTCGGTGATGGAGGCGACACCCGGCGACCAGCGCTACGCGCCGGTTGAGAGCATCGAATCCTCGCTGGAATCGGTGGAGACCATTCTCGGCGCGGTGCTGGACATTTCGCGGCTCGATACCGGCGCGATGAAGCCGACGAACTCGGTGTTCCGGCTGGACGGGCTGCTGCGCCAGATCCAGACCGATTTCCAGCCGCTCGCCGATGAGAAGGAGCTCGATCTTCGCATCGTGCCGTCAACCATGTCGATTGCGACGGACCGCAATCTGTTCCGTCGCCTGGTGCAGAATCTGGTTTCCAACGCGATCAAATACACAAGGTCAGGTCGCGTTCTGGTCGGTGTGCGCAGGCGCGGCGATCTGGTGGAGCTGCAGGTTCTGGACACCGGCATCGGCATTGCGGGTGACAAGCTCAACACCGTGTTCCGTGAGTTCACTCGTCTGGAAGAAGGCGCGCGCGAGGCCCAGGGGCTCGGGCTTGGTCTCTCCATTGTCGACCGCATTGCCCGCGTGCTGAGGCTCGAAATCCGGATCGAATCCCGCAGCGACAACGGAACGAAGTTTTCGGTACTGATGCCAACGGCTCAGCCCGAGACAGAAGAAGTCCGTACCGAGGCAAGCAATCCGGTAGCGCGGTCAGTGACCATCCTGACGGGCATGCGGATACTGTGCATCGACAACGACGCGCGTATTCTCGACGGCATGCGGCTGTTGCTGGAAGGCTGGGGCTGCGTGGTGGAAACCCAGTCAGATTCGGAACGCCACATAGCGCAGAGGCAGTCGGCAAAGCAGCCCGACATCGTGCTTGCCGACTTCCACCTCGACAACGAAACGGGACTGGAAGCGATCAGGCGCGTGCGGCGTTACCACGGCGACGACATTCCGGCCGTGCTTGTGACGGCGGACCGCTCAGGCGAAGTTCGGGCGGAAGCCGAGAAGCTCGATATTCCGGTGATCAACAAACCGGTCAAACCGGCTGCGCTGCGCGCTGTGCTGACGCGCCTGCACCGCATTCCCGCTGCCGCAGAATAACAGGTCGTCAGGCGACGGGGTCGGCGCCGATCCTTGAAAGCATGATGACGGCCTGGGTGCGGCTATCGACGCCGAGCTTTTGCAGCACCGCGGACACATGCGCCTTCACTGTCGCTTCCGACACCTGCAATTCATAGGCGATCTGCTTGTTGAGCTTGCCTTCGGCGAGCATGCCCAGAACGCGGGTCTGCTGCGGCGTGAGCGACTGCAGCCGGCGGATGATGTCGGATATCTCGGGGTCGCCCTCGGTGCCAAGCTCGACGCCGGCCGGCGAATAGATCTCGCCGGACAGAACCGCCGTCACCGCCTCGCGGATCGCATCCATGCTCGCCGACTTGGAAATGAACCCCGACGCGCCGAGTTCCAGCGAGCGGCGGATTGTCTCGGGATCGTCATGCGCGGACACGACGATGATCGGCATGGAGGCGTGGATGCCGCGCAAAGCGACAAGGCCCGACAATCCGCTCGCACCCGGCATCGACAGGTCGAGCAGCAGAAGATCGGCATCGTGGTTTTCGGCAATCAGCGCCTTGGCGCTGTCGAAATCTCCGGCTTCCAGGATCGCGTTGTCGGCGCCGATGCCGGCCAGTGCCTGTTTGAGCGCGCCGCGGAAAAGGGGGTGGTCGTCCGCAACGACAAATTTGTAGCCAGAAGCCACCAGACCATTTTCCTCCGCCCCAAGCGACGCCGCCGATTCGGCGCATCGCGTTCTACAGTTAGAATTATGCGGGGATGGGGTGTCTTTTCAAGCCGTGGGCTCGAATCACGACATGTCACCTCGCCAGGATGTGACTTGCCGCAGCGTCGCGGAAAGCTAGATTCGTCGGCGCAATGCAGGGCTTCACATGGAGAGGTTCAGGCAAGTAGCGACGATGTGTATTGGTCGGGCCGTGCTCTTCGGCTGGCTGGCGATCACGCTCGTGATGCTGAGCTTCTCGTTCAATCCGGCGATCGCGTTTCGCGCCGGCGCTGTTCTGGCATTGGTGATGGCGACGATTTTGCTGGTCAAGGCATTGGGCGCTACCCGCAAGAACCCGCGCCATACTGAAATGTGGATTCATCTCGACGACAGAAGCCGGCCGATGAACGACGAAGCCCGAAGAGTGTTTGGAAACACCATCCGTGATGTTTACGCGCGCTTCGCGCAGGGCGCCTTTCTGGTCGCCTGCGTGCTCTTCATTCTTTCGATCGCCTTTGTCGGCCTCGGATTTGATACCACGCTGCCCGCGATGCAGCGCGTTCCCATTGCCGGCTGAACCGGAAAGAAGGCGATCAGGTCCGTTCCGGAACCGGTTCGTTGTCCGCAGGCTCGCTGCTCTCCAGATCTTTCACAATGCCCATGAAGCGACGAAGGAAGCGCTCCATCAGGCTCATCGTCTGCTCGAATTCCTCATCCGACGGCAGGGCGCTCGGCCCGCCACCGGCGTCCCCGTCCTCAAGTGCTGCGATGCGTCGTTCCAGCTCATCGATGCGCCTGTTCAGGGCCTTGACGTGATCGCTCTCGGTGCCGGCGTCCATCGACGCGGTGCGGCAGATCAGTTCACCCGAACTTTCTTCGCAGAACGACATCTGCCCGGTCTGCATGTCCATGCGCACGAAACCATTGTCGGTTCGCTCCAGACGATAACGCTCTGTGCCCTGCGCTTGGGCGGCAAGCGGAATGGCGGCGACGAACAGTGATGCGGTCAGAATAGCGCGGAGCATGACATCCTCCTTTGACGTGGACGCAAGCGTAGCCGCCATTGCGCCCAAAATGCGAATGCCGCTATAGCCGGTTCGACAAACGGAGCGCGACAGGGATTGGCCAAGCTCATCTACAAGATATGTCCCGCCGAGCTTTGGCGCGAGGCCGAAAAGGTCGGCCAGTTCGACGGTGCGCCGGTGGACCTGGCGGATGGTTTCATTCACTTCTCGACCGCCGAACAGGTGGTCGAAACGGCGGAACGGCATTTTGCCGGACAGGACGGGCTGCTCCTGATTGCGCTCGATGAGGAGAAGCTGGGGCCGGCGTTGAAATATGAGCCATCGCGCGGTGGCGCGTTGTTCCCACATCTCTACGGCCCGCTTCCCATGACCGCTGTTGTGTGGACCAGACCGCTGCCGCTGGGGACGGACGGGACGCACGTGTTTCCGCCGCTTACCGCGTGAAGGCTCTTTTCGACAGGATCGGCCTGCGGTTCCTGTTCAAGCTCGACCCGGAAACCGCCCACGAACTCTCTGTGAAGGCGTTGGAAACCGGACTGGCCGGCGCGCGGTCGCTGCGACCTGACCCTCGTCTTGCAGTCAATAAGGCGGGGCTTGAATTTCCTAACCCGCTCGGCATGGCTGCCGGCTACGACAAGAATGCCGAGGCAGCAGACGCGCTGTTGATGCTGGGGTTCGGCTTTGCCGAAGTCGGAACGCTGACGCCGAAACCGCAGCCGGGAAACCCGAAGCCCCGCATCTTCCGGCTGATCGAGGACAAGGGCGTCATCAACCGGCTGGGCTTCAACAATGAGGGGCATGAGGCGGCATTGGACCGTCTTGCGGCGCGCAGCGGCAGACCCGGCATAGTTGGCGTCAATATCGGCTCCAACTGGGATAGCGACGACCGCATTGGCGACTATGTGGCAGGTGTACGGACCTTCGCCCCGGTGGCCAGCTATCTGACCGTCAATGTGTCGTCGCCCAACACGCCCGGTCTGCGAAACCTGCAGGCCGGCGAGGCGCTGGCGGAACTGCTGTCCCGCGTGATGGAGGCTCGCGCCGAAACGCCGGGCGCCGGCGGAAGGCCTGTGCCGCTGTTCCTCAAGATCGCTCCGGATCTCGCCGACGCCGAGATTGTCCAGATCGCGGACGAGGTGAAGCGCCAGAAGGTCGACGGCATCATCGTTTCCAACACGACGCTGTCGCGCGCCGGACTGAAGAGCGCGCGGCAAGGCGAGGCCGGCGGACTGTCGGGCCGGCCGCTCTTTGAGCGTTCAACCGCCGTGCTCGCCAGAATGCGCCGGGCGGTGGGGCCCGAGATGGTGCTGATTGGCGCGGGCGGGGTTTCCGACACCGTCACCGCGCTTGAAAAGATCCGCGCAGGCGCCGACCTCGTGCAGCTCTACACCGGCATGATCTATGCCGGGCCGGGGTTGCCGGCGGAAATCGTTTCGGGAATGAGCCGCTTCGCCGCCGAGAACAGTCTGGGTTCGATCACCGAACTTCGCGACAGTGCAGTGAAGCGCTGGGCCGAGCATCCGCTCGACTGATCGGCCACTCAGGCCGCGAACAGCGTTGCTGCGCGTCGGCGCATGACCAGATAGAGGCTCACGCCGCGCACCAGCAGGAAGACGTGCAGCGCCGCCCACAGGCCGTGATTGCCGAACAGAGCGCCCAGCCCGAGCAGGGCCGCCAGATAAAGTGCGAATGAAAGGAGCATCATGTTGCGCATGTCGCGCGACCATGTCGCGCCAATGAAGACGCCATCCATCTGGAAGGCAAGGACGCCGGACAGCGGCGTGAGCGCGGCCCAGACAAGATAGATGCCGGCCAGTTCGCGCACGCCGGGCGCTGTCGTCATGAAGGCAATTACGTGGGTGCCGGCAAGAAAGAACGCGGCGGTCGTGACGATTGCCAGACCGAACCCCCAAAGCGCGGTAAGCCTGACGGTGCGGTTGAAGGCTTCACCATTGCCGGCGCCGACGGCGCGGCCGGCGAGCTGCTCCGCCGCCGCTGCAAAACCATCGAGGAAAAAGCCGGCGACAAGGAAGAAGTTCATCAGCACCGCATTTGCCGCCAGCGTCACCGTTCCGTATTGCGCGCCCTGACGGGTCAACAGCGCGAACGCACCAAGCAAAACGAAAGTGCGGATCATGATGTCGCGGTTCAGCGTCATCATCGCGGTGATGGCTGAAAGGTCGAAAACACGAGCACGGGAAACGAAACCCGACCCGGCAAAACGCCGCAACACGATCGCCATACCCACGGCCGCGCCGATCAATTCGCCGGCGACCGTGCCCCATGCCACGCCCGCTAATCCCCAGCCCATCACAAGGCCGAACACAACGGAAAGGACGATATTCATGCCGTTGAGAACCAGCTGGAGCACAAGGCCGAGACTGCCCTCGCCGCGGCCAAGCACATAACCGAGAATGGCGTAATTTGTCAGCGACAGGGGCGCGGCGATGATGCGGATGCCGACATAAATGGCGAGCGCCTCGAACACAGCGCGTTCGGGCGCGAAGAACGAACCCGACATTTGAATCACCAGAGGCGAGGCAAGGATCATCAGCAGCCCGGCCACTACCGCCAGCACCAGCGCGCGCCAGAACACGGCCTGTTCTTCCCGCTCGTCTTCCCTGCCCATAGCCTGCGCCACCAGACCGGTGGTGCCGGTGCGCAGGAAATTGAAGGTGGCAAAAAGAAAATCGAAGGTGATCGCCCCGACAGCCAGACCGCCAAGCAGTGCAGCATCGCCCAGCTGGCCGACAACCGCAGTGTCGACGATACCCAGCAGCGGCGTGGTGACGAAGGCGAGCGTCATCGGCACCGCAATCGACAGAACCGAGCGGTGAGTCACAACGAAGGCGCGCTTCGGCTGCGCTGTGGCGACGGTGTCGTTCAACGGAAACTCCGCGGGAGAAGCAGGCAACCCATCTGCACGGATTGGCAACGCCAGGCAAGTTCGTCGGATCATGCCAGCAGCGGCGTTTGCTTGCGCCGCTGCAGCGCCTAGATTGGGGTGATGGCGCTGCCGATCGTTCACCACCCCGACTATGACGCGAAATTCGCGGTCAACCATCGCTTTCCGATGGGCAAATATTCGGCGCTGATGGCGCGGCTGCGGAAGTCCGGTCTGGCGCGGACCGAAACGCTGGTGGAATCGTCGCCCGCGCCCGCAGCCTGGCTGCGGCTTGCCCATGACGCCGATTATGTGGACCAGGTGATGCGCTCCGAGGTCTCGCGCGCCATCGAGCGCGAAATCGGCTTCGAGGTCAGCGAGCGGGTGACGCGGCGCTCGCGACTGGCGGTGGCCGGCACAGTTCTCGCCTCCGAAATCGCACTGGAAGCGGGCATTGCCTGCAACGCCGCAGGCGGCAGCCATCACGCAAGGCGGGCGCATGGCGCGGGTTTCTGCACTCTCAACGATGTCGGCGTTGCGGCATCGCTGCTCCTGGCAAATGGCCGCGCCAGCCATATTCTCGTCGTCGACCTGGATGTGCACCAAGGTGACGGCACGGCGGAGATTTTCAGTGACGAACCCCGCGTCTTCACCTTCTCGCTGCATGCGGAGAAGAACTACCCGGCGCGCAAAGTGCCGTCTCGGTACGACTTTGCGCTACCTGACGCGGTTCGCGACGCGGCCTATCTTGAATGTCTGGATGACGCGCTAAGGCGCATGGCCGAGGCCTTCACGCCGGACATCGTATTCTACAATGCCGGAGTCGACCCGCACGAAGACGACAGGCTGGGCCGCCTGTCCCTCACCAATGACGGCATAAGGGCCCGCGACCGCATGGTGATTTCACATTTTCGCGGGCGCGGTGTGCCTTTGGTCGGCGTGGTCGGCGGCGGTTATGCGCATGACGTGGCAGAGCTTGCCGAGCGCCACGCCATCCTGTTCGAGACGGCGGCCGCCTTCGCGTAGCTCAGCTGCGACGGTAGTTCAGAATGCGTAGGATGATGAAGGCCGGGATGACGACGGCGGCGCCCAGAAGGATGTAGTCGCCGAAGCGGGCGATCGCCTCGAAGCCCATTTCCCAGATACGGACGAAGAACTCATGGACACCGCTCAGGATGTCCCAGGGCGTCCAGCCAAAGGCGCTCATGACGATGCCGACCAGAAAGGACAGGACCAGCAATTTCAGCGCGACGCGCAGCGGTGTATCGCCAAGAATGCGGTTGATGGCTGACACTGAACGGTCTCCTGCTGTTGTCCAGCCTTGCAAATACGCATCGCAGGCCGGCGGTTCAACTCAATTGCCGGAAACAAGCGCGACTCAAGCAACGACGCTATAGCTGGCCACCGAATTACACAGTATGATCGGGCATTCTCGCGGTGCCTCCGTGAGGGGACAATGTCTCGCTATTCGCGCATTCTTCGTCTCGCCCCAACAACCCGGGACCGGCTGATCACCGCGATCGGTCAGCGCGCACCGCCGTTCAACCAGACTTGAAGCTTTCAGCGCGAATGCGGGCCCGCGCCCTTGGCGTATTTCCACCGGGCCGCCTTCTGCGCCGAACCGGGCGAACCCTTTTCAGGAGTGCTGCGTCATGCAGTCGGTAATCGGTCTCGCGCTTCTGTGCGCGGTGGTGTTTGTGGTGATTGCGGTCAGGCCCAAGGCCTCCGGTGCTGCTCCGCGGTTCATGTCCTATCCTGCAATGGACGAGATCGTGGCGCTGGTGCTTGCGATCATGGCCGCGTTCGGCATTCTCGTTGCTGGCGACGGTTTCACGTCGCTGTATTGAACCGTCCGGCGCCGGCAGGGCATCAGATTCACGGTGATCTGGAATGTCCGGCGAAGCTTTGCCGAACCGGCAGCCAGACTATCTGAACTCGGCCCCATCTTCCCGCAGCGCATTGCCAGCAACACAGGAATACTTCCTGCTCTGAGCAACGGCGCTTGATGTGAAATATGCATCCCCGCCGCTTGCGAAGATCTAGGTGTATATACTACCTAATCTATATCTTTATCTGAAGCGTTAATGAAATTCCCTCGATCAACATATTTATTAGTTTATTATCACAAAATAGATTACGCATTTTGGAGGTCTTATAAATTACAATGCCTGCTTTTATTGATTTTTAACCTGAGATTCCAATCGCCGGTTAACGAATTCGTGCGAGATTCCCCGCCGGAAAATTCCTCCCGGGGTTCAAAGGAAATGCCTGGAACGTTTTGGGGCGACCGCCGCGGCAACTATACGCTGCTGACGGCGGCGGCTTTGGTGCCGATATTGGGCAGTCTGGCACTGGCGGTCGACTACACGATCATGAGCCAGCAGCGACAGGACGTCTTGAATGCACTCGATGCCGCCGGCGTAGCGACCGCGCGCTACATCACAAAAGGTGCGAGCGGCGCGGTTGCGACTGCCTACGCAAAGGACTTTTTTGAGACCAACTTGAACTCGGTCTCACCGCAACACGCCTCGCTTACGGTACTCCTGCCGCAAGACAATATGGGCGGCGGTACGCTCAAGCTGTCAGCCAGCATGCAGTATCAGCCCTATTTCGTTCCCGCATTCTCGGCTCTCCTGGGGGCCGATAACGGGTTGAGCAACCTTGCATTTACGGCTGTCTCGGAAGTGCAACTCAAAAACACGCTCGAGGTTGCCCTCGTACTCGATAACTCGGGATCGATGGACTACATCGGAGCCGGCTCCGGCAAGAAGCGCATGGTCCTCTTGAAGGACGCCGCCAAACAGCTGGTCGACACGCTTGCGGCCGAAGGCGCGCAGCTCAAGCAGGTCACGAACCCGGTCCAGTTTTCGGTCGTGCCGTTCGCTGCCTCCGTCAATGTCGGCACGTCCAACAAGACCGCAGCATGGATGGACCGTGACGGTATCTCGCCGATCCACCACGAGAATTTTGACTGGGCGACGATGCCGTCGAACCAGAAAGTGACGGCGACCAACGGCATCTACTACAAGAAGGGGGCAGGCTGGGGAGCGGCGGAAAACCAGAAGGTGACCCGCTTCACACTATTCGACGACCTTCAGCGCATTACCGGCACTACCCAGGTGCAGACCGGCACGACGTCCACGACGACATGCACGGGAAGTGGATCGAAGAGAACGTGTTCAACTACCACAACGCCGGTCTACACGAGCGTCCCGGTCTATGGCGCCTATGCCAGCTGGCAGGGATGCGTGGAGGCACGGCCCTATCCTTATAGCATCACCGACGCAGCGCCGAGCGCAGCCACGCCGGCAACGCTTTACGTGCCCATGTTCGGACCTGACGAGACGGACAACCGCGACAGCTCGAACCGGGCTTCGGAAAACGACTGGTGGGCGGACGGCACAACGAACTCCAACAATTCGTACCGGCAGAAATACATGCCGAAATACTTCACCGCCGCTCCCAATGGCACGGCTGCGGCCGCAACTTCCACCGGTCCGAACACAAGCTGCACCACGACAGCGATCACGCCGTTGACGGAGGTTGTATCCAGCGCCGGAAAAGCCAAGGTGAAGGCTGCGATCGACGCCATGCAGTCGAACGGCGCAACCAACGTGCCGGAGGGCCTGGCGTGGGGCTGGCGCGCGCTGTCGAGCATGGCGCCGTTCACCGAAGGCCGGCCGGAAACGGAAAAGGGCAACGACAAGGTGGTGATCGTGCTGACCGACGGCGCGAACACCTACTACACGCCATCCTCGCTCGGCTACAACGACCTGGCCGGCAACAAGTCCACCTATTCGGCGTTTGGCTATACCGGCAAAGGCTACAACGGCACGTCGACCAGCCGTATCTTCATGAATACGAGTGTCAACAAGACCGACTATTCGAACGGCAACTACACCAGCGCGATGAACGAGCAGTTTGCAGCATTGTGCAACAACGCAAAGAATGCGGGCATCACGATCATGACCGTGTCGCTGGATCTGAGCACCAGCAACAGTGCGGAAAAGGCGCAGATCGAAGCACTCAAGGCCTGCGCCTCGGAATCGCGCTTCCGCCGGCATGCCAACGACCCCACCAAGGCGGCCAAGCTTTACTGGAACGCGACCGGCTCCAGCCTGGCCGAGAAATTCAAGGAAATCGGCGAGGAGCTGTCGAACCTTCGCATCGTCGGCTGACGATTGTCAGCACAAGCGTCGACGCCTGGTCATCGTACCGGGCGTCTGCGCATTCGGCCGAGCGTCTGCGCTCATTTCGGGGAATGTGAAACTGGAGCGGGTGAAGGGAATCGAACCCTCGTATTCAGCTTGGGAAGCTGCTGCTCTACCATTGAGCTACACCCGCAGCGACGCGCATTCATCGTCAGGGCGCGGCCGGTGTCAAGAGATGTGCGCGGCTGAATGGGATTAGACCGAGGCTGACTGGCCGCAATCTCATGCTACAAGAGCCCTAGGGGAAATGGCGTGGGCAACGCATGGGCTGGAAGGACAAGATCGGGTCGGCGCTGGAGGGTCATCATCCGGGGCTTGGCCGCCGCGTTGAGCCGAAATTACCGGTTATCGTCTCCCGCAGCGACCTTACAATTCTAGTCCTGCAATATCTCCGGAATCTTGCGCGCAAGCATCGTCCGGTTCTGTACCTGGTATTTCCTGAACAGCACGGTCAGATGGTTCTTCACGGTCGGCAGGGCTATCCCCAGTTCCGAGGCGATCTGCTTGTTGGACAGCCCGCGCTCCACGCGTTCAAGAATTTCGCGTTGCCGGTCGGGGACCTCGGGGTGGTCCGACACGGCTGCAGGCAGGTCCTGACCAGCAAGGATCGTCGGGCTGACGAAGCGGCCGCCACGCAGCACCGAACGGATGGCAAAATCCAGATCCTCGAACGCATCCTGCTTCAGGGCGTAACCATCCGCACCGCTCTCCAGGGCGCGGGTGACGTATTCGGGTTCATCATGCATGGACAGAACCAGCACCAGAAGCGCCGGGTGTGATCGTTTGAGCCTGGAAATTTCGTCGAATGTCATGCCACTTTTCAGCGACAGGTCCAGCACAACGAGGTCGGCTTGAACCGACTCAACGATCTGAGAAAGCGTCTCCCTGTCTTCCAGACTTGCCACCAGTTCGTGCTCGCCGGACAGGTGGATCAGCGATTCCAGACCCTGCCGGAACACCGGATGATCGTCGACCAGCACAATCCGCGCCATCCTCGCCGCCCCCTTTACGTATCGTCAGTTTCCATACTATTTCGGTGACAGGGGACTTTCGCAAGGCATTTGGCAAGGGGGAGGAATGCGCGCATTTCACCCGCTTGGTTTTGCGCTTTTTCTATTGCTGGGCGCTTGTCTCGCTACGGCGGCGCGCGCGCAGGTCACACTGGAGCCGCTGCCGGAGCCGTTCCTTCGGCTTGCCGATACCTACCCGTTCATCGCCGATGATGATCTGGCCTATGCCGATCCGGCCTTTGACGACAGCGCCTGGCAGAGGATGGCCCCCGACACGATCTGGGGCGAGGCCGGCATTCCGCTCATGGCGCGCGCGGGCTGGTTCAGAATCCGCTTTCAGTTGCCGCAAGCTTTTGACGAGACGGAACCGGCCCTCACCGGCTTCCTCATGCAACCGGACCAGATTTTCCTGAATGGCACCCAGATCGCAAACCGGGGCCAGCTACGAGAACCCGGCGACTTCTTTCACGTCCGTCCGCCCTGGTCGGACTTTGCAGCCTATGCACTACCAAGCGACCTGCTGAATGAAAGCGGCGACAATGTTCTTGCCATTCGCTTCATTCGCTACCCCTTTGACGACATTCGCGCGATACACCCTGTGAATTTCGGCATCGCCGATCTTGCCGATGCGCAGATCGCGAAACGCACGGCGGCACGTTTCTACTGGTTTATCGATGGACTGTTGCTGGGCATGAGCGGGCTGATCGCCTGTTTCGCAATCGCCGCGTTGATGGTCGGGCAGCGCGACAGGCTGTTCGTCGCCTTCGCCGGTTTTGCCTGCCTGCTGTTTATCTCGAGCATGAAATTCACCCATGCCTTTGCCGAGAGTAGAGCCGGTCCCACACTTTTCTTTCAGCTCGGCAATCTGCTGGATATGCTCGCGTTTGCGGTTGCGCTGGAATTCGCCGCCCTCTTCCTATCCGTGAGGGTGGGATGGTTCGGGCGCGTGCTGCAGCTTTGCTGTCTGGGCAGCGTTCTGGAAATTCTGCCGCTGTGGAGCGATGACGGGTTTGCAGCGACTGTTGCGTCGCTGCAATATTTCGCCATCGTTATGATCCCTGTCTGGATTTCGGTCGCCGCAATCCGAGCGATCGTCCGTGGCCGGCGAGATGCCTGGTATTTTGCCGTAATTTTCACCGCGACAATAACCCTGCCAGTCGGCGTCTCCATCCTCTGGTTCGAATTGGCGGAACGCTGGGTGCTCTATCAGGGGCATGAGGCGCACATGATCCCGCTGCTGTTATTCCTCCTTTATCTCACCGCTGTCATGGGCATGCGCACATATCGCATCGAGCGCGCACGCCTTGTGGCCAATGAGCGGGCGTTGAATGCCCATCTGGCAGAGCGGCGCCGGATCGCGAGGGACATCCACGACACGCTGACCCAATGGCTTGGCGCATTCAAACTGAGGCTCCAGCTGATCGGGCGCGGCTTGCCTGAAGGGACGTTCGGCAACCAGGAGGGTTTTCAGGGCGTGCTCGGAGAAGTGGATGCGCTGATCGACCAGTCACGCCGTATCGCTCACGACATCTCGCCGACGCTGGTGCGCGAACGCGGACTGCACAATGCCTTGAAGGACCTCACCGACGCCTATCGCCAAAGCGCCGCCATTTCGCACAATCTGGCGCTGGACGCGCAGATGCTAGGCGCGGGGACCCAGGAGCATCTTTACCGCATCGTTCAGGAGGCCGTTGCCAATGCGGTGCGCCACGGCAAGGCTTCCCGTGTCGATATCGCGATCACCATGGATCACAGGGAACTCACCCTGACGATTCACGACGATGGTCAGGGCTTCGACCCGACAGTGTCCGGCAATCTGTCGCTCGGGCTCAAGAATATCCGCGAGCGTGCAGAGCTTCTGGATGGGACAGCCGAGATTACAAGCGAGGACGGCAAAGGCACCACTATTACAATCACGGTTCCCGACACGACCCGTTCCTATTACAGGACCTGAGTACTGGTACTTTTGGCTGAATTTCGTCTCGCTGAAGTACCTTTTCCTTAATTTACTCTTTCCTAACTCTTTCCCTACCTTGCCACCGAGAAGGGGACGGCTTCTGCTGGCATAGCCGGCAAGGCTGCTGATTGGTGGGGTTCATGGGTGTGCCGTTCGTAGCGTTAAAGCGCGCCTTGTTTCCTGTCCTGTTTTCGGTGGCCTGGATTTCGACTGGAGGCGCCGCCTTCGCCTTTCAGAGCTGCAACGGATTGTCCGGCACCATTACACCGAACTTCCTGACACTGAACGACGGCCTAAGGGGAACCAGCGGACAGTTTAACGTTGCCGACGGCGACGTCATTTCAGGCACCGTTTCGGGTCTGGACCCGAACATCACGGCAAGTGCCCGCCTCGCCCAGCCGGGCCTTACAACCCGGAGGGTGTTTTTCACAAACGGGGTCGGCGGCGCCTTCTCCTTCACGATCAATGTGGCCGCAAGAGAGGCTTCATTTGGCCAGCAGGTGGCAGAACTCTTCCTTTATGCAAACGCCGGCGCAACAGCGACGTTCAACTGCGTGGGGACCTCAAACCAGCCAGCCGATGATGACGACGATAGCAGCGGCGATGACAGTTCATCATCCGATAACACCGGTACCCCGGGCCAAGACGTTGCAGCATGGACTGGAGCTTCTGACAGCTACACAATCGGGCAATTCAACGACAATGATGCGGATGACTGGACGTCGATCGACGAAGCTGGTGGCGGCTTGGCGGAAACCTCTGCAGGCGACACCGGACGAACATATGGCGGCTATGAATCCGGTCACGGATCCATCTTGCAGGAGGAGATTGCTCGGCTCAATCGGGAACGCGAGCGGCTGGTTAGAAAGAAGTGGGACAATGACCGACGTCTTCGCGGCATAAACCGGCAAGTGTTCAGTCTGGTGTTCCAGTCGGCGAAACTCCTTTCAAAGGATGTTTCTGACTTTACCGGTTCCATAGGCACTCTATCGGGGATGTTTCAGCTACTCGGGTCCATGATTACGCTGGGGTTGATTCCTGACCCGCAGCAGCAGGCGCACGCTGCAAATGCGGCTTTGCGCCAGGAAATGAAAGCCATTGAACATGACGTTAAACTTCTCGAAGAGCTCGTTGCCAGCGTGGAAAGTGAAAACGCCTATTTTGAGCAGAAAATTGCCGAAATTGACGCCCACCTGGCTGCAATTGAGGAAGGTTCGGCCGCAAACTACTACTTCACGGAGGATCGTCGCTCAGATCACGGTGCTCCACCGTTCGGCTGGCTGCCCGCCGCCAAAAAGCAGCCAAGGCTTCCGTTCTACCTGAACGCAATCTCGCCGGACGAGAACACCGACATCGCCAATTTCTCGGCCCGCTTCGGTGATGAACATTTATACGGATGGATTGGCGGAAACTATACGTGGACACGCGACCGTCGCACCGGCAACAACACGGATCGTCATGCGGTCAGGGTCGAAGCCGGGCTACTCTACAAATACAGCAGTGTTGTCGATCTGGGGGGCAAGGTTCGTCTCACATATGGCAGTTCGGCACGTCTGGACGGGACCAGCACGACCGGTGCGCTCGCCGTTGGCGCATCAACATTCGCACGCATAAAGCTGCCGCAGGGGATCGTTCTCACACCCGTCATCGCCTACGAACGCTCCAGCACCGATATCAGCTTCAACAGCGGCGCCGCGACCGGCAATTTCGCCACCGACATCTTCATGGTTGGCGCAAAATTGTCCAAGCGTTTCAGGCCCAGCTTCGCGACGCTTCTGAACCAAGCCTATATCGAGCCCAATATGTCGCTGTCGCTCATGCATGGCATCCGACATGGTTACACACTGTCCAACAACACGGTCATTGCCGGCGCGAGCTTCTGGCAAGGGACCTTGCGTTTCGGCCCCACCATCGGTTGGCGATCGGTAGAGGCAGGCGAAACGTTCGCCTCTGTCGACCACACGGTCAGCCTCAATGGCACCTGGAACTTCCTGAGGCCGACCTCATTCACATCTGCATCGGGCGCGCAGGTAAGCACGCCGACGTTCAGCGCCAGCATCAATGCCGCGCTTTCTGCCAAAACCTATAAGGGAAAAACCCTCTCTCTGGGCATCGGCTATTCGGGTATCGGTTCGAAGGTGCAAAGCGCATTGGTATCCGGCAGCATCCGTATCCCACTGAACTAGGGGTTCTCGCTCCAGACCGAGGCTGACTGGCCGCAATCTCATGCTACAAGAGCCCTAGGGGAAATTGCACGGGCAACGCATGGGCTGGAAGGACAAGATCGGGTCGGCGCTGGAGGGTCATCATCCGGGGCTTGGCCGGCGCGTCGAGCTGACGCTGCTTGCCATCGTCGCGCTGTCGGCCATCCTGATGGGGCTGGAGACACTGCCCGGCCTGCCGTCATGGGCTTCGCAAATTCTGTTGGCAGCGGAGATCGTCATCGTGGCGATCTTCACCGCCGAATATCTGCTGCGCATCGCCACCGCCCATAACCGGCTGGCTTATCTGTTCAGCTTTTACGGCATCGTCGACCTGCTGGCGATTGCACCGTTCTTTCTGGCGCTGTTTCTGCCCTGGTTCGGCGTCGACCTGCGGGCGCTCAGAACGCTGAGGCTGTTCCGCCTGTTCGCGCTTCTCAAGGTGGCGCGGTATTCGCGCGCGGTCGCAAGGCTCACGCTCGCCTGGCGCGCCGTGAGAGAGGAGGTGGTGATGTTCGCCATCGCGGCGGTTGTCATCCTCTATGTCTGCGCGCTCATCGTTTTCCAGTTCGAACACCAGGCGCAGCCCGAGGTGTTCGCCTCTGTGTTCGACGCAATGTGGTGGGCCGCAATCACGCTCACTACAGTCGGTTATGGCGATGTCGTTCCCATCACCTTCATGGGCCGGCTGTTCACGGTGCTGATCCTGCTGATCGCCCTTGGTATCATTGCCGTGCCCACCGGCCTGATCGCATCCGCGCTGACGGCGCTGCGGCGCACGGAAGACAGCAGCGCCGGCAGCGACCAGACGGAATAGGCGCGCCGCCCCCGCCGGGCTTGGCGTCATGGTTTTCTTTGACGTAAAGTTTTTTCTTTGTGCCGAAAATTTGAGGACCAAACATGTTTCCAAGAAGCGAGGCCGGCATGGCCTATGCCTTTCTGACGCCTGCCCTGATCGTGATGACGCTGTGCGGCTTGCTGCCGATGGCATTCGTCATCTTCTACTCGCTGCACGACACATTCGCCGGCAACAGCTTCATCTGGGTTGGCACGGAGTGGTACCGGCAGGTGCTTTCCTCGCCGGAATTCTACGACGCGCTTTTGCGCAGCCTCGGCTTTTCAGCGATCGTGCTGGCGATCGAAATTCCGCTCGGCATATTGATTGCGCTGCGCCTTCCGACCAAGGGGGTCCTGTCGTCGGTCTACATCGTGCTGCTCGCCATCCCGCTGCTCACGCCCTACATCGTCGTCGGCTTTCTGTGGAAGGCGATGACGCTGCCAAAGGCCGGGCTGCTGTTTGAGGCCGCAAACGCAATCGGCATTCCGTTCGACATGAACAGCCCCCTCATCACATGGGCGACGCTGGTGTTGATGGATGTGTGGCACTGGACCAGCCTCGTGGTCCTTCTGTGCTTTGCGGCGCTACGGTCGATACCGGACGACTACTACCGCGCTGCGCGCATCGATTCCGCCAATGGCTGGGCGATCTTCCGCCATATGCAACTGCCGAAGCTGCGGCTTGCGCTGCTGATCGCGCTGCTGCTGCGCTTCATGGACAGCTTCATGATCTATGCCGAGGCCTATGTCGTTTCGCGCGGCGGGCCCGACGTTTCGACGACATTTCTGTCGAACGAGCTGGTGCAGACCGCGCTCATCCAGTTCGACCTCGGCGAGGGCGGGGCGATGTCGGTGATCTACCTCGTCATCGTCGTCGCTGTCTCGTGGGCATTCTTCGGCCGCATCGTTCCGAAGCCCTCACGCACCAATAGAGGGGCGACCCGATGAGACAGCGCTTCTCCATCATACCGGCGATCTATGTGCTGTTTCTCATGGTGCCGGTCTACTGGCTGCTGACGCTCAGCCTCAAATCCAATGCCGAGATTGGCAGCGGGCTGACGCTGATCCCGCAGGAGCCGACCACGGCCAGCTATCTCTACATCTTGAGCGATTTCGCCTGGTCCTACGGCTATGTGAACGCACTGATCTATGTCGTCATGAATGTGGTGATCTCCGTCACCGTGGCCGTGCCGGCGGCCTATGCGTTTTCACGCTACCGGTTTCCCGGCGACAGGCCGCTGTTTTTCGGTCTCTTGATGTTCCGCATGCTGGCGCCGCCGATCCTGCTGGTGCCGTTCGTGCAGATATTCTCCGACCTCAGGCTGATCGACACGCATATCGCAGTGGCGATCGCCCACTGCCTGTTCAACGTGCCGCTGGCGATCTGGATCCTCGAAGGGTTCATCTCGGCCGTGCCACGCGAGCTGGACGAAAGCGCGCGCATCGATGGCTACAGCTTCATTCGCTATTTCCGCAAGATACTGCTGCCGCTGATTGCGCCCGGCATCGCGGTGACAGCGTTCTTCTGCTTCATGTTTTCCTGGGTGGAATATCTACTGGCCAACGCACTGACGACGGTCGACGCCAAACCTATCGCGGGCATCATGACGCGTGGCTACAGCATGCTTGCCGGCAATATTCCCCTGCTCGCGGCGGCAAGCATTCTAGGCCTCATCCCGGGGCTTATCCTGATTGTCTTCATGAAGAACCACCTTGCACGCGGCTTCTCCATGGGGCGGATCGTGTAGGCGCAGACAGACGCGCCGCTCCCTGAGCGGCGGGGTTAAGCGACGGCGGTACGGAAGAGCCTAGATCGCCAGATATTCGTGGCGCAGGGCTTCATTCTCCAGCACTTCCTTGGCGGAGCCGGAAAAGACCAGTTCGCCGGTGTCGAGAATGATTGCACGGTCGGCGATCTTCAGCGCGGCAACAGCGTTCTGCTCCACGATGATTGTGGTGATACCGGCATTGCGCACTTCCAGAAGCGCCTTCTCGATGTCATGCCGGACCACCGGCGCCAGACCCTCATAGGGCTCGTCGAGCAGCAGGAGCTTGAGGTCGCGCGCCAGGGCGCGGCCGATGGCCAGCATCTGCTGCTCGCCGCCCGAAAGCGTTGTGCCTTCCTGTCGGCGGCGTTCCTTGAGCCGCGGAAACAGCTCGTAGATGCGCTCATATTCCCACCCGGTCTCGCCGGAGATGCAGGCGAGGTCGAGATTTTCCTCAACCGTCATGCCGGGGATGATGCGGCGGTCTTCCGGCACAAGCTGGATGCCGCGTTGGGCAGCCTCGAATGACTGCATCTGGTGGACAGGATCGCCGCGCAGCCAGATCTCGCCCTCGCGCAGAACGGGCGAGCCCGCACGCGCGATCGTGCGCAGCGTCGACGTCTTGCCGGCGCCATTGCGGCCGAGCAGCGCAAGGATCTCGCCTTCGTTGATGTCGAAGGAAATGTCCTGAACGATGTAGCTGTCGCCATAAAAGGCCTGCATGCCGCGCACGGCAAAATAGTGCGACTGGGGATCGATATTGAGGCTGTCGGCTTCACCCGGCTGCTGCATGACCATGTTCATACCTGTTCTTCCCCGAGGTACGCTTCCTTCACCTTGGGGTTGTTCTTGATCTCCTCAGGCGAGCCCTGGGCGATGATGCGGCCGCCTGCCAGCACGGTAATGCGGTCGGCGAGCGAGAACACGACATGCATGTCGTGTTCGATGATGACCTTGGTCATGCCGCCTTCCTTGATCTGTTTCAACAGGTCAATGGTCGCATTGGTGTCGTGGCGGGCCATGCCGGCGGTCGGCTCGTCGAGCAGCAACAGCTTGGGCCGCTGGATCAGGCCCATGGCGAGCTCAAGCCGGCGCTTGTCGCCGCGCGAAAGGCTGGAAGCAACCGCATGAACGTGGTTCTTCAGCCCGACATTGGCGATCACATCCTCGGCCTCGTCGCGGATGGCGCTTTCACCCGCAATCGCGCTGAACGGGTTGAGCTTGAAATGGCCGTCGCGCTTGGAGAGTGCCGGTACCATCACGTTTTCCAGGACGGTGAGGTCGAGAAAGACCTCCGGCGTCTGGAACACGCGCGCAACGCCAAGCTGGTTGATCTCATGCGGCGACTTGCCGGTCAGCGTGTCGCCATCGAAGATGACGGCGCCGCGATCCGGCTTGATGCGGCCGACGCAGACATTGAGCAATGTCGACTTGCCGGCGCCATTGGGGCCGATGATGGCATGGGTTTCGCCCTTGCGCACATCGAGATCGACATCGGCCAGAGCATGAAGGCCGGCAAAGCTCTTGTGCACATCATCGATGTGCAGAACCTTGTCCGGGACGCCGCTTTGAAAGCCGCGGTCAGCCGTACCGTCTTTCACGAGTTCCACCACTGACATCGTGCTCAGCCCCGTTCCTGTGCCGGCGTGGCCGTCGCGACGGGTGTCCGCCCGCCTTCGGATCCGCCTGCCCGATTGAAGACACGGCCAATGCGCCGGAAACCTTCCATCAGTCCGCCTGGCAGGAAGATGACAATGACCATGAACATGAAGCCGAGCGTCAGATGCCAGCCCTCGCCGACAAAGAACGAGCACAATTCGACGAAGAAATGCTGCGCGCCTTCGGGAAGGAAGGAGAATGCATTCTGCAGGATGCCTTCGTTCCACGACGAGACTTTCTGCTCGGCATATTTGATCAGGCCGGCGCCAAGGACGGGACCGACCAGCGTGCCCACGCCGCCGAGGATCGTCATCAGCACAACCTCGCCGGACGCCGTCCACTGCATGCGCTCCGCGCCGGCGATCGGGTCGGTGATCGCCAGAAGCGAACCGGCCAGCCCGGCATACATGCCGGAGATGACAAAGGCCGCGATAAGGTAGGGGCGCGTGTGGATGCCGGTATAGTTGAGCCGGTTCTGGTTCGATTTGATCGCCTTGAGCATCATGCCGAAATTGGAGCGCGAGATGCACAGCGCAACAAAGAAGCAGACGATCAGCATGACGGCGCAGAAATAGAAGCCCGGATAGCCGCTCATCTTCATGCCGAAGAGATTGGTGATCGGGACGCCGATTTCCTGAATGCCCAGCGCCTGGTCGATGATGCGAATATCGCCGTCGCGCAGCGAAATCTCGGCGCTCTGGCGGATGGCGCGGGTCTGGAGCCCGGTTTCGCCATTGGTGATCGGCGTCAGCACCGAATAGGCGAGATTGTAGCTCATCTGCGCGAAGGCGAGCGTCAGGATCGAGAAGTAGATGCCAGAGCGCCTGAGCGAAACGTAACCGATGAGGAAGGCGAACACGCCGGCAATTGCCACCGAAAAGGCCAGTGCGGGAAGCACGTTCATCGTCAGCAGCTTGAACGACCACACCGCCGCGTAGGAACCAACGCCGAGGAATGCGGCGTGGCCAAACGACAGGTAGCCGGTAAGGCCGAAGAGGATGTTGAAGCCGATTGCGAAGATGCCGTAGATCGCGAACTTCTGCAGCAGGTCCGGATAGGCCGCGCCTATCGGCTGCATGGTCCAGGGCAATGTCACGACGACTGCCGTGAAGACGATCATCAGCAGCCAGTCGGCGCGCGAGAGGGTCCTGAGCATCGGATCAGTCCTCCGCGATGCCCCGGCGGCCCATCAGACCGCGCGGCAGGGTAAGCAATACAATGACGGCAACCAGATAGATGATGATCTGGTCGATGCCGGGGAAAATCGCCTTCACCTCGGTCATGGAGGCGAAGCTCTGGAGAATGCCGAGCAGGAAGCCGGCGAGTACAGCCCCCTCCAGCGAACCCATACCGCCGACAACAACCACCACGAACGACAGAACGAGGAAGTTCATGCCCATGTGGTAGTCCGGCGGCAGGATCGGCGTGTACATGGCGCCGGCCATGCCGGCCACGACCGCCGCCAGACCGAAGACGATGGTGAAGCGGCGCTCGATATTGATGCCAAGCAGGCCAACGGTCTCCCGGTCCTGCATGCCAGCTCTTACAACCATGCCGAAGGTCGTGAAGCGCAGGAAGGCGAAGACACCGAAGATCACCGCAGCCGAGAAGAGGAAATAGACCAGCCGCCACCAGGGATAGATGACATTGCTGCCGAGACCGACCAGCGCGCCGACATTGGCCGCGCCGGAAAAGGCGTCGGGTGCGGGCTGCGGGATCGGATTGGCGCCGAAATAGTGGCGGATGATCTCCTGCAGCACGATCGCCAGGCCGAAGGTCACCAGGATCTGGTCGGCATGCGGCCGCTTGTAGAAGTGCTTGATCAGGCCACGTTCCATCGTGACGCCGATGATCGCCATGGCCAGGATGGCAAGAATAATTGAGAGCGGGACCGACCAGTCGATCAGGAAGGCTGCGGCATCGGGACCAACCCAGTCCTGCAGGATCGGAACCTGCTCCTTGAGCGGATTGCCGAGGAAGTCTTTCTCGGTTTCGCTGATCCGCTCATAGGAAACATTCAGAAGATTGTTGAGCGTTACGGCGCAGAACGCGCCAAGCATGAACAGCGCCCCGTGGGCGAAATTGACAACGCCCAATGTGCCGAAGACCAGGGTCAGACCCAGCGCGATCAGCGCGTAGGCACCGCCCTTGTCCAGCCCATTCAGCACCTGGAGAAATATTGCGTCCATTTACCGTCCCGCTGCATGCGACCTTCCCGCCAGGGAAGCCGTTGCCCATCGGCAAGTCCGTACCGGCCACCCTAGGGGCAGCCGGCACATTTGTCGAAAGTTCCAGGCTCAGACGCCGTCGTTGTACGGGCCGAGCTCACCGCCGAGCATGTCCACCGGATACTCGACCTGGGCGCGAGGCGTAACCTCGACAACCTCGAGAAGGTCGAACTTGGAGGACGGGTTTTCCTTACCCTTCACGACCAGCACATCCTTGAAGCACTGGTGGTCGCCGGCACGGTAGAGAACCGGACCGTTGCCGAGACCGTCGAACTCGAAGTCTTCGAGCGCGGCGCCCAGGGCCGAAGGCTGGAATGTGCCGGCGCGCTGCGCGGCATCGGCGTAGAGCAGAGCCTGGCTGTAGCAGGTGTGCGCCGCCTGAGAGGGCGGGAAACCGTACTTCTCGCCGAAGGACTTCACGAAGGCCTGAGAGCCCTCATCCTGCAGCGACCAGTGCCAGTTGGTCGAACCGTAGATGCCCTTCACCGCATCGCCAGCACCCTGCGCCATGAGACGCGAATAGAGCGGAACGATGATGGTGAAGTCCTTGCCGTTGACCACCTTGTCGCGCAGACCGAACTGCACAGCCTGGGTCAGCGAGTTGACCATGTCGCCACCGTAGTGGTTCAGGATCAGCGTGTCGGCATCCGAGCTCAGCACCGGCGTGATGTACTGCGAGAAGTCGCCGGCGCCCACAGGGGTCATCACGTTGGCGACAGTCTCCCAGCCATGCGGCTTGGTGTACTTCTCCATCGAGCCCTGCTGCGACCAGCCCCAGGTGTAGTCGGCGGTCAGGTGGTAGACCTTGCGGTCGTTGCCGTAGTTCTTCTGCAGGATCGGGCCAAGTGCGGCGCCGCTCATCTCGGTGTTGAAGAAGTGGCGGAAGCCGTTTGCACGGCGGTCCTTGCCGGTGGTGTCGTTCGAGTGGGTCAGCCCCGACATGAAGATGACACCGGCTTCCTGGCAGAGGCTCTGCACGGCGATGGCCACACCCGACGACGAACCGCCGGTGATCATGATGGCGCCGTCATTCTCGATCATGCGCTTGGCCGACGCGCGTGCCGCGTCCGACTTGGTCTGCGTGTCACCGGTGACGAACTCGACCTTCTTGCCGTTGATGCCGCCGCCTGCGTCGCGCAGGGCGGATGACGAGAAAGTGTCGAGCATGCCGCCGCCGCCTGCGTTGATGTGCTCAACGGCAAGCTCGTAGGCACGCAGCTCGTCAGCGCCTTCGTCGGCATATGCGCCGGTCTGCGGCACGTTGAAACCGAGCGTCACGGTGTCACCCGTCGGCGCGTTGCGGTAATTGTTGCTCTGGGCGAAAGCGCCTCTTGAGAAGAAATACGGGGTCGCCAACGTCGTAACGCCGGCAGCCGCGCCGAACTTCAAAACCTTGCGGCGCGTAAGGTCACTCCGATCTTTCATGCTTACTCCTCCCTCGGGTTTCGACGGAACCTTTCACGCTCCGAAGGGCTCCCTACCTAAAGGACGGCGCAATTCGATCAATTAGCCATTATGATTACAAACGGTCCGAAAACGTGAAAATCGCGCCGTTTCACTGCTTATTATTGAGGCAAGTCTGCTACCGCACGGCTGCGGTGGCGGCGACCGCCCAATAATACAGCAACCGGTTGAAGATCGGTGTCACGCAAGGGAATTATACTTTTGGTGTAAGCCATTTGTACTACGTCTTTAGTCTGATAGGACGGCTGCGGGCGCGCCGCGAGCCCCGCATCGTCGGGTCAGCAAGCAGGATTCAGTTCCACAATCGCGCCCCGAATTCTCCCCGGATTTGGCCTGTTCCAGTCATGATGACTAATATGCTGGAGGGGAAACAAAGCTGGGGTGGCTTGCGATGAAAAAACTGATTGCAGCAATGTTCCTGCTGTCCGGTTCCGTGGCGGCGAGCGCAGAGGACCTGAGCTGGTCCTGCGTCATGGTGACGGGCGTTCAGTCCAACGATGTCCTGTGGATCAGGGAATGTCCGAGCGCCAGTTGCGACAAGGTCGGTTATCTCGACTGGGATCAGGAACTCATCGATGCCGGCGATTGCCGGGGCAATTGGTGCCAGATCATGGATGATGATTACGACGTCATCGGTTGGTCGAGCAGTAAATATCTCACGACCGACTGGGAATGCGAAGCCTGGGAAATCTGGAGCGAGTGGTAGGCAGGGTCGGTCGCGCTGCTCGGCGACGTTCAGCTCAACAACACATCATTCACAAAGCCGGCGATTGCCGCGAGTATCAGGATCGCGGCCGCAACTCCAATCAACAGCAATGGCGCGCCGAAGAAGCTCCGTTTCTCGACCGACTTGATGCCGCGCCGCAGCGGATCGCTGTCTACTTCTTCCGCCGGCAACGGCGACGGCGCCTTGCCGGAAACGGGATGCGCCACATGCCGCCAGATGGCGGGCAAATAGAGTGCGGCCCCGCCGATCCAGAACAAGGCAATGACGGTCCACCCAACGATGCCGGGACCAAACCACTTGTCATACATGAACAGTGCGGTGACGAGCGAGCTTGCAACCACCCACATCACAATGCCGCCGCCGATAGCGCCGGGCGGCATCAGCGTCACGGCATGGCCGCACTGAGGGCACTCATAGACAAGTTCGGTACCCGTCCCGGTCCATCTTCGCTCGGCAAGGGTCATACCGGTTCGGCAGTGTCGGCACCGCCTTGTGTCGATCATCTCGGCCATGGAGCCACATTAATGGCATCCGGCTAGGCCGACAATCGAATGCTGCCGCACGATGAGCGCAAGTCATCCAAGGCCGTGACAAGAAGGTTTGACCACGATCAATGCGAGGTGAAGGGGACAATGGCACGGTTTGCCAACATGTCCCGGAACAAGGAGAGCCGGATGCGTTTCCAATTCGCCATTTTTGCAGCGATGACGATGGTTTCGGTGCCGGCATTGGCCGGCGATGCCGACAGCATCGAATATGGCCGGGTGCTGGTACTGGAGAACTGCTCCACCTGCCATTCGGTTGAGCGGACCGGCGAAAGCACCCATCCGGAGGCACCACCATTCCGCACGCTACATGAGCGCTACCCGCTGGAAACGCTGGAAGAGGCACTGGCGGAAGGCATCGTGACAGGCCATCCTGACATGCCCGAATTCACCGCCACCCCGCCGCAGATCGCAGGGATCCTGGCCTATATCGGAAGCATCAGCGAGTAACCGGATTTCGGTTCGGCGTGCCGGTCAGTGCGCGATAACCTCGTCTTCTGAGCGGAAGTGTTTCGACAGTTTGAGCCCCTGCGCCTGATAGTTCGACGACAGAGCGGTACCGTACAGGTTCTTCGGCCGAGAGAGCATATGCTCATAGACCAGCCGACCGACGGTCTGGCCGTGCTCGAGGATGAACGGCACCTCGTGGCTGCGCACTTCGAGCACCGCGCGGCTGCCTGTTCCGCCGGCGGCCGAATGTCCGAAACCGGGATCGAAGAAACCGGCATAATGAACGCGGAACTCGCCGACCAGCGGATCGAAAGGTGTCATCTCCGCGGCGTAGTCCGGCGGGACATGCACCGCCTCCCGCGAGGCCAGAATATAGAACTCGTCGGGGTCGAGCACGAGCTCGCCTGAGCCGCGCACATAGAGCGGGTCCCAGAAGTCGAGTACGTCGTGTGCAGCCTTCATGTCGACGTCGATCAGGCCGGTGTGATGCTTGGCGCGATAACCGACCAGACCGTTCGTGTCGCCGCGCAGGTCGATGGACAGCGCAATGCCGGAGCCCGAAATGTTCGGTTCTTCCGAGGCGACCAGCGTGTCGCTCTTGTGAAGCGCCGCAAGGTCCGTTTCGCTCAAAAGCGGCGCGCCGCGGCGGAAACGTATCTGCGACAGGCGCGAGCCGGCCCGCACCACGATCGGAAATGTGCGCGGGCTGACCTCGATGTACAGCGGGCCTTCGTATCCGGCCCTGATCTTGTCGAACTCACGGCCATTGTCCGTCATGACGCGTGTGAAGATGTCGAGCCGGCCGGTCGAGCTTTTCGGATTGGCTGAAGCGGAAACATCGTCAGGCAGTGCCAGGCTTTCCATCAGCGGAACGATGTAGACGCAGCCGGTCTCCAGAACCGCGCCAGGTTCCAGGTCGATCTCGTGCAGCTTGAGCGCGGTCAGCTTGTCGGAGACGGTGTGACGCTCGCCGGGCAGGAAGCTGGCGCGAACGCGGTAAGCCGTCTTGCCGAGCCGCAGATCGAGGCTTGCCGGCTGAATCTGGTCGGCGTCCGGACGGCGGCCGGACTTCAGCGCACCGTTCTCAAACAGCGTGGCGATGTCAGTGTCGGGGAGTATGCCTGTCTTGCGCAACTGCGATCTCCAATCCGTGCCGGAGGTTTATGCGATGCGGCAATTGACGCAAGCGCAGGCGGCGTCTAAAGGACAATTATCCCGTGGTGATTTGGCCGGTCGGCTTGCAGCCACGTTAAACAAGTCGCTAAAGGACCGAACGGACGGACCGGCCAGCGATTTGCGGCCGGTTTTTTTGTTTTTGAGGCACAAGATCATGACTGTCGATACGAAGCGCACGCTGAAACCCGCAACCGCGCTGGTGCATGGCGGGACGTTGCGGTCATCCTTCGGCGAGACATCCGAAGCGCTCTATCTGACGCAGGGCTTCGTCTATGACAGCGCGGAAGCGGCGGAGGCGCGCTTCAAGGGCGACGAGCCGGGTTTCATCTATTCACGCTATGCCAATCCCACGGTCGACATGTTCGAAAAGCGCATGTGCCAGCTGGAAGGCGCGGAGGATGCGCGCGCCACGGCGTCCGGCATGGCGGCCGTGACAGCGGCGCTTCTGTGCAGCGTCAAGGCCGGAGACCATGTGATCGCGGCACGCGCCCTCTTCGGCTCCTGCCGCTGGGTGGTCGAGACGCTGATGCCGAAATACGGCATCGAGACGACGCTGGTCGACGGCACGAATATGGATCAGTGGCAGGCGGCGGTGCGGCCCAATACGAAGCTGTTCTTCCTGGAAAGCCCGACCAACCCGACGCTTGAAGTGATCGACATCGCGGCTGTGGCCGAGATCGCCAACAGCATCGGCGCCCGGGTGGTGGTCGACAATGTGTTTGCGACACCGCTGCAGCAGAAGCCGCTGGAACTCGGCGCGCATGTCGTCGTCTATTCCACGACCAAACATGTCGACGGACAGGGCCGCTGCCTTGGCGGGATCATCCTTTCCGACAAGGAATGGATCGACAAGAATCTGCACGACTACTACCGCCACACCGGGCCCTCAATGTCACCGTTCAACGCGTGGACGATGCTGAAGGGGCTGGAGACGCTGCCACTGCGCGTGAAGCAGCAGACGGAGAGTGCGGGACGTGTTGCCGGTCATCTCGCATGTCACCCGAAAGTGGCGAAGGTGATCTATCCCGGCCGCAACGACCATCCGCAGGCCGACATCATCGCCAAACAGATGAAGGGCGGCTCGACGCTGGTGTGCTTCGAGGTGAAGGGTGGCAAGAAAGGCGCGTTCTCGACCCAGAACGCACTGCAGATCATCCGCATCTCCAACAATCTCGGCGACGCCAAGAGCCTGGTGACACATCCGGCAACCACGACTCATAAGAACCTGACCGAGGAAGCGCGGGCCGAACTAGGCATCAACCCGGGCACGATTCGGCTGTCGGTCGGGCTGGAGGATGCCGACGATTTGATCGCCGACCTCGACCAGGCGCTGGAGCAGGTTGCCTAGTCGTCCTTTCGGTCTACGGAGCCGAATGTGCGCGACGCGAGAACAATGCGCGACAGGGCAGTGTAGAAGGTCACGGCGGCAAATACGTAGGCCAGTACCGGGAACCACTCCGGAAACAGGCAGAACGCGACAAAGAACAGAATTGTCTCGGTCGCTTCGGCGAGACCAGTGGTGAAGAACAGCGATTTCGCTCCCCTTGCCTCGGTTGTCTCGCCACGCTTTTCCGCCATCACGGCATAAGCAAGGAAGCTGGCGCCGTTGACGTAGAAGGAAAAGATCAGCACCGCGCCCGCCACCGCGTTGGCTGACGGATCGAGCAGGACGAAGCCAAGCGGCACTGCGCCGTAAAAGACGAAGTCGAGCACGATATCGAGAAATCCGCCAAGATCGGTGGAGCCGGTGATCCTGGCCACAGCGCCATCCAGACCGTCGCCCAGCCGGCTGAGCAAGAGCAGCGCCAGACCGACAAGCAGGTCGCCTGCAGCGATCGACGCCGCAGCCGCCAACCCGATCAGGCAGGATGCGATCGTGATGGCATTGGGTGTTGCGCCGACGCGCACAAGCGTCCGCGCCAGCCGTTTCAGCGCCGGGTCGATCCGGTTGCGCGCCCATCCGTCAAGCATGCGGGTTCCGCCGGTGTTTGGCCATGATCGGGTTCATACTCTTGCTCGGGCGCAAACAATGTCCAATTTATCCTATTGCGGGCTCTGGCGCGCAAGGACAGGAACGGATGCAGGAGGATGCCGGAAATGTACAGGGCGGTTACCCGTGACATCGAGGTGATGGCGGAGCCGTTCTTCCTTGAGGACCGGTCCAACCCCGGCGACAACGAATATTTCTGGGCCTACCGCATCACCATCGCCAACCATTCCGACCAGCCGGTGAAGCTGTTGTCGCGACACTGGCGCATCACCGACGCGCTGGGGCGGGTACAGGAGGTGCGCGGCGACGGGGTGGTGGGCGATCAGCCGGAACTGGAACCCGGCGACAGCTACCAGTACACATCCGGCTGCCCGCTCTCGACACCATCAGGCATCATGGTGGGCGCCTACACGATGACGGGCTCGAACGGCGATACTTTCGAGATCGACATTCCGGCCTTTTCGCTGGATGTTCCGGGCGAGGCCCGCTCGCTCAATTAAGCGTCTGGCCGGATGAACCATCCTCGTCGGAAAACTCTTCCGGATCGAAGACATATTCGGTCGAACAGAATTCGCAATTGACGCGGATCTGCCCGTCCTCCGTGCTTTCCTCGATCTCCTCGGCGGAAAAGCCGTCGAGTATCTGCCTGATCTTGTCACGCGAACAGGAGCAGTCGTCGACCACCGGCGTGCCGTCATAAACGCGCACGCCCTGCTCATGGAAGATACGGTAGAGCAAGCGCTCGGTGCCAACGGTCGGATCGGCGAGTTCTGAGGGGTCGAGTGTGAGGAAGAGCGCCCGCGCCGTCTGCCATGCATCGTCTTCAGGCCCTGAATGATCCTGCTCGGTGTCGTCGCCGTCGCCGCCATGCAAGTCGGGCACGCGCATGCGCTCCAGCGATTCCGGCAGGAACTGCATCAACGCGCCGCCGGCCCGCCAGTGCTCGCTGGCGCCGTTCTGCCCCGGCAGATGCTGGCGCGCGACGCCCAGCCTGACCTCGGTCGGGATCTGCTCCGACTGGCGGAAATAGACGCGTGCAATATCTTCCAGCGAGGTGCCATCGAGTTCGACGACGCCCTGATAACGCTGCATATGTGCGCCCTGATCGACGGTGAGCGCCAGAACGCCCGCACCCAGCAGTTCCTCCGGCGCGATGCGGCCCTCGGCCATCGCCGCCTCCACCCTGTCGGCGTCGAAGCGGGCATAGGCGCGCACCGAACCCGGCGTGCGGATGTCGGCAACCAGCATGTCGACCGGACCGTCGGAACGGGTCTGCAAAATGAACTTGCCGTCGAACTTCAGCGAGGTGCCGAGCAGCACGGTCAGCACAATCGCTTCGGCCAGGAGGTTTGCCACCGGCTCGGGATAGTCGTGACGGCTTAGCACCTGGTCGAGCAGCGGCCCGAGCTGGACCGCGCGCCCGCGCACGTCGAGCGTCTCGACGTCGAAGGGAACGACGTTGTCATCACCGGCGAAACCGAAATCGCCCAGCGTCGGCGTTGGGGTACTCACAATCACAATTCCCGAATCTGCCCGAGCCGAGGCTACCGGTCACACGGCGCAGGCGAAAGGCTGGTTTGGTTCAAAATGGGGTCAGAGCAGCGAAAATAGGCGCGCCGCGGCCACGCTTCAAGCGCCGAGGCACCACGCCAGAACGGCCTTCTGCGCATGCAGGCGGTTTTCGGCCTCGTCGAAGACAACAGAGTTCGGCCCGTCGATCACTTCATCCGTCACTTCCTCGCCGCGGTGGGCGGGCAGGCAGTGCATGAACAGCGCGTCGGGGTTCGCCTTTTTCATCAGCGCGGCGTTGACCTGATAGGGCGCGAAGACGTTATGGCCGCGGGCGCGATGCTCCTGGCCCATCGACACCCAGGTATCGGTGACAACGCAGTCGGCGCCGGACACCGCTTCCTCGGCCGACCTGATGACCTCGACGCGGCCGCCATTGGCGCGCGACCAGTCCATGAACTCGCCGGCCGGCTCGCTGCCTTCCGGCACCGCGATATTGACGCGGAAGCCGAACCGCGCGGACGCCTCCATCAGCGAGTGCAGCACATTGTTGCCGTCGCCGGTCCAGGCGAACAGCTTGTCGCCAACCGGTCCGCGATGCTCCTCGAAGGTCATCACATCGGCCATCGCCTGGCATGGGTGCGTGTCGTCGGTCAGACCGTTGATGACAGGAACGGTGGCATGTTCGGCCATTTCGCGCAGGCGGTCATGCGAGGTTGTGCGGATCATGATCGCGTCGACATAACGCGACAGGACACGCGCCGTATCGGCAATGGTCTCAGAGCGGCCAAGCTGCATCTCGGCGCCGGTCAGCATGATCGTGTCGCCGCCGAGCTGGCGCATGCCGACATCGAACGAAACGCGGGTGCGGGTCGAGGGTTTCTCGAAGATCATCGCCAGCACCTTGCCGTCGAGCGGCTTTTCGACCTCGCCGGCCTTCAGCTTTTCCTTGCGCCGGCGCGCGTCATCGAGAATGCCCCGCAGATCTTGCGCGGACATATCGGACAGGTCGGTGAAATGTTTTGCTGACATGATGGATGCCGTTACTCAGGCCGCACCAGCGGCGTTTGCGGCCAGACCGCCGGCGGCTGCGCGGATCGCATCCAGTGCGACGCGGATATCCTCGTCGCTGACATTGAGCGGCGGCAGCAGCCGTACCACATTGTCGCCGGCCGGCGCCGTCAGCAGGTTGTGGTCGCGGAAGGCTGCGTTGACCGTGCCGTTGGACAGCTTGCATTTGAGACCGAGCATCAGGCCTTCGCCGCGCACTTCCTCAAACACCGTCGGAAATTCGTCGACGATCGACGCCAGAGCCTGCTTGGCCAGCAGCGCCTTGCGCTGGACCTCTTCCAGAAAGCCGTCTTCGAGCACGACGTCGAGGACCGCGTTGCCGACCGCCATTGCGAGCGGGTTGCCGCCAAATGTCGTGCCATGCACACCGGCGGTCATGCCGCTAGCGGCCTCATCGGTCGCCAGGCAGGCGCCCATCGGGAAGCCGCCGCCGATGCCCTTGGCGATGGCCATGATGTCGGGCACAGCACCTGACCATTCATGCGCGAACAACTTGCCGGTACGGCCAATGCCACACTGCACCTCGTCATAGACCAGAAGAATGCCCTTCTCGTCGCAGACGTTGCGCAGCTTCCTGAGCAGCGAAGCAGGAATTGCGCGAATGCCGCCCTCGCCCTGAACAGGCTCGATCAGGATCGCCGCAGTCTCGCCGGTGATCGCGTCCCCGATCTTCTCAAGGTCGGCCAGCGGGATCTGGTCGAAACCCTCGACCTTGGGCCCGAAGCCTTCCAGATATTTCGGCTGGCCGCCTGCCGCGATGGTGGCGAGCGTGCGGCCATGGAATGCGCCTTCGATGGTGATGATCCGGTAGCGCTCGGGATTGCCCTTCACGAAATGATAGCGGCGCGCCGTCTTGATGGCACATTCCAGCGCCTCCGCACCGGAATTGGTGAAGAACACCTTGTCGGCGAATGTGGCAGCCGCGAGCCGTTCGCCCAGCCGGCTCTGGCCCGGAATCTCATAGAGGTTGGAGACATGCCAGAGTTTGGAGGCCTGCTCCGTCAGGGCAGCGACCAGATGCGGATGGCCGTGGCCAAGCGAGTTGACCGCTATGCCGCCGGCGAAGTCGAGAAATCGCTGCCCGCCGGTCGTGACCAGCCAGGAACCCTCGCCGTGATCAAACGACAGGGGCGCACGCGCGAATGTCTCGTATAGCGCCGAACCGCTCATCTCAGTCCTCCGGCAATCTGCCGTTCGCTGCCGCGTTCCGGTGAAATTCCTTATTGTCCGGACCGGCAAATCAAAAAAGCCGCCCAGCAGCGGGCGGCTGTCCAATGCGATCCGTCTATCCGGGTTTTGGCCAAAAAGTCAATGAATGGCCGGGGTTGGGCGATTGTACCAAAGCCCGGCCGAATGTCGTTGTCCAAAGCCTTTCGGGGCCAAGTTGGGGAAAACGGCAAAAAGCGATTCTGTCCACAACGCGGACTCTTGTCACGGAGTCAAGCGATAGAGTAGTTTGGCCATAACGAACTAGATTTCGTGCGGCGGACTCTAATCTCTGCGTAAATGTGGTGTCACGCCGGCCGGCGGCCGGACGGGAATGGATTCCGATTCCGCACGCTTCGCAAGGAGCGGCAAGGAATGAACTGGACAGACGAACGCGTTGAAACACTGAAAAAGCTCTGGGCCGATGGCCTGAGCGCAAGCCAGATTGCGGCGCAGCTGGGCGGTGTCAGCCGCAACGCGGTGATCGGCAAGGTACACAGGCTGAAACTGTCTGGCCGTGGCCGAACAAGCTCCGCCTCGCCACGGCCGAAGAAGACCGCGACAGGCGGCTCACGGTCGTCGCGCTCGACCCGCACTGTCACGGCCACGATCGGCGCGACGGCGCTGAAGGCGCAATTCGACGTCGACGCGGTAGCGCGGCTGGATACGCGCCCGATTGAGGACGTTGTGGTGCCGATCTCGCGCAAGCTGAAGCTGGTCGAACTGACCGAGCACACCTGCAAATGGCCGAATGGCGATCCGGTGAGCGAGGACTTCAGTTTCTGCGGAAACGAATCCGGCGAGTCCGGACCCTACTGCACCTACCATTCGCGGCTGGCCTACCAGCCGGCCTCCGAGCGGCGGCGGGTCCGCTAGAGCCTCTCACGCAACAGCAAACACCACAGCGCGGTCAGTCGGCCTTGACGGTAACGTCGTGGCTGCGGTCGCGCTTGGGCCGCTCGACGGGCATCTGCTCGGCTGTCTGGATGTAATAGACCGTCTCGGCAATGTTGGTTGCGTGATCGCCCATGCGCTCGATGTTCTTGGCGCAGAAAAGCAGATGCGTGCACGGCGTGATGTTGCGCGGGTCTTCCATCATATAGGTCAGCAATTCGCGAAATAGCGACGTGTAGACCGCGTCGATCTCGTGATCGCGGTCGCGAACCGCGGCCAGACGCGCAACCTCGCGCGAGGCATAAACGTCGAGCACGTCCTTGAGCTGGGTCGAGGCCAGTTCGGCCAGTGACTGCAGACCCCGGAACAGCTTGACCGGCTGACGTGAGGCGGCAACTGCAAGCGCCCGCTTTGCGATGTTCTTGCCGAGATCGCCAACACGTTCCAGGTCAGACGCGATGCGGAAAGAGCCGATGATCTCGCGCAGATCGTCCGCCAGCGGCTGTCTTCGGGCAATGACCGCAATTGCCCGGTCGTCGATCTCCCGTTCGGCGGCGTCGAGCATTTCGTCGTCAGCGATGACCTTCTGCGCCATCGGCGCATCGCCATGCAGAAGTGCGGCGACCGAATTCTCGATCATCCGTTCCGCCATGCCACCCATCGCGGCCACACGACCGTTGAGGAATTTGAGGTCTTCGTCATAGGCGCTGACGATGTGCATGTCGGGCCGCCTTCCATTGAGGGATCAGATCAGCAGATTTCCACGACTAGACCAACCGGGTGACGGAAAAAAGAATACAGGACGATTTTCGTCCCAAGTCAGGCCGCCGGGAGATGGACAGTGAAGGCCGCACCCTCACCAGCGGCGGAGCGGATTGTCAGGCGCGCATTGTGGCGGGTCAGGATGTGCTTGACGATGGCCAGCCCAAGGCCGGTGCCCTTCTGCGCCCGGCTTTCCTCGACATCGACGCGGTAGAAACGCTCGGTAATGCGCGGAATGTGCTCGTCGGGAATGCCCGGGCCAAAATCGCGCACCGTCACATCGACGCCGGGTTGGCCGTCATCCACCGAACGTTCGACCGTAATTTCCACGCGTTTGCCGGACTGGCCGTATTTGCAGGCGTTTTCCAAGAGGTTCTCGAACACCTGGATGAGTTCGTCGCGGCTACCCGGCACCTCGATGGGCTGACCGGGGATCTTGCGGATGATCTCGATGCCGGCGTCGGCAGCCAGCTGGTTGAGAGAATCCGCCACACCGCCGACGAGCAGGCAGATGTCCACTTTCTCGTCCGGGTTGACGAACGGTTTCATCTCCAGCCGCGACAGCGACAGAAGGTCGTCGATGAGGCGTGCCATGCGGCCCGTCTGGCTGTTCATGATTTCCAGAAAACGCTCCTGCGCCTGCGGGTCGTCCTTTGCCGGGCCGCGCAAGGTCTCGATGAATCCCGCGATGGAAGCCAGCGGGGTGCGCAACTCATGGCTGGCATTGGCGATGAAGTCGGCGCGCATGCGGTCGACCCGGCGCAGTTCGCTCTGATCCTTGAAGACCAGCACATGCAGACCGGTTCCAGCCCCCACCGGCGCCGCACTGACCCGGTAGTGTCGCTCGATCGGAACGCGCTCGGCATATTCCACACCGGCGGGCTTGGCGTTGCCCGACAGAACGGAGCCCACCAGTTCCTGCATCTCCGGCGCACGAAACCTGACCTGGATGTCGACACCCTGCAGAACCGGGCCAAAGGCGCTCAGCGCCGGCTGGTTGGCGTGAACGATGCGGCCGGTCTGGTCGAACAGGACTAGCGGGTCCGGCACCGCCTCGGCCAGACGTTCGGCGGACAGCCGGTCGAGCGGGCTTTGCATGGCGGCCGCCATCGCCTCGCGGCGGCGGCGCGAACGGCTTCGCCGCGGCACCAGTGCGGCAACCGCCACAAGCGCCAGCAGCGACACGGCTATCACCGGCCATGACACCGTGGAGAACGCCGCCACAAACAGGATTGCTGCCGTCGATGCCGCAAGGACCCAGCGCGCCTCGCTCAGTCTTGAAACCAGCCGCGAAGCCGCGCTTGTGGTGCCTGTCGTGTTGTCGGTTTCGCTCATCGGAGTTCCAGACGATCTCGTGGACCCGCCCGTTTGCGGCTTGAGGCCGGCCCGGCCTCCCAATAGCATGACCGCGCCATCTGAGAAGGATCGTCTGATGAATAATGACAAGGGCGGCGTTGAAGCAGCGCCGATCAGGATTTCGTCGAACGGCAAGGAGCGCGAGTTCGACATCAACGATCCCGACCTGCCCGACTGGGTGGAAGAGAACAAGCTGACGGCAGGCGGTTATCCCTATGACGAGCGGATGGGCCGCAAGGATTACGAAAAGACGCTGGAGGACCTTCAGGAAGAACTGGTCAAGCTGCAATCATGGCTGCAGGCAACGGGCGAGCGGGTGATGGTGCTTATGGAAGGCCGGGACGCCGCCGGCAAGGGCGGCACGATCTTTCGCCTGCACCGCTACATGAACCCTCGCCAGGCGAGAGTGGTGGCGCTGCCGAAGCCGACCGACGCGGAGCGCGGCCAATGGTATTTCCAGCGCTATATCGCCCACTTCCCGACGTCCGGCGAATTCGTCACCTTCGACCGGTCCTGGTACAACCGGGCGGGCGTGGAACCGGTTATGGGCTTTTGCACGCCCGAGCAGCACCAGAAGTTTCTCGACGACGCTCCGCGTTTCGAAATGGCGCTGGTGAGCGAGGGTTTCCGCTTCTTCAAGTTCTGGCTCAATATCGGGCAGGAAACCCAGCTTGCGCGGTTTCACGACCGGCGGCACAGCAAGCTGAAACGCTGGAAGTTTTCGCCGATCGACGTCGCGGGCATGGCTAAATGGGACGACTATTCGCGAAAGCGCGACCTGATGCTTGAGCGTACGCACACGCCCTATGCGCCCTGGCATGTCGTGCGGGCCAACGACAAAAGGCGGTCGCGCCTCGCCGTTATCCGCCATGTGCTCAAGGCCATTCCCTATGCCGGCCGCGACGACAAGAAGATCGGCAAGGAAGATGGCAAGATCATCCTCGACGCGCCGGCCTTTCTGAACGGCGACTAGAGCTGTTCACCCCTCCGGCGGGCGGGCGCTCGCCGGGTGTGGGGTTTTCTCCCAAAGGTGCGGATCGCTCCAGAGCTGGAACAGCGCCCGCCATGCAGCGACCGACTGCATCAGCCAATAGACCGGCGTGAACAGCGCGACGACCCAAAGACTGGATCGCTCCCCGCGCGGCAGCGTGGCGCGGCCAAGCAGGAAGTAAGCGCCATAACCAAGCAGGATGTTGGCGAGGTCGAGGCCGATCAGCGCCGGCAGCAACAGAGTATCCGCGCCGGACGAAACGATGGCCCAGCCCAGCCAGGCAATTGTGGCGAGAAGAAGCGGGTGCACCAGCGCCGAAATCACCATGCCGGCGAAGAGTATCTGCGCCACCAGGAACGACTTCAGGCCCAGTTCCGAGGCAAGCCGGCGCGGCTCGCGCATATGCACCAGCCAGGTCTGGATCCAGCCCTTGAACCAGCGGGTGCGCTGATTGCGCCAGTCCTTCCAATTTTCGGGCGCGACCTCATAGGTCGGGTAACGGATCGTCTCGGTGCGGTAGCCGAAACGGCACATGCGAAGGCCGAGATCGGCGTCCTCGGTGACGTTGTAGGGGTCCCATGCACCCATCTTCTCAAGCGCGCTTCGCCTGAAATGGTTTGACGTTCCGCCGAGCGGCAGGATGAGCGCATTGGCAGACAGGAATGGCAGGATGCCCCGGAACAGGGCCGAATATTCGAAGGCAAACATGCGGGCGAACAGGCTGCGGTCGCCATTGGAGATCGCGAGCGGCGCCTGAACGCAGGCAAGCGCTGCATCCGACGCCTCGAAGCGCTGCCAGGCCTCGATCAGTTGCAGGGGATGCGGTTTGTCCTCGGCATCGTAGAGCGCGACATAGTCGCCCGAAACAAGCTGCAAGGCATGGGCGAGCGCCTTCGGCTTGGTGCGCGGCATGCCTTGCGGCACCTTGACGATCTCGACCCACGGCCGCAACCCATGTGCCTCAAGCGCTGCGATGGTGGCATGGTCACTCGCCTCGCAGACGAGCTTGACCTCCAGTTTGCTGCGCGGCCATACAAGCTTTCCAAGTGCCTGCAACAGCTCCGGCACCATGTCGACTTCCTCGTAGAGCGCAACCAGCACCGTGTAGCGGGGCAGCGTGGCGGGATCGACCCGCCTCAGCCCGCTTCCGCCACCAGGGCGCGCCTGGCTGATCGCCGCCAGCCGCAGCGTCACACATCCGAAAAAGAAGACGGAGAATAACAGATGCGCCACAAAGGCTGAGGCCTGCGGGGCAAGCAGGAGTCCCACCAGCGCCGCGGCGATTGAACCGCCGATCGCGAACCCCTGCAGGCCGGTGAGCACAACGCGGGACGAGCAGTAGGGCAATGCATCGAACAACGCGCCGGTGGCGCGGCGCTTGATCAGGTGAAGACACCGGCGCTCAACCGCGGCGCGCAGTGCCAATGGCGTGGTGATGCGCAGGCGACCGGCAAGGCTGCGATCCGCTTCAAGGCGGGATTTCAGGCGCCGGAAGCCATCGGCATCCGGCGCACTGTGTATGAGGATCTGTCCGTCGGCAGCAGCAACCCGAGCAAGGTTGATGCCAGAGGGACTGCGCAGCAGCGCCAGACCGTCTCGCTCGCGCATCACAAGCGAGTCGGCTTCAATGTGATCGACGAAACCGATACCGAGCACCTGCGCCACCGCGCGGAAGAAACCCGCCTCCGTGCAGTGGCCCGAAACCAGCAGCTCGGCCTGAAATGACGTTGCGTTGGTGCGAGCGCGGCTGGCGACATTTCGCGCGACGTCGCCAGACAGGCCCAGTTCCCGCATGACAGGCAGCCACGGATCGAACGCGGCGGAAAGAAGCTTCCTTCCGCCGTTTGCGGCCACAGGCCGGGCAGAACCGCCGGTCCGCCGCCGCACCTGAACCGGCCCCACCCTTCCTGCCGCCGCAGTTTGTGCTGCGTCGTCGGCTTTCAATTTGCCCCCTCCCCGGGCGATGGTTTCCTGTTGCGTCAAGCGTGCGCCGACGCACTCTTTTCGATCTTCCTTGCTTGGTGCCCGGACGGCGGCCCGTGCCTCGCTGGCCGCCGTCCGATGCGGCTCAGGCCGCCATTCGGGCTATGCGCGACAACCGCTTGATGGTGACCTCGTCCTGCAGTGCGTTGTGGAAGAGCTTGATCTCCCGATCGATGCGCTCGCACAGCACGCTTTCGTCACCGCGCAACAGCTGCTTGGTCTGTGACAGAGCCTTGGGCGGCTTCTTGGAAAGCGTACGTGCGATTGTCTGCGCCTGCTGTTCCGGGTCGAGCTCAGCCAGATGTGACACCAGCTTCAGCCCGTGTGCCTCCTCCGCGTTGAGCGTTTCGCCGAGGCAGAAGAAGCGGAACGCGTCGGTGTAGCCGAGCTTTTCGGGCGCCAGGATGCTGGTTGCCGCGTCCGGCACGAGGCCGAAATCGACGAACGGCACCCTGAAGGTGCTCTTCGGTGAAGCCACGACAAGATCGCAGTGGAACAGGATCGTGCAGCCGACGCCGACGGCATCGCCGTCCACGCAACCGAGCAACGGCTTGGGAAACGTTGCCAGTACGCGGAACATGTCGCTAACGGCTGCGATCAGGTCGCGGTGGCGCGTCTTGTCGAGAAACTCCGAAAAGTCCCCGCCGAGACAGAAGCACCCGGAAAGACCGCGCAATATGACGACCCGCGTCTCGTCATCGGCGGCCGCTTCGCGAAGCGTTGCCGCGAGGCTGCGATATGCCGGCCCGTCGAGGATCGGTCTTCCGTCCTTTGAGGCGACGGTGATCGTCAATGTGTGATTGTGAAACTCGGATTCTGGCCGGAAGTCCATGTCTTTGTTCCCTTCATGACTGCTTCCGTGAATTTGCAAGGTACGAGGCTTCGTGGCTGGTGTGCGTTACGAGGCCTTCTTGTACCCAACGATGTCCGGCACGCCGTGAACCAGCACGGGTGCGTCGTAATTGCGCTTCTCGCGCACGACGCGCAGCGTCGTGTCGTCGAAGGTGAGCAACGTCGCCACCACCTGCTGCTTGCCGTAGGTGCGCTGGTAACCGAGCGGCTGCGCGAGGAAGCGGAGTTGCAAGGCCCGCAGAACCCACATCGGCTCGAACTCGATGATCACCTTGTCGACGTTGCGCTCCATTCCCCATTCGATGAAGCCGGCGATCAGTTCGGAACCGACGCTGGATACGCCCCAGCGCCCTTCGCGATAGGGCCGTGCAACCGCATAGCGGGTGAGCTCCCAGACGTCGGGGCCGCTTGGCGGCGAGCCTTCGAAAAGGTCGGTCAGCACTTCGGTGAGGAGGTGCGGGCGCGTGGTCGGCAGCATACGCTGATAACCGGCCAGTTCGCCGTTGCGGATGACGAGGTGGTGCGTGGCTTCTTCGTGATCGAACTGGTCCATCTCCAGCCCGTCGGGGCGGCGGAGATCTTCCCAACCCATTTCGTCAACGAAGATGCTGTGCCTGAGAGAATGAACCGCCTGCCACAGGTCAGGCCGATCCATCAGTTCGCTGGTAGATAATGCGTACAACATATTGGTCTCCCTTGCTAAAGGAAGACCAGTGTACGACGGCCCAAATGGCCCGAAATTACGCGATCACGTAGTGGTTAAAGCTAACCATTAATCGGGAAAATTGTCAGCTGATGTAACCGTGCCGTATCGCCTCGGCGATTGCCTGCACACGGTTGGACGCTCCAAGTTTCGCCTTGGCGTTCAATAGATGTTTTTCAGATGTGTGCTCGGAAATTCCAAGTATTTGCGAGATTTCCCATTCCGACTTTCCGGCGGCGGCCCAGCGCATGCATTCCTTCTCGCGCGGCGTCAGTTCGGGCTTGTGATCGATCAGCGGCTGCGCGGATGTTAGCTGGATCGCGCGGCCGATGGCGTAAGTCGAAGCCAGCGAGATGAGGCGAATCGCATTTTCGTCGAGCTCAAGCTGTTCACCGCCGAGCGATACCATCACGACTTCGCCCTCAAGTGTCACGAGCGGCAGGGCAAATCCGTCATTGAGTTTGTAGGCGCCGGCATCGCAGAAAACCTCGCGCGCACTGCGGTCGAGATCGATCCGCGCTGCTGCGTCGCTCCAGGTCACCTGCGATGGCTGCTTGCGCATGTACTGGACGAGAGGATCGTGATCGACATAGTTGCGGGTCACGTAACGTTCGAGCCAATCCATCGGCCAGTCGCACAACAAGACATGGCCACGCTGTTCTTCGCCGGGCAGGCCCTGACCCGGCACCGTGCCGGCCAGAAGCGCTGTGAGACCGAACTGGCTGGTGACGTCGATCAGCGCCCGGCAAACGTCCTCGGGCGTCCGGGCGTTCTGGATCAGCTCGATATACTCAAGCGTCTCGTCAAAATGCGTCATTGCAACATTTACCCCGCAATGTTGCGCTTTCTTTACGATATTATTGACTCAAACGATCCGATTCTACCAGCGCTTTCGTATTTTGTTATTGTGGTCAGGCGGTTAGGGTGCGCCGGGCGCAAATAGAGAGCCGCCGATTTTTAGGCGCCGGAGGGGCAATGAAACGCTGGATTGCTGGACTTGTGTCGATGTTTTTTGCGACGGCTTTTCCAGCCGCGCATGCTGCTGAACCGGTGATACCGCAGTTCTGGGACGTCAAGGAACGGCTTTCGGAGCCCGACCTGTCGCGCTATGCCCGCATCCGGTTTCTCACGACGGTCGATTTCCCGCCCTTCAACTTTCTCGACACCAACGGCCTGATCTCCGGATTTCACGTCGATCTGGCGCGCGCCATGTGCAAGGCGCTCGACGTGCTGGACCGCTGCCAGATACAGGCGTTGCCGTGGGAGGACCTGGAAGGAGCGCTGGAACGCGGCGAAGGCGATGCACTGATTGCCGGGCTGGCGCTTACACCAGACCGTCGCCTGAAATATGCCTTCACCCGTTCCTATCTGCGCTTTCCCGCCCGTTTCGTGGTGTCCAGCGGATCGACGCTTGCCGAACCGGTTCACAAGAATATCGCAGACCGCCGCGTCGGCGTGCTGGCCGGGTCGGAGCACGAAAAGATGCTGCGCGACTATTTTCCCGAAGCGAAGCCGGTCACCTACAGCCGCGAGGACTGGCTCTATGACGGCATGCGTACCGGCGAAACCGATGCGATTTTCGGCGACGGGCTGCGACTGAGCTTCTGGCTGGCCGGGCTCGATTCCGCCGGTTGCTGCCGTTTCGCCGGCGGACCCTATATTGCGCCCGAATATTTCGGCGCGGGGCTGGCGATCGCAGTGCGGCATGAGGACGATCTGCTGGCCGAAGCGTTCGACTACGCGCTGAGGGAAATCAACATGAGCGGCGAGTTCGAGGAACTCTACCTCCGCTACTTCCCCGTCAGCTTCTTTTAGGGCGGGATCTCAGCGCCTTCTCAGCTTGCGGAACGGCAAAAGCAGCGACCAGCCAAGGTCTGCCGGCCGGCTGTCGCGCCAATATTCGAGCCCGATATCCATGCCCTCGTGCCCGCTCGCCGGCTGGTCGTTGTAGGTTTTGAACAGGCGGTCCCAGAACGCAAAATTGAAGCCGTAATTGGAGTCCGTTTCGCGGCGAATGATCGAATGATGGACGCGGTGCATGTCCGGCGTCACCAGCACCTTGCGCAAATGCCGGTCGATGCCGAGCGGCAGCTTGACGTTGGAGTGATTGAACATCGCCGTGCCATTGAGCACGATCTCGAAAATCAGCACCGAAACCGGCGGCGCACCGAGCGCGACCACGATTGCCGCCTTCCAGAACATCGACAGCACGATTTCCAGCGGGTGGAAGCGCAGCGCCGTTGTCACGTCAAAACCGGTGTCCGCATGGTGCATCTGATGGATGCGCCACAGGATCGGCAGCTTGTGGCTGACGACGTGCTCCAGCCAGACCGCGAAATCCAGAACGACAAAAGCGATGATCCCGGCGACGACCGGATTGAGGCCAATCGCGGGGAAAAGCCCGTAGCCATTGGCGTCAGCCCAAATCGCGGTACCGACTGCAGCGGCGGGGAAGATCACCCGCAGGAGGATCGACGAGATGATCACCATCGACAGGTTGGTGAACCAGCGCCTGGATTTGAGCGCGCCCATCATCTCCGGCCGCTCAAGCCGCGGCGACCACAGTTCGAAAATGGCCATTGCGGCAAAGATCGCAACAAACGCCGCGATACGGGCAACGAGCTCTGGGTTTCCAGCGATTTCCATGAGGCGGCCGTTTCTGTGTCAGCCACACTGCATTAGCGCTGACCGCGTCCAACCAAAAGACGGATGACCGTCAATTTCCGTTGACCGGCTAGAGGCGCAGGAAGCGGGCCTTGGCCGCGCGCTCGATCGCCGACACGGCCTGGCGTTCGATGCCGAGCTTGTCTCGCAGGATCTGCAGCATGCGCAACTCTTCCGGTTCGACGTGGAGATCGACCACCGCAATGTCTACCGCCAGAAGATAGGCGGTTTCGCGCAGGCGTTCGGGCACCGCCGCTACGACGGCATCGAGAATTTCCTGGAATCCGTTTTCACGCTGGAGCCATTCCTGGCACTGGCGCGCGACATCCAGCGTGCGCTCGACGGGAAAGCCTTCGAACACTGGCAGATTGCCAACCACGAAACCGATGCGCGAGAGCTCGGGATCGACCATGTCGCGGTCGGATGCCGATACCATCACCATCACATAGATGAGTGCTTCCTGCGTCGTCGGCTGTTTCATCGATCGCTCCCGGCGGGTTCTGTCTGCAGCGCGCTTGTTAAGGATCGAAGCGCCGGCACGCAACGATTTTCACCGACTTTGTTGACGATGGCCCGTGCTGCGAATAGGACCAAGCCGCATTTTTGCAGCGCATGATGCGCCGCTGCCTTCCAAACTCCGCAAAGCAGGCTGGAATGAACCCGGTCACCACCAATTCCGATATTCTCGCGGCTGCCGCCGACAGCAAGGCATGGCCATTCGAAGAAGCGCGCAAGATCATCGCGCGCTACGAGAAAAGCGGCTTTCCCGACACCGTGCTTTTCGAGACCGGCTACGGGCCTTCCGGCCTGCCGCATATCGGCACGTTTGGCGAGGTGGCGCGCACCACGATGGTGCGGCACGCCTTCCGGGTGCTGACCGAAGACAAGGTCGCCACCAAGCTGTTGTGTTTTTCCGACGACATGGACGGCATGCGCAAGATACCGGACAATGTGCCGGACCGTGCCGCACTGGAACCCTATCTGCACCAGCCGCTGACCGCCGTGCCCAACCCGTTCGGCGGCGACTATGAGAGCTTCGGCCATCACAACAATGCGATGCTGCGGCGGTTTCTCGACGCGTTCGGCTTCGACTACGAATTTGCCAGCGCGACCGACTACTACAAGTCCGGCCGGTTCGATGACGTGCTGATGCGGGCAGCCGAGCGTTATGATGACATCATGGCCGTGATGTTGCCGACTCTGGGTGAGGAGCGGCAGGCGACCTACAGCCCGTTTCTGCCGATCTCGCCGAAGACAGGCCGCGTTCTCTACGTGCCGATGAAGCATGTCGACGCGCGGGCCGGCACGATCACCTTCGACGACGAAGATGGAACCGAGACCACGCTTCCCGTCACCGGCGGCGCGGTGAAGCTGCAATGGAAGCCCGATTTCGGAATGCGCTGGGCGGCCCTCGGCATCGACTTCGAGATGTTCGGCAAAGACCACCAGACCAACGCGGCAATCTATGACCGCATTTGCGAAATCCTCGGCGGCCGCGCGCCGGAACACTTCGTCTACGAGCTCTTCCTCGACGAGAACGGCCAGAAGATCTCGAAGTCCAAGGGCAACGGACTGACCATCGATGAATGGCTGACCTATGCCCCGACGGAGAGCCTGGCGCTTTACATGTTCCAGCGGCCGCGGCAGGCGAAGAAGCTTTATTTCGACGTCATTCCGCGTGCGGTGGATGAGTATTACCAGTTTCTGGCCGCCTATCCGCGCCAGGAGTGGAAGGAACGGCTCGGCAACCCGGTCTGGCACATCCATGACGGCAACCCGCCGGAACTCGATCTGCCGGTCAGCTTCTCGCTGCTTCTCAATGTGGCCGCAGCGTCCAACCCCGAAAACGCAACCGTGATGTGGGGATTCATCTCCAACTATGCGCCCGGTGTGACGCCGCAGACGCATCCGCATCTCGACCAGCTGGTCGGTTTTGCCATCCAGTATTTCCGCGACTTCGTGGAGAAAAGCTACCGGCCGCCGGACGACGAGGAGCGCAATGCGCTGGGGGCCCTTTCCGCCAAGCTGGCGACGCTCCCGGCAGGCGCGGACGGCGAAACGATCCAGAACGCGGCACTCGACGTGGCGCGCGAAATCGAGCGCTATCAGGACCACAAGAAGAAGAGCCCGACGGGCGGACCCGGCGTTTCGGGTGCGTTCTTCCAGATGATCTATCAGGTGCTGATCGGCCAGCAGCGCGGTCCGCGGTTCGGCTCGTTCGTTGCCCTCTACGGCATCGAGGAAACCCGCGCCCTCATCGCCAGGGCGTTGGCCGGCGAACTGGTCGACTAGGCCGCCTACGGCTCGTTCATGAAATCCGGCTGCGCGGTGAAGACCGGCACCGGCAAAGGGCCAAAGCCGAATATGCCCTTTTCTGCCTCCCGTGCCGACTGCTCCATGTCGGCGTAAGGACCGCCGGGTGCGGCGCGGCCCCAGCCATTGGCAACGAGCCAGCGGCCGAGGTCGAGCGCGCCAAGGCTGCATTGGGTTGCGATTTCCGGCTCCTCATAGTCCGGCGGCACGTCGCAACTCACGGCACGGCCGCGCAGAAGACCGCGGAACGCCGTTCTGGCACGCATGCCGCATGGCCATTCGAACCCGTCGGGATCGAGGCAGATCTCTTCCGGTTCCACGATATCGACACCGGCCACTTCGACCAGAAGACCCTGACCCAGAATGCGACCGGCAGCCTCGGCGACCGGACGGTGTATGCGGCTGTTGTCGACTTTCGGCGGCGGCAGCGGCTGGCCGAACAGGCTGAGCGGTTCGCGCGGTTCGACGCGAACAAGCGTTTCCGGTTCCACCTGCGGGATGGCGACCAGATCGGAACCGACGGGACGCGCGTCAGGTGCGCCGCCGGCAACGGCACTTGAAGGCTCAGGCGAAACGGTAGCAGCGGCTTCTGCCTGCCTGGGCTGTTCCGGGGTTTCGCCAGCTGTGGGCGAGGGCATCCATGCGGCGCGGCCGGCAAGCATGCCGGCAACAAGCACCGCCAGTCCGCCAACGGCCAGAACAAGAGGCATCCGGCGCATCGCGCCGCCCTACTGACTGGCCCACAGAATGCGGGCCAGCCATTCGACCTCCGCGACAGGCACGCTGCGATCCGGGTGGTCAGGATTGACGGAGGTCAGCTCGACAAGCCGCGCATTGCGGCGTGTCAGGATCTTGGCCATCACCTCGCCGCCGGTGGTCTTCACGACCACGCGGTCGCCGCGCCGGACATTGGCGCCCGGCTGAACGATAAGGATGTCGCCGTCGCGATAAAGCGGCAGCATGGAATCGCCCTGCACCTTGAGCGCATAGGAACCTTCCGCCATACCAGCCGGAAACTCCACGACGTCCCAGCCGTGGCCGACCGGAAAACCGGCATCGTCGAAGTAGCCCCCGGCGCCTGCCTGCGCAAAACCAAGCAGCGGCACGCCCTCAAGCGCGCCCTCGGCGCGATGCGCGGCGCGGCCGGCCCCTCCTGAAAGCATGGCCACGAACTCATCCAGCGATGAGCCGGTCGCCTGCATGATCTTGGCCAGCGATTCCGTCGACGGCCAGCGCGGCCGGCCATCGGCCGAGCGCCGCTTCGACTTGTTGAAAGCGGTGGAATCCAGCCCCGCGCGCTTGGCGAGACCCGAGGCCGACAGCGAGTTGTGCTCGGCCAGCCTGTCTATCGCCGCCCAGACCTGTTCATGCGAGAGCATTGCTCCTCCCTGACAGGAAAAAATACCTTTCCGACCCTTCTAGGACGCCCGGCTGCGGGTGTCCAGTTTCGTGGATGACGATGGGCCGAAAGCCCACAGGTCGGTGGTTCAGCTTTCGAGATCGGCGAGCGGCCCGAAGAAGCCGAGGATCGTCTTCAGCTTGCCGGTCGCCTCATCGATTTCGACGATGTCGATGCCCGGCGGAAGCGACGTGCCATCGGCATTGACGAGATGCCAGGCAAACCGCGCTTTGCCGTGATGGGCGTCGACGACGCTGGTGCGCAGCACGCGCGCACCCGGCCGTCCGGCGAGGATGCGGCCGATATGGTCCGACAGTTCAGCCGGATTGACGGCATGAACGCGCGGGTCGGTATAGGTTGCGTCAGCGGTCAGAACGGTATCGAGAATTTCGAGGCGCCGACCGGCATCGGCCTCCGACCAGGCAGAAGCGTAAACGTCGATGGTTTCTTCCAGCGTCATGGCCGCCGCATCCTCGACCCGCTATGCCTTGTAAGGCCCACGCCCGGTCGTGAGCGCATGGTCGAGTGCGTCCAGCTTGTCCTGACCCCAGAACGGTTCGCCGTTGAGCACGAAGGACGGCACGCCGGTCGCGTCGGCAGTTATGGCGTCCTCGGTGTTCTTGGCACGGATCGCTGCGATTTCCTCAGAGTTCGCCCTGGCAATAACAGCGGCGGTGTCGAAGCCGGACTGTTTCAAAAGATCGGCGATCACCGCCTCCTCCGCGATGTCCTTCTCGTCGGCCCAGACGGCGGCAAACACGCTGCCCATATAGTCGAACGGGTCTCCGCCATCGGCGACGATGGCGCAGATCGTAAGGTCGGCAAGTGCCGGGTTGGTGGGGAAATGTTTCGGTTTGAGATTGATCTTCTTGCCGCGCATCTCGGCGTAGCGCTGAAGCTCGATCAGCCGGTAGCGCTGGCGCACCGGCGCGCGCTCGCCAAGTGCTACCTGGCCCGAAACCTTGAACATCTCACCCAAATTGAGCGGGCGCACATTGAGCGTTGCGCCATGTCTTGCCGCCAGTTCACGGGCTGCGTCATGACCGAGATAGACCCAGGGCGAAACACTGGTGATGAAATAGTCGATGCTGGCGGCCATGGTGCGCTGCTCCTCCATTTGAAACGCGGGCAGCATAGAAGCGCCCACGCAACTGGCAATCGGTCAGGTCTTCACTTTCGCGAGTTTTCGCAATCCGGCGTGGGAGGCCATGAAGATCTTCTCCTCCTCGCTCGGCGGGCGCGGTTTGATCTCATGGCCGAGTTCTCTGACCATCTCGTCGATCGGCACAAAGCGGCGGTTGGCGAAGTCGTAAATGCCGGCGGTGGTCAGAACGATCGCGGCCGTCTCGCCGGTTTCGAGAACGAAGCGGTGACGACCGATCACCTGCGTGTCTTCCCAAGTCTCGATGGTGGAGACGACCTCGAACCGCTTCCACAGCTGGATCTCGCGCACATAGACCGACTGCAAGCCACCCATCATGGGGCCCCAGCGTTTCTGACGCGCCAGCCGGATGAGACCGGCGCGCAGGAAGATGTCGATGCGGCCGACATCGGCCAGCATCAGGTAACGCGCATTGTTGAGATGCATGTTGCGGTCGATGTCTGTCGGCAGGCAGCGAAACCGCAACCGGCTTTCATCACCCATGCGATAGGGACCGCGCGACTTCGCGGTCATCACCATGTGGCCGAGGCGTCCCCAGACATACATGCTTGCGATCCCTAACCAAAAAGGGCCGGTCGACCCGGCCCTTTCTGCGTAACAATTCGTGGCGTCAGGCTGCTTCCTTCACCTTGGAGCCATAGGGGTCGAAACGGTCGTAGAAGGTTTCGCCCTTGGCGGCCATGTCGGCCAGAAGCTTCGGCGCCTTGAACTGCGCGCCATATTTCTTCTGCAGCTTCTTGGCCAACGCGAGGAAGTTATCCATACCCATGCCGTCAATGTAGGACAGCGCGCCGCCCGTGTAGGGCGCAAAGCCGAAGGCCAGGATGGAACCGACATCGGCCTCGCGCGGGTCGGTGACGATGCCTTCCTGCATGACACGCGACGCTTCGAGCGCAATCGTGACAAGGAAACGCTGCTTCAGTTCCTCGACATCGACGTCGTCCGGGTCCTGCTGCGGGTAAAGCTCCTTGAGGCCCGGCCACAGATGCTTCTTGGCCGGCTTCGCCGGATAGTCGTAGAAACCCTTGCCGTTCTTGCGGCCGTGGCGACCATGCTTGTCGACCATCGTGTTGATGAGTTCGAACTGATCGGCTGGAACGGCTTTCTCGCCAAGATCGCGAATGGTCTGCTTCATGATCTTCTGGGCAAGGTCGATAGCCGTTTCATCGGTCAGCGCCAGCGGCCCGACCGGCATGCCGGCCATCTTGGCGGCGTTTTCGATCATTGCCGGCGGCACGCCTTCGATCAGCATCTGGAAGGATTCGGCCATGTAACGCAGCACGCAGCGGTTGACGTAGAAACCGCGCGTGTCGTTGACCACGATCGGTGTCTTCTTGATCGCGCGCACATAGTCGATGGCGACGGCGAGTGCCGGATCGTCCGTCTTCTTGCCGAGAATGATCTCGACCAGCATCATGCGGTCGACCGGCGAGAAGAAGTGGATGCCGATGAAGTTTTTCGGCCGCTTGGAGTTTTTCGCCAGCCCGGTGATCGGAATGGTCGAGGTGTTGGAGGCGAAGATCGCGTCCTTGGCGATGACGGCCTCGGTCTGCTCGGTCGCGCCCTTCTTGACTTCCGAATCCTCGAACACGGCCTCGATGACGAGGTCGCAGCCTTCGAGATCGGCATAGTCGGTGGTGGGCGTGATCAGCGACAGAAGCTGCTGCTTCTGTTCCTCGGTGGCGCGGCCCTTCTTGATTGCGCCATCCATCAGACCTTCGGAATGCGCCTTGCCCTTTTCAGCCGACGGCATGTCACGGTCGAGCAGCACCACCGGGATGCCTACCTTGGCGGTGACATAGGCAATACCCGCGCCCATGAAGCCCGCGCCGAGAACGCCGATCTTCTTGAATTTGGTTTCGGGAACACCGGCGGGACGGCGAGCGCCCTTGTTCAACTCCTGCAGCGACACGAACAGCGAGCGAACCATCATCGCAGCCTCGGTGGAGCGCAGGATTTCGGTGAAATAACGCTGCTCGATGCGAAGCGCGGTGTCCATCGGAACCAGGAGGCCCTCATAGACGCATTTCAGGATCGCCGAAGCGGCAGGATAATTGCCGTAGGTCTCGCGGCGCAGGATGGCGATTGCCGGCGGCCAAAGATTCGCACCGGCCGCCGAATAGACCGGGCCGCCGGGCAGCTTGAAGCCCTTTTCGTCCCACGGCTGAACCGGCTTGAGGCCCGCCTTGATCATGTCCTTGGCGGCGTCGATCAGCTTGGCAGGTTCGGCGATCTCGTGGATCAGGCCCATCTGCTTGGCCTTTTTCGGCGACAGGTTCTGGCCTGTCGTCAGCATCTGCAGCGCTTCCTGCGTGTTGGCCAGACGCGGCACACGCTGGGTTCCGCCGGCGCCCGGGAAAATGCCGACCTTCACTTCCGGCAGCGCCATCTTGACCTTGTCGCTGTCAGCCGCGACGCGGCCGTGACAGGAAAGCGACAGTTCGAACGCACCGCCCATGCAGGTGCCGTTGATCGCAGACACCCAGGGCTTGCCGCAGGTTTCGACCTTGCGCCACAGCCAGCTCATACGGCCGGCGCCGTCGAACAGCATCTTGATCGCGCTGTCGTGGTCCTTCTTCTCTTCCTCTCGGAACATGCCGAGCATGCGCTGAAGCATGGTCAGGTCCGCGCCGCCGGAGAACGTGTCCTTGCCGGAGGTGATCACCACGCCCTTGATGGCGTCGTCGGCAACAACCTGGTCGACGATCTTGTCGAGTTCGTCCATCACCTCCTCGGTGAAGACGTTCATGGAGCGGCCGGGCGAATCCCAGGTGACGAGGGCAATGCCGTCGGCGTCGGTTTCGACGGTGAAGTTCTTGTAGCTCATATGGTCCTCCTTAGGCCGCCGCGCTCTCGTGAAGCGCAGCGAGCAGGCTGTCGGTTGTTTCGATTGTCGCGAACTCGCCGTCGAGATTGGACAGCGTCATCGCGTGAATGTCGTCGGCCGTCTCGCGGCGGCCGCCATGACCTGTACGGTCGAATGTGAAGCAGGCATCTTCGACAAGCCGGGTATCGAAACCCAGATTGCCAGCCATGCGCGCCGTCGTCTCAACACAGTGATTGGTCGTCGCTCCAACCACGAGAACGGTCCCGATGCCGGCGTCGCGCAGTCGCTGCTCGAGATCGGTACCGATGAAGCCGGAATTGACCGACTTCACCAGAACCGGTTCGCCCTCGATTTCGCGCACCTCGTCGATAACGGCGAAACCCGGCAGTTCGGGTCGCAGCAGGGAGTGCGGTTTCATCGAGGCATGGCGGATGTGAACGACCATCATGCCTGACGCGCGAAACGCGGCCAGCAACCGTGCCATGTTGGCGACGGCCTGCGGATTGTTGCGGCGCTCGCCATTGGCTTCGCGCTCCAGAAATGCCTTCTGGACGTCAACAATCACCAGCGCTGCGCGTTCGCGGTCGAGCATGACCGGATCAGACGCGCTCGATAATGGTGGCCGTGCCCATGCCGGCACCGATGCAGAGCGTCACCAGAGCGGTGTTGAGGTCGCGGCGCTCAAGCTCGTCGAGCACGGTGCCGAAGATCATCGCGCCGGTCGCACCCAGCGGGTGGCCCATGGCGATTGCTCCGCCATTGACGTTGATCTTGTCGTGATCGATGTCGAAGGCCTGCATGTAGCGTAGCACGACTGAGGCGAAGGCTTCATTGAGCTCGAACAGGTCGATGTCGTCGAGCGTCATCTTGGCCTTCTTCAGCAGCTTCTCGGTCACGTCGACCGGGCCGGTCAGCATGATTGCAGGTTCAGAGCCGATATTGGTGAAGGCGCGGATCTTGGCCCGCGGCGTCAGGCCCATCGTCTTGCCGGCCTTCTTGGAGCCGAGCAGAACGGCGGCAGCACCATCCACGATGCCCGAAGAATTGCCGGCATGATGGACGTGGTTCACACCCTCGATCTCGGGATAGCGCTGAACGGCAACGGCGTTAAAGCCGCCCATCTCGCCCGGCATGACAAAGGACGGGTTGAGCGATGCCAGCGACTGCATGTCGGTGGAAGGACGCATATGCTCGTCATGGTCGAGTATGGTCATCCCGTTCTGGTCCTTGATCGAGATGACGGAGTTCTTGAAGCGGCCATCCTTCCAGGCGGCATCGGCGCGCTTCTGGCTCTCGACCGCGTAGGCGTCCACATCGTCGCGGGAGAAGCCATGCTTGGTGGCGATCAGGTCGGCCGACACGCCCTGCGGCATGAAATAGGACGGCAGGCCCACGGACGGATCCATGAACCATGCGCCGCCCGACATGCCCATGCCGACGCGGCTCATCGATTCCACGCCGCCGGCAATGACGATGTCGTCAGAGCCGCCGGCGATCTTGGCCGCACCCATATTGATGGCGTCGAGGCCTGAAGCGCAGAAACGCGAAATCTGCATGCCCGGCGCTTCGGTCGCATAGCGCGCTTCAAAGGCGGAGGCGCGCGGAATGACGGAACCCGCTTCGCCGACCGGATCGACGCAGCCGAAAATGATGTCGTCCACCTTGGAGGTGTCGAGGCCATTGCGGTCGCGCACGGCTTCCAGAACCTTGGCGCCGAGCCGAACGGCCGGAACCTCGTGCAGCGAGCCGTCCTTCTTGCCGCGGCCACGCGGCGTGCGAACGGCGTCATAGACAAATGCGTCTGCCATCTTGCATCTCCTTGCAATGGGGCCGCGAGACGGCGCCCGGTTATTGTCTACATGCCCGAGGGCATAAGGTCTTCAGGTGCGGCCCAGCCGGGCAGCGCGCGAATGCGTTCCAGCCATGCGGCGAGGGCCGGGAATTCGCCTGGGTCCATCTCGATCTGGTCGTGCCAGAACAGATAACCGCAGAGCGAGAAATCGGCGATGGTTGCGCGGTCTGCCGCCACCCATTCGCGGCCGGTCAGATGCTGGTCCAGTATCTTCCAGGCATCGCGGGCGCGGCTGTATACGAACTCCGCCGCGGGATCGCCCTTCTTGCCACGGAAATGGCGCATGAAACGCTCCGTTGCCGTGTAGCTGGTGAGCTTGTGATTATCGAACAAGACCCAGCGCAGGATTTCAAACTCCTCGCTCTCCGTCTTGTGACCGAACTTGCCGAAATGGCGGGCAAGATAAATCAGGATCGCGCCCGACTGGCTCAGCGTGAAATCGCCATCCGCGCGGTGATGTGTCAGCACCGGCGCCTCGCCCATGACGTTGAGCGCACGATATTCGGGCGAGCGCGTTGCGCCCTTGAAGAATTCGACGCCCATCGGCTGCCAGTCCGCGCCGCAGAGCTGCAGCATCAGGGCCGCCTTGTAAGAATTGCCGCTCTCGGCGAAGCAATGAAGATCAAACTCGGCCATCTGGCTGGTCACCTATTCCGCTGCTTCCGCCACCTTGGCGATGGGATTGAGTTTCATGCTGGAGGTCGCCCGCGCGGCGAGTTCGCCATCGGGCCCAAACAGCTCCGCCTCCAGAAAGGCAACTGAGCGCCCGGCGCGTACCACACGCGCTTCGACCTCGACCCGGCCATACTGAACGGCGCGCAGGAAATGCGTATGAATGTCGATCGAGGCCTGCCGGTTCGCCATGCCAAGACTGATGAAGCAGTTGAAGCCCATCGCATCATCCATCATGGCGATCAGGAAACCGCCCTGCACGACCCCGCCGAAATTTATGACATCGCGCGGCGGCTCAAAAGCCAACCTGAGCTTCATTGCCTCGCGGTCCCATGACAGCACTTCCATGCCCAGCCATTTTGCCGATGGCGGGGCACTGTCGGCCGTGAAGGTTGAAAGCGGGTCGACCGCCACTGTCACAGGCTCCTCGCGATCAAGAGCTTCATGATCTCGTTGGTGCCGCCGTAGATGCGCTGGACGCGCGCATCGCGGTACATGCGGGCGATCGGATATTCGTTCATGAAACCGTAGCCGCCGAAGAGCTGCAGACACTCGTCTACGATCTTGCCCTGCAGATCGGAGAGCCAGTATTTGGCCATCGATGCGGTGACCGGGTCGAGCCCGCCATTCAGGTGGCGCGCCACACAGTCATTATAGAAGACACGGCCGACCGTGGCTTCGGTCTTCAGTTCGGCCAGCTTGAACTGGGTGTTCTGAAACTCGATCACAGCCTTGCCGAAGGCCTTGCGCTCTTTCACATATTCGATGGTGAGCGCCAGCGCCCGCTCGATCATGGCGATCGCGGTGGTGCCGATCTGCAGTCGTTCCTGCGGCAGCTGTTCCATCAGCTGGACAAAACCCTGGCCTTCCTCATGGCCAAGCAGGTTGGACGTCGGCACGCGCACATCGTTGAAGAACAGTTCCGACGTGTCGTTGGACTTCAGGCCAATCTTGTCGAGGTTGCGGCCGCGCTCGAAGCCTTCGACCTCGTCGGTCTCGATCACGATCAGGGAGGTGCCCTTGGCGCCCTTTTCGGGATCAGTCTTCGAAACGACGATGATCAGATTGGCGAGCTGGCCGTTGGTGATGAACGTCTTGGAGCCGTTGATGCGGTAATGATTGCCGTCCTTTTCGGCACGGGTCTTCACACCCTGCAGGTCGGATCCCGCGCCCGGCTCCGTCATGGCGATGGCGCCGATGAGTTCGCCCGATGCCATTTTCGGCAGCCACTTCTTCTTCTGCTCTTCCGAGCCGTAGTGGAGAATGTACGGTGCAACGATGGAGTTGTGCAGCGCAATGCCGAAGCCGTCGACGCCGACATGGCTGATCGCCTCGATGATCGCACTCTCATGCGCGAATGTGCCACCGGAGCCGCCATATTCTTCCGGCATGGATGCGCATAACAGGCCGTTCGCGCCGGCCTTCTGCCAGCTTTCGCGGTCGAAGATTTCGGCCTTTTCGAACTCGGCGTAGCGGGGCTCGATTTCGGTTTCGAGGAATTTCGTCGCCATGTCGTAGAGCATGGTGACGTCTTCGGAAGCCCATTCGGGTTTCGGAAGCTGAAGTACTTCGGCTGGACTGGCCATCATTTCCTCCCCGATTGGCTCGCTACCGCTACCGCCTATCAAATAAGTTCAAACTTGAACAGAGCCGCTCTTGGCCGTTGCGACAATTTCGCTCCGCTCAGTGCCCCGGCGGGGCGGCCTGACCGGCCGCCGGCATCCCGTTCCGCGTCAGAATGCCTCGGCGGGAAGCGCCATCATGGAATCCGCACCGGCCGAGATGCTGGCCAGCCGCGTTGCCGTTTCCGGCATGATGCGCTCCATGAAGAACGTAGCGGTCGTAAGCTTGCTGTCGAGGAAAGCGGACGAGCCGTTGGCCCCCTCGGCAAGCTTTTCCTGCGCGCTCTTTGCCATCTGCGCCCACATATAGCCGAGCGCCACCAGACCGAAGAGATGCATAAAGTCGGTTGAGGCGGCACCGGCGTTGTCGGGCTTCTGCATGGCGTTCTGCATGAGCCACATGGTGGCGGCCTGCAGATCGTTGAGACCCTTCTTCAGCGCCTTGGTGTAGGGCTTCATCTTCTCGTCTTCGCGATGCTGCTCGCAGAAATCGCCGACCTCCTTGAAGAAGGCCTGCACTGCGCGGCCGCCATTGGCCGGCAGCTTGCGGCCGACGAGGTCGAGCGCCTGGATACCGTTTGCGCCCTCATAGATCATGGCGATGCGGGCATCGCGCACGAACTGGCTCATGCCATGTTCTTCGATGTAGCCGTGGCCGCCAAACACCTGCTGCGCCATCACCGCATGGTCGAAACCCTTGTCGGTGAGCACACCCTTGATGATCGGCGTCATCAGGCTCAGCAGATCGTCGGCAGCCTGCGTTTCCTTCTCGTCGCCGGAGCGATGCGCGACATCGGACTGAATCGCCGTCCACAGCACCAGCGCGCGACCGCCTTCGTTGAAGGCGCGCATGGTCATCAGCGAGCGGCGGATATCGGGATGGACGATGATCGGATCGGCCTTCTTGTCGGTCGCCTTCGGACCGGTCAGCGCACGACCCTGAATGCGCTCGCGCGCATAGTCGGCGGCGTTCTGATAGGCCACTTCGCCAATCGAATGGCCCTGCAGGCCAACGCCGAGGCGAGCCTCGTTCATCATCACGAACATCGCCTTGAGGCCGGAATTCTCCTCACCGATGAGATAGCCGGTCGCTTCGTCATAATTCATGACGCAGGTCGAGTTGCCGTGAATGCCCATCTTTTCCTCGATGGAACCGCACGTGACGGCGTTGCGCTCGCCCGGCTCGCCATTTCCGTCGAGAATGAATTTCGGAACGATGAAGAGCGAAATGCCCTTCACGCCTTCCGGCGCGCCCTCTATGCGGGCCAGCACCAGATGGACGATGTTTTCCGACATGTCGTGTTCGCCGGCGGAGATGAAAATCTTCTGGCCGGAAATCTTGTAGGAACCATCCCCGTTTGGAACCGCCTTGGTGCGCAGCAGGCCCAGATCAGTGCCGCAATGCGGCTCGGTGAGGTTCATGGTGCCGGTCCAAACACCCTCTATCATCTTCGGCAACCAGGTCTGCTTCTGGTCGTCGGAACCGTGCTCGTTGATGGCCGCGATCGCGCCCTGGGTGAGGCCAGGATACATCATCAGCGCCATGTTGGCGGAGATCATGTACTCGCTGACGGCGGAGTGCACCGAATAGGGCAGGCCCTGGCCGCCATATTCCGTCGGAGCCGCGAGACCCAGCCAACCGCCCTGGCAATATTGGTCATAGGCGTCCTTGAAGCCTTTCGGCGTGGTCACCGAGGCGTCGTCATTGCGGACACAGCCTTCCATGTCGCCGATACGGTTCAACGGCTGGAGCACGTTTTCGGCCAGCTTGGCGCCTTCGGCCAGAATGGCTTCGAGGATATCGGGCGTAGCGTCGGAAAAGCCGGGAAGGTTGGAATATCGCTCGTAGCCAAGAACGTCCTTGAGCACGAAAAGCGTGTCCTCAACCGGCGCTTTGTAGGTCGGCATGGGTTCCTCCGAAGACCAAATCTGCGCCTGAGAACGATCAGGCGCAAGGTATGATGTAATGCGTGGGCGCGCCGTATCAAATTTTGACGTTTGCGTAAACGTCAAAATTTGAGCGATGCAGCCGCAAACGCAAAAAACTTCGGCGACGGGTCGAACCGTCGCCGAAGCACTTCATGGCATAGATACAGGCTTGTGAAGCGTCAGGCCGCAGACTTGGCCGCTAGCTGCTCACGCGTGCGCTCGATCAGCTCGTTGATGTCGACGATCGCCCGATCGACCTCTTCGCGCTGCTTCTCAAGCCGGCCGCGCTGGCGCTCGGACTTCTCCAGAACCACCTTGAGTTGGCGGATGTTGGAGCCTTCCGGGTCGTAGAGGTCGATCATCTGCTTGACCTCGCGCAGCGAGAAGCCAACACGGCGACCAAGCAGGATGAATTCCAGCCGGGTCTTGTCTGCCTTGCGGTAGAGCCGGGTTGCGCCCTGGCGGATCGGCCTGATCAGGCCTTTGTCCTCGTAAAAACGCAGGGCACGGAGCGTCACTCCGAACTCACGCGCCATATCTCCAATTCTGGTGAGGTCTTCGGTGCGGGATCCCGAAACACCACCAGCGGCCGGTGCGAGACCGGCTGAAGCGAAGTTCATCATTTCCTCTTTTAATCCCCTTCAGGAACGCCTTGGGCCATTCCCGGCTACCGGATCAGTGGGGGCAAACAGGATCCGGGACAGTTTCGGTTGAAGTATGGCGGCTCACATGACCCACCGTTTCGATTGCGGCTCACATAGTGCGAACGCATTTATGTTGCAACTGCGAAGAAACGCCACAGATGCGCGCGAACCGAATTTGGCACTTGGTAAGTTTGGTTAACGCCTTGTTTACCACGTTCGGGGAATGGTGAGCGCGTCGGTGTACTGTGGATATCCTGTCACGCGTTGGCCACGGTTTTCGTATCGAGAGGTCCGGTCGCGCAAAGCGCCCCGTGGCCAATACGGTCCAGTTTCCGGACTGACTCGCGCACGGCCCGACCTCTACTGAAGTTCCGGCGACCTGCCGGTCACGGCGGCGGACAGGGGTACGATGAATAGCAAGCGGTCATATCTTGATTCAATCAATGCCGGGAGAAAACGGCGGCCGAATCCCTCGTTCCAGGACATGGACCGTACGCTCGCGCAGTTGGAGGGCAGGTCCGACACGAGACGCGAAAGCTGGGACGCGCCGCGCGCCCGCGAATTCCAGGCTCCGCGGCAGGACAGCCGCCGGCACTCGTTCGACACTCTGGCTCGCGACATGGAACGCGCACGCCAGCAGGAGGACAGCCTCGGTTCGGTTGGCCGCATCGCCAGTGAGCTTCAGGCGCTGCGCGAAGAATTGCGCCAGCAGATGGGCCAAGGTCTGCGCCGCGAATTCGATTCACTGAGATCTGACATCGAGCGCCTTCACTCAGTCGTGCCGTCCGCCAATCCGGCCGAGATCGGCGCCGAGTTCGAGCGGCTGTCGGATGCCGTGCGTTCGCTTTCGGAACGTTCGGACGACCGCAGTGTCAACATGCTGCGGCTGGAACTCGAAAAGGTGAGGAACGCGCTGGACGAACTGGCGCGCGAGGACACGCTGCGTTCGGTCGACCGCCGCTGGGATGATTTCGATCGCCGCTGGTCGAGCCTTGAGAACAAGATAGACCAGGCGCCCAGCCGGGCGCAGTTCGAGCCGACATTCAAGGCACTCAACGCCCAGCTGGAGCATATCGGAAAGGCAATCGACAGCCTGCCGGAGTCGCTGTCGCTGCGCCCGCTGGAAGAAAAGCTGCGCGGGCTGGCCGGCACCGTGGACCAGTTCTCCAACAAATATGGCGCGCAGATGCCGGAGGCGTTCTCGATGATCGAGCAGCGTCTCGACGAGATCACGCGCGCCATCGCCGCATCTGCTTCGAGCGCCCAGGCACAGCCCTTCGACCCAGAACCCTTCGAGCGCATCGAGGCCCGTGTCTCGTCGCTGGCGCGACAGATCGAGGAACTTGCAGACGACCAGACCTCGGAACAGGTGATCGACAGGCTGAATGCGCTTTCGCACCGGATCGAGGAAATCGCACAGCGCGTCGAGGTGCCGGAATCGGCCGTTGAAGTACTGGCCGAGCAGATCAGCTCCATCGCCGGCAAGCTGGAGGAAGACCCCGCGCGCAACTATGCCGATGTCATCTTCCAGGGCATGGAAGACCGGTTTGCGCAGATTTCACAGATGCTGGAGCAGCGCCAGGGCGATGCGATCCAGCATGGGCAGCAACTGTTCCGCGAGCTCGAACAGCGGCTGGAATCCGTTTCAAGCAAGATCGAGGCGCGCGAATCCGAAGCGGCGGCGTCCAACGCCGGCATGATCGACGCAATGGAGCGGCGCTTTGCCGAACTCGCAGCGCATTTCGACGCAAGGCAGCCTGCCACGCAGGGCATCGAGACGTCGGGCCTGGAACAGCGGCTGGACGACATTTCGCGCCGGCTGGACAGCTCGGCGCAGCACGTCGCGGGCATCGATCCCGACCTTATCCGCAGCCTGGAATCGCAGGTGGCAGCACTGTCGGCGCATCTCGACAAGCCCGGCCAACCCTTGCCGGAGTTCGAAGACATCACGCCGCGCCTCGACCATATCGAACAGTCGCTCGCGCAGGGACGCGACGCGATGGTGGAAGCAGCGCGGCAGGCCGCTCAGGACGCGGTTACCAGCCTGCCCGCCGGAACGGATGGCGGCAACATGGCCGCGCTTTCGGCGGAACTGAAGGCTTTCGAACAATTGTCGCGCAAGTCCGACGAGCGCAATGCCAAGACTTTCGAAACGATCCACGACACGCTTCTGAAGATCGTCGACCGTCTCGGCACGCTGGAGCAACAGCGGGACAGGCCCGCGGCAGCCTCGTCGCCGATGATGGCGGCCACGCCGATGGCTGCGGCGGCTCCCACGTTCGCGACCGAGCCGGATGCGAAGCCGGAATTTCCGGCCGAGAACACGCCCTCGATCGAGGGCGATTATGACGATGCCGCCGAATTCGACAGGTTCGGGTCGCCGGAGGATCGCCAGGTGCGCTCCCCGGCGCAGGCCGCGGCGGCAGCGGCCCAGCATGCGATGGGCAAGGCCGAGGAAGAAGAGCCGGAGGAAGAAGGCGGCAAGCGCTCCATGTTCGGCGGGCTGACCCGCGCGCTGAGCGGCCGCAAGAAGGCAGCGGCCGCAACCGCCAAGTCAGAAGTCAAGAACGAACCAAAGCTCGATGAGCCGCTCGATCCGAGTGTCGCCAACGAGCCTCTGGAACCGGGTTCGGGCGCGCCCGACCTCAACGCAATCATGAAGCGCGTCCGCGACGAAAACGGCGAGGCGGGCCCGGCCAGCAGCATGGACGCCGCCAAATCCGACTTCATCGCTGCAGCGCGGCGCGCGGCCCAGGCCGCTGCCGCCGAGGCGGACGCCATGAAGCGCGGCGGCGATGGCAGCACCACCGGCCGCAAGATGAGTGTCGGCGGCATCTTCAAGGGCCGGACCAAGACCGCCGTCATGGCGGCTGCGGGCATCGTTGTTCTCATCGGTGCATGGCAGCTTGGCGGCGCGCTTCTGGGTGGTGGCGGCAGTCCTTCAGGCAATGTCGCGGAAGCGCCGGTAACGCCGGAAGCCTCACAATCGCTCACAGCCCGGATGATGGACGAAGAAGAGATTTCGGACGGCACCTCTGCTCCGCGGATGATCGAGGACGAGCCTGCCGACATGGCCGAGGCCGGCGAGTTGATGATGCCGGCTGACGAGGTTATCGGCGACGACCCGGTAAAGGCCGAGCACCGCATGGCAATGACGGCCCCGCCTGCCGAGCCACTTGCTGCCGTGACACCGGAAATGGACAGCGGCGAAACGGTGATGGACTTCATCGCCGCGCCCGCCGATGCCGGACCGGTTGCACTGCGTGAGGCGGCCGATGGTGGCGATCCGAAGGCGATGTTCGAGATCGGCAACCGCTACGCCGAAGGTCGCGGCGTCGATGCCGACCTGAAAAAGGCGGCCGAGTGGTATGAGCGCGCTGCGGAGCTGGAGTTCGCTCCGGCCGAATACCGCCTCGGCAACCTTTACGAGAAGGGCACCGGCGTTTCACGCGACATCGCGGCTGCGATGGACTGGTACGAGAGGGCGGCCAAGCAGGGCAATGCCAGCGCGATGCACAATCTGGCCGTGCTCTATGCAATGGGCGGCGACGGCGGCGATGCCGACAATGACCGGGCGGCACGCTGGTTCCTCGAAGCAGCCGAATTGGGCGTGACGGACAGCCAGTACAATCTCGGCATCCTGTCAGCCAAGGGCGCGGGCATGCCGCAAAGCCTGGAAGAGAGCTACAAGTGGTTTGCGCTGGTGGCCAAGACCGGCGACCGCGATGCGGCGACCAAGCGCGATGAAGTTGCCAAGGCGCTGCGTCCAGAGCAACTTGAAAAGGCCAAACAAGCCGCCGAACTGTGGAAGGCGCGTCCGGTCATTCCCGAGGCGAACGTGGCTGAGATCCCGGAGGAATGGACCGAGGGCGATGCGCAGACCGCCAGCGTCGATGTCGAGCAGGCTGTGCGCAACATTCAGGCCATCCTGAACAATAACGGGTACGACGCCGGACCGGCCGACGGGGTTATGGGCGCGAAGACGAAATCCGCGATCATGGCCTTCCAGGCCGACAACGGAATGCAGGCCGACGGCGAAGTCGACGATGAACTTGTAAAGGCCCTGCTGGAACTCAACTGACCCGCCTCGACTGTCCGAAAGATCGGCCGGGCGAAGGATGGCCGCATCAGCGTTAGCCATTTGAATGGGTTACGTTTGACTTAGCCACATTGTCGGCGCAAGACGGACTGGTGGCCGATGCAAATGGAATGCAAATGTCGGAAACGAACCACTAGTTTTTCTATCGCTTGCGGCGGGGACGGGTAGCCCGGCAAGCAGTGCGCAGACCGGGTGGACGGGTGAGCATTTACCTCCCGATAGCGGAAATGTCGGTGAACCTTCTGGTGCTGCTCGCAATGGGCGCCGCAGTCGGGTTCCTCTCAGGCATGTTCGGCGTCGGCGGCGGCTTCCTGATCACACCACTGCTGATCTTCTACAACATCCCTCCCGCGATCGCGGTTGCAACCGGCGCCAACCAGGTGATCGGCTCGTCGATCTCCGGTGCGATTGCGCATTTCAAACGCGGCACGGTGGACTTCAAACTGGGGACTGTCCTGCTGCTGGGCGGCTTCGCCGGATCGGCGGTCGGCGCCTATGTGTTCGCTTTGCTGAGACGGCTCGGCCAGCTCGACCTGTTCGTCTCGCTGCTCTACGTCGTCTTTCTCGGCACGGTGGGCGGGCTGATGCTGGTGGAGGCTGTGCGCGCGATACGGCGCTCGCGTGGCGGGGCGGCACCTACGCTCCGCAAACCCGGCCAGCATAACTGGATCCACAAACTGCCACTGAAGATGCGCTTTCGCGCATCCAAACTTTTCGTCAGCGCCATCCCGGTTGTGGCGCTGGGGGCGGGTATCGGTTTTCTGGCGGCGATCATGGGCGTTGGCGGCGGCTTCATCATGGTGCCGGCGCTGATCTATCTGCTCAAGGTGCCAACCAATGTCGTTATCGGCACCTCGCTGTTCCAGATCATTTTCGTGACCGCCTTCACCACGGTGCTGCACGCCACCGCGAACCAGACGGTGGATATCGTGCTTGCCTTCCTGCTCATGGCGGGCGGGGTGGCCGGCGCACAGTATGGTGCGAAGGCCGGGCAGAGGCTGCGCGGCGAACAGTTGCGTGCGCTGCTGGCGCTGCTGGTTCTGGCCGTGGCGCTCAGGCTCGGTTTCGATCTCTTCGTGCGGCCTTCCAGCATCTACTCGCTGGCTCCGCTGCAGGGGGCTTGAGATGATCGCGCGTTTGCTCATCATCCTTGTCAGCCTTCTTGCCGCAGCCGGACTGGCTCGCGCTCAGACCAACCTCGAAAATCTGGAGAGCATTCAGATCGGGCTTTCCACCGACCGGTTTTCGATCACCTCGGATTTCGGCGGCGCAGACCTGACGATCTTCGGAGCGCTTGAAAACATCGACCCGCTGGTCAGCCGGCAGGGGCGCTACGATGTGATCGTTGTTCTGGAAGGTCCGGCGCGGCCGATCGTGGTGTGGAAGAAGAGCCGGGTGCTTGGCATGTGGATCAACACGCACTCGGAGACCTTCGCGGCCGTGCCCGCCTCCTATTCGGTGGCCACGACCCGCGCCTTCCAGGACATCACCGACGTGACGAGCTACAAGCAATTGTCGCTCGGCGCCGACAACATCCATCTGCAGCCGATCAACCCGGATGGATCTGCCAAGACCATCGAGGAATTTGCCGGCGCTCTGCGGGAGCGCAAACGTGCGAGCGGGCTTTATGCCGAGCGCGTCGGCGGGGTGGAGTTCCTATCGCAGAACCTGTTCCGCGCAACAGTGTCGCTGGCGCCGAATGTGCCCGTGGGCACACACCGGGCGCGGGCGTTCCTGTTCAAGAACAGCGCCTTCATCAAGGAGACCTCGGTGCCGCTGGTCATCTTCAAGGCCGGTTTGGAGCAGTCGATCTTTCGCGCTGCACATCAGTACAGCCTGTTCTATGGCCTGTTTGCGGTGGCGCTTGCCATGCTGACCGGCTGGATGGGCAGCATCGTATTCCGCAGGGAGTGACATCGTGGCAGACGAGAACGACGCCGGGCAGGACAAGGCCACGACAAAGCCGGCATCGCAGACGGTCGCGGCGCGCCTCGGTTACGCCGGGCTGATCCCTGCTATCGTGTTGTCGCTGTGGTTGTTCGGCATACCGGACGATCATCCGTGGCGGGACCAGACGGTCATGCTGCTGACCGGATATGCGGCCGTGGTGCTGTCCTATCTTGGCGGGATACGCTGGGGCATCACGCTGGTGGAGCCCGGCGAACACGCGCCAAACACGTTTGCCCTTTCGGTGTTGCCGGCGCTTGGTGGCTGGGCGGCATTGTTCGTGCCCCCGCCCTATTCCTTCGTGCTTCTGGCGGTCGCCTTCGCCGCGCATGGCGCGTGGGACACGCTGTCGGCGCAGCAAGGCAGGATACCGGACTGGTTTGCGAGGCTGCGGATGCAGCTCACTGCGGGCATCGTCGTCACCATGATTATCGCATTTGCCGGAACGGCCTAAGCGCGCAGCGCCTTGCCCGAAATCGGATAGACGCCCTGACGGCCGAGCATGTAGGCCGTCACGCGCTCCAGCGCGAACAGGCCGGCATAGGCACGGTCGCGTATGTTGAGCGTGCCGGTGTAGGCGCCGAAGGCCGGCATGATGAGCCGGCTGCCGTCGCTGGCAAAGCAAGGCCGGCGGATCGAGCGGCCACGCCTGACGATACGCGCGCCGGGATGCAGATGGCCGGCGATCTCGCCCTGCTGGACGCCGGGTTCCGGTTCGTGGCGGAAAACTAACGACCCGAAGGCCAGTTCCTGCACGCAGGCGCCGGGCAGATCATGCGGCGCTTCGGGGTCGTGATTGCCCGCAATCCAGTACCAGTCACGGCCCGCCATCATCGCCAGCAGCGCATCGCGGTAGAGTGGCGGCAGGCGCTCCGCACCTTCGGGATCGTGGAAGCTGTCGCCGAGGCTGACGACGATATCCGGGCAATGATGGTTGAGGACGGAGGCCAGCATGCCGAGCGTAGAGGCCGTGTCGTAGGGCGGGGCGAACATGCCGCGACGCGCCAGCGACGATCCCTTTTCCAGATGCAGGTCCGAGACGACCAGCAGCGACGGTTCGGGAAAAAACAGCGCGCCACGCGGGTCACAGATCGCCGTCTCGCCGGCAATTGTGAGCGACGCCGTTCGCATGTCCGGCTCCTCTACAGCCGCAGCAATGTTCATGACGTCACAGCTCCATCGCATCCGCGATCAGATCGTCCGCTGCCTCGCGCAGCAGGCTCTCATTAGCGTCGCCGGAGACCGGCTCCTTGCCGATTTCCAGCATGATCGGCACGGCGAGCGGCGATATGCGGTCGAGCTTCTTATGCATGATTCGCCCGCGAATGCGCGAGAGCATGTCGCCCAGCCTCGCAACATCGAGCAGCCCGGCGGCCGCATCGGCATGGGTGGCGCGCAGCAGAATGTGGTCCGGTTCGTGGGTGCGCAGCACGTCGTAGATGAGATCGGCTGACACAGTGATCTGGCGACCGGACTTTTCCTGGCCGGGATGGCGCTGTTCGACCAGGCCGGCGATGACGGCGCAGTTGCGGAATGTGCGCTTCAGCATCCAGCTTTCGGCCAGCCAGGCATCGAGATCGTCGCCCAGCATGTCCTCGTCGAACAGATCCGCCAGTTTCACACGGCCCGTCTGGAACAGGCCGCCCAGATCGTCCAGCGCCCAGACGGCCAACGAATAGTCGGTCGCCACGAAACCCAGCGGGCGCGCACCGGCGCGGTCCAGCCGGCGCGTGAGCAGCATGCCCAGCGTCTGATGCGCAAGCCTGCCCTCGAAGGCGTAGACCACCATGTAATGGCGCTCGCCGCGCGGGAAGGTCTCGATCAGGAGACCTTCGCGGCCCGGCAGAACCGATTTCAGCTTCTGGATTTGCAACCACTCCGACACTTGTGACGGCAGCGTTTTCCAGCGCGACGGATCGGCCATGATGGAACGCACCTGATCGGCTAGGTAGGTAGAGAGCGGGAACTTGCCGCCGGCATAGGACGGCACCCTGGCGTCCTCGCCCGCCGCGTTGGAGACAAAACATTCGTTCTCGCGGATACCTTCCAGCCGCAGCGTCTTGCCAGCGAAGAGAAAGGTGTCGCCGGGCGCCAGCGCCTCAATGAAATATTCCTCGATCTTGCCGAGCACCGGCCCGCCGCGCGTGGCCGACCCCCTGCCCGCCCGCACGTAGCGGACGTTCAACATCGGTGACTCTACGATCGTTCCGACATTGAGACGGTACTGCTGGGCAATGCGCGGGTTGGAAACGCGCCAGCGCCCATCCTTGGTCGGGCGAATGCGGGCGTAGCGTTCGTAGCTCTTGAGCGCATAACCGCCCGTGGCCACAAACTCGACCGCCTCATTGAATGTCCTGCGGTCAAGCGCGGCATAGGGGGCCGCCGAGCGTACCTCGTCGAACAGTTCGTCCGCATCGAAAGGATCGCCGCAGGCCGAACCCAGAACGTGCTGCGCCAGCACATCGAGCGCGCCCGTCAGAAGCGGCGGCGTGTCCTGCGCGCCAAGATAGTTGGCGTCGACCGCCGCCTTGCACTCAAGCACCTCGAACCGATTGGCCGGCACGAGGATGGCGCGGCTTGGCTCGTCCAGCCTGTGGTTGGCGCGGCCGATGCGCTGGGCAAGCCGGCTCGCCCCCTTCGGCGCGCCGACATGGACGACGAGGTCAACATCGCCCCAGTCGATGCCGAGATCGAGCGTCGAAGTGGCGACGATGGCGCGCAGGCTGCCGGCCTCCATCGCCTTTTCGACGCGGCGGCGCTGAGCGACATCGAGCGAACCGTGATGCAGCGCAATCGGCAGCGAGTCCTCGTTGATGCGCCACAGTTCCTGAAACAACAACTCGGCCTGACTGCGCGTGTTTACGAACAGCAAGGTCGTCTTGTGGCGTTTGACCGCCTCATAGATTTCGGGGATGGCGTAGCGCGCCGAATGCCCGGCCCAGGGAACGCGTTCCTTGGAATCGAGAATTGTGATCTCCGGTTTCGCGCCACCCTGGACGGTGATCAGTTCGGACATGTCGCCTGCGCTGCGCTGGCTCACCAGCCAGCGACGCAGCGCGTCAGGATCGGCAACCGTCGCCGAGAGGCCAACGGCCTGCACGTTCGGCGCGAAGCGGCGCAGTCGGGCAAGGCCGAGCGACAACAGGTGGCCGCGCTTTGAGGTGACCAGCGAATGCAGCTCATCCAGCACGACATAACGCAAGCCGGAGAACAGCCGATCCGCCTCGCGCGAGGCGATCAGCAATGCAAGCTGCTCCGGCGTGGTGAGCAGGATATCGGGCGGTGCATATTTCTGGCGTTGGCGCTTGTGAGAGGGCGTGTCGCCGGTGCGCGTTTCCATCGCGATGGGCAGACCGATCTCGGCGACCGGCTTGCCGAGATTGCGCTCGATATCGACGGCGAGCGCCTTGAGCGGCGAGATGTAAAGCGTGTGGATGCCACGAAATGCCTCGCCCGGTTTGCGCTTCGGGCGTTCGGCAAGATCGACCAATGACGGAAGGAAGCCCGCCAGCGTCTTGCCTGCACCTGTCGGTGCGATCAGCAGAACCGAGGAACCGCCCTGCGTCTTTGCCAGCAATTCGAGCTGATGCGGGCGCGGCGACCAGCCGCGCTCCGCAAACCAGTGCAGGAACTGTTCGGGCAGGTAAGGGCCGGTTTCGACGGCGGCGAGATCGGGTTTCGCGGTCACGCCCAAAGGTTAGCGGTCGCGGTTGGGCGCGCCAAGCGAAAAGAACAAAACAGGATCAATCTCGGTGGTCGGACTACACCGGGAATTGACAGGAGAGATTGCGGGCCGCGCCTCTACGCTCTTTCCCGGCCACCGTAATTCCCTATCTTCAAGCCATGCGACCGGAGCAGCTTCTCCATACAAGGCCGGAAGGGCTCTACTGCCCGGCGGGAAATTTTTTCATCGATCCTGTCAGGCCGGTGGCACGCGCGCTCATCACGCACGGCCATTCCGACCATGCAAGGGCGGGGCACGACAGTGTGCTGGCCACGCGGCGAACACTGGACATCATGAAGCTGCGCTATGGCGACGAATTCGCCGGCACAAGCCAGGCAATCGACTTCGGCCATCAGGTGACAGTGGGCGACGCGAAGGTTTCGTTTCATCCGGCGGGCCACGTTCTGGGTTCGGCGCAGATCGCGGTGGAGGCAAACGGCATCAGGATCGTTGCCTCCGGCGACTACAAGCGCCAGACCGACCCGACTGCCGAAGATTTCGAAGTCGTTCCCTGCGATGTCTTCATCACCGAGGCCACTTTCGGCCTTCCGGTGTTCAAGCACCCTGAAGCGACCGGCGAGATCGAGCGGCTGCTTGCCTCGCTCGCGTCCTTTCCGGAGCGGACGCATCTTGTCGGCGCCTATGCGCTCGGCAAGGCGCAGCGGGTGATCAGGCTGTTACGCGACCGGGGGTACGACAAGCCGATCTTCATTCACGGCGCGCTGGAAAAGCTGTGCGCCTATTATGAGGGCCAGGGCATCGGTCTCGGCGCGCTCAAGCCGGCGACACTCGACAAAGACGACGGAGAGGATCTTGCCGGCGAGATCGTGGTCGGGCCGCCATCCGCCTTTGCCGACCGCTGGGCGCGGCGTTTCGCCGACCCGGTTTCCAGCTTCGCATCGGGGTGGATGCGCATTCGCCAGCGGGCCAAGCAGCGCGGCGTGGAACTGCCACTGATCATCTCCGACCACGGTGATTGGGACGAGTTGACGCGGACGATCCGCGACACGGGCGCCGGGGAAGTCTGGGTAACGCATGGCCGCGAAGAGGCGCTGGTGCGCTGGTGCGAAATCAACGGCGTCGCGGCACGGCCGCTCAATCTGGTCGGCTATGAGGATGAGGGCGACTGATGAAGCGCTTCGCCGAACTTCTCGACCGGCTGGTGCTGACCGGATCACGCAACGCCAAGCTGAAGTTGATGGCGGATTATTTCCGCACAGCGCCCGACCCTGACCGGGGCTATGCGCTGGCTGCTCTTACCGGCGACCTCTCCTTCGCGAGCGTCAAGCCCGGCGTGTTGCGCGAACTGGGGGCACAGAGCATCGATCCGGTGCTGTTCGCCTATTCTTACGACTATGTCGGCGACCTTGCCGAAACGCTGTCACTGGTATGGCCGACAAGGGCCGAAGCGGCCGGCGAGGAGCCGTCGCTATCCGCCGTCGTCGACACGCTGACCAAGGCAAGCCGTTCGGATGCGCCGGCGATCCTGGCTGATCTGCTGGACAGGCTCGACATCCCGGGGCGATTTGCGGTGATCAAGCTTGTCACCGGCGGGTTGCGCATAGGCGTTTCAGCAAGGCTGGCCAAACAGGCGCTGGCGGATTTCGGCAGTGTCGACGTGGCCGAGATCGAGGAGCTCTGGTACGGGCTGGAAGCGCCCTATGCCGACCTCTTCGCATGGCTTGAAGGACGAGCGGACAAGCCGGTTCATGCCGCACAGGCGCTGTTTCGGCCGGTCATGCTCGCCAATCCGCTCGGCGATGGAGATCGAGAAAAGCTCGACCCGAACGACTATGCGGCTGAGTGGAAATGGGACGGCATCCGCGTCCAGATCGCAGCCGAAGGGGACACGCGGCGCATCTATTCGCGCACTGGTGACGATGTGTCTGGCGCGTTTCCCGATCTCTTGGAGGCAATCGACTTTGAGGGCACGATAGACGGCGAATTGCTGGTCGGCAGACCGCCAGACGAAACCGGCAGTTTTTCGGACCTGCAGCAGCGGCTGAATCGCAAGACCGTGTCGACCAAGCTGCAGACCCGATATCCGGCGTTCGCGCGCTGCTACGATCTCCTGCAGGCGGGCGGCGAGGATCTGCGCCAGCTACCCTTTCGCGAGAGGCGCGAGAGGCTGGCGGCGTTCATCGGCGACCTGGACCCCGCACGCTTCGACCTGTCGCCGCTGGTGCCGTTTGGCGATTTCGGCGAACTGGAAAAACTGCGCCAGGCGCCGCCGCATCCAGTCATCGAAGGGATCATGCTGAAGCGGTGGGACTCGCCCTATCTGACTGGGCGTCCCAAGGGGCCGTGGTTCAAATGGAAACGCGACCCGCATCTGGTAGACGCCGTTTTGATGTATGCCCAGCGCGGGCACGGCAAACGGTCGAGTTTCTATTCGGATTACACGTTCGGCGTGTGGACCGGTCCGCCGGAAGAACCAGAACTGGTGCCCGTCGGCAAAGCCTATTTCGGTTTTACCGACGAGGAATTGAAACTCATCGACAAATATGTGCGTGACAATACGGTCGAGCGGTTCGGCCCCGTGCGCTCCGTGCGCGCCGAACCCGGTCACGGTCTGGTTCTGGAAGTGGCCTTCGAGGGCCTCAATCGCTCGACACGCCACAAATCGGGCGTTGCGATGCGGTTTCCGCGCATTTCGCGGCTGAGATGGGACAAGCCGGCGGGGGAAGCCGACCGGATCGAGACGCTGACGGCGCTTCTCGACGCATAAGGTGATTGCGCACTTCGCTGCGCTGCTTGTCCTGCCGCATTTCCAAATGGAAAACCGGTACCGGCTTCTCCCGGCATTGCGCTAGCGGCGGGAGACCCTGATCCCGAATATGTGCAGCGCGCGGCCCTCGTTCGACACGTCGGCAACAATGGCAATTGTACCGTCGGCCCCCGGCGAACCGCGCGGCAGGTCGATCTCGAACAGATAATCCGCCTGCTCATATCCGACGATGTAGCGCTTGCGGCCGCAATCGCCCAGTTCGCCGAAATTGCAGGTGATCGATATCTGCGTTTCCTCGCCCTCCTCGGAGCGCGCGACAACATCGAAGACGGCGCTGCCGCCAGCCAGTTGCTGCAGGACATCGGCGGGGATGTTGAACAGAACAGCGGCGCCACCGGCGCCCGAGCGGATCGCTAAATAGGTGCCGTCGTCATCCTCGATCGGATCGACCGTCGCGCCCGACGGGGCGGAAGCGGTCGACGGGTCCGCGGGGTCGAACAAAGTTATCCAGTCGCGCGGGGCTGCCGGTCCGCCCGCTGCCGGCGGTTCGGGTGTGAAATCCTCTTCCTCAAGTTCCGGCGGCGGATTTGGAACGGACCCGTCATCGGGCCTTCCGAACAGGCCGGTCTCGGCCGCCCACCATGCGCCGATTGCCAGCGCCGCGACAAAGGTGACGGCAACAAACATCAGCGCGTAGGGACGGCGGCGCCTCCGGCCTGTTCCGTGCTCTCCTTCGAGCGCGAGGCGGTCATCGGCGACTGCGCCTATGTCGGGCTGCGGTGGCGCGTGACGCGGTTGCGCGGGCTCGTTGCGGATCGGCTTTTCGACACGCGGCTCCGGCGCGGCCGACACTTCAGGCGCTGCACCGGCCTGTGACGCTACCGATGGCCCATTCGCCGGTTCGACGGCGGGGATGTATTCCTGTTCGATTGCGGTGATGTGCGCTTTCAGCGCATCCTGACGCCGCGCGATGCCTTCCGGCGTCAGCTTGTCATCGGCTGCGTTGGCGCGCTCCAGCGCGGCCAGGATCGATCTGTAGACCTTCTCCCGGTAGGTGCGATCTTCAGCGTCACCCTTGGCCAGGGCGTCCCTGATCGCCCTTTCAATCGAATCCAAGCTGCATTGCCTCGCTAGCCGCCTTCTGTCCGGCAATCGATAGACCGAGGCGCGGGTTCGATCAATCTCCTATCCGGATTTGCAACGGCGGGCCGACAGAAGCGGATGCCGCACAATCCTGCATTGCCCATGCCGAACGATCTGCTAGAAGCAAATTACGTTTACGCAAACGTCAATTCAGCGACGCGGAGGAGAATGATGGCGCTGCCCGGCATATTGAAAGACAAGCTGCGCATTCCGGTTGTCGGCGCGCCACTGTTCATCATCTCGCACCCTCCGCTGGTTCTGGCGCAATGCAAGGCTGGCATTGTCGGGTCTTTTCCCGCGCTCAATGCCCGGCCGCAGGAACAGCTCGACGACTGGCTGGCCGAGATAACCGAAACGCTGGCCGCGCATGATGCCGCCAATCCCGACCGTCCTGCTGCTCCGTTCGCGGTCAACCAGATCGTGCACCGGACCAATACGCGGCTTCAGCAGGACCTGGCATTTTGCGTGAAATACAAGGTGCCGATCGTCATCACCTCGCTCGGCGCAGTGCCGGAAGTATACGACGCCGTGCATTCCTATGGCGGCATCGTGCTGCACGACATCATTCACGACCGGCACGCGCACAAGGCGATCGAGAAGGGCGCCGACGGGCTGATCGCGGTGGCAACAGGCGCCGGTGGCCATGCCGGCACACTGTCCCCGTTCGCGCTGATCCAGGAAATCCGGCAGTGGTTCGACGGCCCCCTGCTGCTGTCCGGTGCAATCGCCAATGGCGGCGCCATACTGGCGGCACAGGCGATGGGTGCAGACCTTGCCTATATCGGCTCGCCCTTCATCGCGACAAAGGAAGCGCGTGCGGTGGACGACTACAAACAGATGATCGTCGATTCAAAAGCAGCCGATATCGTCTATTCGAACCTCTTCACCGGCGTGCACGGCAATTATCTCAAAGGTTCGATTGTGGCCCAGGGCATGGATCCCGACAATCTGCCTGTGTCCGACCCCTCCAAAATGGATTTCGGTTCGGGCTCGGCGAAGGCGTGGAAGCACATCTGGGGCTGCGGCCAGGGCATCGGCGCGATCGGTGAGGTTGCAGGCGCGGCAAAACTCATCGATCGGTTCGCAGCCGAATACGACGCAGCCAGAGGCCGCCTCGCGGCCTAGGCTCTGTTAGACGAAAAAAGGCCCGCGGCATGCCGCGGGCTTTTGCGTTGATCGGTGGATGGCCTCTTACTCGACGAGACCCTGCAGCCATTCGAAATACATGCGGTTGATGCGCACCGCCGTATTGGCGGACGGGTTTTCAGCGACGTTGACGCCATAGATGATGCGCTCGTCGGTGTTGCCGTTGTATTTGTAGACCGAGCTTCCGCTGGACCCCGGATAGGTGTCGCACAGATACTGGAACCACATGTCACCCATGTTCTGGCGCGACACATCGCAGCTCACCGCCCACATTGTTCCAGGCGGCATGTCGCCCGGATATCCGATGATGTTGGCGACAAAATCGCCGAGGTTCGGATCGTAACCGTAGCCCATCCAGCCGAGATCTTCGCCGGCCGGCTGCTGCAGAATGACCACTGCGATATCCCAGGGCACGACCGAGCCGTAATAACCTTCGTAGTTGGAGATGTAGCCCTCGAAAATGTAAGCCGTCTCATATTCGTAGATGCCGAAGGGGACATCCTGCATGGAGACGAGGCCCGGCGCGAAGATGAAATTGTCCAGCCAGCCCGTCTCGTGATTGTAGAGGCAGTGCGCCGCTGTCAACACCGTGCGCGGACCGATCAATGTCGCGGAACAGTTGAAGAGGCCGCCATCGGGGCTTTCGCCCTGCAACAGCCCAAATGTGCGGAACGGATAGGGATAGGTGTCGGTGATCTGCACCCGGTCATCCTCGCCGAACACCTGGCGCGCGTTCTCGCCTTCGGTGAAGGACGGGTCGACGCCATCGCGCATCGCACCCTTCAGGATGCGTTTCATTGCATCGCTTGCCGGTTCACGGCTTTCGCTGCCGTCCTTCTTGCGAATGACTGTTCCAAGATCGCGCTCGATCTTGCCAGGGTCCAGCTCGAGCGCGCGCGGCACGCCCTCGTCGGTCAGTTCCAGCGGTGCAACCGGCGTTCCGCGCTCGGAGATACTGGCGCCCCCCGGCGCAGCACGAGGCCTTTCACCGGTGCCTTGGCTGCCGGTAGAAACGTCGGCGGCAGCAGCAGGCATCGTCGTCAAGGCGATGCCGAAGATGGCCGAAGCCAGCACCGCCGTGTTGAAATGTTTCATGTTCAGACACTCCCAAAGTCAGTGTGGCCAAGACATGAGTGGACAATCATGTCGACAAGATGATCGTTCGGCCCCAAGCTGGCGCACCCGATGGAACAGCAGCAGGGAGGTGCTGGCAAGCCGCTGCAAGCTGCTGGAAGGCCCAAAAAACATGGCGCGCCGCAATTATTCCCTTTTTGGCATCAACTAATGCTTCCGTATCGTCATCTACGGGCTTTAGATGGCAGACTGCCGGCCCGCGCAGTCACGCGCCGGCCAGGTGCTTGATGTCTCAGGAGGACGCTTTGAACTTCTTCAATCATGGAAAGAAAATCGCAGCGAGCTCTGCGGCAGCGCTTCTGCTGTCGCTGCCGCTTGCGACCCAGGCGGGCGCTCAGGAAGCAGGGGTGCGTCCTGAATTGTCGCCCGCAAGCCGCGTGCCGGAATTGCGATCGAAAATGTCCGGCGACGACCGCGTGTTCGGCGGCAAGGAGGCCGACAAGGGCGAGTGGCCATTCCAGGTTGCGCTGCTGACCAGCGACTGGCTCGACGACAATCCGGAATCGCAGCCGGATGCACAGTTCTGTGGCGGCAGCCTTATCGCACCGCAATGGGTGCTGACTGCTGCGCACTGCCTGTACGATTTCGGCGAGGCGATAGCGCCGGAAACCGTGACGGTGCTCAGCGAGGCTACCCATCTTGCCGAAGGGCGGCGTTTCGCGGTGGCCGAGGTGATCGTCCACGAAAACTACGACCCGACGACGCTGGACAACGACATTGGCCTGCTGCGGCTCACCGAAGCTGCGAGCGCGCCAACGATCGCGATGACCAGCGACAATATCGAAGACGGCGACGCCACCGTGATCGGCTGGGGCATGATGGAAGACGGCAGCTTCCCCAACAATCTGATGGAAGCCGACATCAAGCTGTTCCCCAACTCCGCCTGCAATGCCGGCATCAAGGAAATCTACGCTCGCGATATCGGACTCATCCTGCGCGACTACGTATGGCGCATGCGCTACAGCGAAGCCGCGATCGACGACGCCGTGCAGACCATGAGTGACACGATGAGCGATCCGCTGACCGGCAACATGCTGTGCGCCGGCGAATCCGATGGCGCGCGCGACGCCTGCAACGGCGACAGCGGTGGGCCGCTGTTCACGATGGTGGACGGCAAGCCGGTTCAGGTGGGTATCGTGTCATGGGGCGAAGGCCCGATTGACGCCAACGCCGCCTGCGGGCACGCCAACGCGTATGGCATCTATACACGGCTGGCCAATTATTCGGATTGGGTTGCCGGCAAAATGAACTGACCGATTGCTCTACCACTGACTTGAGGGCGGCGTGCAATCGCCGCCCTTTTTCGTGCTCAGATGCGTGTCACCACGCGATGCGATGGCGGGTGAACCATGCGCACCAGAGTAACGGGCGCTTCGCCCAGCCAGGTCAGTCGTTCGCCAACAAATACGGGTGATCCGCCGACGAGGCCGAGTGCGGTCGCCTCGTCATCTGATGCCGCAGCGGCAAAGAAGGCATACTCGGCGCTGGTGAAAGGGGCATTGGCAATCAACCACTCGTTCGGGCCGGCTGACTCAAGATCGGCTTCCCGCGCTTGAGGCACGGTGTCGAGGCTTATCCAGCGATCCTCATATTGCCACGGCCGCCGATCGGCCATGTGCAGGCAGCGCACGTGGAGAAAGCGCGCGTTGCGGGCAACCTGCAATCGGGCGCGAACGATCTCGGGGGCAGTTTCGATTTCACGCGACAGAAGGCTGTAGATGTAGCCCGCTCCGGCCTTCTCCACCTCTTGGCGGACAAGGGGGATCACAAAGCGGGCCTCGCGAACCGGATTTTCCGCAACGCGGCTGCCGGCCTTGCGCTTGCGCTCGATCAGGCCTTTTGCTGCGAGGTCCTGCATGGCCCGATTGACCGTGGCGCGCGACGCTCCGAACTCCAATGCCAGCGCCTCCTCGCCTGGAATGGGCGCACCGGGAGCCCAGTCACGCACGGCGATGCGCCGCATCAGTTCCTCGCGGATGTCGCGCCAGGATGTACGAGCACTCATAGCCGCGCGCCTATGCCGGTGAGGGCTGACCGATAGCGGGCGCGGACCGTCTCCCTCTCAACATGGCATCCGTCTCTCACGACATGGCGTCCTGCCGACCAGACATCGCGCACGCTGCCGCCGCCAGTGAAAATCCATTCGTCGAGCAAAAGGTCGCCGCCGCCGAAGGCGGTAAGATCGCCCGGCTCCAGGGCAACCAGGTCCGCCCAGCGGCCGGCGGCTATGGCTCCGCTGTCGCGACCAAGCGCCTGAGCGCCGCCGGCAAGCGCCTGCCCGTACAGCTGACGCCCTGCGGACTGACCGGGGCCAGCGAGCACGACCCGCGCGTGATCCCGCAGGCGCTGCGAGTATTCGAACTGGCGCAATTCCTCGTTCAGTGTGATGCGGATGTTGGAATCCGACCCGACACCAAAACGTCCGCCGGCTCGAACGTAGTTTGCGCCGTTGAAAATGCCGTCGCCGAGATTGGCTTCCGTGGCCGGACACAGCCCGGCAACCGCCCCGCTGGCAGCAAGCCGCGCGGTTTCATCCGCCGTCATGTGCGTGCAGTGTATCAGACACCAACGGTCATCGACGCCGAACCGGTCGAGAAGCAATTCGACCGGACGCGCGCCATAGGCTGCGGTGACTTCCTCGATCTCCGCGTCCTGTTCTGCGACGTGAACGTGGAATGGCGCTTTCGGACGAAGCCGGCAAAGCGCATCGAGATCGTCAGAAGGGACAGCGCGGAGCGAGTGCGGCGCGATGCCGACGTAAGTATCCGCAGGCAGCCCTTTCACGACCCCTTCGCTGCGCTCGAGCAGCTGTACAAAACGATCAAGATCGTTGCCGAAACGCAGCTGCCCGCCTGCAAGCGGACGCCCGTCTGCACCGCCCTGATGATAATAGACCGGCAGTAGCGTCAGGCCGATGCCGGTCTGCGCAGCGGCTGCGGCAATGCGGTTGCCGAGTTCTCCAAAATCGTCATAGGCCGCGCCGCCGGGCTGGTGGTGGAGATAGTGGAACTCTGCAACCGCACCGAAGCCTGCTTCCAGCATCTCGACAAAGGCGAGCGCAGCGATCGCCTCGATTTCGTCCGGCATCAGTTCGTCGAGGAAACGATACATCGTCTCGCGCCAGGTCCAGAAACTGTCGTGCTCTAACGGGCCGCGCCGCTCGGCAAGCCCCGCCATGGCGCGCTGGAAGGTGTGGCTATGCAGGTTCGATGCGGCGGGCAGAAGAACGGCGACGCTCTCATCGGCGGCGGGGCGTGGCGTGACGTCCTCTCGAACCGCAGCGATGCGGCCGTCTTCCCCAATATCGACAAGGACGCTGGTGCTCCAGCCGCCCGGCAGCAGGGCGTTTTCGGCAAAGATCGAAGGCAAGCGCGAAATCCGATTGACTTAATATGTCTATACATAATAGCGTCAAACTTGATTTATTGAAACAGAAAACCGCCCCTCATGCAGCGAAAATTGCTCGTCAACATGCGTCTCGCCACGATGCGCGAAGGCGCGTCCTATGGTCTGTTGGAGGTACATTCCGTCGGCATCGAGGGCGACCGTATTGCGCTGGTAACACCGGAAGCCGAGATCCCGGCCGAATGGAAAGATGTGGCGCGAGAAGATCTTGGCGGCCGGCTGGTTACGCCGGCGCTGATCGACTGCCACACCCATCTGGTATTTGGCGGCAATCGCGCGCGCGAGTTCGAAATGCGCCTCGAAGGCGCAAGCTACGAAGAAGTCGCGCGGGCCGGCGGCGGCATCGTTTCCACCATGACTGCGACCCGCAGCGCGAGCGAGGACGAGCTGATGGAAGCCGCGTTGCCGCGCCTTGATGCGATGATCGCGGAAGGCGTCGCCACCGTCGAGATCAAGTCCGGATACGGGCTCTCGATCGAGCATGAACTGAAGATGCTGCGCGTGGCGCGACGGTTGGGCGAGGTCCGTCCGGTGCGTGTGGTCACGAGCTACCTCGCGGCGCATGCGCTGCCGCCCGAATACAAGGACAAGCCGGACGCCTACATTGACGAGGTCGTGCTGCCCGGCATGGACGCAGCCAATGCGGAAGGGCTGGTCGACGCGGTGGACGGGTTCTGCGAAGGCATCGCCTTCTCGCCCGAGCAGATCGCCCGCGTGTTCGATCACGCCCGCTCGCTAGGTCTGCCGGTGAAGCTGCACGCCGAACAACTGTCCAATCTCGGCGGTGCGAAACTGGCGGCCGGCTATGGCGCGCTGTCGGCCGATCATCTGGAATATCTCGGCGAAGACGGCGTCAAGGCTATGGCCGCAGCAGGTACTGTCGCGACTTTGCTGCCCGGCGCATTCTACACGCTGCGCGAAACGCAACTCCCGCCCGTTCAGGCCTTACGAGATCATGGCGTGCCGATGGCCGTCGCCACAGATTGCAATCCGGGCTCCTCGCCGCTCGCTTCGCTGCTTCTTACGCTCAATATGGCTTGCACGCTGTTCCGCATGACGCCGGAGGAGGCGTTGACCGGCGTGACTCGCAATTCGGCGAAGGCTCTTGGGCTTGCCGACGAGATCGGGACGATCGAGGCCGGTAAAGCCGCCGAACTCGCCGTCTGGAACGTGGCCGAGCCGGCAGAGCTTGCCTATCGTATCGGCTTCAATCCGCTGCACAAGCGGATCATGGGAGCATGATGCGATGACCGTCATCCTTCGTCCCGGCTCGGTGACGCTCTCCGACCTCGAAGCCATCTACCGCGACGGCGCGGCGGCCAAGCTCGATTCGGCATTCCTGCCCGCGATGGAAGCGAGCGCGGCGCGTATCGCCGAAATCGCCGGTGGAAAGGAAGCCGTCTACGGAATCAATACCGGCTTCGGAAAGCTTGCCAGCGTGCGCATTCCGGCAGGCGACGTTGCGACGCTGCAACGCAACCTGATCCTGTCGCATTGCTGCGGCGTCGGCGACCCGCTCAGCGACGACGTCGTGCGGCTGGTGATGGCGCTGAAGCTGATCTCGCTGGGACGCGGCTCTTCCGGCATCCGGGTCGAGACCGCGAAGCTGATCGAGGCGATGCTGGAGCGCGGCGTACTGCCGGTCATTCCCGGACAGGGATCGGTTGGCGCCTCCGGCGATCTCGCGCCGCTGGCACATCTCGCCGCCGCAATGATCGGCGAGGGCGAGGCGACATTTGAAGATACACGGATGCCAGCGCGGGAAGCGCTCGCCAAGGCCGGGCTGACGCCGGTCGTGCTCGCCGCCAAAGAAGGGCTGGCGCTGATCAACGGTACGCAGGTGTCAACCGCCCTGGCTCTGGCCGGGCTTTTCCGTGCTCATCGCGCGGCGCGCTCGGCGCTGATCACCGGCGCGCTGTCGACCGACGCGGCGATGGGATCGTCAGCGCCGTTCCACCCCGAGATCCACACGTTGCGCGGCCATCAGGGCCAGATCGATACCGCCGCCGCGCTGTGGTCGCTGCTCGAAGGATCGGAGATCCGCGAAAGCCACCGCGAGGGCGACGAGCGGGTGCAGGATCCCTATTGCATCCGCTGTCAGCCGCAGGTGGACGGCGCGTGCCTCGACCTGCTGCGGCAGGCGGCGCGCACGCTGGTGACGGAAGCCAATGCCGTCACCGACAACCCGCTGGTACTTTCCGACGGCTCGGTGGTTTCGGGCGGCAACTTCCACGCCGAGCCGGTGGCGTTCGCAGCCGACCAGATCGCGATTGCGATCTGCGAAATCGGGGCGATTGCGCAGCGGCGCATTGCACTGCTGGTCGATCCCGCGCTGTCATTCGGTTTGCCGGCTTTCCTGGCGCCGAGGCCCGGCCTCAACTCCGGCCTGATGATCGCCGAGGTGACTTCGGCCGCGCTGATGGCGGAAAACAAGCAGATGGCACATCCGGCTTCGGTCGATTCCACGCCGACCTCTGCAAACCAGGAAGACCATGTCTCCATGGCCTGTCACGGCGCGCGACGGCTACTGCTTATGACGGAGAACCTGTTCGGCATTGTCGGCATCGAGGCGGTGACGGCAGCACAGGGCATCGACCTTCGCGCGCCGCTGAGAACCAGCACCGAACTGCAAAATGCGCATGGCGCGATCCGCCAGGCCGTGCCGACACTCGGCGACGACCGTTTCATGGCAGGCGATCTCGCGGCAGCTTCGGAGCTGGTCCGGTCGGGCACGCTGAACGCAAGCGTCAGCGGCGGTCTGCTGCCGGAGCTGGTGGCATGAACCCCGTCGAAGTCACGCGCGGTTCGTCGCCGATCATTCTCGGCCTGCCGCATACCGGCACATTCGTGCCGCCGGAGATATGGGCGCGGCTCAATGACGAAGGGCGCAAGCTGCGCGATACCGACTGGCATGTCGACCGACTCTATGGCGGGCTGCTGCCGCAAGTGACGACCGTCCGCGCTACCTTCCACCGTTATGTCATAGACGCCAATCGCGATCCCTCCGGCCAGAGCCTTTATCCCGGGCAGAACACGACCGGGCTCGTCCCACTGACCGATTTCGACAACCAGCCGATCTGGAAACGCGGTTCGGAGCCGACCGCAAGCGACATCGAGGAAAGGCTGGCCGCCTTTCACGCGCCCTATCACGCGGCGCTTCAGGTCGAGATCGACCGCGTACTGGCGGAACACGAGATCGCCATCCTCTACGACTGCCATTCGATCCGCTCGCATTGCCCGTTCCTGTTTGATGGACGACTGCCGGATTTCAACATCGGCACCAAGGATGGCGGCACCTGTGCTCCGGCGCTGGAACTCGCCGTCGCTGATATCTGCTCAGCGGCGAAAGGCTACGACCACGTGAACAATGGCCGCTTCAAAGGCGGCTGGACGACGCGTCACTACGGCAAGCCGCACAAGGCCGTGCACGCCATCCAGATGGAGCTGGCGCAGGCCACTCACCTGAAATCCGAAGAACCGCCTTTCGACTATGACGAGGCGAAGGCCGAACGGCTGCGCGTCCATCTCCGCGCGATCCTGAACCGGCTCAACGACATCGCGCTGACCATCACGCCGGGAGCGAAACCATGACCAATCCACGCCACAACATCCGCGACGTGCGCAGCCCGCGCGGGATCGATATCAGCGCCAAGAGCTGGCTGACCGAAGCGCCGCTCCGAATGCTTATGAACAATCTCGACGCCGAGGTTGCCGAGAACCCGCACGAACTGGTTGTCTATGGCGGCATCGGCCGGGCGGCGCGAACCTGGGACGATTTCGACCGCATCGCCGCCTCATTGCGCACGCTCGAAGCTGACGAAACATTGCTGGTGCAGTCGGGCAAACCCGTCGGCATTTTCCGCACACATGCCGATGCTCCACGTGTCCTGATCGCCAATTCCAACCTCGTGCCACATTGGGCCGACTGGGATCATTTCAACGAGCTCGATCGCAAGGGCCTGACGATGTACGGCCAGATGACGGCCGGCTCGTGGATCTATATCGGTACACAAGGCATCGTTCAGGGCACCTACGAGACATTCGTCGAGGCCGGGCGCCAGCATTATGGCGGCGACCTCAAGGGCAAATGGATTCTCACCGCAGGCCTTGGCGGCATGGGCGGCGCGCAGCCGCTGGCGGCTGTGATGGCCGGTGCCTGTTGCCTTGCCATCGAATGCAATCCGGACTCGATCGATTTCCGCTTGCGCACCCGCTATCTCGACGAGAAGGCCGAGACAATCGACGACGCACTGGCGATGATCGAGCGCTGGACCAAAGCCGGCGAAGCGAAATCCGTCGGGCTACTCGGCAATGCCGCGGAGGTGCTGCCGGAGCTTCTGAGGCGCGGCGTAAAGCCCGACATGCTCACCGACCAGACCTCGGCGCATGACCCGGTGAACGGTTATCTGCCCAAGGGTTGGTCGCTCGGCGAATGGCGCGAGAAGCGCGAGAGCGATCCGAAGGCTGTCGAGAAGGCTGCGCGCGCGTCGATGCGCGAACATGTCGAAGCGATGGTCGCCTACTGGAACGACGGCGTGCCGACGCTCGACTACGGCAACAATATCCGCCAGGTGGCGAAAGACGAGGGTTTCGAGAACGCCTTCGCCTTTCCGGGTTTTGTGCCGGCTTACATCCGCCCGCTCTTCTGCCGCGGCATCGGGCCGTTCCGCTGGGCCGCGCTCTCGGGCGATCCGGAAGACATCTACAAGACCGACGCCAAGGTGAAGGAACTGACGCCGGGCAATGAGCATCTGCATCGCTGGCTCGACATGGCGAGGGAACGCATCTCGTTTCAGGGCCTGCCGGCCCGGATCTGTTGGGTGGGCCTCGGCGACCGGCACAGGCTCGGCCTTGCCTTCAACGAAATGGTGGCGTCAGGCGAGCTCTCCGCACCCGTCGTGATCGGTCGCGACCATCTCGATTCCGGTTCCGTTGCCTCACCCAATCGCGAAACCGAGGCAATGAAGGACGGTTCGGACGCCGTGTCCGACTGGCCGCTGCTCAACGCGCTGCTCAACACGGCGTCCGGAGCCACTTGGGTGTCGCTGCATCATGGCGGCGGCGTCGGCATGGGCTTCTCGCAACATGCCGGCATGGTGATCTGCGCCGACGGTACGGCCGACGCCGCACGGCGGCTGGAGCGCGTTTTGTGGAACGATCCCGCAACCGGTGTGATGCGCCACGCCGATGCCGGCTATGACGAGGCGCTGGACTGCGCGCGCAACAAGGGGCTGCGATTGCCGGGCATACTCGGAAATTGAGGATTTCGGCTAATCTTGCGCCAGAACAGCCTCGCGCCGTCGCAATGCCTCGTCGGACCAGTACTTTTTGCGGTCGTAATATTGCGGCACTGCAGGCACGTCGTCCGGCAACACCACCCAGGGCTGCTTGCTTTCGGTAAATATATGTATCTCCGGCGGGCAGGCATCCGGGTCAACCAGCGTGCCAACCCGCAGAAAGCGAAACTTCGGCCCGGCGCCTGAATAGACGCTCCACAGCGCAATCCGGCATTTCGGACAGCGGCTGATCAACTGGCCGTTGCCGCTTTCGGTCGGCGTGTCGACCACCTCCGGTTCGCCTGCAAGAAGTTCCACATTGTCCGTCTCGATCAGCGCATTCATCACGAAGGCCGATCCTGTTTCGCGCTGGCACCAGCGGCAATGGCAGCAATGGACAAAGAGCGGCTTTGCTTTCAGCCGGTAGCGGATTTCGCCGCAGGTGCATTTGCCCTCCATCACGTTTCCTCCGCCTGGCGCACCACGGATTTGACCTTTGCGCCCGCTTCAAGGGTCTTGTGAACCGGGCACTTGTTGGCGATTTCGAGCAGTTTATCGCGCAACTCATCGCTCAATTCGCCTTCCACCGAGATCGCCCGCTCGAACCGGTCGATCCTGCCGCCGGAAGCGCGTTCGTCCTCTGTGCATTCGTCGCAATCCTTCGCATGCACCTTGGCGTGCGAGACATCGACGCTGACGCGGCCGATATCGAGCTTCTTGTGCTGAGCATAGAGCCGCAAGGTCATGGATGTGCAGGCGCCCAGCGCGACGGAAAGGAAGTCATAGGGCGACGGGCCGGAATCCATGCCGCCGACACTTTCCGGCTCGTCGGCGAACAGACGGTGGCGTCCGGCCTGAACGGCGTTCTGAAACTTGCCCTCGCCGGTCTCCATCACCCGCACATGCTCGATCGCCTCCTCGCCCTGCGGTGTGTCGCGCGCCACGTAGCGCGACACCCATCCGGCTATGGTCTGCGCTGCAAACTCGGCGTCGTCATTGTCGGTCAGCAGATGGTCGGCCTTGTCGAGCGAGACGAAACTCTTGGGATGTTTCGCGGCGGTGAATATCTCCGATGCGTTGTCGATGCCGACCGTCTGGTCGAGAGGTGAATGCAGGATCATCAGCGGCTTGCGCATGGCAGCGACCGCATTCCTGATCTTGTGCATTTCGACATCGTCGACGAACTGCTTCTGTATGCGGAATTTGCGGCCGGCGAGGTCGACCTCAGCTTCGCCCTCCTGCCTGATTGTCTCGAGCTCGGCGCCGAGGTTCTTCAGCACATGTTCGGTATCGGCCGGCGCGCCAATAGTCACGACCGCCTTTGCTTCGGGCACGTCCTTGGCGACCGCAAGCACCGCCGCACCGCCCAGCGAGTGCCCGATGAGGATGGCAGGCGCGTCGAAATTGGCACGCAGATATTCGACAGCCGAAAGCAGGTCCTGGCAGTTGGTTGAGAAATTGGTGGAGGCAAACTCGCCGCCCGAGGAACCCAACCCCGTGAAGTCAAAGCGCAGCACGGCGATGCCGGCGCGCGCCAGAGAGGCGGCAATACGCCTCGCCGCAAGCACATCCTTGGAACAGGTGAAACAATGCGCAAACAGCGCATAGGCCCTGAGCGGCCCATTGGGCAGGTCAAGCCTTGCGGCAAGTTTCGCGCCGGAATGTCCGGCGAATTCCAGTCGCTGGGTCATGCTGGCCACGATCATCCCTCCAGGCTGCTTTTCGGCGACAATTGCCTTCTAGCAGCCGTGGCGCGCCTTGTGGCTCAAAATCCGGTGCGTTGCGCGTGCTCCTGACACCTTTGACCGTGAACGGAGGTCACATCTCCAGCTTCGTCCACTTTGCGTTTTGTTTTGCGGATTTGACGCATGCGGTGACGAATGCGACGCCTTCGACGCCGTCCGTGACGGTCGGGTAGATGACGGCCTTGTCGAGCTTGGGTGTTTTGGGGCGGGCGGCACGAATGGCGCGGGCCGCTTCGGTATATATGTTGGCGAAGCCTTCCAGATACCCTTCGGGATGGCCGGGCGGCACGCGGGACACACGCGCTGCTGCCTCGCCGGCGCCTGCGCCATTGCGGGTGATCAGGCGTTTTTCCTCGCCGAAGGGCGTGTACCACAGATGGTTGGGATGCTCCTGCTCCCACTCAAGCCCGCCCTTCTCGCCATATATGCGCAGCTTCAGCCCGTTCTCATTGCCGGGCGCGACCTGCGAGGCCCAGATCATGCCCTTGGCGGCGGGGGCCGCCCCCTTCTTCTTGAAGCGCAGCATGATGTGGGCATTGTCGTCGACCCGGCGGCCCTTCACGAAGGCATCGAGATCGGCCGACAGGGCATCGAGTTCCAGCCCCGACACGAAGCGGGCGAGATTGTAGGCATGCGTGCCGATGTCGCCGGTGGCACCGCCCGCACCGCTCTTTTTGGGATCGGTGCGCCAGGACGCCTGCTTCTGGCCGGTCTTCTCAAGATCGGTGGTCAGCCAGTCCTGCGGATATTCTGCATGGACAAGACGGATATTGCCGAGCTGACCCTTCGCCACCATCTCCCTTGCCTGCCGCACCATCGGATAGCCGGTGTAGTTGTGGGTGAGCACGAACAGCTTGCCGCTCTTCTTCACCAGAGCGGCCAGCTTCTTGGCATCGGCAAGCGTCGAGGTCAGCGGCTTGTCGCAGATCACATGAATGCCGGCTTCAAGGAAGGCCTTCGCGGCCGGCCAGTGCATATGGTTGGGCGTGACGATGGCCACGGCCTCGATGCCGTCCTCGCGTCTGGCTTCCGCCTTCGCCATCTGGGCAAACGAACCATAGGAGCGCTCGGCGTCAATGCCGAGTTCGGCCGCACTGGCCGCAGCCCGCGCGGGGTCGGAACTCAGAGCGCCGGCAACCAGGCTGAACTCGCCGTCAATGCGCGAGGCAATGCGGTGCACGGCGCCAATGAAAGCGCCCTGCCCGCCGCCAACCATGCCAAGCCTGATCGGACCGGTATTTGCCGTGATGCTGGTGCCGCTGACCATTTGTTCGTCTCCTCCTGATTAAGGGAATGGGGGAGTAAGGGAGTAGGGCAGTATGTTGGAGTGAGGGAGGCCCCCGCCCTTCGATCACAATGGCGGTTTACGCCACGGCCCGGCCGCTTCTTCCCCTACTCACCTACTGCCTGTTTTTGCTGGGCATGATCCTTGTCCGGAAAGTCTCACAACTTTCCGGGGTCATGCCTCAGATCCCCATCATCTTTTTCAGCGCCGCCTTGTCGGTCGAACCGCCGGCGAAGTCGTCAAAGGCCACATCCGTCACCTCGATGATGTGCGAGGCAATGAACGGCGCGCCTTCCGCAGCACCCTGAGCAGAACTCTTGATCGCGCATTCCCACTCAAGCACCGCCCAGCTGTCGTAACCGTATTGCGCCAGCTTGGAGAAGATGCCGGCAAAGTCGACCTGGCCGTCGCCCAGCGAGCGGAACCGGCCCGCACGCTCCATCCACCCGGCATAACCGGAATAGACGCCCTGTTTCCCTGTGGGATTGAACTCCGCGTCCTTCACATGGAAGGCCGAGATGCGCTCGTGATAGATGTCGATGAAGGCCAGATAATCGAGCTGCTGCAGCACGAAGTGCGAGGGGTCGTAATTGATCGTGCAGCGCTTGTGGCCGCCCAATGCATCAAGGAACAGTTCGAACGTCGTCCCGTCGAACACATCCTCGCCCGGATGGATCTCATAGGCATAATCCACCCCGTTCTCGTCATAGGCGTCGAGGATCGGCTTCCAGCGTCTTGCCAGTTCCGCGAACGCCTCCTCGATCAGACCCGCAGGCCGCTGCGGCCAGGGATAGAGATACGGGAAGGCCAGCGCGCCGGGGAAGCCCACCGTCACGTCGAGCCCCATATTGCGGCTCGCCTTCGCTCCCTTCATCACCTGGTCGACGGCCCATTCCTGCCTGGCCTTCGGATTGTTGTGCACGCCCTCGGGCGCAAAGGCGTCAAACGCCGTGTCATAGGCCGGGTGAACCGCAACAAGCTGGCCCTGCAGATGCGACGAAAGCTCCGTCACCTCGACGCCCGCTTCGGCGCAGATCCCCTTCACCTCGTCGCAATAATCCTTCGACGACGCCGCCTTGTCCAGATCGAACAGGCGCCCGTCCCAGCTCGGGATCTGCACACCCGCATACCCAAGATCGCCAGCCCACTTCGCAATCGACCCCAGCGAGTTGAACGGCGCACCATCCCCCGCAAACTGAGCCAGAAATATGCCAGGGCCTTTCATGGACTTACCCATAACGAAACCTCCTCAAAAATAGATCCGGCTTTCAATCGCGCCGTTCATATTCGAAATAGGCGAAGTCGGCCGGATGAGCCATCCCGCTGACGTCGAAGGCGGCCATGCCGACAAATGCTCCGGTGAACGATGCGTGCTCGCCGCGACCGGCCTCATCAGAAATCAGGCTGGCATCGAGTCCGGGGCCGAGCGGCGCCCAGTCAGCATCGCCGTGACGCCAGAAGAACTGAAGCTTCACGCCATCGACTTCCGCCGCCAGTGACACCGGTCCGTCGTCGGGAATATCGACCGGTGCGTCGGGGAAGAAGTCGAGCTTGCCGTTTTGCCAGTCGCCGAGGCACGACATGATGCGCAGCACACGGCCAAGTTTCGCGTCATGCGTAACCGCCGCAAAGTGGAATTTGTGCCGGTTGTAATAATGCGTCAGGCCGGCCGCCTGCTGGAAATGCTGCGGCTGGAAGTCGAGCTTGGTTTCGGCGCGGAACACGAAATTTTCCTGCCTGCGAGCTACCAGCGCCTGTTCGAACCAGCTGCCGATCGATTCGCGGCCGAAAAGCCGCAGATAGCCGGGCCGTTCCGCCAGCGAAAAGATGCGTTCTGGAACCGGCGTGCGCAGCCACTGGAAATCGAGCGGCAGTTCATCCGACCCGAATTCATGCCGAATGCGAGCCGGTTTTTGTATTGCCTTCGCGCCGCCCGGTGCCGGCACTTCCCGCGCCGGAACCACACCGCCATGCGCCAAACGCGGCCATCCATCTTGGCCCCACTCGACCTTCTGGATCGATGTCTCGCGGCCCAGAACACAACGCTTCACGCTCGGCAGCGGACGGCCCATGAGGTGGGTATGATAGAATTCGCCATCTGGCGTCTCAACCATCTGGCCGTGACCGGCGCGCTGCAGCGGCGCGTCCGGCGCGTCCTTCGAGGTGATCAGGAACCAGTCGGGATGCAGCTCGTAAGGACCATCGATCTGACGTGAGCGGGCATAGGTGACGGCGTGGTCGTAGCCGGTGCCGCCCTCAGCCGTCGTCATGTAGTACCAGCCGTCGCGCTTGAAGAGATGCGGGCCCTCGACGAGGCCAAGCGGGCTGCCTTCGAACACGCTCTTTACCGGGCCGACCAGCTTGCCGGCCTTGGGGTCGAACTCCTGCAGCAGAATACCGGCGAAGGACGGGTGTTTCGGCGAACCGCCAACACCCGGCGAGACGTGGTTCCAGACCATGTTGAGGAACCATTTGCGGCCGTCATCGTCGTGGAACAGCGTCGGATCGAAGCCGCTCGAATTGGCGTAGACCGGGTCCGACCAGGGGCCCTCGATCGACGGCGCAGTGACGATGTAATTGTGTGCGTCCTTGAAGGACCCCTCAAGGCGCTTGACGTCGGTATAGACCAGCCAGAACAGCCCGTCGGCGTGAGACAGGCAGGGCGCCCAGACACCGCCGGAATCCGGATTACCGCGCATGTCGAGCTGCGTTGCGCGCGTCAGGGGCCGTGTCACCAGTTTCCAGTTCACCAGATCGGTGGAATGGTGGATCTGCACGCCGGGGAACCACTCGAATGTCGAGGTGGCGATGTAATAGTCGTCGCCCACGCGGCATATGGACGGGTCGGGGTTGAAACCCGGCAGGATCGGATTGACGATCAACGCGGTGCTCCCTCACTTTTCTGGGCACGATCTTTCCCGAGAACCGGCATCCGTTTTTCGCTTGCGCGGACCTTCGGTTCGGGACCATGCATTAGCGCGACGGACCTTTGCGCTCCGATGAAGCCGCCCAGAGATTGATGTCGGCGTCCTGCGCATGGCGGTCGATTTCGGCAAGTTCCTCGCTGGTGAAATCCGGATTTTTCAGCGCTGCGACGCAGTCATCGATCTGTTCGGGCCGGCTGGCGCCGATAAGTGCTGTGGTGACACGGCCGCCGCGCAGCACCCAGGCGAGCGCCATCTGGGCCAGGGTCTGGCCGCGGCGCTGCGCAATGTCGTTGAGCGCGCGAATGCCGGCGATCGTCCGGTCGTTGATGAAGTCGCGCTTCAAAGATTTGCCCTGCGCGGCGCGGCTCGCATCCGGGATGCCGTCCAGATATTTGTCGGTCAGCATGCCCTGCGCCAGCGGCGAGAACACGATGGACCCGATGCCGAGATCTTCCAGCGTGTCGAGCAGACCGTCGTCCTCGACCCATCGATTGATCATTGAATAACTCGGCTGGTGGATCAGGCACGGTGTGCCCAGATCCTTCAGGATCGCGGCTGCTTCACGGGTGCGCTTCGAATTATAGGACGAGATGCCGGCATAAAGGGCACGGCCGGACCGCACCGCCTGGTCGAGCGCCATCATCGTTTCTTCGAGCGGCGTATCCGGGTCGTAGCGGTGGGAATAAAAGATATCGACATAGTCGAGCCCCATCCGCTTCAGGCTCTGGTCGAGCGAGGAAAGCAGATATTTGCGGCTGCCCCACTCGCCATACGGCCCCGGCCACATGCCGTAACCGGCCTTGGTGGAAACGATCAGTTCGTCGCGGTAGCCGGCAAAATCTTCTCGCAGGATCTTGCCGAAAGCGTCCTCCGCCGAACCCGGCGGAGGACCATAATTGTTGGCAAGATCGAAATGCGTGATGCCCAGATCGAAGGCGCGGCGGCACATGGCCTGTTTGAGGTCATGCGGCGTGTCGCCGCCGAAATTGTGCCACAGGCCAAGCGAGATCGCCGGTAGCTTGAGGCCCGATCGTCCACAGCGGTTGTAGACCATCGAATCGTAACGTCCGGCCGACGGCATCCAGTCGCCCATGCAGCAATCTCCCTGGCGCGTGTGCGCTATTTCTTCTTTTTCTCCAGCATCGACTTGGCCTCCGAAACGCCAAGCGCTTCGGGCCGTTCGCAGCTCGTCTTCATGGTGATGACCTTGCCGGTCTCGCCGGCCTGGAGCACACCTGTCATCACCTCGACGGCATGCAGCGCCAGCTCAAGCGAACAGCGGTGCGGCCGGCCTGCCATTATGGCGAGTGCCATGTCTGAAAGGCCCGCCGTGCGATAGTTGGCCATCGCTCCATTGGGACGCTTCTGGTTCGGAATACCGAAGGGGTGCTTCCAGGATTGCGGCTTCGCTGCCTTGCCCGGTTTGGCCTGGCGCACTTCGCCGCCGAAGAAGTTCGGATCCGGAACCAGCAGCGTTCCCTGTTCGCCGTAAAGTTCCATCGGCGAATGACCGTGGCTCCACACGTCCCAGCTGGTATTGAGCGTGACGACAGCGCCGTTTTCGAACTCAAGCACGGAATGGATCGTGGTCGGCGTATTGACCTTGACCTTCTGGCCGTAGCGCGGCTTCGAGGTGATCGTGCGCTCCGCTGTCGGCGTCGACGAAAACGCCGCGACCCGCTTCACCGGGCCGATGAGCTGAATGAGGTTGGTCACGTAGTAGGGGCCGATATCGAGCACCGGCCCGGCGCCCGGCTGGAAGAAGAAGTCCGGGTTGGGGTGCCAGTGCTCCATGCCGTGACTCATCACGAAGGCCGTGCCGCTGGTGATGCGGCCGACCGCGCCGGAATCCACGATCTTGCGGGCAAGCTGATGAGCGCCGCCGAGGAAGGTGTCTGGCGCGGAGCCGATCCGCAGGCCCTTCCTGTCGGCGCGCTTCTTGAGGTCCAGCCCTTCTTTCACTGAGAGAACGAAAGGTTTCTCGGAATAGACATGCTTGCCGGCATCAATCGCGGCCTTGGATACCTCGTAATGCGCCGCCGGGATCGTCAGGTTGACGATGATGTCGATGTCATCGGCGGCAAGCAGGTTTTGCGTCGTATCCGCGCGCACGCCAAACTCCTTGGCGCGCGCCTTGGCGAGTTTCGCGTCCAGGTCCGAACAGGCGCGGACCTCCATGCCCTTGAACATTTTCGAGAGCGAGAAATACGCCGCCGAAATGTTGCCGCAGCCGACGATGCCGACCCCGAGTTTCTTCGCCATAATCAATGCTCCTAGAGGTTTCGCGCCGCTTCGATCGAACGGCGTGCGAAGCGTTCATGATCGTTCGGCTTGTCGTGTTCCATGACAAACAGCTTTGCCGGCGTGTTCTTCACCGCCGCCCAGATCGCCTTCCACGGCATGGTGCCGTGGCCGACATCGTCCCAGCCATCCTCGTCCTTCTTCTCGCCATGCTGGGCGATGTCCTTGACGTGAACGGCTGCGAGGCGGTCGCCATAACGGGCGATCCAGTCAAGCGGGTCGGCGCCGCCGCGCACGACCCATGCGATATCGCCTTCCCAGGCGAGGCCGGGTGCAGCGTCCAGCATCAGCGCGAGGGGCACGGATCCGTCAGCCAGCGGACGCAGTTCGAAATCGTGGTTGTGCCAACCGAAGGTGAAACCTGCATCGACAAAAGGCTTGCCGGCCTTTTCGAGCCTGCGGCCGAACTCGCTCCAGCCGGCGGCGCTGTCGGGCCGCAGGTCGGGACCGATATGCGGGCAGAAGATTGCCTCCATGCCGACGGTGCGGGCAATCTCGAGTGCCTTTTCCGGCTCGTCCTCGAGCATGTCGAGACCGAAGTGGCCCGAAGTCATCTTCAGCCCGTTGCGGTCGAGCGCGGCGCGGAGTGCGCCGGGGTCACCATAGACACCGCCGAAGCCCTCGACCTGCTCGTAGCCCAGCCCCTTGAGCATGGCGAGCGTGTCTTCGAGAGGCGGAAATTCACGGGACGAATAAAGCTGATATGAGAAGGACGTCATGACTGCTCCAGTGTATGCGGGCTGCTTGTTCGAAAATCGGTTCTACAATTGGTGTATTGGTTGCTCGGCCGGCCAAGTCGAAACCCGGCCGCATCCTGCTCCTCGTTTTTCTGTTGCCTTTCGGGTCGCCAGTCCGGCGACTACCTAGAGGCGAATGTCGGTGTTCGCGTCGAAGATGGAGGCACGGGCCGGATCGAAGCCGATCAGGACCTGCTCTCCCTCCTTGGGCGCGTATTCGGAATCGATGCGGAACGTAAAATTCTGGCCACCCAGCTTGGTCCAGGCGAGCGTGTCGGACCCCATCGGCTCGACGATCTCGATCTCCACCTTGCTGGAATAGGGCATTGACTTCGCCTGGTCGCCAAGCATGACGTGTTCTGGCCTTACACCGAATACAACCTGCCTGTCCGCTTCCGGCTTGGCCTCGAACTCATAGCCGCCCGTGTTGATCGTTGCCTCACCGGCCTTGAATTTCGGCGTGGCGCCGCCTTCGAGCGTGCCATCGAGAAAGTTCATTCCGGGTGAGCCGATGAAGCCGGCAACAAAACGGTTGACGGGCCTGCTGTAGATCGCCTGCGGTGCGTCAAGCTGCTGGATAATGCCGTCGCGCATGACTGCGATGCGGTCAGCCAGCGTCATTGCCTCGATCTGGTCGTGCGTCACGTAGACCATGGTGTTTTCGAGACGCTGGTGCAGACGCTTGATCTCCACGCGCAGCTCGTTGCGCAGTTTCGCGTCGAGGTTGGACAGCGGCTCGTCGAACAGGAATACATCCACATCTCGTACCAGAGCGCGGCCGATGGCTACGCGCTGGCGCTGCCCGCCGGACAGCTGCGACGGCTTGCGCTTGAGAAGTGGCTCGATCTGCAGGATCTCGGCGGCGCGTGCCACGCGCTTTTCGATCTCGTCGCGCGGTACGCGCTGGTTCTTCAGGCCGAAGTTGAGATTCCCTTCCACCGACATCTGCGGATAGAGCGCGTAGGACTGGAACACCATGCCGATGCCGCGGTCCTTGGGCTGTTCCCAGGTGACGTTCTTGCCGTTGATGAATATCTGACCGTCGGTCACGTCGAGCAGGCCGGCGATGCAGTTGAGCAGGGTCGACTTGCCACAGCCGGACGGGCCGAGAAGGACAAGGAATTCACCCTGCTCCACCTCGATATTGAGTGACTTCAGGACTTCGACCGCGCCGAAGTTCAACGAAACGTCGCGTACGACAACACTGGACATTATTTGATCTCAGCCCCTCAACCCTTGACCGCGCCCGCGGCGATACCGCGAACGAACAGCTTGCCCGAAACGAAATAGATGGCGAGCGGCACGAGACCCGTAAGCAGGGTCGCGGCCATGTTTACATTGTATTCCTTCACACCCTGCACCGAGTTGACGATGTTGTTGAGCTGCACCGTCATCGGATAGGTGTCGGGTTTGGTGTAGACCACGCCAAACAGGAAGTCGTTCCAGATACCGGTGACCTGAATGATCATCGCGACGACGAAGATCGGCAGCGACATCGGCAGCATGATCTTGAAATAGATTCCCCAGAATCCGGCACCATCGACGCGGGCGGCCTTGAAGAGCTCTTCCGGCAGCGATGTGAAGTAGTTGCGGAACAACAGCGTCAGGATCGGCATGCCGAACACCGTGTGCACCAGCACAAGGCCCCACAGCGTACCGTAAAGACCCATCTCACGCAGGATGATGACCAGCGGGTAGAGCATCACCTGGTAGGGGATGAACGCGCCAAATATCAGGATCGTGAAGAAAATATCGGCACCCTTGAAGCGCCAGTTGGCGAGCGCGTAGCCGTTCACCGATGCGATCAGGATAGACAGGAAAACCGACGGGATCAGAATCTGAACAGAGTTCCAGAACCCGCGCGAAAGACCTTCGCAGTTCAACCCCGTACATGCCTCGGCCCATGCCTTCACCCAAGGCTGGAAGGTTACCTCCACCGGCGGAGAGAAGATGTTGCCGAGCCTGATCTCGGGCATCCCCTTCAGTGATGTGACGATCATCACATAGAGCGGCAACAGGTAGTAAAGGGACACAACGATGAGGGTGCCATAGAGGAATATGTTGCGCCGGGAAAAGTTGGGCCGCGGCCGCGGACCGCGCGGTCCGGCAAGATCCTCGGCGACCGCATCAGCGGCAACACCTGTCGCGTTGAGGGTACCGACGTTAGCCACGCTTCTTCCCTCCAAATTCGAGATAAGCCCATGGGATCAGGACAATCAGGACCGACAGCAGCATCATGGTCGATGCCGAGAAGCCCTGCGCCAGGTTCTGTCCGAGGAACATCTTGTCATAGACGTATTTGGCGGGAACCTCGGACGCGATGCCCGGACCGCCACTGGTCTGCGCCACCACCAGATCGTAGACGCGGACGATGCCGGAGGCGATCAGCACAAGGGTGGTAATGAAGACCGGCCGCATCATCGGGATGACGATGAAAAGATAGGTCTTCCACATCGGAATGCCGTCGATCCGCGCCGCCTTCCAGATTTCCTCGTCAATGCCGCGCAGACCCGCCAGCATCAGGCACATGATCAGGCCGGTGCCTTGCCACAGGCCGGCGATCAGGATGCCGTAGATGACGATGTCCTGATTGTAGAGCGGGTCGAACGCGAAGCTTTCCCAGCCAAGCGATTGCACCACGCCCTGAATGCCGAAATCCGGGTTGAGCACCCACTGCCAGACAAGGCCGGTGACGATGAACGAAAGCGCGAACGGGTAGAGAAAGATTGTCCGGAACGTGTTCTCGAAGCGAACCTTCTGGTCCAGCATCGCAGCCAGAAGAAAACCGATGACGATCGAAAAAACCAGCGAACACACGCCGTAGATCATCAGGTTCTCGATGGAGATCAGCCATCGATCCTCGCCCCACAGGCGCTCATACTGGGCAAGTCCCACCCAGCGCTCGCGCGGCAGCAGCTTGGAATCGGTGAACGAATAGACGATCGTCCAGATCGTTCCGCCGGTGAAGACGCCGAGAGCGACCAGCATCATTGGCACGGCGGCGATCTTTGCCGTCAGGTTGAGCGCCCAGACGCGCTCGAACACTCCCGGCCTGGCGACGAGGAGCCGCTCCGAACCGCTGGCGGCAAGCGCACCGGCGACCAGCAGCGCGACCGCCGCCAGAAACAGGCCGTGACTGCCGGTGAAGTCGATCAGAACCCGGGCCGATCGGCCCATGAATTTCAATGCCGGCTGGATCTGCGGACCCAACAGGTAAAAGAACAGCAGCACCGCCGCCGCGATCGTCCATCCGATGACATGGTTGCGCAGGCGATTGCCGGAAAGCCGGAACCCGACCGGCAAATTCGAAATGACGACGAAAATGGCTACGGCGGAGAACGCAAGGAACAGCCAGGGCAGCCCCTCGGTGATCATCGTGCCCGCGGCACCCATGTCCTCGAACCAGAGCGAAAGGCCAAGCAGCATGGCAAGGCGGGTAAGGACACCGGCGACAATTCCGCCAATGAGCCACCGCTCCCATTGCTGACGCTGCGCCGGTCGCGCACTGGCGCCGATCACTGCCGTCTCGACGGTATCCGCCATGATTGGAACTCCCCTTCGGGGAACCGCGCTGCCGCTATCCGCCGGCATTCGGCGAAAGGCTGGTCAGCTGAACCCGATCCCCGCTGCATAGCCACCGCCGGCCCGGTCGAAACCGGGCCGGCGGCATCAGCATTGCTGGATCAGTCGGCGCTCGCGATGATTTCCGCGTAACGCTTCTGTGCTTCTTCTGCACTGATCTCGTCGCTCGACCAGAACTGGGTCATCAGATCTTCGATCTGACCCTGCGTGTCGGGCGAAAGAGTCTGGTTGCCGTCCGGCAGGATCGCGCCGGTCTCAAGGATGGCCAGACCCTTCTTCATGCAGTCGTTGGCAGCGGCCAGGTCGACGTCGCCACGCACCGGCAGCGAGCCCTTCTTGAGGTTGAAGTTGACCTGAACTTCCTTCGACAGCATCAGCGAAGCGAGCTCAAGCTGAGCAGCTTCCTTCTCCGGATCGTCGAGCTTCGGGAAGTAGAACGCGTCACCACCCGTGGAGATGATCTCGTTCACACCGAGGCCGGGCAGGCAGCTATAGTCCTCGCCAGCGACCTGGCCAGCCACCTGGAACTCGCCCTGAGCCCAGTCACCCATGATCTGTGCGCCGGCTTCGCCGGTGATGACCATGTTGGTTGCCTGGTTCCAGTCCTGAACGTTCGAGCCCTTGCGGAACTCGCGCGCATTGGCGGCAGCCTCGAACACCTTGGCGTATTCAGGTCCACCGGCAACTTCGGCATTCTTGTCGATATTGACGGCCTTCCAGGCGTCGATACCGGCAATCGCGATGGCGATAACGCCGAACGCGCCCGATGCCTGCCAAGGCTGGTTGCCCATGGCGAGCGGCACCTTGCCGGCTTCACGCAGCTTCGGAGCAGCAGCAACGAATTCGTCCCAGTTGGTCGGGACTGCAACGCCTACATCTTCGAACGCCTTGTGGCTCAGCCAGATCCACTGCCAGGAGTGGATGTTGACCGGCACGCAGTAGATGCGGCCGTCGAGCGTGCAGCTGTCGAGCAGCGAGGACGGATGGACAATGTCCTTCCAGCCTTCCTTCTCGGCCAGATCGGTAAGGTCGAGCATGAGGCCGGCTTCAACCAGTTCCTCGGCCTGGCGGCCGTGGTTGAACTGCGTGGCGCCCATCGGATCGCCACCGGTGATGCGGGAAATCATGATCGGCCGCGCGACACCGCCCGACCCGGCGATTGCACCGTCGACCCAGTTGTGGTCGGTCTTTTCGTTGAATGCCTTGGCGAATTCGGCAACGGCTGCTGCCTCGCCGCCGGACGTCCACCAGTGTGTGACCTCAAGGTCGACAGCGCTGGCAGGGCCGGTGAAGTGAAGGGCGACCGAGGCAGCAAAGGCCGCAGTCAATGTACGATATTTCATCACAGTCCTCCCTGAATCTGTAACGTTACAGTTCTGAAGTTATGCGAATGGTCACAGGCGCGCAACAGGTTCCAGGCGATTCAGCGCGATTTTTTTCGTAGCTCGAAATTAACGGTTAATGCGCAAGGCAGAGCAGTCCGGGACCTGCACACGATGGTGCAATGCAACAAATCCGGGCCATCTCGCCCACTAACGTCCTGTTTTCCGGTCTTGTTGCATTGCATGATCGTCGGCGGCGCGAATAGCGAATCTGCCGTGCGACACTACAAGATTCCGCACAGCTAACCATGCGTCGTCTTCGGCGCTGCAGCATAACTGTAACGTTGCAGTAAGCTTGTTTTTGGTTACGCATGGAGTCAATAACGGCCTGACGAGGCCGAATTTCGCGGCCTTGAACCGAATGGCGGGGCGATGACAAGCAAGGGCAAGACCAGCGTTGCAAACGGCCCGCGTTCGGCTGATGGCCGGCCGACGCTGAAGACCATTGCGTTTATGACCGGACTTGGCGTGACCACGGTTTCGCGCGCCCTGAAGGATGCGCCCGACATTTCGACCGACACGAAACGCCGGGTGCAGCTGGTGGCCCGCCAGGTCGGCTACCGGCCAAATCGCGCAGGCGTCCGCCTCAGGACGGGCAAGACCAACGTCATCTCGCTGTTGCTCAATACCGACGAGCAGCTGATGGGCTTCATATCCGACATTATCTACGGCCTCTCGCGGGAACTGGCCGGCACGCCATACCACATCATCCTGACGCCCTATTCGGGCCGCGACGACCCGATGGACGCGGTCCGGTATGTGGTCGAAACGCATTCCGCAGACGGCATCATCATCTCGCGCACCGAACCGCAGGATGCGCGGGTGAAGTTCATGACCGAACACGGCTTTCCGTTTGCCACGCATGGCCGCACCAATATGGGGATCGAGCATCCCTGGCACGATTTCGACAATCATGTCTTTGCGCAGAAGGCCGTGCGCTGCCTGGCCAAGCACGGCCGCAAGCGGCTGGCATTGCTGGCGCCGGAGCCGAAGCTTTCCTACTACCAGCACATGACCGAAGGCTTCACCCAAAGCATTGCCGAAGGCGGTCTGGCTGAAATCCCGTTCAGGCACGCATGGGTGGACCAGCCGATCGACGCCATCCGTGACGCCACCGCCGAGCTTCTGCGCCGGCCCGACCGGCCGGACGGTATCGTATGCGGCAGCGGTGCGTCGTCCATCGCGGTGGTCAACGCGCTGGAATCGTGCGGAATGTCGCTTGGCGACGAAATCGACGTGGTCACCAAGCAGTCTTCCGAACTGGTCAGGATGTTCCGGCCCAACCTGTTTGTCGTCGACGAGGATTTCCGGCTTGCCGGCCGCGAGCTGGCGCATGCGCTGATGGGCAGCATTGCCGGGAAATCACCAAAAGAACTGCAGAGCCTGAGCGTTCCCGACATCGTGCGCGAGCCTGAAGCTCTGCCGACAACGGGCCCGCGATCCGCCGAGCGCGATCTGGTGACGGCGCAGAGCTAGCTCGAAGCCGTCGCCGCCCAAGGGCCGTGCTTCTGGCCCCTGCTGCCGATCTTCTCGAAACCGTGCGCGCCGAAGAAGTCACGCTGCGCCTGAATGAGATTGGCCGTGCCACGCGCCTGTCGGTAGCCATCGAAATAGGCGAGCGCGGATGACAATGCCGGCGTCGGAAGACCCTGAAGTGCTGCCCGGCCGACCGATATCCGCAGCGCCGGATGGGCGGCCGACATCATGTCAACGAATGCCGGAGCAACCATCAGATTGGCAGTATTCGGCTTTTCCTCGAACGCCTTGGCAATGGAGTCGAGGAATTGCGAACGGATGATGCAGCCGGCACGCCAGATGCGGGCGACTGTCGCCATCGGCAGGTTCCAGTCATATTCCGCCGACGCCGCCTGCATGACGGCGAAACCTTGCGCATAGGCGGCGATCTTGCCGGCAAGCAATGCGCTTTCCAGTTCCGCCACCAGATCGGTAACGGTCGATGATGAGGAAGGTCGCTCCGCTGGAGGATAGCGTCGGGCCGCAGTCTGGCGTTCCTTCTTGAGGGATGAAAGCCCGCGTGCGGCGACCGCCGCCTCAATGCCGGTCGCCGGCACGCCGAGCATGGCGGCCTCGATGACCGACCAGCGGCCGGTGCCCTTCTGGCCCGCCTTGTCCTGAATGAGGTCGACAACGGGCATGCCGCTGTCGGGATCGGAGGCCGCAAGCACCTTCGCGGTGATTTCGATAAGATAGGAGTTGAGCCGACCCTCGTTCCAGCGCTCGAAGATCGTACCGATTTCGGCGGCGCCAAGGCCCGGCCCGTCGCGCAGGATTCCGTACACTTCGGCGATCATCTGCATGTCGGCATATTCGATGCCGTTGTGGATCGTCTTGACGAAATGTCCGGCACCGCCGGTTCCGAGCCACGCCGCGCATGGTTCGTCTTCATATTTCGCGGCAATGTCGGTGACGATCGGCTCGATACGCTTCCACGCGTCCTGTTCGGCACCGACCATGATGGAGGGGCCGTGGCGTGCACCTTCCTCGCCACCCGAAACACCCATGCCGACAAAGGCGATGCCGGAACCGGCGAATTCCTTTGTGCGTCTTTCGGTGTCGTGGAAATTGGCGTTGCCGGCGTCAATCAGGATGTCGTCCTTGCCGGCAAGCGGCCGCAGCACCGCGATCTGTTCGTCGACGGCGTCGCCGGCCGGAACCATCATGATGACCGGACGCGGCGGGCGGATGGCCGCCATCAGATCTTCGATCGTGTCGCAGGCGACGATGTTCTCGGAAAGCTGACCGGCATCGTTGACGAAGGTTTTCGTTCGGGAGCCGGTTCGGTTCCAGACCGCAATGCGGTGGCCCTTTTCGGCGATGTTCAGCGCCAGGTTGGAACCCATGGTTCCAAGGCCGATCAGGCCGATTTCCGCGTCACTCATGATGCCCCCTGCCTGAAAAGAATGTCCGGCCCGCCCGCCGGATGATGGACGAGGGCCGCAAGACGCGTCAAGCGTGGCGCCCGCGCAGCGCTTGACCGTGCCATCCACGGCTTGCTAGCTGCACCGGCCATCCAGCGCCGTGCGCCATCCCACCGCATCAATCCAATACGGAAATCCGCGTGAAGAAATTGCTTCTGTCCATCATCGCAGTGCCGGTCGTTGCCGCGCTGGTCCTCGCCATTCTCGTGATGTGGCCGCTGGCGGAAAAGCCCGCGCCGTTTGGTTCGATTACCGATCCGTTCGCCAATGTCGACTACAGCACGCTGCCCGGCATTCGCTTCGCCGACGCGCGGGACGGGGTGGGTATTGCCTATCGCCGTTACGATGCAGAAGAGCCCAGAGCGGCGGCCCTGCTGCTGCATGGCTCATCTGCAGACAGCCAGAGCATGCACCCGCTGGCGATGGCGCTGGCCAGAAGCGGCGTCACGGCGTTCGCTATCGACGCGCGTGGTCATGGCGCCACCGGGCTGCGCGGCGACGTTTCTCATGTCGGGCAACCGGCGGAAGACATCGAGGACTTTGTCAACTTCATGCGCGCGGACGATCCGCGGTTGCCGATCAGCCTGATAGGCTTTTCATCCGGCGGCGGACTGGCGTTGAACGCGGCGGGGCAGGGCCATGCGCCCGGGATCGCCAAACTGATCCTCGTGTCGCCCATGCTGGGCGTTCGCGCGACACCCTCGACGGCCGACAACCCCAATGCATCGGAGCGCCAATGGGCGTATCCCGATATTCCCCGCATCGTCGGGCTTTCGATCCTCAACGGGTTCGGCGTTCACAATTTCGACCACCTGCCCGTCATCGTTTTTGCCGCTGGCGACAGCCCAAACCTCACGCCGGTCTATTCGCACCGGCTGCTGTTCAGCATGAACCCGCAGGATGCTGATGCGCTGTTCAAGACAGTCGAGGCTCCAGTCACGCTGCTGGCCGGTGACAAGGACGAAGTGTTCGCCTCGCACACCTATGAGGAGACTGTTCACGCCGTGCGACCCGAAGCCGAGGTGGACCTTCTGCCGGGGATCAACCATGTCGGGATGACGCTTGAGCCGGCAGCGCTCGAGGCGATTGCCGCCGCCATACCGCGAAACGAAGAACTGGCGCTGCGCTAAACCTTGCCGCTGCGCTTCTTCTTGCGCCGGCCGTAGAGTTCCAACCGGTGATGGACGATTTCGTAGCCCAGCTCGCGGGCAATCTCGTCCTGAAGCGCCTCAATGCGATCTGAGTGAAACTCGATCACATCGCCGGTATCGAGGTCGATCAGGTGATCATGGTGCTCGCCCGACGCCTGTTCGAAACGCGCCGGACCGCCCTCGAATGCATGGCGGTGGATTGCGCCCATGCCCTCCAGAAGCTTCATCGTGCGATAGACGGTCGATAGCGAAATCGACTTGTCGACCGCGCTGGCACGCTGGAAGATCTCCAGCGCGTCAGGGTGATCGTCGCAGCCGTCGAGAATATCGAGAATGATGCGGCGGGGCCGCGTGATGCGAATGCCCGCGCGGCGCATTTCGCGCTCGTAATCCGGCTTTGGCTGCTGCGTTGGCATGGTCGGACTATGGTCCAGTTGACACCCAGTTGCAAAAACAATCGCGGCTGCAAGAGGCGTTTCCAGTATCCTTTTTGCAAACGATTTGCAATTGCATTGACTTTCTTTTGGAACCGTTCTAATTTGAGGACCGTAGCCGTATTTGTCCGCCAGTTCGCAAAGGTTCCACCCGTGTTCACCCGCCGCAGCATTCTTGCCGCCCTGACCGTACTGCCCATGTTCGCCGCCGGCGCCCATGCCGCCGACAAGCTCAAGGTCGTGACGACATTTACGGTGATCGCCGACATTGCGCGAAACGTTGCAGGCGATGCGGCAATCGTTGAATCGGTGACCAAGCCGAATGCGGAGATCCACAATTACCAGCCCACGCCCGGCGACATTCTGCGCGCACGCGATGCCGACCTCATCCTGTGGAACGGGCTCAATCTCGAACAATGGTTCGAGCGCTTCCTGCTCAATCTGGGAGATGTGCCCGGCATCGTGGTGAGCGACGGGGTGGAGCCAATGGGCATCGCCGAAGGCCCCTATACCGGCAAGCCCAATCCGCATGCCTGGATGTCGCCGACAGATGTCGCGATCTATGTAGACAATATCCGCAAGGCGATGGCCGAACACGACCCCGACAACGCCGACATCTACAAGCAGAATGCGGATGCATACATTGCCGAGATCAAGGCACTGATCGATCCGCTGCGCGAGGCGCTGGACGCCATACCCGAAGAAAAGCGCTGGCTGGTTTCGAGCGAGGGCGCATTTAGCTATCTGGCGCGCGATTTCGGGCTGAAGGAACTTTATCTCTGGCCGATCAATGCCGATGCCCAGGGAACGCCGCAGCAAGTGCGCAAAGTGATCGACGCGGTGCGCGAGCACGATATTCCGGTGGTATTTTCCGAGAGCACTGTTTCCGACAAGCCGGCGCGGCAAGTGGCCCGCGAAACGGGCGCGCGCTATGGCGGCGTGCTTTATGTGGACTCGCTTTCCGATCCGGACGGCGCCGTGCCCACCTATCTCGATCTGCTCAAGGTCACGACAAACACGATTGTCGAAGGGCTGACGGAACAATGAACCTGCAGCCACACACCGCGGAGTTCAGCCAAACCGCAGACGGCGAGCACAAAGGGCTCGCCGTTTCCGGTGTTACGGTGACCTATCGCAACGGGAACACCGCGCTGGTGGATGCCAGCTTTTCGATCCCGGCGGGCACGATCACCGCGCTTGTCGGTGTCAACGGTTCCGGCAAGTCGACACTGTTCAAGGCGATCATGGGTTTCGTGCCTTTGGCGCGCGGTTCGGTGTCGATTTTCGGCGAACCGGCCGGGCAGGCGCTTAAGCGCAATATCGTCGCCTATGTTCCGCAGGCGGAAGAGGTGGACTGGAACTTCCCGGTGCTGGTGGAAGACGTGGTCATGATGGGCCGCTACGGCCACATGAACCTCTTGCGCATCCCGGGTCGGCACGATCGCGAGTTGGTCGATCGCGCGCTCGAGCGCGTCGGCATGAGCGACTACCGCAAGCGCCAGATCGGCGAACTTTCCGGCGGCCAGAAAAAGCGGGTCTTTCTGGCCCGCGCGCTGGCGCAGGAGGGGCAGGTTATCCTGCTCGACGAACCGTTCACCGGCGTCGACGTGAAGACCGAGGAAGCAATCATCACGCTGTTGAAGGCGCTGCGCGAGGAAGGCCGGGTGATGCTGGTATCCACGCACAATCTCGGCAGCGTGCCGCGCTTCTGCGATCGCGCAATACTGATCAACCGCACCGTGCTGACCGCCGGCAAGACCGAAGAGGTGTTCACGCAGGCCAATTTGCGCAAGGCGTTTGGCGGCGTGCTTCGCCAGCATGTGCTGGGTGGTGAGGAACTGCATGAGGATGCGGAAACCGACACCCGCAGCGTGACCGTGCTGACCGACGATGAGCGGCCCTTTGTCATCTATGGCGACGGAAGCCGCCCGGCCGACAGCAACGGCAAAGACGCCAAGCCGGAAGCCAAGCCTTGATCGAAACCGCGCTAGAGCCGTTCGGTTACGGCTATATGGTCAACGCCATGTGGGTGTCGGCGCTGGTCGGCGGCGTGTGCGCCTTCCTGTCGGCCTATCTGATGCTGAAAGGCTGGTCGCTGATCGGCGACGCCCTGTCTCATGCCATCGTTCCAGGTGTGGCCGGTGCATACATGCTGAGCCTGCCATTCTCGCTCGGCGCGTTCCTCGCCGGCGGACTGGCGGCCGGCGCGATGCTGTTTCTCAATCAGCGCACCAAACTGCGCGAAGACGCAATCATCGGGCTGATATTCACCTCGTTCTTCGGCCTCGGCCTGTTCATGGTGTCGCTGTCGCCGGCCTCGGTGAACATCCAGACCATCGTGCTCGGCAACATTCTCGCCATCACGCCGACCGACACGCTGCAACTTGTCATCATCTCGGTCGTGACGCTCGTCATCCTGACGCTGAAGTGGAAGGATCTGATGGTCGCGTTCTTCGACGAAAACCACGCGCGCTCGATCGGGCTGAGGCCCGGCCTGCTCCGCGCCGTGTTCTTCACCTTGCTCGCTGCGTCCACCGTTGCAGCTTTGCAGACCGTCGGGGCGTTTCTGGTCATCGCGATGGTGGTCACGCCGGGCGCCACGGCCTATCTGCTCACCGACCGCTTTCCACGGCTGATCGTGCTGAGTATCGCGATTGGCGCGCTGACCAGTTTCACCGGCGCCTATGCCAGCTATTTCATCGACGGGGCGACCGGCGGCATCATCGTGGTGTTGCAGACGGTGATCTTCCTCGCTGCCTTCTTCTTCGCGCCGAAACACGGCTACCTCGCCGCCCGCAGGCGGGCGCGCGCCGCGCTGGAGGCGGGCGCATGATCGACTGGCTCGTCCTGCCCTTCCAACTCCCCTTCATGCAGAAGGCCTTTCTGATCGCAGCGCTTGCAGCACTGCCGATGGGGCTGCTGTCGCCGTTCCTGGTGCTGCGCGGCTGGTCGCTGATGGGTGACGCCATCAGCCACGCCGTGCTGCCCGGCATCGTGCTGGCCTATGTCGTGGGCCTGCCGCTTGCCGTCGGCGCATTTGCGGCCGGCATGGTCTGCGCGCTGGCGACCGGCTATTTGAAGGAAAACAGCCGGGTGAAGGAGGACACCGTCATGGGTGTGGTGTTTTCCGGCATGTTCGGTCTCGGCCTCGTGCTCTACATCGCGATCCAGACCGAGGTGCATCTCGACCACATCCTGTTCGGAGACATGCTGGGCGTGTTCTGGCGCGATGTTCTGGAGAGCGCTGCCATCGCCCTTCTGGTTCTGGCGACCGCCGGCGTGATGCGCCGCGACCTGATGGCGCTCACCTTCGACGAACAGCACGCGCGCGCCATCGGCCTGCCGGTGCGGTTTCTCCACTACGGGTTGCTGGCACTGATCTCGCTGACCATCGTCGGGGCGCTGAAAGCGGTCGGCATCATTCTGGCCATCGCGCTTCTGATCTCGCCCGGCGCAATCGCGTTTCTGCTGGTGCGGAATTTCGAACGCATGCTGGTCGTGTCTGTTGCGATTGCGGTCGGATCGTCGCTAGCCGGCGTCTATGCAAGCTTCTTCATCGACAGCGCACCTGCACCGACCATCGTACTTCTGATGAGCCTGCAATTCATGGCCGCGTTCGGCTGGTCACAATGGCGGATGCGGCGGGCGACCCGCTACCCCACCCCGACATAGTGGCGCACCAGAGCGGGGTCTGCGCGCAGCTTCTCCACGTCCACGGTTTCGCGGTTGCGGCCGTTCTCGATGAAAGCGACACGGTCGGCGACCGGCAGAACCGCATCGACCCGCTGCTCGACGAGAATAGTCGACACGCCGCGCTCGCGCAGCATCGCCACCGTGTCGCGAATGCGTGCGATCATTGACGGCATCAGCCCTTCGGTCGGCTCATCAAGCAGCAAGACGTCCGGCTCCACACACAGCGCACGCGCCATTGCCAGCATCTGCTGTTCGCCGCCCGACAGTGTGCCGGAACGCTGGCGCAGCCGCTCGCGCAGCACGGGGAACAGTTCGAGTACCGTCTCGCGCGTCGCCTCACCGTGGCCTCTGGCCATCAGGCCGATTTCGATATTCTCCGCTACCGTGAGCTCAGCGAACAGCCTGCGGCCCTGCGGCACATAGGCGACACCGGCTTTCGGCACTTCATGTGCAGCGAGTTGCGTCAGCTCGGTATCACCGAGGCGGATCGAACCGGCGCTCGTGCGCACCAGCCCCATGATCGTCTTCAGCGTCGTCGTCTTGCCCGCGCCGTTGAGGCCGAGCAGGCAAAGCACGTCGCCCTTGTGCAGCGTGAGCGACATTCCCCGCAGCACCTGTACCGCGCCATAACCGGCGTCGACGCCTTGAAGTGTCAGCGCATCAGCCATCGGCGGGCGCTCCGAGATAGGCTTCCTGCACCGCCCTGTCTGCGCGAATTTCATCCGGTGTGCCTTCGGCGATGATGCGGCCCTGATCCATGACGGTGATCGTCTCGGCCAGCGCCATGACAACCGGCATGTTGTGTTCGATCAGAAGCACCGTTGCATCGCGCCCGATCTCGCGTACCAGCGCGATGAAGCCTTCGATTTCGGTATCCGACAGGCCCTGCGTCGGTTCGTCGAGAATGAGCAGGCGCGGCGACAGCGACAGGCCCATTGCGACTTCGAGCAGCCGCTGATGGCCGTATGCGAGATTGCCGGCTTCAGCGGCTGCATGATCGCGCAGCCCGACCCGCTCCAGCGCCGACAGCGAGGCTTCTTTCAAGGCGGCGGCCGAGTATCGCTCGCCCGCGCGGCCGACATGGCGGCGCATGGCTGCGAGGGCGACATTCTCCTCCACCGTGAGATTGGCGAATATGCTGGTGATCTGAAACGTGTAGGCGATGCCTTCCATCACGCGCCGGTTGGCCGGCATTGCGGTGATGTCCCTCCCGTCGAAGAGGATCGAACCGGATGTCGGCGCGACACGCCCGCAAACCAGACTGACGAAGGTCGTCTTGCCAGCGCCGTTGGGCCCGATGATGGCGCGTATCTCGCCTTCGGGCAGGGTGAAGTCTACGCCGTCGACAGCATGCAGTCCGCCAAAATGGCGTCTCAAATCGCGCGTCTCGATCAGTGCTGTCATGGCAACCACCTCACCCAGCGGTCGCGCACCGAGCCGAGCAGCCCTTTGGGGAAAAACAGGATCAGAAGCACCAGCGCCACGCCGACAATGCCGAGATAAGACACGTCCCAGTCGGGGAAACGGCTGTTCAGCAGATCGTTGGAAAGATCGACCAGGTAGAACATCAAAATAGTGCCGAGCAGCGGCCCGAGCGTCGTGGCGGCACCGCCGACCAGCACCCACAGAAGCGGCAGGATCGAGTACTGGACGGCAGCGAAGCTGGACCCGAAATAGCCGAACAGAAGCACATAGGCCGCGCCCGACGCGGCACAGATGACGCCTGAACCGATGGTCGCGCCCAGCTTGTTCAGGAACGTGTCGTAACCCAGCAGGCGCGTGCGCTCCTCATTCTCGCGGATCGCCACCAGCACCCGACCGAAGGGCGCGCGAACCAGCGCCAGGGTGATGAACAGCACGACCGTGAAGAGAACAAGTGCCGCAAAATAGCGGGTGGTCGGATCGGTAAGGTCGAGAGGCCCCAGCGTGCGGGCGGCCTGCGCCAGCGTCAGCCCTTCCTCGCCACGCGTCCAGTCGCCGAAATAGAGTGTGAATAGGTAAGCCACCTGGCCGAACATCATGGTGACGATCAGGAAGGCGACGCCGGTGGTGCGCAGGGCGAGAAAGCCTACGGCGGTGGAAAGAACGAGACCAGCCATCAGGCCGGCCGCAAAAGCAGCCGGCACGCTCCAGTCGAGATGATAGACGGTCATGCCCGCGCCGTAGAGACCGGCGGAAAAGAACATGGCGTGGCCGAGGCTGAGCAGGCCGGTGTAACCGAACAGCAGATTGTAGCCCATCGCGAAAACGGCCAGCACGAGAATGCGCGCCATGATGCCGTGGTGATAGGCCGGCAGCACGAATTGCAGCACGAAAAGCGCTGCGACAACGGCCAGATGCAGCATGAGCGCGCGGCGGTCGATTGATCCGAATACGCTCACCTTGTCGCCACTCCGAACAGGCCTTGAGGCCGGAAAACGAGGACGAGCGCCACGGCCATCGTGGCGATGATCTTGGCCAGCGTCGGCGAGAAAAAGACGGAGATGATGCCGTCGGAAAGGCCGATCAGGAGTGCGGCAACGATGGTGCCGCGCAACGAACCCAACCCGCCGATGATGACGACAATGAAGGACAATAGCAGCGGGTCGTGACCCATCAGGTAGTGGGCCTGCTGGATCGGCACGATCAGCACGGCGGCGACTGCCGCCAGCATCGCACCAAGCGCGAATACACCAGCGTAAACGCGATCAACAGGGATGCCGAATGCCGTTGCTGTCTCGGCATCGAACTGCGTGGCGCGCATGACCAGCCCGATCTTCGTTCGCGCAAGCAGGAACCACGTCGCCGCGAGCACCAGCGCAGATGCTGCAATGATGGAGAGCTTGTAGGCGGAATAGCCGAACCAGGGGAAACGGATGCGGTAGTCGAAGGGAGCCACGACCGACCGCGCATCGGGGCCATAGAAGGTGAGGGCAAGCTGCTGAATAATGTAGAGGATGCCAATGGTGGCCACGATCGTGGCCTCGGGATTGTAGTTCACCCGCTTCAGGACCAGCCGTTCCGAAAGCAGCGCCACCGCGCCGACAATCAGCGGACTGACAATTAGCGCAGCCAGAAACCCCAGAGCCGGATGGCCGGACACTGATGTCGCCACCGCCCAGGCGAGCACCGCTCCCAGCATGAAGAACTCGCCATGCGCGACATTGACGACGCGCATGACGCCAAAAACCAGCGAAAGGCCAAGCGCGGTCAGCGCAAGCACCGCCGCCATAACAAGTCCTTCAAGCGTGGCGAGGAATAGATAGGGTCCGAATGCCATTCAGGGCTCCGCCCTCCACGCGGGAGGGGGCCGCGGCGCGGCCTCGACGGTGGGAGGCTGGGCGCGGACCGAAAGCCCGCGCCCGGTTCATGCCTAGAGCGGCATCGTGGTGTAGTCGGCTTCGGCCTCGTACATGCCATCCTCGATCGAGGTCGTATGCACGACGTTCAGCTTTCCGCCCGAAACCTGCGAGATGTTCTGATGGCCGAAAGACTGATGGATCTTGGCGTTGAACATCTTCGCACCCTGCGGGTGTTCCGGCCCTTCGGCAAACTCGGTCAGGGCTTCGGTTGCCTCCACCAGCTTGGCGCGGTCGGCAGGGCCCTGATAGCCGGCGGCTTCCATCGCCTGCTTGATGATGTAGAGCGTCTCCCAGCAGCCGAACATGTGGGCGGCGGTCGAGATGTCCTTGGGGTCGTTCACGCTGGCGCCGTTGTCGTCAATGCCGACCGCGGCACGGTAAGCTTTCACGGCGTCGCTGGCGTCGGGCTGCAGATAGCGCGGCATGCCCTCCCAGAAATGCGAGCCTTCGAGGAACTCCAGACCCGGGCTGTTGATGTCGACCGCTTCCAGAGAGTCGATGAAGCCGAACAGTTTCGGCCCGCTCGACCCGTAGAATTCGCCCAGTTCCTTGACGAAGGTCAGAACACCGGGGCCGACCATGACGTGGTAGATCACCTCGGTTTCCGACGGAATCTGCGGGAAATAGCGGGTGAAGGACGTTTCCGTCGGCGGGATCGGAACCAGCCCGACCACCTCGCCGCCCGCAGCCTCGAACTTCTCCGGGAACTTGTCGCGATGGTCGTGACCGAACGCATAATCCGGGAAGACCAGCGTGATCTTCTTGCCGAGATTGTTGGCGATCCACGGGCCAACAGCGCGCACCTGCGCTTTCACATCGGTGATGCCAGGCTGGAACACGTAACGGTTCAGGCTGCCCGAGGCGACGTGATAGCCTTCGCTGACCACGTAATAGGGCATTTTCAGTTCGCCTGCGGCAGGCGCCGATCCGACAACGACGTGGCTGAAAAGCGTGCCGAACACGACATCGGTCTTGTGCTGGTTGGCGAATTTCTCCACCACCTCTGCGCCGCGCTTCGGATCGGTTCCGTCATCCTCGGTGACAATTTCGAGCGGCCGTCCGTTGATGCCGCCGGCGTCGTTGATCGCTTGCGCGGCCGCGGTCGTCACACGCTCATACCAACGGCCATAGGCGGCGCCGATGCCGGTGCGGTGCGCCTGAAAGCCGATCCTGATCGGTTCAGACGACTGCGCCTGCGAATAGCGCACGAAACCGGGCGCGGCCATCAGGCCGGCCGCAGCGCCGATACCCTGGAGCGCCGTGCGGCGCGTCAGTCCCTTTTTCTTCGGAAGCAGGAGGGAGGTGCGTTTGTCAGCCATGTCAGTTCCCCTTTTATGGCGGTTGCAACCAAACTCACATCGGCATTTCGCGCTGCTTTTTGTCGTTTCGCGACACGCCAAAATTCACTTGTATGCAAATAAAATCACCAATCCCCCGAGGTGGCAATAGAACGCGCAACTCAGGGTCGATTTCAGTCAGCTTCCGGTGGGCGACGACAGCAGCCACAGACCGAACAATGTGTAGCCAACCATGAGGATGGCGAGCGGTATCTGGCTGATGGCTGCGACCCGGGCATTTCCTGTCAGGCGGTATGCAAGGACGTGGGCGAGGAGCACCGCCAGCAGATGCCCGCCTATGATCGCGGCGGACTGGAGGTTCCAGATAATCCATGCCGATTCATAGCCCGCCGTCGCGCCGGCAACGACATGGTAGCCGGCTGTACCAAAGAGGTTCCAGCCATTGGCCAGCGGGTCGGAGATGGCTGCGAGTGCGTATTGGCCGTTGAGGATGAACGAACCGAGATAATGCGCGAAATGGTAGGCCAGCGCGATCGGCACGATCGACCAGACAAGCAGGCCGCAGACTTCGGCCATCGGTTTCTGCAAAGCGACCATCCTGCAACCCAGCCAGACCGCCACCACGAACACCCCTGACAGAACGGCGAACGCTGCCAGCAGCCCGGCTGTGCTGGTCCACATCAGCGCCGAGCGGCCGGGATATTCGAGCGGATTGACGCCGGTGAGACCGAGCCAAAAGAAGGTGCGCATCAGGCCGTCGAACGACACCGTGGCGAGCGCCAGAAGCAGAAAGAGCATGCCGCTCACCGGCAGCGAACCCGCCTCGTCCAGCTTGCCGCCGGGATAGCGCAGGAACAGCCAGTCGCGCCCGTCCGGACCCGGTGAACGCTGGAACGGCGCTAGTCGCGACACCAAACGGAAGAAGACCGAAAAGAGTTCGACCCGGCCTGTCCAGTCGGCATGACCGAATGCAAGAATGCCTGCCAGATTGAACAGCCAGTAGCCGATCAGCACCCAGGCGAGCTGGGCTGGATCGTCCGGTGACGGATAGACCAGTTCGAACCAGCCGAATCCCCCCAAGAGAAAGATTGCGCCGGCGTGGCCGATTGACCGGGGCAAGGCGAAGGGCGGCGGCTGTTCGGCTCGGCCCACAGCGACGAGGATCAGCCTTTGCGGCCCATACCAGGGGTCGACCCATCGCCACATATTGCCGCGCAGGCCGACCAGCATGGTGAACCCAATCCAGAAGATCGTCCAGAAAACCAGCGGCAGCGGATTGGACAGCGGGTCGCGGCTGCCGAAAAGGCCGGCCAGCCACAGGAGCAAGATGATCGCGAAACTGATCAGGCTGGTGACGACACGGCCGTCAATCGGGCGCGGGGCAATGCGCAACTTTCGGCTGAGCAGGCGTTCCAGCGGTTCGGCCGGCAGAATGGCCAGAACCACGAAACTCAGCGCTACCGCTGTTGCTCCGCCAACCAGGTAGTAACCCGTCGGCAGCAGCATCACGAAACCGCGGTCGGCAGCGTGCGCGAGCGCTTCGGATGCGCCCGCCATCAGAAATGCCGCTACGGCGGCGGCAAGCTGCACGATACCGGGCCTGACAGATTGTTTCATCAATGCGTGCGCCGAAACGACAAACGGAGTGCGACAATAAGCAAGCGCCCGCTCAGAGCAAATGCGTTCCACAATCGCACCCTGGCCCAAGGTGCATCGCTGGCATTTTGCCCCTGAACCGCTTAATCACAGGCGCGGACTTGGAGTGATCTCGCCGTTCGTTGAATCGCTCGCTCGCTCCAAGTACTTGTTTGCCGCAATTCCGAACGGAAAACCGGTTCCCACTTTTCCTGGAATTGCTCTAGCCGGAGGAGAGGCTGAATGGCGACGACGACCGACATTGCGCGCCGGGTGTACGACCATACCTGGAAGCTCGATCCGATCGTGCGCAGCCTGCTCGATACGGACTTCTACAAGCTTCTCATGCTGCAGATGATCTGGAGCCTCTATCCGGATGTGAAGGCCACGTTCTCGCTGATCAACCGGACAACCTCGGTCAAGCTGGCGGAAGAGATCGACGAAGGCGAGCTTCGGGCGCAACTCGACTATGCCCGAACGCTTCGGCTCACCAAGAAAGAGATGATCTGGCTGGCGGGTAACACCTTCTATGGCCGCAAGCAGATTTTCATGTCGGAGTTCCTGGCCTGGCTGGCGGAATTTCAGTTGCCCGAATATGAGCTCCGGAAAGATGGGGGCCAGTACCATCTCGATTTCCACGGGCCGTGGACCCACACCATGATGTGGGAAATACCCGCGCTTGCCATCATCAACGAACTTCGCAGCCGGGCCGCGCTGCGTGAACTCGGGCAGTTTTCGCTGGACGTGACCTATGCGCGTGCGAAAGCGCGCATGTGGGACAAGGTGGAGCAGCTCAAGCAGGTTCCCGACCTGCGCATTTCGGATTTCGGCACGCGCCGGCGGCATTCCTTCCTTTGGCAGCGCTGGTGCGTGGAGGCGCTGAAGGAAGGCATAGGCGATGCCTTTTCCGGTACCAGCAATGTGCTGCTTGCGATGGACACGGATCTGGAAGCCGTCGGCACCAATGCGCATGAGCTGCCGATGGTGGCGGCCGCGCTTGCCGAAACCGATGAAGAGCTTCTCGAGGCGCCCTACAAGGTGCTGCAGGACTGGAACACGCTCTATGGCGGCAATCTGCTGATCGTCCTGCCGGACGCATTCGGCACCGCCGCCTTCCTGCGCAACGCGCCCGACTGGGTGGCCGACTGGACAGGTTTCCGGCCGGATTCAGCACCGCCCATCGAGGGCGGCGAGCGCATCATCGAATGGTGGAAAGCCAAGGGGCGCGATCCACGCGAAAAGCTGCTGATCTTCTCCGACGGGCTCGATGTCGACACGATCATCGAGACCTACCGGCATTTCGAAGGCCGGGTGCGCATGGCGTTTGGCTGGGGCACCAACCTGACCAACGACTTCATGGGCTGCGCGCCGCTGCCCGTCGACCGGCTGAAGGCAATATCACTTGTGTGCAAGGTGACCGAGGCAAACGGCCGGCCGGCAGTCAAACTTTCCGACAATCCCAACAAGGCGACAGGCGACCCGAAGGAAATCGAACGCTACATCAGGCTGTTTGGAAGCGAGGAGCGGGCCGACCAGCCGGTGCTGGTCTGAGCCGCAAAACCTACCTGTCGCATGATCTATTCCGAAAACCGGTAGCCACTTTTCGGGATCATGCTCAGATGTGAAGCGCGTGGCCCAAGGCGCGCAGCGCGGCCTCCTGAAACGCTTCGCCCTGGGTTGGATGTGCGTGGATGGTTCCCGCAATGTCCTCCAGCGTCGCGCCCATCTCGATGGCAAGTCCGAACGCGGCTGACAGTTCGGACACGCCCTGCCCGACCGCCTGAATGCCCAAGACCAGATGATTATCGGCGCGCGCGGTGACCCGCACGAAGCCGTCCTCGGCCAGTCGCGACATTGCGCGCCCATTGGCCGAGAAGGGGAAGCTCGCTGTCCGAACTTCGCGCCCGTCGGCGCGCGCCTCTTCCGGCGACAGCCCGGCCGAGACAATCTCGGGATCAGTGAAGCAGATGGCCGGAATACAACGCTTGTCCCAGGCGCGGGGCTTGCCCGCCACGATCTCGGCCACCATTTCGCCCTGCACCATCGCGCGGTGAGCAAGCATCGGCTCGCCCGTCACATCGCCTATCGCATAGATGCCGCGCATGGAGGTGCGGCAGTGGTCGTCGATGCGGATGAAGCGGCCGGCCATGTCGAGGTCGATTTCTTCCAGCCCCCATCCTTCGGTCAGCGGCTTGCGTCCGACGGTGACCAGCACCTTTTCGGCGGCGATCTTCTTCTCGCCGGCCTCGGTATCGACGAGAAGGGCATCGCGCTTCTTTGACAGGCCCTTCGCCTTCGCCCTGGTGAGCACTTCGACGCCGAGTGCGGCCAGCCGCTTTGCAACCGGGCGCGTGAGTTCGGTGTCATAAAGAGGCAGGATGCGGCTCTCGGCTTCGACCACCGTTACCTTCGCGCCGAGTTTCGCGAAGGCTGTTCCAAGTTCGAGGCCTATGTAACCACCCCCGACAACGGCGAGCGATTTTGGAACTTCGGTCAGCGCCAGCGCCTCGGTGGACGAAATCACGCCGTCGCCAAATGGCAGGTCGGGCAGTTCGATGGATGCCGAGCCGGTTGCAATGACGATCGCCTCGGCACGAATGATCTGTGTGCCGGTTTCAGTTTCGACCTCGACCGTCTTGCCATCCCGGAAGCGCGCCCAGCCCGCAACCGACTTCACGCCCGCCTTTTTCAGCAAACCGGAAACGCCACTCGTCAGCCGGCCGACAATACCGTCCTTCCAGGCGATGGTTTTTCCAAACGCGATTGCAGGTTTGGCGACCGAGATACCCAGCGGCGATTTCGGCTCGGCCCAGTGCGATGCCTTCTCGAATTCCTCAGCCGCATGGATCAGCGCCTTGGACGGGATGCAGCCGACATTGAGGCAGGTGCCGCCGGGCTTCTTCGCCTCCACGATAACCGTGTCGATTCCGAGCTGACCGGCGCGGATGGCGCAGACATAACCGCCGGGGCCGGCGCCGATGACGAGCAGCTTGCAGGATATTTCCTTCATCGCCTCAGGCCCCGTCGCCAATGAAAATCATTGCCGGCGTCTCCAGCAGCGTCTTGATACGCTGAATAAAACGCGCGGCGTCCCAGCCGTCGATGACGCGATGATCAAAACTGGAAGACAGGTTCATCATGCTTCGCGGCTGGAAGGCGGAACCGTCCCAGACCGGCCGCACCATGATCTTGTTGACGCCGACGATCGCTACCTCCGGATGATTGATGACGGGTGTGGTTGCCACACCGCCCATCGCACCGAGCGAGGTGATGGTGATCGTCGAGCCGCTGAGTTCCTCGCGCGTCGCGGTCCCGGCCCGCGCGGCATCGGCAAGCCGGCCCACCTCGGCGGCGCAGTCCCACAGGCCTCGCGCCTCAGCGTGAGGCACCACCGGCACGACCAGCCCTGCATCCGTCTGCGCGGCAATGCCGACATGCACACCGCCATACCGGTGCACGACGCCGGCATCGTCATCGAAATGCGCGTTCAGTTCCGGTTGCTCGCGGATCGCCACAACCATTGCCTGGATGAGAAACGGCAGGATGGTCAGCTTCGGCTGGTCGGCCTTGCGTGAGGCATTCAAAGCTGCACGCAGTTCCTCGAGCGCGGTGACGTCGATCTCCTCGACATAGGTGATGTGGGGAATGCGCGACTTGGCCAGCGCCATTTTCTCGGCGATGCGGCGGCGAAGGCCGACAATCTTGATTTCCTCGACCGAGGTATCCGGCAAACGCGCTGCACCGGGCTGCGGTGAACTTTCGGCGCGCAGAAATGCGTCAATGTCTTCATGGCCAATCCGGCCTGCCGGGCCGGAACCCGGCACCCGGCGCAGATCAATGCCCGCTTCCCGGGCACGAAGCCGCACGGCGGGTGACGCCAACGGCTTCTCGCCCTCCTGCCTCGGGACGCGGGGCGAAGTCGATGCGGCGGGTTTGGACGCAGGTTTCGAACCACGAATCGCTTCGGCGTCGTTGTGCTGATTAGCCGGCTTTTTCTGCTGAATGTTAGCTGGCTTTTCTTTTCCAGACTTGTCGTCAGTATCCGGAGTCGCTTGAGGCTCTGGCGTCGCCGCCTGAGCCGGTTTCGCCTCTGGCTGGACCGGCTCATCGGTCCCGCCTGATGTCTTGATGCGAACAATGGGAGATCCGACGGAAACGGTGTCGCCGATCTCTGCGCCCAGCCAGGCGATCTCACCTTCTACAGGCGACGGTATCTCGACAGTCGCCTTGTCGGTCATCACCGCGGCAAGCACGTCGTCTTCCCGAACCGGATCGCCGACCTTTACGTGCCATTCGACCAGTTCGGCCTCGGCCACGCCCTCGCCGACATCCGGAAGCTTGATGGTGTGCTCGCTCATGTCAGCTAAGCCTCCATCGTCTCGCGCATGGCCTCGCCAAGACGGGCGGGGCCGGGGAAGTACTCCCACTCCTGTGCATGCGGATATGGCGTATCCCAGCCGGCGACGCGCGCCACCGGCGCTTCGAGGTGAAAGAAACAATGCTCCTGCACAAGTGCTGTCAGTTCCGCGCCGAACCCGGAGGTTAGAGTCGCTTCATGCACGACCACGCAACGGCCTGTTTTCCTTACCGATTGCGTCATCGTATCGAGATCGAGCGGCAGCAGGGTGCGCAGGTCGATGATCTCGGCGTCGATGCCGGTTTCTTCCGCCGCAGCCTCGGCGACGTAAACCATCGTGCCGTAAGCGAGCACGGTCAGTTCGTTCCCCTCGCGCCGCAGCGCCGCCTTGCCGAGCGGCACCGAATAGTGATCCGCGCCAACCTCGCCGAGCGGATGTTTCGACCACGGCGTAACAGGCTTGTCGTGATGCCCGTCGAACGGACCGTTGTAGAGCCGTTTCGGCTCCAGGAAGATCACCGGGTCGGGGTCCTCGATTGCCGAAATCAGCAGCCCCTTGGCATCAGCCGGGTTCGACGGCACAACAACCTTCAACCCCGACACATGGGTGAACAGCGCCTCCGGGCTCTGGCTGTGCGTCTGCCCGCCGAAAATGCCGCCGCCTGTCGGCATGCGAATGACAATGGGGCATGTGAATTCGCCATTGGAGCGGTAGCGGATGCGCGCAGCCTCGGAAACGATCTGGTCGTAGGCCGGATATACATAGTCGGCAAACTGAACCTCGACGCAAGGCTTCAAACCATAGGCTGCCATGCCGATTGCGGTGCCAACGATACCAAGCTCGGAGATCGGCGTATCAAAGCATCGAGTCCGACCGTATTTCTGTTGCAGGCCGGCCGTGCAGCGAAACACGCCGCCGAAATAGCCGACATCCTCGCCAAACACGACGACGTCGTCGTCCCTGCCCATCGACACGTCGAGCGCATCGCGGATCGCCTCGATCATCGTCATGCGCGGCATAGGCTCAGACTCCTGCCTTCTGGCGCTGGCGGCGAAGGTGCGGCGGCATCTCGGCATAGACGCCCTCGAACATGTCACGCACGGAAGGTTTGCCGCCCGAATGCAGGGTGCCGTGTTTTTCGGCCTCCTTCTGCGCGGCGACGACCGTGTCCTGTATCTCGGCCTCGGCCTGCTTGTGGCGCTCGTCCGACCAGGCGCCGATGCCGACCAGATGGTTCTTCAGCCTGAGAACCGGGTCACCCAGCGGCCAAACGTCGGATTCGGTTTTCGGCCGGTAGGCGGAAGGGTCGTCCGAGGTCGAGTGCGCGCCGACACGGTAGGTGACATATTCGACCAGCGTCGGCCCGAGATTGCGCCGCGCGCGCTCCGCCGCCCATTTGGCCACGGCGTGGACGGCCAGATAGTCGTTTCCGTCGACCCGCAGCGAGGGAATGCCGAAACCGAGGCCGCGCGCTGCAAACGTGCCGGAGCCGCCGCGGGCAATGCCCTGATAGGTCGAGATCGCCCACTGGTTGTTGACGATGTTGAGGATGACCGGCGCGCGATAGGTCGAGGCGAAGACGAGAGCGGCGTGAAAGTCGCTTTCGGCCGTCGAGCCGTCGCCGATCCAGCCGGCAGCGATCTTCGTATCGTTGCGGATCGCGGACGCCATCGCCCACCCCACCGCCTGAGCGAACTGGGTGCCCAGATTGCCGGAGATGGAGAAGAAGCCCTGCTCTTTCGAGGAATACATGATCGGCAACTGGCGGCCCTTCAACGGGTCGGCTTCGTTGGAATAGATCTGGTTCATCATCTCGACCATCGGGTAGCCGCCGGCGATCAACAGGCCTGCCTGCCGGTAGGTCGGGAAGTTCATGTCGCCCGGTTCTAGCGCCTTGCGGAAGGCGCAACTCACTGCCTCCTCGCCCATATGCTGCATGTAGAAAGAGGTCTTGCCCTGGCGTTGCGCCATCTGCATGCGCGCGTCGAAGGCGCGCAGCGTCATCATGTGACGCAGTCCTTCGAGCAGTTCATCAGGCGTCAGCAGGCCGGCCCACGGGCCTACTGCCTCGCCCTTGCGGTTGAGCACGCGGATGATCGAGAAAGCGAGGTCACGGATCGCCTCAGGATCGGCATCGACCGGCGGGCGGTCGACAGACCCCGCCTTGGGGATCACGACATTGGAGAAGTCAGGTGTGTCTCCCGGCCTGACGGCCGGTTCGGGAACATGCAGGCTGAGCGGCGGCTGGTCGGCCATGAATTTCTGCCCTTGTCGCCAAGGCCCATGAAGCAGGGCCACCAGGAAGAACTAGGGCAATTCCGGTTGCACTTCCATATGGTCGAGCGACAGACAGCGCACGACGGTTGTGCGCCGAATGATGTCTTGTGGCGTCCTGGTCGGCGGTGACTGCCATCACCTGTCTGGCAATCGACCCGCCATAGGCCTTCCTGACGCCCTTGAATTGGAGATTGGCCACGTTCTCCCCAAAAAAACTGCCCTGCGCGGCACTTTCCTTATGCGAGCCGACCGAACCAGCCGCCATATGGGCCAAGCGTGATCTTTCCGTCGGCATGCTGCCCGGACAGGCCGTGCCCCGGAGTGGCAACCGGCGACAGACCGCCCTCGAGCGCGATTTCGGCAGGTTCACTGCCGAGATTGAACGCGCAAAGCAGATGCTCGCTACCGTAGTGTCTAACAAAGGCGATCGCGTCGCCGCTGGCGGCCAGAAACTCGATCGAGCCTTTGACAAGCGACCGATGCGCGGCGCGGAATGCCAGAATGCGGCGGTAGTGTTCGAGCATGGAATCATCCACGCCCTCCTGCGTGTTGACCGCATGTGTGATGTGCTCGGCCGGGACCGGCAGCCAGGGCTTGCCCGCTGAAAAGCCGGCATTCGGCTCGCGGGAATCCCACACCATAGGCGTGCGGCAGCCGTCGCGGCCCTTGAATTCGGGCCAGAACCGGATGCCATAGGGATCATGGAGATCCTCGAAAGCGAGATCGGCTTCAGTCAGCCCGACCTCCTCTCCCTGATAGATGCAGAGCGAGCCACGCAGCGCTACCATCAAGGCCGAGACGACCTTGAGATAGGCCAACGGGTCGCTTTCGCCGGCTGTCCAGCGCGAGGCGTGCCGCATCACGTCATGATTGGAAAACGCCCAGCAGGACCAGCCATCGGCCGCGGTCTCGTCGAAGGTTTCGAGCACGGTGCGCACACGCTCGGCCGTGATCTTTTGCGGCGACAGGAAGTCGAACGAGTAGCACATGTGAACGCCGTCATCGCCGGCCGTGTAGTCGGCGACGATCTGCAGCCCGCGCTGCGCGTCGCCCACTTCGCCGACGGCCGCTGCGGCCGGAAACTCATCCAGTACGGCGCGGAAGCGGCGCAGGAAGCCGATGTTTTCCGGGCGGCTCTTGTCGTACAGATGGTCCTGATAGTTGTAGGGATTGACCGACGGCGCGATGGAATCGTCGCGCGCATCGGCCGCGAGCGCGGGATTGTTTTCCAGCCCCTGCGAATGAAAATAGAAGTTGATCGTGTCTAGGCGGAAGCCGTCGACGCCGCGCTCGAGCCAGAACCGCGTTACGTCCAGTAGCGCGTCCTGCACCTCCGGGTTATGGAAGTTGAGGTCCGGCTGCTCGGTCAGGAAGTTGTGCAGATAATACTGCTCGCGGCGCGTGTCCCATTCCCACGCAGAACCGCCGAAAATGGACAACCAGTTGTTGGGCGGGGTGCCGTCCGGCCGAGGGTCTGTCCAGACATACCAGTCGGATTTCGGGTTGTCGCGCGAGGCGCGGCTTTCGACAAACCAGGGATGCTCGATGGACGTGTGCGAGATCACGAGGTCGATCATCACCTTGAGGCCGAGCCGGTGCGCCTCGACGACCACGGCATCGAAATCCTCAAGCGTGCCGAACATCGGATCGACGTCGCGATAGTCGGAAACGTCGTAGCCATAGTCGAGCATGGGCGACTTGAAGAACGGCGATATCCAGACAGCGTCAGCGCCAAGCTCGGCAACGTGCGACAGTCGCATGAGAATGCCGCGCAAGTCGCCGATGCCGTCGCCGTTCGAATCCTGAAACGAACGCGGATAGATCTGGTAGATGACCGCCCCGCGCCACCAGTCCCGGTCCGGCTGGACAAGCTGCTCGGGTCTCTGTTCGGCAGAGGCGAACGCGCTCACGGGGTTCGACCTCACTTAGCCGATCCGGCCGGCAGACCGCCGGCGAGATAACGCGGCATGGCGAGCGCATATGCAGCGAAGGCCGCTACCGCGATGGGTATGATCGTGGCTGGAATGATCGCCCTCCGCATGTTGAAAAACGCCCTGGCCAAGGAATAGGCGGTCGAGCCACTGACCAGGATGTGCTGAAAGTTTGCCAGCGTATTCTGAGGCGTCGTCTGTACCGTCACAAAGACCCACTCACTGCGCCGGAAAAGCCGGAGACGACGAAAGCCGCAATACCTGTCAGCAAAACTCTGTTCATTATTGCCCCCAGGAACCTCATCCGCCAGGCGTTTCCGCCCGATTTGGTACATCTGCTCAAGGCTGGTCAAAGCGCTTTGGCTGATTGCATTCTCGTCAGCGACAATCTCCGGTGTCAAGAGATTGAGACATCCGTGCGGCGCGCAGGCGCCCGCTCGTCAGGCAGACGTGAAACCTCTTCCAGCCCTGTGATCCGCACGGCACCGAGTTGACAGCCCGCACCCGGACGGCAAAGGTGCCCCGGCCAATACCGGAGGAATGATGAAAGCCGTTTTCGTCCAGCTACAGTGCCAGCCGGGCAAGACCTATGAGGTCGCTGACGCCCTGTTTGAGCGTGAGATCGTGTCGGAACTCTACTCGACGAGCGGCGACTACGATCTGCTGATGAAGATCTATGTCGACGACAGTCAGGACATCGGCAAGTTCATCAACGACAATGTCGTCAACGTGCCGGGCATCGTGCGGTCGCTGACCACACTGACATTCAAGGCCTTCTGAAAAAACGTCCTGGTCAGCCGACGAAGGCGCGCTCGACGACGAAATCGCCGGGCGTGGAAACCGAGCCTTCCTTGAGGCCGGCCTTTTCCACCAGCGCCTTGACGTCCTTGAGCATGTCCATCGAACCGCAGATCATTGCCCGGTCGGTTTCCGGGTTCAGGGGATCGACGCCGAGACCGGCGAACAGCGAACCATCTTCGATGCGGGTCGTGACACGACCCATCAGCGGATAGTCCTGGCGGGTGGTCGCTGCGACGTAACGCAGGCGGCCCTCGGTCAATTCCCCGATCAGCGGGTCGCTGACAATGTCGCGTACGAGATTGTCGCCATACTGGAGATCGGCAACGTCACGGCAGGTGTTGGCGAGAATGATCTCGTCGAACTTTTCGTAGGTCTCGGGATCGCGGATCAGGCTCGCGAAGGGTGCGATACCGGTGCCGGTGGCGAACATGTATACGCGCTTGGCCGGCGTGAGCGCATCGACGATGAGCGTTCCTGTCGGCTTCTGCCGCATCAGGACAGTGTCACCCGGCTGGATCTTCTGCAGGTGCTGTGTCAGCGGGCCGTCCTGAACCTTGATGGAATAGAACTCGATCTCGTCGTCCCATGCCGGACTGGCGATCGAGTAGGCGCGGAAGACCGGCTTCTCAGCATTTGGCAGACCGATCATCACGAATTCGCCGGAGCGAAAGCGGAAGCTCTGCGGGCGGGTGATGCGGAAAGCAAACAGGCGGTCGGTATAGTGCGTCACCGACACAACCTTCTCGGCGAAGACGCCGGAGGGGATCGGAAATTCGACCGGATTTGCGTTTTCCAGATTGCCGGATGCAACCGTGTTCATGTCTCGAACCCCGATTCTGGATGGGCGGATCGTATCGTCTTGGGATCGCATTTCCGCGCGGCAATTACATGGTTTCCGGCACGGCTTGTCAGTCAAATTGATTAGTATACAAATGAATATTGCGTCAAGGTGAGCGCTGGGAGCAGCGTTCCAAATTCGGCTTTTGATCGGGACGGATATTCCGGATTTCGGGCATGAACGAGAATACCGGATCGGGTGAGGATTATGTGGTTGCCGGCATCGATGTCGGCGGCACATTCACCGACCTGATCCTTGTAGACGCCGGATCCGGCAGTGTCAGGATCGCCAAGACCCCCACGACACTAGACAATCAGGCCTCCGGCGTGATCGCGGCTCTCGACCAGGCAGGCGTGCCGGTCGGCGAGATCGACCTCATCGTCCACGGCACGACCACCACAACCAATGCCGTGCTGGAGCGCCGGCTGGCGAAGACCGGCATGATCACGACAGCCGGCTTCCGGGACGTGATCGAACTCGGACGCCGCACCCGGCCGCAACCCTATGGCATGACCGGCACGTTCACGCCGCTGATCCCGCGCAATCTCAGGCTGGAAGTGGCCGAGCGCATGGACGCACGCGGCCGTGTGCTCACCCCGCTCGATGAAGAGGCAATGCGCCGGGCCGTGCGGGCGCTACTCGAAGCCGGCTGCGAAACGCTGGTGATCCACTTCCTGCATGCCTATGCCAATCCCGCGCATGAATTGCGGGCGGCCGAAATTGCCGCCGAACTCTGGCCGAACGAACACATCACCACCGGTCATTCGCTACTGTCGGAAGCACGTGAGTTCGAGCGCGGCGTGACGGCTGCCGTCAACGCGTCGGTTCAGCCGATCCTGGAGCGTTATGTCGAGCGGTTGAGAACCGAACTCGCAGGGCGTGGTTATGCGCGCGACTATCTGATGATGAACGGCAATGGCGGCATGATCTCGTCGTCGCTGGTTGCGCGGGAAGCTGCCAAGACCGTAATGTCTGGGCCTGCCTCGGGGGTCATGGCTGCCGCACACACCGGCGCCCGCGCCGGCCATCGGGATCTGATCAGCTACGACATGGGCGGCACGTCCACCGACGTGGCGTTGATCCGCGATGCAAAACCCGCCGTCTCCAACGAGATCGAAATCGAATATGCGATGCCGATCCATGTGCCGATGGTAGACGTTCACACGCTAGGCGCTGGCGGCGGCTCCATCGCGCGCGTCGACGAAGCCGGGCTGGTCAGGATCGGGCCGGAAAGCGCAGGAGCTACCCCCGGTCCGATCTGCTACGGGCGCGGCGGCACCGAGCCGACCATCAGCGATGCCAACCTGGTTCTGGGCAGGCTGTCGCCCGCCAAACTTCTCAGCGTCGACAACCCGGTCACGCGCGAAAGCGTGGAAGCGGTCTTTGCCGAACGGATCGGTTCGCGCATTGGCAAGGATGGCACCGAAGCTGCGGGCGCAGTGTTGCAGATGGCCAATTTGAAGATGGCGGGTGCCGTGCGCATGGTGTCATTGGCGCGTGGCCTCGACCCCCGCGATTTCGCGCTGTTCGCCTTCGGGGGCGCCGGCCCGCTGCACGCCGCGGCGCTGGCGCGTGAACTCGGCATCCCAAGGGTTCTTGTTCCGGCGCGACCCGGCATCACCAATGCGCTAGGTTGCGTGGTCGCCGATTTGCGGCACGATTTCGTGCGCACCCTGAACCGGCCGCTGCAAACCGTCGACCAATCGATCATCCGGGACGTGCTGGAAGAACAGAAGGCGGATGGCCTGTCGCTGATCGGCATGGAGGCGGTGAAGCCAAAAACCACCCGCTTTTCGCATTCGGCCGACATGCAGTTCATCGGCCAGACGCATATCATCAACGTGCCGCTGCCATCGGCCGAGGTGGACATCGGGTCGCTGCAAACGCTCTTCGAGGAAGCCTATTTCGCGCGATTCCGGGTCTCGCTGCCGGAAATCCGCGCCAATCTGGTCAACCTCAACACGTCCGTCATCGGCGAGCGCGAACCGATCGATCTGGCCCTGCTGATCGATGCCGGCGGGCGATCAGCAACATTGGACAGCGCGCTCAATGAGACGCGCAAGGTCTGGTTCGACGGCATATGGCACGACACGCCGGTCTATTCGCGCGAGAAACTGCCACTCGATGCCGAAATCGAAGGACCCGCCATCCTCGAACAGCGTGACGCGACGACCGTGCTGGAACCTGGCGACCGGGCGACCAGCGATGCGGACGGCAATCTGATCGTCGAAGTCGGGAGCAGGGCCGCATGAGCACACTCGACGCCATCACGCTTTCCGTCATCGAAGCCGGGTTGCAACAAGTCTGCGACGAGATGGACCTCGCCTTCTCACGCGCCGCCTTCTCGCCTGTCATCGCCGAAGCCAATGACCGCTCAGACGGCATCTATTCTGCCGAGGACGGCTCGCTGATCGCGCAGGGGCTGGGCGGGCTGCCGGTCTTTGTCGGGGTCATGCAATATTCGACCCGAACGCTGATCGAAATGATCGAGGATGGTCGTGTCGGTGCGCCCGAACCCGGCGATATCTATATCGTCAACGATCCTTATCTCGGCGGCACGCATCTGATGGATGTGCGCTTCGCCATGCCGTTCTGGCGCGACGGCAAGATCTGGTGCTGGCTGTCAAACACCGGCCACTGGCCGGACATTGGCGGTGCGGTGCCCGGCGGGTTTTCGGCGTCGGCCACGGCCGTCGAGCAGGAGGGGTTGCGGCTGCCGCCGGTGAAGCTGTTCAAAAAGGGCGAACTCGACCCCGAGATCTATTCGATCATCACGTCCAACATTCGTGTCGCGGACCAGCGCATCGGCGATATCAAGGCGCAGGCGGCAGCGCTTCACGTCGGAGCGGACAGGTTGACGGCGCTGCTTGATCGATACGGTGACGAGACCGCAAGGGCGGCGATCGCCGAGTTGCGCCAGCGCGCAGCCACCCAGATGCGCGCGCGCATAGGCGCGATGGCCGACGGTACCTATGAGGGCGAAGCCTTTGTCGATTCCGACGGGGTGGTGAACGAACCGCTCAGGATTGCGCTCGCGATCGAGAAAAAGGGCGAGACGCTCACCTTCGATTTCGCCGGCTCCAGCCCGCCCTGCGCGGGACCGATGAACTCGGTGCTGGCGACCACACTATCGTCCGTCTACCTGGCGATCCGCCACATCTTTCCCGACGTGCCGCTATCGGCCGGCGCGTTCGAGCCTCTGATCGTCAAAGACCCTGACGGAACCTTTCTGCATGCGAAATATCCGCGCCCGGTGTCCGGCTGTGCAGCGGAGGTATCGCAGCGCATTGCCGAAGCGGTGTTTTCGGCGATGGTCAAGGCTATCCCGGAGGGCGTCACCGCGGCGCCAGCCGGCTCGAGCGGCAATTTCGGGCTAGGCGGGCATGACCCCGAACGCGAACGTGATTTCGTGCTCTACCAGATTTCCGGTGGCGGTTATGGCGGCAACGCGCATCATGACGGCCTGTCAAATGGCTGTTCGACCATCGGCATTTCCAAATCTCCGCCGGTCGAGATCATGGAGCAGAACTACCCGGTTCTCTACCGCCGGTATGCGCTGCGCGAAGGTTCGGGTGGTGCCGGAATACACCGGGGCGGATTCGGGCTCGCCTACGAGGTGGAACTGCTGAGAGGCAATGCGCGCGCGTCTTTCGTCATGGATCATGGCCGGTATGGCCCGCAAGGCGTTCTCGGTGGTGCGGACGGTGGGGTGAACACGGTAAAGGTCTGGCGCGGCGGCGAGGCGCATGTGCCCGAACATCTTTCCAAGGAACAGGACATCCAGCTCGCGGCGGGCGACCGGGTGGAGGTCGGCACGCCCGGCGGCGGCGGCTATGGCGATCCCTTCCAGCGCGATGCACGTTCCGTGGCAGAGGATGTTACGCTGGGATATTACACGACCGAAGAAGCGGAACGGCTGTTCGGCGTTATACTGGCGAGGGACGGTTCCGTGGATCTGGCATCGACAAAAGCGCGGCGCGGGGGACAGGACCTTCAATGAAGCTCTGGCTGTTCTGGGGATTGGTTGCCGCCAAGGCGGCGGTCTATCTGGCAATGATCCTGTGGAGCCTCCCCCGCATCGCCTCATACGCAAACGGTCAGACGCCGTTCGACCTGAGGCCCACCGGCTACACGTTCGAGGAAGCAAAGGCGTTTCTCGCGGCTCTCGGACCCGAGGGAGCTGATTTTTATCGGGACGTGCAACACCAGCTTGACCTGTTCTTTCCGGCTCTGGCAGCCGCCGTCGTCTTCTTCGCGATCGTATGGCTATTACCGCGGCGGCTCGAAGGATGGCGTTACGTGATCGCCGCACCGGTGGTGCTGATGGCTGTGTTCGACTGGTCGGAAAACCATGCGGTCGGCCAGATGCTAAATGCCGGCGCCGAGGGGCTGACCGAGGAACTCGCGGGTACCGCCAATATCTGGACCATAGCAAAGGCGACGGCCTCGACCGTCGCCTACACTGCCTTGCTGGCTCTGTTGATCTGGAACGGCGTCGCACGCTGGCGACGCCGTTCGAATGCATAGGGCTTACCAGCCGAACTGAAGCGTGGCGCAGGTGCCGCCGTCGCCATTCTGCTGAACATGCCCATTGGTGTTCTTGCCGAACTGGAACAGGCCGCAGGCATTGCCGTTGCCGTTCTGGACCAGCGTGCCGTTGTGGCCGTCGCCTTCCTGATGAACGACACCGAGATTGCCGGAACCGTTCTGCATCAGGCCGGCCGCGTTGCCGTTGCCGTTTTGCGTGATGCCGCCATTCTTGATGCCGTTGAACAGGGCGTACATGCCCAGTCCCATGCGCATCGCCTTTTCCTGGTCGGCATCGGCGGGAGCGAGGTTGATCGAAATCTGGCCGCCGGCGAATGCCGGGGCGGTCAGCGAGGCGGTGCCGATAATGATGGCGGCGAGTGCTGCTTTCAGGGTCTTGCGGGTCATTGGTTCTCTCCTCTGGGTCTTGCTTTGACTGGATTGTTCGAGCTGTCCTTCAGCCGATGGAGACACATTTGCAGCCACCCGCTGAACCCATCCGGAACCCGGCATTCAGTTTTTGTTCATTGAAATCGGCCCCTGCGCCGCAACGAAAATGGGCTCCGTAAAACCGGAGCCCTTTTCAGATGCAGTGCAGCCGGATCAGATCGAACCAACCCGTTCGCTGCACTGATAGGTCTCGCCACCAAGCGTGACTTCGAGGCTGGCGTCATAGGAGGCGCCGTAGCCGCCAACCATCACCTTGCCAAGCGTAACCTCGTCACCAGCGCCGGCGGAGAAGCCGCCGCCCTGGCGAATGTTGGTGTTGCCCGAACCGCCAACGCTGGCGATCTGGAAACGGTAAGTGCCGGTGACCGCACTGTCGGCCAGCACCACGCCTTCGAGCGAAATCATCGAACCCTGCTGGGTTGCCTTGATCTGGCAGATTGCAGGGCCGGTGTCGCCATCGTCGCTCGACGCATAGGCCGCGCCGGCTGCGGCGATACCCAGCACCACGGGTGCGACACGGGTGAGAAGCTTGCTGTTTGTAAACATGTCCTGATCTCCTTGCTGGCCGCGGATGCCGGCCAAGAGGGCCGGACACCCCCTTGACCGGTTGAACCAGTTTGCTGGTCGGTGTCTCGGTCTGCCGCTTACGGGCAGGCCTGGACGAACGCTGCGACGTTGCCGTTGCCACCCTGGGTGACGTTGGCGCTGCAGTTGTTGCCGACCTGTACACCGGCGGCGATGTTGCCATTGCCGTCCTGGGTCAGGATCGAGGTGTGGTTGTTACCGAACTGGGCGACGCCAGCGGCGTTGCCGTGACCGTTCTGCCAGGTGTCGGAGTAGTTGTTGAAGCCGTGCTGTCCGGTCGCGGCGGTGTTGCCGTTGCCGTACTGCTTGCTGATCGTCGTGTTCCAGACACCGTCCTGATAGACGCCGATCGTGTTGCCGAAGCCGGCCTGTTCGCCGCCAGCGCCATTGCCGAAGCCGTACTGTTCGATGAAGACGTCGTTGGCCATTGCCGGCACGGAAGCGCCCATGACAGCTGCGATTGCGGTTGCGATGATGAGTTTGCGGGTCATTTCTCTCTCTCCTCTGATGGTTTTGCGGTTTGTCCGCGTTGACGATGAGAGAGGTAGAATCAGCCCCCGGAACCGGACCTGAACTTGCCGTTCAGAATTCGTTCACCGGGCAAATACCTAGCAAAATCAGTTAGTTGAGATCAGAAGAATTTTGACTCGGCCCGAAGAGGCTAGGAAAGTTTGGCGAGCAGGCGGGCAAGCGTCGCGGCTTCGCGCTGGTTCAGCGGCTCGATCGTCTCGGCCGTGACCTCCGCCGCCTCCCGCATCAGCCCCCCAATCGTGGCGCGGCCGCCGGCCGACAGGCTGACCACGATGCGACGTCGGTCGGATTCGTGTTCGGCAAGTTCGACCAGGCCGCGCCCGCGCAGGCGATCGATCACGCCCTTGACCGTTGCAGCGTCCATGGCGACGAGCTGGCCAAGCTGGTTCTGCGACGTCTCGCCAACTTCCCACAGTCTGGCAAGCACTGCGAATTGCGGCGGGGTCAGGTCAGGGATGTGCTTGGCGAATATTGCCAGATGACGCTGGTTGGCCTTGCGCAGCAGAAAGCCGATCTGATCGTCCAGCCGGTATTCGCTATCGGCATCGCCGATATCCTGCGAGGGTCGGGGCCTGGCCGCCGCGCCGCTCATCGCAATCCGTCCTCGCCCTTGACCTGCCATGCCTCCAGACCGCCCATGCGCGAGTGAATGCGCGCACCGCAGGCCATTGCGAGGCAGAAAACGATCTCGTCCGGACGCGGTCCGTCCGGCGTGCAAACGGTTATCGCATCGAAATGCGAACGCACATAGGCGGCATTGTTGTGCCCGAGCGGCACGTCGAGCGACGAACCGAAGGCGCCGACCTTCATCGCCGAGGGCACAATAGCCTTCGACGCGCCGAGCTTCTCGCGCATCGCATAGCCGCCCGGCACATGCCAGAGCGCGCCATGCTCGATCTCGCCGGCTGTGCCGACAATGGCGCCCTTGCCGTAACCGTCGATCACGCACACATCGCCGCCGAGTGCCGCGATCAGGCGATCGGTCAGTTCGGCCCCGAGCGGCTTGAGATCTTCCATGGCAGGCTGAAGGTCTGGCTCGTAGCGGCCGGCGAAAGGGTTCTTCACCAGCGCAAGCGCAGCCGCACGACGGCGCGGCTGATCGGCCGGCGTTCCACCGTCGTGGAAAATCTCCTCCGTGAGCACCGCAATGCTGCGGACTGGAAATTCAGGCATGTTCCTCCACCCTTCTTGTCTCCCCCATCGCGCCACAAATGACGCTTTCTCCATTCAGAAACAGCGCGGCGGCCTCGACAAGGCCGCGCTGCCGGTAATTCTCGGCCACCGCGAGACCTTTTGCCAGCGCCTGTCGGACTTCGACTGACGTGAGGCCGCCGACGCCGGTTGTTACCAGTCGCGTACCAAGATCGGTATCGGGCTGCAGGTCGCTCGCTTTCTCGCGACGAACAGCCGGGTGGCCGGGCAAATCGACGGCGTTGGCGATCAGCGTCGCTGCCACATCGGCCTCAGCCGCCGAACGCGCCAGAACAGTCACCGCATCGGCAATGCCGAAAGAGAACGACCGCCCGCGCCAGCCAGACGTGGCGATGCCGCGCACCGGCGAATTGGCGTCCACGTCGATCCTGTCGCCGAAGCCATTGCCACTTCCAGCGATTGCCAGCCTCATCCGCGCAGCGGGTGCAAGATGGATGGCGCTGTCACCGCCATTGTTGACATAGGCGCGCTCGAGATCGCGGCCGGCGACAAGAGATGCGAGGATTTCATCCGCCACGCTTCCCGCAACCGCCGCCATCGGTGTCACGAAGACATCGCCGAATGGCCGAACGGCGCGTACCATGCGGCGTGCCGCTGTGCCCGCGAAATCACGCCCGGCAGGTGGCAATTCGCTGCGAAGGTTCGGCAGTTCCGCGACGAGTTCTTCAAGAATGGTGGAGAACCTGTCAGCGGCTTGACGGTATGCTGCCCTGATTTCGGTCTCCGCGCCGAAGGCTTCGACGATCAGGTCAATCGGCCCGTGGTTCAGGTGAAGACGCCTGCCGTCCGGCAGCATGGCGATCTGCGGGCCGTTCATTTGCTCTTCGCCTTGGCGGACAGCAGACGCGGCATGATCTGGCCGCTGGTGGCGGGTGAGACACGGCGGTCATTGTAGTACTCGCCGCCTTTTTCCAGCACGTCGGGGATGGAACGGATTTCGGCCTCGTAGCCGCCGAGAGCCAAATAATCCTCTCGCCGCATGGTGAACTCGATCGGCGCGACCAGCGCCGGTGTCGGCACATAACCAAAGGCGTTGTCGGGCAGGCGAATGACATCCACCATCAGCGTGATGCCGCCGCCCGGCCAGACATAGACTGGTGCGCCGCCGCAGGTGACGTAGGTCTGCAGCCCATGCACGGAACGGGTGAGATTGACCGGGTTTTCGGTGACGCCGGCGCGCAACGAACCACCGGCACCGCCCATGAACATCACGGTGCAAAGGGCCGGCTCGCAGTTGTCCTCGATCAGATCGACGGATTTGCGCAGCCGATCGGGGAACGGCTTCGCGACCGGCTTCAGGTCTTCATCCAGCTCGTAATAGGCGAACTGCTCGCCGGTGGTGGAAACCATCAGCATGGAAAGGCCCGGCCTCGCGCCCTTCTTGGCGTTCCAGTCGCCGAGGATTGCCAGCGGATCGGTGAGCGAGGTGCCGCCCCAGCCAACGCCCGGTTCGGCGACCTTGAAATAGCGGCCGGGCGTGGAGCGTCTTCCATTGATGCGGATGCCCGTTTCTTCCCAGCCGATCACCTTGCCTGCTTGGTGTTCGGACACCACTCCGGTGATGTGGTCATCGACGACAACCACCTCGTCAACGAGGTCCTTCCATTGCGTCGCGAACATGCCGATGGTCGCCGAACCGCACCCGACGCGCATGCGATGCTCGGCAACGCCATCGATGACAGGTGGCGCGCCCGCCTGCACAATTACGGTCGAGCCGCCTTCGATAGTGAGTTCAACGGGTTGCTTGTTGCAAAGAGCCAGCAGCGTGTCGCAGGTGATGCGGCCCTCGGCCTTCGAGCCGCCGGTGAGATGGCGCACGCCGCCCAGAGACAGCATCTGCGATCCATATTCGGCGGTGGTCACATGGCCGACCGGCTCGCCCTTTGCGAGCACCGTCGCGGCCTCGGGTCCGAGGTGGCGGTCGGTGTCGATCTTCACCTTGACGCCGCAATAGGAGAAAATCCCCTCCGTCACGACCGTGACCAGATCGACACCGTCGACCTCCTGACTGACGATGAAGGGAGCGGGCTTGTAGTCGGGATAGGTGGTGCCGGCGCCTATAGCGGTGACGAAACGCGGCGATGTGTTGACCGGGTTGCCGTCCCAGCTCTCTTCGGCCCCTTCCACGAAGGGTACGACCTCGCCGCCATCCTCCGCGACCTGCTCAAGTATGACGACAGGATCGCTGCGCACGATGCGACCGCCGAAATTGCCGTAGCGGTCGCAGGCGCCGGTGCGGCCCTCGGCGATGTAACACATCACCGGGCAGGCGTCGCAGCGCAGCTTCTCGCCCTGCGCCTTAGCGCCGGGGTCGTGGGTTTCGAACCGTTCGGAGAGCTCGCTCATCGTGCAGCCTTCGCTGCATGGATCGCAGCCAGCACGCGCGAGGGCGTGGCCGGAACCTTGGTGACCAGCGCCCCCGTGGCGTCGCGAATGGCGTTGAGGATCGCCGGCGCGGTGGGGATCAGCACATGCTCGCCCAGTCCCTTGGCCCCGAACGGACCTTCCGGGTCCGGCACCTCGACCAGGATCGTCTCGATTGGAGGCACGTCACCGATGGTCGGTATCAGGTAATCGTGCAAATTCTCGGTGCGGCCGGGAACATATTCCTCCATCAACGCCATGCCGATGCCTTGCGCGATGCCGCCCTCGACCTGACCCTCGGCCAGCAGCGGGTTGATGGCGCGGCCGACATCGTGCGCGGCGGTGATCTTGATCAGCTCCACCGTGCCCAGCTTCGTGTCGACGGCAATCTCGACGATCTGCGCGCCCCAGCCATAGACGGCATAGGGTTTGCCCTGACCGTTTTCGTCGAGCGGTACGGTCGGCGGGTCGTAGGTTTCGTCGGCGCGGAAAACAAAGCCGTCGGTGTCGGCGGGCAATCCGGAGAGATCGATGGTGCGGCTCGCCGCCCCTTCGCGGATGATGAGTGCGCCGTTCTCCAGCGCGATTTCGGCGTCGTCGGAAACGTTGGCGTAGCGCAGGATCGTCTCGCGCAATGCACGGCCGGACTTCTCCGCTGCCTTGCCGGAAATGTAGGTCTGGCGCGAACCGGAGGTCTTGCCGGCGTCGGGCGTGATGGCCGTGTCGGCGCCGGCAAAGGTGAAGGCGGACAAGGGCAGACCCAGCGCATCGGCACATATCTGCGGGATCACCGTATTCGAGCCCTGGCCGATATCGACCGCGCCCTGATGCAACACCAGCCTGCCGTCGCCGGTGATGCCGAGCTTCATGGTTGACGGGTTCGGAATGCCGGTATTGCCGCAGCCATACCAGCACGACGCAACGCCGACGCCGCGACGGACATGACCGTTCTTCGCATTGTGCGCCTCGGCATCCGCAAGCGCGCGTTGCCACGGCTCCTTCAGTGCCTCGAGGCATTCGACGATACCGATGCCGCTGTCCATGACATGGCCGCAAACCGTCGGCTGGCCGTTGCGCAGCGCGTTCTTCAGCCGGAATTCCAGCCGGTCGACGTCGAGCTTGCCGGCCAGTTCGTCATAGAGCGTTTCCTGCATGATTGCAGCCTGCGGCACGCCGAAACCACGGAACGCGCCCGACACAGGTCCATTGGTGTGAATGCCGCGCCCGACTGCCCGGTAGTTCGGTGTGAAGTATGGCCCGGACGCATGAACCGGCACGCGTGTCGCCACCGTCGGACCCCAGCTCGCATAGGCGCCGGTGTTGAAATCGCCGTCGAACACCATGCCGGTGATGCGGCCTTCAGCATCAGCGCCGATGGTCGCCTGCATCTCGGCCGGATGCCGCTTGGTGGTCGACATCATGGATTCGTTGCGGGTGTAGGCAAGGGCCACCGGGCGTCCGGTCTTCAGCGCTGCCAGTCCAATCAGCGGCTGCAGCGAGAGGTCGAGCTTTGAGCCGAAGCCGCCGCCCGTGGCGGTAGGCAGGATGCGCACCTTCTCCGGCGGCAAGCCCAGCACACGCGCGGTGTCGTCGCGATCCATCACAGGAGCCTGTGTGCACGCCTGGATGACAAGCGTGTCGCCGTCCATCCATGCGCAGCCGGCCTCCGGCTCGATATAAGCGTGCTCGACATAGGAGGTCTCGATGCGCCCGCTGGCTGTGACATGCGAGCCGGCAAGAGCGACATCGGCGTCGCCGCGCTGCACCTTGCCCTGGGCAACGACATTGCCGGGACGCCCGTCATGCATTTGGGGACTCGATTTGCCTTCGGCGACGGTCAGCGCGTGGTCGCGCGCCTGCCACTCGACCGGGAAGTCTGCGGGATCGAGCGCAGCGATCGTCTCCTTCTCGCCGACGACGATTGCGACGGCCTCGCCGCGGAAGCGGGCAAAACCATCGGCAAGTGCGGGTTGATCGGCGAAAGGCGGGATGACGCCAAACGCGTTGATGCCGGCGATATCGGCCGATGTGTAAACCCCGACCAGACCGGGATTGTCTGCGACATAGGCATCAAGGTCACCGAAGGTGAAACCGGCATGCCAGTGAGGCGAGCGGATCACCAGCAGCGACAGCGCGTCCGACGGGAAGCTGTCCGCGCCGAAGCGATCTGTGCCGAGCACCTTGGGCAAACCGTCGAGACGTGCCGGCGATGAGCCGACGGCGCAGCCCGCCCTGGGCGGGAGTTCCGGCACAGCCGGCGCGTTCGAGCCGACATCCATCACCGCCGCGATGATCTTGCGGTAGCCGGTGCAGCGGCACAGAACGCCGCCCAGCGAATCGCGAACCTCGGCCTCATTCGGGCGCGGGTTGTCTTCCAGCAGCCGCGCCGCGGCGACAAGAAAGCCCGGCGTGCAGATGCCGCATTGTGCCGCGCCGTGGCGCAGGAAGGACACCTGCAAGGCGGAAATCGTGCCATTTGCGAGACCTTCGACCGTTCTGATTTCCGCGCCTTCCGCGCTTGCCGCCGGCACGAGGCAGGCGCATGCGAGTTCGCCATCTATGGAAACAGTGCAGGCACCGCAATCTCCGGCGTCGCAGCCAACCTTGGTCCCGGTCAGGCCTAACTGATCGCGCAGCACCGCCGACAAACGCGCGGTTGGCGCAACCTCGACCGCAACCGGGTTGTCATTGACGGTGAAGGTCAGAGGCGCTTTTTCGAGCATCATGCGGCGACTGCCTCCGACCCGTCAGCTCCAACGGCCATCAGCAACGCGCGGCCGACAATCTCCCTGGCTGCTTCAACCCGGTAACCGGCCGATCCTCTGACATCGTCGATTGGTGACAAGCTCGCGAAGTGATCGTGTTCGATTACGTCAGGCAGTGTCGCATCGGCCGGCCGGCCGACAAGTGCGGTTTCCAGTCCCATGAGCCGCTGCGCAACCGGCGAGCAGGCTCCGATGGCGACACGCGCGGCCAATATGCGCCCCCCGTCATCGATCTCGACATTGGCTGCGGCCATGGCGATCGAGATCACCAGATAGCGGCGCGCGCCGAGCTTGACGAAGCCTGAGCGGCCGCCGGTAGCGGTTTTGGGAATGCGGATTGCCGTCAATAGCTCATCGGGCTTCCGCGCCGTCTTGCGATTGCCGAGAATGAATTTGGAGAGCGGAAGGGTCCGGCTTGCCCTTGCCGAACGCAACTCGACTTCGGCATCCAGCGCCAGCAGCGGCGGTACACCGTCAGCCGCCGGCGAGGCATTACACAGATTGCCGGCCACAGTCCCCCGATTCTGTATCTGAATAGAGCCGACCTCGCGGGCCGCCAGCTTCAGCGCATCGAAGGCCGGGGGCAGTTCGTGCCGCAGAACGCTGGTCCAGCTTGTCCGCCCACCGAAAACAAACTCGTCGTCGGTCACGGTGATGCGGTCGAGTTCGTCGAGGCTGTTGATGTCCAGAACGTCGCGTTTCAGCGGCAGCGCGCCAAGCGCCGGATAGAAATCCGTTCCGCCAGCCAGAATCCACCAGTCGCCTTCCGCCAGAAGGCCCAGCGCTTCATCAACCGTGCGCGGTTTTGCGTAGCGGACCAAGGTTCCCACTCCGGCTTCTCGGCGCTGTCGCGACGGGCCGAATTCATTCGTATGCAAATGATATCAGCGGCCAGCCACTTGTCAAAGACAAGAATTCCGGCTTCCCTTCGTAGTGGACAGACGAGAGAGGACAAGCCGTGCCGGATGAAGCGCTGATCGTGATCGACGTGCAGAATGATTTCTGCCCCGGTGGGGCACTGGCCGTCGAGAACGGCGACCAGGTCGTGCCGGTCATCAACGAGCTGATCGAGCGATTTGAACATGTTGTGCTGACGCAGGACTGGCACCCGGCCGGCCATTCGAGCTTCGCATCGCAGCACGACGGCAAGGAGCCGTTCGGCACGGTGACCATGCCCTATGGCGAGCAGACGCTCTGGCCGGATCACTGCATCCAGGGATCGCAGGGTGCCGAATTCCATTCCGGGCTTGAGTGGATCAAGGCCGAACTCGTCGTGCGCAAGGGTTTCCGCAAGGCAATCGACAGCTATTCGGCGTTCTTCGAAAACGACCACACCACACCGACCGGGCTTGGCGGCTATCTCAAGGAGCGCGGCATCCGCAAAGTGACGATGGCCGGGCTGGCGACCGATTTCTGCGTTGCCTATTCTGCCCTCGACGCTGCGAAGCTCGGCTTCGGTGTCACGGTCGTGATGGAAGGCTGCCGTGCCATCGACCTTGGCGGCTCGCTAGCTGCGATGACGGCAAAGATGCAGGAAGCCGGCGTGGTTCTGGTCTGAGCAGCCCGCGGGTGCAGCCTAGGCGACCGCCCTTGCCAGCGCGCATTGCGACCACAGTTCGGACAGCGCGTTGACCAGCTTGTCGATGTCGGCGTCCGAATGCAGCGGCGTCGGCGTAATGCGAAGCCGTTCGGTCTTGCGCGGCACGGTGGGGTAGTTGATCGGCTGCACATAGATACCGTGCTCTTCGAGCAGGATGTCGGAAATCCACTTGCACTTGGCTGCGTCGCCGACCATCACCGGCACGATGTGGCTGGGGTTCGGCATGTAGGGAATGCCGATGGCGTCGAGCCGGGCGCGGACTTTTGCCACGCGCTCCTTGTGGCGCATGCGCTCCACATCGGATGTCTTCAGATGGCTGATCGAGGCGATCGCGCCGGCAGCGACCGCCGGAGGCAGCGCGGTGGTGAAGATGAAGCCGCTCGCATAGGAGCGAATGAAGTCGATCAGGTTGGCGGATGCGGTGATGTAACCGCCGATCACGCCAAAGGCCTTGCCGAGCGTGCCTTCGATCACGGTGACGCGGTCCATCAGCCCTTCGCGCTCGGCGATGCCGCCGCCGCGCGGACCGTACATGCCAACCGCATGGACCTCGTCGAGATAGGTCATCGCGCCATGCTTTTCGGCCACCGCCAGAATGTCGGCTATCGGTGCAATGTCGCCATCCATCGAATAAACGCTCTCGAAGGCGACGATCTTCGGCACGTCCGGTCCGTATTCGGACAGCTGACGGTCGAGATCGGCCACGTCATTGTGCTTCCAGATGCGCTTTTCGGCCTTGGAATGGCGCACGCCCTCGATCATTGAGGCGTGGTTGCCGGCATCGGAAAAGATTACGCAGCCGGGTATGTTGGCGCCCAGCGTGGACAGCGTCGTCCAGTTGGACACGTATCCCGAGGTGAAGATCAGCGCCGATTCCTTGCCATGCAGATCGGCAAGCTCGCGCTCAAGCAGCACATGGTAATGATTGGTGCCTGAAATGTTGCGCGTGCCGCCGGCACCTGCGCCACATTTGTCCAGCGCCTCATGCATGGCCGCAATCACGCCCGGATGCTGGCCCATGCCGAGATAGTCGTTTGAACACCAGACCGTCACATCGCCGGTGCCGCCATCCGAGTAGCGGGTCGCGGTCGGGAATGAGCCGGCGCGCCGTTCCAGTTCGGCAAATATGCGGTAGCGACCCTCATCGTGGAGGTCGTTCAGCTTCGTGGCGAAAAAGGCTTCGAAGTCCATACCAGTCTCGTATTGCGCCGGATTAGAGCGTTTCTAATATCCGTATCGGCAAATTATGCCTTCCGCGCAAGACGAAAGGCCGTTTCCGGGTGCGTCCGATTGCCCCCTCGGGACAAGCGACGGCGAATGGAAATTCTCTACGCTGCCTTGTCGCCCGCGGCGTTGATCTCTGTCAACTTACGGAAACTTGAAGGACATGCGCCAAAACCCGGCGTTCCGTGCTGTGGCTACGGAAGCCGGCCCGCGGACGACAAAATCGGCGTCTTGAGCGTTATTGAAAAGAAACAGGTACCGGGACCCGGCCCCCACCGGGTCCCGGTCAGGTTGTCAGGCCGCGACCCCGCCCCAAATCGCCTCCGCGGTCTTCACAACCAGATCCAGCTTGCGCTTCTCGTCGTCGACGGTGATCTTGTTGCCTTCCTCGGTCGACGCGAAACCGCATTGCGGCGCGATGCCGAGCTGATCGATGTCGGCATATTTCGATGCCTCGTCGAATTTGCGCTTGAGATCGTCCAGCTTTTCGAGCTCACCCGTCTTCGTTGTGATGAAGCCCGGCATGACCCGCTTCTTGCCCTTAGGCAGCAGCCGTAGCGGCTCCAGTCCGCCGGCGCGATCGCTGTCATATTCCATGAAATAGATGTCGACGCCGGTCTTGTTGAAGATGGCGTCGGCCGCCGGATCGTAGGCGCCTTCAGCGGCATAGGTGGAGACGAAATTGCCGCGGCACATATGCATGCCGATCACCATGTCGTCCGGCTTGTCCTTGATCGCCTCGTGCATCATCCAGGCATAACGGTCGATCAGCCAGTCGGGATCCTGCCCCTCGGCCTTCTTGGTCTCGCGGTGCTTGGGGTCGCACAGATAGGCAAAGAAAATGTCGTCCATCTGCAGATAGCGGCATCCGGCGGCATAGAAGCCCTTCACCGCTTTTGCATAGGCCTTGGCGAGGTCCGCAAACAGCGCCTCGGGATCGTCCTTGTATTCCTTGGGATGGATGTCGGACGGCGCGGTGCGGAAGTGGCTGCAGCTCGGGCCGGGAATGGAGATTTTGGGCGTCACCTTGGTCACGCCGGCCAGAAAGCGGTAGTGCTCCAGCATCGGATGATCGTCGGGGAAGTCGAGCTTGCCGGTGATCGTCGGAAAGATCGGGCGCAGCTTGACGCCGTGGAACTGGACGCCTTCGTCGCGTTCTTCCAGATCGAGCCCGGTGAGGCCTCCCATGAAATCGTAGTGCCAGAAGGAACGGCGGATCTCGCCGTCGGTGACGACCGGCAGGCCGGCGTCTTCCTGCAGTTTCACAACCTCGCGGATCGCTTCATCCTCTGCCGCTTTCAGTTCGTCGGCGTCGATCGACTTGTCCTCGTAGAACTTCTTGCGCGCCGCCTTGACCGAATCCGGACGCAACAGGCTGCCGACATGGTCGGCGCGGAATGGCGGTCTGGCTGATGCGTTTGCGTTCACGAAATCCTCCCGAAGGCTGCTTCTGGCTTTGCTGACCCGCCGCAACCCCGGTCTGGCGAGGCGGGCGGCCACTTGACATTGCCCTGTATACAATCTGTATTTGCCGTGTCCACGCCTAGAGCCGCCGGTTTTCCTACCTGCGACAATGTTGCGACCGGACGGAGGAGAAATTGGCACCGCGCGAGAAAACCGTCAAAGGCGCTTCGCAATCGCTGAAGGCAGTGCTTGGCGTTCGCGACCTGGTCTTTTCCGGCGAGGTGGAGCCCGGCGGCCGCATGTCTGAAATCACGGTCAGCGAGCGGCTTGGCCTGTCGCGCACGCCGGTGCGCGCGGCCCTTGCCCGGCTGGAACAGGAAGGCATTCTGGAAGCCATACCGTCGGGCGGCTATTCGGTGCGCACCTTCACCGTGGCCGACGTGCACGACGCTATCGAGTTGCGCGGCGTGCTTGAAGGTACCGCGGCGCGGCTTGCGGCGGAGCGCGGCGTGTCGCCGGCAAACATGTCATCGCTCAAGGCGCTGATCGCAGATCTCGATGCGATCGTTGGCGTGCCGCTCGAAGAGATGGACTTCAGCGCCTACGAAAAGCGCAATGCCGAGTTTCACGAGATGCTGACGCTCCTGTCCGGCTCCGACGTCGTGCGACGCGAGATCGAACGCGTGCTGCACCTGCCCTTTGCCGGCCCCAGCGCGTTTCTGGACGCGCAGACCGAAATCCCGGAGTTCCGGACCTCTCTTGTGTCCGGGCAGGCCCAGCACAGGGCCATCGCCAACGCCATTGAAATGCGCGAGGGCGCGCGCGCCGAAGCGGTGGCACGCGAACATGCCAGGCTGGCACGGCTCAATCTCGATTTCGTCCTGAAGGACAGCGCGTTGATTGAACGCGTTCCAGGCTTGCGCCTGGTGTCGGCATAGGCGGACAGGACGTGACGCGCGAAACCGGATGGCGTCAGGCGGTAGTGACCCGCGCCCAGACCATCGCGCGGGGCCTGCGCATGATCGACCTGGCGCTGGAGGGCCGGCTGCCAACCCTGTCGCCCCATTCGAGCGCAGAAATTGCCGTGCCGACCGGCGACACGGCAGCGACCCGCACTTTTGACTGCATTCCCGCACCCAACGGCCAAATTCGTGTTACGGTTGGGAGCGGGAACGATGAAGGGCTGCGGTTCATGTGGTCGCTGGTCGAAGGTGCTGTGGTGCGCATGAGCGTTGCTGGAACGCGAGCTGCCGGTGCGACCGGGCTTGAGCGCCCGCAGCCAGGCGCCAAGTCCTCATTTTCAATTCCAATTCTTGCCGTTAACGACGCTATCATTCTCGGCGAGAATGGCGGAGCCGCAACGCATCGCGCTGTTGTGGCAAACAGTTCTGTCGTATAACAATTGTTCTGGAACCAGGGAGGTACCAACATATGTTCCAATTCAAATCCGTAGTGATCGCGTCAGCGGCGGTTTGCGCCATGACCGCGACGTCCCTCGCTCAGGAGGTGACGCTCAGATTCCACCAGATGCTGCCGCCTCAGGCAACGATCCCGGCTAAGGCCATCGTGCCATGGGCTGAGAAGGTGGAAGCCGATTCCAACGGCCGCATCAAGGTCGAGAAGTTCGACGCCATGGCGCTGGGCGGCACGCCGCCGCAGCTTATCGACCAGGTCACCGACGGCGTCGTCGATCTCATCTGGACGGTTATCGGCTACACGCCGGGCCGCTTCCCGTCGACCGAGGCTTTCGAGCTGCCCTTCATCATGACCAATGGCGAAGCGACTTCGCGGGCATTCCACGAATATTGCGAAAAGCACTGCGCGGACGAGTTTTCCGACGTGAAGGTCATCGCCTGGCATGCACACGGCCCCGGCCTCATCCACTCTTCACGACCGATCAACAAGCTTGAGGACATGGACAACCTCAAGGTTCGCGGCGGGTCGCGCCTCGTCAACCAGCTCCTGGAAAAGCTCGGCGCGGAGCCGATCGGCATGCCTGTCCCGGCGGTGCCGGAAGCACTCTCCAAGGGTGTGATCGAAGCCACCACCATTCCGTGGGAAGTGACCCCGGCGCTCAAGGTCGCCGAACTGGTGAACAATCACACCGGCTTCGCGGGCGACAACGGCCTCTACACGCTGACCTTCGTGGTCGCCATGAACCAGAACGCCTATGATGGCCTGCCGGACGACCTGAAGAAGGTCATCGACGATAATTCTGGCATCGAGACGGCAGCCATGTTCGGAGCCGTCATGGACGGCGGCGACGCAGTCGGCCTGAAGATCGCCCAGGATCACGGCAACAACATCATCACCCTCGACCAAGCCGAAACGCAGCGCTGGAAAGACGCTGCGTCGGACATCGAGGCAGGCTGGATTGCAGACATGGATGCAGCCGGCAAGGACGGTGCAGCTCTGGTCGAAGAAGCCAAGATGCTGATCAAGAAGCACACCGGCATGTAAGCTGCGTCATCTGACGTCATGAGGGACCGGCCGCGAATTTCGCGGCCGGTTTTTCTTTGCGCGGGGCATGCTTGGAAAAGCCCGGCGCCTTCGCTAGACCGGCAGGCGACCGGCGAAAACAGCGGAGGCCTGCGGTGAAGCGATCGAGGATCAACCAGATCATTCGCGAGGGCGACGAATATATCCGCTCATTCGGGTATCGCCTGCCGCCATTCGCCTATCTGTCGCCGGCCGACATGCGTGCGAAACGCGACGCAATGCAGGGCATTGTCTCCGCGCGGCTCGGCTGGGACATCACAGACTACGGAGAAGGCCGTTTCGACGAACTCGGCCTGTTCCTGTTCACCGCTCGCAACGGCAATGCCGACGACCTTAAGACCGGCAGCGGCATGCTCTATGCGGAAAAGATCATGATCTCGCGGCGCGACCAGCTCTCGCCCATGCACCGTCACGTTGTGAAGGCGGAAGACATAATCAATCGCGGTGGTGGAACGCTGGCCCTGAGGCTGTTCAACTCCGCGCCTGACGGCTCGATCGACCGCAGCGCGCCAGTCTCGGTGATGACGGATGGTATGGAGCGCCGGCTTGATGCCGGCGATGTTCTGCTGCTTGGGGTCGGCGAAAGCGTCACGCTTCTCCCCGGCCTGTGGCACGCTTTCTGGGGCGAGGCGGATGATGTCCTGATCGGCGAGGTCTCGACCGTCAATGACGACCTGACCGACAATGTCTTCGAACAGCCCATTACCCGCTTCTCCGAAATCGAGGAAGACGAGGAACCGCATCGTCTGCTGGTCTCGGACTACGACAGCTGGTTGAAATAGGCGCGCAGTCCGTCACAATCGGCAGCCATGTCCGACATCGCCCATCTTGCAGCAACCATTTTCCGCCATGCGGCGGGGAGCGAGCGTTTTCTGGTCGCCATTGCCGGACCGCCCGGCGCGGGCAAATCGACAACCGGCGCAAGGCTGCTGGAACTGCTTTCCGAAGCACCGGCGGCTCTGGTGCCGATGGACGGGTTTCATCTCGACAACCGGATACTGATCGAGCGCGGCGACCGGGCACGGAAAGGCGCGCCCGATACGTTCGATTTCGGCGGCCTGAAATCGATGATCGAAAGGCTCAGCAATGGCGGTGACGACATTGCGGTGCCGCTGTTCGACCGCGACGAGGATTTCTCGCGAGGCAGCGCCTCGATCGTAAAAGCAAGCGACCGTATCGTGCTCGTCGAAGGCAACTACCTGCTGCTGGACGAACCGCCATGGAACGAGCTTGCCGCACTGTTCGATTTCAAGGTGTTCCTCGATGTGCCGCGCGGACCGCTTGCACACCGGCTGGTGCAGCGCTGGATCAGTCATGGCCTGAGCGATGAAGAGGCGCGGCAGCGGGCCTTTTCCAACGACATGCCCAATGCCGAACGCGTGCTGGGCGCGCTGATCGAGCCTGACGTGACGATCAGATTCGAGGAATAGTCCGCCCGCTCAGGCGGCGTAGTTGGAGCCTTCCTCGTCGAGGATCGCTTTCAGTTCCTGAAGATGCCTGGAAGCTTGGGCGACAGGGTAATCGTCCATCTGCCGCGCGACAGTTTCGGCAACCTCGTCGGAGAGCACACGCAGCTCTTTCCCGGTCCACAGCGCCTTGATGTAGGTCTCGCAGGCGCGCTCGAAATAATAGAGCCGGTCGAAGGTCTCGGCGACCGTTGCGCCGATCACCAGCACACCGTGATTGCCCATCACCATGACCTTCACCTTCGGGTCGGTGAACAGTTTCGCGCAGCGTTCGCCCTCGTCCTCGAAGGCGAGCCCGCCATAGTCGCCGTCAACGATATGACGGTTATGGAATGCGGCCGAGTTCTGGTCGATCGGCGGCAGCGCCGAATCTGCCAGCGATGCCAGCACCGTGGCGTGAACCGAATGAACATGCATCACGCAGCGGGCCTGCGGACAGTTGCGGTGCATTGCGCCATGCAGTCCCCAGGCGGTGGGATCCGGCGCGTCGGGCCTTTCCATCGTGTCGGGATCATTGGCGTCGATCAGCACCAGATCGCTCGCCTTCACCCGCGAGAAATGCATCAGGTTCGGGTTGATCAGAAATTGCGAGCCATCCTCGTCAACCGCCAGCGAGAAGTGGTTGGCCACCGCCTCGTGCATGTTGAGCCGGGCTGTCCAGCGCAGAGCCGCGGCGAGGTCCACCCGCTCGGCATAATAGGGAAGGTTCGCGTTCCGTTGCTGGGCTATGCTGGTGACACTCATGCCGCGTTCCTCCAGATTGGACAGGAGGATGACTGCGCCTCACCGCCCAAGCAAGGGAATTCAGGCGGATTCCAGCCGGCTTGGCGCGCGCAGCCCACCAAACTCAACCAGGTAACGCACGATTTCTTCCACGCCCTTGCCGCGCGAGAGATCGGTAAATGCATAAGGCCGGCCAGCGCGCATCCGGTCGGCATCGCCCGCCATCGCGTCGAGGTCGACATTCACATGCGGCGCGAGATCTGCCTTGTTGATGACGAGGAAATCGGAGCGGGTGATGCCCGGCCCGCCCTTGCGTGGAATGTCGCCGCCCTGACAAACCGAGATCACATAGATGGTGAGGTCGGCCAGATCGGGCGAGAATGTCGCGGCAAGATTGTCGCCGCCGGACTCGATGAAAACGATGTCGAGATCGGGGAATTTGCGGTTGAGATAGGCGATCGCCGCCAGATTGATCGATGCGTCCTCGCGGATCGCGGTGTGCGGGCAGCCACCTGTTTCCACCCCGACGATGCGGTCTTCAGGCAGGGCCTGCAGGCGCGCCAGCATCAGCGCATCTTCCTTGGTGTAGATGTCATTGGTGACGACAGCGACGGAATAGTCGGAGCCAAGCGCCTTGCACAGCTTCTCCGTCAGCGTTGTCTTTCCGGACCCGACCGGGCCGCCGATACCAATGCGAAGCGGGCCGTTTGATGAACTCATCTCAAATTCCCCTGACAAGATCGAGGCCGTCTGCTCACGACCGGAACAGCCTCGAATATTGCGTTTCGTGCCGCATTGCGGCGATTTCTGAAAGGATCGTGCCCGAGCCCAGATCGTCAAGCGTGGCGCGGACCGCGCGGTCGGCAGTTGCAGCGATCAGCGGCTCAAGCGCCGCAATCATGCGAACCCCGTCGGACTGGCCGATGACGGAAAGCCGGATGGCGGCCTGTACAAGGTTGGAAAGGGTTGCCTGCAGGAGACCGGCCACAGCGTCTTCCGCGGTGATACCGGCTTGGCCGGCCATCGCGCCGAAGGCAACCGGATAGGGGCAATCGTCGGCGAGGCCGGCAATCGGTGCCTCCCGCCAGGTTTGCGCAGCCTGCGCAAACGCCTCGCCCTGGTTCATAGTCTCCATGTGACGCTCGGCGGAACCTGCTAGCGCCTCGGCAAGTTCGGCGAGTGTGGAAAGCTGCTCGGCATCGTCAGATACTTGCACGGACTGCGCGGCGAGCACCGCGTCGTTCCAGAGCGACCCTGCCTCGACCAGTCCTGACAACCAGTCCTGCAGCGAGTTTCGGTCGGCAATCAGACCGTCATGCACGGCACGCTCCAGACCGTGGCTGTAGCTGAACGCGCCGACGGGAAAGGCCGGCGACAGCCATGCCATGAGCTTGAGCAGCGTTGCGCTCATCCCTCTGCCCGCTTGGCGAGATCGTCCAGCCTGCCGATGGCAGCGTAGTGGATTTCGCGCACCAGCCGCAGCGTCGGCTTGAGTGCGAAGCAGACTGAGCCGATTACGAACATCGTCGTTGCGACGGTCTGTGTCTGCTCACTGTAGAACAGCACCGAACCTGTCAGAAACAGCAATGCAGCAGCGAAATCGACAGCCGTGTACCCTATTTCATACGCCGCATAGAGGCGGCGATTGCGCTGTGTGCGGGTACGGTTGTCAGGATTGAAATAGGCCATATCGCTACTCCCGTCTTGCTGAAATCGGTGCGCAGACAAATTCGTTGTGCGCGCGACACTCCCTTGGAGCCTACGACAGTTCGTCAGGCATGGTTGTGACCGTAGTGCGGATCGCCCGGCATGCGGCCATATTTGTCGGCCTCGCCATGATGATGGTGGTCGTGCCCATGCGAATGCGCGTGGCCGGAATAGGCGCCGCGAACCGGCTTGAAGGGTTCGACAACGTCCGTCACCTTCGCCCCCAGCCCGGTCAGCATGTCGCGGATGACATGGTCGCGCAGGATGAGAATGCGGTCTTCCTCAATCTGCGCTGGCAGATGGCGGTTGCCGATATGCCAGCACAATTCGGCAAGATGCAGCCTGTCGCGAGCGCGAATGTCGTAGACGTCTTCCTGTGCCGCGACGATGCCGGCGCGGCGGCCGTCGTCGAGCACAAGCTGGTCGCCATCATCGAGCGCCACCGGCTCCGGCAGATCGACCAGCACCTTGTCCCCGCCTTCCAGCAAGACAACGCGACGGCGCAAATGCCGCTCGTCATGCGCCAAAACGGCAACGCCGAAGGGTTTCTCGCCGCCGGTCTCGGCTGCGCGAACGATGCTGCCGGCACGCGGCAGGCTGGTGAAATCGTCGTTCAGATTGAGCTTCATGCCGCCTTCGCTTCCTCTTCGCGGGCCTTTGCCTGCGCGAGGGCCGGCCTCGAAAGCACGCGGTCGAAATAGGCGTTCACCTTGTCAGAGGCGATTTCGAACTTGGCGCCGCGCGCCCACTGGCCGCAATGGCCGACGATGATGTCAGCAGCCGTGAAGCGGTCGCCCATGGCGAATTCATTGTCGCCGAGCCGCTTTTCAAGCGTGGCGATTTCGCGGTCGAACTCCATCTTCGTCCAGGGACCGACCTCGGCGCGCAGTTCCTCCGCCAGGATCAGCCGGTGCTTGAGCTTGTTCCACAGCGGGGCTTCGAGTTCGGACTGTGCGAAGAAAAGCCACGAATTCATCAGCCCGCGCTCGGCAACCGAGTTCGGACCCAGGCCTTTGTCAGCATGCTTGTCGCCGAGATAGAAGCATATGGCGGCTGAATCGGTGACCACGAGATCGCCGTCGACAAGTGCGGGGATCTTTCCCGACGGGTTGTAGCGGTACATCACGTCCGAATGCTGCTTGGCCTTGATGATCTCATAAGGCTCGCCCAGTTCCTCGAGCATCCATGTGACCCGCGTGAGACGCGACCCCGGCGAACCAACCGCCTTGTACATATGCTGTTTCCTTCTCTCGCCGCCGTTCAGGCGATCCTGTCAAAAAGCCTTGCGATCCACGATATCTGGTAGATCAGCGTGAAGGCAACGAATGCGATGTGAAAGCGCCGGTCGCGGGTCCAGATTGCTATCAGGCAAAGTGCGATCAGCAGCGGCGTGCGGATCAGATATTCAATTCCGAAGCGGGCGAAATGCTCTTCGCCCTTGATGAGGGTGTCGATCACATCCATGCCGTAGGTCGCGGCCAGGAGACCGAAAAACCAGCCGCGCCGGGCGAGGAAGAAATCCTCGTAGCCGGAATAGTCGGCCATGGAGTCCGGGAAGAGCAGCGCGCAAAGCAGGAACAGCGTGACCGCATAGCCAATGACAAAGAGGTAGGTGCCGAAGGTCCAGTCCTCGATGCCGAAAAGGCCAAACTCCCACCACCAGAAATGCACGAGATAGAGAAGCAAGGACGCGACCCAGGCGAGGTGCACACCGTAAATTGCGTCCCGGTCCGGGTGCTGGATCATCCGTGCAAGGCCGGTCAGAAGACGGGTCACACCCAGTCCGACCACCATGCCGATGACAATGCGGATGTGAGGAAAGACTTCCGCTGCCGTGACGGGAAATGCGACGTCGCTGGCCATTTCTGCCCAGTCTATGCCGCCACGCCGGGCGCGCGTTGTGGCCCCGTGACCGCGCGCAGCATCAGAAGGTTTCCACCTTTTCCGGATGCACGATCTCGATCGTGCGCGATTCTAGATACGGATTACTGGCGTCCCGCCAGGCTCCAATATGCGGCTGCTTCGAATGCGCCGTCAGGTCCTCGCGCGTTTCCCAGCGCTCCACGAAGACCATGGTGTCGTCGTCGGTTATCGACGCGAGCAGATCGTAGGAGATGCAGCCCTTCTCCTTGCGGGTCTCTGCGATGCAGGCGCGCGCCGGTTCCAGAAGCTGCGATTTCGAGCCCGGCTTGAGCGTGAGTGTAGCGACGACATAGATCATTGATGGCCTCCCGAATGTGCTGGAAGGCTTAGAACAGAAAATAGCGCTGCGCCATCGATAGCTCCGTCGCCGGCTCGCAGGTCAACAACTCGCCATCGGCGCGGACCTCGTAGGTCTCCGGATCGACCTCGACTGACGGCATGGCGTCGTTGAGCAGCATGGCGCTCTTGCCGATGCCGCCGCGCGTGTTCTCGACCGCAACCATCTCCTTGTCGACACCCAGCTTGCCCTTGAGACCGGCATCGAGGGCTGCCCTTGAAACAAAGGTCACGGAGGAATTGGTCATCGCCTTGCCATAGGCGCCGAACATCGGCCGCATGTGAACCGGCTGCGGTGTCGGGATAGAGGCGTTGGGGTCGCCCATCGGGGCCGCAGCAATTGAGCCGCCAAGAATGACCATGTCCGGCTTCACACCGAAGAAGGCAGGGTTCCACAGCGCAAAATCGGCGCGCTTGCCGACCTCAATGGAACCGATCTCCTTCGACAGCCCGTGTGCGATGGCCGGATTGATCGTGTATTTTGCGACGTAGCGGCGGACGCGGAAATTGTCGTTGTCGCCAACCTCCTCCTTCAGCCGTCCGCGCTGGCGCTTCATCTTGTCGGCGGTCTGCCAGGTGCGGATGATTACCTCGCCGACGCGGCCCATGGCCTGGCTGTCGGACGCGATGATCGAAAACGCCCCCATGTCGTGAAGAATGTCTTCCGCCGCAATCGTCTCCTTGCGGATACGGCTTTCGGCAAAGGCGATGTCCTCAGGGATCGACGGCGACAGATGATGGCACACCATCAGCATGTCGAGATGTTCGGCAATCGTGTTCACCGTGTAGGGCCGTGTGGGATTGGTCGATGACGGCAGCACATTGGGCAGGCCGCAGACCTTGATGATGTCCGGCGCATGGCCACCGCCCGCACCCTCGGTGTGGAAGGCATGGATGGTGCGGTCCTTGAAGGCGGCGACCGTGTTTTCCACGAAACCGCTCTCGTTCAGCGTGTCGGTGTGGATCATCACCTGCACGTCGTACTGGTCGGCTACCGTGAGGCAGTTGTCGATTGCGGCCGGCGTGGTGCCCCAGTCCTCGTGCAGTTTGAGCGCGCAGGCGCCACCCAGGACCATTTCCTCAAGTGCTGCGGGCAGCGACGCGTTGCCCTTGCCGGACAGGCCGATATTCATCGGAAATGCGTCGAATGACTGAATCATGCGACCGATATGCCAGGGGCCGGGTGTGCAGGTGGTGGCCAGCGTGCCATGCGCGGGGCCGGTGCCGCCACCCAGCATGGTGGTGAGGCCCGACATCAGCGCTTCCTCGATCTGCTGCGGGCAGATGAAATGGATGTGCGCGTCGAAGCCGCCAGCGGTCAAAATCTTGCCCTCGCCGGCAATCGCCTCGGTGCCGGGGCCAACAACTATTGTTACATCCGGTTGCGTATCGGGGTTTCCGGCCTTGCCGATTGCGGCAATCCGACCGTCCTTCAGGCCGATATCGGCCTTGTAGATTCCCGTAACATCCACCACCAGCGCATTGGTGATGACAGTGTCGACCGCGCCATCGGCACGGCTTGCCTGGCTTTGGCCCATTCCGTCGCGAATGACCTTGCCGCCGCCGAATTTCACCTCTTCACCGTAACTGGTGAAGTCCTTTTCGACCTCGATGAAAAGCTCCGTGTCGGCCAGACGTACCTTGTCGCCGGTCGTGGGACCGAACATCTGCGCATAGGAGGAACGGGAGATTGTAGCTGGCATCACGCACTCACATTGTTGGCTAATTCATTCCAAATTCGCGTCACCAAACGGCCCGGAATTTTCCTTCTTCGGCCCCTAGCTCCATTGGCGTGGCGGGGAGCGAGTTCCCTGGGTGGCTGTCCGAAACGGCAGCCGTCTCCGACTGAAAGCCCAGCGGGCAACGAATGAGGAGAGAACCAATGAAACGCATTTTCGTACTGACCACTGCCGCACTTATGGGTGCTTCGGTCATCAGTTCGCCGGTGCTGGCGCAGGCGGGCGTTGATGCCGGCGCGGATATCGGTATTGGCGGCTCGGCCGAGGCTGGCAATGGCTCGGCTTCCGGCGATGCCGGGATCGAGCTGAATGGCAACGCCAACGCCGAGGTGGATCCGGGTACGACCGCTGCCGTCGGCACCTCGCTTAAGGGCGCACTTGGCGCGATCAGCAACAATGGCGCCAGCGCTGCAACCATCCGGTCGATGTCGACTGTGGAGTCGGTGGAAGTCGTTCGCGTCAATGAGTTGCCGGACGCCGATGCTCAGGCTCTGGCCGATGCGGAAACCGAAAACAGCGCCTCGATCAATGATCTGCGTGCGTCGCTTGAGAGCAATTCGGAAGTGATGGCCGCGCTCCAGGCCAACTCCGTTGAGCCGTCCAGCGTGGTTGCCGCAGACGCGACAGCCGATGGCACGCTGACCGTCTACACCAAGTAGCGTTGTTGAGCGACAGCAACTGCGCGGCGCGGGCTTCGGCCCGCGCCGTCCGCGATTGAGACCGGCGGTTCGAATACTTATTGTGGGTGCGTGATGCGAAAGCGGACAGCAATGATGGACAGCGGCGAGCGGCCGGTCTTTCCTCGCATGGCGGCGCTGGCAGCTTTCCTTGTAACGGTCAATCCGGCGATGCCGCTTCAGGCACAGGGGCTTGATGACCCCGACGCCATCGACAAGATCGTCGACGCTCCCGTGGCAACCGAGGAAAAGGCGGTCAGCGAGGAGGGAGCCCGCATAAGCAGGGCTATCGCCAGCAGCTCTGCCAATGCCCGCGAAATCCGCAAACGCTTCACGCTCGACAAGGTCGATATCGTCTTCGTGCCCGCACTGGCGGAAGAAGGCTCGCCTCTTAGCCAAACCATTGTGGAACACGACGAGGCGATCGAGGAACTGCGAACCGCAATCGAGGGAAGCGCGCTGTTCTATCATGCGGTCGACTCGCGCTCGGTTTTGCTGCGCGACATCGTCGCGGTCGAATTCGGCGAGGGCGACGATGTGACGATTTTCGCAGCCGGGCAGGATCCGGAACGCTGAGCCGTGCCGACGACCCGAGCCATCTCAGGCGAACTCCCCGCTGGCCAGCATGCGAAGCCGCGGCTCGTGACGGGCGCTATAAAGTTTTCGTGCCCACCAGCAGAACACCGGAGTTAAGAGCCCGGCGTCGATGTTGATTTCATCACGCAGCACCGAGCCGTCTCCGTCGGGGTCGACGGCCAGCCTGTGCTCCCAGGATTTCACCCCCGAACCCTTTTCCAGCGAACGCAGCCGCATTGCGGCATCGTCGCATTCCACAACGTCCATGCGATAGGGCTGCCACGGCAGGCGGCCGAACAGCGATACTTCAACCTCGATGGTCTGCCCGGCTTCGCAGCGTCCCTCGGGCAGGCCACGGAACGAGACCAGTCCGGCACATGCACGCTTCAGCGCCGAATAGTCTGTGGCAAGCCGCCAGAGCTGCAGCGCCGGCGCATCGTAGTGGTGGATGAGGCTCACCGTGCCCGTCACAGTTCACCCATCACCTTTTGCTGGAAGCCATAGATGCGGCGCTTGCCGCTGATCGGCACCAGCGTCACATCCCGCTCCTGCCCTGGCTCGAAACGAACCGCGGTTCCCGACGCAATATCGAGCCGCATTCCGCGCGCCTTGTCGCGATCGAAGGACAGGCCCTCATTGGTCTCGAAAAAGTGGTAATGGCTGCCGACCTGAACCGGCCTGTCGCCGGTATTGGCTACTTTGAGCGTGACGGTTTCGGCGCCTGCGTTCAGCTCGATGTCGCCGGCGGCGGGAATGACTTCACCGGGGATCATGTTTGCCTCCTCAGCTCGCCATCACGAGCCAGAAGCCGCCGAGCGCCGTAATCGCGCCGGCTGCCCGGGCGATATTCCGGCCGAAGCCCGCGCCCAGCAGGCGATCCAGACCGGTACCCAGAAAGATGCCGGATGCATGTAACAGCGCGGTCGCAATCGCGAAGCCCGCAGCATAGCCGCCCGCCGCCGCCTGACCCATCTCGCCGCCATGCGCGTTGCCGTGAAAAAGTGCGAACGCACTCACAAGAGCCATGGCCGCCGCTGCCGGAACGTTCAGCGCGACGGCCGCGAGAAGACCGATCACCACAGCCGAAGCCAGAATGACAGGCTCAACGAAGGGGAGCGGAGTGCCGGACATCGCGACGAGAAAACCGGCCAGCATCGTGCCGACGAAAGCGGCGGGAACAAGCCAGACGGGCCGGCCGCCGAGCAGCGCCGCCCACAGACCGACCGCAACCATGGCAAGGACATGGTCCGCGCCGAACAGTGGATGCGAGAAACCCGCCATGAAGGAGCCGTGCCCGACCGGGTCGAGATGCGCCAGCGCCGGACCGGCGCCAAACAGGGTGAAAACGGCCACAAGTGGCATAACCCGCTTCATCATGAATTCAGTTCCCTTCTTTCGAAACATCCTCACCGGACCGGCTCATGGACGGTGACCAGCTTGGTGCCGTCCGGAAACGTTGCCTCGACCTGTACGTCGTGGATCATCTCGGCCACGCCTTCCATGACCTGATCGCGGGTCACCACATGTGCACCCGCTTCCATCAGGTCGGCGACCGAGCGGCCGTCGCGCGCGCCCTCAACGACATAATCGGTGATCAGCGCGACGGTCTCGGGATGGTTCAGCTTGACGCCGCGCTCCAGCCTGCGCCTGGCGACCATCGCCGCCATCGAAACGAGCAGCTTGTCTTTTTCGCGGGGGGTCAGGTTCATGCGTGTGCAACTCCGTCAAAGTGACCACAATTTGGGCAATCGTGCCTGCCCATTAAGCAGTTCGAGCGCCGGAACCAGCCGGCGGCGGAGTGCATAACCGTCCTCCGCGACAAGTCTGGCAAGAAGCTTGCCAGTTCCGCCAATCCGCCAGAAGCTCGCTGCGCCGTCCTCGCCCAGCATGTCGCGCAGCGGATCGAGATGCGCTTCGGCATCGTCGCCGATCAGCAGAATTGTTGCCAAGGCGCGCCCGCCGCCAGCAAAAACGGTGCGCGCCATTTGGCGCGAAACGGCTGGTCCGATTGCAAACTGCTCGGCATGAACCAGCCTGTCCGCCGCGCGTATGCGCCAGCTGTCGGTGAAATGCGCCAGTTCGACCGTCTCCCCATGCGCCTGACGACCGAGGATAACCGGTTCGAGGATGAGAGCCCGCGCGCCTGGCTCGAGCGATACCTGCAGCCTGCGCCGCAGGGCCGAACGGTCGTAGAGAATGGTCTCCTGCGGCAGCCAGTTCAGGGATGCGCCCCGGCGCAGCGTGGCCCGCGTGTTCACCTCGGCCCGCCCGCCAGCCGAGCGGTAAGCCCGCTCGCAGGCCTGCGTGGTCACGGTGAGCGACGCGCCATCGCCCACCTCAACGTCCCAGCTCAGACGGTCGCCACCGGTCAGGCCGCCGGCCGTGTTGATCAGCACCGCTTCGGCCTCGGCGCGGTTGTCGCGCGGCAGGCGAATCTTGGCGGCGCCCTCCTGATAGAGACGCGTGACACGCGTGCGGCCAGCCGGTGCGGCAACCGACAAGGCTCCGTGCGCTGAAACGCGCTGGGACTTGAGGCTGTCAATCGCCGGGCGGACGGTTGTCATGAGAGCAGGTTCCACTTCGCCAACGTGGAATGCAAGCTTCATGCCTGACCGGCAAGCTAACGCGGGCTGCCGGTCCCGCCCAGGCCCTGCTGATTGGTCGGGCTAGTCGCTGAAGAGCCGCTCCAAAGCGGATTCGAGACGGCTGCGATCATCCGCGTTTGCGGTGACCGGCATGATAAAGCGGTTGAGAAAGGCACGCGCCTCGGACACATCGACAATCGAGGCGCGGCTCAGCACCGACAGTGTCGACAACAGCGCGTTGGTGTCGCCGCACTCGTCCGGCGTGTATTGCCAGTAGCGGCCATATTCGCCGTCGGCTTCCACCATTCCGCAGCGGTCTTCCGGCGGCGCATCGCGCCAGAACAACGACAGTATGTCGGTCAGCGCCGATGGATTGTTGGCGTAATAGGAATGCGCCAGCATGTCGTCGCCGATCGAGGTCATGTCGACGGAATCGAAGATGTCGGCATGGATGATGCGATTGCCGCCCTGTCCGGCGCGCGCGGCGTCGCCATGCAGGCGGCGTGACACGGCAAGCGCCCAGTCCTTGTTGGACGCATAGAGCGTCAGCCGCTGCGCGGTCGTGCGCATCGTCTTGGCCATCTCGGCGAAAAGGCCGGCATCCAGATCTGGCGCGGTGAACAGCACCTGGTCGAAGGCCGGCGGCTCGCCTTCATGGCGTAGCGCATAAAGTTCCAGCGCGTCGGTCAAAGCACGATTGCCCATTGAATGGGCGATGAGATGAATGCGCTTCGCGCCAGACTTCCTCACCACATCCTCAAGGAACAATGTGAGGCGGCGGCCGCTCAGGTTAACCACGGCGGTGTCGGCGATATAGCTCAGCAGGGAGCCCGCCGATGGCCAGGAATAGAGGATCGGCAGGCCCTGGAAGTTCATGTCATAGGCCATCTGGGCGGTGCGCTGCGCGGCTTCGTTGAACGGCACGTTGAAGCCGTGGATGAAAACGAAGGCCGAATCGCTCTCGCTTTCTGAAAGCTGCCGGCGCATGTCGCCGAACACGGTGTCGGGGTCACCGGGCGTGACCGATTTCAGGATCACGTGCTTGGCCGGGTCCTCGCGGAATTCGAGCAGCCAGATCTTCGGCTTCTCGATCTTGCCGGGCATGTGGCGCGGCGGAATCGAAATCGTCGCGGTGCCGAGCTCGAGCGCCCCGCGTTCGCCGCCATAGAAGTCGTCCGGGTCTTCGCTGCCGGTGCGCGCACGGTCGGTGGCATAGTAGATCTTGACCGTCGTGAAGCCGGTTTCGGGATCGGCCCCGAACGGGCCACCGCGATCGCTGCCCGCGCGCGCGGTCTCATAGGCTTCGATCGCCTCCGCAACCTCCGCAGCGACATCGGGCTTTGCGTCCGCGACCGCCTGCAGGCGCGCCAGAACCGTCACGGCCCGCTCCTCGAGGCCCAGCGCCTGGATGATCTCGAGCGCACGCGACAGGGCCGCGACCGCTTCACTCGTTGCGCCCGCAGCTCCGTAGGCTTCGGCGATCCGTTCAAGTACCGGGACAAGTTCGGGCGCCGTCTCGCCTTCGCGCTCGATGATCGACGCGCCGAGCTCCTCAAGCGCTTCCCCTGCCTCGTCATGACGCCCGGCAGTCTCCAGAACATCCGCCTTGCGGACCAGAAGGTCTTCGATGAGCCGGGTATCGTCTGTTGCGGCGAGCGCTGCGTCGATCATGCGCAACGCCTCGTCAAACTCGCCGGCGGCAAGTGCTTCCTCGATGCGGACATCGAGAAATGGGTCGAACGATTGCGCGGATGCCTGCGCCATCAGGCAGGAAAGCGCAACAAACCCAGCGAATGCGGCCCGGCGAAAGCCGGCCAAAACTCCGTCGAATGCAGACACCCCAAGAAGTCTCCCGTCAGCCCGTGTGAAACCATGACATACGGGCCGCCCGCGACGACAACCCGACCCATCGACAGCTCTTAACGACCACTCAAGGCAAAATATTGAAGGCCGGCGCGCAAATGTCCATCGGGCGCGCATCGGCATTGTCACTATGATGAACGCCCGGCCTCAAAACGGGTTCGTATTGCGCATTGATGGGCGAAGCGGGTTCGTCTATGTAGCGCAACGTGCGGTGCATGGCGTTACCGCCGCTTCGGGCACCCGTAGCTCAGCTGGATAGAGCGCTGCCCTCCGAAGGCAGAGGTCACAGGTTCGAATCCTGTCGGGTGCGCCAGTTTCTTGCCTTTTCCGCCGATCTGGGCTCGCCGAAGGAATCTTCCCGCGCGATGAACAGCAGCTCTCCACGATCAACAGATGGCAAGCGATTCGGCGTAGCCGTATTTGGCGGCGCGGTGTTCGACCGGAAGTACCACCTTCGCGCACCGCTTGTGGGTGCCACGTCGAACCCCGCAGACGGCAGCCACAGCCATGGGGGCGTGGCGCGCAACGTGGCCGAGAACCTTGCCCGGCTGGGCGTGCCGGTCCTGTTTTCCTCGATCGTCGGGGAGGACGAAACGGGAGCCGCGCTCGTCAAGCATCTCGATGGGCTGGGTGTGGATACGGCCGGCGTGATGAGGACAAAGGAGCGGCCGACCGCCGAATACGCGGCCATCCTCGACCCCGACAACGAGCTGGCATTCGGCATAGCCGACATGGCGATCTTCGAGCGCTACGGCCTCGACGACCTGGAACACATCTGGGCCAAGGCGTCGCTGGCCGAATGGCTGTTTGCCGACTGCAATCTTCCTGCCCCGGTTCTTGCCGAACTGATTGACCGTTGCCGGGCGGAAGGCCGCAAGCTGGCCATAAACACGGTCTCCGCGCCAAAGGCGGTGAGACTCGCTGACCGGCTTCGTGACATCGATCTCATCTTCACCAATCGCGACGAGGCCGCCGCGCTCCTAGGCATCAGCAAGCCGCCGCCGTCGGCCACCGCCGCGGAGATGCTTGCCGGCGCCGGCGTGCAGGCTGCAATCATCACCGATGGCGCGGCCGGCTATCACCTGATCGAGAGCGGCGGCGTGAGCCGGTACCAAGCCGTTCCGGCCCAGCCGGTCGACATCACCGGTGCGGGAGACGCTTTCATTGCCGGCACGCTCAGCCGGCTGCTTGCGGGGGACGGGCTTGCGCAGGCCGCATCGGCCGGTGCATTGCTTGCCGCACGCACCACGGAGACGTTGGCGAGCGTGCTCCCCGATCTGTCGCCCGCATTTTTCGATGGCCCCGGCGACCCCGCCCGAACACAAGGATGACCGCCCTGAAATCCCCAATCGTGAAAATCCTGCCGGAAGTGGCCACAGCGCTTGAGGCCGGACAGCCGGTCGTGGCGCTGGAATCGACCATCATCACGCATGGCATGCCGTTTCCGGCAAATGTCGAAACCGCCCGGGCGGTCGAAGCCGTGGTGCGCGACAATGGCGCGACACCGGCAACGATAGCGGTCATCGACGGCGAAATCAGGGTCGGGCTGGACAGCGCGACACTCGACCGGCTGGCAAACACAGACAATGTTGTGAAGGCATCGGGCCGCGATCTTGCGGCGATCATGTCGCGCGGCGGTTCGGCCGGCACCACGGTTTCGGCGACCATGCGCATTGCCGCACTTGCCGGCATCAAGGTTTTCGCCACCGGCGGCGTCGGCGGCGTTCATCGCGGCGCGGAAGAGACATTCGACGTCTCGGCCGACCTCGCCGAACTCGGGCGCACCGGCACGGCGGTGGTATGCGCCGGCGTGAAATCGATCCTCGATATCGCAAAAACACTCGAATATCTGGAAACCCAGCGTGTGCCCGTAATTGCCTATCGCAGCGACGACTTTCCTGCCTTCTATACCCGCTCAAGCGGGCTGCAGGCCGATCACCGGCTGGATACGCCGGAAGAGATCGCGCGCGCCATCGAAATCCACGACCGTCTCGACACCGGCACGGGCATGCTGATCGCCAATCCGATCCCCGAGGCCGACGCGCTCGATCCGGCGTTCATCGATACAGCCATTGCAAGTGCGGTCCGCGAAGCGGCGGAAAAGGGCATGGCCCGCAAGGAGCTGACGCCGTTCCTGCTTGCACGCATCAACGAGCTTTCGGGCGGCAAGAGCCTGACCGCGAATATCGCTCTGGTAAAGAACAATGCAGCCCTCGCTGCGCAGATCGCGGCGGCGATTTCTGGCCGAAGCGGCGCCCATCGCTAATACCATTCTGACTTATGCGAATGGTGTATTCATATGTGGTGGCAACAAATCCATATCCATTAATTCAAAGGCAAGTTTTCGTAGCGTAAGCTGTTGCTCATGAAAGGCCGGTGGGACCCGGCCCGCCTTGTCCGAATGGGGTGAGTGACAATGGCAGCTGAAGCCGCTCGCGTTTTCGCGGAAAACGGCAGTGACGCCGACAAGGCGTGTTCGCTCGTCAAGCTGGCGGGCGTTGTCGACGAGTTGCGAGACCGTGTGCGGTTGCTCGAAGCCGTGCTGGAGAACTTCCCGGGCGGAATTTCCCTGTTCGACGACCACCTTCAAATGGTGATCTGCAACCGGCAACAAAGGGAACTGCTGGAGTATCCCGACGAGTTGATGGCCAATGGCTATCCCTCGATGGAAGATTTGTTCCGCTTCAACGCCATGCGCGGCGAATACGGGCCGGGCGATATCGAGGCACATGTCAGGCGCCGCATGGAACTGGCCCGCAGGATGGAGCCACACTGCTACGACCGCACGAGACCGAACGGCACCGTGCTTGAGGTTCGCGGCATGCCGCTCGAAGGCGGTGGTTTCGTCACCACCTATCTCGACGTGACCGAGCAGCGGCGCAACCAGCAGCTTGTCGCCCACATGGCCCATCACGACCCGCTGACCGACCTGCCAAACCGCATCCTGTTCAACGACCGGCTCAAGAATGCCGTAGCGCAGGTGAGGCGCGGCGGCCTCATGGCGGTGCATTATCTGGACCTGGACCGGTTCAAGCCTATCAACGACAATCACGGCCATCAGGCCGGTGACGAACTGCTGGTCAATGTGGCCCGGCGCATGCAGGGTTCGGTGCGCGAAAACGACACCGTCGCACGCCTCGGTGGCGACGAATTCGCAATCGTTCAGACCGGTATCAACGAGCGGTGCGATGCCGCCGTTCTGGCCAAGCGTATTCTCGACCGTTTCGGCAGGCCGTTCGATCTGGCGGGCAAGAGCGTCAATGTCGGCATCAGCATCGGCATTGCCGTGGGCCCCGATGACGGATCGACATCCGACGACCTTCTGGTCAAGGCCGACAACGCGCTCTACGCAAGCAAATCCGGCGGCCGCAACCGTTTCAGCTTCTACGAAGCCGCCTGACTTCCCCAAAAAATCTAGATCCCGAACCGAAGACCAGCCGTCCGGCGAGAAGTTCCCTCGCCCGAACCACGGCCACGACTGCGGTCCGGGCTTTCGCTCGGCCCCCGCGGAGCCGGCGAGCAAGGCGTCAGTGGAAAATTGGTGGAGCCAAGGGGAGTCGAACCCCTGACCTCTTGAATGCCATTCAAGCGCTCTCCCAACTGAGCTATGGCCCCACACCCCGGCCTGAAGCCGGCGCCGTTTCCGGCGAAGAGGTCTGACCGGCGCGTAGAGGCCGGTCGCAGTGCTGGCGGCTTCTAAACCCGCCTTCGTACAATATCAAGTCCCGCGAAACGCCTGAACCTCGAGGCGTTCAAGCAGCCACGCGAGCGAACCCGATCAGCTGTCGTCTTCGTCGTCGTCGACATCGATGATGCCGGAAACATCGTCATCATCCTCGTCTTCCTCGAGGAAGGTGTCATCGTCGTCGTCGTCACCGAGATCGACATCGTCATCGTCGTCTTCGAGGTCAACGTCCGGGTCGCCGGTCGACTTGCTGTCGTCGTCCTCGGCATCCTCGAGCGACACGACCTCGACATCCGCATTGTCGTCTTCGGTCTCGGTCTCGGCTTCCGTCGTCTCGACCTCCTTCTTCTCCTCTTCCTCCTCGACTTCGGGAACATCCGATTCGAAGAAGGAAAGGGGGTAGGTCTTGCCGGTGTAGGGGGAGACGATCGGATCGTTGTTCAGATCGTAGAACTTCTTGCCCGTTTCGGGGCAAACTCTCTTGGTTCCAAGGTCCGGTTTGGCCACGCTACTGCCTCTGTTCGTCCGCTGCCGGCGTGTCTGGCGGGGGCGCTGGCCGGCAAATTGTGTCGGTGGAAAGGTCGGTCCCCTTAAACACAAGTTCCGGCGCTGTCAAAGGCAAACGACATGCGCTGGAAATGCGCGGTATTTCAGGGCTGAAAAGCGCTTTGCGGCACGCTCTCCCAGGGATGACCCTGACCACGCGCCATGATAGGAGACCGCCAACTCCAGCCGGAACAGAAATGGCCATGACACATTCAGCCAAACCGCACCCGACCACGGCATCGCGCTCGCCGTCCCTGACGGGTACAGTGCGCGTTCCCGGCGACAAGTCGATTTCGCACCGCTCCCTGATGTTCGGCGGGCTGGCGGCGGGCGAGACGCGCGTGACCGGCCTGCTGGAAGGCGAGGACGTGATCCGCACAGCCTCCGCCATGCGGGCGATGGGCGCACAGATTACCAAAACCGGTGACGAATGGGTCATTCAGGGCGTCGGCAATGGTTGCCTGCTCGAACCGGCCGAACCGCTCGATTTCGGCAATGCCGGCACAGGCGTGCGCCTGACGATGGGGCTTGTCGGCTCCTACGACATGATGACCACCTTTGTCGGCGACGCCTCGCTGTCCAAGCGCCCGATGGGGCGCGTGCTCGACCCGCTCAGGCAGATGGGCACGCAGATCGTCGAGGCAGCACCCGGCGACCGGCTGCCGCTCACGATGCGCGGACCGGCAAGGCCGGCGCCGGTCAGCTACCGCGTGCCGGTCGCGTCGGCGCAGGTGAAATCCGCCGTTCTGCTGGCCGGCCTTAACACGCCCGGCATCACCACTGTGATCGAACCGGTGATGACCCGCGATCACACCGAAAAGATGCTGGCCGGGTTCGGTGCGGCGCTGGAAGTGGAAACCGACACGAACAATGTGCGCCATATCCGGCTTGAAGGCCGGGGCAAGCTGACCGGCCAGACGATTGCGGTGCCCGGCGACCCGTCTTCGGCGGCGTTTCCGATGGTTGCCGCGCTGCTCGTACCGGGGTCCGACATCACGATCGAAAACGTGCTGATGAACCCCACCCGCACCGGGCTGATCCTCACGCTGCAGGAGATGGGCGCTTCGATCGAACTGCTGAACGAGCGCAATGCGGGCGGCGAGGACGTTGCGGATCTGCGCGTGTGCCATTCCGAACTCAGGGGCGTCACCGTGCCGCCCGACCGCGCACCGTCGATGATCGACGAATATCCGGTGCTCGCCGTCGCAGCGGCCTTTGCCGAAGGCGAAACGGTGATGGACGGGCTCGAAGAACTGCGGGTCAAGGAGAGCGACCGGCTTGCCGCAGTCGCGCGCGGGCTGGAAGCCAATGGCGTCGACTGCACTGAAGGCGAGGCGTCACTCACCGTGCGCGGACGCCCGGACGGCAAGGGTTATGGCGGCACGACGCCCCACAGCGCCGTCGAAACCCATCTCGACCATCGTATTGCGATGGCCTTCCTCGTTTTGGGGCTGGCCAGCGAAACACCCGTCACGATCGACGACAATGCGATGATCGCGACAAGCTTTCCCGAATTCATGGATCTGATGACCGGGCTCGGCGCGCAATTCGCCGTTGCCGAAACCGAGGACGCCTGAACCCCGGGAGGAGCTAGTGCTTGGAACGGCAAAGCTGATCGCCTTTGCGGCGACCGCAGACAGCGACCGGGCGCTCGCCTTCTATCGCGACACTCTCGGCCTCACCCTCGAGGAAGAAAGCCCTTTCGCACTGGTGTTCGACGCCAATGGCGTGGAACTGCGGCTGCAGAAGGTGGAGGCTCTCACCCCGCATCCGTGGACCCAGCTTGGCTGGGCGGTCGGCTCCATCGACGAAACCGTGGCCGAACTTGCTGCCAAGGGTGTCGCCACGGAGCGCTTTTCATTTCCCGATCAGGACGAAAAGGGCATCTGGACGACGCCGGACGGTGTCCGCATTGCCTGGTTCCGGGATCCCGACAACAATCTGCTTTCACTGACGCAGGCCTGATGGCGCTGCGGACAAGCCATTTCACGAAAGGACAATTGCATTGACGAAAACAGCTTTGATCGTCGCCGGCGGATCGGGAATGGGTGCGGCTGCGGCCCGCAAACTCGTGGAAGACGGTTTTCAGGTCGGCATCATGTCATCGTCAGGCAGGGGCGAGGCGCTGGCCAAGGAACTTGGCGGCTTCGGCTTCACCGGCTCGAATCTGGAGCAGGACGATCTGCAGCGCTTTGTCGATGGCGCGCTTGAGCATTTCGGGCGCATCGACGCCGTGGTCAACAGTGGCGGCCACGGGCCGAAGGGCGAGCTTCTCGAGATACCGGACGCCGACTGGTACAAGGGCATGGAGTATTATCTGCTCACCATGATCCGCATGGCGCGGCTGGTCACGCCGGCCATGCAGGCGCAGAAATCGGGCGCCATCGTCAACATCTCGACCTATGCGACCTTCGAGCCCGAAGCGCTTTTCCCTACTTCCGGCGTGTTCCGCGCCGGGCTGGCCGCCTTCACCAAGATCTTCACCGACAAATATGCGCCGGACAATATCCGCATGAACAATGTGCTGCCCGGCTTCATCAATTCGCTACCCGAACAGGATGAGCGCCGCCAGCGCGTGCCGATGGGGCGATACGGAACGCCGGAAGAAGTGGCTGACCTGATCGTGTTCCTGGCGTCCGAGAGATCGTCCTACATCACCGGCCAGAACATCCGCATCGACGGCGGCACGACACGGTCGGTGTAGGGACGTCATTGCTGGCACTCCCTCCGCCGTCATCCCGGAAGCCGGAGTGAAACGAAGGCTGTCCGGGATCCATTCCGTGACTGTTGCTAAGGTCACGACCGTTCCGGAATGGATCCCGGCTCGCGGTCGCAAGCTCCCTTGGCCGGGATGACGACGGAGAGGTTGCGCAGACGTTGACAAGTTGCCGGCGTCGTATCCACCAACCCCTTGTCCCTGTTCACTATTCGCTACTCACTACATGCTCTTTTATCCCCGCCCTCCCCATCTCTCTTATCCTCCGACATGCAAATACCGCTGCGCGGGAAACGGATGTGCACTCCGAGCATCCGGGCAGTGGTCGGTGCCGGATCGGCAGCGCATCGAGAGCGCTGCTGGGCGATGAGCCCCCAGCTCCGGGCCCACGGGTAGCTGTGTCTTGGCCTCTTGATTGGTGGCCAGCCCGGCCTCTGAGGCGAAAGCTGCGGAGAGCCACGAGCGGACAATATCCCGGCGCAAATGCCGGGTGACCTCGAAAGAGGTACTCGGGGCAAGAACACCGGCGGGCGCGTGACAGGCGTCACAATAATAGAAGTGCGAGACGACTGTCATGCGTCCGCTTCCCAGCGCAATTGCCATCCGGCAATTGTCGCGGCTAGCGCACAGAGAAGCTCCGCAAGGAACTTTCGCGAAAGGCGCGGAACAGAAACCAGACCGGAAACGGGGCGTGGTAACGAGAGGTGCTGCCCGAATTCGCAGACGCCATCGCTCCCGGTTGCCAATCCGGCCACCTCGTGGCACTTGCCAGCCCGACCAAAAGGACAATCCATGAGCCTCATCATCGCCATCGACGGGCCGGCCGCGTCCGGCAAGGGCACGCTGGCGCGGCGGCTGGCGGCGAAATACGGCCTCAACCATCTCGACACCGGACTGACCTATCGCGCCGTGGCGCATCGCATGCTGACGCACGGCCTGCCGCTGGAAAACGTATCGGCGGCCGAAACGGCGGCGCGCCAGATCGATCTCGGCGCACTCGACCGGTCGGTTCTTTCCGCTCACGATGTCGGCGAAGCGGCGTCGAAAGTGGCTGTCATGACCCCGGTGCGCCAGGCGCTGGTGGAGGCGCAGCGCAAGTTTGCGGCGCGACCGCCGGGCGCGGTGCTGGACGGGCGCGACATCGGCACCGTGGTGTGTCCCGACGCCGATCTGAAGCTCTATGTGACGGCATCGGCCGAAGAGCGCGCGCGGCGGCGGCATGCCGAGATCATCGCCAGTGGCGGCGACGCAGAGGAAGCCGAGATTCTCGCCGACATCGAGCGCCGGGACGCCCGCGACATGGGCCGGGAGGATTCGCCGCTCAAACCCGCACCGGACGCGCACTTGCTTGATACGACCCAAATGGATATAGAAGCCGCGTTTCGCGCCGCCTGCGCCCTTGTGGACAAGGTTGTGGCAGCGCGTAACGCAGGCTGAAACGGCCCTCCGGTTCCGATTTCCGGATTGCCGCCTCAGCACCAACCGTCTGCAACAGAAGTCCGACGCGCCGAAACCGCCAGATGGCGGGCATGGTTTCCACTGGAAGCCCGGACATCCAAGGCAGGCAAAACGAAACGCTAACCCAATCGGCGCCTGCCCGCTGGAAGCGGGCTTTCCAGGAGTTTCAATGTCACAATCCAACCCTACCCGCGACGATTTCGCGTCGCTGCTCGACGAGTCGTTTTCCGCTGAACATTCCGCCGAAGGCTCCGTCGTCAAAGGCCTGATCACGGCCATCGAAAAAGATATGGCCATCATCGATGTCGGCCTGAAGGTCGAGGGCCGCGTCGCGCTCAAGGAGTTCGGCTCCAGCGCGAAGGAACTGAAGGCCGGCGACGAAGTCGAAATCTATGTCGAGCGCATCGAAAACGCGCTGGGCGAGGCCGTGCTGTCGCGCGAGAAGGCTCGCCGCGAAGAGAGCTGGGTCAAGCTCGAAGCCAAGTTCGAGGCGGGCGAACGCGTCGAAGGCATAATCTTCAACCAGGTCAAGGGCGGCTTCACCGTCGATCTGGATGGCGCCGTCGCGTTCCTGCCGCGCAGCCAGGTTGACATCCGGCCGATCCGCGACGTCACCCCGCTGATGCACAACCCGCAGCCCTTCGAGATCCTGAAGATGGACCGCCGCCGCGGCAACATCGTGGTGTCGCGCCGCACCGTGCTTGAAGAGAGCCGCGCAGAGCAGCGCTCCGAGATCGTCCAGAACCTCGAAGAGGGTCAGGTGGTCGAGGGCGTGGTCAAGAACATCACCGATTACGGTGCGTTCGTGGACCTCGGCGGTATCGACGGCCTGCTGCATGTCACCGACATGGCATGGCGTCGGGTCAACCACCCGACGGAAATCCTCGCCATCGGCCAGACGGTCAAGGTGCAGATCATCCGCATCAACCAGGAAACCCACCGCATCTCGCTCGGCATGAAGCAGCTCGAGAAGGATCCGTGGGAAGGCATCGGCGGCAAGTACCCGATCGGCAAGCGCGTGTCCGGCAAGGTGACCAACATCACCGATTACGGCGCGTTTGTGGAGCTGGAGCCGGGTATCGAAGGCCTGATCCACGTGTCGGAGATGAGCTGGACGAAAAAGAACGTCCATCCCGGCAAGATCCTGTCGACCACGCAGGAAGTCGACGTGGTGGTGCTGGAGGTCGATCCCCAGAAGCGCCGCATCTCGCTTGGCCTCAAGCAGACGCTCGACAATCCGTGGGAGGCATTCGCCAACAGCCATCCGGTCGGCAGCCAGGTCGAGGGCGAGGTCAAGAACAAGACCGAGTTCGGCCTGTTCATCGGCCTCGACGGCGATGTGGACGGCATGGTCCACCTCTCCGACCTCGACTGGAACCGTCCGGGCGAGCAGGTCATCGAGGAATACAACCGCGGTGACATGGTTCAGGCCCAGGTTCTGGACGTCGATGTCGAGAAGGAGCGCATTTCGCTCGGCATCAAGCAGCTGGGTCAGGATGCCGTCGGCGAAGCCGCGGCTTCCGGCGGCCTGCGCAAGAACGCGGTCGTCACCTGCGAAGTCACGGCGGTCAAGGATGGCGGGCTCGAAGTCAAGCTCGTCGACCACGACCTCGACACCTTCATCAAGCGCTCGGACCTGTCCCGCGATCGCGACGAACAGCGGCCGGAACGCTTTGCCGTTGGCCAGAAGGTCGATGCCCGCGTGACCTCGTTCGACAAGAAGTCGCGCAAGCTCACCGTGTCGATCAAGGCGCTGGAAATCGCCGAAGAGAAGGAAGCGGTGGCGCAGTTCGGTTCGACCGATTCCGGCGCTTCGCTCGGCGACATTCTGGGCGCCGCGCTCAAGAAGCAGGGCGACGACAAGGACGAGAAATAGTCCTGGTCCAAGCCTGAATGACAAAAGCCCCGCCGGAGCGATCCGGCGGGGCTTTTTCTTGGCCACTGTCTCTCGGTGCTTCAGCCGTGACGAAGCTGTCCGCCGCAGTCAATGGGCTACCGGGTCGAGAATTCGAAGCTCTTGGCCAGCCGCAAACCGACAAAATGGGCTGCTGTACCCGCCGCGTTCACATAGGCATAGCCTGCGCTCAGATCGATGCCATTGTCGAACCCGTAGCCGGCGGAAAGCTGGAGCAGGTGATCGGTCATCGCCCCTCCGGCAGCGAAATTCACATTGCGTATGGTGCCCGCCAGTTCGCCATGCCAGGGGCCGGTTTGCAGGGACGTGCCGACGGTAACGTAGTACGCATTGTCCAGCGTGCCGCCGTAATTGTCGAAATAGGCGACCTCGCCGTTGACCCCCAGAACCACCCCATTCGGTAGCTCTGTTTCCTTGACCAGACCCAGTACGAAGCCATGCTCGTCGGCGACATCGCCGATGCCCGCAGTCAGATGCCGGTAGCCGAGATGGTAGGAAAAGCCCGGCAAGGACGGGAAGTCGGTGCTGTCGAGGGTAATGGAGAAGTTGTTCAGGCGACCGGTGTTGCCGACGCCGCCCGCCGCGACCGCGTATTGCCCGCGGGACGTGAACAGCGAATCGGAAAGAAAGGTGTTGTCAGCATAGAACAGGTTTGCGCCAATCGTATGCGTACCCATCGAGGTCTCTATGGCATAGGCAGCGCCGAAGCCGATCTGCTCAGCGGTTTCGTAGTCCTCGGCAAAGCCGGTGGCGTAGATACCGGGCGTGACATCCCACGCGCTACCGAACCCCGGACCGAACTTGCCCGCTGTGATCGTGAAGTTACCGAGCATGATTTCGACGTTGAGCGTATCCATGTAGAGCCCATGATCGCCGAACCACCGGCTCATGAACGGCGCCGGCGGCAGGACCGGTTCCAGGGTCAGGCCCGCATTGATAGCCAGCCAGTGAAACAGACCGGCCCTAATCTCCAGTGCGCCCTCGAAGTACAGGTCGTTGATCTGATCTCCGGGCGCGCCCGAAGAAACGACCAGATCGTCGCCAAGTGAAAGTTCAAGTGTCCCCTCGACATATGGATAAGTTCCGGCGCCACCGTCCTCGGCCCAGGCCGGCGCGATTGCCGTTCCCGCCAGAAGTGTGGATGCAATGAGCAACCTGCAATTCATTGAAGTCTCCCCAAATACTGCGCCGACCTGAAACCGATCGGCGGTGAACCCGAATTTTTTCAACGTGGATAAAACTGCTCACGTATCGGCAGGCATTTGATCCTTCCGCTTTCGTGGTCTGCGCGGTGCGATCAACCGGCCTGTGACAGGCAGTCCCTGAGAGAGCCGGCCATTTTGCGCAGAAGATCGAAATAGAGGGCCGGCCCGTCATCGATCGTGGCGCCCAACGGATCGAGTGTGCCTGACCTGGCGCCGGTCCCTTCGATCGCGACCGTCACCAGTTTCGGCTCGAACTGCGGTTCGGCGAACACGCAGGTCGCCCCGAGCTCGCGAACCTTTTCCTGGATTTCCCTGAGGCGCTCCGCGCCCGGCATGACGTCCGGATTCACGGTGATCGATCCAGCCGCCTGAACGCCGAAACGGTTTTCAAAATACTGGTAAGCGTCGTGGAAAACGACAAACTGGTGGTCTCTCACAGGCTCCACTTCGGCGGAAATTTCGGACGTCAGCTGACGCAGACGCTCCGCAAGCTTCTCCGCGTTTTCAGCATAGAGCGCCGCGTTCTCGGGATCTGCTTCCGACAGCGCGTCCGCTATTTCGTGGACCATGGCCGACGCATTCTGCGGGTCGAGCCAGACATGCATGTTGTATTCGCCGTGGCCGTGATTCTCATGTTCGTGGTGGCCGGATTCGGCCGCTTCGTCGTGGCCATGCTCATCGTGATCGTCACGATGTTCGGCCTCCTCCTCGTGCTCATGGTCGCGGTTTTCATGGCCCGCAGCCTCATGGTCTTCGGCGTGCTCGTGTTCATGAGCCTCGAAGGCGCCGCCCTCGCGCATAGGTAGTTTGACCAACCCATGCGCGTCGCCCAACTCCACCACGGTGGCGTTTACGCCCAACGAGTCCATGGCGCTGTCGAGGAAGGTTTCAATTTGCGGCCCGACCCAGAAAACGATCTTGGCATTCTCCAGCGCCCGCGCGTCGGACGGCCGCAGCGAATAGGTGTGCGGCGAGCCGGCACCGCGGAGAAGAAGATGGGGGTCGCCCGTCCCTTCCATGACGCCCGCGACAAGCGAATGGACCGGTTTGATCGAGGTAACCACGCCGTCGAAGGCATGCGCAGAAACGGGCGCGAGAGTAATTACGGCGGTGGCAAACAGCAGGTCGCGAAGGCGAGACATCAGATTCTCCGTCAGGCTGGGATCGATTGCTAAACGTAATAACATTACATGCGATTGCGTAATGCTATAACGTGTGCCATAGCTCTCTGCAACCCTCGGTACGAAAACTCATGCTCAACCCAAGCCGAAATACTGAACCGCTCGTCACGCTCACCGGCGCGGGCATTTTCCGCGATGGCCGCTGGCTGGTGCGCGGCGTCGATCTGTCGATCAAGCCTGGCGAGATCGTAACGCTGATCGGGCCCAACGGCTCGGGCAAGAGCACCACCGCGCGCATGGCAACAGGTGTCCTGAAACCCGATGAAGGCAGCGCTGATCGACGTCGCCCCCTCACCATCGGCTACGTGCCGCAGAAACTGGCGGTCGATCGATCGCTGCCGCTCACGGTCGGGAGACTGATGCGACTGACCGGCCCGCTTCCCGACGAGAAGGTGCATGGCGCGCTGGAGGCTGTCGGCATCGCCCATCTGCAGGACGCGGCGATACACGATCTTTCAGGCGGCGAATTCCAGCGCGCGCTGCTGGCGCGGGCCATCGCACACACGCCGGACCTGCTGATCCTCGACGAGCCCGTCCAGAATGTGGATTTTGCGGGCGAGGTCGCGCTCTACGAGCTGATCGGCACAATCCGCGACCGTACCGGCTGCGGAGTGCTGCTCATCTCGCACGATCTTCACGTGGTGATGGCGCAAACCGATACCGTGATCTGCCTCAACGGCCATGTCTGTTGCTCCGGAACGCCCGAGAGCGTTGCCGCCAGCCCGGAATACCGCAACCTTTTCGGCGGCCGGGCGGCGGAAGCCGTGGCGATCTACCGCCACGACCACGATCACACGCATCTGCCCGACGGGCGGGTGAAACATGCGGACGGTTCGATCACCGACCATTGCCATCCCGATGACGGCCATCACCACGATCAGTCCGGCCATTCACATGTGAGGGATCGCGGCCATGCTTGACGACTTTTTCGTGCGCGCGCTGCTTGCCGGTGTCGGCCTCGCGGCCGTCGCAGCCCCGCTCGGCTGTTTCATCGTGTGGCGACGCATGGCCTATTTCGGCGACACGATGGCCCATTCTGCGTTGCTTGGCGTGGCAGTCGCGTTGCTTTCGGGCATCAACGTCACGGCTGGCGTGTTCGCAATCGCGTCCATGGTTTCACTGGCCTTGCTGCTGCTTCAGCGGCGCAAGGCGCTTTCATCCGATTCCCTGCTCGGCATCCTCTCGCACTCCGCGCTGGCGGTCGGGCTGGTCCTCGTCTCGACCATGACCTGGGTGCGCATCGACCTTATGGGGCTCCTCTTCGGCGATATTCTCGCCGTGTCGAAGACCGACCTCGCCATCGTCTATGCAGGCGGGGCCGCGGTGCTGGCCGCCATCGCCTGGATGTGGCGGCCACTGCTTGCCGCAACCGTCAGCGAGGAACTGGCCGAAGCCGAAGGGCTGTCGCCTCGCCGGTCCCAACTCGCCTTCATGCTGCTGATGGCCGCTATCATCGCCATCGCGATGAATATCGTCGGCATATTGCTGATAACCTCGCTGCTCATCATTCCAGCAGCCACCGCGCGGCGCCTTTCGTCAACGCCCGAGCAGATGGTCGTCATTGCCTCGCTGGCGGGCGTTGTGGCCGTTGTTGCGGGGCTGTTTGGCTCGCTCACCTACGACACGCCGTCAGGCCCCTCCATCGTGGTGGCGGCGATGCTGCTTTTCATCGTAAGCGTGATTCCATTCAGGGCGGGGACCGGGAAACAGGCCGCCGGTAACACAGGAAGGGGTCGTTGATGTCCGAGCTCACGCGCAACCAGACTCTTGTCCACGACACGCTGAGCCGTGCCGAAGCACCGCTGTCGGCCTACACCATTCTCGACCGGCTGCGCGACGAAGGATTCCGCGCGCCGCTGCAGGTCTACCGGGCGCTCGACAAGCTGACCGAGATCGGCCTCGTCCACCGGCTTGAGAGCCTCAACGCATTCGTCGCCTGCGCATCCGCTCATCGTCACGAGGGCGAGATGATCACTTTTGCGATTTGCGAGCGCTGCGGACAGGTCGACGAGTTCGCCGATCCGCAGGTGCGCGCACGGCTGGAGGGGTGGGCGGCCACCCACGATTTCAAGGCGGAGAAGACGACAATCGAGATGCGCGGCCTGTGCGGACAGTGCACCGCCGGTCCGGCAGTCTAGGGCTCGCTTCTGCGGCGCTTCGCCCTTTGCGTTGGCCACGAAAACGACTAAGAAGCGGGCGGACAGAACGGAGCCTGCCATGACGACGATTTCCCCGAAACCCAAGCTGGTCACCGTGTTCGGCGGATCGGGATTCCTCGGCCGACATCTGGTGCAGGCTCTGGCCAGACGCGGCTACCGGGTGCGCGTCGCCGTCAGGCGCCCCGACCTGGCGAACCACGTCACATATCTTGGCAACGTCGGCCAGATCCAGCCGGTTCAGGCCAATGTCAGGGTGCGCTGGTCGGTGGACCGCGCGGTGAAGGGCGCCGACCATGTCATCAATCTGGTCGCTATCCTGAACGAAAGCGGTCGCCAGACATTCAATGCGGTCCAGGAATTCGGCGCGCATGCGGTGGCTGAGGCTGCAAGGGCTGAGGGCGCTGGCCTTACCCATGTCTCGGCGATCGGCGCAGATACGGAAAGCGAATCCGCCTATGCCAGCGCCAAGGCGCGCGGCGAAAATGCAGTTTTGAAAACGGTGAAAAACGCACTGGTCGTGCGCCCGTCCATCATGTTCGGGCCTGAGGACCATTTCTTCAACCGCTTCGCCAATATGGCCCGGTTCAGCCCGGTTCTGCCGCTGATCGGCGGCGGCCATACGAAATTTCAACCGGTCTATGTCGGGGATGTTGCGGAGGCGATCGCCCGGCACGTCGACGGGACAATCGACGGCGGCCGCATTCTGGAACTTGGCGGGCCGCGCGTGCTGACCTTCCGCGAATGCATGGAGGAGATGCTCGAGGTCATCGACCGCAAGCGCATGCTGGTGCATGTGCCGTGGTGGGTGGCAAGGATACAGGGCGCGATACTCGGCATCTTGCCGAACCCGCTCCTGACCACCGACCAGGTCAAACAATTGCAGAACGACAATGTCGTCTCGGAAAAAGCGACGCAGGACGGCCGCACGCTGGAGGGGCTGGGCATCAAGCCACGCACGATCGAGGCGATCCTGCCGACCTATCTATGGACCTACCGACCGGCCGGCCAGTTCACCCACAGGGTCGAAGGCTGAGGCTTGGATAGCCTCGCGGCTTTCCTGCCGGACGCGGTTCCGGTTTGGGCAGCGCTCCTGCTCGTCGCAGCCTCTTTCTTCACATCCGCGTTCACCGCAGCTTTCGGGCTCGGCGGCGGTGTCGCGATGCTGGCCATTCTCGGCGCGTTCCTCCCGGTCTTGGCCCTGATTCCCGTGCACGGCCTGGTGCAGCTCGGTTCCAACACCGGCCGTGCCTGGCACCAGCGCGCACATATTCGGTTCGGCATAGCGGTGCCGTTCCTGATCGGCAGCCTGGTTGGCGCAGCGGCGGGTGCGCTGCTCGTCGTGCAGCTTCCGGACGCCTATCTGAAACTGGCACTCGGCATCTTCATCGTCGTCATCACCTGGACCAAGATCCCCGGCATCGAGAATCTGCGGGGGGTGGGGCTTGCCGCCGGCAGCGGTATCATCGCGCTCGCGAACATGTTCTTCGGCGCGACCGGGCCGCTTCTGACAGCTTTCCTCGCCCAGATCATTCCCGACGACCGCAAGGCGCTGATCGCGACGCATGCCGCCGGCATGACGGTGCAGCATCTCCTGAAGGTAATTGCTTTCACGATAGCCGGATTCGCCTTCGCGCAATGGCTGCCGCTGGTCGCGGTGATGATCGCGGCGGGTTATCTCGGCACGATCTTCGGCTCGCGCATGCTGGACAAGATGCCGGAGGCGCAGTTCCGCTTCTGGTTTCGCATCGTGGTTACGGCGCTGGCGCTGTGGCTGATGCGTAGCAGTATTGTTGCGATGCTGGGCTGACCCTCAGCCCCAGACCGCAAGCGCTGCGAAACCGACAAGGCCAACGGCAATGCGCCACCAGCCGAACAGCGCATAACCGCGCTTCGAGACGAAATCGAGCAGGCCGCGTACCACGAAAACCGCCACGATGAACGCAGCGACAAAGCCAGTGACGATGATCGGCAGGTCGGCGGCGGTCAGGATGTCCCGGTTCTTGAACAGATCGAGCGCAAATGCGCCGACCATTGTGGGCATCGCCAGAAAGAACGAAAATTCGGCCGCCGAGCGTTTGTCGGTGCCCAGCAGCAGAGCGCCGACGATGGTCGAACCCGAACGCGACGTTCCCGGGATCATCGCGAGGCACTGAAACAGGCCGATGCCCAGATAGACGCGCAGCGGGTATTTCGTCACGTCATCATAACGCGGGCTCAGCGCCCAGCGATCGACCCACAGGAGCACGATGCCGCCGAGGATTAGTGTCGTACAGATCAAGGCCGGCGTTTCGAACAGCACCGTCTTGATGAAATCATGCGCCAGATAGCCGATGACGGCAGCGGGCAGGAAGGCGAGCAGAATGCCGCCGACGAAATATTGCGTCGAGCGGTCATGCGGCAGCGAGGTCAGCATCGACCACAGCCGTCCGAAATAGACGCTGAGAATTGCAAGGATGGCACCGAGCTGGATCAGCACCTCGAAGGTCTTGCCCGTCGATTCGAAACCCAGAAAATGGCCTGCCAGCAATATGTGGCCGGTCGATGAGACGGGTATGAATTCCGTCAGCCCTTCGAGAATGCCGAGCAGAAGCGCATCGACAATGGTCTGGCTCGCCATCGATCCTCCGGGAAAGCGCGCGGCTTGTCAGCGCAAGCGACGCGGCCTATAGCTCCGCACCGTGGCCCGGTATCCGGCTGGCGCGGAATCAGGCCGCCGAGACTTAGCCGCGCGACGGCCAAAAGACCAGAGGTCGGGACAAGCCAACGGCATTCATGCTTACGCTCTTTCATTTTTCCCTTTCCGCTTCCTCCCGCTTCGTCCGCCTGAGTTTCGCCGAATATGGCGAGGAACTGGCGCTGATCGATGAAAAGCCGTGGCAGCGACGGCAGGAGTTTCTGGCGCTCAATCCGGCCGGCACCGTGCCGGTGCTCTTGGCCGAAGGCGATGTGCCGATTGTCGGGGCGCAGGTGATCGCCGAATATGTCGACGAGACGCGCGGCGCCTTCAAGCGCGACAAACGGCTGTTCGCCGAAGACCCGTTCGAGAGGGCCGAAATCCGCCGCCTCACCGACTGGTATCTCGGCAAAGCGGAACAGGATGTGCTGCGCCATCTGGTGCGCGAGCGGGTACTGAAGCCGCAGATGAGTGACGGCAATGGCGGCGCCCCCGATGCCGCGGTTATCCGAGCAGCGCGCGCCAACATCAGGCAGCACATGAAATACACCAACTGGCTGGCCGCGACCCGCAACTGGCTGGCCGGTCCGCGCCTCACCTATGCGGACCTCGCGGCTGCGGCCTCGCTTTCGGTGCTCGACTATCTGGGCGAGATCGACTGGAAAGATCATGCCGCCGCGCGCGACTGGTATCAGCGCATGAAGTCGCGGCCTTCGTTCAGGCCGCTGCTGTCGGACCGGGTTCGCGGCCTGTCGCCCGTATCGCATTACGCCGATCTGGACTTCTGATTCGGCGCTTCCTTGCCCATATTGGGGCCGGAATGATCGAAGAACGCACAGCGACAAAACCGAAGGGCGGCGCGACGGGCGATCCGGCCCGGCTGCGTGCCTTCGTCGATCAGGCGGCGCGGCAGGCAGGGTTCGACACTATCGGCGTCGTCTCACCCGATACCTTGCCCGACCTTTCCGGACGGCTGAACGATTTCGTCGCGCTCGGCCGGCACGGCACGATGGGCTGGATGGAGGAAACGGCTGAGCGCCGGGGAAGTCCGGGCAGCCTGTGGCCGCGGGTGCGCAGCATCGTCATGCTCGGCATGAACTATGGGCCGGACAGCGACCCGATGGCGTCACTGGATAGACGAGACCGTGCGACGATTTCCGTCTATGCCCGCAACCGCGACTACCACGATGTCATCAAGGGCCGGCTGAAGGAAATCGCCGGGCGCTTTGCGGTGCGCTCAGGCGCCGACGTGAAGGTGTTCGTCGACACCGCGCCGGTGATGGAAAAGCCGCTGGCCGCCGCCGCCGGGCTCGGCTGGCAGGGCAAGCACACCAATCTCGTCAGCCGCGAATATGGCTCCTGGCTGTTCCTCGGTGCGATCTTCACCACAGCGGAGATCGAGACAGACAGGCCCGAACCCGATTCCTGCGGATCCTGCCGGGCCTGTCTCGACGTCTGTCCGACCGACGCCTTTCCCGCACCCTACCAGCTCGACGCTAGGCGTTGCATTTCCTACCTCAACATCGAGCACAAGGGACCGATCCCGCGAGAATTCCGCGCTGCAATAGGCAACCGCATCTATGGCTGCGACGATTGCCTTGCCGTGTGCCCGTGGAACAAGTTTGCGCAGCGGGCGAACGAGGCCAAGCTGATCGCGCGCGACGACCTCAATGCGCCGCATCTCGCCGAACTGCTGAAACTGGACGATGCGGCGTTCCGAAAACTGTTCGCCGGCTCGCCGGTCAAGCGTATCGGACGCGACCGTTTCATCCGCAACGCGCTGATTGCTGCCGGCAATTCGGGACTGCCCGTTCTCATACCGCAATGCCGTGCGTTGCTGGACGACCCCGCACCTGTTGTGCGCGGCGCGGCCATATGGGCGCTGGCGGAGCTCGCACCCGACGAAACGGCTGAAAGGGCCGAAGCGGCATTGAAACTGGAAACCGATGGAGACGTTCGCGGCGAGTGGCTTGCCGCGCAGCAGGCAGCACACAGGAGGGCAACCAACTGATGCGGATACTCCTCCTGGGTGCGGGCTATTCGGCGCGCGAACTTGCAAGGCAGGCCGTCGGTGACGCGGAGTGGGTCGCCGGAACGACGCGCGAAAAGGAAAACTTTGCCCGACTGGAACAAGCCGGCATCCGGCCCGTTCATTTCGACGGTTCGAAGATCGGGCCAGAACTGGCCGACGTCATGGCCGGTGCGACGCATCTGATCCATTCCGCCGCACCCGATCAGGAGGGCGATCCGCTTCTGCGGTTGCTGCCTGATCCGATCAGCGAAGCGATGCCAGCCCTTGAATGGATCGGATATTTCTCGACCGTCGGAGTCTATGGCAATCACGAGGGCGCATGGGTCAGTGAGACCAGCGAATGCCGCGCAAGGAGCACGCGTGGCGTGGCGCGGATCGAGGCCGAACACGCATGGATGAGGGCCGGCGAAACGGCGAATGTCCCGGTTGCTGTCATGCGGCTCGCCGGCATCTACGGACCGGGCCGCAATGCCTTCGTCAAACTGAAGGACGGCACCGCGCGGCGCATCGTCAAGGAAGGGCAGCTCTTCAGCCGTATTCACGTTCACGACATTGCCGGCTTCGCCCGGCATCTGGCGAGGGCCGGCATCAGCGGCGTCTTCAACGTCGCCGACGACGAACCAGCGCCGCCACAGGACGTGATCGCGTTTGCCGCCGGCCTTATGGGCGTCGATCCGCCGCCGGAAGTCCCCTTCGAGGAGGCTGAACTGTCGCCGATGGCGCGCTCCTTCTACATGGACAGCCGACGCATCTCGAACGCAGGACTGCGTGCGTCAGGTTATGAATTGCTGTTCCCGAATTATCGGGACGCGCTGACGGCGATGTGGCGTGACAGAAGCTGGCGCGGATGAGGTGCTTTTCGTCGCGCGTGCCTGGCGCCAGCTTGATGTGCTAAGAAGCGAGTCGGACGGGCTGGACGGGGCGGCAAGAACAGTTCGGAGCGGACATGATGAAGGCAGGCGGAGCGTTCCGCAAAGCGGCCATTCTTCTCGGTTGCATAGGTATGGTGGCCGGCGCGGCTGCCAATGGCGCGATGGCCAAGGAGCCATTGGCCAAAGACCTTTTTGGCTCGCAACAGCTTCCGGCGGCGCTGGCCGCAAAATCATACGGCTTTTATTCCAAAGGCTGCTTTTCGGGCGGGATCGGCATGGCAGCCGATGGCCCGAACTGGCAGGGCATGCGCCTGTCGCGCAACCGGCATTGGGGCCACCCGGAACTGGTTCGCACCGTGGAGCGGCTGTCGCGCGACGCGGCAGCCGATGGCTGGCGCGGGCTCCTGCTCGGCGACATGTCGCAGCCGCGCGGCGGTCCGATGCTGAGCGGGCACGCTTCCCACCAGATCGGTCTCGATGCCGATATCTGGTTCATGCCCATGCCGGAGCGACGGCTGACCGTTGACGAACGCGAAAAGATCAGCGCGGTGTCGCTGCTCAAGCGCGATTCGCTTTTGGTCGATGACCGCAAATGGACGCGCGCCCATGAAGCCGTGCTGCGGCGTGCGGCGAGCTACGGCAATGTCGAACGCATCCTCGTCCATCCAGGTATCAAGAAGAAGCTGTGCGACACTGTCGGGGGCGACCGCTCCTGGCTTTCCAAGATCAGACCGTTCTGGGGGCACGATTCGCACTTTCACATGCGCATAGGTTGCCCGTCAGGGTCCACCGGGTGCAAACCGCAGGCCGCTCCGCCGCGCAGCGACGGCTGCGATGAATCGCTCGCCTGGTGGTTCACCGAGGAGCCCTGGCGCCCGGCGGAAGGTCCGGCGAAACCGAAGAGGCGCGACGTCATGACCATGGCGAGCCTGCCGGCAGAGTGCCGCGCCGTGCTGGAGGCTTCGGCACCTGCATCAGCCGAAGCCGTAACGGTGAACGGCAGCGGTGTCATTCCGCAGGTCGTGGCGCCGGTTACCGCGCGCGCCTTCGCGCCATTGCCCTCGATCGACGTCCCGCTGCCGCGCTGGCGGCCAGGAAACTGATCGTCCGACAGAGGGCTATTGCTGGCCGAAAGCCACGCCCGGCAGGTCCGGCATCCAGGGCAGCCTTGAATCGCACCAGAACTGCCGCCCGGGAGAAAGCTCGGCCCGCTGCCCCAGCGCGCCTACCCTGATGCCGAAAGTGCGATTGTCCCCGGTCGCCGACGTCGCATAGATGGGAGACCCGCAGTCGCCGCAAAACGCCTGTATGCGCGGGCTGCCGCTCTGCGCGGTCTTCACATATTCCTTTGGCTTACCGCCGACGAGGCGAAAGTCCGCTTCGCTGACCGGCGCGGTCATACGGAATGCAGACCCTGAAAGGGTCTGGCAGTCGGTGCAATGGCAGATGCGAATCCGGTCGGGATCGATTTCCGCTTCGAAAGTGATCCGCCCGCAGTGGCAAGCGCCGTCGACCTTCATGATCAGCTACCTCTCAGATGACTTGAGACCAGACTAAAGCAAGATGAGGCCAGGCCGGACCAATTTTGTTTCCTGTCCAAAGGGAGGTCCAGGCGCAGGCGCACGCAGCAGTCCTGCGGACAAAGGTTCCGAAAAGGCGGACGGCCGCCGCATGGAGATGGCGGTAGGGACCTTGCGCTGAGGCCCTACTTATTCTGTCCCGCGCAGATGCACCTTTGAAAAGACTGTGTTATTGCGTCTTCGCCCCGCCGCCAAGGGCTGGCGGCGGGACACGTCATTGACAATTGACGACCGCGGCGACGTGACAGCCGGGTCTGCGAAGCGGGGCGATTGCGGGTAGCGGATGGCTGATCGGGACGACGAACTGAGTGTGCTGGAATTTCCGATCCTGATCGGCGACATCGGCGGCACCAATGCACGCTTTGCCATACTGGTCGATTCGCAAGCGGAGCCGAAGGAATTTCCCAACGTCCGCACCGCCGACTACGTCAATATCGATGTGGCGATCCAGGAAGCGATTCTCGACCGCACCTCGATCCAGCCGCGTTCGGCCGTGCTGGCGGTTGCAGGTCCCGTCAGCGGCGACGAGATAGACCTCACCAACTGCCCCTGGGTCGTGCGGCCCAAGGAGATGTTCGAGAAGCTCGGCATCTCCGACGTGGTGGTGCTCAACGATTTCGAGGCGCAGGCGCTGGCCACCGTGGCGCTCGGCGAAGACAGCATGGAGCGCATTGTCGAGGGCGACAGCGATCCGTGGGGGAGCCGTGTTGTCATGGGTCCGGGCACCGGCCTTGGCGTCGCCGGCATGGTGCATGCCCGGCATATCTGGATCCCCGTTCCCGGCGAAGGCGGCCATGTCGATATCGGTCCACGCACGGAACGCGACCATGAGATTTGGCCGCATATCGAGCGTATCGAAGGCCGCGTGTCGGCGGAGCAGATGCTGTGCGGGCGCGGGCTGGTGAACATCTACCGCGCCGTCGTGACGGCGAACGGCGGTGAACCGAACTTCAGCGACCCGTCCGAAATCACCGCGGCCGCGCTGGAGGAAACCGATGCCGACGCTGTGGAAGCACTCGACATTTTCGTCACGTGCCTTGGCCGGCTGGCCGGCGATCTGGCGCTCGTCTTCATGAGCCGGGGCGGCGTGTTCCTCACCGGCGGGATTGCGCAGAAGATCATCCCGGCGCTGAAGCGCGAGATTTTCCGTCAGGCTTTCGAGGACAAGGCGCCGCATACGGAGCTGTTGCGTGCCATGCCGGTCTACGTCATCACCCATCCGCGCGGCGCGCTGGCCGGCCTGACCGACTTTGCGCGCACGCCGATGCGGTTCGGGATCGAGACCGACGGCCGGCGCTGGCGCAAGAGCTGACGCGAAGGTTGGCGCGCACGGGAGGCAGTAAATATGGCTGACATGGCTCTTGTCGTCGTTGGCGCTGGTGGCCGCATGGGCCGCACGCTGACACGCGTGATCTCCGAAACAGACGGCGTGCGCCTTTCCGGCGCGGTGGAGCGCGAGGGCGCGGCCGATCTCGGCAAGGATGCCGGCGTGCTTGCCGGCGTCGGCGAGCTTGGCGTCGAAATCACCGACGATCCGCTGTCCGTGTTCGCCAAGGCCGATGGCGTGCTGGACTTTTCGACGCCGGCCGCCAGCGTGACCTATGCCGGTTATGCCGCACAGGCACGCATTGTCCATGTCATCGGCACGACCGGCATGTCTGCCGAGGACGACGAGGCGGTGAAGGCTGCCGCCCGCCATGCAACAATCGTGAAATCCGGCAATATGAGCCTCGGCGTCAACCTGCTGGCGGTGCTGGTGGAACAGGCGGCGCGCGCGCTGCCCGCCGATTTCGACATCGAAGTGCTGGAGATGCACCACAAGCACAAGGTGGACGCGCCGTCAGGTACGGCGAAGCTGCTTGGTCAAGCAGCAGCGGATGGCCGCGACGTCGGCCTGGAGAACTCCAGCGTGCGGGTGCGCGACGGCATAACCGGGCCGCGTCCGGAAGGCGCCATCGGCTTTGCCACGCTGCGCGGCGGCTCCGTGGTGGGTGACCACTCCGTCATCTTTGCCGGCCCCGGCGAGCGGCTTACGCTGACCCACAATGCCGAAGACCGCAGCCTGTTTGCCAGCGGGGCCGTGCGCGCGGCACTGTGGGCGCATGGCAGAAAACCCGGCCTCTATTCGATGCGCGACGTGCTGGGACTTGGCCAGACATAATAGCGCAATTTCAATGCTATTTGGCCGTCGTTCCGTTGCGAGGTGAAGACCGCCTATGCCGACAGAAGCGACGTGCCGGTCATTTCAGATGGTGTTGGCAAATCCATCAATTCAAGGATGGTCGGTGCAATATCCGCCAGCCGACCGTCGCGCAGCTTCAGATCGCTGTCGCCCATCACCACCACCGGCACCGGATTGGTCGTGTGCGCGGTATGCGGCCCGCCGGTTTCGGGATCCTTCATCATTTCGCAGTTGCCGTGGTCGGCGGTCGCCAGCAGCGCGCCACCGGCTTTCTTGATCGCCGCAGCTATCTCGCCGAGGCCGGTGTCGACCGTCTCCACCGCCTTGATCGCGGCTTTCAGGCTGCCGGTGTGGCCGACCATGTCGGGGTTGGCGTAATTCAGGACGATCAGGTCGTACCTGCCAGAATTGATCGCCTCGACCGCCTTTGCCGTGAGCTCGGGAGCCGACATTTCAGGCTGCAGGTCGTAGGTCGCGACCTTGGGTGAAGGGACCATGATACGGTCTTCGCCGGAATAAGGCTCCTCACGGCCGCCGTTGAGGAAATAGGTGACGTGCGGATATTTCTCGGTCTCGGCCATGCGCAATTGCCTGCGGCCCGCCTTGGATACAACTTCGCCCAGGATGTTGGGGAACGCCTGGGGCGGAAAGATCGCCGCCATCAGCTTGGTCAGGTCACTGCTGTATTCGGCCATGCCGACGGCAGCCGCAAACGTGACAGTGCGGCCGCGCTCGAAACCGTCGAACGACGGATCGAGCATCGCGCCGAGAATTTCACGCACGCGGTCGGCGCGGAAATTGAAGCACAGTACGCCGTCGCCGTCCTGGGCGCCGGCGTAGTCGCCGATCACCGCCGGGATGATGAACTCGTCGGAGGTGTCATTGGCGTAAGCATCGGCAATCGCGGCCTGTGAGTCGGCGAAATGAGCGCCTTCGGATGCGACAATCGCGTCGTACGCCTTCGCTACGCGATCCCAACGCTTGTCGCGGTCCATCGCGTAATAGCGCCCGATGACGGTGGCGACCTTCACGGCCGCAGGCAAGGCGGCAGAAAACTCCTCCAGATACCCGGCCGCCGCTTGCGGCGGCGTATCGCGGCCATCGGTTATGGCATGAACGACCGCCGGCACGCCCGCGTCCACAAGTACTTTTGCCAGAGCGACGCAATGATCCTGATGCGAATGCACCCCTCCCGGCGATACAAGGCCGATCAGATGGCATGTGCCGCCGCTATTTTTCAGCTTGGTGATCAGGTCGACGACCGCCGGACTCCTGGCGATCTCACCAGACTCAATGGCGTCACCGATGCGGGGCAGTTCCTGTTTCACTACGCGACCGGCGCCGATGTTGAGATGGCCGACCTCGGAGTTGCCCATTTGGCCTTCCGGCAGACCGACATCCTTCCCCGAGGTGCGCAGGAATGCGCGCGGGCATTTTGCCCACAATTCATCGAAGGCGGGGGTGTTGGCCAGGCGAACGGCGTTGTCCGCGGGATCATCGCGCCAGCCCCATCCATCCAGCACCACCAGCATCACGGGACGGTGCTTGCGCATAGCATTCTCGTCAGTCCTGGAGTCAAATGTTGAGCGGTTTTGGCGTATTGGTCCGCCGTCGTCAACGTTGCAGCATTGATGGCCAATCAACGATCTTGCAGGAACGGGCGCGCGCCGTCCCGCCGGCCAGATTGTCGTTGACAGGTGGGGGCCGCCCGCTTACATCGGCGGCGCACCTAGCCCAGGTGGCGGAATTGGTAGACGCGCACGGTTCAGGTCCGTGTGCCGCGAGGCGTGGAGGTTCGAGTCCTCTCCTGGGCACCATCAGCTCATATTTATGCAGCGTTGACGCTTGTTCGCATTGGATGCGCGCAAGGCAGAGGGTCATTTGCCGCAGGCCGAACGGCAGGGCCGCCGGGTCGGCTTTGGCGGGCACTCACCGCTTGTTTCGGGCGGAAACCATAAGTGTCAAAGCCATTTGAAATGTGTCACGGCGCTGCCCCATTGCGGCAGGAATGGCGCTTTCCCTTTCGGTTTCCCTCCACAAGACCAGACCCCTATGACACGACTTCTTCTCGCCGCCGCTGCGGCTTTCATCCTCTGCGCGGCTGTGGCGATCCCTTCGATTGCGCGTGCACAGTGCGGTTCGGCCTCTTGGTATTCGCTGCCGGGCAACCGGACAGCCAATGGCGAACGGATGAACCCGTCGGCCATGACGGCAGCTCACCGTTCACTGCCATTCGGAACCAAGGTGAAAGTGACCAACCGCCGCAACGGCCGGACCGTTACCGTGCGGATCAACGACCGCGGCCCCTTCATCAAGGGTCGGATCATCGACGTTTCAAAGGCAGCGGCGCGCGAACTGGGTTTCGTTCGAGCCGGTCACACCCAAATCTGCCTCAAGCGGCATTGACCAGCGCACCAATCAAAGCAGAACCGACGGCTCAGCCCTTCCCTTCACGGCCAAGTCGACGAGGAATGTCTTGCCGTGTTCCGGATCGGCAGCGCGGTCCTCGATGCCCATTCCTTGCCAGGCAGATGTCACCGCGATCCGGTCAAGGCCAGCCCCTACGAACGCCGGGCAGGAAACCTGGCTGGCCGGCATGTCGATCGAACTGATCCGCTTGCCGTCGGGGTTGTAAACATCGAGCCGCGACGTTCCCCAGCGCGCATTCCAGATGTTGCCATCGGCATCGCAGACCGAGCCGTCAATGCCCCCTTCCGTGCCGCGATCATCAACGAAAGGAACGGGGTCGGAGGCAGGCAGCCCGGTTTCGGGATCGCAGGCGACACGAAACATGATGTTGCGCCCGGAATCGGCGTAATAGGCGACATCGCCGGCGGGCGAGAAACAGATCGAGTTGGGAATGGTGACTTCGGGGAAGAGCTGTCTCGTCTCACCGGCCCTGTACCAATAGATCGCGCCGGCACGTTTTTCGGCTTCCTTGCCCATTGTGCCGACCCAGAAAGCACCGGACGGATGGACACGCGAATCATTGGCGCGCGTTACGGGATTGTCGGCCTCGATCGGTGCAACAAGCTGCATCCTGCCGGTGGCGATATCACGCAGCTGCAGTCCGGTCTCGGTGGCCAATAGCTGGCGATGCTCATCGACGACGGCTATGGCGCTCGCCATGACAGGCAGATCGTGAATGGTCTCGGATTTGTCGGCGAAGCGGTATTCGAGCAGACGCTTGCCAACGATATCGAACCACCAGAGCGTGTCGGTCGCGGGATCGTAACTGGGGCCTTCGCCCAGTTCGCAGACGGTTTCAGACAGTGTGTCGACGCGTGGCCCGGTCATGTGCTCCCCCTCGTTCGGCGTGCACACTACTTCACATTACGCCGCCGTCCACTATCAGTGTCTGCGCGGTGATCGCGCCGGAGGCCTGTGATGCCAGAAACAGACACGGGCCCACCATATCCTCGGCGACAAGACGCTGCTTCAGGCACTGGCGGGTATCGACATGGTTGCGGACGATGTCGTCGTCGATCCACAACCGCATCTGGCGCTCGGTGACGACCATGCCCGGTGCAATGGCATTAACGCGAATACCGTCAGGGCCGAGCGCGCCGGCAAGGCTCTTCGTCAGACCGATGACACCGGCCTTGGCGGCCGCATAGACCGGGTATTCGCCGCCATTGACCATGAAGGCGATGGAAGAAAAATTGACGATAGCGCCACGGCCCGCCTGCTTCATTGCCGGCACAACGGCCTGAACGGCGAAGAAATGCGGTCTGAGATTGACCGCGTGATTGGCGTCCCACTGTTCCGGGGTCGTGTTGCCGATCTGGTTGCGGTCATCGCGGGCGGCATTGTTGACCAGCACCGAGATAGGGCCATTGGCTTCGGCCGCACGGTTTGCCGCGTCGCCCAGTTGGCCGATGTCGGTGAGATCGGCCTTGAGGAACAGTGGAGCCGAGCCGGTTTCGCGCTCCAGGCGGGTGCAAAGCGACTGCGACGCCTTCTCGTCGATATCAATGAAGGCGACCCTTGCGCCCTGACGCACAAACCCGTCGGTGAGGGCAGCGCCTATGCCTGAGCCGCCGCCAGTAATCAGGACGGAAGCCGATTGAAGGTCGGGATACAATGGAGTTTCTTGCGCCATCGAATTTCGGGATGAGCTGACAGTCAGGCCGTGCGTACGCGCTGCGCGCCGCGCAGACTCTCGCGCAGATAACCCAGCGTGGCTTCGGCATTGCTTGGTTTTCCGAACAGGAAACCCTGCCCGCCGGCGCAACCGAACTGCACGAGGCGGTCGGCCTGTGCCTGCTCCTCGATGCCTTCGGCCACGACATCCATGCCCAGGCCCTCGCACATGGCGAGAATGGCGCGAATGATGTGCTCCGACGGCTTGTCTTCCAGAATGGAGGAGACAAACGCCCGGTCGATCTTGAGCTTATCGAAATTGAACTCGCGCAGGCGGCCGAGCGACGATTGGCCGGTGCCGAAATCGTCGAGCGAAACGCGGATTCCAACGCGGCGCAGATCATCAACGATCTTTTCCGCCGATGACGGATCGGTCATGAGACCAGTCTCTGTGATCTCGATTTCGAGACGGCGCGGGTCAAAACCGGTGCGATTGAGGATCGAAAGGATCTGCAGGCCCGTGTTCTGATCAACCAGTTGCGAAGGCGACAGGTTGAACGAAAGAAACAGATGCTCGGGCCAGTTGCGTGCGGCTTCGGTCGCCTTGCGCAGTACGAGTTGCGACAGCGGCGCAATGATACCGCGTTCTTCGGCGATCGGAATGAACGTGGCCGGCGAAACAAACCCGAGATCTCGGTCGGTCCAGCGGGCCAGCGTCTCGAAGCCGATTGTGCGTGCGGATTTCAGGTCGACGATGGGCTGGAAGTGGGGTTCAACCTCGCCGGCGGAAACGGCGCGGCGCAGCGCCTGCTCGATGCGGGTGACCCGCTTTGCCGCCTCTTCCATCTCGCGCGTATAGACAACAACGCCGCCGCGGCCCGAGCGTTTGGCGTGGTAGAGCGCGGTCTCGGCCTTGTTGAGCAAGTGCGCGGTCGTTTCATCGCCAGAATAGAACAGTGAGCAGCCGACGGACGCCGACAAGCGCGCGGTGCGCTCTCCGATGTCATAAGGCGCCGACAAAATCTCGATCAGCATGCGTGCCTTCTGGGAGACGGCTTCTTCGGAAAAGATCATCGGATAAAGGAAGGCAAACTCGTCAGCACCGACGCGAGCAACGGTCGAATTGCCATCCATTGCCGCATTCAGGCGCAGTGCGACCTGTTGCAGGATGAAATCGCCGGCGCTTCGCCCGAACAGGTCGTTGATCGGCTTGAATCCGTCGAGATCGAGCAGACCAATAGCGAAGGGCGCGGGATCGTCGGCGCGTTCCCGGATCAACCTGTCCACCTTGTCATGAAAACGACGGTGATTGCCGAGGCCGGTGAGCGGATCGGTAAAATCCAGATCCGCCGCGTTGTTCGCCATTTCCCTGCTTGGTGTCGGATTGTTCATCAGGCACACTGTCAGACTTGGTAATTTGCGACAGGTATGATGGATAACCGATTAAGAAACCGTATCAATTTGACGTGTGTTAAATTGCAAGAGCAGAGGTCGACGTCACTGCCGAAGGCGAAAAAGCTGTAACGGACCGGCCACCTCCAGACGATCCAGCCAGGGCGGAAGCTGGTCATTCTCAATGTCAGCGACGAGACTTTGAGGAAACTGCGCCGCCAGCACTTTCGTCTCGCTGTTTCCGGCACAATGCGCGATCAAGTTGACGTCATTGCCGTCGATGATCGAGCGAGCATCCTCCGACCGCGCCGTCAGCGCGCGCAGCGCCGCCAGATTGCCTTCGACATTGCGGTGATAGGGGCCGGACAAGACCCGGTGACCCGTGTTGAAGAGGATCGGTGCCCCAAGATTCGAGATGGCAAGCACCGTTGCAGGCGGCAACTCGGCCAGCGCGGCATAGTCGACGGTGGCATAGCAGGGATCGGCGGAGGCGGCGTTTTCGCTCACAGCGGAGGGTGCGACCGACATGAGCCCGGAGATACGCGTGACGCCAAGATTCCATGCGATATTGAACGAGGCGAGCCAGGCAAGCACAAGCATCAATGCCGGCGCGATGCCCGACCTGTCTGAAGCGAAGGTTCTTGTCCGCGCAACAAGTGCTGCAAGCGGTATGATGGCGAGCGGGACGGAGAACATCGCGCCGCGCACCTGCCACAGGGACACTGCGAGCGCGACGGCAAGCGGCAGCCCAATCGCCAACGCGCTTCGGGCAACTCCATGCCTGACAGCCAGCCAGGCAAGAAAGGCCAATGCCAGAAGCGGCGTGACATAGTAGCCCGCCGCTTCCCCGGGGCGGTTGAACAGCAGGCTAAGCACGCCCTGGGCCTCCGTCACCCAGTCGAGCCAATATTGTCGCAACAGCGGGTCGAGACCAGCATATGGATCAGCGAAACAGGCTGGAAAAGCGGTCACCGAAAGGGTTGCCGCCGCCACTGCCAATGCTGTCAGACAGGCAAGCCGCCAACCAAAGGTCCTGCTCAATTGCGGTATTGCGGCGGTTGCAGCCAGACCTAGGCCGGCCAGCAAAGCAGTTCCCGCCTGCGCGCCCGACCATGCGTCGCAGGCGATCTGGGACCACTGCGTCGCAGGCAAAGTCACTAAACTGATGAGCATGGCCGCGCCGGCGAAACCCAATCCGTAGCCGGCGGCAGAACGGCGCTCCGCCTCGCCCCCGATCAGGAATGTCAGCGCGACTGCTACGCCGACTGCCGCTACCAGCGGCGCGGTTTCCATGCCGACAGCCAGCGATGCCGCCGCCGCAAGGCCCGCCAGAAGGCCCTTGCGGGAGCTGGGCTGTCCGGTCAGAGCCGCCACCGCAGCAAGAATCAGGGCAAGCTGGACATTGTGGTGATCGAACGAGCCCGGCGCAAAGATACCCATGAAATGCAGGGCTGCCAGCCCGAGAACGGCCGCCGGGAACGCAGCCTCGCTTCCGCCAAGGTTGCGCGCTGCCCGTACGAGCAAGGCCAGGCATGTCGCCAACAAGATGCCGGGCCACAGCCATGCGACAATTGTCTCTGCCAGTCCGTTGTCACCGGTCACCAGCCCGGCCAGCCAGATCAAGGCGGCAACGGGGGCATCAACCAGCCGCGACCAGTGCATCTCAAAACCGCCGGCAGGCCCCATCCGGTATTGCGTCAGGTCGAACCAGCCTTGTCCGCCAAGCAGATCGCGAATCTGGACCAGCCGCATCAGGCTGTCGCTGTCACCGGCAGAATCGTTGAGTTTGTTTGCACCGGAAAGGAAGCTCAGAGCGAGTGACGCTGCAGCACCCGCGACGGCGAGGCCCAGATCGCCCGACCACGCCGAGCGGCCACCGCGCGGAGCGTCCGTTTCGATGGTGGAAGATGCCTGCAAGAAGCCGCGCCCCGTGCGAACCGCAGAGGCCTAAACCTAGCCTTAACCGCTTCAACAAATAGTAAAGCGCAGCTGCCGCGACGCTTTCCGTCACACCGGCGCAGCGGAGACCCGGTATGAGCCTCGCCATATTGCCCGATGCAACGATTGCCGTGCTGATCCCTTGTTACAATGAGGAAAGCACGATCGGCGACGTGGTCGCTCGTTTTCGCGCGGCGCTGCCGGAAGCCAGCATTCACGTCTACGACAACAATTCGTCCGACCTGACGGCGCTGAAGGCGCGCGCCGCCGGCGCGCATGTCGTGCGCGAACCCAGGCAGGGCAAGGGCCATGTCGTTCGGCGCATGTTCGCCGATATCGAGGCCGATATCTACATCATGGCCGATGGCGACGGCACCTATGCGCCGGAAGACGCGCCGCAGCTGGTCAACGCGCTGTTGACCGAAGGCGCCGACATGGCCGTGGGCACACGCCGCGGCGTCGGCAAGGATGCGGGCCGCGCGGGCCATGCCTTCGGCAACCGCTTTTTCAACGGCATCTACCGGTTTCTGTTCGGCCGCGAGTTCACCGATATTCTGTCCGGCTACCGCGCCTTCACCCGGCGTTATGTGAAGAGCTTTCCGGCCGTATCCGGCGGGTTCGAGATCGAGACCGAGATGTCGGTCCATGCCTCGATGCTGAAGCTGCCAGTGTGCGAGATCGCGCTCGACTATGGCCGCAGGCCTGAGGGGTCTTCGTCGAAGCTCTCCACGGTCCGGGACGGTGTGAAGATCCTCTGGATGTTCGCGATGTTGATGAAGGAAACGCAACCGCTGCGCTTCTTCGGCGCCATAGCGGGTGCACTGCTGACGGCGAGCCTTGCCTTCATGGCGCCGGTGCTAGCCGAATATTTCGCGACAGGGCTGGTGAGCCGCCAACCAACCTGGGTGCTCTCGGTCGGCCTGCTGGTTCTGTCGAGCATGATGATGGTGGCCGGGCTGATCCTCGATTCGGTTGCGCGCGGGCGTGCCGAACAAAAGCGCATCTTCTATCTCAGCATTGCCGCTGCCCGGAACGAACGCATGGCGGCCGCACCTGTGGGCGGAGCGCAAAAGCGTGCCAGCGCAGCCTGACAGGCGCAGCGCGCGTTATGCCCGCTTCGTGGTCGCCGGCGGTATCGGTTTCGCCACCGATGCATCTTTGCTCTTCGTTTTCACCACCCTGGTGCCGCTTCACCCGCTGCTTGCGCGCCTGATCTCGATCGGTGTGGCCCTTTTCGCCACCTGGATGTTCAACCGCTACCTTACCTTCGGGCCAAGCAGCCTCTCGATCGTCGGCGAGGGCCTGCGTTATGGCGGGGTCGGGATGTCGACCGCGATTGTGAACTACACGGTCTATGCGGCGTTGGTGACGGCAATCCCCGGCATGCCGCCGTTGGTGGCACTGGTTGCGGCCTCGACTGTCGCCATGATCTTTTCCTATCTTGGCTATTCACGGCTGGTTTTCGGCCGCTAGCGGAACGATGTTCCAATCCGACCCGTTGCGGTGCCTGAAGATATCTCGACGGCCCGGTTCGAATGGGCTACCTGCCTGATCAATTGCCGCCATGCCGGAGAAAACGAATGCCGCTCAAGGTCGCCGTCCAGATGGACCACGTCTCGACCGTCTCGATTGCCGGCGACACGAGCTTCGCGCTGTCGCTGGAAGCGCAACGGCGAGGCCATGCGCTTTTCCACTATACACCCGACCGCCTGTCGCTGGCGGGCGGGCGCGTCTTTGCACATGTCGAAGAAATGTCGGTGCGGGACGAGGCAGGCAACCACTTTTCGCTTGGCGAGCCGGTGCGCACGGATTTGTCTGAGATGGATGTGGTTCTGCTCAGGCAGGATCCACCCTTCGACATGAACTACATCACCACCACGCATGTGCTGGAGCGCATCCATCCAGAGACGCTGGTGGTCAATGATCCGGCCTGGGTGCGCAACAGCCCGGAAAAGATATTCGTCACCGAATTCGCCGACCTGATGCCGGAAACGCTGATCACGCGCGACGCCGGCGAAGTTGCGGCGTTCCGCAAGGAACATGGGGACATCATCATCAAGCCGCTCTACGGCAATGGCGGAGCCGGCATCTTTCACCTGCGCGATGACGACCGAAACCTGTCGTCGCTGCTTGAGATGTTCACCCAGATGTTCCGCGAACCCTTCATCGTGCAGCGCTACATGAAGGAGGTGCGCAAGGGCGACAAGCGCATCATCCTGATCGAGGGCGAACCGGTGGGCGCAATTAACCGCGTACCGGCAGAACACGATTCGCGCTCCAACATGCATGTAGGCGGCCGCGCCGAGCACTCCGAACTGACCGAACGCGAGCACGAGATCTGCGCGCGCATCGGCCCGGCCTTGCGGGAGCGCGGCTTCGTACTGGTCGGCATCGACGTGATTGGCGACTACATGACCGAAATCAACGTTACTTCGCCGACAGGGGTGCGCGAGGTGAAACGGTTCGGCGGCGCAGACATCGCGTCGCTGTTCTGGGACGCCGTGGAAGCACGGCAGAGCTAGCCTGAAAGGCTCGGAGCGGAACATCTGTTCCGGATTTGCAACCCGATGCAATCCGGCCGCAATCTATGCGACAGTTTGTTCTTGTAATGTTCTCTCTGATGTGCTTGGTTTCACGCAGGGGCTCGCGAAACATTCAACCAGACGCAACAATTGCGTCGGGGATCGGGGGCATCATGGTTTCGCATGTGCGAACAGTCGCATTCCAGGGCATCGAGGCCGTGCCGGTCGATGTTCAGGTCATGGTCGCGCCCGGCAAGGTCGGCATGCAGATCGTGGGGCTGCCGGACAAGGCGGTGGCCGAAAGCCGTGAGCGCGTACAGGCCGCACTCCACGCCTCCGGACTGTCGATGCCGCCGAAGCGGGTCACGGTCAATCTCGCGCCTGCCGACCTGCCCAAAGAGGGCAGCCATTACGACCTGCCCATCGCGCTCGGCCTGATGGCGGCACTTGGAGCGGTGCCTGCCGATTCGCTATCGGGATATGTGGTGCTCGGCGAACTGTCGCTCGATGGCACGATTGCGCCTGTTGCGGGAGCGCTGCCGGCTGCAATCGGCGCCAACGCGAACGGTATGGGTCTGATCTGTCCGCACGGTTGCGGACCGGAGGCGGCGTGGGCGGGGTCCGAGATCGACATTGTCGCGCCGCGCAGCCTGATATCCATCGCCAACCACTTTCGCGGCACGCAGGTTCTGTCGCGGCCCGAACCGGCAATCCATGCGCCTGCCAGCAACCTTCCTGACATGGCCGACATCAAGGGCCAGGAAAGCGCGAAACGAGCGCTGGAAGTCGCCGCGGCGGGCGGCCACAATCTCTTGATGGTCGGTCCACCCGGCTCGGGCAAGTCCATGCTGGCGCAGCGCCTGCCCTCAATTCTGCCGCCGCTTGCGCCCGGAGAATTGCTCGAAGTGTCGATGGTGGCTTCAATCGCCGGCGAGCTGGCCGGGGGCAAGCTGTCCGATCGGCGGCCGTTCCGCGCGCCGCATCATTCGGCCTCGATGGCGGCGATGGTCGGCGGCGGCTTGCGCGTTCGACCGGGCGAAGTATCCCTTTCCCATTGCGGCGTGCTTTTTCTCGACGAATTTCCCGAATTCACACCGCAGGTGCTGGATTCATTGCGCCAGCCGCTGGAAACCGGTGAGTGCATGATAGCGCGCGCCAATCACCGGGTTACCTACCCTGCCAGGTTCCAGCTGATCGCTGCTATGAACCCGTGCCGTTGCGGAATGGCCGGCGAACCCGGGCACCGCTGCGCGCGCGGCCCGCGCTGCCAGACGGACTATCAGGCGCGCATTTCCGGGCCGCTGATGGACCGTATCGATCTCCGGATCGACGTGCCCGCCGTGTCGGCCACGGACCTGATCAGGCCCGGCAAGGCCGAAACCAGCGCCGCGATTGCCGAGCGCGTTACGCGGGCGAGGATGTTGCAGGCGGAGCGCGCCAGATCGATTGGCGCCAGCGCGGGAACGACCAACGCGCATTTGAGCAATTCGGTCATCGAGGAGATTGCGCGACCGGACGATGCGGGCGCCAGCCTGCTGCAGGACGCGAGCGAAAAGATCGGGTTTTCAGCGCGCGCCTATCATCGTGTGCTGAAAGTGGCGCGCACACTGGCCGATCTCGATGGTGCGGAAACGGTCGGCCGGATCCATCTGGCTGAAGCGATATCGTACCGCATCGCCGGCGAGCGGTTGGCAGCGGCCGCCTGACGGTGCTGCATGTCCTGCGACAGCAGGAACAGGATCAGGCAAGGTCGCTAGTTGCGCACCGAACCTACAAGGGTCGTATTTTCCTCGCGCAGGGCAACCCAGCGACCGGTGTGGTAGCTCGCCTGGCGCTTGAGAAAACGATAGCCGGTCTCGCGCCAGCCGCGCACCTCGTCGGCAAGATTGTCCAGAATGAGATCGCCCTTGCTGGTGCGCACGGTCAGCACCGCATGGCCTTCGCCATTGGGCTTGCGCACCACGGTGATCAGCAGATTGGAAAGCGAGATGCCTGCACGGTTGAGCTCGCGCCGCTTTTCGAGCGCGTAATCCTCGCAATCGCCGGCGCCGACGTCGGGATAGGTCCAGACCTCGTCGCGGCCATAGATGTCGATATCGTTGAGCGGGCGGATGGCGCGATTGACCTTCAGGTTGGTCGCAGTGATCTGGTCGAGCACGCGTTGGGTGAGGTGCACTGGCCCCCGGTCACGCGGCCGGATGGCACATTCGGCAGGACTGACCTTGCAGAACTCGTAGTGTCCGATCGGCTGGGACGTCTGCCGCCCGGCGACCATCGCACCAAGTTCGAAAGCAAAAACCGGCGCCCCACCCAAAAGCAAAATTGCAGTTACGCCGACGGCCCGCGCCGCCGCGGCGCGAAAAGCAAAACCCATCACACTGATCCCCGAGCCCGCATTCCTCCGTTAAGGAAAAATTAAGTGTGTGGGACAGCGACTGTCAATTCACGTTGGCTGTAACATTCCGGCATGGTTACCCGCCGGGCTGTCAGGCCTTGCGCGCGGCGGGCTTGCGCTTTGCTACAGGAGCGCCACCGGCCTTGGCGTTGGAGCGGATGAAATCGAGGATGCGCGGCGCGATGTCGGCGCGGAAACGCGACCCGTTGAACACGCCGTAGTGACCGACCTTCGGCTGCACATAGTGGGCGCGCATCGCGTCGGGAATGTTGACGCACAGATCATGTGCGGCCTCGGTCTGCCCGAGACCGGAAATATCGTCGTTCTCGCCCTCGACCGTGAGCAGCGCAACATTGCGGATCGCCGAAGGATCGACGAGCTCGCCGCGATGGGTCATCTCACCCTTCGGCAGGGCATGGCGGACAAAGACCGTGTCGACCGTTTGCAGATAGAACTCCGCAGCAAGGTCCATGACAGCCAGATATTCGTCATAGAACTCGCGGTGTTTTTCAGCCGAATCGCCGTCGTCCTTCACCATGTGCATGAAGAAGTCCTTGTGGGCGATCAGATGGCGGTCGAGGTTCATCGACATGAAGCCCGAAAGCTGCAGGAAACCGGGATAGACAGGACGCCCGAAGCCCGGATGCGGCCACGGCACGGTGGTGATCACGTTGTCGCGAAACCAGTCGATGCCCTTTTCCTCGGCCAGCAGATTGACGGCGGTCGGGTTGCGGCGCGTATCGATTGGCCCGCCCATCAGCGTCATGGAGGACGGCGCGGCATCGTCGCCCCGCGCTTCCATCACCGAGACCGCAGAAAGAACCGGCACGGAAGGCTGGCAAACCGCAATCACATGGGTGTCGGGTCCCAGAAAGCGCAGCATTTCAATGACGTAGTCGACATAGTCGTCAAGATCGAACGGGCCGTCGGCAAGCGGAACCATGCGGGCGTCGGCCCAGTCGGTGATGAAGACCTCGGCGCGGGGCAGGAGTGTCTCAACAGTGCCGCGGAGCAGCGTGGCATAGTGGCCCGACATGGGCGCTACAATCAGGATCTTCGGGTCCGGGCGGTGACCGGCGGGCAAGTCACGCCCGAAATGAAGCAGGTCGCAGAAGGGCTTCGACCAGACTACTTTCTCCTCGACCGGCACATGCACGAAGTTGATGACCGTCTCGTCGATGCCGAATTCCGGCTTGGCGTAGCGGCGGGTCGTGCGCTCAAACAACTCCGCCGCGCCCGCAACCGAACGACCCAGCGTCGTCTGCGATACAGGATTGAGCGGATGGCTGTAGAACAGCTTCACCGCGTCCGCAAAGGCCCGGTAGGGCTGCAAAGCGGCGTGGTTGAGTTCGTAAAGTTGATAGAACATTCGCCCCGGTCCCAGCTGATGCAACGGGCGCGGCCGCGACAACAGGCCGAGCGCCAATGTTATGCGGCAAAGCTAAGCAGAGTATTGCTGCATTGCAACAACAAAAGGCGGACCCCGCGTCACCTGCCATCGACGAAACTACTCGTCCGGCGTTAACAGCATCAGAACGCGTTTTGCCGGCTCGATGCCAGCAGGGACCTCGTCGCGGAACGCCTGGGCCAGCGCCGTTGGCGCTCCGGCAGGTGAAAGTTCACGAAAACCAAGCGTTTCGTAGAATGGCTGGTTAAAGGGAACATCCCGAAACGTGGTGAGGCTGACGCCCGCCGCACCGGCGGTCCGGGCCCCGGCAATCACCGTTTCAACCAGGGCCCGCCCCAGCCCCTTGCGGCCGTGGGCGGGATCGACGGAGAGTTCCCGCAGGTGCGAAAAGGTGCCTAATGGCTTCGCAACCGCAAAACCGGCGGGCTCGTCATCCGGCCCTGTAGCGACGAATACCTCGCCGCCCGCCAGCATGTGCCGGAACTCTTCGATATTGGAAAAACCGTCGTCCACGAGCTGCGGATAGCCGTGATCGCCGAACAGACGGCCGGCCGCGTTTTCGACAGCTATCAGCCGTCGGTCATCGTCAGAATTGCGGTAGCGGATGCGATAACCGGACGGGACATTTATGCCGTTCCACGGCTCAATGTCGGGCGGCGCACCAGCCGCACGGCTCATTACTCGAAACCGTCGACGATAACCATGTCGGCATCCGCCACCGTGACGCGGATCGCCTTTGCAGCCTGATATTCAGGCGAGTTGTAGCAGTCGATTGCGGCCTGTTTGGACGGAAACTCGATCACGACGTTGCGCGCGCGACCGTTGCCTTCCATCACCGAATAGTCGCCGCCTCGCGCCAGAAAGTTGGCGCCGAACCGCTCGAATGCCGGCTTGGCCGTGGCCACATAATCCTTGTAGCGTTCGGGGTCGCGGACATCGACATGCGCGATCCAGTATCCTTTCGGCATATTGCCCTCCCAATAAAAGCCGGCTGCCTTACGCCGCCGCCATCTCCTCCAATATCGCCCGCGCCGCCACGGCACGGTCCGGCGCGGCGACAACCGGCCTGGCGACCACAAGGTGGCTCGCGCCGGCGCGCAGCGCATCTGCCGGTGTGGCAACGCGCTTCTGGTCGCCTGCTTGCGTGCCGGCAGGCCTTATTCCCGGCGTGACCAGCGCCATGTCCGGGCCGATCAGGCTGCGCAGTGCGGCCGCCTCGGTTGCAGCGCCGACAATGCCCCCCATCCCGGCGTCCCTGGCCTGCGCAGCGCGCTTGGATGCCAGCGAAGCCGCGCCTTCGGCATATCCCGCATCAGCCAGATCGGCGTCATCCATCGACGTCAAAACGGTTACGCCAAGCAGGCACAGACCCGACCCGCTGGCTGCATCGACGGCGGCGCGCATCGCCTTCGGATAGGCGTGGATGGTGAGCATCGAAGCGCCCAAACGAGCGACGCTCTCAACGCCCTTGGCAACTGTGTTGTCGATATCGAGCAGCTTCAGGTCGAGAAACACCTTCTTGCCGTCGGCAATCAGGTCGCGCGCGAAATCCAGACCGCCAGCGTAGGCGAGCTGATAACCGATCTTGTAGAACCCGACCGTATCGCCCAGCGCGCTCACAACCTGCTCGGCATCGGCAATTGTCGGAACGTCCAGACCGACGATCAGGCGATCGCGCATTTCGTCCTGCATCAATGCTCCACCCTCGTCGACAGCATGCGCGCATGCTCCATGAGCACTCTGCAAAGCCGCTCCATGCCCTTCTTCAACCGCTCCTGAACGAAATTGCCATCCTCGTCGAAGGCATCGGCCCCGTTGGGCACCGAAACCTGAGGAGCGATGACCTCCATCTGGATGTGCGACAGCACGGCGCGGAGATGAGTCGCGCTTCGGATACCGGCAAAGTGGCCGTCGGAGGACGAGCAGATTGCCGCGACCTTCCCGGGATAGGGTTTCAGCGGCTTGCCGCCATCCTTGCTGACGCGGCTCACCCAGTCGATGGTGTTTTTCAACAGCGGCGGCATGGAGCCGTTATATTCGGGCGTACAGATCAGGATGGCGTCGTGGGAGGCGAACAGCCGGGCCAGCTTGATGGCATTTTCGGGGATGCCCTTTTCCGACTCCAGATCCTCGTCCATGATCGGAAGCGGGTAATCGGCCAGCGATATGCGCGTAACGTCGGCGCCCTGCGAAGCGAGTTCCCGCTGTGCCAGATCGGCGGTCTTGCCGGAATAGGCGCCGGTCCTGATCGAACCCGCAAAGACCAGGATTTTCGGTATCATCGGCAATCACCCGCCTTGGCGCGGTTGTGCAGACTGGCCCATCCCGACACTGCCGCGTCAGTGTCGCGGTTCGGGTAATACCGGTTCACCGCGCGAATACAACCACAGTGTCGTCGGCGGAATGTTGCGGATAATGAAGTCGTAGCGCGTGACACGGTAGGTGCCCTTGCCGGGCGGAACCGGCGAGCGGGGACCGTAGGTAAGCTGCACGATCGGGCGACCGGGCGGGACACGGTCCAGCAGGCTTTCGACATATTCGACCCGCTGCTTGACGGGAAAGTTGAGCAGCGGGACGCCCGACACGATGGAATCGAAGGTCTTGCCGGCATGCTCGCCCAGCGTATCGTCGAGATTGAAAGCGTCGCCCTGGATCAGGTTGATGTCGGGATAGTGCTTGGCGAGATGTGCAACGAACTCCGAGGAATATTCGATCGCGAAAAGCTGCTCTGGTTTCACGCCGCGCTCGAGGATTGCCTTGGTAATTACGCCCGTGCCCGCGCCAAGCTCCAGAACCGGTATGCCGGAAGTCGGGTCAATTACGCTTGCCATGCGGCGCGCCGTGACCGAACTGGTCGGGATGATCGCGCCCACCGCTCGTGGTTTGTCCACCCATCCCCGGAAGAAGCGCAGCTCCTCATCGAAACGCGCGGCGAATTTCCGGATTCCGGGATGGGCAGTCATGGACGTACTCCTCGTATCGGCCCTAGGGCCGTTTCCACATCTACATATGCGCTGACCCAACGGAAACAAGTTCCGGGCGCGTTATTCCCCGAATGATTCCAGGAAATCCTTCATGCGGCTGAAAAAGCCGCTCGATTGCGGACTGTTTTCCTTGGACGAAAGCTGTTCGAATTCTTCCAGCAGTTCGCGCTGCCGCTTTGACAGGTTCTGTGGCGTCTCCACGGCGATCTGGATATACAGATCACCGACCTGCGGCTGGCGCAGGACCGGCATGCCCTTGCCCTTGAGACGGAACTGACGGCCGTTTTGCGATCCTTCGGGAACCTTGACCCTTGTCTGGGTGCCATCCAGCGTGGTCACTTCGAATGACCCGCCGAGCGCTGCGGTGGTCATGGAAATCGGCACCTTGCAGTAAAGGTCTGAGCCATCGCGCTGGAAAAACTCATGCGGCTTGACCGACAGGAATATGTAAAGGTCGCCGGCCGGTGATCCGCGCAGGCCGGCCTCGCCCTCGCCAGCCAGCCTGATGCGCGTTCCGTCCTCGATGCCGGCCGGAATGTTGACGGACAGCGAACGCTCCTCGGTCACCCGGCCCTGGCCGGAACATTTCGGGCAGGCGTCAGTGATCGTCTCGCCGCGGCCCTGACATTGCGGGCAGGTGCGTTCGATGGAGAAAAAGCCCTGGCTGGCGCGCACACGCCCATGACCCTGGCACATCGCGCAGGTCGTTGGCGACGTGCCGGGCTTTGCGCCAGAGCCGGAACAGTCCGAACATTGAATGGAACTCGGCACATGGATCTGCGCCGTCTTGCCGGCGTAGGCTTCCTCGAGCGTTATTTCCATGTTGTAGCGCAAATCGGCGCCACGCTCGCGGCCTCCGGCCGAACGGCGGCGACCGCCGCCCATCATGTCACCGAAGATATCCTCGAAAATGTCGGCGAACCCGCCGCCGCCAAAGCCGCCGCCAGCACCACCACCCATACCGCCATTTTCAAACGCCGCATGACCGAAGCGGTCATAGGCGGCCCGCTTCTGCGGGTCGCGCAGGCAGTCATAGGCTTCGTTGACTTCCTTGAATTTCTGCTCGGCCGATGGATCGTCGGGGTTGCGATCGGGATGGAAGCGCATGGCCTGCTTGCGGAATGCGGCCTTCAGTTCCTTTTCGTCCGCGCCTTTTGCGACGCCCAGCGTTTCGTAGAAATCAGCCTTCATAATACCCTGCGGATGCACATGTCGCAGACCCGGCGCCGCAAACCTGTGACGGTTGGTACCCGATCAAGGCACGGATTTAGTAAAGTCGGTGCGGCTATGCCATAGATTGAAGGGCAGAGCGCCGTATTTTTTGTGCCAGATGCACAGGCCCTAGCGAGGTTCGGCCTTCGCGTAAAGGCCAATAGCCGCCTCGGAAGCCGGGTTGGATGACGGCTTCGGTTCGGTCAGCCGCGCGGAGGCGCGATTGATCCAATTGGCGGCGGGCGTCTCGAACCAGCGGAAGGACGCCAGCGCGAGTGCGAGCACCAGCGCCATCGGCACGAACCAGAACAAATAGAAGCTGACCAGGCCCGTCGGCGCGACGACGATGCGCCAGAGCCCGCCGAGCACCAGGCTCGCGACGACCGGGTGGATCAGGTAGATCGAAAACGAGACCCGACCCAGCGGATCGAAGACTTTCAGGAAATATGCGCCTTGCGGATTGCGGCGTTCGGCGACCGCTGCGAGGTAGATCGAAAGCGCCAGAATCGCCAGAACCGTGTAGGACGCGCTGATCCAAAACATGACCACGATCGAGGTTACGAAACACAACCACGCCGAAAGGTGACTGCCGAGCGACAGACGATCCTTCTGCACCACAACGGCGACCAGCGCGCCAATGGCGAAGTCGGCAAAGGCGCGGAACGCCCCCCAGGTGTCGGCCTGAAACCAATGCTCAAAGGGCATGAGACCGGTCGCCGTCGCTGCCTCGAGCGCCAGGAACGAAGCGCCGACAAGCGCCACCAGACCGCCAGTGCCATAGTAGCGATAGGCCAGGACGATCACCGGCAGCGCAAGATAGCAGAACCATTCGGCCGAAAGCGTCCAGCCGACATAGTTGAAGGTCAGGGTGTCTGTGAACCCCCAACCCTGGATCAGAAGCAGGTTGGCCGGCAGGGCAGAAAACGCATAGCGCTCCGGCGACTGGGTTTCGTAGACACCAAACGCCACCGCCACCGCAAGCAGCACGAAGAATACCAGCGTCATCAAGTAGAGCGGGTAGAACCGTGCCACGCGGCGGACCAGGAACCGCGCATAGCTGCCGCGCTCCTTCAGTAGCCGGCCGGCATAGCGCTCCATGATCAGGAAACCTGAGATCATGAAGAACATGTCCATGAGCGGCAGGAGGTTGATCAAGACCTCCGTGGCATGCACGGCGCTCGGCGGACCGTAGTTCAGGAAGTGAAAAACCATGACGGCCATCGCTGCCGCGATGCGCCAAAACTCAAGAATCCTGTACCGCTCAGGCATGCAAACCCCTCGTACCGCGCCTACGTTCCCGCCTCTTGAACGCGGCCGAGCATTATCATCTTCAGTGAACGATGTGGCTTTGGGCTGATGTTAAGATTAATGCTGCGGACGGCACAAAAAAAGCCCGGCGCAAAGGCCGGGCTCTTCTGTTGTTCTGTTGGCTCGATCAGGCCGACTTCTTCTTGTCGTCGTCGTCGTCGATTTCCTCGAAATCGGCGTCGACAACGTCCTCGGCCTTGGCGCCGTCAGACGTTTCGCCGGCCTCCGAAGCCTCGGCTTCGGCCTGCTGAGCTTCATACATGGCCTGGCCGAGCTTCATGGACGCCTCGGCCAGCACTTGCGTCTTGGCCTTGATCTCTTCGCCATCGTCGCCCTCGACCGCAGTCTTGAGTTCCGCGATCGCGTCCTCGATAGCCTTGCGGTCGTCCTCGGAAATCTTCTCACCATATTCGGAGAGCGACTTCTCGGACGAGTGGATCAGTGCCTCGGCCTGGTTCTTGGCCTCGACATTTTCACGCCGCTTCTTGTCCGCCTCGGCATTGGCCTCGGCGTCCTTGACCATCTTTTCGATGTCGTCGTCGGACAGGCCGCCGGAAGCCTGGATGCGGATCTGCTGCTCCTTGCCGGTCCCCTTGTCCTTGGCCGAGACATTGACAATGCCGTTGGCGTCGATGTCGAAGGTCACCTCGATCTGCGGCACGCCGCGCGGTGCGGGCGGCAGACCGACGAGGTCGAACTGGCCGAGCAGCTTGTTGTCGGCCGCCATCTCGCGCTCGCCCTGGAACACACGGATCGTCACCGCGGACTGGTTGTCCTCGGCGGTGGAGAACACCTGACCCTTCTTCGTCGGGATCGTCGTGTTGCGTTCGATCAGGCGGGTAAACACGCCGCCCAGCGTCTCGATGCCGAGCGAAAGCGGGGTGACATCCAGCAAAAGCACGTCCTTGACGTCGCCCTGCAGAACGCCGGCCTGGATCGCGGCGCCGATAGCGACGACCTCGTCCGGGTTCACGCCCTTGTGCGGCTCCTTGCCGAAGAACTGCTTCACGACTTCCTGAACCTTCGGCATGCGCGTCATGCCGCCGACAAGCACCACCTCGTCGATCTCGCCAGCCTTGATGCCGGCATCCTTGAGTGCGGCCTTGCATGGCTCGATCGTGCGCTGGACGAGGTCCTCGACCAGCTGCTCGAACTTGGCGCGGCTGAGCTTCATGGTCAGGTGCTTAGGACCCGACTGGTCGGCCGTGATGAAGGGCAGGTTGATTTCGGTCTGGGTGGCAGACGACAGCTCGATCTTGGCCTTCTCGGCGGCTTCCTTCAGCCGCTGAAGGGCGAGCTTGTCGTTCTTCAGGTCGATGCCCTGTTCCTTCTTGAACTCGTCGGCCAGGTAATTGACGAGCTTCATGTCGAAGTCCTCGCCGCCGAGGAAGGTGTCGCCATTGGTCGACTTCACCTCGAACACGCCGTCGCCGATCTCGAGGATCGAAATATCGAACGTGCCGCCGCCAAGGTCGTAGACGGCGATCGTGCCGGTGTTCTTCTTGTCGAGACCATAGGCGAGGGCAGCAGCCGTCGGCTCGTTGATGATGCGCAGAACCTCAAGGCCGGCGATCTTGCCGGCATCCTTGGTGGCCTGACGCTGGGCGTCGTTGAAATAGGCCGGAACGGTGATGACGGCTTTCTCGACCTTCTCGCCGAGGTAACCCTCAGCCGTTTCCTTCATTTTCTGAAGGATCATCGCCGAAATCTGCGAGGGCGAATATTTCTTTTCCTGCGCCTCGACCCATGCATCGCCATTGTCGCCTTTGACAATCTTGTAGGGGACAAGCTTCTTGTCCTTCTCCGTTACCGGGTCGTCGTAACGACGGCCGATGAGGCGCTTGATCGCAAAAAGCGTGTTTTCAGGGTTGGTAACAGCCTGGCGCTTGGCCGGCTGGCCGACGAGGCGCTCGTCGCCGTCGGAAAAGGCCACGATCGAAGGCGTTGTGCGCGCGCCCTCCGAATTTTCGATGACCTTGGAGTCCTTGCCGTCCATGACGGCGACACACGAATTGGTGGTACCCAGATCGATACCGATCACTTTTGCCATTGTTCTTCTCTCCGCAAAGCAGGCTTTCAGGACCCGATCAGGCGTTCCGGCGAAAGCCCCTGTTCACACGAATTACCGCCGCGGCGACCATTGGAGGCCGGCCGCGCGGTGTTGCGGCGTATATAAGTAGGAGAAATTTGCCATGCAAGGCGGTTGGGCAGCAGTTTCCAAGCCGGATAGCGGCTTACCCGGCCAACGAATTCGCATATGCGGCCGTCAAGAAACCCGCATCCCGGCATTGCACTTGCCGAGGGCTTCAAGCCATGCGCATACCGATCATCCACGCCGGCGTGCGATGCACCTGCATTTCGCAGCGGCAAAAAATTCATGAGCGGAATTTCGTAAGCCTTTTGAAAAGCATAGACCATCAGTGGTCCGCTTCCGCGCCAGCCGCGCCTTGCAATGTCACCCTCCACCGTTATCTTGCGCGCGTCATTGCGGTCGCGACTGTCCGGACCTCGGATCGGCGTTTACCTGAACGCCAACTATCGCGGCCTGGCGGCTCATGCGGGAATCCATCCTGTAGTTCAAGGCAATGAAGCCTTGTCGAGCCGGTGATGTCGCGCCCGTGTGCCTCCGGCATGCTTTTCATCTGCGCGGCGTTCAAAGCGGACTTCAGGCGCAGCGGCCTCACGAGGCCTTGTCTGCGCGCGTGCGGCTCTCGTGGGGCCGGGCGTTCTGCGATCACATTTTGCGACCGAGCAAGGGAGACAGGGCACCGATGGCCTCATCAGCAGCACTGAAACAGAAAAATACGGAGTTCGAGCTTGAAGACCAGGCCTATGGCGACGACCCGCTGGCGGACCGGGAGACCGATCTCTATCGCGGCGAATATGTCATGTCCTTCGTGGAGAAGTGGGACGAGCTGATCGACTGGACGGCGCGGGCCGAAAGCGAAGGGCAGTTCTTCATCGACGTGCTGCGCGCACGCGGCAAGGAGACTGTGCTGGACGTGGCCTGCGGAACCGGCTTCCACTCGGTGCGCCTCAACGAGGCCGGCTTCAACGTGACCTCGGCGGACGGCTCTGCGACCATGCTTGCCAAGGCGTTCGAGAACGGGCAGTCGCGCGGGCTGATCCTGAAGACGGTGCAGGCCGACTGGCGCTGGCTCAACCGTGATATCCAGGGCAAATATGACGCCATCATCTGCCTGGGAAATTCGTTCACGCATCTGCACACCGAGCAGGACCGGCGGCGGGCGCTGGCGGAATTCTATGCCGCGCTGAAGCATGACGGCATCCTGATCCTCGACCAGCGCAACTACGATTCCATCCTCGACCACGGCTTCTCGTCGAAGCACAAATACTACTATGTCGGCGACAAGGTATCGGCCGAGCCCGAGCATATCGACGGCAGTCTCGTGCGCTTCAAATACAGCTTCCCGGACGGTTCGGACTACACGCTGAACCTTTGTCCGATCCGCAAGAACTATGTTCGCCGGCTGCTCTCGGAGGCCGGGTTCCAGCGGGTACGCACCTATGGCGACTTCCAGGAAACCTATGCCGATGACGAGCCGGATTTCTTCATCCACGTCGCAGAGAAGTCGACCATGCATCTGGTCCGCTGGGGCGGCGGCACGCGCGAGGATGCCGCGACCGACATCCGCGACATCACCGAGGACTACTATGACGGCGACGACGCCGACACGTTCTACAGCACGGTGTGGGGCGGCGAGGATCTGCACATCGGCATCTACGAGGACACCAAGGACATCCGGGAGGCGAGCGCCGAAACCGTCGACCGCATGGCCGCGCTTCTGCCCAGCCTCGGGGCGGATTCCAAGGTGCTCGACATCGGTGCGGGTTATGGCGGCTCGATGCGCCGCATCGTCAAGCAGACCGGTTGCGAGGCAGTCTGCCTCAACATTTCGGAAACCCAGAACGACACCAACCGCAGCAAAAACCGGCGCGCCAAGCTGGCAGACAAAATCCGTGTCGTGCATGGCGTGTTCGAGGACATCCCGGAGGCGGATTCCAGCTACGATGTCGTCTGGAGCCAGGACGCGATCCTGCATTCGGACCAGCGCGAGGGCGTACTGGCCGAGGTGTGGCGAGTGCTGAAACCCGGCGGCCACTTCGTGTTCACCGATCCGATGCAGGCCGACGATGTCCCGGACGGTGTCCTGCAGCCAGTCTATGACCGGTTGCAGCTCAACAGCCTGGGTTCGTTCCGGTTCTACCGAGAGGCGGCGCGGGCGCTCGGCTTCGAGGTGCTGGAGCAGCAGGAGATGACCAATCAGTTGCGCACGCATTACAACCGGGTGCGCGAGGACCTGGAGGCAAATTACGGCAAGTTGCGCGAGAGCGGCGCCTCGTCCGAATATCTCGACAAAATGGTCGTCGGGCTCAAGAACTGGGTCAAGGCAGCGGATGAAGGCCATCTGGCCTGGGGCATCCAGCTGTTCCGCAAACCGGAATAGTCCGAACCGATACCGATAGAGATGGCGGCGCGCTTCGGCGTGCCGTCATTGCATTCACAACTACCAGGGGACGACCGATACCTCGCTCCAGTTCCTTTGCGCCCGGCGGCCCTTCTCCTCATGGGTGTCGCGGCTGTCGAGCGCATGGTTCGGGGTGACTCGCAGCGCAAAAATATCGTCGAGCCCGAAGGGCGCCACAATCTGCATTTGCCCGCTCCGGCTGAGCTTCACGCCAACTGCGTGGGTTCTCGACGCAAAATAGGCCAGCGATTCCGCGCTGCTTCGATAGGCGGGGCATTCACGGCCGAAGCGGTCCGGATACCAGAGATGCACCCGCGCCTGATTGCGGATTTCGACCGGCAGGGACGAGTCCGCAAACGCAATCTCGCCCCTTCTGATGACGGCATCCTCGGCCTCCCATGAGAGGTCGTCGCCATCGAAATAGAACAGGTCGATGTCCTTGATGCCGAAACCGGCGGGCTTGCCGGTGAGATGGTTCCAGACCGTGTTGTAAATGGCGCCCGAAACGATCAGCCAGTCGGGCAGATCAAGCGTTCGGGCTGTTTCAACCGCAGGCCAGACGAGCGGGTCGGCGCGCAGAATTTCCTCCAGCACACCTGCCTGATCGGCAAAGGGAAGCCCGGCATGACGATAGCAGTCCATGACGCCATAGGACGGCGATTCGTTGCCTGCGGCAATACGGCCGTTCAGCGTTGCCGAAACTCCAAGTTCAGCGGTTCAGATACCGGACAGAAATGCGATCAGGCCGGCGCCGGCGCACGACCAGATGATGGTGCGAGAAAGCGGATTGCGGAACTCGTTGCGCGGATGGCGCTCGTAGAGCCAATGCAGCAATCCGTGGACAATACAAAATCCGCCGAACAGAACGCCGAATAATGTCTGACCTGCGGTAGCACCCCAGATCAGCAGCGCAAAGAGCGGGACGTGCAGCCACACAAACCACAGCATTGCTGTCCGCTCTTCCATCCATTCGAGTAGCGGAAATATCCGCCATTCCCTGCAACGAACGGCATCCATTTCGTGCGTGAAGAACAGACCAAGCGCCAGCAGAACGGCAGCGAAATGAAGGTCCACCGCTAGCCCCTCAGCACCCCGCCCGTCTGCTTGGCGACGTTTTCCACGATCTTCGCGGCCAGCGCCTCGAAATCCTCGTCGGTCAGCGTCTTCTCGACCGGCTGTATGGCGACTTCGATGGCGAGCGACTTCTTGCCTTCGCCGAGCGATGCGCCCTCGAACACGTCGAAGACCCGCACGCCGGTGATCAGCTTCTTGTCGGCGCCCGCAGCCGCGCGGATTAGCTTACCGGCCTGGACATCACTATCGACGACAAAGGCGAAGTCGCGCTTCACCGCCTGCAGCGGCGAGATGTCGAGGCGCGGCTTGGTGCGCGTCGCCTTGGCCTTCGGCTCGGGGATTGCGTCGATGAAGACCTCGAAGCCGCAAAGCGGGCCGGAAACGTCGAGCGTAGCAAGCGTCTTCGGGTGGAACTCGCCGAATGTTCCGAGCAGGTTCTTCGGCCCGAGCTTGATCTGCCCCGACCGGCCCGGATGATACCAGTCTGGCCCGCCGGACTCGATCTGCAGGTTGGCGACCGGTGCGCCGCAGGCTTCCAGCACCGCCAGCGCATCGGCCTTGGCGTCGAACACGCCGACTTCAGCGGCATGGCCCGCCCAGTGACGGCCCTGCCCGTCCATGCGCGCCGTGCCGCGTCGCACGCCGGCCGCCACGCGACGCTGGCCTTCAGGTTCGTCGTTTTCGTAGGTGCCCGATACTTCAAACAGCGCGACGTCGGAAAAGCCGTGATTGGCGTTGCGCTGGGCGGCGGCAATCAGGCCCGGCAGCAGCGAGGGACGCATATCCGACATGTCGGCCGCAATCGGGTTGGCGAGACGAACGGCATCCGCGCCGCCACCGAACAGCACTGCATGGTCATGCGGGATGAACGACCATGTGACGGCCTCCATCATGCCGCGCGTGGCCAGCGCCCGCTTGGCGCTTCGTGTGCGGTTTTGAAGCGTGGTCAGGGTCCGCCCGTTCACCGCATCGTGGCTCACCATTGGCTGCGGATCGATTGCGTCGACGCCGTGAATGCGCATCACCTCTTCGACAAGGTCGGCCTTGCCTTCGACGTCCGGCCGCCAGGAGGGGACGATGAAACGGACCGTGTCGCCATCCTCCTTGTCCTTGCGCACGAAGCCGAGTCGCTTGAGGATCGCCAGGCTTTCCTCGCGGCTGATATCGAGCCCGGTCAGACGCATCGTCTCGGACAAGGGGAAATCGACTTCACGATAATGATGGCCGGTTTCGCCAACGATCTCGCCCTCGGTGGCGGTTGGATTGCCGAGCACGATGACCGGTTCTGTCGGCTCGCCGCCGCAAAGCTCCATAACCAGCCGCGTGCCCAACTCCACGCCCGCACCCATGAATTCGGGATCGACACCACGCTCGAACCGGTAACGCGCATCGGTGATGATGCCGAGGTCGCGCCCGGTGCGGGCCGTCGTCAGCGGGTCCCAAAGGGCCGATTCGATCAGTACGTCTGTGGTGTTTTCGTCGCAGCCGGAAAGCTCGCCACCCATGATGCCGGCGATCGATTCAACGCCATTGTCGTCGGCGATCACGCACTGGCCCGGCGAAAGCGTGTATTCGCGACCGTCGAGCGCCAGCACCATCTCGCCGGGCTTCGCGTCGCGAACCACGAGATTGCCTTTCACCTTGGCCGCGTCGAAGACGTGCAGCGGCCGGCCGCGGTCGAACGTTACGTAATTGGTGACGTCGACCAGCGCATTGATGGGCCGCAGGCCGATGGCGATCAGCCGCTGCTGCATCCATTTGGGCGACGCGCCGTTTTTCACGCCGCGTACAAGGCGCATCGCGAAACCGGGGCACATGTCCGGCTCCTCGATGGTCACCTTGACCGGGCATTCGCTTTTTCCGTCGACCGGCTCGACCGAACCGTCCTTCAGCGTCCCGAGGCCAGCAGCCGCCAGATCGCGGGCGATGCCATAGACGCCTGTTGCGTCGGGCCGGTTCGGCGTCAGTCCGATCTCGATGACGGGATCGTCGATTTTCGCCCACGCGGCAAAGGGGGTGCCGATCGGCGCATCCTCGGGCAGGTCGATGATGCCGTCATGTTCGTCGGAGATCATCAGCTCGCGTTCCGAACACATCATGCCGTGGCTTTCCACGCCGCGGATCTTGCCGACCGACAGCGTGGTGTCGATGCCGGGAACATAGGTTCCGGGTGCGGCGAAGGCGCCAACCAGACCCGCGCGGGCATTAGGCGCACCGCAAACCACCTGAACCGGATCGCCGGAACCGGTGTCGACGGACAGAACGCGCAGACGATCGGCGTCGGGATGCTGTTCCGCCGTCAGCACCTTCGCGATCACGAACGGCTTGAGCGCTGCCTTGTCGTCAACGTGTTCGACCTCGAGGCCGATCATCGTCAGCTTTTCGACGATTTCGTCGAGGGAAGCCTCGGTCTCGAGATGATCCTTGAGCCAGGAAAGGGTGAATTTCATCAGTTCGTTCCGTCCGGTCTTGGCACGCTTGATCCGACATGGCGCGGTAGCGCGTCAGGCATGTGCAGGTAGGGCAATTGTTCGCGCACATAGGCGTGCAGCGTCGGCTTGAATTCCTCGGGTGCGTCCATTGCGCCGAGCATGATCCAGACCTCGTCGGCCAGACGCTCATCGAGATAGGCAATCGGTGCTCCGCAGGTTGCGCAGAAGGTGCGCGTCACCTGCCCGTTGGAGTACCCCTTCGGCTCGCTACCGGAAAAGACAATCGTGTCGGCGCGGAAGCCGGCAAATGCGGCTACCGGCGCGCCTGAAGCATGGCGGCAGTCGGCGCAGTGGCAGTAGCTGACATGGTGCGGCTCGGTTGACGCCTCAAAGCGCACAGCGCCGCAGCGGCAACCGCCGGTATGCGGCAAGGTCATGCGCTCAAGCCCCCGAAAAGCGTCGGCATGTCGAGCGGGCGGAAGCCGTAATGCGACAGCCAGCGCACATCCGCGTCGAAGAAGGCGCGCAGGTCCGGCATGCCGTATTTCAGCATGGCGATGCGGTCGATGCCCATGCCCCAGGCGAAACCCTGATATTCATCGGGGTCGAGGCCGGACATGCGCAGCACGTTGGGGTGAACCATGCCGCAGCCGAGGATCTCCATCCAGTCGTCTCCCTGGCCGAACAGAACCTCGCCCGGCCGCGAACGGTCGCACTGAATGTCCACCTCGAGCGACGGCTCGGTGAAGGGGAAGAATGACGGCCGAAACCGCATGTTGAGCGAAGGCACCTCGAAGAAGGCCTTACAGAACTCGGTGAGCACCCACTTCATGTTGGCGACGTTGGCTGATCTGTCGATCACCAGCCCTTCGAGCTGGTGGAACATCGGCGAATGGGTCGCGTCGAAGTCGCAGCGATAGGTCTTGCCGGGAATGACGATGCGGATTGGCGGCTTCTGCGCCTCCATCGTGCGTATCTGAACCGGCGAGGTGTGCGTGCGCAGGAGCCGCGCCTCGTCGCGCTCACCCTTTTTCAGGAAGAACGTGTCGTGCATCTCGCGGGCCGGATGGCCTTCGGGGAAGTTCAGAGCCGTGAAGTTGTAGTAGTCGGTCTCGATATCCGGCCCCTCGGCAATCTCGAAGCCGAGGTCGCCGAAAATCGCGGCAATTTCGTCCATCACCTGGGTGATCGGGTGGATGCGGCCGCGCTCGGCCGGCGTCTGGCGCACCGGCAAGGTGACGTCCAGCGTCTCCTTCGCCAGCCTTTCGTCGATTGCGGCGTCGCGCAGCTCGGCGCGGCGCGCGCTCAGTGCCTCGCCGATGCGCGCCTTGAGACCGTTGATCGCCGGACCGAAACTCTGGCGCTCTTCCGGGGTCATGGAACCGAGCGTTTTCAGCCGCTCCGACACGGAACCCTTCTTGCCGAGAGCGGAGACGCGTACGGCCTCGATCGCCTGCTCGTCGCCGGCAGCGGCAATTTCGGCCAGCAGCGTTTCCTCGAGCGATTTCAGGTCAGTCATCAATTCGGTCACGGTCTTCTTGCCTCAGGTTGGGCCGATCGCCGGCCCGTTAACAAGCAAAAACCCGCGCCAGCCCAGCCGGCGCGGGTTTCCCAAATCAGATTTTCGAATGCTTGGGAAGCGCGGCGGCCTTAGGCGACTGCGCTCTCAAAAGCGTTCGGCGTGGTGTCTTTCAGATAGGCGAGCGCCTTCTTGGCCTGCTCCACCACGGCTGCAAAAGCCTGCGGCTCGTGGATCGCCATATCCGAAAGCACCTTGCGATCGATCTCGATGCCGGCCTTGTTGAGGCCGTCGATCAGGCGGCCATAGGTCAGGCCGTGCTCGCGCGCCGCCGCGTTGATGCGCTGGATCCACAAGGCGCGGAAGTTGCGCTTGCGGACCTTGCGGTCGCGATAGGCGTACTGCATCGACTTTTCGACCGCCTGCTTGGCGGTGCGGATGGTGTTCTTGCGGCGGCCATAGAAACCCTTGGCCTGACCCAGAACCTTCTTGTGCTTGGCGTGGGCGGTAACGCCTCTTTTTACGCGTGCCATGTCATGATCTCCTTAAACGCTTGGTCCGGGCTGCTGGCTCAGAGGCCGCCGCCGTTCGGCATGTAGTTCTTGACGACCTTGCGGGCGTCCGGTTCTGCCAGAACCATCATGCCCCGCGCGTCGCGGATGAACTTGTTGCTGCGCTTGATCATGCCGTGGCGCTTGCCCATGGCCGCTACCTTGACCTTGCCGGTCGCGGTGATCTTGAAACGCTTCTTGGCAGACGATTTCGTCTTCATCTTGGGCATTTTGCTGTCTCCGTTCATGGCGCTCACGCCTGCCCGCATGGCGGGCGGCTCCGCGAGGGCGCCGGATTGCCGGCGGCGGTCGGTCGACCGCTACTCGCTTCGCTCGAGGCTTTTGTGAGCTTTAAGCATTGAGAACCGCCACGGCATGCCCTGCCGGGCGGTTCGGAACGCGGCCTTATACAGATGCGCGAAAAAAAGCGCAACCGGCCGAAATCGGGAATCTTGGCTGTGCGTTAGGCCTTATTTCGGCGCCAGCACCATCATCATCTGGCGGCCTTCGAGCTTGGGCTCGGCCTCCACCTTGGCGATGGGTTCGACTTCCTCGCGAACGCGGTTGAGAAGCTGCATGCCGAGTTCCAGATGGGCCATCTCGCGGCCACGGAAGCGCAGCGTCAGCTTGACCTTGTCGCCCTCGTCGAAGAAGCGGCGCACCGCCTTCATCTTCACCTCGTAATCGTGGGTGTCGATGTTGGGACGCATCTTGATCTCTTTGATCTCGATGATCTTCTGCTTCTTGCGGGCCTCGGCGGCCTTCTTCTGTCCCTGGTATTTCATCTTGCCGAGATCGGTGATCTTGCACACCGGAGGCTGCGCGTTTGGCGAAATCTCGACCAGATCGAGACCGGCTTCGTCGGCGGCGCTCAGCGCGGCGTTGATGTCAACGACGCCCAGATTGTTGCCTTCCTCGTCGATGAGCTGGACCTGGGGGACGCGGATGTCGAGATTGGCGCGGGGTCCTTCCTTGACCGGCGCGGCGGCTTTGAATGGTCTGCGAATGGTCGTTGTCTCCTTGTGCAGTTGACCCTGAATCGCTGATGGCACCGCAATTGACAGGTGCGAGGCGCGCAATGTGGTCGCGCAGCCGGCCAAGTCAATAGCACAGTTTGTCCGCAGAATCATTATTTCCGGCGAAATTGCAGCCCGGACACGGGCCTTCACCCGAAATGCCGGACATGCGATAGGCAGTCGCAAAGGAGCATGGCATGAGCGAAGAAAAGGCCGAAACCATCGATGTCGACGGCAACGCCATCGCCGTGCGTTACCGCAAGGGCGGCAATCCGGGTCTGGTGTGGCTCGGCGGCTTCAAATCGGACATGGCCGGCACCAAGGCCGACGTGCTGGACCGGTGGGCGGCCGAAAACGGCTACGCCTACACACGGCACGACTATTCCGGCCACGGCATTTCCGGCGGGCGCTTCGAGGACGGCACGATCTCGCGCTGGCTGACAGAAAGCCTTGCCGTGTTCGATCGTTTCACCGAGGGGCCACAAATCCTCGTCGGATCGTCGATGGGCGGCTGGATCGCGCTGAGGATGGCGCAGGAGCTCAACAAAGCGGGTCGGAGCGACCGGCTTGCCGGGCTGCTGCTGATCGCGCCCGCGCCCGACTTCACCGTTGAACTGATGGAGCCTGAATTGACCGACGCACAGCGTGCGGCACTGGACAGCCAGGGCTATTTCGAGGAACCGTCGGAATATTCGGACCAGCCGAATGTCTACACCAAAGCCCTTTTCGAAGACGGTCGGCAAAACCGCGTGCTGACCGGGATCATCGACACGCACTGTCCGGTGCATATCCTGCAGGGATCGGCCGACCCTGATGTGCCGCCCGCACATGCGCACAGGCTGATCGAACATCTGCCATCTGACGATGCAACGCTGACGTTGGTTCGCGACGGCGACCACCGGCTGTCGAGGGAGGAGGATCTGGCTCTCCTGACGCGAACGGCGGAAGGTCTTGTCGCACTGCACAAACAGAGCCGCACGACCTGAGAGATCAAAGCTGGCCGATTATCCTATGATTTTACAATAGCTTATCCGATTTCTCCGATTTCGTTATTGAAACAGTTAAAGCCTGTTCCCATCTCGAAATCATGCAGCCAGCGAGGTTGCACAGCACTGACAGGGAACCGGTAAGAGATGACCAATTCCGCACTGATACGTCCCGCCTGGACGCCAGCCACCATCGCCCTGATGGTGATCGGCTTCATGGTGTTTTGGCCGCTCGGCCTTGCCATGCTTGCCTACATTCTGTGGGGCGACCGTCTCGGCGAATTCAAACGTGACGTGAACCGGGCGACAGACGGCATGTTCGCCAATTGCCGCCGCGGAGCGCACCGTGGCTATCATGCCCGCACCGGCAACGTCGCGTTCGACGAATGGCGCGAAAAAGAGCTGGAGCGTATCGAGGAAGAGCGCCGCAAGCTTGACGAGATGCGCGAGCAGTTCGACGACTACCTGCGCGAGCTGCGCCGGGCCAGGGACCAGGACGAGTTCGACCGCTTCATGGCCGAGCGCTCCAAATCCACCCCCGCCCCGACTTCGAAAAAGAAGAAGGACAAGGGCGAAGGCCTGCTCGACGACTAAGCTCGAGCTTGATGACGGACAGGAAACGGCGCCTCAGGGCGCCGTTTTTTATTTGATGATCGGAGCCGCCTTGATCGTCTTGCCGATCTTGTCTTCGACGATCTGGCGCAATTCTAGGATGCCCCCAACTTCGTTTTCGATCGCAGTTCTTAGTCGTTGGTCGTGGCCGGGTAGAAAATCGCCACCACGTGTACGGTCGCCGCACCCACATTCGCAATATTTCGAAGCCTTCTCCCGTCCTCCCTACATCTCGTTGTGAAATGATGAGGTCAGTCGCGCACCGAATCAACTAAATTGCAGCCATGAGCCTCGCCTTCCTGCGCAAGCGAAAGACGCCCAGCCCGCCGCTTGAGCGCACTCACGAGGTTGGCGGGCGCTCGCTGCCGCTGCGCATCGTTGAAAACGACCGTGCAACACGGCTGACACTGAGGATCGCGGCGGGCGGAACCGGCCTGCGCATCACCGTTCCACCCGGCGTTTCGCAGCGTGAGATCGACCGATTCATCGAACGCCATCAGGGCTGGCTGGAAAAGCGCATCGCGATGCTGCCGGACCAGCCGCAGGTGCGGCCGGGCATCAAAGTGCCGGTGCGCGGCGTGCCGCATCTGATCGTTCACGAACCCGGCAAACGCGGCATGGCCGAAGCGACCACGACTGAAGACGGTCCGGTGCTGATCGTGCATGGCGACCGTCGCTACCTGGCGCGGCGTGTCGCGGACTTCCTCAAGCGCGAAGCAAAACGCGAGATCGAGGCGCTGGTCGCCAAACACACGGCGACAGTCGGCCGCCGCGCCAAGTCCGTGCGCTTCAAGGATACGACGTCGCGATGGGGATCATGCACGTCGGACGGCGCGCTTTCCTTCTCGTGGCGCATCGCTATGGCGCCGGCTGCGGTGATCGACTACCTCGTCGCACATGAGGTGGCACACCTGATTGAGATGAACCACGGGCCGAAATTCTGGAAGCTGTGCAGGGAGCTCTGCCCGCGCACCGACGAGGCGAAGACATGGCTCAAGCGTAACGGCCCGGCGCTACAGGCCATCGGGTTCGGCTGAGGCTCAGCTGACCCGTTGCTGATTGACGCCGGGCAGGATGTTGCGCGCGATCGCGAAGAAGATCAGCAAAGCGGGAATGGCGATGAAGCCGCCGATCGGCCCCCACAGCCAAATCCAGAATGCCAACGCAAGCAGAACCAGAAACGGATTGAGCGTCATTGTGCGGCCGACCACCATCGGCGTTACGAACTGAGCCTCGATCAGGTTTAGGCCGAGATAGGCCAGCGGAGGCACGAGGCTCTGGCCAATCGTGTCGCCTACCGACAGGCCAACTGCAAAAAGAATGACGGCCATCACCGCTGGCCCAATATAGATGACGAAGTTCAACAGGCCGGCGAGTGCACCCCAAAGAAGCGGCGAAGGCACGCCGATAAGCCACATCACCAATGCGACCGCCAACCCCAACCCGGCATTGATTGCTGCGATCGAGAGAAGATAGCGCGAAACCAGCGACTCCACATCGCGGAAAATGTGCGCGACCCGCCAACGCAGCCGGCGGTTTACGAAGATGCGCAAAAGCGTGGCGCGGATGTCGTTTCGGGTGGCGACGAAGAAATAGAGGCTGGCAACGAACAGAAGGATTTGGGCAACAATCGCCGGCGCCAATATTGCGACATCTTCTACACCGGCTCCCTCCTGTTCCACGCGCACTGCGGTACCAGAGCCGCCCATAAGCGACCCCATCTCATCCTGGAGGTTCCTGAGCGCGTTGATGGGACCGCGGAGCTCGGCAAGATGAACCTGCAGCCGATTCCAGATGCGCGGCAACTCACCGGCCCAGAACGAAAGCGGGGCCATAAGTGCAATCGCCAGCGCGCAAACCACCGCAATGAAAAGGAGCACGACCGCCGCCGAGGACAGCCAACTCGGGCTCCCGCTTCGCTCCAGCCTGTTGGCGACAGGCCCGAGCATCAGCCCGACGGTAACCGCCAGCGCGACCGGCATGAGAATGAACGCGCCGGCATGCAACGCAAAGACCGATCCGACTATGCCAACCGCGATGATCGCGATATCGGCACTGCGGCCGAGCAGGAGATCGATATCGACCTTGAGCGGAAGGCGCGCGACCGGCGGGAGCTTGGTGTCAGGTTTCTTCATGGCAGATCGATTGACCGCGAAATTGGGCTGCTTGACGGCAGACCCGGCGACTTCACATTCGCGGATCCGGCAATATAAGTAACCCATATTCCGGAGGGCGGCATTTTGAATAAGAGAATCATCGGCTTGATCGCAGTCGTTCTGGTTATGGGCGGCTGTCAGGCGCCACAAAGCGTACAGGATTTTTCAAACCGGCAGATGAGCCGCTATGCGGTCGGGAAATCCTATGCGCAGGTCGCAGCTACGCCCGACTTCGAAGAGGATTCTCTCGGCAGGGTGAAGCTCTTTGGCCAGCCCATCGGGTCGTACCAGCTTGCATCCGGCGACACCGTACACCGGCATATCAAGCGTTATGCCGCCGGCGGCGTGTCGACCGATTTCGGCATTATCAGGAGCAGTGAGAAGATTCGCTACCAGTACAGGCTGGCCTATTTCCGCGTCGGTCCAGACGGAATCGTCAAAGACATGGCCGTCGGCACGGTTCCGGGCGAGACCAACAAATGTGTCGGCTACTTCTTCGGCATCGTGCAGAACTGCGAGGACGGAGAGACGCCAGCGCAGTCGATCGTCATCTACGATCAGGTGGTGCGCACCCAGGACGGGCAACCCATCACCGCATGGGGACCGTCGGCAGCCAGCCCGCCTGCACCTGCTGCAACGTCAGGCTGAATCTCGACTCTTCGCTCAGTGCGCGGTATTTGGCGCAATCATGGCTCTCGACATCAAGATTTGCGGGTTGAAGACGGCTGAAACCATAGATGCCGCGCTCGAATGTGGGGCGTCTCACATCGGCTTCAACTTTTTTGCCAAGAGCCCGCGCTACATCGCGCCGGAACTTGCGGGCGACCTGCGCCTTGCCGCACGCGGCAGGGCTGAAGCAGTGTCAGTAACTGTCGATGCCGACAACGCCTTTCTGGACGAGATCGTCATGGCCATGTCGCCCGACTGGCTGCAACTGCACGGCCGCGAAACGCCGGAGCGCGTCTCGGCGGTCAGGGAGCGCTACAGCCTGCCGGTGATCAAGGCGCTCGCCATTTCGGAAGCCACCGACCTAGAGCGAATCGAGGCCTATCGGAACGTCGCCGACAAGTTCCTGCTCGACGCCAAGCCGCCCAAAGGCTCCGAGCTTCCGGGCGGCAACGGGCTCGCCTTCGACTGGCGACTGCTTGCCGCCCTTGACGCGGATATCGACTACATGCTTTCCGGAGGGCTCAACGCCGCCAATATCGGCGAGGCCCTGCGTCTGACGAACCCGCCCGGACTTGACCTGTCCTCCGGCGTCGAAAGCGCGCCGGGCGTCAAGGATGTGGGGCTGATTTCGGAGTTTTTCCGGGCCGTTCGGGACGCGCAGTCGACAAGCGCAGCCTGACTGCCCGAATAGTCAGGAGGCCGGGCGATGAACAAGCCGGCGCTGCCCAATTCATTCCGCACCGGACCCGACGAGCAGGGCATGTTCGGCATTTTCGGCGGGCGCTTCGTCGCCGAAACGCTGATGCCGCTGATCCTCGACCTCGAACATCACTGGAACGAGGCCAAGGACGACCCGGCATTCAAGGCCGAAATCGAAAACCTCAACACGCATTATACAGGTCGGCCGTCGCCGCTCTATTTCGCCGAGCGGCTGACGGGGCATCTCGGCGGCGCGAAGATCTATTTCAAGCGCGACGAGCTCAACCACACAGGTTCGCACAAGATCAACAATTGCCTTGGCCAGATCCTGCTGGCCAGACGCATGGGCAAGACGCGCATCATCGCGGAGACGGGTGCGGGCCAGCACGGCGTGGCATCGGCCACCGTTGCGGCGCGCTTCGGCCTGCCCTGCGTTGTCTATATGGGCTCCACCGATGTGGAGCGACAGGCGCCCAACGTGTTTCGCATGAAGCTGCTTGGCGCCGAAGTGCGCCCGGTCACGTCCGGCCACGGAACACTCAAGGACGCCATGAACGAGGCGCTGCGCGACTGGGTGACCAATGTCGAGGACACTTATTACCTGATCGGCACCGCGGCCGGACCGCATCCCTATCCGGAACTGGTGCGCGAGTTTCAGTCAGTGATCGGCCGCGAAGTGCGCGAGCAAATGATGGAAGCCGAGGGCAGGCTGCCTGACATGCTGGTGGCGGCTGTCGGCGGTGGATCAAATGCGATCGGCCTGTTCCATCCCTTCCTGGACGACAAGAGCGTTCAGATCGTGGGCGTCGAAGCCGGTGGCAAGGGCCTTTCAGGTGACGAGCATTGCGCTTCGCTGACCGCCGGCCAGCCCGGCGTGCTGCACGGCAACCGCACCTACCTGCTCCAGAACGAGGACGGCCAGATCAAGGACGGCCACTCAATTTCGGCCGGACTGGACTATCCCGGCATCGGGCCGGAGCATTCATGGCTGAAGGAGAGCGGTCGGGTCGAATATGTTCCGATCACCGACGATGAGACGCTGGAGGCTTTCCAACTGCTCACGCGGCTTGAAGGCATCATCCCCGCGCTCGAGCCCAGCCACGCGCTGGCAGAGGTGATGAAACGGGCGCCGAAGATGAGCAAGGACCAGATCATCGTGATGAATCTTTGCGGTCGCGGCGACAAGGATGTCTTCACCGTCGGCAAGCTACTCGGACATGAGCTATAGTGCAGGAATAGAGCCAGCAGCCGGGAGGCAAGCCAGCCATGTTCGAAATCTATCGTTCGAAGCAGAACCCGCAACACTATGTGGCGATTCGCGCCGACGACATGCGCGAGAATCCCGTGGGCATACGCGAAAGCCGCAATCTCGCACTGATGACAAAAATCGCCGATGACGACGCCAAGCGCATCGCCTTTGATGGCGGCGAGGCGATGACCCGGATCGCGCGGGATGGTTTCTACGCCTTCGCCGTCACGATCCAGGTGCGCGAGGGCGTGGATTGATCGAGCTGTTCGTGATCTATGCGAGCGAAGAAGAAGCGCAGGATCAGACACGGCAGGTGATCGAGGCTGGTCTTGCCAACTCCGCTGTTCTGGTCAGCGCGCGGGCGCAAGGCCGTTGGAGCCATCTGGACGAGAATGCGATGCTTGCCGTCTACAAGATATACGATGCCGAAATCGGCCCTGCCGCTAAGGCGTTCATTGCTGATATTCACCCGAGCGAGAAGCCGGAAATCCTTCGCGGGAGTTGCGGCAACGGGTCGGAAAGCTAGATCTACAGGGAAACCGCATGACCACACGCATTGACCGCCGCTTCGCGGCGCTGAAGGCCGAGGGCCGGCCGGCGCTCGTCACCTATTTCATGGGCGGCGACCCGGATTACGACACCTCGCTGTCGATCATGAAAGCGCTGCCCAAGGCGGGTGCTGACGTGATCGAACTCGGCATGCCGTTTTCCGATCCGATGGCCGACGGGCCGGCGATCCAGGCGGCGGGCCTGCGCGCGCTCAAGGGCGGGCAGACGCTGGTCAAGACGCTCGGCATGGCCGCAGAATTCCGCAAAGGCGATGATCATACGCCGATTGTGATGATGGGTTATTACAACCCGATCTACATCTACGGTGTGGAGCGCTTCCTGGCAGACGCCAAGGCAGCCGGGATCGACGGGCTGATCATCGTCGACCTGCCACCGGAAATGGACGAGGAATTGTGCGTCCCCGCACTGCGGGCCGGGCTCAACTTCATCCGCCTCGCCACGCCGACAACGGATGACAAGCGGCTGCCGACGGTGCTGAACAACACGTCCGGCTTCGTCTATTACGTCTCCATGACCGGCATCACCGGCTCGGCGCTGCCCGACACTACCAAGGTCGGCGCCGCGGTGGAGCGCATCAAGGCCCATACGGACCTGCCGGTCTGTGTCGGTTTCGGCGTCAAGACAGCCGAGCAGGCGCGCGCCATCGGCGCTTCGGCCGACGGTGTGGTCGTGGGCACGGCGATCGTCAACGCCGTCGCGAATGTGCTTGGCCCTGACGGCAAGAAGACAGCCGATCCGGCCGAAGCCGTGGCAACCCTCGTCGGCGGGCTGGCGCAAGGTGTTCGCCAGTCCCGCCTTGCCGCCGCCCAATAGATTCTCCATCTATTGGCGCTAGCGCGCTAGAAATCAGGGCAATCGTACCGCCCGAAGGAGCTCAGCCATGAACTGGATCACCAATTTCGTGCGTCCCAAGGTCAACGCCATGCTGGGCCGCCGCGACATTCCCGAGAACCTCTGGATCAAGGATCCCGAGACCGGCGAAATGGTGTTCCACAAGGATCTTGAGGAGAACCAGTACGTCATTCCCTCGTCCGGGCATCACATGCGGATCGCCGCCAAGGAGCGGCTGCAGCATTTCTTCGACGATGGCGAATACGAGCTGCTCGAAAGTCCCAAGGTTCCGACCGATCCGCTGAAATTCCGTGACGAGAAGCGTTATGTCGACCGGCTGAAGGAAGCGCGCACCAAAACCGCGCTTGAAGACGCCGTTGTTGCCACCACCGGTTCGATCGAGGAATTGCCGATCGTGGCGGTGGTGCAGGATTTCGCGTTCATGGGCGGTTCGCTGGGTCTGGCCGCCGGCGAGACCATCATCAAGGCGTTCGAGACCGCGCTGGAAATGAAGCGGCCAATGGTGCTGTTTGCTGCATCGGGCGGCGCGCGCATGCAGGAGGGCATCCTGTCTTTGATGCAGCTTCCGCGAACGACCGTCGCAGTCGACCGGCTGAAGGAAGCGGGGCTTCCCTATATCGTCGTTCTGACCAATCCGACCACGGGCGGCGTCACCGCTTCCTACGCAATGCTGGGCGACATCCACATCGCCGAGCCGGGAGCACTGATCGGTTTTGCCGGTCCGCGCGTTATCGAGCAGACAATTCGCGAGAAGCTGCCGGAAGGTTTCCAGCGCGCCGAATATCTGATGGAACACGGCATGGTGGACATGGTTGTCTCGCGCCTCGACATGAAGGCAACGGTCTCACGGCTCTTGCGCATGCTGCTGAAGAACCCGCCAGCGGCCACGAAGGAACCGGAGCAGACGGAGACGCCCGTTCTGCCGGCGCCCGAAACCGAGGCCTCCCAACAGGCATCGGCCTGATCTTTCCGCTGCCGGGTGCGCCCGGCCTGCAATGGGCATCACTGAAATGACGACGCTTACCGCCGACCAGGAAATCGATCGGCTGATGTCGCGACATCAGAAAGGCATCGACCTTTCGCTCGACCGCATTCATCGCCTGCTTGATCGACTCGGCAATCCCGAGCAGCGCTTGCCGCCGGTCATCCACATTGCCGGCACCAACGGCAAGGGATCTGCTGCCGCGTTTTCGCGTGCACTGCTGGAAGCAGCGGGGCTGACGGTGCATGTGCACACCTCGCCACATCTGGTCGCATGGCATGAGCGCTACAGGCTGGGCGCCGAGGGCGGAGGCCGGCTGGTCTCGGATGCCGTCCTGGCAGACACGATCCACCGCGCGGCAGAGGCCAATGGCGACAATCCGGCAACGGTGTTCGAAATCCTAACCGCCGTCGCCTTCATGCTGTTTTCGGAACACCCGGCAGACGCCACCATCATGGAAGTAGGCCTCGGCGGCCGCTTCGATGCAACCAATGTCATCGAACGCCCGGCGGTTTCCCTGATCATGCCGATTTCGCTCGACCACGAAGCCTATCTTGGCGACCGGGTTGAGCTGATTGCCGTCGAGAAGGCCGGCATCATCAAACCCGGCGTGCCGGCTGTCATTGGCGCGCAGGACGAAACGGCGCGCGCGGTACTTGTCGAGACCGCGCAGCGGGTTGGCGCGCCGCTCATCGTTTACGGCACCGATTTCCTGGCGCACGAGGAAAACGGGCGGCTTGTCTACGAAGACGAATACGGGCTGATGGATCTGCGCCTTCCGCGGCTGAACGGCAGGCACCAGCTGGCCAATGCGGCGGCTTCGATTGCGGCGGTGCGCGCCGCAGGCTTTGCCATCGACCACCGCGCCGCCAACGAGGCGATGCAGACCGTGGAGTGGCCGGGCCGGCTGCAGACCCTGCCCGCCGGGCGGTTGTGGGATCACGCGCCCGAAGGATCGGAAATCTGGATCGATGGCGGCCACAATCCGGGCGCAAGCATCGTCATCGCCGAGGCGCTTGCGGGCGAGGAGGACAAGCTTTCGCGGCCGCTATTCCTGATTGCCGGCATGCTGAACACCAAGGATCAGGCAGGCTTTTTCCGGACGTTTGAGGGCATGGCGCGACACGTCTTCACCGTGCCCATCACTTCCAGCGATGCTGGCGTCGATCCGGCCGAACTGGCAGCACGTGCCTTCGAGGCGGGTCTGTCGGCCGAACCGGTGAGCTCGGTCGAAAACGCCCTCAAGCTTCTGCGCGACACCTGGGACGAGGAAGAGGAAGCGCCGCGCATCTTGATCTGCGGTTCGCTTTATCTGGTCGGCACCGTGCTTGAGGAAAACGGCACTCCGCCGAAATAGACTTCACCAAAGAAAAACGCGGCGGGAATACCCGCCGCGTTCTTCATTTCAAACCGCTAATTTGGGTCAGGCGACCGCGCCGCCGATCCAGGCCGAAAGCGCCGTCTTGGGTGCGGCGCCAACCTTCATGTCGGCCACTTCGCCGTTCTTGAACAGCATCAGGGTAGGGATCGAGCGCACGCCGTACTGGGCAGCCAGTTCGGGATTTTCGTCGATATTAAGCTTGGCGACCTTGATCTTGCCGTCCATTTCGGTCGCGATCTCTTCCAGCGAGGGCGAAATCATCTTGCACGGACCGCACCACTCGGCCCAGAAATCAACGACGACGGGCTCGGCGGATTCCAGCACATCGGATTTGAAGCTGTTGTTGTCGACTGTAACGGTGGCCATCGGGAGGCGCTCCTTGCGTTGCGTGTTGCACCAGATGTGGTCGTTCGCGAGCGCCGCGTCAAGCCGACCATCGGTCACGGGACGGTGAGGCTCGCGAGCGCCGCGTCCAGTCGCTCGGCCGGCATTTCAATGAGCAGCGGCGTCTCGGTGAACAGCAGGGCGGCCGATACGGGTTTGTCCGGATAGATACGGCCGAGCAATGCGCGATAGACCGCGAGCTGCGCAACGTAGTTTTGCGGAACTTCCTCGATGTTGCGCGGCACAGTGCGGCCGGTCTTGTAGTCGACGATGAGGATCTCGGTTTCAGTCACGGCAAGCCGGTCGACCTTGCCGGATACCGACCATTTCCGACCGCCCGCCTCCAACTCGCCCATGAGCGAGACTTCGGCACGTGAGCCGGGAGCAAACACGCGTGCAAAGGTCGGATCGGACAGAATCGCGTTGACCGATTCGCCCGCTCGGTGGCGCTCCGCTTCCGGCCAGCCGGCGCCGACATGATCGAGATAGCGGCTGGCGGCAAGTGCGCGGTCTCGCTCCGGCATTGCCGGAAGAAGCTGCAGCAACCGGTGGATCGCCGTGCCGCGCGCAAGCGCCAGTGACGGCTCGATGTCGGGTTCAAGGACCGGTGAAACAGTGGAGACAACAGGCCCGCGCTCGTCGTCGAGCGCATAGCCGGTGCCCGACGGGCGCAGCGCACGCGGCGTCTCAATCGGTGGCGGCACCGGTTTGCGCAGTTCGGCGGGCAGCGGCGGCGATAGGACTGGCTCCGCCGCGTCTTCAGCTTCGGGCGCCACTGCGCCGTCCCGCGTGTAGCGAAACCGCAATACCGGCGCGCAGGCTTGAGGTGTTTCCAATGTTTCGGTGAATTCCGATCCGCCCAATGCTGCTTCGACCATCGAATGCCAAGACAGGGCCGGTTTGCCGCGAACGCCATGATGGCCGCAGACGATCAGCCGGTCCTCTGCGCGGGTCATGCCGACATAAAGCAGGCGGCGATATTCCTCTTCCGCCGCATCCTTGATGGCAGCGCCTCTGTCACGCGCGAAGGGATTGGCGGAACCGGAGCCTGCCCGCCAGAGGAAGCCATCGCCGCGCCACAACCCGGTCCGCGATGGAAACGGGACAAGCGTGGGCAAATGCTGGGCATGAAACGGCTCGCTGCCTGGATCGACCAGAAACACGACCGGCGCTTCCAGGCCCTTGGAGGCATGCACCGTCATGATGCGGACCTCGTCGCGGCTCTGATCCATCTCCCGCTTGATCTCGGGCGCCGCCTCGTCAAGCGCCGCCAGCAGCGCCTCAAGCCCGTCGCCGCCGGTCTGCTCGATGGCGAGGCAGAAGCTAAGGAATTCGTCGATGATGTCGCCGGCCTCCGCGCCGAGCCTGGCCACCAGTTTGGCGCGTGCGCCGGTGCGGCCGGGCTCGCCTGCCAGTACGCCGGCATAGAACTCGAACACCGGCCTGAAAGCAGCCTCGTTGCGCCAGTCTTCCAGCGTGGAGACGATGTCCGCGATCTGTTTGTTTTCCTGCAAACGTGTACGCATCGCCGCAAAGAGCGAAACCTTGCCGCGCCCGTGCGCCAGATGAAAAAGGTCGTCGTCGGTGAGGCCGAATATCGGGCTGCGCAGGAGGGCTGCGAGCGATAGATCGTCTTCCGGCTGCTGGACAAAACGGGCGATGGCCAAGAGGTCCTTCACCGCGATATGGCCCGTCAACGCCAGCCGGTCAGCGCCGGCCACCGGGATTTCGCGACCCGGATCCTTGAGCGCCCTTGTCAGCGCGTGGACGAAGCTGCCACGCTTTCGCACCAGCACCAGAATGTCGCCGGGTCCGACCTTGCGGCCCCTGCCCTCGAGTATCTCGCCATTCTTCAACCAGCCGTCGATCGTGTCGGCAATCGCATCTGCAAGCCTGACAGATGGCGCCGTTGCGTGATCGACGGGCTTCGTCCAGTCGTCCTCGTCGTCCACTTCTTCGGGCCCGAGCGACGACCAAAGCTCGACATAGCCCGGTTCGCCGGTACGGACGCTGTCATGAGTGATGTCGAGATCGTCTCGCGTCAGGCCCTTTCGCCGGTCTTCGTCGGCAAACACCAGATCGACAGCCTTGAGCACATCGTCGGTGGAGCGGAAGGAGCGGGTCAGCCGGACGCGCTCGAATTCCGCATTCGCGCCCGCAACCTTTTGCGAGAACTCGTGGCCGCTTTCCTCGAAGGCGGCAGGCTCAGCACCCTGGAATGAATATATCGACTGCTTCTCGTCGCCGACGGCGAAGATGGTGCGCAGCGTGTTGTCGTGCGCGCCCTGACCGGAAAAGAACTCGGCCGCCAGCTTCTTCACCACTTGCCACTGGTCCGGGCTGGTGTCCTGTGCCTCATCGATCAGAATGTGGTCGATGCCCTGATCCAGCTTGTACTGGACCCAGGCGCTGGCTTCGTCACGCGACAGAAGCGCGGCCGTGCGCCCGATCAGATCGTTGAAGTCGAGGAAGCCGCGTGCGCTCTTGATGCGTTCGTAACGCGCGACCAGCCAGTCGGCTATCGTCAGCGCCGAACCGGTGGCCTCAACCATACGAAACAGCGCCAGACGATCGCGGGCTTCGATGATGGCGCTTGCCGCCTGCGCATAACGGTCGGGAAGTTCAGGCAGGCGCGCAACAAGGCCCTTCGTAAGAGCAGAGGAGCCATAGGGTTCACCCTTGGCGGTCAGAAGGCCGCTCGCTGCTAGTTCAAGTCGCCGGACTGGGTTCTCTTCGCGGAAGGCAGCTGCGAGATGCGGCAGGATATCATCGGCGAAACGGGCAGCTGCGATACCTTCCACCGCCTCGCGAATTGCATCGACATAGCTCTTGTCGAAACCCGGCAGTGGCCAGGCCGCACCTGCGATGCTTTCCTCGGTGTCGGAGGCCGTGAACCCGAACTCTTCACGGAGAGCGCCAAAACGTGGGACTTCATTGGCACGGATCTCGGCAATGAAGGCCCGCAGCCCGTCGCGCCAGCGCACGATCTCCGACAACAGCGAATCCAGCCCCGCCTCGCCGGCGATCTCAAGCACGTCTGCGAAAGCCTCGGCCAGTTCGGGATCGAGGCCGCCCGCGGCCCCGGCAACCATGTCGCGACGTGCCTCGGCAATCAGCGCGGCTTCCTGCTGGGCATCGAGCAATTCGAAATGGCCGGCGATATTGGCCTCCAGCGGGAATTGCTGCAGCACCGCCTCACAGAAGGCATGGATGGTCTGGATTTTCAGCCCGCCCGGCGTCTCCAGCGCGCGGGCGAAAAGCCGCCGCGCCTCGGCAACCTGGTCGGTGTTAGCGCGCTTTCCGGTCAGCGCCGTGATGGCTTCGCCGAGCTTGCCATCGTCCATCAGCGCCCAGGCGGCGAGATCGCGAAAGACGCGGTTGGCCATGTTGGCGGCGGCGGCGCGCGTATAGGTCAGGCACAACACCTTGGACGGCTCGCAGCCGTCGAGCAAAAGCCGCACGACGCGCTGCGACAGAACATGGGTCTTGCCCGAGCCGGCATGAGCCGACACCCAGGCCGACAGTTCAGGGTCGGCCGCGCGCGCCTGCCTGCGGACCGTCTCATCGGGAACGTTGCGGGCGCGCGTCATTCGCCAGCCTCCCCGCCACCCGACGCCGACCATTCGAGCACGCGTGCCAGATGGTCGTAATCGCCCTCGGTATCGCCCTCCCGGAAGGGCAGAGCCCTAGATATGTAGCCGTTCGATTCGATACCGTAATGAGCGACAAGCAGTTCCAGCCGCCGCCAGGCGTCAGCGGCAAGGGCGCTTGCCGCGACCCTGTTCCTACGGAATTCGAGTATCGATTCTTCCTTGACCTCGCCATTGGGCCGCAGCCGCACATAGGCGAGTTCCCGCAGGCTTCGCGTGCCAGCGTCGGCGAATGCGCCGCGCTCCAGAAGCGCTGCTTCCAGCGCAAGCTGAGGCGACAAGAGAGTGTGCGCCTGGGTCCGGGACGGGTAAGAACCTGTCTTGTAATCGAGAATGTCGGCTTCGCCGCCGAACATGATGTCGATACGGTCGGCCCGTCCATGCAGCGTCGCGCCCGTCGTTCCAATCGACAGAGGATCGGCCTCTGCCTCTGTCAGACGGCGCTCGATGTTCCGCGGGCGGACATCACGTTCCCAATCGACAATTCCGCCTGCCAGCGCGGCAAAGCGCGGCCACCATACGGCCTCGACATCGGGCGGCAGTGTGGCAGCGTCAAACAGCGTGCGCGCCGTCGCCAGGAGCCGGCCTTCGGCGCCGTCATCGCGCGGATCGCCTCCGGAACGGATGAATTCGTGCAGAATGTCGTGAAACAGCGTGCCGCGTTCCGCCGCGCCCGGATCGCGGATCAGCGGCTCGAGCGGCCTCAATTTGAGAACCCGTCTTGCATAGACCGCATAAGGATCGCGGCGCAGCGTCTCGATCTCGGTGACGGAAAACCCGTCGGGGCGCGCTTCGACCGGCGGTGTCGGGCAGGGTCGGACGATTGCGGGAATCGTTGGAAGCCGGTCGATCTGCTGGGCCCAGTGAATGAGCGTAGCGCCCCGAGCGCGCAATTCGGCTGCGCGCTCCCCGCCGATATAAGTCAAAAGCCGCTGCAACCAGCGCGAGGCCACGGCCGGCGCTCCGCCTGAACGGACGGCGCGCGTGAGCACGACCTCGCCCATGCCCGACGCCATCCAGAAATCATGCGCGGCCTGCCCGATGCGCCGCTCCGGGGGCTCCAGATCGAGGCCCGATTTCATCAGCCTGGACATGAAACGGTCTGCGTCGGCGCGTTGAGGCCAGCTCGCTTCGTTGAGACCGCCAAGCACGAGCGTGTCGACGTGTTGCAGCCGCGCTTCCAACGCGCCCCAGATGAAAACGCGCGGATCAGCGCCCGCCGGCGGCTTAACGGTTATGACCGCCATCAATGCTGCCAGCATGGCCGGCCACTCGGCGGCCGGGAAGAAAAGCTGCGTCGACGACCCGAGCAGGTTGCGCAGGAACGAAACCAGCGCCTCGCCGCCATCGCCGGCATAAAGACCGGAAAGGCTACCGTCCTCGTCTCTTCCCAGTTCTTCCAGAGCCGTCACGGTCGCATGCGCGATCCGAGAGAGATCGGTTTCAGCTTCCGCACGTATTTCGACTAGCGGCCTAACCGCCTGCGCCGCGGCTTGCGCCAGGGCAACGGCACCGTCGATCGCCTCATCGTCAAGACGCGAAAACCAGAACGGCGTGCGGGTTTCAGGATCTCTCAACGTGTTGAGGCGCGAACGAACCAGATCGGGCAAGGTGCCAATGTCAGGGCGTCCCGTGCCGCCGCGCAGCGCCAGCAGCTCGAGCGTTTCGACAGCGTGCCGGGCCCTCGGCCGAGACATGCCACAAAACAGGAGCGGATTCTTCAACAGCGACAGCAAGGCCACCGGGTCGCCCGGCGTTAGGGTGGTTTCGACAAGGCGCGCCAGAAGCGCGGCGGCCGGAAAATGCGCCAGCGGTCGGCCACCGGAATCATCGGCTGTGATTCCGAAACGACGAAGCTCGACCGCGACACGTCTTGCCAGCGCACGGTCAGGAGTGACCAGCGCTGCGCTGCGCCGGTCCTCGACCGCGCGCCGCAATGCAACAGCGATTGCGAGCGCCTCTTCGTGTTCGTTGGCTGCCTCGACCACCGAGACGCCAGCCAGCGAATCACCGCGTGACAGCACAGATGCGGTTTCGCGCGCGGCAGCCCACTCATCGGTCGTCTCGGCCGGGCGCATCGCTTCGCCGATCATGCGCGTGCGGGCCTCGATTGCAGGTGAGCGCTTGCCTATTTCATCGATTTCGGAGCGCTCTATACCCAGCCGCCTGATCAATCTCGCCAGACCGAACTGGGGATGCCCCAGCGTGGAGGGGTGGCGTGGCACCCGCTCCAACACCTCCCAGGAGCGCGCATCCATGCCCAGATCGAGACCAGGCAGCACAACGGCGCCACGTGGCAGTTTGGCGATAGCCTCGAGCAGTCTGGCGGTAGCAGGTATCGAGCCGGTGGAACCCGCCGCGATCACCGGCCCCGCCGGCGGGTTGCGCTTCAGCCGAGCCGTTTCGGCGTCGATCATGGCCGTCAGGTGCGCGCCCGGGCTCGACAGCCCCCGCGATTGAAGTTCGGCTGGGAAATGTTCGGTGACGATTGCGAGGAAATCGAGTGTCACCTGCCACCAGCCGGCCAGATCCGCCGGCACGAGGTCGGCGAGGCGCGACCAGTCCGCGCCCTCGATTTCAACCTCGTCCATGAGCCTCGCGAGATCGCGCGCCAGCCAGATGGCATCGGCGCCGGAAGCCGGAACAACGACATCCTCGCCGTAGCGGGACCGGATATGCGCCGGCAACCGGCTTTTCCATGCCTGCACCAACGGCGCCAGAACCAGAATGCGGTCGAGCCCGCCAATCGGCGGTTCAAGATCGAGCACCTCGGATGCTGCCGGATCGAACGCGCCGATATCCTCCTCGAACTCGCCCAGCGGGCGGATCAGCGGCAGGATCGCCGCCTCACCCCCGAGCCTGCCAAGGAATGCTGCGCGAAGCTCGCGCGCGGCGCGGCGCGTCGGCACGAAAATCGTTATGTCGGCCAGTGCCAGCGGACCGTAGGATACGCCATCGCCCGAAACCAGTTCGCCGGCCAGCACCGCGTCCACCAGCGTCGGCAGGAAGGGCACACCTGCCGGAATGGAGAAGACATTGGGCCGGGCGGAGCCGGTCATATCCCTGCGGAATGGCTGGCTACGGCCGCTTCCGCGTCCGCGATCGCCCCCGGTGTGCCAACGGTGATCCAGTGACCTTTCATGCGATGGCCGAACAGCCGGCCACCCTCAATGGCACGATCGAAATAGGCGTTAAGCGAATGCGGCTCCGGTCTTGCACTTGCAAAGATGCGCGGATGGAGAATGGCTGCCCCGGCATAGACATACCCCTCGGGAGCGCCGGCTGCGCGCGCAAGGCGGCTATCGTCCGTCATCAGGAAATCGGTTCCCCCGGAATGCCCGGTGGCGCTGGCAATGTCGGTGAGCATGAGGAGAATATCCATGTGCTCCGCATCCCAGGCAAGGGCAAGGTCGGCGAGATTATTGTCACCGCCGACCCAGAACGTATCCGCGTTGAGAACATAGATGGGCGCATCACCCAGCAGCGGCAACGCGTTGACGATGCCGCCCGCCGAATCGAGCAAACGGTCGCGCTCGTCCGAAATCAGCGTTTCCGGCCAGGTGCGGCTTTTCAGATGGGCTATCAAGAGGGGTGCCAGATGGTGCACGTTGACCACAGCACGCTTCACGCCGGCCGCCGCCAGCGCGTCGAGGCCCCAATCGATCAGCGGTTTGCCGGCGATCTCGACCAACGGCTTGGGGATCGTGTCGGTGATCGGCCGCATACGCTTGCCAAGCCCCGCGGCAAGAACCATTGCCGTTTCGGGCGTGCTCATGCCTGCCATGTCTCACCAAGGCCGGCTTCATGCAGAGCTTCGGCGACTGGGCGCAGCGCCGGATGTGTGAGAGCGCGGCCGAAATAGTCCCTGATGCGAGGCAAATGGCGCAGATAGCCGGGCTTGCCATCGCGGCGGTCAAGCCGAACGAAAATGCCGAGTATCTTGGCGTTTCGCTGCGCGGCCATGATCGCATAAGCCTCGTCGAATGCGGCTCGGTCGAATGCACCTTTGCGTTCGCGCGCCACCGCATAGGCCTCTTTCATCGAGGCCTCCAGCGTCTGCGGAACGGTGACGCGCGCGTCCATTGCGAGCGAAGCGACATCATAGGCGGACGGCCCCCAAACGGCGTCCTGAAAATCAATCAGGCCGAGACGGTCTTTGCCCTTTCTGCCCGACCGCCAGATCAGGTTGGGCGAGTGATAGTCGCGCATGACAAGCGACCGTTCCGCGCCGCCAAGCCGGTCGAATACGGCATTCCATGCCTCGACCAGACGGTCCCGCGCGCTCTGGCTCAGGTCGCGGCCAGCCTCAAATGGCAGATACCAGTCGAGCATCAGCGAGATTTCGATCAGCATCGCCTCACGGTCATAATCGGGAACACGGTGTTCGATGCCCGGAGCGACCGGCAGTTCGCGCCGCCAGTCGACGGTGTGAAGATCGGCGAGCAGTTCCGCGGCCGCAAGATAACGCTCATCGACAGGCGAACCGTCGGCGGCCAGCACCCCTTCAGCGCCCAGATGTTCGATTGCGAGAAGCCCCTTGTCGAGATCGGCGGCGTGGATTTCGGGTGCCGCAAATCCGGCGTCCTTCAATGCGCGCCCGACCGCAACGAAAGGTGCGACCGATTCAGCCAGTTTGGCGATCTGGCTGTATGGCTTGCCGTCGCGGATTGGCGGGCCGTCCGGCTGGCGCGGCGCGTTCATCAGTATCAGGGCAGGCTCGCCCGCGATCTCCAGCGTCTCATAAGCACGGGTCGAGGCATCGCCGGTGAGGTGCTGCCGCCATGCGGCGGCATATCCGTTGGTTTCGAGAAAGGTCCGAATGTCGAACGTCCGCCGGATGCGTTCAGCGGCGGGTCCGGCAGCGGCAATTTCGGCCAGCCGCCCATTGCCTTCCTCGGCCAGTGCGACCTCGATAGTGCCCGCCGGCAGCCGGTCGCCAGCCCGGTCCGGCCACTCGATGAGCACGACGCCGGTTTCGATCGCTTCGTCGAAACCGAGTTCCTCGAGTTCGCGCGGCGATGAAAGCCTGTAGAGGTCGAAATGTGCGACCGGCAGGCGGGCCTCATAGGTCTGCACGATCGTGAAGGTCGGACTGGGAACGTCGAGGGCCCTGTCGCCTGCCAGCGAGCGGATGATGGCGCGCGCAAGAGCGGTTTTTCCCGCGCCCAGTTCACCCCTGAGTGCAATGACATCGCCCGGCTTCAGGATCGCGGCCAGGTCATTGCCCAGGAGCGCCGTTGCATCTTCATCGGCGAGATGACGCCCGAAACGACGCTCGACCATCGCTAGTCACTCCGCGGCGGCGCGTATGCCCTTGGGCGCGGCGGGGAAGCGGCAGGTCACAGTCGTGCCGGCATTTTCGCCGGTATCGATCCCGACCGTCCCGCCATGCAGTTCGACGAAGCTCTTGACGATGGAAAGGCCAAGACCGGCGCCGCGACGGCGGCCGCGCTTGGGCCGCGGTTCGAAGCGCTTGAAGACCGTTTCCAGAATTTCTCCGGACATTCCCGGACCGTCGTCATGGACCGAAAATTCGATGCCGTCCTCACCGCCCTGCACCGCGAAACGAATGATGCTGCCATCGGGAGCGAAATTCGCGGCATTGCTGAGCAGATTGAACAGTATCTGGCGAACGCGTTTTTCATCGGCGTGGAAGGACGACGGCGCCCTGCTCGTGTCGATGTCGAGCTTGATGTCGTGTTCGCGCAGGCGTTCTGCAATTGCCTCGGCCACATCGTTGACCATGCCGCTCACCTCAACCTCGCCGATATCGAGCTCCATGATGCCGGCATCGACCGTCGCAAGGTCGAGAATATCGTTGATGATGGTGTGCAACTCCGCGGACGACGAGCCGATATGATCGACATATTCGCGCTGGCGCTGGTTGAGCGGCCCGCTTGTTTCCATTGCCAGCAATTCAGCGAAACCGCTGATATTGGTCAGCGGCGAGCGCAGCTCGTAGGAAACATGCTGGACGAAATCATTCTTCAGCTGATCGGCGCGCTGCAGCGCCTCGTTCTTGTCCTTGAGGGCACGCTCGACATTCACGCTGTCGGTCACATCGACGAAGGTGAACATCGCCTGACCGTTGGGCAGATGGATGACTGCGTAGCGCAACACCGTACCGTTCACCAGTTCAGCCTGACCCTGGCGATCCCTGCGTTCGTCGTCAAAGCCGGTCGCGGCGGCGACGAACTCGCCCCACGGGCTCTGTTTTGCCCGGTCGGCACAGAGGTCACGGATTGCCGAGATATGCACACCGGGTTCAGCCTGCTCAGCCTCCAGGCCCCAGAGCCTTGAGAAGGCCGGATTGGAAAGCCGAACCAGCCCGTCGGAACCGAAGACCGCGACACCCTCGGCCAGATTGTCCAGCGTCTCGCCCTGCACGCGCACGGCCGTGTTGTAGCGGCTTTCGAGGTCGATCTTTTCAGTGAGATTCTCGAAGATCCACGTCACGCCGCCATTGGCCTGCGGGTTGGCGACGACACGGATCGTACGGCCATCCGGCAGATGCCACCAGTGCTCGGTCGAATCGACAGAGCGGTAGGCATCGAGCTGGGTTTCCTTCCAGCGCCGCCATTCCGGCTGTTCCGCCAGCTTGCCTTCCGAACGCAATCGGTCGAGCACCAGCGCGTGTTCGGGTGCGCTTTCCAGAAAGCCGATGTCGAGCTCCCACAGTTTCTGAAACGCCTGATTGAAGAAACGAAGCTTGCGTTCGGCGTCGAATATCGCAATCGCCGTGTTCAGCTGGTCGAGCGTGTCGGCGTGGCTGCGCGCCATGCGCTCGGACTGCTCGCGCACGCTTTCGGTGTCGGAGACATCGACGGCAATGCCGGCCGAACCCTCCGGCGTCGCATGATCGGTGACGGCATAGACACGGCGGTCTCCGCCGACGACCGTGGACAGCTTTTGCGCAAAAGCCGCGTCGACCTTCTGCTGGCGGGCTATCGCCTCGCGCGCCGGCGTGCCCAGAAACTCCTTGCGCTCCTCGACCGCCGCTTCGGGCGACATGGCTTCCACCGCCGCCGCATAGGCGTGGTTGACCCAGCGCAGCGAGCCATCGGGCCTGCGCATCCACATCGGCAGCGCCAACGCGTTTGCGAGACCGAGCAGCAGTTCTCGCTCGTTGGCCACATATTGATGTTCGAGCCTCAGCCGGGCGTAGTCTTCGCGTGCTGCCGACAAGGTCGCAAATCTCAGAACCCGGCTCACCGCGGACCGCCGCCCCTGCGCCTCGAGCAGCGTGCCGATGTGCGTCTCGACCACGAGATCGAACGCCGTCTCGTGTTCGCGTAAAGCGTTGAGCGCACGCTCCAGATCGGCAGCCGATTGGGGCGTCAGCCAGCGTCCGAAAGCCAGAAAGGCGCTGCGATCGTTGGGCACGCCCGTCTCGGGCGGCAACGCGCCGACGACATCCGGCTTGCGGCTTTCGTTCATCCACACAACGACGCGCTGGTCGTTGAGGTTCAGCAATGACTCGGTGCGCTGAAGTGCATGGCCGGTTTCGGCGAGCCGTTCACGTAACTCCGCGTTCTGGTCGGCGGTGCGCTGGCGTTCACGGATCAGCCAGATCGCCGACAGCATGGCCGTGCCGGTAATGCCGACGAAAACGGCAAGCTGGATAACCTCCAGCGTCCCAAGCGAGAAGCCGCCGAACAACGGCAATCCGGCGCTGTCTTGTGCCCAGCCGGTGGCCGGCAACAATGCCGCCGCCGACAAAGCCAGCGAGGCGGCCGCTCTTTTCAGCGCGCCGTGTTTGACGGGCGGCGCTATGCCGATCCGTCGACCGCGATCACTCGCGGTGCGTCCCGCTTTTCGCGGGGTCTCCCCTGGCAATATCCTGTTCCTCTTCCGCCGCCTGAATGCCAAGACCACCCGCCGCGCGCCTCTCTCGCTTGTGGGACAATGTCATGGAGGCGTCGCGAATCACGCCAATGTACCTGCAAGGGGATTCGGGGTGAAGAAGGGCCAACAAAAAACCGGGCGGCACTGGGCCGCCCGGCTGAACTGCATGTTCTAACCGCTGGCTGATCAGTAGCGGTAGTGGTCCGGCTTGTACGGACCCTGTGCCGTCACGCCGATATAGGAGGCCTGTTCGTCGGACAGGGTGGTCAGCGTTGCGCCAAGCTTGTCGAGATGCAGGCGTGCAACCTTCTCGTCGAGATGCTTGGGAAGTACGTAGACCTCGTTCTGGTACTGGTCGGACTTCGTCCAGAGCTCGATCTGCGCCAGCACCTGGTTGGTGAACGAGGCGGACATGACAAAGCTCGGGTGGCCTGTCGCGTTGCCGAGATTGAGCAGACGTCCTTCCGACAGCAGGATCATGCGATTGCCGCCGGGGAACTCGATCATGTCGACCTGCGGCTTGATGTTGGTCCATTTCAGGTTGCGCAGCGCGCCAACCTGGATCTCGTTGTCGAAGTGACCGATGTTACCGACGATCGCCATGTCCTTCATCTTGCGCATGTGATCGATGGTGATGACGTCCTTGTTGCCGGTCGTGGTGATCACGATGTCGGCGTGCGGCGCGGCCGCATCCAGAGTCACGACCTCGAAGCCGTCCATCGCGGCCTGCAGCGCGCAGATCGGGTCGACCTCGGTGACGCATACGCGCGCGCCTGCACCGCGCAGCGATGCGGCGGACCCCTTGCCGACGTCGCCGTAACCGCAAACGACGGCAACCTTGCCGGCCATCATGACGTCCGTGGCGCGGCGGATGCCGTCAACCAGCGATTCCTTGCAGCCATACTTGTTGTCGAATTTCGACTTGGTGACGCTGTCATTGACGTTGATCGCCGGGAAGGGCAGCAGGCCCTTCTTCTGCAACTGGTAGAGCCGGTTGACGCCGGTTGTGGTCTCTTCGCTAACGCCGCGAATGGCGTCGCGGGTCTTGGTGAAGAAGCCAGGTGTTTCGCCCATGCGCTTCTTGATCTGGGCAAAGAGGATTTCCTCTTCCTCGTTGCCGGGCTTGGACAGCACGTCCTCGCCGGCTTCGGCGCGGGCGCCGAGCAGGATGTACATGGTGGCGTCGCCGCCATCGTCGAGGATCATGTTGGACGGTTCGCCATCCGGCCACTGGAAGATCTGGTCGGTGTAGGTCCAGTATTCTTCGAGCGTCTCGCCCTTGACCGCATAAACCGCCGTGCCTGTCGCGGCAATTGCCGCTGCAGCATGGTCCTGTGTGGAAAAGATATTGCAGGAGGCCCAGCGCACGTCCGCGCCCAGCGCCTTCAGCGTCTCGATGAGCACAGCCGTCTGGATGGTCATGTGCAGCGACCCGGTGATGCGCGCGCCCTTCAGCGGCTTGGCGTCGCCAAACTCCTCACGGCAGGCCATCAGGCCCGGCATTTCGGTTTCTGCGATGTCGATTTCCTTGCGGCCCCAGTCCGCAAGGCTGATATCCGCGACGACATAATCATTGGCTGCCGGCATGAAATTGCTCCGCAAATTTGAATGGAAATGCATCCGCACCGGCAGCGTCAGAGCGCGCGGGCGAAATTCGGGGTCTGCCTAGCAGATAGGCTCACCGCCGACAATAGGACATAAAGAAATCTTTATACGACTATGCGAACCGCGAATACGGTCAGCTCTCTTCGCCAAAGCCGGCCGAAACCAGCTCCTCGAGGGCGTCGAGCGCAGCAGCAGCATCATTGCCGCTCGCATGAACGGCGATCGAGCAGCCGGGACTGGCCGCCAGCATCATCAACCCCATGATCGACGTGCCGCCGACAGTGATGCCGTCCTTCTCGACTTCAATCGCGGCGTCAAAGCCGGCAGCGGTTTCCACGAAACGGGCGGAGGCGCGGGCATGCAGGCCACGTTTGTTGACGATCTTCAAGTTGCGGGAAAGGATTTCAGGCGTTCCAGCCGTATCGCTGGCCGCTGTCATTTTGCGGCCAGCACCTGACTGGCGACATTGATGTATTTGCGGCCGGCCACCTGCGCAGCTTCGAGTGCGGCTGGCAGATTGTCGTCGCGGCGCACGCTGGTCAGCTTGATGAGCATCGGCAGGTTCATGCCTGCAACGACCTCGACGCTTCCCGGCTGCATGACAGAGATGGCCAGATTGGAAGGGGTGCCGCCGAACATGTCGGTAAGGATGATGACGCCGCTGCCGGAGCCTGCCTTTTCGACGGCGGCCAGAATGTCCTGCCGGCGTTGTTCCATATCGTCGTCAGCGCCGATCGATACGGTTTCCAGACGCTCCTGCGGCCCAACCACATGCTCCACGGCATGCTTGAACTCTTCGGCGAGCTGACCGTGCGTAACAAGCACGATACCGATCATACGTGTCTGGCTCCCGTCGTGGGCCTGTTTGATCTGCCCCAGAATCGACCTGAACCGGAGCGCCCTGCAACAGGGGCGCTATCTTGTCAGCGGCTTTCGCGTTGACAAGCCCCATTTTGCCGGCACAGCGGTCATTTTTACATGACGATGCGGAATATCGCACTCACAGGCGGCTGAATGGAGGCAGCTCAAGCCATGCGTTAACCGCGGTAACGCACTGCGCGGCCTCGCCGGCGGGCAGACGAAGGCAGGGAATAGAGCAGCCTTCCAGAACTTCAGTGCCAGCTTCAGCGTAGCGGGGCGCATCATCAGGCGGCACCAGCCGGACCAGAAAATCGACAACCGCCGCCATCTCCGTCTCAAGCCGCGAGGGTTTGTATCCGCGCACTTCGATCAGCCCGGCAATCGTCTCCGGCGTCCGCGCGATCAGCCGACCGCCGGCGCTCGACAGAAACAGTTGGTCATCGGAAACGACACGCGCGAAGACGCCGGCGTTGCGGCAATGGTCAAGAAGCGCGAGGCATAGCGTTGTCTTGCCGGAGCCTGACGGCCCGACGACAAGCAGGCCGCGGTCGCCGACGACCAGCGCCGAGCCGTGAAGATATGGCGGGGTCACCAATCAGCGCTCGGCCGGCAAGGTGATGACGAAGCGTGCGCCACGAACGTCACCGGGTTTGGCGCCGACAATATTCTCAGCCTTGAGCGTGCCGCCGTGTGCTTCAATGATCTGGCGGCTGATCGAAAGGCCGAGACCGGAGTTCTGGCCAAAGGAATCGCCCTCCGGCCGGTCGGTATAGAAACGCTCGAAAATGCGCTCCAGGGCGTCGGGTCGGATGCCGGGACCGTTATCCTCGATGGCAACCGAAACGCGGCGGGCGCTGCGGGACAAACGCACGACGATGCGTCCGTTTTCTTCGGGCACGAAGGAACGGGCGTTCTCGATCAGGTTCGTCACCACCTGTCCGAGGCGCAGTTCGTGGCCGTTGACGGTATAACCCTTCGTGCCGGATGGCAGCTTTTCCACCTTGAGCTCGATATCCACCGCCTTGTGGCTGCGATTCAATTCCCGGGCGACCGCGATCACATCGGTGAGGAACTTCTTCAGGTCAAGATTGTCTGCATCCACGCGCGCCAATTCGGCGTCGAGCCTGGACGCATCCGAGATATCGGTGATCAGGCGATCGAGACGACGCACATCGTGCTGGATGACTTCAAGCAAACGGGCTCGGGATTCTTCCGTCTTGGCCAATGGCAGTGTTTCGACCGCCGAGCGCAGCGATGTCAGCGGATTCTTCAGTTCGTGGCTGACATCGGCGGCAAAGCTCTCGATAGCCTCGATGCGGGCATAAAGCGCATTGGTCATTTCGCGCAGCGCCACCGACAGATTGCCGATCTCGTCCTGCCGCTCGGAAAAGTCCGGGATTTCCTCGCGGCTTTTGACGCCGCGCTTGACGCGCACGGCGGCTGCCGAAAGACGGCGCAGCGGATTGGCGATGGTGGAAGCCAGAAGCATGGAAAGGATGGCAGTCACGATGGCCGCAACGCCGAAGACGCGGAAGATCGCCCGGCGTTCGGCCGCGACGATCTTGTCGATGTCGCCGCCCTGCGTCGACAAGAGCAGCGTTCCGAGCACCGCCCTGAATCGCTGAACGGGGACGGCGACCGAGACGATCATCTCGCCCTTTTCGCTGACGCGGACCACCGTGGAGGGCGCACCGGCGAGGGCGTTCATGACCTCGGGAAAGGCCGCGCCGCTGCCGCCCGGCTGTTCATAATAGACGGGCAGGTCGGTGCGGCGGAAAAGATCGGTGACGAATTTCTGCATCCGGTCGATGAGGTTCGGCTCTTCTTCGGTGACCGGCGGCAGGTCGTAACGGAGCACCTGCCCGCGCGAATATAGGTGACGCGAATCGAGCAGAAGATTGGCGTCGCGGTCATAGATTCGAGCGCGGGTGCGGGTCGGCGATATCAGACGCCGCAGAACCGGCGCGACCCGCTCGGGGTTGATCGGAAAGTCGAGGCTGTCGAGCTGGTCGTTTGCAGGCGGCAGACTTTCACCGGCCTGCAACTCCAGAAGCCGTTCGGGGTCGATTGAGATGGAATCGGTTTCGACCGTCGCAGAAGCCGCAATCGCGCCGGCGATGATCTCGCCCTGGGTCATCAGGCTTTCCACGCGCGCGTCGATCAGCCCGTCCCTGAACTGGTTCAGGTACTGGATGCCGATGACCAGCACGCCAAGGGCGGCCAGATTGAGAAACAGGATCCGGCGGGTCAGGCTGGAGAAGACATAGTGCCCAAGCAGGCGGCGTATCGGCAGCGTCAGCTTGCCGATCGCACCGCGCAACACCCCATATCGCGGGGTACCCGACCCGGTCCGGTTCTTGCCGTCAGCGGCGATTGCCATTCACAACCTGCTCCGCGGCTTCACGCCTCACGGAAGCGGTAGCCCACGCCGTAAAGCGTCTCGATCATGTCGAATTCGCCATCGACCGATTTGAACTTCTTGCGCAGCCGCTTGATGTGGCTGTCGATCGTGCGATCGTCGACATATACCTGCTCATCATAGGCCGAATCCATCAGCGCGTCTCGGCTTTTCACCACGCCGGGCCGCTGGGCCAGCGAATGCAGGATGAGAAATTCGGTGACCGTCAGCGTCACCGGCTCGCCCTTCCAGGTGCAGGTATGCCGCTCCTGGTCCATGACCAGCTGCCCGCGTTCGAGCGAAGGTGCCTGACCGGCGGTCGCCTTGGCGCCGGTTTCGCGCGCATTGGCGCGACGCAACACGGCCTTGACCCGTTCGACCAGCAGGCGCTGCGAGAACGGTTTGCGGATGAAATCGTCGGCGCCCATCTTGAGGCCGAAAAGTTCGTCGATCTCGTCATCCTTGGACGTCAGAAAGATCACCGGCAGGTCGGTCTTCTGGCGCAGACGGCGCAGAAGCTCCATTCCGTCCATGCGCGGCATCTTGATGTCGAGGATGGCCATGTTGGGCGGACGCGTGGCGAAACCTTCCAGCGCCGACGCGCCGTCGGTGTAGGTCTCGACCCGGTAGCCCTCGGACTCGAGCGCGATCGACACCGATGTCAGGATGTTGCGGTCATCATCGACAAGCGCAATTGTTGCCATGTCAAATTGCTCCCTCATGATCGGCGTCCCTTCCAACTTCGGAAGATGCCTTCTGCCGGACAAATTTAGTACAAAATGTGGCAACCCCCTAGGGTGCGGGCGCGACCGAAGCCGATTTCGCACTGATATGGTGAACCCCCGCGCAGTGCTCAAGCGTTAAGCAAGTCCACAGCAAAATTGCCTATCTAAACGATTTGAAAAGTTTTCAAAATTTTTAAATCGATTAATGATTTGAAATCGCTCGCTTATTCTGTTTTGGCACCTTTCTCCGCTCTGAATGGCCCCTCCACGGTCCCGGCGCGGGAAAACCGAACGAAGGTCAACCAACGCGTCGGGGGGAGAATGAGCGAGCTGGGCACACGAAATCCCGCAAACGGGATCGAAGCGATCGGGCTGCGAGAGACCGGAACGGTTCACTACAACTTCAGCGAAGCCGAGCTCTATGAGCAGGCGCTGCAGCGCAAGGAAGCGACGCTTACCGCCGATGGCGCGCTCGTGGCGCGAACCGGCCACCACACCGGCCGCTCGCCGAAGGACAAGTTCATCGTTCGCGATGCCGCCACCGAAGACCAAGTCTGGTGGAGCAACAACAAGCCGATCACGCCGGAGCAGTTCGAAACGCTGCTTGCCGATTTTCAGGAACAGGCGAAGGGCCGCGACCTGTTCGTGCAGGATCTCGTCGGCGGCGCCGATGCCGAACACAGCCTGCCGACTCGGGTCATCACCGAATTTGCCTGGCACTCGCTGTTCATTCGCAATCTGCTGATCAGGCCCGACCGCGACGCGCTGGAGGCATTCGCGCCGGCACTGACAATCATCGACCTGCCGTCGTTCCGCGCCGACCCGGAACGGCATGGCACGCGGTCCGAAACTGTTATCGCCATCGACTTCCAGCGCATGCTGGTGCTGATCGGCGGCACGTCCTACGCCGGCGAGATGAAGAAGTCGGTGTTCACCGCACTCAACTATCTGTTGCCGGAAAAAGGCGTCATGCCTATGCACTGCTCGGCCAATGAGGGGCCGGCTGGCGACGCCGCCGTGTTCTTCGGCCTGTCGGGAACCGGGAAGACAACGCTGTCGGCCGATCCATCACGCACGCTGATCGGTGACGACGAGCATGGCTGGGGACCGTCCGGCATCTTCAATTTCGAAGGCGGCTGCTACGCCAAGACAATCAAGCTGTCTGCTGAAGCCGAGCCGGAAATCTTCGCCACCACAAAGCGTTTCGGCACGGTGCTCGAGAACGTCGTTCTTGACGAACGCCGGGTTCCGGATTTCGACGATGGCAGCCTGACGGAAAACACGCGCTGCGCCTATCCGCTTCATTTCATCCCGAATGCCAGCGCCAGCGGGCAGGCGAGCCACCCGAAAAACATCATCATGCTGACCGCCGATGCGTTCGGCGTGCTGCCGCCGATTGCCAGGCTGAACCCCGCGCAGGCGATGTATCACTTCCTGTCCGGCTACACCGCAAAAGTGGCCGGCACCGAGAAGGGCGTCACCGAGCCGGAGGCCACCTTTTCCACCTGCTTCGGCGCTCCGTTCATGCCGCGCCACCCTTCGGTATACGGCAATTTGCTGCGCGAGCTGATCGCTGAACACGGGGTCAATTGCTGGCTGGTCAATACGGGCTGGACCGGCGGCGCATATGGTGTTGGCCAGCGCATGCCGATCAAGGCGACGCGGGCGCTGCTTTCTGCGGCGCTCGACGGTTCGCTTGCCGATGCCGAGTTCCGAACAGACGCCAATTTCGGCTTTGAAGTGCCGACTGGTGCGCCAGGCGTTGACGTTACAATCCTCGACCCTCGGTCCACCTGGGCCGACAAGGCCGGCTATGACACGCAGGCGCGGCGGTTGGTTGGCATGTTCATCGACAATTTCGCCAAGTTCGAGGAACACGTCGACGCCTCCGTGGCGAGTGCAGCTCCGCGGCTCAACATCGCTGCCGAGTAGCGTTCTTTCTGCAAAAATCGAGCCGACAAGGCCCGCCATGCGCGGGCTTTGTTTTGCCAAGCGCCCGCTCCTGCCCTAGAGCGTTGTGACCATGAGCGAGAGCGGAACCATAGAGATCGCGCCAGGCGTGACGATCGCAGAGACAGACCTTGAAGAGCAGTTCATCCGCTCGTCCGGGCCTGGCGGTCAGAACGTCAACAAGGTGGCGACGGCGGTGCAGTTGCGGTTCGATGCGCGCGCCGCAAGCGGACTGCCCGATCCGGTCAAGTCGAGACTGTTCCGGCTTGCCGGCCAGCGGGCAACCAAGGATGGCGCAATCGTCATCGAGGCCAACCGCTTCCGCACCCAGGAACGCAATCGCGAGGATGCGCGGCAGCGGCTTTTCGCGCTCGTGGCCGAAGCCGCCAAGCCGCCCCCGCCACCTCGAAAGAAGACCCGGCCATCAAAAGGTTCGGTCGAAAGGCGGCTCAAGGCCAAGGCCGGCCGGTCGCAGGTGAAGAAGATGCGCGGCCGCGTCGATCCGGACTGAGCGGCGCGCCGGAGTCGTTTTTACCTTTCCATTTGTGTCACCCGATGCAAAAAATATGCTTTGGGTTCATCACGTGAGGAGGCTTTCCGGCCATGGGTATCTTTGATTTCGTAAAGGACGTGGGCAAAAAGCTCGGCATTGGCGGTGACGATGAAGCGCCGGATGCGGACAGCCTCAAGAAGGAACTCGACTCCTTCGATCTCGGCACGGACGACGTGAAAATCGAGGTTCAGGGCGACAAGGCCGTACTGAAAGGCGTGGTTTCGGACCAGTCGGTGTTTGAAAAGGCGGTGGTCGCCGTCGGCAATACGCTGGGCATTTCCAAGGTTGAAACCGACGAGCTGACGCTGAAGGCGGAGCCTGCAAAGGAACCCGTGTTCCACACCGTCAAGAAGGGCGACAATCTCTGGAAGATCGCCGAGGCGGCCTACGGCAAGGGCAAGGGTGCGAAATACCCGGTCATCTTCGAGGCCAACAAGCCGATGCTGACCGACCCGGACAAGATCTATCCCGGTCAGGTGCTGCGCATCCCGCCGCTCGACTGACGGTTTCAACACCAGATCTGAACGAGGCCGGTTTCGTGTTGCGCGAAGCCGGCCTTTTCAATGATGATCGCCGGCGATGCAGGAGCTTCCCGAAGGCATTCGCCACATCCCCGGCTATCTCGACCGGCCGGCGCAAGACGCGCTGGTGGCGGAAATCCGCCAGGCCGTAGCTGAAGCGCCGCTTTATACGCCCGCCATGCCGCGGACCGGCAAGGAAATGAGCGTGCGCATGACCAATTGCGGCATGCTCGGCTGGGTGACGGACAAGGAGCGTGGCTACCGCTATCAGCCGGAACATCCCGTGACGGGCAGGCCATGGCCCCCGATCCCGCATAGCCTGCTTGCACTGTGGCGCGCGGTTGCGGACTACCCGTTCGATCCGGAGGCATGTCTGGTCAACTATTACGACGCCAGCGCGAAGATGGGCCTGCATCAGGATCGCGACGAGCAGGAATTCGATGCCCCGGTGGTCTCGGTCTCACTGGGCGATAGCTGTCTGTTCCGCGTCGGCGGAACCAAGCGCAATGCGCCGACGATGTCGTTCAGGCTGGAAAGCGGAGACGTCGTTATTCTCGGCAAGGAGGGTCGTCTCGCCTTTCACGGCGTCGACCGGATTTACCCCGACACATCACCGCTATTGAAGAACGGCGGCCGGATCAATCTGACACTGCGGCGGGTGAACCCGCCGGACTGACGGGACCGATCCTCTCATAGGCAGTGACGGTGCCGTTTTCGCCGAGCCTGCGATAGTTGGTAAGGAAAGCGGCTACCCCTTCCCGGCGCGCGAAATAGTCCTGCCAGAGCGGATCCTCTTTCTGAATTAGAAGGATATCGGGGGCGGTGCGGTTCAACTCGTCGAGCTTGAACGATGCATGATCGGCTGCAATCGTGCTGAACCGCTCGGCCTCGTCCGGGCTTTGGGCCGTGCCCGCGAGATAGAGCGCATATTGACCCGGAAAATCGCTCGCATAGGCCGATACCCATTTTCCGCCCGCCATGCGGGTCAAGGGGTGGCCTGCGGCGATGTCGGTTCCGATCAGGGCTATGGCCGGCCGGTCGTGTGCGAGGCGGATTTTCGCCGCCAGTGCGCCATCGGGCTTTTGCGTGACCAAAAACGGCAGCGCGTTGACCGCTACGACGGCGGCGAGCAGCAGGACACGCGGCCAGCCCAGCTCCCGCAATCCGATCGATGGCGAACTGACCGCCTGGCAAAGAAGTGCGGCGAGCCCCAACGCTATCGCGGGATAGGCATGATAGGGCCATCCCTTGCCGAGATAGAGCAAGACCGCAAACGCGGCGACGGATGCAATGGTGAACACTGAAGCCAGCGGCGACAGCAGTAGCCCCGGTCTGACAAATCGCAGCATGATCAGAATGGCCGCATATCCCGCAGCATATTTCTGCAGGATCGCCCAGAATGGCTGCTTCACGCTCAGATAGACCGCCGACAGGCGCGGTAGCGTCTGGTTCAGAAAGTCGGGAATGGCCCAAAGAAGCGCGCCCAGATAGACGACGCAGACCAGCGCCGCGCTCCAATATTCGATACCGAAAAGCGGGCGCAGGCTGCGCTTGCGCCAGGCGAGGTAGATTGCCGGCGCGATGATCGCAATTACATAAAACGGCTTCACCAGAACGATGACGCCACCGGCGAGGCCGGCCGGAATGGCGAACCGCCAGGACGGCTGTTCGTCCGCGTTGGCTGCTATGCGCCAGGCTGCAAGCACCAAGAGCGGAAACAGAAGCGCTGCTCCGATGTGATCGCGCTGGGTGAAGGCGTTGCCCGGAAACAGGATCAGCAGGGCCAAGAACGCCGGAAGCAAGGCGAACAGGGCAGCATTTTCGGTAAAGTTAGCGCGCCGCGCGATATAGGCTGCAAAACCGATACCGAAAGCGCAAAGCAGATAGGTGTAGGTGTGGACGGCCAGTTCCGGCGTCGCGCCCAGCCATTGCGAAACCACATAAGGTGGCATGTAGAGCCAGACCGCAAGCGACGGATTGGTTTCATCGACGCCCGCATAGAGGCGCTCGCACATTGAGATGATCCAGCTCGTGTCCGGGACCGTTCCCCAACGCATCTGCCAGGGGATGGCGACCGCAAAAACGGCCAATACGATCAGCAGTTGCTGCAGCATCGGGCGTGCGGGCTCAACCGCATCTGTCCGATCCGACATTGTGTCGCCAAGGGCGCTCATCGGCAGCACCTGCAATCACAGGGGAAGCAGCGCGCATGAGCATTGGGCAGATGGTGCTGTTTCAACGAAACCGCCGTTTTCCGCTTCGTTCGACGTTGCGGAACCCTAGCCGTCGCAGGCTAAGGCGGCGTTAACCCGTCACGGAAGGTGACTCAGAGTTTCCTCAACGCCACTTCCTCGACCAGATGGTCCTTGCCCTTGCGCAGGATCAGATTTGCGCGGGGACGGGTCGGCAGAATGTTTTCGTGCAGGTTCTTCAGGTTGATGTTGGCCCACAGCCCTTCCGCGATGGCCTGTGCTGCATCGTCAGACAGTTGCGCGTAACGATGGAAGAAAGAGGCGGGATCGCGGAATGCGGTTTCGCGCAGTCGCTTGAAACGCGAAATATACCACTTGTGGATCTGATCCTCGTCGGCGTCGACATAGATCGAGAAATCGAAAAAGTCCGACACGAAGGGCACGATCTTGCCGTCCTTGGGCAGTTCGCGCGGCTGCAGGACGTTGAGACCCTCGAAAATCAGGATGTCGGGCCGGTCGATGGTGATGAACTCGCCCGGCATGACGTCATAGGTCAGATGCGAATAAACCGGCGCCTGGACATTGCGTTCGCCCGACTTGATTCCGGACAGGAAACGCAGCAGCGCGCCGACATCGTAGCTTTCGGGAAAGCCCTTGCGCTCCATCAGGTTTTCGCGGCGCAGCACCTCGTTCGGCAACAGGAAACCGTCGGTCGTGACGAGATCGACCTTGGGGCTCGACGGCCAGCGCCGCAGAAGCTCTTTCAGGATACGCGCGGTGGTGGATTTGCCGACCGCGACCGAGCCGGCCATGCCGATTATGAACGGGGTTTTCACCGCGTCGAGTGAATTGAAGAACACCTTGCGCTGGTCAAACAGCAGCTGGCTTGCCTCGACATGGGCCGACAAGAGCCGCGACAGCGACAGGTAGATGCGCCGCACCTCTTCCAGATCGATCGGCTCGTTGAAGGAGGATAGACGAACGACCTCGTCATTGGTCAGGGTCAGCGGCGTGTCGGCGCGAAACTGCGCCCATTCCGCGGCAGTGAAAAAGCGATAGGGGGAATACATTTCCGTCGGAGCAAGCTGATCCATCGGTGTCTTCCTCGCGGCCGGCCCTCAGCCGCGCCTTGACGCCTTTTCGGCGATACCGGACTGCGCGGTGCGGTTCTTCAGCTCATCTAGCACATCCGACAGCGGCACCCCGGCGATATTGAGCACCACCAGCCAATGATAGAGCAGGTCGGCGCTTTCCGAAATCAACGCCTGGCGGTCGCCGGATGTGGCGGCGATCACCGTCTCGACCGCTTCCTCGCCCAGCTTCTTTGCTGCCTTTGGCTGGCCGCCGGCGACAAGCTTTGCGGTCCATGACCCTTCGTCGCCTGACGCGGCGCGCTCGGCGACGATGCGCTCAAGTGCTGCGAGGGAAAAATCGCTCATTCTTGCTCCTTCGCACATCCGGCGTGCGATAACCTAGTCCAGCCGGACGGCCACACCCGCTTTTGCCATATGGGCCTTTGCTTCGGCAATCGAGTAGGTGCCGAAGTGGAATATGGACGCCGCCAAGACGCCGGTCGCATGGCCCTCGGTCACGCCGTCAACGAGGTGATCGAGCGTGCCGACGCCCCCCGACGCTATCACCGGCACAGTGACGGTATCGGCGACGGCACGAGTCAGTTCCAGATCGTAACCTTCCTTGGTGCCGTCGCGGTCCATGGAGGTGAGCAGGATTTCACCGGCGCCCAGAGAAACGACCTTTCTGGCGAACTCTACCGCGTCGATGCCGGTCGGCTCCCGGCCACCGTGAGTGTAGATCTCCCAACGGGCGGGTTCGCCGGCTGCCGATACGCGGCGCGCATCGATTGCTACTACGATGCACTGATTGCCGAACTTGTCGGCGGCCTCGGCAACGAAGTCCGGATTTTTGACCGCCGCAGTGTTGATCGACACCTTGTCGGCGCCGGCCAGAAGCAGCTTGCGAATGTCGGCGACCTGCCGGACACCGCCACCCACCGTGAGCGGCATGAAGCAATGTTCGGCGGTGCGGGCCACGACATCGAAGATCGTATCGCGGTTGTCCGAGGACGCGGTGATGTCGAGGAAGCAGAGTTCGTCGGCGCCCGCAGCATCATAGGCAATGGCCGCCTCCACCGGATCGCCGGCGTCAACCAGATCGACAAAATTGACGCCCTTGACGACGCGGCCGTCCTTTACGTCGAGGCAGGGGATGACACGGGATTTGAGGGTCATCGGACGGCCTCATTGTTCGATTGCGCATCCTCGCCGCTCCGCGGCTGCGGTCGGCGCGGGCAGTCCTTCACATCCAGGCAGGGGATGACACGGGATTTGAGGGTCATGCGGCTTCTCCGCGCAACACTGCCAGCGCTTCGGCCGGATCGATGCGGCCGTCATAGAGTGCGCGGCCGGAAATGGCGCCTTCAAGTTTCGCGGCGTCCGGCATGGTCATGCGTACGATATCGGCCAGCGAAGCCAGCCCGCCCGAGGCAATGACTGGTATCGAGACGGCATCGGCCAGCGCAATGGTCGCTTCCCAATTGATGCCTGCCAGAACGCCGTCGCGATCGATATCGGTGTAGATGATCGCCGCCACGCCCGCGCCTTCGAAGCGTTTCGCAAGCTCGATTGCCTCCAGCTCGGATGCCTCCGCCCAGCCTTCGACTGCAACCTTGCCGCCGCGCGCGTCGATACCGACGGCGATCCGGCCCGGAAACGCCTTGCAGGCTTGCTTCACCAGCGCGGGATCGCGGACAGCGACGGTGCCAAGGATCACCCGCGCCAACCCCTTTTCCAGCCAGGCTTCGATATGCGCCAAAGTGCGAATGCCGCCGCCAAGCTGAACAGGGTTCTTCGTTGCAGCCAGAATGGCCTCGACCGCTGCGCCATTGCGGCTTTCCCCTGCAAAAGCGCCGTCGAGATCGACCACATGCAGCCATTCGAAACCCTGATCTTCGAAGGCCTTCGCCTGCGCAGCGGGGTCTGGATTGTAGACCGTGGCGCTTGCCATCTCGCCCAGCTTGAGGCGCACGCATTCGCCGCCCTTCAGGTCGATCGCGGGATATAGGATTTTGGTCTTATTCACACCAATCCCCAGCATGAGAACAGAAGTGGAACTTTTCTCGTCGGGGAGTCTGGACTCTTTCGAAAGAATCTGGATTCGAATGGATCGGCCCTCAAGATGTTGCGGTCGAAAGGGCCGATCCTCCCAAATGTGCTAACAAAGGAGTTTGCACAATGAACACGTACAGCATCAGCTACGATCTCGACAAGCCGAACCGAAACTACGACGGCGTCATCGACAAGATCAAAGAACTGGCGAACGGCTATTGTCCGGTCACCCAGAGTCATTGGCTCATCAACTCCTCCCTTTCGGCGACCCAAATCCGAGACGAAATTGGGACCGAAATGGACTCAGGAGACAAGTTGATGGTCAATGAGGTGGGTAACCTCTGGGCCACAAAGGGAATGTCCAACGAAGTCAACGATTGGCTGAAAAACACCTGGCGTTCGTCCTGCAAGGTTGCCTAAGGCCTCCACCTCAAGAAGTTCATAATCAGAGCCAAGCCTAGTGCTTGGCTTTTTTCCGGGTGGAACTGGGTGCCAAACTTGTTGCCGTGGGCGACGGCGGCCGTCACGGGAGCGCCATAGTCCGTCGTGGCTACAAGGTCCTGAGCGCGCGCGGCCGCTAGGTGGTAGGAATGCACAAAATAGGCGTGCAGCCCGTCGGGTCCGGTCGGAATGCCGTCAAACAGCGGGTGGGGCTTTCTGAGATCGATGGTGTTCCACCCGATTTGCGGGATCTTCAGCGTTGGATCGTCGGGTGTCATCTCGACCACATCGCCTTCGATCCAGCCGAAACCTTTCGTCGTCGTCTTTTCGAGACCCCGGTCCGACATGAGCTGCATGCCGACGCAAATGCCCAGGAACGGACGACCGCGAATGTCCGCGACCTCTTCGATCGCATCGACCATGCCCGGCACGGCGTCGAGACCGGAACGGCAGTCGGCGTAGGCTCCGACTCCCGGCAGGACCAGCCGGTCGGCATCCCTGACGATATCGGCATCGTCGGTCAGCACGATCTCGGCGTCGATGCCGGCCTCACGCGCGGCACGCTCGAAAGCCTTGGTCGCGGAGCGGAGATTTCCCGACCCGTAGTCGATGATGGCAACACGCATGGTTCAGTGCTTCGTTGGGTAGGACAACAGCCCGAGCGCGGGTGCGCCGGCCACCGGCACCGTGGCGGCATGGGTGGGTCGTGAAACGGGGCGCGATGCCTCGTAGTCGGCCACATGCTCGTCATCGGCAAAATAGCGCGTCATCGCTTCGTCCTCGTCGGCTGCCTCGACCACGGCGCTTTCGCGCCAGCCGCGGCGGCGCAGGGCCCATTGGCGCAAGGCCGAACCTTCCATCGCAACATAAATGGAGATCAGGAACGACAGCAGCATCGTGGTGACGGTCCAGCCGCCAATTTCGCCGATAGCCGCCAGAAGAATGGCGGCTGCGAACACCAGCAGCGCTTCGATCCACAGCCGGTGCCACAATAACCACAGAACAGGCAGGATCAGAGCCGGCAGCGCAAAACCGTCGCGCACGAAGCGAATCTCGTCGCCCGAACGGGCCGGCGGCACCATGACGACATAACTCGCCATTTCAGGACCTCATCCGTTGAGCGTGCCCTTGGTGGACGGGATTGCACCGGCCTGGCGCGGGTCAATTTCGCAGGCAGTGCGCAGCACCCGGGCCACCGCCTTGAAACAGGTTTCGGCGATGTGATGGCTGTTGTCGCCATAATGGTTGGCGATGTGCAGTGTGATGCCGGCATTTTGCGCCAGGGCGTGGAAGAATTCGCGGAACAGCTCGGTATCGAAGGTGCCGACCTTGGGCGATGGAAATTCCACCTTCCATATCAGATAGGGACGGCCGGAGAGATCGACAGCGGCGCGCGTCAGCGTCTCGTCCATTGCAAGGTCGAGCGAGGCGTAACGCGTCACGCCGCGCCGTTCGCCCAGTGCCTGCGAAAGCGCCTGGCCGATCGCGATGCCTGTATCTTCCACCGTGTGGTGATCGTCGATGTGACGGTCGCCATCAGCCTTCACCATCATGTCGATCAGGGAATGGCGGGAAAGCTGCTCCAGCATATGATCGAAGAAACCGACGCCGGTGGCAATTTTGGAGCTGCCGGAGCCGTCGAGGTCGACGCTCACGGCAATCGCGGTTTCCTTGGTCTTGCGCTCGACGCTTGCGCGCCGCGCCGTTTCGGCGGAGGCCATGGCTTTGTTCCCGACCGGTTGAAATGCGCCCGCGTCATACCAGCCAAGTCCTGCAATATCCAGAACCATGCTGCGCCTGCGAATTCGGGCAGTTTGCATTCGTACGGCAGACGCATACATAAGCGGCCAACGCAATTTTCCGGGCAGGCCGATGAGCGAACATCAATCCATGCACGCCACCACCATCGTGACCATCCGCAAGGGCGACAAGGTGGTGATCGCCGGCGACGGCCAGGTGAGCCTCGGCCAGACGATCATGAAGGGCAATGCGCGCAAGGTCCGGCGTGTCGGCAAAGGCAATGTGATTGCCGGTTTTGCCGGCGCGACAGCTGATGCCTTCACCCTGCTGGAACGGCTGGAATCCAAGCTCGAACAATATCCCGACCAGCTCATGCGTGCGTCGGTCGAACTTGCCAAGGACTGGCGCACCGACCGTTATCTCAGAAGACTCGAGGCCATGATGCTGGTCGCCGACAAATCGATCACGCTGGCGCTGACCGGTACCGGTGACGTGCTGGAGCCCGAACATGGCGTGATGGCCATCGGTTCGGGCGGCAATTATGCGCTTGCCGCAGCGCGCGCCTTGATCGACACCGACATGGATGCGGAAGAGATTGCGCGGCGCGCCATGCAGATCGCGGCTGATATCTGCGTCTACACCAATTCCAGCATTGTCGTGGAAACACTCGATGCCGGCTAAGGCACACAACATAACGTTCCAGCCGGTGACTGCCGCGCATTACGGCATGCTGCGCGACTGGCTCAACCGCCCGCATATGCGCGAATGGTGGGGCGAGCCGGAGACCGAGCTTGGCTACATAAAGGACATGGTCGAAGGACGAGACACGACGCGGCCATTTCTCATCATGCTGGACGGCAAGGCGGTCGGTTACATCCAGTACTGGCACGTCGGCCATCACCAGAACGAGACCTGGGTGAAGGACAATCCCTGGCTGATGGAATTTCCCGCCGAGACGGTTGGCGTCGATCTGTCGATCGGCGATCCGGAGAACCTGTCACAAGGCATCGGCACGGCAGCGCTCGAGGCCTTCACCCTGATACTGCGGGAAATGGGCTTCGAGACAATTATCATCGACCCCGATCCCGACAATCGCCGCGCCGTTCGCGCCTATGAGAAAGCTGGCTACCACCCGATTCCCCGCTTTCAGGGCAAGACCGGAGATGTTCTCCTCATGCAGCACGGCCTGAATTCAGACGAGACCCGAACATGACCACATTTTCCCCGCGCGAAATCGTTTCCGAGCTCGACCGCTACATAATCGGACAGAAGGACGCCAAGCGTGCGGTTGCGATCGCGCTAAGGAACCGCTGGCGCCGGCAGCAGCTTGAGGGCGCGATGCGCGAAGAGGTGATGCCGAAGAACATCCTGATGATCGGGCCTACCGGCGTCGGCAAGACGGAAATTTCGCGCCGGCTCGCACGGCTTGCCGGTGCGCCATTCATCAAGGTCGAGGCGACCAAGTTCACCGAGGTCGGTTATGTCGGCCGCGACGTGGAGCAGATCATCCGCGATCTGGTCGAGGTGGCCATAGGCCTGGTGCGGGAAAAGATGCGTGAGGACGTGAAGGCGCGCGCGCACATGAACGCCGAAGAGCGCGTGCTCGATGCGCTGGTGGGAAATACGGCAAGCCCGGCGACGCGCGAATCGTTCCGGCGCAAGCTGCGCGACAATGAGCTTGATGACAGCGAAATCGAGATCGAGGTGGCGGATACGGGCGGCGGCATGCCCAATTTCGAGCTGCCCGGCATGCCAGGTGCCAATATCGGCGTGCTCAACATCAACGACATGCTGCAGAAGGCGATGGGCGGTCAGCGCACCAAGACGCGCAAGACGAGCGTCAAGGAATCCTACGCCTACCTGATCAATGACGAATCCGACAAGCTGCTGGATGAGGAAGAGGTCGTCCAGCAGGCGCTTTCCAACACCGAGAATGACGGCATCGTCTTCCTCGACGAGATCGACAAGATCGCCGCCCGCGATGGTGGCATGGGCGCGGGTGTTTCCCGGGAAGGCGTGCAACGCGACCTGCTGCCGCTGGTCGAAGGCACCACCGTCGCGACCAAATACGGACCGATCAAGACCGACCACATATTGTTCATCGCATCGGGCGCATTCCACGTCTCCAAGCCGTCGGATCTGTTGCCGGAACTTCAGGGCCGGTTGCCGATCCGGGTCGAGCTGAGGGCGCTGGAGAAGGAGGATTTCCGCCGCATTCTCACCGAAACCGAAGCGAGTCTGATCAAGCAGTATGTTGCCCTGATGGAGACGGAGGGTCTGACGCTCGACTTTACCGACGATGCGATCGATGCGCTGGCCGGCATTGCGGTCGATCTCAATGCGAGCGTGGAGAATATCGGTGCGCGCCGGCTGCAGACGGTCATGGAGCGTGTTCTGGACGACATTTCGTTCAACGCGCCTGACAGCAGCGAGAAGAAACTCACCATCGACGCCGATTATGTGAACAAGAATGTCGGCGACCTGGCAAAGAACACAGATTTGTCGCGATTCATCCTGTAGAAGACCGTCCGGAATTGTAGGGCACAGAGCGATTCCCGCCGGTATCGCGAAATTGTGCCCTTTGCCGGGTCGACACGGCCGCCAGCAGTTTCTAACTTGCGGCGTTATTCCAGATTGACGCAGGGTGAACCATGACGATGCGGGCGGCGCTGCTAATGCTGGTATATCTGGGCTTCGGCCTGGGAACCGGCAGCGCAGCCGTCCTTGTTCCGGAAGGGAACCGCAACGCCAAGCAGCCCACGATTCCCTACGGGTCGAGCAGCCGCACCAGTGCTTCCAAGACGACCTACGACGCGAAATATCAACGCGTGCTCAAATTGCTGCGCGAAGACCAGAAACTGCGCCGCAAGATCGAGACGACAGCCAGGCAATACGGTATCGACCCCATCCACATCGTTGGAGCGATCGTCGGCGAACATACCTACAATGTAGACGTGTACGACCGGCTGCAGACCTATTACGTCAAGGCGATTTCATATCTGAAGAGCGCCGTGACCTTCCGCTACGACGGCGAGGAAGTGGACACCTTCATCAAGCGTCCGGAATTCGACGAATGCGCCAACATGAAGGGCAGCTACGATTTATGGATCTGCCGGGAAACGGTCTGGAATTCGACCTTCCGCGGCAAGACGGTGGACGGCAAGACGTTTCCGGATGACCGCTTCGGCGCCGTTTTTTTTCAGCCCTTCTATGCGGGGCAGACATTCGGCATCGGGCAGCTCAATCCGCTTGTGGCTCTGCAGATGACGGACGTGGTCAACAAGGTTTCGGGCCTACCCAAACTCAGCCATAACAGGCCGACGCAGGTGTACCGGACGATCATGGACCCTGATCTGTCGCTGCCTTATGTCGCCGCATCGCTGAAAGTGGCGATCGACGCCTATGACAGGATCGCCGGATACGACATCTCCAAAAACCCAGGTATCACCGCTACGCTCTACAATGTCGGCGAGCCCGAGGCACGGGCCGCCGCTCTGAAAGCGGAGAATGCCGCCCGCAGGAAGCGCGGACAGCGGCCGCGCATGCCGCAGGAGAATTATTATGGCTGGCTGGTCAACGACAAGCTTGACGAGCTGAGGGAGATTTTCCCCGCCAGCTCGACGAACTAGGCCAGGAATTCGCCGTCACTGGAGCCTTCGCCACGGGAATATTGCCCGTAGCGCCGGATCGCGCAGCCACAAGCCGCCCCACATGAACAGCCCGAGATAGATGCTGAAGAGCGTATGGCTGAACAACGGGTTGCCCACCCGTATCTGTGTCGCCATCGCACCGCCGAGCAGGCCCATTGTCAGGACCGCGCCCAACACGCTGGTGCGCGGGTAGACATAGAGCAGCACGCAGGCGAGCTCGATCACGCCGATCATCAGCACAAAGCCGTCAGGCCAGCCCAGCTGCTGCATTGTTTCCCCGGCGATATCCATGCCGGCAAGTTTCGGCAGCACGGATGCAAACAGCATGAACGCCACATAGAGGCCGCTCATGCCCCAACCCAGACGCACCATCATCTTTTCGCTCATCGATTTCTCGCTCCGGTAGCTATTGGTTTGCACCGAGGACGATTGAACCGGCGCGGTGCCGACAGCGCATCGGCGGCTATTTTCGCCGCAGCAAGTGGATCAGCTCATCCATCTCGCTTTTGCCGAGCGTTCCGATGCGTTCCGCCAGGAGATTTGCGAGTTCGGTTGCCTGAGGCGACAGGCCGGCCGTGTCGACGACAACGCGCGGATCGGAACTGGCCGCAAGCCGCTGCAATTCCTCGGCATCGTCCCAGATCACGTTAAAATAGCCGATGATTTTCTGGGTCATTGGCCAGCTCGGCGCGCCGCGATGTCCGTGTTCCAGTGCTGAAAGATAGGCTGCGCTTACACCAAGTGCGGCGGCCATATCCTTCTGCGTCACACCGCGCTTGCGGCGCAGCTGCCGTAGCTTCTCCCCGAACGGCGTCACGACCGGTCGCCGGGACTACGGCGCAGCCGGACGTAGAGCGCACCCTCGCCCCCATGCTGGCGTGCCGCCGAGGAATGGCCGCTTACCAGCCCGCGGAACGGCGCGGTTGAAAACCACGAAGGAACCGCACGACGAAGAACGCCCTCGCTGGCGGGCGATGAGCCCTTGCCGGTGATGACAAGCACATGGCGCAGGCCAGATGCCTGCGCACGGTGGAGAAAGGAAAGCAGAAGACCATGCGCCTCGGCCTGGGTGAGACCGTGAAGGTCGACGCGCGCGTCAATCGCAAGCCGTCCCTTGGCGATGCGGCCGCGTGTTTTCGCGTCGATGACTGCCGGAGATGGTTGTCTTGCCGGCGCCGGTTGCTGTTCGGGCGTCGGCAAGGCAGCGGGGGCTCCAAACTTGGTGCGCCGTTGCGGGGCTTCGGCTCGCGGCTCTTCATCCTCCGGCAACAGGCTGTTGCCATCAAGGGGCGTAACCGTGCGCGCCACCTGGTTCCACAAGATGCGGTCTTCAGCGCTCAGCTTCCTGGCGTGTTTGCGCTTCACCGCCAAGCCTCCGCGAGCGCGACAGGTACGAGCATGTGAAAATCGGCCTTGTGGCGCACGACGCCGGCGGTCTCACCCGCTTGCACCCCCGAACCGGTAAACAGGTCGCCGCGTGCGGGCCCCACAATCGCCGATCCAGTGTCCTGAGCGATCATAAGGCGGCGGAACGCCTCATCGCCGAATGCGCGCAGATCCGGCGCGTCGACGAAAAAGGGCGTCGCAAAGGTGTGCAACAGGCGGTCGACAGCCATCGAACGGCCTGCCGTCAGCTGAACTTTGGCGGCGGCTACTGGTCCCAATCCCTCATCCTCGACCGGATGCTCGCGGAAAAAGATGAAGGACCGGTTGTGCCAGAGAATTTCGTCGAGGCGCTCCGGATTGGCCGCAAGCCAGGCGCGGATCGACTGCATCGTCACCCGTTCGAGCGCAATCTCGCCCATGTCGGCAAGAACGCGGCCTATCCCGGTGAAGGGATGTCCGCTCTTTGCCGCATAGGTTATGCGCATTGTATCGCCATCAGGCAGCACGAGACGCGCCGCGCCCTGTACGTGAATGAAGAACAGATCCACCCTGTCAGCCAGCCAGGCGATCTCGAGCCCGCGATCGGAAAGCGCGCCAGTCTCGATGGCGCGGCGGTCATGGTATTCAGCTATCTGGCCATCGACCTCTCGACCGAAGCGGAACCAGGCATTCATGCCCGCGGGCCGGACTTCGTCATCGACATCGACCAGATCCGGCGGCCGCGCATAGACCGGATAGCGAAATTCGTCCGTTCTTGTCCGCGAAGCTCGCGCTTCCGGCTCATAGAAGCCGGTGACAAATCCCGTACTACCGTCGCTGGGCTTCACACCGAATGGCTGGAAACTCCGCTCGAAAAATTCGCGCGCCTGATCCTGGGATGCACCCGACAACTTTCGGGCCTCGGAAAAAGCCGGAGCAAGCGCTTCGGCCGGAACACCCAGCGAACCGCTACGGTAGGGCTTGATAGCTGCCTGGAATGCCGAACGCCGAAATGCCGCGAACGCAGCCAGATGGTCGTCATCCGTCCAGCCCGGAAGGTCTTCAAATCGTTCGGGAACCAATCTGGCCGGACGCGCCACCGTCATCTGGTGCCGGTTCGGTCTGCGGCTCAGTCTTCCGCTTCGGTGGCGACGAGCTTCCAGTTCGGATCGCTGGAACGCGTATCACGGGCGAAGGTCCATACATCCTTGACCTCGGCCACCGTCTCGGGATCGCCGTCGATCACCTCACCGCTCTTGTCCAGCGTGGCCGAAATCAGCTCACTGACAATGCGCAGGGTGATGTGGGCTTCAGTGCCTTTCAATTCGGCAGTGACGATGTCGGCCCTGTCGATGCCGACGAAGGAGGACTGAACCTTTTCCGACCGCGATTCGCGATCGGCGATGGCCGACACGAAGCCTTCATAGACCTCACGTGAAAGCAGGTTTTTCAGTGTACGCCGGTCGCCGTCGGCAAATGCCATGACGATCATCTCATAGGCCATCTTGGCGCCATCGACGAAGGTCTTGGGCTCGAATCCCGGCTCCGCGTCCTTGATGGCGCGCAGGCCCTTGTTGAGATCCGTACCGGGTTTGGCGACAGCGTCTATCTCGGCATAGTCGTCCACGGCTTCGGCCGCATCCTTGCGGCGGGGCAAAGAAACAACATTTTCGGGCGCCGCATTGTCGCTTTCGCGCTCTTGCGTTCGTCTGGCCGTATAGGGATCGAAGGGCGGGCGCTCATTGCCTGTACGGCGGCCCAGCACGTTGCGGAGCTGGTAAAAAATTACCACCGCCGCGACGAGAAAAAAGATCGTTCCGAAATCGAAGAACTGCATATCGTCCGCCAGTTGCCGGTACAGGGCGCCCTTGCGTCCACGCTCAGGCTACGCGGCCGGAATTCCGCGTGGTACTACACGTTTCATATAGAACGCATCATGCGATCATTCAAATCAAGTTGACGAATCCCTATTTATCGGAAAATCGGCCATATCGACGGCCAAAATCGCATCCGAAAGGACATTTCACCCCTTGCCGCTTTCGCTGATCCCGTTTCTGCTACTGGTCATCCCGCTTGCCGAGATCGCGACATTCGTGGTCGTCGGCGGACAGATTGGCGTGTTGCCGACCATTGCTCTGGTTCTGGTGACGGCTATCTCCGGCTCAATCCTGCTACGCATCCAGGGTTTTGGCGTCATGGCGCGCATCCGAGCGACGATGGATGCTGGCGGCATTCCGGGCCGCGACCTGCTGCACGGGTTCATGATCATGGCGGCCGGATTGCTGCTTCTGACGCCCGGCTTCATAACCGACACGATCGGACTACTGTTGTTCATTCCGCCTGTGCGCGACTTCGCCTGGTCGCTGGTACGCGACCGTGTCGTAGTGGCGACAAGTGCATCGTATCAGAGACGGCCTCGTGGCGACGGCCAGACGATCGATCTGGACGAGGATGAGTTCGAACGCGCGGCGCAAAGGCGGCCGCGCGACGATCAGGACCGGCTTAACTAGTTTCCGGACCGGACACACCGCGGAAATGGCGCCTGCTTGTCACCATGGGCCACCCATGCTAGCCAGCGCCGCAATTTCGGCGAAGGCCGCGGCGCGGCCGGTATCACAGGGAATTCAGCCTCATGGCCACTGACAACAAAGGGAATGTGGGAGCCGCCGCGCAGGGCGCCCAACCGGCGCAGGACGCGACGATCAACATCCTGGCGCAGTACATCAAGGACTTTTCGTTTGAGAGCCCTGGCGCGCCTCAATCTCTGAAGGGCCGCGACAAGCAGCCTTCGATCAACATCAACGTCAACGTCAACGCCAATCCGGTCGCCGACAAGGAATTTGACGTCGTGCTGACGCTGAACGCGCAGGCCAATTACGACAAGGATGTGCTGTTCAACGCCGAATTGGTCTATGGCGGCATCTTCAAGATCGACGGCTTCCCGCAGGAACACATGCTGCCGCTGCTCTTCATCGAGTGCCCGCGCCTGCTGTTCCCGTTTGCCCGTCAGATCGTCGCCGACGTCACGCGCAATGGCGGTTTCCCGCCGCTGATGATCGATCCGATCGATTTCGCGAAGATGTTCCAACAGCGCATGGCTGAGGAACAGGCCAAGAATCAGGCTGCTCCAAAGATCAACTGAGACCCTTCGGACCCTTCTGCAGGTGCGGACTGTTCAGTTCGCCTGCACGTTTCGCCAGATCGCGCTTTCGCCAAGCTTCTCAACGAGCTTGGCGTGAGCCTGGAGTTCGGCTTCGGAAAGTCTCGAAGGCAGCGGCGTTGGCCTGGCGCTGACCGTCACCGATACCGTTGTAGTTTCCTCACGGTCGTTGTCGGTCGCCGAAGCATCCAGGCCGAGCGCTGCCTGCCGACCGCCAATCAACTCAATATAGACTTCGGCCAGAAGCTCTGAGTCCAGCAATGCTCCGTGCAGTGTGCGGTGGCCATTGTCGATGCCGTAGCGACGGCAGAGCGCATCAAGCGAATTCGGGCCCATCGGGTGCTTGCGCCGCGCGATGGCCAAAGTGTCGATCACTCGGTCGGGCGGGACGGGATCGGCGCCTATGCGCTCCAGTTCCGCATTGATGAAACTGGCATCGAAACTGGCATTGTGCGCGACGATATTCGCGCCCTCGATGAATTCGAGAAATTTTTCCGCGATATCGCCAAATTCCGGCTTGTCGGCCAGGTCGGCATCGCTGATGCCGTGAACCGCCTGTGCCTCCGGATGGACCCTGCGGTCGCCCGGATTGATATATTCATGGAATGTGCGGCCGGTAGGGAACTTGTTTACCAGTTCCACGCCACCCAGCTCGATTATGCGGTCGAGCCGCGAATCCAGGCCGGTCGTTTCGGTATCGAGAATGATTTCGCGCATCGGCTTTCGCCCGTACCCTTATTTCCGGTCGCGCTTGCGCAGTGCCTCGATCACTTCTCGAACTGCCCGACGCGCAGCTTCCATCCCCGCGCTTGTATCGATGACAAAATCAGCATTGCGCTGTTTCTCGCGGTCGGGAACCTGATTCGCCAATATTGCCGCGAATTTTGCCTCCGTCATCCCGGGCCGTGACATTACCCGCGCCTTTTGCACATCGGCGGGCGCCGTCACGACCAGAATGTCGTCAACCCGGCCTGTTGCGCCGGTTTCAAACAAAAGCGGTATGTCGAGAACCACGAGCGGCGCCCCCGCTGAACGATGGCGCTCAAGAAAGGCGCTCTGATCGGTCCGGACCAGAGGGTGAACGATTTCGCCCAGTCTGCGCAGCTTGTCCTGGTCGTCGAGTACGGCAGCCGACAGCTTTTCGCGATCGACAACCCCGCCCACGACCGTTCCGGGGAACGCTTCCTCGATCAAAAGGGTAGCCTCGCCGGCATAGAGCCGATGAACTGTTTCGTCGGAGTCGTGGACCGGCACGCCTTCGTCAGCGAACATTTTCGCCGTCGTCGATTTGCCCATGCCGATGGAACCGGTCAGGCCCAGCACGATCATCTTGATGCCTCCAGATCGGCGACAATATGAGCCCGAAGCGCATCGTCAACCACGGGCATTGTGCCGAACCAGCGTTCAAAGCCGGGAACTGCCTGATGAAGCAGCATGCCAAGCCCGTCGACTGTTTTCAGCCCGCGCTCACGCGCCTTGCGCAGAAGCTGCGTTTCCAGTGGCGTGTAGACGATATCGGTCACGATGGCGTTGTCAGGCAGCGCGATGAGGTCGAGTTCCAGCGGCGGCTGACCGGCCATGCCCAGCGAGGTTGTATTGATCAGCAAGTCCGCTGAGGGGAGAAGATCAGCGGTTGCCCCCCACCCATGTCCGCTGGCGCCTTGACCAAATTCCTCGGCCAGATCTTCGGCGCGGATCGCGGTGCGGTTGATCAGGCGGATTTTGCCGATCCCGGCTTCCTGTAATGCATGAACGACTGCGCGGGCGGCTCCTCCCGCCCCGAGTATGATTGCGGTGTCTGCGTCGCGCCACGCGCTTGCATTCGCGTCGAGATTTGCGGCAAAGCCATAGGCATCGGTGTTGCCGCCGACCAACTTTCCATTCTCGGTCCAGATCGTATTGACCGCACCGATGCGCTCCGCCGCGCGGTTGCGTTTGGAAACAAGCTCGAAGGCACGTTCCTTGTGCGGAATGGTGACATTACCGCCCGTCAGGCTGGCAGCGGTCATGCTGGCCAGAAAGCCGGCAAAATCGTCCGGTTCGATGTCGATAGGTTCGTAGCTGCCGGCGAGGTTGTGTTTCTGGAGCCAGTAGCGGTGAATCAGGGGCGAGCGCGAATGGCCGATCGGGTGTCCGCAGACAAAAGCGCGCGGCACAGTGTCAGCCATCGATTGCCTCATATTGGCGCAACACCTTGAGCAGAGGCAGAAGCGGCAGGCCGATGATGGTGAACTGGCTGCCCTCGACTGTGTCGAACAGCTGTATGCCTTGGCCTTCGATCTGATAGGCGCCAACGCTCTCAAGCGCTGTATCGCCGACTGCGGAGAGATAACGACCGATGAATTCCGGGCTCATCTCGCGCATGGTGAGGTCAGCTGTATCGACATGGCGCCAGGGCGCGACACCAGCCTGCGCAACAACGACGGCGCTATGGAGCTGGTGCGTGCGGCCGGAAAGCGCCAGCAGGTTGCGGCGCGCTTGCTCCATGTCCGCCGGTTTGTGGAACAGCCGGTCGTCGAGCGACATTGTCTGGTCGGCACCAATGACAAGTGCGTCCGGATAGGTGAGGCTGACGTCGATGGCCTTGGCCTCCGCCAAAATCAGTGCAAGTTCGGCTGGTGTGACGCCGCTCTTGTCGATCGCCCCTTCAATGGCACGCTCGTCCGTCTTTGGTGGGACAGCCCGAAAGCGCACGCCTGCGTTTTCAAGCAGCATGCGGCGTGATGCACTGCCGGAGGCAAGGATGATTTCGGGCGCGGATTTGTCTGCCACTTAGTCAAGCCTTCCAGTTTACGCTTTGCTGCTCCGGCTAGCGCGACTGCGTTCGCAGCGCAAGAATTGCCGCTGCCGTCTCTTCAATCGATCTGCGCGTGACGTCGATCAGCGGCCAGCCGTGACGGTCGCAGAGTTGCCGTGCATAAGTCAGTTCCTCGGCGATCATCGAACGGTCGACATAGTCTTCGGAACGGTAGTCACCGGCGCTGCCAAGGATTCGGTTCTGCCGGACATGGGAGATGCGTTCGGCCGAGGCGACGAGGCCAACCACAAGCGGACCATTCGCGCTGATCACTTCATTCTGTACCGGCATGCCGATAACAATCGGCACGTTGGCTGTCTTGATGCCGCGATTGGCGAGATAGATGCTGGTTGGTGTCTTCGACGTTCGCGAGATGCCAACAAGGATGATGTCGGCTTCGGCGATGTCGTGCATCATCTGCCCGTCATCGTGCTCAAGCGTATAGTTCAGCGCGTCGATGCGCCTGAAATATTGGGCGTCGAGCACATGCTGCGCGCCGACCCTGCGCCCGGCCGGAGTGCCGAGATAGGACTGGAATACTGTCAGCACCGGCTCGAGCACGGATACGCAGGGCAGGCCGAGGCTCAAGCAGTGCCTGTCGATCAGGGAGGCCAGCTTGGTGTCGACGACCGTGTAGAGCACGATGCCCGGTTCTGCCTCGATGTCGGCAAATGCGCGTTCGAGCTGTTTCTCATTCCGAACCAGCGGATAGATGTGCTCGATGGCTCTGGCGTTGGTGTATTGGGCCGCCGCCGCCCGGCCGGCCGCCAGCAGCGTTTCACCCGTCGCATCCGAAATCATGTGCAGGTGAAAGAAGCTTTGCGGCTTGCTCACAGGCTTGTTGGACGGGCTGTGATTGCGTGTGGACAAAGTTCGGTTCCGTCGGGTGGCCGGGAAACGCAATGTAGCAGAGGGCGGTATATCCACAATTCAGAGGGCGGCTGGCCTGGGTTTTCCGCTGTGGGCAACAATGCGTTGAAGTCCGGTTTGCGCACTGCGGTCACCGGCAGCGCGACAATCGGGGTCGTTGCAACGGTTTGAAAAGACGCCTATTTGCGGTTTTGTCCCCGTTATTACCAAGATGGTTTTCTGCGGCGCGCAGGGACATTTGAGGTTGGTTTTGGGGTCTTCGTGCTGTGGAGCCACGCGATTTCCCGATAGTCACAGAGTCTAAGAATCAGAAAACTGATCTGAATAGATTTTCTTTTTGTTTACCAAATCGCGACGGGTGTGCCGGTGGCTGGTGAAAAGGCAATTCTTGAGGTCCTGAGGGGGAATACGGTTTTCCCGCCACCGGTCTGGATGATGCGTCAGGCTGGGCGCTATTTGCCGGAGTATCGGGAAACCAGAACGAAAGCCGGCAGCTTTCTCGATCTCTGTTATGCGCCGGAGCTTGCCTGCGAGGTGACGCTGCAACCGATCAGGCGGTTCGATTTCGATGCGGCGATCCTGTTTTCCGATATTCTTGTGGTGCCGCACGCTCTCGGACGGGATCTGCGCTTTGAGGAGGGTGTTGGCCCACGCATGACGCCGATCTCGGTTCAGGAAATTGAGCAATTGGACGGTAGCAAGCTGCATGAGCGTCTCGCGCCGGTCTACGAAGCGATCGGACTGATCAGGTCCAAGCTGGATGACGGCAAGGCTCTGCTGGGTTTCTGCGGTGCACCGTGGACGGTGGCAACCTATATGATCGCAGGCAAAGGGTCTCCGGACCAGGCGGCGACCAGGCTGTTCGGTTTCAGGGATCCCGTTACGTTTGCATTGCTGCTCGACCGGTTGGCTGATGTGAGCGCGGATTACTTGTCTCGTCAGATCGACGCCGGCGTTGACGCTGTGCAGATTTTCGATTCCTGGTCAGGTGTTTTGGACGAGGCAGCATTTGATGCGTGGTGCGTGAAGCCGGTGGCGAGGCTTGTTCGCCGTCTGCGTGAGAAACATCCAGATGTACCGGTGATCGGTTTCCCGCGCGGGGCTGGTCTGCTCTATGACGAGTACCGTCAGAAAACAGGTGTGACTGGACTTGGACTCGACTGGTCGGTTCCGCTGAAGCAAGCCCGACGCTTGCAGGAAGACGGGGCAGTGCAGGGGAACCTCGATCCGCAAAGGCTTGTCGCAGGTGGCGATGCCCTCCGCGAAGGTGTCGACAAGGTCCTTGAAACGCTCGGGAATGGCCCTTTGATATTTAATCTGGGACACGGGATAACGCCGGACGCGCCGATCGATCATGTGGAAGCTATGGTCGGTCAGCTGAGGAATGCGGTTCGATGAGTTCCGGCCGGTCTGAGAGGGGCAACGGCAATCCTGTAGTGCGGGCGGTCAGTGCGTTGCTCGTACTGGTCGTTCTTGTGGTCGGCCTGTTCCTGATCGAACCAGGCGCCGCCTATTCCTGGATTAAGGCGCTTCATGTGATCGCCGTCATCGCGTGGATGGCGGGGATGCTCTATTTGCCGCGGCTTTTTGTCTATCACGCGGATTCGGAAGCGGGTTCCGACAAGTCTGAGACGTTCAAGGTCATGGAGCGCCGCTTGCTGCGTGCGATCATCAATCCCGCAATGATCGTGACCTGGGCAGCCGGGCTCTGGCTTGGCTGGTATGGTTTTGCATTCCAGGCGGGATGGCTGCACGCGAAGCTGTTGCTCGTGCTCATCCTGTCAGGCTTTCACGGTTATCTGTCGGCATCTGTTAGGCGGTTTGCCGATGATAGGAACGAAAAATCGGCAAGGCACTGGCGGATTGTCAACGAAGTCCCCACATTGCTGATGGTCGCGATTGTCGTTCTGGTGATCGTGAAACCGTTCTAGCGGTATCTGCAGGTCAAAAACGCCGCTTGCTCTTTCCACGGCGCGGCGATAAGAGTCGCCACCTCTCCTTGCATTGAGCGTCTTTCTTCCAGCAGCAACGTTCTGCGCCGGCGCTCCCGCAATTCCATCCCATATCCCGCTTCCTCATCATCGCGTTTGACGGACATGAAGCTACAGGAACTCAAAAGCAAAGGTCCCACGGACCTCATCGCCTTCGCCGAATCGCTCGAAGTCGAGAACGCCAGCGTCATGCGCAAGCAGGAGCTGATGTTCGCGATCCTCAAGAAGCTCGCGGCGCAGGATACTGAAATCATCGGCGAAGGTGTCGTCGAAGTGCTGCAGGACGGGTTTGGCTTTCTGCGCTCCGCTAACGCGAATTATCTGCCGGGTCCCGACGATATTTACATTTCGCCGTCTCAGATCAGGCGTTTCTCGCTTAAGACCGGCGATACGGTCGAGGGACCGATCCGCAGCCCGAAAGAGGGTGAGCGCTATTTTGCGCTGCTGAAGGTCAACACGATCAATTTCGAGGATCCGGAGAAAATCCGGCACAAGATCCATTTCGACAATCTGACGCCGCTTTATCCGGACTCTCGGATCCGGATGGAGATCGACGATCCGACCGTGAAAGATTTGTCCGCGCGGGTGATCGACCTGGTGGCGCCGCTCGGCAAGGGCCAGCGCGGCCTGATCGTCGCGCCGCCAAGAACCGGTAAAACGGTTCTGCTGCAGAACATCGCGCATTCGATCACGTCGAACCATCCGGAGTGCTTCCTCATCGTTCTGCTGATCGATGAGCGGCCTGAGGAAGTGACCGACATGCAGCGTTCGGTGAAGGGCGAGGTCGTGTCGTCGACCTTCGACGAACCGGCCACGCGGCATGTGCAGGTCGCGGAGATGGTGATCGAGAAGGCTAAGCGGTTGGTCGAGCATGGGCGTGACGTTGTCATCCTGCTGGATTCGATTACGCGTCTCGGCCGCGCCTACAACACGGTTGTCCCGTCTTCCGGCAAGGTTCTGACCGGTGGTGTCGATGCCAATGCCTTGCAGCGTCCGAAGCGGTTTTTCGGTGCGGCGCGTAATATCGAGGAAGGCGGTTCGCTGACGATCATTGCGACTGCCCTGATCGATACCGGCAGCCGCATGGACGAGGTCATCTTCGAAGAGTTCAAGGGTACGGGCAATTCGGAAATCGTTCTCGACCGCAAGGTGGCTGACAAGCGTATCTTCCCGTCGATGGATATTCTGAAGTCCGGCACGCGCAAGGAAGACCTGCTTATTGCAAAGCAGGACCTGCAGAAGATTTTCGTTCTCCGGCGTATCCTGGCCCCGATGGGAACGACGGATGCAATCGAGTTCCTGATCGACAAGCTGAAGCAGACGAAGACGAATTCGGATTTCTTCGATTCGATGAATACCTGATCGATTCGGGTTCGAAACGAGTCGACACCAGGCCGGGCACGCCCCAATCGATTCGGACTCGAAATGATGTAATCAGTCAGCTGGCCGCTGGTGAAAGCCATGTTGCAATCGGCTACCATATTCGCGCTGTCCAGCGGCTTGCCGCCGAGCGGTGTAGCGGTGATCCGCATTTCCGGTTCCGGCGCCAAGACAGCAATCCGGTCTTTATGCAGGTCGGTGCCTGAAGACCGAATTGTCGAACTTCACGAAATTCGCGATCGGGATGGCTTGTTGCTCGACCGTGGGCTAGTGACGGTCTTTTCGGCGCCGCGGAGTTTCACCGGGGAAGATTGTGCGGAGCTGCACATTCACGGCGGCGCCGCTTCGGTAACGGCGGTTCTGTCTGCCCTTGGTGAACTGGACGGGTTTCGCCAGGCTGATCCGGGCGAGTTCACACGACGGGCGTTTATCAACGGAAAGATGGATCTAACGGGGGTCGAGGCGCTCGGGGATCTGATTTCAGCTGAGACTGAAATGCAGCGGCGCTTTGCTCTTGCGAATGCGGGTGGCCGGCAGTTCGACACATATCGGGTATGGCGTGAGCGCATCCTGCACGCACGAGCGATGATCGAGGCAGAGCTCGATTTCTCCGACGAGAGTGATGTCCCGGGTTCAGTCGCCGACGATGTCTGGTTGGATATGTCTGTGCTTTGTGAGGAGATGCAGTCTCATGTTGAGGGTGCTCGAACCGGTGAGATACTGCGAGACGGGTTCAGGGTTGTTATTCTGGGCGCGCCGAATGCCGGCAAGTCTAGCCTCCTCAACCGGCTTGCCGATCGTGACGTGGCAATTGTTTCCGATGAAGCTGGGACGACTCGGGACCTGATCGAGGTTGTTCTTGATCTTGGGGGTGTCCGGACTGTTGTGACGGATACGGCCGGCTTGCGCGAGCAGCCGGGGCGTGTTGAAGCGCTAGGTATCGAGCGTGCGCTCAAGCGGGCTGAGGGCTGTGACCTCATCATCGTTCTCGAAGATCTCTCTCAGAGACAGACGTTGGATGTACCGATCGGGCCCGCGGTTCTGAGAGTCGGCTCCAAAGCGGACCTTTCTGATTTTGATGCGGATAGCAGTCCCTATGATTGGCTTATATCATCAAAGACGGGTGAAGGGATCGATGGGCTTGTCGAACTGATTCGGGCTGCTGCGCTTGAGCGTATCGAGGGGTGGGTGGTCTCTGCAGTTCCGTCACGTCTGCGTCACGTTGAGCATGTTCGCTCATCCCGGGAGTTGATTGGCAGGGCCTTGTCGCCCGGTGACCCACTTGAATTGCGCGCTGAGGCGTTGCGGCTTGCCGGTGATGAAATCGGCAATATTGTCGGCTCGATCCATACCGAGGATGTTCTCGGAAGGATATTTGGCCAGTTTTGTATCGGCAAATGATTCACGTGAAACATTGGCTCCTGCGTGATTCCAGGCTAGATGCCAGGGACTCCGGTGAGGGAATGTTTCACGTGAAACGATTCCCGACAGCGTCGTAATTTGGATGGGTAGATATGGCGCAGCGTTTCGATGTTGTTGTGATTGGTGGTGGACACGCGGGTTGCGAGGCCGCTGCCGCTTCCGCGCGTGCTGGTGCCGCGACTGCACTGGTTACTATTGCGGCCGATACGATCGGGGTCATGTCCTGTAATCCGGCGATCGGCGGCCTTGGCAAAGGGCACCTTGTACGTGAAGTTGATGCGCTGGATGGATTGATGGGCCGGGTTGCCGATCACGCCGGCATCCAGTTCCGACTTCTCAATCGACGCAAGGGCCCGGCGGTGCGTGGGCCTCGGACGCAGGCGGATCGCAAACTTTATCGTCAGGCGATGCAATTGTCGATTGAAGCGCAGCCATCGCTGGAGATTGTCGAGGGTGAGGTGGTTGATATCGGCATCGCCGATGGTCGGATCACGCATGTTGAACTTGGAGACGGACGCCTGCTGCGATGCGGTGCTGTTGTGCTTACAACGGGAACGTTTCTTCGAGGGTTGATCCATATTGGCGACAAGTCATTTTCCGCCGGCCGGATGGGCGAGAATGCATCCACCAGGTTGTCGGAACGAATTTCGGAGGCCGGATTCAGGCTCGGGCGCTTGAAGACGGGGACGCCGCCACGTCTCGATGGCAAGACAATCGATTGGGCGTCTCTCAACATGCAGAAGCCTGATGACGAGCCGGTTCCGTTTTCGCTTATGACGGACCGGATTGAACAAAGCCAAATCGATTGCGGCATCACGCGTACGACTGACCGCACGCATGATGTGATCAGGGCCAATCTGAGCCGTTCGGCGATGTACTCCGGTTCCATTGAAGGCGTTGGGCCGCGCTACTGCCCGTCAATCGAAGACAAGATCGTCAAGTTTGGCGACCGTGACGGGCATCAGATCTTTCTGGAGCCTGAGGGGCTGGACGACGACACGGTCTATCCGAATGGAATTTCGACTTCGCTTCCCGAGGATGTGCAGAAGGAGTTTCTGGCGAGCATTCCAGGGCTCGAGAAGGCAGTTGTTCTGCGTCCAGGCTATGCCATCGAATATGATCACATTGATCCGCGTGAACTGGAACCGACCCTTGAAACGCGGCGTGTGCGCGGGTTGTTTACGGCCGGTCAGATCAATGGAACGACCGGCTATGAAGAGGCGGCTGCGCAGGGCATCCTGGCCGGGATCAATGCGGCGCGCTTGGCCGGCGGTGGTGAGCTGTTCACGATCAGCCGTACCGAAGCATATATCGGCGTGATGGTCGACGATCTGGTCAATCGCGGTATCACCGAACCCTACCGGATGTTTACCTCGCGTGCCGAGTTCCGCCTTTCCTTGCGGGCTGACAATGCCGACCAGCGGCTAACGCCTTTGGGGGAGAAGCTTGGGATTGTCAGCGCCGAACGCAGTGCCCGTTTCAGGGATGTCGAAGAGAGGCTTGACGCCGCACGGGAGCTGGCTCGGCAATTGTCGCTTACACCCAACGAAGCGGCGAAACACGGGATAGCGCTCAACCGGGACGGTGTCAGGCGTACAGCCTATGAGCTCTGGTCCTATCCCGATGTTGCGTTTGCGGATCTCGTCGATGTCTGGCCGCAGCTTGGGGAGGTTGATGGAAAGACGGCGGAGACGCTGGAGACCGAAGCGCGCTATGCTGTCTATGTCGATCGCCAGCGCCAGGAGGTGGCGCATATACGCCGTGAGGAGCAGACTGCCATTCCGGTCGAACTGGACTACAGCGTTCTGGCCGGTCTTTCTAATGAGCTGAAACAGAAGCTCTCGGTGAGAAAGCCACGCTCGATTGGGGAAGCGCAGCGGCTTGACGGCATGACGCCGGCTGCCCTGGCGATCATCATATCCGCCATTCAGCTGCAGGGCAGGGAGCGACGCGGCGCGGCATGAGCGATCACCATTTTGCAGCCTTGCAGCGGATTGCCGGGCCGGTTTCACGTGAAACATTTGATCATCTGACGGCTTTTCAGGCGTTGTTCGAGAAGTGGGCTGCGCGCATCAACCTGGCCGCTCCCTCGACACTGGGCGATCTCTGGAACCGACACATCCTGGATAGCGCGCAGGTCTTTCCGCTGGCGCCGACAAATGCGTTCAGGTGGGTCGATCTTGGGTCCGGTGGAGGCTTCCCAGGCGTGGTGCTCGCCATCATGTTGAGAGAACGTCCGGGGGCGTCGATCGCTCTGGTCGAGAGCAGCCATAAGAAGGCTGCGTTCCTGCGCAACGCGATCGCGCAGGCCGGTGCGCCGGGGACTGTGCATGCCGTGCGCATAGAGGATATCGCCGCAGACGGCGCGACAGCGGATGTCGTCACCGCGCGCGCGCTGGCCCCGCTGCAAAAGCTGCTTGGGCTGGCCAGTCCGTGGCTAATGTCCGGTGCCAGGGGCCTGTTTCACAAAGGCCGGGATTACCAGCGTGAAATCGAAGAAAGCCGTGACGCCTGGCAATTCGATCTGGTAGAACATCGGAGCGAGATCGATGCGGCAAGCGTGATCCTGGAAATCTCCGATCTGAAGAAGCGCTGACGTTTGGCGGTCCCGCCCCAAGTCCCGATATGAGGCAGCCCGAGACAATGTTCCCCCGCATCATTACCGTCGCCAACCAGAAAGGCGGCGTCGGCAAGACGACCACCGCGATCAATCTCGCGACGGCGCTTGCGGCGATTGGCGAGCGGGTGCTGGTGGCCGATCTTGATCCGCAGGGCAATGCCAGCACCGGGCTTGGCATTGATCGCCAGGACCGTCTGGTTTCATCCTACGATCTGCTGACCGGAGCGGCTGGAATTTCGGAGGCGGCTATGGAGACCGCCGTGCCCGGTCTGTCGGTGGTTCCGTCGACCCTCGATCTTTTGGGCATTGAAATGGAAATCGCGTCGGCGCCGGACAGGGCGCAGCGTCTGCGCAATGCGCTGCGCGACAAGTCGCGACCCAGCCCCTACAGCTACGTGCTTGTCGATTGCCCGCCCTCGCTCAACCTTTTGACGCTCAACGCCATGTCGGCGGCCGATTCGGTTCTGGTTCCACTGCAGTGCGAATTTTTTGCACTCGAAGGTCTTAGCCAGTTGCTGGCGACCGTCGAACAGGTGCGCGGTTCAATCAATCCTGATCTGGAGATCCAAGGCATCGTGATGACGATGTATGATGGGCGAAACAATCTCGCCAACCAGGTGGTCGAGGATGTGCGCGCATATATGGGTGACAAGGTCTACGAGACGGTGATCCCGCGCAACGTGCGTGTGTCGGAAGCGCCATCTTATGGAAAGCCGGTGATCCTCTACGATCTGAATTGCAGCGGAAGCCAGGCCTATCTGCAGCTCGCATCGGAAGTGATCCGTCGCGAACGGAGGCTGCAGGCAGCCTGACCCTACGCCCGCCGGTCGATTCGGCGGCGAAACGAAATGAAATGGACCAGCCATGAATGACGATCCGTCCAGAAGACGCTTGGGCCGCGGCCTTGCAGCGCTGATCGGTGAAATGGACAAACCTGCCGAGGAGGCCAAGGCGCCGCCGACGGCGGACAACCGCATCCCGATCGCATTCATTGCGCCCAATCCACACAACCCCCGCCGCACCTTTGCTGATGCCGATCTGGCTGACCTTACCCAGTCGATCCGCGAACACGGTATCGTGCAGCCGGTTGTGGTGCGTCCGACCGACGATCCGCAGCATTTCCAGATCATCGCCGGCGAGCGTCGCTGGCGCGCAGCCCAGCGCGCTGGAGTCACCGATGTCCCCGTCATCATCCGCGATGTGGATGACCGTGTGGCGCTTGAGCTGGCGATCATCGAAAATGTGCAGCGGGCCGACCTCAACCCGGTCGAGGAAGCCAATGGCTACCAGCAGCTGATCGACGAGCACGACTACACGCAGTCGGATCTGGCGCAGGTTATCGGCAAGAGCCGCAGCCATGTCGCCAATACGCTTCGGTTGCTGAAGCTGCCGGCGGTGATACAGGATCTTCTGGTCGACGGCTCGCTGTCGGCTGGCCATGCGCGGACGCTGGTAACGGCGGAAGATCCGGCCGGACTGGCCAAGCGGATCGTCGAGGAAGGCCTGTCGGTCCGCCAGGCCGAAGCGCTTGCTCAGGGCGCCGGAGACGGCGACGACAAGCCGGCGAAACAGTCAAAGGAAGCGCCGCACAAGGATGCCGATACGGTAGCGCTCGAAAAGCTGCTGACCGATGCGACCGGGCTGAAGGTAGCGGTCAAACACAAGAGTAAGGGCGGCGAGGTGCGGATTGCGTACCGGACGCTGGAACAGCTCGACGAACTTTGCCGGCGACTCAATCCCTGAGCGGCAGTGCCGTTAACGATCTGCTAACCATGATCAGCGCGAGGCGCGCGCACCGGTAACCGCCGCGGCAAGCAGGGCCTGGCGGGTCGCCGCGACGGCCAAGTCAGGCCGCCGGCGCGTTTCCAGAACCGCGGTGCTGATGCGATCGAGCGCCCGATCGCAGGCCCCGGCGCTCCAGTTGCGCAATGCCTGTTCGACAAGGTTGCGCCGGGCAAAGAACACCGGCGGCCGGGCGGAGGCGACCACGTCCGAAGCCGGCTTGCGTTCGCGATCCATGACATCGCGCATGGCCTGCAGCGACTGAAACTGCCGCATTGCGGCGTTGAGCAACAGGAATGGCTGGGTTCCAGCCGCGATCAGCCGCGCGAAGGCTGTATCGAATTCAGCAGTCTTGCCGGAAATCACGGCGTCGATCACGTCATCGAGCGAAAGTCCGGCGGCATCGCCGGTCGCTTCGCGCACATCGTCTATCTCGATGCGCTGTTTTCCCTTGCCGAACAGAACGAGCTTTTCGATTTCGGCGCGCGAGGCAAGCCGGTCGCCGCCCAGACCGGCCTTCAGAGCCTCCCGGGCCTCGCGACTTATGGCCAGCCCCGCTTCGGCCAGTTGCGCCTGAATCAGGTCGTCGAGGGCGCGAGCGTTGTCGGCGTAACAGGGTAACGCCATCCCCGACCCGGCTTTCTCAACCGCTGTGCGCAGTGGTGCATTCTTCCTCAATTCACCTGCCTCGATCAGGAGCAGGGCGTCTGCCGGCGGGTCGGCGAGAATGGAGGCAACAGCGTCGGCAAGCGGCTTTTCCGCGCCGGCGCCGGTTACCCAGACCAGCCGACGGTCGGCAAACATCGGTACCGTGCGCAATTCATCGACAAGCCGGCCGGGATCGTCGGTGAGAGCTGGGGCGTCGATGCGGATTACCGTAAAGGCGTCATCCAGCGGTAATCCGGTGGATTGTGCGAAACGCTTGGCGCGTTCGGACACAAGGCCGCGGTCGGGACCGTAAACAAGAACGGTCGAAACGCCGCCAGCCGGTCTTGCCAGCCAGCCGTCAACCTCATGCGCCTTCTTCTGTGCCATGCCGGTTGGCTAGCATGTGGCGACGAAATTGCGAATCGGAAATTCGAGTATTTCTCAAGTGAACTCGGAGAGTATCTCGCCAATTGGCTTCTTGAGTTTGGCTACAGCGGGCACGGTTGCGCCCACGGCCGGATGACCCACGGCGATGATCATCACCGGCTTTTCCGAACTCGGCCGGTCAAGCATGTGGTTCAGGAACCGCATCGGGTTGGGCGTGTGCGTCAGCGCCACCAGCCCCGCATGGTGAAGCGCGGTTATCAGCACGCCCGTTGCTATGCCAACGCTTTCAGGAACGTAATAGTTTTTATAACGTGTTCCGTCAGCAAACTCGCCATAACGCTGCGCGAAGACGACGATCAGCCAGGGCGCGTCCTCAAGATGCGGCTTTGAGGCATCGGTGCCGATGGGCTCCAGAGCTTTCAGCCATTCCTCGCCTCCACCGCCTGCATAAAAGTCGGTCTCTTCCAGCTCGGCTGCTTCGCGGATGCGAGCCTTCATCTCCGGATTGGAGATTGCCGTGAAGTGCCAGGGCTGGTGATTGGCGCCTGACGGGGCCGTTCCGGCGGCGGCGACGCAATCGCGGATGATTTCGGCTGGAACCGGTCGACTGTCGTAGTCACGCACTGTGTGGCGCTTGCGCATGAAGGCCAGAAAATCGCACGCCGCCGCCTGCATTTCGGCATCTGTCATGGCGTGCCGGTCAGGCAGCGGCACTGGTTCGAACTGCAGTTTCTCGCGCGCGAACATACCCGGTCTCCCTTCATGCACTGCGGCGGAAGATGCATGCGATGACTATCGAGCGCAACAATGACGCATGCCGGATGTAACCGGCAGGTCATTGTGATGGCTTGGAAAACTGGAGCGGGCGATGGGATTCGAACCCACGACCCCAACCTTGGCAAGGTTGTGCTCTACCCCTGAGCTACACCCGCTCGCGCGGCGCTGGCCGCGAGACGCGCTATATGGCTGAACTGCCCGGCGAATGCAACAGGAAATGAAGGCGATGATTCGGTGGCCGCCGGAACCGTCGCAAACCGCCGAGAGCGCCGCCGGCGACGGCTGTTTCGCCGGCCGTTGCGAGCAATGAGCCGAGCCGGTGGGGTTGTGGCGATGCGCCGTTTCGCACTACAGAAGCGCGGCGCAGGAAGCCTGATTTCGCGACATGGAGCGGTGCCGGTATGGCAATGGGCCGTGATGAACTCATCAGCTATCTCGACGGGCTCGGAATTAAGACCACGACCCACGATCACCCGCCGCTGTTCACGGTGGGCGAATCCGAAGAGCTGCGTGGCGAAATTCCCGGCGGGCACACCAAGAACCTCTTCTTGAAAGACAAGAAGGGCAGGTATTTCCTGCTCACCGTAGGCGAACACGCGGTGATCAACCTGAAGACGATCCATACCAGGATCGGCGCTTCGGGGCGCGTATCGTTCGGCAATGCAGAAAAGCTGCAAGAGCTGCTCGGTGTTGTTCCGGGTGCGGTGACCATCTTCGGTCTCGTCAACGATCGGGAAGGCCAGGTAACGGCGTTTCTCGACGCCGATCTGATGCAACACGACCAGATCAATGGCCATCCGCTAACAAATGAGGCGACCACCACCATCGGCCGGGACGATCTGGTGCGCTTCATCGAAGCGACAGGCCACGAGGCCACTATCTTGAAACTGTCGGAGTGATAGCCACATTTGCGGCACCCGATGGTAAGGAAACGGACAGAAGAACGGGCAACGGGAAACGCACGATGAGTGACATGGACAATGGTACCCAGCCCGGGCTGGTTGGCGATCTGACGCCGGGGAATGATGCGCCGGCGGGCGGTTTCGTCAAGGAAACGACGACTGCGGCCTTTCCGGCCGATGTTATTCAGGATTCGCGCAACCAGCCGGTACTCGTCGATTTCTGGGCGCCTTGGTGCGGACCCTGCAAGCAGCTGACCCCGGTTCTGGAAAAGGTGGTCAACGAGGCGGGCGGAGCCGTCAAGCTGGTCAAGATGAATATTGACGACCACCCTTCCATTGCGGGCCAGCTCGGCATCCAGTCGATCCCGGCGGTGATTGCGTTCAAGGACGGGCAGCCGGTCGACGGTTTCATGGGTGCGATCCCCGAAAGCCAGGTGCGCGAATTCATCGCCAAGCTCGGCGGCGGCCGGCAGGCGCCGAATACCGAGGATGCGCTGAAAGCTGCCGTCGAGGCGCGTGCTGCAGGCGATCAGGAAATGGCTGCGCGCATTTATTCCATGGTTCTGGAAGCCGAACCCGACAATGCCGACGCGATTGGCGGCATGGCCGAAATGCTGGTCGAGGCCGGCAATATCGAAGCCGCCAAGGGCGTGCTCGAAAAGGCTCCCGAAGACAAGGCCGATGCGCCGGCCATCGCTGCGGTCAAGGCACGTATCACCCTTGCCGAACAGGCGGCATCACTCGGCGATCCGGCGGACCTGGAAAAACGGCTTGCCGAAAACCCCAATGACCATCAGGCGCGGTTCGATCTGGCCATGATCCAGAATGTTCTGGGCGACCGGACGGCGGCTGCCGACAATCTCCTTCACATCATCAAGGCCGATCGCGGCTGGAAGGATGACGCTGCCCGCAATGAGCTCCTCACCTTCTTCGAGGCATGGGGACCGGAGGATGAAGCGACGATGCAAGCGAGACGCAAATTGTCATCGCTGCTGTTTTCCTGAGCCGTGTCGTCGGTTCGGGTATTGCGTTCGCGAGCTTGCGCGCCAGATAGTACTGGCAGGAGAGCCGAGGTCCTGACGCGGCGGATGGAGACGCGTGGTGCGTGCGGGTAATGCCCGATATCTGAAGAAAGGCGATTTGCCGGACACGGTGCCGGTGTTTCCGCTTGCGGCGGCGCTGCTGCTGCCCGGCGGGCGTATGCCGCTCAACATTTTCGAACCCCGTTATCTTGCGCTGGTTGACGCCGCCATCGGCGGCTCGCGGCTGATCGGCATGGTTCAGCCCAGGCTCGACGGAGCGACGCGCCGTGATGGCGAGCCCGAACTGTGCGAAGTGGGCGGCCTTGGGCGAATCACGTCGTTCAGCGAGACAGGAGACGGTCGCTATCTGGTTTCGCTGCAGGGCATCTGCCGGTTCCGGATTGAAAAGGAACTTCATTCGCGTACGCCTTACAGGCAGTGCCGCATCTTGCCGTTCCTCTCGGATCTGGATGCCGAAGCTGGCGCCGACGAGGTCGATCGCGCGGGACTGCTGCGCGCCTTCAGGGCCTATCTCGACGCCAACGGGCTGGAGGCGGACTGGGAAAGTGTCAGCCGGGCGGAAAACGCCACCCTGGTCAATGTGCTTTCGATGATGGCGCCTTATGGCCCGGCGGAGAAACAGGCGCTGCTGGAGGCGCCCGACTTCAAGGCGCGCGCCGAAACGCTGATTGCAATCACCGAGATGGCAATTGCGCGCGACAGCGACGAACCGGGTCCGAGGCTGCAATGAGCGAAGCGACGCGCAAATCCGATATCGACCCGAAGCTGCTGGAGCTGCTTGCCTGTCCGCTAACCAAGGGACCGCTGACCTGGCACGCCGAAAAGAGCGAACTGGTGTCGAAGGCCGCGCGTCTTGCCTATCCGGTTCGCGACGGCATTCCGATCATGCTGCCTTCGGAGGCGCGGCAACTCGGCGACGACGAATAGCAGCGTCTTCCACCTTGCCGGTTCCCGGTGTAGGGACGGAATGGAACTGATATCTGGACGCCTTGCAGCGATGAAACTCTACCGACTTCTCACCGGACCCGACGATGCCAGCTTCTGCCACAAGGTGACGGCCGCGCTGAACCGCGGCTGGCAACTGCACGGCTCGCCCAGCTATGCTTTTGATGAAGTCTCAAAGACCATGCGGTGCGGTCAGGCGGTGGTGAAAGAGGTTCCGGGCAAGGAGTATGACCCGGACATGAAGCTCGGCGAGCAATAGCCCTATTCGGCGTTCGCCTCGATGCTGGCCATGTCGTCGTCTGAGAGGCCGAAATGGTGGCCGACTTCGTGGATCAGCACGTGGTTGATGATGTCGCCCAGCGTTTCCTCGTTTTCGGCCCAATAGTCCAGAATGGCGCGGCGATAGAGCGTGACCCGGTTCGGCCCCTCACCGGTTTGCGGGTTCCACCGCTCTGCGATGCCACGGCCCTCGAACAGGCCAAGCAGATCGAACGGGGTTTCCAGCGCCAGATCGTCCATGATCTCCTCGGCCGGGAAATCGGCGATCTGGATGATGATCTCGCCGGTAAGCTGGCGGAAAGTTTCAGGCAGGTTGGCATAGGCCTCGAGCGCCATAAGCTCCATCTCGTCCAGTGTCGGCGACATCTGGTCGTGCCAGCCACGTGTTTGATAAATGCGTGCCATCTCTTGTCCTTCCAGCGCCATATAGCGGCTTGAGCGCCGGGTTTCGAGGGGACCGAAGTCTATTCGGGAATCAGTGGTTTACGGGGCAGCGGGAAGATAGAGGAATAAATTCTCTTCTGTGCCGCTTGACTCTCGTCCGGACCTCGGGAATCAATAAGAACATAACAGGAACAACCGAGCTTTCGGGATAGGTGCCATGGCTGCTCAGGCCGTGGCGCGGGAGACGCTTTGCGCCCTGCGCCGGGACATTGCCAGGATAGAGGGCCGGCTCGCCGAAAGGCTGGAGCCGCCACCGGATGCCGACATGACGGTGTTGCGGCGCGGCAGCGCGGCGGTTCGCGAGAACGGTCAGCTTGCAACCGGCGCCGAGGCTTTCGACGCCGCGCTCGACGGTGGCATTTCGCGCGGCAGCCTTTGCGAAATCCACGCCGCGCAGACCCGCAATGCCGGCGCGTCGGCCGGTTTTGCACTGGCGCTTGCGGCCCTGGCGGCAAAGGAACGGGCCGAGCGGTCGCTTTTGTGGATCGGTACGGCCGAAATCTTCCGCGAGGCGGGTCTGCCTTATGCGGGCGGTCTGGCGCAGGTTTTCGGTTTCTCGGCGCAGGAACTACTGTTCGCCGATGCGCCGAAACTTGCCGATGCCCTGTGGATCGCGGAGGAGGCGACGCGGCTTCCAGCACTTGCCGCCATCATCATCGAGCTTCGCGGCAATCCCGACAGGCTCGACCTTACCGCTACGCGCCGGCTTCACAGGCGCGCCGTCCATGCCGGCCAGCCGATCTTTCTCATCCGCCAGGCGGCGGTTGCGGAACCGACGGCAGCACCCGTCCGGCTTGTGGTTTCGCCGGCACCCGCAGCATTGCGGGAAACACTGGCCGGGCCGCTTGAAGGGTCGCTCGGCAATCCCGTCTTTTCGGTGTCGATCGACAAGAGCCGCACGGCCTTTTCGGGTCGATTTTTCCTGGAGTGGAACCGCCATGACCTCGCTTTTCACGACCGAGGGGAAACGCATCCTCGCGATCTGGTTCCCCTATCTCGGCACGGAGCGGATCTGGCGCCAGCGGCTGGGACGGTCGTGGCGCTCAAGACGCCCACGCAACGCGCCGCCACTGATCATCAGCCGGCACGAAAACAACACCCAGCGCATCTGCGCGCTTGACGAGCGGGCCGAGGTGCTGCGCCTCAAGCGCGGCATGGGCCTTGCCGATGCGCGGGCCATGCATCCCGATGTCGACGTGATCGAGGTTGCTCCGGACGCCGACCAGCGACTGCTCGAGGGTCTCGCCGACTGGTGCGATCGTTATACGCCGCTGGTCGCCATCGATGGTGGGGATGCGCTGTTTCTCGATATTACAGGCTGCGCGCATCTGTTTGGCGGCGAAGCGGCGATGGTCGCCGATCTTGTGCGGCGTCTGGCCGAGCAGGGGTTCGACGCCCGTCCCGGTCTTGCCTCGACGCCCGGCATGGCCTGGGCCGCGGCGCGATTTTCACTTCCACCAGTAAAAAGCGGCGAGGAGGAAGACGCGCTCGCCACGCTGCCGCTTTCTGCGCTTCGCCTCGACCCCGCCATGCGTTCCGGCCTTGAAAGCGTCGGCCTGCGCGTTGCCGGGTCGATCATCCATGCGCCGCGTGCGCCGCTGGCGCGCCGTTTCGGCAAAACACTTATTCTGAGGCTCGATCAGGCGCTGGGCGCGGTCGAGGAGGCGATATCACCGCGTTTGCCGGTGGCGGTGCTGTCCGCCGAGCGGCATTTCGCCGAGCCGCTACTGCGGCTTGAGGATATCGAACACATCCTTTTGATGCTGGCGATGGCACTGAAAACCGATCTGGAGCGGCGGGGCGAAGGCGCGCGGCGGCTGCAACTGGCGCTGTTCAGGGTGGACGGGGTCGTCACCCGCATCGCCGTCGGCACGTCGCGGCCGATGCGTGAGCCGGCATCCATCGGCAGGCTCTTTCATGAAAAGCTGGAGGCGCTCGGCGAGCGGATCGACACCGGTTTCGGTTTCGACCTCATCCGCCTCGCAGTGATGTCGGCGGCGCGTTTCGAAGATGCGCAGGCCGATCTTGTCGCGGAGACGACAGACCAGAGCGAGGATATCGCGTTTTTCGCCGACCGGGTTCGCGCGCGGCTGGGAGAGCAGGCGCTGTTGCGGCCCGTCATGGTGGAAAGCCATGTGCCAGAGCGCGCGGTGCGTATTACGCCTTTTGCACTGGCAGAAGCGGAACAGCCGGCGATGGCGGTGAACGGGCAGCAGCCGGCGTCCGAAATGGCGGCAGAGCGGCCGATACGGCTTTTCCCCCGCCCTGAACCGGTCGAGGTTACCGCCGAGGTACCGGAAGGCCCGCCCGCCGGGTTCCGCTGGCGGCGTGCATCCTATCGCGTCATCCGGGTCGAGGGGCCGGAGCGGATCGAGCCGGAATGGTGGCGCGACGACGCCGAGACGCGCATGCGCGACTATTTTCGCGTCGAGGACATGGATGGCCGCCGCTACTGGCTCTACCGGCAGGGGCTGTATGGTGAGGCGGAAGCGCCGCGCTGGTTCATACAGGGCATGTTCGCATGAACATGCGCGCCGACATCCCCTATGCCGAGTTCGCCGTGCAGTCGAACTTCTCCTTCCTGCGCGGCGCTTCGCGCCCCGAGGAGCTGGTGATCACCGCCGGCATTCTGGGCCATAGCGCCATTGGGCTGGCCGACCGCAACACGGTGGCGGGCGTGGTTCGAGCCTGGAGCCAGGCGAAACATCTGAAGCCGTCCGAAACGGGCAAGGCGCCGCCGGTCCGTTATCATCCGGGCTGCCGGCTGGTCTTTGCCGACGGCACGCCGGATGTGCTTGCCTATCCGCAGGACCGCAAGGGCTGGGGGCATTTGTGCCGGCTTCTCACGCAAGCCAATATACGTGACGAAAGCGAGAAGGGCGCGCCGCTCGTCTATCGCGACGATCTTCTGGAATGGGGCGAAAACATTTCGCTTGCCGCTATTCCGCGACTGACGGGCGACACGGCCCGTGAGCTGGAGTTCCTGCATTTGCTGCGTGATCGTTTCGGCCAGTCGGTATGGCTCGCAGTCGCTCCCGATTATGGCGGCAATGACCGGTTCCGCATCGAGCAGGCGGCAAGCATGGCGGCGCGAACCAGAATGCCGCTGATGGCGATCAACGACGTGCTTTACCACAGGCCCGACAGGCGGCCGCTGCAGGATGTGCTGACAGCGGTGCGCCTCAACACGACCGTTGGCAATGCCGGACATGCGCTGCATCAAAATGCCGAACGCTGCCTGAAGCCGCCGACGGAAATGGCGCGGCTTTTTCGCAATTTTCCCGAGGCGCTGGCCGAGACCGGCCGGTTCGCCGCAACGCTCGGCTTTTCGCTGGCCGAGCTCAGCCACAACTATCCGGAAGAGACATCGACGCCCGGTCTCGATCCGCAGACCGAGCTGGAGCAGCTGACATGGGAAGGGGCGAAAGAACGCTATCCGAACGGTTTTCCGGAAAAACTGCCGGACATGATCCGGCATGAGCTGGGTATCGTCGCGCAGAAGAAATACGCCCGATATTTTCTGACCGTGCGGGATATCGTCCAGTTTGCGCGGCGCAAGGATGTCGACGTTCTGTGCCAGGGGCGGGGTTCGGCAGCCAATTCCGTCATCTGCTATTGCCTCGGCATCACCGAGGTCGATCCTACCCTGACCGACCTTCTGTTCGAACGGTTCGTTTCCACAGAACGCGACGAGCCGCCCGATATCGATGTCGATTTCGAGCATGAGCACCGCGACAAGATCATCGCTTATATCTACGACAAATACAGCGCGAAACGCACCGCGCTTGCCGCGTCCGTCGTCACTTATCGCGGCCGTTCGGCAATGCGCGAAGTGGCCAAGGCGATGGGCCTGTCCGACGACATCCAGTCGGCACTTTCAGGCTCGATCTGGGGCTGGTCGGCCTCTCATCTTGGCGAGCGGGAGGCCAAGGCGGGCGGTCTGGCGAAGGACGATCCGATGACCAGAAAGGTCATGGATCGCGCCAACGAAATTCTGGGTTTCCCGAGGCATCTGTCCCAGCATGTCGGCGGTTTCGTCATCACCAGGGACCGGCTCGACGAGATCGTGCCCATCGTCAAGACGGCAATGGACGAGCGCAAGATGGTCGAGTGGGACAAGGACGATCTGGATACGGTCGGTCTGATCAAGGTCGATGTTCTGGCGCTCGGCATGCTATCGTGCCTGAAGCGCTGTTTCGATCTTCTTCATGCGCATTACCGGGCCGACTGGCCTGAAATGCTGACGCTCGACACGATCCCCAAGGAAGACGCCCGGGTCTACGACATGATCTGCCGGGCCGATACGCTGGGCGTGTTCCAGATCGAAAGCCGGGCGCAAATGTCGATGCTGCCCCGGCTTAGGCCGCGCTCATTTTACGATCTCGTCATCGAGGTCGCGATCGTGCGGCCCGGCCCCATCCAGGGCGATATGGTGCATCCCTATCTGCGCCGCCGGGAAGGCAAGGACCCGGTCGAGTTTCCGAGCCCGGAAATGGAAAAGATCCTGAAGCGGACGCTGGGCGTGCCGCTGTTTCAGGAACAGGCGATGAAGATCGCCATCGACGCCGGCGGGTTCACGCCAAGCGAGGCGGACCAGCTGCGCCGGGCCATGGCGACCTTCCGGCGCAACGGCACGATCGAGAACTATCGGGACAAGCTGATCGAGGGGATGATTGGCAATGGTTACGACAAGGAATTCGCCGAGCGCTGCTTCAGGCAGATCGAAGGGTTCGGCGATTACGGCTTTCCCGAAAGCCACGCCGCATCCTTCGCGCTGCTGGTCTATGCCTCATGCTGGTTCAAGACCTTTTATCCCGACGTCTTTTGCGCCGCGATCCTGAACTCGCAGCCAATGGGCTTTTATGCGCCGGCGCAGCTGGTGCGCGATGCGCGCGAGCACGGGGTCGAGATCAGGCCGGTCGATGTGAACCACTCGATGTGGGATTCGACACTTGAACCGGGCAATTTCGATCCCGCCGATATTGCCGACCGCCATTCCGAGATGCGCGGGATAATCCGCAGCAAACATGCCCTGCGGCTTGGCATGCGGCGGATCAAGGGGCTTTCGGAGGACAGTATCGAGACATTCGTGACGCGGCGCGGCGATGGATATGTATCGGTGCGCGATGTCTGGCTTCGCTCGGGGCTCAATGTCGGAGAGATGGAAAAACTGGCGGAGGCGGACGCCTTTCGTTCCATTGGCCTCGATCGACGCGAAGCGCTCTGGCAGGTCAGGGCGCTGGACAAGGCAAATGCTGCCGAGCGCCTGCCGCTGTTCGAGCGGCCGACGCTTGCGCTTCGCGACCATGAGCCGGTTGTGGAACTGCCGATCATGCCGCCCGGCGAGCACGTCATTCACGACTACCGGTCGCTTGGCCTGTCGCTCAAGGCGCATCCCGTTTCGTTCTTGCGTGAGCGGTTGAACGGTGCCGGCATCACACCGAATTCGGCCTTGCCTTCGGTTCCCGACGGCCGGCGCGTTTCCGTTGCCGGGCTGGTTCTGGTGCGGCAACGGCCGGGCAAGGGCAATGCAATCTTTCTCACGCTGGAGGACGAAGGCGGCATCGCCAATGCGATTGTCTGGCACCGCAAGTTCGAGCGCTTCCGCCCGATCATCATGGGCGGGCGGTTTATCCGTGTCGGCGGCCGTCTCCAGTCGGAAGCCGGCGTCATTCATATTGTCGTCGACCGCATGGAGGATATTTCCTCCTGGCTCGGCGCTCTATGCGAAGGGGCTGCGGACATCGAGACGCGCGCCTATGCGGACGAGGCAAAAAGTGGCGGTCCAGATTCGCGAGGAAAGTCTCGCGCATATCGAAATATTCTGATTGTCGATGAAAAGGACACTTCAACGCAGGAAAATCGGTACCGTCACGCAAAAAGTGTCATGCCCAAAGGCCGAAACTTCCACTGAGTTCAGCGCCCCGCTCCGGCAAGCAATCGCTCGGCCTGCGCAAGGTGCAATCCCTCAACCATGCGACCGCCGATCCGGATCACACCCTTGCCGGAATTCGCCGATTGTCTCGGCCTTCATGAATTCTTCTGGCGGCGATCAAGGGGCAGCGCTGCGCCGCAGCGCGCGGGATCTTGCCCGGATGCGGCGTGCCAGAATGCGCCACAGAACGAAAAGAGCACCAATCAAACAAAGAAAGCTGAATGCGGGCCAGATCGCGCCAGCCTGCTCGACAAAGACCATGCCGGTTTCGCTGTCGTAACAGCGGCCCTGCTCGTCAAAACAATCGATCCAGCGAAAGTAACGATCGTACCAGGCCCAGGCAAAAAAACCCGAGAGCAACAACAAAATCGCCAAAGCCAGTATCAACACCATCGAGCGCCTACGCATCTTGTCGCGAGCTCGATCTTGCAACCGGACGTAAACCGGCGCAAGTCGACACGTTCGAGCGAACAAGAACCGAGGGAACAATAGTGGGCCCGGCAGAACGCGAACCTGAAACCAGACCGTAATGAACGGTCGGCGCGTCTCGGTGGCCGGGCTCGTTCTGCTGCGTCAGCGCCCTGCCCTGGCAAGCAATCGCTCGGCCTGCGCAAGATGCAGCCGTTCGACCATGCGGCCATCGATGCGGATCACGCCCTTGCCGGCGTTTTCCGGTAACGCGAAGGCGGCGATGATAGCCTCAGCCTCGGCAATCTCATCTGCCGAAGGCGCAAAGACACGGTTCGCCGTTTCAATCTGTGATGGATGGATAAGCGTCTTGCCGTCGAAACCCATGTTGCGGCCTTCTGCGCATTCGCGCTCAAAACCATCCGCGTCGCCAAAATCGTTCATCACCCCGTCGAGCACGCCGATGCCGGCCGATCGCGCGGCGGCCACCATCTGCAACAGCCAGGGCACAAGATAACGACGGTCGGGTGTGGCCAGAACGCCGGTCTCCTTGATGAGATCGTTGGTGCCGGCAACGAGGCAGGCCAGCCGCGTTCCGGGGTTCGTGCCCAATTCGGCGATTGAACCAAGATTGAACAGGGCTTTCGGCGTCTCGATCATCGCCCACAGCAGGAGGTCGGGCGACGCATCGGTCTCGTCAAGCGCGTCATTCGCGTCCAGCACTTCGCGCGGTCCATCGACCTTCGGTAACAGGATTGCATCAGGGCGTGATGCACGCGCGGCCAGCAGATCCTCCGTGCCCCATTCGCCTGAAAGAGGGTTGATACGTACGACGATCTCGCAATTGTCCGGTCTGCTGTTCGCCAGAAACCGGCGCATTGTTTCGCGCGCCACATCTTTCGCGTCGGGCGATACTGCGTCCTCGAGATCGATGATGACGGTATCGCAGTCGAGGGTGGCTATCTTGGCGAGCGCCCGTTCCTTGTCGGCGGGCACATAAAGGACGGAGCGGCGGGGGCGGAAAACGGAACCGGACATGCCGCTTCATGCCGTCGCCGAATGCGGTTCGCAAGAGCTGCCACCATCAATCGCCGGCTTGCGGCCGCTAACGGAAGCTGTTTCGTTCGGACCGGTACGGCATGGAGCCCAAAATTGCGCAAATTCGACATCGTCATCATCGGCGGGGCAATCGTTGGCAGTTCGATCGCCTGGTATATGCGCGAAGAAGGGTTTACGGGCTCCATTGCGCTGGTCGAGCGCGATCCGCAATTCGCGCGTGCGGCGACCACGCTGTCCTGCGCGTCGATCCGCCAACAATTCTCGATCGCAGAAAACATCCGCCTGTCGCAATTCACGCTCGGCCTGTTTCGCCGCCTTGGCCACGAATTCGGGCAAGACGCCGACATAACCTTTCGCGAGAAGGGGTATCTGATACTCGCCAGCGAAGACGGCTTGCCGGTTCTTGAACTCAACCTCGCCACCCAGCTGGCTGAGGGCGCGGATGTCATTCTGGAAGACCAAACGGTGCTGGCCCGGCGCTTCTTATGGCTTTCGACCGATGGTGTGAGCGCAGGTGTGCTGGGTCTTTCAGGCGAGGGCTGGTTCGACGCCCATGCGTTGCTCGCGCTGTTGCGGCGGGCGCTAAAAACGAAGGACATCACCTTCATTCAGGATGAGGTGACGGAAATCGAACGCAGGGGGCCGAAGGTCGAAGGCATCACCTTGGCCGGCGGAGAAAGGGTCGGTGCAGGCATGATCGTCGATGCGGCCGGACCGTCGGCCGGTCATGTCGCCGGGCTTGCCGGCATCACGCTCCCGGTCGAGCCGCGAAAGCGCAGCGTGTTCGTGTTCGACGCCTATGAGCACTATGACGACATGCCGCTGGTGGTCGATCCGACCGGCGTCTATGTGCGGCCTGAAGGTTCCGTCTATATCTGCGGCGGGGCGGAAGACGAAGAGAAAGAGTCCGCCGCCGATCCCGGTGATTTCGAGCCGGACTGGCCGCTCTTCGAAGAGGTTATCTGGCCGGTTCTCGCCAGGCGTGTGCCCGCCTTCGAGGCGATCAAGATGACTCGGGCCTGGGCCGGCCATTACGACTACAATACGCTCGACCAGAACGCGGTCATCGGGCCGCATCCGGAGGTCGGCAATTTCATTTTCGCCAACGGGTTTTCCGGGCATGGGTTGCAGCAGGCTCCCGCCGTCGGCAAGGCGCTGGCTGAGCTGATCATTCACGGGGGCTACCGCTCGGTCGACTGCTCGGCATTTTCCTATGAGCGGATTGCTGCCGCACGGCCGTTTCGGGAACTGAACGTCATCTGATGCAGGGCCGGCGCGTGCCGCTTGACGCTCGCCAACCGTGCACCTATCTCACAACCCGGTCTGGAAGACACCTGCCGCCCGCGGGCCTGATGCCTTGGTGAAGTCTTCCAAATAGCTGCGTTTTTCTCTGTCTCGCGACGGACGAAGCGGCAATGCGGGCTCCCGACGGATCATGTCCCTCGCCAGATACAGGGAAGACGATGTCTACCGATCATCGCAATGACTACAAGGCGCAGGCACGCCGTCTGCGAACGGCTCTGGCCGACGACAACATGCCGGTCAGCCACTCGCGCTCGCTTGAGCTGGTTGCACGCCTGCATGGCGCACGCGACTGGAACACGCTGTCGGCCGCTCCCAATGGTTCCAGGGCGCCTGTCGCTCCGTTCTCGCTCGGCGACCGGGTCGCAGGCACATTCAACGATGCGCCGGCGCAAGGCCGCGTCATTGGTATGTCGGAAACGATCAAGCCGGATCTGTGGCGCGTCACAATCGCGTTCGATCCACCGGTCGACGTGGTGACATCGAAACTGTTCTCGTCGGAACGCCGGCGCATGACGGTGATTGTCGGCGCCGACGGCCGCTCGCGGCGCCTGACGGGCACCGAGACCGGCAAGCTCGCGCTCAACCGCGTCTGATACCCACAAGCGCGTGCCGCCAATCGGTGCAGGTCGGCTGCCCATTTGCCCCTTTGCCTTGGCGCGCGCGCTTGTGTAAAGCATGGCCACCTCAATCCGAACAGGTCACCGAGAGATGGAAAAGTTCACCACGCTGACCGGCGTTGCCGCACCGTTGCCGATCGTGAATGTCGACACCGACATGATCATCCCGAAGGATTATCTGAAGACGATCAAGCGCACCGGGCTCGGCACCGGCCTGTTCTCCGAGATGCGCTACAATGAGGACGGCTCGGACAACCCGGATTTCGTGCTCAACAAACCGGCCTACCGCAATGCGAAGGTTCTCGTTGCCGGCGACAATTTCGGCTGCGGGTCGAGCCGCGAGCATGCTCCCTGGGCCTTGCTCGATTTCGGCATTCGCTGCGTGATTTCGACATCGTTTGCCGACATCTTTTACAACAACTGCTTCAAGAACGGCATTTTGCCGATCGTGGTCAGCCCGGAAGACCTGGAAAAGCTGATGGACGACGCCGAGCGCGGCGCCAACGCCACGCTGACTGTCGATCTCGAAGCGATGGAAATTCGTGGGCCGGATGGTGGGGTGATCACGTTCGACCTCGACGCCTTCAAGCGCCACTGCCTGCTGAACGGCATCGACGATATTGGCCTGACCATGGAAAAGGCGCCGGCCATCGACGCCTATGAGAAGCAACTTTCCGAAAACCGCCCCTGGGCATAGGCGCAACCTGCACGCATGAAACCGTTTCTGCCCCGCAGGCTGGAGCCGATCGTCTTCGGCCTACTGCTTTCCGGCTTCATGTCATTTATCGTGTCGGGATTGTCGACGGCGATATCGGCCGGGCTGGACAACCGCTTCCTGTGGACCTGGCTCTCGGCGTGGATCCCGTCCTGGGCGATTGCGTTTCCAGCCGTTCTGGTCGTGGCGCCCGTGGTGCGGCGCATCGTGCATCACATCGTCAGGCCCGATTGAGAGGGTTCGATGCGCAAGCTGATTTCCAGCGGATCGCCGTTTGAAAAGACGGCTGGTTACAGCCGCGCCGTTGCCGACGGCGACTGGTGTTTCGTCGCCGGCACGACAGGCTACGACTACGCCACGATGACCATGCCCGAGGCGGTGGAAGACCAGACACGCAACGCGCTGTCGACCATTGCCGGTGCGCTTTCAGAGGCCGGTTTCGAAATGGCCGATGTCGTGCGCGCGCACTATTACGTCACCGACCGGTCCTTTGTGCAGCGTGTGTTCCCGATCCTCGGCCAAGCTTTTGGCGAAATCCGGCCGGCGGCGACGATGATCGTTTGCGAACTCAATGAGCCGGAGATGAAGATCGAGATCGAGGTGACCGCGCTCAGGCGCGACCGCGGCTGAGCCAATCCGGCTTGCCTTTGCCTGCGCCTGACACTAGCAAGGCGCCGGTTCACGCATTTCGAAAGGCACTCTCATGGCATCGCGCAAGCTTCTCCTTCTTCCCGGTGACGGCATTGGCCCCGAAGCCATGGCCGAAGTGCGCAAGCTCGTGGCCATGATGAACGACGAAATGGGCGCGGGATTCGAAACAGAAGAAGGTCTGGTCGGCGGTTCCGCCTATGATGCTCACGGCAAGGCGATCTCCGATGAGGACATGGCGAAGGCGATGGCAGCCGACGCTGTGCTCTTTGGCGCGGTGGGTGGTCCGAAATGGGACGGGGTGCCTTATGACGTGCGGCCCGAGGCCGGACTTTTGCGGCTGCGCAAGGAGATGGAGCTGTTCGCCAATTTGCGCCCGGCCATCTGCTATCCGGCGTTGGCCGCTTCCTCCTCGCTGAAAAAGGACGTGGTCGAGGGGCTGGATATCCTGATCGTGCGCGAGCTGACCGGCGGCGTCTATTTCGGCGAACCGAAGGAAATCACCGATCTCGGCAATGGCCAGAAACGCGCCGTCGACACGCAGGTCTATGACACCTACGAAATCGAGCGCATTTCGGGCGTCGCCTTCGAGCTGGCGCGGACCAGGCGCAATGAAGTCTGCTCGATGGAAAAGCACAATGTGATGAAGTCGGGCGTGCTGTGGAAGGAAGTGGTCGAGGCCACGCACAAGGCGAAATATGCCGATGTTAAGCTTACCCACATGCTGGCCGATGCCGGCGGCATGCAGCTGGTTCGGTGGCCGAAACAGTTCGATGTGATCGTGACCGACAATCTGTTTGGCGACATGCTGTCCGATGTGGCGGCGATGCTGACTGGCTCGCTCGGCATGCTGCCTTCGGCTTCGCTTGGTGCGCCGGACGAGAAGACCGGCGCCCGCAAGGCACTGTACGAGCCGGTACACGGCTCTGCGCCGGATATTGCCGGCAAGGGCATCGCCAACCCGATCGCCATGATCGCATCATTCGCGATGTGCCTGCGTTACTCGTTCAGTATGGTCGCGGAAGCCGACAGGCTGGAAGCAGCGGTCGCCGCCGTGCTGGATCAGGGATTGCGGACGGGCGACATCATGTCGGAGGGCGCGACCGAGGTCAGCACCGCGGCGATGGGCGATGCGATCGTGGACAAATTCAGGGCGCTGTCGGCCTAGAACCAAAAGGGCCGCCCAAAGCCTGACACATTGACATTCTCTGGCGGCCCAATGGGGCGCAAGGACCACACGTTGACGCCGCATCGCGCATCGGCAAAGCTCGCGCCGACAAACCCGCCCGTTTGAGCGAATCCCGGATCGGATTTTTCCCATGATTGAATTTTTCGCGCCTCATTTCGTCTGGCTGAATGACCCGACCGCATGGGTCGCGCTGGTTACGCTGATTGTGCTGGAAGTCGTTCTGGGCATCGACAATCTGATCTTCATCTCGATCCTGACCAACAAACTGCCGGTCGAACATCAGGCGCGCGCGCGGCGGCTGGGCATTGCGGCCGCACTAATCATGCGGCTCATTCTCCTGGCGACGATCTCGTTCATCGTGCAGCTCACGGAACCGCTGTTCGAACTGTTCGGTCACGGCTTTTCCTGGCGCGACATCATCCTGATAGCCGGCGGCCTGTTCCTGGTCTGGAAGGCGACGAAGGAAATCCACCATACGGTTGACCCGGAGGACGACAAGGACACGATGGTGGGCAAGGCCGTCCAGGTCTCATTGGCGGGAGCGATATTCCAGATCCTGCTGCTCGACCTGGTATTCTCGATCGATTCCATCATCACCGCCGTCGGCATGACCGACGAGATCGCGATCATGTACATCGCCGTCATTGTGGCGGTCACGGTGATGCTGCTTGCGGTCAATCCGCTGTCACGGTTCATTGCCGCCAATCCGACCGTGGTCATGCTGGCACTCGGCTTCCTGCTGATGATCGGCATGACGCTTATCGCCGATGGCATGGGCTTCCATGTGCCGAAGGGCTACATCTACGCCGCTATGGGCTTCTCGGCACTGGTCGAGGCGCTCAACATGCTGGCCCGCCGGGCCCGCAAGCGCGCGAAGGAGGCGGCTGGGCACTGACCGGCGGTTCCGGAGTGCAGGATTACAGCCGCGACGGTATCCGGATCGTCGGGCGTCGCGGCAGGTCCCGCAGCGAAACGGTGAAGCTGTTGCCTTCCAGGAAGTCGAGCGCAAATTCCTCGCCCATGCGGGAGGTGAACTCCGACAGTGGCGTGAAATTGCGGTGCATCGGCAGAACGAGCGATGAAAACAGCCGTTTGACGATGCCAGTCATGGCCTCGGCTGACAGCGTCAGGCCGCCATCGATCGGCACCATGACAATGTCGAGCCGCCCGATCGCGGCATAGTGTGCGTCGCTCAATTCGTGATGCAGATGGCCGAGATGGCCGATGCACAAGCCGGCAACTTCGAAAATGAAGATCGAATTGCCGTGCTCCTCCATCCACGCACCGCGCCGGATATCTGTTGGAACATTGCGGACATAAACATCGTCGATGACAACGGCATGCTCGGCGGGGCCGCCCTCGGGGTCCCAGCCGCGCAGAACATATTCGATATCAGGGTCGATGAAGTTGGTAAAATGCGTCGTATGGGCCTTGTTCATGGTCACGACGCGCGGCAACGGATCGGTCCCGTAGATGCCGCTGAAGTCGGTGGCGATGCGCACGCCGCCCGGTGTTTCGATCACATAGGTTGAGTGGCCCGCATAGGTGATGGTCACCACGCCCTTCTCTGCCTGCACCGGCGTGAAACTGGCATAGGTCACTTCCGGCAATGCCTGCGCGACGGCCAGGCACTGGCTGGGAACCGGGTGAGTTTGCGCCAGTACGGGGCTGGTCAAGACAAGTCCGAATATGACGCTAGCGGCCGCAATCGCATTTGTGCTGAAGTGCATCGCCTAGATATCCTCGCCGCCAGGTGGGATCGTCAGTTCGCCGTCTTCCGGCACCAGCATCGAGCGTTCCTTGAGCCAGGGATGGATGCCGACAGCTTCACGCAGCGCGTTCTGGCTGAGCTGGGTTCGTCCCTGCTGCATCAGAATGATCGCTTTTCCGGCCAGTGCGCCGAAATGCCTTGGCTCCAGTTCCAGCGCCCTGTCGATATCCTCAAGCGAGTGATCGAGCGAACCCATCAGGAAATGGGTGAAGGCGCGCTGGTTCCAGCCTTCCGAATAGTCGGGGGCGTCAGCCACAATCGCGTCGAGCAATTCCAGCGATCGTTCGAGTTCGTAACCGCTGCGAGCGCGCATGGCGGCGGCCATTTTGCTGCGTATTTCCTCCGTCGGGCCAGCGGCCATCCATGATTGCCAGATTGCGTTTTCAATCGTGCGGGCTGCGGTTTCGGTGGGTGCGTTCTGAAGCGCCTCAAACAGGCGTTCACGTTCCGCGACCGGCTCTTCGGCGTTTGCCGCCACGGCGAAAAGCGCAATCAGACCCGCGAAAACGGTCTTGAGGAGAAGTCGCATGCCAGCCTCCTTCACTTTGCGGAAGCTTAGCGCGCATTGAGCGGAATGCAGCCCATTTGCCGGAACCTGCCAGTCACGATCCCGCGATCATGGCATTCCAGCGCTCAGTCAGCGCGGCGTAGCCGTCGTCGGGTTGCCCGTCCCAGCAGGGCTCGTCATCCCCGATTGCCACGAAGGACTGTTTCGACCCGGTCCAGATATGGCCCGCCGGAACGAGCCAGGACGTATCGTCCAGAGTGCCCGCCTTGATGTTCACCTGATCGCTGCCTGCTGTGCCATGCACGATGCGCACGCCGCAATCGGGACAGAACCAGCCTTCACGGCGTTTGCCGGAATCCGACTGCCGGGTGAAACAGGCCATCTCGCCGTCGATTTCAAGGTCGGCGCGCCTTAGCCGCAGTGATTCCCCGAAAGCGCTGGAGGTGTGGCGCTGGCACTCGGTGCAGTGGCACAAATAGAAGACCAAGGGTTTCCCGGTGATCCGGTAGCGTACCTTGCCGCACTGGCAGCCGCCGGCGATCGGCAGTGTGGGCAGCGTGATGGTTTTCATGCAGGCCTCGCGCTTCTGGACGTGATCGGGCATTTTCACTATAAGGCGCGCCGTTTCCGACAACACAGAATTTTCCAAGGACCACCATGGCCGGCCATTCCCAATTCAAGAACATCATGCACCGCAAGGGGCGGCAGGATGCGGCGCGCTCCAAGATGTTCTCCAAGCTGGCGCGCGAGATCACCGTTGCAGCCAAGATGGGCGCGCCCGATCCGGACATGAACCCGCGCCTGCGGCTGGCGATCCAGAACGCCAAGGCGCAGTCGATGCCCAAGGACAACATCCAGCGCGCCATCAACAAGGCGTCGGGCGGCGACAGCGAGAACTATGAGGAAGTGCGCTACGAGGGTTACGGGCCGGGAGGCGTGGCGGTCATCGTTGAGGCACTGACCGACAACCGCAACCGCACCGCGTCCAATGTGCGCGCGGCCTTCACCAAGTCAGGCGGTGCGCTGGGCGAAACCGGATCGGTGGCCTTCATGTTCGACCGCGTGGGCGAAATCATCTACCCGGCCGACGCAGCAACCGCTGACGCCGCGATGGAAGCGGCGATCGAAGCCGGTGCCGAGGATGTCGAATCCGACGAGAATGGCCACGTGATCAGCTGTGCATTCGAGGACATTGGCGACGTCACAACAGCGCTGGAAGGCGCGCTCGGGGAGGCAGAATCGGTCAAGACCATCTGGCGGCCGCAGACGTCGACGCCGGTGGACGAAGAGAGGGCGCAGTCGATCCTCCGGCTGATCGCCGTCCTCGACGACGACGATGACGTGCAGAACGTCTACGCCAATTTCGAAGTCGACGACGAGACGATGGCGAAGCTGAGCGCTGCCTGATAGAGAACGGTCTTCCGCTCTTTGTTTCAGCATGATCTTTCCCGAAAACCGGTGTCCACCTTTTGGGATCATGCTCCGGGAGAAGAACCGTGTCCGAACAAGCCGCGCCACGCATCGTCATCACCTTCTGCGTCCAGTGCCACTGGCATATCCGCTCCGGCTGGATGGCGCAGGAACTGTTCTCGACGTTTGGCACGCAAATCGGTGAAATCGCGCTCGTGCCAGGCGAAAGCGGCGCTTTCCGAATCACCTGCGGCGACGAACTGATCTGGGAGCGCGTTCGTGACGACGGTTTTCCCGACATCAAGGTGCTGAAGCAGCGCGTGCGCGACTGCGTCGAACCCGGTCGCGATCTCGGCCATGTCGACCGCTGAGACGCCGGCTGGCGTGATCATGCGCGCGGCAGGCCGGGCCGACATTCACGCGATCACCGAAATCTACGCAGACGCCGTTCGCAATGGCACAGCGAGCTACGAGCTTGAGCCGCCCTCCGAAACCGAGATGGCAGCCCGTTTCGAGGCATTGGAAAAGGGCGGCTATCCGTATCTGGTGGCCGAACTGGATGGTGGCGTGGCTGGTTATGCCTATGCGGGGCCGTTTCGGCCCCGGCCCGCATACCGGTTCATTGTGGAAGATTCCATTTACATTGCACCCGCCGCGCGCGGCCGCGGGTTGGGCGCGCTGCTTCTGGCGCGGTTGATTGAAGAGGCGACCACGCTCGGCTTTCGCCAGATGATCGCGGTGATCGGCGACGGCAAAGCGGAAAGCGCATCGGTTCGGCTGCACAGGAAGATGGGATTTGCCGACAGTGGCCGGCTGATCGGGTCCGGCTACAAGCACGACCGGTGGCTGGATACGGTTTTCATGCAGCTTGCCATGAACGGTGGGACCGCATCCGCTCCCGATCCGCAATCATTGCCCGAACGTCGCTTCCGCGGCGAGTAGTGTCTCAAGCGTGGAGCTCGTGAAATCGTGTGCTCCGCTCTAGATTCCTATTTTTGTCGCATGTCGTTGTCCCGAAACCGGTGCCCACTTTCGGGCGACATGCTTTAGGCCTTCACCAGCCGCAGATTGCGATCGAACACGCCGAGTACGCGCGTCAGTTCGTGTCCGCGCTTGAGTATCTGACCCGATGCCGAAACCACCGAATAGGCACCCTGGCGGTTTCTCAGTTTAGGCGTCTTGGTGATGCTGAACATCGGCACCTCGCTGGTGCGGCGAAAGACCGAGAAAACGGCTTGGTCCTTGAGGTGGTCGATTGCGTAGTCGCGCCATTCGCCGGCGGCGACCATCATGCCGTATACGCGCAATATCTGATCGAGTTCGCGCCGATTGAATGTTACCGGGAGGTCATACCGCTCGCGTCTTGCTTCGCTGAGCGGTATGGGTATCGAAGAATCGTCCTTACCCTCCGCAGCGCCGCCTCCATCCGTCATCCCGAACACCTTTCGTTACAATTCGATGACAAGGTTTGCGCGTCAGTGTGCGAATTGCAAGAGTTTGGCGCTGTTCCCGGGCCAATCAGGGTGTCATTCACAAAGCGCCACAGGCTGTTTGATTTGGTGATGGCACTGCCACATTGTTGCCTCGAAGCGACCAATCTCACGCCTCAATGTCCCACGAACATCCCTCTCGTTGCCTGAGACGGTTCGGTTCGATTTCGGCTCCGAAACCCCAAGCCCCCCGCCCACGGGGCCTTGTCGGACCGAACCAACTCCGGGACCCCCGGAGATCTCGGGTCAGACGATCCCAAAGCAAGACCGGTTCCGCCAAATGGCTGGAGCCGGTTTTTCTTTGTGGATTGTCGGAACGACAACCGGCGGCGAATCAGCCGGACGGGAACATCACCATCGTGGCGCCGAGTATCGCGCCCGGAAGGCCATTCGCGGTGGTTTCCTGCAACAGAACTGCACAACCACCCGAGCCTTTGCCCGCGATTTCGCTCATCGGCAGTTCGAACCGCGTGGCCACTCCCTTCCAGACGCCGACGGTCTGAAAGTTGGTGACGGCATTGTGGTAGGTCAGTTTCTTGCCGCGGTTTTCGCCGCGCTTGACGTCAATCGTGTGGGCGGCGTCGAAATTGACCAGCACAACATGCGCCTTGCTGTTGCCGGTCAGGCTTTCGCCGGCCTCGATCACGATGTTCTCGCCGGCATAGCTGGCCGACAATTCAACGGTCAGCCCCTCGGGCGTGTCGACGCGATCGTCGATTGCATTGGCGACCGCGGCCCGGCGCGACCCGGCCATATGGGTGCGGCCGTTGACGATCATCTGCGGCGTGTAGACCGAGCTGGCGCCGAAGGAGCGGCCATAGGCGCGCTGCCGCGCCGTGTTTTCCGCGCTGGCCAGCGTGTCGCGCCAGCCAAGATAGTCCCAGTAATCGACATGGTAGGCGAGAGCGACGATATCGCCCCGGCCGACCAGATCACCAAGAAAGGCGTCCGCCGGCGGACATGAGCTGCAGCCCTGGCTGGTGAACAGCTCGACCACGGCAATCGGCTTTCCCTGCTCTTCGGCCGTGGAAGCGGAAGAAGCGACAGCGAACGGGAGCGCCGCTGCCAGCAAGAGGATCGATCGCCGAATCATCGTCTATCAGACTGCCTGTGTAGCCAATTTGCCCGTTGGGCCCTGTTCCCGATTGCAAAATAGGCCTCGCACAGGCTCAATCGGAAGTCACGTTGCGGTGAGAGATTTCACGATTTTGGACACTTGAATGTCCAGTGCGCAAATAGCCGGTTTTCAGACCGGCGTCGGGCGATGGCCGAATATGGCCGAGCCGACACGCACTTCAGTGGCGCCGAAGGCAATCGCCGTCTCGAAATCACCGGACATGCCCATCGACAGGCGTTTGACGCCAGCCTCGCGCGCGAGCTTCTCCAAAAGCGCGAAATGCGGTCCTGGATTCTCGTCGAATGGCGGAATGCACATCAGCCCGGCGATTTCCAGCCCGTGCTGCGACCGGCACCTTTCGACGAAGGCGACGGCTTCGCGCGGATCGATACCGGCCTTCTGTTCCTCCAGGCCCGTATTGACCTGCACATAAAGTCCCGGCCGGCGATCCTGCCTGCGCATCTCCTTTGCCAGTTCAGCGGCGATCTTCTCGCGGTCGACCGTCTCAATCACGTCGAACTGCGCCACGGCCTCTTTCGCCTTGTTGGACTGCAAGGGGCCAATAAGGTGCAGTTCGATGTCGGGAAACTCGCTCTTGAGCTCCGGCCACTTGCCTTGCGCCTCCTGAACCCGGTTTTCACCGAAGACACGCTGACCGGCTTCAATGACCGGACGGATGGAACCCGCGTCGAAGGTCTTCGATACGGCGACGAGCCGCACGGATCCTGCATCGCGCGCCGCTTCTTTCTCTGCCGATGCGATTTGCGCAAGTACCGCATTCAAGCCGGCTACCGCCGCCACGTCAGTCATGTTCTGCTCCATGTCGCAGCCAGCGGCTCACAGTTGACGCTTCGGCGAAAGCGTGGTGAAGGTCCGCGGCGCAATTTCCGGCACTTTCTGGTTTGAAAATACCCTGATGGCAACAGAACGATACAATCCGCGTGTGTCCGAGCCCAAATGGCAGAAGGCCTGGGCCGACGCCAAGCTATTCGAGACCGCAAATGACGATCCGCGACCGAAATATTATGTGCTGGAGATGTTCCCCTATCCGTCCGGTCGCATCCATATGGGCCATGTGCGGAACTACACGATGGGTGATGTCGTCGCGCGGTTTCAGCGTGCCCGGGGGTTCAACGTTCTGCATCCGATGGGCTGGGACGCGTTCGGCCTGCCGGCAGAGAACGCTGCGCGCGACAACAAGGTGAACCCGCGCGACTGGACTTACGCAAACATCGACACGATGAAGGGCCAGCTGAAAACGATGGGCCTGTCGCTCGACTGGTCGCGCGAATTCGCCACCTGCGATCCGGACTATTACCGACATCAGCAGAAGATGTTCCTGGATTTCTGGAATGCCGGGCTGGTCGAACGCAAGACGGCCAAGGTCAATTGGGACCCGGTCGACATGACGGTGCTCGCCAACGAGCAGGTGATCGACGGAAAGGGCTGGCGCTCCGGTGCGCCGGTGGAACAGCGCGACCTGACGCAGTGGTTTTTCAAGATCACATCGATGAGCCAGGAATTGCTGGACGGTCTGGATACGCTGGACAAGTGGCCGGAGAAGGTCCGGATCATGCAGGAGAACTGGATCGGCCGATCCGAAGGCCTGCAGATCCGCTGGCCGCTGGACCCGGCAACTGCGCCCGAGGGTGAAACCGAGCTTGAGGTCTATACGACCCGGCCCGACACGATTTTCGGCGCTTCGTTCATGGCTGTGGCCGCCGACCACCCGTTGGCGAAAAAAGCCGCCGAAGCCAATCCGGAACTTGCGGCCTTCATCGCCGAGGTGAAGCGCATGGGCACGTCGGCAGCGGCACTGGAAACGGCTGAGAAGAAAGGCTTCGACACCGGCGTGCGGGTGGTTCACCCGTTCGACGAAAACTGGACGCTGCCGGTCTATGTCGCCAATTTCGTTCTGATGGAATATGGCACCGGAGCGATTTTCGGCTGTCCGTCAGGCGACCAGCGCGACCTCGACTTCGCCAACAAATACGGCCTGCCGGTCATTCCTGTGGTGATGCCGAAAGACGCTGATGCGGCGACGTTCCAGATCATCGACGAGGCCTATACGGACGATGGCGTGATGATCAATTCGCGCTTTCTGGATGGCATGTCGCCAGAGTCTGCGTTCAACGATGTCGCCGACCGGCTGGAACAGGTGCGCGCCGGCAACAGGCCGATGGCGGAGCGCAAGGTACAGTTCCGTCTGCGCGACTGGCTGATCTCGCGCCAGAGGTTCTGGGGCTGCCCGATCCCCGTGATCCACTGCGAAAGCTGCGGCGCGCAACCTGCACCCGAAAGCGAATTGCCGATCCGTCTGCCGGATGATGTGACGTTCGACAAGCCGGGCAATCCGCTCGACCACCATCCAACGTGGAAACACACCGCCTGCCCCAAATGCGGCGGCGATGCGCGGCGTGACACCGACACGATGGACACGTTTGTCGATTCGTCCTGGTATTTTGCCCGCTTCACCGATCCGTGGAACGAGGCCCAACCGACGACGCTGGACTATGTCGACGGCGACAATGGCTGGCTGCCGGTCAAGCAATATATCGGCGGCATCGAGCACGCGATCCTGCATCTGCTTTATTCGCGCTTCTTCGTGCGGGCGATGAAGGCGACCGGCCATGTGAACGCCATCGAGGAGCCGTTCGAGGGCATGTTCACACAGGGCATGGTCGTGCATGAGACCTACAAGGGGCCGTCCGGTTACGTGACCCCGGCCGAGGTAAAGATCGAGGAGGCGGACGGCGGACGCAAGGCGACGCTGCTTGAGACCGGCGAGGCACTGCAGATCGGCCCGATCGAGAAGATGTCCAAGTCGCGCAAGAACGTTGTCGATCCCGACGACATCATCGCATCCTACGGGGCCGATACTGCGCGCTGGTTCATGCTGTCGGATTCGCCACCCGAGCGCGACGTGATCTGGACGGAAGCCGGCGTCGAGGGTGCACACCGCTTCGTGCAGCGCGTATGGCGGCTGGTGTCGGAAGCAGCGCCTGCGCTGAAAAACAAGACGGCGCGGACGGCGACCGAGGGCGATGCGCTGGCGATATCGCGCGCGGCCCACAAGACGCTGAAAGCGGTTGGCGAGGATATCGAGAGGCTGGGCTTCAACCGCGCGGTCGCACGTCTTTACGAACTGGCCAATACGCTGCAGCCGCAGCTGAACCATGCCGCCGCCGGCAAGGCCGACGCGGCGATGCTTGGCGCGCTGCGCGAGGCGCTGGAATTCTTCATTGCGATGATGGCGCCAATGATGCCTCATCTGGCCGAGGAATGCTGGCAGACGCTGGGCGGAAAGGGATTGGCTGCCGAATGGCCGTGGCCGGACTATGAGGCCGCTCTCACCGTCGACGACGAAGTGACCTATCCGGTGCAGATCAACGGCAAGAAGCGAGCCGAACTGACGATTTCGCGCAATGCCGACAAGGCGGCCGTGGAAGAGGCGGCTCTTGCCCTTGATGCAGTCCTGAAGGCGCTTGACGGTGGCGCGCCGCGCAAGGTCATCGTCGTGCCGCAAAGGATCGTCAACGTCGTCGTCTAAGTGGCCGGCGGCCTTGTAGCCTATTGTACGCCGGCTGATTCGAACCGTGGCGCGGGCCTTGTGCCCGGAGGGATGTTGCGCCCCACAGCGATGTAGCTGTCCCGTCAGCACCGGCGGCCGGTGTCATTTTCGCGTCACGCAAATCACGCAGTAAACGTCGCATCAAGGAGCCCGTTTCCTGATGGACTACCGCACGATGCCTTCGACTTTCGCCGATCTGATCACGACAAGGCTTCTGCCGCGCGATCTGACGCATGACGACAAGCATGTTGTAGACCAGCTGATTGCGGAACGGGCTGTCGGCCTGTCATCGCATCCTCTGTGGCCGTTGATGCGGCCCCTGCTCTACCGGTTCCTGCATTATTCCGCCGCCGTGCGCATGGCCGATGAAATTGCGCCGCTGACGGGCCGCGGCGTTCTCGACTATGTCAGCCAGCTGCTGTCGCTCGATATTCAGGTGACAGGAACAGAGCACATACCCGCCAAGGGCGGATTCATCCTTGCGTGCAGCCACCCTACCGGCATTGCCGATGCTATCGCCGCATTCGATGTGCTCAAGTCGAAACGCAGCGACATAGCGATATTCGCCAATCGCGATGCGCTCAGGGTCAATCCGCGCCTCGGCGACATGCTCATTCCGGTTGAATGGCGCGCCGGCGAAAAGTCACATGCCAAGAGCCGGGTGACGCTCGAAAAGACGGCTCGCGCATTTGCCGACCAACGCGCGATCATGCTGTTTCCGTCGGGCCGGATCGCCTTTTGGGACAAGGACCATGTCGAGGAGCGGCCGTGGCAGACCACAGCAATTGCGCTGGCGCGCCGCTACCAGGTGCCGATCGTGCCGGTCAGCATGACATCGCGCAATTCGTGGCTGTTCTACTTCGTATCGCCGCGCAGCACCGAACTGCGGGACATGACGGTGTTTCACGAGCTGCTCAACAAGAAACACAAGCGATTTGCGCTCAATGTCGGCAAGTCTGTGATGCCCGAGGTGCTCGAAGGCGATGTGGTCGATCTCACGCGCAGGCTCCAGCACCACACGGTGAACGTGCTGCGTGACGACCCGCAGGCGGAATTCAGGCCCAACTAGCCGAACCTCAGGTCCAGTCCCGGAAGGTCGAAGCCGGCAATCGCGGTCGACCAGCGCTGTGCGGCTGCAATCGGGAAAGCCCTGGTCAGGGTTCCGGTGGTGATCATCTCGCTTGACTGGATCGGCGGGTTTTCTGGATCGTCTGCGAGTACGCCGACCAGATGCCGCAAAGCCTCGACCGGCCCGTCGAGCGCGTTTGCGCCGAGGCCCGCGTCGATCTCCGTCCCATTGCAGGACAGCGACAGCGTCAGGGCTGCGAGTTGTTTGGGTAATGCGTGTCTGTTACCGGGCGCGATCTGTCGTTTGGGACCGAGAAAAAGCGCGCCATGCAGGCCGCCATCAGCGATGCAATCCGCCGCCTCGAAACGCCAGTCCGGAAAAATCGACTGCACGATCTCGAAGCCGTGGGCTACCCATGCGATTGCCTGTGCAATATCGCCGGTGGACATGCCCGGTTCGAGGTCGGCTTCCAGACCGAGGACGATTTCGGGCTCGATTCGCGGTTCCGGCAGACGCGAAACGTCGACCGTTTCGCCCTGATCTACCTCTCGCACGGTCGTATCGTAGATGTAGCCCCAGATCGGCTCGTAGACGCCATATTCGGGCCAGATGCCGCGATTGGTGAAACCGATCTTGCGGCCGATTGGGGTTTCGCCCCTTGCCTCGCGCAAAGTGCGAAGCCGTGCGGTTACGGCATAGGCAGCCGGATTGCCAAAGCCGGGAAACCTTGCAGTGAACGGCTCCATCTGCCGGTTAGCCAGCAGGGCCTCCAGCGCCTCATCGGCTATTGCGCCGGTGTCGGCCATGTCGGATCAGGCGATTGTCTGGCCGGTCTTCTTCCAGTCGGCCAGGAACGCGTCGAGCCCCTTGTCGGTCAGCGGGTGCTTGACCAGCTGGCGCAGGATTGCCGGCGGCACGGTCGCCACATCGGAGCCAATCAGGGCTGCCTGCTTGACGTGGTTCACGGTGCGAACCGAGGCCGTCAGGATTTCCGTGTCGAAGTCGTAATTGTCGTAGATCGTCCTGATTTCGGCGATCAGCTCCATGCCGTCCTCGCCGGTGTCGTCGATGCGACCGACGAATGGCGAAATGAAGCTCGCGCCGGCCTTGGCAGCCAGCAGCGCCTGATTGGCGGAAAAGCATAGGGTTACGTTGACCTGCCGGCCGAGATCGTTGCGGATCGTCCGGCACGCCTTCAGCCCGTCCAGGGTCAGCGGCACCTTTATGCAGACATTTTCCGCGATCTTCGACAGGATTTCCGCCTCGCGCATCATCTGATCGTATTCGGTCGCCACCACCTCGGCGGAAACCGGGCCGTTGACGATCTCGCAGATCTGCTTCGTGACTTCCGTGATGTCCCCGCCCGATTTGAGGATCAGCGAGGGGTTGGTCGTCACGCCGTCAAGAAGGCCCAGAGCGTTGAGTTCGCTGATCTCCTTGGTGTCGGCTGTATCGACGAAAAATTTCATGGGTATCTCCCTGGGCAAGTGATGCGGCTCAAGGGCCGGATTTCGGCCTTGCTCTATCCCAAGAACCGGGCAAGGTCACGCCCGATGGACAAAGATTCGCTTCCGAAAACGGTTCCGGTGCTCGTGCCGACGCCGGTGGACAGGCCGTTCTCCTACGGCGTGCCGGAGGGCATGTCCGTGCGGCCCGGATCGATCGTCCGCGTGCCGATCGGTCCACGCGAGGTTGCCGCGGTCGTGTGGGATGGCGAGGGCGAGACAGTCGATCCGAAAAAGCTGAGGCCGATCTCGGAGGTGTTCGACTGCCCGCCACTGGAAGACAAGGCGCGGCGTTTCGTCGACTGGGTTGCCGGCTACACAATGACGGCCCCGGGTCTGGTGGCGCGGATGTTTTTGCGCGCGCCGGCAGCGTTCGAACCGGAAGCCCCGCAACAAGGTTTTCGCTTTTCTGGTGGCGAGCCGGACAGGATGACGACAGCGCGCAAACGCGTGCTTGAGTTTGCCGGCGACGGCATGGCCTGGACGCGCTCCGGACTTGCCCATGCAGCCGGCGTGTCGCTCACGGTGATCGACGGGCTGGCGGCCCAGAATGTGCTGGAGCCCGTCCAGCTGCCACCGCAGCCGGTCGTGGCCGCACCAGACCCCGAATATGCGATGCCGGAACTGACGCCCGACCAGTCGGCCGCAGCAGATGATTTGCGCGAGCGGGTTCAAGAAGACGCGTTCTCCGTGACGCTGATCGACGGCGTCACCGGATCAGGCAAGACGGAGACCTATTTCGAGGCGATTGCGGAGGCAGTGAAGCGCGGAAGACAGGTCTTGATCCTGATGCCGGAAATCGCGCTGACGCAGGCGTTTCTGGAACGGTTTCAGGAGCGCTTCGGCGCCAAACCGGCTGAGTGGCATTCCGACGTGACACCGCGCATGCGCGAGCGGGTCTGGAGGCAAGTTGCGGAAGGATCGGTGCAGGTCGTCGCCGGCGCCCGTTCGGCACTGTTCCTGCCCTATCGGAATCTCGGACTGGTTGTGGTCGATGAGGAGCACGACACCGCCTACAAGCAGGAAGACCGCGTCTTCTACAATGCGCGCGACATGGCGGTCGTGCGCGGCAATATCGGCGGATTTCCCGTCGTGCTGGCTTCGGCGACGCCCTCGATCGAATCCCGCGTCAATGCCGATACAGGTCGCTATCATCGTGTCGGCTTGCCGGCCCGGTATGCTGACGCAGCACTGCCGGAACTGGAAGCCGTCGACATGCGGCGCAACCCGCCGGCGCGTGGCGGGTTTCTGTCACCGGTTCTGATTGAGGCTGTCGGCAGCGCGGTTGAGCGCGGCGAACAATCGCTTCTGTTTCTCAACCGGCGCGGTTACGCGCCGCTGACGCTCTGCCGGGTCTGCGGCCACCGTTTTCAATGCCCGGACTGTTCGTCCTGGCTGGTCGAGCACCGGTTTCGCGGCCAGCTCCTGTGTCACCATTGCGGGCATCACGAGCAGCGGCCCGAGGCCTGCCCCGAATGCGGCACATTCGATCATCTTGTGGCTTGCGGCCCCGGTATCGAACGTATTGCCGAGGAAGCGGTCGAACATTTCCCGGAGGCGCGCATCATCGTCTTGTCGTCCGACATGGTCGGCGGTGTGCGGCGGTTGAGGCTGGAATTCGAGGCCATAGCCAAGGGCGAGGCTGATATCGTCATCGGCACCCAGCTTGTCGCCAAGGGACACAATTTTCCCGGTATCACGGTTGTCGGCGTGGTCGATGCGGATATCGGGCTTGCCAATGGCGACCCGCGCGCCGCCGAGCGGACCTTCCAGCTGCTCAGCCAGGTGACCGGACGGGCGGGGCGTACGGGCAGGAGAAGCCGGGGCCTGATCCAGACCTACCAGCCCGAGCATCCGGTGATGCAGGCGCTGGTATCGGGTGATGCGGAGAGCTTCTACCAGCGCGAAATCGCAGAGCGCGAACGGGCCGGCATGCCGCCCTTCGGCCGGCTGGCGGCGATTGTCGTCAGCGCGGCAACAAGGCAGGAAGCGGAGGCGCATGCGCGCGCCCTGCGACGCGCGGCTCCAGCGAGCGACGTCGTTTCGGTTCTCGGGCCCGCCGAAGCGCCGCTGGCGCTGATTGCCGGACGTTACAGGTTTCGCCTGCTGGTGCATGGCGCGCGCCGGTCAAACCCGCAGGAGTATCTGCGCGCCATGCTGAAGGCCGCTCCAAGGCCGCGCGGGTCCGTGCGCGTCCAGGTCGATATCGACCCGCAAAGTTTCCTTTGACCGATCTGCCCTCACTGCCTAGCTTGCCAGCGCGGATGGACCCGGAGGAATATTTCATGAAGCGACTGATCGCGACATTGGCAGTTATTGCAGCAACTGCTCCCGCCGCTCAGGCCCAGCAGCCGATCATCACCGACATCCACTGGCCCTACATCAGTTCCTATTGCACCTTTCTGCGTGCCGGGCAGAATTTCGATTACAACGATTTCGACAGCTGGCGTTTCGTGTTTTTCGACAACACCGACACGATAACCGGCTCGAACGCCCGTTATGCCTATATCGGCCTCCACCATCAGCTGCGTCAGCTCGAAGAGATGGACACCATGACCTCCGGCGAGGGCGAATTGCGCAAATACCGGACCTGGGGCGAGCCGAGTTACGAAGTCACGGTGTCGATGATCAAGGGTGAGGGCAGCTACGAAAGTACGGGTTTCACCGGAACCATCTCCGTCAGCGGCCCGGGTGGCGAGGAAGAAATCGAATTTCACGGCGATTGCGGCGTGTGACGCGTACTGCTGGCTATCTCGCGTCAGGCTGATAGACTGGTTCCATCATTGCGCAATTCGAGGGGCGCCTGATGGAATTTGCATTTCCGTGGCCGTACAGCTTCGGCGAGTGGCTGGCGTGGACCTGCGCGGTCATTACGATCCTGATCGGCCTGTTTCTCCTATTCGCGCCGGAAACCGGCCTCAAGCTCTACCGGCTACAGACGTTACCCGACCATCCTGAAGCGGTGGCGACGGCCCGCGCCAACATGGCCGGCTTTTATCTCGGGCTTGGCATTTCCTGCGTGCTTCTGGCCCAGCCGCTGCTTTATCTGGCGCTCGGTCTGTCCTGGGCGCTGACCGGATTTGGCCGGCTGATCTCGATGCTCTCCGATGACGGCAATACGCTCTACAACTGGATCGCGCTGGCAATCGAGATCGTGTTTGCGCTGCTTGCGCTGCTTTTCGCCTTCGGCCTGATCGCCTAGGAAACGGGGTCGCTGGCGGCGCGCAAATCGCAGTGCGACAAAAACGCGCCAAAACCCCCACTTTCGGCGTGTTGCGAGTCCCGAAAGCCTGTGCTAGACGGCGGTCAACATTTGGCTGGGGGAGCGGGCTTGGCCCGGCAGCTGGCCGAAAATAATCATCAAGGTCAAAGATTTAGCCAGAGTTCATAGCTCCAGCGTCGATCTTGCGGCCTGACAAACAGGAAGAGCGGCACCTCGTGGCGAATTCTGGTTCGATGATCTCCGGAATGGCGGAACGCTATGCGGGTTCGCTTTTCGAACTCGCGCTCGAAGCCAAAAGCGTCGCACCCGTCGAAAAGACGCTGGGCGAAGTCGAAACCCTGATCGAGCAGAACGCCGACCTCAGGCGCCTGATCGAAAGCCCGGTCTTCTCCGCCGACGATCAATTCCGCGCCATTGACGCCATCTCCAAGAAGGCCGGCATCACCGGCCTCGTTGGAAACTTCCTGCGCGTAGTGGCGCGCAACCGCCGGCTCTTCGCCGTCCCGTCCATGATCGCCGCATACCGCCGCATTGCTGCTGCGCATCGCGGCGAGGTCGCGGCAGAGGTGACTTCGGCACATGAACTGACGGCCGAACAGAAGCGAGAGCTCAGCGCCTCGCTGAAGGAAGTTGCCGGCAAAGACGTCGCGATCAAACTTACCGTTGATCCCGCAATTCTCGGTGGTCTCGTTGTGAAGATCGGCTCGCGCCAGATCGACACGTCGCTGCGCACCAAACTCAATTCGCTCAAGCTTGCACTGAAAGAGGTCGGCTGATGGATATCCGCGCCGCGGAAATTTCCGCAATCCTCAAGGACCAGATCAAGAATTTCGGCAAGGAAGCCGAAGTTTCCGAGGTCGGTCAGGTTCTCTCCGTCGGCGATGGCATCGCCCGCGTCTATGGACTGGATAATGTCCAGGCCGGTGAGCTGGTCGAGTTCCCGGGCGGCATCAAGGGCATGGCGCTGAACCTCGAAGCCGACAATGTCGGCGTCGTGATCTTCGGCTCCGACCGCGACATCAAGGAAGGCGATACGGTCAAGCGGACCCGCGCCATCGTTGACGTGCCGGTTGGCCCGAGCCTTCTGGGCCGCGTTGTCGATGCGCTCGGCAATCCGATCGACGGCAAGGGCCCCATCGTCTCGAAAGAGCGCCGCCGTGTGGACGTGAAGGCGCCCGGCATCATTCCCCGCAAGTCGGTGCATGAGCCGATGTCAACCGGCCTCAAGGCCATCGACGCACTGATCCCGGTTGGCCGCGGCCAGCGCGAGCTGATCATCGGCGACCGCCAGACCGGCAAGACCGCCATCATTCTCGATACCTTCCTGAACCAGAAGTCGCTCAATGCGGGCGACGACGAGAGCCAGAAGCTCTACTGCGTCTATGTCGCCGTCGGCCAGAAGCGCTCGACCGTCGCGCAGTTCGTGAAGGTTCTGGAAGAGCGCGGCGCGCTCGACTATTCGATCATCATCGCGGCAACGGCTTCCGATCCGGCGCCGATGCAGTTCCTGGCTCCGATGGCCGGCTGCGCGATGGCCGAGTATTTCCGCGACAACGGCCAGCACGCGCTGATCGGTTACGACGATCTGTCGAAGCAGGCTGTCGCCTACCGCCAGATGTCGCTGCTGCTGCGCCGCCCGCCGGGCCGCGAAGCCTATCCGGGCGATGTGTTCTATCTCCATTCGCGCCTTCTCGAGCGCGCTGCGAAGATGAACGAGGACGAGGGCGCCGGTTCGCTGACCGCTCTACCGGTCATCGAGACGCAGGGCAACGACGTGTCGGCCTTCATTCCGACCAACGTGATCTCGATCACCGACGGCCAGATCTTCCTCGAGACGAACCTCTTCTTCCAGGGCATCCGTCCGGCCGTGAACGTCGGTCTGTCGGTGTCGCGCGTCGGCTCGTCGGCGCAGATCAAGGCGATGAAGCAGGTTGCCGGCTCGATCAAGGGCGAGCTCGCCCAGTATCGCGAGATGGCAGCCTTCGCGCAGTTCGGTTCCGACCTTGATGCCGCCACGCAGCGCCTGCTGAACCGCGGTGAGCGCCTGACGGAGCTTCTCAAGCAGCCGCAGTTCTCGCCGCTCAAGACGGAAGAGCAGGTTGCGGTGATTTATGCCGGCGTGAACGGTTATCTCGACAATCTGAGCGTCGCCAATGTGGGTAAGTTCGAGCAGGGGCTGCTGGCGCATATGCGCTCTGACGGCAAGGACGTGCTCGAAGCGATCCGCAAGGAAAAGGCGCTTTCCGATGATCTCTCCGCGAAGCTGAAGGCGCAGATCGACGCCTTTGCCAAGAACTTCGCCTGAGGCCGACGAACAGACTGACAGGATCAGGGTCGCCGCATGGCTTCTTTGAAAGATCTTCGCAATCGCATCGCCTCTGTGAAGGCGACGCAGAAAATCACCAAGGCGATGCAGATGGTCGCCGCGGCGAAGCTGCGTCGTGCGCAGGAGGCGGCCGAGGCCGCACGGCCCTATTCTGAGCGCATGGAGGCGGTTCTCGCCAATATCGCGCAGGCCGTGTCGGGTGGCGGCGAGGCGCCGGCACTGATGACCGGCAACGGCAAGAACGACGTGCACCTGCTGGTCGTCGCGACGGCCGATCGCGGCCTGTGTGGCGGCTTCAACTCGCAGATTGCCCGCCTTGCAAGGGAGCACGTTCGCAAGCTGCAGGCGGAGGGCAAGACCGTGAAAATCTTCACGGTGGGCCGCAAGGGTTACGACATCCTGCGTCGCGACTTCGGCAAACTCATCGTCGAGCGTGTCGAGCTTAAGGAAGTCAAGCAGATCGGTTTCGCCAATGCGGACGAAATCGCCAAGAAGATTGTCGCCCTGTTCGAAGACGGTCAGTTCGACGTCTGCACGCTGTTTTATTCGCAGTTTAAGTCGGTGATCAGCCAGATCCCAACGGCACAGTCGTTGATCCCCGCCGCAACCGGCGAAGTCGAAGAGAGCACTGGTGCGATCTACGAATACGAGCCGTCGGCGGAGGAAATCCTTGGCGACATCGTTCCGCGCAACATCGCGGTGCAGATCTTCAAGGCTCTGCTTGAAAATGCCGCTGGCGAGATGGGCGCCAAGATGACGGCAATGGACAATGCGACGCGCAATGCAGGCGAGATGATCGACAAGCTGACGATCACCTACAACCGTCAGCGCCAGGCGCAGATCACCAAGGAACTCATCGAGATCATTTCGGGCGCGGAAGCGCTCTAGAACACCACGAAGGGTACGAGACATGGCTAAAGCAGCGACCCCGAGAAAGGCTCCGGCGAAAGCCGCGAAGGCCCCGGCCGCGAAGAAGACCACCGCACGCAAGCCGGCAGCTGCCAAGGCGAGCACTGCGGCCAAGAAGTCCGGCGCGGTGGGCAAGGTTCATCAGGTCATCGGCGCAGTTGTCGACGTGACGTTCGGCGATCACCTGCCGCCGATCCTCAATGCGCTCGAGACCGACAACCAGGGCACCCGTCTGGTTCTGGAAGTCGCTCAGCATCTTGGCGAGAACACCGTTCGTACGATTGCAATGGACACGACCGAGGGTCTGGTTCGCGGTCAGGAAGTGCGCGACACGGGCGATCCGATTTCGGTTCCTGTTGGTCCCGAAATGCTTGGCCGTATCATCAACGTGATTGGCGAGCCCGTGGATGAAGCCGGTCCGGTGAAAGGCACCGAGCTGCGCCCGATCCACGCTCCTGCACCCGAATATATCGAGCAGTCGACGGAAGCCGAGATCCTGGTTACGGGCATCAAGGTTCTCGACCTGCTGGCTCCTTACGCCAAGGGCGGCAAGATCGGCCTGTTCGGCGGCGCCGGCGTGGGCAAGACCGTGCTCATTCAGGAGCTGATCAACAACGTTGCGAAGGCGCATGGCGGCTTCTCGGTGTTCGCCGGTGTCGGCGAGCGCACCCGCGAGGGCAACGACCTCTATCACGAGTTCATCGAGTCCGGCGTGAACAAGAAGGGTGGCGGCGAAGGATCCAAGGCCGCGCTCGTCTATGGCCAGATGAACGAGCCGCCCGGTGCGCGCGCCCGCGTCGGCCTCACCGGCCTGACCGTTGCGGAGTATTTCCGCGACCAGGGTCAGGACGTGCTGTTCTTCGTCGACAACATCTTCCGCTTCACCCAGGCGGGTTCGGAAGTGTCGGCGCTTCTCGGACGCATTCCTTCGGCTGTGGGTTATCAGCCCACGCTCGCCACCGACATGGGTGCGCTGCAGGAACGCATCACCACCACCACCAAGGGTTCGATCACCTCGGTGCAGGCCATCTACGTGCCTGCCGACGATCTGACCGACCCCGCGCCGGCAACGTCGTTTGCCCACCTTGATGCAACGACCGTGCTTAACCGCGCGATTTCGGAAAAGGGCATCTACCCGGCGGTCGACCCGCTCGATTCGACCTCGCGCATGCTCGACCCGATGATCGTGGGTGAGGAGCATTATCAGGTGGCGCGTGACGTGCAGCAGACGCTGCAGCGCTACAAGTCGCTGCAGGACATCATCGCCATTCTCGGCATGGACGAGCTTTCCGAAGAGGACAAGCTGGTCGTTGCCCGTGCCCGCAAGATTGAGCGCTTCCTGTCGCAGCCGTTCTTTGTGGCCGAAGTGTTCACCGGTTCGCCCGGCAAGCTGGTCGATCTGGAAGACACCATCAAGGGCTTCAAGGGTCTGGTCGCGGGCGACTACGATCACCTTCCCGAGGCGGCCTTCTATATGGTCGGCACGATCGAGGAAGCCGTCGAGAAGGGCAAGAAGCTGGCTGCGGAAGCGGCCTAACCAGGGTTTCTCAAGTTTATGGCCGACAGCTTCAAATTCGAACTGGTTTCGCCCGAACGCCTTCTGGTCTCGGAAGAGGTCGAGCAGGTGATCCTTCCGGGTACGGAAGGCGAGATGACGGTAATGGCTGCGCACGCGCCTGTCATGACCACCATCAAACCGGGCGTCGTAACGGTTAGGCCGTCATCCGGTTCCGAAGATCGCTACGTGGTGTTTGGCGGCTTTGCCGACATACTGCCTGAGGGCTGCACCCTGCTGGCCGAATCGGCCGTGCATGTGAACGACCTCAACCGCGAAGATCTGCAGCGCCGAATCGAAGAAGCGCGCAAGCAGGCCGAAACCGCCGAAGACCTCGACGAACGCAACCGCGCAGAGCTGTTCCTGCACCAGTTGGTGACACTGGAAAGCGTGGTCGTGCCGGCGTAACCGGCTGATCTGAAACATTTTTGTAAAAGCCGGGCGTGAGCCCGGCTTTTTCGTTCGGGACCGAGGTTCCGATCAATCAGGCAAGATGCCGAAAGGCAGCCACGACCTGTTCGTAGACCCGACGCTTGAAGGGCACGATGAGGTCGGGCAATTCGGTCATTGGCTTCCACGCCCAGTCATCGAACTCGGCGTCGTGACCGCCCGGCGGCGGATTGATGGCAATTTCGCTGTCGTCGCCCTCAAAGCGGAATGCGAACCATTTCTGGGTCTGGCCCCGATATTTCCCCTTGAGCGCTATGCCGACCAGATCGCGCGGCAGATCGTAATTGATCCAGTCCGGCGCTTCGGCCAGCAAAGATGCGCTCCGGATGCCCGTTTCCTCATAGAGCTCGCGTTTCGCGGCGGGCAGCGGGTCTTCGCCCTTGTCGATGCCGCCCTGCGGCATTTGCCAGAGCCGTGCAGCACCTGCCATTTCAGTGTCGGTTTCAGCGATCCGTCTACCCGCCCAGACTAGGCCGTCACGATTGAGCACCATGATGCCGACACAGGGCCGGTATGGCAGGCTGTCGGCAGCGGTCGCTTTCTTCTTGCCCACGCGATCACCCGGCTTCCGGATCGTCAGCCAACGCGGAAACCGGAACAATCTCAATGCCGCGCTTGCGGGCTTCGTTCACCCATTCGGCAACGGCGGAAACGGTGGCATCGAAAGCTGAACCGATCGCAATTGCATAACCTTTCGCACGGGCGGTCCGCTCAGCCTCGTCCAGCTTCTTGAGAATCTCACCGCGCTCACGGACCTGATCGATCTGGAGATCGGCGGCGGCAAAGGGTGCTCGCGCGCCCTGCGCCAATTCCTCGGCGAGGCTTCGGGCGGATGAGCCGTCGTCCAGATACATCAATCCGCGTTCGGCCAGCTCGTTCATCAAGGGCTGCAGGGCGCCGTGCTCGGTGACAAAACGACCGCCCAGATAGTTGAGAATACCGACATAGTTGGTCGTGCGCGACAGCGCGACATGAAGCCGTTCCGAATTCTGTGCAGCACCCGCATCCACTGTCAGCGTGTTCCGGCCGGGATCCACATTCGGGTAGTCGAACGGCTCCATCGGGACCTGTATGAGGATCTCGTGGCCTGCCTGTCGGGCTGTCTGCATCCAGCGGTCGATCGAGTTGCCGCCGCTTGCGAAAGCGAGCGTCACCTCCGGCGGCAGGCTCTCGATTGCCGCCTGCGTGCCCGTTTGCGAAACGGCAAGGCCGCCAATCACGACTGCAACCCTTGCGCCGCGAGCGCCCGACCACGGTCTTGCATAGACATCGAAGGGGCGGCGTCCATCGGCGGCGCGTATCGGCAGAGGCCCGATATCGGTTTCTTCCACCAGTGCCCGGTCGGGCAGATGTGCTACACGCAGGTTCTGGCCCTTCGCCGATGGATCGCTGATAACTACGGAGGTGCTGCCGGCGGGCGGATTGACGCGGATGATCGAACCGCCATTGCCGGATTGGCTGTTGTTCGGTAGCCGCGCTGCGACCTGCCGCTCCGCCTCAACCGGTTCTTCCTGCGGGATGGACACGACCGCCTGCGCGGGCTCCCGGTAGGGCCGGTCGCGGAGCGCAATCGCGAATGAGGCACCGAACACCGCAACGACACCAATCCAGAACATGAAGGCCGATAGCGGCGGCAGCGATCGCCGGCCGGAACCCTGCCTGACATTCAGGCCCAGGGGCTGTTCCATGCTGCTGCGTTCGGCCTTGCTGTCCAAGAAAGCGACCTGTCGATGGCTGTTTTCGGATCGTAAGGGGCCGAGCGGAAGGGCTTACAAAGCTGCGGCTGCCACTTGTCGAATTTTGTGGCCGGTCCGGGCCAATGCGCGGGCCGGCCGTATGCGTTTCTACTGAAGCTGTGCCTGATCGGGGTTGGGCGGAAAAGCCGGATCGCTCTTGTCGCCGCGGATCAGGTCGAGTGCGTAGTGAAGCTGCACGTCGTCCTCAGGATCCGGAGGCACATAGGCCGACGAACCCGAACCCTCGTCGCTCTCCTCGTCACCCTGAATGTGGCCCCGCAGTTCGGACTCGCCGCGGGTTACGTCACGACCCAGAAGTTCGTCCGGAAGCGGCTGCTCGACCCGGATGTCAGGCACGATGCCTGTGCCCTGGATCGATTTGCCGGATGGCGTGTAATAGAGCGCAGTGGTCAACCTGAGCGCGCCGTTCTCGGCCAGCGGTATGATGGTCTGCACAGACCCCTTGCCGAACGACTTGGTACCAAGCACCGCGGCACGCTTGTGGTCTTGTAGCGCACCGGCCACGATCTCCGAAGCACTGGCGGAACCGCCATTGATCATCACGATCAGCGGCTTGCCGTCGGTCGCGTCGCCGGCGCGGGAATCGAACCGCGTCACATCCTTGGAATCGCGACCGCGGGTCGAAACGACCTCACCACGCTCGAGGAAGGTGTCGGATACCGACACCGCCTGGTCCAGAAGACCACCGGGGTTCAGCCGGAGATCAAGCACATAACCCTTGATGTTGTCCGCGCCGCCGGCCTCATCGTTGATTTTGCGGATGGCGTCGCGCAGATCGTCCGAGGCGCGTTCGGTGAAGGAATTGATTTTCAGATAGCCGACATCCTGCTCGACCCGGTAGCGGACAGCCTTCACCTTGATAATGTCGCGGACAATGGTGAGCGTGATCGGCTCAGTCGCACCTTCGCGGATGATCGTCAGTTCGATCGGCGAATTCACCTCGCCGCGCATCTTGTCGACGGCTTCCGAAAGGCTCAGGCCACGTACATCCTCGCCGTCGATTTCGGCGATGAAGTCACCGGCCAGAACGCCGGCTCGCGCCGCCGGCGTGTCTTCCATCGGAGCGATCACCTTGATGAGTTCATTTTCCATCGTCACTTCGATGCCGAGCCCGCCAAATTCGCCGCGGGTCTGAACGCGCATGTCCTGCGCGGCTTCGGGGTTCAGATAGGACGAGTGCGGATCGAGCGAGGTCAGCATGCCATTGATGGCGTTCTCGACCAGCGAACTCTCATCGGGTGGGGTTACATATTGCGCCCTTACGCGCTCGAACACATCACCGAAGATCGCGAGATTCCGGTAGGTATCGGAGCCCGCCGCGTTTGCCGTCGAACCCGGCGTTCCATAGACCAGGCTCATAGCCGATGCGCCCATGAGCGCGCCGGCGAGCAGAAGCGACATCCTACGAATCATTTCCAGTCCTTCCCGAATAAGTCTCCGCCCACCATGGCGTGGGATCGACGGGTTTTCCGTTTTTTCGGAACTCAACATAGAGCTCCGGTTCCACATTTCCATCGACCAGCGCGACCGCACTGGGCAGTCTGGCTTCCCCCATCGTTCCTACGGGCTCTCCCGCGAGCACGGACTGACCGAGACTGACGCTGATTCGGTCCATTCCTGCCAGAACAATATGATAGCCATCGCCCGCATTGAGTATCAATAGCTGCCCGTAGGAGCGGAAGGGTCCAGCGTAGAGTACCGAGCCTTCCGCAGGTGCGGTCACGATTGCCCCCGATTGTGTTGTAACAATGTCGCCAAACATAGTGCCGCCGGCACCATCGGGCTCTCCGAAACGCAGATCGATGCGGCCTGAAACCGGCAACGAAACCTTGCCTACAAGGGAACCGAAGGGAACGGGTCCGGCGAGCCGGTTTTCTTCAGGAACGGGTTGTTCCTCCAACGGCGCTGCGGCAGCTTCCTCCGCCTTGCGGGCGCGATCGATTTCTTCTTCCAGCGTGACGATCAGCTCGCGCAGGCTCGAGGCCTTGGCCGCCAGCTCGCCGGCGCGCTGACGCTCAGCTTCCAGCGTCTCCTCCGACTGCGAGCGCAGTTTGGCCTTCTCGGCGATCAGCTGCGCCAGCTTTTCCTTTTCCTCGACCTGTTCGGCGACGGTCTGGAGCAGCTTGTCGCGCTCGGCGGCAATTGTCGTCATCAGCCGCGACAGTTCTTTGAGATCGGCTACCAGAATTTCGGTCTCGGCGCGCATCTCCGGTACGACGGAACCCAGCAAAATGGCGCTTCTGACAGAGGAAAGCGCATCTTCCGGCCGCACCAGAAGCGCCGGCGGCGGGTTGAGGCCCATGCGCTGCAGCGCGCCAAGCACCTCGGCAAGCACGCCACGGCGCTCGGTCAGGGATCGGCGAAGCTCTGTCTCCTGCTCACCCAGGATGGCGATGCGCTCCTCGATACCGGCGGCTTCCTCGCTCAGCTTGCGCTCCGTCTTGGCGGCCTGGATGAGGGCGGCCGTCAGGGTGCGTTCGTCCTTCTTCAGACCGGCGACCTCGGCGGCGATTGCCGTCAGCCGTTCTTCTGAGAGGCTCATCTGCCTGGCGATTTCGGCATAAGCGTTGCGGCTTGCCGTCTGTCGCTGGACGATGTCCTCGACCGTTTCGGCGAGTGCGTGAGAAGCCGGCACAAAAAGGATCGCGCCCGCACAGATGGCGTACATCAAATTCCGGCCGATTGTGGAGCGGGCATTCACCCTCAAGTCCTCCTGGCTCGGGCCACCGGCCCAAGGCGCGAGCATACGGGCGGGCCCGTTAAGGAATGATCAACCATGTCGGCCGTCACCACGGCCCGATGCTGCATGTCAACCGGTATCTCAATTTCGCGTGATTTGGCCAGTTTTGCGTTCAGGCGCGGTGATAGGGGTGTCCGGACAATATGGTGACAGCGCGATAAAGCTGTTCGGCGAGAAGCAGCCTCACCACCTGATGCGGCCAGGTCATGGCGCCGAACGAAACAACGAGATCGGCCTTAGCCCGGACCGCCGCGTCCAGACCGTCTGGGCCGCCGATGACAAAGGCTGCGGTCGAGCGGCCGTCGTCGCGCAGACGGCCGATGTGCCCGGCAAATGCTTCGCTGTCGCAGTTCTTGCCGCGTTCGTCGAGCGCAATCACGGCGGCGCCTGCCGCAATCTGGCCGAGAAGTTTTTCGGCTTCTTCTTTCGATCTCTGGGCGGAGTTTCTGGCCTTGCTTTCGGCGTGCTCATTCACTCCGCCGAATTCCAGACCTATCTGCGGGCCAGTGCGGGCCAGCCTGTCGAGATAGCGCTCGGCAAGCTCCCTTTCGGGGCCGGCCTTCAGCCGTCCCACGGCGTGTATCTCCAAACGCATTCCGGTCCGGCAGCTAACCGCTATTGCGGGTCAGTGCACCGTCTCTTCTTCAAGATCGGGAGTCTGCCACATCTTCTCGAGATTGTAGAATTCCCGGATTTCGGGCCGGAACAGATGCACTATCACGTCGCCGGCGTCGATCAGTACCCAGTCGGCACTCGACAGACCTTCGACGCGCGCATTGCCCTGACCGGCATCCTTCAGAGCTTTGAGCAAATGATCGGCCAAGGCGGACACATGACGGTGCGAGCGCCCGGAGGCGATCACCATGTAGTCGGCAAGGCTCGATTTGCCCTGGATGTCGATTGGGACGATTTCCTCGGCCTTGGAGCCATCGAGGCTGGCAAGAACCGTTTGAAGGACCGGATGGGCGGCTTCCTGCCCGCTCATCTGGGCCGGCGAAGGCGTGGCTTCCGCCTTCTTCCGTATTGCTGTTCTCAGCGTCTTCCCTTTCGTTCAAGAACAACGGAATCGCGCGACAATGCCACGCGACACACCAAAGATAGGCAGAGTCCTGCAACAGTTTCAAGACATTGCTTTGCGGGCGGGCGCTTTGGCGCATGCCTCACGCAGGTTTGGCCGCTTCCAGATCGTCGGATTCGGGCTCTTCGTCGGGTGTCGACAGGTCAACGGGCAGCGGGGTCTGCGCTGCGAGCGGCGCGAAGTTGCCGGTCTCTTCGGACGGCACCTGCTCGCGCCGGCTGATGCGCCACAGGACGAACGCGGCGAAGATAATCGCAATCACCACCGCAACGTAGATGAAGGCGACCGTGCCGTAGATGGCGGTCAGGCCCGTAGCAATTGCCGGTACCAATACGCCTGAAAGCGACCAGGCAAACAGCATGGTGCTGGCAAGCGCGACCATTTCCTCCTTCGAGGCGCGGTCATTGGCGTGGGCGTTGGCCAGCGAATAGATCGATTCGGTCGTGCCGGCCCAGATCAGGTAAATCGGCACGATGACAGCCAGGGCGTAACCGTCAAATATGCCGGCAGCGATGCCGGCGCCGGCCACCACCAAGGCCGCGGCGACCATCACGATACGGCGGTCGATTCGGTCCGACACCCATCCGAGCGGTATCTGGAACAGCACCGATCCCAACGGCATCGCTGCAAGCAGAAGCGCTACCTGCGCCTGGCTATAACCGATTGCTGCCACGTGGATCGGCGTAAAGCCTGCCACCATCATCGACAGACCGCCGACTGCCAGCATGCCGACCAGCCCGACCGGCGAAATGTGCCACGCGCGGACGATCGCCACGGAGGCCGATTCGGGCGCCGGAGGCAGCGGCAGGCGCGTCATGCCCACCGGCAGGATTGCCAGCGATGCAAAGGCGATGCCCAGTAGCGGTGCCGTTGTGCCCTCAAGACTGATCTGGCCAATCAGGATCGAACCCGTGCCCAGGCCGGCGATATAGGCGACATAGAAGATCGCCATGACGCGGCCGCGGATCGTGTTGGTGACCGCATCGTTGAGCCAGCTCTGCGCGACGATGAACATGCCCGAAATGGCAAAGCCGTAGAGCGTGCGGGCCGCCACCCATGAAACCGGGTCGACGCCGGCGCCGATAGCGGCATTCGACAGGATGATCATCGCGGAAAAGATCATGAAGGAACGAGCGTGACCGACGCGCCGCGTCAGCGCTCCGGTCATCAGGCAGGCAACCAGCCCGCCGGAAGAAAGGGCCGTCAGGATCAGGCCGGCCCAGCTCGGCGCGTAGCCGGCGCTGTCGAGGCTGAGTGGGATGTAGGCGAACATCAGGCCGTTGCCGATTGCCGTCAGGAAAGTGGAGACGATGATCGAGCCGACAGCCGCCAGCGTTCCCACCTCGGGAGGCGGGTCGGCTATGTCGGATGTCTGAGTCGCTTCGGCCGTCATTGGGGTGAATCTGCTACCGCTGAGCCGCGCCAGCCGCGAAAAATGCGACACGTTACAGACGAATTGTCGCCATTCGGGAGCCGGCTATTGCTGCTGTGCGGAGGCCTGCCTGATTGCGGTTGACGACAGCGAGCTGCGCGGACCGTGGATGAAGGTCCATGCGGGCGGCTTCATGCGCGCAAGGAGCGGTGCGTCGGCCTCGTCGATGCGCGCATGGTCGAAGGTTTTGGCCATGACCGACGACAGAAAGGCAAGCGTGGATCCCGGCCTGTCGATGACGGCAATCGGGATGGAGCGGGCGATCTCACGCCAGCGCTCCCAGCGGTGGAAATCACGCAGGCCGTCGGCGCCCATGATCCAGACGAAATTTACGCCCGGGCAGCGCGTTCGCACCAGTTCGATCGTGTCCGCAGTGAAGCGCACATGATGGCTTGCCTCGAACGCGGTTACCTTGATGCGCGGGTCTTCGGCCAATTTTTCAGACGCTGCGATCCGTTCGCCAAGCGGCTTCAGCTCGCGGGTATCCTTAAGCGGATTGCCGGGCGTCACCATCCACCAGAGCTGCTGCAGCCCGAGTCGCCTGATAGCGATTTCGGAGGCCAGCGCGTGGCCGGCATGCGGCGGATTGAAGGAACCGCCGAACAGCCCGACCGCCATGCCCCTTTCAACATAAGGTAGGCGCAGGGAGGAGGCTTTCAGTGCGGTGTCAGAGCCCGGCGGCATCGCATTCATGTCCGTCTGGGCCGCCCGCTCACTGGATCCTGGCTGATGGCCGCGCGCCTTAAGGACGCGTTTGCCCGGTGCCGCGGACGCGGTACTTGAACGAGGTGAGCTGCTCTACGCCGACGGGCCCCCGCGCGTGCATGCGCCCCGTCGCAATGCCGATTTCAGCTCCCATGCCGAACTCGCCGCCATCCGCATACTGGGTCGAGGCGTTGTGCAGCAGGATCGCGGAATCGACCTCATTGAAGAAGCGTTCCACGGCTGCCGCATCTTGCGCGACAATCGCCTCGGTGTGATGCGAGGAATAGGTCTCGATGTGCTCGATCGCCTCGCCGACCCCATCAACCAGTTTTGCGGAAATGATCGTGTCGAGATATTCCGTCGTCCAGTCGGCCTCGGTTACCCGTTTGGCCTTCGCAAACATCTCGCGAATTTCGTCGGTCGCACGGATTTCGCAGCCGGCCTTGTCCAGCGCTTCCAGGATCGGAACCAGATGTGTCCCGGCTACCGCCCGGTCAACCAGCAGCGTTTCGGCAGCGCCGCAAATGCCGGTGCGGCGCATCTTGGCATTGACGGTGATCGCGACAGCCATGTCGAGTTCGGCTGTACGGTCGATATAGACGTGGCACAGCCCTTCCAGATGGGCGAAGACAGGCACCCGGGCTTCCGTCTGTACGCGTTCGACGAGACCGCGACCGCCGCGCGGCACGATGACGTCGAGATTGCCGTCGAGACCCTTGAGCATCTCGCCGACCGCGGCACGGTCGCTGGTCGGCACCATCTGAATGGCGTCGGCAGGCAGATTTGCCGCCTTCAACCCCTCGACGAGGCAGGCGTGGATGGCCGCCGAGGAATTGGCTGAATCGGAGCCGCCGCGCAGGACGACCGCGTTGCCCGCCATCAGGCAGAGCGCGCCGGCATCCGCCGTCACATTGGGGCGGCTTTCATAGATCACGCCGATCACGCCGAGCGGCGTGCGCACGCGCTCGATATGCAGGCCGTTGGGCCGGTCCCATTCGGCAATGATGTCGCCGACCGGGTCTTTCAATGCCGCAATGGCGCGAATGCCGTCGCTCATCGCACGAATTCTGTCTTCGTTGAGCGTCAGCCTGTCGATGAATGCTGCGCTGAGCCCGGATTCCTCGCCATTGGCGACGTCGATGACGTTGGCGTCGAGGATCGACTGCCGGTCGCGCCAGATCGCGTCGGCCATGGAGATGAGGGCTGCGTGTTTGCGCTCGGCGGTCGCGGTGGCCAGTGGGCGCGCGGCAGCCCTGGCACGGCGGCCGATATCGGCCATCAGCGTGGCAACATCCTGCTGCGTGTCGTTGCGGGTCTGCAACATCGCCTACTCTCCCGCCCTTGCCTTTCTCGCGACACGGGACATGACCAGATCGTCCCGGTGCACCATGGCGCCTCGCGCCTCATAGCCCAGCACCCCGGCTATGGCCGAAGTCTTCAGACCGGCGATCTTTACGGCATCGGGGGCATCGTAGGCAACCAGCCCGCGGGCGATCTCGCGGCCGTCCGGCGTGGTGATCGCCACCGTGTCGCCGCGCGAAAACGAGCCGCTGACCTCGCGCACCCCGGCGGGAAGAAGCGACTTGCCCGATTGCAGCGCCGATTCTGCGCCGGCATCCACAGTAAGCCGCCCCGCTGGCTCCAGATTTCCGGCAATCCACGTCTTGTAACCCTTCACCGGGTCGGGCGCCGGCGCGAAAAAGGTGAAGCGTGCGCCGCCGCTGACCGCCGAAAGCGGATTGAGGCGCGTTCCGTCAGCGATGATCATGGCCGTACCGGCAGCGGTGGCGATCTTGCCGGCATCCAGCTTGGTGCGCATGCCGCCACGCGAGAGCTCGGTGCGCGCCACACCGGCCATTGCCTCGATATCCGGCGTGATTTGTTCCACATGCGGAACGAAGCTTGCATTCGCTACCGTTTCGGGCGCGGCGGTATAGAGGCCATCGACATCTGAAAGCAGAACCAGCAGGTCGGCGCCCATCATGGTTGCGATGCGGGCGGCCAGCCTGTCGTTGTCGCCGTAGCGGATTTCAGTGGTGGCGACTGTGTCGTTCTCGTTGATAACGGGAACGGCCTTCATTTTCAGCAGGGTCGAGATCGTGGCGCGGACGTTGAGGTAGCGCCGTCGTTCCTCGGTATCGCCCAATGTCACCAGAACCTGTCCGGAAATGGCATTGTGTCGGCCAAGTTCGCGAGACCATGCGCCGGCCAGCGCAATCTGACCGACCGAAGCGGCTGCCTGGCTTTCCTCCAGCTTGAGCTGAGGCCCCTTCAGTCCCAAGATCGTGCGCCCAAGCGCGATTGCGCCCGATGAAACGACCAGAATCTCGGTTCCGCCGGCGATGAGTGCGGCGATATCGTCAGCAAGTGCCGCAAGCCAGTCCTGTTTCAGGCCCGTCTTGCGGTCGACTAGAAGTGCGGAGCCGATCTTGACGACGACACGCCGCGCGGAGGCAAGCGGGTTGGCAGTCATGACGCCGTCTCGGTTTCCCGCGCGTCCTCGACTGCGGCGAAGAGGGCGCGCAAGACGTCTTGTACGCCTTTACCCGTTGCGGCCGAGAGGAGCAGTGGCGCCTTGCCGGCAGCCTTTTTCAGCGCTGCCAGTTGTTTCTTGCGCCCGTCGTCGTCCAGCAGATCGGCCTGAGACAGGGCAAGGATCTCCGGCTTGTCTGTAAGCCCGTGCCCGTATGCTTCCAGTTCGCCGCGTACCGTTCGGTAGGCCTCGACCGGATCTTCCTCGCGGGCGGAAACGAGATGCAGCAGAACCTTGGTTCGCTCGACATGGCCGAGGAAACGGTCGCCGATGCCTACGCCCTCATGCGCGCCCTCGATCAGGCCGGGTATGTCGGCCAGCACGAATTCTCGTGCATCGACGCGCACGACACCCAGATTGGGGTGCAGTGTGGTGAAGGGATAGTCGGCGATTTTCGGCTTCGCCGCTGTCACGGTGGCAAGGAATGTCGACTTGCCGGCATTGGGAAGGCCGACAAGGCCGGCGTCGGCGATCAGTTTGAGGCGCAGCCAGATCGTCAGTTCCTCGCCCGGCAGACCTGGATTTGCCCTGCGCGGCGCCTGATTGGTCGACGATTTGAAATGCTGGTTGCCGAAACCGCCATTGCCGCCCTTGGCGATGCAGAAGCGTTCGCCAATCTCCGTCAGATCGAAGATCAGCGTCTCGTTGTCCTCTGCGAAGACCTGCGTGCCGACCGGCACTTTCAGCGTTACGTCGGCGCCCTTGGCGCCGGTCTTGTTGCGGCCCATGCCGTGCACGCCGGTCTTGGCCCGGAAATGCTGCTGGTAGCGGTAGTCGATCAGCGTGTTTAGCCCTTCGACCGCTTCGATCCACACATCGCCGCCACGGCCGCCATCGCCGCCGTCGGGACCGCCGAATTCGAGATATTTCTCGCGCCTGAACGACACGGAGCCGGCGCCGCCGTCGCCCGAGCGTATGTATACTTTGGCCTGGTCGAGAAATTTCATCGAATTGACAGTCTTGGCGTCTATCTGGTGGAAGCGTTCCGCTTCCCGTTTGCGGCGCGAGCGATATAGGAATCACACCAAGACCGCAATCTTTGCCGGATGCGGGCGATCTTCGGAGACAGACCGCCATGAAATGCGTTTCTTACAACATCCAGTTCGGGTTCGGTCTCGACGAGCGTTACGACATTGCGCGGATCGCCGATGCGGTGCGCGGGGCCGATGTGATCGCCCTGCAAGAAGTGACCCGCAACAATCCGAAGAATGGCGGGCGGGACATGGTGGCGGAGCTGCGCGATGCGCTGCCCGACTATTTTTCGGTGTTCGGCCCCAACTTTGAAGCGAATTTCGGTTCGCATTTGAAAGACGGGCGCGCCCTCGATGTTCATTTCCAGTTCGGCAATATGGTGCTTTCGAAGACGCCGATCATCATGTCGCGCAACCTGCTTTTGCCGCGCCGCCGCAGCTATGACCGGCTCGATCTGCAACGCGGAGCGCTTGAGGCGCTGATCGAGACCGCGCATGGGCCCATCCGCTTCTATTCGGTCCATCTCGATCACCGCGATCCCGACGAACGGGCCGACCAGAACCGGTTCCTGCTCGAACGGATGCTCAACTACCAGATCGAAGGCGGTGGGCTGTCCGGCCTCACGGAACTTGGTTTCCCCGAACCGCCCTACCCGGAAGCTTTCGTGGCGATGGGCGACTTCAACATGCTAGAGGGGTCGGACGAATATCACGTGCTATGCGGCCGCCCCGACCATGAGTTCGGTCCGCCACTTTCAGCCATGCGGGCGGTTGATTGTGCGCGCAGGCTGGTGGGAGAGGGCGAACCCGCGACGACATGGGTTCATCCCGACCATCCCGAAGACAAGTCGCTCCATAAGCGCATCGACTATGTCTTTGCCTCGCCCGATCTTGCGCCGAAGCTCAAGTCCTCGCATGTCGATAGCGACGCTGTCGGGTCCGATCATCAGCCCTTGTGGGTGGAGTTCGGCTAGGACGCGCCGGCCGGCAGCGCGCCCCATGATCATGCATCGGCGTGCGCCCAGGTCCGGAGGCTGACCCAGGTCTTGCGATCAAGAACGTATTGCTCCACCGGCACGCGGCCGGCCGATGCAGAGTTGATCATGCCCTGACCGACATACTGGAAGCCGCATTTGTGGATCACGCGGCGCGAGGCCTCGTTGACGACGCGGCATGACGCATTGAGCTGCTCGATATCGGTAGCCCGGAAAGCCAGGTCGATCAGCGCGTGGGCAGCCTCTGTCGCGTAGCCCTTGCCCCAATGCGGCTCGCCGACCCAGTAGCCCAGTTCCAACCCGCGCGGCTTGGTGTCCAGTCCCGCTCCGCCGATGAAGGCGCCGGTCTCAGCCAATGTCAGAGCGTAGGCGCAACCCTGGGTGCGGTTCGCCGTCATGTCGATGAAGCTGCGGGCCTCCGCTTCGCCATAGGGATGCGGCATGCGCGCCAGCATGTCGGCGATGCGGCGGTCATTGGCAAGTTTCACAAGGTCCGCAATGTCGTCCTCATGCGGCGGCCGCAACACCAGCCGCTCCGTCACCAGCACCGGACAGTCTATGGTCCGGCTGAAACTATCCAGTTCTTCCTCGTCATCGATCATTGTCCCAATCCTCCTTGTGGCGACGGCCGGCCTACGCCGCCGCCTTGCGTTCACTTTCGGTCAGTCTGGCAAATGCGGATGCGGTGAGACGCGTCGTCCAGGCCGGCACCTGGGCCTGGCGCGATTCGCACCAGATCTGGCGGGCGCCGGTGACGACGAAGCCAAGCTTCTGCTGCACCCGCAAAGAGGCAGGGTTGTCAGCGAATGCCGAAGACGTAATGGCCCCGATGTCCCGCGTTGCGAATGCATGAGCGATCAACGCCTGCGCCGCCTCGCTCATATAGCCGTGGCCGTGCCAGGGTTCGCCCAGCCAGTAGCCCAGCCGCGGCTCTACATTGATGTTGTCTACGGAAACCACGCCGATCAGGCGCTCGCGATGGATGGTGTAGACCATGTCATCGGGCCTGCCGGCGAGACCTGCAATCCAGTCCTCGGCATCGGCCGGCCAATAGGGATGCGGCACTGGCCCTAGCATGCGCGCCACGCTCCGGTTGTTGAGCCAGAGCGCGATGTCTTCGGCGTCCGGCAATGCGGGCGGTCTGAGTGTCAGTCGGCTAGTGAGTAGAACCTGCATCTGGACCTCCAGAAACGAAAAAGGGGAGATGGCTGCCCATCTCCCCTGATCTTCATTCTGGCTATCCAGACACCGGGTCCCGAGATGGGCGCCGGTGTTCTTGGTGCGGAACCGGCTACTCCGCGGCCTCGGTAATCGGATTTACCGATACGTAGGTTCGACCGTTGGCTTTGGCGGCAAACATCACTTCGCCGGCAGTCGTGGCGAAAAGCGTGTGGTCTTTGCCCATGCCAACATTCGAACCCGGGTGCCATTTGGTCCCGCGCTGACGGATGATGATGTTGCCGGCCACGACCTTCTCGCCGCCGAACTTCTTCACGCCGAGGCGCTTGGATTCAGAATCGCGACCGTTGCGCGAAGAACCGCCTGCCTTTTTGTGTGCCATCTCTTGCTCCTTTGCGCCCTCGGGCGCCGAAATCGGTTCGGGTAATACCCGATGAATTACTTCTTGACCAGTTCCTTGGCCTGATCACGCCAATCCGTGATCTGGTCGGCGCTGAACGGCATCGCTTCGTCGATCCTGGCCACGTCCTTGTCGGACAGTTTGGCGATCTGGGCGAAGGTGGTGATGCCCTGCTCATTGAGCTGACCGGCAGCAACCGGGCCGATGCCCTTGATCTGGGTCAGGTCATCGGGATTGCCCTTGGGCGCCTTGAACAGGGTCGCCGGAGCATCAGCCTTGGCCTCATCCTTCGCCTTCGGGGCGGCTTCCTTCTTGGGAGCCTCCTTCTTCGGCGTTGCCTTGGCTTCTGCCTTCTTGGCCGGAGCCGCTTCCTTCTTCTCAGCTGCAGGCTTGGCAGCCGCCTTCTTCGAAGGCTTGGCGCCGCCGGTCAGAATTTCGGAAATGCGCACCGTGGTCAGCAGCTGCCGGTGACCGCGCTTGCGGCGCGAGTTCTGGCGGCGGCGCTTCTTGAAGGCGATGAGCTTGGGGCCGCGGCCCTGCTCGACAACCTCGGCCGTAACCATGGCGCCATCGACGAAGGGCGTACCGATCGTCACCTTGTCGCCTTCGCCACAGGCAAGCACATTGCCGATCTCGACAATGTCGCCGACTTCGCCGGCCACGCGTTCAATATTCAATGTATCGTCGGCGGCGACGCGGTACTGCTTCCCGCCGGTCTTGATGACTGCGAACATTTTTTTGCCTTTCGCTGTTCGGTCCGGCTCTGGCGCGCCCAAGGCGTTCCGGCCGTCTTTTTGTCAGTCGGTTTCTGGTCTCTGGTCCGGGGCTGCCCGGCGACGCCTCACCATGGGCCTCGCAAAGAACAGCCGGCGCAGGGAGACCCCACGCCGGACGCTGCGGGTGGATACTTGAAGCCTCCCGTCAAGTCAAGGCAAACCGGCCGCAAATGCAAAGCGCCGCGCCACCTCTGTGCAGCGCCATCCGAAATGTATAAACAGCGGGCTGATACTGGCAGGCGGAGGTCGGCTTGAGCGGCAAGCGCAACGGTGACAAGGCGGAATCGGACCGGATTCTCGAACGGGTCAACAGCCAGATGGGCGCAAGCGCGTCCCGCCAGGGCGATGACAGCAATGATTGGCCCGAATATTGGGGCCGTCGCATCGGCCGTCTTCTGGGCGTGATCTTCCTGTTCGTCGTCATTTACTGGCTCTATCAACTCTTCACCGGAACCGGCTGACCTTCATGGCTACTGCAGAACAGGATCCGCCACGCGCGGTCATCGTCATATCCAGTCATGTGGTTCGCGGCACTGTCGGCAACAGGGCGATGGTCTTTGCGCTGGAAACGCTCGGCTTTCCGGTGTGGGCCGTACCGACCGTCACGCTGCCCTGGCATCCGGGACACGGGCCGGCGACGCGCATCGTTGCGCCCGCGAAGGAGTTCGCGGCTATGCTCAAGGATCTCGAAGGCGCGAAATGGCTGGGCGAGGTTGGCGCGGTGCTGACCGGCTACCTGGGCGACGCTGCGCAGGCAGAAGCCGTCGCCTCGCTGGTTGAAAAGGTGAAGTCACAGAACGCGAATGCGATCTATCTCTGCGATCCCGTGATGGGCGACAGCGGCGGTCTCTATGTTCCCGAAGACGTTGCGGCAGCCCAGCGCGACCGGCTGATGCCGCTCGCCGACATTGCGACCCCGAACCGGCATGAGCTTGAATGGATGACCGGGGTTACGCTCGAATCGGCGGCCGCGGTTGCCGACGCGGCGCTCGATGTCGGCCCGCCGACGATGCTGGTGACATCCAGCCCTGCGCTGATGGCGCGCAGCACCGGCAATCTGCTGGTTACCGCAGAGGCGGCGATGATGGCGGAGCACCGGGTGATCGACAATCCGCCCAACGGGCTGGGCGATCTCACCGCTGCGGTGTTTCTGGCAAGGCTGCTTCAGGGGCAGGACGCGCAAAAGGCGCTGCAGGCAACGACGGAATCGGTGTTCGAGGTTCTGGCGCGCACCGCCAAGCGCGGCGCCGACGAACTGACGCTCGAGACCGACGCCCAGAGCCTTTCGCACCCGATGGCGATGGTGCAGACGCGGTTCCTTTCCCACCCCCGTGGCGGGCGGCGCGCCTGATTTGCCATGATGGTTGCAGCCGGCGTTGACGGGTGTCGCGGCGGCTGGATCGCGGCAGTTGCGGAGCCGGGCGGGCAAGCTGAGATTGGGGTCTACAGCCGGTTTTCCGAGATCGTCGAGGCGCTTCCTCAAGATGCGATGATCGCGGTCGACATGCCGATAGGACTTCCCGACCATTGCGGTGCAGGCGGGCGAGGACCCGAAACGCTGGTGAGGCCGCTGCTCGGCATGCGCCAGTCGAGCGTGTTTTCGATCCCCTCGCGCGCCGCAGTCTATGCAGATAATGACCGGCCGGATGTCAGTTGGCTGGCCGCGCACCGTCATGCAAGCGAAGTCGCCAGGCAGACATCGACGCCGCCGCGCGGCGTGTCGATCCAGGCGTTCGGTCTTTTCGCCAAGATCCGCGAACTTGACGGTTTGCTGCGGCAACAAGCGGGGCTCGGCGAGCGGGTGATGGAATCGCACCCGGAACTCTGCTTCTGGCGGATGAACGGACAAAAGCCGCTCGAGCAACCCAAAAAGGTGAAAGGCCGTATCTTTGAACCGGGCATGGCCGAGCGCCGTGTGCTGCTGCGAAACGCTGGGCTGGATGGCCGAGTTGTCGGCGCAAGGCCGCCCGCGGGGGCAGGTGAAGACGACATGCTTGATGCGCTCGCGGTCCTCACTGCTGCACGAACCCGGATCGAAGACAGGACTATGTCATTTCCCGATCCGCCGGGGCGTGATGCGTACGGTTTGCCAATCGCCATTTCGTGCTGAGGGTTGGGTGATTGCCGCAGTCGCGCAGAGCAGCTAAATGCAGAGCATGAGCTTTCTTCCTGACAGACTGATCGACGGTTATCGCAACTTCATGGGCGGTCGCTATGCGACCGAGCGCGACCGCTATCGCACGCTGGCGCGCGAGGGCCAGGAGCCGCACACGATGGTGATCGCATGTTGTGATTCACGCGCGGCGCCGGAGACGATTTTTGACGCCGGGCCGGGCGAGTTGTTCGTGGTCCGAAATGTGGCGAACCTCGTGCCGCCCTATGAGCCGGATCAGCAGTTTCACGGCACGTCGGCGGCGCTAGAATTCGCTGTTCAGAGCCTGAAGGTCGGCAGCATATTGGTGCTTGGGCACGGGCGCTGCGGCGGTATTCGTGCTGCACTCTCTCCGGACGCGCCGCCGCTGTCGCCAGGCGATTTCATTGGCCGCTGGATGAAGCTGGTCGCGCCAGCAGCCGAAGCCGTGTCCGGCAACGAGATGATGACCAATTCGGAGCGGCAGACCGCGCTGGAGCGTATCTCGATCCGCTATTCGATCGCCAATCTCAGAACCTTCCCCTGCGTGGATATCCTGGAGCGAAAGGGTCGCCTCAAGCTCTACGGCGCATGGTTCGACATTTCGAGCGGGGAATTGTGGGCGATGAACCCGCAGACCGGAGATTTCGAGCGGCCGGATACCGACTGACCGTCAAGTGGCGGCCGGCTACTCGGCCGGCGGCGCCATATCAGGGGTGAGCACCACGCGGGCCAGTTCCGGTTCCGGCAAGGTGCGCCACCAGACCCAACTGCCCACCGTGATCAGGCCCATCGCCGGGATGACGGTTGCCATCGCATAGACCGGATCGCCGAGCGAAGCTGCAACAAGCCCGCCGACCAGTCCGCCACCCATTTGCAGGAAGCCGCCGAATGCCGATGCCGCGCCTGCAATATGCGGAAAGGGAGCGACAGTGGCGGTGGACATAGCTGGTATCAGGAAGGCGATGCCGAAGGCATAAAAGGCAATCGGTCCCATCACCTTGAGATAGGTTGGTTCCTGCAGGCGCAGGATTGCAGCCAGAAGCACGCTGCCGAAGACGACGCAGGCAAGCCCTGCAGGAACGATCCGGTATGCGCCAAAACGCTGCAACAGCCGCCGGACCAGAAGACCGCCGACAAAGAAACTGCCCGACTGGAGCAGCATGCCGACGCCGAACTCGACGGCAGTCATGCCGACCCGGCTCATCAGGACGAATGGGAGGATGGTCGCCTGCGTGTAAAACGCGCCGACGCCGCCCGCCAGGACGAGGCTGGATGCCAGAAAATAGCTGTCGGTCACCAGTTCCCGATAGGATTTCACCAGCGCGCCTGGCCGGATGCGCGCTGGATCGGGAACGGATGTCTCGGTCAGCGCGAAACGAATGATGGCCATCAGCACCGCGCCGGCGACGATCATGAATACGAAGACCGATTCCCAGCCGAACAGGCCCATGAGAAAGCCGCCTACTGTGGGAGAAAGCGCCGGGCCGGCGCCCATGACCAGACCGATGAAGTTCATCACCCGTGCCGACTGGTCGCTGGTGTACAGGTCGCGAACGATGGCGCGGGACACGGCAACGCCCACAGCTGCGCCGACACCCTGCATGAAGCGCGCGGCAATCAGCGCCTCGATATTGGGTGCCAGGATCGCGGCGATGCTGGCCACCAGATAGATCGACATGAAAGCGAAGGTGACTGGCTTGCGGCCAAGTCCGTCAGACAGCGGCCCACAAAAGAGCTGCGCGACCGCGAAACCGGCGAAATAGAGCGACAGGGTGAGCTTCACCATCGCTTCGGTCGTTTCGAAGGCTCCGACAAGCTCGGTCATGGCCGGCGTGAATACGGACATCGAAATCGGGCCGATGGAGACGAGCAGCGCGCAAATGAGGCCGACACGCAGTTCGTTCATCTGCGGTCTGGCGCGCGCAGTCGTTGGTCGTACCTTCATGCCGCGTCGCTTTCAGTGCCGGATCTCAGCGCCAGAATGTTGGCGCGGGCAGCCTTCAGGACGGCACCAAGGCGCTTCCATTCGTCCGGGTCGATGTCCTGTGCTGCGTCGTCGGCAATTGCACGCGCGATCGATGCGACCCTGGTCAGTATCTCGTCGCCGTCTTGCGTGAGCAGCGGGCGTTTCGCGCGACGGTCGGCGGGGTCGGGTTCGCGGGTAACGAGACCACGCGTTTCGAGCTTGTCGATCATTGCCGACAAGGACATGGCCTCGATGTTGAGGCGTTCGGCAATTGTGCTCTGCCGTTCGCCTTCTGCGCGAGCCACATGGGCGAGAGTGCGCGCCTCGCCTGCGGTGAGGCCGATGCCGGACGTTGCAATGCGACGGTCGAACTCGGCGCGAAACAGGCGCGCGAGGTCGGTCAGCAGGAAGCCGATGGCGTCAGGATCGATTGAGCGGTGCATCGGATAGTAAGTTGTACTTATAATAAGGTATCCTTAGTATATTGCGACGCAGCAATCGTCAAGCCGGTTGCGCTGCCTGACGGTGAACCCTAAATCGTCTGACACAGCCGTCCGGCTGGTTGTGTCTCCTTCTCTGACCTCGGAACCTGCCATGAGCGCCATCGATCTTGCCGCCCATCCGCTTACCGCCTGGACCGGCGAACTCGGTTTGCCGGACTTCTCCGCGCTGGACGATGCCGATTTCAAGCCGGTGTTCGAGGCAGCCCTTGCGGCGCATGAAGCAGAAATCGCGGCAATCGCGGAAAACGAAGCCGCGCCAACCATAGAAAACACGCTGGCGGCGCTGGAACTTGCCGGCCAGGCGCTGGGGCATGTGTCGGCGATATTCTGGACACGAGCCGGCGCTCACACCAACGATACCATCCGCGCACTGGAGCGCGAGATCGCGCCAAAGATGGCGCGGCACTATTCGTCAATCGCCATGAACGCGCCGCTGTTTGGGCGGCTGAACGATCTCTATGAAAAGCGCGAGCAACTCGATCTCGATGCGGAGACAGCGCGGGTTCTGGAGCGAACATGGAAGCGCTTTGTCAGGGCCGGCGCGCAGCTGGACGACGAGGCAAAGGCGCGGCTCAAGACAATCAACGAGGAGCTTGCGCAGCTTGGCGCAGCGTTCAGCCAGAACGTTCTAGCCGACGAGGCGGATTGGGCGCTGTTTCTCGATGAAGGTCACGACCTTGCCGGCTTGCCCGATTTCCTGCGCTCGGCCATGCGGGGCGCTGCCGAGGAGCGCGGAGAGGCAGGCCGTTACGCTGTCACCCTGTCACGCTCGATCATCGAACCGTTTTTGACCTATTCCGCCCGGCGTGACCTGCGCGAACAGGCCTTTCACGCATTCACCCATCGCGGCGACAATGGTGGCGAGACGGACAACCGCGAAAACGTTGCCCGCATTCTGGCGCTCAGGGCCGAGAAGGCGAAGCTGCTCGGCTACGAGCATTTCGCCGCGCTGAAGCTCGACGACACGATGGCAAAGAATGCCGACGCAGTGATGGGGCTTCTGGAGCCGGTATGGGAAAAAGCCCGCCAAAAGGCGGCCGACGATCAGATCGAACTGGCGCGGATTGCAGCGGCGGAAGGCAGCAACCAGCCGGTAGCCGCCTGGGACTGGCGTTACCTGCAGGAAAAGCTGCGGGCCGAGAAATACGATTTCGACGAGGCTGAACTGAAGCCATACCTTCAGCTTGAGCGCATCGCACAGGCCGCGTTCGATGTTGCCGGTCGCCTGTTCGGCCTGACCTTCAAGCAGCGCGACGATGTTCGCGCCTGGCATCCCGATGTTCGGGTGTTCGAGGTGCGCGATGGCAAGGGCAATTATCGCGCAACATTCCTCGCCGACTATTTCAACCGCCCCAGCAAGCGCTCCGGCGCGTGGATGAGCTCGCTGGAATCGGGTCACAAGCTCGGCGATGGCGCGACGCCCGTCATCTACAATGTGATGAACTTTGCCAAACCGCCCAAGGGCGAGCCGGCGCTCCTGTCGATGGATGACGCGCGCACATTGTTCCACGAATTCGGCCATGCTTTGCATGGCATGCTTTCTGAAGTCGCATGGCCTTCGATTTCGGGCACTTCAGTATCGCGCGATTTCGTAGAGCTGCCCTCACAGCTCTACGAACACTGGCTGACGGAACCGCAAGTGCTGGAAAAACATGCCCTCCACTACGAGACCGGACAGCCAATGCCGCGCCAGCTGCTCGACCGCATGCTTTCCGCGCGCAATTTCAATGCGGGTTTTGCGACGGTGGAGTTCACCGCTTCAGCGTTGGTCGACATGGCGTTCCATTCGCGCGCCGACGCGCCGGCAGACCCGCTTGTATTCGAGGCCGAAACGCTGGCCGCGCTCGAGATGCCCGACGCCATCGCCATGCGCCACCGCACCCCGCATTTCGCACATGTGTTTTCCGGCGACGGCTATTCGGCAGGCTACTATTCCTACATGTGGTCGGAAGTGCTGGACGCCGATGCCTTCAAGGCGTTCGAGGAGACTGGCGACATATTCCATGCAGAGACTGCGCGTAAGCTGCACGATCATATCTACGCGGCCGGCGGGTCGCGCGATCCCGAAGAACTCTATCTGGCGTTTCGCGGGAAAATGCCGTCGCCCGAAGCGATGATGGAAAAGCGGGGACTGGTCTCGCCAGACTAGGCCGCAGCGCATTGCGAAGCGAACTCGGTCAGGGCCGGTTTTGGCGTCTGGTCGCTAAGCCAGCTATGACGACAGTTGAATGAGGAGAGGTATTCATGCAGCAACGGCAACTCGGCAAAGGTGGAAAATCGGTTGGAGCAGTCGGGCTCGGCTGCATGAGTTTTGCCGGTATGTACGGGCCAACCGATCTGGCCGAGGCTCACAGGACCCTGGCGCGGGCGCTTGAACTTGGTGTCACACATCTCGACACGGCGCTGATTTACGGCGCCGGCAAGTCCGAAGAGATGATTGGAGCCTTCATCAAGGACCATCCGGGCAAATTCTCGATTGCAACAAAGGGCGGCATCAAGGTCAGTCCTGAGCGCGAGTTCGACAATTCGGAAGCCTATCTGCGCGAATGCCTTGAAGGGTCGCTACGGCGGCTTGGGGTCGACTATGTCGATCTTTATTACATTCACCGGCGCGACCAGCGGATCCCGATCGAGGACGTGACCGGCACGCTGGCCCGCTTCATCGAGGAAGGGAAAATCGGTGGCATCGGCTATTCCGAGATCGCCCCCGCATCGCTTGAGCGCGCTGCAGCAGTTCATCCGATCATGGCGGTGCAGAGCGAATATTCGCTTTGGACGCGGCTGCCGGAGCTGGGCATGCTGCAGGCCTGCAAACGGTTGGGCACTGCCTTCGTCGCCTTCTCGCCGGTTGCGCGCGGCATGTTTTCACGGAAATTGCCGAAGGCCGAGTCCTTCGCCAATGAGGGCTTCCGTCCCAACAATCCGCGCTTCCAGGAGCCAAACTTCTCGCACAATCTGGCCTATTTCGAGCGCTTCAACGAATATGCGGCGGGCAAGGGCCTTTCGCCCGCCACGCTGGCGATCGCATGGGTGATGCATCAGGACGACACCATTATCCCGATCCCCGGCACGCGCACGGCAGAGCATCTGGAAGAGGATGCGGCTGCGGCCGATGTCAAGCTGACTGATCAGGACATTGCCGAAATCGAGGCGATCCTGCCGGTCGGATTTGCGCATGGCGCACGCTACAGCCAGGCGCAGTCAGTGGGTCCGGAAGACTATTGCTGAGGTGAATGGCGGCGCGGGTTTGGCCTACGCCGCCAGAAGCCAGAGCCTAGGCGCTCTGCGACCTGACATACTGGATGTAACCACGCACATCGCCGGCTGGTTCACTGTAGGCTGAGCCCAGCGCGTCTTCCATCGCCTTCATGAATTCGCCGGCCCAACCCGGCAGCGGATAGTCGATCACCGCCAGGAACTCCAGCGTTGCCGCCAGACGGATATCGGCGATCGACGGTTTGTCGCCGCCGATGAACGGTTTGCCGTCCAGGAAGAATTTGTGGAACACGTCCAGCGGCTCTGCCAGCGCGTCGGTTGCCGCCTTGGCGGCTTCCAGCTTGTGGCTGTCGTCGAGTTCGGTCGCGCCGACTTCGCCGGGATAGAGCGGAAAGCCAAGGCTCGGATAGGTTGCGCGGGCGAGCAGCGGGTAGAGCGTGCCGACGATGTAGAACATCGCGCTGTCGATCATGGCGCGCTTTTCAAGGTCGCTCGGGTAGAGATCGTCCAGCCCCTTCTTGCTGGCCAGATATTTCATGATCGCGCAGCTTTCCCAGAGCGCGCCCTTGGGCAGGCTGGGGTCTTCGATCATCGGCGTCAGATGCGCAGGGTTTTTGGCTAGGAATTCAGGCGAGCGCGTCTGCCCGTAGACATCCGCTTCCTCGAATTCGACGCCCGCGGCGCGGACGAAGACCCGCACGCACATATTGTTGACGCTCGGTTTGACGACGTTCAGTTTCATGCCAGCCATCTTCGTTCCTCCCGTTTTGTCTGACTGTCAGTAGGCCTTTTTGGGTGCGCGGTCGGGCGACAGGGTCTCGCGGGACCGCTCCACTAAAGTCTGGATCGCATCGGCGAGATGTACCTCGGCGATGTTGTAGTCGCCGCGCGCCACACGCACCTTGTGGGCTTCCATCAACACATCCGCATGGGTGAAACCGTGCGGCGGCTCGAAGCGGTAGGAGGCGAGTTCGATCGTCAGACCGAGCGGATCGTTGAAATAGATGGAATCCATGAAGCCGCGATCCTTGGGCCCGGTATTCTTCACGCCGCGCTCCTTGAGCCGCTCCACAGCCTGAAGGAAGGTGACGCGCGAGACATTGAAGGCGATGTGATGAACGCAGCCGGGTTCGGTCGGCGTACGGCGCGGATCGGGCTTGCGGTTCTCGTCCGTGAAGATTGTGATCAGCCGTCCGTCGCCCGGATCGAAATAGAGATGGCTTTCCGAGGGCTGATCCAGATTGGGCTGTTCGAAGATGAAGGGCATGCCGAGGATGCCCTCCCAGAAATCGATCGAGGTCTGCCGGTCGGCGCCGACCAGCGTGATATGGTGAACGCCCTGCGATTGCAGCTTTTGCATCGGTCACTCCTGCGCAATTTGTGAACACCGCCGTTCCGGGCGGCGATTTGATGCCGCATAAGTATAGATTACCCCGGACCGTGAAAAACGCGGCGGATGTTGACGGTCCGTAACCACTATCGCGGTTGACAGAAAAGCTGTATGTGCAGCGCAAAATCAGGCGGCTGTGACCGGTCGCCGCTCCCAAATCCCAGAGATTTCCGTATGAAACTCCGCAATATCGCGATCATCGCGCATGTCGACCATGGCAAGACGACACTGGTCGACGAACTCCTCAAGCAGTCCGGCTCCTTTCGCGAGAACCAGCGTGTTGCAGAACGCGCGATGGATTCCAACGATCTGGAAAAGGAACGCGGCATCACCATTCTGGCCAAGGCGACCTCGGTCGACTGGAAAGAAACGCGCATCAACATCGTCGACACGCCCGGCCACGCCGATTTCGGCGGGGAGGTGGAGCGCATACTGTCGATGGTCGATGGCGCCATCGTTCTGGTGGACGCCGCCGAAGGGCCGATGCCGCAGACCAAGTTCGTGGTCGGAAAGGCGCTGAAGGTCGGGCTGAAGCCGATCGTGGCGATCAACAAGATCGACCGTCCGGACGGCCGCCATGTCGAGGTGGTCAATGAGGTGTTCGACCTGTTCGCCGCGCTCGACGCCACCGACGAGCAACTCGACTTTCCGATCCTCTACGGTTCGGGCCGCGACGGCTGGATGGCAGAGAACCCCGAAGGGCCGAAAGACGACGGCCTGGCACCTTTGTTCGACCTGGTGCTGAAGCATGTGCCGGAGCCCACCGTGCATGCCGGTCCGTTCCGCATGATCGGCACGATCCTGGAAGCCAATCCGTTCCTTGGCCGCATAATCACCGGCCGCATCGAGTCGGGTTCGTTGAAGCCCAATCAGGCGGTGAAGGTGCTGCACCACGATGGTTCGCTGCTGGAAAACGGCCGCGTTTCGAAAATCCTCGCCTTCCGGGGGCTGGAGCGCCAGCCGATCGAGGAAGCGCAGGCGGGCGACATCGTCGCCATTGCCGGCCTGTCGAAGGGCACTGTCGCCGATACGTTCTGCGACCCGACGGTCACCGAGGCGCTTCCGGCGCAGCCGATCGACCCGCCGACGGTGACGATGTCCTTCATCGTCAACGATTCACCACTTGCCGGTACCGAAGGCGACAAGGTGACCAGCCGTGTCATCCGCGACCGGCTGCTGCGCGAGGCGGAAGGCAATGTCGCCCTCAAGATCGAGGAATCGTCCGACAAGGACAGTTTCTACGTTTCGGGCCGAGGCGAGTTGCAGCTTGCCGTGCTGATTGAAACGATGCGCCGCGAGGGATTCGAACTGGCCGTTTCGCGGCCGCGCGTCGTGATGCAGAAAGACGAAAGCGGTCAGCTTCTCGAGCCGGTCGAAGAGGTCGTTATCGACGTCGATGAAGAACACGCCGGCGTCGTCGTGCAGAAGATGAGCGAGCGCAAGGCTGAGATGGTCGAGCTCAAGCCGTCGGGCGGTAACCGCCAGCGGCTCGTCTTCCACGCACCGACGCGCGGGCTGATCGGCTACCAGTCGGAGCTCTTGACCGACACGCGCGGCACGGCGGTGATGAACCGGCTGTTCCACGAATATCAGCCCTACAAGGGCGAGATCGGCGGGCGCGTGAACGGCGTGCTGATTTCCAACGAACAGGGCGAGGCGGCTGCCTATGCGCTGTGGAACCTGGAAGATCGCGGGCCGATGGTGATCGACCCCGGCGTCAAGGTCTATCAGGGCATGATCATCGGTATTCACTCCCGCGACAACGACCTTGAGGTCAATGTGCTGAAAGGCAAGAAGCTGACCAATATCCGCGCCGCCGGCAAGGATGAGGCGGTCAAACTGACGCCGCCGGTGCGCATGACGCTGGAACGCGCGTTGGCCTGGATCCAGGACGATGAACTCGTCGAAGTCACGCCGAAGTCGATAAGGCTCAGGAAACTCTATCTCGATCCGCATGAGCGCAAGCGCTTCGAAAAGCAGCGGGCAGGCGCGGCCTGATCTCAAATCCGATCAGGCACGCCGCTTATTTCTTCTCCTGATCCTGCGCCTGTGGCGTGGGGTTGCCCTCGCTCTCCTTGCGGATTTCGTCCATCCGCACCATCAGCTCGTCCTGCCAGGGGCCTAGTATTTCCCGGATGCGGGCGACATAGGCCTTGTTCTGGTGGGCGGGAACGTCTGGGTCATACGCGTCGGCGACTGCGATCATGGAGCGCCGGTCTGTTTCGTTGAAGGCCTGCTTCATCTTTTCGGCGACCGCCTGCGGAGCACCCAGGGCCTCGTAAGCTGAACGCCCCATGCGAAGCGAGCTGTCATAGGTGTCCCGGATGATGTCGCGACAGCCCGCCGCCCACAGTTCGTAGACATGGTGGCGGTTCACTGCGCGGGCGATCACATGCAGATTGGGGAAATTGGCTCGTGTGTAACGCACCAGTTCGGTGATCTGCTCACGGTTGTCGATGGCGATGATGAACAGCTTGGCATCGGCAATTCCGGCCGACGCCAGGAGGTCGGGCCGTGTGGCGTCGCCATAGTGCACATTCACGCCAAAGGTGCGCAAAGCATCGAGATGGCTGGAATTGTAGTCGATGATCGTCGGCGTGTAGCCGGCCGATTTCAGCATTCGGTTGACGATCCCGCCGACGCGCCCCGCGCCGGCGATCAGGATTTTGCTCGGTTCCTCGATTAGGTCTGCCTCGCGCATTTCGCCGGATGCATAGAGCGGAACGATGACGCGGTCATAGAGAATGAAAAGCAGTGGCGTCAGCAGCATCGACAAGGCTATGACCAAGAGAAGCTGGTCGGCGATTGCCGTCGGGATGATGGCATGTGCGACGGTGAAGGACAGAAGCACGAAGCCGAACTCGCCGGCTTGCGCCAGACCGAGCGAGAACAGCCATTTGTCTGAACCGCGCAATTTGAAGACATAGGCGAGGACGAACAGGACGGCGCATTTGAGCGCAAGCAGGCCGAGCGTCAGCCCGATCGTGAGCCACAATGTCTCGCCGAGAAGGCCGAAATTGATCCCCGCACCCACGGTCATGAAAAACAGACCGAGCAACAGGCCGCGGAACGGGTCGATGTCGGATTCCAGTTCGTGGCGGTATTCGCTGTTGGCCAGAACGACGCCGGCGAGGAAGGTGCCGAGCGCCGGCGACAGGCCGACCAGCGACATCAACAGGGCGATGCCGACGACCATCATCAACGCGGTTGCAGTGAACAGCTCTCGGAGCTGAGCCATCGCAATGAAACGGAATATCGGGCGGGTCAGAAATGAGCCGCCGGCCACCACCACGCCGATTGCGGCAATCGTGACCAGCATTGTCTGCCAGCCATTGAGCCCTTCGACCAGGCTCAGTCCGCCGCCGTGCCCGTCGCCTCCTTCGGCTGCGTGTCCCGCGTCGGCATGTGCCGTCACTTCGGTCGCGGCTCCCATGAGTTCCGGCATTGCAAGAAGCGGCAGCAGCGCAAGCATTGGGATGACGGCAATATCCTGGAAAAGCAGCACCGAAAAACTGGCCTGGCCGCCGTCGGAGCGCAGGATGCCGCGCTCGTTAAGCGTTTGCAGCACGATTGCCGTGGATGAAAGCGCCAGCACGAGGCCGATGGCGATCGAGATGCTGAGCGGCTGATTGAAGGCGTAGGCAATGCCCGCAACCAGCACGGCGGTGGCCGCGACCTGCCCGCCGCCCAAGCCGACAAGCCGTGCCCGCATCTGCCACAGCTTTTCGGGTTCCAGCTCCAGCCCGACAAGGAACAGCATCATGACCACGCCGAACTCGGCGAAATGCTGGATCGACACCACGTCGACATTCAGGATGGCCAGAAGAGGGCTGATGGCGATGCCCGCGATCAGGTAACCCAGCACCGAGCCGAGGCCCAGACGGGACGCGATCGGCACGGAGGCGACGCCCGCGACCAGGAAGATGAAAGCGAGGAGAAGAAAATCCGTCATTCAGGGCAATCCGTGTCGGAATGGCAGGATGGCGCCGGTCCGGCAGCCCCCGTTTCGCCCCTGATGTTACGCGGGCCGGTTCCGGCGAAGCAAGCAAAGTCCAGACTGACAGGCTGGCATTCAAGCAGAGTGGGGGACCGCGCGATAGCTGCCCGTATGACCGGATGTAGCATTGGTCGAAATGGCGATCCCGACAGGATTCGAACCTGTGACCCTCAGATTAGGAATCTGATGCTCTATCCAACTGAGCTACGGGACCGCTGGCGCGAGACATAACGGCTCAATGGCGGCGAGCCAAGCATGTTTGTGCCGCAGCACGGGTGACGCCCATCGGCCGTCACCCTCGGTCGGTTCGTCCCGACGCGGGAGATGAACAGGATCAGGCGGCCAGCGCCTTTTCGGCGAGCTTCACCCAGTAGCTGACGCCATGCGGGATCGCTTCGTCGTTGAAGTCGTAAGCCGGGTTGTGAAGATTGGCGGTGTCGCCATTGCCCATGAATATGAAGGCGCCGGGCCTTGCCTCCAGCATGTAGGAGAAGTCCTCTCCGCCCATCACCGGCGCCACATCGGTGTCGACATTGGGTTCGCCGGCGATCTCCTTGGCCACGTTTGCGGCAAAACCGGTCTCCTCAGGGTGGTTGTAGGTGACCGGGTAGTTGAAATCGACCTTCACCTCCACGCTGGCGCCGTGCGCCGCGGCTATGCCCTCACAGATCTCCTTCATCCGCTTGGCGGCGAGTTCGCCGACTTCGGTGCGAAGCGTGCGGATGGTGCCGTTGAGCTCAACCTGCTCGGGAATGATGTTGAAGGCGTCACCGCCGTGGAACTTGGTCACCGATACGACCACCGATTCGATGGGGTCGACGCTGCGCGAGGCAATAGTCTGCAGTGAGGTTACGATCTGCGAGCCGATGACAATGGGATCGATCGTTGCATGCGGCATCGCCGCGTGGCCGCCCTTGCCCTTGACGGTGATCCAGAATTCCGCCGTCGCGGCCATCGCCGCGCCTGGCCGGATCGCGAACTGGCCGACAGGCAGGCCCGGCATATTGTGCATGCCGAACACCGTCTCGATGCCGAAGCGGTCCATCATGCCATCCTTGACCATGGCGTCGCCGCCGGCGCCGCCCTCTTCGGCAGGCTGGAAGATGACCGCCACCGTGCCCTTGAAGTTGCGGGTTTCGGCCAGATATTTCGCCGCGCCCAGAAGCATGGCGGTGTGACCATCATGGCCGCAGGCATGCATCTGGTTCGGCGTCCTGGAGGCCCATTCCTTGCCGGTGATCTCGTTGAGCGGCAGCGCGTCCATGTCGGCGCGCAGGCCAACGGCCGGTCCGTCGCCGAGATTGCCCTTGATGATGCCGACGACGCCGGTCTTGCCGATACCAGTCACCACCTCGTCGCACCCGAACTCCTTCAGCCGTTCCGTCACGAAAGCCGCGGTCTTGTGAACGTCGTAGAGGATCTCGGGAATCGTATGCAGGTGGCGGCGCCAGCCGGTAATCTCATCGTGCATTTCGGCGACGCGGTTCAATATTGGCATAACACGGTACTTTCTTCATTTGCGGCTGGCCGAAGCCGCTTCGCGGAATTGTGAGTGCCCGGCTTTGCCATTTTGGCGTCATATGAGGTAGATAGCAGAGCGAGCGAACGATTGGCCCTCGGCGGCAAATTTTCATGCGTCGCCGCTTGAGCCTGCCAAATCTTAGTGACACCGTTGTGGAAACGGCAAGGGCGAAATGGGGTAAGGCATGAGCGCACGGGTTTTGATGATCCGGCTTATCGCAGTTCTGGTATTTTTCGGCGCTGTCGGTGGGACGGCCGCAGGGCCTTACATCGTGGTGGACGCCGACAGCGGAAGGGTTCTCGATGAATCCGAGCCGTTCCGGCGCTGGTATCCGGCGTCGCTGACCAAGCTGATGACCGCCTATGTGACGTTCCGTGCCATCCGGGCTGGCGAAATCACGCTGAAATCCCCTGTCGTCATCTCCAGGAACGCCGCCAAGGAGCCGCCTAGCAAGATGGGATATCCGAGCGGCTCGGTTCTCACCTTCGATAACGCCATCAAGATTTTGATGGTGAAGTCGGCCAATGATGTCGCAACCGCCGTCGGCGAGAGCATTGCCGGGTCGGAAAAAGCGTTTGCAGCACGCATGAACGCCGAAGCGAGGCGTCTCGGCATGGACGGCACAAACTGGGTCAATGCGCATGGGCTGCACTCCGACAACCAGTACACCAACGCACATGACATGGCCCTGCTCGCGTCCGCTATCCGGAACGAGTTTCCGCAATATGCCGGCTATTTCGCCATCGAGGCGCTTCAGGCCGGCAAGGCGCGGCTGAACAACCACAATTCTCTGATCGGCCGTTTCGATGGCGCCGATGGCATGAAGACCGGCTATACCTGTCCCTCCGGTTTCAACCTGGTTGCCTCGGCCAAGCAGCGCGGCAAGCGGGTGATCGCGGTTATCCTGGGTGCGGAATCGGTAGAGGAGCGCGCCGAGACGGCGGCCGAACTTCTGACCAAGGGGTTCAGGAAGTCGACATTCGGAGCGCCGCGGCTCGCCTCGATGCGGCCCTATGGCGCCAATCGGGACCGGGCGACAAACATGCGGCCGATGATCTGTACCGCGGCTGCGCGCGAAAAGCGCCGGGCCCTGCGCGACGAGAATGGCCGCCGCGTGATCCGTTCACCCTATATGAGCGAGTATGACCGTCCGCGCCGCGTCATTCAGGTCGGGCTTGGCGGTGCGGAAGGTCCCCTGCCCGTGTCGGCTCAAAGCGCCGCCAACGTGCCCATCCCGACACCCCGGCCGGACTATGTGCCCGACGTGGCCGAGGGCGGCTGAGCAAGACGGCCGATCGCGCAATGAACCTGGACCCAATCGCGGTCACCGTCATCACCGGCTTTCTGGGTGCGGGCAAGACATCGCTTCTCAACCGCATCCTCAAGGATCCGTCGGTCACCAATACCGCTGTCATCATCAACGAGTTCGGCGACGTTTCGGTCGACCACATGCTGGTCGAGCAGTCGTCCGACGGCGTGATCGAACTTTCGGACGGCTGCGTGTGCTGCACCGTGCGCGGTGAGCTGGTGGACACTATCGCAGACCTTGTCGACCGCGCGCAGACGGGGCGTATTGCGCCACTGGAGCGCATCGTGATCGAGACGACCGGACTGGCCGATCCGGTGCCTGTGCTGCAGACGCTGATGGGACATCCCGCGATGGTCGCCGCATTGCGGCTCGCTGGCGTGGTTGCTGTCGTGGACGGCGTGAACGGTGCTTCCACCCTCGACAATCACGAGGAAGCTGTCAGGCAGGTGGCCGTGGCTGACCGCATCGCCATCACCAAGACCGATATTGCGGATGCGGCGAGCCCAGAGGCACTGCAAAGCATCTTGCGCAGGTTCAACGCTTCAGCGCCGATCGTGGACATCGCCGTTTCAGGCGCCAAAATTTCCGCTTTACTCGACTGCGGGCTCTACGACCCGGCCACCAAGTCTGCCGATGTCGCACGCTGGATGGGCCAAGCGGCGCATGAACACGATCATGCGCATGACCATGAAGGGCACGACCATCACCATCATGGTAATGTTCGAAGCTTTTCGCTGGTTCATGACCGTCCGGTGGAGGCGAGCGCAGTGGAGATGTTCCTCGACCTCGTCCGGTCGACGCAGGGCGAGAAGCTGCTGCGCATGAAAGGCATCGTTCAGCTGGCGGAGGAACCGGAGCGGCCGATGGTCCTCCATGCCGTGCAGAAGCTCATGCACCCGCCTGCACGATTGCCGGCCTGGCCGGAAGGTGAACCGCGCGGAACGCGGCTGGTCTTCATCACCGACGGGATGGATGAGACATATGTGCGCAAGCTGTTTGCCGCCTTCACCGGCAAGCCGGCGATCGATGCGCCCGACCGTGCGGCGCTTGAGGATAACCCGCTGGCGATTTCAGGGTTTTCCGGCTGAGGCCGGTTTGCCCGGCCCCTTTTCCACAATGAAGCGGTGACCGCCGGGCATCGCCTCGGTGGCAACCAGCGTGTGTCCATCGTCCTGGCAGAAGGCAGGAATGTCTATTGCCGCCAACGGGTCCGTCGTCTCAACGGTCAGGCGCTGACCGGGAAGCATGCCTTGCAGACGTTTGCGCGTACGCAGAACGGGAAGCGGGCAGTTCAGACCGCGAAGATCATAGACCTCGTGTGGCGAAAGCCCGGTCACTCGTCGCGCTTGAACATGCCCCAAAGCCGCTTGAGCGGGTTCTTCTTGCCGCCCTCTTCAGCCGATGTGGTCTGCGGGTTGTCGCCCGGCACCGGTGCGCCGGCTTCTGTCTGCGATGCGGACGCGGCCCGGGCGACGGCATTGTCTACCGTTTCACGCGCTGGCGGCAGGCTTTCAGGTTCTTCAACGGCGGTCTGGACCACAGGCTGGGGCCGGGGCTGCGGAGCAGCAACTACCTGAGGCTCGGCAGGCTGCATGTTGGGCGGCAGGCGGGTCACCCGCTCGCCGCGCGCGCGCCGGCGCGACCAGTCCGCAACCGCAGTGGCTTCACGGAAACCCTGAATACTCGGCGAGGGGCTCTTCTTGCTGGAGGCGTCGCCAAGCGCAGCCGAGAACGCTGCGTCATACTTGGTCTTGTAGGACTGATAGGCGGTCTGCAGCGGGGCTGGCTGCACCATTGCCGGGCATGCGGCCGCCGGCGAGAAGGAGCGCCCCTCTGCAGGCAGGCTGTTAAACACGTAGCGCCGGCCGCAGACATCGACCTTCGGAGGCACTTTCGTGATCTCGAAATGGTCGTAGCCTTCCTTCAGCATGGTCCAGAACTCGTAGTTCGGGTCGTCGCGATAGCGGGCCATGTTCTCCGGTGTCATGCGGAAGGGAAATGCCTGAACCTGGAAATCCTCCTGCCCGCCGCGGAAGGCATCGCGGGCAAAAGCGTAGATCTCCTCCACCTGCTCGTCCGTCATGGAGTAGCAGCCGGCGGATGAGCAGGCGCCGTGCACCATCAGGTTCGAGCCGGTGCGGCCGTGCACGCGATCATAAGTGTTCGGGTAACCGATGTTGAAGGCCAGATGGTAGTTCGAGCGCGGGTTCATCTGCCATGGCTTGATCTGGTAAAAGCCTTCCGGGGCCTGGCGGTCGCCCTCGGTAAACTTCGGCCCCAGCTTGCCCGACCATTTGCAGATGTCGTAGCTGGTGGCCAGCGCATAGCGGCCCGTGTCCTTCTGCTTCCAGACCTCGAGCTTGCCCTCTTCCTTGAAGATGCGCAGCATGATCGGCGAGGACTTGGTCATGCCGCGTGCGCGCATGGACTGGACCAGCTTGTGGGGAAGCTGCTTTTCAGCCTTCGGAGAGATGTCCTCCAGCGTTTCGTTGCACCCGGCGAGTGCCAACGCGGCGACAATTACAGCAATACGCACAAAATGGGATGCCATCGGTGGTGCAGTTCGACCCTGTCCCTAGGCGGCGTGACCGATGCCACGACCGCAACCCTCACTTCATCGCACCTAATGCGGTTATGCTTGAAAATTCATTACCGCAAGCCGGTGGAACAGCCTCTCACGGCATTGTCATAGAACCGAGATGCGCGGCAACATTGTGGCAATGTGGTGCGGTTTCGATGCCGAAACCGTGTCCGATCGCTATAGATCGCGGCCGATAGCGAGGAATTTCTCGCGCCGGTGCTCGCGGAAGTCGACATTCGAGCTGCCGAGTTCCTCAAAGCCCTTGGCGATCACCGCACCGGTGTCGGCGATCACCTTTTCCGGTTCCCGATGAGCGCCGCCCAGCGGTTCGGGAACGATCTCGTCGATGATTTTCAGTCCCTGAAGGTCCTGAGCGGTGATTTTCATGTTGGTCGCGGCATCCTTGGCGCGAGACGCGTCGTGCCACAGGATCGAGGCAGCACCTTCGGGCGAAATCACCGAATAGATGGCGTGTTCCAGCATGAAGACACGATTGGCGGTGGCGATCGCGATCGCGCCGCCGGATCCGCCTTCGCCAATAATCACGCTGATGGTCGGCACCTTGAGCGCCAGACAGGCGGAGGTGGAGCGGGCAATCGCTTCGGCCTGTCCGCGTTCTTCCGCGCCGATGCCGGGATAGGCGCCCGCCGTATCAACGAGGCTGATCAGCGGGATACCGAAACGGTCGGCCAGTTCCATCACGCGCACCGCCTTGCGATACCCCTCGGGCCGGGCCATGCCGAAATTGTGCTTCAGACGGCCCTTGGTGTCGGAGCCCTTTTCCTGTCCGATCACGGCAACGGGCTCGCCGCGGAAACGCGCCAGCCCGCAGACGATCGCCTCGTCCTCGCCAAAGGCGCGATCGCCGGCGAGAGGCGTGAAGTCGGTCATCAGTTCCCTGACGTAGGAGAGGCAGTGTGGCCGGTCGGCATGGCGTGCGACCTGAGCCTTCTGCCATGGCGTCAGGGCCTTGTAGATGTCGCGGAGCGCTTCGCGGGCGCGCTTTTCCAGCCGCTTGATCTCGTCCTCGACATCAACGGCTTCGCCGGCGTCAGCCAAACGGCGAAGTTCGAGAATCTGGCCTTCGAGATCCTGAACCGGTTTTTCGAAATCCAGATAATTATACATTCGCCTGACGAAGCTTGAACGAAATCGGTAACGGCCCGGTCAGACCAGTTCTGGCGACGGGAATAGGGTTTCAAATAGCGATCACAGGCCTAGTCGGCAAGCGGGTGGTGCTTGTTGACCAATTCGATCAGCCGCTTTTCGAGCACATGCGTGTAGATTTGGGTGGTCGAAATGTCGGAATGGCCCAACAGCTGCTGCACAACGCGCAAATCAGCTCCGTTCTGGAGAAGATGGCTTGCGAAGGCGTGACGCAGTACGTGCGGCGAGACTGCCGAGGCATCGATGCCCGCGCGCGCCGCCAGTCCTTTCAGTTCGCGCGCAAACACTTGACGCGACAGATGTCCGCTGTCTGAAAGCGCTGGAAAGAGATAGGAACTATCTGCGAGCTCCGGCCGCTCGCTGCGCGCCATCAGCCATGCTTTCATGGCTTCCCGAGCGCGCGCCGACAGGGGTACCAGCCTTTCCTTGTTTCCCTTGCCGATGACGGTGAAATAACGATCGTCGCGCAGCGCCACCGACAGTGGCAGGCTGACAAGCTCCGATACGCGCAGGCCGGTGGCATAAAGTACTTCGGTCAGCGCGTGCAGTCGTATCGCCGCCGTCCGGTCGATGCCCGGCGGCGGGCGGTCAGCCTCTTGCAATGCCAGTTCAATCAGCGCGTCTACATCTGTTTCGCTCATGGTCTTTGGCAGTGCGCGCTCGCGGCGCGGACTGTCGAGCGTGCCGGTGGGGTCGTCCGCGCGCAGGCCCTCGGTGAACAGGAACTTGTAGAACTGGCGCAGCGCGGAGAGTTTGCGGGCTTGCGTGGAGGCTGCCATTCCGCGGGATTTCAGACCGGTGATATGATGACGCACAGCGCTTGCTGGGGCTGACGCTATGCCGCCCCAAGCGCCGGCGAGTGCTTCCGCTGCGTCTTCAAGGTCCCGCCGATACGCGGCCAGCGTGTTGTCGCTTGCCCCTCGCTCGGCGCTCATCATTTCCAGAAAGGCTTCGATCCGGGCGCCGTCGCGCATTTCAGGACCTACTGCCGGTTGATCCGGTCTGGCGGCACGCGAACGGAAATCTCGCCGACATTGGGCTTCACATAGGTCGCCAGCGCAAACATGCCGCCATAGATGACGCCAACGATAATGGCGATCACTGTCAGAAGTCGGAAGAGGGTCGGCATGGGCAGTGGTCTGGGATCTTGAACTGCTTGTTGTCGCTGCCCCGTGCGGAGCCGGAAGGTCGTTATGAGCCGGGGTTGGTCTCAATGCAACCCGCGCCGCCAAGCCGCGTTCTGCTTGACGCCAGCCGGCTTTTCATGTCGAAACCGCCCGCAAAGGCAGGAATATGGCGACATCCGAAATAACGGCATCGGAACAGGCCGCATCGCTTGGCGAAATGCTTGGCGACCGGGCGATCGTGTTCGTTGGGCTGATGGGTGCCGGCAAGACGGCGATCGGGCGTCGCGTTGCGGCGTCGATCGGCCTGCCTTTCGCTGACAGCGATCAGGAGATCGAAAAGGCCTCGCGTATGACGGTCGCCGACCTTTTCGAGGCCTATGGCGAGGCGGAATTCCGCTCGCTGGAGCAACGGGTGATCGCCCGGCTGCTGCAGGAGAGCCCGCGCGTGCTTTCGACAGGCGGCGGCGCATTCATGAACGCCGATACGCGCGCCGCGATCCACCGCGCCGGCATTTCGGTTTGGCTCAAGGCCGATCTCGACACGCTGATGGCGCGCGTGATGAAAAAGCAGACGCGACCGCTTCTGAAAACCGGCAACCCGCGCGAAATCATGGAAAAGCTGATGACCGCGCGTTACCCGATCTATGGCGAGGCGGACGTTATCGTGAATACCCGCGACGACCGGCGCGAGATTATCGCCGACGAGGTGATCGCGGCAATCGCCGCCCATTTGCGTGAAATGAAACAATGACCGTGACTTTGGACCATGCCGAAGGGCAGATCGTGCGTGTCGGCCTCGGCGAGCGCGCCTATGACATCGTCATCGGCAGGGGCCTGATCGGCCAGGCCGGCAGACGCATCGCCTCGGCCTTTCCTGGTGTTCGCGCCGCGATCGTGTCCGACAGCAATGTTGCTGCGCGCCATCTCTCGGCGCTCGAAACAAGCCTTTCCGAAGCCGGTATCGACCACACGGCGGTCGTCATGGAGCCCGGTGAAAAGACCAAGAATTTCGATGCGCTTCAGCACGTCGTGGATGCTGTTCTGGCGGCAAGGCTGGAGCGTGGCGACATCGTTGTGGCGCTGGGTGGCGGTGTGATCGGCGATCTTGCCGGTTTTGCGGCCGCGATCGTGCGGCGCGGCATGAAGCTGGTGCAGATGCCCACATCGCTGCTGGCGCAGGTGGATTCCTCGGTCGGCGGCAAGACGGGCATCAACAGCGCTCACGGCAAGAACTTGGTCGGCGCGTTTCACCAGCCGAGCCTGGTGCTTTCAGATACGGACGTGCTGGATACGCTCTCGGAGCGCGAGTTTAGGGCCGGTTATGCCGAAGTCGCCAAATACGGCCTGATCGACCGGCCGCAGTTCTTCTCCTGGCTGGAAGAGAACTGGCGCGAGGTTTTTTCGGGCGGCGCGGCGCGCAGCGAGGCGATTGCGGAATCCTGCCGCGCCAAGGCCGACGTGGTGGCGCGCGACGAGCTTGAAACCGGCGACCGGGCCTTGCTCAATCTCGGCCACACGTTCGGCCACGCGCTTGAAGCGGCCACCGGCTATGACGGCTCAAGGCTCGTTCATGGCGAGGGCGTCGCGATCGGCATGGCGCTCGCACACCGCTTTTCCGCGCGCATGAACCTCGCCAGTCCCGACGATGCGGACCGCGTCGAAGCCCATCTGAGGGCCGTCGGTCTGCCGTGGCGGCTTGCCGATATCCCTGGCGAGCTACCTGGCGCGGACGGTCTGATGGACTATATCCGGCAGGACAAGAAGGTTTCGCGCGGCGCACTGACCTTTATCCTCACGCGAGGGGTGGGTCAGGCATTCGTGGCGAAGGACGTTCCGCCCGCAGAAGTCAGGTCATTTCTCTCAGAGCAGTTCGAACGATGACACCGGAAATCTGGATTACCTCCGGCGCCGTGCTGGCGCTGATCGTGATGTCATTTCTTTTTTCAGGCACGGAGACCGGCATGACCGGTGTTTCCCGCGCCCGGCTGCATTCGCTGGCGCAGGGTGGCGACCGCCGTGCCTCGCTGGTGGAGCGGCTGATCGAACGGCGCGACCGCATGGTCGGTGCGCTTCTGATCGGCAACAACCTGGTCAACATCCTCGCCTCGGCGCTGGCGACCAGCGTGCTTCTGAAGCTGTTCGGCGATGCCGGCGTTGTTTACGCCACGATCGGCATGACTGTGCTGCTGGTGATCTTCGCGGAAATCCTGCCCAAGTCCTGGGCGCTGTCGCGGCCCGAACAGTTCGCACTTTTTGTGTCACCCTTCGCCCGGGTTGTGGCGTTCCTGTTCGGCACGCTGTCGACGGCGGTCAACTGGATCGTGCGGCACATGCTCGGCCTGTTCGGTGTAAACCTTCAACAGGGGCAGTCGATGCTGTCGGCGCATGAGGAACTGCGAGGGACCGTTGCGGTGCTCCATCGCGAGGGCGCATTCGTGAAGCAGGACCGCGACCGGCTGGGCGGCCTGCTCGACCTGCAGGATCTCGAAGTGTCGGATGTGATGGTTCACCGGACAGCGATGCGCTCGCTGAACGCCGACGACCCGCCGCAGGAAATTGTCACCGAAATATTGCAAAGCCCGCATACCCGCATGCCGCTGTGGCGCGGTTCGCTCGACAACATTGTCGGCATCATTCACGCCAAGGATCTGCTGCGGGCGCTGCACGATGTCGACAACGACCCGGCGCGCGTCGACATCATGAAGATTGCCGCCAAACCCTGGTTCGTGCCGGACACGACCAGCCTCAAGGATCAGCTCAATGCGTTCCTGCGCCGCAAGGCGCATTTCGCCGTTGTTGTGGACGAATATGGCGAGGTGGAAGGGCTGGTGACGCTGGAAGACATCATCGAGGAAATCGTCGGCGAGATCGCCGACGAGCACGATGTCGACATGCAGGGCGTCAAGCAGGAGGCCGACGGCTCAGTGGTCGTCGAAGGCTCGGTGCCGATCCGCGATCTCAACCGGGCGCTCGACTGGACCCTGCCCGACGAGGAAGCCACGACCATTGCGGGCCTGGTTATTCACGAGACGCAGACGATTCCGGAAGAGAAGCAGGCCTTCACCTTCCACGGCAAGCGGTTTGTGGTGCTGAAACGCGAGAAGAACCGCATCACACGGCTCAGGATCAAGGCCCTGCAGGGCTGATTGCGCCGCCCTTGGACGGTTGCTCAGGCGCTTTTCACCTGGCGCAGGCACGCGTCGAACCTCGGCTCTGAAATCTCCACGCGATCGCGCCCGTTGCGCTTGGCTGCGTAGAGCGCGGCGTCGGCGCGCTCTTGCAGTTCAAGTGCGTTTTCCACCTCTGCAAGTTCGGCGACGCCGAAGCTGGCGGTGAAATTCTGCATGCCCGGCATTCCCGGGACGCCGAGCACCGCGAATGTCGAACGAATATTTTCTGCAAACAGGCGTCCGGCCGACAGGTTGGAGCCGGGCAGGACGATGGCAAATTCCTCGCCGCCGATCCGCGCGGCGAATTGATGATCGGCGAGGTTCTTCCTCAGCAGACCCGAGAAGGCGGCAATGACCCGGTCGCCAGCGGCGTGACCCCAGCTGTCATTGACGGTCTTGAAGCGGTCGAGGTCGCAGATGACCAGCGACAAGGGCATGGCGCTCGCCTTTTCCCGATCCATGAGCTGTTCCAGCCGCTCCTCGAAACCACGCCGGTTGAGCAGGCCGGACAGCTTGTCCGTCAAGGATTGTTCGGTGATGTCGGCCAGGATGTCGCGCACGAGGATGACCAGGAGCGCCAAGGCGACAGCAACGCCCAGAACGGTTCCGCTCGTTTGCGAATACATCGCATAGTCAGTCGCGAGATAAGTGTCGGGCCCGCTGCCTGCGCCGCCTGCAGCAACCGCGACGAAGGGTTTGACCAGATAGTGGATCGAGCTGAGCGTCAGCAGGAATGCAAGTAGGCTGCCGCCGGCGAGTTTGCGGGCAAAACGCCATGCAACGACCGCGCTCACGGTCTGCATGGCGAAGTAAGGCACCTGATAAAGCACCAGCCGGACGAGCGATTCACGCGCCATCCCGTCAATCGAAAGCCGGATCAGCAGTGAGGCGGCCAGGATGGTAGCGATTACCGTCCAGGGCGGGCGGCGGTCGCACAGATGGGCGATGCCGGCTGTAAACGCCGCAATCGCGCCCATGAACGACATATAGGCGGCGACCGGCAACAGGGTGGACGGGCCAGCAGCGGCGACGACAAACTCAAGCAGGAAATTGAGCATGCCGAAACCAAAACCGGCAACCAGCCAGCGGGCAGAAACGCGCGCCCGGTCATAAACCGCAACGGCAAGAAAGGCCGCGCAGAACAGGCCCGCCACCGAAAGGTTGATCGCTAGGATAAAACCGGCGCCACTCATGATGACGCCAGCCTGTCACAGGGCGTTCAACAAGTGGTTAAGCGGACGTTTAACGTGAGGGAAGTTTTTGCTTCATGTGCAGACCAGCCCTTTGTTTTCATGTGAAAAACGCATGAAGCACAATCTTTCAGCGGACAGTGGAGTCGCTGTAGCAGTTCCATCCTCGCCAGCGTCGGTCTAAACGGACCCATGCTGACAATCCTGCTCACCGTTGCCCCGGTCTTTTTGCTGATTGCCGTGGGTTATGGCGGCGTGCGTTCGGGCTATTTGCCTGGCGCAATCGCCGACGCGCTCAACGCCTATGCAGTCCGGATCGCGGTGCCCGTGCTGTTGTTCCGGGCGCTTGAGAGGCTCGATCTCGCAGCAGCGTTTTCGCCGCCCTTGCTTGTCAGTTTCTATGCCGGCGCGTTCCTCTGTTTCGTGATCGGCATCCTTCTTGCGCGCCACCTGTTCAAGCGGCGGCCGGGTGAGGCGGTGGCCGTTGGGTTTGCCGCAACCTTCTCCAATTCCGTGATGCTCGGGCTGGTGATCGTGGAGCGCACGCAGGGGTCGGCGCCACTGACGGCGGCGTTCGGCATCATTGCGCTTCACGCACCGCTGATCTACGCGGTCGGAATTCTGACGATGGAACTGATGCGCCGCGACGGGCGGCCGCTTGGCGAAACCGTGCGTGTCGCAGGCCGGTCGATCATGGTCAATCCGCTGATGATCGGCATTCTCGCAGGCGCATTCGTGAACCTGACGGGGCACTGGCTGCCGGAACCGGCCATGGCTGCCGTCGACATGATCGCGCAGACGGCCATTCCAGTCGCGCTGGTCGGCATTGGCGCGGTGATGACGCGCTACAGGCTGAGCACCAATCTGTCGGAAGTGGGCGTTGTCGCTGCCCTGTCGCTGCTTGTGCACCCGGCAATCACCTTCGTTTTGGTGCACTATCTGTTTGTGCTGCCGCCGGAGATGCAGCGCGCCGCGGTCACGCTGGCCGCCATGCCGCCCGGAATGAACATTTACCTGTTTGCGGTGATGTATGACCGCGCCGTCAATCTGGCGGCCTCAGCGTTTCTGCTGGCAACCGTGCTGTCGGTGTTCACCGCAACGGTGTGGATCTACATCCTCAACCACATCGCGTTGGGGTGACCGTCGCCGCCATAGGCGGTGCGCAAGTCATTCATCAGGCAGGTATTCCAGAATATCGCCCGGCTGGCAGTCGAGGGCGGTACATATTTTCTCCAGCGTCTCGAAACGGACGCCGCGCACCTTGCCGGACTTCAGAAGCGAGACGTTCTGCTCGGTGATGCCAATCTGCTCGGCAAGTTCCTTGGACCGCATCTTGCGACGCGCCAGCATGACATCGAGATTGACCACGATCGCCATAATCAGACGATCGCCCGCTGATCGTCGCGGATCTCGGCGGCCAAAGCCAGGATGCGGCTGGTCATGAACATCATTGCGGCAATGAGCAGCGCCAGCAGGTCTGTCGATCCCAGCGAAAAGGCCAGCGCTCGTTCACCCGGTGGGTTGGATATCGTCAACGCCACCGTTGCAATCGGCGTCGCGATAAATGACAGGGCGGCGCTTGCCAGGAAGCCGAAGCTGCCACGATACATCCAGCCTGCCGCCTCACGGCTGAGAGGTTCATTGCCCGAAAGCTCTCCCAGCATGCGCCAGATGCACCAGACCGCATAAAGCAGCACGCCGAGCTGTATCGCGAAAAGGGCAACCAGGATCGCGATGGCCGATGGTGTGAACACATAGGCTTCGCTGCCGCCGACAGCGCTACGCGCCAGCTCGCTGAAGGTTTGTGGCGCCAATAGTGGTGAAGCCAGGAAGGCGATTGCGCCTGCCGTAAGGGCCAGTCCGCCTGCGCCCACTGCAATCCGCATCCGGCGGCTCAACTGACGCATCCTGTCGAAATCCGTTGACATTGTATTCTCCGTATCACTTATAGATTTTATCGTATTACGATAAAAAATCACTGTCCAGTATTATTTCACGGAGCAGCCAATGAATCGAGCCACGCTTTCTTGCCTTGCTGCAGCCATAGGCCTCTCGCTGGGCGGCTGCGCCAGCCTTGCGCCGTCTGCCGTTGCCAATCTGTCCAGCTTCGATCCGCTTTCAGCCGATCCGTCCTCGATTGCTGTCGCGGTCAGAACGACCGATCGGCTGCAATTGAGAACCGGCGATGTTGGCCTGCGCCTTGCGTTTGATTCGACGGACACGACCTTGGCATTCGACGAGAAATTTGAACTGGAGATCGTGGCCGGCGACACAAACAGTTTGCCCGGCCGGACGCTATCGGAGGGCGAACACGTCCAGCTGGCAATGGTCGCAGCTGACGACCGAAGCCGCCTTGCCGAGACACAAGCAAAGGCTTGCGCAGCCCGCGGCAAGGGCAATGGGTCGCTTGAGCTGGCTGTAAGCGGCGGTTGCCGTACAGGCGTCATCGAACCCGCGAAGCTCACGTTCCAGGCCTATATGCGTACGGAGAACGGCGGAGACTTCTTCCCGCTCACCCGCGATACGTCGCTCGCAGGCGTGCTCGGGCTTGAGGCTGTGGCGGCGCTGCCGTTATGCGACAGCGCCGCCAGAAAGCGATAGGTCAGCGCCAGTCGCGAATGTCGACGAAGTGACCGGCGATAGCCGCCGCACCCGCCATGGCGGGCGAGACAAGATGGGTGCGGCCCTTGAAACCCTGCCTTCCCTCGAAATTGCGGTTCGAGGTGGAGGCACAGCGCTCTTCTGGGCGAAGCCGGTCGTCGTTCATGGCAAGACACATGGAGCAGCCCGGTTCGCGCCAGTCGAAACCGGCAGCTACGAAAATCTTGTCGAGACCCTCAGCCTCGGCCTGAGCCTTCACGAGGCCGGAGCCCGGCACGATCATGGCGTTGACGCGCGGGTGCACGGTCTTGCCCGCGACAACCTTGGCGACAGCGCGAAGGTCTTCGATGCGGCCATTGGTGCAGGAGCCGATGAAGACGCGGTCTAGCTCGATGTCGGTGATCTTGGTGCCCGGCTTGAGGCCCATATAGTCGAGTGCACGCTTCTTGGAATTGCGCTTGTTCTCATCCGCAATGTCGGCAGGGTCCGGCACTTCGCCGGTCACGGACACGACATCCTCCGGCGAGGAGCCCCAGGTGACGATCGGCGGCAGGTTCGCGGCGTCGAGTTCGACCACCTTGTCGAAATGTGCGCCCTCGTCGGTTTTCAGCGTCTTCCAGTATTCGACAGCCATGTCCCAGGCTTCGCCCTTCGGCGCGCGGGGCTTGTCCTTCACATAGGCGAAGGTGGTCTCGTCGGGCGCGATCAGGCCGGCGCGCGCGCCACCCTCGATCGACATGTTGCAGACCGTCATGCGGCCTTCCATCGACAATGAGCGGATCGCCTCGCCGGCATATTCCATCACATAGCCGGTGCCGCCCGCGGTTCCGATCTCGCCGATGATGGCGAGGATGATGTCCTTTGCCGTCACGCCTTCTGGCAATTGTCCGTTGACGCGGACCAGCATGTTCTTGGCCTTGCGCTGGATCAGCGTCTGGGTTGCCAGCACATGCTCGACCTCGGACGTGCCGATGCCATGCGCAAGAGCGCCGAACGCGCCATGCGTGGAGGTGTGGCTGTCGCCGCACACGATCGTCATGCCCGGCAGGGTGAAACCCTGCTCCGGCCCGATGATGTGGACGATCCCTTGGCGGCGGTCCTTCTCGGAATAATATTCGACGCCGAAGTCGGCGGCGTTTTTCGCCAGCGCCTCGACCTGTATGCGGCTTTCCTCGTTCTTGATGCCCTGCGCGCGGTCAGGCGAAGTCGGCACGTTGTGGTCGACGACGGCGAGCGTCTTTTCGGGCGCATGGACCTGCCGCTGAGCCATGCGCAGCCCTTCGAAGGCCTGCGGGCTGGTCACCTCGTGAACGAGGTGGCGGTCGATATAGAGCAGGCAGGTGCCGTCGTCCTGACGGTCGACGACATGCTCGTCGAAAATCTTGTCATAGAGTGTGCGTGGTGCAGTCATTTTTCTGGCTTTCCGAATTCGGTTTGCTGAGTGGCGGCCGGCGCGATGCTGGATCGGGCCGGTGGGCAGTCAGCCGAGGTGGCCGGTGGCCGCACCGGAATAGCGGGCGAAGAAGCGCGACGGCAGGCGCTTCCTGTCCTGCAGCGCAAAGCTTCTGAAAGCCGGATGTCCGAAAAGTCGTTCCATGGCGGGCGATATAGCGATCTTTTGCGGCAGCGGCAATCAGCGTGCGTCAGACTGCGCCTTGCGCATGCGCTGTTCCAGGGCACGCAGCATCATCGACAGCCCGACCGTCAGGATCAGATAGATATAGGCGACGATGGAATAGGTTTCGAAAAAGCGAAACGAGCCGGAGGCATAGATCTTGCCCATCTGTGTGATGTCGGCGACGCCGAGCACGGAAACCAGCGAACTGTCTTTCACCATGGCGACGAAATCATTGCCCAGCGGCGGCAGGATGGTGCGGATCGCCTGCGGAAAGATGATCAGCCTGAAGCGCTGGAAGCCTGACAATCCCAGCGCCTTGGCGGCCTCGATCTGTCCGGCCTCGACCGACAGGATGCCGGCGCGGAACACCTCGGCGATGAAGGCCGAGTAGCCGATTGTGAGTGCGATAATGGCTCGCCACAGAAGCGATATGTCGCGCACCAGCAATTCTTCGACCATGCCTGCCTCGCGCAGCGGGGTGGCGATCCAGTTCCATGCCGCGACGAAGGCCGGCACCCCGGCAAATGCGATCCAGAACAGAAGCACCAGAACCGGCACGCCGCGGATGATCTCGACATAAAAACGGGCGATCTGGCGCGAGACGAGCGAGCTGGAGAGCGCCATCAGCGCGATGCCGAGACCGAGGGCGGAAGCCAGCGCGAAGCCGAGCAGCGTCACCCAGACGGTGATCCAGATGCCGCGCGATACAGCGGCGAATATCTGCGCATAGAGATCGCTGGCGGCGATGGAAAGGCCGGCCGCGACGGCAATTGCCACCGCGGCCACCAGCCAATACGGGAAGTCCTTTGTCTGGGCAGGCGGCGGGGTCACGCGTCAGCCACCGCTTCGCACGGCGCATGTGCGCCGCGCGGTCGTATTTGCAATCGACATGCGACCATCGATTGACCGGATTTGGTCCGGCCGTTCCCTACTGGCCGAGCTTGTACTCCAGGAACCATTTGGTGTTCAGCGCGTCGAGCGTACCGTCGGCTTCCATGGAGGCAATCGCTGCATTGAACGGCTCGACGAGGTCGGAGCCCTTCGGGAAGATGAAGCCGAAATCCTCCGAACCGAGCGGTCCGCCGATGACCTTGAGCTTGCCGCCGGACGATTCGACATAACCGTTGGCCGCAACACCGTCGGTGAGGACCAGGTCGACATCGCCGGCAAGCAGCGCCTGCACGGTTGCGCCGAAGGTCTCGAACAGCTTGATACGCGGATTGGCTTCGTCGCCGTCGAGAATGTCGTACACCGAAACATAGAACGGGGTGGTTCCCGGCTGCGCCGCGATCAGCAGGCCTTCCTCGGCGGCAAATTCCTTCTCGTCGGAGAAGCGCTCTTCATCGACCCGCACCAGCATGCGCATTTCGGAGTGCATATAGGGTGCCGAGAAGTCGACCTTCTCCCTGCGGTCGTCACGGATGGTGATGCCGGTCATGCCCATGTCGTACTGGCCGTCGGACACAGACTGGATCATGGCGTCCCAGCTGGTGTTCTGGATTTCGACCGTGAAATTGAGGCGCTTGGCCATCTCTTCCATCGCGTCATATTCCCAGCCGATTGCCTCGCCCGTTTTTGGGTCGATGAATTGCAGCGGCGGATAAGCGTTTTCTGTGACAACTACCACGGTGCGGCCGCCGAGATCGGGCAGCGACTGGGCGTGGGCTGCGACGGCTGTCAGCGAAAGCGCGGCCAGCGCGGCGAGAGATGCAAAAAACCGGTTCATTGTTACGCTCCTGCTTGGATTTCCAGCCTCTCCGGCCGGCTTGGCGTCACTCTAGCTGCGGAATGGCGTGGTGCAAGTCGCCACAGGCCGTCAACTGTTGTCGTTTGTGTCGTCGGATTGAACCTTGCCATCGCCGTCAGGCGCATCGTCACGGTTCAGATCGAGCTGCCTCTCAAACAATCCGAGCAACCAGAGCACGGCGACGCCCAGAAAGGTCGACAAGAGGGCGATCTGCCAGAAGCCCAGCCCGGCGGCCAACCCTACTGCCCCGGCCAGCCACATGCCTGCCGCGGTTGTCAGGCCGTGTACCTCACCGCGGTTGAAAATGATGAAACCCGCCGCAAGGAACGCGACGCCCGCTGTGACGGCTTCGATCAGGCGGATCGGATCGACACGGATGGAATCTTCCTGGAAGGCGGCCTGATGCGCGATCTCGATTGTGAGCACGGCAGCGGTCGCGGCTGCAAGGCAAACGAGGATATGGGTGCGCAGGCCTGCCGGCCGGCGCCGCCATTCGCGCTCGAAACCGATCACCGCACCCAGCAGCGTGGCAAGCGCAAGGCGGATCGTGACGGCATGGAATGGCGTGTACGTGGAGTTTTCCAGCGCAGAAAAAATGGTCTCCATGTGACGCTCCTTTTTTGTCCCGCCAGATGCACGCGTCGGCACTTCGCGGCACTGCGCCCATATAGGGCAGCAGAATGCAAAAACGGCCGCGTTGAAGCGGCCGTTTCTACAATATCGGTGCTGTGAAGCGGAAGGGCCGGCTTATTCGGTAGCCGCAGCCTCAGCCTTTTCCTCGGCAGCTTTCTCGGCGGCGAGCGCCTGTGCGGCCGCGACCTTTTCAGCCTCGAGGCGAGCCTTCTCGGCAGCAAGCGCCTGACGCTCTTCCTCGTTCAGCTTGCGGGCGCGAACGCCGGTGTTCTCGGTGATGCGGGCCGACTTGCCGCGGCGATCACGCAGGTAATAGAGCTTGGCGCGGCGGACCTTGCCGCGGCGTACCATCTCGACGGCCTCGACCAGCGGCGAATAGACCGGGAACACGCGCTCCACGCCTTCGCCATAGGAAATCTTGCGAACAGTGAAGTTCTCCTGGAAGCCGGAGCCGGAGCGGGCGATGCAAACGCCCTCGAATGCCTGCACGCGGGTGCGGGTGCCTTCGGTCACGCGGACCTGGACACGCACCGTGTCGCCGGGCTGGAATTCGGGCAGTTTGCGCTTTTCGGCAATTTTCGCGGCCTGCTCGGCCTCGAGCTGACGGATGATATCCATCGCTTCAACCTCTTCTTGTTCTCGACAGCCAGAGCGCCCGGCGCTCGCCTTGCAGTTCACTGACCGCTTGGCTATGCCATCCGCGAATGCGGCGGCAGGGGCGAATAATCCGTTCTTCGTTGACGGTTTTGCCGGGAATAATCCCGGATCGGCGGCGCTGTTACACGTTTCCGCAGGGTTTGTCACCTCCCGGACCATACTTATTTGGACCGCCCCGCCCCTTCGTTTTCCATTAAGTTAAGCGGCAAACTTGCAAGGAACACGGCCAGCTTCTAGGACGGTGCGCCCGCAAAACCCAGCAGCGGATCGCCGTGTCGCTTCTCCTTGCCATCCTCCTGTTCTTCGCAGGCTTTGTGTCCGGCGCCGTGAATGCGGTGGCCGGCGGCGGAACATTCATCACATTCGGCGCGCTTTCGCTCGCCGGAATTGCGCCGATTTCGGCCAATGCGACGTCCTCGATCGCCCAGTTTCCTGGCTATGTGTCATCCACGCTGGCCTATTGGAGCGACATCAAGGCGATGTGGCGGGGCGCGCTGGTGTTCTGCATCGTGTCAGCTGCCGGCGCACTGGCAGGAGCTCTGATTCTGTTGTCGCTCGACAACCCGTCATTCCGAGCGATGGTGCCGTGGCTGCTGATCGCCGCAACTGTGCTGTTTGCCGCCGGTCCGTGGCTGAAGCCGAAACCGCGCGAGGATGACGCGTCTTCAAACCCTCTCGCCGGGCCCATCGTGCAGTTCCTGACCTCGGTCTATGGCGGCTTCTTCGGGGCCGGCATGGGCATCATGATGCTGGCAACGCTCGGGCTCACCGAGCGCGGCGACTATCACCACCTCAATGCGCTGAAGAACATGCTTTCAATCGTCATTGCGGCAGTGGCGATCGTGGTGTTCGTTTCAGGTGGCGTGGTGGCCTGGTATGAGGCGATCGTGATGATCCCCGGCGTGGCGGCGGGCGGCTATGCCGGTGTCTGGGCCGCCAAGCGCGTGCCGCAAAACGCGGTACGCGTCTTCGTGATCGCCGTCGGCCTTTTCCTCGCCGGCTATTATTTCGTCACCGGCTGATCCTTCGCCAAAAGGTCGGGACGGCGTTCGGCCGTCAGCTTCTCAGCCTGTTCGCGCCGCCACTCTGCAATCTTGCGGTGATTGCCCGACGTCAGCACGTCAGGGATCGGTAGGCCCTCGAATTCCTGCGGGCGCGTGTATTGCGGATGTTCCAGCATGCCGCTCTCGAAACTTTCCTCCGTTCCGGACGCTTCGTTGCCCATGACACCGGGCAACAGCCGTATCACGGCGTCCAGCAGCGTTAACGCGGCAGGTTCGCCGCCGGAGAGGATGTAGTCGCCGACCGAGACCTCCTCGAGATTTCGGCTGTCGATCACACGCTGATCAACCCCCTCGAAACGCCCGCACAGGATGACCGCGCCCGGTCCGTCGGCCAGGTCGCGCACACGGCTCTGGTCAAGCGGCCTGCCACGCGGGCTCATGAGCAGCCGAGGTCGCTGGTCATTTTCGGGCGACGTTGCATCGATGGCCCGGGCAAGCACGTCAGCGCGCATGACCATGCCGGCGCCGCCGCCAGCCGGTGTGTCGTCAACATTGCGGTGCCTGCCCTCGGCGAAGTCGCGGATCTGGACTGTGTCCATCGACCAGAGACCGTCTTCCAGTGCTCGGCCGGCCAGCGAGTGACCGAGCGCACCTGGAAACATTTCCGGATAGAGCGTGAGAACGGTGGCCCGGAAGGTCAACGGTTGCCGCCCGCGCCCGCCGGCCCGCGCGGTCGGCTTTTGGGGTTGAAGTCGCGCGCCTCGCCCGGCGTGTCGTCCTCGTCCTGCGTGTCCAGCAGGCCGGCCGCGTCCGGATCGACGGTGACCGAACCGCCCTTCAGGTCGATTTCGGGCACGGCATCGCGCGTGAAGGGCACGAGCACCGTCTCGCCTGTACTGCGCTCGATCTCCATGATGTCCCCGCCACCAAAATCGTGAAATGCCGTTACCCTGCCCAGCAATGCGTTGTCCGTGCCGCGCACCGCAAGGCCGATCAGGTCCGCGTGGTAAAATTCGTCCTCTTCCAGATCGTCGGGGAGTTGCGACCGGTCAACAAACAAAGCGGTGCCGTTGAGCGCCTCGGCGGCGTCGCGATTGCAGACCTGCCTGAAACTCACCACCACGACGTTCTTCGCCGGGCGGATATCGGTGATGTCGAACTGCCGCCCGTCTTCGGCAAACAGCGGCCCGTAATCGCCCAGCGCCAGCGGGTCACCGGTGTAGGTTTTCACCCGCACCTGGCCACGAATGCCGTGCGGGGCGCCGACTACGGCCATTTGCACAGGGTTTTCGGGTTTCGGCATGTTGGTTTCCTCGCAACGGGCGTGGCAGTGCCGCGATAGCAACTCATCCGCAACGCTTCACGCTATGATAACCCGGAACGGGCACGATTCGAGCCGGAGATTTTCCGCCAATGGCCGAATTCATTGTCACTGCGAAACCCGACCTCGCCAATGCGCGCGCGGAATGGCTTGCCGCGCTTGCTGAAGAACGCCGCATGGCGGCGTTGACGGTCGAGGCCTATGAGCGCGACACGCGGCAGTTCCTGGTTTTTCTGACCGGGCATCTCGGCGAACCGCCGGGGCTTGCCGACATAGCAGACCTGAAAGCCATTGATCTGCGTGCATTTCTGGCCGCCCGGCGCAATGACGGCGTCGGCGCACGCTCTCTGGGGCGCGGGCTGGCGGGAATTCGGTCGCTGCTGAGATTTCTGGAGCGGCGCGGACTTGCCAACGCCGCCGGCGCCACGGCAATCCGCGCACCGCGCAAGCCCAAATCGCTGCCCAAGCCGCTGACGGTGCAGGATGCGCGGCGAACCACATCGGCGAGTGAGCAGCTGGCGGAGGAGCCGTGGATTGCCGCGCGCAACGCTGCGGTGCTGACGCTTCTCTATGGCTGCGGCCTGCGCATTTCGGAGGCGCTGGGACTGACGGCAGGGCAAATTTCGGATCGCACCGATGCCGTGCTGCGCATTGCCGGTAAGGGCGGCAAGACGCGCCTTGTGCCTGTGCTCCCAGCCGCTATTGCAGCCATCACTGAATACAAACGGCTTTGTCCTCATGATCTTGATGCCTCGATGCCGCTGTTTCGCGGTGCGCGTGGAGGGCCGCTGGCGCCTGCCATCATCCAGCGCGAAATGAAGAAATTGCGCTCCGCGCTAGGCCTGCCCGACACGGCCACACCGCACGCTTTGCGACATTCTTTCGCAACGCATCTTCTGGGGCGAGGCGGTGATCTGAGGGCGATACAGGAACTGCTTGGCCACGCCAGCCTGTCGACAACGCAGATCTACACCGGTGTCGACACGGAACGCCTGCTTGCTGCCTATGATGCAGCCCATCCCCGCGCCTGATCGGCTTAAGATTTTCTCCGCATTTGCGGGTTAGCTTGGCCTGCATGAAGATATCTGCCATTCGCACCCTGAAGCTTGACGTTGCCGCGCTCGGCATTCTGGCAGCCGCAAACTGGCTGCTTGTCACCACATTGCTGGTTGCGGCTTTCCTCATGACGGCCAGGCCCGCTGATGCGCAATCACCCGAATGCGGCGGCGAAAACCTGTTCGCTTCGATGGAGCGGGACAACCCGGCGCTGGCGGTGTCGCTGCGCAAGGAGGCATCAGAGGCCGTCAACGGCAAGGGCCTGCTGTGGCGGGTCGAAAACGCCGATGGCGAGCCATCATGGCTGTTCGGCACCATGCACATGACCGATCCGCGTGTTGTTTCGCTACCGAAACGAGCCTCAGAGGCCTTTGATGCTGCGCGGCTTGTTGTCATCGAGACGACCGACATTCTCGATCAGGCGAAGATGACGGCGGCGATGATGAAGCGGCCGGAATTGATGATGTTTACCGGCGAGGACACGCTCTCATCGCTGATCCCGCCGGACGATCTGGCTGAAGTGTCAGAGGCGCTGTCTGACCGGGGTATTCCGCTTTCCAGCGTGGAGAAGATGAAACCCTGGATCATTTCCGCCCTTGTCGCCCTTCCCGCCTGCGAAATGGCGCGCAAGACGGCCGGCGCGAACGTGCTCGACGAGCAACTGGCGGCCGACGCACTTGCCGCCGGCAAGGAGCTTGCGGGGCTGGAAACGGCCGAAAGCCAGCTTGAGGCCATGGCATCGCTGCCAATGTCACTTCACGTTGCCGGGCTCGTCGAGACACTGAAACTCGGCGACAAAATCGACGATGTCATGGAAACGATGATCCAGCTCTATCTGGAGGGCGAAACCGGCCTGTTCTGGCCGTTTTTCGGCGCCGTTCTGCCCGAAACCGAAGACGATGAAGGCCTCTACGCTGCATTCCAGGAAACCATGGTGTCGACGCGCAATCGCGGCATGGCTGATCGTGCGCTTCCGATGATTGCCGAGGGAGGCGCCTTCATTGCCGTTGGAGCGTTACATCTACCCGGCGAAGAGGGGCTGATCGCGCTGCTTGAAGCCGAAGGACTTGCGGTCGAGTGGGTCGAATAATCACTGCAGACAGCCGGCCCAAATGTGTCGCGCGGATATGATTCTTGATTGGCGCGGACGCCGGACCTCCACATTCGCATCCCATTCTCACACTCCCGCAACCCAGACCGGGAGGAAGTGACGATGATCAACGATCCGAAAATCAGGGACCCGTATTTTCCCCACAATCCGGGTATCGGAGACACGCGAGAGAGGCGCTTCGCCGATGCACCCGAGCTGCATTCGGGTAGCGGCCGTACGAGCTTCGCTATCGCGATCATGCTGATCGCGCTGCTGGTCGCCGGCGTCGTTGTCTTTTCCGGGACGACCGAAATCGATCCGACTCATACGGCGTCGCCCGGCATAGACCGGCAGACCCAGACCCTGCCTGGCAATTCGCCGGTGACCCCGTCACCGGAGCCGGCGGTTCCCGCTGACTAATGCATGACGATCGGTAGCGGCTGCGGCGTAAGAGCGCCGCGGCCGCTGGCCGGTTTTCGCAGCGTCCTAGGCGGCCTGCATCTTCGGACGGATCAGCCCACGCGCGACCAACAATTCGGCGATCTGCACCGTGTTGAGGGCTGCGCCCTTGCGCAGATTGTCCGAGACGACCCACATGTTCAGCCCGTTATCGAGCGTGGAATCCTCGCGGATGCGCGAAATATATGTCGCGTCTTCGCCTGCGGATTCATAAGGGGTGACGTAACCGCCGTCCTCGGCCTTGTCGATGACTTGGCAGCCCGGCGCCTCGCGGAGGATCTCGCGCGCTTCGTCGGCCGTGATCGGCTCTTCGAACTCGATATTGACGGCCTCCGAATGTCCGATGAAGACGGGCACACGCACGCAAGTCGCCGTGAGCTTGATCTTCGGATCGAGCATCTTCTTGGTCTCGGCCACCATCTTCCATTCCTCCTTGGTCGAGCCGTCTTCCATGAAGACGTCGATATGGGGAATGACATTGAAGGCGATGCGCTTGGTGAACTTCTTGGCCTCGACCGGGTCGGCGACGAAGACGGCGCGGGTCTGGGTGAAGAGTTCGTCCATGCCTTCCTTGCCCGCGCCTGAAACCGACTGGTAGGTGGCGACGACGACGCGCCTGATGCGCGCCTTCTCGTGCAACGGCTTCAGTGCGACGACCAGCTGCGCGGTCGAGCAATTCGGGTTGGCAATGATGTTCTTCTTGGTGAAGCCGTCGATCGCGTCGGCATTCACTTCAGGCACGATCAGCGGGACGTCGGCGTCGTAGCGCCAGGCCGACGAGTTGTCGATGACAACGCAGCCCTGGCGGCCGATGCGTGGCGAGAACTCCTTGGAGACCGAGCCACCGGCCGACATGAGGCAGATGTCTGTGTCGGAGAAGTCATATGACTCCAGCGCCTGCACCTTGAGCGAGCGGTCGCCATAGGAGACTTCCGTGCCGACCGAGCGCCGCGAGGCAAGCGGAACCACCTCATCGGCGGGAAAGCCGCGCTCTTCCAGTATGTTGAGCATTTCCCGGCCGACATTGCCGGTGGCGCCCGCAATTGCGATCTTGAAACCCATCTCGTTTCTTTCCTCTGGTCCTCTCCGCTTCGCGCCGCGATACCCATGTCTTAGGTGACGGGGTTCCGGCTCCTGCCCCGGCGGACCCGGGGAGAGAGCAGGCGGCCGCAGGGGTCAGACCTTCGTGGTCTTCGTTTTGGCCGTGGTTTTCGTGGACATGACGGGCAGCGCCGCACCGGCGGGCCGCCGGGCGCTATCGTTCTTGGCACTGAAATAGCAAAGAGCGTGCATTCGTCCGTTCCATCGCGATGCATCGAACCGCATCGCACAATCGCGCCGCTAATGACGCCGTTCGGCAAAAGAGTCAATCGCATTGCCTGCGCGAGCGCGGTTGACAGCGCCGCCGGTGCGGACAAGGTTTCCGCTCTTGTTTGAGGGAGTGGCGGGACAGATGCGGGGCGAGATCCTCTATTTCGACAATGGGCGCGGCACCGGTTTCATCTCCGGCGATGACGGCAACCGCTATGTGTTCGACGTCTCCGATCTGGAGAGCGCATCGCCGGTAGCGAAAGGCACCAAGGTTGCATTTGAGGCGGATGAAGACAGGGCGCGCCAGATAAATCCGCTTGTTGGCAGCAGACCGAATGCCCCGATAGCCGGCGAACAGGAGGCGCTGCAGGCGCTGTCAGGTGGCGCGGACGAAACAAGTCTCGCCGAGCCGGTCGTCGTGCCGGGCCTCCTGTCCTACTTTCGATATTGCGTGACGACCGGTTATGTCCGCTTTCGCGGCCGGGCGAGACGGCGCGAATATTGGAGCTTCGCGGTGATTTCGCTGATCGGTTTCGCCATTGTCGGCGGCATCGGTTTCGCGGTCGGCACGGCGCTGGGGTTCAACGAGGCCGAAGAACCGACGATTTCGGTCATCGCCCTGTTCGTGTTCTGGCTGTTCCTTTTGCTGCCATCGCTTGCGGTGCTGATCCGCAGACTTCACGACATTGGCCTGTCAGGCTGGTTTCTCCTGCTCGGCCTGGTGCCGACCTTCGGTCAACTGATCGTGCTCGTCTTCACGCTGATCGGATCGCAGAAACACGAAAACAAATGGGGACCGGTGCCGACAGGCGTCCACGTCTAACGGGTTAGGACCAGAAGGCGGGGACCGTTTCTTCCAAGCGGGGTCCGAGCCTCAAGGGCGCTATCTGTTCGGCCAGCCCGGTGCGGTCCGATATCTCAATGCCGACGCCGCAGATGGTTGCCGGCCCGCCGGCTGCCTCGAAGCGGCCTTTCGGAACCTTCGACAGAAACCGGTTGAGCGGCTCTTCCTTGTCCATGCCGAGCGATGAATCATAATCGCCGCACATGCCGGCGTCGGTGAGGTAGCCGGTGCCACCATTCAGGATCTGATGGTCGGCGGTAGGCTGGTGGGTGTGCGTGCCGACCACCATTGAAACGCGCCCGTCGACGAAATGGGCGAAGCACATCTTTTCCGACGTCGCCTCTGCGTGAAAGTCGATTACCGCCGCGTCGGCCTGCTCGCCCAGCTGCGCGGCCTCCAGCATCTGTTCGGCGGCGTCAAACGGATCGTCGAGTTCGGGATGCATGAAAACGCGACCCATGATGTTGGCGACCAGAACGCGCGCGCCGTTCTTCGCCGTGTAGAGGCCCGAACCGCGCCCCGGCGTTCCCCGCGGAAAATTTGCCGGGCGCAGAAAGCGCTCCTCGTGCGAGGCGAATTCCAGTGCTTCCTTCTGGTCCCAGACGTGGTTTCCGGTTGTGACGACGTCGGCACCGGCATCGAGCGTATTGTGCAGGATATCGCCGGTGATGCCGAACCCGCCAGCCGCGTTTTCGCCATTGACGATGACGAAGTCGAGTTTCAGATCCGAAATGAGGCGGGGCAGCCGCTCCCAGACGGCGGTGCGCCCGGACCGGCCAACCATGTCACCGAGAAAAAGCAATCGCATGGACCGTCACTAGCGCGCCGTTTGCGCAATGCGCAAGCAGCATCACTGCCTTTGCCGGGGAAAGCGGGCCAGGCCGTTCTCGGTGAGGATTTCGTCCAGTTGCATGTCGTGCGGCTGGTCGGGCACGTGATCGACGCGCTGGCATTCGAATGCGATACCGATCAGCCTCCCTGCCTTGCCGTTTTCACGCAGCCGGGCGATCGCGCGGTCGTAATAGCCCGCGCCATAACCGATGCGGTGGCCTCGATCGTCAAATGCGGCGAGCGGCACCAGCATCAGATCGGGCTCAAGCTCCTCTGCGCCTGGCCCTGGACCGAATGTCCCGAAGCCCATATCGACCAGTTCGGCGCCACGAACCAGTTCGCGAAACACGATGGTCGTCTTGTCGAGGATGGCGGGCAGGCAGAGCCGCAAGCCCATCTCCAGCAATGCGAACATGGCCGGCCTGACATCGACTTCGGAACGCATCGGCCAGAAGCCTGAAACAACGCCCACGCCTTCGAGATCGAGCACCCTTGCCGCCTCCGCCATGACTATCGACCGCTCAATGCGCCATTGCGGGTCGAGCGTATCGCGCCGGGCCAGTGCCTCGGTGCGGAGTTGCCTTTTCGTTTCGCGGGCGGATGTTTCCATGTCGTTCTTTTGCCGCCGCATTGGCGGCAATGCCAGAGCAGAAACGACGAAAAGGTGGCGAACCACGACGACCGGTGGAGAGGTTGATCCCGGGAGCCTACAAAGTAGGTGGGCGCCGTGTGGCCCGGCCCACGAGCCAGGTCAGGGACAGCTCCCTAAGGATCAATAAGGCCCCGGGGAAAGTTACTCCTGTCGAGAAGCGCAGAACGCCAGTCCCCATATATGCGCTCAGGGGGTGGTGCGCCAAGGGGTAGCGTGACGACGGGCGCACTTGCGAAGCAGAGCGCTGCTCCTTACGGTCCGCGCCAACGAAGACACGGGAATTATTGCATGCGATTTGAAGGAACGGCGGCCTATGTCGCCGACAAGGACCTCATGGTCGCGGTCAACGCCGCGATAGCACTGGAACGGCCGCTGTTGGTCAAGGGCGAGCCGGGCACCGGCAAGACCGAACTGGCCCGACAGGTGGCCGCGGCACTCGGTCTCGACCTGATCGAATGGCATGTGAAATCGACAACACGCGCCCAGCAGGGGCTCTACGAATATGACGCGGTATCGCGGCTGCGCGACAGCCAGCTCGGCGACGAACGCTTCAACGACATCGCTAATTACATCAAGCGCGGCAAGCTGTGGGAGGCCTTCGCGACCGACAAGAAGGTGGTGCTCCTGATCGACGAGATCGACAAGGCCGACATCGAGTTTCCGAACGATCTCCTGCAGGAACTCGATCGGATGGAGTTCTTCGTCTACGAGACCGGCGAGACGGTGAAGGCGAAACAGCGGCCCATTGTCATCATCACCTCGAACAATGAGAAGGAACTGCCGGACGCTTTCCTGCGCCGTTGTTTCTTCCACTATATACGCTTCCCCGACATCGAAACCCTGACGCGGATCGTCGACGTGCATTACCCGGGCATCAAGCAGAAGCTGGTGAGCGCCGCGCTGACGCAGTTCTACGAAATCCGTGATGTGCCGGGCCTGAAGAAGAAGCCTTCGACCTCGGAAGCGCTGGACTGGATCAGGCTGCTGGTGTCAGACGATGTCGATCCCGCCGATTTGCGTGGCGAGGCCAAAAATGCGTTGCCCAAACTTCACGGCGCGCTGTTGAAGAACGAGCAGGACGTTCACCTGTTCGAGCGTCTGGCCTTCATGACGCGAGCGCAAAACTAGTCTTCAGTGCAGCGCGATCTCGCCGTCGACCTTGCGCCATTCGTTTGGTGCGATCAGACTTCGGTGGGTGTAGGTGACTGAGAACAGAGGCCCGTCCAGCTTTTCCTGCCAGAAGTCCAGAAAACGCCAGAGTGCGGGAAATTTCGGCGCGACATCGTAATGTTGCCAGATGAAGCTTTGCAGCAAATTGTGGTGATCGGGCATGCGGTAGAGAATTTCGGCCGTTGTAAGGCCGTAGCCGTTGAGCAGCAGCTCTGTTTCCTGGTGGTTTCGCATCGAATGCTCCGTTGCTCCTCCCTGTGATCAGCCTCCGCCAACAAGGTTAACGATTTGTTGCCTGTCGGCAAGTAAGACGGTGAGTGTTTATTGAGCAAATTCAATATGATAGCAGCCATCTGAGGCGAGTGCTAACAGCAAGCTGAGAACGAGGCTTAAGGCTTCGCTAAGCCTGTCGGCGATAGGGTCCACGCGAATTCCAGTAGTATGGAGCCAACGGGCATGGATCAGCTGACAAATCTGGCGGCAGCCATGTTCGGCGATTTCGGGCTGCGCCTCATGCCGCTCTACATTGGCACCATGCTGGCCATCGCCTGGGGCATCTATGCCTATCGCTACCGCAATGGGGAGCGCCCGGGCTTTCGGCGCTGGCTGTTACCGCTCGACATCTATTTCCACCCTTCGCATATCGTCGACATCAAGCTGTTTGCTCTGAGCCGCGTGCTCGCGATTGCCGGTTTTCTCAATGTCGTCTTCGTTCGCACCGGTGCTGCGATCCTGGTCGTCACGCTGCTCGGCGGGCTGACCGGCATCGAGATGAGCAATGACGAATGGTCGTGGGGACGCATTCTTTTCGCCACGCTGCTGATCGCCGTCGTTTCCGACTTCTGCACCTACTGGGTGCACCGCATTCACCACGAAAACCCGGTCTTGTGGCCATTCCACTCCGTGCATCACAGTGCGGAAGTGCTTACCCCGGTCACCGTCTATCGCAAGCACCCGATCTATGACCTGATCTCTGAAGCCTTTGGCGGCGTGTTGATCGGCGCGGTGTCGGGCGTGTTGCTGATCCTGTTTTCGTCGAGCCTCGACATCTATTCGATCGGCGGCGCGAACGCGGTTTATGTCGTCTTCAACGCTCTGGGCGCCAATTTCCGCCACAGCCATATCTGGATCAGCTACGGCCGGATGCTGGAGCACATCTTCATTTCGCCGGCCCAGCACCAGATCCATCATAGCCGCGCCGTGGTTCACCACGACAAGAATTATGGCGAGATATTCGCAATCTGGGACTGGATGTTCGGCACGCTTTACGTGCCTGACCGGCAGGAGGCTCTGGAGTTCGGCCTTGCCGACCATGATGGCCGGCCGATCGAACAACAGCACACTTCGCTGGGCGCAGCGTTGTGGGCGCCGATTGTGGACTGCTCGCGCGCCTGGAAGGCACGCCGCTCTCCGCAGCCCAGCGAACCGGACCGGGCAGCAAGTTGAGCCCGCGCCTTTCCGTTTATCTCGATACGTTCCGCTTCGTTGCCGCGCTGACCGTTCTGGTCTCGCATTTCGCCTATGAGCGCTTCACCGAAGGCCGCTACATCATCGTGCGCGAACTCAATCTCGGCAGCGACGCCGTGGTTTTGTTCTTTGTGCTTTCCGGGCTGGTGATCGCATTCACGGCCTCGACCAGGGACGCCGCGCCGCAGCGCTACCTGTTCAACCGGGCTACGCGCATTGTCTCGGTTGCGCTGCCGGCGCTGGTGCTGACCTTCGCACTCGACCGCATCGGTGCGTCACTCAATCCCGCCGCCTATGACGGGCTGTGGTATGCCGGGCGCACCCCGCTTGAAATGGCGTTTTTCGGGCTCAGCTTTTCAAGCGAATGGCAGATACCCGGCATCAGGCTGGGTTCCAACGGCCCGTTCTGGTCGCTGAGTTACGAGGTTGCCTATTACCTGATCTTCGCCGCCGCGATCTTCATGACCGGCGCAGTACGTATCGTGACGCTCGCCCTGCTTGCCTTTCTGGTCGGGCTGAAGGTGCTGCTGCTCTTGCCGGTGTGGCTGGTGGGCGTGGCGCTTTGGCAGTTCCTTAAGCGCGACCGGATTGCGGTGTCACGCGGTTTGGCGGTTTCGATGATCGTGCTGCCGCCTTTGCTCTATGCCGTTCTGCTGGGTTTGGGCGCTCCTGCAGCGATGTTCGCTGCGACTGCGGCCCTGTTTGGAGTAGACCCGCAATTGTTGCGGGCCTTTCTTGGGTTTTCCGACGAGTTCGCCTGGAACCTCCTGATCGGCCTGCTTGCCGCCGTCCACCTTCTCGGCGTCGCGGCCTATCTTCGCGACCGGACCGACGCTGCAGCCGGCGGTATTTCAGCGGCAATCCGTTGGCTGGCTGGCGCCAGCTTTTCCATCTATCTGGTGCATTATCCGGTCCTGCAGTTCCTCGATGCGGTTCTGCCTGAGGCACCCGGCGCATTGTCGCGGGACGCGGTTCTGCTCTCCCTGACGCTGGTCATCTGCTTCCTGTTCGCGTCCCTGTTCGAGCGGCCGCTAAAGGCGTTCCGCCATGCGGTATTGGGCGTCAGGGCGGCCCTTCGTTCGCAAACGGGCTTGCAGCGGAGTGAACCGAACGTCTAATTCTCCCATTGCAGGCAGGATGCTAGATGGCAGCCCGGGCTTGCATCGCATTTGGGAGGACATCGATGTCGGAAGTGCACATCCACAAGGTCAAGGCGGCTTGGAAGAAGCACGCGCTCATCGACAATGACACCTATCTGAAGTGGTACAAGGACAGCGTGAAGAACCCGGACAAGTTCTGGGGCAAGCACGGCAAGCGCATCGACTGGTTCAAGCCCTACAAGAAGGTCAAGAACACCTCGTACAAGGGCAAGGTCTCAATCAAATGGTTCGAGGACGGCGTCACCAACGTCTCCTACAACTGCATCGACCGGCACCTGAAGAAGCGCGGTGACCAGACGGCGATCATCTGGGAGGGCGACAATCCCTATGACGACAAGAAGATCACCTACAAAGAGCTTTATGACGAGGTCTGCCGCCTCGCCAATGTGATGAAGAAACACGGCGTCAAGAAGGGCGACCGTGTCACCATCTACATGCCGATGATCCCTGAGGCCGCCTATGCGATGCTGGCCTGCACCCGCATCGGCGCGATCCACTCCGTCGTGTTCGGCGGCTTTTCGCCTGACGCGCTGGCCGGCCGTATCGTCGACTGCAAGTCCACTTTCGTAATCACCGCCGATGAAGGGCTGCGCGGCGGCAAGCCGATCCCGCTCAAGGCCAACACCGACAAGGCGATCGACATCGCCGCGAAGGGCAAGGTCAAGGTCAAGAACGTGCTGGTGGTGCGCCGCACCGGCGGCAAGATCGACTGGGTTGACGGCCGCGACCTCTGGTATCGCGAGGAGACCCAGTCGGTGAAGCCCGACTGCAAGCCGGAAAAGATGAAGGCGGAAGACCCGCTGTTCATTCTCTACACCTCCGGCTCGACGGGCAAACCGAAGGGTGTGATGCACACGACCGGCGGTTACCTCGTCTACGCCTCGATGACGCATGAATATGTCTTCGACTACCACGAGGGGGACGTCTACTGGTGCACGGCCGATGTGGGCTGGGTCACCGGACACAGCTACATCGTCTACGGGCCGCTGGCCAATGGCGCGATCACGCTGATGTTCGAGGGCGTGCCCAACTATCCGACGGCCGGCCGCTTCTGGGAGGTGGTCGACAAACACAAGGTCAACATCTTCTACACCGCGCCCACGGCCATCCGCGCCTTGATGGGCGGTGGCGACGACCATGTGAAACGGACCTCGCGCAAGAGCCTGCGCATTCTGGGTTCGGTTGGCGAGCCGATCAATCCGGAAGCCTGGGAGTGGTATTACAAGGTCGTCGGCGACAGCAGGGTGCCGATCGTCGACACGTGGTGGCAGACCGAAACCGGCGGCATCCTGATCACGCCGCTGCCGGGCGCCACCAATCTGAAGGCCGGTTCGGCCACGCGTCCGTTCTTCGGCGTTCAGCCGCAGCTGGTCGACGAAAAGGGCGAAGTGCTGGAGGGCGCTGCCTCAGGCAATCTGTGCATCACCGATTCATGGCCGGGCCAGATGCGTACGGTCTATGGCGACCATGAGCGTTTCGTGCAGACTTATTTCTCTACCTATAAGGGGAAATACTTCACCGGCGACGGCTGCCGGCGCGACGAAGACGGCTACTACTGGATCACCGGCCGCGTCGATGACGTCATCAACGTCTCTGGTCACCGCATGGGCACGGCAGAGGTCGAGTCGGCTCTGGTGGCGCACGACAAGGTGTCGGAATCGGCCGTGGTCGGTTATCCGCACGACATCAAGGGTCAGGGCATCTACGCCTATGTGACCCTTATGGCGGGCGAAAAGGCGTCGGAAGAGCTGCGCAAGGAACTGGTCGCGCATGTGCGCAAGGAGATCGGGCCGATTGCCTCGCCCGACAAGATCCAGTTCGCGCCGGGCCTGCCGAAAACGCGATCGGGCAAGATCATGCGCCGCATCCTGCGCAAGATCGCGGAAGACGATTTCGGTTCGCTCGGCGATACCTCGACGCTCGCCGATCCCGCCGTCGTCGACGATCTGATCGAGAACAGGCAGAACAAGAAGGGGTGAGGCGCTGGACGCGACCTCGCTCCTCATCTTCGCCGGCGCGCTGATTGTTGCCGCCGGCTCCCCGGGTCCGAGCATTGCCGCACTCGTCGCGCGCGTGCTGACGCGCGGCGTACGCGACGTGTTGCCGTTCCTCGCCGCCATGTGGATCGGCGAGGCAATCTGGCTGTCGCTGGCGATTTTCGGACTGGCCGTCGTGGCGCAGACCTTTCATCTTGCTTTCGTGGCGATCAAATGGGTCGGTGTGGCCTATCTCGCCTGGCTTGCCTGGAAGATGTGGTTCGCGCCCGTTACGGCTGCGGGCGATGCGCTTCCGGCGCGCGATTCACCGCTGAAGCTGTTTCTGGCCGGCATGGCGGTCACGCTCGGCAATCCGAAGATCATGGTGTTCTATCTGGCGCTGCTTCCGACAATCGTCGATCTGGGATCGGTTTCCCTGCTTGGCTGGGCGGAGCTGACACTGACGATGGCGGTCGTGCTGATCGCCGTCGATCTCGGCTGGGCTGTTGCCGCCGCGCAGGCGCGCAGACTGCTCAGAAGCGAACGGGCGATGCGGATTGCCAACCGCGCCAGCGCCACGGTGATGGCGGGCGCGGCGGTGGCGATTGCGTCGCGCTAGCCGTAGCGCGTCAGACACGGTTCGGCGCTTTCCCGCGCGTTACAATTGAGGGCATTGCCAAACCGGCAAACCGGCCCCATCATGCAGGGGTGTTCAACGAACTGGAAGGAGGTGATCCAATGTCGAGTGGTTTCGGTTTCCGTAACGTGGCTCCGGCGGATTGCCCTTTCAGGAAGCAGCCTTCCTGACTGGAACATGATGCGCGGCAGGCGGGGCCTCCCGCCGCCACGAGCCGCGCCTCGGACGGAAAATCACGGGGCCGCCCTTCGGGGGCGGCCTTTTCCGTTTCCGACCGTACACATCAGCGTGTAAGCGCCAGACGCTCGATGTTTCGGGCAATTTCCTGGAATGCCGCATCGAGCTCTTCGCCGTTGCCGGTTTCGAAATAATGTTTTGCCGAAGTTTTGTCGGGCGAGGCGCAGTTGCGCATGACTGCCTTGGCGGCAGGCTCGTTGAGCATGAAGCCGATGGTGAAGATTTCGATGCCTTGGTCCTTCATCGCATTGCACAGCCGTTCGGCGTGTTTGCGCGATCTGTTCGGCTGGCCGCCGCGCGTGCGCTCATGTTCGGCAACGCCGTCGAATGCGGTGTTGAACTCACCATCGGTCATCAGGATCGCATATTTGGCGACCTTGCCCTTTCCGTCCGAGGCGGGTCGGGCAGAAGCCGGCAGGACCGAAGCCCAATTTGGCGACAGCAGATACCAGCTCCACTGAATGCCGATATGGCCTGCGGTGTAACCGTCAGCGCGAAAATCGCCGATAGCATCCTTCAGCCCCTTGGCATCGGTGGTGAGCGGCTGCAGCGCGACCGTCGGGCAGAAATCCAGACGGATATCGCGATTGACCATCGCGTCATATGGCGAGGCGTCGGTGAATTGCATCGCGCCCTTGCGTTCGGTCGCGCATTTGTCGAATCCCTCGATGGCTACGAGCCGCGGTTCGTCGAGCCTCGGCGGTTCACCCGTCCAGAATGCCTGTTCTATGAAAACCGTGTTTGCCAGAACGCCGGTATTGACCGCGTCTGCATAGGGCACCATGGCAACACGTACGCGCGGCTCGGCGTGGCCATTGCTTGCCAGCAGCGCGTCCACGGCGTTGCGGGCGGCATCTTTCAGATCGCGCAGCTTGCGACCGCTCATGGAGCCGGTGACGTCGAGCATCATCACAACTTCGATCTTCCTGTCGGAATAGACCGCGGCGGACTCGGCCGACACCTTGCGCACCGGACTGGCGCCGAAGAGCGGGAAGACCATGTTCACGTCAATGCTGGCGCTGACTTTCAGCGTGCTTTTCTTGCGATCGACGACAAGGCTTTCCAGCGTGATGCGATCGGCAGATGAAAGCCCGGAGCCGCCATTGGCGCCAAGAAAGGCTTCGACGGTTTTGCGCGCGTCGTCAGCCTTCAAGCGCCCGGTGGTGATGTCGCGCGCGGTCGAGGTGACGGCAGAGTCCAGCGCGTTGAGCAGGTTCGACTTCGTCATCACGACCTGGCCGATATTGAGCGCAAATCCTGCGGCCAGCACTACGGCTGACGCGATGGCGGCCGTCAGCACGGCGAAATTGCCGCCGCGGCTTGCAACGAAGGCACTCAAGGTCTTGCGAAAGCGGTTCATGGCACGCTGTCTCCAAACGCGACGCATCGGCGTCGTTTGGAGCAATGAGTGCAGGAAGCTTGCCGGAGGACGCGGCGATGCGTGCGTCTGCTGGGGTGCGTTGCTAAGCCATTGATATTGCAGACGTGGGCTGCCGGGCATGGTTAGCGAAGGGTAAATTTCGCGGCCGACAGCGGTCAATGTGAGAGCCCGTCAGAACCGCCGTCCCGAAACGAAACAGAAGGCCGGTTCAGGAGCAGAATGCAACGCGCCTGCCACCGGCATAAAGCCGTGCATGGGCCTGCGCGATCATGGTGTCAGCCACGGCGCTGCCTTCATCTGTCGTCACGTCGGCCAGCACGCGGCCGTAATATTTGCCGCCGCTGACATTGGTCAGCCTGACAGGGCCCGATCCGAGCAGTGCTGCAAGCGCTTCGCGCGCCTTCAGGGCGGCGGTGCGTTCGACCTCGCAGCGGCTTCTGATCTCCGGTGCGTCCATGCCGCGAATGCGCACGTTGATGGTGACCGTGTGGCCGGGCCAGACATGGGCTGCCGCGACGAAGCTGTCGCCGTCGATCACACGCAGAACCTGCGCCTCGACAGGGCCGTCAACGGTCTCGGCGGCGTTGGCGGGCGATACGCAGGCAAGCAGTAGGACAATCAGGCAGGCGCGACACATGAACAGGAATTTATTCCTGCCCATGACGGAAGGCAAGCTGTCAGTTCAGATGATCGGATCCGGCGCCGGTCAGAAATCGATGGCGCGGCCTTTCAGCTCCCAATCGCCATATCGGACAGGCTCGGGGCCTTTCGGCCCACCGATTTCCTTTTCGCGCTTTTCGGATTCGCTTGCCGCTGCGCGTCGGGCCTCTGCCTCGGCCAGTGCGCGCTGCGCGGCCGGCGGAATCTTGAGCGCCGCGTTTTTCGCACCAGGTTCTGCAGTCTTGTCCGTCACGATCGATCTCTCGCCAATATTGAATAGGAAGGCTGGCCCACCCATCCTATATCGGCATATAGCGCAAACGGGCCGCCGAGATACAAGTCCGGCGGCGCAATCGGAGCTGAAACATGAACATGATCCGCACGGCTATGCTGCTGGCCTTCATGACAGCGCTTTTCATGGGCGTGGGCTACCTGATCGGTGGCATGGGCGGCATGGCGTTCGCGTTTCTGATCGCGGCTGGCATGAACGTTTTCAGTTACTGGAATGCCGACAAGATGGTGCTGAAGATGCATCGCGCCGTCGAGGTCGATGAGCGCAATGCGCCTGAATATTACGGCATCGTGCGTGAACTGGCCGCCCGTGCCGGGTTGCCCATGCCGCGTGTCTATCTGATCGAGAACGACCAGCCCAACGCCTTTGCCACCGGCCGCAATCCCGACAATGCTGCGGTCGCGGCGACTACCGGTCTGCTCAACCGGCTTACGCCGGAGGAGGTAGCCGGCGTCATGGCGCATGAACTGGCCCATGTGCAAAACCGCGACACGCTGACGATGACAATTACCGCCACCTTGGCGGGCGCGATCTCCATGCTGGCCAATTTCGCCCTCTTCTTCGGCGGACGCGGCAACAACAACAATCCGCTGGGCATTGTCGGCGTGCTGGTTGCGGCAATCGTGGCGCCGCTGGCGGCGATGATGGTGCAGATGGCCGTGAGCCGGACGCGCGAATATTCGGCTGACCGGCGCGGCGCCGAGATCTGCGGCCGGCCGCTGTGGCTGGCCTCCGCGCTCAACAAGATCGCCCGCAATGCGCGGCAGATCGAAAACCCGATGGCGGAACGCAACCCGGCGACAGCGCACATGTTCATCATCAATCCGCTGTCGGGCGAGCGCATGGACAATCTGTTTTCCACCCACCCGGCAACGGAAAACCGCATTGCCGCACTCGAGGCAATGGCCGAGGAGTTTACCGGCGCAGAGCCGGTACGAGAGAAGCCGAAGCCCGCGCCTCAGCCATCGCAAACGGTCGAAGCTGATGCCGACGGGGGGCCGTGGGGCGGCGCGGCCAGGAAGAAGGCGCAACCAAAGGCTGAGCCGAAGCCAAAACTGAGCCCTTGGGGCCGCAGGCCAACAGGCCCGCGCACGGGACGTTAGGCGCGCATTTCGTGACCGAATCGCCCAGGCGGCCAAAACGCCATCAGAAGCCAAGACGCAGTCCGGTGCCAGCGACAGAAGTGGCCAAGGGCCGCCCGGGGCTTGCAGCGCGAATGGCAGCAGCGCGCCTCTTGTCGGCGATTGTCGACAAGGCGACCGCGCTGGATGCGCTGACCGACCAGGAACACGGCCACCCGCAATTCCTGGCACTGGAGGTTCGCGACCGCGCGCTGGTGCGCGCAATCCTCGTCACTGCGCTGCGCTATCGCGGCACGATAGCCGCGCTTATCAAGGCGCGGCTGCAGCGACCATTGCCGGCCAACGCGCGCACGCTGGAACACATCCTGCATGTCGCGGCGGCGCAAATGCTGTTTCTCCACGTGCCCGATAGTGCCGCCGTCGATCTTGCCGTTTCGCATGCCAGCGCCGATCCGCGCACGGCGCGCTTTGCCGCGCTGGTCAATGGCGTGTTGCGTGAGCTGGGGCGGCGCAAGGAGCGCGCCCTGCCGGCCGCGCTTTCGCGCTCCATCGACGCGCCGGACTGGTTTGTCGAGCGGCTCACCGCGGCCTATGGCGAGGATAGGACAGCGGCAATTCTTGCCGTTCACCGGCAGGAGCCGCCTATCGATTTTACCGTGAAATCCGACGCAAGCGGCTGGGCGGAAAGGTTTGGCGGCATCGTTCTGGACAATGGCACGGTCCGCGTTGCGCGGCTCCCTGCTCCGGTTACCGAACTCCCCGGATATGCCGAAGGGGAGTGGTGGGTGCAGGACATGGCCGCCAGCCTGCCGGCACGCATGCTGGGGGATGTCGCTGGCCGGCGCGTGCTCGACCTGTGTGCCGCGCCGGGTGGGAAGACTGCACAGCTTGCATTTGCAGGAGCGGCGGTGACTGCCGTCGACCTTTCAGCCAGCCGGCTCAAACGTCTGGCCTCCAATCTGGAGCGGCTGAAGCTCAAGGTCGACATTGTGGAAGCAAACGCGCTGACCTTTGAGACGGCGGAGCCATTCGATGCCGTTCTGCTCGACGCCCCTTGCTCCTCGACCGGTACGGTGCGCCGCCATCCTGACGTGCCGTGGACAAAGACGCCGGCAGACATCGAAAAGCTGGCCGCTCTTCAGCGCAGGCTGCTCGATCATGCCATCACGCTGGTCAGGCCGGGCGGGCGAATTGTCTTTGCCAATTGCTCGCTCGATCCGCTGGAGGGTGAGGACCTCGTCGCTGCCTTCCTGGCGGATCACCCTGAAATCGCCGTTGAACGCACGGAGGCTGAGGAGATCCGTGGCATTTCCTCCTTTGTTACCGAAGAAGGCTGGCTGAGGACGTCTCCCGATGCCCTGATAGTTGATCCGGCGGAATTATCAGGCTGTGACGGATTTTTCGCAGCGAGGCTGGTAAGACAAGGTTAACCTTAACCATACATTCATATATGGTGATGACCGCCTCGTACAAATCGTTGAATCGGCTAGTCTATTCCCGGCGACGGCGGGACAGCCGTCGCTATGGCGCCGGTTTGTGCGCGCTGCGTTTGGCCGGTGACGGACTGCCCGCATTCAACGAACGCAAATTCAGTCAATCTCATGGGTCCAGACCCTAGCGATCAGGAGGACGCCGCATTTGGCAGTCGGTAGGAGCATGAGCCCGCCGATGTGGATGTTGGCAACCCGCGCACTCTGGCGGCGGGTTCGCCGTCGCATCCGCTATGGGCCGACCGGCCGCTGGCGGTTTGTCGGCAGCACACCCGAACGCGTGTTGATCGCGCCACCCGATCTCAGGCTGGCCGACCGCCAGATCGCCAACGAGATTTATCACGGCCGCTTTCCGCTGGCCGGCCACATGGTCGATATGGGCGGCGAATCACCGTTCCAGCTCGAGATTGCCGACCTTGCCTGGCTGCGCGCGCTGCACGGGTTCCGCTGGCTGCGGCATATGCGGCAGGCCGGAACGGAGCTGGCATCTTCCAATGCGCGGGCGCTGGTGTCGGACTGGATGTCGGTGCATGGCCGTCGCATCGGGGGCATCGCCTGGGATCCCGCAATCACGTCGCGCCGCGTCATTTCCTGGCTGCAGCATTCGACCGTGGTGCTGCAGGGCGCGGACTTCGCTTTCTACCGTGCCTTCCTGCGCTCGCTGGCGCTGCAGATACGCTATCTGCGCGCCATGACACCGGACATGCCCGATGGCGAGGAGAAGCTGAGGGCGCGTGCCGCGCTCGCATTTGCAGCGCTCTCCCTGCCGGTCTCCAATTCAACGCTGCGTGCGGCCACCAACAATCTCAACGCGGAGCTGGAGCGGCAGATCCTGCCCGATGGCGGGCACGTATCGCGCAATCCGATGGCGGTGCTGGAGTTGTTGTCCGACCTGTTGCCGCTGCGCCAGACCTACGCAAACCAGGCCGAAGCGCCACCGGACGCATTGATCGCTGCCGTGGAGCGCATGCTGCCGGCGCTGCGGTTCTTCCGACATCAGGATGGATGCCTGGCGCTGTTCAACGGCATGGGAGCCACTGTGCAGGATCGTGTGTCGGCGCTGCTGCACCATGACGACACTGGCGGCGCTCCGTTGCTGAACGCCACGCATTCCGGTTATCAGCGGCTGGCAATGGGCGGGACGGTTGTGGTTGCCGATACCGGCGTCGCTCCACCGGCGGACCTTTCCAACCAGGCGCATGCAGGCTGCCTGTCGTTCGAGATGTCGTCGGGCAAGCACCGCTTCATCGTCAATTGCGGCGTCGACACCTATGGCGCGGACGAGTTTCGCATGCTGGCGCGGGCAACGGCGGCGCATTCGACTGCGACGCTCAATGATGCGTCTTCGGCGCGCTTTTCCACGCCGACGCGGCTGGCCGAGCTGATCGGCACTCCGCTTACCGGTGGCCCCATCCGGGTCCCGGTGAAGCGCACCGATGACGAGGGCGTGGAGGGCTTTATCGCCAGCCACGATGGCTATGTTGGCCGCTTCGGTCTCACGCATGAGCGCGAAATGGCGCTGTCGGGCGCCGGCAACATCCTCGAAGGAACCGACCGCTTCTACCGGCCGGGCGGCAAGCCTGCGGCCAATGACGGTCGTGATGTGGTGGCGATACGCTTCCATGTCCATCCGGGCATCGGGCTGTTTGTCGACTCATCCGAACGGCTGGTGCTGAAGGGCCGTCCGTCGGATGTCTGGATATTCACCTGCGACGCAGTCGAGCCGCAGGTCGAGGAATCGATCTTCTTCGCCGGTTCGGGCGGACCGCAGAAGAGCCGGCAGATCGTGCTGAACTTCAAGGCGTCCGAAGTCGGCGAGGTGAACTGGCGTTTCACCCGCACGGAACTGGTCGGGTAGGGGCTTATCCCCAGTCCAGCTTGCAATCGCCCGGCGCTGTGCTAACTCGCGCGCTTTCCACGCCGGAGACCTGCACATGGCCGTTGCCGCCAAGAACATCACGCCGCCCGACCGTGTGCCGCTTCGCCGTGCGCTGCTTTCCGTTTCAGACAAGGCCGGGCTGACTGAGCTGGCGGCTGCGTTGTCGAAGCGAGGCGTGGAGCTGGTTTCCACCGGCGGCACCGCGCGGGCGATCGCGGATGCCGGCATTGCCGTGCGCGACGTTTCGGAGCTGACCGGGTTTCCTGAAATCATGGATGGTCGCGTGAAGACGCTGCATCCGTCGGTTCACGGCGGGTTGCTGGCGATCCGCGATGACGCAGACCACGCGGCTGCGATGAAAGAACATGGCATCGGGCCGATCGACCTTGCAATCATCAACCTCTACCCGTTCGAGGCGGTGCGCGACGCCGGCGGCTCCTATGCCGAGATTGTCGAAAACATCGACATTGGCGGGCCGGCAATGCTGCGCGCTGCGGCCAAGAACCATGCCTATGTAGCGACCGTCACCGATCCCGACGATTATGATGCGCTGCTGGCCGAACTGGACGCAGGCGACGGCGCGCTTTCCTATCGCTTCCGGCAGGAAATGGCGGCGAAGACCTTCGCTCGCGTGGCTGCGTATGATGCGGCGATCTCGGGCTGGTTCGCCTCAGCGCTCGACATAGATGAGCCGACCTATCGCGGTTTTGGCGGCAAGCTTGCCACTTCGATGCGTTATGGCGAAAACCCGCACCAGAAGGCAGGGTTCTATGCCGGTGGCGCACAAAGGCCGGGCGTTGCTACCGCGCGCCAGCTTCAGGGCAAGCAGCTTTCCTACAACAATATCAACGATACCGATGCGGCGTTTGAGCTGGCGGCGGAATTCGATCCGAAGCGCACATCGGCCGTCGCCATCATCAAGCATGCCAATCCGTGCGGCGTGGCGGAAGGACCGTCGCTGGTCGAGGCCTACCGCAAGGCGCTCCTTTGCGATCCGGTTTCAGCCTTCGGCGGGATCGTGGCGCTCAACGGTACGCTGGATGCCGAGGCGGCACAGGAGATCGTGAAGGTTTTCACTGAGGTCATCATCGCGCCGGACGCGACGGAGGAAGCACTGTCGATTGTCGGGGCCAAGACCAATCTGCGGCTGCTGATCACTGGCGGATTGCCCGATCCGCGTGCCGCCGGGACAACGGTGAAAAGCGTTGCCGGCGGGCTGTTGGTGCAGGGCCGCGACAATGCGGTGGTAGACGATCTTGATCTCAGGGTGGTCACCAAACGCACGCCCAGCGAAGCCGAGATGGCTGATCTGCGCTTTGCGTTCCGGGTGGCCAAGCATGTGAAGTCCAACGCCATCGTCTATGCCAAGCATGGCGCGACGGTTGGCATAGGCGCCGGTCAGATGAGCCGAGTGGACTCTTCACGCATTGCTGCACGCAAGGCGCAGGACGCGGCGGAGGCAGCCGGCTTGACACAATCGCTGGCAATCGGCTCGGTGGTGGCGTCGGACGCCTTTTTCCCGTTCGCCGACGGATTGCTGGCGGCGGCTGAAGCCGGGGCGACGGCGGTTATCCAGCCGGGCGGCTCAATGCGCGACGACGAGGTGATCGCCGCCGCCGACGAAGCCGGGCTGGCGATGGTGTTCACCGGTGTGCGGCACTTCCGGCATTGAGGCCAAAGAGCCGCAAGTCGCTATCAGATAGCCTTCACCACATACTGCCTGCTTTTCACCCAGGGCAGCAGGATCAGCCCGATCACGAACAGCACGACAACCGGTGTCACGCCGAGCCGCTGCGCATCCTGCGCCGTCAGGTCAAAGGCGGACGACGCAAAGAAGCCTGTGACGAGGGCGATCGAGAACGGTCCGATAAAGGTCGTGGCCTTGCCCGACAGCGCATAAAGGCCGAACGCTTCGGTCACCCGGTCGCGGTCGACCTGATCGACCAGCAAGGTGCGTGAGGCCGCCTGAAGCGCGCCGCCGGCAGCGCCGATTATCGCACCGGCACAGTAGAAGACGATGTCGGGAAGGCTGCTTGATTCGCCGGCAGCCACCACCGACACGAAGAGCACTTCGGTCTGGGTGGTGGAGATGACCAGCACGCAGCACAGCGCCAGCAGCGTTGCCGCTACCGAGACGACCGTCTTCGGCCCGAAACGCTGGTCGGCGAAGCCGCCGATCCATGCGCCCAGCGCGCCGGTGAGATTGGCCAGAATTCCGAAAATGCCGATCTGGATGATCGACCAGCCGAGAACGCCGGCGGCGTAGATGCCGCCGAATGCGTAGAGGGCGTTCAGCGCATCGCGGTAGAACATGCTCGACAGGAGGAAGCTGAAATAGCTACGTTCAGAGGGCAGGTTCTTCAGTGTCTGGCCGAGCTGCGAGAGCCCCTGCCTGATGGCGCCGGCCTTGGAAACGCGACGCGCGACATCCGGTGTGAACAGGAACATCGGCAGGACAAAGATGGCGAACCAGATCGCGGTGAACGGACCTGCCGCGCGGTCGCCTTCATGCGTTGCCGGATCGAGCCCGAAGATCGGCGTCAGGCCGAGCAGCGTCTTGCCCGAATCCGGTGAGGCCGAGAAAAGGCCGAGCACGATGACAAGCGTAATCAGGCCACCGACATAACCCAGCCCCCAGGCCGAGCCGGAGAGACGGCCAAGCTGCGAGCGCGGCACCAGATCGGCCATCATGGCGTTGTTGAAGACAGCGGCGAATTCCATGCCGAACACGGCCAGCGCGATGATCAGCAGCATCCAGGTCAGGTTTTCCATGCCGGGCACGGCGTACCAGAGCATGAAGCAGGCGATGATGCCGATGATGGAAAAGACCAGTATCCACGGTTTGCGCGGACCGGTGGCGTCGGCGATGGCGCCGAGCACAGGAGAGGACAGGGCGATCGCCAGACCGCCAATGCCGGTGGCGTAGCCCCACAATTCCTGGCCACGCGCCGCATCGGGCGCGACGGAGGCCGCAAAATAGGGCGCGAAAACGAATGTGATGATCAGTGTGTGAAACGGCTGCTGCGCCCAGTCGAACAGCATCCAGCCCCATATGCCGCGTCGCGACGCAGTTGGCTTGTCGTCTTCCATCGCCCCTCCGATGCGTCCCCGGTTCGTGCCGGAAGAGCGCTATTGCCCCACAAGGTCTGCCATCAGGCCGGCAGCCACTGAAAGCCTTGAAACTGTCAGTTCTCCGCTCTCGGTCAGCGCCAGCAACCGTTCGCGCGTTCTCGTCACTCGCTCTCCGCCGCGCTCGGTCCATGAAGCGACCGGTGCGCTGCTTCCGCTGGCTTCGCGCAGCGCCGCGATAGCGATGCCGCGACGAGCAGTTCCGATCATGTCATTTGCGCGCGCCAGTGCAAGCCCGTCGTAATAGTCAGAGGGCTGGAGGGCCCGACCTGCGTCCTCGATGCGGCCGATGCGGAAGGCTTCGGTTACTTCGAAGAACGCTCCAGCGGCGACAGAAAGCTGCGCGTTTGCCTCGCTGGCGACCAGCGCGATATCCGGCACCAGCTCGCCGATGGCCAGGAATGCCAGCTTGTCAGCAAGTCCCTTCGGCGCGCCAAGGGACACATACTGGCCGGCGCGCTCGGCCAGACGCTGCTTGAGGAAGTCCGGCATTTTCGTAGCCATCACCGGTTCAAGCGCCTTGCGGGCTTCCCGCAATGCTGCAACCCGGCCGCCAATCGGTTCGTCGCCCTGTTCATTCTTCAGCAACCAGGCGGTTGCGGCGTGGATGAGCCGTCCGACGCGCTGGTAAAGGTCGAGCTGGGCGGTGCCGTCGATCTTTGTGTCGAGAGCATCGATCGCGCGATAGACCTCCGGCAGCTCGAATCCATCGCGGACCACAGCGAATGCCGCCACGATCTCATGCGAGGCGCGGCCAGTCAGATCCTGGAGCCGGGAGATGAAGGTCGGGCCGCCACGATTGATCGTATCGTTGCAGAGTTCGGTAGCAATGATCTCACGGCGCAGCCGGTGTCCCCGTATCTCGGCGTCATATTTCTTCGCCATGCGTTCCGGGAAATAGCTGACCAGATCGATGTCGAAATGCGGATCGTCAGGCACAGAGCTGGCCAGCATCTCGTCGAACAGTACGATCTTGGCATAGGCCAGAATCACGCCCAGTTCGGCGCGCGTCAGCGCCTCGCCAAGCGCCTGGCGTTCGGTCAGCGCCTCTGGTCCGGGCAGGTCCTCGACTTCGCGGTCGAGAAGGCCGCGCGCTTCCAGCGAGGCCATCAGCCGCGCCTGCTGGCCCATATCGGCCACGCCGCGCTGAGAGGCGAGGGAGAGCGCCAGTGTCTGCTGGTAGTTGTTGGCCAGAACGAGTGCTGCCACCTCGTCCGTCATGGCCGAAAGCAGCTTGTTGCGTGCCGGCCGGTCCAGCTTGTCACTGCGCATGGCGGCCGCCAGCGCGATCTTGATGTTGACCTCAACGTCGGAGGAATTGACGCCGGCGGAATTGTCGATGGCATCGGAATTGCAGCGCCCGCCGTGCAGGCCGTACTCGATGCGCGCCTTTTGGGTCAGGCCAAGATTGGCACCTTCGCCCACCACCTTGGCACGCACCTCCTTGGCGGTCACGCGGATAGCATCGTTGGCGCGGTCGCCGACCTCCTGGTTGCTTTCGTGGGTGGCACGCACATAGGTGCCGATGCCGCCGAACCACAGAAGATCAGCCGGCGCGCGGATGATCGCGCTCATGATCTCGCCCGGCGACGCGACGGTCTTGCCTAGCCCGATGGCGTCGGCGGCCGCCTTGCTGAGTTCGATCGACTTTTGTGACCGCGAAATGATTGCGCCACCCTTCGACAGTTTCGACTTGTCGTAGTCCTGCCAGCTCGACCGCCCCATCTCGAACAGCCGCTTGCGCTCGACAAATGTTGTTTTCGGGTCGGGATCGGGATCGATGAAGATGTCGCGATGGTCGAAGGCGGCAATGAGCCGCGTCTGCTCCGAAAGCAGCATGCCGTTGCCGAACACGTCGCCCGACATGTCGCCGACGCCGACGGCGGTGAACGGCTCTGACTGGATGTCGCGGTTCATTTCGCGGAAGTGCCGTTTGACGGCCTCCCATGCGCCGCGGGCGGTGATGCCCATCTTCTTGTGGTCGTAGCCGGCCGAGCCGCCAGAGGCGAACGCGTCGTCGAGCCAGAAGTTGTTTTCCTGGCTGATGCCGTTGGCAGTGTCGGAAAAGGTCGCCGTGCCCTTGTCGGCGGCGACGACGAAATAGGGGTCGTCACCGTCATGGCGTACAATGTTCCTGGGTGTAACCACGGTATCGCCGTCGAGATTGTCGGTGACGGACAACAGGCTGGAGATGAAGTTGATGTAGGCGCTGCGTCCGGCCTCGAATATCTCGTCGCGGCTGCCGCCCGCCGGCAATCGTTTGGGAAAGAAGCCGCCTTTGGCGCCGACCGGCACGATGACGGCATTCTTGACCTGCTGCGCCTTGACCAGGCCTAGCACCTCAGTGCGGTAGTCCTGCGCGCGGTCCGACCAGCGCAGGCCACCGCGCGCGACGGGGCCGAAGCGCAGATGAACGCCCTCAACTTCCGGGCCGTACACAAAGATCTCGCGCCAGGGCCGCGGCTCGGGCAGGCCGGTCAGGGCCCGTGAATCGAGCTTGAATGCCAGTGAAACGGGTTTGCCTGTCGTGTCGGTGTAATGGTTGGTGCGCAGGGTGGCGCCGATCATGTTGAGGTAACGGCGAATGATCGTGTCGTCATCGATGCTGGGCACGTTCTCCAGCGCCTCGACTATCCTGTTTGACGCGTTTTCGCCGTCTTCGGCTCTGGCCGGATTGTTGCGCGCGTCGAACATCTCAAACAGGTCACGCGCTATGGCAGGATAGCGGTTGAGAACGTCAGCGACGAATTCCTGGCTCTGGGGAATGCCCGCCTGCTGCAGATAGCGGCCATAGGCGCGCAGGATGCGTATCTCGAGCGGGCCAAGTCCGGCACTTTCGGCCAGCGCGTTATAGGCGTCGTTGTCGCCTTCGCGGTTCCAGACCGAGAGGAACACGGATGCGAATAGCTCGCCGCTGGCATCGAGGTCGATGGGGCGGCCCGCCGAGGTTTCCAGCTCCATGTCGTGCAGGAAGACGCAGTCCTCGCCGCGCGGGATCTCATAGGTGCGCTCCGAGATGACACGAAAGCCCATGTTTTCCAGAAGTGGCACGCGTTCCGACAGGGCGACTGGCGCACCGTGGTGGAAAATCTTCAGGCCGCAATGTGTCTCTGTATGTTCGTCGTCGCGGAAAAACTCGATTGCGACAGGTGTTTCAGCGCTGACCTTGAGAACCCGTCTTGCATCGCGCAGCGCGGTGCGGGGTGAAAAGCCATTGCGGTAGCTCTGCGGGAAACCGGACGCCGCCTCCGCTATTTCCGGTTCGGCCTCCGTTTCCGCAATCGCTTCGCGTAGCGCATCGTCCCAAGTGCGGACGATTTCGCGCACCGCCTCTTCCAGCGCCTCGCCGTCGGGCTTCGGTGTTTTTCCGCCGGAACGTCCTATGATGAAGTGAACACGGGCGAGCGAACCTTCGGGGAAGGCCGGATAGTAGGCGGAGAGCCGACCGTCAAAGGCCGTCTTGAGATAGTCGCCTATCCTGATGCGTACACGCGAATCGTAACGGTCGCGCGGTACGAACACGATGACGGAGACAAAGCGGTCGAACTGGTCTGCGCGAAACAGCACGCGCACACGCGGGCGTTCGCTGAGGGCAAGGATCGCGTGGGCATGATCGCGCAGCGTTGGCACGTCGATCTGGAACAGCTCGTCGCGCGGATAGGATTCCAGCACATTGATCAGCGCCTTGCCGGAATGGTCCGACGGGTCGAAGCCCGACTTCGCGACCACCTCATTGGCCTTGGAGCGCAGATAGGGGATGTTCATCACCGAGCGCGTGTAGGCGGTTGACGTGAACAGGCCGACGATGCGCAATTCGCCCTTCAGCTTGCCGTCTTCGTCGAAGGTCTTGAGGCCGAGATAGTCGAGATAGATGCGGCGATGGACCAGCGAACGGGCGTTCGCCTTGGTTACCAGAAGCGGTTCGGGGCCGTGGAGGAAGGCGCGAATTTCCGGCGTTGTTGTTACCGCCTCGGAGCCGCGGCGCAGGATGAGAATGTCGGGGTCGGAGAGAATGCCAAGGCCCGGCTTCTCCGCGCGCTGCAGGGAGCCGCTCTTTTCGCCACCCTCATAGTGAAACTCGCGCATGCCGAGAAAGGTGAAATTGTTGTCGCGCAGCCATTCCAGAAAGGCGATGGCCTCGTCGACCTTGGCGCGGTCGAGCGGCACCGGCGAATAGCGGAGATCGGTGATCGACTGGTCGAGCCTGGCGAGCATCGGCTTCCAGTCGCGGACGGTTGCGCGCACCTGCTTGAGAATGGCCTCAAGCCGCTTGGCGAGTGCCTTGGCTTCGGCTTCGGTTATCTGCTGAAAATGGACATGGATGACGCTGACGCGGTCAACGTCCTCGGAGCCGGCCTTGTCGGAACCATCGCCGACGATGCGGTTGGCTCCCTTGGCGGCGTGATGAACAAGAAGCACCGGGTGCAGCACGAGGCTCGATTCGCCGGCGGTCTCGTTGATCTCGCCGGTAACGGAATCGTAGAGGAACGGCATGTTGTCGTTGACGATCGTCACCGTGGAGACGAGACGCCCGCGCCGCTCAATGCCTGGATTGGCGTCGACGGCCACGACGCTTTCACCCTTGCGGTGGGCAAGAACGGCGGCGTGCGCGATCTCGGCCGCACGCTCCAGCGCTTTCTTGTCGTAGGCGGAAATATCTTCTTCGGGAGCGCGGGAGGTCATCAACCTTAGAAAATCGGCCAGCTTCGCATCGTTTCCGGCACCCTTGGGTGCGCCAGCTGCGCCGCCTGCGCTTCCGCGATCTTTCATGGCGTTTTCCTCTCCCGCCGCCCGTTTTTGATTGTATCGTAACAGACCATGCGCATTTGGCGACCCGAAGAACCAGTCATGAGGGCAAATCTGCGCCAGAATTGTTGAAGGGAGAATGACGTCGATGAGCGAACGACTGACAGCGCTGAACCTGGAGCCCGCCGGCGAACTGTCGGAGGCGACGCAAGCCTATTTCGCCAAGTGTGAAGAGAAGCTGGGTCTGGTGCCAAACGTGCTCAAATCCTACGCCTTCGACGAGACGAAGCTGCGCGCGTTCACCGACATGTACAACGACCTGATGCTTGGCGATTCGAATCTGTCCAAGCTCGAGCGCGAGATGATCGCCGTTGTCGTGTCCTCGGTGAACCATTGTTTCTATTGCCTTGTCGCGCATGGCGCGGCCGTGCGGCAACTGTCGGGCGATCCCGCACTCGGGGAAATGATGGTGATGAACTGGCGTGCCGCCGACCTCGACGCAAAGCAGGCGGCGATGCTGGCCTTCGTGGAAAAACTCACCGAGGAACCGGCCAAGATGGACGAGGGCGACCGCGAGGCGTTGCGCGAGGCTGGCTTCAGCGACCGCGATATCTGGGACATCGCTTCGGTCGCCGGCTTCTTCAACATGTCAAACCGCGTTGCCGCGGCCACCGACATGCGGCCGAACGCCGAATATCACGCGCAGGCGCGGTAGCGGATCAATTGGAGCTGAGTGCAGCGGTGCGCGATGCGGTGACCAGCCGGTAATCGGAAAGCTCTTCCACCGAAAGGTAGTAGAGATTGCGCGGCGGGGTATCGAGCGCGTGGAGCCACAACGCCGGATCGACGCCCATCTCGATCAGGTGGCGGGTGATGCGCGCCGTGGTGAGCTGGGCATCGGCCATGGCCTGTTCGGGCCCGAGCTCGCGGTTCGATACCGCATAGAACTGGTGCACGCCGACCGCCGCCTTCTCAGCCACCTTGCGCACCTTGCCGCCGGCCAGCACGAGCGGGCAGGAGGAGGCGCACAGCGCCCCATCGCGAACCTCGGTCGAAAGTTCCTTCTCGCGAATCAGCTTTGACATCTTCATCGCGTCGTCGAGCGAACCGCCCGGCGAGTCCAGCGAGACGATGCGGACATATTCGCCGCGTTCGATCAGTTCGGTTTCGAAACGCTCGGCCGCACCCTGGTCGATGCTGCCCGAGGCGCGCAGCACGCCATCGGGCAGAAGCGTGAAGCGCATCAACTCGCGCAGATCGTCGGGATTGGTGGTCAGGAATTCGCGGGGATCGACACCGCTTGATCCGATATCCTCGTCGCCTTCGATCGCTGGCGGCAGAACCGGTACGGTGACCGCCGTGGTCGAGGCTTCCGGTCCCCAGAGGCCGCCGTTCTTCTCCACGATGTCGCGGAAATCGAAGGTGAGCACCAGGAAGGCGCCAAGCACCATGAGGAAGAACGCCCAGCGCACGAGGCCGGCCTCGTCATGCGGGCGCGCCTCGTCGGGTCCGAGATCGTGATGGTAGGCGGTCTGGTCGCCGGAAAGGATCTGGGGTTCGCTCACGGGTCGGTCCTTTTGCGGTCGGTCAGGCTGAGCGGCGTTACGTTGGGCGCATCCGGCTTGCGTTCCGGCTCTTCGTTCGGCGTCGGTTCCGGAGCGTCGTCCGGCCGATGGGCCGCATGCTGTCGAGCATGGATGGCGGAATGTACATCGAGCGCCCGCAACACGTCGCCGGCGGTGATCATGTCGGCCTCTGGCAGCGCATCGTCGTCACGGCGGATTGCTGCATGAACGATCGCCATGATGGCAACCAGCACGGCGGGCATCAGGTCGATCGAGATGGCTCCCGCCCAGCTTGGCAGGAAGCTCGATGCATAGAGCAGAACCGCCTCCGCTGCCGAAAGCGGCACATAACGGCGCTCGGCGACCTTGGGCAGTGCGAGTATTTCATTCGCCGCGTCGGAGAGCGCCTGCGACTGGGCTGCCACCGAAGTGCGCACAGTTGCCATAACGGCATCCTGCCGTCCCACCAGATCGGCGGAGCTTCCATCTGCCACGGGGGCGATAAAGCCGGCCGAGAGATCGGCAGCCGCGCGGCTCACCGAAGGGGCAATCGAAGTCTGTTCCAGTGCGGAGATCACGCCAGTCAGCGCCACGGCTTCTTCGCCGAACGTGTCGGCGCGCGGCGTGACGGGACCGGACCCGGAAACAAGGCCGCGCATTGTGGCCAGATGCGCCTGACCTTCTTCGAACAGCGCACTCACCGTTTCACGCGAGGCAACGATGCTCGCCTCAAGTTCGCGCATCTGCGCCGACATCTGGGTCAGAAGCTGGACCACGCTACCCGAGCCCGACGAGCCGGTCAGCGCGCCCGAGGCGCGTTCTTCCTCCGCCAGTCTGGCGAAGCGCTCGGATGCGCGCTGGATATCGGGCAGCAGCGACTGGGCGGCGATCGCATTGGAGTTGGCCTGGTCGAGGTCTGATGCGTAACCTTCCAGCGTGGTCGCCAGATGCTGTTCGACTGCGGCGGAGCCCGCAAGTGCCGCCGCATTCAGCCACGATGACATGGCGATGATCATCGCCGAGCCCAGAAGCATGACGGCGAACAGGCCGAGCCGCGAGGCAGCATCGCGCACGCCCGGCACGAAGCGGATGAGATAGGTCCAGAAGCCGTAGATGCCGACCGAAACGGCGGCCGAGTAGATGATGGCGGCGAAGAAGACCATCGTGGCCTCGCCATCGAGCAGGCTGCGCACGCCGAGATAGGTGTAGACGCCCGAGGCCAGCGCCAGAGTGGCCAGCACGAAACGCGTCATCACCTCGAGCGAGGCGATCTGACTGCGTAGGGTGCGGGCGGAACGGGCCTTACTCATGGTTAACGCTTCCTCAACGCCACTCAGACGTGCCAATCCGGCCAAACAGTGGCCGGACAGCGAAAACTAGTCGCAGATCAGCGGTGCCTGCGGGATCTCGCCATCGGCCAGCCCGTACATGTAGCCACGGCCCTTCCACAGGACGGGCGGGCGATAGCAATGGCGGTAGGCAGGCGGCGCGCCCTTGGGCACATAAGCCGCGTCGGCGCTGCGTTCGGCTTCCATCTCGGCGGCGACATAACCCTTGCCGACCACGATGCGCTTGTAGCCCGAGGGGCTGATGATGATCAGATTGCCGAAGGAATCGTCGTAGAAACGTTCCTTGAGATATTTGCCGGCCGAGGCGGGGCCAAGCGCGAGAACGAGCGCCGTCACGGCGATCGCCGGCAAGGCGGAAAGCCTGTTCAGTCCTGTGGTCAAACGCATGGCGCGATCCTTCCCGTCGAGGTTCGGCCCCCTCGCCGCGCAAATTAACGCATTCTTAACTCTTGTCACCCGGCTTCGGCGGTGCCATCCACGCCGATCGACAAAGGTGGTTAATTCGAGAATGGAAGCCGCATGACCAAGAATCCCGAAATCGACATCGCCCAGATGCGGCTCAAGGACGCTCACGATTTCGCGCCACTGCTGGCCGGTTATGCGCAGGCGCTGAAGCGTGGCGCCCCGCGCCGGCCGGATGAGTTCTACGCCGAAACGCTGCTGCAGGACCGCTCGGTGGAGATCTACGGCGCGCGGATCGACGGCGCTCTGGTCGGGTTCGTCATGTTCGCAGATCAGCCCGAGCCCGTGTCGGGGATGCGCTGCGGCGTTGTGGACCATATCTATGTGCATCACGAGCACAGGCAGAAGGGTATCGCCAAGGCGCTGGTGGACGTTCTGGCCGACCAGGCGGAAGAACGCGGATGGTCGAAGCTGATCCTCAACGCACCGCGTCAGCCGGAGGATGGCCGCAAGCTCTACGAGCAGATTGCCGCCGCCGCGGACTGGACCAGTTTCGTCATCAGATTCGACGGGCGGTAGGTGCGGTCGTGTTGCAGCCATAATCGGGATTGATCTTTCACCGGCAATCAGCCTAGCGTCCGGCCCATGACAGTTTCCGCAGTCCGTGCACACCGTGCGTTTGTTTTGAGTTTCATCGGTGTCGCCGTGCTTGCGGCAGGCGGCTGCACAGGTAGCGGCAGCCAGCAGGAAATTCCCGGCAGCCAGCCGCGCGTGGCGACCTATCGCTGCACCGAGGCCGGCGAACTCCGCATCATCAACACGGGCGCCTCGGTGATGGTCAGCGAAAAGACCCCGCCGGCGGTGGAAGAAGGCGAGCCAGTGGCCGAGGCCGTGCCGACGGAGACGCGTTACGAACTCGTGGCAGCACCCCCCAACCAGCGCAGCCGATATGGCGCAGAGGGTCTGGCGCTGGTGCTGGAAGGCCGCGAGGCGCTGTGGATGAAGGCCGGTGCCGCACCGCGCACCTGCAACCGCTAGCGCGCGAACTGCGCTACTGGAAGGACCCCCAAGAGCTTCAATCGATTGAAGATTGCGCCGCTCATGGACGCCTCCCACAGCGTTGCGCTAAGGGTGTTTCATCACCTGAGCGTCCGACTTTGACGCAGTGCAAAAACCGGACTAGAAAGCCACCGGTCCCGGCCGCAGAGGAAGCCTGTTTCCCGCTTTCGCGCGCCAGCCGGGCGTCCGTGGGGGAGCCATGAGCGAATCGACAGCCACCCGACAAAGACCGATTTCGCCGCATCTCGGAATCTACCGATTCACACCGACAATGGCGATGTCTATCGTCCATCGCATCACCGGCATCGCGCTTTATTTCGGCATGATCCTGATCGTTGGCTGGCTGGTTGCGGTCGCGACCTCACGAAGCTGGTTCGACACTGCCAACTGGCTGCTGGGTTCCTGGTTCGGCATCCTGGTGCTGATCGGCTTTTCGTGGACGGTCTACCACCACATGCTGGGCGGCATCCGGCATTTCATCTGGGATACCGGGGCGGGGCTGGAAAAGAAGACATCGACGCTGCTGTCGTCGCTGACCCTTGTCGGCTCGCTGCTGTTGACCGCCATTACCTGGCTGATCTTCTTCCTGTGGTTCTGAGGCGGAAATGAGCGGGATGCGCACGACACTGAAGACTGTTCGCGGGCTTGGTTCCGCCAAAGACGGCACCATGCATTTCTGGCTGGTGCGCATCAGTTCGGTGGCGCTGGTGCCGCTGACGCTGTTTGCGATCGGCCTTGTCTTTTCGCTGATCGGCAAGGATTTCGATACCGTGCGCGCCATTATCGGCCAGCCGCTTGTCGCAATCCTGCTCATCCTGTTCATCGCGATCAGCATCGAACACATGCGTCTCGGCATTCAGGAGACCATCGTCGACTACATTCACGGCGAGCTGCTGAAGGTCTCCATCCTGATGCTCAACACGGCATTCTCACTGTTTCTCGGCGCGGCGGCAGTGTTCGCGCTTCTCAAGCTCGCATTCGGAGGCTGACCCAGGTGGCAGAAGCCTATTCTTATGTCGACCACGCCTTCGATGTTGTGGTTGTCGGCGCCGGCGGCGCGGGGCTTCGGGCCACGCTCGGTATGGCCGAACAGGGGCTGAAGACCGCCTGCATCACCAAGGTTTTCCCAACGCGCTCGCACACCGTGGCGGCGCAGGGCGGCATTGCCGCCTCGCTACAGAATATGGGTCCGGACAGCTGGCAGTGGCACTTGTACGACACCGTAAAGGGGTCGGACTGGCTGGGCGACGTGGACGCGATGGAATATCTCGCGCGCGAGGCCCCGGCAGCCGTTTATGAACTCGAACATTACGGCGTGCCGTTCTCACGCACCGAGGACGGGCGCATCTACCAGCGGCCGTTTGGCGGTCACATGCAGAATTTCGGCGACGGCCCACCGGTGCAGCGCACTTGTGCGGCTGCCGACCGCACCGGCCACGCGATCCTGCACACGCTCTACGGCCAGTCGGTAAAGAACAAGGCGACGTTCTTCATCGAGTATTTCGCGCTCGACCTGATCATGACCGACGGGGTGTGTACCGGTGTCGTTGCCTGGAACCTCGACGACGGCACGATCCACCGCTTTTCGGCCAAGATGGTTGTGCTGGCAACCGGCGGTTATGGCCGCGCCTACCAGTCGGCGACCTCGGCGCATACCTGTACCGGCGACGGCAACGGCATGGTCGCGCGGGCCGGCCTGCCGCTGCAGGACATGGAGTTCGTGCAGTTTCACCCGACCGGCATTTATGGCGCGGGCTGCCTGATCACCGAGGGCGCGCGCGGCGAGGGCGGTTACCTCGTCAATTCGGAAGGCGAGCGCTTCATGGAGCGTTACGCGCCGTCGGCAAAGGACCTCGCGTCGCGCGACGTGGTCTCGCGCTGCATGACGATGGAAATCCGCGAAGGGCGCGGCGTCGGCAAGGAGAAGGATCACATCTTCCTTCACCTCGACCATCTCGATCCCGCCGTTCTGGCGGAGCGGCTGCCGGGCATTTCGGAGAGCGCCAAGATTTTCGCCGGCGTGGACGTGACCCGCGAACCGATCCCTGTGCTGCCGACGGTTCACTACAATATGGGCGGCATCCCGACCAATTATTGGGGCGAGGTGCTGAACCCGACCAAGGCTCAGCCCGACCGAATCCAGCCCGGACTGATGGCGGTAGGCGAAGCGGGCTGTGCATCGGTGCACGGCGCGAACCGGCTTGGCTCCAACTCGCTGATCGACCTTGTCGTGTTCGGCCGGGCTTCGGCGATCCGCGCGGGCCAGGTGATCGACCGCGATGCCAAGGTGCCGCCGCTCGATATTGCCGCCTGCGACAAGATCATGGAGCGCTTCGACCGCACGCGCCATGCCGACGGCGGCAGTCCGACGGCCAAGCTGCGCGACAAGATGCAAAAGGCGATGCAGGAGGACGCCGCCGTCTTCCGCACCGAGGAATCGCTCAGCCAAGGCTGCAAGCGGGTTTCGGCTATCTGGGACGAGATGGCCGACATCAAGGTGTATGACCGTTCGATGATCTGGAATTCCGATCTGGTCGAGACGCTGGAGCTTGAGAACCTGATGGCCTGCGCCATTACCACGGTCTACTCCGCCGAAGCGCGCAAGGAGAGCCGTGGCGCGCATGCGCGTGAAGATTTCTCTGAGAGAGACGACAAGAACTGGCGCAGCCACACGCTGGCCAAGGTCAGTGACAAGGGCAAGGTCACGCTCACCTACCGGCCGGTTCACACCGACCCGCTGCTGAAGGAAGCCGATGGCGGCATAGAGCTTGCCAAGATTGCGCCGAAGAAGCGGGTGTATTGATGGGGGGACTTTCGATGCATCGATGTCTGTTGCCGATCGCCGCGAGTGCACTGGCGACGTTGCTGTTGCTGGCGCCCGCCTCGGCCGTCGCCGATGACGAGGCCATTCTGGCTTCGTGCAAGGCCGATCTTCAACTGTCCGATTCAGGCTGCGCCTGCGTGCTCGACAGGGTTCATGAAGACCTGAACGACAAGCAGCTTGCTTTTTTCGTTGCGGCGATCCGCAAGGACGCCGAAGCGCAAATGAAGGCGCAGATGGGCCTCACAGGCGACGAGATGATGGAACTGGCGAACTTCATGACCCAGACTCCGATGCAGTGCCAGAACCAGTAAGGAACAGGCAGCGCCATGGTCGAACTCACGCTCCCTAAGAATTCCCGGGTCAAGGACGGCAAGGTCTGGCCGAAGCCGGAAGGCGCGTCGAACCTGCGCGAATACCGGATTTACCGCTGGTCGCCGGATGATGGCGATAACCCGCGCGTCGACACCTATTATGTCGACATGGACGACTGCGGGCCGATGGTTCTCGACGCGCTGTTGTGGATCAAGAACAATGTAGACCCGACGCTGACATTGCGCCGCTCCTGCCGCGAGGGCATCTGCGGCTCGTGTGCCATGAACATCGACGGCACCAATACGCTCGCCTGCACCAAGGGCATGGACGAGGTGTCGGGCGCGGTGAAGGTCTATCCGCTGCCGCACATGCCGGTGGTGAAAGACCTCGTGCCCGACCTTTCGGTGCCCTACGCGCAGCTTTCATCCATCGAACCCTGGCTGCAGACCGTGTCGCCGGAGCCGGCCAAGGAATGGAAACAGAGCCACGAGGATCGACAGAAGCTCGACGGTCTCTACGAATGCATACTGTGCTTCTGCTGCCAGACCTCGTGCCCGAGCTACTGGTGGAATGGCGAGCGTTATCTCGGCCCCGCCGTGCTGCTGCAGGCCTATCGCTGGCTGATCGACTCACGCGACGAAGCGACGGGCGAGCGGCTCGATAATCTCGAAGACCCGTTCCGGCTCTACCGCTGCCACACGATCATGAACTGCACGCAGGCCTGCCCCAAGGGGCTGAACCCCGCCAAGGCGATCGCCGAAATCAAGAAGATGATGGTGGAACGGCGGGTTTAGCACCAGTTCCACATTGGTGCGCTCCTCGAGGCTTTGCTTCGCAAAGCGCGCCAGATTGGGAAATGCTGCGTGTTCCATCGCTCTGGGTCGGCTGGGCTCTGCGATCCCTCATCCTGAGGTGCGATGCCCGAAGGGCGAGCCTCGAAGAGAGCACAGCCAAGCCGCGCGTGCTGAACCCCTCACCGACGTCTCACACAACCGTGTTAGCCGGTGATTTGAACGGCAACAAAGCGGTGATAGGTTCTGCGGCGAAAACGGAGGTTCGTCCATGATCCGCAAGACCGCATATGCTCTGTTGATCGCCGCTGCCGCGGCGCTGCCGGCGGCCCAGCCAGCGCAGGCCGAAATGGAAGTGGCGATTTTCGCCGGCGGCTGTTTTTGGTGCGTGGAAGCCGACTTCGACAAGGTTTCGGGCGTGGTGTCCACCACATCCGGCTATATTGGCGGACGAACCGACAATCCGACCTATTACGACCACTCTTCGGGCGGGCACCGCGAGGCGGTGAGGATCGAATTCGACAATTCGCGCGTCAGCTATGACATGCTGGTCAAGGCGTTCTTCTATTCAATCGACCCGACCGATGGCGGCGGCCAGTTCTGCGACCGCGGCCACAGCTACACGACCGCCGTCTACGCGACGAATTCGGAGCAGAAGGCTGCGGCGGAGAAAGCCAAGAAAGCCGCGGCAAGGGACCTCGGCGCAAGCATCGCCACCGACATCGCGTCAGCGCCGACTTTCTGGCCGGCAGAGGACTATCATCAGAACTATTACCGAAAGAACCCGGTCCGCTACAAATATTACCGCAATGGCTGCCGCCGCGACGCCAAGCTCGAGCAGGTGTGGGGCGACAAGGCGATGTTGGGCATCAAGGGAAGCTGACGGCTCGGTAGCACAAGGGCAAATCCGGTGCTGTCCGTCGACCTCATGTGCCGGCCAGCCGCTCTTCCGCTATTTCCCTGGCTATGTCGTTGGTCGGACGGCCGAGCTTCTCCGCTCGCTCGAATATCGCAGTCAGCGTCTTTGGGATTTCCTTGAGCGCCTCGGCAACGCGACTTTCGTCATAACCATCGGGGTCGACCTCGCCAGCAACATTGATCAGCCCTCCGGCATTGATCACGTAATCGGGCGCGTAGAGCACACCACGCTCCATCAGAAGCCGTGCGTCCTCGTGACTGGCAAGCTGGTTGTTGGCCGAACCGGCCACGATGCCGGCCTTCAGCGTCGGGATCGTTTCGGCTGAAAGCACCGCCCCCAGCGCGCAAGGCGCGAAGATATCGGCTTTGGCCGCGACGATAGCGTCGGCACCAACGATCTCGGCGTGGAATTCCCGGCCGGCCTTTGCCGTTCGCGGTTCATTGATGTCGGAGACGACAAGACTTGCACCGTCGGCATGGAGGCGCTCGCACAGCGCCCAGCCGACTGAGCCAAGCCCCTGCACCGCCACCCGCACGCCATCAAGACGGTCATGACCATTGCGCCAGGCGAAGGCAGCCTTGAGGCCGAGATAACAGCCCTGCGCGGTCACCGGCGAGGGATTGCCGCTGCCGCCGCTGGTCGTGCCAGCCACATTGCGGGCGCGCTCGCGCAGATAGTCGGCGTCGGCCAGCGTCAGGCCGACATCCTCGGCTGTGATATACTGTCCTTCGAGCTGAGCCAGCATTTCGGCATAGGCGTCGAGCAATGCCGGCGTCTTGTCCTTTGCAGGATCGGCCCAGATGACGGCCTTGCCGCCGCCCAGAGGCAGGTTGGCGACTGCCGCCTTGTAGGTCATGCCGCGTGAAAGGCGCAGCGCGTCGGTGAGTGCAGCGTCAAAGCTGTCATGCGGCCAGATCCGGGTGCCGCCAAGCGCGGGGCCGAGCCGCGTGTCGTGGATGGCAACGATCGCGGTCAGGCCGCGCTCCTCGTCGCGCCCGAGCCACACACATTCGTGCCCGTCAAACGCTTCGAGTTTCGCAGCCTTGTCCGTAATGTTGGTGACGGACAGGGTCGTGGCGATGCCCGTCTTTCGCAATGCGCGCGCCTCCACCTGCATGAGCATCATGCTTCCTCCCGAGTTAGGATTCCTCAGGATGGAATCTAGTCTCGGGCGCAGGGTTTTTGGTTGCGAAGTGGGCGTGAAAGGTGACGCAAGATTGCGTTTTGCGTCACCCTTCCAGTCGAAAATTACGCCGGGAGAGGTATCAGGCGAGCCTGGCGTCCAGCGTGACCTCTATCGCGCCGAGCGCACCCGAAACCGGGCAGACCCCCTTGGCCTTGTTGGCGAGTTCCTGAAAGGTTGCATCATCGATGCCGGGCACGGTTCCGACCAGCGTCAGCGCGCTTTTTGTGATGCCGGTGCCGGGGATCAGCGTGACAACGGCGCTGGCTTCCAGCTTTTCGGCCGTGGTGCCGTTTTCGGCCAGAAAATGGGAGAGCTGCATGGCAAAGCAGCCGGCGTGCGCGGCAGCGATCAGTTCTTCCGGATTGGTTCCGGATTTGCCGCTTTCGTCCTCAAAACGCATTTTGAACGAATAGGGCTGGCCCTTGAGTGCTCCGCTTTGGGTTTCGATCGTTCCGTTGCCGCTTTTAAGGTCGCCTTGCCAGACCGCGTTTGCGTGACGTTCCATGTTCCTCTCCTCACAGGATGCCTCGCGGCCATGCCGGCCGCCGACGCTAACCTAGCGCGGTTGGGGACGGTGGCTAGTGACGACTTGGCCCAAAGGCTCAAACAAAGGTCAGGGACGCCCGGGCGGCGCCGGATGGCGGAACAGCCTGAACAGCCCCTGGCGCGGTGGGTGGCCCTCCCGGTCTCCGGCCTGTCGAGGCGGAAGGCCCGCCTGCGCGTCGCGCCGTTCGGAACGAACCATGCGCTGAGCGCCGCGCTCGACCGGTGTGCCCATGAAGCAGCCCAGCGTGTACGGATACTGGTCGGTCATGTGGTAGTGATAGATGTCGGTCGGCTTGCCGTCCCACATGACTGTGTGCGTGTGGCCGTGGCAGGCGTCGAGATCGGCGTTGGTCAGAACCGCGCCGTTTTCGCCGTGGCGGCCGAAAATGCCGAAACCGTCGAGAGCGTAACCGACCAAATCGGAATGCCCTGCGATGCCGCTGCGGCTGTCGCTCAGACAGGGCGAGCGGTCATGATAATGGTACTGGCCGGCCTGCTGCGGATGGCCGCCGCACTCGTCCTGTATCTCATGGGCTGGGGCGTCCCGTCCGGCGGCATCCACGGCGTTATAGATGGCGACGCCGGTCAGAGCGAAACCGATCATGCCCATGGGCAGACAGGACGGGCTTGCGGCAGTTTCGGGGATCGCCGGCAGGCGCAAGAGAATGTCCTGTTCGCGAATGCGATTGGGATTGCGGTCATAGCGGTAGGCGTCGTCGTTGCGGGCAATCGGGAAGTTGCCGGTGGCGTGCGTCGGCAAATTGTTGGCCGAAACGACACGCTGATTGCCCTGCAGCGAAACCGCTATGCGCGAAGGCCAGGATACACTGCCGTCGACAGTCGGCTTTTCGTCCGGATCGTAAGTGTTTCCCGAGATCCAGTCACCGGTGCGCTGAGCGCCCGGCGCATTGGGGTTGAAGCGCTGCTGGCATGACATCAGGTAGTCGACGCGCGGCGCTGACGAGATTTTCCCATCGCCCAGCGGGCGGTCATGGGCAAGCGTTGGCGTGGCGGTGATGGCCAGCACTGCCATAGCCGTGGCTATTTTCTTCATGATGTTCTCCTCTGGCGGACGCGTAAAAGCATCCGTCCGGGAGAGAGTCCGTACAAGTTAACCTTTGGTCATTCGTCGGCAAGGTTCCGGTAATGCGTTGGCAATGTTCCCGTAAGGAAGGGCGGTCCGAAATCGGGCCGTCAGATCGCCTCGCCCCGCAACAGGCGCGGCGCATTGGACGACAGACCCGACGCCTGCCGGATGAAGAAATCCTTCAAAGGCGGCATGCGGTCGACCAGCCCCAGCCCGATATCGCGGACGGCGCGCAGCGGCCCGAAATCGTTGGAGAACATGCGGTTCAGAACGTCAGTCGTCACACCCATCTGCACCGTGTCGAAACGCCGCCAGCGCTGGTAACCCTCCAGCACGTCGAGCGCGCCGATATCGCGGCCGAGCCGGTCCGCCTCCACGACGATTTCGGCAAGCGCCGCCGCATCGCGGAAACCCAGATTGAGGCCCTGACCGGCGATGGGGTGGATGCCGTGGGCGGCGTCGCCCGCAAGCGCCAGACGGGGTGCGATGAACTCACGCGCCAGCGTAAGGCCCAGTGGCCACGCGCGTGGCGTGTCTTCCACTTCGATGTTGCCCAGCTTGAGACCGAAACGCTGTTCGAGTTCGGCCTCGAACAGGATCGGTTCCAGCGCGACGATTTTCTCTGCGTCGGCTGTGGATTCAGTCCAGACGATCGATGAGCGATTGCCCTTCAGCGGCAGCGTTGCGAATGGGCCGGCCGGAAGGAAATGTTCTTCGGCCCGGCCATTATGCGGTCGTTCATGCGCAACAGTGCACACGATGCCCGACTGGCCGTAGTCCCAATGCAGTGTCTTGATGCCCGCCATGTCGCGCAGTCGCGAGCGTACACCGTCAGCGGCGACGAGCAGCCGCGTCTTCAACGTGACGCCATCGGCAAGATGCACCGATGTCCATGCCGGCTCGGTGTGGAAACCGGAAACCGCGACGCCTTCGATCAGATCAATGCCCTGATTTGCAGCGATATCGCGCAGGCTGCCATTCAGCACCGCGTTGCGGACCATATGGGCGAAAGGCTCACCGGGCCCCACATCGCCGCCGAAGGTGAGAAAGACCGGCCTGACCGGATCTGACGTTCGTGAATCGGTAACCACCATGTCGGTGATGGCTTTCGCGTCGGGAGCAATAGCGTCCCACGCACCCAGCTGTCTGAGCATGCGGCAGGCGGCAGCTGCTATCGCCGAAGCGCGGCCATCCTTCTTCCACACGCCTTGGGGGGCGGCGTCGACAATGGCGATACCCAGCGAAGGCCGGGCGGCACGCAGGGCGACTGCGGTGGCAAGGCCGACATAACCGGCCCCGGCGATCACCACGTCGAATGTCCTGCCAGTCGTGCTCATTCCAGGCCTGTTCTCTCGGCTTCCGCCAAATCGTAATCGCCTTGACTTGAAATCGGGCTTCCTGTTGGAAACGTCAACCATCACAGGCAAGAAGGCTACACCATGACGGACGCGATGCGAGAGCTGCTATCCATTCTCGATCTCGAGCGTCTGGAACACAATCTGTATCGTGGTCGCAGCCCCCAGACCGGCTGGCAGCGCGTATTCGGCGGACAGGTGATCAGCCAGGCTCTGGTCGCCGCACAGCGCACAGTCGAGGCGGACCGCCATGTCCATTCACTGCACTGCTACTTCATGCTGGCGGGCGACCCCTCGGTGCCGATTGTCTACGACGTAGACCGCATCCGTGACGGCGGCTCATTCACCACGCGCCGTGTTATCGCTATCCAACATGGAAGGGCTATCTTCTCGCTCGAAACCTCGTTTCATCGCGACGAGGACGGCGTGAAACATCAGATTCCGATGCCGCTCGACGTACCGCCCCCGGAGGAGCTCAAGACCCAGATCGAACTTCTGAACGATTCGAAGCTCGAAATACCTGAGGCGATTCGCAAGTTCTGGGCACGCGAAAGGCCGCTCGAGGTCAAACCGGTCAATGTCGACCACTATACGAGCAACGACCCGCTGCCGCCCAGGCAGAGTGTGTGGATGCGCACGACAGGCGACGTCCCGAACGAAAGGCCGCTGCAGTCGGCAATACTCGCCTATCTGTCCGACATGACGCTGCTCGACACCGCCAATTTCGCCCACGGGCGCACGGGGTTCGATCCGCGCCTGCAGATGGCGAGCCTCGACCATGCCATGTGGTTTCATCGCCAGCATGCGCTGGATGATTGGCTGCTGTATACGCAGGACAGCCCGAACATGATCGGCTCGCGCGGCTTTTCGCGCGGGCTGCTTTATTCGCGCGATGGGCACCTGATCGCATCGGTCGCGCAAGAGGGACTGATCCGCGAACGCAAGCGGCCCAACAAATAGGCAAAATCAAGAATCTGCCTATCTGTTAGGCAGTTTATCTATTGCGTGTGCAGCCGGTTTGAGCCGGCGTCACGCTGTTTCCCTGTGTTTACAAAAGGTTAAAGCCGGTCAGGCGCATCTGGCACGGTGTTTGAATCCTGTTCCGCACTCTCCGGCTGCTTTTGCGCGCCGGTGGTGTCGCAAACGCGGGGGACCCGCATTCGCAAAGGGTGAAAACTTATGAAAATCGTGATGGCAATCATCAAGCCGTTCAAGCTCGACGAGGTGCGCGAAGCGCTCACCGGAATCGGGATTCAGGGCCTGACCGTCACCGAAGTCAAAGGCTACGGGCGTCAGAAGGGACACACGGAAATCTATCGCGGCGCGGAATACGCCGTCAGCTTCCTGCCGAAGGTCAAAGTCGAAATCGCTGTTTCCGCCGACATGGTCGACAAGGCCGTCGAGGCGATTACCGGTGCGGCCAAGACCGGCCAGATCGGTGACGGCAAGATCTTCGTTTACTCGATCGATCAGGCCGTGCGCATCCGCACAGGCGAAACCGACACCGACGCGCTTTAAGCGGGCTTACAGGGGTTATGGAGAAATCAATGACAATCCGTTCCAAAATCGCGCCTCTAGCGCGTACCGCCCTTATGGGCACTTTGGCGCTTGGCGCCTTCGGCACCGCTGCCGCCTTCGCGCAGGAAGAGGCGGCGCCGGAATTCGCCACGGCGGCTGATACCGCATTCATCTTCAACACGCTGCTTTTCCTGGTCGGTGGCTTCCTCGTCATGTGGATGGCGGCGGGCTTTGCGATGCTCGAAGCCGGCATGGTGCGTTCTAAGAACGTGTCGATGCAGCTGGTCAAGAATATCGGCCTCTACTCGATCGCCGGCATCATGTACTGGGCCATCGGCTACAGCCTCATGTATGTCGACGTCGGCAGCTACTTCGGCACGCTGTGGACTTACAGCTTCGACCCGGTCGGGCTGGAAGGTGCGGATTCCGCCGCGCTTCTTGATACCGGCTATTCGACCGCTTCGGACTGGTTCTTCCAGATGGTCTTTGTGGCAACCGCCGCTTCGATCGTTTCGGGCGCTCTCGCAGAACGCATCAAGCTGTGGCCGTTCCTCATCTTCGTCGTCGTCCTGACCGGCATTCTCTACCCGATCACCGGCGCATGGACCTGGGGCGGCGGCTGGCTCAGCCAGATGGGCTTCTCCGACTTCGCCGGTTCCACGATCGTTCACTCGGTCGGCGGCTGGGCAGCCCTTGCAGGCGCGATCATTCTTGGTTCGCGTTCGGGCAAATATGGCGCAGACGGCCAGCTTCACCCGATCCCGGGTTCCAACATGGCTCTGGCCACGCTGGGCACCTTCATCCTGTGGCTCGGCTGGTTCGGCTTCAACGGCGCTTCGCAGCTTGCCATGGGCACGATCGGTGATGTCAGCGACGTCAGCCGCATCTTCGCCAACACCAACCTGGCTGCTGCCGGCGGTGTGGTTGCTGCGCTGATCCTGACGCAGATCCTCTACAAGCGGGTCGACATCACCTTTGTGCTCAATGGTGCGCTCGCAGGTCTGGTTTCGATCACAGCAGAGCCGCTGGCGCCTGGACCGTTCGCCTCGATCATCATCGGCGCCGTTGGCGGCGTGATCGTGGTTGTCACCGTCCCGCTGCTCGACAAGCTGAAAATTGACGACGTCGTCGGCGCGATCCCGGTCCACCTGTTCGCAGGTATCTGGGGTACGCTGGTCGTTCCGTTCTCCAACTCCGATGCCAGCTACGGCACGCAGGTCATCGGTATCGTTGCGATGGGTGCATTCACCTTCATCGCTTCGGCCGTCATCTGGTACATCCTCAAGCTGATCATGGGCATCCGCGTCAGCAAGGAGGAAGAGGAGATCGGTCTGGACAAAGCCGAAATCGGCGTCGAGGCCTATCCGGAATTCACCGCCGCCTCCGCGCGGTAGGCGAACCCACTCTCCCGTCGCGGGGTATTGCCCACGCGTCGAACCTGAGGCCCGGCTCCACGCCGGGCCTTTTTCGTTCCGATCTGCCGGAACAGGGCCGCATGGTTAATGCGCCCTTAACCTTCGCCCCTCTAGTCTTTGACGGTGGTTTCGGATCGTCGGCGGGCAAAGGAGCAGCATGCGTAGCGGTCAATCCCTGGCTTTGAGCGACACCGGACATGGGCTGGCCGGTTTCGCAAGACGGTTCCTGCGCAGGATTGCCGGCGCGGTTATGCTTTTGGCTGCGTGTTTCGCCGTTGCCAGTCTGGCGACCTGGAACGTCGCCGACCCCAGTTTCAGTCACGCGACCGAAGTTCCGCCCACCAACGCAATGGGTTTCGCTGGCGCGGTCTTCTCAGATCTAGCGATGCAGTTTTTCGGGCTGGCTTCTGTCGCACTTCTGGTGCCGGGCGTCATCTGGGCACTGCGACTGGCTGCGGGACAGGCAATCAGCCGGCCGCTAAAACGCGGTGCTGCCTGGATCGGCGCATCCCTGCTGGGCGCTGCGATTGCCGGCTGCATGGGAGCGCCTGCAAGCTGGCCGCTGCCTTCCGGCCTTGGCGGCGTATTCGGCGACATGGTGCTTGCCGTGCCCGGCTTCGTGTTCGGCGGATATCCCGGCGGTTGGCTGGCAATGCTGTTCGCGATCGTGCTTGCTGCGCCCGCGCTGTCGCTGTTCGGTTTTGCTTCCGGCTTCATCGGTCGCGAGGGGCCGTTTGTCGAAGCCGGCGACTATGACGACGATTTCGAGGATGACGACCGGTCCGACAATGAAGGCCTCTTGGCGCTCGGTGCGCTGACGCATTGGTGGCTGTCGATGCGTGGCTTCATGCGCCGCCGCTTTTCTGGTGGCAACCGGCATGTCGAGGCCGATTTCGATGACGACGACTACGAGGAAGAGCTGCCGGTTGCGCCACGGCGCAGTGCAGCGCGCGGAGAGCGCATCGAACCCGAGTTCGGCGAACTGGGCGACGGCGCTTCGGACATCGCGCTCGACGATTACGATGACGAACCGCTTGGTTCCGAATTTGACGATGATGACGCCATGCCCGCCGTTGCACGTGTCGAGGGGCCGGCTCCGCGACCGAAACAGGGCGCGCGCATTCGCCGTGAGGCGCAGCGCTCACTGATCGGCATGGGCGAGTTCGAGCTGCCGTCGCTGCACCTGCTGGCAGAACCGAAAAACGTGGTGAAGGACCAAAGCCTTTCCAATGAAGCGCTGGAACAGAATGCGCGACTGCTGGAAGGCGTGCTGGAAGATTTCGGCGTCAAGGGCGAGATCATCCATGTCCGCCCGGGCCCCGTCGTCACGCTCTATGAGCTTGAACCGGCGCCCGGCATCAAATCTTCCCGCGTGATCGGACTGGCCGACGATATTGCGCGCTCCATGAGCGCCATCGCCTGCCGTGTGGCCGTCGTTCCGGGACGCAACGCGATCGGCATCGAACTGCCCAATACACGACGCGAAACCGTGTATCTGCGCGAGATTCTAGCGAGCCGCGACTTCGAGCAGAACAAGGCCAAGCTGGCCCTGTCGCTCGGCAAGACAATCGGTGGCGAGGCGGTGATCGCCGATCTGGCCAAGATGCCGCATCTGCTGGTTGCCGGCACCACTGGCTCCGGCAAGTCGGTCGCCATCAACACCATGATCCTGTCGATCGTCTACAAGATGACGCCGGAGCAGTGCCGGCTGATCATGATCGACCCGAAGATGCTGGAGCTTTCCGTCTATGACGGCATTCCACATCTGCTGACGCCGGTCGTCACCGACCCGAAAAAGGCGGTTGTGGCGCTGAAATGGACCGTGCGGGAGATGGAAGACCGTTACCGCAAGATGTCCAAGGTCGGCGTGCGCAATATCGACGGTTTCAACCAGCGCGTGGCGCAGGCGCAGAAGAAGGGCGAGCAGCTTTCGCGCACGGTGCAGACCGGCTTTGACCGCGAGACCGGCGAGGCGATCTACGAGACCGAGAGCCTCGATCTGGAGCCGATGCCCTATATCGTCGTTATCATCGACGAGATGGCCGACCTGATGATGGTCGCCGGCAAGGACATCGAGGGCGCCGTGCAGCGATTGGCGCAGATGGCGCGCGCCGCCGGTATTCACGTCATTATGGCGACCCAGCGTCCGTCGGTGGATGTGATCACCGGCACGATCAAGGCCAATTTCCCGACCCGCATCTCCTTCCAGGTGACGTCCAAGATCGACAGCCGAACCATTCTCGGTGAAATGGGCGCAGAGCAGCTGCTGGGCATGGGCGATATGCTCTACATGGCCGGTGGTGGGCGCATACAGCGCGTGCACGGGCCGTTTGTCTCCGACGAGGAAGTCGAGGAGATCGTCGCTCACCTCAAGAACCAGGGGACGCCCGAATATCTCGACGCAATCGTCGATGACGAGGATGAAGATGAAGGTGGGCCTGACGGCGGTTCGGCCGGCGGCATGGGCGATTCCGACGACCCCTACGACCAGGCCGTTGCCGTGGTGCTGCGCGACGGCAAGGCCTCGACCAGCTACATCCAGCGGCGTCTTGGCATCGGCTACAACCGCGCGGCCTCGATCATCGAGCGGATGGAGCAAGAAGGTGTGGTTGGCCCGGCCAATCATGCCGGCAAGCGCGAAATCCTGGTGCCGACCGAAGAGGACAAGTTCTGATGCTGATGAGAACCAGGGTACCGAACATTTCGCCGCGTATCCGGCGCGGCCAAATTTCAGCCCCAGTGACGATCTATCGCTTGCAGCCGAGAGCCACCACGGAAACCCGATAATGCTGAAATCTTCAAACGCCAGCAGCCATCGCCCACGCATATCCCGCCGTCTCGCGCTCGGCCTGATCGCCGGCGCCGGCGCGTTGCTCGCTTCGCCGCTGTCGCAAAGCATCAGTGCTGCGCAGGCGCAGGGCGCGGCAGCCCAGCGCATAGCCAACCATTTCTCGTCGGTCCGCACCATGACCGGCGAGTTCGTCCAGTTCGGGCCCAAGGGCGAACAGACCGGCGGCCAATTCTTTATCGAGCGCCCCGGCAAGCTGCGTTTCAACTATGAAGCGCCGTCCAAGTTTCGTGTCGTGTCGGACGGCAAGTCGGTGGTGCTCTTCAACGGCAGGCTCAACACAGCGGATCTCTATTCGCTTTCGTCGACGCCGCTGAAGATGCTGCTCGACGAGCAGATCGATCTCTCCGGTGAAAAGGTGAAAAGCATCCAGGAAGATCCCGATCTGACCACGATCAGGCTCGAGGACAAGTCGGTGTTCGGCGACGCCACGATCACCATGATGTTCGATCCGAAGAACTACGAGCTGCGCCAGTGGACGATCACAGATGCGCAGGGCAAAGACACAACGGTGATGATCTTCAACGTCCAGCAGGGCGTGACCTTCGATCCGAGCGTGTTCAAGATCGACTACAACCGCGTCAACGAGATGAATCAGGTGAACCGCGGCGGTTGAGCCGACGCCTGTTCCTATGAAATTTGTGGACTGAAAGGCTGGCGCCGCACGCATCGGCGCCGAACCTTGCCAGCCTTGGCGTAGGCTGGCAATTTCCGGCCCTTGCCTGAATGCCGGAACCCTTCATGCCGTTATCCATCGCTACCTGGAACATCAATTCGGTCCGCCTGCGCCTGCCGCTGATGGCCCGCTTTCTGGCCGAAAACCAGCCAGACGTTTTGTGCCTGCAGGAGACCAAATGCCCGGATGAGCTGTTTCCTGCGGCTGACATTCGCGCGCTGGGATATGAACACATCGCGTTCCACGGGCAGAAGGGCTATCACGGTGTTGCCACGCTCTCGAAGCGCCCGCTCGAAATCGTGGAGAAGCGCGAATTCTGCAGGATGGGTGACACACGGCATCTGTCCGTGAAGCTGGAGGCAGGCGGCAAACCGATCGTGCTGCACAATTTCTATGTGCCGGCCGGTGGCGACGAACCCGATCCCGACAGGAACCCGAAATTCCGTCACAAGCTCGATTTCATCGCCGAGATGCGCGACATCCAGGCGGACACAAACGATGCCGCAGCCTCGGTTCTGGTCGGCGATCTCAACATCGCGCCGCTGGAGGCGGATGTCTGGTCGCACAAGCAACTTCTCAATGTGGTCAGTCACACCCCGGTCGAGACGGAGGGGCTGGAATCGATGCGGCAGGACGGTGGCTGGTCCGACCTGATGAGGCTGCACACGCCGCCTCCCGAACGCATCTACACCTGGTGGAGTTATCGCGCGCGGGACTGGGAATTGTCCAATCGCGGCCGCCGGCTCGACCATATCTGGTCGTCAGCCTCGCTGGCGCCGGTGCTCAAGGATATCTCGGTGCTGACGCGCGCGCGTGGCTGGGATCGGCCGTCGGACCACGTGCCGGTAATCGCGCGTTTCGATCTGGACTGAATCTGTCTCGGTCGCTTCTTGCGGCGATACCTAACCGCCGAATTTCCTGCCCAGTCGGCCGATATCGTCGAGCATCGCTTTCATGTTGGCAGAGATGCGGGCGTGAAGCGAGGCGGCGACGTCAGGATATTCCTCCAGGATGCGGCGAAACAGCGAGCGGTTGAGACGGATCACCTCGACATCGGTGGCCGCCGTCGCGGTGGTCATGCGCTCGCTGCCCGATATCAGCGCCAGCTCGCCCAGAATGGTGCCGGGGCCGGCTTCGCTGGACAGCGCTCGCTCGCCATTGCGCGATGTGGAAAGTTCAACAGTCCCGGACGATATGACATAGGCGCAATCGGCCGGTTCGCCCTGGCGATAGAGGTCGCGCCCGGCTCGCAGACGCATGGTCTCGGCGCCGAACGCCAGAAGGCGAAGCTGGTCGCGACTGAAATCCTGCAGCAATTTCACCTGCTCCAGAATCCGGATGTCGTCCTCAAGCGCCATTCATGTCCCCGGTCCCCCTCCGGAAGGCAGGCTATCCGCGCCGGAACATACAGTGCGGCGGAAGCCGGCTCACGGAACGAGCTTGTACCCGCCGCTTTCTGTCACAAGAATTTCGGCATTGGAAGGATCGCGCTCGATCTTCTGGCGCAGCCGGTAGACGTGGGTTTCCAGCGTGTGGGTGGTCACGCCGGAATTGTAACCCCACACCTCCTCCAGAAGAACGTCGCGGGTCACCACATTCTTGTCGGCGCGGTAGAGATATTTGATGATCGCGGCTTCCTTCTCGGTAAGCCTAACCTTGCCCCCGCGCTGGTCGATCAGCAGCTTCTGGCTCGGCTTGAACGTGTAGGGACCAACGGAGAACGTCGCATCCTCGCTCTGCTCGTGCTGGCGTAGCTGTGCGCGGATGCGCGCCAGAAGCACGGCGAAGCGGAACGGCTTGGTGACGTAGTCGTTGGCGCCGGCTTCGAGGCCGAGGATGGTGTCGGAATCGGTATCGTGGCCGGTCAGCATGATGATCGGCGCCTTGAAGCCGCCCTTGCGCAGAACCTTCACGGCCTCGCGCCCGTCCATGTCTGGCAGGCCGACATCCATGATGAGCAGATCGACGATGGAGCCACGCGCGGCGGAGATGCCCTTGGCAGCGCAGGATTCCTCCAGCACGTCGAACTCTTCGTAAAGCGAGAGCTGCTCAAGAAGCGTGCCGCGGAGTTCGTCGTCGTCGTCTACAATCAGGAGAGTTCTGGAAGTCATCGCCAATCCATTCAAACAAAACGGGTATTCCCGGTTGACCGCCCCCCGTTTATGCGGAACCTCGCCAATGCGATAGGCGTTCACAGGCTTTTGTTCCGACGTGCGATCATACTCCAAAATCAGTGACCGCAAGGGAAATTGCGGAACTATCCCCCGGCGAGGCCCGGTCTTGACGGTCAGGCCGCGTCCCGGCCACCCGACACAGGGGCTGCTGATCGCGGGCAACCGCATCATCCGCTGCGCGCTTGGCCGCTCCGGTATCGTGACTTTGAAGCGAGAAGGTGACGGCGGCACGCCGCTGTCGGCGATGCGTGTGCTTGCCGGTTACTACCGCAAGGGCCGCGCATCGCTGAACACCCGTCTGCCGATGAAGCCCATTCGCCCGGATCTCGGCTGGTGCGACAGATCAGGCGACCGCAATTACAACCGTCCAGTACGTCTGCCATATGGCGAAAGCCATGAGGGCATGCTGCGGCCCGACCATCTCTATGACGTTGTGCTGGTACTCGACTGGAATATCAGGCCACGCTCGCGCAATCTCGGAAGCGCCATTTTCCTGCATCTCGCGCGACCCGGTTACACGCCAACGGAAGGCTGCATTGCGGTGTCCGCGCGGGATATGTCGTGGCTGCTGGCGCGGCTGGGAAAAGGGTGTGTCGTGCGAGTGGTGAGGTGAAGCAGCGGAGCCGACCGGTCTGTCGCCCGCTAGATCTCCTCCAGAGCCAAGGGCCCGTCAGTCACAAACCGAAAGCGGCCGCGACCGCATTTGTCGATGGCAATTCCGGCTTTTCTTTCGCACAGGCGGCGCTGCAACAGGATGAGGCGGGCTTCCAGGTTTTCTGCGAACTCCGGTAGCCGAAGCGCCGGGTCAAGGCGCAACTCCCTGTTCGTGAACTCGACACGGCCATTGATCGAGTGCTCCTGGGCCAACTTCCACAAAATGGCCCCGGCCACCCCTTTGATCATGTAGTCATTGTCGACAAAGATCGTGTTGTCCGCGCGGTAATGGCGGATTCTGATCTCCCGACTTCCAGCCACGGCCGGAACATCGGCATCCGGAGCCTCGTCCGGCGTTTCATCCAGTTGCAGAAGGCAGATCAGCGCAGATAACTGGCACGCAATCAATGACAGTGCGTCCTCGTAGTCATAGCCGAACTGGTTCGGTTCCGGGCTTTCGGCGAAAAGGACGCCGATGGACTTGCCGTCCTGCAGAATGGGGATGGCAATCTGGCTCTGCGGCGCGTCCAGCCCCGGATAGGGTATGGCGATCATGTTCCCCCAATCCAAACCTGCCTCGCGCGCGCTATCGCGGATAGCTGCGCCGTAGGAATATTCGGTGGACATGTGGCCGATTCTGATCGGAACACGCTGAGCAGCCGCAACGCCGATCACGCCTTCGCCAAGGCCGACCTCTGCGCCAACACCGGAAGCAGGGTAGCCGCGCGAAGCAACCGTGTAGAGTTTGTCGGTGGTCCGATCGAGCATCATTACCATCGCGTGCTCGATGCCGAAATGCTGCTGCAGGCCGGCCAGCGCGGCGTCGAACAGCTCTCCCAATTCTCGGCAGAGGGCGATCTGCTCTGAAATGCGTCGTGCCGCAAACAGCAGGTTGCGTTCGAGCGGCTGGACAATCGTCTGGCTGTGAACGGGCTCGATTGCGGTCACCCTGAACACATCCGATCCAAGCAGGCGGAACACGCCCTGCATGCCGGCATGGGATGCGATGCCCGCCAGCTTGGCGCGCATGACCTCAAACAGCGGTCCGCTGGTCTGTGTCTCCAGATAGTCGAGCGTCAGCCGGAATTGCGCGTTTGTATCCGGGTCAACGACTGCCAAGCTGGCATGTTTTGTCGCCAGGAGATTGCGGCGCGTCTTGTTGAAGAACTGGTAGGACAGCGCGACGTGTTCGGGGTCGACATACTGAACGTGCGAAATCATGGACACGTTGGGTATGCCCTCGGCGTCGGCGGTAGCGAGCACCGAGGGGATGATGCCTTCGAGGCAATTTCTGATCGACGAGAGCCTCGGCGTCGTCATGGTTTGAGCTCGGCACCGGCGCCTGGCCCCGGGGTTTGCACAAAGGCGGCCTCGAGGACGAATTCTATCGCCACGAGATCGCTCTCATTGACATGGCAGTAGGCCTCCGCGAACGCCCGCGTGTTACCAATGACAATCAGTTCGTGACTTAGGCCGGCCATCTGCCGGGCCGCCTCCGCTCCGTCGCCGGGTGCAGGTGATACGATTGCCGCGCCGCTCCCTTTCACCTGAATCGAGCGATGCGTAAACGGCTGGCTGAATGTCGCCGAGACACGGCCGCCCCGTTCAGCGGCCGAGAGCACACATTCATTGCCGGATCTGTGCAACAGGAGCCGGATTCTGTCGCCGGGAAGCACCCGGCACCCGCTCCCCACGCCGGCAACCGGCGGCTCGCCCGGGCCTCCTGCGGCGACAATCACACTTACGCCGCTCTGACAGAATGCTTCGAGGTCCGGGGTCAGGATGGCAGCGGTGAAGCCATTGGCCGCATATTGGCGTCGCGCCGCCAGATCGATGTCCGGTGAATGAGGCAGAGATGCGCGCGCCATGACGGTTGTTTGGCCGTTGATGAAACCGGTCGGAGGCTTCGGCAGAACGCTTGAGCGACCTAGCGTGAACTTAGCATTCTTTTACGGTTTTCAGCAGGATTTTTTAGCGGGCGCTCTCCAATGCGCGGGGATATTTCACCGCGCCATGCCCGCCGGCACGGCCGTGGCGGCGGCAACAACGACACGTAATCGAAGAACCAAACCCGGGAACGTGAAGAACGCTCGCTGCGGCGCGCGGTTTCGCACCGCATGCGTCTGCAGGCAGCGCCTATCGGCCCGGGATCAAGGAGATCGGAAATGAATATCATGCTTCGCCCGGCGCAACCGAACAATGCCGATCATGACTACCCGCTCCATACCCTCTACGCGAAGGTGAAAGGGCGGATAGTCCGGCAGGACGACACCGACTACGATGGTACGCGGGCGCTTGCCCTCAGCAACTGGGACTACAGGCCGGCATTGATCGTGCGCGTGGCAGACGCCGGTGACGTCGCTGCCGCTATCGAATATGCGCGCGCCTGCGACCTGGAACTTGCCATCCGCAGCGGCGGTCACTCGGTATGCGGACATGGCAGCACCGCCGGCGGTATCGTTGTCGATACCCGCGACCTCAATACTCTAGAGATCGCCGACGACAGATCATCGCTCTGGGCAGGTGCCGGTCTGACCGCCGGCCAGGTTACGACGGCCATTGAGAAGCAGCAGCTGATCATTGGTTTCGGTGATGCCGCCACGGTGGGTATCAGCGGCATCACGCTGGGCGGCGGTGTGGGATATCTGGTTCGCAAGCATGGACTCACCATCGACTCTCTTCTCGCCGTCGAGCTTGTGACGGCAGACGGGGAAATCCTGGTTGCCGATGAGAACAACCATCCCGACCTGTTCTGGGCATTGCGCGGCGGCGGCGGCAATTTTGGTGTCGCCACGAGGTTCAAATACCGGCTTCATTCGCTTCCAGAGTTCATTGGCGGGCCGCTCATACTCCCTGCTACACCGGAGGTCCTCTGCGGTTTCGTGGAAGCGGCAAGAGCGGCGCCGGATGAGCTTTCGACGATCCTGCAGGCGATGCCCGCGCCGCCGCTGCCGTTCCTGCCGCCGCATGTCGTCGGTCAGAACGTGATCATGGGGATGATGGCCTATGCCGGACCGCTAGAGGAGGCACAGAAGGTGCTGGCACCATTCCGTGCCCTTGCTGAGCCGTTGGCCGATCTTGTCGGACCTATGCCGCTTAGCGGATTGTATCTGCCCGAAGAGGAGGGTCCGGCGCCGACAGTCACGGTGCGCACGCTGTTCATGGATCGGCTGGACCTGCAACAGGGAGCTCAGTTGCTCGATCTGCTTGCTGAGGGCGAAGCGCCCATGCGCATGGTGCAAATCAGGATACTTGGCGGTGCGGCGGCCCGGGTGCCGGTCGGGGACACGGCCTACGCGCACCGCGACAGGGAGATCATGACGACGTTCCTGGCCATGTGTGAACCGGCTACGCTGGCGCGCAACGAGGCGTGGGGTGATCGCTGCCAGAAGGCGGCGGACCAGGGTGTCGGAGGTGTCTATGTAAACTTCCTCACGGACGACCTGGAGCAACGTATCCGGGATGCTTACCCCGGTGAAACCTGGAAGCGCCTGCGGCAGGTGAAGAGGCGGTACGACCCAGCAAACGTGTTCCGGCTCAACCACAATGTGCCGCCGGCTGAATTGGACGCATGACAACAGGCATCTTGGCCGGATGGTCCTTACCGAGCGGGTGAACCCCGCTCGGGCTGCTGATGTCTCGGGATCCGGCTAAACTACAATCCAGGCCTGCGTGGCTGCCTTGCTAGGCATACACGCTCAGCCACAATCAGACCTCAGACGATCACACGCCCCTCGCGGTGCGCACCCACTGCACGATATCGGGCAGGTTTTCGGGGGTTGGAAGTCCGCACTGGTTGAGCTCGGTGGCGAGTTCCAGCGTGATGCCGGTCTTACCCTGCGCGAATGCGTCGGCGATGGTGCCGCTGGAGATCTGGGTCGTGACGTTCCGGAGATCGGACACGTCCTCGCACAAATGGACAACGCCGCCGCCGGCGCTCCACCAGACATGATCCTCGCCGACAAGCTGGGTCACAACCTGCGATTCAACGGCGGCCTGTTCCTGCGACAGCGGTTTGAAATCGATACCGAGCGCGACAGCCGCGAGCGCAACGACAATGCCGGCGGCGCCAGCGATACCCTTCTGCTGCTGGTTCATGTCCTTGTTGGTGAAGATCATGATGATCAGCGGCAAGAAGGCGAGAAGGGCGATGAAGGCTCCGAGCTGGTTCTGAATGAAGAACTTCACCGGCTCCTTCCGCGATGCCGGATCGTGCCTGTTGGCGCTTTTCCAGAGCTGCGACCCGATGATGGCCAGCGCGCCTATGACGGCGATGAACCCAAGCAGCGTCCACCACCGCCACTGCGGGAAGCCCTGGTTTTCCACCAGCTCGTCGAAAGGTGGCCGAAGCAGCCAGAGGATGGCGACCAGTTCGAGTACGATCGCAACCGCCCAAAGCACGATGGCGATAACCCGCAGACGCGACGCCTTGGCCTTCGCTCCCGGAGCGGGCGTGAATGTTGGCGTATCGTTCGGCTCGGTGGCCTTCTTGGCATTTGCGGCCATGGATCCCTCACTTGTTCCCCGATGTATTTGCCCGCGTCCCGACACTCCCGGACGCCGCAGCCGTTTCTACAACATAAAACGCAGCGAAGCGACTGACGGTTGGTCGCGACGATTATCGGCCAACGCGCGAAAAACCTCACACGCCCCACCAGCCGATGACCGCGCCCATGATGAGCGCGACGCCGAGCCAGTGCGTGCCGTCGATCAGCGAAAGGTCCCAGCCGAAGCCCTGATAGCGATGGTTGATGACCATTGTGGTGGCCATGAAGCCAAGCCAGACGAAGAAGCCCGACAGGATGCCGTTCCACAGGGTCACCTGGCCGGTGCCGAGATGGCCGATCAGTCCAGCCATCACCCAGGCCATGACGAGCTGGCAGATGAAGGTGGTGATGAACAGCGAGGCCGACATCGACGCCTCTTCGGGCTTGATGCGGGCGGCCTTCATCCATTGCTTGCCGAGCGTGCCATACCACGCCCCGCCAAATACGAAGGCGATGACCGCGGCCACCACAACTGCCAGATAGTTTATGCCACCGAAATCCATGACGACCTCCCCGATCCTGGAATGAGCGGATTGAACGCCGGTCGCGTTGGATCGTCAAGCAAGCGTCCAGACAGTCGTGCGTTTGACCTCTGCGTCCTCCAGCACGCGGGTTACCGGGACGGAATAGGTGGCAAGTTCGGTAAGACCGCTGCGCGGCAGGTATGAGCGGCCTGGATCGCCGATCAACACCAAGGCACCCCGAGCGCGCAGGGTCGAAAACCAGGGCATCAGCCGTTCGGCCAGCGGCTTGTCGTAAAAGACGTCGCCGGCCAGCACGACATCCCAACCATCGTTGACGCCAACCAGGTCGGCATCCGTTTGGTCCACCGACACACTGTTTGCTTGTGCATTGAGGGAAATGGCTGGTCCGCAGAACGGGTCTATGTCGGCGGCCAAGATGGTTCGCGCGCCCGCTTTCGCCGCTGCAATTGCGACCAGCCCCGAGCCTGAGGCGAAGTCGAGAACCGATTTGCCGCATACGGCATCGGGGTGGTCAAGCACGTAGCGCGCCAACCCCTGACCGCCGGCCCAGGCGAATGCCCAGAAGGGCGGCGGCAGGCCGATCTCCTGCAACTCCTCTTCAGTGCGGTGCCAAAGCTCATGCGCCTCGTCGGCGAGGTGTAGCCGTATTTCGGGAACGTGCGGCGGGCTGGCGAGCGCAGTGTTGGCGCGGATGAAGGCGGCAGCATCCGCCAGAGGCCTGCTCACGGCGCAGGGTCGACCCCGCCCATGCGGCACACTTCCTTCCATTCGGCGGCGGTCACCGGCTGCACCGAAAGGCGCGAATTCTTGACCAGAACCATCTCGGCCAGCTTCGGGTTCTTCTTTATCACATCCAGCGTTGGCGGGTTGGGAACATCGCGCACCGCCTTGATGTCCACGCACTCCCAGCGCTCGTCATCGGTGGTGCTATCGGGATGCGCCAGCGCGCAGACCTCGACGATGCCGACAATGTCCCGCGTATCCTGCGAATGGTAGAAGAAGCCCAGATCGCCGATCTTCATCTCGCGCATGTTGTTGCGCGCCTGATAGTTGCGCACGCCATCCCATTCCTGGCCAGCGTTGCCCTTCTTCTTCTGCATCTCCCATGACCAGGTCGACGGTTCTGATTTGAAAAGCCAGTAGGCCATGGGAAGTCTCCGGTTCGATATTGTTCAGTCAGGCGGGCGGTGGGCTCGTTCAATCCGTCTCGCTTTTCAGCGGCCTCGACAGCAGCGCCGCGACAGCGTCCGATATCGAAAGCCGGCCCTTCAGCACGGCATCGACAGCTGTGACAATTGGGGCCGCGATGCCGCGTTCGGCGGCAATCTCGGCTGCAATCGCAGCGGTTGCAACCCCTTCGGCCAAGGGCCGCCCCTCAAGCTCTTCGCCGTGCCCGAGCGCCTGGCCATAAGCGAAATTGCGCGACTGGGCCGAACCGCAGGAAAGGATCAGGTCGCCGAGACCGGACAGGCCCATCAGCGTTTCGGGCCGCGCACCGAATGCAGCGCCGATGCGGCGCAGTTCGACGAAGCCACGCGTGACCATCGCGGCCTCGGCGCTTGCGCCGAGGCCCGCACCGGCAACCGCGCCGGCGGCAATGGCCAGTACATTCTTGAGCGCGCCGCCGATTTCGACACCGGTGAGATCGTCGGATGAGTAACAGCGGAAACGCTCGGAGGAGAAGCGCGCGGCAAGCGTGGCGGCAAGATCGTCATGCTGCGCGGCTACCGTCACCGCCGTCGGAAGACCGCGTGCCACATCGGCTGCGAAACTGGGGCCAGAGAGTGCTGCGACAGGGTTATCGGGAAGGAGTTCCGTAGCGACTTCGGAGAGAAGCTTGCCGGAATTGCGTTCGATGCCCTTGGCGCAAAGCACGATGGGCACGCCGGAGCGGATGGCGCCACCAATTTCACCAAACATTGCCCGTGTCGCCTGCGCGGGAACGACCGAGAGGATACAGTTTGCATCTTGAAGCGCTTTGCCCAGATCGTTGGTCGCTTTCGGGGCCGGATCCAGCGCCAGATCCTGCAGATAGCGTGGGTTGGTCTGGCGGTCATTGATGGCGTCGACGGTTTCGCGATCACGCGCCCACAATGTCACGCCCTGTCCGGCGCGAAGCAGGGTGATTGCAAGTGCGGTGCCCCATGCGCCGCCGCCCAAAACGGTGATGCCACCCGCGCTCATGCCTTGACCCCGCGTTTGCCGTGGCCAACCAGCGGTACGGCATCTTCGTCCAGCGGCCAGCGCGGGCGCGGAGCAAAGCCCAGCGCATGATCGTCGACAAGGCCGCCGGCAAAGCGCTCAAGCCCCGCCCAGGCGATCATCGCGCCATTGTCAGAGCACAGCGCCGGAGGGGGCGCCACCAGCGTCATGCCATTGTCGGCGCAAAGCGCCTCGAGCGCTGCGCGGATTGCAGCATTCGCCGCGACCCCTCCGGCAACGACAAGCGTGGGGCTTGCGATGTCGGGAAACGTGTCGCGAAAACGGGTCAGGCTCTTGCCGACACGTTCGGTGAGGGTGTCGGTGATCGCTTTCTGGAACGAAGCGCAAATGTCGTCGATGTCGGATTGCGAAACAGGCGCCAGCCGGTTTGCCTCTTGTCGAACGGCGGTCTTCAATCCCGAAAACGAGAAATCCGGACGGGCTTCGCCGCGCAGCGGGCGCGGAAAATCGAAACGGTTGGGATTGCCATCGCTGGCTGCTTTCTCGACCGCGGGGCCGCCGGGATAGGGCAGGCCGAGCAGCTTGGCCGTCTTGTCGAATGCTTCGCCAAGCGCATCGTCGATGGTCGATGCCCAGCGCTCGTATCGGCCGACGCCGCGCACCAGCACGATCTGCGTGTGCCCGCCAGAAACCAGCAGAAGCAGGTAGGGAAAATCGGTGCCGTCGGTCAGCCGCGCGGTCAGCGCATGGGCTTCTAGATGGTTGACCGGAACAAGCGGCAGGCCGGATGCCGCTGCCAACGCCTTGCCGGTCATCAGGCCGGCAATCAGGCCACCGATCAGGCCTGGCCCCGCCGTTGCGGCGATCAGGTCCAGACCGGAGAGTTCGATTTCGGCGTCGGCGAGCGCTGCCGCAATGACGCCGTCCAGCGCATCGACATGGGCGCGCGCGGCAATCTCCGGCACCACGCCGCCAAAGGCGCTGTGCTCTGCAATCTGGCTTAGAACGATATTGGAGAGGATGCGCCCGCGACCATCGGTCAATTCCACGACAGCCGCCGCCGTCTCGTCGCAGCTTGTTTCGATGCCCAGCGCGCGGATGGTCATTGCCCGACTGTTCTTTCCCCTTTAGGAAGCCGACATCTTGCCGGCATCGCCCGGTTAACACGGACTGCGGCCCATGCAAACAGAGCTGCTCAGGATCGGCACACGCGGCAGCGCGCTGGCGCTGGCACAAGCGCATGAGGTGCGCAACAGGCTGGTTGCCGCGCACGGGCTGACGGTGGACGAGATCGCCATCGATGTGATTTCGACCACCGGCGACCAGGTAACCGACCGGCCGTTGTCAGAGATCGGCGGCAAGGGGCTGTTTACGAAAGAGATCGAGGAAGCGCTGCTCGACGGCCGTATCGACATGGCCGTGCACTCGACCAAGGACATGCCGACCGTTCTGCCGGAAAAGCTCGAAATTTCGGCCTATCTCGAGCGCGAGGACGTGCGCGACGCGTTCATTGGCCGGACCGAGCGGCGGCTGGCCGAGCTTCCGTCGGGTGCGCTTGTAGGCACCGCCTCGTTGCGCCGGCAGGCACTGGTGCGCCGGTTGCGTCCCGATCTCAAGGTCCAGACCTATCGCGGCAATGTGCAGACCAGGCTGAGAAAGCTCAATGAGGGCGTGGTGGACGCCACGCTTCTGGCGCATGCAGGCCTGAAGCGGCTGGCGCTCGCCAATGTCATCACCGAATTGCTGCCGCCCGACATTTTCCCGCCAGCGCCCGGGCAGGGTGCAATCTGCATTGAGACGAGGATGGGCGACAGTCGCATTGGCTCTCTGCTCGAACCGATCCGGCATGAAGAGACCACCGTGGCGCTTGCCTGCGAACGCGCATTTCTGGCTAAACTCGACGGCTCCTGCCGTACCCCTATTGCGGGCTATGCGCTGGTCGAAGGTGGCAAGGTCCGTTTTCACGGCATGGTTCTCACGCCCGATGGCACGCAGGCCCATGAGATCAGGGCAGAGGGCAGGGCGGCCGACGCCGCCAAGATCGGCGACAGGGCGGGCGCGGACATTCGTGACATGGCCGGTACGCGCTTCTTCGAAAGCTGGAGCTGAGCGCGGTGCGTGTTCTTGTTACGCGGCCGGAACCCGGCGCCTCGAGAACGGCGTCGCTGCTGCGGGAGATGGGCCACGATCCGCTCGTGCTGCCGCTATCCAGGACAGTTCCGATTGAACCCGCCGATCCGCCTGACGCGGCCGGTTTTGACGCAATGGCGCTAACCAGCGCGAATGCAATCCTCCATGCACCAGATGGCTTCGCCGCCCGTTACAGCGACCTGCTGTGCTTTTGCGTAGGTGAAAAGACCGGGGAGGCCGCAGCGGATGCGGGGATGACGAAGGTGATCTCTGCCGGCGGCGATGTTGACGCGCTGGTGGAGCTGATCGCCGATGCACTGCCCAAGGGCTCCCAGATCCTCTACCCGTGCGGCAAGAGGCGGCGTCCGGCGCTCGAAGGCGAACTCGGCAAATGCGGATTTGCCGCCACGGCACTCGAAACCTACCGGACCGAACCGGTCGATTATCCTTCTGAGGATACCGCATCGCTTTTGGGCGACCGCCCGCTTGATGTCGCTTTGGCCTATTCGCGCTTTGGCGCGGAGCGGCTGAGTGCGTTTGCCGAATTGCCTTCGGTTGCAGCCCTTTTCGGCGCTACGCGTGTGTTTTGCCTGTCGGACCAGGTAGCAGACGGGCTGTCCGAAAGCCTGCGTGAAGATGCTGAAATAGCGATCGCCCCCGACGAAGATACGCTACTTGCGCTTCTAGGTCGCGTGTCGGAGGCCTGATTACGGCTTCCCCCTTTTCCCGCCATGACTATATGCTAGTCAAACCGGGCGCAGCGAGGCGCTCCCCCAACCCGGTAAGGAGAGCGGCATGGTCAAGTCCCCGAAAATCCGTCATTCCAAACAGCGCGACGAGCCCGTGACGATCGATCTGAGCGCCGAAGACGTTAAGCGCGGCGATCAGAAGACGGGCAAGGACGACACGGCGCAGGCCGCCCCAAAGGCGGCTTCCAGCGATCAGGCCAAGGCCTCCGCCAGTGCGACAAAATCCGCCGCAACCGATAGCGGTACAGCCAAGTCCGGTGCCGCGAACAAACAGACGTCGAGCGACTCGGACAAGGGCAAAAGCGCGGCAGCTGGCGCTGGATCTTCTTTCGGTCGCGATTCCAGTGGCAAGGCCCAGCCGAAATCGCACGGTACGCCAAAGGAAAGCGGCGCTTCACCCAAGGCAGCTGAGCCGAATCGCGGCGGCGCGTTCGGTGCGCTGGCCGCCGGATTGATCGGTGGTGTCGTTGCGCTGGCCGGGGCCGGTGCTCTTTATGTCGGCGGCTATTTGCCTGCACCGTCCGCACTGCCTCCATCGACCGACAACACGGCGATAGAGCGCCTGGAAACCGAACTGACGTCGTTGCGCGAGGAAATCGCTGCTCTGAAGTCCGTACCCCAGCCGGGCGACACGGGCGCGCTAAACACGGCCCTTGAGGAGACCAACACGCGTGTCGAGAGCATGGCCGTTCTGGTCGAGGAGATGCGCACTGACCTCGGTCGCTTGTCGGATGCGGTCGCAGCCGGAGGCGGCGGAGACAACACTGGGCTTGCCGAGTTGCAGACGCGCCTTGCCGAAATCGAGCAGGTGGTCGCCAATCTTCCGAAAGCCGGCAACGGCGACACCGACGCCATTTCGGCGGAACTGACCTCGGTTTCGGAGCAGGTCGCATCGCTGGGCACTGCGCTCGATAATCTGACCGCCGGCATGCAGCAGAAATTTGCCGAAATCGACAGTTCGCTCGCTTCACTTGGCGAACGCCTTGAAGAGCAGGCCAACGAGCCGGGTGTTGCCCTGGCGATAGCCGCCTCGGCGCTGAAAGCGGCAATCGACCGCGGGCAGCCTTTCGCAAACGAGCTGGAGACATTCGCGCGGCTTGCGCCCGACGCGCCGGAAATAGATGCGTTGCGCGGCTATGCTGCCACCGGTGTGCCGACCGCAGCTGCAATTGCGGGCGAAACTGACGTGGTGGCGCAGCGCATCATCGCGGCCACACGGCCCGATAATGCCAATGCCGGATTGCTCGACAGGCTGTGGGCCAGCGCGGAATCGCTGATTACCGTGCGACCGATCGGCGCTGTCGAGGGCGAGGATGTGCCGGCTATCGTTGCGCGCATGGAGGCGGCAATCAACAATGGCGACTATGGCGCTGCCGTTGCCGAATATGAGACGCTGCCCGACGATGCGAAGGCCGCCGGTGCCGATTTCATCACCAAGGTGAAGGCGCGGCAGGCGGCTGACGAACTGGTAAGCAAGGTGCTTGCCGCCGCGCTTCGGGCGTAAGGAACCGGGAGAGGGCTCATGTTGCGTATTTTCGCCTATCTCGCACTGGTCTTCGCGGTAGGTCTCGGATTTGCCTGGCTTGCAGACCGTCCGGGCGAAATGACCATCACCTTTGGGGGCTACCAGTATCAGGTTTCGCTGATGGTCGCGGCGGTGGTGCTGACCGGCGTCGTGACCGCGGTGATGCTGACCTGGTGGCTGCTCAAGAGCATCTGGAACAGCCCACAGACAATTTCGCGCTATTTCCGCGTGAGACGGCGGGACCGTGGCTATCAGGCGCTTTCGACCGGCATGGTCGCGGCCGGAGCGGGCGACGCAATGCTGGCGCGCAGCAAGAACCGCGAGGCGGCCAAGCTGATCAGTTCCGATCAGGAACCGCTGATCCATCTGCTCGACGCGCAGGCATCGCTTCTCGAAGGCGATCACGATTCGGCGCGGGAGAAGTTCAAGGCCATGCTCGATGATCCCGAGATGCGGCTGCTGGGGTTGCGCGGTCTCTATCTCGAAGCCGAGCGCGTGGGCGAAAAACAGGCGGCCCGGCACTATGCCGCGCAGGCTGCGGATGCCGCGCCGCAGCTGGGCTGGGCGGTGGAATCCACGCTCGAGGAACACGTCGAGCAGGGCGACTGGGACAGCGCATTGCGGCTTGTCGATGCGCAGCGTGCAACCAGGCAGATGGAGCGCGATGCGGTGAACCGCCGCCGCGCTGTGCTGCTGACCGCCAAGGCGATGTCGACGCTTGACGCCGACCCCACGACGGCCCGCAACAATGCGCTGGAAGCTGTCAGACTGGCGCCGGATCTGGTGCCGGCGGCGCTGGTTGCCGGGCGGGCGTTGATCCGCCTTGCCGATCTGCGCAAGGCGGCCAAGGTGCTGGAAGCGATGTGGAAGAAATCGCCGCATCCGGAAGTGGCCGATCTCTACGTGAATGCGCGGTCCGGCGACACACCGCATGACAAGCTCAAAAGAGCGCAGAAGCTGCAATCGATGAAGCAGAACAACGCCGAGTCGTCGCTTGCTGTTGCCCGCGCCGCACTTTCGGCAGGTGAACTCAAGCAGGCGCGTGAAGCGACGGAATCGGCAATCCGCATGGAGCCTAGCGAAGGCGCGTTCCTTTTGATGGCGGATATCGAGGAGGCCGACAGCGGTGAGGAAGGCCGTGTGAGGCAGTGGCTGGCGCGGGCTCTGCGCGCGCCGCGCGATCATGCTTGGGTTGCCGACGGCTACGTGTCCGACCGCTGGGCGCCGTTTTCGCCGATAAGCGGCCGCATCGACGCCTTTGAATGGAAAGCGCCGGTGGAACGCGCACCGCAAATGATTGAGCAGGATGCCGGCGACGCGGCAACCCTTGCGGTCGCGCCTCCGCAAATGGCGGAGGAACCGCCGAAGCAAGAAGAGGCTGAGCCGGTCAAGGACGTTGTCGAGATCGATATCGCGCCGATCAAGGCCAGTGCCGAGCCCGCTGCCGCGGCTGAATCCAAAAAGCCGGAAGAGACCGAAACGAAGCCTGACAAGAAGGCTGAAACAACCAAGGCGCCCGACGAAAAGAAGAAGCCGGCAAACAGCCAATCCGCTGACAACGAGCAGCAGGAAGCCGAAGTCGTACCGTTTTCGCGGCCGCCGGACGATCCGGGTGTTGAAGGCGACGAAGAAGCCGACGATCAGAAAGGCCGGTTTCGGTTGTTTTAGACGGCGATTTCCCTAATTTCAGACGAGCGGAATTTCGCGGTCTGACCTTCGCGCTCCATTCATTGTCCCGGTACGCCTTCATTCATGTTCGATCGCTTCCTCGATTTTCTCAATCAGCTGCCGGGTGACGGCTCCAAGTCCGATCGGGCCGATGGCGATGATCCGCGAATTGCCGCTGCCGCGCTGTTGACCCACATCATGGAGGCAGACGGCGAACGGTCGGCCGAGGAGCGCAACATGCTCAAGACGCTGCTTTCCGAAACCTACGGGTTGAAAGGCAGCGATCTGGAAAAGCTGGTCGAGGAAGGTGAGGAAGCGAACCGCGATGCGGTCGATCTCTACAGCTTCACCAGCGTGCTCAACCGGCATCTCGACCATGACGGCAAACTCGAATTCATTGCCCTGATGTGGGACATGGTGTTTTCAGACGGGGTGCTGCACGAGATCGAGGACAATCTCGTCTGGCGCGTGGCCGAACTGATCCATGTCGAGCGCGACCAGCGGATCGGGTTGCGGTTGGCCGCGCAGGCGCGGGCCGGAATCGAGGGCTAGGTCCGGCCGTCGAGATGGCGCGCCCGCCGCAATTGCGGGAACAGCACGGCCCAGAGCACGGCCACGCCGACAGCTCCGACGCCACCGAACACCACCGCCGGCACGGTGCCGATGAAGGCGGCCATGGTTCCGGCGCGGAACTCGCCCACCTCGTTTGATGCTCCGACAAAGACCATGTTGACGGCGTTGACCCGGCCACGAAGGCGGTCCGGCGTCCAGAGCTGAATCAGGGTTTCGCGGATGTAGACGCTGATCATGTCGGCAGCGCCCAGCAGCGCGAGCGCCAGGATCGACAGCCAGGGCATGGTCGAGATGCCGAACACGGCGGTGAAGACACCGAATAGCGCCACACCGCCAAACATGATGTAACCCGCATGGTCGCGGATCGGATGGCCGGCAAGCCACATGGCGACGAAGATTGCGCCCATGCCGGGTGCTGCGCGCAGAAGGCCGAGGCCCCACGGCCCGAGTTCCAGAATATCGCGGGCATAAACGGGCATCAGCGCGATTGCGCCGCCCAGCAGAACGGCGAACAGATCGAGCGAAATTGCGCCCAGCACAACCTTTTCGCTCCAGATGTAACGGAAACCGTCAAACAGCGAGGAAATGGTCGGTTGCTGCGTCTCCGTCTGCTGCGCAGGCTTCGGGATCGACAGGATCAGCACAGCAGCGCAAACCATGAAAAACGCCGCGATGCCGTAGGCGATCTCGGCCGCCAAACCGTAAAGCAGGCCGCCGGCAACCGGGCCGACAATTGTCGCTGTCTGCCAGGCAGAAGAGTTCCAGGCGACGGCGTTGGCGAAATCCTTCGGCGGTACGAGGTTGGCGACCAGCGACGATGCGGCTGGGCCAAGGAAGGCGCGGGCAATGCCGAAGACGGCCAGGAGCGCGAAGATCGGACCCGGCCCGGTCAGGCCACGCACTGTGAGAATGACGAGTGCAACCGCCACCACCGCCTCCAGCATCGTCGCCAGACCCATGATGCGCCTGCGGCCGAAGCGGTCTGCGACAGCGCCGGTCACCAGAACCAGAAGCAGCGACGGCGCGAACTGGATGATGCCGACCAGCCCGAGATCGAACGGGTCGCGGGTCAGGTCATAGACCTGCCAACCCACGGCGACCGAGACGATCTGGGTGGCGAAGGTGGAGAGAAACCGCGAAAGCCAGTAGCGCAGGAATGCGCTGTGCTGGAACGCGGCATAGGAATGACGGGACGATGCTGAGCTGTCGGTAGACATGTGCGGGGCCGCTGAGGGGTGCGCGACGAGGGGCAGCGCCGCAGATCATGCAGCCACTATCGCAAATGCGTCCGCGATAGAAGGGCGTTCGGTTGAGCCAGCGGTATCTGCCCGCTACTGGGCGGGTTCCGCCACGGCGATGCGGTCGAGTACGAAAGCATATTCCTCGGCGATGCCCGCCCACTCGGCCGGTGTGTCGGCGTCGAAGATTAGCGTGTAGGGGCCGAGATAGCCCGCCGCTTCGGCAACCTCGATACAGCGGCCATAATCGTCGCCGTCCATCCGGCCGTCGCTGTAGCTCGCCTTGGCATGGCAGATCGAAGCGCGGCCCAGAATGGCGGCCAGCCACTCATATTTGCGCGGGTCGCTCCAGTTGCCGAAATCGCCGTTGAGGCCGATCTGGCCTTCGGTCGCGTCGAGCAGGTAGTGCACCTCGTTCGGTGTCGGCAACAGCGCGAACCAGTTTTCAGTGACGAGTTTCACGTTCGAGCCGGCATTGCGCTTTGCAATTTCGCACAGCTTCGCGGCCGACAGGTCGAGCGCGTCTTTTGTTGGTTCCTGCTTGCCGGCGATGATGCGGGCATTTTCTGCACCTAGCTCTGCAGCCATCTCGACCCAGTCGGAAATCCATGCGGCATCGCGGTCGGCTGTCGCTGGGTCGCTGATGTCGCCCGCTTCGATCAGCATGGTCTGGAATGTGACGCCGGCATCGGCGAAGGCCGCCTTCAACTCAGCCAGATAGGCGCTGTCGCGCGACGGCAGGTGAAACGAACAGATTTCCAGCCGGCCGATGCCGTGCTCGGCGACCAACCTCGGCAGGTCGAGGAGCTCGAATTGAGCCGGGCCGAACGTTTCCTCGCGCGGCCCGACTGCGTCTGTCGCCAGATCATGCGGATGAGTGACACCCAGCTGGCGGTGAAGCGACCAGCTGGAAACGGCGATGCGATCGTTGTTCATGTGACCTCCCGGTGCGTCGCCGTTTCCGCAGTCGTCAGAACATTGGCGGATACGGCCTGCCGCCCCGGTCGAGCGTAATCCAACGCGTTTCGGTGAAGGTCTCCAGTGACCAGCGCCCGCCATGCTTGCCGACGCCCGATGCCTTGAAGCCGCCAAACGGCACGTGCGGCTCGTCATTTACCGACGAACAGTTGATGTGGCAATTGCCGGTGTCGAGCCGGTTGACGATCGCCAGTCCGCGGCCTTCGTCCCTGGTCATGACGCCGGCCGACAGTCCGTACTCGCTGTCATTGGCGATCTGCACCGCTTCCTCGTCGGTGCGGAAGGGGATGATCGGCACCACGGGGCCAAACGTCTCGTCCTGATAGAGCTTCATGTCGGGCGTGACGCCGGTCAGGATGGTCGGTTCGACGAAGCGGCCGTCGATCTTGCCGCCGAGAACAACCTTGGCGCCCTTGGCGATGGCGTCTTCCAGTTGTTCCTTCACCTTGCCGACCTGCTTGTCGTTGATCAGCGGGCCGATAATGTTTTCGTTGCTCTTGGTCGGATCGCCGACCTTGAGCTTGCCGGCGCGCTCGACGAACCGCTTGAGGAAGTCGTCATAGATTTTCTCGTGCACCAGCACCTTCTCGACCGACATGCAGATCTGGCCCTGATGCATGAAGGAGCCGAAATTGGCGGCCTGGGTGGCGCGTTCCATGTCGGCGTCGTCGAGAACGATGAGCGAATCCTTGCCGCCAAGCTCGACGCAACACTTCTTCAGATGCGCTCCGGCCTTGGCCGCAACTTGACGTCCGACGGCGGTCGAACCGGTGAAGGAGATGCCCTTCACATAAGGATGCTCGATCAGTTCGTCGCCGACTTCGGCGACGTTCTCGCGCGAACAGGTGACGACGTTGAACACGCCCTTGGGCAGGCCCGCCTCCTCGAAGATTTCAGCGAACAGCAAGCCGCCGAGATAGGGCGTTTCCTCCGACGGCTTGAGCACGATCGTGTTGCCCGCGACCAGCGGGAACAGAAAGCCGCGTGCGGTGAGGATGCAAGGGAAGTTCCAGGGGCTGATGACGGAGACCACGCCCATCGGGCGGCGGACCGCCATCGAGACCTTGTTGTGCTCTGACGGCAGCACTTCGCCTATCGACTGCCAGACCGAGCCGGCTGCGGCATGAAACACCTCGCCGACATAGCCGGTTTCGAACATGCCCTTGCCGAACCAGCCGCCACCTTCGGCCTGGATGGCAGCGACGATATCCATCTTGCGCTTTTCCCAGATTTCGGCCGCCTTCAGGATGAAGTGCGCGCGCTGCGGGAAAGGCATCTGGGACCATTCGGGGAAGGCTGCGTGCGCGGCTTCGATAGCGGCCGCCGTTTCGGCGCGGCCGGAATCGGGCACCTCGGCCCAAACCGAACCATCAGCCGGGTTCAGGTCCTTGAAAGTCTTCGTGGTGGCCGACCAGCCGCCGCCAATATACATGCCTTCGAAAACGCGAGCCATTTCAAGCCTCCTTGCGCTTCTTCCGCTTTTTCTTCGCGGATCCCTTGGGTTTGGTTTTCTTCTTTTTCGCCGGACCATCCGGTGCCTCGGCGGGTATGACAAACGCCGTTAGCGCCTTGCGCCGTGCCGTCACGTGAGCGGAGTGGATAGCCGCGGCGCGCTCGGTCAGCTCACCGATCGAAAGGCTTGCGCCGCTCGGAACCGTGTCCGGCAGTTCGAGTTCGGAACCGACGTCGAAGCTTGCGCTGTTGTGGCCGATAAGGCCGTGCGAACCGTTGAGGCGCCGGGTGTCCGCATCCTTGTCCCGTTTCGACTTCGCGGACTTCGCCGATGACGCGTCGGCCTTTGGTCTTGTCGCACTTGTAACCGTGAAAGCGCTCGGCCGCGTGGCCGAACTGCGTTCGCTCACGACGTGCCGGGCAAGCCTCTCTGCGGCGCGGCGGGCAAGCTCGCCTGCCTCTGTGCCGAGGCCCTTTGCATGCGGGGAAACGCGACGTGCCGCACCCGACAGGTGGATCGGCGGAGCCTCGAATTCCGACCAGGGATCGGCAGCGGTCTTCGGGTCGTAGCGGCCGACAAAGGCGCTGGGCAGCTGTGCCCCCTGCCGCATGGAACGAACGAATGCCGACTGGATGCGGCCGGCGCGGTTGGCCAGATCGCCCATGAAGTCGCGCATCGCACCGACGCTTGCCGGCAGCCGCATCGGCGGCGGTAACGTTACCTTGCCGGCGTGCCCGCGCGATCCTGCGCCGCCAAGATAGGCGTTGACGACAGCCGGGTCGTTCATCAGCGAGTGAGCGTTGTCCTCGCCGACGACCAATCCGTTTTCGACCAGATAACCACGGTCGGCGATGCTCAGGCTCTGCCGGGCGTTCTGCTCGACAAGGAGTATGCCGACACCCGTAGCAGCGACGTCCTTCAGCGAGCGGAACAGTTCCTTTGTCAGCAGCGGCGACAGGCCGAGCGACGGTTCGTCGAGCATCAGGATTTCGGGACGCGACATCAGCGCGCGGCCGATCGCCACCATCTGCTGCTCACCGCCCGACATGGTGCGCGCGGTCTGGCGGCGCCGTTCGGCCAGTTTCGGAAACAGGTCATAAACGAGGTCGAGCGTTGCGCCCTCGGTGTTGCGGGCGCGGCCGGCATATGCGCCGAGCTGCAAATTCTCGGCAACCGAGAGGTCACCGAAAATGCCGCGTCCCTCCGGGACAAGCGCAATGCCTTCTTCGACGACGCGGTGTGGCTTGAAAGCGGTTATGCGCTTGCCGTTCATCAGAACCTCGCCGCCCGGATCGGCGTGAACCATGCCGGCAATCGTCTTCAGCAGCGTCGACTTGCCGGCTCCGTTGGCGCCAAGGATGACGCAGACCTCGCCCTTGTCGACATTGACGCTGACATGGTCCAGCGCGCGGTGCCGGCCGTAGCTGACGGCGATGTCGCGAACCTCAAGCATCGTCGTCACCCAGATAGGCGCGCACGACTTCGGGATCAGAAAGCGTCTGCTCGACATCGCCTTCGGCGATCTTGCGGCCGCCATTCATCACCACGCAGCGGTCGCAGAGCGAGCGGATGGCGTCCATGACGTGCTCGACCATGATGATGGTCCGGCCCTCGCTGCGAAGCTCGTCGATCAGCCCGATGCCGATCTTCAGTTCGCTGGGGTTGAGGCCGGCGAGCCATTCGTCAAGCAGGAGTACCCGCGGGTTGGATGCCAGCGCACGGGCAAGTTCAACCCGCTTCTGGTCGATATAGGTCATGGCCGCGACGGGTGTATGCGCCCGGTTGCCCAGACCGACACGGTCGAGCATGGACCGGGCGAGTTTTTGCGCCTCTGAGCCCCACACCCGCATATGACCGAAGACCGCGCCGGCCATGACGTTTTCTTCCGCATTCATGGACGGAAGGACACGCACGAGCTGGAAGGTGCGGGCGACGCCCTGCCGCGAGATCGCGTGTGCAGGCAGGCCGGAGATACGCGTGCCGTCGAGCCTGATTTCGCCCGCCGACGGCTTCAGCGCACCGGAGATCAAATTGAGCATCGTCGTCTTGCCGGAGCCGTTCGGTCCGATCAGGCCGAGCAGTTCGCCTTGCCGCACCTCGAAGCTGACATCGTTGACGGCGACAAGGCCGCCAAAGACCCTGCGCGCATCGGAAACGGAAAGTGCGGCGGCGCTCATTGCGCCTCCTTCTCGTCACGCACGACAATGCGCACGCGCCGGATGAGCCGAACCAAGTCGGACCAGCGCCCCAGCACGCCCTGCGGCAGCAGATAGACAATCGTGACGAATGCGACGCCGATCACCAGGCTGGTGTGGTTGGGGAAGTGGGCAGATACCTGATCGAACAGGATGGTGAAAGGGATGACGCCAAGCAGTGGTCCCCACAAGCGTCCGGTGCCGCCCAGCAACGCCATGATGACGACCTGGAACGAAATCATCGGATTGAAGGCCGATGGCGGCTCCACATAGGAGAAGCGCGGCGCCATGAGGGCGCCAACGATGCCAATAAAGGCGCCCGAGATCATGAACAAAATGATCTTGGTGCGCGCCGTGTCGATGCCGGCGTGGCGCGCGACGGTCTCGTCATTGCCGATGATGCGCATGGCGAAGCCGAGGCGCGATCGGTTGACGTACCAGCCGGTGATGTAGACCAGCGCCGCCAGCGCGAGAAGCATCCAGTAGATGTGGGATTCGGTGAGGTCGGTGAACACATAGAGCCCGACCGAGCCGGCATATTTGGTCTGCGCCCAGGTGACGACCTGACGCACGAGTTCGGCGAGTCCCAGCGTGAAGATGACGAAATAGACACCCGACAGGCGAAGCGTGGCTGCACCCACCAGTCCAGCGAGGGCCGCACTCAGCAGCGCGCCGATGATGACGAGGACAGGTAGCGGCAGGACATCTATGCCCAAGCCAACGGCATAGGTGCCGACACCGAAAAACGCCGCCGTAGCGAGCGAGATGTAATGGGTCGGGCCGGAAAACAGCGTCCACGCCGTGCACAGAACCGCATACATGGCGATGTTGACGGCCAACGACAGGTAATAACCCTGATCGACGAGGGGCAGCATTGCAGCAAGTGCGAAGCCGACGACCGCGACGATGCCGATCCTGATTTCGTTCTGGCTGAGCCCGGTCATGACACCTGCCGCCCGAATATGCCCTGCGGTCTGAACAGGAGAACCAGAATGAAAAGCGCGTAGGTTGCTGCGATTGTCAGGCCCGGATCGATCAGGCTCGCGACGGCGGTTTCGGTGAGGCCGAGAAGAAGGGCTGCTATGATCGCGCCGCGCACATCGCCAACACCGCCCATGATGACGATGATGAGCGCCTTCATGGTGAAGAGTACGCCGAATGATGCGCTGAACGCGTAGAAGGTGGAGAGCAGCGCGCCGCTGGCAGCCGTCAGCGCTCCACCGAGGGCGAAGGCGAATGCCGAAGCAAGTGGAACATTAATCGCGACAAGACCGGCCGCAGAGGGATCGACGGCGACGGCGCGGATGGCGGTGCCGTAACGGGTGTGGTTCAGGAAAAGATACAACGCAGCGGCAATCACTGCCGCGGCTACGAAGGCGACAATACGGTTGAGGCCGTAATTGGCCCCAAGAATGGTGACCGGCTCCGAGAGGTAGTTGTACTTGAAATAGGCGCCGCCAAACGCAAGCAGCATGATGCCTTGCAGGATGAACATCAGTCCGAAGGTGGTGAGGATGGAATCCACCTCGAGCTGGCCGCGGTTCTTGGCGCGGTCAACGAGCGGTTTCAGCGCGTAGTAATAGATGAGCCAGTTGAGCGCGAATGCGGCTGGCGCTATCAGCACGATGCCCAGGATCGGGCTCAGCGAAAAGGCCGTGAAGAGCCAGAACGCACCGAAGCAGGCGAGGACGAGATTTTCGCCGTTGGCGAGGTTCATGATGCGGGCAACGCCATATTGCAGCGTCAGGCCGACCGCGATCAACGCGTAGGTGCCGCCCAGAACCAGTCCTGTTATGATGATTTCCATGCGCTCAGATTAGTCCGGTTTCCCGACGCGCTTAAGCGCGCGCCGGGATACTTGAATAAACGTCACTTCCAGCCGGATTTGACGATCGGATCAGCCTCGCCGTCCTTGCCGGTTGAGCCGACGCCCTTGAAGACGCCGCCCTGCCACTGGCCAACGGTCCAGTACTGGTCGATCACGCCGTCGGTGAAGTTCCACTCACCCATGATCGTGTCGAAGGTGCCGTTGTGGATAGCATCAATGACGGCCTGCTTGTCGAGCGAGCCGGCAGCGGTGATTGCTTGTTCCAGCACTTCGAGACTGGCGTACTGAACCGGGCTGGCCCAGAAGTCCGGCGCCTGGTCGGTCACCTCCGTGTGGCGGGTGATGAAGTCCTGGATCTTCGGATCGTCTGCATTGATGCCACCGGCACCCATGATGCCTTCGGCCGCTGCGCCATTTGCGCCGGCGAAGGCCGGGAATGCCGTTGCAACGCCGGTATAGAAGACCTTGACGTCGAGATCGGCGATTGCAGCCTGCTGGGTCAGGCCGAACGTGTCCGGCGGGTAGGAGAATGCGATGAACGCATCCGGGCTTGCGCCCGCAGCCGACGATACGATCGGCGCGAAGTCCTGCGTGCCGAGCGGATAGGATGCCTCGTAGACGATCTCGAAACCGGCTTCCTCAAGCGCCGGCTTGCCGGCTTCGGCGAGCTCGATGCCAAAGGCGTCCGCAACGTTGACCACGGCAACCTTGTCGCCGATCTGGCCACCCTCGCGCATGTCCTTGAGCACGTTGACGAGTGATTCCGCGAAATGCTTGCTCTCGCCAAGCGTCCAGAAGGAGTTCGGCCAGCGCGCGGCAAAGTCTCTGGTGCCGTTGGCAACTGCCGTCACCGCGATGTGCGGGTAACCGGCCTTGTTGATCAGCGGTGCCGTGGCGAGGTTGATGCCCGTGCCGTAGGGCGGAATGATGAAGTCGACCTTGTCGACATTGACCATGCGCTGAATATTCTTGATCGCCTCCTCATTGGAGGTGCGGTCATCGTATTCGATCAGCTCGACCTGCATCTTCTTGCCGCCAACATCGATGCCGCCGCGACCGTTGACGTCGTCCACCCACAGGTGAATCGCCGGCCAGTATGTGACCGCAGAGCCGCCGGCAAGCGGGCCCGTCTTGGGCGCGCTGGCGCCCAGGCGGATCGTCTCCTGAGCGAATGCCGCTCCTGACAACATCGCCACCGTCGCTACCGACGCGGCGAGCGTAAACACCGTTCTTCTGTTCATGTCTTTCCTCCCTAGCGGTGTGTGCAGCAACGCAACGCGCAGCCGCGAAAATCAGACCGGGCTTTCGTTTTGCCCGTTCTGAATGGTGATCCAGCGGAGCTCGGTGAATTCCTCAATCCCCGCCTTGCCGCCGAAGCGGCCGTAACCTGACGCCTTCATGCCTCCGAAAGGCATTTGGGGTTCGTCGTTGATGGTGGCGCCGTTGATGTGGCAGATGCCGCTCTCGATCTGGCGCGCCACGGCGAGCGCGCGCGTGATGTCGCGGCCGAACACGGAAGCGGCGAGCCCGTATTCGGTGTCATTGGCAATAGAGACCGCCTCTTCGATATCGGCAAAGCGGATGACAGAAGCCACCGGCCCGAAGGCTTCCTCGTAGTAGATGCGCATGTTCGGCGAGATGCCGTCGAGAATTGTCGCGTCAAGGAAGGCCCCCTTCTGGTGGCCGCCCGTCACCAGCTTGGCGCCCTTGGTGACCGCGTCGTCGATGAGCGCCTTTACCCTGCCGGCCGCCTGCTCGCTGATCATGGGCCCGAGACGCCCCTGCGTGAGACCGGTATCTGGGACGCTCAGCTTCTCGGCCTGTTCGTGCAGCTTGTCGATAAACGCGTCAGCCAGTGTCTCATGCACAATCAGGCGTTCGGTCGACATGCAGACCTGACCCTGATGGAAAAACGCACCGTAGGCAGCGGCTTCCACGGCAGCCTCGATCTCGGCATCGTCCAGCACGATCAGCGGGGCCTTGGAGCCGAGCTCAAGCAGGCACCTCTTGAGATGGCGTGCGCCAAGTTCGGCAACGAGGCGGCCAACGCGGGTCGAACCGGTGAAGTTGATCCGCCGAACCGCGGGATGCGCGATCAGCGCTTCGACGATCTCGGCCGCGTCCTCTTCCCTGTTGTGAACGATGCCAAGCGCGCCATCGGGAAGGCCGGCCTTGCGCAAAATGTCGATCACAAGCTGGTGCGTGAGCGGACACAATTCCGAGGCCTTGAAGACAACGGTGTTGCCGCAGGCAAGCGGAACCGCCAGCGAGCGCACGGAGAGGACGATCGGTGCATTCCAGGGGGCGATTGCCAGAACCACACCGCATGGTTGGCGCATGGCAAGCGCCAGCATGGATGACTGGTCCGACGGAACGATCTCGCCATTGATCTGGGTCGTCAGTGATGCTGCCTCGCGCAGGATGGATGCGCCAAGCTTGCAATTGAGCGCGCTCCATTCGGGCGTGCCGCCGGTCTCCATTTCGATGAGCCTTGCCAGTTCATCGCTGTTTTCCAACAGCAGATCGGCAGCTCGGTTGAGAATGGCGCGGCGTTCGGTCGGCTGGGTGCGTGACCATTTCGGGAAGCTCGACGCGGCGACATTGGCGAGGTGTCGCGCATCGGCCGCGGTCGCCACGTCGGGACGCCTCGTCACAGGCTCGTCATGCATGGCGAGCACAGCTTCGCTCAACCGATTTCCTCCCTGGCATGGCAGGCTTGGATGCCTGCGCGGGATTGCGCGCCTGTTTGATCCGGCGCGCTTTACTCCAGCCAGCATTGAGCAAACAACATCAGACCGCTTGCGAAAATGCGTAAATCTGGCAATCTATTGTAATTATCTGGTCGGTAGAGCGCGACTAGCCGGCTAATGGCCGCTGGAATTTCGGAATTTCATGAAGGCAGAGCGTATCGAAAGCAGCCTGCATGCACGCAGCTGGTCGTTCAATCGCCAGCCAGGAACGCATGCCAGACAGATCGTATTGGCGACGGATGGCGTGGTGGAAGCAGAGTCCGGTGACGAGCGGTTTGCCATCGCCGCACCCGGACTGGTGTGGCTTGGTAGCATGGCGCCCGGACGGCTGCGCGCGGAGGCCGGCACGACGGGATTTCATGGCTGGGTTGCCGACGCAACGCTGGTGGCGGCGATTGGCGATCAGCCGGAATCGGTCAATCTGCGTTATCTCGCGGAGCGTGATTTCGCCCTCTCTCTGGCTGGCCACGACCAGCAGAGGTCGGCGACGGAGCGTTGCTTCGAAGGCGTTCTCGGTGAGCTGCAGCAATCGCATAGCGGTTCGGAACTAATCCTGTCGGCGCTGCTCAGGATCATCATGGTGGCGATGCTGCGGGTTTCGGCCGGCGACGCCTTGGCGACGCCGGGCATCGGCGAAAGGGCAAGCCTGCTCGAAAGATTCCGCCGGCTGGTCGAGATGAATTTCCGCAGCCACTGGACCGTTGCGCAATATGCGGCCGCACTCGGCGTTTCGACCGACCGTCTGCACGCGATTTGCACCAGCGGTATCGGCAAGCCGCCCAAGGCTCTCATTTCGGAACGGCTGGCCGAGGAAGCAGCAGTGCGGCTTGAACGCTCCTCCCTGACGATCCAGCAGCTCGGTCATTCGCTCGGCTTCAGCGATCCCGCTCACTTTTCGCATTTCTTCCGCAAGATGATGGGCATGCCGCCCAACAGCTATCGCCGGGCGGTGGCCGATTCCAGGGCCGGTATCGCCAACGCTCCGCCGCGCAATTTTGCCGACTGGCCGTAATTTACGAAGCCGCTTACTGCCGGTGTGTGGGACCGGCGATCCCGAGGCTACAGTCCTGACCGCACTTCATTGATGAACCGTCCGGTTCTTTCGACAATCAGGTCCTTGTCGTTGTCGAGCGTGGCGACATGATAGGAGTTGTCGAGCCACAGAATGCCGACCTCGGAGGACGAGACCTTGCGCGCGATGCGATGAGCATTGGCGGGCGCCACGACGTGATCCTCGCGGGATTGAATGACAAGAACCGGGCAATTGATCTTGTGAAGCACATCGCCGGTTGCTGCCTGAGCGAGATAGACGTCGCGCAGGCAGGAGACCGGCACTTCCGGATAGGCCAGTTCGGTAACGCCCGGCGCCTTGATGTCGGAGCCGATGCCGGGAATCCGGTCTGGCGCCGCCTTTTCGAGAATGAGTTCGGCAAGCGTGCCGTCCTGCTCGCCCGCCACTGCGTTGATGGGGATGATGCCGGCGATTGTGTCAGGGTGCCGCGCGGCCAGGGCAAGCGTCAGCATGCCGCCCATCGACAGGCCGGTGACGAATACCGGCTTGCCGCGCGCCGCGACTGTTTCGAGCGCCTCTTCGGCAGACGCCAGCCAGTCGCGATAGCCCGTGGTCGCCATGTCGTCGGGCGAGGTGCCGTGTCCGTTAAGCCTTGGACCCAGTACGGAATAGCCGAAGCGCTCATTTAGCTGTTCGCCCAGATAGCGCATGCTCTGCGTGGTGCCGGTGAAACCGTGGATCACCAGAACCGAGCAGCCGTCCCCTTCAAATTCGAACGGTTCCGCGCCTTCCATTACCTTGACCATTGTTCTCTCCCTTGAATTGCCCGCCGCGCCTCAGGCTGTCCGTCGTGACGCGTAAATCATGGCTGCTGCCGCAATGATTGCGCCCTGCATCATCAGCTTGCCGGGTTCACCCAGGCCGAGGCTCGTCAGCAGATTGAAACTGAATGTGAGCATGAAGGCAGCGACCGCCGGACCCAGAACGCCGCCCTTGCCCGACCCGAAGGTCACGCCGCCCAGTATGACGGCTGCCAACGAATTGAGTGCAAGGTCAGCGCCGATATCCATGCTGCCAACGCCGACGAAGCCGATCAGCAGAAACGCGCTGAATACCGCAAACAGGCTCGACATGATGTGCACGATCGAGACGACCTTCACATAGGGAATGCCCGAGGCCCATGCCGCCTTCGGGTTTGCGCCGATGGCGTCCACGTAGCGCCCGAACACGGAGACGCGAAGGAAGATCGCTGCCGGCACGAGCACGGCAAGCCAGACGAAGAGTGCGACCGGCACAATGCCGATCCGCTTCTGTCCGATGAAACGCAGAATTTCCGGCGCATCGCTGGGCGCCCGGTACTGGCTGAGCGAGATCACGATACCGCTCAGCACCATTGCCATTGCCAGCGTGACAATGACCGAGGATGCGCGCAGTTGGGTGATGATGAAGGCGTTAATGCAGCCGACCGCCAGCCCGAACAGGATGCAAATGACGATCAGCCACGGCTCCGAATAGGGCAGGAGGCCGCTGGTCAGAATGTAGCTGACGCACACAATGACGCCGCCAATCGACAGATCCAGCGACAGCACCCGCATGCACAGCGACTGGCCGATAACGGCGATGCCGAGCGGCGCGGCCTGCCGCGCGATAAGGAGCAGCAGTAGCGGAGACAACAAGGCCGGCCGCGTGAAATACGCGAAGATCAGAAGCAGCGCCGTTCCCGCATAGGCAAAAGGCAGGCTGAAAACGAAACCCGCCGCCACGCGGAGCCAGTTCCTGCCGGTCGATTGTGTTTCTGCGGCCAGGGTGCTCATGCGCCGATCGCCTTGCGTGGCTGGAGACTGATGGCTGCCAACAGCAGAAGGCCAGTGGCCGCGGCGCGCATGAAGGGCGACAGGCCGATCAGGTTCATGCCGTTCGACATGAGGCCCATCGTAATCGTGCCGGCAACGACACCGGCAACGCCGCCGACGCCGCCCGCCAGTTGCACGCCGCCCAACGCGATAGCGGTGACCGATTCCAGCCCGTACGCCGCGCCCATCGTGGCGTCGGCGGAAGAGACGCGTGCCGAAAGGAAAATGCCGGCAAACACCGCTGAGAGCGAGCAAAGCACGTAGCAGGCGATACGGTGGGCGATCACGTTGATGCCGTTTCGCGTCGCGTTTTCGGCATTGGCGCCGATGGCAAAGATGCGCACCCCGAACCTTGTGCCGCGAAGCACCAGCGACGCCAGCGCGACAAACAACACGCACCAGAAGAATGCGGCAGGGATGCCAAACACGGAAAAGTTGGCAAGCGCTTCCAGATAGTCAGGCACGTCGCCGCCCGGAACCGGATGAATGAGCAAGGCCAGCCCTTGCAGGAAGGTCATGGAAGCCAGCGTCATGACCAGCGGATGGACGCCGAAAATGGCAACGCCCGATCCATTCACCAGCCCTGCTGCGACGCCGGCGAGAACGGCAAGCGGGACGGCCAGAGCCGGATCGACAGTTACGAGAATGGCGCTGGTGAGGCTCAGAACCGATCCGACCGAAAGGTCGATGCCGCCGCTGATGGCAACGATCATCTGGCCCAGCGCCACGATAAGCAGCGCGGTGATCTGCCCGTTGATGTTGATGAAGTTCTGCAGGCTGACGAAACTTGGCGACGACAGACTGAGAAAAACGAACAGCAGCACCGGAACGCCAAGCGCCACGACGCCGAGCCCGGAACGTCCGCGGGGTTGCAACAGGGCAGGCAGTCTCAAGCGATGATCTCCTCTAAGCGCTGGTCGGCTCGTCCAGACAGCGCTGCACGCATGACAGTCTCTTCATCGGCCTTCGGGCCAGCGAATTCGGCAACCAGCGCACCGCCCCGCACAACGAGAATGCGGTCGCAAAGCCCAAGCAGTTCGGTCAGTTCGCTGGTGGTGAACAGGATGGCGCCGCCCGCATCCGCGAACCCGCGCAGCAGCGAATAGATCTCGGCTTTTGCGCCAACATCGACGCCACGTGTCGGCTCTTCGATGAGAAGGACGTCCACCTTGGAGGCGAGCCAGCGTCCGATCATCACCTTTTGCTGATTGCCGCCCGACAGGGAGCCCACGACCTGATCGGGTCCGGTCGCGCTGACCTGCATCCGCTCCAGCAATGCCGCGATCTCCGCGGGTCGAATGCGCGCACGCTGCCAAACCGACTGCTCGCGAAGCATGCCAAGCGACATGTTCCGAGCAATCGACAGCGGCAGGTAGAGACCTTCGGTCTTGCGGTCTTCCGGCACGAAGCCGATGCCGGCCATCGTAACCGAGACGATTGCCGGCTTCACGGTCCGCGCGCTTTGGCCATCCGCAGCGGTCTTCTCGACGCGGCCACGCAGCGGTGCGTCCAGCCCGGCAATCGCCCGGATGATTGCCCGCTGCCCCTGTCCCTCGAGGCCGGCCAGTCCAAGTATCTCGCCCCTGTTCAGGTCGAACGACACGTCAGGCAGTCCCGGTCCGGGTTGGAGGCCGCGAACGGAAAGCAAGGGCTGGTAGGGTGGTTCTGTTTCCGGTCTGTCGGGAAAGAGTTGCCCGACTGTGCGCCCGACCATCAGCGACACCAGCGTGTCGTGATCCAGATCGCGCGCCGGGCGGGTCGCCACGTGTTCGCCGTCCTTCATGACGGAGATGACGTCACAGAAGCGAAAAATCTCTTCCAGCCGGTGGCTGATATAAAAGACGAGCTTGCCCGCGGATTTCATCGAGAGGATCAATGCCGCCAGCCGTTCGACCTCAGGCGCATTCAACGCCGCAGTCGGTTCGTCGAGGATGAAGATGTCGACGTCTGAGGTAATTCCCCGCGCGATCTCCACGATCTGCTGCTCGGCCACGGAGAGTTCGCCGCAATATGCATCGACATCGATCGTGCTGCCGAGCCTTTCCAGCGCCGTTGCCGCCTTGGCACGCATCGCCTGACGATCGATGAGACCCAAACGCCGTGGTTCGTGGCCCAGAAACATGTTCTCCGCCACAGTCAGATTGGGAAGCAGCGACAGTTCCTGGAAGATTGTGGAGATGCCGGCGGCGCGGGCTTCGTTTGGCGACGCCAGCACGATGCTTTCGCCTCGCAGGCGAATTTCGCCAGCGTCCGCCTGATGCACTCCGGCCAGCAGGTTCATCAACGTCGACTTGCCCGCACCGTTCTCGCCGGTAACGGCGTGAACCGTTCCCGGCATGCCCGTCAGCGACACCGAACCAAGAGCGACGGTTGACCCGAAGCTCTTGGTTACGTTGACGAATTCGACCAGTGGCCGCTCATGGCCATTAGAGGTCATGATGTTTCTGCCGGTCGACTAGCGTTTGAATACGTTCTGGATCTCGTCTTCCGGCAGTGTCGACGGCACCCAATAGGCGTCGTTCAGTTCCGGTCGGTAGTAGTCGCTGACCGTGTCGTTGTTGATCGGCGCAGGGTCCGAATAATAGGACTTGTAGAGCACCTCGCCTTCGAGCAGCGCGACGGTTGCTCGCACCAGTGCGGGGCCGATTCCGGGCGTGTAGACCGGGGCGACGCTGTCCAGCTGCTTTTCGGTCCAGATGCGGAAGAACCCGTTGTTGCCCTCACCGGTCATCGGCACGAGTTCCCTGCCGGTGTCGTTGAACACGTCGACGCATGCGCGCGTCATGTCCGCGCCTGAAAACCAGATGCCATCTACCGGCTGCCCGGACAGGACCAGGTTTTCGCAGAGCTGCTTTCCCTTGGTGTAGTTCCAGTCGCCGAAAACTTCGGCTCCGATTGTAATGTCGGACCCCTCGAGCGACTTGACCATGCCGTCATAACGCAGGGTTTCCTCGTTGACGCCGGCGATGCCGCGGAACACCCAGATCGTTCCCTTGCCGTCCAGCTTCTGGCGAAGCCATTCGCCGCCTGCGCGCCCGAACGCCTCGCCGCCGAGATTGATCTCGGTTGCCGAAGGCAGCAGGCCTTCGGACGATCCATAGGTGATGACCGGAATTCCAGCAGCCACCGCTGCCTCAACCTGCTTCTGGACGACCGAAGGCGCCATTGGCGCGACGATCAGGGCGTCCACCTTGCGCGCGATCAGGTCCTCGATATCGGCGACCTGTTTCGCAGGCTGCCACCCGGCTTCGGTGAAGACGAACTCCTCGATCTTGGAATTCTGTGCAGCGGTGAACTTCGTTTCATGCACCATCTGGACGATCCAGGTGTTGCCCAGCCCGGGAAACGACATGCCGATCGTCCAGGGTCCTTCCTTCTTGTACTGGTCGGGCCGGGTGGTCTCCTGCGTTGTCGGAGCCAGAAGTTCCGCCGGCAACAACTCGACCGCGACTTCGGCATTTGCGTGAACCGGCGCCATTGCCGTGCCAATCGATGCGGCGAGCGCGACCGCCATCCATGCTCGTTTCATCACATTCCTCCCCAGCGCGCATGCGCGCACTTTGTTTCGCTATGTTTCGTTGCACGCTTCGATTGGCGCGCAAGCGAAAGATACACGCCAAGATACGAAAATCAATTGTGTAAAAGTGAATACCGCTGTGCGAAACAGATAGCGTTTGCGCTACTGGGCAATCGATTAGATTCTGCCGTGTCAGGGAATGCCGGACCCGCTTCACGGCCGAGCGCGGCGAAAGTGCGAGCGGTGATTGACTCTATCCAGAACGGTCCGCGATTGCGGCACGCCTTCGCGCGCGCCTGCGAAGTGAGCAGTCAATGCGAAATTGGCATATGCGGAAGAATGGTGGAGCTGAGGGGAATCGAACCCCTGACCTCGTCATTGCGAACGACGCGCTCTCCCAACTGAGCTACAGCCCCGCTCCAGAGATGGCGCGCATTTAGTGGTCGGGTCGGTACAGTGTCAAGCAAAGTTCATGGCCGCGAATACGCGGGTTCATGGGCCATCCGGGACCGGCGGGCTTGCCGGAAAAGGCGGCAGTGTCTACATGTCGCCGGACCACAGGAGAAACCAATGCTCGCCCTCGTTCAGACCGTCGTCCTCGCTATCGACATCTACTGGTGGCTGATCATCGCATCGGCGATCTTCTCGTGGCTTTATGCGTTCAATGTCGTCAATCCGCGCAACCAGTTCGTTGGCTCCATCGGCAACGCGCTGTACCGGATCACAGAGCCGGCCCTGCGTCCCATCCGCCGGGTTCTCCCAGACCTCGGCGGCATCGACATTTCACCGATCATCCTTCTGCTGATCCTGTTTTTCGTCCGCCAGTTCATCCTGACGACGATCGCGCCTGCAATCGTCTGATAACGATGTTCTTCCGTGAGACGGAAGACGGCATAGAGCTCTTCACCAGACTGACACCGCGGGCCGCGAGCGACCGTATCGACGGCGTTGCGAAAACCGCCGACGGCCGTGACCATCTCGCCGCCAGAGTGCGTGCCGTTCCGGAAAAGGGTGCTGCGAACGCCGCGTTTGAAAAGCTGCTTGCCGGACAGATTGGCCTTCCCAAAAGTGCGGTAAAGGTCATCGCCGGACATACGGCGCGGCACAAGACAGTTCGGCTTGAAGGCGACAAGACCGAACTCGCCAAACGGTTGTCCAGATTGACCGGCAACCAATAGGCGCGAAGCGAAAAAGGCGGTAGTGTCTACCTCCCAGAGGAGGAAGCCATGCCGCGCCCAACAGTCCTTATTGCAACGGTTCTTATCGCTGCCTGTGCCAGCCTCCCGGCGCGGGCGCAGGAAAAGAGCAGCGTCTATACCGAGATCAAGCCGGACGAGACCTGCACGATGTTTGCGAAGGCCGATGAGGATGGCGGCGACTGGGCCAATCTCGTCTGCGATGGCTGGCGTGGTTATCCGGTCACGCTGCAATACAGCGATCTTCGGGAATCTCTGTTTTATGGCTATCCGCCGGCCGGAGACATGGCGCCGGCCTGGGAGAGCTTCGGCGGCTTCAACCATGCAGGGCCGACAATCGAATGGCGGCTTGAGAAACGCGGCGACGATCTCTTGCCGTTTGCTACCATCCACCGGTGGTTCGTGTCCGATCCCGAAGGCGGCGAGGATATCCAGATACTGGTGGTCGAGAAGGTCGGCCAGCCATTCGAGCGGGACGGATGCGCCGTTGCCTATGTCATGGCGACTGGCAATCCCGATGCGAACGAAAAGGCACGTGCCCACGCCGACAATCTGGTCGAGGCCTTCGCCTGCGGCGCAGACCAGCCGGCCTATGATGTCGGCAGCGTGCCGCTGCCCGAACCCGTTCGCTACGAATAGCGGAGGCTGAAAGGGCTTATTTCGCCCGCTCGATCGCTTCCACGATCATTTTGCGCGCGGTTTCGGCGTCCTGCCAGGCGCCGATCTTGACCCATTTTCCGGGTTCCAAATCCTTGTAGTGCTCGAAAAAGTGCTCGATCTGCTTCAGCGTGATGTCGGGCAGGTCGGAGAAGTTCTCCACACTCTCATAGCGTCTGGTGAGATGGGCGGACGGAACGGCCAGCACCTTCTCGTCCATGCCGGCATTGTCTTCCATGACCAGCACGCCGATCGGGCGCACATTGATGACGCAGCCTGGCACGAGCTGGCGTGTGTTGCATACCAGTACGTCTATCGGGTCGCCGTCATCGGAGAGCGTATGCGGCACAAAGCCGTAATTCCCCGGATAGGTCATCGGCGTATAGAGGAAGCGGTCGACGACGAGCGTGCCGGCCTCCTTGTCCATCTCGTATTTGATCGGCTGGCCGCCAACCGGCACTTCGATGATGACGTTGACGTCTTCGGGCGGGTTGGAGCCAATGGCTATGGCGTCGATGCGCATGATGCGGTCCTCGGTCGGTAGCCTCCCGGGCGAGCCGATAACCCGTCACACCTTTGTGCGCAATGCGGCAAAGGAACAGACATGCAGATTGAAATGTTGAAGTGTTCTCAGTCCCAGGCGAAAGCGATCTTGCGAAGCGCTTTCTGGTCGAACACTTCGACGCCCTCGGCGATATCTCGGCCGCCCAGTCCGGAATAGAAAGACAGGGCACCGGTATTGTCTTCGAGCGCCCAGACCACCGTGCCTGCAAGGTCATGCGCTGACAGGTGTTCGCGAGCGGCTGCAAACAGCCGGCTTCCGAGGCCTACACCCTGATATTCCGGCTTGAGATAGAGCTCGTAGATCTCGCCCTTTTGCGGCAGTTCGCGCGCACGGTTGCGTCCGAGCGTGGCGTAACCCACCACGGAGCCGCCAATTTCGACGACAAGCACGTTGGCGGCACGGCGGATCGCACTCTGCCACCAGTTGACGCCACGCCTGCCAACCATGCGGAACAGAGCCTTGTGGGGGATGATGCCGGAATAGGCGCCCATCCATGCATCATGATGCACAGCAGAAATCGCGCCCGCATCCTGCGATCCTGCTTTGCGAATATCGATCGTGACGGTGTTCATGATTTCTTAACCATAAACGGCTGATCGCAGGGCGCGCAAGCATTACAGGCTGGCCAGCAGCCAGAACTCAGATTTCCACAAGATGGTCGTCGAGTTCGTTCGTATCCCCGGTGGGCGGAAAGGTGTTTGCCAGAATCTCGCCGGCAGCAGCGATTGCACCTTCGAAACCGTCTGCGATTTCACCGCGCGAAGCATGCGCGACAAGGTCGGCAACGATCGTATCCCAGGTTTCCTGCGACACGTGGGCGTTGATGCCGGCATCGGCGATGACTTCGGCGTAGCGCTCGGCAAGCGAAAGGAAGATCAGAACGCCGGTCCGGTTTTCGGTCACGTGGATATTGCGGCCGAGGAACTGCGAGACGGCGTTGCGATTGGCCCGGCGATAACGCACAGCCCTCGGCACGAAGCGAATGCGCAGGTCGGGCAACCAGCCGATCAGCGCAAGCGAGACGCCGAGTGCCAGAAGCTGCGCTGCCACGAACTGCCAGAGCGGGACGGCGATCCACAGGCGGTCGATCACAAGTGCTGCGATCACGCTGGTCACCAGCATGGCCAGCGTGAGGACAAACGCTGCAATATAGAAATAGCCGTCGCTGCGCCGTGCCAGTACGCAGATGATCTCGCCGGATGTGCGTTGCTCAGCGGTCTTGATCGCATTGGCGACGCGTTCGCGTTCGTCCTCGGTCAGGATGGTTCTTTTCATGGCCTCCTCACCAGCTGCCCGACGATCCGCCGCCGCCGGAGGATCCGCCGCCGCCTGAGAAACTGCTGCTTGAGCTTGACGACCAGCTGCTGCCGGAACTCGACGAGCGACCACTGCTTCCTCCGGACGAGGAGCTTGCGTAGCTGACGTCAATACCAAGCCAGCGGTATCGTCCCGGCGCAATCTTGCGCCCGAAGATCGGCGCGCATATCGCAAAAATGATCGAACCGCCGAACAGGCCACCCCAAAGGATGAAGAACAGGATCACGGGCAGCGGCACCCACCAGGGTTCGCCTTCTTCGTACCTTTCGGCTCGTTCCTCCAGTTCGGCGGCGTTGCCTTCAAGCACCGCAATGATGTCCTCGACGGCCTGGCTGATCCCGCCAGCGAAGTCTCCTGCGCGGAACGCCGGAACCATCGTGTTTTCGATGATCAGCTTGGCATGCAGGTCCGTCAGCGTGCCTTCAAGCCCGTAGCCCACCTCGATGCGCATGCGGCGGTCTTCCACCGCAACAAGCAGCAACACGCCGTTGTCCTCACCGGCTTGTCCGAGACCCCAGCTGCGGAAGAGGCGGTTGGCGTAGGGCTCGATTGCCTCGCCGCCGAGATTGGCGATTGTTGCGACTACAATCTGGTCGGACGTTTTGTCCTCGAATGCGGCAAGCCGGCTGGTGAGCGCAGCCTCCGTGGAGGCGTCGATGATGCCGGCATTGTCGACCACGCGGCCGGTGAGCGCGGGCAGTGGCTGGGCATATGCGGCGGCCAGCAATGCAGCAAGGAGCAGCGCTGCCAAAGGGATAGACCATGCGCGCTCAGGCGCCCTGATTGCCCAATGGCGCATCGGCTAGCCGTCGCTGTTGAAGTCGACTTTGGGCGCTTCCATCTTGTCGTCGTCGATGGTGAAGGTCGCGAAGGGCTCGTTGCCGGTAAACCAAAGGCTTGCCCAGATCACCGACGGGAAGGTGCGCAGCGAGGTGTTGTAGACCCGCACGGCCTCTATGTAGTCGCGCCGGGCGACGGCTATGCGGTTTTCGGTGCCTTCCAGCTGCGCCTGAAGCGCGAGGAAGTTCTGGCTGGCCTTGAGGTCAGGGTAATTCTCCACCACGGCCAGAAGGCGCGAGAGAGCACCGGTCAGTCCCGCCTGTCCTTCCTGGAATGCGTGCAGCGCTTTAGGGTTGGTCAGCATGTCGGGCGTAACCTGAACCGATGTTGCGGCCGCCCGCGCCTCCACGACGGCTTCCAGAGTCTCGCGCTCATGTGCGGCATAGGCCTTCACCGTCTCGACCAGATTGGGGATGAGATCGGCGCGGCGCTGGTACTGGTTGAGCACCTGGCTCCACGCAGCCTTGGCACTCTCCTCATTGGTGGGAATCGTGTTGTAACCGCAGCCGGCAAGAAAAGGTGCGACCAGCGCCAGAAACAGGAACGCCCGAAACAGGCCCGAAGCGGGCGTTGCCGCCCTGTCATACGCAGTCATGGTCGTGACCCCCTGCATGTGCGAATTGGGTGCACAGTAGCCGCAATTCGCGATGGCGCAAGCACTCGCGCATGGCGCCGCGAAACCCTCCACAAAGGCGCTTGTAACGCGGAGTTCGAGCCGCTATGTGTGCGCCCGGCCTCGACAGGCGGCCATTTCGCGGAGAGGTGGCTGAGTGGTTGAAAGCACCGCACTCGAAATGCGGCATACTCGCAAGGGTATCGGGGGTTCGAATCCCTCCCTCTCCGCCATCATCTCGCCCACGGCCTATCTATTCCGCTGCCTGCCCGACACCATCTCCTACAGACAGGTGCTCGAACAGCCGCGCCACCGCCTCGGCGCCGGGGTCGTTAACGCCTGAAAGCCTCTCCTCGGAAATGTAGCTGGCGCGACCGGCCTTGGCGCGGGGGATTGTACCGGTGATGTCCGCACCCTTGCGCGCAGCCTTTGCAGCCGGCTCAAGTCCTTTGGGCAATGCTTCTAGTGCAGGCACCAGCGCATCGATCATGGTTCTGTCGCCCGGTTCGGCGCCGCCGACCTGCATGATGCGATTGAGACCTGAGGATAGCGCACTGATCCAGTCCTTGCCGCCTGCCGACGCATCGCCTGCCGCAGTAAAGAAGATTGCGAGCAGCACGCCCGACGACCCGCCCATTGTCTGGCTCAGTTCCATGCCGATCGCACGATAGAGCTGGGTGAGATCGGCCAAGGGCAGCCGGTCCAGCGCATTCATCAGCGCCCGCGCGGCGGTTGCAAGCGTTGTACCGGTATCGCCATCGCCTGCCTTGGCATCGAGCGCATTCAGCGCATCTTCCGCGGCGATCAGTATCTCGCAGCATCTGCGGACCAGGTCACGCCTTGCCGGATGCTCCGACGGCATTGGCTGGATCGGCGTCAACCCGTCCGGCAGTGGCTGGATTTCGACCTTGCCGAATGCCTCCAGCCGCGGCCATGCAACGGGACCGACTGGGACCATCAGAGCGCTCTCTGCTTCCTTGGTGACCGGCATCAGGGATATCGAGAAGCCATGCATGTCCAGCGATGTCATCATGGCCGCGGGCCCGACGATCCATTTGATCTGATCGGCAATCGCCGAACGGGCCAGCTGTTCCGCGAGGATCGACATTTCCAGGTGTGTAGTGCTTCCAAGGTTGTTCAGAAGCGCGACATGCGGTCCGGGCTTGAGCACGCGTTCGAGACGTTCCAGCACCGTTGTCATTGCCTGCTGGGCATCCTTGTAGATCACCTGCTCGGCGCCGGCCTCGCCATGAATGCCGAGCCCAAGTTCAGCGTGGCCGGGACGAATGCGATCGTCTTTCGGCGCGCCGGGGATGGTGCAGGTATCGAGCGACATACCGATGGAAATAACGCTGTCGATGACGCGCTGGGCCGCACCGGCAACGCTCTCCAGATCCTGTCCGGCCTCGGCCAGTGCTCCCGCAACCTTGTGCACGAAGAGCGTGCCAGCAACGCCACGCGCCTGAGGCAGGTCGGGCAAGGCTATATCGTCGTCGACAATGACCATCTTGACGTTGAGGCCGAAGGCGCGGGCGCGCTCGGCGGCGAGGCCGAAGTTCAGCCGGTCGCCTGTGTAGTTCTTGACGATCAGCAGGCAACCGGCCTTGCCGGTTACGCTGAGAATGGCGGCCAGAACCGCATCGACAGAAGGCGAGGCAAAGACATCGCCACACACAGCCGCGGTCAGCATTCCCTGCCCGACAAAACCGGCATGAGCGGGCTCATGGCCGGAGCCGCCACCGGACACAATCGCCACCCGCGACTTGTCCCAGTCGGTGCGAAACACAACCTTGATGTGAGGATATCCGTCGAGCCTGGCGAGCCGGCCACCGGAGCCTCGCAAAACGCCATCGACAGCGTCAGTGACGACCGTGTCTTTCGTATTGAAGAACTGTGTCATGCGTCTCTCCTCATATGACACGAGCACCACTGGTGTCGAAATAGAGCGGATTGTCGGGCCGCAGTGAAATCGTATCCCCTGGCTGATGCGGGGTATGTGCATCGACAAGCGTGACCAACGGGTGATCTTCGATTGTCAGATGCAACCGGGTCTGGTCGCCAAGATGCTCGACACGGTTCACACTCGCGGGCTTCCCATCGCCTTCGCGAATGTGTTCGGGCCTGAGCCCGATCGTCGCCGCACCGACCGGCGCGCCGCCAAACAGATCGGCCGGCAATGTGTTGATGCGTGGCTGGCCAAGGCGGGTCGCAACATAGATGCTGACTGGGTCTTCATAGATTTCCCGCGGCGTGCCGAACTGCACCAGTCTGCCCTGGTCGAGCACGCCGACATGGGTCGCCATGGTCATCGCTTCGACCTGATCGTGAGTCACATAGACAAGGGTGGACCCGAGATCGGACTGGATGCGCTTCAGTTCGACCCGAAGGTCGGCGCGCAGCTTGGCATCGAGCGAGCTCAACGGTTCGTCCATCAGGTACACCTGCGGGTTTCGAACCAGGGCCCGGCCGATTGAGACGCGCTGCATCTCACCGCCGGATAGAGCTGTGGCGCGGTTGTTGAGTTTGTGTGCGATCTGCAGCACTTCGGCCACCTCGGCGACGCGGCGGTCGATCTGTTTCTGTGGCGTCTTCAGTGTCGGCGAACGTAGCGGAAATTCGAGGTTTTGGCGAACCGTCAGGTGCGGATAGAGCGAATATTGCTGGAACACCATCGCTACATTGCGCTGCGCAGGGGTGTCGGCAATCACGCTGCGACCGCCAATCAGGATATCGCCACCATCGGGTTTTTCGAGGCCGGAAATCAGGCGCAGTGTGGTGGTCTTTCCCGCGCCTGTCGGACCAAGCAGTACAACGAAGGCGCCGTCGGGCACGGTCAGGGAAATTTCCGACACGGCGTCGATGTCGCCGAAAGACTTCGAGACGTTGCGGAGCGAGACTTCAGCCATCGATCGTCTCCCTCACACCGTTTGCTCGAAGCAGCGGGCGGTCCAGAACCAGTTTTCTGCCTGTTTCCTCATCGAACAAAGACAGCGTTCCGGTGTTGAAGCTCAGGCCGGTCGTCTCGCCGACCCGCACCGGCTGGCTCGAAGGGATGCGTGCCTTCACGTCGCCGTTTGGCGTGTCGAGTGTTACGATCTGTGTCGTGCCGAGGTACTCCGTAGCGATCACCTGGCCGCGGTAGGACGCTGCATCGTCGAGCCGAACATGCTCGGGACGCACACCCAGCGCAAAGCGCCTGGCCTGGGTCTGCTGTTCCAGCCTTGGTATGGGGACACTTGCTCCGGCGAGCGGAACGGATTTCGCTTGTGGTTCGAGTGGCGCTTCGAAGCGAAGGAAGTTCATCGACGGCGACCCTATGAAGTCTGCGACGAACATCGTCGCGGGGTCATCGTATATGTCTTGCGGCGTGCCCCACTGCTCGACCACGCCGTGGTTCATCACGACGATCTTGTCGCCCATCTGCATGGCTTCGAGCTGGTCGTGAGTCACATAGACCGTCGTTGCTCCCATCCGGTCGTGGAGGGCGCGCAATTCCTCGGCCATGTGTTCGCGAAACTCTGCGTCGAGCGCGCCAAGCGGCTCATCCATGAGAAAAGCTTTCGGTTCACGGACGATTGCGCGGCCAAGCGCCACGCGCTGCCTGTCACCGGATGACAGCGCGCCGACAGGCCTGTCGAGGATATGCTCGATGCCGAGAATGCGCGCCACCTCCGAAACACGCGAGCGTACTGCAGCGCGTGGCATGCCCTGGCTGACCAGTGGATACGAAATGTTCCGGCGCACATTCATATGCGGATAGAGAGCAAACATCTGGAAAACGAACGCTATGTCCCGGGCGCTCGCCGGCACCTGCGCCACATCCTGCCCGTCGAGCAGGATTTGCCCCGATGTCGGCAATTCAAGGCCCGCGATCATGCGCAGCGTCGTTGTTTTGCCGCAGCCGGAAGGTCCGAGCAGCATGAAGAATTCGCCGTCGCGGATGGTGAAGTCGGACTCCTGCACGGCGACGAAATCGCCGAATTCCTTGCGCAGATTGCGAATTACGATCTCGGCCACAGGACTAATCCCTGAAATGGCTGACGATGATGAACATCACCGTGCCAACAAGCGTGACAATGAATGAATAGGAGTAGGCCCACATAAGGTAGGGTTGCATGAGCATGAGGACGCCCAGGCCAATCAGGATCGACGCCAGCATCTCCCAGGGGCCGCGCTTCAACCGCAGCAATCCGCTGATCATCTCGTTCATTTGCGCACCGCTCCGAAGGTTATGCCGCGCAGCAGGTGTTTGCGAAGCAGAATGGTGAACACGACAACGGGCACAAGAAACAGCGTGGCGCCGGCAGCAACGGCGGGCCAGTCCTGCCCGCCGACACCGATAATCGTCGGGATGAAGGGCGGCGCGGTCTGTGCCGTGCCGGAAGTCAGAAGCACGGCAAAGGCATATTCGTTCCACGCAAATATCAGGCAGAAGATCGCGGTTGAGGCGATGCCGGTCGCAGCTTGCGGCAGCACGACCTTGTAGAAGGCCTGGAAGCGCGTGTAGCCGTCGATGAGCGCTGCCTCCTCATACTCGCGTGGTATCTCGTCGATGAACCCTTTCAGCAGCCACACTGCGAGCGAAATGTTTACTGCCGTGTAGAGCAGGATCATGCCCAGATGCGTGTCGGAAAGGCCGAGTGTCCTGAACATCAGAAAGATCGGGATGGCCACCGCAATTGGCGGCATCATGCGTGTCGACAATATGAAGAATAGCAGGTCGTCCTTGAGTGGCACCTTGAAGCGCGAGAAGGCGTAAGCGGCCAGCGTGCCCAGAAATACGCTGAGAAAGGTCGATCCGAACCCTATGATGATGGAGTTCAGGAAACGCTCACCATATCGCGATGGACCCGCGATCACCATGCCGTAGTTGCGTACGATCTCTTCAGCGAAATTTGCCGGCGGCGGCAGAGCGTCGAGCTGTTCCGGCGTCACGCGTGTTCGTGTGGTGAAGAGATTGACGTAACCCTCGACCGTTGGCTCGAAGAAAACCTTCGGCGGATAAGAGATTGCGTCCGCAGGTGTCTTGAACCCGGTTGCGAAGATCCACAGCAGCGGGATCAGTGTAATTGCCGCGTAAGTGACCACCAGAAGTCCGGCGACCCACTTCTGGCGCGCGGATGGTTCGGTGATGGAATAGCTGCTCATCGTTCCTTCACCTTGTTGAGTGCTTTGACGTAAATCGACGCCAGCCCGAATACGGTAACGAACAGGATGATTGCGTATGCGGACGAATAGCCGGTCCGCCATTTCTCGAACGCTTCGCGCTTGAGGTTGATCGAGGTGAGTTCTGTAACGGAGCCAGGGCCTCCGCCTGTCAGTTGCACGACCAGATCAAACATCTTGAAGTTTTCGATGCCGCGAAACAGCACCGCAAGCATGAGAAAGGGCAGCACCATCGGCACGGTGATGGTCCAGAACTGGCGCCATTTGGACGCCCGGTCTATCTCCGCCGCCTCATAGATGTAATCGGGAATCGATCGCAGACCGGCGAGGCAGATGAGCATGACAAATGGCGTCCACATCCAGGTGTCGACGATGACGATCGCCCAGGGCGCAAGTGCCACCGAACCCAGCATTTCAAACGAGGAAGGATCGGCGCCGGTGAACCACGCGACGATGTAATTGAAGAGCCCGATCTGCGGCTGGTAGAGGAAAGTCCAGAAATTGCCCACGACTGCGGGCGAGAGCATCATCGGCAGGACAATGATCGTGGTCCATAGATCGTTGCCGCGGAATTTCCGATTGATCAGCCAGGCCAGCGCAAACCCGATCAGAACCTGAAAAAAGATGGTCCAGAACAGAAAGTGGGCCGTGGCCTGCATGGTGAGCCAGATGTCGCTATCGGTCAGGATGCGCTCGTAATTGCGCAAACCCACCCATTCCACTTCCCGGTTGAGCCGGTTGGCCCGGTAGTTCGTAAAACTCAGCCTGATCGTCCAGATCAGCGGAAATATGTTGATCGCCAGCAGCAGAAAGATCGTCGGCGCGACAAAGATCCACGCAATTGCGCGGTCGCTCAGTCCGCGTACCCGCTGAGCCACCCTCGGAGGGGTTGCGTCCGCTATCCGGTCGATCGTTGAGTCACTCATTTCGAGGTCTTTCGCAGGAACAGCCGCCCGACATCCGACAAGTGTCTACGAGACAGCCCGGCGGCTTCGGTCGTGAATGCCCCTGTCCGACCGAAGCCGGACAGGGGCCAGGGAGGAAGCTTACAGCTTGCCTTCGTCCTCGAACACCTCGGTCCAGTCCTCGATCAGCTTGTCGAGGGCCTCCTGTGCGGTGCCCACATCGGCCACCACATAGTCATGCAGGCGCTTCTGCATTGCCAGCAGCAGCTCGGCATAGGCCGGCTCCTGCCAGAAGTCCTGAACGTCGTTCATTGCTTGCAGGAAGTCGCCGGCGAATGGCTGACTGTCGACGAATCCCGGATCGTTTAGCACCGAGTTGTGTGCCGAATATCCGCCCAGCGCCCACCATTTGGCCTGCACATCCGGCTGCGCAAACCACTTGATGTACTCAAGCGCTGCGTCCTGTTTGTCGGAGTAGGCGACAACCGAGATGCCCTGACCGCCCAAGGTTGAAGCCGGCATATTCTGTGGCGGGTTGACGAAGAAGTCGATCTTGTCGCCACCGACATTCGGGTCCTGATAGAGACCCGGGAAGAAGGCGAACCAGTTCATCGCCATCGCCACCTGGCCAGACTTAAAGGCGTCCAACGACTGCTCCATATAGGCATCGGTGTAGCCGGGCGGCGTGCAGCACTTGTAGAGCTCCTTGTAGAATTCCAGTGCGGCGACCGCCTCGGGCGAATTGACCGCGCCTTCCATCTTGTACGACCCCGGTTCGGACTCGTATTTGAAGCCCCAGGCATAGAGCGCGCCTGTTGCACCCATCGTGATGCCTTCCGAACCGCGCTCGGTGAAAATCGAGACGCCATAGCGCGTCTGACCGTCGATCTCCCGGCCCTGGAAGAACTTGGCAATCTCCATCAGTTCCATCTGCGTCTTCGGCTCGGCCAGATCGCGACCATATTCTTCCTTGAAGGCAGCCTGCAGATCTTCGCGGGCAAACCAGTCCTTGCGGTAGAACCAGCCATTCGCATCGCCCATGGCAGGCAGCGCATAGTAGTTCGGTTCGCCCTTCGGCCAGGTCGAGTAGGCATAGACGGTCGCAGGAGCGAAATCGTCCATTGAAATGCCTTCGGCGTCAAAGAAGTCGTTGAGCTTCACATAGTGACCGTTTTCGGCGCCACCGCCGATCCACTGGCTGTCGCCGATCAGCAGGTCGCAGAGCTTGCCACCTGAATTGAGCTCATTGAGCATCCGGTCGGCGAAATTCGGCCAGGGCACGAACTCGAAGCTCATGTTGTGGCCGGACTGAGCCTCGAATTCCTTGGACAGTTCAACCAACGCGTTGGCCGGGTCCCATGCGGCCCAGCACAGGGTGAGATCTTCAGCCTGCGCGGCATTCGATGCGAGCGCGGCAGTAAGCGATATCGCGGCGACGGACGCCCATTGTGCACGTTTCATCATTGGTCCTCCCGAACAGCGCAAACAGAATGTTTACGTGCCTCAAGCTAAATGAGGTACGTACCTCATGTCAATCACCGGCGTTTTGATTATCCGCGTCACGGGCCGATCAGGTTCTGCGACGACAGGTCAGGGCTGACTAGATCAGGTTTTCCCGAACGATAATCTCGATGCGGATGCGCTCTTGCGACTGGACGATATCGAGGCCGTCGCTTTTCGCCCGCAGGACGCGCAGGGCGCTGCGGACGATATGGCCGACATTCTGGCTGACGACTGCGTCCATCAAATTTTCGCGCAAGGCATCACGTGTTAGCTCGGTCAGTTCGTGGCCGATAAGCGTGATTTCGTTTTGGCGCTCGTGACCTTTGAGCACTTCGATGAGGGCGCGGCTGCCGTGTCCGACTGCATAAATTCCGGTTATGTCGGGTCGGTTATCAAGCACGTCGGAGACAACACGCGCCGTGATGTCCTCGTCGTCGTGGTTCTCCAGCGACGGTAAGACCTGGATGCCGGGAAATGACGTTGCCATGACCTGATCGAACCCCAGTCGGCGCTCGACATTGTCGCGCGCCTGCATTGAGCTGACCAGGACCATCACCGAACCGGCGGTATTTGTTACGAATTTTCCCATCAAATAAGCAGCGGTGCGGCCGGCGGCAATGTTGTCGATGCCGACGAAATGATCCCGTTCGGTGTTTGGAAGGTCCGAAACCAGTGCGACAATCGGTATTCCGCACGCCTTCAGTCGGGCAATCGCGTCGCGCAAATGCGGCGTTTCAGGCGCGAATATTGCGACGCCGTCGATCTGCCCGGCGTCGAAAGTGCGCAGTGATTTCACAAGGGCATGCGGGTTGCCGTTCGGAAACGTTATGATGCGAATATCCGTCCGGTCGGTGACAGAGTTTCCTGTCGCCTCGCCAATCGCATCGCTGATCGTCGCAACAAATTGCGCTGGCGCATCCGGCAGAACGAATGCAAGGCGGTATCGCCGCTGGCGTGCGAGATTGGCGGCCGTGACGTCGCGCACATAGCCCAGCCGCTCGATTGCGTCGTTGACCCGGGAGACGGTCTTTTCACGCACGCCCGGGCGCGCGTTGAGCACGCGGTCGACGGTGGCAAGGCTTACCCCTGCCGCCTTTGCAATGTCATTGACCGTCGGACGCGCCATTTGTGCCCCTTTGGGGGCGCATCATCTCCAATTGCTGATGTACGTCAATCAGGGTTGGGCCAATCGGGTATCAGCGCACAAGATGCACGTCGATGCTACTTCTATTGGCTGGCAGGCATCATGCTCACATGAGCGGCCGCGACCTTCCATCCATCACGTGTCCTTATCCAGGTCTGCATCTGGCGGCCGGTTTGGCCTGGAGAATCAGGACGATGGAACAGTGTCGAGGCAATTGCGAGATCGTTGCCGTATGTCGTGATCAGGGTCCGCGACAGGGAGCGATCGAAAGGCTTCTGCAGCGCCCTGAACTGCCTGACCTCTTCGATCCCGTACTGGATCTCGGCAACGCCGTAGCGAACCGTCCTGTCTGACGTGAGGAACATGGCGTCGAGTGTGTCGGCATCGTTCTCGAGCAGCGCCCTTTCGTAGTCATCGAATATCGCCGTAACCTCGGCCAGAACGTCCGGATCGTCGACGACCATGTTCAGCCCACCTGTCTTGCGAGCATGCGGTCTCGCAGTTCGGCAAGAAAGGGTATCGTGTCGAACTGGTCCTGCCGAACCTTGTCCCAAGTGACACCTGACGGACGCGGCATCGCATTGCGCGTCTCGATGAGTTCGCTCTCGGTCGCGATGTAGTCGAGCGGCGTATCGTGATTTTCGATGACAACAAGTTTGTCCGGCACCAATTGCAGCGAGTGAACCGTCGTGGCCATAGGCGTTGAATCGCTCACTGTGCCCAGCTCGCGGAAAATCCCTGTCTCCAGATCGGCAAAGCCGGCGCCCTTTCCAGTGCGGCCGCCCGATCGCCCGACTGCAACTGAACCGACCACACAGAAGTCCAGCGGCTCGACGCTCTCGAACTCGACGCGGTCACCATGTTCCATGAACCCTTGCGCGGTCGCGGCAAGTTCGAAGCTGACACCGAGGTCGGCGAGCTTTGCAGGATCAAGCCGGAGGTAGGGAAATTCACGCGTCAGGTAAGGCACCGGCGTGTAAACGATCTTGCCTTCATACAAAGCGCGGATGCGGATCGGTGTCTGCGCATGATCGGGGTTGGTCTTCACCGTGTGCGCCGCCTTCCAGGCTTCAAGCTGGCCCAGCCGCCAGGCCGCCACGTCGGCGCCGACGAAATTGGGTATCATGCTCCAGGCCGGGCCGATGGCGACGCCCTCGGCTTCAAGCTTTGCCCAGACGTCGTGCCGGACGACATCCTTGCCGGGATTACGTCCGGCCCAGCGGCCAGCCTCAGCCATTGGCCATCTCCTTTGCGAAAATGCGCTCGAGTTCAGAAAGCGGCGTCGACCAGCCGACGATCGCCCCCTGTGCCACGATCATCTCGATTGCCGCCGCCTTGAATTCGGGGAAATAGCTCTCGGTCGCGTCCTCGATCAGCAGGCATTCGTAGCCGCGGTCGTTGGCCTCGCGCATCGAGGTCTGTACACAAACCTCCGTCGTCACGCCGGCGAAAATGAGTTGATCGATCCCCTTGGCTGTCAGCGTCTCATGCAGTCCGGTCGCCCAGAACATGCCCTTGCCCGGCTTGTCGATGACGATCTCGTCGTCGGCCGGCGCCAGTTCGGAGAGTATCTGATTGCCGGGCTCGCCAGCGATCAGGATGCGCCCCATCACGCCGCTATCGCCGATGCGAAGGCCCGGTTTGCCGCGCAGCCGCTTTGCTGGCGGACAGTCCGACAGGTCAGGTTTGTGCGCCTCCCGGGTATGAACGATCGGGAGGGCTTCACGGCGGAACAGTGCGATAAGCGCGGCCACCGTGGGGACAATCGCGGTGAGCCGCGAAACATCATTACCGAGCGTGTCTCCGAACCCGCCGGGCTCGATGAAGTCGCGCTGCATGTCGATCACGACCAGGGCAGCACGCCGGGGATCAAGGGGGAAATCGTAGGGCCTGGCGCGAACGGTCATGTTCAATGGCCCGCCATGTGCCGACCGATCGTGTTACGGTCGGTCTCCTCGATCGATGCGACGTAACTGATCGCGCCGCCAGACATCACCGCCACGCGGTCTGAAAGTTCGAGGATTTCATCCAGATCCTCGCTGACAAGAAGCACTGCCGCGCCCCGGTTGCGCTGCTCCATGATCTGGCTGCGGATTTCGGCCACCGATGCGAAGTCGAGCCCAAAGCATGGATTGGCGACAATCAGAACATCCACTTCGCCAGAGAGCTCGCGCGCCAGCACGGCGCGCTGAACGTTGCCGCCGGACAGCGCCTCGATGGGAGAGTCCGGCGACGTCGTTTTCACGCGGTAACGCTCGATGAGATCCTGCGCCTTGCGCCGCATCGGTCCCGGCGACATCCACCAGCCCATGCTGGCGACCGGCGGCTTGTCAAAGCTGCGGAACGCCATGTTTTCCGCCACGCTCATGCGCGGCACGGTTGCGTTCTTCAACGGCTCTTCGGGCAGGCCAAACACCTTGAATCGGTCGAAGTCCGAACGCTTCGGCTCGAACGGCTTCTTGTGGATGAAGATGCCGCCGTCCTTGAGTGGGCGCTGCCCTGCCAACGCCTCGACCAAGGCGCTCTGGCCATTGCCGGAAACGCCGGCAATGCCGACGATTTCCCCTGCCTTCACCTTGAGATTGACGGCGTCGAGGACAGGGCGGCCCTCCTCGTCGTCGGCGCACAGGCCGGCGAGTTCCAGCACCGCTTCGGTGTCGTTGAGTTTACGCCGCTCCGCGCGCTCGCGGATTTCGGTATCGCCGATCATCATACGGCTCATTTCGGGCACTGTTGCCGTCTGTGCATCGCCAGAGCCGGTGAATTCTCCGCGCCTCAGGACCGTGAAGCTGTCGCAGAAGGCTTTCACCTCGCGAAACTTGTGCGAAATCATCAGCACGGTCACTTCACCGCGCCTGGCCATCTCTCCTAGCAGGCCCAGCACCTCGTCGGCTTCTCCGGGGGTGAGCACGGAAGTCGGTTCGTCCAGGATGAGGAAGCGCTGCTCCAGGTAGAGCAGCTTGAGAATCTCGAGCTTCTGCTTCTCGCCTGCTGAAAGTGCGGATACCTGCTGGTCCAACCTGACCCGGAACGGCATGCGGTCCATGAAGTCTTCAAGCTTCGACTTTTCGGCCCGCCAGTCGAAGACGGCCGGCGTATCGGCACGACTGATGACAAGGTTCTCGGCGGCGGTTAGGCACGGCACCAGCGTGAAATGCTGGTAGACCATGCCGATGCCGAGGTCGCGGGCATCGCGCGGGCTGCGTATGGCGACTTCATGACCGTCCAGCATCACCGAACCGCGGTCAGCGGTGTAGAAGCCCATGATGCACTTCACGAGCGTCGACTTGCCGGCGCCGTTCTCGCCCAGCAAAGCATGGAAGGATCCCGACTCGACCTTGATCGAGACGTCGTCCAGCGCCACCAGCGGACCGAATATCTTGGTCATGCCAACCGTTTCGAGCGACGGCGCGCGCGGCATGGTGGCGTTCTCGGCAATCGCAGCTGCGACGTTCACGGTAATGCCTCCAGGAACGCTTTCGAGGTCGACACCGCACCGAACACCCCGCCCTGCATCTTGATCATGTCGACGGCGGCGTCGTGGTTGGATTGTTTGGTCGCAGCGCAGCAGTCTTCCAGCAGCAGGCACTCGTAACCACGATCGTTGGCGTCGCGCATCGTGGTGTGCACGCAGACATCCGTCGTGACGCCGGTGAAGACGATGTTGCGGATGTTCTTCATCCGCAGCACCAGTTCGAAATCAGTCGCGATGAAGGTGCCCTTGCCCGGCTTGTCGATGATTGCTTCGCCGGGCTCCGGTTGAAGTTCCGGAATGATCTCCCAGCCGGGTTCGCCGCGCACGAGGATGCGGCCGCACGGACCTTGGTCGCCTATTCCGACGCCGATCCGCTGTGAGCGCCAGCGCTTGTTGGCCGGAAGATCGGAAAGGTCGGGCTTGTGGCCCTCGCGCGTATGGATGATCGGGTAGTCCTTGGCGCGCATTGCGGCCAGCACGTTCTGGATCGGGCCGATAGGCGCGCGCGTCAACGAGATGTCGTAACCCATGGAGTCGACATAGCCGCCCGGTGCGCAGAAATCGGTCTGCATGTCGATCACGACGAGGCAGGTGTTGTGCGGCCCCCAGTCGCCGTCGAACGGCCACGGATAGGGATCTGCATCGAGCGTACTGCCGCCCGGCACCATGGCCTGTTCGATGCGTTCGTCCGTCAGGCTCATTCCGCCGCCTCCGAATAGGTTCCGACATAAGTGCGGGTCGGGGCTTCGAAGCCCTCGCCTGTTCCGTCCGTCACCTTGACCTCGTCCTCCCACGGCAGGCGATAACACCCGGCAACAAGGTCGTGCATGTAGGAATAGGGTGCGTCCTGCGCGCCACTCTTGATTGCCACGTAGCCGCGATGGCCGAGCTGGTAGATGTTATTCTCGACACCCCAATTGGCACGCGCCTCGCGCACCAAATCCGGCCGCACCTCGGCGGTGATGATCTCGTCGGCCCGCCCGGATGTGCCGTGAGCGACGATTGTGCCATCGAAATTGCAGATCATCGCCTCGCCCATGGAATCGAACGTGCCGTCTGACCCGCACATGCATACATTGGCGGTGACCATCAGATTGCAGAACGCGTTCGACTGGTTGGTGAAGCGCCAGGCCTCGCGGATCGGCGCAGTGTAGCCGGCGGTCCTGAGCATGATCTCGGCACCCTTGTAGGCGGCTTCGCGCGCCATTTCCGGAAACATGCCGTCATGGCAGATGATGAGCGAGAGCTTGCAGCCCTTGGGCCCCTCGATAACCGGAATGCCCAGATTGCCTGGCTCCCAAGGCTCGACCGGCACCCACGGATGCAGCTTCCGATAGTAGAGTTTCAGCTCGCCTTGGTCGTCAATCACGAGCCCGGAATTGTATGGGTTGCCATCCGGATTGTATTCCATGATGGAGAAGCAGCCCCAGATTGCGTTGTCCTTGCAGGCCTGTTTGAAAGCCGCGACCTCAGGGCCTTCCAGCGAACACATGATGTCCGGGTTCGTGTCCATCGACAGGCCGTGCAGCGCGTATTCGGGAAAGACGACCAGATCCATCGTGCCGAGGTTGCGCCGCGCCTTGCCGACCATCTCGACAATGCGCTGCGTCTGTGCGGCAAGGTCGCTTTTCGTCTCTACCACCGGCAATTGCAGCTGCACGAGCCCGACGACGACGCCATTCGCGCTCTTGTTGAGACCTCCAAGTCCGGACATAGCTGCAGCTCCTATTTGGTGATCGAGAGTTCGCCGGGCGCCTCACGGGCCGCGCTCTTGGAGCGTGCCGAGGCGATCATGATGAAAAGCGTCAGGATGTATGGGGCGGCGTTGAAGAAGTAGTAGCCCTGGCTGATGCCGACGGATTGCAGCGCCGGTCCGAGCGCACCGGCTGCGCCGAACAGAAGCGCTGCATAGACGCAACGCACGGGATCCCAGCGCGCGAAGATGACGAGCGCGACCGCCATCAGGCCCTGACCCGACGACAAGCCCTCGTTCCAGCTACCGGGATAGTAGAGCGACAGGAACGCGCCGCCGACACCGGCCAGGAACCCGCCGATCGCTGTCGCGATCAGCCGCACCATGTCAACCGACACACCCATGGCGCGCGCCGACGCTGCGCTATCGCCGGTCATGCGGAGGATAAGGCCCCAGCGCGTGTTGGCGAACGCCCACCACAACAGCACAGCCAGCGCGATGCCGACAAAGAACAGCGGATTGACCTGGAGCGCCTGCTCGATGTTCGGATTGCTCGACCAGCCGCCAAGCGGAATGGCTTCCAGTTTGGGCGCCGAAGGCTGGATGTATGGCTTGCCGAAGAAGAAGGCGAGCCCGGTGCCGAAACTCATGAACGCAATGCCGATGGCGATATCGTTCACCTTCGGCAGCTTGCAGATGTAGCCGTGCATTGCGCCAAGCACGAGGCCTGCGCAACCGGCCATCAGCACGCCCAGCCACGGGGTGCCCGTGGAATAGGAACCGGCATAGGCCACCATCGCGCCAAGCACGAGATTGCCCTCAAGGCCAAGATTGATGCGGCCGGACTTTTCGGTGAGGCACTCGCCCAGCGCAACGAACATGAACGGTGTGGAGACGCGGATCGCGCCGCCGATCATGGCGATCAAGACGATAGTGAGTTCCGCCTCGCTCATGTGCGTTCTCCGCTGCGTGGCTGCAGGAAGGCAAGCCGGCCGTGGAAGGTCTCGCTGGTCAGCAACACAACGAAGATGATGCCCTGAAGGACGAGAACCGTGGCGTCAGGCATGCCCATGCGCCGCTGGACGAGGCCGCCGGATGCGGCGAGCGCTCCGAACAGGATGGCGACAGGAACGACAGCCAGCGGGTTTTGGCGGGCGAGAAAGGCGACAAGGATGCCCGTAAAGCCATAGCCGGCTACCAGCGAGGCATTGGCCTGTCCGTGCACAGCGGCGACTTCATAGAAGCCGGCAAGACCGGCGCACGCGCCGGCGATGGCGCAGCAGCCGACGACGAGGAAGCCGACCGGCAGGCCCTGCGCCTGAGCCGCCCTGACATTGCCGCCGGTCATGCGCGCGGCAAACCCGAACGTCGTGCGCGACATCAGAATGTAGAGAATGACCGCCAGAATGAGGCCCGCGACCAGCCCCCAGTGAACTGAAGTTCCTGGAATGGGACCGATGCGGTAGGCCTCGCCGATCGGCATCGTCGACGGCTTGTTTGCCGAGGCGGGATCGCGTAGCGCGCCCTCGACGAAGAAGTTCATGATAGCGATGGCGATGTAGCTGAGAAGCAGCGACGAGATCGTTTCATTGACGCCGCGATAATGGCGAAGCCAACCGGCGAGGCCGATCCAGATCGCACCGACCAGCATTGCCGACAATGCCATCAACGGCAGCCCGATCACCGGCGACCCCCCACCGGTCACAAGCGGAATAGCGACCGCTGCAGCCGAAAAGCCGCCCAGCACAAGCGCGCCTTCTGCTCCGATCAACGTCAGGCCGATGCGGGCGGGAATGGCGAATGCCAATCCTGTAAGGATCAGCGGCGCCGAACGTTGCAGCGTGTTCTGGATCGAGAAGGCCGAACCGAAACCACCGGTCCATATCAGGCTGTAGAAGGTCAGCGGTGACTTGCCGAGCGCAATCAGGAAAACCGAAAACAGGATGGCTGACGCAATCAGCGCACCTACGGGAATGAGCACCGCCTCGATCGTCCGGATGGCGCGGGGGTCCAGCCCACGTCGCGCAGCTGGCGCGGAAGTGGACGCCACGGCGGTCATGACTGTCCTCCAGTCCGAGCGCCCTGCCAGCCCACGTGTGTTGAAATCATCGCCGAGTCCCCGGGTGAGGTGAAGGTTGGCGGGCGGCGGTGAACGCCACCCGCCGGCTTGCATCAGGTTATGGAGCCCTGCACGCCTTCGAGCAGGTAGTTCATGCCATCAAGGACAGGGTCGTAATTGTCCATCGAGCCCTCGATGACGACGTTGCCGGCGTTGTCCTTGAGCGGGCCGACATAGATCGGCTTGCCGCCCTTCAGCGCCTCGATCGCTGCCTCGGCGGCTTTCACTGCCTCCGGTGTCGCACCGGCACCGAACGGCGAATTGCGCAGCATGTCGTTGTGGTAGCCGCCGGCGATGAAGTTCGGCAGTTCCTCGCCCTTGGCGAGCGCGTCGGCATAGATCTTGTAGATTGTCTCCCACTTGTATTCCGCACCGGTGATGAAGCCCTTGGGCGCAAGCGGGGCCTGGCTGGCATTGTGGCCGCAGCTCTTCACGCCGCGCGATTCGGCCGTTTCGATCACCACCTTCGGGCCGTCCACATGGCAAGTGATGACGTCGCAGCCAGCGTCGATCAGAGCGTTGGCGGCCTCGGCCTCGCGCACCGGCAGCGACCATTCGCCGGTAAAGATCACTTGGACCGTGGCATCGGGATTGACGCTCTTTGCGCCGAGCAAGACCGAGTTGATGTTGGACAGAACCGAAGGGATCGGCTTGGCGGCAACGAAACCGATCTTGTTCGACGTGGTCGACAGGCCGGCGGCGACGCCGTCGACGTAATGCGCCTGGTTCAAGTAGCAGAAATAGCTGCCGGCGTTCTTGGGGTCGGTCGCCTCGTTCCACAGCGGCGCGGCGTGACGGAACTGGACGTCCGGATACTTCTTCGCCGTCTCGACAACGAAGGGGCTGTAGTAGCCGAAAGACGTGGCCAGGATCAGGTTGGCGCCGTCGAGATTGATCATCGATTCCATCGATTGCGCGACGGCGTCGGTTTCCGGCACGTTTTCTTCCTCAATTACGGTCACGCCTTCGACCTGCTTGAGGATATCCATCGCCACGGCATGGGCCTGGTTCCAGCCGAAGTCATCGCGCGGGCCGACATAGACGGCACCGAGAATGATGGGCGATTGCGCACGCGCAAATCCGAGCGGCAGCAGGGCGGAGGCTGCAAGGCCGGCAGCGCCGGCTTTGAGAAGGGAACGACGGGATATGGGCATATTGTTCATGGGAGGCTCCAGCGGCTTTGGTTCGGTGCCGGCGCGGGAACTCCGCGGCCGGTCTTTCTTCGGGATGAGGCAAAGCCTGTGCCACTCCCGCATTCGCGACGCAGGTCTCCGTAACGACCTGTAATGATTTGATTTTTGGCGCAGCTTGCAACGGCATTGGAGAACGCGCTCAAGCGGTCCCGCTTATTCATTGAGCAACCGGATGCAATTGACCGTTTTGCGTGCATCTAGCTGGCTCCGACCGTCTTGCGCGTGCTGCCGAGCCCCGATTTCTCGTATGTCGGCGACAGCCGAGAGAGCAGGAACTCGTCGCCACGGATGGGGGCGTAGCGAGCCGGTCTTTCAGGTGATGCACATCCCGGCAGGCAGGCGATATCGGCGTCGGGGTTCGGGTCGAGGAAGAATGCGATCGAGTAACGTTCCTGCCCCGCGGGACTGACGACGCGGTGCGGCGTGGACACGTAGATATCGTTTGTCCACCGCATCAGGCAGTCGCCGATATTGCAGACGAACGCTCCGGGAACGTGCGGCGCTTTCAGCCAGTCGCCGGCGCGGTTGCGGACCTCAAGCCCGCCGACGCCGTCCGTGGCCAGCAATGTTACGCAGCCATAGTCCGTGTGTTCCCCGGCGCCGAGTTGCCCCTCCTCGGAGCTTGCCGCTGCTGGCGGATAGTGGAGCAGCCGCAACACCGCCATCGGGCGGTCGAGCTTGTCCTCGAAGAACTCTGGCCCAAGGTCCAGATCGATTGCGAAGGCGCGATGGAGCGCGCGGCCGAGGTCGTGGCACGCTCCAAAGTAGGCGAGCATGGTGTCGCGAAAGCCCGCCATGCCGGGCCACAGATTGGCCGCCCGGAACATTCTGCCAACTGCGATTTCAGGATCGTCCGCCGGCAGTTCCAAACCGATGTTGAATGCTTCCTTCAGGTCGGCAGGCCGGGTGGGGTCGAGCGCCTCGCCCTTCATCGGCACATAGCCGCGATTGCCCGCCGCCGTGTAGAGAACCTCCTTCTTGGTCGCCTCGTCCTGGCCGAAGAACGATGCCGAGGCCTCGAATGCCGCGCCCATCAACTCGGGGGAAACGCTGTGGCCTGTGACATAGAAGAAGCCGATCTCGCGGCAGGCGGCGCCGATTTGCGCGGCTACCTCGGCAGTGGCAGCTTCGCTTGCCCCGGCTAGCGGCGAAACGTCGATGATGGGGATTGAAGCGGCCATCAGGCTACGGCCTCGCGTGGAGCCGTCGCGCCACCGCCTGCCAGGAACGCACGCCACCCGCCAAATTCGGTGATGTCGGTCGCCCCGGCGAGCCCCTCGCTTTCGCACAGGAACCCTTTCACGGAGCTCGCGTCATCGAGCTTCACTGTGCCGATGCCAAGCGGAGCAGGAATGCCTGCGAGGAACGTGCCAACGCTCGCCTTTGGAAGCGCCCAGATCTCAAGCTCGATGGCCGCGCCGCCACTTGCCTGCCGTACCATGCCGGGACGTGCAGGCGGTCCGCCGGCCAGAGCGTATAAGCGGTATTCCGGCGCCGACCTTGCTTTCCTGAGGAAGCGACCGCCAAGATCGGTCAGCTGGTGGTTCAGCGGCAACCCGGACATATGCGCACCGCAAACAGCCAGCGCAATTTCGTCATCGGCCGGGGTATCTGTATTCAAGCGGGTTACGTCGGGGCGAACCCAGGCGGTGGCGCCCATGCTGCCCGCCTCGAGCGCCGTTGCCACCGAAGCGCACAGCGCGTCCTTCCCTCCTTCGGCAAGGAGAGTGACGCTTCCCGGCCGTCCATCCGAACGTGTGCCCGTGGGAACGGCGATGCCACACATCTCGAGCAAATTGACGAAATTGGTGTAGGTGCCGAGCATCGAGTTCGGCCCGACAGGATCGGCTTCGATCTCCCTCATCGTTACGAACGACGGAATGGTCGGCACGCATAAAAGGTCGACTTTGCGCAACTGCTCGCGGCAGGCACGCTCCAGCTCCTTGAGGCGATACTGCCCTCGGAACGCGTCGACAGCGCTCAGCGCGAGGCCCGGTTCAAGGATGGCCCGCGTTGTGGGGTGCAGCGTTTCGGGCTTATCCGTCAGTCGTTCGCCGACGGCTGCCACACGCTCCGCCACCCATGCTCCCTCGTAGAGCATGCGGGCGACCGCGTAGAACGGTTCAAAGTCCAGCTCCACGAGCTCAGCGCCCGAGGCTGCGATCCGCTCGACCGTGGCGCGGAAGTCTGCTTCCTGCGCACCATCATCGAACGCAACGAGGCTTGCTGCATTGGGCAAACCGATGCGCATAGCTGGCGGTGCCACCTTTAGCGGCGGAACTGCGACCTTGCGCGAATATCCGTCGGCCGTGTCGAAGCCCGCCGTGCATTCGAAAACAGCCCAGGCGTCCGCGACCGTCATCGCGAATATCGAAATGGTGTCGAGTGTTCGGCAAGCCGGCACGACACCTCCTGCCGAGAGAGCGCCCAGTGTCGGCTTCAGCCCGACGATTGAGTTGAGAGCGGCGGGAACGCGTCCGGAGCCGGCGGTATCGGTGCCGAGCGAAAACGAAGCGATGCCGTGCGCAACGGCGACAGCCGAACCCGAGGAGGAGCCGCCAGGCACGATATCGGGATCGATTGCATTGCGCGGAACCGGGTAGGGCGTGCGAACTCCGACCAGTCCGGTAGCGAATTGGTCGAGGTTGGCCTTGCCGAGGCAGATCGCCCCTGCTTCGCACAGCTTGGCAACGACGAAGGCATCAGATTCGGGCAGATACTCGAAATCCGGACAAGCAGCTGTCGTAGGCATGCCTGCAACGTCGATATTGTCCTTTACGACATAGGGGATACCCCACAATGGACGTCCGTCCGGCTCGCCGAGCGCACCTGCACTTGCCAGCGCTGCTTCGCGCGCGTCGTGTATGAAGATGCCTGGATCGCCGACGGCGTCGAGCCGCCGGAATGCCTCCGCCACCACGGCTTCCGGTCGCAGACCTTCCGCATATGCTCCAGCGATTGCATCAAGTGTGAATGGCAATTCCTCGATATTCATAGGCACGTTCTTCCGGCTGTTTTCATGCTCATGCCGCCTTTCTGTCCGGCGCCTGCGGGGCGGCCGAGAGCAACTGGCGGGTGTATGGGTCCTTGGGGTTGTCCATGACGTCTTCGACGGGCCCGGACTCGACGATCCGGCCGCCCTTCATGACCACAACCTGGTCGCAAAGCAGACGCACGACATTCAGATCATGGCTGACGAACAGGTAGCTCATGCCGAGTTTTGCCCTGAGATCGGCAAGCAGATTGAGCACCACAGCCTGGATCGACACATCCAGTGCAGCTGTTGGCTCGTCGAGGATCAGCAGGTCGGGATCGGGCGCGATGGCCCGGGCGATACCCACACGCGCCTTTTGTCCACCCGACAGCTGGTGGGGAAACCTGTCGAGCAAATGCTCCGGCAGCCCGGTCAGCGTCGCAAGCTCTTCGACCCGCGCCTGAAGCGTTGCACCGCGCAGATCGGTCAGATGTTTGAGTGGTTCCGCGATAGCCTGCCGCGCCGTCTGGCGCGGATTGAGGCTGTCGGTCGCATCCTGGAAGACCATCTGGATCTTTGCCCGCAGCGAATTGCTTGCAAAGCCTGAGGCGGCAATCGCCGAAAGGTCCTCACCGCGATAGAGTATATGCCCGGAGGTCGGATCGAGCAGTCGTACGATCATCGACGATGTTGTCGACTTGCCGCAGCCGGACTCGCCGACGAGGCCCACACTTTCGCCTTCGCGGATCGTGAAGGAGATGTCCTTCACTGCGTGCACCGGGCCTGACTTGCCCTCATAGGTCTTGGTTAGCTTCACCACCTCCATCATCGGCGCGTTGCCGATCGAGCGCGGTTCCAGCGGCTTGCGTTGGTCTTCTGGAAGTAGCGAACGGATGGTTGCCCCCCGCCGCGGCGTCGCGTCGACCAGCTTGTTGGTGTAGGGGTGTTTCGGCCTCGTAAAGAGCGCAGCCGGTCGGCCTTCCTCGACGATCAGCCCGTCCTTCATCACGACAATGCGGTCGCAATATTGCGACGCCAGGCCAAGGTCATGCGTGATCAGGATTGACGACATGCCGCGGGCGCGGACCAGTTCATCGACCAAATCCATCACCGCTTTCTGGGTGGTAATGTCGAGTCCGGTCGTCGGTTCGTCGGCTATCAGAAGCGTGGGATCGCAAGCGAGCGCAATGGCGATGACGACGCGCTGGCACATGCCGCCGGAGAGCTCGAACGGATAGGCCTCATAGCGCGCCGCGGCGTCGTTGATCTTCACCGCTTCGAGCGCGGCAATAGCCTTGTCTCGCGCGTCCTGCCGGGTCGCGCGGCCGTGGCGGCGCAACACGTCCTCGATCTGGTGCCCGACCTTGCGGATGGGATTCAGCGCCGCGCGCGGATTCTGGAAGATCATCGATATCTCGCGGCCGCGGATATCGCGCATCGCGCTTTCGGAAGCCCGGCGAAGGTCGACGCCCGAATATATGGCCTCGCCGTTACGGATCGATCCACCGGCGTCGAGAATGCGCATCAGAGCATAGGATGTGACCGACTTGCCGGAACCGCTTTCGCCGACAATGCCCATCCGTTCGCCCTTGGCGAGTTCGAAGCTGACGCCCTTGACCGCCTCCACCTCGCCCCGGCGTGTGCGAAAACCGATCTGAAGATCCTTGATCGACAGCATTTCAGGTTCTCCGGCGCGGATCGACAATGTCGCGCAGCCCATCGCCCATCAGATTGAAGGTGAAGACGGCGAGCATCAGCCAAAGACCGGGAAACAGCGCCAGCCACCACTCGCCCGAGACGATGAAGTTGGCGCCCTCGGCGACCATGATGCCCCACTCCGGCGTCGGCGGCCTCACGCCCAGACCGATGAAGGAGAGGCCTGCTGCATTGAGGATCGCCCAGCCGAGATTGAGCGATACCTGCACCATCATCGGTGGAAGCGCGTTGGGGAATATGTGGACGGCAAGTACACGCCAGTCCGGATTGCCGGCCAGCTTGGCGGCGAGCGTGAAACCGGCCTCGCGGCGGATGTTGACCTCGGCCCTGACCACTCGCGCGTAGAAGGGGATGTTGATGATGGCGGTCGCGTAGATGATGTTGGCGACGGAATTGCCAAGCGCTGCCACGATACCCATCGCGAGCACGAACAGCGGAAAGGCCATGATAGTATCGAGGCACCGGTTGAGCACATTGTCGATCCAGCCACCGCGATAGCCGGCGATCGAACCCAGCACCGAACCAATGACGAAGGACAGCGCCACGGCGGCGACGGAGATGATGAGGTCGAGCCGCGTCGCCACGATCAACCGCGAAAATACGTCCCGACCCAGATTGTCGGTGCCGAACCAGTTGCTCCACGACGGCGGCTGAAGCGCGATTGCGGCGTTCGTGGCCAAGGGATCGTAGGGAACGACATATGGACCGATCAGCGCCGACAGGATGAAAAAGGCGAACATGCCGAAGGCAACGGCCGTGACCGGGTTCTCCCTGAGCACGTAGAGGATGTGACCGAGGGTTCCGCCCGTCTTGCTCGACGCGGCAGGAAGCGCGCTCTCGGCTGCCACAGTCGTCTCGGTCATTTCGCGGCCGTCCCGAAGCGCGGGTCGATAACCGAATAGGTCAGATCGATCACCAGGTTGAGCAGAACGAACAACAGCGCCATGGACAGGACGAAGCCCTGAACGGCGGCATAATCGGACACGACCAACGCCTCGACGGCGTAGGAACCGATGCCCGGCCAGGCGAAGACCTTCTCCACCAGCACGTTGGCGCCGAGCACGAAAGAAAACACCATGCCGAGCGTGGTGACGACTGGCAGCAGCGCGTTGCGGAACGCATAGCCATAGAGCACCTGACGCGAGCCGAGACCGGCGGCGCGGGCGGTGCGGATATAGTCGGCCGACAGTGCAGACAGCATCGCTGCGCGGGTCATGCGGGCGATCGGCGCCAGCGTGAACAGCGCGAGCGTCGTCGCCGGCAGGATGAGCTGCTTCAGCGCGCCGAACCAGGTCTCCCAGTCGCCGTCGAGTGCGGCATCGATGAGGAAAAAGCCGGTCACATGTGGCGGTTCGAGATAGATAAAATCGAGCCTGCCGAGCGGCGATGGCGCGACGCCAAGCAGGTAGTAGAACACGTAGACCAGCACGATTCCGGTGAAGAATGTTGGTAGCGACACGCCTGCCGTAACCAGCAGCCGGCAAAGCTGGTCGACCCAGCTGCCTGGTCGCGTCGCAGCCAGCACACCGAGTGGGATGGCGATCCCGCAAGACAAGACCAGTGCACACAAGGTGAGTTCAAGCGAGGCAGGGAGACGCGCGGCTAGTTCTGCCGTCACCGGCCGACCGGTCGACACCGACTGGCCGAGATCGCCCTGGAGCAGCTGGCCGACATAGATGATGAACTGCTCGGGCAGCGGTTTGTCGAGGCCGAGCTTGACCCGCGTCTCCTCGATCGACTCCGGCGTCGCCGCTATTCCCGCGAATTGCACCGCCGGATCGCCCGGCAGTGCGCGCGTCAGCACGAAGCTGATGATGACGACACCGATAACGACCGGCACCGCCTGCGCGATGCGCATCATTATGGCGGTGCCGCGTCCGGTCATGGCTCAGCTCTCAGCCGACTGCAGCGAGCGAACGTCGAGCTGGCGATGGAACCAGAATTCGTAGCCGTCGGCGCCGTTGATCGCGACGTTGAGTGCGGGCTGCCACAGCGGAATGCGCGGAAGATCCTCAAGCACGATCTCGAACATGCGCTTGATCTTCGGCTCGTATTCGGGATCGTCCATCGCCATGTGCAGCGTCTCGTCAGTGAGGCGCTCGACCTCCTCGTTGAAATAGTTCGACGAGTTGAAGAGGTGGCCGTCCTGGTAGGCCCAGAAGAAGTAGTAGTCGGGCGTGTTGAGCCAGCCGCCGAAATTTTCGAGGTGGAAAGGCAACCGCTTCTCGACCAGTGAGGCCGTCCGCCAGTTGGCGCCGGGTATCTTCTCGATCTCGGCCTTGATCCCGATCTTGGCGACAGCCTCCTGGATCAGCAGCGCAGCCGGTTCCATCCAGTGTGAAAGATCGGTCGCGATGGAGAGCGTTGTGTCGAACCCATCGGGGTATTTCGACTTGGCCATATGTTCTTTGGCCTTGTCGAGGTCAGTCGCATATTGGGTCTTGCGCGGCCAGGCGATATCAGTGATCTCGGCCTCGCCGCCCCACAGCGGCGCGCCCCGCCCGTAAGCCGCAGCCTGGAAGATTGCCTCGTAAGGAACTGCGTAGGCGATCGCCTTGCGTACATCCGGGTCCTGGAAGGGCTCGAATTTCGTGTTCAGGCAAAGAGCGTGGATACAATTCTCAATCGGCGTCGAGAACACGGTGACCTTTTCGGCCAGCTCGGCCGCGTCCTTGTCGGGAATGTCGAAGGCGACGTGAACGTCGCCGCGCTCGACCAGCGCCCGCTGTGTCGCCGCTGACGGCACTTCGCGCATGATGATGCGCCGCACCTGAGGCACCGGTCCACCGACCCATCCGTCGAAACGCTCGAAGACGACCTGCTGGCCGCTGTCCCAGCGCGTCACCTTGTAGGCCCCTGAGCCGATTGTGTTCTGGTGCAGATATTCGGTCGCCCAGGGGTCGTCGGTTGTCGCGTGTTCCTTGGCCAGTGTCGAATTGATGATGAAGGGAACCGGCACCGCGAGGTCGGGCAGCGACAGCTTGGACGGCTTGTCCAGCTTGACGACGAATGTCATCTCGTCGACCGCCTCGAACTGATCAGGGCGCTCGAAACCGCCGGCCTTCATCTGTGTTGTCGGGAAGCCGCCAACCGAAACGGCACGGTCGAAGGACCATTTCACGTCCTCAGCTGTTACCTTGCTGCCGTCCTGGAATACCGCATCCTTCAGCTTGAAGGTGATAACCAGACCATCGTCGGAGATCGTCCAGCTCTCGGCGAGTTCAGGTTCGATGGTTGAATAGTCGTAGGACAATCCTCCGCCCGGCGCCTCCTTGGTGCCGAACGTGACCAGACGATCATAGCAGTTGATGGCGATCTGGTAGCTCGCCCGATTTGTGCCAGTGCGGTGCAGGTCTAGCGAATTGATGGTCTGGCCGCTGACCGCGACCAGCGTGTCACTGGCAGCCAGAGCGGGAATGGCGCGCGCGAAGGGCAACGTGCCCATGACGGCGCCGCCGGTTGCGAGGAAGTGGCGTCTGCTGATCGACATGGCTGAACCTCTCGGGAAAATGAGGAATTTCTGCCGATCAGCTTGCAACTTTTCGCGTTGGCGAAAACTGCTATGTTTTCACCGATGCGGTGAAAAAAATGCACCACCATGGAGCAGCCTCGATGAAACACCTCCAGACGTTCAAGCTTATCGAAGCCGTCGCCCGCGCCGGATCCATGCGCCGCGCCGCCGAAGACATGAACATAACTGCATCGGCGCTGGTGCGACGCATCCAGCGCTTCGAGGAGGAATTCGGCGCCGAATTGTTCGAGCGACTGTCTGGCGGCGTGAGGCTCAATCCGGCAGGCGAACTGGTGCTTCAGCACTACCGTGCAACGCTGTCGGACCTGTCTCGCGTCCACAGCCAGGTGGCGGATTTGTCGGGCGAGCGCCGAGGCCACGTGTCGATCGCCTGCTCACAGGCGACGCTCCCCTATTTCCTGCCGCATGAGATATCCCGATACCGGGCCGACCACACGGGAGTGACTTTCACGGTGAATGTGCGCGACCGTGCACAGGCCGAGCAGGAACTGGCCAGCTATGCGAGCGATCTCGCGCTGGTGTTCGAGCCGGTCTATCTCGTTGACTTCGAGGTCCTTCACGTCATTCCACAGCCCGTAAACGTTGTAATGAGATCCGATCATCCGCTGGCTGCAAAGGACGAGATCAGGCTGCGCGACTGTCTCGATACGCCGCACGTTGCGCCATCGATAAAATATGGCGTCCGCCACCTTATGGACTTTGCAGCTCGGCGCGGCACAAGGCGAGTCTCGCCGGTAGTCGAAACCGAAAGCTTCGAGCTAATCCGGCACTATGTCATGCATGAGAGCGTCATCGGCTTTCAGATTCCCATCGGCCTTCGCGATCCAGGCGACGGATCGCTGGTGTTCAGGCCGATATCGGAGCGCGACCTGCCGCCGGGCAATCTGATCCTTGGCCAGATGCGTGGCCGCACCCTGCCGGTGGCTTCCGCGCGTTTCGCCATGCAACTTGCCAACTCACTGAAAAACTATTCGGCTCCAGAAACGGTCTGATGCCACGATAGCGAACAGGTTCGAAATACCTCTCCAGCCGCCATACTTTGCCTTCCTCTGGTCGACGTTCCCGTCTCCATCGCCAGTATCAATCGTCATGATGGACCGCGGGCCGCTCGCGCACCAGCAATCAACTTGGATCATTCAAGCGGCGCTGATTGGTTCGCACCGTTTCTCTGCGATCGCCTAAAGGGACACGCCCGGACGGCCGAGCAGTCGAACGATCGGTGCGGATTGCAGCGAGAAACTTTCTCTCTTACCTTCGTTCCGTCGAGATACCGGTGTTTCTGGGTGCAACCTGCTACTCAATGTGGCATGGCAATGGATGCCTCCCTCTCCGCCAGTTTTCTCATCTCACGGCTTCGATGGGCGGGCGAAAGCTTAGGCCGCAGTCGCGGCCCGTGGTTCCGGGAACGAAGGCGGTCAGTAAACCGTGACAACATCGAGGCTGGTGGTCCATTGAAAAGCCTGTTCGATTTCAACGATCCTTTCTACAAGCCGCTGTGGCTGCGTGTGCTGATCGTCGGCGCGTCAACCGCATGGGGTCTGTTCGAGTTCAGTGCGGGCGAGACCTTCTGGGGCACGCTCTTCTGTGCTGTTGGAGCCTATTCGTTCTACGGCCTGTTCATCGCCTTCGATCCGCGCGAACCGGAATCCGGCGGGAAGGATGTCTCCAAGGACGATAGCTGAGCGCAGCGAAGCGGATGAGATGAAAGTGGCTCGGGGCACGGATCCCCAGCCAGCAAATCGCTAGACGGATTCGCGCTCCACGAGCGGGCATTCGACCTTGATCTGCGTCGGGCCAGCCTGAAGGCCGCTTGCCGCGTCGATCAGGAGTTCGGCAGCGATCTCGCCCATCTCGTAATGCGGCAACACCAGCGTGGTGAGCGGGGGCCGCGTGAACTGCGCGATTTCGCGATCGTCGAAGCCGATAACAGAGACATCCTCCGGCACGCGGAGCCCCAGTTCCTTGAGCGCATCGAGGCAACCAACCGCCATCATGTCGTTGGCACAGAATATAGCATCCGGCGGCTTGTCCAGCGCCATGAGCGCGCGTGTTCCGTCGTAGCCCGTGGAGGGTTCCCAGTTGCCGGGCCTGACCAGCGTGGTGTCGAACTGCAAATCATTGCTTGAAAGCGCCTGGCGGTAGCCCTTCAGCCTGTCGCGGCTGGCGTCGAGGCCTTCCTGGCCGTTGATGAGCGCAATGCGTTTGCGGCCGGCCTGGATCAGCCGTTCCGTTGCAACCCGCCCGCCGACCAGTTCGCCCGGCAGAACAGATGGAAGCTTGCGCTTGGCGTCGTAGCAGTTGAGCAGCACGGTGCGGTGTTGAAACAACGCCTCCGGCGGGTCCATACGCCGCGTCAGTGTTGTTCCATAGATGATGCCGGCCAACTTCTGGCCCATCTGGTTGAGGATCATCGCTTCCGCGTCGGGGTCACCCCGCGTGGCGTTGAGGCAGACAGTCAGTCCGTATTCCAGCGCCTTTTCGCGCGCGCCATCAAAGGCGATCGACATCCACGGATCGGTGGCGATCTCGTCGGCGATGAAGGCGATGAGGTTCTGGTCGGCGGGCGCGCGGCGCTGGCCACGCCGCACAAGCTTGTAACCGAGTTCGTCGGCAGCAAGCCTCACTCTTTCACGCGTGGCGTCGCTCAGCCGGACCCCCGGCGTTCCATTGAGGACGAGAGAGACCGTTGCCTGCGAGACGCCCGCCCGGGACGCGACGTCCATCATGGTCGGCTTCAGGTGGCCGCTTCCACGCGGTCTGTCGTTTGCTTCAGTGTCCACGTTCGCTCAAGTCTCCAAGGTTGGCCGTGCGATCAGCTTCCTTGTTTCGGTCCGCTGCCATCCATGGCCATCAGTCCTGTCCCCGCAATCGCCGGATGCGATCGAATGCAACGGCAATAACAATGAAGGAGCCGATAAACGCGCCCTGCCAGAAAGTCGAGATGCCGAGCAATATCAGCGAATTTCGGATGACCTCGATCAACAGCGCGCCGACCACGGCGCCAAACACAGTGCCTTCTCCTCCGGCGAGGTTCGCGCCTCCGATCACCGCTGCGGCAATCACGGTCAGCTCCATTGCGGTGCCAAGATTGGTGGTGACGCTGCCCAGCCAACCGACCATCAGGATGCCTGCGATGCCGGCAGTAAGGGCGGAAAACATGTACACGGTGACCTTCATGCCGCGGACAGGAATGCCGGTAAGCACCGCAGCGTTCTCGTTGCCACCAATGGCGAACACATGCTGGCCCCAGCGGGTCCACTTGAAGACGAACCCCATCACGAACGCCAGGGCAACGAGCGCGAAGACGGGATGCGGAATGCCGAATGTCGAGCCTCCGCCGAGCCACAGCAGCGCGTCATGGTCGGGTCCGAACTCGTAGATCATCTTGTTGTTCGACAGCACGAGCGCCATTGAGCGCGCGAATGAGAGCATTCCCAATGTCACGACGAATGGCGGCATGCCGACAAACGCAATGAGGATGCCGTTCACCAGTCCAACGAGAAGGGCCGCACCCAAGGCAAACATCGCCGCTGCCCAAATAGGATAACCCGCCTCCATCGTTGCACCGATGACAACAGCGGAAAGCACCACGGAAGCGCCGACCGACAGGTCGATGCCGCCAGAGGCAATCACCGTCGTCATGCCGATCGCGATGATGGCGACGAAGGCGAAGTTGCGGGTGACGTTGAAGAGGTTCCGCTCGGTGGCGAAGGTGTCGGTGATCAGCGAAAGCGCCACGCAGGCAATAACCGCCGCCATGAACACCCAGAACACCTGAATGCTCATGATGCGGGAGAGGACGGAGCGATGCTGGCTTTGTCCGATGGCCTGTTCGAGGGTCGTTGTCATTGGAAGCTCCTAGGCCGTTTGAATCGCGCCGGTGATCAGCCCGGTCACTTCTTCTGGCGAACTGTCGGCTGTCGCCTTGTGGGCAACAAGCTCGCCGCGCCGCAGCACGGCAATGCGGTCGGAAACGCCGAATACGTCGGGCATGCGGTGACTGATCAGGATCACCGAAATGCCGCGGTCCCGCAAACGCCGGATCAGGTCGAGCACTTCGGCAACCTGGCGGACCGAGATGGCTGCGGTCGGTTCGTCCATGAGAACCACCTTGGCATCGGCCAGTAGCGTTCTGGCGATCGCAACCGCCTGCCGTTGTCCTCCCGACATCTTGCGAACGAGGTCGCGCGGCCGGGTCTCCGATTTCAGCTGCGCGAAGAGCTCGCCGGCGCGGCGGTGCATGGCCTTGTAGTCAATGACGCGCACCGGTCCGAACTTCTTGCGGAGTTCGCGGCCGAGATAGACATTCGAGGCCGCTGTCAGATTGTCGCAAAGCGCGAGGTCCTGATAGACGATCTCGATGCCCGCCCGCTGGGCGTCTTTCGGATGATGAAAATCGCGCGCGTCTCCATCCAGCGCGATCTCGCCGTGAGACGGCCTGAAATTGCCCGCAATGATTTTGACGAGTGTGGACTTTCCCGCGCCGTTGTCGCCCATCAGGCCCAGCACCTCACCTTCTTCGACCGACAGCGATACCTCGTTCAGCGCGCGTATCGCGCCGAAGTGCTTGCTGATCCCGGTCAGCTTCAACCTTTCTGCCACGTAATCTCCTCCCTTGCGTCGAGCCTACGTGCTCGGCGGCGAAAGAGAAATAGTTGACGAACGATTATTAGTAAATATTATCATTATCAGTTCGGGAGGATTTATGAAGCTGCTCATCACAGGCGCGACCGGAAAGGTCGGCAGTCATTTTCTGCCTGCTTTCCTGAATGAGGGCCGCTTTGCGGACGCAACGGTCGTGGCGCTTTGCCATAACCGCGGCCTCGAAGCACCCGAGCGCGTGAGCGTCATCAGGGGATCGCTTTCCGACCGAGAAGCAGTTGAGGACGCCATGTCCGGCGTCACCCATGTGTTGCACATGGCGGCGGTGAAGGAATCGCCGGATCTGGTGATGGATGTCGCCGTGAAGGGCATGTTCCACTTGCTCGAGGCTTTCCGGGGCTCGCCGACGGCGCAGCAATTCATTCTGATCGGTGGCGATTGCTCCGTCGGGCATGCTTTCCATCGTTATGACGGGCCGGTCATCGAAACGTCGCCGCGGCGTGCCTATCAGGGCTGCTATGCGCTGACCAAGGTCATCGAAGAGGTGATGCTTGAGCAGTACCAGATCCAGTACGGCATCAATGGATGCTGCCTGCGGGCGCCGTGGATCATGGAGAAGGACGATTTCCGCTATGCGCTGACCTTCGGCGACGAACAATTCGGCGGACCGCCCTGGACCCAGTTCATGCCGAAAGAAGAAGTCGAGCGTCTCGTCGGGCAGAAGGTCGTGCCGCTGATGCTGGACGATACCGGCGCGCCGCTAAGGCGGAACTTCGTGCATGTCTCGGATCTCGTCAGCGCCATTCTGGCCGCGCTGGGCAATCGGGCAGCCGAACAGCAATTGTTCAATATCGCGATGAGCGAGCCTGTCGATTACGGCCGTGTCGCTGGATACCTGAAAGACACGCGCGGGTATTCGGCGGTCGAAATTCCAACCGGCCTGTTCAGCAACTGGCTGGACAGCGCCAAGGCGCGGCTGAGGCTTGGTTGGCGCCCTCAATACGATCTGAAGGCGCTGATCGAGGACGCGTGGAACTATGTGCGGGCGCAAAACGACCCGCGACAGATCTGGTATCCGGGTTAAGGACTCGGATCAGATAACGGAGCCCAACGGGAGGAAAAACATGAACGAAATCAGTAAACTGGCCTCTGCCGCTGCTGTGTTCGCGATGGTCGCGGGCGCTGCACAGGCGCAGGACAAGGAAACTCTGGCAATCGTCGTAAAGGGTCTCGACAACCCCTTCTTCGAGCAGATCAATCTCGGCTGTCAGAAGTGGATGTCGGAAAACGCGGACTCAAAATATGAGTGCCTTTATACCGGTCCGGCATCTTCGGCTGACGAAGCGGGCGAAATCCAGATCGTCGACGACCTGCTGACCCGCGGCGTTGCCGCAATCGCCATTTCGCCGTCCAACGCGCCGGGCATGGCAAACCGCGTTCGCCAGATCGCTCCGGACGTTCCGGTCATGACCATCGACGCCGACTTCCTGGAGAAGGACCGCGACCTGCGCGCCACCTATCTCGGCACCGACAACTACCTGATGGGTGTCAAGATGGCCGAGGAAGCAGCGAAACTGAAGCCCGAGGGCGGTACGGTGTGCCTGCAGCTCGGCAACGTCGCAGCCGACAACATCAACGCGCGGGCGCAAGGCTTCCGTGACACCGCCGCCGGCGAGGACGGAATCGATCGCCTGACCGGCCAGAACGGCTGGACAGAGATCGAGGGCTGCCCCGTCTTCACGAACGATCAGGCGGACCTGGCCAACCAGCAGATGGCCGATACGTTCACGGCAAATCCCGATCTCGATGCCTTCATCCTGATCGGCGGCTGGGCGCAGTTTGCCCCGCAGGCCTATACCCAGGTGACGGATCAGGTCATGGACAAGCTGAAGTCCAAGGATCTGATCATCATCGCCGGCGACACGCTGCCGCCGCAGACCCAGGCCTTCCGCGATGGCCGCAGCCACGCCCAGGTCGGCCAGCGTCCGTTTGAAATGGGCTATCGCGCTCCGGACGTCATGATCCAGCTGATCAATGGCGAAAGCGTTGACGATCCGCTTTATACGGGTCTCGATGTCTGCAATCAGGACGATCCGGGCTTCTGCGCCGACAACTGATCGGCAGGCCTATCGAAATCGGGAGCCGGGCCGCTTGCGGCCCGGCTTGCTTATGCAAAGCGGAAATTTCACGGCAGGGATTTGGAAATGTCAGGCAAGAAGCTGAGATGGGGCATTCTTTCGACCGCGAAGATCGGGCGCGAAAAGGTCATTCCGGGCATAATGGGGTCGCCGTCATCCGAGGTGGTCGCCATCGCCTCGCGGGACAAGGCCCGCGCCGCAAAGGTGGCGGCTGATCTCGGCATTCCGCGATCCTACGGTTCCTATGAGGAGTTGCTCGCCGACCCGGATGTGGATGCAATCTACAATCCGCTGCCGAACCATCTTCACGTCGAGCTGACGATTGCCGCCGCGAAGGCCCGAAAACACGTCCTGTGCGAGAAGCCAGTTGCGCTGAACGCGAAGGAGGCGGAGCGCCTTCGCGAATGTCCCAAGGACGTCACCGTCGCGGAAGCATTCATGGTCCGCTACCATCCGCAATGGCTGCGGGTGCGCGAGATGGTGCGTTCGGGCGAACTGGGCGAAGTGCGCGCAGTCAGCAGCGTATTCACCTATTTCAACATGGACCCTGACGATGTGCGCAACAATCCGGAAATCGGCGGCGGCGCCATCATGGACATTGGCTGCTACCCAGTCACTGGCGGGCGGTTCCTTTTCGAAAGCGAGCCCAAGCGAGTCGTAGCGCTGATCGAGCGCTGTCCGCAATTCGGCACCGACAGGCAGGCGAGTGTGATTGCCGATTTCGGTGAAGGCAGGCAGCTCGCATTCACCGTTTCGACGCAGCTTGCACCGCACCAGACGATCGAGGTCGTGGGCACCAAGGCGCGCGCCGAAATCGTTATTCCATTCAACGCGCCGCAAAACGAGGCGACTGCAATACTGGTAGACGAAGGCCACACACCCGATGGTCATCTTGCCCGCCGAGAGGTGATCGATCCCTGCGACCAGTACGGCGAACAAGCCGAGGCGTTCGCGCAGTCGATCCTTAAAGGAGAACCGCTTCCCTACGGAATAGACGATGCGATCCAGTCGATGCGTGTTCTGGACGCGATATTCGCAAGCGAAAAGTCGGGCGGCTGGGTTTCCGTCTAACCAGTTCTCAGAGATCCGGAAGTGTTGCGCGGGAGGGGAAACCCTCCCGCGTTTTGCCGTGTGCTGTTCCCTTTCCGATGTGGAGCGCGGGCAAATTTATTATTGATAATTTTCTGCTAATGATATTAGCTAAAACATGCGTCCATATACGCACGAGAAAAAGGGAACGTCTAAAAGCCCCAAGGGAGGAAAGATGAATATCAGGACATTTGCAGGCGCCATTGCGGTTTCGGCCGTGATGGGCACCAGCGCGATTGCGCAGGACAAGCCGGAGATCGCATTCGTGGTCAACGGCCCGTCCGACTTCTGGAAGATCATGGAGGCCGCGGTCGCCAAGGCACAGACCGAACTGCCGGATGTGACGCTGTCATTCCGCTACCCGGAACGCGCTGACGCTGCCATTCAGCGGCGCATGATGGACGATCTGGTTGCGGCGGGCGTCGATGCGCTCGCGGTCTCGATTGTCGATCCGCCGACGTCGACTGATGCGATCAACACGGTCGCGGCGCAAATCCCGTTCTTCACCTTCGATTCCGACGCTACGCAGTCCGACCGGATTGCCTATGTCGGCTCGTCCAACGTGCAGCTCGGCAAGATGGCCGGTGAGCTGATGATGAAGGCGATGGACGGCAAGGAAGGCAAATGCATCGGCTTTGTCGGTCTTCCGGGTGCGGACAACGCCAAGGAGCGCATCCAGGGCTACAATGAAGCCGTCGCCGGTACGGGCCTCGAACTCGTTGATGTTCGCGGCGACGATATCGACCAGACCCGCGCCCGCGCCAATGTGGACGACGTGCTCGTTGCCATGCCGGAAGTGAACTGCATGGTCGGGTTCTACTCCTATAATCCGCCGCGAATGTATGAAGCCCTGCGCGACGCCGGCAAGCTCGGCGAGATCACGGTCGTCGGCTTTGACGAAGACCCGATCACGCTTGGCGCCGTACAGGAAGGTTCCTTCGCCGGCACGGTTGTCCAGCAGCCCTATGAGTGGGGTTATCAGGGATCGAAGCTGATCGCCGCTTATCTGATGGGCGACAAGTCAGGCATCCCCGATAATGGCATCATGATCATCCCGGGTCTCACCCTGACCCAGGACAACGTTGAAGCCTTCCAGGCAGACTTCCAGGCGAAACTCGCCGGAAACTAGCCAGGAGACCTCCCTGTCTCTGGCGGGGTTGCGCCGGGCATGTCCATGAGCATGTCCGGCGCTGCTTGCCTGTCGATAATGTGCCAATGATAAGCGCAGCAACGATGGCTGTGGCGCGGTAGCGATGAAGCCCGGATTCTCAATCAGCCTTTCCGGTATCTCGAAGTTCTATCCGGGCGTGGTGGCGCTTGACGATGTCAGCCTGCATGTCGCGGCGGGCGAGGTCATCGGCCTTGTCGGCGAAAACGGCGCCGGCAAGTCGACGCTCATGAAGGTGCTGGGCGGCAGTATCGCGCCCGAGCGCGGGTCGATCATCATCAACGATGAAGAATATGACAGCCTGACGCCCTCGCAGGCGACCGACCTCGGCATCGCCTTCGTGCACCAGGAACTCAACCTGTTCGATAACCTGGATGTCGCCGCCAATGTCTATATCGGCCGCGAGCCGCATCGCTACGGCCCACTGCGGCTGGTCGACAATGCAAAGGTGGAAGCAGACGTGCAGTCGCTGCTCGATCGGCTGGGCGCGGCTTTCTCTCCGAAAACTTCGGTGGGGAAACTTTCCCTTGCCCAGCAGCAGATGGTCGAAATCGCCAAAGTTCTCAGCGTCGATGCGCGGCTGGTGATTTTCGACGAGCCGACATCGTCACTCCCGATCGCAGAGACCGAAAAGCTGCTTGAGGTCATTGCCGGACTGAAGGCGCATGGCATCGCGGTGATCTTCATTTCGCACCGGCTGCATGAGGTTGTCGCGGCTTGTGACCGTGTCGTCGTGTTGCGCGATGGACGCCATGCCGGGTCGCTCGAGGGCGACGAGATCAACCATGACGCTATGGTCCGGCTCATGGTGGGGCGTGACCTGAAGGTCGTCTATTCGCCGCCGGCGATGCAGCGCGGCGAAGCTGTGCTTTCGGCGCGGGGCATCAGGACCGAGGCCTTTCCGCACAGACAGGTCGATCTCGATCTGCACAGCGGCGAAATTCTGGGTCTGGCCGGGCTTGTCGGGGCAGGGCGCACGGAGTTGTCGCGCGTGCTGTTCGGGATCGACGGTTCGCAGGGCGGCGTCATCAGTCTCGACGGTGAGGAAATCGCCATCAACTCGTCCGCCGACGCGGTCAAGGCGGGCGTGTTTCTGGTGCCGGAGGATCGCAAGGGCGCCGGCCTGCTTCTCGACATGTCGATTGCTGAGAACATCAGCCTGCCGGACCTCGCCAAATGTTCGCGCAATCTGCTGGTTTCACGCGACATCGAACGGCAGAGGGCCGAAAGAAGCCGGACCGACCTCGATATCCGTGCGCCTGACGTGGATGTGCGCACCGGCGCGCTTTCGGGCGGCAACCAGCAGAAGGTGGTGCTGGCCAAATGGCTCGCGATGGAACCCAAGGTCATCATTTTCGACGAACCGACCCGCGGCATCGACATCGGGGCCAAGGCGGAAATCTACAGGCTGATGCGCAACCTCGCCGACAGCGGGGTCGCGGTTCTGGTGATCTCGTCGGACATGGAAGAGGTGATCGGGGTGTCCGACCGGGTTGCGGTCATGCATGAGGGCGCAATTTCCGGTATTCTGGACCGGGCCCGCGCCAATGAGGAGAACATCTTGCGGCTGGCGGTCGGCAAACCGGCCTGAGCCGCGCGGGGGGAGAACGGGATGTTAAAGAAAGACCTCGGGCTGCTGATGCTCATCATCGTGGTGGGCGCGGTGGTTGCGATTATCAACCCGCGATTCCTGTCGCCGATCAATCTCGCCAATACGGCGAACCTTGTCGGGCTGTTCGGCATTTTCGCAATCGGTCAGGGCTTCGTGATCATCACCGGAGGCATCGAACTGTCGGTGGGGTCGATCATTGCGCTGCTCGGCGTGATCTTCATTGACCTGATTGCCAATCAGGGCGTGCCCTGGCCGCTGGCGGCGCTCATCGTGCTGGCGCTTGGCCTTCTCATGGGGCTGGTGCACGGGCTGCTGGTCACCAAGATGAAGCTGCAGCCGTTTGTGGTCACGCTGTGCGGATTGCTGATCTATCGCGGTGTCGCACGCTTCTACACCCAGGACGCAACGGCCGGATTTCCCTTCGGCGTTAATTTCCCGACCCTCGAGTGGCTGACGACCGGACGCACTGATTTCGTTTCGCTTCTTACCGGTGGAACAGTTAAGTCGCTGCTGTTGCCGCATTCATTCCTGTTCATGCTCGTTCTGGCGGTCGTCATGTGGTTTGTGCTGCATCGTTCTGTGTTCGGGCGGCATCTCTACGCTGTCGGAAAGAACGAGGAAGCGGCGCGCTTTTCAGGCATTCACACGACGCGGGTCTTCGTCGCCGCCTACATTATCTGCGCGGTCCTGACCGCAATCGCCTCGATCTTCTTCGCCATGTACACGCGGTCGATCCTGCCTTCGGGCCACGGCAGTTTCTACGAACTCTATGCCATTGCGGCGGCCGTGCTCGGTGGATTTTCGCTGCGCGGCGGCGAGGGCTCGATCGTCGGCGTGGTTCTGGGCGTCATCCTGCTTCAGGTGCTGCAGAACCTCGTGAACCTGCTCGGGATTCCGTCATCGCTCAATTTCGCGGTGATGGGCAGCGTCATTCTGCTGGGCGTCATCGCGGACAATCAGTTCACAAAATATCGCGAGCGCCGACGCAAGGCGAGCATGGTGACGGCGCGTGCGGAAGCCGGTGGTCACGCGCCAGCGATGCCTATGGCCGCGCAGCCGCGGCAGGGCGCCGAATAGGCAGATGGCCGCTCAGGCGGCGGTTCTTGCCTGCTGGAAGGTGTATTGCTTGATCGAGGCGGGTTTCATCTCGATGGAAAAGCCCGGCCGTTCCGGTGGCATGTAGGCCGCATTCCTGATCACGCAGGGGTCGATGAAGTGTTCGTGCAGGTGGTCGACATATTCGATCACCCGGCCTTCCTTGGTGCCCGAGATGGCGACGTAGTCGATCATCGACAGGTGCTGCACATATTCGCACAGGCCAACACCGCCGGCATGGGGCCAGACGGCAAGACCGTATTTGGCGGCCATCAGCAGGACGCCCAGCACCTCGTTCAGCCCGCCCATGCGGCAGGCGTCGATCTGCACAATGTCGATCGCACCACCGGCGATCATCTGCTTGAAGATGATGCGGTTCTGGCACATCTCGCCGGTCGCCACCTTCACCGGCGCCACGGCCTCGCGGATGCGCTTGTGGCCGGCGATGTCGTCCGGGCTGGTCGGCTCCTCGATAAAGAAAGGGTTGGCGAAGGATAGCCGGTTGACCCAATCAACGGCTTGATCGACTTCCCAGACCTGATTGGCGTCGATCATCAGAAAGCGATCCGGCCCAAGTTCCTCACGGGCAATCGTCAGCCGCCTGATGTCGTCTTCGATATTGGCGCCGACCTTCAGCTTGACGTGCGAATAACCTTCCTCGACCGCTTCGCGGCAAAGCCGCCGCAGTTTGTCGTCGGAGTATCCGAGCCAGCCGGCCGAGGTCGTGTAACAGGCATAACCCTCCGCCTGTAAAGCTGCGATGCGCTCCGCCTTTCCGTCTTCCGTCTTCTTGAGGATTTCCAGCGCTTCGTCGCGCGTGATTGCGTCAGTGAGGTAGCGGAAGTCGACGATGTCGACGATCTCTTCCGGGCTCATCTCGGCGACCAGCCGCCAGACCGGCTTGCCCGCCTGTTTGGCGAGCAGATCCCACACCGCATTGACCACCGCACCGGTGGCCAGATGCATCGCACCCTTGTCCGGACCGATCCAGCGCAGTTGGCTATCGCCGGTGACATGACGCCAGAAGCGGCCCGGACTTTCGCGGATCCAGTCCAGGTCGAGACCGACGACCAGGTGGCGCATGGCCTCGATCGCGAGGCAGACGATATCGGTGCCGCGCCCGATGGTGAAGGTCAGACCGTGCCCTTCCTGCCCGCTCTTGTCAGTCGACAGCACGACATAGGCAGCCGAGTAGTCCGGATCGGGGTTCATGGCATCCGAGCCGTCCAGATTGGCCGAGGTCGGAAAACGAAGATCGCGTGTCTGCAGGCCGGTGATTTTGGTCACGGTTGTTCTCGGTCGAGAGATTGGATCAGATCGTCCAGCCGCCGTCGATCGCGCAGGCCTGGCCGGACGTATAGGTGGCGTTGGCGAGGTGGACCGCGAGGTCGGCAATTTCTTCGGGCACGCCGAGGCGGCCCATTGGCTGGCGGGCGATGAAGGCAGCACGGGCAGCCTCATAGTCGCCCTGCGCTTTCAGCCGGTCTTCGAGCGACGGGCTTTCGACCGTGCCGGGACAGATTGCGTTGCAGCGTATGCCCTGCGCCACGTAGTCGGCCGCCACTGCCTTGGTCAAACCGATGACGGCCGCCTTGGTGGTGCCGTAGATGAAGCGGTTCGGCACGCCTTTGATCGAACTTGCCACCGACGACATGTTGATGATCGCGCCGCCGCCGCGATCCAGCATGGCCGGCAGCACGGTGCGGATGGTGCGCACCATCGAGCGGACATTGAGATCGACCGCGAAGTCGAAATCCTCGTCCTTCATTTCGAGGATGGAGCCGCCATGAACGAAGCCAGCGCAGTTGAACAACACATCGAACGGACCTGCGGCATCGACGGTTGCCGCCACGTCGACGTCGCTCAGCACATCCATTCGGCGGGTCTCGATGCCGGCTTCGCCCGCCAGCGTCGCCAGCGCATTTTCATTGATGTCGGTCGCCACGACGCGGGCGCCGGCGGCTGCGAAAGCCAGCGCCGTCGCGCGGCCAATCCCCTGTCCGGCTGCCGTGACGAGAGCGGACTTGCCGTTGATCCATGTTGTCATTCTTGTTCCTCAGGCGGGCTTGTTCTTGCGTTCCACGATATGGATGTGATCGGTGACGAGTACGACCTCGTCACGCTGATTGATGACCTCGGTGCGCTCGACCACGCGGCCCATATCAGGCCGCTTGGGGTCGTCTTCCTTGGCCGCGATGGTTACGCGGCTATGGATCGTATCACCGATGAAAACCGGCTTCACGAAGCGCAGGCGGTCATATCCATAGGAAAATGCCACGGGATTGATGATGCTCGCGGTGAGCCCGATGCCGATGGCGAAGACCATCGTTCCGTGCGCGATGCGATTACCGAATTCAGACTGCTTCATGAACTCCGCATCCATGTGATGCGGGAAGAAGTCGCCGGTGTGACCGGCATGGACGACGAAGTCGGTCTCGGTGATCGTACGGCCATAGGTGACGCGCTCATGGCCGATCTCGTATTCCTCGAAATAGGTGGTCTGCTCCATCCTCAGGGCTTCCTTTCAAGCGGCGTAGCCGGCGATGCAGACGACCGGTATGCGGCCTCGACCAGCGCCATCGTATTCCATGCATCCTCGACCGAACTGACGAGTTCGGCATCCTCGCCGGCGGCGTAACGCTGCAAATTCGCCATGCGGCCGACAAAAGCGTCCGGGAACCAGGAACCCTTGAGCGGAACGGTCACCCAGCCATCGCCGCCCTTCGGATGGATTTCCAGAATGTCAGGCTCGCCGCGCGGGTAATCCAGATTGACGCCGAGCTGCAGATAGGCCGCGCCCTCGGTGCCACAGATGCGGAATTCGCAGGCCTGGTATTTGCGGCCGAACTTGTGGTCGTGATTGATCGACAGCGAGCAGCGCACCTTATCGCCATAGTCGAGAATGGCGCTGGTACGCGTCTGCGCGACTGAATGCCCGGGGTGCCCCAACGTCTTGGCGTGGACGCCTTCCGGGTCGCCGAGCAACTGCCGGATCAGGTCGAGATAGTGGATCGAGTGCATGGCGATTTCGACACGCGGCGCCTTGAGCAGGAATTCCCAGAGCTGCCAGGGTGTCGCCAGCGCCAGCCATGCGTCGAAATCGACTACTTTGCCAAGCCAGCCCTTGGCGATCGCATCCTTGAATGCCAGCATCATCGGCGCGAAACGAAGCTGGAAATTCACCGCAGCCTTGAGGTTCTTCTCGCGGCAGATCTGCAGGATTTCGGTTGCGCCATCGAGATCGCTGCCCATCGGTTTCTGGATCAAAACGGCCGCGCCATCCGGCAAATGGCGCAATACCGAAGAGTGAACTTCGGGTGGTGTGGCGAGATCGAATATAGCGCCGGGAACGGCCGCTGCTTCCGCAGGCGATGTATAGGCGGTCACGCCCCATTCGCCGGCCAGCTTCTTCGCCTTGTCGGCATCCGGGTCGTAGAGGCCGGCGATCGGGAACCCTGCCTTCTTGTAGGCGGGATAGTGCGCATCACCGACAATTGACCCCGCGCCAAAGGTGACGATGGGTCTTGGCTTCGATGGTGCGGGCCAGCTCTGGCTCAGGCTTTCGGGGTCGAACAGATCAGTCATGATGGAATACCTCTTCCATCATCGCCCACCATTCGCCTTCCTTGCGGGTTTTGAGCGGCGCCTGGCAGGGCATGCACACATCCCACCATTCCTGCGTCTTTGGATCGGCAGCCATCTTGGCGGCATCGGCCTCGAAATCGGTGCCGTGATACTCCCAATAGCCGAACAGCAGGTTCTCCGGTTCCCTCAGGAAAATGGTGTAGTTCTTGATGTTGCACTTGGAGATCATGTCGAGGATCTCAGGCCAGGCGTTGGCGTGCAACCGCTTGTATTCGGCGATCTTCTCCGGCTTCAGGCCGATGACCATTCCCATCCGTTGCATGGCCTATCCCTCCTTCCCGGTGATTGTGGCGGTGAACTCCGCAATGCTCTTTGCGGTTACAGCATCCCAGTCCCAGTCGATGCCCAGTCCTGGCTCCGACGGTGAATGGGCGTATCCGTCTTTGATCTTCACGCTGCCGGCCGTGAGTTCGTCCAGTTGCGGAATGTATTCGACATATTTTCCATTCGGGATCGCGCAGGCGAGGCTGACATGGAGTTCCATGAGGAAATGCGGGCAGACCGGCATGTCGAAGGCCTCCGCCGCATGCGCGACCTTGAGCCAGGGCGTGATGCCGCCGATGCGTCCGGCATCAACCTGTATGACCGAACACGCGCTGCGCTGCATGTATTCGCGGAAATGGCGGATCGAATAGAGCGACTCGCCGATGGCGACGGGAGTGGTCGTTGCTTTGGAAAGCCGGACATGGCCGTCGATGTCATCAGCAGGTAGCGGCTCCTCGAACCATGCGAGGTCGAGTTCCTTCAACCGGTCGGCACGCCGGATCGCCTCATCCACCGTGAAGCCCTGATTGCAGTCGGTCATGATCTCATAGTCGTCGCCGACGGCGGCGCGAACGGCTGCCAGGCGCGCGCGATCGTCGGACCCATGCGGACGGCCGATCTTGACCTTGGAGCCCTTGAAGCCTTTCGCCTTGGCTTCGACCGCATCGTCCACCAGTGCCTGCGTCTCAATGTGCAGCCAGCCGCCTTCGGTCGTGTAGAGCGGGCACTTCTCCTTCGCGCCCCCCGCCAGTTTCCATAGCGGTACGCCCAGCTTCTTGCCGCGCAGATCCCAGAGTGCCGTGTCGATTGCGGCAAGGGCGATCGAGGTGATTGCGCCGATGGTGGTGGCGTGGGTGGCAAATTCCAGCTCGTGCCAGATCGCCTCGATCCGGTCGGCATCGTTGCCGATCAGGCGCGGCGCAAGGTGGTCGGACAGCAGCCGCATGACTGACGAACCGCCTGTGCCGATCGTGTAGGAATAACCGGTTCCGGACGCGCCATCGGCGTCGGTGATGGTGACAATCGGTGTTTCCTGGCTCTCGAAACTCTGAATGGCGTCGGTGCGTTTGACCTTGGGAACAAGGTCGACCATGCGCAGTTCGATTTTTTCAATCAGCGCCATCGCTCAGCCCCTGAGGCTCGCGCCGGTGCCGGCGTCGAACAAATGCGCCTGGCTGAGATCGAATGCCAGCTCGATTTCGTCTCCCGATTTGAGCGGCCGTGGATTGAGCATTCGGGCGATCCAGTCGTCGCCGGCAAATTCGGCAAAGACAAGCGTCTCGTTGCCCAGCGGTTCGGTTATCGACACCTTCGCTCTGGTGGTGTGGACGTCGGAATCCTGGCCGGAATGGATGCCATGTCCGGCGGGAAACAGATCGTCGGGGCGCAGGCCGAAGGCGACCTTCTGGCCGGCGCTTACACGGTCCCTGAACTGCTGTGGCAGAGGCAGCGTGTCGCCGTTCTGGAATGTCAGCTTGCCGTCATCCACCGTTGCGTCGCGCAAATTCATGGTGGGCGAGCCGATGAACCCGGCAACGAAGCGCGTTGCCGGGCGCTGGAACACTTCTTCCGGCGAGCCGACCTGCTCGATATGGCCGTCGCGCATGATGACGATACGGTCCGAAAGGGTCATCGCCTCGACTTGATCATGCGTGACATAGATCACCGTGGACTGGACCTTGGCGTGCAGCTTCTTGATCTCGGTGCGCATCTGCATGCGCAGCTTGGCGTCGAGGTTGGAAAGCGGTTCATCGAACAGGAATACGTCCGGCTGCCGAACGATGGCGCGGCCCATCGCGACGCGCTGGCGCTGCCCGCCCGATAGCTGCGAGGGGCGGCGCTCAAGCAGTTCCTCGAGGCCAAGTGTCTTGGCGGCGTCGGCAACGGCGGCATCGATTTCGGATTGCGACCGGCCCGCGATCTTGAGCGAGAAGCCCATATTCTCGCCGACCGTCATATGCGGATAGAGCGCATAGGACTGGAACACCATTGAGATATTGCGCTGGCGTGGCGGCAGATGATTGACGACGCGGTCGCCGATGAAGATCTCGCCGCCACTGATGTCTTCAAGTCCGGCGATCATGCGCAGCGTCGTCGACTTGCCGCAGCCGGACGGACCGACGAGGGCGACGAATTCGCGGTCCTTCACATCGAGATCGATGGAGTGAACCACCTCGATGGTTCCGTACTTCTTGACCAGGTTTTTGAGCGATACGGTTGCCATTCTTATACCTTGACCGCGCCGGAGGTGAGGCCGGAGACGAGGTGTTTCTGGACGATGAAGGTCAGCGTCAGGGCCGGTATGATCATCACCACAGCAAGCGCGCACATGCCGCGCCAGTCGATGGTGAATTCGGCGGTGTAGTCGAGCAGACCGACCGGCAGTGTCTTGGAGCCGGTGGAGCGGGTGAGCTGCGAGGCCAGCGCAAACTCGTTCCAGGAAATCAGGAAGGCGAAGATGCCGGCTGATGCAATGCCGGGGCGGGCCAGCGGAAACTCGACCTGCCAGAATGCCTGCCAGCGTGTGCAGCCATCGATCTGAGCGGCTTCGGCCAGATCACGCGGCACCTGCCGGAAGAAGCCGTCGATCAGCCAGATCGTGAAGGGCACGTTGAGCGCGACATAGGCGAGGATCATGCCGAAATGCGTGTCGATGATGCCGAGCCGCGCATAAACGAAGAAGAGCGGCAGCGAGAGCGCAATGCCGGGCACAGTGCGGGTCAGCATGAAACCGAGGAAGATGGCCGTCTTGCCGCGGAAACGGTAGCGCGCGAAGGCGTAACCGCCTGCCATGCCGACCGCGAGCGCGATCACGGTCGAAGTGACCGAGATGATGACGGAGTTGCGGAAATAGTCGATCACCGGAATGCCGCCCTGACCGACACCGGAGAACATTGCGACATAGGCGTCGAAAGAGAGCTCGCGGGGAATCCACACCGGCGGCTTGGCCATGATCTCAACTGTCGGGCGCAGCGAGGACAGAACGATCCAAAGACCTGGCAGGCAGATGATGGCCATGGCGAGGAACAGGCCGATGAGGTGGGCCCATTTGAGCATCCCGGCCTTGATCCGGTATGTCGCGGTGGAATCCATCGCTACCACTCCGCGCCGACCTGCGCCCGCGCCTTTGCGAGCTGGCGGAAGAACAGCACGGTGAACAGGATCGACAGCAGGATGGCGATATATGCCATCGCATTGGCCAGCCCCATGCGGGCGTCGGAATAGGCGGTGCGGGCGATCAGCGTCCACAGGATCTCGGTGCGGCCAGCCGGCCCGCCATCGGTCATGATCTTCACGATGTCATAGGCGCGCGCAATGTCGAGCGAGCGGATGGTCATCGCGATGAATGCGAACGGCATGATGAACGGCCATGTAACATAACGAAAACTCTGCCAGGGCGTGCAGCCATCGACCTTTGCGGCTTCCAGCGGTTCGCGCGGCATGGCCATCAGGCCTGCGAGGATGAAGATCGCGAACACCGCGGTCGATGACCATATCTCGGCGGTGAGGATGGCGATGAAGGCCAGTTGCCCGTCGATCAGCCAAGGAATGGCGCGGTCGGTGAGGCCAAGCGACTGCAGCGCATTGTTTACCAGACCGATATTGTCGTTGAACATGAACTTGAACTGGAAACCGACCAGGACGGGCGAGAACATCATCGGGAACATCATGATGGTTCGCAGGATCCGCTGGCCGCGGGAGGCCTTTTCGACCAAGAGGGCTATGCCCAGCCCTAACACCATTTCAAGATTGAGCGCGAAGGTCAGCAAAAGCACGGTGCGACCGAATGCGACCCAGAATTCCCAGTCCGACAGCAGCCGTTCGTAGTTGCGGAAGCCGATGAAGGTGTAGATGGAATCCGGCCGCGTCAGCCGAAACGGGGTGAAGCTCGAATAGAGCGACAGCATCAGCGGCACGACCACGACCGCCGCCAAAACGATGAAGGCGGGCAGCAGAAGCAGGACATGGGGAGCGGGTTTCCACCCTCTCATCGGATCACCGTTTCAAGACAGGTCTGGCGCATAGTCGCGAAAAATCGGGCGCATCGCCACAGCCGATGCGGACATGAAAAAGGAGCGCGACCGAAGCCGCGCTCCTTTGCGGGAGGAGCGTTAAAGCTCGCCTGCGTCTTCGAGGATCTGCGTCGCCTCGGCAGCCGCGTCGTCAAGAGCCTGCTGGGCCGTCTTGTCGCCCAGGATCGCTGCCTGCAACTCGGGATAGACCGCGTTGGAGATCTCGATCCATGACGGCGACTGCGGCACAGGATAGGCGCCATTGGCGGCTGCCTGGAATGCCTGCAGCACTTCCTGGCGATAGGCGTCACCCTCGGCTTCGGCGATGACCCAGTCCCAGACCGCGTCACGCGTCGGCAACGGCCCGGCGCCGGCTTCCAGCTTCTGGCTCTCCTCATTGGTGAGGAACCAGACAAGCGAAGCCGCTGCTTCCTTGTTGGCGCAGCTCTCGGTGACCGAGAAGCCGTGGTGCCCGGACCAGCCGGTGCGCGCGCCGCTCGAACCCATGGGCGGTGCAATCACGCCGACATCGCCAGCGACCTTGGATGCGCCCGGGTCGTTGAAAAAACCGGCCCAGCCCGGCCAGTCCAGATTGAGCGCGACTGTGCCCGACGCGAAGCCCTGGCCGAGATCGTCCCAGAGATAGTTGGTCGTGCCCGCGGGAACTGCCTTGGCCTCATAGAGATCGACGAACCAGTTGAGTGCGCGCACGCCCGCCTCGGAATTGAAGGCCGGGCGGCCGTCGGCGTCGAGATATTCGCCGCCTTCAGCGCGCAGGATCTCATAGAAGCGGCCGTTGATCGCCTCTTCCTTGCCGGCATATTGCGTGCCGTAGAAGTCTGGCGGGTTGGCAAAGAATTTCGCCTGATCGGACCACTGCTGAAGCGTGTCCGGCGGCGTCAGGTCGTAGCCGTACTGTTCCTTGAACTTCGCCTTGTTGTCCTCATCGGCAAACAGGCTCTTCTGGTAGTACATGGCTGACACGTCGAACTGCGCGCGCGGCAGCATGACGACCTTTCCGCCAAGCGTCGAGGCATCGATGTTGGCATTGACGAAAGCCTCGATTTCCGATGCCGGCAGCAGCGCTGCGAGGTCGGTATAGATACCCGGATATTGCGGGGCGAAGGATGAGTGGTTGGAACCCACGCACCAGTTGATCGCGCCGACAGCGATGTCGGACTTGATTTCCTTGTCGAGCTCGAAGTGGTTCTTCTTGGAAATGACGTTGACCGTGGCTCCGGTGGCGGCCTCCCACTCGGCGATGCGCGAATAGAGATTTTCGTATTGCTGTCCACCGATGAGTTTTGCGTCGATGGTCACGCCATCGAACTTGCCCGGCAGTTCCTGGGCAAGTGCGGCGTGGCTGGTCATCAATGCGACAACGCCGACGGATACGCCGGCAAGCAACTTGTTCATAAGCCTCCTCCCGAGACATTTGAGCGGCATGGAGGGCAACAGCCCCGACTTTCCGTTCGCGGAAAGTTCATTCATATACAAACATCTTCTTCACTGGCGGTCAAGCTGGCATGTTGTGTTTCGCGTCCCTATGCGTATATGAATGTCTTCATTCACGGGGGAAGCATGGAAGCCGAAGACGAGCGCTATCGCGCGCCGGCACTCGACAAGGGGCTCGATATTCTCGAGTTGCTTGCGAGCATTGACGGCGGACTGACGCAGGCCGAAATCGCCAAGCAGCTGGGACGCAGTCCGAACCAGTTTTACCGCATGCTCGACCGTCTGGTGCGGCGGGGTTATGTGACCCGCATCGACGGGGATCGCTATTCACTGACGTTGAAACTTTTCGGACTGGCCCAGTCACACGCGCCGGTGAGGCGACTGGTTTCCTATGCGACGCCTTTCATGCGTGAACTGGCGGAGGAAACCCGGCAAGCCAACCAGCTTGCTGTATTCGACCGCGGGTCAGTCGTTGTCGTCGCACAGCAGGAAGCGCCCGGATATTGGGGCATCTCAATCCGTGTCGGCTCGCATATCAGTCTCTATGACACCGGCTCCGGGCATGTGCTGGTCGCCTTCCGCTCGCAGGAAGAGCGGATGATGATGATCAACGAGTATTCGCGGAGCAGCGAGGAGCCGAACGTCTCCTACGAGTTCTTCAAGCGCCTCGACCAGATACGGGATCGTGGCTACGAGATGATGCCGAGCGCGCAGACGGCCGGCGTATACAATCTGTCGGCCCCGGTGCTGGCGCCGGACGGCAAGGCGATCGCAGCGCTGACGGTTCCGTATATCAATCTCGTCAACGTGCCCCAGGCACCGGACATCACCGGCACGCTGGACAAACTCCAGCAGACCACACGACGTCTTTCGGAACTGGCTGGCGTCGAGTCGGACAGTTCCGGCTAGATTTCCTATTTGAACAATCTGTTTCCCTGTGAAAGGTTTGGCGTGCGGCTGGACCTGGGAGGATAAAGCATGATCGTCGACACACATCTCCATGTGATCGACCGCAGGGCGCTGGATTATCCGTGGCTTGCGGAAGTCGAAGCGCTGAACCGGGACTGGTCCTATGATGCATATGCGCTTGAGGCGCGTCGTGCGGGCATTGCCCGAACGCTGCACATGGAAGTCGATGTAGCGCCCGAGCGGATCGAGGACGAAACCGCCTACATCGAAGCGCTTGCCGAAAAGCCCGGAAGCCTGATCGCCGGAGCGATCGCATCATGCCGGCCAGAGGAGGAAGGGTTCGCTGCCTATCTGGAGCGGCATCAGGCCAACCCGCTGGTCAAAGGTTTCCGGCGGGTTCTGCATGTCATGCCGGACGAGTTGTCCGAGCACCCGCTGTTTCGTGAAAACATTGCCCGGATCGCGGGGACAGGACTGACCTTCGACCTTTGTGTTCTGCCGCACCAATTGCCGAAAGCGATCGCGCTGGCCGATCTTGCGCCCGATGTTCGATTCATTCTCGATCATTGCGGGGTGCCTGACATCAAGGGCGAGGCACGGGAACCCTGGGCAAACGATATTGCCGAACTGGCGAAGCGCCCCAATGTTACTGCCAAGATTTCCGGTGTGGTTGCCTATGCGGACGCCGATAGCTGGATTGCCGAGACGCTGCGGCCGTGGGTGGAACACACGATCGGAGCTTTCGGCTGGGACAGGGTGGTGTGGGGCAGCGACTGGCCTGTCTGCACGCTGGGCGGCGGACTGCTTGCCTGGGTCGCGGCAACGCACACCATTCTGAACGGCGTGAGCCCCGACGAGAGGCGCAAGCTGCTGGCAGCCAATGCGGAGCGCATCTGGCAGCTCTAGCCGATGAAGCTCTCGGCGAACATGCGGTTCAGGTCAGACACAACGGGCTTGGCGTTTTCCGCCGATTGAAGCCCGGCATTGAGGCGGGCTGCCGCCTTCTCCTGAAAGCTCATATAGCCGCTGTGGCGGGGCCGCATCCACGCGTTGTCCAACGTGCGCCGTGTGTTGCGATAGAAATCGTTGGTGACCGCGTTGACGGCGGCGTCTTCCCAACCTGCCGCATGACCCGGCTGTCCGCCGGCGGAGGCGAAGAGACCGCGCTGCACATCGCCGCTCGCGACCCAATAGGCAAAGTCGGTTGCTGCTTCCACGTTTGAACCGAACGCCGAGACGGCGATACCGGTTCCACCCAGGGCTGAGCCGACCGGTCCGTCACTGCCTGCTGCTGGAATGTCGGCAAAGGCAAGCCGGTTCGAGCGGAAGCCTTCGATGCCGTAATTCACATATCCGTAGATAAGCGGTGCGCAGGCGAAGTCGCTGCCCGCTTCGCCCATCGCCTCGAAGACGGCGATCGGGTCCATGCCGAAACATTCCGCGGGCACATGCGCGACCAGTCCAGCGATCAGGTTGTAAACCGCAGCACCATCATGTGCTGAAATGAGGTCGCCGGGGCCGTTTGTCTCGCAGGGCGTGCCGAGATTGGCAGCCAACGTGAAGAAGGTCATCAGCGAGTGAGGCGGCCGCATCGGAATCAGCACCCGCCCTTGTTCGGCGAGACGCACAACCTCACCCCAATCGGCCGGTGCGCGGTCCAAAAGGTCGGGCCGCCAGGCCTGCACCTGAGCCGCGGCGTCGATCGGGAAACCCCATTGGCGGCCGCGCCAATTGTAGCTCTCGTACGATCCGCCGATGCTGGCGGCGAGCAACGCTGCGCGGTCCTCGTCGCGCCCTTCAATATCGAGTGGCGATAGGCCGTTCTGGTCCGCTATCTCGCCGACATGGGGGTGGTCGATGACGATCAGGTCGTATTGGCGCGCCAGCTCCTCAACCGGAAAGGACTCGAAGCCCTGCAGCGAGCGCTTGTCCCACGAGATTTCGACGCCGGTCTGGGCAAGCCACTCCTTCGCGCAGGCGACCATCGGGTCGTAACCGCGCGGATGGCTCCAGGTCATGCCTTTCAGCTTGACGCCGCTCACAGTGCGAACTCGGCCTTTATCGCCTCGGTGTTTTCGCCCACCAGGGGTGCCGCCCTCTTGCCATTGGGCCGCTGGCCATTGAACCTCAAGGGCGACCGCGTTGTGAGAATGGAGACGTCGTCCTCACGCTCCACGCGCTGGAGCATGTCGAGAACCTTGAAGCCCTCGCTTTCCAGAAGCTGATCCCATCCAAGCACGGAAGAACACCAGATGTCGGCCGGCTCCAGAATGGCAAGCCACTCGTCCACCGTCCGTGTCGCGATGACGTTCTGGATCAGCTTCTTGATCTCGTCACGCGCGGTGAACCAGGATTTCGGATCGTCGCCATAGGGCGCAAGAGCCTCGATGCCGAGCAGTTCTTGCAGCTTGGGGATCGGCGTCATCGCAATCGCCAGGAACCCGTCCTTCGCCTCGTAGACGCCGTAGGGTGCTGACAGATAGGCATGGGCGCTACGATAGCCCGAGCGGCGCGGCTTGCGCCGCCCGTCATTGAGGAAGGTGGTCATCACCTCGAACTGGAAATCGACCAGTACTTCGAGCAGGCTGGTCTGCACATGGCTGCCCTTGCCGCTCACGCCGCGTTTGACGAGCGCGGCCAGAATGCCTTGTGCAAGAGCCGCGCCGGCCAGCATGTCGCCCACCGCCAGTCCCATTGGCACTGGGCCGTCACCGTCGTCGCCGGTCAGCCACATCACGCCGGAGCGCGCCTGCGCCAGGAGGTCCTGTCCCGGCCGCCCGACCCAAGGGCCTTCCTCGCCGTAACCGCTGATCGAACCATAGACGAGACCCGGATTGATTGCCTTGCATGTCTCGTAGTCGAGACCGAGCCGTTCGATGACGCCCGGCCGGAAGTTCTGAACCAGGACATCAGCCTTCGCGATCAGGCCGCGCAAGGTCTCGATATCGGCCTCGTTCTTGAGGTCGACGGCGAAGCTTTCCTTGCCGCGATTGATGGCGTGGAAGATGGTGGAATCGCCGCCGATTTCGGTGTCGCTCAGATAGAGCGTGCGCGAGAGATCGCCCGAACCGGGCCGCTCGATCTTGATGACGCGCGCCCCGAGATCCTGCAGGCGCAGGGTTGCATAGGGGCCGGACAGGAACTGGCTCATGTCGAGCACAACGAGCCCGGCAAGAGGGAGGTCGGTTTCGGATGTCATGACTTTCCGGATTTTGTCTCGCCGGCGAATGTCGCCGGATTCTGATATCTGACGGTCTGGAGATGTTCGCAGTAGAGGACGAGTTCGCCCTCGCCCTTGAAGACTTCGTAGCTGGCGCGGATCAGCCCCATCGTCTCGTATTTCGGCGCTTTGTCGAGGTTGGTGCGGATCGTGTAGATCGTGTCGCCGACAAAGACCGGTTTGATGAAGCGCAGCTTGTCGTAGCCATAAGAAAAGGCGTTGACGCAATTGGTCGCCACGAGGCCGAGCCCCGCGGAGAAGACAAAGGCCCCGGCGATTAGCCTCTTGTCGAAAATGCCTTCCTCTTCGGCGAAGATCTCGTCCTGCACATAGGGATGGATGTCGACAACAAGCGTGTTGAAGAGGTGGCTTTCACCTTCCGACATCGTGCGCCGCAGGGAGCGGATGCGATGGCCCGGCTGCCAGTCCTCATAGAACCAGTTTTCGGCGTTCCATACCGGCAGTTCGGCGTGCGCCTCCGGCATGGAAGCGGGTCGCGTGGTGGCAATGCCGACAGTGGGCGCAAACTGGGTGCCCATGTGTCCTCCCTTTCTATATGAAGAGAGTATTCAAATATGGATGATAGTGCAAGAGCTGAGGCCGGGCGTTCCGCGCGCGTATTTCGACCCCGGCACGGCATCCTATCAATGTTGCATTGCACAAAATCTTGGCTGGCGTAACAATGAGGCATGAACGCCAAGCCGCTCAGCATTCTGGTCATTGACGAAAACGCGATCCGCGCCTCCATCATCGAGGCGGGTCTGCGCGAGGCCGGGCACGAGCAGGTCACGGTCATTCAGGATGTGAGGGGCATTGCGCGCCAGATCGCTCACATCAATCCCGACGTTATCGTCATCGATCTCGAAAACCCGAACCGCGACATGCTGGAGAGCATGTTCCAGCTCTCGCGCGTGGTGAAGCGGCCCGTGGCAATGTTCGTCGATCGGTCCGATGCCGCTGCGATCGAACGGGCGATCGACGCCGGCGTGTCTGCCTATGTGATCGACGGGCTGAAACAGGAGCGGGTGAAACCGATCCTCGACATGGCTGTGAGCCGCTTCAACGCTTATGCGCGACTGACGCGTGAACTGGAGGAGGCGCGCGACGAACTTGAGAACCGCAAGCTGGTGGAGCGCGCCAAGGGCATCCTCATGAAATCGCGCAACCTCTCCGAAGAGGAAGCTTATGCGCTGTTGCGCAAAACCGCGATGAGCGGAAACCGCAAGATTGTCGATGTCGCGCAGTCGCTGGTGATGGCGGCCGGTCTGCTCGACGGCGACCCGGAGAAGTGACGATGTCGGAAGAGTTTCAGATCACCGCCGGGTTCATGCCGCTTCTCGATTGTGCGCTCCTGGTTGCTGCTCACGAGAAGGGGTTTGCCAAGGCGGAAGGCGTTGCGCTGACGCTGGTGCGTGAAACGTCTTGGGCGAACATTCGCGACCGGATCGCCGTCGGTCATTTCGATGTCGCTCACATGCTGGCGCCCATGCCACTCGCCTTCAATCTGGGCGAGACACCGCTGGCCAGCAAAGTCATCGCCCCGATGGCGCTTGGGCTGGGCGGCAATGCGATTACCGTGTCCTCCGCCCTTTGGGCGGCGATGAAGGACGAAGGTGCCGGGCACGATCTCGACCCGAAGCGCGCTGGAGATGCACTGCGCTCGGTTGTCTCGCAAAAGCGCACTGCCGGATCGGCGCAACTGCGTTTCGCTGTGGTGCATCCCCATTCCGGTCACAACTACGAGCTGCGCTACTGGCTGTCGGCCTGCAGCATTGAGCCCGATGACGACATCGAGATTGTCATCGTGCCGCCACCGCTGATGGCCGACGCGCTGGTTTCCGGTACGATCGACGGCTATTGCGTCGGCGAGCCCTGGAACACGGCGGCCGTGTATTCCGGTGCGGGCCACATCGCCACCGTCAAGGCGGCTATCTGGCGCTCCAGCCCCGAAAAGGTGCTGGCCGCCCCGGAGGCTTGGGCGAGCAGGAACCCCGAAGCGCTTTCCGCGCTCCTGCGCGCCGCATATCGCGCGGCGGAGTGGTGCGCACATCCCGAAAACCACGACGAACTGGCGGCTATGCTTGCCGCGCCAGCCTATGTGGGAGCACCGAAGGAATGGCTGATGCCTGCACTGTCAGGCAATTTGCGGCTGTCGGACGCAGAGTCGCTTCCCGTCGCGGAGTTCTTCGTGCCGCATGCGAAGGCTGCGACCTTTCCGTGGAAAAGCCATGCGCTCTGGTTCTATTCGCAGATGGTACGGTGGGGGCAGGTCGAACACAGCAACAAAAGCGAACAACTGGCGCGGGAGACATACCGACCCGACATCTACCGCGATGCGCTGCGACCTCTGGGGGTGGCGCTACCCAGCGCCAACGCAAAGGTGGAAGGCGCACTCAAGACCGCAACACCGGTTGGTTCGGCGGGCGCCAGCCTCGTGCTCGGCCCCGACGGTTTCTTCGACGGGCGCGTATTCGATCCCGACCGCCTGGATGATTATCTGGCCGCCCAATAGGCCGATGCGACAATTGCGCACATATTTTGTGCAAGTGATGATTCTGCCGACTTTTTCATCATCGTCGCGCTACATGCTGCCCGATTGGGCAGCAAATGCTAAATTCTTGTGCGACGCAACATTGTTAAGAGACTGAAATAACTACACTTTTTTCTTGAAATGCCGCCGAGGACGTGTTTCCTTGGCGACACAGCCAACGATGGCTCTCCCAAGACATGACCGCACCCAATGACGGGTGCCAAAGGCAAAGCCGCCAATCAGGAAACGCTCACCCGAACTGCCGGGAGCAAACCTGGTCGGTGGCTTTTGTCGTTTCGCTTATCGGATTCAGCCCGCGCAACCCCGTCGTTGCCAGCCATGGAGCCCAAGATGAAAGTCTCTCTCCCAAGACTATCACTTCACCGCAGAGCATTGTTCGCCGCCGGCATGGCGCTTGCCGCCCTGCCTGCTATCAGCCTCAACGCCAGCGCCGAAATGCTCGACGTCGAAAAAGACGAGCTCAAATTCGGCTTCATCAAACTCACCGACATGGCGCCGCTCGCGATCGCCTATGAGAAGGGCTACTTCGAGGACGAAGGCCTGTATGTCACGCTTGAGCCACAGGCCAACTGGAAAGTCCTGCTCGACCGCGTGATTACCGGCGAGCTGGACGGCGCCCACATGCTGGCAGGCCAGCCGCTTGCCGCCACGATCGGCTTCGGTACCGAAGCGCACATCGTCACGCCCTTTTCCATGGACCTCAACGGCAACGGCATCACCGTTTCCAACGAGATCTGGGAACTGATGAAGGTGAACATTCCGATCGGTGATGACGGAAACCCGATCCACCCGATCAAGGCCGACGCGCTCAAACCGGTCGTCGACAAGTTCAAGTCGGAGGGCAAGCCCTTCAACATGGGCATGGTGTTTCCGGTCTCCACCCACAATTACGAGCTGCGCTACTGGCTGGCGTCCGGCGGCATCCACCCAGGCTTCTATTCCAGGACCGACGTGTCGGGGCAGATCAAGGCCGACGCGCTCCTTTCGGTGACCCCGCCGCCGCAAATGCCGGCGACGCTGGAAGCCGGCACGATCTATGGCTACTGCGTTGGCGAACCGTGGAACCAGCAGGCCGTGTTCAAGGGCATCGGCGTTCCGGTGATCACCGACTACGAGATCTGGAAGAACAATCCGGAGAAGGTGTTCGGCCTGACCAAGGAATTCACCAAAGAAAATCCGAACACGACGCTGGCGCTCACCAAGGCGCTGATCCGGGCCGCCAAATGGCTCGACGAAAACGACAACGCGAACCGGCTGGAAGCGGTCGAGATCCTGTCGCGCTCTGAATATGTGGGTGCGGATGAGGAGGTCATCGCCAATTCGATGACCGGCACGTTCGAATATGAGAAGGGCGACAAGCGCGACGTTCCGGACTTCAATGTCTTCTACCGCTACTTCGCGACCTACCCCTACTATTCGGATGCGGTCTGGTATCTCACGCAAATGCGCCGCTGGGGCCAGATCCCGGACGCCAAGCCCGACAGTTGGTACGACGAAGTCGCCAAGTCGGTCTACCTCCCGGACATCTATCTGAAGGCCGCTCGCATGCTGGTCGAGGAAGGGCATGTCGAAGAGGCTGACTTCCCCTGGGATACTGACGGCTACCGCGAGCCGACGCCTGCCGCCGATATCATCGACGGTGTCGCCTATGACGGCCGCACGCCCAACGCCTATCTCGACTCGCTCACCATCGGCCTGAAAGCCGGGCAGGTGGTCGAAGGCAGCGAAGTCGTCGGCGGCTGACCATGACAGCGCGACCGGCGGTGCGCGCCGCCGGTCCCTCCTCTTACTCGAACGACCAGGACAGCGGATCATGGCAAACGCCACAGATGCAATCGAAACGGGCGGTGGACGCAGGGAACGCGTCTTCACCGCCATCAACAAGGCAGGAGGCTGGCTCGACGCGCTGGGCTTTTCCTGGCTTGTGCCGATCCTGAAGATCGCGGCGGGCGACAGCCCGCGCGAGCAGATGGGCGAGCTAAAGCGGGTGCTGATCATCCCGCTGATCGGCATTGCGGCCTTTCTCACTCTTTGGGGTGTGCTCGCGCCGCAGGTGCAGACCTCGCTTGGCGCGGTGCCTGGCCCGGCCCAGGTGTGGGAGCAGTCGGTCAATCTCTGGCACGATCATGTGCGCGAACGCGAGAAGGCGGATGCCTTCTACAAGCGCCAGGACGAGCGCAACGCCAAGCTGGAAGCCGAAGGCAAGGCCGATAAGATCAAATGGCGCACCTATACCGGTGCGCCGACCTATATCGACCAGATCGGCACATCGCTCGTCACCGTTGGTCTCGGCTTCCTGATCGCGACAATCGTCGCAGTGCCGCTTGGCATCGCGTCCGGCCTGTCACGCAGCTTCAACGGTGCGATCAATCCGCTGATCCAGATATTCAAGCCGGTGTCGCCGCTGGCATGGCTTCCAATCGTCACCATGATCGTGTCGGCGGTTTATGCAAACCCGATGGACTGGCTGCCCAAGTCGCTGCTGATTTCGGCGGTGACCGTGACGCTGTGTTCGATGTGGCCGACGCTGATCAACACCGCGCTTGGCGTGGCATCGGTCGACAAGGACCTGATGAATGTCAGCCGCGTGCTTCAGCTGCCGACGCGCAAGACAATCACGCAGATCGTGCTGCCCTCCTCGCTGCCGCTGATCTTCACCGGGCTCAGGCTTTCGTTGGGCGTTGGCTGGATGGTGCTGATCGCGGCTGAAATGCTGGCGCAGAATCCCGGCCTCGGAAAGTTCGTCTGGGACGAGTTCCAGAACGGCTCATCGCAGTCGCTGGCCAAGATCATGGTCGCCGTGCTGACCATCGGCCTCATCGGCTTCGCACTCGACCGGCTGATGTTTGCCCTGCAACGCGCCTTCACCTTCTCGGCGAACCGGTAGGGGGCGAAGATGACGATACCCGTTCTCGAAGTCACCGGGCTGTCGAAGCATTATGGTGAGGGCGCTGCCCGCACCGACGTGCTCGACAACGTCAATCTGAAAGTCGCCGATGGTGAGTTCATCGCCATCGTTGGCTTCTCAGGCTCCGGCAAGACAACGCTGATTTCAGCCCTTGCCGGCCTGATCAAGCCTGATCAGGGCGGGGTTATCTATCTCGGCAAGGAAATCGACGGGCCGGGACCGGAGCGCGGCGTCGTGTTCCAGTCCTATTCGCTGATGCCGTGGCTCTCAGTCGAGGGCAATGTCGCGCTCGCCGTGGACAGCGTGTTCAAGGACAAGCCCAAGGTCGAACGCAGGGCGATTGCCGACAAATATATCGAGATGGTCGGGCTGGCGCATGCCCGCGATCGCAAGCCGGCCGAGCTTTCGGGCGGCATGCGGCAGCGGGTTGCGGTTGCGCGCGCGCTTGCCATGCAGCCGCAGGTGCTTCTGCTCGACGAACCGCTGTCGGCGCTCGATGCGCTCACGCGAGCCAAGCTGCAGGATGAGTTTGCGGCGATCTGCGAAAAGGAAAAGAAGACCATCATCCTCATCACTAATGATGTGGATGAGGCCATTCTCCTGGCGGACCGCATCGTGCCTCTCACGCCAGCGCCCAACGCCACGCTCGGCCGCGAGTTCAAGGTCGATCTGGCGCGTCCGCGCGACCGCGCTGCGATGAACCATGACGACACGTTCATCGGTCTGCGCGGTGCGATCACCCAATATCTGATGGAGATCGGCGCGGAGCGCGGCGACGATCTGGAAGGCGCACTCCAGCTGCCGGACATCAAGCCTTTCAGGCGCGAGGAGAAACTGCCGGACGCCTATGTGAAAGCTGCGGAAACAGTTACCGAAGACCGTTTCCTGCAGTTCAGCCAGCTCAAGAAGGTCTACCCCACCCCCAAGGGTCCGCTGACTGTCGTCGACGGTTTCGAATTTAAGATGACCAAGGGCGAATTCACGACACTGATCGGCCATTCGGGCTGCGGCAAGTCGACCGTGCTGTCGATGGCAGCCGGTCTCAACCCGATCAGCGAGGGCGCAATCATCCTCGACGGCAAGCACATCACGGAGGCCGGCCCCGACCGCGCGGTCGTGTTTCAGGCGCCGTCGCTGATGCCCTGGCTGACCGCCTATGAGAACGTCGCTTTGGGCGTCGATCGGGTCTATCCAGACGCCACGGCGAAGGAACGCTCGGAGGTGGTGGAATATTACCTGTCGCGCGTCGGTCTGGCCGATTCCATGCACAAGGCGGCTGAGGACCTGTCAAACGGCATGAAGCAGCGCGTCGGCATCGCCCGGGCGTTCTCCCTGTCGCCGAAACTGCTCCTGCTCGACGAACCTTTCGGCATGCTCGACAGCCTGACGCGCTGGGAGCTGCAGGACGTGCTCATGGATGTGTGGGCGCGCACCAAGGTGACCGCGATCTGCGTCACCCACGATGTCGACGAAGCGATCCTTTTGGCCGATCGGGTGGTGATGATGTCGAACGGGCCCAACGCCCGCATCGGCAACATCATGGAAGTGGACCTCGAGCGCCCGCGTTCGCGCAAGGCGCTGCTCGCCCATCCCGATTACTACGCCTATCGCGAGGAGTTGCTGGACTTCCTGGAAGCCTATGAGGGCGGGGCAAACCCAAGCCTCGAGCAGCTCAAATCCATTCAGGACAAGCGGGCCAAACGGCTTGCGCGCCAGGGACGCGCATCGCTGGAAGCTGCGGAGTGAATCCCATGAGCAAACAGAAACTTGTCGTCATCGGCAACGGCATGGCCCCCGGGCGCATGCTGGAACACCTCTTTGAAGAAGCACCCGACGCCTATGATGTGACGATCTTCAACGCCGAGCCGAGGGTCAATTACGACCGCATCATGCTGTCGCCGGTGCTGTCGGGCGAAAAGAGCTATGAGGAAATCGTGATCCACGGCGATGGCTGGTACATCGACCACGGCATCACGCTCTACAAGGGTCACAGGGTCACCGAAATCGACCGAGAGGCGAAAATGGTCACCTCCGAACATGGCGAGGTCGCACCCTACGACAGATTGGTGATCGCAACGGGTTCGAACCCGTTCATCATCCCGGTGCCGGGCAAGAATCTGCCCGGCGTTCTCAGCTATCGCGATCTCGACGATGTGGAGGCCATGCTGCTGGCCGCTCAGGCACGAGACAAGGCTGTCGTGATCGGCGGCGGGCTGCTCGGTCTGGAGGCCGCGGCGGGGCTGAGGGAGCGCGGCATGGATGTGACCGTGCTGCACATCATGCCGACACTGATGGAAAGGCAGCTCGACCCTGCGGCCGGATACCTTCTGCAGCGGGCGCTGGAGCAGCGCGGCGTCAAAGTTATGTGCAAGGCAAACACCAAAGCCATCGTCGGCGACGGCAAGGTGGAAGGCGTCGAACTCGAAGGCGGCACGGTCATTCCCGCCTCACTGGTGGTGATGGCTGTCGGCATCCGCCCGAACTGCGGACTGGCGAAGGAAGCGGGGCTGGAAGTCAATCGCGGCATTGTGGTCGACGGTGCGATGCGCACCAGCGACCCATCGATCCTGTCGGTGGGCGAATGTGCGGAGGTTGGCGGGCAGGTCTACGGCCTCGTCGCGCCGCTCTACGAAATGGCGCGGGTGGCGGCGTCGACGCTGGCTGGTGAAAGCGGCAAAACCTTTGTCCATGTCGATACGCCGACCAAACTCAAGGTGACCGGTATCGACCTCTATTCGCTGGGCGACTTCGCCGAGGGTGATGACCGCGAGGAGATCGTGCTGCGCGACGCGACAGCGGGCGTCTACAAGCGCGTTGTGCTGAAGGAGAACCGGATCGTCGGCACGGTGCTCTATGGCGAGACCTCCGATGGCGCCTGGTTCAACGACCTGAAGAAGAAACAGACCGACATATCGGAGATGCGCGAGACACTGATATTCGGTCAGGCCTATCAGGGGGCCAAACCGCTGGACCCTATGGCGGCCGTTGCAGCCTTGCCGGATGATGCAGAAATCTGCGGCTGCAACGGCGTATGCAAGGGAAAGATCACCGGCACGATTACCGAAAAGGGCCTTACGAATTTGGATGGCGTGCGCGCACACACCAAGGCCTCAAATTCCTGCGGAACCTGCACAGGACTTGTCGAGCACCTTCTGTCGCTGACGCTCGGCGATGCTTACAACCCGTCCGCCGTGACGCCTATGTGCAGCTGCACTGATCTCGGACACAACGAGGTGCGGCGCCTGATCAAGGCGAAGAAGCTGAAGACCATTCCGGCCGTCATGCAGGAACTGGAATGGAAGACCTCCTGCGGCTGCGCCAAGTGCCGTCCGGCGCTCAACTATTACCTCATCTCCGACTGGCCCGATGAGTATGCGGACGACTACCAGTCGCGCTTCATAAACGAGCGCGTCCACGCCAACATCCAGAAAGACGGCACCTACTCGGTCGTGCCTCGCATGTGGGGCGGGGTGACCAGTTCCGCCGAATTGCGCGCTATCGCCGACGTGGTAGACAAGTTCGAGATACCGACCGTCAAGGTCACCGGCGGCCAGCGCATCGACATGCTGGGCATCCGCAAGGAAGACCTGCCCGCGGTGTGGGCAGACCTCGGCAAGGCCGGCTTCGTTTCCGGCCAGGCCTACGCCAAGGGGTTGCGCACGGTGAAGACCTGCGTGGGGTCGGACTGGTGCCGCTTCGGCACACAGGATTCCACCGGCCTCGGTATCAGGATCGAGAAGTTCATGTGGGGATCATGGACGCCGGCCAAGGTGAAAATGGCGGTATCTGGCTGTCCCCGAAACTGCGCCGAGGCAACCTGCAAGGATGTCGGCGTGATCTGCGTCGATTCGGGTTTCGAGATCCATTTCGCGGGAGCGGCCGGTCTCGACATCAAGGGCACCGAAAAGCTCGGCATGGTGAAGACCGAAGACGAGGCGCTGGAGCACATCGTGGCGCTTACCCAGATGTATCGCGAGCAGGGTCACTACCTTGAGCGCATTTACAAATGGGCGAAGCGCATCGGCTATGACGAGGTGCGCCGGCAGATCATGGACGATCCCGACAAGCGCAAGGCCTATTTCGACCGCTTCGTCTTTTCGCAAAAATTTGCCCAGGTGGACCCGTGGTCGGAGCGTGTTTCTGGCAAGGACAAGCACGAGTTCAAGCCGATGGCGACCCTCACGCTGGAGGCGGCGGAATGAACGCGATGGCGATGAACTGGGTTGCAGTCGGCGCACTTGATGACATTCCCAGACGCGGTGCGCGCTGCGTGAAGAGCGGCGACATGACGATCGCGGTGTTTCGCACTGCAGACGACCGGGTTTTCGCGCTTGAGGACAAATGCCCGCACCGAAACGGTCCGCTCAGCCAGGGCATCGTGCATGATGGCTGCGTGACCTGCCCGTTGCATAATTGGGTGATTTCGCTGGAGACCGGGATGGCGCAAGGCGCCGATGAAGGAGCCGTGGTCACCATACCCGTCAAGCTTGAAGACAGGCGGGTTCTGATCTCGCTTGAGGCGGCCGGCGCGCGGGCCGCCTGATTTGATGCCCACGGAGAAAGCACGCGAGGTGAGGACCACCTGCCCCTATTGCGGGGTGGGATGCGGCGTGCTTGCCAAGGTCGCCGCGGACGGCACGGTGTCAGTTCGCGGCGACCCTGATCATCCGGCCAATTTCGGCCGGCTGTGTTCAAAGGGTTCGGCGCTTGGCGAGACGGTCGATCTTGAAGGCCGGCTGCTTCATCCCGAGATTGAAGGTAGGCGGGCAGGATGGGACGAAGCGCTCGATCTTGTCGCTGAACGCTTTTCCAATACGATTGCCGAACACGGTCCGGACTCGGTCGCCTTCTACGTTTCCGGACAGCTTCTGACGGAAGATTATTACGTCGCCAACAAGCTGATGAAGGGCTTCATCGGTTCGGCCAACATCGACACCAATTCGCGGCTTTGCATGGCTTCATCGGTGGCCGGCCATCGCCGCGCATTCGGGTCCGACACGGTGCCCGGCAACTATGAAGACCTCGAACTGGCCGATCTCATCGTTCTGGTCGGTTCCAACCTCGCCTGGTGCCATCCGGTACTCTACCAGCGCATCGCCGCCGCCAGGGAAAAGCGGCCGGAGATGAAAGTGGTACTGGTCGATCCGCGCCGCACCAACACCGCCGATATCGCCGACATGCATTTGCGCGTTGCGCCCGATGGCGATGTGGCGCTTTTTTCCGGGCTGCTGCGCTGGTTGGCCGATAATGATGCGGTGGATCACCGGTATGTCGGCGAGAATACATCAGGCTTGCCAGAGGCTCTCGACGACGCCGGCGCATGGACGATCGAGGCCGTTTGCGACCGCACCGGCATACCGGTCGAGGAACTGACGGGATTCTACCGGCTGTTCGAGAAGACAGCGCGGACAGTAACCGTCTACAGCCAGGGCGTGAACCAGTCGGCCAGCGGGACGGACAAGGTCAACGCGATCATCAACTGCCATCTGGCCACGGGTCGCATCGGCAAGCAGGGTGCGTCGCCCTTTTCGGTCACCGGTCAGCCAAATGCCATGGGCGGCCGCGAAGTTGGCGGGCTGGCCAACATGCTCGCCGCTCACATGGAAATTGAAAACAGTGAGCACCGCCACCTTGTCGGGCGGTTCTGGAACGCGCCTCGAATTGCCTCCGAACAGGGCCTGAAGGCCGTTGCGATGTTCGATGCGATTGCCGCCGGCAAGGTGCGTGCCGTCTGGATCATGGGCACGAACCCTGCCGTTTCCATGCCGGATGCAGGCAAGGTCCGGTCTGCGCTCGCGGATTGCCCTTTCGTCGTTGTGTCGGACGTTATGGCCTCGACTGATACGATGCGCTTCGCCCATGTGAAGCTGCCGGCCGCGGCCTGGGGCGAAAAGAGCGGCACTGTCACCAATTCGGAGCGGCGCATCTCGCGCCAGCGCCCGTTTCTCCCGCTGCCGGGAGAAGCCCGCGCGGACTGGGACATCATCAGCGATGTCGCGCGGCGGATGGGTCACCGCGCCGCGTTCGGTTTCGCTTCGCCGGCCGCGATCTTTGCCGAGCATGCCGCTCTGTCGGGTTTCGAGAACGAGGGTGCGCGCGACTTCGACATTTCCGCGCTGGAGACCGTTGATCCTGATGCCTATGAGCGGCTCGAACCGCTGCAATGGCCGGTTCGCAGGGGAGAGTCCGAAGGCAGGCAACGGTTCTTCGCCGATGGCGGCTTTTTTACGCCGGAGGGCAGAGCGCGCTTCGTTGTTCCGGCCCGGCAAGCATTGTCCGCACCGGAAGCAGGTTCACTGGTCTTCAATACAGGGCGCGTGCGCGATCACTGGCATACGCTGACGCGCACGGGCAAAAGTCCGCGCCTGTCGCAGCACATCGCCGAACCGTTCCTCGAGATCCATCCGGAGGATGCGCTGAAACGCGGCATCCGGCATGCCGATCTCGTTCGTGTTCGCAACGCCTTCGGCACTGCCGTGCTGCGCGCGCTGATCACCAGCCGGCAGCAGCCAGGTTCGGTGTTCGCTCCCATGCACTGGAACGACGAGTTTGCATCGGGTGCGTGCGTGGACCGGCTTGCCGTGCCGGATGTCGATCCGGTCTCGGGCCAGCCCGCGCTGAAACAATCGAGGGTCGAGATCGAGCGGTTCACGGCGGGCGCGTACGGATTTGTAGTCAGCCGCGGGAAACCGGTGACAGACAATGCCACATACTGGTCGGTAGCGCGCTGCGCCGGCGGCTGGCGGGCGGAGCTGGCATTCGCCGTGGCCGAGTTGGACGCGCGAGGGCTTGCCTCCCAGTTGCTGGGCGCGCCCTCGGGCGAGGACCTTATCGCCTTTGAGGACGAGACGACCGGCTTGAAACGCTATGCCCACTTCGACGGCGACATGCTGGTTGGCGCGCTCTTCCTTTCGCGCGAGCCAGTTGCGGTGTCGCGCAGCTGTGCCGTCGAGCAGCTGATAACAGATTTTGCCGATCCGAGAGACCGGCTTGGCGTGATCGCCGGGCGTCCGCGCAAGGATCGTCCCGACAACGGCGCGATCATCTGTTCCTGTTTTCAGGTGGGAGCCAATCAGATTGCAGCAGCGGTCCGCGCAGGCTGTCAGACTGTCGAGGCAGTCGGCGCGGCCGTGAGCGCGGGTACCAATTGCGGTTCCTGCCGGGCTGAGATCAGAGGCATTATCGACGCCAACCGTCTGGCCGCTGCGGAGTGAGGCCAGCCAGCCCGAACGTTCAGCGGATGAAGTACTCTGTTTAGCAGGCTACTATTCCGCCCAGCGCGGTTTGCGCTTTTCTTTGAAGGCCGCGACGCCTTCGGCGGCGTCGCCCGTCTGGGCGGCTAGGGCGATCTGGCCTTCCGCGAATGCGATCGCAGCGTCGAAATCCATGTTTTCCATGGCTGCAATCACATATTTGCCACGCCTAAGAGCAGCCGGCGATCCCGCTATCAAAGCAGCCAGAAGTTCGTCCACCCTGGCATCAAGCTGGTCTGCGGGCACGACCTGGTTGACGAGGCCAATATCAAAGGCTCGGTCACTGTCGATCATTTCACCGGTGAGCGCCAGTTCAGCGGCATGACGCGGAAGAAGAACGCGGCGCAGGCTCGCCATTACCTGCATGGGAAAGACGCCGATGCGCGCCTCCGGCAGCCCGAAGCGGGAATGGTCGGCCGCGACAGCAAGATCGCAAAGCGCCAAGAGGCCGACGCCGCCGGCAACACAGGCGCCGTTGACGCGGGCGACGAGCGGAACTCCCACACTGCGTGCCAGACGCGCCAGCCGGCCGAAAGGAGAGGTCGGTTCGTCCTCTCCCTTGCCGAAGATTTCTGTGCCGCCTTCCAGATCACCTCCGGCGCAGAAGGCCTTGTCGCCGGCACCGGTGAGAACGGCAGCGCGAATGGTGCGGTCAGCATCGATGCCGGCGAGGGCGGCATGAACGCCTTCCACTACCGCCATGTTGATGGCGTTTCGGCGTTCAGGACGGTTGATTGTGATCCACAGAACCGCGCCGCGGCGCTCGGTCAGGACTGCGTCAGCCTCACTCATGCCTCTCCCCCGGTGGTGGATGAGAGGCACCATGTTTCAGTGGAAGATGCAAGCAGCTAGCCGCGGACCTTCTGCTGCCAGGCTCGCACCTTCACCTCGCCGATATCAGTGCGGGCGGAAATCGAGTGCAGCACGAACAGGCCCTGTCGGTTTGTCGGCACGTAGACGAATTCCATGTCGGCGTGCTTGCGCATGTAGTCGTATGTGTTGCCCTTGATGTAGCCGGCGACGGGAATGAACTGACCCGAACAGGTGACCGCGCCATTGCCCGCACCATAGACCCAGCCGACCGAAACCGGGCTGAGTTTCACATCGACTCTTGTGCCGCCCTCGTAGATACGAAGCGTACGATGACAGATGTTTTCGGCGCTGCCGCGGGCAACAATGGTTGCCGATACCGGATCGGTGACCGACTGGAGATCGCTTTTCGCGACCGGGACCGCATCGTCACCGGGCGGACCAAGCTTCGGCTCGTGAGTGACGCTGGCAACGTTTCCGTTGTCGAAGCCGATCTGCATCTTTGTGCCGGCTGACGATCCCTGTGCATAGCTGAGGAAGAAGCTCTCAGGCTGCGGTGTGCCCTGCGACAGGACGCCGACGGAGCGCGACGTAGCCTCGGTATTGTCGAAGACGCGCGCCAGGCCGGCGCTCTTGAGGGTGCCGTCGACCTCGAAACGGTCGCCCTGGACCTTGCCCTTGAAGTTGGCCTTTGCGACCGTAAAGCCGCGTACCGTCACCACATATTGCGATTCAAAACTCACCACCGGCTCTGCAAGCGCCGTAGACGCCGGAAGTGCTACAGCCCCAACCACAATGAGGGCACCAATGTTCTTTCTAATCATCCGCCCGCTCCACAATTGCAGGAAAGAATGTCCCTTCTTTCGCCCGCTCCAACCCCTCCTTCACGGGTTGTACCGGGAGCAAGGGCCTTGTCCGCCACAAATTCGGCAAATCCATGAACACATTTGCAGATGCCGCCATATTTTGTGACTGCCGTGCATGGTTGCCGTGACTTGACCGGAAGGCAGACTGCGGGTATGGAGCGGCGACTTTTTTCCAGGCCCGCTGCGAGATGTCGCGCGCCGCTTCGTCGGTAGCGCCGTTTGCTTGTCCGGCCAGCAAATGACACGGAAGGTACTGAACCATGTCCCGCTCCTGCGAACTGACCGGCAAGGCCGTCCTGACCGGTAACAATGTCAGCCATGCCAACAACAAGTCCCGTCGGCGCTTTCTGCCCAATCTGGTCAATGTGACGCTGCTTTCGGAAACGCTTGGCCAGAAGGTGCGTCTGCGCATCTCCGCCAACGCGCTGCGCACTGTAGAACACCGCGGCGGCCTCGACGCCTTTCTGGTGAAGGCCGACAATGCGGAACTCTCGCAGCGCGCGCGTCTGCTGAAGAAGCAGATCACCAAGAAGCTGGGCGAAGAAACCGCCGAAGCCGCGTAAACCGGTCCGGCGGCTTCGCGCCGCCGGCAACAATAATGGCGCCCTTCGGGCGCGCTGGTTCCATCACCCAGGATAAAAAAATGTCCTCCAGGATTTTCACCTATTGGCCGTTTGTGGCTGCGATGGCTGTTGTCGTTGCGGCGTCGAACTATCTCGTTCAGTTCCCGGTCAACCAGTTCGGGCTGGGCGAGCTGCTCACCTGGGGTGCGTTCACCTATCCGGTGGCGTTTCTCGTCAACGACCTGACCAATCGCCGCTTCGGTCCCGCAGCTGCGCGCAAGGTGGTGCTCGCCGGTTTTGTGCTGGCGGTCGCTCTTTCGATCTGGCTCGCCTCGCCGCGCATCGCGATTGCGTCGGGTTCGGCCTTCCTCGTGGCACAGCTGCTCGACGTGTCGGTGTTCAACGCCTTCCGCGGCCAGACGTGGTGGCGGGCACCATTTGTCTCGACGCTGATCGGCTCGGTGGTGGACACCTTGCTGTTCTTTTCTATCGCCTTCGCAGCGCGCTTCGCCATTCTCGATACCGGATTCGGGCTGGAGGACGGTTCGCTGGCCTTTCCGGTATCCTGGTTTGGCGCACAAGTCCCGCTGTGGGTCTCTCTCGCCTTTGGCGATTTCTGTGTGAAGATCCTCGTCGGCCTCGCGATGCTCGTGCCCTATGGTGCACTGCTAAGCGTGCTCAGACCTACGGAAGCCTGATTTTCGCCCACCGGGCCAACCAGCCTACCAGGGCTGCAAACCGAGCAGCTTTTCGCCCAGCGGGGTAAGCTTCGCGGTCTTGGCGTTCTTTTTTTCCCAATCGCGCGGGTCGCCCGGAAAGTCGGGTCGGTCGGGGTGGTCGAGTTCCCGCCACAGCCTGATACGCTCCTGCCGTTCGGCTTCGTCGTCATAGTCTGCCGGATACATCGAGATGTACTGCGCCATGCGGACCCGATTTTCGGAGTGGTTCGGCCGCACACCGTGGGCCAGAAGCGAGTTGAAGATCAGCAGGTCGCCGGCTTCCATCGAGATGTTTTCGCGGGTGAGCCCGGTCATGTCCGGCAGGATCGGGTTGCGATCCTCTGGCTGGGTCTTCTCCCATTCGTCGAAATGCTCGAAGAGATAGGGCACGCACTGAAACCCGCCGGTCTCGGCGTCCTGCTTCTTCAGGCTGAGCACACCCTGCACCCCGATGGGCAACGGCCGCTGCTTGGTGTCGACATCCCAATGGATGAAGCCCTCGGGAATGCCCTTCACCTTCTTCGGCGGGTTGAGGTTTGCGCGGTCGATCGCCACCCACAGATCTTCGCGATCCCAAATGTCGACAAATGCGTCGTAAACGCGCTGTTCCATGCGGTTATCCCAGAGATACTGGTGGTTGTAGATTTCAACCATGCCCGCATTGTTGAGTTCGGGGCGCACATGCGGCCGGCGCTCCGGCGCGTACCAGGTACTGGGGTCGTCGGGGTCCTTCTCGTCGAACTCCCACAAGAGGTCCGCCAGCCTCTCGGCATTGCGGGCCGGTACGGCCTGCCGGACGATGACGTAGCCCTTGGTAATCCAGTGCTGCCAGTCCGCCTCGGAAAGCACCCTGAGCGGCAGCGTTTTCTCAATGTCCTTGAGCGGCGTGGTGAGTTTGGCGCTGGTTGGATGGCTGATTTCAGCTGCTGTTATCTGCATCTTCTTGCTCCTCCCTGACCGGATCCCGGCAATCGATGTTGCCAGCCTAGCCAAGCCCGGACTTTCATGTGGTCGCGATCTGGCAAAGAATGATACTAATCTGGCGTTTCTGACCATGCGGGCGCGAGATGAGACCCTTCCTCGAGACATTGCCAGTGTTTCCGGACTCGTCGTGGAGTTATCTCAACCGGCGTCTCGACGATGAAATCCCGTTTCAGTGGCACCATCATCCCGAATATGAGCTTACGCTGACACTGAATTCACGCGGCCAGCGCCTCATCGGCGACCATGTCGGCACATATGACGACGGTGATCTGGTTCTGGTTGGCCCGAACCTCCCGCACACATGGGTGTCGCGGGCGAAGCTGGACGCCAGCCGGCCGCATATCGCGCTGGTGCTGTGGTTCCACCCCGATCTGGCGACAAGGCTGACAGAGGGGTTTCCTGAATTCCGCGAGGTGCAGTCGCTGCTTGGCAGGGCGGGGTGCGGGCTGAAATTCTCGCAGGGTGCCAGCGATGCCGTCCGCGCCGAGCATGAGGCGATCTTCGACCTGCCGCCGGCGGAGAGGCTGCTTTCGTTGCTACGCATCCTCAATCATCTGGCGAAGGACGCGGATGCGCAGAAGCTGGCCAGCCTGCCGGTCACGCAGCAGGGTAGACCGGAGAGCAGGGAGCGGATCGACAGGGTAGTTACCCATGTTCACATGCACTATTCGGAGCCGATCACGCTCGGCGAGCTCGCCGATGTTGCCGCACTCAGCGTTTCAGGCCTGCATCGGCTTTTCCGCAAACACATGCAGACAACGGTGACCGACTACATCATGCGTATGAGGATCGGCGATGCGGCCGCCCGCCTTTCCGGCACGGACCAGCCGATCCAGTTCATCGCCGATTCCGTTGGCTATGGCGCGCTGTCCAATTTCAACCGCCAGTTCCGGGCGCTGAAAGGCATGTCACCCAGGGCATACAGACAACTTTTTCGCTAGCGCGGTTACTTGCCGTCGATTTCCGGGGTCGCTGGCGGGCCGCCCTGCAGATCGGCGATCAGCGCCTTCATTTCCGCGATCTCGAGGCGCTGTGCCTCAATGATATCATCCGCCAGCTTGCGGACCCTAGGATCGGATATCTCTGACCGCTCGGAGGTGAGTATTGCGATGGAATGGTGCGGGATCATCGCTCGCATGTAAGAGACATCCTGCACCGTTGTCTGGCTGCGCAGGAGATAGAGCGAGCCGGCGATGACGACGGCAGCGACCAGATAGATGACGATGTTGAGGTTTCGGTTGGCGTACATGCCCAGCATGAACGACAGCATAATAACGGCCATCGCCGCACCCATATAGAGCGCCATATAGGTGCGGGTCTCGCTGAAGAAGATGTGATCCAGCGCGTAAGTGTTGAGATACATAAGGCCAAACATCACCACTGTCGAAGTAGCGATCATCGCAAAAAAGCGGACATAGGACATAGGCATCTCCCTGTGAGGCTACTGGTTGGAATCGATGAGTAGTTAGTTCACGAGGAAAGAGGCAACATTTTTGCGGAAGTTCAGCCGGGCTGGCGGAAGTCCTCGTGACAGGCCATGCAGGTGCTGCCGACATCCCTGAATTCGGGGCTCAGTTCGGCAGCATCCGCTGCAGATTTCGCCGCGACCGACAGGGCCTCGGCTTTTGTCTTCAGTTCTTCGCTGAGCCGCACAAATTCGTCCCAGCTTTCCCAGATTTCCGGGACGGCTTCACTGGGTCCGCGAATAGTGCCCTCCGGAAACTTTTCAGGGATGGCTTCCGCGTGTTCGGCAATCGCCATCGCGGCGTCGGTTGCCACCTCGGCGTCAAACGGGCGCTTGCCCCGGATCATCTGGGCCACCGTTTTCATTTCGGCGGCGATGTCCATCATGAGTTCCATGCGCTCCTTTACGATGCCGGTCGCGCCGCCATGTGCGAGAGCCGCGATGGCGGTCAGGGCGAAGATGACGCCTGCGATTGCGCCGGTTCTGAAGATCATCCGGTCATCCTTTCTGGCTATTGGCATATTTCTGACACGCCTGACGGAGCGCGCTACATGATGCCGTTCGCACGCTGCAACGTACGAACATAGGTCACGATCTTTACGATTTCGATATCGGTGATGCCTTCGACGGGCGGCATGTCGCCGAACGGCCAGTGGTGGGCGCGTACACCCTGTTTGGCGGCGCGATAGAAAGACTGGTCGCCGTGATGATTGGGTTCGTAAATGACGTGGATCAGTGGCGGCGCAACGCCCTGTTGCCCGGCTGCATTCACGCCGTGGCAAACGGCGCAGTATTGTTCGAATGCTTCACGGCCTTCTCGCAGATCAGGCGCCAGCGGAGGGACCCGCACCTCTGTCAATGGAGCGCCCATTGCTCGCGGCCTGCCTTCGGGTTGAAGCGAGTAATAGATACCGACGCCCAGCATGGCGACCATGCCGGTGGCGGAAGCCAAGCGGGCTGCAGTAGAAAACCTGCTCATCGGCCCTGCTATCGAAAGAACATGTACTTCACGAGGGCGGCAATCATCAGGACCACAAGCAACAGGATCAGCAGACCCCCAAAGCCCATGCCCCACATCCCGTCACCCATCATGTTCATCATGGCGCTACCTCTCAAGCACGTGGAAGATCCACGTTAGAGGTTCCACCTGCTGGAAGGTCAACCCGGCTCTGCCGCGCCTATTCCCCGACCAGCACGAACTCCAGATAGAGGTTGCGCTGGAGAATTGAGTGGTTGTCATCGGAGACGACCGAAACCACGAGCGCGCCGTCGGCGCGACGCCACACATCCAGCCCCTCCATATTGTCGATCTGGTAGGACATGTCGGCTTCGAGCAGGACCGGCCCATCAGCGATCCCGTCGGGACGGATGGTGTCGGCCTTGATGCGGCGCAGCCGCATGGCCACGCCGGTGGCGATGGAAAAGCGGCGTTCCAGAAGTAGCAGGTCGCCATTGGGCAGGAACGCGCCGTCGGTGATGTCGAAATCGCCCGACCGCGCGACCTTGAATACGCCCTTCAGCGGACCTTCCAGAATTGCTGCAAAGATGTTGCCTTGCGCGTCGATAGAACGTTCGCTCACGGCAATGCGTGCGCCGGCCAGCGGGCCGTCTTCGGGCGCGTAGGTCAGGGTTTCGAAACCGCGGTTCTGGCGCAACTCCGCGTGGGGCACGACAAAGCCGATCTCGCCGATGGGGCCTTCCATGCCCTCCGGCTGAAGCGCGAACTCCTGAATCTTGTGGTCGCGCTCGAAGGTGACCGTGACCTTGTCGCCTACGATTGCCAAGCCTTCGGCGTCGGTGCGCCATTTGCCCTCGATCGGCACGCCGTCATCGTCCACCATCGGCATCATGCGGAAGCCGGTCATGGCGGCGGGGCGCTGCTGTTGGTCGCGTTCGATCTGCCCGAAGAACCAGAAGCCGGTATCGGCAACGCCGACAAAGTTTGAGCCGGCATCCAGGAACCGGATGGCCGAAAGCGCGCCGAAATCGCCGGTGCCCGCGACACTCAGCCCGCCGACGAACTCGAGCGGACCGAAGCGCGTTTCGTCGTGTCCAATGTGGAAATGGGTGATCTGGCGGGCGTTGAGCGGGATTTCCTCAACGAGCGATGATTGGGCTGATGCGGGTGCGGCGAGCAACAGCAGCGTAGCGGCCATTCCCGCGAGGGCCTGCCATGACCTGACGATGGCCACAGCGCCGGAGAGAGGTGTCGCTTTCCGCCTAGCTCGCACGCTTCATCCGCGCGTTTCGCGCCTGTTCCTCGCCGAACAACGAAGCGAGCTGTTCGGTCATGGCGCCGGCGAGTTCCTCCGCGTCGACGATGGTGACTGCGCGGCGATAATAACGGGTCACGTCATGGCCAATGCCGATGGCGATCAGTTCCACAGGCGAACGGGTCTCGATCAGGTCGATGACAGCGCGCAGATGGCGCTCCAGATAGTTGCCCGGATTGACCGAGAGCGTGGAATCGTCAACCGGTGCGCCGTCGGAAATCATCATCAGGATGCGGCGCTGTTCGGGTCGCGCGATCAGGCGCTGATGCGCCCAAAGAAGCGCCTCACCGTCGATATTTTCCTTCAACAGGCCTTCGCGCATCATCAGGCCAAGATTGCGCCGCGCGCGCCGCCAGGGGGCGTCGGCGGATTTGTAGATGATATGACGCAGATCGTTGAGCCGACCGGGGTTGGCGGGTTTGCCGTCCTTCAGCCATTTCTCGCGGCCCTGTCCGCCTTTCCAGGCGCGGGTGGTGAACCCCAGGATCTCGACCGAGACGCCGCAGCGCTCAAGCGTGCGGGCCAGAATGTCGGCACAGGTGGCGGCAACCGTGATCGGGCGGCCACGCATGGAGCCCGAATTGTCGAGCAGCAGCGTGACGACCGTGTCGCGGAAATTGGTATCGCGTTCCTGCTTGTAGGAAAGCGGCTGCATGGGATCGAGGATGATGCGGACCAGCCGGGCAGGATCGAGATAACCTTCCTCGAGGTCGAAATCCCATGCGCGGTTCTGCTGCGCCATCAGGCGGCGCTGCAGCCGGTTGGCCAAACGACCGACAACGCCGGCCAGATTGGCAAGCTGCTTGTCGAGGAAGGCGCGCAGACGGTCGAGTTCCTCCGGGTCGCAGAGTTCTTCCGCACCTACCGTTTCGTCGAAGGCTGTCGTGTAGACCTGATAGTCCAACTGGCGGGGCAAATCGCCCAGCGGGTCGTTGGGTCGGCGAGCCTCGCCCGGCGTTTCAGCGTCGAGGTCATCGTCGTCCATGTCCTCGGCGTCGGCGTCGACCGATTCGCTTTCGCCGGTCTGTTCCTGATCGGCGGAGGCTTCGGAGTCTTCGGGCTGACTGTCGTCTTCGCCGGAATCGGCTTCACCGGTTTCCTCGTTCTGCTCCTCGCCCTCGGGCTGGTTGTCGGTGTCCTCTTCGTCTTCTTCCGACTGATCCTCGTCGCCGATCTCGTCAGCCATCTCCATCGAGACCAGCATGTCGCGGACCAGGCGCGCAAACGCATCCTGGTCCTCCAGCTTGCCGAGCAGGCTGTCGAGGTCGCTGCCGGCCTTTTCCTCAATGAAGTCGCGCCAAAGATTGACGAGCTTCGTGCCGCTGGCCGGTGCTTCGCGGCCGGTCAGGCGCTCGCGCACCATCAGCGCAACGGCTTCTTCCAGCGGCGCGTCTGCCTTGTCGGTCACCTCGGCAAGGTTGGCCTTGGAGTATTTGTCCTCCAGCATGCCTGCCAGATTGTCTGATACGCCGCGCATGCTGCGGGCGCCGATCGCCTCGACGCGTGCCTGTTCGACCGCGTCATAGATGGCGCGTGCCTGTCGGCCATCGGGCGCCAGCCGGTTGTGGAGGCGGGTGTCATGACAGGCGCGGCGCAGCGCCATGGAGTCGCCCAGGCCGCGGGTGATGGAGAGGTCGTTGGCGGTCGGTTTGCGCGGCGGTTCGGGCAGGCGCGCATGGCTGCCCGCAAGTGCGGGCTTGTCCTTGGCGAACGTGACCTCGAAATCGCGATCGCCGGAGATGGCGCGCATGCAGGCCGAGACCGAACGCTTGAACAGATCGCTGTCGGCGTTGGACTTGGGCTTTCCGCGTGTGTTGTCGCCGGGGCCGGGCATTGGCCGATCAGCTCAGAACCACGTTGGCCGCGCTTTCGGGCAGTTCTTCGCCAAAGGCGCGCTGGTAGAACTCGGCCACGATCGGGCGTTCCAGTTCATCGCACTTGTTGAGGAAGGTCAGCCGGAAGGCAAAGCCGACATCGCCGAAGATCTCGGCATTCTCGGCCCACATGATGACCGTGCGCGGGCTCATGACGGTGGAAAGGTCGCCATTGACGAAGGCGGAACGGGTCATGTCGGCAATGCGGACCATCTTGTTGACGGTCTCGCGGCCCTCCTCGGTGCGCCAGTGCTTGGCCTTGGCCAGCACAATCTCGACTTCCTTGTCATGCGGCAGGTAGTTGAGCGTGGTGACGATGGACCAGCGGTCCATCTGCGCCTGGTTGATCTGCTGGGTGCCGTGATAGAGCCCGGTCGTGTCGCCCAGGCCGACGGTGTTGGCCGTGGCAAAGAGGCGGAATGCCGGATGCGGGCGGATGACGCGGCTCTGGTCGAGCAGGGTCAGGCGGCCGGAGCTCTCCAGTACGCGCTGGATAACGAACATGACGTCTGGGCGACCGGCGTCATACTCGTCAAAAACCAGAGCGACATTGTGCTGGTAGGCCCAGGGCAGGATGCCGTCGCGGAACTCGGTTACCTGCATGCCTTCCTTGACCACGATGGCGTCCTTGCCGACGAGGTCGATACGGCTGACATGGCTGTCGAGATTGATGCGCACGCATGGCCAGTTGAGGCGGGCGGCGACCTGCTCGATATGGGTCGACTTGCCGGTGCCGTGATAGCCGGACACCATGACGCGGCGGTTGTAGGCAAAGCCCGACAGGATGGCCATCGTCGTCTGACGGTCGAACAGATAGTCCGGGTCGAAGTCCGGCACGTAGGAATCGGCGGCCGAATAGGCCGGCACGATCATGTCGGAATCGAAACCGAACTTCTCCTTCACGGAGACGGTGGTGTCGGGCAGGTTGGCAATGTCGCGGTCGACCTTGTTCATCATGACTCCAGAAGCGGAACGGCAATCCGCCTGTATTTCCTAACAATTGTTCGGAGGCGTCTTTAGTGCGAGATGCGCCATTTTGGAAGCGGCAAGGCCGCTTTCAGCGCAGGTCGCTTGCTTCGCTTATGCCGACTAGCACAAACCGGCCTGTTTGAGGACCCGGTAGGCTTGCAGCACGTCGCGGAAGCGGTCTTCCGAACTCCGGTCACCGCCATTGGCGTCCGGATGGTGCAGTTTCACCAGTTCCTTATAGCGTGACTTGATGTCTTCGCCAGTCGCCTTGTGCCCGAGGCCCAGCGTTTCCATGGCCTTGGCCTCAAGCGTGCGCAGTTTCCGCTCGCGCGGCTGGCTGCGCGCCTTGCTTTCGCTGAACAGTCCAAACGGGTCGCCGACACGGCCATGATAGGTGGCGCTTCCCGATCGCGCGGTAGAGAAATCGGGCGCGTATTGCGCCTGGCCGCCCGAACCCATTTTCCAGGTCGGGCGGTGTCCAGTCAGCGCCTCTTTCTGGAAGCGCGCAATGTCGTCATTGCCGAGGCCCGAGAAGTAGTTGAAGTTCTTGTTGTATTCGCGGACATGGTCGAAGCAGAAGCGGAAATATTCGCCTTCGCGCATGCGGCCGACGGGCGCGCGATGCGTGCCAGCCTCACCGCAACCGTCCCACTGACATTGCGGCGCGCGCGACTTCACCTCGGATTTGGGGTCCGGGCGAACGCGGATCTTCTCGAAATATTTCGAATAAGGCTTCATCTGGCCGCTTGGCGTTGATTCCGCTCGATTATGGGTTCTTCAGCGTGCGATACAAGAATTGACATTCGGGCAATGATAGCCCTAACCGCTGAATCGCATGTGAATGGAGGTTGAGGCCAGCCTGATGGCCTTGCCCCAATATGGTGTGTGGAGGCCGAATTGTCCATTTCCGAGGCGATCGAAAAGAAGCTGACGGAGGCTCTCAAGCCGGACCGGCTGGCGGTCGTCAATGAGAGCCACCTGCATGCCGGACATCAGCCCTCGTTCGACGGCAGCGGAGAAACGCATTTCCGCATCCGTGTCGTGTCGCCGCTGTTTGAAGGCATGAGCCGCATCGAGCGGCACCGCAAGGTCAATGAGTTGCTGGCAGATGAACTGGCCGGCAGCGTGCATGCGCTGGCGATCGAGCCTGCGGCACCGGGCGAACCGACGCGCTGGTGATATCAGCAGGCTAGTCTTCTGCTCTAGCCGCCCAGTTCATGCCGCGGCGCAGGATCGTGCGCATTTCGGGAACCTCGAATTCCGACGCCACATGGCCGAGCGAGGAATAAAAGACGCGCCCCTTGCCGTGCTTGCGTTTCCACACGACCGGCATCTTCACTCCCTCGATCCACGGTGCGTGCTCGCCGCTGAAGGTGGTGGTGGCCAGCACCTCGATCGAGGGATCGACATGCATGTAATACTGCTCCGAGCGATAGGGAAAACTGGAGATTCCTTGCATCACCGGGTCGTCGGGCCGAGCGACGTCGACGCGGTAGTCGATGATGTCGCCGGGATGAGCCACCCACTGCCCGCCGACAATGAACTGGTATTCGGTCGATTCCCGAAAGGCATCAGCCATGCCGCCATGCTGGCCGGCCAGCCCGACGCCGCTTTCGATCGCCGAAGCGAGATTGACCGCGTGGTCCTTCTCGATCTTCGACATGGTGTAGATCGGCACAATCAGGTGATAATCGCGGATTGAGGGGTCGCCGAAGGCTTCGGTCTTGGTATCGACCGTAACGTCGAACCCATCTTCCTCCAGCATGCCACGGATGATGGCCGCGCATTGCTCAGGCTCGTGACCGTCCCAGCCACCCCACACGATCAGCGCCTTGCGCATGCTCACCTCCTCCGCTTCCGAAATTGTGCAGCTTCACTGCACCAGAATCAGGCAGCAGGCAAATGTCAGGTGTGTGCAGCCTATTGCTTCAGGAGATCATCCCATTCCGGGCTGTGGCGCTTGATCTCGTCAGCGACGAACCAGCAGGTCGGCGTGATCTTGTCGCCGTTTCCACGGGCGTCCGCGATCAGGCGCTCGACCATGCGCTCCGCAATGTCCTGCTCGCGATAAGGCACCGGCACGAATGTGTGGTCAGCGATGATGTGATCGGGTGCTGCGCGCATGTAGGTCAGGCGCGCTTCCGAACCATCCGGCATCGCGACGGAATATTTGCCGCGCGGGCCATCCTGATCGAAGCGGATGTCGAGTTTTTCGAACGTCATCACGTTTCCTTCGCCCATGCGGGGTTTTCGGGGTTTGCGATCAGATTTTCGATCGGGCGTTGCCGCTCAGAACGTCTGACCATTCGGCATGGCGTTTGAACTGGGCCGCTGCGAAAGGGCAAAGAGGCAGTATCTTCTTGCCCGACTTGCGTGCGTCCTCGACCGCCCGTTCGACGAGGCGCACACCGACACCCTGGCCGCGAAAGGCGTCGGGCACCTCGGTATGATCGATAATGATCATGTGCTCGCCGGCTTTGGAGAAGGTCATCTCGGCTTCCGCGCCATCTGCGCCCCGATGGACATAGCGGCCCTTGGAGCCGGTTTCCTCAAATTCGATGGCCAGATCGTCGCTCATATCGTCTGCTCCGCCGGGCTGCCGGCATAGGCCGCGAGCAGAGCCCTTGCGGCGTCGATTTCACCCTTGCGGATTTCGTGGCCACCATTGTGCCAGTCGACTGTGACATCGGCATCGGCTTCCTTTAGCCAGGTTTCAAGCCGCGTTGTCAGTTCCGGCGGGCAGATCGGGTCTGCGCGTCCGGCAGTGATCAGTACGTTTGTCTTGAGTTTGCCTTCGATCTTCGGAACAAACGGGATCAATGGATGCATCAGAACAGCCGCATCGAACAGATCCGGATTTTCGAACATCACCGAGGCCAGAATGTTGGCGCCGTTGGAATAGCCCAGCCCGATCACGGTCGACGGGTTCGTCGCCTCGATGTGGGCGCGGATGAAGCCCGCCATCTTCTGAGTGGCGCGCGCGAGGTCATCCATGTCGTAGATTCCCTCCGCGGCACGGCGGAAATAGCGTGCCGCTCCGTGTTCGGACACATCACCGCGTGGCGCAACAAGGTTTGCACCCGGCAGAAGGGCGTGACCCACATCCCAGAACTGGTTCTCGTCGCCTCCGGTGCCGTGCAACAGGAAAAGAAGCGGCTTGCCGGGTGCTTGGCCGCGGTGGTTGTGGACATATGCGTCGGTTGTCATCGTTGTCTCCGGTCAGCCAATTGGCTGCAGGTGGCCCTCTAGCACCGAGCGCAGATGCTCGTGCTGCTTCGGCAGGCGCAGTTCCTCGCCAAGATGTTCCAGTGGCTCGTCGCGGGCGAAGCCTGGTTCATTGGTCGAGACCTCGAACAGTACGCCGCCGGGCGTGCGGAAATAGATCGCCCAGAAATAGTCGCGGTCAATGACCGGAGTTACCTGATAACCAGTATCTGCCAGCGCCTTGCGCACTTCGAGCTGCTTTGCCCGATCCTCGACCGCGAAAGCGACATGGTGCACCGAGCCTGCGCCCTGGCGGGCCGGCTGCGCGCCGGGCAAGGTCTCGATCTCGACGAAATCGGCTCCGTTGCCGTCGGGCAAGGCAAAGCGGGTTATGCCGTCGCGCCTGTCGGTTTCCTCATAGCCCATGAAGCGCAGCAATTCGGCCGTGCGGCCTTCGTCGCGCAGGCGTAGCGAAACGTTGCGGAAACCGCGAATGGCTGCTTCCTCAGGCACGCCGCCCTCGTCCCAGATCGGCCGTTCGTCGCCGTCGACCTCGACCAGAGCGAAACCATCGCCGTCGGGGCCCTTGAAGGCCAGCCGCTTTTCGCCGAACGCTTCAGATGCTTCGAGACCGGTCATGCCGTTGTCTGCAAGGCGCTTTTCCCAGTAGGGGATCGCGCCTTGGGGCACGGAAAACATCGTGGAGCCGACTTCACCGGTTCCCGGTTCGCCGCGCACGATGCCCGGGAGCGGGAAATAGGTCATCACCGAACCGGGTGTCCCGAACTTGTCGGCATAATAGAGGTGATAGACGTCGGGCGCGTCGAAATTGACGGTCTTCTTGACCCGGCGAAGGCCGAGCGTCCTCGTGAAGAATTCATTGTTTTCGGCTGCATCGCGCGCCAGCGAGGTGACGTGGTGCAGGCCCTTGATCTGCCCAAGCATGACGATTGCTCCTTTAGCTCGCCGCATATCGCGGCGTCACTGGGCCCTATGTGGAGCGAAGTGGCCGTCAGCGAAACAGGTCGATGGTGGGATAGACTGTTTCCCATGATTGAACGATCGCCCGTTGATCGTTCAATGGAGGTCAATCCGCGCTACCGTCATCGCCGTTGTCGGAACCCTTGTTCTCCCGGTAGATCGCATAAGCGATTGCGGAAAGAAGGGGCAGCCCCAAACCGGCAATCGCACCGCGCTTGGACAGCAGCGAAGGGAGCGTCGCCAGCGCAACGGAACCTGCCAGCGTCATCGCTTCGCGAGACATGCGTTCGCGCGCGCGGCGCGATCGTGCACGGGCGCTGATGCGATGATAGACGAACAGCGCAACCGACAGGGCCAGGAAAAAGGCTCCAAATCCAATTGCGACTTCCAGTTCGCCGTAGAGACGAGCGAGATAGATGTATGCCGCGACCAGCAGAAAGCCGAAGCCGACAAGCGCTGCCGCGCCGGCGACGATGTATTCGACCGCATTGCGGCGTGCGCGCCGCGCAGCGGCCGATGCCTCGCCCGAAATGACCGAAAGGATCAGGTTCGGATTCATCCCCACTCCATTATTGTTGTTTCCGAACCCCTGACGAACCTCAGCGCCGCGCCAAGAGCGCGAAGAAGAAACCCACGCCGGCTGCAATTGCGAGCGCCGTTACAGGCTTCTGGCGCACGGTATCGGTCAGCTGCTTTTCGTAGTCGAGTGCGCTTTCACGCAGGTCCGCGAACGCCTTTTCGCCCTGTGCCCGCAACTCGTCGGCCTTGGCCGAAGCGGTCTTGTGTGCGGTGCGGGCCGACATGTCGCCCACCTTGGAGACGTGTTTGCCAAGATCGGTAAGCTCTTTCCTGAGCTTTGCGATCTCTGCTTTCAGTTCCTCGGTTTCGTTTCTCGTACCCGTTTTGGTGCCGGTTGTGGCGGCCATTTACAAACTCCTTGGCGCGTTGCGCGCATTAATTCCAGATTTTGGCTCGAGCCACCAATGTGAGGGCCGAAGCCGGGGATTCAACCCCCTGCGCCGCAAGCAGTCGGCATGAAAGGGGCTTTTGGGATGCGAGTCCAGCCGGAAATTGCCCTGCGGACAGGCAGCTGAGGCTATCCAGCCCCGGGCAGGCTTGCCGCCCTATCGGTGGAGTTACCGTAGCGGTAACCAAGCCCGGTGTGTCCGGAGCACTTGCGCTGCCTAACAACCGCCGCCTTCGGGTGTTGAACGTGGTGGTGGACGCGGAGCGGCTCATCGGCACGCACCTTACATGTGTCGGCAGGCCGGTCCGACGGAGCGGGGTTTGACATGTATTTTGAACCGGAGGCTACTGAATGAAAAAGACACTTTTGGCACTCGCCGCCGCTGGCATGCTGGCCGGCTGTTCGACGGCAGAAAAGTCTGCCGTTGTCGGCGCTGCCGCGGGCGCTGCAATAGGCGGCATCGCCACGGGCACCGGAACCGGTGCAGCAATCGGCGCAGGCATTGGCGGCGCAACCGGCTATCTGGTCGGACGCGTGGCGGATCGTCCCGGCTATTGCCGCTACCGGACGCCTGACGGGCGGCTTTACACGGCTGAGTGCTAGGCTCAACGAGCCTGTTTTCAATGGAAAGTGCCTGGCGCTGCCGGGCACTTTCCATTTCGGTCTGCCAATGCGTGGACCGAGTGTGGGGTGTCTCGCAGATGAGGCGGGGGTCAGAAACGAACCTCAAAAGGAGACAACCTGATGAAGAAGATTTTGATAGTGCTAGCCACCGCAGGCATGCTTGCCGCTTGCACCACGGCGGAACGGACTGCGACGATCGGAGCCGCTGCTGGCGGCGCGATCGGAGCGGCAACGTCCGGCACGATCGGCGGCGCAGCAGTCGGCGCATTCATCGGTGGAGCCGGTGGTTACCTGCTTGGCCGCGCCGCAGACCGTGGCGACGGCTATTGCGAATATCGCAGCAAGAGCGGCAGGGTCTTCTACGATCGCTGCCCGGACTACTTCTGACCATCAATACAACAGGGGAGCCGCGAGGCTCCCCTGATTGCATCGGCTTCGAACCAGAGCGGCGGCGTCTCAGCCTGCCGTCTGCATCGCGCCTGGTCCAGGCGTGGCGCCTGGCGGGCATTTGCCCAGAATAATCATGCCGAGCACCTCGTCCTTGGTGACATCGGACGTTTTGGCCGTGCCGACAACCTGACCGTTTTTCATCACGCAGACACGGTCGGCCAGATCGAACACGTCATGGATGTCGTGGCTGATGAGGAAAATGCCGATGCCGTCCGCCTTGAGCTGGCGGACCAGTTCGGCAACCTGCTCGGTCTCCTGCGGACCAAGTGCGGCCGTCGGTTCATCCATGATCAGGATGCGGGCGTTGAAATAGATCGCGCGCGCAATCGCCACGGATTGCCGCTGGCCGCCGGAAAGGCGAATAACGGGATCCTTGAAGCGCTGGAAGCGCGGATTGAGTCGGCCCATGACCTTGCGGGTCTCGGCCTCCATCGCGACGTCGTCCAGAGTGCCCCAGGCTGTCTTCAGTTCACGGCCGAGAAACAGGTTGGCCGCGGCGTCCACATTGTCGGCAAGAGCGAGCGTCTGGTAGATTGTTTCGATGCCGTATTTCTTGGCATCGCGCGGGTTCGAGATTGTGGCTTCCTCGCCATTGACGTAGATCTTGCCGGCATCGCGTTTGTAGGCGCCGGACAGGATCTTGATCAGCGTCGACTTGCCAGCGCCATTGTGGCCCAGCAGGGCCATGACCTCGCCATCGTAGAGATCGACGGACGCGTCCTCGACGGCATGGATGCCGCCAAAGGCGATCGAAATGTTGCGCATGTCGACGAGCGGCGTTGCGTTTTCGGTGTTCATGGCCACTCTCCGATCAGTTGACGCGTTTGCGGTACATGGTGTCGAGCCACACCGCGAGCACCAGAACGAGACCGACCACGATGTTCTGAAGCGGTGTGTCGACGCCGAGCAGGACCATGCCGGACTGTAGCGACTGCATCAGGACCGCGCCCAGCATGGCGCCGGCAATGGTGCCGATGCCGCCGCCGAGCGAAGTGCCGCCGATGACGGCCGCTGCGATTACCAGCAGTTCATCCAGCGTGCCGGCGGCGTTGGTGGCGGCGTTGAGGCGCGCTGTCTGGATGCTGCCGCTGAGTGCTGCCAGCGTGCCCATCAGAATGAAAATCTTCATGACAACCCAGCGGGTGTTGATACCCGCCAGTTCGGCCGCCTCCGGATTGCCGCCGATGGCAAAGACATATCGGCCGAAGCGGGTGCGCGTGGTGATGAAGGTCATGATGACGCCGACGCCGATAGCGATGAGAACCGGAATGGCGATGCCGTGCGCGATGAACACGTCCTCCGGCACTTCCTGACCGAGCGCCTCGTAGTAGCGGCGCACGATGCCGACCGGCCAGGGATAGGAGTTGGCAACCCAGACAGCACCCAGAATGACGGCGCAGGATACGCCGCCCAGAAGCGTCTCGGCCCACAAGGGACGGAGCGGGAACTCAAAGCGGCGCCGCTGGCGGCGGCCCATGACAAGCAGGCCAACGACCGCCACGCAGGCGACAATGGCGATGATCCAGCTCCAGGTCGAACCGATCGCCCCTTCCGGTCCGCCGCCGATAAGGCGGAAGGTCTGGTCCATGGGAGCGACGGTGCGCCCAGAGGTGACCCACCAGGCGGCGCCGCGCCAGACCAGGAAGCCGCCAAGCGTAACAATGAAGGCAGGGACGCCGAGATAGGCGATGACGAAACCCTGCAAGGCGCCAACCATCGCGCCAATGAACAGGCCGACGGCAAGAGCGATGATCCACACAGACGGATGGCCCAGGTCAATGCCGAAGACACGCGAAAGCACCTCGGCCTGTGTCACGCCCATGACCATGCCAGTGAAACCCAGCAGAGACCCAACAGAGAGGTCGATGTTGCGGGTGACGATGACCAGCACCATGCCGGTCGCCATGATGGCGACGGAAGCGGACTGCACCGACAGGTTCCACAAGTTGCGTGGCGTCAGAAACAACCCGTTGGAAAGGAAGTGGAAGCCGATCCAGATCAGCGCCAGTGCCCCGATCATGCCGAGCATTCTGGTGTCGAGTTCGGTCGCCTTCAGAAAATGCGCAATCGGTCCAAGTTCGGATGTCCGAGCCTGATCGGAAGGCGCCGTCGAGGTGGTGTCGGCCATCAAATCCTCCCCGCGCGGGCAAATCTGTTGCCCGAACGCTGCCAGCTTAGTAATGCGCCGCGGTTTTCGTCAAACCGCGGCGCACAATCGTTGTCAGTGTGGATGCGATATCAGTCGCAGACGTCCACGGTCCCGGACGCTACGCCCTGGCAGACCACATCCTTCGACACCCAGCCGGCGTCGATGACGACATTCAGATTGTCGCGGGTGATCGGCATGGGGGCCAGGAACACGGACTTGGTGGTGTTGCCACCCGGGGTGGTGAAATCGACAACGCCGTCGATCTCGTCCATCGCGGTGCCGTCGGCCAGCGCCGAAGCGATCTCGCCAGCAGCCTTGCCAAGCTCACGTGCATCTTTCCAGACAGACACGGTCTGGGTGCCAAGCGCAACGCGGTTCAGAGCTGCATGGTCGCCGTCCTGACCGGAAACCGGCACGGAACCGGCCAGCCCCTGTGCGTCGAGCGCTGCCACAACGCCGCCGGCGGTGCCGTCGTTCGATGCCACGACTGCGTCGACATCGTTGTTGTTGGCGGTCAGGATCTGCTCCATGTTCTTCTGCGCGTTGGCCGGAAGCCAGCCATCGGTATAGGCTTCGCCGACATTCTTGATTGCGCCGGAGTCCATGGCCTCCTTCAGCACTTCCATCTGTCCGGAGAACAGGAAGTCAGCGTTCGGATCGGCGCTGGAACCCTTGATGAAGGCATAGTTGCCTTCGGGCTGAACCGCGAACACTGCGCGTGCCTGCATGCGGCCGACTTCCTTGTTGTCGAAGGTGAGGTAGAACGCATTCTCGTTTTCGATCAGGCGGTCATAACCGACGACCGGGATACCCTCGTTCACGGCCTTCTCGACTGCCGGGCCAATGGCACTGGCGTCCTGAGACAGAATGACGAGTGCGTTGGCACCCTGCGCGATCAGCGATTCCACGTCGGTGAGCTGCTTGGAAGCTGACGACTGCGCGTCAGCGGAGATGTAGCTGTTGCCGGCCGCCTCGATTGCGGCCTTCATCGCTGCTTCGTCGGTTTTCCAACGCTCTTCCTGGAAGTTAGACCAGGAAACGCCGATAATCTGGCCATCGGCTATCGCAGCCGTGGACAAAGCAAACGACATGGCGACACCCGCCAGAATGGCGGTTGAAAGTTTTCTCATGATGGTCCTCCCTGACGCCCAATGAGTGGCGTGACACATGCCGTGGCCGCTACAAACAGCGGTCACAGCCTACGAACCTCTTTTTTTCGAGGCTCGAAAAAAACAATGACTCAGCACGCCAACCATGTCAATATGTTTCCGGTTGCTGAAAAAGAAACCGGTTCTCTGTAAAGAAAATCAAGGTCAGGCAACGGGGAGGAGAATGGGTTATGACGGTCGGAATCCGTCACGACGATCTGAGACGGCGCAATCGCGCGATGGTGCTGACGGCGCTGCGCGCAGCCGACCAGATGTCGCGCACCGAAATTGCCGGTGTGACGGGCCTCAGCAACTCCACCATTTCCGCCATCACCTCCAGCATGATCGAAGAAGGCGTGCTCATAGCGTTGAAGGGGGCTGAAAACGGGTTTGTGCGTCGCGGCCGCCCACAGGTGGCGCTTGCGCTCAATCCGGAACTGGCCTCGGTCGTTGCGGTGGTGCTCACCCTCAACCACTTGTCGGCGACAATCATCGACTACGCAGGCAACGCTGTCGACGAGGAAGTTGAGCGGCTATCCACCCAGGCGATGGACGGCGAAGCCCTCATCGAGGCTGTGGTCGATTGCGTGCGTCGGGTTATTGACCGGCAGCGCAATCGTGGCGTCAGGCCATCGCGGATCGCGCTTGCCGTTCAAGGAACGACCAGCTCCGATTCTTCGTCCATGCTGTGGTCGCCGATCTCGCCGCAGCAGAACACGCCTTTTGCGCCCGCGCTCGCTGCGGCCTTCGGCGTTCCGGCAACGGTCGAAAACGATTGCAACATGATTGCGGTGGCGCTGCGCTGGCGCGATCCGAAGCGCTACCGCGACGACTTCTTCGCGGTCATGCTCTCGGACGGTATCGGCATGGGGCTGATGACCAAGGGCAAGCTGTTTTCGGGCACGCATTCGTCCGGCGGCGAGTTCGGTCACATGATCCACAAGCCGGACGGGGCGCTATGCCGCTGCGGTCGGCGGGGCTGCATCGAGGCGTATGCCGGCAATTATGCGCTGATGCGCAACGCGACCGGCGGCAACGAGCACGACCTGCCGGCGGCGGATTTCGGTCAGGCCGAGATCCAGAAACTCGCCGATGCGGCGCGTGCGAGCGACGGGCCTGAGCGGGCCGCCTTCGTGAAGGCCGGAACCGCGATCGGCTACGGGCTTGGGTCGCTGTTCGCGTTGTTCGATCCCGCGCCCGTGGCGGTTGTCGGTCCGGGCGCGCTGGCATTCGATATTCTTGAACAGCCGATCCGGGACGCAATCGCACAGACGGCGGGCGGTCAGCACAGTGGTGCGATCTCCTTCGAGGCGGAGCCGAACGAAATGCCGCTGATACAACATGGCAGCGCCATGACTGCGCTGACCCGCGTCGATTCCGAGATCGTCGCGCCGGGGCCGGTGACGGAGCAGGTGTTGCGCGGCAGAAAGGTCGCCTAGGATTCTGTCTTAGTCCGGAGTCCAAGCCCGCGCGGGCTTGCCGCGCTCAAGCACGTAGAAGCCGTTGGCAGCGAGCGGCTGCCATCCGCCTGCCTCGCCGTCAGGCCATACGACACGCAATTCGACTTCCTTCTGCTTACCGAGCCCGAAATGCCGCCAGCCGATCTGGCCGCTTGCGTGACCGCCGCCCACGGTGATCTCGCGACGGACAAGCCGGTCGCCCAGACGGATCTCGATCCAGCCGCCGATTGCGTCCCGGTTCGCACCCTCCTGCACGGGGCTCAGTTCAATCCAGTTGCCCGCATTGGTGCTGACATTGCGCCACAACTGGGCGCTTTCCCAGCGGTTGACGGTGACCAGATCAATCAGGCCATCCAGATTAAAGTCTGCAAGTGCCGCGCCGCGCGTTATCGCGGTGCTGCCGACACCGGACGTGTCGCCGACTTCCTCAAACGAGCCGTCAGGTCGCTGAAGCAACAGATTGTTCGGGTCCTCAATGGCGAAATCCGGCATTTCGGCAACGTTGCCCTTGGCGACGAACAGGTCGGCCAGTCCGTCATTGTTCACGTCTTCGAACTGGGCATGCCACGCGGTGCTCGGTCTGACGTTTTCTCCCACATAGGGACGATGGGCAGTGACGCCTTTCGAAAATGCGACGTCGGCATAGGTGGGCTGGGGCGCTTCACCGGCAGGGGCCGCCTTGAGGGTCTGCAGCTTGTTGTCGGCCATCGAAGTGAGGAAATATTCCTGAAAACCGTCGAAGTTGAGGTCGTAGCCGGCAATGCCCATGCCCCAGATGCGCAGCCGCTGCCAGCCTTCGTCTTCGGTAAAGAGAGCCGGCTCCTTGCCGGGCTCGATGCGCCAGAGCTGCTCCTCGCCACCCTTGTAATATTCCCGATCGTTGGAAACGCGCAGCGATTGCCTGCCCGAGCGGTCCCAGTCGGTGAACAGCATCGACAAGGCGCAATAGCTGGGTTTCAGCGCAGTAGCATGGGAAAAGCCCATGCCGTCAGGGCGGTGCAGCCAGTTGTCGGTGCAGGAGCCCCAGGGGAACCCTTCTTCGCGCCGGTCGATGTAGTTTCCCACGGCCACGGTCGGCCAGCTCTCGCCCGCTTCCCAGGTCGCCGAAAAGGCCGCGGACCACGCGTCACCGCCATCGAAACCCCAGGCCTCGTTGGCGCGTTCGAAACGGCACTCGCCGAGGCCGCGCATGACAACGTTCTCGCCGACGCGAAGCATGAAGAGGTCGGTAACGCCGTCGCTATCGACATCGAGCGGATAGGCGCCGGACACGCTTTCCAGTTCGAGGCCGCTTGTCGTTTTGAGGAAGCGAAGCTGGCCACCTTGCTCGCCGTCGTTGCGGTAGAAGCTGGCAGGGGACGAGCCGCCCGCGATCAGCATGTCGGGGTAGCCGTCTGCGTTACAGTCGAATGTGGCGACACCACCGCCGACCATGAATTCCCAGTCGCCCGAATAGACCGTATCGATGCCGGCGCTCGCCGTCTCCTCGACGAACATCGGAACAACAGGCGTGTTTTCGGCTGCGGCAAGCGCAGTTGACGCTGCGACCAGCGCCGGCGCCAGGAACAGCGTGAGGCAAGACCGTCTCATTGTCTGGTCCTGAGGGCGTTTGTGTATGCCGCGATGCACTTGCCTTGATCGAGGCCTAGTTCGATAGCCGCACGATAATGAATGCCGCCATAGAGGCGCGAAATGCCGGCCTCGTCGGCGGCTTCCCAGAAGCTTGAAAACTTGCGCGCCGCCATGCCGTCGGCGGCGTGTGTTTCGTCCGCGAACGCATAGTCCTCGCCGAAGAAGGCCGTCAGCACTTCGGCTGCAGCACCCGACTGGGTGCTGTGGCCGCTTGGGTATTCCGGAAACGGCGGAGTGATCAGGACCGTGCCCCATTCGGGATCGATATGCCGGCGGATATAGGTGACCGGCCGCACGAGATCGTATTTGTACTTGTCGTACCAGCAGCCGATGAAGGCGTCCGCCAGTCCGATGCCCAGCCGCGCCAGCGCTTCGACCCGCCGGTCGAGCGTGGCGTCCTCGGCATCCAGTATCTGCATGGTGATCGACAGCCAGTGGCCCGGCGGGGTGGGCGTGAGCATGGGATCGTCCGACCAGAACCGAGCGATCGCATCCTGCTCGGGCGTGAGGGTCTTCGAGACTTCGTAGACCTCTAGCGCTTCCTCATAGAACTTCGAGCCTTCATCCTCGCTGTATGCAGGTGGCGGGGGGAGAGTGCAGGTTGCGCCCTCGGGCATGGCGAAGGCACGGTTTGAGCCCCAGTCAGGCAGAAGTGGAACCTGCTGCTGACCGATATTGCTGGTTGGCACCCAGTGTTCGGGACCGGGCTTGAGTTCATACGCGAACGGGAAACCCATATTCTCCACCACCGCGCCGCCATCGTCGGCAGACCAGGCAAGCACATGCTCGGCAACCGCGCGGCCATAGGCTGCGCTGCGCGCTGCAATGTTCGGCTCCACAGCTTCCGTGACGGTTTCGTCGAGCCTGCGGGCAATGGCCATTATGGCACGCTGGCCCGTGGGGCCGGTGTTGCCGAACAGGGTCTCGATCCCAACGGTCATCGCGGCATGCAGGGCGACCGCCTCGTCATAGGTCGTATTTGGGTCCCGCGTTGGCGGCGCTTCAAAGCCGTTCAACTGGCCGGCAAGTGAAACGAGGTCGGAGCGGCCGCTGGCAATGGTCTCAAAGGCGGCGATGCCGAGATAGGCAAAGGAGCGGCTGGCGACCGGCGGTGAATAGGTCGGCGTGTGGCGCACCAGTTCCAGCGTGAGCCGATACCAGGTCTGCACGACATTGCGCGCGCGTTCTTCGCTGCGCTCCTCGGCCGATGTGCTACCGGCTGTCAGGATCAGGGCAAAGGCGACAACTGCCGCGCGAAACGCAATACGCATGATACTCCCGGCGCTTCAATCGATTGAAGGACGCCGCAACTAAGCACAGGTCGCGGAAAAACGACAAGGCCGGGAGACGTGACGGTCTCGTCAGGCTTCCTTGATGGCGTAGCCGGCGCCGCGCACGGTGCGGATGACGTCGGGCATGCGGCCGGTGTTGACGGCCTTGCGCAGCCGCCCGACGTGAACGTCGACGGTGCGTTCGTCGATATAGATCGTCTCACCCCAGACATTGTCGAGGAGCTGGGCGCGCGAGAAGACGCGGCCCGGATGCTGCATCATGAATTCAAGCAGACGAAACTCGGTGGGGCCGAGCCTGATCTCGCTTTTCTTGCGATAGACGCGATGCGCCTCACGGTCGAGCGTGACATCGCCAACCTTTAACACGGACGACAGCACTTCGGGCTTGGCGCGGCGCAGCAACGCGCGCACGCGCGCGATGAACTCGGGCGTGGAGAACGGTTTGACGAGATAGTCGTCAGCGCCGGTTGCCAGTCCACGCACGCGGTCGCTTTCCTCGCCACGCGCCGTCAGCATGATGATCGGCATGCGCTCGGTTTCAGGCCGCATGCGAAGCCGCCGGCACAGTTCGATGCCGGAGATGGCGGGCACCATCCAGTCGAGCACCAGCAGATCGGGCGTCGATTCCTGGAGCCTGAGTTCGGCCTCATCGCCGCGATTGACGATCTCGACCTGATACCCCTCGGCTTCCAGATTGTATTTGAGCAGGACGCATAGCGGCTCTTCGTCCTCAACCACCATGATCTTCGGGGCAATCATTCGCGGGTTCCTGCTGACATGCTCTGTTGCGTAGTCATTCCGCCATCGCGGACATCGCGGTTTCGTCCTGTTTGGGACGCTGAACCGGAAGCTGGTTGCCGGTGACGGTATAATAGGCGTTTTCGGCGATATTGGTTACGTGATCGCCGATGCGTTCCAGGTTCTTGGCGCAAAACAGGAGGTGCGTGCAGGCCGTGATGTTGCGCGGGTCTTCCATCATGTAGGTGAGAAGCTCGCGGAACACGGCCGTGTATTTGATGTCCACCTTTTCGTCGCGGTCGCGTAGTTCACGCAGGCTTTGCGCGTCTCTGGCGACATAGGCATCGACTACGCCCTTGACCTGAAGCAGCACCATCTCGGCCATTGAATCGATCGACAGCGCCAGGCTTCTCTGCGTCGGGGTCTGCACCACTGCGCCAACACGTTTGGCGATATTCTTGGCGAGGTCGCCAATGCGCTCGAGATCAGCCGCCATGCGAATGGCGCCGACGACGCTGCGCAGATCCTGCGCCATTGGCTGGCGCTTGGCGATCAGGGTGATGGAGGCCTCGTCGAGCTCGCGCTGACGCGCATCCATGACGGAATCGTCTGAAATGATGCGCTGGGCGAGAGCGTTGTCTGAGCCCAGCAGCGCCCGCGTCGAAGATTGAACCATCATTCCGGCAAGGTCGCCCATGTCGCGAATGAGGCGGTCGATATGTTCCAGTTCCTCGTCGAAGGAGGTGACGGTATGCTCGCCCATGGGTTTGCCCTCGTGTGTGGTCTGCGTCAGCCGAAGCGGCCGGTGATGTAGTCCTGGGTGCGCTTTTCGCTGGGGCTGGTGAAGATCTGGTCGGTCGGACCTTCTTCCACCAGTACACCGAGATGGAAAAACGCGGTGCGCTGCGAAACACGCGCGGCCTGCTGCATGGAGTGGGTCACGATCGCGATCGTGTAGTTTTCGCGCAGCTCGTCGATCAGTTCCTCGATCTTCGCGGTGGCGATCGGGTCAAGCGCCGAACACGGCTCGTCCATGAGAATGACTTCGGGCGAAACCGCAATCGCGCGCGCAATGCACAGGCGCTGCTGCTGGCCGCCCGAGAGGCCGGTGCCCGGCGCGTCGAGCCGGTCCTTCACCTCCTCGTAGAGGCCGGCCTTTTGCAGGCTGGAAACGACGATTTCCTCAAGGTCGGTCTTGTTGCTGGCGATGCCGTGGATGCGCGGGCCGTAGGCGATGTTCTCGAAGATGGATTTCGGAAACGGATTGGGTTTCTGGAACACCATGCCGACGCGGGCGCGCAGTTCAACCACGTCGACCGCCTTGTCGTAGATGTCTTCGTTCTCGAGCGTGATCTTGCCGGTCACGCGGCAGATGTCGATCGTGTCGTTCATGCGGTTCAGGCAGCGCAGATAGGTCGACTTGCCGCAACCGGACGGACCGATCAGCGCGGTTACCTGATGCTCCTGAATGTCGAGATCGACGTCGAAAAGCGCCTGTTTCTCACCGTAGAAAACGCAGACCTTTTCGCCCCGCATCTTTACCGGACGGGTATTGCCGTCGGATTTGCCGGCACCGACCTGCATCTCAACCTGACTGTCTGTGTACATGTTCATGGACCTTGATTCCGCTACCAACGGCGTTCGAAACGGCGCCGCAGTAGGATGGCAATGCCGTTCATGATTATCAGGAAAACGAGCAGCACGATAATTGCGCCCGAGGCACGCTCGACAAAGGCCGGATCGCCACGCTGCGTCCAGTTGTAGACCTGAACGGGCAGGGCAGCGGCGGGGTCAAAGAGGCCGCCGGGCGGTGCCGCGGGAAATTCGCGAACAAATGCCACCATGCCGATCAGCAGCAGCGGCGCGGTTTCGCCCAGTGCCTGTGCGAGGCCGATAATGGTGCCGGTCAGGATGCCCGGTGCAGCCAGCGGAAGGACATGGTGGAAGATGGTCTGCATCTTCGATGCACCCACACCCAGTGCGGCCTCGCGGATCGACGGCGGCACCGCCTTGAGGGCGGCGCGTGTGGCGATGATGATCGTCGGCAAGGTCATCAGCGTCAGCACCAGACCGCCCACGATCGGCGCCGACTGGGGCAGGCCGGCGAAGTTGATGAAGACCGCCAGACCAAGAATGCCGAACACAATCGACGGGACCGCCGCGAGGTTTGAGATGTTGACCTCGATGATGTCGGTCAGCCAATTCTGCGAGGCGAACTCTTCGAGGTAGATCGATGCGGCGACGCCGATTGGCAGCGCCAGCGCCAGCACGATCAGCATCATGTAGGCAGAGCCCAGGATGGCCACACCGAGACCGGCGGCTTCCGGACGTGTGTCGGATGCGTCGGGCGCGGTAAAGAATGCCCAGTTGAAGCGTGTCGACAGGACGCCGGCTTCCTTCAGCGCGTCGGCCAGCATCAGCTGCTGGGGCGAGACGTTGCGGTCGAGCTCGGCCGAGGCCATCGTCACGCGACCCTTGTAATAACCGTCGATGCGGCCATTTGCCAGAAGCTCGAAAGGCACCGTCTGGCCGATCAGGGACGGGTCGGCCAGCACTGCATTGCGCACCCAGGCCGGCGCCTCCTTCGACATGATGTCGCCGGCTTCCTTGGCGCTCAGCCCTTCGATCTCGATGCCGTGTTCCTCGATCTTCGACGAGACGGCAGCAGCGATCAGCGGCGCATAGGAGAAGGTTGTCAGCTTCTGGAGTTCTTCAGGGTCGCGGTTGCCGGATTTGTCCAGCTTGGCCGGGTCAAGAAACACGTCAACCGTGACGTAGGTCTGCCAGAACGACGAGGTGCCGTTGTAGAGGATCGAGCCGAGCAGGCCGAACAGGGCAAGAATGCCGAAGGTGACTGCGATCAGGCCGAGCATCCTGAACCTGCGCTCGGCCGCGTGCCGCGCACGCGTGCGCTCTCCGCGTTCGAAAAGCGAACCTGACTTCGGGGCGGCAGCGGAAGACGTTGCTGTCACGTCGGTCATTCGTACTGCTCCCGGTATTTGCGTACGATGTAGAGGGCGAGGACGTTGAGACCCAGGGTGAACACGAAGAGCGTCAGGCCCAGCGCAAACGCCACCAGGGTCTCCGGGCTGGCGAATTCGGTATCGCCCGTGAGCTGACTGACGATCTTCACCGTCACCGTTGTCATTGCCTCGAACGGGTTGAGGTCGAGCCGGGCAGCCGCACCCGCTCCCATGACCACGATCATCGTTTCGCCGATTGCACGGCTGGCCGCGAGCAGGACAGCGCCGACGATGCCCGGCAGGGCTGCCGGCATGATCACGCGGCGGATGGTTTCCGACTGCGTTGCGCCGAGGCCGTATGAGCCGTCACGCATGGCCTGCGGAACCGCGTTGATGATGTCGTCGGACAGAGAAGACACGAAGGGAATGAGCATGATCCCCATGACGAGTCCTGCCGTCATGACCGACGATGAAGACGTTCCAAGCCCAAGCGGCTGGGCAATCCAGTCGCGCAGGAACGGACCGACCGTGATGAGCGCGAACAGCCCGTAGACGATGGTGGGGATACCGGCGAGGATCTCGATGGCGGGCTTGGCAAAGCTGCGCAGCGAGCTGCCGGCATATTCGGACAGATAAACCGCTATCATCAGCCCGATCGGCACGGCCAGGATCAACGCGACCAGCGACACATAGAAGGTTCCCCAAAGGAGCGGGAGGATGCCCAGATCGGAACCGCCGCGGAATTGCGGATCCCAGACGGTGGAGAAGAAGAACTCACCGACCGGGTAAAGCCGGAAGAAATGCAGCGTCTCGAAAAGCAGTGACCCGACGATGCCGAATGTCGTCAGGATGGCGACCAGCGATGACGCCATGAGCAGTGCACGGATGAAGGTTTCGCTGAGGTTGCGCGCTCGCATGTCCGGCTGGATACGGCTCCAGGCCCAGAACCCAAGAGCGATGGCCGCGGCGAGAACGGCGGTGTTCCTTGCCAGCGACCCGACCTTGCTTGCGTTTCGGTAAGATTTGGCGGCTTCGAAGACGGTGGGGGAAACCTCGGAACCCAGCGCAACGCCGACATTGGCAAGCTGGCCGCGGACGTTGGTGACGTCAGCCTGCATGGTCTCGAGTTCGTCTTCGGTCATGCCTCCCTGGTCGATGAGAATATCGAGCCCGTCAGCAATGCGGCGAACATCCGCCATGACGAGGCCGCGGACGCTGCCTTCGGGAATGGCGCTGTCGGGGATCTGCGCGCTGACCTGATTTTCGATCAGTATCGGCTGCAGAAACAGCCATGCACCCAGCAGAAAATAGGCCGGGACGGCGATGAACAGAGCGACGGACTGTCCGTAATAGCTGGGGAGCGAATGAAGGCGCTTCCCATCGCGCTGGGAAACGGCTCCGGCGCGCTGCCTGCCAGCAGCAAAGCCAACGATTGTCAGCGCCAGCACAATGAGCGCGAGAATGCCTGGGGTCATGCCGTGTCCGCCCTGGTTGAAACGGGCGGCGCAATTGTAGCGCGCCGCCCAATCCTTTCTGAACTGATTAGTTCAGCTGACCCATCGGGGTGCGGTTGCGCACCATTTCCTGGGTCTTGGCAAGCTCCGGATCGGAGACGAGGCCATAGGCGGCCAGCGGGCCGTCAGGGCCAGCAATCTCGTCGGAAACGAAGAACTCGATGTACTGCTGCATGCCCGGGATGACATCCAGGTGTGCGTTCTTGACGTAGAAGTAGAGCGGACGCGACACCGGGTATTCACCCGAAGCGATGGACTCGACCGAAGGAACTACGCCGTTCATGGTCGCGACCTTAAGCTTGTCGGTATTGTTCTGGTAGAACGACAGTCCGAACACGCCGATACCGTTTTTGTTGGCGTCAATGCGGGCGAGCGTCTCGGTGTAGTCACCGTCAATATCGACGGAAACGCCATCGGTGCGCAGCGTGGTGCAAGCGTCCTCGGCGGCATCTTCGTCACCGCCATTGGCGGCCAGAAGCGCTTCCAGCGTTCCGTTTTCTTCGCAGCCATCGAGAATGACCTTTTCGTCGAAGACTTCACGGGTGCCGTGCTTCGTGCCGGGGATGAAGGCTAGGATTTCCTGGGCAGGCAAATCGCCTTTAACGTCGGCCCAGGTCTTGTTCGGATTGTCGACAACCGCACCGTCAACCGCAACCTGAGCGGCAAGAGCGGCGTGCCAGTCGCCCGGGGTGAACTCGAAGCTGGCGCCGTCGATGTCGGACGCGAACACGATGCCGTCGTAGCCGATGCGAACTTCCTGGATCTCGGTCACGCCGTTGGATGCGCAAAGATCGATGTCAGACTGCTTGATACGCGATGAGGAGTTGGCGATATCGATGGTGTTTTCGCCCACGCCTTCGCAAAGCTTCTTGCGGCCGGCACCCGAACCGCCGGACTCAACAACCGGGGTCGGATATTCGAAGTTTTCGCCAAAAGCCTCGGCAACGATCGATGCGTATGGAAGAACGGTCGACGAGCCGGCGATCTGGATCTGGTCGCGCGCGGCGGCGGAGCCAGCAGACAACGCAACGGCGATCGCCGCGGCCGATGCCGTGAGAAAGGATTTTGTCATGGAGCCTACCCCTGTTGGGAATTCGAGTTCATCGCCTCGAAGCGACAGGGGAGCCCATATATTTCGTATGTAACAGTTCGATGACACATTTGTGTCGGCCCCGTCACACGCTTGTTGACGGGAAAAGCGTTGCTTTCTGAATCGCTTGGCCAACCGCCGGCTCTGCCTCCGATTTCATCTCTGTAAATCAGTGGCTTGAACGGGGCGTGTTCGGACGATGTGTCACGGTGCGCACGACAGTGGAGTGGGAAATAAAAAAGCCGGACAGGAGCGCGGCTCTCTTGGCTGCAACCACCACCGGTCCTGGCTGTGAAGCCGGACGAGACGCATTGGGGCTCAAAGCATTCTCGTCACTGGGCCGGCGGGCCGCCTCTCCCGCCCGGAAGTTTGCGGTTACGGATTTCCCCGTCCGCACTTTCATTGTTCAGGGAACAAGGCAATCGCGGTATGGTGCGATCGCACCATATGGATTGGTGGTGCGTGAATTGCAGCATATGCGCCGCCGGTGACGCAACCGCGCGGCTGACGGCAGGGAAAACGATGACGGGACGGGCGACAGCGATCGGGTTCTCGGCGGTCGTGATGTGGGCGCTGCTGGCGCTGTTCACCGACGCGTCAGGGCATGTGCCGCCGTTCCAGCTTTCGGCAATGAGTTTCACCATTGGTGCCGCGCTGGGCCTCGCGCTACGTGCAGTCTCGCCGAGGTCGAAGGCCGTCCGGCGACCACCGTTTGCCGCCTGGGTGATCGGCATTGGCGGCCTGTTCGGCTATCATTTCTTCTACTTCACGGCGCTGCGCAATGCGCCTGCCGCCGAGGCCAGCCTGATCGCCTATCTGTGGCCGCTCCTCATTGTTGTCGGTTCCGCACTGATGCCGGGCGAAAATCTCAGATGGCATCATGTCGCCGGTGCGCTGTTGGGTCTGGCAGGCACGGCGCTCATCATCACACGTGGCGGCGATGTCGCTTTCGACGCACGCTACGCCTTCGGTTACGGTGCGGCGATCGTTTGCGCTTTCACATGGTCGGGCTATTCGCTGCTGTCGCGTCGCTTCACCGCCGTTCCGACAACGATCGTGACCTGGTTCTGCGTTGCCGCGGCCTTGTTGTCGGCACTGTGCCACGTTGCGCTTGAGCGAACAGTGTGGCCCGCTGACACCACCCAATGGCTGGCGGTTGCCGGATTGGGCCTGATGCCGGTGGGTGCGGCGTTCTACGCCTGGGATCATGGCGTCAAACACGGCCACATCCAGGTGCTGGGCGCGTCGAGCTATGCTGCGCCGCTCTTGTCGACGCTGATCCTGATTGCGGCGGGCCGGACGCCCGCAACAGCCACAATTCTCGCCGCCTGCCTCCTGATCACGGCCGGTGCCGCGCTGGCGGCAAAGGACATGCTGCGGCGGCCAAAGGCAAAAGCGGTGGAGGTCTGACGAAATGCCATTTCCGGGCGGCATCACGGCAACAAACAACGGGCTGCTTCTGCTTTCCGTTGTGGCGGCCGTTCTCTACTGCTTCATGGCTCTACGTTCGCCATCGTGGCGACGCACCGTCGCAAAGACCGCATCGGTAGCACTTCTGGGTGTGCTTGCTTGGACGGCGGGCGGTCCGTTGCTGCTGGTGCTGGCGCTGATGGCGAGCGCCTCGGGCGATGCCGCACTGGCGGCCGAAGAAGAACGCTGGTTCCTGTCCGGTCTGGTCGCCTTTCTGATCGCGCACCTTTTCTACATTGCGCTGTTCGCGACTGGCAGCGAGGGCGTGTCCATATTCGCGGCGGAGCTATTGCGTGGTGTTTGGGCTGTGCTGATCCTGATTGCGGCCGCTGTGCTTCTGGCCAGGTTGCTGCCGGCGGTGCCGGCCGCCATGCGCGCGCCGGTCGTAGTCTATGCGCTTGCGATCGCAGCGATGGGCGTGATCGCACTGACGCTGCCGGGTTACGTGATTGCCGTCGGGGCGACGCTGTTCATTGCCTCCGACGCCATTTTGGCAGTGCGCAAATTTCTGATGGCGGACGATTCACCGCACGATGCCTGGGCGGCATATGCAGTGTGGGTTCTCTACTATGCGGCGCAGCTGACGATCACGCTGGCAGTGATCGTCAATATTCGCGCATGATCTTGACCGAAAACCGGCTTCCACTTTCCGGCGTCATGCGTCGGTAGGCTCCCAGCCGGGTTCAGCCATTTCGAAAGCGGCGAAGTCAAACCCCGGAGCGACCGTGCAGCCCACCAGCGTCCAGTCGCCAAGGCTTCGCGCGCGCTGCCACCAGTTTGCGGGCACGACGTGCTGGGGACGCTCGTTGCTGTCCAGGTCCGGGCCGAGGGTGAGTTCCCGCAGTTCCGCTCCCTCGGCGTTGGCGATTTCGAGACAAAGCGGCGCGCCGGCATAGAAGTGCCAGACTTCGGAAGCGTCGCGCACACGGTGCCAGGCAGATTGTTCGCCTTGCTTGAGCAGGAAATAGATCGCGGTTGAATGGCCGCGCCCGCCATCGGGAGCGTCGCGGAACGTTTCTGCAAACCAGCCGCCTTCTGGATGCGGCTCAAGGCCGAGGCGGGAAATCACCGCTTCGGCGGTGGTCCCGCCGGGCATGGTCAGAACAGGTCCTTGCGCTTGCGGATTTCGGCGAATACCGCCTCGTCCGAAGCGTCTTCCATACCGAGATTGTGGCGGATTGCCGGATCGTGCCAGCGCAGGAAGGGGTTGGTGGCCATCTCCTCGCCCAGCGTGGTGGGCAGGGTCGGCTTGTTCTGCGCGCGCAGTTTCTCGATCTTTTCCGCACGCTCTTTCAGAGCCGAATTGGTCGGATCGACCGACAGCGCGAAACGCGCATTGGAGAGCGTGTATTCGTGGCCGCAATAGACGGTTGTGCTGAGCGGCAGTTCGGCCAGCTTGCGCATCGAGTTCAGCATGTCGGCTGGGGTACCCTCAAACAGCCTGCCGCAGCCCAGAGCGAACAGCGTGTCGGCGGTGAAGGCAACGCCGGATTCGGGGAAATAGTAGCTTACGTGACCGGCCGTATGTCCCGGTGTCGAGATGACCTCGGTCGGTTCGCCAGTCACGTCCAGCGTGTCGCCGTCCTTCACCGTGCGGTCGATACCGGGGATCTTGTCCTTCTCGGCTTCCGGTCCGATGATCACCAGGCCGAAACGCTCCTTGAGCGCCTCGTTTGCATCGACATGATCCGGATGATGATGGGTCGTCAGAATCAGGTCAGGCTTCCAGCCGGTGCGTTCTATCGCAGCCATGACGGTGGATTCTTCCGGCGCGTCGATAAGGAAAACCGTGCCGGATTTCTTGTTGCGCGCAATGATGCCGAAATTGTCATCCCGGCACATGAACTGTTCGATTTCGAGCGTCATGGGTGCCTCCTTGTCGACGGGCAACATAGTCGGGCGTTGTCGAAAGGCAATGACGGGCGGAGCGGTTTGTTGAAGTGCGTGTGGGCACCATATAGCTTCCGGCACCATGATCTCGGATATCGTCGACCTGCGCAATTTTTACGGCTCGCTGCTGGGGCGGCTGGCGGAGCGTTCGATCGCCATGGCGCTGTCGTCCGTGTGGGCCAAGATGCCGAACGAGCGGCTGGTCGGGCTTGGATATGCGGTGCCCTGGCTCGACCGTTTCGGTGCGGACTCAGAGCGCGTTTTTGCCTTCATGCCGGCAACGCAAGGCGCCGTAAACTGGCCGCCGGGCGGACCATCAGGCACCGCGCTGGTGTTCGATGAGGAACTGCCGCTGTTCGATTCATCAATCGACCGCATCCTGATGGTGCATGCGCTGGAACACGCCGAAAACCCGCACGAAACGCTCAAGGAACTTTGGCGCGTTCTGGCGCCGGGCGGCAGGCTGGTGATCGTGGCGCCCAACAGGCGCGGTGTGTGGGCGCGGTTCGAACATACGCCTTTCGGCACCGGCCGTCCGTTTTCGCGAGGGCAGCTGACCGAGCTGTTGAGGGAAACCAATTTCACGCCAAGCGCCTGGACCGACGCGTTGCATTTCCCGCCATCACGCCGGCGCTGGTTCCTGCGGTTCTACCAGCTGCTTGAAAAGGCGGGACGACGCTTCTGGCCGATTTTTTCCGGTGTCATCGTTGTTGAGGCGCAGAAGCGTCTCTATCAAGGGCTGCCGGTGGCCCAACGGGCTTCCCGTCGTGTCTTCGTTCCCGCACTTGCGCCACAGGGTGCTGCCGGCATGATTGCCGACACGAACGCCATGGCTGGCAGGCGAGATCATCACGGAGACTGAAGATGTGGCCCGATAACAGGATATGCGAGCTGTTCGGCATCGAGTTGCCGATCGTGCAGGCGCCGATGGCCGGCTCGCAAGGGTCGGAACTGGCGATTGCCGTGAGCGAGGCCGGCGGACTTGGCTCGTTGCCCTGCGCCATTCTTAGCGGGGAGCAGATACGCAAGGAACTGGGCGTTATCCGCCAGCGGACGAACCGACCGATCAACGTCAACTTCTTCGCTCACCGGCAGCCCGCACCTGATGGCGAAGCCGAAGCCCGCTGGCGCACGCGCCTTGCGCGCTACTATGCCGAGTTCGGCATCGATCCCGATGCCGTGCCCGCCGGTGGCGGGCGCAACCCGTTCGACGAGGCCGGTTGCGCAATCGTGGAGGAGTTCCGGCCGGAGGTCGTCAGTTTCCATTTCGGATTGCCGGAAGCGCAGCTGCTGGAGCGGGTCAGGCAGAGCGGCGCAAGGATCATCGGCTCGGCCACCACCGTTGCCGAGGCGCGCTGGCTGGAAGATCATGGCTGTGACGCGATCATCGCGCAGGGCGCGGAAGCAGGCGGGCACCGGGGCATATTTCTTTCGGACGACATTGCCGCGCAGCCCAGCACAATGGCGCTGGTGCCGCAGGTGGTGGACGCCGTTTCGGTACCGGTGATTGCGGCCGGTGGCATAGCCGACCATCGTGGCGCGGCGGCGGCTTTCATGCTCGGTGCATCGGGGGTTCAGATAGGTACCGCCTACCTGCAAAGCCCCGAAGCGCTGACCTCGCCCGGCCACCGGGAAGCGCTTGCGCAGGCGCGAGACGACGGCACGGTCTTGACCAACGTGTTCACCGGCAGGCCGGCGCGAGGTCTGCTCAACCGCAGTGTCAGCGAGGTTGGTCCGATCAGTCCGGACGCGCCGGCATTTCCGATGGCGACAGCGGCTGTCGTACCCTTGCGCAAACATGCGGAGGAGAACGGCTCCAGCGATTTCTCGCCACTGTGGGCCGGGCAGGCAGCAGCGCTTGGCAGCCCGCAGCCCGCAGGCGACTTCACGCGTGAGCTGGCTGCGAAAACGCTGGAACGTCTTGCCGGCAATTAGCTGTATCGGAACGCCGCTCTATGAACCATCGGGCGTTGCATGCTCGCCAATCTCGGCCAGATCGAACGGCGTGGTCTGATAGACCTGATTGATCCAGTTGCCGAACAGAAGATGGGCATGTGAGCGCCAGCGATTGAGAGGCCGGTGGCTCGGATTGTCCTCGGGGAAATATTCGTGCGGCACGTCAATCGCGATGCCGGCGCCAACATCGCGGTCGAACTCTTCCTTGAGCGAGGTGGAATCGTATTCGATGTGATTGAACATATAGAGCCGGTTGCCGGTCTTCTCCGCTACAAGGCCGGGGCCGGTCGCATCAGATTCCATCAGCAGTTCAAGGCTGGGTACCGCCGCTATGTCGGCTGCGCGCACTTCTGTCCAGCGCGACACCGGAATGGAGAAGTCGTCGGAGAACCCGGCGAGATAAGGTGAAGCCGGCGAATGGTTTCGGTGGCGAAACACGCCGAACGCCTTCTTTTCCAGCGTGTATTTGGGAACGCGGTGGAAGTGCCAGGCGGCGGCCATTGCGCCCCAACAGATGAAGAAGGACGAGTGAACGTTGGTCCGGGTCCAGTCGAGAATCCGTTCCAGCTCTTCCCAATAGGTGACTTCCTCGAAGGGCAGCTGCTCGATGGGTGCGCCGGTGATAATGAAACCGTCGAACTTGCGGGAACGAACCTCCTCCCAGGTCTGGTAGAATGAGATCAGATGGTCTTCGGGCGTATTGCGCGCCTTGTGATTGCCGATGCGCACCAGTGTCAATTCGACCTGCAGCGGAGTGACACCGATCAGGCGGGCCAGTTGCGTTTCGGTGCGGATCTTGTCGGGCATCAGGTTCAGAAGCCCGATCTGCATCGGCCGGATGTCCTGGCGCATTGCGGTGCGCTCGTCCATCACGGCCACGCCCTCGCGCACGAGCACGTCGCGGGCGGGAAGCTGATCGGGAATCCTGATAGGCATACTGTACGCTCCAGACGAAAAAACCGGCCGCAAATCGCTGGCCGGTCCGTCTGTTCGGTCCTTTAGCGACTTGTTTAACGTGGCTGCAAGCCGACCGGCCAAATCACCACGATGCTTGAACTTTCTAGTGCCGAGCGGTCTTTGCGTCAACGGCAAAGCCTGATAGAGGCGTTCGACCTTGCTCACGGAACCGCGAAGATGACCGAAAACCAGCGTCCCCAACCGAATTTGGGCATCATGGATATCGCCGCCTATGTGCCTGGCAAGGAAGGCGCGCCGGGGCTGGCGAAGGTCTACAAGCTGTCATCGAACGAAACACCGCTGGGTGCCTCGCCCGCTGCGCGCGCGGCCGCGCAGGCGGTTATCGACAAGGCCGAGATTTATCCCGACGGCGCGTCAAACGCGCTACGCGAAGCGATTGGCGCCGTGCACGGGCTGAACCCGGCCAACATCGTCTGCACCAACGGGTCGGACGAGGCGATCGCGCTTCTGGCGCAGGCCTATATCGGGCCGGGCGACGAAGGCATTTTCACCGAGCACGGGTTTCTGGTCTACCGCATCGATATTCAGGCTGTGGGCGGCAAGCCGGTAGCGGTGCCCGAGACCGAGGAGCGGGCCGACGTCGATGCGATACTGGCTGCGGTGACGGACCGGACGAAGATCGTCTTTCTCGCCAACCCGAACAATCCGACCGGCACCTACATTCCGGTCGACGAGGTTCGGCGGCTGCATGCCGGTTTGCCTAAGTCCGTGCTTCTGGTGCTCGACGCGGCCTATGCCGAATATGTGCGTCGCAACGACTATGAAGCGGGTATCGAGCTGGTATCGGCCAACGACAATGTCGTCATGACCCGGACCTTCTCCAAGATCCATGGACTCGCCGGCTTTCGCATCGGCTGGCTCTACGGGCCGTCTCATGTGGTCGACGCGCTCAATCGCATCCGCGGTCCTTTCAACGTCAACGCGGTGGCGATTGCCGCCGGCGTTGCAGCCGTCCGCGACCGGGCGCATGTCGACAATGCAGTCGCCTTCAATGATGAGTGGCTCGCCTGGCTGACCCGGGAACTGGAAGCGCTGGGGCTCAGGGTGACGCCCAGCGTCGGCAATTTCGTGCTCATTCACTTCGACGGCTCAGGCACGACAGCCGAAGAGGCCGATGCTTACCTGACCGCGCGCGGGTTTGTGCTGCGCCGGGTGACCGGTTATGGTTTTCCAAATGCGTTGCGCATGACTGTGGGGCCGGAAGAGGCCAATCGCGGCGTCGTTGCCGCCTTGCGCGAGCTGCTCGGCAAACAGGCTTAGCCGACTATGGTACAGGTGGTCAGAAAACTTGCCGTTATCGGGCAGGGGCTGATTGGCTCCTCGATCACCCGCGCCGTGGTGGAGCGCGGAACCGCGGCTGAAATCGCCGTCACGGATGCCTCCGACAAAGTGCGCAAGCGGGTGCGCGAACTGGGCCTTGGCGAAGCCCGGGTTGTCGACAGCGCGTCGGAAGCCGTTACCAATGCCGATCTGGTCGTCATTTGCGTTCCGGTCGGGCAGATTGCCGCTGTCGCGGCCGAAGTGGCACCGGCCATGAAGCCCGGCGCGGTGCTCTCCGATGTGGGCTCGGTGAAGGCGTCCGTGGTGTCGGCCATCCTGCCGAACTTGCCGGACGCGATCGCGCTCGTGCCCGCCCATCCGCTGGCGGGAACGGAGTTGTCCGGTCCAGAGGCTGGCCTGCCCAGTCTCTTCATCAATCGCTGGTGCATCCTGACGCCTCCGGACGGGACCGAACCGGCGGCGATCGAGAGGGCAAGACAGTTCTGGGAAGCGCTGGGCTCGAAGGCCGAGATCATGACGCCGGAGCATCATGATTATGTGCTGTCGATCACCAGCCACCTTCCACATGTGGCAGCCTATTCGATCTTTCACACGGCGCTCAAATATGAGCGGGAAACCAATTCGGACGTGGTGAAGTTTTCCGCTGGCGGCTTCCGCGATTTTACACGCATCGCTTCGTCGAATCCCACCATGTGGCGCGACATCTTCCTGGGAAACAAGGCCCAGGTTCTGGAAATCCTGCGCCGCTTCATGGGTGATCTGGAGGAATTTGCCGACGCTATCGAGAAGGAAGACGGCGAAAAGCTGGAGAAGCTTCTGTCGACCAGTCGTCTGACGCGGCGCAAGGTGATCGAGAAGGAGCATATTTCGCTCCAGCCGAAGCCGGATTCGCTGAAGTCCGATCGCGCGTTGGCGCGGCCCTATTCGTCTGATTTTTGACTAGAGCGGCGGTATCCGGCCCAACTCGATGAAGCCGAGCCTGGCAGCGCCGTCGCGCACGATCAGCGGGATCGACTGATCGGGTCCGAGTGCTGCCAGCCCGGCACCCAGTGTCATCATCTGCGACCTGATTTCGGGGAAGGACTCCGACAGGATAGCCATGAGCGCGGCAGCATCGCTTGCTTTCAGCTGAAGCTCAGCATTGATAAGCCCGTCGGCGCTGACCGAAAACGGCCCGGAAACGGTCAGCGTACCGCCGCCCTCAACAGTGAGGTCGAGCTGGCGGATTTCGAGACTGGTTCCGCGCAGGGCCATATCGCGCTTTTCGGCCCGCAAGACGCCATCGATCACCTTGATGTCGCCAACGCCCGATACGGGCGGCAAGCTGATATCGGTGAGCACGGGGCCTGGGCTGACGGCATCAAACCGCAGACCGAGATCGGCATCTGCGCCGGCAGGGCGCAAATGCACCTGCGCCTGTTCGGCCTGCAAGAGGCCTGTCGCGCCCGTCCCGGGAGCATCGGCCTCGGCGGTCAGGTCGTTCGCAATGATCGACAGGCGCTCGGGAAGCGGCATACCGAGCCGCGTGCTTGCCCGCAGGTTCTCCCATTTCAGGTGGAGCGGAAGAAGGCGGGGCAGGTTGACCCGCGCCGGCCCGTCCAGTTCAGCGATCACCTGCAAGGGAGCGTAGACCTGCGCAGCCGAACGGAATGCGCCGGCGTCGAAAGTGAGGCCGTCGATGCGCTTTTCGAAAAAGATGGAATCGCAGAACAAGCCGATGCGGAATGGATATCCGCGCGCCTCGACATTTTCGCACGCCGCACGGTCGCCGCTGCTGCTGAACCGGGTCAGCGCATTGTTCGCTTCGGCTACGAGGCGATCGGCTGCGTAGAACCAGCCGAATGTGTAGAGCGCGATTGCGGCTACAATTGCTGCTGCAAGCCAGATGAACCGGCTTTTCATGCGGGATGATTTGCGTCGGCTTGACGTCATGCGGCGCGCCTCGTTAACCGGGGTCCGTGGAGGCCGGCGACACACTTCCTTGTCCGGCAAATCTCCCCACGAGTTGGGAACCCGCGATATGGGCGATTTTTGGGTGTTTGGCTATGGCTCGCTGATGTGGCGGCCGGATTTTGCCCATGTCGAGACGCAGCGGGCGCGACTTTTCGGTTATCGGCGGGCGCTGTGCGTGATTTCACACGTACATCGCGGCACGCCGGAGCGTCCGGGGCTGGTGCTTGGGCTCGATCGCGGAGGTTCGTGCATCGGCATGGCATTCCGGGTTCCTGGCGCTCTGCGCAGCGAGGTGATGGAAGCGCTGCGTGCCCGGGAACTGGTTACTCGGGTTTATCTGGAGCGGGAACTGCCGCTCAGGCTCGACACCGGCGCGACGGTGCCTGCGGTGTGTTACGTGGTTGATCGCGCCCATGAGCAATATGCGGGGCCGCTCGATGTCGACCACGCAGTGGCGCGGGTCCGTGGGGCTGTCGGACGTTCGGGTCCCAACGAGGAATATGTGCTCAACACGGTCGAGCATTTCGAGGCGCTCAACATCAGGGATCACTGGCTGGAAGCCGTGGCGCGGCAGATTTCCACCGATGGTAGTTCCGGCCGTTAGGCCTTTGTGGCGGCCTTCGGCTCGGTTCTGAGTTCTGCAAGCCGCTTGCGCGCCGTTTCGGGCATTGGCGGTGCATCAGGCGCGTTGGCAGCCTCGATCAGGAAGGCATCACATGCTGCTTCGGTCTCGGCGACAAGCCGCGCCTGAAAGGCTTCTTTTCCGAGACCTGGCGGTATCGGCGGCAGGAAGCGAGCCTTGATGGTTCCGGGATAGCGCAGGAATTTGCGGCGGGGCCACCACAGACCTGCCTGATGCGCGACCGGCACGACCGGCAGATCGAGCTCGGAATAGATTTCGACAATGCCCCATTTGTACGCCGGTTCTGCGCCCGGCGGCCGTCGCGTTCCCTCAGGATAGATGATGAGCTGGCGGTTGTTCTCGTGCATCTCCTTGCGGGTACGCGCGATCACGTCCTTCAGCGCCCTGGAGCGCTTGCCGCGGTCGACCGGGATCATGCGCATCTTCATGATGTACCAGCCGAAAAAGGGAATCCATCTGAGCTCGCGCTTCAGGATGTAGAGCGGGTCACGGATATAAGGCAGGAAGGCAATCGTGTCCCAGAAAGACTGGTGCTTGGGCGCCAGAATGTACGGGCCGTCTGGCAGGTTTTCCTGCCCGGTGATTTCCATGTCTGTGCCGGCAATCACCTTCATCAGCCACATCTCGGTTCGCGACCAGAATTTCGGCACGAACCAGGCCTGCCGGCGCGGCACGATGAAATAATACGGCGTCCAGACTATCATCTGGACAATCAGGTTGAGGTAGAACGCCGTGTTGAAGGCAAACGAACGCAGGTAGAGCATCGGGTCCCGCAGCGGTGTGATGATCGGGGAGCGTCGTTACATTCAACTGGCCGAAAGGCAAGGCCGCGCCAGCGGCCTCATCCCTGATTGGCCGGTGCCGACGCCTCGATTTGCATCGGCGCAGGGTCGTCGACGAACTGGCGGAAGAGTGCCGCCAGATATTTCGTGTATTCGGTGAACAGCACGCGCAGTGCTTCCGGCTGGCGTATCCATTCACCGCCATCGAGCTTTGTGTTGACCACCGGGTAAGGAACGATCCGCAGCGCGGCATTGACCCTGCGCATCTCGAGAAGGCTGCGCGGCATATGGTAGTTGTTGGTCACAAGGATCGCGCTGCCATAAGCGTTGGTGCTGACCCATTTGGCGCTTTCGGCCGCATTGCCGACCGTGTCCAACGCGGCATGGTCGATGTCGATGCAGCAATCGAACAGAGACTGCTCGGCGCCCGTCGCACGCTGCAGGTCGCCGGCATTGGCGGCCGGGTTCACGCCGCTGATCAGGAGGCGCTTGCCCTTGCCGGAGCGTAGCAGCTCGACAGCGGCGTCGAGCCGGTAATGGCCGCCGGTCAACACAATGATGGCGTCGGCGTTGTCCGGCTCGTCGGGCGTGGCCAGATGGCTGATATGGTCTGAGAAGAAAACGAACCCGCCGGCGAACAAAAGGGCGCAGACGCCAAGCGCCCAGAAGAGCGCACGCCCGAACAGCCGGCCGCTAGCGCGCCGGGCGTCGTCCCTTCTCGACCCGGTGTCGTCCATCCTATTGACCTAACATCGGAATATGGCGCGGCGCAGCCCAAATCCGCACCGGCAGGCAAATATTGTTGCTGATTGTTGCAATCGGTGAGGCTGTCAAATTCATCGCTCACCCGGCGTTGCATCGAGGTCCCCGAGATAGGAGACGACGGTGATGTGTGTGGTGATTGCCGTCAGGATGGCGACGGCGATGACGATGATGCCGACGCCCGCATAACCGGCTATGCCGATGGCGAAATTGCCGAACAGCGCTGCTGCCTGATCGCCTTCCGGTGTGGCGAGGTTGCGGCTCGACCACCAGGAGAATGCAAGGAATACCAGCGTTGCCAGCGCGCCGCCGGCTGCTGCCCCCTTCATGCCTGTGAGGAGAAAGTGGCTGCGGAACTGGCGGGCGATGAAACCAGCTTCAGCGCCGACAAAATGAAGCACTTCGATCACGTGGCCGTTGCCCGACATGGCGCCACGGGTGGCAAACACAACCGTCAGCAGTGTCGCCGACAGGATGAGCACCAGTACCGAAACGCCGATGGCGACGGTGGTGCGCGCCATGGCGACCAGCCTGTCGACCCAGGTGCGGTGATCGTCGAGCGATGCGTGGGGCACGTTTTCCAGGATCGCCGACCGCATTGCGGCGAAATCGGGCGGGCCGTCGGGATCGATCGTCACCGTCACCAGCCGGGGAACCGGCAGTTCGTCGAGATCGATGCCGGTTCCGAGCCAGGGTTCAAGAAGCCGCGCAGTTGCGTCGTCGTCAATGACGACCGCGTCGCGCACACCGGAGAAGCCACGTGCGATTTCTGCAGCCTGTTCCAACGCTGCCTCGATGTCGAAGCCTTCGGCCGGTCTGATCTGGATGGTCGCTTCGCGGGCGATTTCGTTCTGCCATGTGGCGGCGGTGTCGCGCACAAGCGTGACGGCGCCGAGTGTCAGGCATGAGAGGAAAGTCATGATTGCGATGACCAGCACCATCGCGTTGCCGGCAACGTTTTGCGGCGGAACGATCGGCATCGGTTTGCGGCCGCGTGCTGGCCGCGATGTCGCGGGCATGGGCACGGCCTTGCCGGAGGTCTTTTCTCCTGCGGGCGTTGGCACCGTCTCAGTCATAGACATCCAGCCTGCCATTGGCGAGCACCATGCGCCGCGCCTCGACCTGTTCCATCAGATTGACGTCGTGGGTGGCGATGACGACAGCGGTGCCCAGCCGGTTGAGCTCGATGAACAACCTCAGGAGCCTGCGGGCCAGCGGCGGATCGACATTGCCGGTGGGTTCGTCGGCCAGAAGAACCCGCGGCTGCTCGATCAGCGCGCGGGCGATGGCGGCGCGCTGCTTTTCGCCGCCCGACAGAACCGGCGGCAGAACATGCATGCGGTCGCCGAGCCCGACCCAGTTGAGCAGCTCGACCACGTCGGTGCGGTAGGATGCCTCGTCGCGACCGCGCACCCTAAGCGGCAAGGCCACATTCTCGAAAGTGGTCATGTGGTCGAGCAGGCGAAAATCCTGAAAGACAACGCCTATCTTGCGCCGCAGCAGCGGCAGTTCGCTGCGCGTTATCCGCGCGCGGTCCTTGCCGAACACAGTGATGAGGCCGCGTGTCGGCTTGAGCGACATGAACAGCAGCCGCAGAAGCGAGGTCTTGCCGGCGCCCGACGGTCCGCTCAGGAACTGGAACGAACGCTCAGGCAACTGGAAGGAAATATCGCGCAGTATCTCCGGGCCCATGCCGTATCTGAGGCCGACATTTTCGAAGCGAATCACTGTGCGGTTTCCCGATCGTTCCTGCGATGATGGGGGAGTGTGAAATATCGTGCAATTCCGGCCGGCAGCGCCCCCGCGAGCCGTGCCATTACGCCGCAAACAGTGGCGAAGCATTAACCATTTCGGTTTAACCCGGATGCGGGGTTTTCCGAAAGGCAAACATGTCCGACGAACGCATGGCACGTCCGGTTTCCGGCGAAATCATGACTGATGGCCAGCGCGGCGGCGACGCACGCGGCAAACGGCCCGATGCGGACGATATTATCGACGCCGAATTCGAAACCGTCGTTCCCGGCGGCAAGGCGCAAACACACCAGCGAGAGGCCTCTCCTAGTCGCGAAACGTCCGCCGGCGGCGGCATGGACATGCTGCGCGGTGCAAAAGACGACCCTCGGGCGGGCCGGCGCAATGGCGGGCCAGCATTCTGGATCGTGGGTCTCGCCATCGTTTTCGGCGCGTTCTGGGTGTCAGGCGGGCACGCCATTGTCAGCCGCAACAACGCCCCCGCGGACCGCACAGCCGCCACCCAACTGGCCAGCCAGCCTCTGCGCATCGTGAACGTTGTCAGCCGCATCGACCGGCGCGGCGAACGCACCTTCCTTCTGGTGGATGGGGAGGTCGCCAATCCAGGTGAGGCCGGCGCCGTGATGCCGTCACTCGCCATTATCGTCACTGGCATGGACGGCCGCGAGACGCGCTATTATCTGGGGACAAACGAGAAGCTGCTGGCGCCGGGTGAGCGCTTTGCCTTCTCCAGCCGCCTGCACGCCCCTAATGAAGGGGTACGAACGGTAACGGTGGATTTCAGGAACGACGGCTAATGCCAGCTGTAAGAGGCAAGCAGATCGATGTGCTGTTCAGCGCATCGGCAATTGCAAGGCGCAATCTCGAACTCGCCAAGGAAATCGCCGGCCGCGAGTATGACGACTTGCTCGTCGTCTCGATCCTCAAAGGGTCTTTCGTCTTCGCCGCCGACCTGATCCGCGCGATGCACGATACGGGCCTGTCTCCGGAGGTCGAGTTCATCTTCATCTCAAGCTATGGAACCGGTACGACGAGCGGCGAAGTGAAGGTGCTGCGCGACATCGACAACGAGGTTGCCGGGCGCGACGTGCTTCTGATCGACGACATTCTGGAATCAGGCAAGACGCTGCGCTTCACCCGCGAACTGATGACGGAGCGGGGCGCAAAGAGCGTTTCAGTCGCCGTACTTCTCGACAAGCGCGGCAAGCGCCAGACCGAGCTCGATGCCGATTTCGTCGGGTTCGAATGCCCTGATTATTTCGTGGTCGGTTACGGCATGGATGTTGCGCACGCATTTCGCGAACTGCCATTTGTCGGCGTTGTGACCGGCGACGCCTGAGTTCGCCGCGGGAGGTCCAATGGGAAAGGTCCTGATCGTCGAAGACGACGAGTCGGTTCGTTCGTTTACCGAGCGGGCGCTGCAGGCTGACGGCCACACGACCCGGACTGCTAGCGATGGCGACGAGGGGCTGGAGATCATCAAGGCAGAATCAGGGGGGTTCGACCTCGTGCTGTCCGACATCCGCATGCCCGTGATGGACGGGATTGAGATGGCGGAGACTGCGGCCCGGGCTTTCCCGGACCTGCGCATTCTCTTGATGACCGGTTATGCCGAACAGCGCGAGCGCGCCGCCGAAATGGGCGGTTCCGTGCTCGGCGTGGTGCGCAAGCCTTTCAGCCTGGCTGAAATCCGCAGCGAGGTGGCGAAGGCAATTGCCGGCAGTTGAGGTGTGACGCCTAGCGGGCGTCCAGTTCCAGCAGACGTTCCAGATAGCTGCGTTCGAGATCCGGGCTGAGCGCGTTGCCCAGCCGGCGGCGGATCGCTTCGAGAATTTCGCGCGCGCGCTGGGTATCGATCTCGTCGGGAACCTTGACGGTATCGCCGAAGTCCGGGCCGTTGGTGGCGCGCGGGCGCCCAAGCGGGTCGCGAGCCGAGCTTTGCTGCCGACCGCCTTCGGTGCCGCCGCCACGGTCGCCTTCCTGGGCCTGCTGCATCTGCTGCATCATGTCCTGTGCGCCGCGCCGCAGCGCTTCCAGCGCGCGGCCCTGTTCGCCGACGGCGCGGTCGCCCTGGCCGTTGCCGAGCGCGCCTTCGGCTTCGCCCATGGCCTCGCCGGCCTCGCCGAAACCTTCGCCCGGCTGGATGCCCATGCCTTCGAGCCCTTCCATCAGCGACTGAAGCTGTTGCTGAAGCTGGCCCTGGCCCTGCTGGAGCTGGCGCAGCGCCTCGGCCAGTTCCTCAGGCGTTGTGGGCTGACCTTGCCCCTGTTCGCCCTGTTGGCCGCGCTGGCCCTGCTGGCCACGCTGTTCGGAACGGTCGGTGCCACGCTGGCGCTGGTCCTGCTGCAACTGATCCAGCTGGAAGGTCTCGTTCATCAGCTCCTGCTGGCGGCGCATCAGTTCACCGAGCTGGTCCATCTGCTGGCGCATCTGGTCCTGCTGGTTGCCCTCGCCACGCTGGGCGTTCTGGTGCTGGCCCATCTGCAGGTTGTTCATCATCTCCTGCAGCTGCGACAACAGTTCCTGCGCCTGATCGCGAGCACCAGATTTGGCCAGTTCCTCCAACTGGTCGAGCATCCGCTCCAGATCGGTCTGGCGCAGCTCCATGCCTTCCTGCGGCATTTGCGGCATGGCCGTGTTCGGGTTCTGCATCTGACGCTCGGCAAATTCGCGCAGGAATTCCTGCATGGCCTCGCGCAGTTCGGCCATCAGCTGCTCGATTTCCTCATCCGATGCGCCGTTTTCCAGCGCTTGCCGGAGCGCTTCCTGCGCCTGCCGCAGTCGCCGTTCGGCAGCGGTCAGGTCGCCATTTTCAATGCCGAGTGCAACCTCCCAGAGGTAGTCGACCACGCCGCGCAGCTCGTCATCGCTGTCGGCCATTTCCAGGCGGGTCATGGCGGTCATGATGCCGAGGAAATGCGACGGGTTGTCGAAAGTGTCTTCCGGCCGCAGCAGAATTGCATCCATGAGGTCGAGCACGCGGCTCTGGCGGTTGGCGTCGAGCGCCAGCATCCGCCGCTGCTCAATCACCGCTCGGGCAAGCGGGTTTGAGAACGGACGCTGCGGCAGAACCATCTCGCGGGTCTCTGACCGGCCCTGCTGCCCTGCTGCATCGGTCACTGACAGGGTCAGGTCGACCGCGCCGCCCGCCCATGGATGCTCGGTCAAGTCGCGGTTTGTCTCGGCGGTGATGTCGCGGCCACCGCGCCTTGGCAGCGTGAGCGGCATTTCCGGCGCTTCGTAGAGTGGCCGGGCGTCGGGCGCCTGATCGCCGCGATAGGCAAAGAGCGCTGCTCCCGCCGTGGCGCCATAATCGTCCTCGACCTCATATTGAAGCTCGAGTGTGCCATTGAGGGCGCGTTTGGGATCGTCAGAGAAGCGGATTTCGGGCGCGGTGTCGGGGATGACCTGGAACGACCAGTTCAGCACTGTCTGCTCCCCGTTGCGAAGCGCCAGGACGCCGTCCTGCGCGAGTTTGCCGGCGAATTGGCGCGAAGGCGGCGGTGGGGCATCCTCCGGAAGGAACCCGCCCTCCGGAACGATTTCGACAGTGTCGGCCTCGCTCATGAATTCCAGCGTCTCGCGCGCGCCGCCGGTGATACGCACCGAATAATCGCTGCCCGCCGGCACCTGGAAAATCTGCGTGCCTGAATTGCCCTCGGCGGTCAGGAAGATCGGCGCGCGGCCGGTATATGGCGGCGGGGTGACCCAGGCGTCGATACGGGCAGGGACGATTTCGGCTCCGGGTGCGGGCCTAAAGGCGTCAAAAACACTGCCGCCGCGCGGCCCGATCGAGAAGGCGAAGGCGGTCACCAGCAGCAAAGCGACGAGAGCGCGGGCGCCCCAAGGGTCTCGCTCGGGCACGCGGGCACGCGGCATGTCGCCCGACAGCCGTCCAAGGCCCTCGGCCATTCGTCTTTGGTGTTCCTGCCACAGCGCGCTTGCGAACGCATTGTCCTCATCTCCCGACAGGCGATCTGTCTGCGTGGTGACCGGGGCATGTTGAAGCGCGTTCGAGCGCTCGATGCGGCGGTCGATCTCGGCAGGCGTAGCCCGGCGATAGCGGGTCAGCGGCCAGATGGAGCCAAGAATTCCGGCCCCGAACACGGTCAAGGTCGTGTAACGCAGCCATTCCGGCATCACACGGAACAGGCCAAACCATGCGACTGTGAGGAACAGGGCGACAACAATCGCCATCGGCAGGACCAGCGGCCATGCGCGCTCTGCCGCAATCGCCAGACGGGTCGCTGCCCGCGTGCGCCACAGCCGGGAGAGAATGCCCGACTTGAGACCCTGATTATGAGTTGTGCCCGGTTCCGAGGCCATTGGCTCTCCGGCGAGCGTCGGCGCGTATCGCTCGAATCTTTTGCGCCTCGGGCAAAGAATAGCACCGAACACGGCAAAGGCGAGGCGGGCAACGAATTCGTGAACAAGCCGAAGCCGACTGCTACGGCGCCACTTGAAGGCTGCTCAGAACCAGTCCGGAACTGAATCGAGGCCGATCAGTTCGTCATAGGTCGGGCGGCGTCGCACGACATGGAAACGGTCGCCATTGACCAGCACTTCGGGCACCAGAAGCCGCGAATTGTAGGTGCTGGCCTGAACCGCGCCATAGGCACCGGCGGTGGAGACGGCAATCAGATCGCCAGCGGTCAGCCGCGGCAGTTCGCGGTCGAGCGCCAGATAGTCACCGGTCTCGCAGACGGGGCCGACAACGTCGGCGGTGATGCGGGGCGCGTCCTGTGCAGGCGCAATCACCGGGCGGATGGTGTGGAAGGCATCGTAAAGGGTCGGGCGGATGAGGTCGTTCATCGCTGCGTCGACGATGAGGAAGTTCTTCGCACCGCCTTCCTTCACATAGATCACTTCCGACACCAGGATGCCGGAGTTGGCGGCGATAAGCCTGCCCGGCTCGAAAATGACCTTCATGTCCAGCGGCGACATGTGCCGATGAACGATCGCGGCATAGGCGTCAGGCAAGGGCGGCGGCTGGTTGTCGTCGCGATAGGGCACGCCGAGACCGCCGCCGAGATCGACATGCTCGATCGCGTGTCCGTCGGCCCGCAACTGCCCGACAAGCTGTGACAACAGGCCGAATGCGGCATCAAATGGCTCAAGCTCGGTGATCTGGCTGCCGATATGCATGTCGATACCGGTGACGTGCAGGCCGGGCAGTTGCGATGCGCGGGCATAGACTTCGCGGGCGCGCAGGGCCGGGATGCCGAACTTGTTCTCCGCCTTGCCGGTCGAGATCTTCTTGTGGGTACGGGCGTCAACGTCAGGGTTGATGCGCAGCGACACCGGCGCCGTCCTGCCGAGTGCAGTGGCCCGGGCCGAAAGCAGTTCCAGCTCCGGTTCCGATTCCACGTTGAAGCACAGAATGCCGGCTTCCAGCGCAAAGTCGATTTCATGCGCGGTCTTGCCGACGCCGGAAAACATGATCCTTTCAGCCGGAATTCCGGCTGCCAGCGCGCGCCGCAGTTCGCCTTCCGACACAACGTCGGCGCCGGAGCCGAGCCTGGCGAGCGTCTTGAGAACGGCCTGGTTTGAATTCGCCTTCATGGCGTAGCAAACCATCGTGTCCAGCCCGGCGAAGGCCTGCGCAAACACGTTGTAGTGGCGTGTCAGAGTGGCGGTCGAATAGCAATAGAACGGCGTGCCGACTTCAGCCGCGATCTGTGGCACCGGCACGTCTTCGGCGTGAAGCACGCCGTCGCGATATTCGAAATGGTTCACTTTAGAGTTCCAGCGAGGCTCAGATCAGGGGATCGAGGAAGAACGGTTTGTCCTGTTCGGGCACCTCGGGCTCGGGCGGGACAGGCTCCTCGTTCTCGATCGCCTGTTTGCGCGCTTCGATGGCTGCCTGGTAGGGCGAATCCAGCGGCGCCTTGCGCCCGCAGCCAGCCACCGCCAGTCCGAGCGCGATAAGCACCGTGAGTGCTGCTGTTTGCCTGCCAAGTCTCATGCGGACGCCACGTTCCCTGCCTTGCGAGGTCTTACTAGCGGAGATTTGCCGGGCGCGCACCCTGTTTCAACCGCTTTCGCCAATAGCGGATCTGGCGCTTCACTTCCTTAGGCGCTGTGCCGCCATAGGAGGTGCGGCTTTTGACCGAACTGGCGACGGTGAGGACGGAAAAAACATCTTCGGTGATCGCCGGATGCAGCGAGCGGAACTCCTCAAGAGTGAGCTTGTCCAACGTGCGCCGGGTTTCCTCGGCTAATGCCACCGCCTTGCCGGCGACATGATGCGCGACCCGGAAGGGCAGGCCGGCGGCCCTGACCAGCCAGTCGGCGAGGTCTGTCGCCGTTGCAAAGCCGGCCCCTGCGGCCTTGCGCATTGCCGGCTTGATGACCTCCATGTCGCCAGCCATGCCGGCCATCGCTGCCAGCATCAGTTCCAGCGTGTCGGCGGCGTCGAAGACCGCTTCCTTGTCCTCCTGCATGTCCTTGGAATAGGCGAGCGGAAGGCCCTTCATGACGGTCAAGAGCGCCACGAGGTCGCCACTGATGCGGCCGGTCTTGGCGCGGATCAGCTCGGCGGCATCGGGGTTCTTTTTCTGAGGCATGATGGAGGAGCCGGTGGAGAAGGAATCCGACAGGCGCACGAAGCCGAATTGCGGTGTCGACCAGATCACGATCTCCTCGGCCATGCGCGACAGATGTGTGCCGCAGATCGCGGCGACCGACAAGAACTCGAGCGCGAAGTCGCGATCCGAAACGGTGTCGATCGAGTTGCGGGTCGGCTCGCGGAAGCCAAGCTCCTTGGCCGTCATGTCGCGGTCAATCGGGAAGCTGGTGCCGGCAAGTGCGGCCGCGCCCAGCGGACTCTCGTTGAGCCGCTCAATGGCATCGCGCACGCGCCACAAATCGCGGCCGAACATTTCCACATAGGCCATCAGATGGTGGCCAAACGTCACCGGCTGGGCGGACTGAAGATGGGTGAAGCCCGGCATAACAGTGGATGCGTGTTCTTCGGCCCGCGTCAGCAATGTCTCGATCAGGGCGGTCAGCGCGTCGGAGGTGCGCTCCAGCGCTTCCTTGACCCAAAGCCGGAAATCGAGCGCTACCTGGTCGTTGCGTGAGCGGGCGGTGTGCAGCCGGCCGGCGGCGCTGCCGACGACATCGGCCAGTCTCGCCTCGACATTCATGTGAATGTCCTCGAGCTCCGGCTTGAACTCGAAAGTGCCCGCCTCGATCTCTGACAGGATTGTGTTCAGGCCTTGAGCAATCGCGTTTTGATCTTCGCTCGAAATAATGCCCGTTTCAGCCAGCATGCGTGCATGCGCAAGCGAGCCGCGTATGTCCTGCGCGTAGAGCTTGCGATCGAAGCCCACCGAGGCATTGATCGCTTCCATGATCGCGGACGGGCCTGCGGCAAAGCGGCCACCCCACATCTGGTTGCTGGTCTTCTTGTCGCTCATGGTGCTAGGCCCTGATTTGGCTATGGGGCGCAGGAGTTGAACATGGCCGAAACCGGTTCGAGATTTCCCGTCGTCTGGGTTGTCGCTGCAGCGCTTGTTGCCGGCGCGCTGGCTGGCGGGCTTGGCCTATACGTGATGGGCGGCCCATCTGGCAACAATCTCGCCTCCGCACCCGGTGGCGAAGGTGAGACCTGCACTGTTGCTGAGGCAACACTCACGGCGGTCGATGAGGCCATCGGCGGCGAAGTCGCTGCAATGCTCCTGGCTGACCCGCCGCAGGATCTGTCCGCTCTCTCCTTCAACGGACCGGATGGTCAGCCGATGACGCTGGCTGACCTTGGCGGCAAGACGCTTCTTGTCAATCTTTGGGCGACCTGGTGTGCGCCCTGTCGCGCCGAAATGCCGGCACTCGACGCGCTGCAGGCCGAACTGGGCGGCGAGGATTTCGAGGTTGTGGCGATCAATGTCGACACCGGCGGCGACGAGAAACCGCGCAAGTTTCTGGACGAAATCGGGATCGCTTCACTCGCCTATTATCGCGATGACACGATCGGGGTATTCAACGATCTGAAGCGCCGTTCGCTGGCGCTCGGCCTGCCAGTCACGCTCCTGGTTGACGAAAACAGCTGCCTGATCGCCAACATGAACGGCCCGGCGGAGTGGGCGAGCGAAGACGCCAAGCGGCTGGTGCGCGCGGCTACCGGATCGAACTGACTATCTCGTCGGTACCGGCGTTTCGCCGCGATAGTCATAGAAACCGCGGCCGGATTTGCGCCCGAGCCAGCCAGCCTCGACATATTTCACCAGTAGCGGGCAGGGGCGGTATTTGGTGTCCGACAGCCCGTCATGCAGCACCTGCATGATCGACAGGCAGGTGTCGAGGCCGATGAAATCTGCCAGTTGCAGTGGGCCCATCGGGTGGTTGGCGCCAAGCTTCATCGCCGTGTCGATGGCTTCGACCGATCCGACGCCTTCGTAGAGCGTGTAGATCGCCTCGTTGATCATCGGCAGCAGGATGCGGTTGACGATGAAGGCCGGGAAATCTTCCGAAACGGTGGTCGTCTTGTCGAGCTTGCCGACAAATTCGCGGGCCAGTTCGAAGGTTTCATCCTCTGTGGCGATGCCGCGCACCAGCTCGACCAGCTTCATCACCGGCACCGGGTTCATGAAGTGAATGCCGATGAAGCGTTCGGGCCGGTCGGTCTGCGAGGCCAGCCGGGTGATGGAAATCGATGAAGTATTGGTTGCGATCACTGCCTCCGGATTGAGCACGGGGCAGAGCTGCGCGAAAATCTTGCGCTTGATCGTCTCGTCTTCCGTCGCGGCCTCGATGACAAGGTCGCATTCGGCAAGGTCTTCCATCTTTTCCGCGGGGCCGATGCGGCCGAGAGCTGCCTGCCGGTCCTTCTCGTCCAGCTTGTCGGAACTTACCTGCCGGGCCATGTTGCCGCTGATGGTGGCGATGCCATTTTCGATTTGCTCGGTCGTGATGTCATAGAGCAGCACGTTGTAGCCGGCGATTGCCGCGACATGCGCAATGCCGCCGCCCATCTGGCCGGCGCCGATGACGCCGATCGTCTCGATTTTTCCCGTCATTGAATTCATCCCGTCGCGGTGGCGCGTTGTGCCCGCTTCTTGTGCAGCGCACATTAGAGCAAAAAAAAGCCGGGGTGAACCTCGTTCACCCCGGCTGGAAGCGATTGAATGCGGCGACGGGTTGTCGCGTCAGAGCGCCTTTTCGAGCTCAGGCAGAGCCTGGAAAAGGTCGGCGACGAGGCCGTAATCGGCAACCTGGAAGATGGGCGCTTCCTCGTCCTTGTTGATGGCGACGATCACCTTGGCGTCCTTCATGCCGGCCAGATGCTGGATCGCGCCGGAAATGCCGCAGGCAATGTAGAGTTCGGGTGCGACCACCTTGCCGGTCTGGCCAACCTGCCAGTCATTCGGCGCGTAACCGGCGTCAACGGCTGCGCGCGAGGCGCCAACGGCTGCTCCCAACTTGTCGGCAACGGGAAGAATGACCTCGTCAAACTTCTCCTTGGAGCCGAGCGCGCGGCCGCCGGAGATGATGATCTTGGCCGAGGTGAGTTCGGGCCGGTCGCTCTCGGCGATGCGGTTTTCGACAAAGCTCGAAAGTCCCGGATTGTCGGCAGCCTTCACGGTCTCAACCGAGGCCGAGCCGCCTTCGGGCGTTGCCTGGAACGACGAGGTGCGGATCGTGACCACCTTCTTGGCGTCGGCGGACTGAACGGTCTGGATCGCGTTGCCGGCATAGGTCGGGCGCTTGAATGTGTCGGCGGAGACGACTTCCATGACTTCGGAAACCTGCATCACGTCGAGCAGGGCGGCGACGCGCGGCATGATGTTCTTGCCGTTGGTGGTCGCGGGCGCGACCAGTGCGTCGTAGCCGTCGGCCAAAGAGACAACGAGAGCGGCAACAGGCTCGGCAAGCTGCTGTTCCAGTTCGTCAGCTTCGGCGAGCAGGACCTTGCGCACGCCCTTGAGCTTGGCAGCCGCGTCGGCCGCGGCCTTGGCGCCCTTGCCGGCGACGAGAATGTCGACGTCGGAGCCGATTGCAGCGGCTGCGGTCAGCGCCTTGGCGGTCTGGTCGGAGAGGGTTGCGTTGTCGTGTTCGGCAACGAGAAGAATGGCCATCAGAGTACCCCCGCTTCGTTCATGAGCTTGTCGACCAGTTCGGCAACGTCGGCGACCTTCACGCCGGCCTTGCGGCCTTCCGGCTCCTCGGTCTTCAAAACCTTGAGCCGTGCCGCCGTGTCGACGCCGTAGTCGCCTGGCGCCTTTTCGTCGAGCGGCTTCTTCTTGGCCTTCATGATGTTGGGCAGCGATGCATAGCGCGGTTCGTTGAGGCGCAGATCCGTGGTCACGATGGCTGGCATCTTCAGGTCGACAACCTGAAGGCCGCCGTCGATCTCGCGCGTCACCTTGGCGCTGCCGCCGTCAATCTCGAGCTTGGATGCGAAGGTGCCCTGGCTCCAGCCCAGAAGGGCGGCCAGCATCTGGCCGGTCTGGTTGCTGTCGTCATCGATCGCCTGCTTGCCGAGGATAACCAGTTCCGGCTTTTCCTCGTCGACAACGCCCTTGAGCAATTTGGCGACGGCGAGCGGTTCGACCGCCTCGTCAACCTTGATCAGGATGCCGCGGTCGGCGCCCATGGCGAGCGCGGTGCGGATTGTCTCCTGCGCCTGCTGCGGGCCGATCGAGACAGCGATGATCTCGTCAGCCTTGCCTGCTTCCTTCAGGCGAATAGCTTCCTCGACCGCGATTTCGCAGAACGGGTTCATCGCCATCTTGACGTTGGCAAGCTCGACGCCCGAGCCATCGGCCTTGACGCGCGGCTTCACGTTGGCGTCGATCACCCGCTTCACGGGCACTAGAATCTTCATGGCAGGCAATACCTCTCCCAAATGGTGGCGGCAGGCCAGATATGCGCTTGTGACCGGCCTGGGCGTTTCGAAACCGACATCCTTGTCGTTTTCAGGCGCAGCTGGAAAATGCGGTTGCTGGAGGTGGCTTCCGCAGGCGCGCGGAACCTATTCACAGCGGTGCAGGGCGTCAATACGGGGCAACTGCGGCAAATCGATTAAACCGAATATCAGCTGTTACTGGCGGCCCCAGGGACCGCGCCGCGTGGTCTCGGCGTGTACGCTCTCCGTCGCAACCTCGACTGCAGCGGGTGCAACGATCTCTCGGTCGAAGAGCGGCACGCCGCGCCGGCGGAACACGAGGATCAGCAACGCGCCGGCAACAATGCCGCCGACATGCGCGGCCCACGACACCTGATCGTCGCCAGCCGCCAGGAACATGAACACCTGGAACAGGATCCACGCTACCAGCGCCAGCCAGGCGGGAATGCGCAGCGGAATGCGGCCGAAGGCCAGTATCCAGACCTTCACCCGGGGATGAAGCAGCAGGTAGGCTGCAACAATGCCGGCAACAGCGCCCGAAGCACCGATCAGCGGCGCCTGCGATGCCGGCGCCATCCAGCCGTGCAGGAACGCTCCTGCTGATGCGCAGATCAGATAGAACAGCAGGAACTTGAGATGCCCCATCGCGTCTTCGACATTGTCGCCGAAGACCCAGAGGAAGAGCATGTTGCCAGCAATGTGCCAGAAATCCGCGTGCAGGAAGGCGTAGGTTATGTAGGTCGCCGGTTCCGGGATCAGCACAAATTCGGGCGGCAGTTCGGCAATGTCGAACACCACGGAAGGGATATAGCCCAGCCCCAGCACGGCGGCCTGCGATGTGGTCTCGCCACCCACTGTCGTGATGAGAAAGACGATCACATTGGCGACAATCAGCCCGATCGTCACATATTGCAGCCTGATATGTTCGAGACTGTTTGCATCGTGCAGCGGTATGAACATGCAGCCCCCGTCATTACACGGGAGCCAGCGTCCCTGCCCTGGCCGCTACCGGTTCTCCCCCGGCACCCATAGCACGTCGGCTTCGCCATTGTCATTGACGGCGCGCGCGGCAACAAACAGCAAATCAGAGACGCGATTGATGTAGCGGATTGCGTCCTCGCCGACCTTCTCGCCCGGCATTTCAGCGAGTTGCACCATCGCGCGCTCGGCGCGACGGGCCACAGTGCGGGCCAGATGCAGCGCAGCCGCCGCAGGCGAACCACCCGGAAGCACGAAGGAACGCAGCGGCTTCAGGCTCTTGTTGAGGCTGTCGATATCGGCTTCGACGCGGGCGACCTGGCTGGCAACAATGCGCAGCGGCTCATATTCCAGCTTCTCGCCCGTGTCCGGCGTTGCGAGATCGGCGCCGAGATCGAACATGTCGTTCTGGATGCGCGACAGCATGGCGTCCAGTTGCTGATGGCCGCCATCCAACGCCACACGCGCCATGCCGACACAGGCATTGGCCTCGTCCACCGTGCCATAGGCTTCGACGCGCAGATCGTGCTTGGGACGCCTCTCGCCATTGCCAAGCGCGGTGGTGCCGCTGTCGCCGGTGCGGGTGTAGATCTTGTTCAGCACAACCATGTCACGCCCCTTATTCGCGCGCTCAGCCGCCGGACAGATATAGCGCCAGCATGACGAGGACCAGCGCCACGAATTGCAGGAATACGCGTGCCTGCATCAGCTTGTTGGAGGTGTTTGCCGAGCCGCCACGCATCATGTTGAACAGGCCGCGCAGCAGCACGATGACGACGGCGATCATCACCAGGACGGCCAGAATGTTGAAGACAGTGGACATGCGGTCTCCCGTGTCGATTGCGCGCCGTCCGATCAGCCCTGACCGGACAACACCCTGTAGAACATAGAGGCCGGAAGCAGTCTTTTCAGGGTCACGCCGGCTCTTGCCGGAATTGTCACCACATAATGCGGCCTTGGCCGCGGGCTCTCCAGCGCGTGTTTCAGCGCCTTATATACGGCATCGGGTCCAGCTTTCAGGCGCGACTTGCTGCCGCCCTGCCTGAGCCGCTGCAACTGGAACTGATAGTCATCGTGGTGCACGGAGTTTTGCCAGTCTATGTTCTTCTCAAACCAGGCCAGACCGTTGGAGGCGATCTTCGATTCAACCGGTCCAGGCTCAATGAGTGATACGTGAATGCCGGAGCCTGCCAGTTCCATCCGCAGCGATAGCGTCAGGGCTTCGAGCGCGTATTTGGTTGCAGAATAGGCGCCACGATATTTCACCGGCACCAGCCCCAGGATCGAAGAGCAATTGACGATGCGGCCGATGCCCTGCGCCCGCATGACTGGGACGATCCGGCGGGTCAGGTCATGCCAGCCGAACAGGTTGACCTCGAACTGGTGGCGCAGTGCATCAACCGGCAGATCTTCGACCGCACCGGCCTGCGCATAGGCGCCATTGTTGTAGAGCGCGTCCAACCGGCCGCCGGTGCGCTCCAACACCGTTTCGACGAGGGTTTCGATGGAGGCAGGTTCCGCATAGTCGAGATAAAACGCCTCGACGCCGTCAGCCTCGAGTGCCGCGATATCCTCCGGTCTGCGCGCGGTGGCGAAGACCCGCCAGCCATCTTCTTTCAGCGCCCGGGCGCACCATGCGCCGATGCCGGACGAAGCGCCGGTCACGATGATGCTTGGCTGGTTATTTCCCGTGTATGGGTCGCTCAAGGAGGTTTGGCCGGGTTGCGTTATCGCGCGAAGCCTTCCCATATTCGCCCTGCCGAGGCAATCGAGGGACAGGTTCGCAGTGCGCAGACTGGTCGCTATCAAGCGTGTCTTGTGGGATGCGGTGGGGCATTTCAACGACGATGATGGCTGGGCGATGGCCAGCCATCTGGCGATCACAGCCCTGATGGCGCTGTTTCCGTTCCTGATTTTCTCGACCGCGCTTGCTTCCTTTCTGGGCGCCAAGGCGTTCGCGGACACGGCGGTTCATCTCGTATTCGACACATGGCCTGACGAGATCGCGGAGCCGATTGCGCGCGAGGTCGTCAACGTGCTGACGGTTCAGCGCAGCGGATTCCTGACGCTCGGCATTCTGATCGCCGCGTTCTTCGCATCCAACGGTATCGAGGCGCTGAGAACCTCGCTCAATCGCGCCTACAGGGTGGAAGAGAACCGTTCGATCGTGTTTCGCAGGGTTCAGAGCCTGGCGTTTGTGTTTGTCGCCACACTCGGCTTCCTGACCATCAGTGTGCTGCTGGTGCTGGCGCCGCTGATTGGCGCTCTGGCTGTAGACGCCATGCCATGGCTGAAGCCCTATATGGGCACGATTACGCTGTGGCGCTACATCATCGCCTCGTCGGTAATCGTGCTGGCGCTGATTGCCGTCCATGCCTGGCTGCCGGCGGGACGGCGCAGTTTTGTCGATATTGCGCCCGGCATTGTTTTCACCCTTGCCGCCTGGCTGCTCGGGTCAAGCCTGTTTGCCGCCTATCTGGAGCAGTTCTCGACCTATGTTTCGACCTATGCCGGCTTGGCATCGGTGATGATCGCCGTGATCTTCCTCTACATCATTTCGGCAATCTTCATCCTTGGCGGCGAGATCAATGCAGCAATCCAGCGTTATGCGGACGCCCGCGCCCGCGTGCCTGCCTGAGTGGCGAGCCACACGCCGGCCGCCGCGATCGCCATGCCTATGAGCTGAATGAGCGACAAAGTTTCGCCGAATAGCACCCAGGCGAGAAGCGCGGTCACAGCCGGCACCAGATAGAAGAGCGATGCAACGCGCGACACCGCTCCGTGGCGGATGAGGAACATCAAGAGAAAGATCGCGCCCAGCGACAGCACCAGAACCAGCCACAGCATGGCAAACACCAGTTCGCCATTGAGCGTGTAGCTGCCGGTCTCCAGAACGAACGCCAGTGCAACCATAGGAATCGTGCCGCCGACATATTGCCAGGCGGTGCCCGTCACGATGTCGGTCTGTCCGCCGAAACGCTTCTGCCAGATCGTGCCGGCGGTCATGCCCAGCACCGCGATCACGCAGGCAATGGTGTTTGCGGGTGTCACGCCGCCACCGGCCGTCGCCAGCTTCGGCCACAACACAAGCGCCACGCCAACGAAGCCCACAAACAATCCTGCCCAATGACGCGGCAGCACCTTCTCGCCGAGCAGCTTGCCGACCGCAACGGCGGTAATCAGCGGCTGAAGACCGATCACGAGCGCGGACAGTCCGGCCGGCATGCCGTTGTCGATGGCCCAGAACACACCGCCCAGATAGACGCCATGCATGAGAACGCCCGCGACCATCTGGTCGAAGGCTGCGCGGCCTGACAGCATGCTTGCCCGTAACGGGATCGCGATGAGCAGCAGCAATGCAATCGTCAGCGCGAAGCGCACGGCCAGAAAGCTGAACGGCTCGGCCCAGGGCATTGCGTACCGCGCGCCGATGAAGCCGGTCGCCCAGAGGGCAACGAACAGGGCGGGCACGAGGCGCGTGGCTTCTGGCATATGGCTTTCTCAGAGAGGTGGGAGGCTTGGCTCTATTTCGAAATGCCGCGTCAAGCAAAGCGAAAGAATTCTGGGCTATAGGATTTCCCACCGTGGCGGCACTCGGCGTGTACCGTGCCGCTGCTCCGTGAGCTTATCCGGAGGAAGCCAATGATTTGGGATCTCGATTTTGGGTGGCTGCTGATGGCAGTCGGCGTCGTCTCGATGATTTCATACATGCTGGCGCTGATGATGGAATCGAGCGTCGGGCCCGGCGGGTTCGGGCCGTTCGGCAACGCGTCACTCATTACCGCAGGCTTTTTCGGCGGCATCACGGCCGCCAATTGTCAGGGCATCGCCATTTCGGAGCTCAAATTTGCGCTGATGATCGGACTTGCCGGTTCGTTTGCGCTGCTGCTCGTGATGGTCCTGATGCGCGGCATCTGGGTGCGGCTGTAAGGTCCGCTACAGCCCGACCATTCGCCTGATATCATCCGGCGTCGCGCCGCCCGCGCGCAGCGCGCCAATGCCGGTATCCTGCCAGCGCTTCGACAGCTTGCGTCCGTCGCGGTCCAGAATGAGCCGATGATGGTAATAGGCCGGCGGCGTCAGCCCAAGCAGTTCCTGCAACAGGCGATGAACCGACGTCGCGTGAAAAAGATCATTGCCGCGCACAATGTGGGTGATGCCTTGCAGCGCGTCGTCGATCACGACCGCCAGATGGTAGCTGGTTGGAATGTCCTTGCGGGCAATCACCACATCGCCCCAGGCTGAGGGATTGGCATCAATCTTCCCGGTCTCGCCAAGCGGCCCGCTGCCTGTCTCGTCCCAAAACAGCCGCGCGCCGACGCGCTCGCGCGCCGCCTCCATGTCCAGCCGCCAGGCATAAGGCTCGCCTTCGGCAATGCGCTGTCGCCGCTCGCTCTCGCTGCGCTCACGGTCCACCGGTGGCGGCAGTGGCGCGCCGTCCGGATCGAGCGGCCACGGCGCTCCGTCACCTTCTGCCTCGGCAATGTATGCGCGCATTTCGCCACGGCTCATGAAGGCCGGATAGACGAGGTTTTCGTCAATCAGGCTTTCAAGGGCCGAACGGTAGTCGTCGAAATGACCGGACTGGCGGCGAACGGGCTCTTCCCAGTCCAGGCCGAGCCATTTGAGGTCGTCATAGATCGCCTGTTCGAAGTCGTCGGTGCTGCGTCTGGTGTCGATATCCTCGATACGCAGCAGGAAGCGGCCGCCGGCTTCTCGCGCCAGATCGTGGTTCAGCATGGCTGAATAGGCATGGCCAAGATGCAGCGCGCCGTTGGGGCTGGGCGCAAAACGGAAGAACGGTTCTGTCATGAGAGCTGCGCGGGCCGGATTGTGATCGACATGACCCGATTGCTACTGTGATGAACTGCCGCCAACAAGGGTGGCGTGTGCGGGATGACGAGGAATGCAGCTTCGGCGCATCGACACGCTGGACGACGTGGCCGCCGGGCTTGCAGCGCTGGCGTTACTCGACGCGCGTCTGGCCGAAATTATCCCGACCGCGGGCGAGGTTCCTATCAGGCGCACGGAACCGGGCTTCGCCAGCCTCGCATCGATCATCGTCTCGCAGCAGGTGTCGCGGGCGAGCGCGGACGCCATATTCGGCCGCCTTGTGACGCTGGTCGATCCGCTGGATGCCGACAACGTCCTTTCCGGCGGAACCGGCCCGCTCATCGAAGCGGGCCTGTCGCGGCCGAAACAGGCCGCGCTGCTGGCGGCGGCGCAGGCGGTTCAGCAGGGCCAGCTCGATCTGCACGGCCTTTGCGATGTGGCCCCGGAAGATGCGCTGGCGCAACTGACTGCAGTTCACGGCATCGGCGAATGGACGGCGGAGGTCTATCTGTTGTTCGCGGCCGGACATCCCGACATTTTCCCGGCAAAGGATCTGGCGTTGCAGGTCGCTGCGGGCGACGTGTTGGGGCTGCCGGAGCGGCCGGACGATCGCACGGTGAGGCATTTGAGCGAATCATGGCGGCCCTGGCGCGGGGTGGCGGCGAGGTTACTTTGGGCGCACTACCGGAACCTGAAGGGCAGGGAGGCTGCTCCAGTAGGTTAAGTACGCCGTTTTGCTCGACAATTCGCAGCTGTCAGATGTCACTTTACCGCATTTGCCGCTTCACATTCCTGTCACGTCCGGCTACCAATATCCGCGCCGATCGGGACTGACTGAGCCTGGAGCCTTCAAGGAGGTGAGAAAGTGACGATCGCGGTCTCGCCAGACGGGCTTCCTGCTCTGGTGCTGAATGCGGACTACCGACCGCTGTCCTACTACCCACTGTCGCTATGGTCGTGGCAGGACGCCATCAAGGCTGTTTTCCTCGACCGGGTGAACATTGTAGCCGAATACGAACACGCGGTTTCGTCGCCTTCCTTTTCGATGAAGCTGCCGAGTGTCGTCAGTCTCAAATCTTTCGTCAAACCGTCCCGCCATCCGGCTTTCACGCGCTTCAACGTGTTCCTGCGCGACCGCTTCCAGTGCCAGTATTGCGGCACCAGGGAAGACCTCACATTCGATCATGTCGTGCCACGCCGCTGCGGCGGGGCGACGACATGGGAAAATGTCGTCGCGGCCTGTTCGAGCTGTAATCTCAGGAAGGGCGGCATGATGCCCGCCGAGGCACACATGTGGCCGCTGCAGAAGCCCTATCCGCCGACCGTGCATGATTTGCACAATAATGGCCGGCTTTTCCCGCCAAACTACCTGCACGAAAGCTGGATGGATTTCCTTTACTGGGATGTCGAGCTGGAGCCGTAAGGTCTATCGACAACTTCGATCTTCTCCCCGCGAATGGGAGAAGGAAATTTCAAACCTCCCAGAACTGATCGAGCCAGATGTTCAGGCCGAGAAAGCCCCGGGGGTTGAGCGCATAAATGCGCTTGGTGCCCTGCGAACGTGCGCTGACCAACCCGCTGTCGAGCAGGACCTTGAGATGCTGGGAGACGGCAGGGCGCGAGACGTCGAGCCCCGAGGCCAGTTCGTTGACGCTTCTTGGTCCTCGGCGCAATTCCTCCAGGATATAGCGCCGGTTGCCATCGGCTATCGCCATGAAAGCGTCGGTTTCAGCCATGGCTCAACCTTAGGCCAAGCGCGCGAAATCACAATGCCGTATCGGAACCGTCCTCGTCCGTATCACTGCGCGGGTCGAGCATGACAGCATTTGGTGTGACTGCACGCTCCGACGGCAGCGTTTTGAACGCCTCGCGTTCCTCGACCGGCACCGGCGCGCGGCGTGAAATGCGCAACAGCGCATAACCGGCCAGCGTCAGGTGCGCCCAGGCGGTGGCAAGGAATATGCCCTCGGTGCTGACATAGTCCATCAGCGGAGCCGCCATAAGCGGGCCGGCCATCGTGCCGAAGCCGTACAAGAGAAGCAGGCCGCCTGACACCTTGACGAAGTCCTCCGCCGGCGCGTGGTCGTTGGCGTGCGCCACGGCGAGCGAATAGAGGATGTATGCCATTGCTCCGTAGAATGCCGTAAGCGTCAGGATCACGGTGCCAGAACGCGGTGCAACCAGCACGATCAGCAGGGCGACAAGTGCGGCGATCCCCGCTCCACCGGCCAGCACATAACGGCGGTCGGTTCTGTCGGACAGGCGGCCTGCCGGAAGCTGCATGGCCGCGCCCGCGATCACGACCAGGCTCATCATCAGCGCAATCTCGGCGGTGGTGATGCCTGCTCTCGCGCCGTAGACGGCGCCGAGCGTTCCCCAAGCACCATTGGCAACGCCGATCAGGAAACAGCCCGCAGCGGCAATGGGCGAGTTTCGATAAAGCCCCGGCAGGTCGAGCGACACTTCAGCCAGCGGCTTGGGCGTAACGGCTGTGGAGACGGCGGTCGGAATGAGCGACAGGCAAAACAGAATACCAGCCATCATGAACAGGGACGAGGTGGTCACGTCGCCGGCCGCAACGGTCATTTGTCCGCCCATGATGGAGGCATAGGTGACCATCATGTAGAGGCCGAAGACCGTGCCGCGATTTTCGTTGCTCGAACGCTCATTGAGCCAGCTTTCGATGATCATGAATGCGCCGGCCATGACGAAGCCGGTGAGAACCCGCAGGACGATCCAGATGACTTCGCTGACCAGAAGCCCGGACAAAAGCGCGATGATGGCGCCAGAGGCTGCGCATGCGCCGAAGGCGCGGACATGGCCGACCCGACGCACCAGCCGCGGTCCGAAAAAGCAGCCGGCGACAAAACCCACGGCCCATGCCGTTCCCAGCAGGCCCAGGACCGTGGTGGAGAAACCCTCCTCCTGTCCGCGTAGCGGCATGAGAAGGCCGTGAAGACCCGACCCGCCGAGTAGAAATGCCGTGCCCAAAAGGAGGGCGAAGATCGGGCCGAAAGTCGAGAACATGTGCGTCCGGGACTCCTGTGGTCGCTTGTAATGTGAAGCGGTTGCCGCCTAACGTTTGAATAGAGCGTCGGCAGCGGCCTTGGTCGCGTCCTTGCCGACCAGCTCATGCTCGATGCGGTCAATCTCCGCCTTGAGCATGTCGACGCGCTCCCTAAGCTCGTCAACCGAAAGAAGCGAGAGGTCCTGCCCGATCTCGTGCGCCTTGGCAGGTTTCGGCGTTTCCTCGTCCATGAAGGCCACTGCTACCTCCTGAATTGCCATGCCTGCAATTTGCCTGCATGCCTTGGCAAGTTACATAGTTTGAGTGGCCCGACGCAATGCGGGCGTGAGGACCGGGGACTGCGGAACATGCCAAGCTCGAAGAAGATTCCGGAAAAGATGACCGCGATCGCAATCACCGAACCGGGTGGTCCGATGGTTCTGAAACCTGAGAAGCGCGATGTTCCGACACCGGGCGAAGGAGAGATCCTGATCAGGGTGAAAGCCGCCGGTGTGAACCGGCCCGACGTGGCGCAGCGCGCCGGAGCCTATCCGCCACCACCCGGCGCGTCCGACCTGCCCGGCCTGGAGGCAGCCGGCGAGGTGGCCGCGGTGGGTGAGGGCGTCACCCGTTGGCAGATGGGCGACATGGTGACCGCGCTGACGCCAGGCGGCGCCTATGCCGAATTTTGCCTGACGCATGAGACGAATGCGCTTCCGATACCGCGTGGCTTTGCGATCACCGAGGCAGCGGCCATTCCCGAAACCTATTTCACCGTCTGGCACAACGTGTTTGAGCGCGGCGCGCTGCAGCCCGGCGAGACGCTGCTCGTTCATGGCGGCAGTTCGGGCATCGGCACGACCGCGATCCAGCTTGCCAAAGCGTTCGGGTCAAAGGTCATCGCAACGGCCGGCAGCACGGACAAATGCCAGGCCTGTCACGGTCTCGGCGCGGCGCGCGCCATCAACTATCGCGAAGAGGACTTCGTGGAAGCGGTGAAGGAGGAGACCGACGGAAAGGGCGCAGACGTCATCCTCGACATGGTTGGCGGCGACTATGTGGCGCGCAACTACAGGGCCGCGGCGGTCGATGGGCGGATCGTCCAGATCGCACTGTTGGGCGGACCGAAAGCGGAATCGGACTTTTCGCTGCTGATGGTCAAGCGGCTGACCCATACCGGTTCGACGCTCAGGCCACGCACGGTTGAGTTCAAGGGTGCGATCGCGGCTTCATTGAAGGAACGAGTCTGGCCGTTGCTGGAGGAGCGCAAGGTCGCTCCGGTGATGGACATGATCTTCCCGCTCAAGGAAGCCTGGCGGGCGCATGAGCGTATGGAAACAAGCGATCATATCGGCAAGATCGTGCTGGATGTGGGCTGACTGGCCGCAGTCGCAAGAAACAGCGTTCTGCAAACAAGTTTTCTTGCTCCGCGCCGGCAAGATCGTTATACAGCCGCCCATTCCCAGATATTGGTGGCATGACCACCGCCCGCGCCAGGGACGCGGGCGAAGGAAAGGATTCTATGCAATGGCCAATTCGCTGCTGATGCCGAAGGCGACCGCCGTCTGGCTGGTCGACAACACGGCTCTGACGTTCGAGCAGATCGCCCAGTTCTGCAAGCTGCACCCGCTTGAGGTAGGCGCGATCGCCGATGGCGACGCCGCCCAGGGCATCAAGGGCATGGACCCGATCATGACGGGTCAGCTCAGCCGCGAGGAAATCGAGAAGGGCGAGGCCGATCCTGAGCATCGCCTGAAGCTGCTGGACCCCAAGGTCCGCGTGCCGGAATCGAAACGCAAGGCGCCGCGCTATACGCCGGTGTCCAAGCGGCAGGACCGTCCCAATGCGATCCTGTGGCTGGTGCGTAACCACCCCGAACTCAAGGACGCGCAGATCTCGCGGCTTGTCGGCACGACCAAGGCGACGATCGAGCAGATCCGCAACCGCACCCACTGGAACTCGTCGAACCTGATCCCGATGGATCCGGTCACGCTTGGCCTGTGCTCGCAGATCGATCTCGACATGGAAGTTCAGAAGGCTGACCGCGGACGCGACACGACCGCTGTGCCTACCGGCGACACGCTGCTGCCGGCGTCGCAGACAGAATCGCTGATGCCCGAGGCCGGCGAACCGCAGGGCGCATCGTCCGACGAGGACGAGGAACTCGACGCCAGCAAGGTGTTCGCGAAGCTGTCCTCGCTCAAGTCGGATACCGCCGAAGACGAAGACAAGTCCGGCGAGCAGTAAACCCGACGCATTGTCGAGCGGCATGAGGCAGCGTCAGATGCGCCGCTCCATGCCGTTCATTTCGGCCTGGCGATAGAAATCCGTGAGTTGTTTGCCGCGTTCGGGCCGGAAGGTACGGCCGGCATCGCGCATCTCCACGATGCGGTCGATACGGAACGCGCGGAAATCCTCGCGCATCTCGCACCAGGCGATCAACGTCCACACCTTGCCCCAGAACCAAAGGCCGAGCGGACGGACGTCGCGTTCGGTGCCGCGGCCTGTCTCGTCCGAATAGCGGAAACTGAGCACGTTGCGGGTTTCAATCGCACGCTCCAGCTGGTCAAGCGCCGCGCGGTCGGCGTCGCTGATAACCCAGTTGGGCATGTGGATTTCGGTTCGGTCGACGCGGGCGCGCTCGGCATCGGGTAGCACAGCGCTGATCTTGACCAGCGCTTCTTCGGCCGCGCGCGCCATTTCCGCGCCGCCGAAGGCGCGAACCATGCGCGCGCCGGCGACCAGGGCCACGATTTCGTCACGCGTGAACATGAGCGGGGGCAGGTCGAAGCCTTCGCGCAGGATGTATCCGACGCCGGCTTCGCCATCGATCGGAACACCGGAGGACTGCAGATCGGCGATATCGCGATAGATGGTGCGTTCCGACACTTCCAGCCGCTCGCCCAGCATGCGCGCAGTGACCAGGCGGCCGCCGCGCAATTGCTGGACGATCTGGAACAGCCGGTCGGCACGCCTCATTGGCGGTCTCCGCGCAGGAGATAACCGACGCCCGCTTCGCCATCGATCCGCACACCGGTCGACTGAAGTTCGGCAATGTCACGATAGATCGTGCGATCAGAAACATTAAGCCGTTCGCCCAGCATCCGCGCGGTGGCCAGCTGGCCATCGCGCAATTGCCGAACGATCTGCAACAAACGGTCGGAACGTCTCATTGTTCATCTCTGCCACAGTTTTGCAGAACCCTCATCATATCAGCTCGAGAAGACGCCGAAACTATTGCCGTCAGGATCAAGGCAATAGGCGAAGCGGCCTGCGGGAATGTCGATCACTGGGCTCACCACCTGCCCGCCATTGGCCATGACGATCTCCATCGCCTTTTCGATCGCTTCCACCGCGACATGGACTGTCGGGCCGGTGCCGGGCGCTGCCGGCTTGCCGGGATAGATGTTGCCGCCAACGGCGTCCTGCGTCTTCGACGTAAACACGGCCATCGGATTTGGGCCGCCTTCCTGATCGGTCAGATCGTTGCCGACCACCGCGGCGTAAAACGCCTTGGAGCGGGCCATGTCGGTAACCGGGATTTCGGTCCAAACGACCGCGTTTTCGGGGATGAAACCTGCCATTGACCTTGCCTTTCCTTCAGACGGACTGTCGGGGGAGGATGCCGGCGACGCTATTCTTCGCCGATGTACTGCTTGGTGGTTGGCCAACCGATATCCTTGCGGATATGGGCGGGAAGATCGTTGAGGACGCGTTCGCCGCGCTTGCGGCGCTGGGCCGTGCGGTAGTGCCGGACATAGCCGAACATCGCGTCCATAAGGATGCCGTTACCGGACATGAGGTGCTCCTCGTCGTGTTGATGACAGGAGGCACAATGGCACAGGCCTACTGACAGCCTTCTGTCAGTAGGTGGCAGGGTGTGGTGAAAAGATCTTGTCAGGCCGGGATGGAGCAGTTTTGCCCCGTCCGGGCGTGAAAGGGACTAGCTCTCCGGCTTGACCGGCACGGTGTAGTTGAGAGGCAGGCGGCCGCCATCGGCATAGATCGTCTGGCCGGTCACATAGCTCGCATCGTCGGAGGCGAGGAAGGCTGCCACCGACGCAATCTCGGAGGGGTCTCCAATGCGGCCCATCGGGGTGCGCGACAGGATGCGGCCGCGAGCGGCCGGGTCATCGTTCACGCTGGCCAGCATGTCGGTCATGATGGAGCCCGGGCCAATCGCGTTGACGCGTATGCCATGCGGAGCGAGCGAAAGCGCCATCACCTTGGTCAGCTGGCTGACGCCGCCCTTGGAGATGGAATAGGGCACCTGGTTGGCGATGGCGAAGACCGCATTGATCGACGACATGTTGATGATCACGCCGGGCGAGCCGCCCTTTTCAACCTTCTCGACCATGTAGCGGGCGACGGCCTGCCCGGTCAGGAATGAGCCTTTCAGATTGACGCGCAGCACGCGGTCGAAATCGTCTTCGGTGAGATCGAGGAAGTCGGCGCCGTGCACGATGCCGGCATTGTTGACGAGGATATCGATATCGCCGAAAGCCTCGATGGCTGCGGCGACGAGATTGTGCACGTCGAGGCGGCGGCCGACATCGGCCTTGATGAAACGGCACTCGCCGAGCTTTTCGAGATTGGAAAGCGCGTTGGCGCCCTTGTCGGCGTCAATGTCAGCGAAGACCACCTTGGCGCCATCGCGCAGGAACCGTTCCGCAATGGCGTAGCCAATGCCGCCGGCCGCGCCTGTCACGATTGCAATCTTGCCTTCCAGCGCCATCACGCCGTCTCCTGTCATCTTGTTTGTTGCTGCCGCAATAGGCCCGCCAGCGGCATGTGGTCAACCGGACGCCGCGTCAGGTGAAGCGGCGCGCAGCATCGACCGCAAGTCCGAGGCCGACCGAGCCAAGCTGGTCGGATCGGGGAATGCGGGCGTGCGGAAAGCGTGCCGTGGCCGCAGCCTTGACCAGGGGCACCTGGGCGCCGCCACCGGTCAGGATCACCGTGTCGACAGCGACAGCGGTAACGGCGGCGGTGCGCAGCGCCTCATCGATGGCGCGGCTGATCCTCTCGACGAGTTCGGCGCACCCGCTTTCAAACGCCTGTCGCGTGACCGGCAGGTCGAGCGACAGGCCCGGTTCCTGAAGCGTTATGGCAGTATCGGGCGCATCCGACAGCTCGATCTTGGCAATCTCCACCTGCGCGGCAAGCCGGTGTCCCGACCGGTGCACGAGCAGATGTTCGTAACGCCGCAGCTTTTCCGGTTCGGCGGCTTCACGCGCGAGCGAACGGATGTCACGCATTGTCTTGGCGGTGTAGAGCTGGTTGATCTTGTGCCAAGTCGCCATGTCGTTGAAGTACCAGACCGGCAGATGACGACGTCCGTCCCCGGTTTGGCTCCCAAGCCCGAAATGCGGCATCACATGCGCAATGCTGAGCTGGCGGTCGAAATCGGTACCGCCGACATGCACGCCCCCGGTACTTAGAATGTCGTCACTTCGGTCGATGCGCCGCGCACGCTCCGGCGATAGCCGCAGGACCGAAAAGTCGGAAGTGCCGCCGCCGATATCGACAACGAGCGCCAGCGCCTCATCGTTGAGTTCGCGCTCGACATGGAGCGCGGCCGCGACAGGCTCGAACTGGAACTCGACATGACGAAAGCCGGCGATCCGCGCCGCCTCGGCAAGCTGGTCCTGCGCAAGACGGTCCGCGTTGTCGTCGTCATCGACAAAACGAACCGGTCTGCCGAACACCACCTGTTCAGGCACATCGCCGTGCTGTGTTTCGAGACGCTGTCGCAAATGATCGAGGAACCGGCCGATCAGGCCCTGAAAACTCATGCGATCGCGGCCGACAAGCGTCGTCTCCCTCATCAGCCCGGTGCCGAGGACCGATTTGAGCGCGCGCATGAAGCGGCCCTCCGCCCCTTCCATATAGCCGCGCACCGCGTGGCGCCCGAACCGAACGCCGCCATCATCGAAGGCGAAGAACAGCGCCGAAGGGATCGTGACATCTTCACCTTCGACCGGGACGAGCCGCGGGCCGGAACCGGGTGCGATGGCGCCAATGGTCGAATTGGTCGTGCCGAAATCGACACCACAATGAAATCGGGTCATCGCTGGCGCTCGCAAAGCATCGCCGGACGCCGGTGGCGCCCGAAAAGGAGACGGTCTGGAATGAGGGAGGTCCGTCTACCTCATTGCCACGGCGATTGAAAGCCTTCGAGCAGCGCTCAGCCGCCGATGCCCTTTTCCTTCAACGCGGCCCCGATTTCGTCGAGGATCGCCGGGTCGTCGATGGTAGCCGGCATGGACCATTCCTCACGGTCGGCAATCTTCTGCATGGTGCCGCGCAGGATCTTGCCGGAGCGGGTTTTGGGCAGGCGCTTGACGGTGACGGTCAGCCGATAGGCCGCGACCGGGCCGATCTTTTCGCGAACCAGCGCCACGACCTCCTTTTCGATCTCGGCCGGATCGCGGGTGACGCCGGCATTGAGCACGACGAAACCGCACGGCACCTGGCCCTTCAGGTCGTCGGCCATGCCGATGACGGCGCATTCCGCGACGTCCGGATGTTCGGCAATCACCTCTTCCATGCCGCCGGTCGAAAGCCGGTGGCCGGCGACATTGATGATGTCGTCGGTTCGAGCCATGATGAACAGGTAGCCGTCCTCGTCGATGTAGCCAGCATCGGCGGTCTTGTAGTAGCCGGGGAATTCGGCGAGGTAGGCGTCGCGGAAGCGCTGGTCGGCGTTCCACAGCGTCGGCAGGCAGCCGGGCGGCAGCGGCAGTTTGACAACCACATTGCCAAGCTTGCCAGTCTCCACCGGATGGCCTTCGTCCGAGACGATCTGCACGTCGTAGCCCGGCATCGGAACCGCCGGCGAACCGTATTTGACCGGCAGCAGGCCCAGCCCGACCGGGTTGTTGGAGATCGGCGAGCCGGTTTCGGTCTGCCACCAATGGTCGATCACCGGCACTTTGAGCTGGTTCTCTGCCCATTTGATCGTTTCGGGATCGGCGCGTTCGCCGGCCAGGAACAGAGTGCGGAATTTCGACAAATCGTACTTGCCGACGAACTCGCCCTTCGGGTCCTGCCCCTTGATGGCGCGAAACGCCGTTGGCGCGGTGAATAGCGCCGCCACATCGTGCTCGGCAATCACCCGCCAGAACGTGCCGGCGTCCGGCGTGCCGACCGGCTTGCCCTCGAACAGGATGGTCGTGCAGCCGTGCAGCAGCGGGGCGTAGACAATGTAGGAATGGCCGACCACCCAGCCGACATCGGATGCGGCCCAGAACACCTCGCCGGGATTGACGCCATACTGGTTCTTCATCGACCATTTGAGCGCGACCATGTGGCCGCCATTGTCGCGCACGACACCCTTGGGCTGGCCGGTCGTGCCGGAGGTATAGAGAACATAGAGCGGGTCGGTGGCCGCTACCGGAACGCAAGGCGCTTCCCTTCCATTCGCCTTGGCGGCGGAAACCGCTTCCGCATAGTCGATGTCGCGCCCGGGCGTGAGTGCGCATTCCAGTTCCGGCCGCTGCAGGATAATGCAGGCAGCGGGCTTCGACTTGGCCATGTCGATCGCGCCGTCAAGCAGCGGCTTGTAGGCGACCACCCGGCCGGGCTCGATGCCGCAGGAGGCGGAGACGATCGCAACCGGCTTGGCGTCGTCGATGCGGGTGGCGAGTTCGCGCGAGGCGAAGCCGCCGAAGACGACTGAGTGGATGGCGCCGATGCGCGCGCAGGCCAGCATCGCGAAGGCGGCCTCTGCCACCATCGGCATGTAGATGAGGACGCGGTCGCCTTTCTTCACGCCCTGGTCGGTTAGCACGGCGGCCAGCGCGGCCACTTCCGTTTTCAGTTCGGCATAGGTGAATTTGCGCTGGGTGCCGGTTATCGGGCTGTCATGGATGAGTGCAAGCTGGTCGGCGCGGCCGGCTTCGACATGGCGGTCAACGCAGTTGTAGCAGGTATTGCACTCAGCACCGGTGTACCATCTGCCGTACACGCCCTGATCTGGATCGAAGACTTTGTCCCAGCGCTTGTACCAGTCGATCTCGTTTGCGGTCTCGGCCCAGAACTTCTCCGAATCCTGCTGCCAACCGGCATAGACCTGCGTGTAGCGCGATGGCATTACCTTCCTCCCAATTGCCGGATTTGACTTATGGCGGGCAAAGCCAATTGTCCATCAACCGAAGGTCGGACGGATTGATGCCGGTCAAAGGTTTCGTACTGGCCGCGAACCGTCTAGGTGTTCCCTGGCACGGCAAATCACAGACCGGAAGGCAAATCCGAAATGGCCAAGATCATCGCGCTGCTTCTGCTCGGGCTGATGGTGGTGCACATTATCAGGCCGCTGGGCCTGCCGGGCCTCAGGAAGCGCGGCGACTTCTGGAAGATCGCGGTGATCGCGCTCGCCGCGATGATGCTGACGCTTTTGGTGCGGCCGGAGTAGCAACACCTGCCAGCACGAATGGCAGGATGTGTTCGGCCCAGGCGCCGTAACCTGCCTCGGAGGCGTGGAAGCCGTCGGAAGAAAATCCCGAAGGATCTATGATCGGCAGCCGCGTCGCTGCCACGGCCCCGCGCTCCTGGCAAAGGCGCGTGCCCATGCGGTTGATCAGGCTGGCGCGGATTTCGAGGATTCGGCCAAGCAATGGCGGCATTGCCGGCACCTTGGTCATCTCCACCGCTGGCGACCAGACGATGTGCGCTTCCGGCCATTTGGCGCGCAGCGCATAGATGAGACCGCCGAACTCGCGCTTGAAGCGGCGCACGGTGTGGAAGTTCTTTGCGTCGTTCGTGCCGATCGACAGAACAATCAGTTCCCAACCGTCATGGGCGAGGTTTGGCACTACATGGTCGCGGATCTGGCCGGACGTGGCCGAATTGAACCCGGCGGCGCGCCAATCGACAGGCCGGCTCGTCCTGTTGGCGATCATCCCCGCCAGAAGAGCAGCCAGCCCACGCTCGCTGTTGCCGATGCCAACTGATGCGGCGGAGGAATCGCCGAGCACCAGCAGCCGTATCGGCTCGCCCTTGCCCGGCACATGGTGGATGACTGGTCCCTCTGCTGGCAGCAGGCGTTCCGTTCGCAGGCGCACGCCAATGCCCTGCCAGGCATAGACCGGCAGGGCGAGCCAGGAGAGCAGGGCTTTGGCGGTCGACATGGCGTTGAGTCTAAGGTCTTCGGCCTCAGCCGGCGCGGGACGCCTCGAAAATGCGGCCGATCGTATCGGCCAGCGCGGCATCAAATTCCGCATCGCTTTGGCTGGCCGACAGGCCCTCGGTGAGTGCGCGTGAGAAGGAGGCCGTCATGCCGGTGTTTTGCGCCAGCCGCCGGTTGGCTTCATCGCGGGAGTAGCCACCCGACAGCGCAACGACACGCATGACGCGCGGATCGTCGATAAGCGGTTTGTAGAGATTGGGCGTCTCCGGCAGGGTGAGTTTGAACATGATCTGCTTGCCGGCTGGCACGCTATCCAGGTGCTTGCTGAGTTCGGCAAGCAGGATGTTCTCGGCCTCGGCCTTGTCGGCGATCGAAATCGTCACCTCAGGTTCGATGATCGGCACCAGCCCGTGCGAGAGGATCTGCATGCCGACCTCGAACTGCTGATCGACGATTGCCGCGATGCCCTTCGGATTGGCGGCGTCGATCACGGAGCGCATCTTGGTGCCGAAGACGCCTTTCGAGACCGCGCGCTCCAGAAGCGCATCGAGGCCCGGGTTCGGCTTCATCAGCTTGACGTCGTCCTGTGCATCAGCGAGGCCCTTGTCGACCTTCAGGAAGGGCACGACGCCGCGCTTCTCCCAAAGATATTGCGCCGTCGGAATGCCGTCGACCTCGCGGTCCATGGTCTGCTCGAACAGGATCGCACCCATGATCTTGTCGCCGGTGAAGGCGGGCGACTTGATGATGCGCGAGCGCATCTGATGGATCAGATCGAACATCTCATCGTCGTTCGACCAGGCGCTTTCATCCACACCGTAGAGTTTCAGCGCTTTCGGCGTCGAACCGCCCGACTGGTCGAGGGCCGCGATGAAGCCATCCTTGTTCGCGACCTGCGCCGCCATTTCCTTGTTCGTCATATTGGGTCTCCCGAAGTCGATTGAATTCCAGCTCGATCAGCGCCGGTCAGCGATGCAGCGCCGCCACGCCCGGCAATTCCTTGCCTTCCATCCATTCAAGGAAAGCGCCGCCTGCCGTCGAGACATAGGTGAAGTCGTCAGCCACGCCGGCCTTGTTAAGTGACGCGACGGTATCACCGCCGCCGGCAACCGAAACGAGCACGCCCTCCCGGGTCTGCGCGGCGGCGAATTTCGCCGCCGTCATCGTGGCTTCGTCAAAGGGCTCGATCTCGAAGGCGCCGAGGGGGCCGTTCCAGACCAGCGTTGCGGCGCGCTCTATCCAGCCAGTGACGGACTTCACCGTTTCAGGGCCGACGTCGAGGATCATCGCATCGGCCGGAACGGCGTCGATTGCGACCGTCTCGCTTTTCGCACCTGCCTCGAACTTCCTTGCGACCACCGCGTCTGAAGGCAGAACGATGACGCAGCCTGCACCGGCGGCCTCGGTCATGATCGTCTTGGCGGTCTGGGCGAGCTCGTGCTCGCACAGCGACTTGGCGACATCGGTGCCCCGTGCAGCGAGAAAAGTGTTCGCCATGCCGCCACCAATCACCAGCGCGTCGACCTTCCGGATCAGATTGGTGAGAAGGTCGATTTTGGTCGATACCTTGGCGCCACCGACAATCGCCACCACCGGGCGTTTCGGATCGCCGAGGCCCTTTTCCAGCGCCTCGAGTTCGGCCTGCATGGTGCGCCCCGCATAGGCGGGAAGCGCATGCGCCAGCCCCTCGGTCGAGGCATGCGCACGATGGGCCGCGGAGAAGGCGTCGTTGACATAGACATCGCCATTTTCCGCAAGCGCCTTGACGAAATCCGGGTCGTTCTTTTCCTCGCCCGCGTGGAAGCGGGTGTTTTCAAGAAGCAGGATGTCGCCATCGACCATCTTCTCGATCGCCTCACGGGCCGCATCGCCCACACAGTCGGAAGCAAAAAAGACACGCCGGTCGAGGAACGTCTCGGTCGCGGCGGCAACCGGCTTCAGCGACTGTTCCGGATCGACCTTGCCTTTCGGCCGGCCGAAATGCGCCAGCAGGATCACCTTGGCGCTCTTTTGCGACAGTTCGAGGATTGTGCCTGAAACGCGCTCGATGCGGGTCGTGTCCGAGACGCGTCCGTCAGCGACCGGCACATTCAGGTCAACGCGCACAAGCACGCGTTTGCCGGCCGGATCGAGATCGTCGAGGGTGCGGAAGTCGGGCATGCGGAGATTTCCTTGGGATCTGGCGCGCGCAACATACAGGCCGGTGTCAGTCGCGCAATATCAGCCTTTGTCGCGCCCCGCCGATTCCGTCTTTTCCACCGCTGGTTTGTCGTCAGACTGCCTGTCTTCATCGGCTGTCTCGTCATCCTTGTCTTCGGTGCGGCGTCGAAAGCGTGTGGCGATAAATGCCCGGAGCCTCTCGGCGACCTCGCGGCCCGTCAGGAAGAGCGGCACTTGCGGGTTCTGGGCTTCGGGTTCGAGCGATACCCCGACCGTGACGACCTTGCCCTTGTCGTCCACCTCGCGGACGATCAGTTCGACCGGGCCCACGGCGACCCGGTCGGCATATTCGGCCTGACCGCCCAGCCGCGACGCCATCATCTCGGCGATGGTCATCTCCTCTTCCGCAGGGCGCAGCTCGATGCCGTAGGCCGACTGCAGATCGCCGACAGGGCGAGAGGGGTCGATGGCGAATGCGCCGAAAAACTCTTCATCGTCGACTTCGACCGGAGCAGGGCTTGCGAATAGCCGGTCAAGCAGCGGCGGATATCGTGATGAGATGAACAGATAGACATAGTCGCCGGCTCTCAGGCGGCCGGCGTACTGGTAGCGCATGGATTGGCCGTCACGAACGACCAGCGAAGGCCGCGCCCAGCGCGGTATGCGCTCGCCCTGTTCCACCGGGCTGCCGGGCACGACGCGATAGACGAGCAATTCGTGAAGCGCAGTGCCTGGCAGCTCGACTTCCAGTTTCTCGACCGGACCAATGCGCTGCGGCACAAGCAGGCCGAGACGCCGGGCGAGTGCGTTGATGGTCCAGCCCTGCACCAGAAGCGAAACCAGAACGATGATGAAGGCGACATTGAAAATCGTACCGCCGCTTTCAAGGCCGCCGAGAAACGGGACGATGGCGAGCAGGATAGACACCGCTCCGCGCAGACCGACCCATGCGACAAAGGCGCTTTCGGAGCGCTGGAAATCGAAGGGCAGCAGGGTCAGCCAGACCGCGGCGGGACGAGCGATGAAAATGAGGAACAGAGCAAGTAGCACCGCCGGAATGGCGATGGCAGGAAATTGCGACGGCGTCGCAAGCAAGCCCAAAATGAGGAACATGATGATCTGGGCAAGCCAGGTCATTCCGTCCTGGAAGCGCCGGATCAACGGGGCTGCCTTCATCTGGCGGTTGCCGGCGTAGAGCCCGGCGACATAGGCCGCCAGGAAGCCGCTGCCGCCCAGTGCTCCGGTGACAGAAAAAACGAGCAGCGCCAGCGCAATGGTGAAGATCGGCACCAGCCCGCGTTCCATGTTCAGCCTGTTGACCAGGCCGACGATCATGACGCCGCCGCCATAGCCGGCGATCAGGCCGATGCCCATCTGCATGATGAAGTCGAGCAGGAAGCCAAGGCCGGCGGCCTCTCCCTCCGGCGCGATGAGCGCTTCGACCAGAGCAATTGTCAGGAAGATCGCCATCGGATCGTTCGATCCCGATTCGATCTCAAGTGTCGCGCGCACCTTTTCGCGGATCGAGACGCCGCCGATGCGCAGCAGGAAAAACACCGCGGCAGCATCGGTGGAACCCACGATTGCGCCGAGCAGGAAGGATTCCAGCCAGGAAAAGCCGAGCAGCAAGCGCGCCGCCAGCCCAAAGAATGCGGCGGTCAGAACGACGCCGACGGTCGCGAGCGTCAGTGCCGGCCAGGCCGCTTGACGGAAGGACTGCAGCGACGTGCCGAAGCCGGAATCGAACAGGATAACCGCCAGCGCCAGCGAGCCGACGAAATAGGCAACCCCGGCATTGTCGAAATCGATCCCCAGCCCGTCGACCCCGGCCAGAAGGCCGATGCCGAGGAACAGAAGCAGCAATGGTGCGCCGAAGCGGAATGCCAGCAGACTCGAAAAGGCCGCCACCAGCACGAGGAGCGTGCCGACCAGCGTTACCAGATAGATCCATTCGAGCATTGAGCAGGTTTCCGTTCACCCATGCGCCGCTTCGCATGGTCGCCAGGCGGAATATTGACGGAGCGACGGGCCACACTGCAAGTGCGTGAACGAGAAAGGCTTAAAGAAAAAGCCCGGCAAAACCGGGCTTTATCTTGAAATTCGGCTGAAGGAGCGGGTCAGATGAGCTTGCTCATGGCAACCGCGGTGTCTCCCATGCGGTTGGAGAAGCCCCACTCATTGTCATACCAGCTCAGCACCGAGACGAAGTTGCCATCCATGACCTTGGTCTGGTCGAGCGCAACCGTTGAGGAGTGCGGATCGTGGTTGAAGTCGATCGAGACGTTCGGATCCGTGGTGCAGGCCAGAATACCTTTGAGGCGTCCGCCGGCTGCCTTGGTGAGCGCGCCGTTGATGTCATCCACCGTTACCGACTTCGACGAGACGAACTTGAAGTCGACCAGCGAAACATTGGGGGTGGGCACGCGCACCGAAATACCGTCCAGCTTTCCCTTGAGCTCGGGAATGACCAGGCCGATCGCTTTGGCCGCACCGGTCGAGGTGGGGATCTGGCTCATTGCGGCGGCGCGGGCGCGATAAAGGTCCTTGTGCATCGTGTCCAGCGTCGGCTGGTCGCCCGTATAGGAGTGGATGGTGGTCATCATGCCGCGTTCGATGCCGAACTCGGTGTGAAGCACGTCGACCAGCGGCGCCAGGCAGTTGGTGGTGCAGGACGCATTGGAGACGACCAGGTCGTCCTTGGTCAGCGTGTCGTGATTGACGCCATAAACGATGGTCTTGTCGGCGCCCGAGGCGGGAGCGGACACCAGAACGCGCTTGGCGCCGGCTTCCAGATGGGCGACGGCCTTTTCCTTCGCGGTGAAGATGCCGGTGCATTCCATCGCGATGTCGACGCCGAGTTCTTTCCACGGCAGCTTGGCCGGGTCGCGCTCGGCCAGCACCTTGAAGCTGTCGCCGCCATCGATCTTGATCGTGTCGCCATCGACCTCGACCGCGCGCGGGAAGCGGCCGTGCACGCTATCGTAGCGCATCAGATGGGCATTGGTTTCGACCGGGCCGAGATCGTTGATGGCGACCACATCGATGTCCGTGCGGCCGGATTCATAGATGGCGCGGACGATGTTGCGGCCGATGCGGCCAAATCCGTTGATGGCAACTCTGACGGTCATGCGACAAGTCTCCTCGGGGTCGTTCAATGCTGGGCGGATGAGCCCCGCGCGGGCGGGCACGCCCTCATAGCGGCGGCGTCGCCAAGAATCCAGCGGGACTGCGACAAAAGCGTTGGTACAGCGCCCGTCCTGGGAACGACGGACGCCTGAAGATCAGGCTTCGTCGCCCAGTTCTTCCGTTGCAGCCTTCACGACGGCTTCCGCGGTGATGCCGAAATGCTCGTAGAGCTCCTTGTAAGGTCCGCTGGCGCCGAAGCTCGACATGCCAATGAATGTGCCGTCAGTGCCGATGAACCGGTCCCAGCCCTGCCTGACGCCGGCCTCGACCGCGATGCGCACGGGTGCGGTACCAATGACGGCAGCCTGATACTCGGCGCTCTGACGCGCAAAGAGTTCGAAGGACGGCACGCTGACAACGCGGGTTGGCACGCCGGACTTCTCCAGTTCTTCGCGCGCGGCAACCGCAATCTCGACTTCCGAGCCGCTGGCGAAGATCGTCACCTTGGCGTCGTCGGACGCCATCCTCAATTCGTAGGCGCCCAGCGCGCACAGGTTGTCTTCGGTGTGGTCGGTGCGCACCGCCGGAAGGTTCTGGCGTGTCAGCGCAAGCGTCGAAGGCGCATCGGTGCTCTTGATTGCGAGTTGCCAGCATTCGGCGGCTTCCACCGCGTCGGCCGGGCGGAAGACCAGATGGTTGGGAATGCAGCGCAGTGCTGCAAGGTGCTCCACCGGCTGATGGGTCGGGCCGTCTTCGCCAAGCCCGATGGAATCGTGCGTCATGACGAAGATCGAGCGGATGCCCATGAGCGAGGCAAGCCGCATGGCTGGCCGTGCATAGTCGGAAAAGGTCAGGAATGTGCCGCCATAAGGGATCAACCCGCCATGCAGCGTCATGCCGTTGATGGCAGCAGCCATGCCATGTTCGCGAATACCGTAGTGGACATAGCGGCCGGAATAGTCGCCCGGGCCAATCGGCTTGGTCTGGCTGGTCTTGGTGTTGTTCGACCCGGTCAGGTCGGCAGAGCCGCCAATCGTTTCCGGTACCGCGCCATTGATGACCTCAAGCGCCATCTCGGATGATTTGCGCGTGGCGACGGCCGGTTGTTCCTCCACCAGCTTCTTCTTGTAGTCGGCAATTGCCTGATCGAATTCCGCCGGTAGTTCGCCGGCCATGCGACGTTCGAACTCGGAGCGCAGTTCGCTCTCGCTGTCCGCCAGCCGCTGTTCCCACGCTTTGCGTTCCTTTGCCGAACGCAGGCCGGCAAGTCGCCAGTCGTCGAGAACATCGGAGGGAACGACAAAGGGAGCGGCGTCCCAGTCAAGTGCCTTGCGCGTCGCTGCGATCTCGTCGTCACCCAGCGGCGAGCCATGCACCTTGGCAGTGCCGGCCTTGGTCGGCGCGCCAAATCCGATCGTGGTGCGGCAAGCAATCATGGTCGGCTTGTCGGAGCCGCGGGCCTTTTCGATCGCCTCGGCGATGGCGTCCGGGTCGTGCCCGTCGCAGTGGAGGGCGTTCCAGCCGGCAGCCTCGAAGCGCTTCACCTGATCGGTCGAGTCGGCCAGCGACACAGCGCCGTCAATCGAGATGCGATTGTCGTCCCACATCACGATCAGCTTGTTGAGCTTGAGATGCCCGGCGAGCGTGATCGCTTCCTGGCTGATGCCTTCCATCAGGCAGCCGTCGCCCGCCAGCACATAGGTGTGGTGATCGACGAGGTCGTCGCCGAAGCGGGCGTTGAGAATGCGCTCCGCAAGCGCCATGCCGACACCGTTCGCCAGACCCTGGCCGAGCGGGCCTGTCGTCGTCTCGATGCCCGCGGCATGTCCCCATTCGGGGTGCCCGGCCGTGCGCGAGCCCAACTGGCGGAAGTTCTTGATCTCGTCGAGCGTGATGTCCTCGTAACCGAGCAGATAAAGCAGGGAATAGAGAAGCATCGAGCCATGACCGGCCGACAGGACGAAACGGTCACGATCCGCCCAGTCCGGCTGCTTGGGGTCATGCGTCATGAAGCGGGTGAACAGCACCGTCGCAATGTCCGCTGCGCCCATTGGCAAGCCGGGGTGGCCGGAATTGGCCGCCTGGACCGCGTCCATGGAAAGAAAGCGGATGGCGTTTGCCATCCGGTCATGCTTGTCGCGTGAGATCATTTTTCGCCCGTTGATAAGCCCAAGACCGCGGCGCGCTTGGTGCCGCCCGGAAAAGCAGGCGAGACATAACAGGTGCCGCCCCCGAGTCAACAAAGCGGGCGGGGGTTACCCCGGGATAGCAAAATTCCGCCATTTCGCGGGTGCAAGAACGCGGGGGAAAGCGATGGGCGCTTGGTTGACTGGCGGTTCACACGATGCCTAATCTTTCGCGCCTAACGGCCTGCCACCACGGCATGATTCCAGCCATGCTCCGTCCGGAAACGCGCCATGTCCAGTGAACCGACGCTGAGGGAAGTGATCGCCCGCCTGGGCAAGGCGATCGATTCGCTGGAAGAGGTGGCGGGCGCCCGAGCCGAACAGGACCGGGATTCGGAAGAAGCCGAAGCCGAGGTTCAGCGGCTCAATGCAGACCGCGCGAAGCTTGCGCAGGAACTCGATTCATCCGAGGCGAGGTCCGAGCGGCTTGCAGACGCCAACAAGGAAGTTTCGCGGCGTCTCGTGACCGCAATGGAGACAATCCGGGCGGTTCTGGACAGGTAGTTCGAGGATTGAAGCTGCGATGGCGCAGGTGACTGTAACGATTGACGGCAAGCAGTACCGCATGGCCTGCGACGAAGGGCAGGAGGAGCATCTCATCGACCTAGCGCAGCGTTTCGATCGCTACGTGGCTCATCTGAAGGATTCGTTTGGTGAAATCGGCGACCAGCGCATCACGGTGATGTCCGGCATCATGGTGATGGACGAACTGGCTGAACTCCAGAAGCGGGTGCTCGGCATGGAGAGCGAGATCGCAACGCTGCGCAAGACGCGCGACGACGCGCTCGCCAAGGCTGACAAGAACGACGCCACGCTTGTCGGTGCGCTGTCGCATCTGGCCGAACGTATGGAGTCGCTGGCCGAAAAACTGGCAGTCAAGCGCGGCTAGAGAGCCAACACAAGTTTCGGCAGAAAACGCCCGGGAATTGAATCCGACGGTATTTCGCCGGCATCGATTGCACCACAGCGTCTGTAGAAGGGTGCGGCATCTGGATCGGCTCCGATCTCCAGCGATGTTGCACCCTGTTCGGCGGCAGAGCGCGCCGCCCAATCCAGCAGCCTCTTGCCGAGCCCTCGCCGCATGAAGAGCGGGTCGACAAACAGCTTTTCCAGATGCCAGTTTCCGCCTTCCTCGCCGATTTCCGCCATTGCGGCCAGGGTGCCTTCGACGGTTGCGACACGGACAAGATGCCCGGCAATGGCGGCCTCCGAAACCGTTAGTTCCTCCCGGCAGGCTGCCATGAAGGCCTCGTCATAACCCCAATGCGCTTTCGAGCGCAGGCACAGTTCGGTGAGGGCTGTGGCTTCGCCCGGCTTGGCGGCGCGGAGGGTGATGCGAATGTCATGATCGCCGGACATCGCTCAGCCGCCTTCAACTTCCTCGCGTAGCATTTCCAGTTCCAGCCATTCTTCTTCCATCGCGGCTAGCTTCGCGCGCTCGGCGTCCAGCCGGGCTGCAGTGTCGGCGAAGGCCTTTGGATCCTTCGCATAAAGGTCGGGGTCGGCCAGCCTTGCTTCGAGCTTGCCGATTGTGACGCTCACTGCTTCCATCTGGCCAGGCAGGTTCTCCAGCGCGTATTTCTGCTTGTAGGAGAGTTTGTTGCTGCCGGTTCGCGGCTTTTCGGCCTTCGCGGGTTTTTCCCTCGCGGAACCACCCTTGGCCGACCCGGCTTGCTGTCGCGCGGTGATGCCTGCTGCGCCGCGCTGGGCAAGCATGTCGGCATAGCCGCCGGCATATTCAGTCCAGCGGCCGTCACCTTCAGGCACCAGAATGCTGGTGACTGTTCGGTCGAGGAAGTCACGATCGTGGCTGACCAGAATGACCGTGCCTGGATATCCGGACACAAACTCCTGCAAGAGGTCGAGCGTTTCCATGTCGAGGTCGTTGGTCGGCTCGTCGAGTACTAGAAGGTTGGCGCGTCTGGCGAGAATGCGGGCCAGCGCCAGCCGCGCCTTTTCGCCTCCTGACAGTTCGCGAACCGGCGAGCGCGCCTGCTCTGGCTTGAACAGGAAGTCCTTCATGTAGGAAGCAACGTGCTTAGGCTTGCCGTTGACTGATATCTGGTCGCCGGCGCCGCGCGTCAGATAGTGGGCCACGGTTTCGGCCGGGTCCGGCAGGTCGCGGTGCTGGTCGAGCGTGGCGATTTCCAGATTGGCGCCCAGCCGGACGGTTCCGGCATCCGGCTCCATCGAACCGGTCAGCAGTTTCAGCAGCGTCGTCTTGCCGACGCCGTTCGGTCCGACGAGACCCAGCCGGTCGCCGCGTGCGACGCGGATCGAGAAATCGCGGACAATCGCGCGTTCGCCGTAGCTCTTCGCAATCGTCTTGGCTTCGATCACCAGCTTGCCGGATTCCGTAGCGTCGGACGCTGCAAGTGCGGCCACGCCTTCCGGCCCGCGATGGCTGCGATGGCGCTCGCGCATCGCCTGCAACTCGCCCAGGCGGCGCATGTTGCGCTTGCGGCGCGCGGTGACGCCATAACGCAGCCAGTGCTCCTCGCGCACGATCTGGCGGCCGAGTTTGTGCTGATCGCGCTCTTCCTCTTCCAGAACCTTGTCGCGCCACTCCTCGAATGCGCCGAAACCCTTTTCCAGCCGCCGCGCCTCGCCCCGGTCGAGCCAGACCGTCGCTTTCGAGACACGTTCCAGAAACCGCCGGTCATGCGAGATCACGACGACTGCAGAAGGCGAGCGCATGAGTTCGCCTTCCAGCCATTCTATGGTCGCCAGGTCGAGATGGTTGGTTGGTTCGTCCAGCAGCAGAATGTCCGGATTTGGGGCCAGCACACGGGCGATCGCCGCGCGCCTGCCTTCACCTCCCGAAAGCGTTGCCGGGTCCTCGCTGCCGGTCAGGCCTAGCCCGTCTAGCAGGTAGTCGGCCCGGTTCTGGTCGTCAGCTGGACCAAGACCCGCCACCACATAGTCGCGCACTGAGGCGAAGCCGGTCGTGTCCGGCGCTTGTGGCAGATAGCGGATCGTTGCAGTCGGCTGCCGGAACACCCTCCCGTCCTGCGGCTCGATCATTCCGGCGGCGATCTTGAGCAAAGTCGATTTGCCCGATCCGTTGCGCCCGACGAGTGCGATGCGTTCGCCCGCGGATACGGAAAGTGCCGCGCCGTCGAGCAACCGTTCGCTGCCGAAGGACAGGCGGATATCGTCCAGCTGGAGAAGCGGTGGTGCCAAGGTCAGCGGGGCTCCCCGCCAGGGTGCGCGATCAGCATGGCACGTCCTGTTTCGAGGCTCGCCTCAAGCGTGCCAGTCACCTCATTGGACATGGTCAGCGACGAGCCGAACGGGACGTGGCGCTTCTCAAGCGGCCATTTCACGCCCCTGAGTGTCAGACCGGTCAGATCACCGAAGCCTATTACCGAGAACAGCGTACCATTCGCATAGTCAAACTCGGCGGTCTTGCCCGGCAGCAGGGGGCGGCCTTCGGTCTTGCCGCTGGACAACAGCACGCCCATGCCGGTCTCGGCCATGCGCATGGCGACGCTCAGATGCAGGAATTCGTGGTCGGCGCGCTCGCCACCGAATGCGCCGGCAATGACGAGGCCGGTTGCGCCGCGCTCGATCGCTGCGTCGATGGCGATTTCTCCGTCGGTCACGTCCTTCTCATGCGAAAATCGGGCCACAGGAATGTCCGCATGCTGCGCAATATGCGCCTCGGTGGCGGAATCGAAATCGCCAGCCCACAGTTCCGGTACGACGTCGAGCGCCGCCGCGTGACGGATACCGGAGTCGGCGGCGATGACGCGCGATCCTGCAATCTGCGTGCGCAGGCGCGGCGTTACGGTCAAGTCGCCGCCAAGAAGGATCGTGAATGTGCTCATCGGCGCGCTCCTATCACGCTCAGTTGGCGGTGTGGAAGCGGTCTGACTCAAAACGACCCGGTTGCCAGCGCGATGCGAAGGCCCTAATTGTGACGGTGCTCTAACGGGGTGCCGGACTTTGTTCCGGCTGAGAGGCGAAGGGGAAACCCGGCCAACCCGATGAACCTGATCCGGTTTGTACCGGCGGAGGGATTAGACGCTTTGCCAAAGGCGCCGATTCCCGATCAACGATGGAACAAGGAGGCGCCGAATGCGCATTTTCCACACTGCCCTATTCGCAACCAGCACCCTGCTGGCCGGCATTGCCGGCGCGGCCGCACAGGATGGCACGCTCACGGTCTACACCTATGAAAGCTTCACGGCCGAATGGGGACCGGGCCCGAAGGTGAAGGAGAACTTCGAGGCGGAATGCGGCTGCACGCTCAACTTCGTGCCTGTCGCCGACGGTGTCGCCCTGCTCAATCGGCTCAAGCTGGAAGACGCGAGCACCGAAGCCGATGTCGTGCTCGGTCTCGACACGAACCTGACGCATGAGGCGCAGCAAACAGGTCTGTTCGCGCCGCATGGCATTTCGCTCGACAATGTGGACGTGCCGGGCGGCTGGTCGGACGACACCTTCGTTCCCTTCGACTACGGCTATTTCGCCGTCGTCTACAATTCCGAAATCGTGACGGAGCCGCCGCAGAGCCTGAAGGAACTGGTCGAAGGCGGGGCGGAACCCAAGATCGCGATCCAGGATCCGCGCACCTCAACGCCGGGGCTCGGCCTGCTCCTGTGGATCAAGGCCGTTTATGGCGATGAGGCCGGGCAGGCATGGTCCAGCTTCCAGGACAGGGTCCTGACGGTCACGCCGGGCTGGAGCGAAGCCTATGGGCTGTTCACTTCCGGCGAGGCGCCGATGGTGCTGTCTTACACGACATCGCCCGCTTATCACCTGATCGCGGAGCGCGAAGAACGCTACAAGGCTGCCGAGTTCGAGGAAGGGCACTACATTCAGGTCGAGGTGGCCGGCATTACGACCAAGGGCGCGGACAATCCGCTTTCGGCGCAGTTTCTTGAGTTCATGACAGGCCCCGGTTTTCAGGACGTCATTCCGGAGACCAACTGGATGTTTCCGGCGGGCGCGACGACAGAGCCGCTCAATCCTGTCTTTTCCGACATGATACGGCCGGACGAGCCGCTGATGATCGAGCCCGATGCGGTTGCGGAAAACCGCGACGCCTGGATCGACGAATGGCTTTCGGTGATGAGCCGCTAGGCCAGGCGTCTGAGTGAAATGGCGTCGCTGACGACAGACACCCGCACCGCCTCCGGCGCCTTGGCGCTGGGGGCGGTCGGCTTTTTGATCGCCGGCGCACTCACAGGCCTGTTGTGGGAGGCGGGAGCAGACTGGTCGGGCGCAGCCTCCGCCTTCGACGGTTACCTTCTCCGCGTCGCCCGCTTCACACTTTGGCAGGCACTGCTCTCGACCGTGCTTTCCGTGATACCCGGCATTCTGGTAGCGCGGGCGCTGGCGCGGCAGGCGGAGTTTCCGGGCCGCGCGGCAATCGTGTGGTTGTTCGGCGTGCCGCTTGCCCTGCCGGCCATCGTGGTTGCGCTTGGCGTCCTGGCACTGCTCGGCCGCGCTGGCATGTTCGCAGACGCGCTGTCGGCGATTTCCGGCGAAGCGTGGTCGGGTGTCTATGGCCTGAGCGGCATCCTGGTCGCGCATGTCTTTTTCAACATGCCGCTGGCGGCGCGGCTTTTCCTTGAAGCGTTCAATGCGATCCCGGCCGACCACCGCCGGCTCGAAGCTCAACTTGGCATCAGGGCTTGGACTGCATTCCGGCTGATCGAGTGGCCGGCTATCCGAGCGGCCCTTCCCGGCGTGGCGATGCTGATCTTCATGTTGTGCGTCACCTCCTTCACGATCGTGCTGATCCTTGGCGGAGGGCCACGCGCCACGACGCTGGAGGTTGCGATCTATCAGGCGCTGCGCTTCGACTTCGATCCCGCGCGAGCCGTGACACTCACCTTCATCCAGCTATTGCTGACCGTTGTCGTGGTGATTGCAGCGGCGCGGCTGGGCGCCAGTCTGTCAGGCGAAGCCTTTGTTTCGGTCTCGTCGGGCAAGGGCGTGTCGGCCACCGGCATGGAGCGCGTTTTCAATGCGGCGGTGCTGCTGATCGGCTTCCTGTTCGTGGCCGGGCCAATGGCAGCGGTCGTTATCGCAGGGTTGCGGGCCGATCTTGCAAGGCTGGCTGGCGAAGCGAGCGTGCATGCGGCCGTCGCAACCAGTCTGATCCTCGCCCTGTGCGCGGCCGCTCTGTCGGTCATGCTTTCACTGGCGCTGGTTTCGACGCGGAAGACGCTGGAACTGCGTCGTGATGATGAGAGACCCGGTCTTTTCGAGCGAGCGACGGATCAGGGGGCGGCGCTGGTGCTTGTCATTCCACCGATTGTCATCGGTGCTGGCTGGTTCATCCTGCTGCGTCACACCGGTTCGGTTTTCGCCGCAGCGCCTGTCATGGTCGTTGCCGTCAACGCTGTAATGGCCATGCCGTTTGCGATGCGGGCAATCCGACCGGCGCACGATTCCGCCAGTGCCCGGCACGAGCGGCTGTGCGCGCAACTCGACATTCGAGGCTGGTCGCGCTTGCGGCTGATTGACTGGCCGCCGCTAAGGCGGCCACTGGCGACAGCTTTTGCCTTCGCAATGGCGCTGTCTCTGGGCGATCTCGGCGTGATCGCGCTGTTCGGCAGCGAGGACGTGCAGACGCTGCCTTATCTGCTGTTACAGCGCATGGGAGCCTATCGCACCCAGGACGCGGCGGGACTGGCGCTGCTGCTCGGTATTCTGTGCTTCGCATTGATGATGATTGCCGACATGCTGTCGAGGAACGAGCGATGAGCGGCGCTGCCCTTCAATGCCACGGCGTGCGGTTCAGCCGCGCTGGAACCGAATTTGCCTTCGATTTTTCCGTGAATGCGTCCGATACCGTGGCAATCATGGGGCCGAGCGGATCAGGCAAGTCGACGCTTCTCGACCTGGTTGCCGGCTTCGAGCGGCCTCAGGCCGGATCGGTCCTGGTTGGCGGCGAAGACGTTACAGGCAGGCCGCCAGCCGCCCGACCCGTGTCGATGGTGTTTCAGGAAAACAATCTGTTCGGCCATCTCGACGTGTTCGCCAATGTCGCGCTTGGCCGCTCGGCCTCGATGAAACTGTCAGCCAGCGATGCAGATGATGTGCTGCAGGCAATTGAAAGGGTCGGTCTTGGAGGCAAGGACAAGAGGCTGCCGCGTTCGCTGTCGGGCGGAGAGCGCCAGCGTGTCGCGCTTGCGCGAGTGCTTGTGCGCAACCGGCCGGTGCTGCTGCTCGACGAGCCTTTTGCATCGCTCGGTCCGGCGCTGAGAGGCGACATGCTGGCGCTGGTGCGCGATCTGCACGCCGAGCGCGGCATGACTGTTCTGATGGCCACCCACCATCCCGACGACGCCGAAAAGCTGGCCGCTACGATGCTCTATCTGGAAGACGGGCGTATTGCCGAACAGGGCCCGACGGCGACATTTTTCGGTCCGAATGGTCCAGCGGCGTTCCGGCGCTACATAGGCTCGGTTCCCGGCCGTTAACCCCGCTTTCGCCCGGATAGCGACACAATTGCGCGTCATTTCCGCAACGCGCCGCTGCTTTTGTTACCCAGGGACAGGGCAACAGGTAGCGCGCCGCCGTCACGCTGCTATATCGCACCGCGAACAGCCCGAAAGGATTCCATCCTGCCAATCGTCTCGCAGACCGGTCAGCACCGTGCCCCTTCGATGCGCTCAGGAGCGGCGGCGATACGCATGGCAGCCGTGTTTGTGCCGATGCTGCTCGCTGCCTGCCAGGGCATCGATTTCGGCAAGGACAGTGCGTTCAGGCCCTCATCCAGTCCGGTCACGGTCGACACGGTCACCCGCAACGACCGGCTGGCCGGGCTGGCGCGCGAGCAGCATCCCCGCATTCTGGCGACCTATGGCGGCGAATATTCGAACCAGAAGCTGGAGCGCGCGGTCGCAAAGATCGTCGGGCGTCTGATCGCTGCCTCGGACGATCCGAACCAGGCCTATCGTGTCACCATCCTGAATTCGCCCAATGTCAACGCTTTCGCGCTGCCGGGCGGCTATCTCTATGTCACGCGCGGCCTTCTGGCGCTTGCAAACGATTCCGCCGAGCTGGCAGCCGTCATTTCGCATGAAATGGCACATGTGACAGCCAATCACGGCATCCAGCGCCAGAAGAAGGAAGCCGAGGAAGTTCTGGCGGCCGAAGTCGTCAACGATGTCCTCGGCGGCAGCCCGAATGCGCAGGTAGCGCTGGTGCGCGGCAAGTTGCGACTGGCCCAGTTCTCACGCAATCAGGAACTGGAGGCCGATGCGATCGGTATCCGCTCAGCCGCAAAGGCTGGCTACGACCCCTCCGCGGCGGCGCGCTTCCTGCAATCGATGGCGACCTATAGCGAGTTTCGCACGGTCAGCGGCGCCAGCGATTCCAGTCTCGACTTCCTGGCTTCGCACCCCAATGCGCCGCAGCGCATCGAGCTGGCACGCCGTCACGCCCGCCAGTTCGGCCCGCCGGGTGAAGAAGGTGTGCGGGATCGCGACTCGCTGCTGGCCGGCATTGACGGCATGCTGTTCGGCGACACTCCCGAAGAAGGCTATGTGCGCGGCCACACCTTCCTGCATCCGCGGCTCGGCGTATCCTTTTCAGTTCCCGAAGGTTTCGTGATCGACAATTCGGCCGCCGCGGTTACCGCCGCAGGCCCCGGCGACATGGCTGTGCGCTTTGACGGCGTGACGCTCAACCGCCGCATCGGCCTGACCGACTATCTTCGTTCCGGCTGGGTGCAGGGGCTCGATCCGGGCAGTATCCGCGCCGACACGATCAATGGCAACGAGGCAGCGCGGGCGCGCGCCAGCGCCGACGGATGGCAATTCGACATTGCGGTGGTTCGGGCCGGCTCGCAGGTTTACCGGCTTCTGACCGCCGCGCCCGCCAACAGCCCGCGCCTGACGCCTGTCGCCAATTCGGTGGCGGGGAGTTTCCGGGTGCTTTCCAAAGCCGAGCTCGATGCGCTCGAACCGCTGACAATCCGCGTCGTTACGGTGCGGCCGGGCCAGAATGTCGCCTCGTTGGCTGCGCAGATGTACGGTGTCGACCGCAAGGTCGAGCTGTTCCGGCTGCTCAACGGCCTTGGGCCTGGCGCGAGCGTTTCTGCCGGCGACAAGGTGAAGATCGTCACCGACCGCTAGAACGGCATCCTATGCTGCCGGCGTACCAAGCTGCGGATGGGATTTCTGCAGCGCGTCGCGCAATTTCTCCAGCGCACGGCTTTCGATCTGGCGCACACGCTCCTTGGAGATTCCGAGTTTTGCGCCGAGCGATTCCAGCGTCGCCCCACTTTCTCGCAACCGCCTTTCGCGAATGATGCGCAATTCACGCTCGTTGAGCGCGCCAAGCGCAGTGTTCAGCCAGTTCGTGCGGCGCTCATTGTCTATCACGTCTTCAGCCAGCTCGTCGGGCAGCGGATCGTCGGACACGAGAAAGTCCTGCCGGTCTGAACTGCCATCCTCGTCGGTCAGAGGAGCGTTCAGCGAGGCGTCGGGACCCGAAAGTCTGGAATCCATCAGCTCGACGTCCCTGGATGAAACGCCCAGCGTGTCGGAGATCTTCCGGTATAGGTCACCTGATGTCAGCATCTCGCCGCCGACCGAAAGGCGCGCGCGCAGGCGCCTCAGGTTGAAGAACAGGGCTTTCTGCGTGGAACTGGTGCCGCCGCGCACGATGGACCAGTTACGCAAAATGTAATCCTGGATTGAGGCGCGTATCCACCAGGTCGCATAGGTGGAGAAGCGGACTTCCCGGTCCGGATCGAAACGTGCGGCTGCTTCGAGCAGGCCGACATGGCCCTCCTGCACCATATCGCTCATTGGCAGACCGAAACCACGGAACTTTGCGGCCATCGCGATCACAAGGCGCAAATGGGCCATCGTGATGCGGTGCAGCGCATCCTGGTCGCGCTGTTCCTTCCAACGCTTGGCGAGTTCGTGTTCTTCCTCGCGTTCCAGATACGGCGCCTTCATGGCGCTGCGGATCAAGGCGCTTCTGGGTGGCTCTTGCATGGCGGCTCTCCCATGTTCTGCCCAGTTTCGGCCTGAGTGTGGGGTCGCAGATGGGCAATCCCAAGGCGGATCAAGGGCAATTACGCAATCGTGAACGCGGCGCACCGCCCATTGACATCGGCTGGTGGCTTCGCCACCTGAACAGCAACGAAAAAACCTCCGGAAAGGTTTCGGCATGACCGGATATTCTGGCGCGCCCCTCGAACGCCGCGCCTCGGTTGCGGTTCCCGTTGGCGGGGTCGTGGTGGGTGGTGATGCGCCAGTCGTCGTTCAGTCGATGACCAACACCGATACGGCGGATATCGATTCCACTGTCGCGCAGGTGGCCGCGCTGCATCGCGCCGGCTCTGAACTGGTGCGGATTACCGTCGATCGCGACGAGAGTGCGGCCGCCGTACCGAAAATCCGCGACAGGCTTGCCCGGCTCGGCATCGACGTGCCGCTGATCGGCGACTTTCACTATATCGGCCACAAGCTTCTGGCCGATCATCCGGCTTGTGCTGAGGCGCTGGCGAAATATCGCATCAATCCCGGCAATGTCGGCTTTCGTGAGAAGAAGGATCGCCAGTTCGCTGCAATCATCGAAACGGCAATCAAACATGACAAGCCGGTGCGCATCGGCGTCAATTGGGGTTCGCTCGACCAGGAACTCCTGACCAGGCTGATGGACGACAATCAGGCCAACGGATCACCGTTGACGGCCGATGAGGTGACGCGCGAGGCGATCGTGCAATCAGCTCTGCTTTCAGCCGAACTTGCCGAAGAGATCGGCCTGCCCAGAAGCCGTATCATCCTGTCTGCGAAGGTCAGCCGGGTGCAGGATCTGGTCGCCGTCTATGCCGAACTCGCCCGCCGTTCCGACCATGCGCTGCATCTGGGTCTCACCGAAGCCGGCATGGGTACCAAGGGCATTGTCGCCTCGTCGGCCTCGCTCGGTATCCTTCTGCAACTGGGTATTGGCGACACGATCCGCATTTCGCTGACGCCTGAACCCGGTGGCGACCGCACTCGCGAGGTGCAGGTGGCGCAGGAATTGTTGCAGACGATGGGGTTTCGCCAGTTCATGCCGGTCGTGGCAGCCTGCCCGGGCTGTGGCCGCACAACCTCGACCGTGTTTCTGGAACTTGCGGAGAAAATACAGACCGACCTGAAAGCCAACATGCCGGTCTGGCGCGAGAAATATCCGGGTGTCGAAGAACTCAAGGTCGCGGTGATGGGCTGCATCGTCAACGGGCCGGGCGAATCCAAACATGCCGATATCGGCATATCGCTACCCGGCACCGGCGAAACACCGGCCGCGCCTGTCTTCATCGACGGCCGCAAGGCGGCAACGCTTCGCGGTGAGGGCATCGCTGCGGAATTTCAGGAGATGGTGGCCGACTATATCGAAAACAGGTTCGGCGCCGGCGGTCAGGCCGCGGCGGAGTAGGCGCGCGATCTAGTTCTGCCTTGAGGCGACAAAGCGCGCGGCTTCGACCAGCATCGCCGCGTTTTCACCATAGGGAGCAAGCAGGCTGGTGGCTTGGTCGACAAGACCTTGCAGCTGTTTGCGTGCCCAATCCGGTCCGTGAAGGCTGACCAGTGTCGCCTTGCCGGCGGCCGCGTCCTTGTCGGTCGCCTTGCCCATAACATCCGAGGTCGAAGTCAGGTCGAGCAGATCGTCGGCCAACTGAAACGCCAGACCGATCGCGGACCCGAACTCCGCCATCCGTTCGCGGTCGGCCTCCGAGGCGCTGGCGATAACCGGCCCGGCCTCGCAGGCAAAACGTATCAACGCTCCGGTCTTCATGGCCTGCAGGCGGATGATGCCTTCTTCGTCTGGCGCTTCGGTGGCAGCCTGAAGGTCAAGCATCTGACCGCCGGCCATGCCGCCCAGCCCCGCCGCGCGGGCCAGCATGGAAACGAGCGTGATGCGGGCCTTCGCCGAGAGCACGGTTTCTGTATCGGCAATGATATCAAACGAATAGGTGAGCAGGCTGTCGCCGGCCAGGATGGCCGTTGCCTCGTCATAGGCTCTGTGCACCGTCGGCTGGCCACGCCGCATGTCGTCATCGTCCATGGCCGGCAAATCGTCATGGATCAGCGAATAACAGTGCACGCATTCAAGTGCTGCCGCGATGCGGAGCGCCGGAGCCGGTTTGGCGCCGAACAGTGCAGCACTTTCGATCAGCAGAAACGGGCGCAGCCTCTTGCCGCCATTGAGTGCGCCGTGCCGGATGGCCGCCAACAGCCTCTCGGGTCTGCCAATTTCGCCGCCAAGCGGGCGGGAATCCAGCAGCTTTTCGAGCAGCCGTTCCGTTTCAGCCGCGCGCGCGGCAAGTCTGGAGGTGAAAGCGTCATCCATCAGCGGGGCAATGCAGGCAAAAGGGTCGATGGTCAAGTTGCGGAACAGCGCGACATTGCGCGCTCATTCGGTCGCGGTTATGCGGATGCGGCAGTAAAGGAGCAGTTCTTGCCGGAAGCTACCAAAGCAACGGGGAAAAAGCGCGGCGGGCGCAAGCAGCGCAAGCGCGCTGCGAAATCGCGTAGTCTGTGGAACCGCTGGATCAGGCGCCTGCTCGTTGTCGCGCTCATCGTCGTGATGCTCCCGGTTGCGCTCACGCCGCTCTACATTGCTCCCGCAGTGCATCCCGTGTCGATGCTGATGCTGGGCGATCTGTTAACGCTCAAGGGCTACCGGCGCGACTGGGTGGCGCTGGATGAAATGGGGGATGCGCTGCCGCATTCGGTCATCATGTCGGAAGACGGCCAGTTCTGCGCCCATCGCGGTGTCGACTGGGGCGCGGTGAGCACCGTGGTTGAAGACGCGCTGGCCGGCGAGGGCCTGCGCGGTGCTTCGACCATACCGATGCAGACGGTGAAGAACCTGTTCCTTTGGCACGGCCGCTCCTACGTGCGCAAAGCACTGGAGGTGCCGCTGGCGCTCTATTTCGACCTCCTGGTGTCGAAGAAGCGCACATTGGAAATCTATCTGAACATCGCGGAATGGGGACCGAACATCTACGGCGCAGAGGCGGCGGCGCAGCACTATTTCGGGCGTTCGGCCAAATCCCTGACACGACGGCAGGCGGCACTTCTGGCGGTCACACTGCCGAACCCTGCCGCGCGCGACCCGGCGCATCCGGGGCCGGGTCTCAACCGGTTGGCGGCCGTCGTGGAACGACGCGCAGTGCAGGCCGGCGATTACGTTACCTGCTTGCGGTGAAGCCGCTGCGCGGGCTGCAAATTTCTTTGCCGCCCCCGCTGGCCAAAAGCGGGTTTGGCGTGTATAGGCACGCGACTTTCAAGGAATTGTGCCCGCGAATGGCCGGATTTCCCGGATGCGCGGGCTTTTGACTGACAGATGGAGCTGGTTCCGTGGCTGTACCGAAGAGAAAAACGACGCCGTCGAAGCGTGGCATGCGCCGCTCGGCCGACGCGCTGAAGGCCCCGACCTATGTCGAGGACAAGAATTCCGGCGAAATGCGCCGCCCGCATCACATCGACCTGAAGACCGGCATGTATCGCGGCCGTCAGGTGCTGGAGCCGAAGGAAGGCTAAACGCTTTCCCGATGCACGATTGAACAAGAGGCCGGCCGACAAGCCGGCCTTTTTGTTTGTGCCGGGCTCTGCGGCCTTGACGCAGCGGCGGCCTACCGGTCTTAACTTTCCGCACTCGCGAACCGGAGACCGGAAACATGGCCCATCTGCCGCTGATGATCCTGCCGCTCATTCTCTACAATCTGGGCCTGACCGGGCTGTTGGGCGGCGGCGACAATCCGTGGGAGAGCGTGCTGTTCTCGCTGCCGATGATCTCCGGCGGCACCTGGTCGATGACGCTGGCTGACCTGCTCATCGTGATCGCACTGGCGCTGTTGTTCGTTGAAGTGGTCAAGTCGACCCGCACGTCGAACGCTTCTGTTGTCGATCACCTTCTCTCGATTCTCGTTTTCGTGCTCTTCCTGGTCGAGTTCCTGCTTGTCGGCGGCGCGGCGACGTCGCTGTTCTTCGTCCTGATGGTCATTGCAGCTGTCGACGTGCTGGCGGGCTTCTCGGTGTCCCTGCGTGCAGCGAGCCGAGACGTCAATCTGCGGTAGCGCCTGTCAGCCGGCGTCGCCGACAAAACCGGCCGCCTCTATGCCGGCCATGCCTGCAGCCTCGTCATTGTCCGACGTGTCACCCGTGACGCCCACGGCGCCGATCGTCTCGCCCGATTTGGACTTGACCAGCATGCCGCCCGGAACGGGGATGATGCGTCCGCCCGAAACCCCGGACAGACCGGTAAAGAAATGCGGGCGGTCGGTCGCAAGCTTGTTGACCGCGCGCGAACCCATGCCAAGCGCCAGCGCGCCCCATGCCTTGCCGGTCGCGATATCGAAACGCATCATCGATGCTCCGTCCTGACGCTGGAAAGCAATCAGGTGCCCGCCAGCGTCGAGCACCGAGATCGCCAGCGGTTTCAGCCCAAGTTCCTTGCCCTTCGAAAAGCCGGCAGTGATGATCCTGTTGGCCTTGGCGAGTGATATCCGCGGCATGCGCCCCTCCGTTCAAATGGTTGTGCTGGCAACGGGTCTATTCGAGATGGATGCCATTGTGTATCCCTTGCCGCCCGCACCGGGCGTCCCGGATTGATGGAGCGAAATGATGCGTGACTTCTCGTTGCCGGGGCGTTCGCCGGTCATTGCCGAAAACGGCATGGCCGCCACCAGCCATCCGCTGGGCACGATGAGCGCGATACGGGTGCTGCGCGAAGGCGGCAACGCGGTTGATGCGGCGATTGCGGCGGTCGCTACGCTGTGCGTCGTGGAGCCGGGCGCCACAGGCATTGGCGGCGACTGTTTTGCGATTGTTGCGGAGCCGGACGGCACGTTGCACGGTCTGAACGCGTCCGGCCGCTCGGCGATGAGCACCGATGCCGACGCCGTTCGGGCGCGGGGCCTGACGGCCATTCCCGAATTCGATGCGCTCTCCGTCACCGTGCCTGGCGCATTGGCCGGCTGGGAGGCGATTGCCAGGCGTTTCGGAACGATGGGTTTCGACCGGCTGTTTGCGGACGCCATCCGTTATGGCGAGGAAGGGTTTGCGGTGCATCCGCGTGTCGCTTCCGACTGGAAACGCTATGAGGCGCATCTGGTGGCAGACCCCGGAGCGAAGCTGCATTATCTCAAGGATGGAAGGGCGCCGCTCGTGGGCGAGCGGATGCATCAAGCGGCGCTTGCGGGTGTGCTGCGCAAGGTGGCGAAGGGCGGGTCCAAGGCATTCTATGAAGGAGAGGTGGCGGCCGAAATCGCGGCCACCGTGCGCGCCGGCGGCGGCTTCATGGACGAGGCGGATCTTGCCGCCTGTACGGCTGACTGGGTGGAGCCGATTGGCACGGATCATGGCGGTCAGCGACTGACCGAGATCCCGCCGAACGGGCAGGGCATAACGGCGCTCATCATGCTGAACATGCTCGATGTGCTCGACGCCAAACGCCTGCCGCGCGAAAGCGTTGAACGCTGGCATTTGTGGGTCGAGGTGGCGCGGCTGGCCTATGCCGCGCGCGACGCGTTCGTTTCGGACCAGGCGACGATGGGCGCTTCGGTCGATGAGCTCTTGTCGCGCCGTTTCGCCGAAGAACTCGCGGCACGCGTCGATCCCGACCGGCGCATCGACGACCTTGTCATGCCGAAACTGCCCGGACCCGACACCACATGCCTGACAGTGGTGGACCGCGACCGGCGCGCAGTGTCGTTCATCAACTCGCTCTATTTCGGCATGGGTTCGCGCATCGTGACGCCGAAGAGCGGCGTGACGCTGCAGAACCGAGGCGCCTGTTTCACGCTCGAAAAGGGCCATCCAAACGAGATGGCGCCCGGCAAGCGGCCGCTGCACACCATCATCCCAGGCATGGCGACGAAGGACGGCCGCGCGTCGATCTCGTTTGGCGTCATGGGCGGTGGTTTCCAGCCGATGGGGCATGCCCAGGTATTTACCGACATCGTGGTCGGGGGCATGGACGCGCAGGAAGCGGCCGACCGGCCCAGGCTGTTCTGGGGCGACGATGGCGTTCTTGAGGCCGAGACCGGGATATCGGCTGAGGTTCGCTCGGGGCTGGAAGCGCGCGGCCACAAGCTGCGCGACGCGGCGATCCCGCATGGCGGGGCGCAGCTTATCTCGATCGATCATGAGAGCGGGTTCCTGATCGGCGGATCGGACCCGCGCAAGGACGGTCATGCGGCGGGGTGGTAACCCCCGCTCGCCGATTGATCGCGGTGTCAGCCGCCGTTGCGGTCCATTGAGTCCAGCTTGCGCTGCATCGCCTTGATCTGGTCTTTCAGCTCGCTGAGTTCGTCGCCCTCGGCTTCTTCCGGCCGATCCTCGGCCCCGCCATTGTCGCCGCCGGCGCCGGTGGGAAACGGCGTGAACATCTGCATCGCGTTCTGGAACATCTCGATGTTGCGGCGCGCCTGATCCTCGATCGCCTTCATCGGCGTCGCCATGTTCATCATGTCCATGGGGTTCTGGCCGAAAGCCGTCTTCATCTGCTCGCGCATGCGCTCCTGCTCGCGCGAAAAGGCAATCATGGACTGTTCCAGAAATGACGGCACGACCATCTGCATCTGGTCGCCATAGAAGGATATGAGCTGGCGCAGGAAGGAGATCGGCAGCATGTTCTGCCCGTCCTTGTTCTCCAGCTCGAAAATAATCTGGGTCAGCACCGAATGGGTGATGTCCTCGCCCGACTTGGCATCCTTGACCGTAAACTCTTCGCCGCGCTTGACCATTTCAGCGAGGTCTTCGAGCGTCACATAGGTGGATGTGCCCGTGTTGTAGAGGCGGCGGTTGGCGTATTTCTTGATAACCACCGGATCGTCTTTTGCGGGCATATAGGGCCTCCCGAATTGCCGGCATTTGCCATCTTGGGCCGGCTTGCCGGCGCCTGGAAACAACCACAACACCGCCGCCGGTGACGACATTTTCGGCAGCATATGCGCAAAACCGCCTGAAAAGAAAGCAGTTTGTGCGGTGCAAGGCACGACTGCTGCATAGCGGGAGGGAAAGGCCGTTTTCGCATCGTGACAATTTCACGGCATTGGCCGCTTGTCGTTTGACACGCATCAAGGAACCGGCAAGAAACGGATGAGAAATCTGTTCGCACCCGTTCCTCCCGGAGGTCATCATGTCCGCATCGGAAGCCATCGTCGTCGCAAGTGCCGCCCGCACGCCAGTCGGGTCATTCAATGGGTCATTCGCCAACACACCTGCCCATGAATTGGGCGCTGTCGCCATCAAGGGCGCGCTGGAGCGCGCGGGCGTCGACGGCAAGGAAGTGGACGAAGTGATCCTAGGCCAGATCCTTTCGGCCGGGCAGGGGCAGAACCCGGCAAGGCAGGCGGCAATGGCCGCCGGCATCCCGCAGGAGACGACCGCCTGGGGGCTCAACCAGCTTTGCGGCTCGGGCCTGCGCGCCGTTGCCATCGGCATGCAGCAGATCCAGACTGGCGATGCCAAGATCATTGTCGCCGGCGGGCAGGAATCGATGTCGATGGCGCCGCATGCGCAGCATCTGCGCGCCGGCACCAAGATGGGCGACCTCAAGCTCATCGACACGATGATCAAGGACGGTCTGACCGACGCCTTCTACGGCTATCACATGGGCAACACGGCGGAGAATGTCGCGCGCCAGTGGCAGCTTACCCGCGACGAGCAGGACAATTTTGCAGTCGCCTCGCAGAACAAGGCGGAGGCCGCGCAGAAGGCCGGCAAGTTCACGGACGAGATCGTTCCCGTCACGGTGAAGACCCGCAAGGACGAGATCGTCGTCGAGAACGACGAATATATCCGCCACGGGGCGACGCTGGACGCGATGCAGAAACTGCGCCCGGCCTTCGACAAGGAAGGCACGGTGACGGCAGCAAACGCATCGGGCATCAATGACGGCGCCGGCGCCGTCGTGCTGATGACGGAATCGGAGGCTGCCCGCCGGGGCATCACGCCGCTGGCGCGCATCGTGTCGTGGGCGACGGCCGGCGTCGATCCGCAGATCATGGGTACGGGGCCGATCCCGTCCTCGCGCAAGGCGCTTGAGAAGGCCGGCTGGAAGGTCGACGACCTTGATCTGGTCGAAGCCAACGAGGCCTTTGCCGCGCAGGCCTGTGCGGTGAACAAGGACATGGGCTGGAACCCGGACATCGTGAACGTCAATGGCGGCGCGATCGCCATCGGCCACCCGATCGGCGCATCGGGTGCGCGCATATTCAACACGCTGTTGTTCGAGATGAAGCGCCGCGGCTCGCAAAAGGGTCTTGCAACGCTGTGCATCGGTGGCGGAATGGGCGTCGCCATGTGCGTGGAAGCCATGAACTGAGCCAATAGTGAACAGGGAGTAGCGGGCAGGGAAGAAGAGACAAGGCGGTTCGGGACAAAATCCCTGCTCGCTATTGGCTACTCCCTACCTGCTCTCCGACCAAAGGGAGGAACGTTTCATGCCAAGAGTTGCACTCGTCACCGGAGGTTCGCGCGGTATCGGCGCGGCGATCGCGATCGCGCTCAAGGAAGCCGGTTACAACGTGGCGGCAAATTATGCCGGCAATGACGAGGCGGCGGCAAAGTTCAAGGACGATACCGGCATCCCGGTCTACAAATGGTCGGTTGCCGATTACGACGCCTGCAAGGACGGCATCGCCAAGGTGGAAGCTGATCTCGGTCCGGTCGAGGTGCTGGTCAACAATGCCGGCATCACGCGGGACGCGCCGTTTCACAAGATGACGCGCGAGCAGTGGACGCAGGTGATCGACACCAATCTCACCGGCGTCTTCAACATGACCCACAATGTCTGGAACGGGATGCGCGAGCGCAAGTTCGGCCGGATTGTCACCATCTCCTCCATCAACGGACAGAAGGGCCAGTTCGCGCAGGCGAACTATTCGGCGTCGAAGGCCGGCGATCTGGGTTTCACCAAGGCGCTGGCGCAGGAGGGCGCGCGCGCAGGTATCACCGTCAACGCGGTCTGCCCCGGCTACATCGCCACCGACATGGTGATGGCGGTGCCGGAGGATGTGCGCGCCAAGATCGTTGCGCAGATACCGGCCGGGCGGCTGGGCGAGGCGAACGAGATTGCGCGTTGCGTCACGTTTCTGGCTTCCGACGATGCCGGCTTCATCACTGGCTCGACGATCTCGGCCAATGGCGGGCAGTACTTCGCCTGATGCGAGGCGCTAAAGTAGTCGCTTGATCTGCTTGAAGGTGCGGCGGTCGAAAGCCTTCTGGCTGCCGACGTGCTGCATCTTGATCTTCCTGATCAGTTCGCGGGCGGTGCGCCGCAGCGCCCAACAGTTCTTTTCCGGTTTCAGCTTCTTGAGGTCGCGGGTCATGATGCGCGCATAGCGCTCGGCGATCTTCACATGCTGCATTTCGTGTCGGCGGATCGAGCGCTCGAAATGTCGGCCAAGGCGCGCGGCCGCGCGGGGCGCATCCTTCGGGCCCTTCCATTCCGGCAGTTTGAGCTTGATCGACAGGCCAGTCTCGGCCTTGGTTACCCGGCACCGGCCATCCTTCTGGCGCATATCGTAATCTGGATGGAAGTCGATGAAGCCGATCCCGTAGGCGCGTCCGCCGCGCGGCGCGAAACGGCGCACCGAGCGCACGATCTCGGCGTGGTTCTTGCCCGACACGGGATAATAGGCATAGCGCACCTGGGTGCCGGTGATTTTCCAGCCCGAAAGGACGGGAACGGCGAGGGCAGCGACCACCAAGCCGACGACAATGCGCTGAAGCGCCAACCATCCTGCGCGCGGCGCACCGCCGCTGATCAATCGTACTCCAGACATGACCCGTTCCCCCAGTACGGCTGGAATAGTGCCCCAGGGCAAACAATTGGCCAAGTCAGCAAATCGCGAGGCTGTTTCGCATCGAAACAGAAAGGTTAACGCCGCCGTGACCGCCTGTGGGCAACCCTGTGGAAAAGCTGTGGGAAATCCGCCCCGAAAACAAAGCAGGCACAACATGTTGCGGTGAACAAAACCGGAAAACCCTGCGGTCAGTGATTCGTCGCCTGTTCGTTCCGCCTTTGGCCCGAGTGTTAACGGAATCTGCGAAACGGCGGGCTGCGCGCTTATCTCCGGGCAGGAATGATTAAGCATTTCCGAACGTTGGACGCAGACAGGCGCGAGCCTTGAGTCGCCATGTGATGAAAAGTTAACAGCGCAGCGCGAATCCCGTCACACTGGTGAAAGGCGATTCAGCATTTGGTCCAATTTTGACCAACAATATCTACATCTAGCCGTGAACAAAAAGGGAACTGGCAAGAGTCAGTGATTCGTCGCCGATTCGTTCCAGACTCGTTCCATCCGTTAATCCTGACGGTGGTCAGGGTTTCGCTTCTCCCCTCCAATCCTATATGACGGAAAGGTCCGGGCGGTTCCCGTCCCCCCAAATATTCCTGCCCAGTCCCGATTCCGAGCCCCGCCATGAACATCCAGACGAAGCAGAGCGGGCCGCTGGTCCTTTCAGGCCGCGACGTCACCGCCGTGCTCGGGCCGACAAACACCGGCAAGACACATCTCGCAATCGAGCGTATGGTCGCGCATGAGAGCGGCGTCATTGGTCTGCCGCTCAGGCTGTTGGCGCGCGAGGTCTACAACCGGGTTTGCGAGAAGGTCGGCGCGGCCAAGGTTGCGCTGGTGACCGGCGAGGAGAAGATCCTGCCGCCGGGCGCGCGCTATTCGGTCTGCACAGTTGAGGCGATGCCGCGCGAGACCGACGCCGCCTTCGTGGCCATCGACGAGGTGCAGCTGGCCGGCGATCTGGAACGCGGCCACATCTTCACCGACCGCATCTTGCATCTGCGCGGCCGCCAGGAGACGCTGCTTCTGGGCGCCGACACGATGCGGGGCATCCTGGAAAAGCTGCTGCCCGGTCTTTCGGTGGTGACGCGGCCGCGCATGTCGCATCTGGCTTATGCCGGTTCGAAGAAGATAACGCGGCTGCCCCGGCGTTCCGCCATCGTCGCATTCTCCGCCGACGAGGTTTACGCAATCGCGGAACTGATCCGCCGCCAGCGCGGCGGAGCGGCGGTGGTGCTTGGCGCGCTCAGCCCGCGCACGCGCAACGCGCAGGTGGAGATCTATCAGTCCGGAGATGTCGACTATCTGATCGCGACCGACGCGATCGGCATGGGGCTCAACCTTGACGTCGACCACGTCGCCTTTGCACAGAACAGAAAGTTCGACGGCTTCCAGCACCGGCCGCTGACGGCAGCCGAACTCGGCCAGATCGCCGGCCGCGCCGGGCGTCACGTTCGCGACGGCACATTCGGCGTCACCAGCCAGGTCGACACGTTCGACGACGAGATGGTGCGCAAGATCGAAGGCCATGAGTTCGAGCGGGTGAAGGTGCTGCAATGGCGCACGGCTTCGTTCGATTTCGCTTCGATCGACGCGCTGAAGCGCTCGGTCGAGACACTGCCGCCGGTGGAGGGACTGACACGGGCGCTGCCTGCAGCCGACGTAACCGCGCTGGAGCAACTTTCGCGGGAAGGCGATATCTTGGCACTTGCCGACCGGCCTGAGCGGGTCGCGCTTTTGTGGGATGCCTGCGCCCTGCCTGACTACCGGCGCATCGCGCCGGCGCAACATGCGGAATTGGTGGGCTCGATCTTTCGCGACGTCGCCAGCCAGGGCCATGTCGACGAAAATTATCTGGCCCAACAGGTGCGGCGGGCCGAATCCACCGAAGGCGATATCGACGCGCTGTCGCAGCGCATCGCCCACATCAGAACCTGGACCTATGTCTCGCACCGGCCTGGATGGTTGGCCGATCCGCTACACTGGCAGGAAAAAACACGCGCAATCGAAGACAGTTTGTCGGATGCGCTGCACGAAAGATTGACGAAACGGTTCGTAGACCGCAGGACATCCGTGCTCATGAGGCGCCTGAGAGAAGACACCATGCTGGAAGCCGAAATCAGCCCGTCCGGGGACGTCGTGGTCGAGGGCCATCACGTGGGGATGCTGCAGGGGTTCCGCTTTACCGCCGACCAAAGCGCCGATGGCGAAGACGCCAAGGCGGTGAAGACGGCCGCGCAAAAGGGTCTGGCGCAGGAGTTCGAGAAACGGGCCGACCGTTTCGCCAATGCGCCGAATGGCGATCTCGCTATCGATTCCGCAGGCATCTTGCGCTGGATCGGCGCGCCGGTGGCGACGCTGACGGCCAGCGACGATCCGCTGAAGCCGCGTCCGGTGCTGCTTGCCGACGAACAGCTGACGGGTGTGGCGCGCGACCGTGTGTTTGCGCGGGCCGAGCGTTTCGTGAACTACCAGATCGAGACGCTGCTCAAGCCGCTGCTCGACCTGAAAGGGGCCGACCAGCTTTCCGGCATTTCGCGCGGCGTAGCGTTTCAGCTGGTTGAGAATTTCGGCCTCGTCAACCGCCGCGATGTGGCAGAGGATGTGCGCGCGCTCGATCAGGACGCGCGCGGCGCGCTGCGCAGGCTGGGCGTTCGCTTCGGCGCCTACCACATCTTCGTTCCAACACTTCTTAAGCCGGGCCCGGCGGGAATGCTAACGCTGCTTTGGGCGCTCGCCAACGACGCCAAGGACAGGCCGGGTTTCGGCGATGTGGTCAATCTTCTCGCGTCGGGCCGCACCTCGGTCATTGTCGATGAGAGTTTTGAGCGCCACTTCTACCAGCTTGCCGGCTACCGCATTCTCGGCCGCCGGGCCGTTCGGGTCGATATTCTGGAGCGGCTGGCCGATCTCATCCGTCCCGCCCTTTCCTGGAAGGAAGGAACCGGCGCGCGCCCCGAGGGCGGCTATGAGGGCAATTCTTTCGTGGTTACGCCGGCGATGATGTCCATCCTCGGCGCGACCGCTGAGGACATGGAAGAAATTCTCAAGGGTCTCGGTTATCGCGCCGAGCCGAAGCCGGCGGAGGAGGTGCAGTCGCGCCTCGACGCATTCGATGCGGCCACAAAGACGGACGAGGCTGACAAGGCCGAGACCGAGACGCCTGCTGCCAATGGCGCGGCCAACGGCGAGGCGGTTGTCGAGACCCAGCTGGAAATCACGGATGCCGGAGCAGCGGCCGAGGCCGGTCAGGAAGTCGAGGCAAAGGCCGCTGACGAGCCTGTGTCAGAGAGCACCGAAGCTGCCGGGGAGGCGCAAGCAGCTAACGGTGTTGCCTCAGCCGATATGGCAGAACAGCCAGCGGCGGAAGCAACGGCGCAATCCGACGCCAAGGCAACGGAGCCAGGCGAAGAGGAAGAACCGCAGCCCGTGCTCATCTGGCGGCCGGGCAGGCAGGATCATCGCCCCCGCCACAAGGGCAATCGCGACCGCGCGCGCGGCGGGCAATCCGCGAAAGGCGATGGCGGCGAACACAAGGCTCGCGGCAAGGGCCGTGGAAAAGGCAAACCCGGCGGCAAGGGCGGGCCGGACCAGCGGGCCGGCCAGGGATCTGGCAGTCGCCGGCGCGAGGAACGGCCGGCCAAGGCCGATCCGGATTCGCCATTCGCCAAGCTCGCGGCACTGCGCGACCAGCTGAACAAGTAGGCGGACGGTGGACGAACCGCTCAAGGGGCAGCGTCTCGACAAGTGGCTCTATTTTGCACGGGTGGTGAAAACGCGCACGCTGGCGACCAAGTTGGCGCAGGCAGGCAAGGTGCGCGTCAATCGCCAGAAGACGGACAACGCGGCAAGGCGGGTGCGGCCGGACGACGTGCTTACGATCACGTTGCGCGGTCGTGTGCTGGTGCTGCGCGTTCTCGACATTGGCAGCAGGCGCGGTCCGGCGAGCGAGGCGGCGGCGCTGTTTGAGGACCTGTCGCCGGCCTCCGCGCTGATGGCGGCGGCAAAACGCAGCCAGAGCGAGAGCAACGGCGGGTCGCCCTCCCCGTGACGTCTTCACAATCGCGCCGGAGTGCAGCTTTGCAAAAGCATTCCGGAAGGGCGGCGATGCGCGCAATGGCCGTACTTGCCAGCGCCGGACAAAGGGGCTACCTCACCCCGAAATCGCTTTGAACCGCCTGATCTGAAGAGCCGCCATGACCTATGTCGTCGTCGACAATTGCATCAAGTGCAAATACATGGACTGCATCGAGGTGTGTCCCGTCGACTGCTTCTATGAAGGCGAGAACATGCTCGTCATTCATCCTGATGAGTGCATCGACTGCGGCGTCTGCGAGCCCGAATGCCCGGCGGACGCAATCAAGCCGGACACCGAGCCTGGCCTCGAAAAATGGCTCGAGGTGAACACGGAATACGCGTCGAAATGGCCGAACATCACCCGCAAGGGGGAACCGCCGGCCGATGGCGAAAAGTTTGACGGCGAAGAAGGCAAGTTCGAGAAGTACTTTTCGCCGGAGCCCGGTGCGGGCGACTGACAAAGTGCACAGGCGGCGGTCGCCAGACTGCCTGGAACCAGCGCCTGATTTAGGAGCTGCTGCGGCGCCAACGCCGCAGGCGGCTTGTTAGCGACTGCGGCAAATTGTTGATTCTTTCGGCTTTTTGTGGTATGGTCCTTGAATATGCCGATGACACACCATCGATTCAAGGCGCTCAAGCTTTAATCATCGAAAGGCGCGATTCCCCATCCGGGCCAGGGCAACCTGGGCTAGCACTGACGCTTTGTCTCTGCGTTTGCGGAGCGTCCGGAGGGAGGTTGCATTGTGTCCGGCTAAGGCGGGCCGCCTAGCGGTCGAGGTCACGGGCTCGGTCGGCAAGGCCGGCGGACAAACAGGAGTTACAGGCGTATGGCAACCCAGCAGAAAAAATCGGCAACGCGCAACGGCTACAAGACCGGCGAGTCCATCGTTTATCCGGCGCATGGCGTCGGACAGATCGTCGCGATCGAGGAGCAGGAAGTTGCCGGTCACAAGCTGGAACTTTTCGTCATTGATTTCCAGAAAGACAAGATGCGGCTGAAGGTGCCGGTGGCCAAGGCGAAGTCGGTGGGCATGCGCAAGCTGTCGGAGACCGATTATGTGGATCGCGCGCTCAAGGTCGTGCAGGGCCGCGCCCGCATCAAGCGCACAATGTGGTCGCGTCGTGCGCAGGAATATGACGCGAAGATCAATTCGGGCGACCTGATTTCGATTTCGGAAGTGGTACGCGACCTTTTCCGCGCCGAAAACCAGCCGGAACAGTCCTATTCGGAGCGCCAGCTCTATGAAGCGGCGCTCGACCGCATGGCCCGCGAGATCGCGGCCGTAAACAAGGTTTCTGAGACCGAGGCCGTGCACCTGATCGAGGCGAACCTCGCAAAGGGCCCGCGTCGCGGACCGAAGCCCGACAATGAGGAATCGCAGCAGGAAGAAGCCGCATAAGGCACTTCCGCGGGACAGTCCCGGCACTCATCGAAAACCCGGCCAATCGGCCGGGTTTTTTTCGTTTCAGGCTCCGCTCGTAGGAGCGCGGCTAGCCTTTCGTATTCCTACCAATGGAAATCCATGTTGCAGTGCAATATATGCATCGCAGACAAACGGTGGGCGGAATGCAGGAAAGGAAAACAACCATGTTTACGGGCAAGACGGCAATCATCACCGGCTCGACCTCAGGCATTGGCCTGGCAATTGCCGAGGCGTTTGCCGTGCAGGGCGCCAATGTGGTGATCAATTCTTACACCGACAGCGAAGACGATCATGCGATCGCATCAAAGCTGGTCAGTGATCACGGTGTCGAGGCGGCCTATATCCAGGCCGACATGTCGAGCCCGGAAGCGGCGCGCGAACTGGTCGAGCAGGCCGTCACGCGTTTCTCGGCCGTCGATATTCTGGTTAACAATGCCGGCATCCAGCACGTGTCTCCGATCGACGAGTTTCCGACCGAGAAATGGGACGCGATCCTGGCGATCAACCTGTCGTCTGCTTTCCATACAATCGCTGCGGCGTTGCCGCATATGCGCGATGCCGGTCATGGCCGCATCATTAACATCGCTTCCGCCCACGGTCTGAGAGCTTCACCTAACAAATCGGCTTATGTCGCGGCCAAGCACGGCGTCGTTGGGCTGACCAAGACCGTGGCGCTGGAAACCGCAGGTCAGGGCATCACCTGCAATGCGGTCTGCCCCGGCTTCGTGCATACCCCGCTGGTCGAGAAGCAGATCGAGGACCGCATGCGCGAGACCGGGCTCGACCGCGAAGCCACTGTCCGCGACGTCATCATGGAAAAGCAGCCAAGCAAGCAGTTTGCGACCGTGGACGAGATCGCTGCGGCGACACTGTTTCTTGCCGGGGAGGCTGCGGCCCAGATCACCGGCACGACGCTTTCCGTGGATGGCGGCTGGACAGCAGCCTAAGCAGTCAGAACTTTCGGAGCGGTTCATGGCCATGAAAGCTGACGGCAACCGGAGCGGCGATACGTCCTCTGGCAAGCCGATCAACATTGCGCTTCAGGGCGGTGGGTCGCATGGCGCCTTTTCCTGGGGCGTGCTCGACGCGCTGCTGGAGGACGGGCGGCTTGAATTCGCAGCGATCTCCGGCACCAGTGCGGGCGCGATGAACGCGGTCGCTCTGGCCGATGGCTGGAGCCGGAACGGGCGTGACGGCGCCAGAGAACGGCTTGAGTCATTCTGGCGGGCGGTCGGAAATGTCGGCCAGTTCAGCCCTGTGCAGCGAACGCCCTGGGACGTCCTGTGGGGCAATTGGTCGGTCGAGAACTCACCGGCCTTCCAGTGGTTCGATGCCGTTTCGCGTCTTGTTTCGCCCTATGTTGCGAACCCGTTCAACTCCAATCCGCTGCGGGACGTCGTTCGGCGGCAGATAGACTTCGAGCGTGTCCGGTCTGCCAGCGGGCCCAAGCTCTTCATCTCCGCAACCAATGTTGAGACCGGTCAGATCAGGGTTTTCGACAAGCACGAAATCACCGACGATGCGGTGATGGCGTCAGCCTGTCTGCCGCATCTTTTCAAGGCGGTGGAAATCGACGGTGTGCCCTATTGGGACGGAGGTTACGGCGGTAACCCGGCGCTGTTTCCGTTCTTCTACGCGAGCCCGGTCGAGGATGTGCTTCTGGTGCAGATCAACCCGGTGGTGCGCGAAGGCACGCCACATTCGGCGCGCGAGATCCAGAACCGGGTCGACGAGATCACCTTTAATGCGGGGCTTTTGCGCGAACTCAGGGCCATCGCCTTCGTCAAGGAACTGATTGCCAGTGGTGCGATTTCGCATGACCAGTATCGCGATATCCGCATGCATCGCATCGACGCCGACGAGGCATTCAAGCATCTTTCGGCATCGTCAAAAGCCAATGCGGAATGGGCATTCCTGAAATATCTGCGTGATCTCGGCCGCGTGGCCGCGCAGGACTGGCTGGCTGAAAATTACGATGATGTCGGCGAGCACGCGACGCTCGACCTTTCAGGCATGCTCGCGCCGGGTCTCAAGCCGGACGGGCGAGCCCGTCAGATGGGCAAGCGCGTGCGCGAATTTCTGGGCAAGGGCGGCAACTGAGCCCCGAAGGTCGGCTATGCGCCGGCCGCGCCGGTGATGACACGGATAAATGCGGCGGCGGTTTGTTGCTGTTCTTCCAGCGGCAGTTGCCGCAGCTTCATGCCGTCGAGCGCATCCAGCAGCATGTTGGCGAGCGTTTGCGGCGAAGTGGCTGAAGAAGGGTTCAACCCGCGGCTGGCCAGTTCCTGTTCGATCGCGCCTTCAACCAGCCCCACCATCTCGCTGCGCCACTCGGCGATGATGTCCTCGGCGAGGCTGTTTTTCATGTCCAGCAGTTCTGCACCATGCGGTGAGGCTTCGATCTCGCCAACGGTGACAATGGCGCAGCCGAGCGACTTTTCCAGGCGTTCTGCCAGCGTTCCCTCACCAGCAATCGCTGTGCGCGCGTTGGCGACGATTTCCGCACCGAAGACACCCGCCAGCGCGCGGTAGATGTCGGTCTTGTTCTTGAACATCAGATAAAGCGCCGGGCGCGAAATCTCGGCCGCGCGCGCGATGTCGTCCATCGTCGTGCGCTGAAATCCGTAGGCGAGGAAAGCCTGTTTGGCGCCTTCGAGGATACGCATTCTGCGCGCTTCCTCGGCGGAAACACTGGTTGGGACCGTTTCGCTCATTCTCTCCCAGCTATTGACAAAATTACAGATTTTGTCAATGTGTCTTACGACTGGCCGTTAGCCGCCCTAACCCTCATAGCAAGGGCTCGTCATGCAAATCACCATTAATGGCGTCGAGCGCGAGCTCGACGTCGATCCCCAAATGCCGCTCCTGTGGGCATTGCGTGACGTCGCAGGCGTACTTGGACCGAAATTCGGCTGCGGTATAGCAGCTTGCGGTGCCTGCACCGTTTTCATCGACGGCGAGCCGGTGCGCTCCTGCGTCATGCCGGTCGGGCAGGTGAGTGGCGAAGTGACCACGATCGAGGGCATCGGCGAGGCGGGCGCGCTGCACCCGGTTCAGCAGGCCTGGATCGACGAGCAGGTGCCGCAATGCGGATACTGCCAGGCCGGGCAGATCATGTCGGCGGTGGCGCTGCTTTCCGAGGTTCCCAATCCGACAGACGATGAGATCGACGCCGCGATGAGCGGCAATCTGTGCCGCTGTGGAACCTATCCGCGCATTCGTGCCGCTGTTCGCCGCGCCGCACGTGCGATGGCGGAGGCCTGAGCGATGTCGCGCCTCGGAACGATCACCCGCCGCACGCTGCTCGTGGGCGCGGCCGCCGTCGCCGGCGGCGTGGCCTTTGGCTACTATGTCTACCGCCGTCCGTTCGCCAATCCGCTCGAGAGCGAGCTCAATGAGGGCGAAGCGACGTTCAATCCCTACGTGAAGATTGCGTCCGACAACGCAATTACCGTCATCGCGCCGCGCGCCGAGATGGGACAGGGGATCGAAACGACCCTGGCCGCGCTGGTTGCCGAGGAGCTCGACGTCGAGCTTGACCAGCTCAAGGTAGAACACGGCCCGGCCGCACCGGCCTATGCCAACACCACCATGCTCGAGGACGGACTACCGTTCCCGCAATTCGACGATTCAGTCATGGCGGAGTTTGCCCGGTCGGGCATGGAGGTGGTCGGCAAATTTCTGGCGCTTCAGGTGACTGGCGGATCGACCTCCACCGTCGATGCATTCGAAAAGATGCGCCACGCAGGCGCGGTCGCCCGCGAAACACTCAAGGCAGCCGCCGCCGCACGGCTCGGCGTTGCTGCGTCGTCCCTGCGGACTGAAGGCGGACGCATCAGCGATCCTGCTTCCGGACAAAGCCTCACATACGGTGACGTTGTGATGGATGCTGCCGGGATGCAGCCGGTTTCGGATGTGGAGCTCAGGCCGAAATCGGAATGGCGGCTACTCGGAAAGTCGCAGCCGCGCACCGACATGACCGCCAAGGTGACCGGCGCACCGATCTTCGGGGTCGATGTCGCCCTGCCTGATATGGTGCATGCGACGATCCGCATGAATCCACGTCTGGGTGCGCCGATGATCTCGATGGATGCAAGCGCCGCCGAATCCATGCCGGGCGTCATCAAGGTGGTGCCCGTCGAGACCCATATCGGCTTGGGCTTCGCGGTGATTGCCGACACGACCTGGCATGCCTTCGCTGGCGCCGACGCGGTTGAGGCCGAATGGGCCGACGCCGCCTACCCGGCCGATGAGGACGCACTTTGGGCAGCACTTGAAGATGCGGCGGGGCAGCCCGGTTCGAGCATGCGCGACGATGGCGATGTCGAGACGGCATTTGCCGATGCGCCGCGCGAGCGCATGGTTGAGGCGGAATACCGCGTTCCGTGGCTGGCTCACGCCTGTATGGAGCCGATGAACGCGACCGCCTGGTTGCGCGACGGAAGGCTGGATGTGTGGTCGCCGAACCAGGGTCCGACGCTGGTGAAGAGCCTGTGCGCGGCCGCCGTTGGCGTGGAGGCCGGGAATTGCACCGTCCACACCACCTATCTCGGCGGCGGGTTTGGTCGGCGCGGAGACATCGACTACGCGCTTTATGCCGCTCATGTCGCCAGGCACACCGACGGAAGGCCGGTGAAAGTTACCTGGACGCGCGAGGAGGACATTACTCACGACATGTACCGTCCCGCCGCGATCGGGCGGTTCCGAGCGCGGGTGGGCGACGACGGCATGCCCGCCGCGGTCGACATGAAGATTGCGTCACCCTCGATCATCGGTAGCGTGCTGCCGCGCTTCTACCCCAGCTTCTCGCCGATGGGCCCCGACAAGACGCTCGTTGATGGCGCCTTCAACCAGCCCTACGCTATCGCCGACTACCGGGTCTCGGGCGTCAAGGCGCCAATTGCGGTCCCGGTCGGGTTCTGGCGCTCGGTCGGCAATTCCATCAACGGCTACTTCCACGAAAGCTTCATGGACGAGATCGCCGAGGCCGGGGGCGCCGACCCGGTTGAGATGCGCCTGAAGATGATGGAGCCGTGGCCGGTTGCCGCCGGCGTCGTTCGCAAGGTCGCGGAGATGGCCGACTGGCAGAGTGGTCCGCCCTCCGGCCGGGCGCGGGGCATAGCCTTCACCGCGAGCTTCGGCAGCTGGGTTGCTGAAATCATCGAAGTGTCGGAATCGACACGTGGCATCAGGATCGAGAAGGTCTGGATCGCCGCCGATGTCGGCGTCGCATTGGACCCCAGTATCATCGAGGCGCAGCTCATATCAGCTGCGGTCTACGGGCTTTCAGCTGCGATCAACGAGGAAATCACCTTCGCGGACGGCATGGTCGAGCAGTCCAATTTCCACGACTTCGATGCGATGCGCATGTATCAGTGCCCGGCCTTCGAGGTAGCGCTTCTGGAGACCGCCCCAAAAATGGGTGGTGTCGGCGAGATCGGCACCCCGCCCGCCGCACCAGCGCTGGCCAACGCGGTCTATGCCCTCACAGGCAAGCGCATTCGCACGCTGCCGTTGTCGCGGGAGGTGAGTTTCGCATGAAAAAGCGCACTCCACTTGTCGGATTGGTCGTGGCGATTTCGTTCCTCGGTGCAGGCGCCTATGCCCAGGACAGGGCCGAGGCGCTGGCCCAATGGGAAAAAATCTTTGAAGTCTTCTCGCATCCGCGCTGTGCCAATTGTCACGTCGAGGACGACAGTCCGCGCTGGTCCGGTCCGCATTACGGTGTCACGCGTATACACGGTTTTGACGTTGGTCGCGGGCTCAGCGGCTTCGGCAATCCCGGACAGCGCTGCACGACCTGCCATTTCGAATCCAACGCGCAGATCGAGCATGGACCACCTGGCGCACCGCATTGGCATCTTGCGCCTGCCGAGATGGCATGGTTCGGCAAGTCATCCGCGGAAATATGCGCACAGATCAGCGATCCTGAGCGAAATGGCGACAGAACCATGCTCGAGGTCGCGGAGCATGTGCGTGACGATGCGCTGGTCGGCTGGGGCTGGGCGCCCGGCCCTGGGCGTGAACCCGCACCCGGTTCAGCCGATGAACTTTACGCGGCGATCGTGGCGTGGACTGAAGCAGGAGCGCAATGCCCCGGTAATCAAGATCAGCAACAATGACAGTAATGCGCGCCGCTGCTCTTTTGTGCAGCGCAAAAATGTAGTAGAAGCGCCCACCTTTTCGCCGCCCCGGCGGCACGGGATTGAACACAGAGCAGACCCAACCCATATCGGGGCGGACGCAGCGTCAACCGCGGTCCAGCGGGGTCTGCAAACTGGACGTAGACATGCCTAGGATAAAGTTTCATCAGGTGGCGGCAGTGGTCGTCCTTGTCGCCACGGCCGCGTGGGTTGCAACTGGCGAGTTCTCGTCGGTCGGCAGCGCTGCAAACGAAAACCCCGCGGAAGCGCAGGAAACGCCGCACGAGCAGGAAGTGATCGTGCGCACGGTCGCGGTCATTGACCCGCCGCGTATCATGCACTCGCGTGCAATCAGGCTTTCGGGAACGACCGCTCCCGACAAGAGGACCGTTCTGACAACACGGGCTGGCGGCATCATTGCGGAGTTGCCGGTCAAGCAGGGTGCCTCGGTCAAGGCGGGCGATCTGGTTCTCAAACTCGAAGCAGAAGGCAAGCAGGCAGCTGTCGATACGGCGCGCCAGCTTCTCATTCAGCGCGAAGCCGAGGCCGAAGCCGCGAAGCGCCTGGCAGAAAGCGGCAGCCTGCCGAAACTTCAGCTCGACAATGCGTTGTCGGCGCTGGCGGCGGCGAAGTCGCAGCTGGAGGCGGCAATCGCCGATCTGGCACGGATCGAGGTGCGCGCACCATTCGATGGCGTCATCGACGCGGTCAATGTCGAACAGGGTAGCCCGGTTCAGGCTGGCGCGCAGATTGTCACCCTTCTCGCTCTCGATCCCATTCTCGCCGTTGGCGAGGTGAACGAGCGCGACCTCGAGCATGTCGAGGCCGGCAACAAGGCCGAAGTCCGGCTGGTCAACGGTCGCGAGGTCGAAGGCGAGGTGCGCTACATTTCGCATGCCGCGTCTGCTGCTACGCGCACTTACCGTACGGAAGTCGCCGTTCCCAATGAGGACCGCGCGGTTCCGGCCGGCATGACGGCGGAAATCACCATTCGTGCAAAGCCCGTCGAGGCGACGGTCCTGCCGCGTTCGGTGCTGACGCTCAGCGATGCCGGCGATATCGGCATTCGCGCCGTCAATGAAGAGAATGTGGTCGTGTTTTTCGAAATCGACATCGTCGACGATACGCCCAACGGCATCGTGCTTGGCGGCATTCCGAAGGGCGCCCGGATCATCGTGGCCGGCCAGCAGCTGATTTCGGAAGGCGACACGGTGAACGCGGTTCAGGCCGACGAAGAAATGATCAAGAAACTTATCAGCGAAGCCACCGGTGGGACGCTTTAGGTCCTGCGCATAACGACGTGCAGCAGAAGATGGGTGCAGGAACCTAGGTCATGGATATCGTCAAGCTCGCGATACGCAATTCGCGGCTCACAATCGCAACGCTGCTCTTTCTGATCCTGGCCGGTGCGCTCACCTACCAGTCGATCCCGAAGGAAGCCGAGCCGGACGTCGCAATCCCCATCCTTTACATCAGCCTCGGCTATCAGGGCATTTCACCCGAAGATGCCGAGCGGCTGCTGCTTCGGCCGGTTGAATCCCAGGTCAAGGGGATCAAGGGGCTGAAGGAGATGAAATCCTCCGCCTATCAGGGCGGTGGCTTCGTGCTCCTGGAATTCGATCCATCGACCGACCTGTCCACTGCGCTTGAAGACACGCGCAACAAGGTTTCCGACGCCAAGCGCGACCTGCCAAGCGGCGCCGACGACCCGACGGTCAACGAGGTGAACGTTTCGGAATTCCCGGTTCTGGTCGTCACGCTTTCGGGCCATATACCGGAGCGAACGCTGACGGCCGCTGCGCGCGAACTGCGTGACCTGATCGAGGAAGTTCCCGGCGTCCTTGAAGCATCGCTTCAAGGCGCGCGCGACGATCTGGTCGAGGTGGTCATCGATCCGATGAAGCTCACCTCCTACGGGCTGCAGCTCGACCAGATGGTTCAGGCGGTCGGGGCATCGAACAGCCTGGTCGCCGCCGGAGCGCTAAAGGGTGACGAAGGCAGCTACCCGGTCAAGGTTCCATCGCTCATCGAGACGGTCGAGGACGTGGCAAACCTGCCCATCGTTGCGTCGGGAGACGCGGTGGTGCGGGCGCAGGATCTCGCCATCATCCGCTCGACCTTCAAGGATGCTGAAACGATCACACGGCTCGACGGGCAGCCGGCGATTGCGATCGAGGTGAAGAAGCGCACCGGCGCCAACATCGTGGAAACGATCGAGGCGACGAAACTTGTCGCCGACAACTTTGCCGCCCGGATGCCCGAAGGCGTCAATGTCACCTACACGCAGGACAAGTCGGTCTTCGTCAATCAGCTGCTGGGCGACCTGCAGAACCACGTGATGATTGCTGTCATCCTGGTGTTCATCGTCATTCTTTATGCGCTGACCGGCCGCGCGTCGCTGCTGATCGGTCTCGCCATCCCGGCCTCGTTCCTGATGGGCATTCTGGCGCTCGGGCTGATGGGCTACACGATGAACATGATCGTGCTGTTCAGCCTCATCCTGGCTGTCGGCATGCTGGTGGACGACGCGATTATCGTGACGGAGTTTGCCGAGCGGCGCATGTCGGAAGGCATGCCCAAGGCCGAGGCCTTCGAGCTTGCCGCCAAGCGCATGGCCGGGCCGGTTATCGCGGCAACGATGACACGCATCGCGGCGTTCTCGCCGCTGCTGTTCTGGCCGGGCATCATCGGCGACTTCATGAAATACCTGCCGATCACGCTGATCGTGACGCTGGCGGCATCGATGCTCTACGCGCTGGTGTTCACGCCGACGCTTGGCGCGATGTTCGCCAAGGTGCATGTGCAAAGCGAGGAAGAGCGCAACCGCGACGGCTGGTACATGGCGGTCGTGAAGCGCGCGGTGCAGTACCCGAAGACGGTGCTTGTCCTCACCGTACTGCTGCTCGTTGGCATCATGCAGGGTTATGGAAAGTACGGTTCGGGCGTCGAGTTCTTCCCGAGCGTGGAACCGGACTACGGCCTGCTGTATGTCCACGCACGCGGCAATCTTTCGCTGCAGGAACAGGACGCGCTGACGCGACAGGCGGAAAACAAGCTGCTGGGCTGGCCGGGCATCAAGTCGGTCTATACCCGCTCAGGTTCAACCCGCGGCGGCGGAGCGGAAATTCCCGAAGATGTTGTTGGCGTGATCCAGTACGAGTTCGTCGACTGGCGTGAGCGCAAGCCCGCGAACGATATTCTTGACGATCTGCGCGCCGAGATGGCCGGCATTGCCGGCGCCGAGGTCGAGGTGCGCGTGCCCGATGCCGGTCCGCCGACTGGCCAGCCAATCCAGGTGCGTCTGTCCGCTGCCAATCCGGATGGTCTCAACGAGACCGCCGCGCGTGTAGCGGCTGAGGTAGCCAAGGTTCCTGGCGCAATCGACATCACTGACGGTCTGCCGCCACCCGGCGTCGACTGGGCGCTCGAGATCGACCGTACCAAGGCCTCGCAATATGGGATCAGCCCCTATTCGGTTGGCACCGTCGTCCAGCTTGTCACTACCGGGCTCAAGCTGACCGACTACCGTCCGGCCGGCGTGGACGACGCCGTCGATATCCGCCTTCGTCTGCCGGAGGATCGGCGCACCCTGGCGACGCTCGACCAGTTGCGGGTCGAGACCGCGCGGGGTTCGGTGCCGATTTCCAACTTTGTCACCCGCGTGGCGGAGCCGCGCACCGGCATCCTGAACCGCATCGACGGCGAACGGACCATCGTGGTGCAGGGCAATGTCGCCTCCGGGTATCAGGACGCTGTCGTTCAGACCGCGGTAAAAGAGGCCGTGGGCGCTATGGACCTGGGTTCGGTGAAATGGGAACTGGCCGGTTCCAACCAGGACAGCGAGGAAGCGCAGGCGTTCCTCTCCAAGGCGTTTGGCGCGGCCATATTCCTCATCTTCGTGGTGCTGCTGGCGCAGTTCAACAAGTTCACCAGTGTCTTCCTGGTGCTTATGACCGTGATCATGGCCACCATTGGCGTGTTCCTCGGCCTGATGCTGTCGGGTCAGACCTTCGTCATCGTCATGTCGGGTATCGGCGTCATCGCGCTGGCCGGAGTGGTGGTGAACAACAACATCGTCCTGATCGACACCTATGACCGGCTGCGCCGCGAGGGCTGGACCAAGATGGACGCCGTGCTGCAAACCTGTCGCGAGCGTGCTCGCCCGGTCGTGTTGACAGCCATCTCGGCCATTCTGGGCGTTCTGCCGATCGCCTTCGGGCTTGGTCTGGAACTTTTCCACCACGAGACGACGATCAACGCGCCGTCGACCCAATGGTGGATCGCGTTGTCGAGCGCCATCGTCTACGGCCTCGCATTCGCCACGGTGCTGACGCTGGTCGTGACCCCGGCGGCGCTGATGGTGTTCACGCGTGAGAACAAGAGCAAGGACGAGGAACGTCGCAGTCTTCTGGGACGCCTGTTCCGCCGTCGCTCCAAGGCGGACGAAACAGCGAAGGCGACGGACGATGCCGACGAGGCGGTGGGCGACTTCCCGGCCGTCAGCTATCCGAAGGCTGCCGAATAGGGCTCGATCCTTGCAGGAACACAAAACGGCGCGGCTGAACCCGCGCCGTTTTTCGTTTGTGCCGGCTCTGGTCAGGCAGCTTGTCTGGTCGCGCTCACCCCAATCCCGATATCGGCGATAGCGGCTGCCACTGCCTGATCGAGCGGTGTGTGCGGGATCTCGCCGATCACGCCCTCCAACCGGTCCGAGACCAGCCGGTGCGGCTGGAAGCGCAGATAGCTCATCTCGGCAATCTCCCACATCATCGCGTTGACCAGGCCGCCCAGCTTGATGGCCCACCAGGGAAGCGTCGATTGCTTCAACGGCCGGCCGAGCGCCCTTTCGGCAGCAGCCTTCATCTGGCGGTCGGTGATTGCGTGGCCTGGGAAGTGGAACTTCTCGTACGCGCCGAGGCGGCCATTGTTTTCTGCCAGACCGACAAAGGCTTGCGCCAGATCAGGCAGATAGGCCCACTCGTGAACAAGATTGTCGGGGCCGGCGGCCGTATAGACGCCCTTGCCCAGTTTCCTTGCGGTGATGAGGTCAAACCACGAACCCGTGCCGGTGTCGCCGAAAAAGTCGCCGGCGCGCAGCACGATGGTTCTCACGCCCTGCTCACGGGCGGCCCGTTCAAACATCCGCTCCATCTCGGTGCGGATCCGACCCTTGCGGGTGGTCGGGTTGAAGGGCAGGTCTTCGTGCAATTCGGCCGGCAGCGGCGAGCCGAAATTGTAGACGTTGCCGGGGAAGAGATGCAGCGCGCCGTTGGTCTTGCAGGCGGCGATGACGTTTTCAGCCATCGGAATGCACATCTGCACCCAGTCGGTGTAGAGCGGGTTGAGCCCGTTGAACACAATGTCCATGCCTTCGGTTGCGCGGACCAGCGCATCGCGATCAAGCGCGTCGGCAGCGAATGCCTGGGCGCCGTCCAGTTCGGCCGGCAGCTTGCCGTCGCGGGTGATGGCGCGGACCGAATAGCCGGCTTTGAGGAACGCCTTGGCGACGGAGCGACCGAGGCGGCCGCGGGCTCCGAGAATTGCGATTGTCTTCATCGGGGTATCTCCTGTTGAGTTGATGCCCCTGATATGATCTATCCGTGTATGAATGATAATTGCCGAAAGTTGAGAGTCTGATATTCAGATTTGTATATATGGAAAATGGCTGAACTCGACTGGAATCTGATCAGGAGCTTTGTGGCGGTGGCCGAAGCAGGCAGCCTGTCGGGCGCTGCACGGCGGCTGGTGGCCAGCCAGCCGACGCTGGGCCGGCATGTTGCCGAATTGGAAACCGCGCTTGGCCTTGTGCTCTTCCGGCGTGGGCGCAAGGGCTATGAACTCACTGAAGACGGCACTGCATTTCTGGAGCGTGCCGTTGCCATGCGCGACAGCGCGGATGCCCTTACCCGGTTGGCGGTCGGGCGCGAGGAGCGTATCGAGGGCACCGTGCGGATCACCGCCAGCGAGGTGGTGGCGACCTATGTGCTGCCTGCCATGCTCGCCCGGTTTGGCGAGGCCGAACCCGGCATCGAGATCGAGCTCGTTGCCAGCAATGCGGTCGGCAATCTGCTTCGCCGCGACGCGGACATTGCCATCCGCATGGTGGCGCCGGCGCAGGACGACATTGTCGCCCGCAAGATTGCCGACCTGCCGCTGGTGGCATGTGCCGCACGCGCCTACCTCGACCGGCGGGGCCGACCGCAGACCGCGACCGATCTGCTTGAGCACGACATTATCGGTTACGATCGCGGTGAGGAGATCATTCAGGGGTTCGCGCAATTCGGCGTGACGGTGGATCGCCATGCGTTCCGGTTCAGGACTGACAGCCAGGTCGCGTTCTGGGAGGCGATCCGCACCGGCAACGGCGTTGGATTTGCCCAGAAATCACTGGTCACACGGGACGCGATGGTCGAGGCTGTCGTGCCGGACCTGCCTCTGCCCGCGCTGCCGATGTGGCTCGCCATGCATCACGATGTACGCCACAGCCCGCGCATCCGGCGCGTTGCAGATTTTCTCTACGCTGAGCTCAAGGCCTATTCGGCGGGTTGAGCCGTTTCGAAATCAGCTGCCCTCGTTATGCCTGACATCAGGAACACAACTGCGAGCAGGAGCGCCAGTGCAATATAGATCGGTGCGAAACCCGTGTGTCCGCCGATGAAGCCGATGACCGACGGTGCGACCAGAATGCCGGAATAACCCATCGCGGTGACGGTGGAGAGGCCTGCGCCCGATACATCGCCGTGATGGTTTCCTGCCGCGGAGAACGCAATCGGCACCATGTTGGCAATGCCAAAACCGCAAAGCGCGAAAGCGGCGATCGCTGCCCAGTCGGTCGGCGCGAGACCGGCTATCAGCATGCCGGCGGCGGCGACAAGGCTGGAGACCCGCATCGTCTTCACCGCGCCGAAGCGGTTGCGCACGCTGTCACCGAGAAAGCGCATGATTGCCATGGTGGCCGAGAATGCCGCGAATGCGAGGCCTGCGACTGCGATTTCGCTGCCGAATTCCTGCCTGATGTAGATCGCCGCCCAGTCCAGCACGGCACCTTCGGGCACCATTGAGAACAGCGCCACGATACCTGTGAGGTAGATCACCGGCAGGCGTGGAAAACCGTATTTCGTCGGTGTGTCGGAAACCGGCTTGCGATCTTCGACAAGGTGCCGCGACGCGATCGTGACCAGAACCACTGCTACAATGGTGGCGAAGAGAGCGTGGTTCACATGGCCGAAATACTGGATCGCCAGCCCGCCGCTCGCACCGCCGGCAAAACCGCCGAGGCTCCAGAAGCCGTGTGAAGACGACATGACTGCGCGCTTGAGCTGCTTCTCGACGGCGATCGCGTTCGAGTTCATGGCGACATCCATGCCGCCGATCAGCCCGCCGAACAAGACAAGCATCACGGCGGCGACCCAGACATTGGGCACCAGCGCCACGCCGAGCAGGCCGAAGGCGCAAATGAAAGCGAAGCCGCGCAGGGCAGCGCGTGAACCGTATCGATGGATCAGCCAGCCGCACCACGGCATCGCCACGAGAGCACCGAGGCCGAAACCAAGGATTAGCAGTCCCAGCGTGAACTCGGTGATTTCAAGCCGCGTGAGGAACACCGGAATCTGGGGCGCCCAGCCGCCCACCAGAAAGCCGTTGGTGAAGAACAGCGTGGCGACTGCCCATCGCCCGCGGATTGCGGCATTTCCGCCTGTGCTCGATGTCAAGAATTGCGCCCCGTGGCTGGAGAAACGCGCGCCAAGCTAAATCGGTTTAGCCGCCTGTCAAGTCGCGAAAACGGACTGCCCGTTGGGCCAGACACGATGCCTCATTGCGGACCAAAGGCCGCCACAATCCGATTCCAATGAAATGGGGCGGGGACGATCGCGAATGCCCCGATCTTCCGAGTTGGTGGAGGTGAGGGCGGCGCGTTGTTGAATGTGCGTTGAGAGTTGGCATGAAAAGCCCTAGCCGATCCAAACCAGTTTCCCGGCCGGCGCTGTCGGCTTCGGGTGAGCGAGCCTTGCAACGGACCCGCGTCATGGTCGAGCAGTTTCCGACGCCGGAAGGTCCGGCGGCGGCGATGGTGTTTGTTGGTACCGTCATTTTTGCCGCAACCGCCGCCATGTACTGGCTTTCAGGGCCGTCGGATGAGGCGACGCAATCTGCCCTGCAGGAACCGAACCCGATTGCCGTCGAAGAGCGTAAGGCTTCCGATATGCCTGCGGGCGATGGCGAAACGCGAATTTCTCTGGAACAGCCTGCCTTCGAGGTGACGGCAGCGTCGGAGCGCGAGGAAACGGCACCGGGGGTGCGGCCCGCGCTGCAAGCCGACGAGCCTGTTGAAATTCGGCCCGTCCTGCCGACCGCGAGCGAAATCGCATCCGTTCTGGCCACCGACGACAATACGCAAGAGACGGTCGAGGTGGCGGAAACGGTCGAGGAATTGCTGGCGCTCGAAGAGGCGCAGCGGCGTGAAGTGGAAGCCGATCTGGCCGCCACCTCGTTCGAGACAACGTCGGCCGTGCGCATAGACGCCGGATCGAAGGTTTCGGCGACCGTGACCACCTGGGTCAACATGCGCGCCGGCCCCTCCGACGATGCCAGCGTGCTGATGATCGTTCCCGGCAGCGCGGAAATCGAGGCCGAAACCGGATGCAACTGGTGCGCTGTCAGCTATGACGGGCGCGAAGGCTACATCTACAAGAACTTCATCAACTACCGCTGACCATCAGGCAAAGACGACCAACAGGTCCTTTGCGTCGATCTGGTCGCCAGACTTGACCAGCACTTCCGCGACCTCGCCATCGCGCTCGGCGTGGAGCGCGGTTTCCATCTTCATGGCCTCGATCGAAAGCAGCACGTCGCCGGCCTTGACCGTCTGACCGGCCGAGACGGCAAGCGTGGAGACCACGCCCGGCATGGGAGCCGCCACATGAGCGGCATTGCCGGCTTCCGCCTTGCGTCGGGCCGCACTTGCCCCCGCGCCATGCGCGCGGTCCGGTACCTTTACCCGGCGGGGCTGGCCGTTGAGTTCGAAGAAAACCGTGACCATGCCCTTTTCGTCGGTGTCGCCAATCGCCAGGCAGCGCAATACAAGCGTCTTGCCCTGCTCGATATCGACGAAGATCTCGTCTTCGGGCTTCACGCCGTAGAAATAGTTGGGCGTAGGCAGCACGCTGGTCGGGCCATATTCTTCCTGCGCGGCGGCGAAGTCGGTGAAGACCTTCGGGTACATCAGCCAGGAGGCGAACTCCTTTTCACTGAGTTCGCGGCCAAGGGTCTCTTCGATCTCCTTGCGGTCTTTTTCGAGGTCGGCGGCGGCCAGCAGCGAACCGGGGCGCACGGTGATCGGTTTTTCGCCTTTCAGCACCTTTTTCTGGAGTGCTTCCGGCCAACCGCCCGGCGGCTGTCCGAGATCGCCGCGCATCATGGAGACGACGGAGTCCGGGAAGGCGATGTCCTTCTTCGGGTCCTCAACGTCATCGACCGTGAGGTCCTGGCTTACCATCATAAGCGCCATGTCGCCCACCACCTTGGACGAGGGCGTGACCTTCACGATGTCGCCGAACATCAGGTTCACGTCGTGATAGGTGCGCGCGACCTCGTGCCAGCGTGTTTCGAGCCCCAGTGAGCGAGCCTGCTCCTTGAGGTTGGTGAACTGGCCGCCCGGCATTTCGTGCAGATAGACTTCCGAGGCCGGACCCTTCAGGTCGCTCTCGAATGCGGCGTACTGGTTACGCACGGCCTCCCAGTAGAAGGAAATGCGGCGTATCCACTCCGTATCGAGCCCGGTTTCGCGCTCGCCGCCCTTCAGCGCTTCTACGATTGAGCCGAGGCAGGGTTGCGAGGTGTTGCCGGAAAAGGCGTCCATCGCAGCATCGACCGCGTCAACGCCTGCCTCGACCGCGGCCAGAACCGTGGCGGCCGAAATGCCCGACGTGTCGTGGGTGTGCAGATGGATAGGCAGTTTGGTCTGCTCGCGCAGCGCCTTGATCAGAACCCGTGCTGCGTCGGGCTTGAGAAGCCCAGCCATGTCCTTGACGGCGATGATGTGCGCGCCGGCGGCCTCAAGTTCGCGGGCAAGGGCGAGATAGTAGTCGAGGTTGTATTTGGAGCGTGTCTTGTCGAAGAGATCGCCCGTGTAGCAGATCGTCGCCTCGCACAGCTTGCCGCTCTCGACAACGGCGTCCATCGCGACGCGCATGTTCTCGACCCAGTTGAGGCAGTCGAAAACGCGGAAGAGGTCGATGCCGCCGTCGGCCGCCTGGCTGACGAAATGGCGGACGACATTGTCGGGATAGTTGGTGTAGCCGACGCCGTTTGCTCCTCTCAGCAGCATCTGCGTCAACAGGTTGGGCGCGGCGTCGCGAACCAGTGTCAGGCGTTCCCACGGATCTTCGGTGAGAAAGCGCATGGCCACATCGAAGGTCGCGCCGCCCCAGCACTCCAGCGACAGAAGCTGCGGCAGGGCGCGCGAGTAGACGCCGGCGATGCGTTCGATGTCGAATGTGCGCATGCGGGTGGCAAGCAGCGACTGGTGCCCGTCGCGCATGGTCGTGTCGGTCACCAGGACGCGCTTTTCGTTGCGCATCCATTCGGCAAACTTTTCGGCGCCCAGCTTTTCGAGCCGCTGGCGCGTACCGTCCGGAACCGGTGCATCGACATAAGGCACGCGTGGTGCTGCGGCATCCGCCTTCGGCTGCGGCCGTCCGCGCGCCTCCGGATGTCCGTTGACGGAAACATCGGCCAGATAGTTGAGCAGTTTGGTGGCGCGGTCCTGCCTTTTCACCGAGGTGAACAGTTCAGGCGTCGTGTCGATGAACTTGGTCGTGTAGGTGTTGTCGCGGAATTTCGGGTGACCGATGATCGCTTCGAGGAAGGTCAGATTGGTCGCCACGCCGCGAATGCGAAACTCGCGCAGTGCGCGGTCCATGCGCCTGATGGCCTCTTCCGGCGTCGGCGCCCAGGCCGTGACCTTTTCCAGCAGCGGATCGTAGAAGCGGGTGATGACGGCGCCCGAATAGGCCGTGCCGCCGTCGAGCCGGATGCCGAAGCCGGTTGCGCCGCGATAGGCGGTGATGCGGCCATAATCGGGAATGAAGTTCTGCTCGGGGTCTTCAGTGGTGATACGGCACTGCAGCGCGTGGCCGTTGAGCTTGATGTCGGCCTGGCTGGCCACGCCGGACTCGGCGGTGCCGATTGCTGCACCTTCCAGAATGTGGATCTGCGCCTTGACGATGTCGATGCCGGTGACTTCCTCCGTCACCGTGTGCTCGACCTGGATGCGCGGATTGACCTCGATGAAGTAGAACCTGCCGGTGTCGGCATCCATCAGGAATTCGACCGTTCCGGCGCCGATGTAATCGGTCGCTTCGGCGATCTTCAGCGCATGACCGCACAGCTCGCCGCGCTGAGCTGCGTCGAGATAAGGTGCCGGCGCGCGCTCCACGACCTTCTGGTTGCGGCGCTGGATCGAGCAGTCGCGCTCGAACAAATGCACCGCGTTGCCATGCGTGTCGCCAAGCACCTGCACTTCCACGTGACGGGCGCGTTCGATCAGCTTTTCGAGATAGACCTCGTCCTTGCCGAAAGCGGCCTTGGCTTCGCGCTTGGCTTCGGTGACTTCGCGCTCAAGGTCTTCGGCCTTGTGTATGGCGCGCATGCCGCGCCCGCCGCCGCCCCATGAGGCCTTGAGCATGACCGGGTAGCCGACTTCCTCGGCCATCGCGGCAATCGCCTTCAAGTCGTCTGGAAGCGGCTCGGTTGCCGGCACGACAGGCACGCCAATCTCGATTGCGAGGTTACGGGCCGCGACCTTGTTGCCCAGCCGGCGCATGGTCTCCGGCTTCGGGCCGATGAAGGTGATGCCGTTTTCGGCGCAGGCCTCGGCAAATTCGGGGCTTTCCGACAGAAGCCCGTAGCCGGGATGGATGGCGTCAGCGCCCGACAGCTTGGCGACGCGGATCACCTCCTCGATCGACAGATAACTCTCGATCGGTCCCATATCCTGGTCGAGATGCGGGCCGCGGCCGACCTGGTAGCTCTCGTCAGCCTTGAAACGGTGGAGGGCGTATTTGTCCTCTTCGGCCCAGATCGCCACGGTCTTGATGCCGAGTTCGTTGGCCGCGCGGAACACGCGGATGGCGATTTCGGAGCGGTTGGCGACGAGGATCTTGGCGATTTTCAAGGCAGTACGCTCCGCGCGAAGGGAATGTCACCGCATTGATTACCTTGCGAAATGCTGCAGTGCAAACAGCCTGTGTGAGGCGGTCAACAATGTTCGATGGCGAGGTCCGGCCTCAGTCGACAACAAAACCATGCGCAAATGGGTCCCGGTCGTCGATGAAGATCGTGTTGAGGCCGGTCATGCGCGCCCAGCCGGCAATCGAGGGCACGATTGCTGCGCGCCCTGCGAGTTCGGTCTCGCGCTCGATGCGGCCGCGAAACAGCGATCCGATGATGGATTCATGGGTGAAGCCGTCGCCCGCCTTGAGCCTGCCTTTGGCGTAAAGTTGCGCCATACGTGCCGACGTGCCGGTGCCGCAGGGCGAGCGATCGATCGCCTTCGCACCGTAGAAGACAGCATTGCGCGCATCGGCGCCGTCTGCCGTCGGTGCCCCGGTCCAGAGAATGTGGGTTATGCCTGAAATCTCCGGGTTTTCCGGGTGGGCTACCTGGTAGGCCTCGTTGAGGCGCTGGCGCATAACCGGGCTCCAGGCGGTCAGTTCAACGGCCGAATGTTCGGCCATGTCGCGGAAATTCGGCTGCGGGTCGACAATTGCATAGAAATTGCCGCCATAGGCAACATCAACCGTCAGCTTGCCAAGATCAGGACATTCGACCTCCAGCCCCTCCGAATGCAGGAAGGAGGGCACATTGGTGAGGCGCACGTCTTCGACCATGCCGCCTTCCTGCCGGTATTCGGCGACGACCAGCCCGGCCGGCGTGTCGAGGCGCAGCGTGCCCGGCGTTTTCGGGTTTACCAGCCCGTTTTCGATCGCAAAGGTAACCGTACCAATTGTGCCATGTCCGCACATGGGCAGGCAGCCGGATGTTTCGATGAACAGCACGGCGATGTCGCAGTCGTCCCGCGTTGGCGGAAAGAGGAAGGAACCGGACATCATGTCGTGGCCGCGCGGCTCGAACATCAGGCCGGTGCGGATCCAGTCGAACTCGCGCAGGAAATGTGCGCGGCGCTCCATCATCGTCGCGCCCTGAAGCGGCGGCGTGCCGCCTGTCACCAGCCGGACAGGATTTCCGCAGGTGTGACCGTCGATGCAGAAGAAGGCGTGTCGCGCCATTTTCAGAACCTGGACGCTTGGAAAGGGGTAAGATCGATGGCGGGAGCGTGGCCCAGAACGACGTCGCGGATCAAGCGCCCGGTGGCCGCCGACTGGGTAAGGCCCAGATGACCGTGGCCGAATGCATAGTAGATGTTGGGCCGGCTGGCAGAGCCGATCACGGGCAGGGAGTCCGGCAGTGAGGGGCGATGGCCCATCCATTCGCGGCCGCCGCCGGTCTTGAGACCTGGAAGAAAATCGGCGGCTTTCCGAAGCATGGCCCCGGAGCGGGCGAAATTAGGCCGGCGCTTCAAGCCGCCGAACTCGACCGCGCCGCCCACCCGTAGCCCGGTTGCCAGCGGTGTGATGACGAAGCCGTGGCCTGAAAAGACGAGTTGGCGCTTCACGTCAAAAGCATCGACTGGAAGGGTGGTGTTGTAACCGCGTTCCGCCTCCAGCGGGATCGTATCGCCCAGCTGTGCCGCCAGCCTGTGCGACCATGCGCCGGCGGCGACAACCAGTGTCGATGTGGTGTGTGAGGTGCTGTCGCCAAGCCGGAGGCGCGCGCCGGAAGCGTCATGCTCGACTGCTTCCACGGTTGCGTTGATATGCTTCGCGCCGAGGCTTTCGGCGTAGCGCCAGACAGCACGCCCAAGCTCGGCCGGGTCGGCAACCGTCTTCCAGCCCGGAACGAACGTAGCGTGTGTGAAGCGCGGCGACAGGCCCGGCTGATATTGGGCAATTTCCTCGCGCTTCAGGTGATGGAAGGCGATGCCGGCTTGCTCGCGCGCGGCCCAGCCGGGCATCGATGCCTGATGTTCTGCCTCGCTTTCGTAGAGTTCCAGGCAACCGTCTTCGCGCAGCATGGAGCGCGTGCCGGAGGCATCCATCAGGCCCATCCACTCGGCTTCCGCCAGCCGCATCAGCTCGGTCTGCGCCGCTACGGCCTTCTGATAGTTGGCCGCGCTTCCCGCGCGCCAGAACCGGTAGAGCCAGGGCAGCAGCTTGGGAAAATAGGCGGGCGGGATGGAAAGCGGCCCGAGCGGGTCCATCAGCCATTTCGGCACCTGTCGGATCATGCCTTCATGCGCCATCGGCACGATTTCGGTGAAGGCAAACCCGGCCGCGTTGCCGGAACTTGTCTCGGCGCAGATGCCCGTTCGATCGATGACCGTGACCTTGCAGCCGGCCTCGGCAAGGCGCGCGGCAGTGCAGATGCCGACAATGCCGGCGCCGATGATGGTGACGTCTCTGGATTTGTCCGCGTCAGACATCTAGCCGCTCGGCTTGCAATCGCAGGGTACTTCAAATCGTGGGCAGTGTCGGCCGCTTGTCCCGCGCATCCCTGATGATCCTTTCCACTTCCGCTCGCCGCTCGCCTTCCAGAGGCAGACGTGGCAGGCGGACCCGGTCATTGGAGCCGATTGCGTGGACTTCCGCCAGCTTGATGTTCTGGACCAGATAGGTGGAGACATCGAGATCGAGCAGCGGGCGGAACCAGCGGTAGATCACCAGCGCCTCCGCCTGTCGGCCGGCCTGCATGAGCTTCCAGATCGCCACCGTCTCCTTCGGGAATGCTGTGACAAGCCCGGCGACCCAGCCGACAGCGCCTGCGGCAAGTGCCTCGAAGGCGAGATTGTCGACGCCGGTCAGAACGTCAAAACGGTCGCCGAACGCGCTGATGATCTCGGTGGTACGGCGGATGTCGTCGCAGGACTCCTTGACGGCCACGAACAGCGGGTCATTGGCGAGTTCCGCCATGATATCGACGGTGACATCGACGCGGTAAGCGACCCGGTTGGAATAGATCATGACCGGAAGGCCGCCAGCCGATGCGACTGCCTTGAGCGTGGTCACCGTTTCCTTCGGGTTGGTGTGGTAGATCGGGCTTGGCACGACCATCAGCCCGTCGGCACCCGCTTCCGCTGCGCGCTTCGCCAGTGATGCACCATCGCGTGTGGCGGCTTCGTTGATGGTAAGCAGAACCGGTTTCGAGTCCGCCACCGCGCGCGCCGTTGCCAGCACTTCAAGCTTCTCGTCGTGTGTCAGCATCGGGCCTTCGCCCAGCGAACCGCAGACGATCAGGCCGTCGCAGCCGGCATCCATCAGGAGCCCGAAACAGCGCTCCATTTCGGCGTGGTCGAGGCGGTCATCCTCGGTGAATTTTGTCGTGACCGCAGGATAAACGCCGGTCCACATAAACGCCTCCAGATTTTGATATGTTTGTGATATATCAATCTGGAGGTTGTATTGTCAATGAGTGTGCCAATCTGATATGTTGGAAATATATCAGGAACGGCGATGAACCGGGCAATCAGATCGGACGAAAATTCGGCGGAGCCGGCGGCAGTGCGGGCATACCGTGCGCTTGAGCGCATGATCGTCACGCTTGAGCTGGCGCCGGGCAGTGTGGCCACTGAAGGCGCGATGATCGAGCGCGTGGGGCTCGGTCGCACGCCGGTGCGCGAGGCGATCCAGAGGCTGGCCTGGGAGGGGCTGATCGATGTTCGGCCAAGGGCCGGGGTTTCGATTGCGCCGCTCCACGCCGCGGACTGGCTGAAAGTCGTCGATGCAAGGCGGGGAGCGGAGATGGTGCTGGCGCGCTCGGCGGCCCGTTTCGCCACGCGGGAGGCGGCGGAGCTGTTCCGCGACTCTGCCCTTTCCATGCAGAAAGCGGTGATTACCGGAAACGTGATCGCCTTTCTGGAGGCCGACAAGCAACTCGACAGCGCAATGGCTCTGGCTGCCGACAATTCCTTCGCGGCGCGGGTCGCAGCACCCTTGCAAACGCATAGCCGCCGCTTCTGGTTTCGGTATCAGAGCGATACCGGGCTGGCGGATGCCGCCGAGCGCCACCTGCGCATCATCAGGGCCGTTACCGAAGGCGATGTCGACGGCGCGGAACAGGCGGCGGGTGAGCTGATGGATCTGCTACGGGCAAATGCGGAAGCGGTCGTTCGCGGCTAGACCGGCCACCGCCAACGCTTCAAATGACAAAGGCCGGCGGTGATGCCGGCCTTTCATGTTTCCGAGAGAAGCTGCCTAGTTCATCGTCGGGATGACGAATTCGGCACCGTCCTTGATGCCGGATGGCCAGCGTGAGGTGATCGTCTTGGTCTTGGTGTAGAAGCGGAAGGCGTCTGCACCGTGCTGGTTGAGGTCGCCGAAATGCGAACCCTTCCAACCGCCAAACGTGTAGTAGGCGATCGGCACAGGGATCGGCACGTTGACGCCAACCATGCCGACATTGACGCGGGCGGCGAAGTCGCGGGCCGCGTCGCCGTCACGCGTGAAGATGGCGACACCGTTGCCATATTCATGCTCGTTGGGCAGGCGGATAGCCTCCTCGTAATTGGCGGCGCGCACAACCGAGAGTACGGGGCCGAAGATCTCTTCCTTGTAGATCTTCATGTCCGGCTTCACGTCGTCGAACAGGCAGCCGCCCATATAGTAGCCGTCCTCGTAACCCTGCATCTTGAAGTCGCGACCATCGACTACGAGCTTCGCGCCTTCCTTGACGCCGAGATCGACATAACCCTTCACGCGGTCCAGCGCCTGCGCGGTGACGAGCGGGCCGAAGTCGGCACCCGCATCGGTCGACGGCCCGACCTTGAGGCTCTCGACGCGCGGGATGAGTTTCTCGACAAGCCTGTCCGCGGTTTCCTGACCGACCGGAACGGCGACGGAGACGGCCATGCAGCGCTCGCCGGCAGAGCCGTAACCAGCACCGACCAGCGCATCGACCGTCTGGTCCATGTCCGCGTCAGGCATGATGATCATGTGGTTCTTGGCGCCGCCGAAACACTGGGCACGCTTCCCGTTCGCCGTTGCGCGCGAATAGATGTACTGCGCGATCGGAGTGGAACCGACAAAACCCACGGCCTGAATATCCGGATCGTCGAGGATAGCGTCGACGGATTCCTTGTCGCCGTTGACGACATTGAGCACACCGGCCGGCAGGCCAGCCTCGATGAAAAGCTCGGCGATGCGCATCGGGACGGACGGATCGCGCTCGGAAGGCTTCAGGATAAAGGCGTTACCGGCGGCGATCGCCGGGGCGATCTTCCACAATGGGATCATGGCCGGGAAATTGAACGGCGTGATGCCGGCGACCACGCCAAGCGGCTGACGCATGGAATAGACGTCGATGCCGGGCCCCGCGCCTTCGGTATATTCGCCCTTCATCAGATGCGGCGCACCGATGCATACCTCGACCACCTCGAGACCGCGCTGGATGTCGCCCTTGGCGTCGGGGATCGTCTTGCCGTGCTCGCGCGCCAGTGTCTCGGCCAGTTCGTCATATTCCTTGTGCACGAGCTCGAGGAACTTCATCAGCACGCGCACGCGGCGCTGCGGATTGGTGGCCGCCCATTCCGGCTGTGCGGCCTTAGCGTTCTCGACCGCCTCGCGCAGCTCGCCGGCGGAAGCCAGCGCAACCTTGCCGCGAACGGTACCGTCCATGGGCTGCATGATGTCGGCAGTGCGGCCGCTTTTGCCCGGCATCTGCTTGCCGCCGATGAAATGACCTACCTCGATCATGGTCTCACTCCCTGAATTTGGTTGACGCATTGTCATGTCTCGCGGGCGCGAATGCAATGCGAGCCAGAACGCAGCCGATGTGCGAATTTTGAAGCACAAATGCCGATGTGCATCATTTTCTGCAAATGCTAGAATGGCAGCGCGGCCCGATCCTGGGAGGAACCATGAACTGGGATGACGTACGCATTTTTCTCGCGGTTGCGCGCGCAGGGCAGATATTGGGCGCCGCGCGCCGGCTGGGCTTGAACCACGCAACGGTATCACGCCGGGTAGCCGCGCTTGAGGAAGCGCTTGGCGCCCGTCTCTTCCAGCGGCTGACGACCGGTACCGAACTGACGCCAGCCGGGCAGCGCTTCCTGCCGGTCGCGGAACGCATGGAAACCGACTTGATCGCCGCGCGCGCCGATCTCGCCACCGAGGGCGACGAGATAGCGGGCCCGGTGCGCATTGGCGCGCCGGACGGTTTCGGCGTGGCCTTCCTGGCGCCAAGGCTTGGCGCGCTGACGGCGCGCCACCGCGACCTGACGATCCAGCTTGTGCCTGTGCCGCGCTCCTTCTCGCTGTCGCGCCGCGAGGCCGACATTGCGATTACCGTGGAGCGGCCGGCGGAAGGCCGGCTGGTTGCGGGCAAGCTGATCGACTATTCGCTCGGCCTCTACGCCTCCCGCGCCTATGTCGAACAACACGGAAATCCCGCAACGCCTGCCGACCTCGCAGGGCATCGGCTGATCGGTTATGTACCGGATCTCATCATCAATCCGTCGCTCGACTATGCGACGGAGTTCTGGCGCGAGTGGGAAACGAATTACGCGATTTCGTCGGCACTAGGTCAGGTGGAAGCGGTACGCTCGGGCGCCGGCATCGGCATCCTGCACACATTCATCGCCCGCTCGCATGACGACCTCGTGCTCATCGAGGCTGCGCCACCCATCCGCCGCGCCTACTGGCTGGTCTATCATGAATCGGTCAGGCCGATGCGGCGCATCCAGGCCGTGAGTAGCTTCATTTCCGAACTGGTGGAGAAAGAGAGGGCGCTATTCATGTGACCCAACAGGTCGCGTTGCTTGGCAGTGTACTTGCGGATGGTCTAATCTCGTCGATCGTAAAATCCGCGAGCGCGTTGGTTATCGGTTGGGGATGGCGCCAGTTTCGGACAGAGTGGGAAGGGGGAGCGTGGAAACCGCTTCCACGATCCGGCGAGCCTTGGTCTGCTGGGCGCTGCTGGGCATGGCACTTCTGTCGGCGGGCTGCGGAAACCGGCTCGACGTACTCGCTTCCTGCGCGGATGCTTCAGGCGGCTTCGACTGTGTAACGCCGCGCCCCGCCAACAGCGGATACCAGGTCAACGACGATGCAGTCGTCCCCATTCCTTCGTCAGCGCCACGTAGGCTAGATGCAATCGACCGCGAGTATGAGCGGCAGTTCGTCGCCCTGCTTGCCGCCAACCGCCTCGCACACATGAACGAGGCCAACGGAATCGGGCCTCATGGCCGGTCCTATCTCGACGTGCTCAGCCACGACTTCCAGACCGATTACCGTGCGGTCGAAAAGATCGCTTCGGTTGTCGAACGTCCACTGTCGGCTCTGCCCGCCGGTGCAAATGCGCGCGGCGGTTTCCGGCATTTCACACGTCCCTGGCGTACCTCCCGCAATGTGCTCTATCTGGGCAAGGGCAGCAGCCTGGGCGGGCAGAAGACGTTCTACTTTTCCGGGCTGCAGGCGCGGCGTGTGTTGATCGAGGTTCACGCAATCGACAACATGCCGGGCTCGCTGACCGGCCGCTGCGACGGCGCCGTTTCGGTTCGTGCGGCTGGTTATGCGCGCGACCACGCTGCCGGAGAGACGGTGAGCATCCGCGTTGGCGGAGACGAACGCGGCACCGTGATCGAGCCCGACGCCGGGCTCAGGCGTTGCGATTTTTTGTATGAGACGCAGGCACGCACCTATTCCGCGCGCCTCGCAGTGTTGCGCGAGGAAACAGCGGACCCGGCGTTGGCAGAATTCGACAGCCGTTACGAAGTATGCAGCGAGCCGGCGCTCGGCCGGCTGAGCGATCTCGAAAAGGCTTTCTGGCGCAGCCGCTGGTTGTCGCAGACCTGCGCGATGCCGGTCGGACACCCAACATTTCTGGACGACGAGCGCGCCGGCTTCGATGCAAAGGTCAAGGCGCTCCTGGGACGGCCGCTTCCCGCGCAGGCATATGACGAACCCAACCCCGAATGGCCGCTGGACTTCTCGAACGCGCCGCGATTGTCGCTGATCTATGTGTCCTATCTCGACATGAAGGCCGATTTTTCCGGCCGGGTGATCGAGCGTCTGCTGCGCTGGCACGCAGCACGCGGCGCCAAGATACGAATCATGGTGACCGAGATTCTTGAGCGGCAGAAGGATCTGGCGCTGCTGCACAAGCTGGTGGCAGACTATCCAAATGTCCAGCTGCAGTTGTTTTCCTGGACGCCACCTGCTGGTGCTGGAGGCGAACAGCAGCTCAATCGCCTGCTGCGCACCCAGCACACCAAGATGCTTGGAGCCCTGTCCCCCGACCCCGGCCGGTCAACCGCGGTCATCGGCGGGCGCAACATTCATGACGGTTTTCTGTTCAGGCAGCCGGTCGACCTGACCGGTTTCGAGGGGCTCTACCAGTATCGCCCCGATGATTCTTCGTTCAGCCTGCACTACTATTCGAACTACAACGATTTTGGCGCCGCCTATCACGACGACGCAACGGTTCGGCGTCTGATGGCGCAAATGTCGACGCTGTGGCACCGCGACATCGACACGACGATGGTGCGCCCCTTCAGCGTTTCCCTGCGCGGTCATCATGGCCCGGTCCAGGACCGCATGCGGCACTTCGTTTCCGTGCCCTATGCCGACGGCATGGCGCTTGAGCGCGCTTATGTCGAACTGATCGATGCCGCGCGCAGCAAGATTGAGCTCGTCAATCCGTATCTCAACCCAACGCCGGCGATTGCGGCAGCACTCGACCGCGCAATCGAGCGCGGGGTGCGGATCGTCATGATCGGCCGCATCGACCTGAAGGGTGATCTGGGTGGCAAGGTGCTGACTGCGCTCAACCAGCTGTTCGTCGAGGAATATGCCGACCGCATCGAAATGTACGAATACAAGGTGCCGAACCTCTTGCTGCATTCGAAGCTGTTGATGATCGACGGAACGTTCGTTTCGATCTCGTCGGTCAACCTCAACAATCGCAGCTTTATCCACGACACCGAGAACGGGATGGTGGCGCTCGACCGCGGCCTCTACCGGCGGATCAAGGCCGTCTTCGAGCGGTACCGGGCCGACTCCGTGCGGCTGTCGTCGGACGTGGAAATCCCGGCGCTCTACCGAAAGCTGCTCCGATCGAAGATCCTGCGCCAGGCTATGTAGCCGATTTCGATCCGGCTTCCTGCTGCGCGCGGTCTCGGAAAATGCGTCGGATCACCTTGCCGGTCGTCGTCAGAGGCATGGAATCCACGAACTCGATCTCGCGCGGATATTCGTGCGCAGACAGACGGGTCTTCACCCAGTCGCGGATTTCGGCAACCAGTTCGTTGCTTGGCTCCCGTCCGTTCTTAAGCACCACATAGGCTTTCACGATCTCGGTGCGCAGTTCGTCCGGCTTGCCCACGGCGGCCGCCAGCGCCACGGCGGGATGTCCCGTCAGGCAGTCCTCGATTTCTCCAGGGCCGATGCGATAACCGGCCGAGGTGATGACATCGTCGTCGCGGCCGAAGAAGTGAACATAACCGTCATTGTCGATGATGCCCTGATCGCCGGTGGTCATCCAGTCGCCGATGAACTTGTTCTTCGTCGCTTCGGGGTTTTGCCAGTATTCAAGAAACATCACAGGATCCGGCCGCGCGACCGCGATCTGACCGGTCTCGCCGACCTTCACGGGCTGGCCCTGGTCGTTGATGACAGCGACGCGATGCCCCGGCACAGGCAGGCCGATTGCGCTGGCGCGTGAAACGCCAAGCTCGGCACAGGACGACAACACGATGTTGCATTCGGTCTGGCCGTAGAACTCGTTGATGGTGAGGCCGAGTTCAGCCTCGCCCCACTCATAGGTCTCGCGGCCAAGCGATTCACCGCCGGATGCCACCGTGCGGAATGACAGGTCGAAGCGGTCGCGAATGCTGCCGGCGGATTTCAGCATACGCAGCGCCGTTGGCGGGATGAAGGCGTTGCGCACCTTGAAACGTTCGGCCAGCGCAAGTGCCGTTTCGGGATCGAACTTCTCGGCCGGGCTCGCCACCACGGTCACACCGAAATAGAGGCCGGGCAGAAGGATGTTCAACAGCCCGCCGGCCCAGGCCCAGTCCGCCGGTGTCCACATGCGGTCGCCGGGCTGCGGGAAAAACTCGTGATGGAACTGCACGCCCGGCAGATGGCCAAGCAACACGCGGTGACCATGCAGCGCGCCCTTGGGCGGGCCAGTGGTGCCCGAGGTGAAGATCATCAGAGCGGGATCGTCCGGCTTCGTGGCCGCCGCTTCGAAATTGCGGTCGTTATCTGCAACGAGTTTGTGGAAGTCCTCGACACCCGGCGATTCGCCATCGGTCGAGATCACGGTTTCAAGCAATGGAAGCCGATCGCGGATGCCTGCGATGCGGTCTGCGCCCGATGCATTGGTGACAACGGCCCGTACCCCAGCCGTCTGCAGGCGGTATTCGAGCGCCTCCGCGCCGAACAGCAGTGCAAGAGGCACGGCGATGGCGCCAAGCTTGTAGATCGCGACATGGGCGATGACCGTCTCGAAGCCCTGCGGCAGGAGCAGTGCCACGCGATCCCCGGCTCCGACGCCAAATCCCTTGAGCGCATTGGCGAGCGCACTGGAATGCGCGGAGAGTTCACCAAAGGTGAGTTCGGGGGCTTCGCCGTTCAACGTGCCGGCAATGACTGCCACGCGGTCGGGATCTTCCGCCGCCCAGCGGTCGGCTACGGCTGTGCCGATGTTGAAGCGGTCGGGGATTTGCCAGCGGAAGTCGCGATAAAGCTCGGGGTAGGTGTCGCGCCGCTCAAGCATTCACCGCGATCTCGCGTGTCGATCTGTTGAACCGCCACGCGAAGCCCGATCGGGCGTAGCGTGGTGCCCCTGGCCGGGCTCGAACCAGCACTCCTTGCGGAACTCGATTTTGAGTCGAGCGCGTCTACCAATTCCGCCACAGGGGCCCGACGGAGCGAACGCCCCGCCGATTGGCTGCGGACTATAGGGACAAGGGGTCTCGCGTCAATACGAGGTTGTGAGCGCGGGGCGATCAGGCCGAATTTGCCAATCCTGCTTCGATGCGCGACTTCACGCTGGATCGCCAGTGATCCAGGAAGGTGCGGAATTCGGCTTCCGGCACGGGTTTGGAAAAGAGGTAACCCTGCAGATCGTGGCAGCCCTCCTTGTAGAGGAAGGCGGCCTGAGCCGGCGTCTCCACGCCTTCGGCCGTGACGGCGAGGCCCAGATTTCTGGCCATTGCGATGATTGAGCGCACGATTGCCGTGTCTTCCGATACCGGCGCGTTGCCGATCTTGGTCACGAAACCGCGGTCGATCTTGATGCGGGTCAGCGGGTAGCGGGTCAGGTAGCTCAACGACGCGTAGCCGGTGCCGAAATCGTCGAACGCGATGCTCACGCCCTTCGCGCGCAGCTGCACCAGCGGCGACAGGACAGAGTCGTCGCGGTCCAGGGCGACATTTTCGGTGATTTCGAGTTCAAGAGCCTCGGGCGGCAATCCGCTTTCGGCGAGTGCCGCTTCAACATCCGCGACCAGGGTTCCGGACCGGAACTGCGAGGGGAACAGATTGACGGCAATCATCGGGCAATTGCCGTCCGCGTCGCGCCATTTTGCTGCCGCCTTGCAGGCTGTGTGCAGTATCCATCGCCCGACTTGCGGCGCCACGGCGTTTTCGGCCAGTGCATCGATGAAGATGCCGGGCGGCAGAATGCCCCGTTCCGGGTGCCGCCATCTGAGCAGCGCTTCGGCACCGATGATCGTTTCGTCGGATGTGCGGATCTGCGGTTGGTAGTGCAGCTCAAATTCGTCCTGGGTGCATGCTCGACGCAGTTCAATGTCCAGTTCACGCCGCGCTTCGGCCTTGACCCGCAATTGCGGCATGTAGAACCGGCTGGTCCTGCCGCCGCCCGCCTTTGCGTCGTGGAGTGCCAGGTCGGCATTGGAAACCAGTTCGTCGACGGTTGTGCCGTCGGCTGGCGCAATCGCGATGCCGGCACTCGCCGAGACAAGGAGGTTATGCCCTTCGATAGCGAAGCGGTTGGATAGTCCGCCGAGCAGTTGATCGACGGTCGCCGAAATCGCCAGCGGGTCTGCACACCCCGGAAGCACCAGAACGAATTCGTCGCCTCCAAGCCGGTAGACCTGCGAACCCTCGCCGACAGCGCGCAGGCGCCTGGCCACTTCTTTGAGCAGCGCGTCGCCAACGGAGTGGCCGAGCGTATCGTTGATGTCCTTGAAGCCGTCCAGATCAATGATTGCGATAGCTGTATGGGCATCGTTGGCGTCGTCGTGCAACAGCGCGCCAAGACCCTCATGCAGGCTCGCCCGATTGCCCAGCCCAGTCATCACATCCGATAACGCCAGATGCCTCAACCGTTCATCCGCGGCGTGTTGCTCGGTCATGTCGCGGCCGATGAAGTAGTAACGCTGTTCGGCTTCGGACCACACGCCCGACCAACTCATCGGCAGGACTGAACCGTCCTTGCGCCGGCAACGGCACTCGTAGTTGCGTATCTGGCCGTGAGCCCTCACGTGGCGCAGCGCGTCGCGCGCATCCTCCAGATCGTCCGGATGGATGATGTCGACATTGCTGAGGCCGATCATTTCTTCCGGCTCGTAACCCAGCGTGGCAGCGGTGCTTGGGCTGACGCGTCGGTAGCGACCCTCGCGGTCGGCAATGAGAATGACGTCGACCGAATTTTCGAACAGCCTGCGCCGTTCCTCCGATTCCTGGCTGAGAGCTTCTTCCTTGACGCGGATCCTTGCTTCCGCATCGCCCCACTCGCGCATCGCCATTGGAAGCCAGTACATCGACAGGACAAAAAGAACCACGGCCGCGGCGATGACCGTCATCCCCTTCATCGACATGACGTAAAGAGGATCGGACAGGATCGAGGTCCATTCGGGGAAAACGCCGTACCGGCCACCCCAATAGATGCCGAAATAAAGGTTCTCCGACAGGTTTCTCACCGTGTCGATAAGCAGCACGGCAAGAAGCAGCCGCATGGCGCCGAAATTCTTCGGATTGCGCGCATATGCAACGCACAGCGTGCACAATACGGCAAGCCAAAGGACAACGATGATCCAGTAGGTCAGGGTGGCGGCGAGATTCATCGACAAGTCGTTACTCTCTACTAACCAAGCGAGTAGAACGGCTAATCATCAATAATTGGTTGAAAAACTGCGCTCTTTGGCGCTTTGGTCAGCCAAGCCTTCGGGAATTCGTCAATGGGCCGCAATGCCGCGCCCGGACAGTTTCCGGGCGCGCGGTCTGCTGTTGGGTGCTCGCCGGCGTTCCCTGTCAGCCGTACCAGGGACCCATCACAACTTCGCTTCCACCGCCGGCTTCGGCCAGCAGGCGTGCGAATTCCGCCGGATCCTGAGTGCCGTCGTCGCGTCCGCGATAATGATAGGGATAAACCACTCCCGGTGCGAAGTCCGCCACCGCCGACGCGGCCTGACTGGCATCCATGGTGAAAGGCAGGTTCATGCATACGAAGGCGATGTCGATTCCGGTCAGGGCGCGCATCTCGGGAATGTCTTCCGTATCGCCGGAGATGTAGACGCGCTTGCCGTCAATGCCTAGCACATAGCCGTTGTCGCGGCCCTGCGGGTGAAACTGCTGCCTGCCATCGGTGATGTTGTAGGCGGTGATGGCCTCGATGCTGACGTCGCCTGCCGATGTGTTTTCACCATTCGCAATAGCCGTTGCCTTGGCCTTCAGGTCGTCGGGCAGCTTGTCGTGCACGGCAGGGTTGGTGACCAGCATCGTGCTGTCGCCCATGAGTGCGGCCAGCGTGTCCGCGTTGAAGTGGTCGCCATGCTCATGCGTGACGAGGATCAGGTCCGGCTCGGGATGACCCTCATAGGCCGAAGGCTCTCCGACCGGATCGGCGTAAATCACCATGCCTGGAACGGTCATGACGAAGGACGCGTGGGAGATCGGATGAATGGCGATTTCGCCATTGTCGGTCATGTAGGTGTCGGCCTTGTCCATCTGCGCACGCGCATGGAACGGCATGACGGTGATAGTGCCCGCGCCGGCCAGGCCGGCAAGTCCGAGTTTCAGCGTTTCGCGTCGGGTGATGTGCATCGTTCCCTCCAATTGGACAATAGAAATTCGTTCCGCCGGGCTGGCGGGTGCAATCAATGATAGTGGCACGATGCGACGCGGCGAGGTCCCGGTTCTCACGATCGTTTGAGTGGAGCGTGATGGGCCCGGCCGATCCCTCTTGCCGCATTGCCACGCGGGCGCATTGATCCTAAACAGCGCGTCGGCTCACCGGACACCGTTTTCCATGCTTCGACGCCTTTACGACTGGACCATGTCCCTGGCGCGGACCCGTTACGCCGAAGGCGCGCTTTCCGGCGTTTCGTTTGCCGAGAGCTCGTTCTTTCCAATTCCGCCTGATGTGCTTCTGATCCCGATGGTGCTGGCGAAACGCTCCTACTGGATCCGCTATGCCTTCATTTGCACTGTGTCGTCGATCCTCGGCGCGCTGCTGGGTTATGCGATTGGCGCCTTCCTCTATGAGACGATCGGCCAGCCGATCCTTGCTTTCTACAATGCCGAAGACGCGTTTGCGCGGCTTGCCGAATGGTACAATCGCTGGGGCGGCTGGGGCGTTCTCTTCGCCGCGATCACGCCATTTCCCTACAAGGTGCTGACGATCTTTTCGGGTGCTACCGGGCTGAACCTGTTCGTTTTCGTGATCGTGTCCGTCATCGGGCGAGGCTTGCGCTTCTTCCTCGTGGCCGGCCTGCTCTACCGGTACGGCGAACCGATACGCGAGTTCATCGAAGCGCGGCTGGGCCTCCTTTTCACCCTATTCATGGTGCTGCTGGTCGGCGGTTTCGTCGCTGTCCGTTATGTATTCTGAGGCTGTCATGACCCTTTCCCAACCCGCCGGAAGAACCCAGATGCTGGCGGCGCTTGTGCTCCTTGTCGGCATGGCAGTCACGGTGGGAACGGCGCTCGGCTTCCAGCACATTGGCGGCTACATTCCCTGCAAGCTCTGTCTCGGCCAGCGGACGCCCTATTATGTTGGGGTACCCCTCATGGCGCTGGCGCTGATCTCGTCGATGCTCAAGCTGCCGGGCATCGTTACGCGCGGCCTGCTTTTGGCTGGCGGGCTGCTGATGGCCTATGGCGCATATCTCGGCGGCTTCCACTCCGGCGTCGAATGGGGCTGGTGGGATGGACCGACAGACTGCGGCGCGGTCGATGCGCCGCCTGCCGGCAGTGGCTCCGGCGGCATTCTGGATTCCATCAACACCGTTATCCCGCCATCGTGCAACGAGGCGGTCGGCAGGTTTCTCGGACTGTCATTTGCAGGGTGGAATTTTGTCGCCAGCATCGCACTGGCGGCGATCGCCATCTACGGGGCGTTCGCGCGCAAAAGCAGGTCGTAAGGCCGTTCCGCAGAGCGGCTGTTTCAAAAATACCTTGTCCGCCAGCAAGCGGACCGGACAAGGCGGCGCCGTTCCGGCACCGCCTGGAAGGTCAGGCGTCAGTGCCTGGTGGGCAATACACGTATCTTGTGGATTTCATCCTTGATGGCCAGCTTGCGTCGCTTGAGTTCGGCGATTTCTCCGTCGCTTGCCGATGGATGCGCCATCGCTTCGTCGATTTCCTGTTCGATCTCGCCGTGCTTGCGCTGCAGTTCCGCAAGGTGGGATTCAAGTGACATGCTCGCTCTCCCTTCCTGTTCCTCGTTGGCGCCGTGCGCGGGCACTCGCTCCGCCGGAATCAGGCCCGTGACGGCTATGTAACAGTGTGCCACCAATCGACGTGCAAGTCGATTTCTTGATGGTAGGATTTCTTAAACGGCCGAAATATGGTAATGCGCGGCGCGCCGGTTGCGATGTGCGGAACCGGTCCCGCCATCCTCTTGAGCGCCTTTCGGTCGCCAAACGGTCATTGCTGCATGTCGGAACAGGAACAGGCCGATATTCGTCTCGAATATGCGCGCTTGAAGCAGGAACACATCGATTTCGACAGCGCGATCAACGCGATGATCGCGACAGGCTGCGACCCGCTGCAAATCCAGCGCATGAAGAAAAAGAAGCTCGCCATCAAGGACCGGATGTCGAAGCTCGAAGACAGCATCATTCCCGACATCATCGCCTGAACGTTTCCCGTGCTTGTGAGCAACGGGAATATCCGCTAATCGCCAACCAGTTTCACGGAGCCGGAAAACGATGAGCGATGCTCCGCCCCAAGTGGCGATCATCATGGGCAGCCAGTCCGACTGGGCGACAATGTGCCATGCGGCCGAGACCCTGGACGCGCTGGGTGTTTCACACAACGACCTGATTGTTTCGGCTCATCGGACGCCGCACAGGCTCTACGATTTTGCCCAGTCGGCTCGGGCCGAGGGTTACAAAGTCATCATTGCAGGCGCCGGCGGTGCGGCGCACCTGCCTGGCATGGCGGCCTCTATGACGACCCTGCCGGTGCTGGGTGTTCCGGTGGAATCGAAGGCGCTCTCGGGCGTCGATTCGCTTTATTCCATTGTGCAGATGCCGGCTGGCGTGCCGGTTGGCACATTGGCGATCGGCAAGGCCGGCGCGGTAAACGCTGCGCTTCTGGCTGCCTCCATTCTTGCGACTTCGGACGACGATGTTGCCGTGCGGTTGGCCGACTGGCGGGCGCGACAGACCGAACAGGTCGCAAACGCTCCATCCGATCAGGCATGACGCTTCCTGCCGGCTCGACCATCGGGATCATCGGCGGTGGGCAGCTTGGCCGCATGCTGGGCATGGCGGCCGCAAGGCTCGGCTATCGCACGGTCGTGCTCGAACCGCAGGCGGATTGCCCGGCGGCGGCAACCTGTGGCGCGCAAATCGAGGCGGCCTATGATGACGCAGACGCGTTGCGGGAACTGGCCCGCGTCGCCGACGTCGTGACCTACGAGTTTGAAAACGTGCCGGTGGAAGCCGCCCGCTCGCTGGAAAATGCGGTTCACGTCTATCCGCCCCCTGCCGCGCTCGACGCGGCGCAGGACCGGATGACGGAAAAGGACTTCCTCAACCGCGCCGGTTTATCCACAGCGCCCTATCGGGCTGTGGACAGCGACGCCGATCTGGCGGGGTCGCTGGAGGCCTTTGGCGGCGACGGCGTGCTGAAGACCCGGCGGCTCGGTTATGACGGCAAGGGCCAGCGTGTTTTCCGCGACGCTGCCGCGAGCGATGCAGACGGCGTCTATGCGGCGATGGGTGGCGTGCCGCTGATCCTTGAGGGGTTTGTGCCGTTCGAGCGCGAGATATCGGTGATCGCCGCGCGTGGACGGGACGGCGCTCTCAGCGCTTTTGATCCGGCGGAGAATGTTCACCGCGAAGGCATTTTGAGACGGTCGACCGTGCCGGCAGGCGTAACGCCTGCGACCGCGAATGCGGCGCGCGAGGCGGCATATGCCATTCTGACGGCCCTCGACTATGTCGGCATCATCGGCGTCGAGTTCTTCGTACTTGGCGATGGCGGCCTGCTGGTCAACGAGATTGCGCCGAGGGTGCACAATTCCGGACACTGGACCGAGGCTGCCTGCCATGTCTCGCAATTCGAGCAGCATGTCCGCGCCGTCGTGGGCCTGCCGCTCGGCGATACCCGCCGGCACAGCGATTGCGAAATGGAAAACCTGATCGGCGACGAGGTGCTTGCTGCGCCCAAACTGCTGGCCGAGCCGGATGTGGTTCTGCATCTCTACGGCAAGGCGGAATCGCGCCCCGGCCGCAAGATGGGGCATTTCACCCGGTTGAGGCCGATCCGGTGATACGCCCGCCAGTCTGGCCGCGTGCAAGCTGCTGGGGCGATGAGACGTTGATTTCGGCCTTCTGCGAGGCGGCCGGATTGCCTGTCCCCGGTTGACATTGGCCGGGCCGGTCGTTTAAGAGCCCGCCATCCAATTCTTGCGCGCCTTCGGGGCGCGTTTTTGTGTCTGGCCAAGGGCCGGCAGCGACGGACAAAGACAATGAAGATCAAGAACTCGCTCAAGGCGCTCAAGAGCAGGCACCGCGAAAACCGCATGGTTCGTCGCAAGGGCCGCATCTACATCATCAACAAGTCCAATCCGCGCTTCAAGGCGCGTCAGGGCTAGTTGCCGCTCGAGCGGAACCGCATCACATGATTTTCAGTTTGATCTTTTGCGCGACGGGCATAGATTCCCGTCGATGCAGCGGATTCTCGCAAGCCTGATCGCCATTTTCCTTTTTGCCGCCCCGCACGCGTTTGCGGAGCAAGCGGCTGACGATCAGCCCGAACTTTCCCGTCTCGACCAGCTGTTCAGCGACCTCAAGCGCGAGCGCAACGAGGCGGCTGCAAAGCGTATCGCAAACTTCATTCGCGAAGAGTGGGGCCAATCGGGCAGCGCCACGATCGACCTGATGATGCAGTGGTCGTCCAAGGCGATGGAAGAAGAGCGTTTCGACGTGGCGCTCGATTTTCTCGACCAGATTACCGTGCTGGCTCCCGAATATGCCGAGGGCTGGAACCGCCGCGCGACGCTTCACTACATGATGGGCTCCTACGCCAAGTCGATGACCGACATCGAGCATGTGCTGAGGCTCGAGCCGCGCCACTTTGGCGCGCTGTCGGGTCTGGCGGCGATCTTCAAAACCTATGAGATGAAGGAACCGGCGATGGAGGCCTTCCAGCGCGTTCTCGACGTCTATCCCATGCTGCGCAGCGCACAGGAAGAAGTCGCCGATCTTGCCGAGGAACTGGCCGGCGAAGGCATCTGATACCGCGCAGCCCCGGCAGCGCCTTTCCATCTCGAACTTCCAACCAGAACGGCGCTTCCAGACAGCATGAACCTCATCACCGCGGCCCTCGCCATTCTTGCCGGTTTGCTCTTCCTGCTTGCGGGAACGACGCGCGTCGGCGTCTGGCTGATCGAAAAGCGCAATCCGCCGGCTGGCGAGTTCATTACGGTGAACGGAACCCGGATGCATCATGTGCATGTACCGGGCGAGGGTGCCGAGCATCCGCCGGTGGTATTCATCCACGGCGCGAGCGGCAATCTGCTCGACCAGATGCTGCCGATCCGGCCGCTGCTTGAAGGAAAGGCGGAGATGCTTTTCTTCGATCGACCGGGGCATGGCTGGTCGTCGCGCGGGACAGGCAACGCCACGCCGGATCAGCAGGCGCACACGATTGCGGCGCTGATGGACGCCGTCGGCATCGAAAAGGCGATCATCGTCGGCCATTCCTTCGGCGGCGGCGTTGCCGCCACCTTCGCGCTCGAGCACCCCGAAAAAACGCTTGGGCTGGTTCTTGTGTCGGCTGCGAGCCATCCGTGGCCCGGCGGCGGCACGTCCTGGTATTATGGTCTTACGGCGACCCCGGTGATCGGCCGCCTGTTCTCCGAAACGCTTTCGCTGCCGGCAGGCTGGGGGCGCATGGTCGCTGCCACCGATTGCGTATTTGCGCCCAACCCGGTTCCGGAGGGCTACAACGACAATGCCGGCATTGCGCTGGTGTTACGTCCGTCAGCCTTTCGGGCCAACGCCATAGACGTTGAAAGCCTGTTCCCGCATGTCTCCAGGGTGGCCGCTCGTTATGGCGAGATCGACCGGCCGACCGTGGTGATCTCGGGCGACAGCGACACGGTTGTCTATGAGGAAATCCACTCGCTGGGCCTTGCGCGCGATATTCCGGGCGCGGAGCTCGTGTGGATCGAAAATCTCGGCCACAAGCCGGACTGGACCGCGCCGGAACTGATTGCTGCGGCAATCGAAAAGGTTGCGGGCAGCGATGTCGATCTGCAGGCGATGGCGCGACAGGTCCAGGCGCGTATTGCCGGCCAGGCTTTCGGCCCGGTCGAACGCTGCCATGACGAAAAGGCGCCGGTGACCGCCAACGCCGGCGGTTGAGGCCGACCCGTCAAGCGCTGCTGCGGCCGTCCGAACCGATAAACGCGATGCGCAACATGTTGGTCGCGCCGGGTGTCTTGAGCGGTACGCCCGACGTGATGATGATCCGGTCGCCGGGGCGGCCGAACTGTTCCTCAAACGCGATGCGGCATGCGCGGTCGACCATGTCGTCGAGATCCTCGGCGTCGGGCGAGACCACGCAATGCGTTCCCCACACGAGCGAAAGCCGACGTGCGGTGTCCAGCACCGGCGATAGCGCAATGATCGGCACCATGGGGCGCTCGCGTGCCGCACGCAGGCCGGTGGTGCCCGAGGACGTGTAGGTCACGATGGCCGACAGGTTGAGCGTTTCGGCGATCTGCCGGGCGCCTGCCGAAATCACATCGGCACCGGTGGCTTCCGGCTCCGAACGCTGGGCGTTGATGATGCCGGGATAAAGCGGGTCGCGCTCCACCTGTTCGGCAATGGCGTTCATCATCTGCACGGATTCGACCGGATATTGCCCGGCCGCAGATTCAGCCGACAGCATGACCGCGTCCGCACCTTCGAATACCGCAATCGAAACGTCCGAAACCTCGGCGCGGGTCGGCACCGGGGCGGTGATCATCGATTCCAGCATCTGAGTGGCAACGACAACCGGCTTGCCGGCCTTGCGTGCCGCGCGGGTTATCTGCTTCTGAATGCCGGGAACCGCCTCCAGCGGCATCTCCACGCCAAGGTCGCCACGCGCCACCATCAGCGCGTCGGAGAGTTCGATGATCTCGGCAAGCCGCGCCACGGCCTGCGGCTTTTCGATCTTCGACAAGAGAAGCGCGCGCCCGCGCGCCACCTTGCGCACTTCCGCCAAATCTTCCGGGCGCTGGATAAAGGAAAGCGCGATCCAGTTGACACCGGTTTCCAGCACGGCCTCAAGGTCTGAGCGGTCCTTTTCGGTCAGCGCGCCAACCGGCAGGTCTGTATCGGGAAGACTGACACCCTTGCGGTCGGAGATCTTGCGGCCGGTAACGACGACACAGCGAATGCGGTGGCCGTCATTTTCCTCGCAGCGCAAATGCAGCCTGCCATCGTCGATCAGAAGTCTGTGACCGGCTTCAACCGATTTAAGTATCTCAGGGTGTGGTAGATTGACCCGGGCGGAATCTCCCGGCGCCGTATTGTCGTCGAGGGAGAACTCCTGACCAGGCTCCAGTTCCACCGAACCGTCGGCGAAGGTGCCCACGCGCAGCTTCGGTCCCTGCAGGTCGGCCAGAATGCCGATTGGCCTGCCAACCTCCTGCTCCACATTGCGGATGCGCTGCACCAGCGTGCGCATCAGCTTGTGGTCGGCGTGGCTCATATTGATGCGGAAAACGTCGGCCCCCGCCTCAAACAGCTCACGGATCTTCGGTTCTTCGGACGAAGCCGGTCCGAGTGTGGCGAGTATCTTGACCTTCCGGCTGCGTCTCATTCGTTCCCTGTTCCAGCCAGACCGGCGGCACCTTCGGCCACCGGGCCATCGGTCAGCTGCACCATCCAGCTTGTCTGTTCGCCTGTATCGTATTCCTGGAAGCCTGCCCGCTGGAAGCCGCGAGCAAAACAGTCATTGACGCCGGCGATCTTGAACTCGCGTTCTGCCACGCACATGCTGATGGGACCTTCCCAGCGGCCGCCGCGCTCGGCGTCTTCTGCGTAGATGTAGTAGTAGCGCGAGGCGAGCGCCCCCTCGATCAGTGTCTTGCAGGTCGAGGCGTCGACATGCCACCAGCCCTCGGTAATCCAGCCGGTGCTGGCGCGGTAGCCGATCGCAACGCCGACCAGTGTCTGCGTGGCGTTGCAGACCCGGAAATCGGCCAGAGCCGGCGTCGGCAGCGCTGCGAGCCCCGCACCGCCAAGCATCAAAGCCGCCGCAGTGCCCGCCATGCGAACCAGCGTTGTCCTCACGGACGGGACCATGCGCGAACCTTTGGAATTCGAAACCTGCATTCGTGACGAACCCTTTTCTGCAAACTGCCTGATTATGTCAACGCGGCGGGTGATGGTGAAACCCTCCGCGAGTCACATGGAGGTGAGGCAGAAGCTTGGCCAAACAACGGCATTGCGCGCCTGAGCGGTTCGTGAAATGACGGCGGCTCACCCCGCCCTGCCGCCACGACCGCATTTGCACGATGACCAATTCAGCTCCGTTCCAGCCGTTTGAGATCGTTGACGGCAATGACAGGCTGGGTCTGGTTCTGATCGCCGACCACGCAAGGCGGGACCTGCCGGCCGAATATAGCGATCTTGGCCTGCCGGCTTCCGAGTTCGACCGGCACATCGCCTACGACATCGGCGTTGAAGCCGTGACACGAAAACTGGCGCAGCTGACCGGTGCCCCCGCGGTCATGGCCGGTTTCTCGCGTCTCTTGATCGATCCGAACCGCGGCGAGGATGATCCTACGCTCATTCGTCAGCTCTATGATGGCACCATCGTGCCTGCGAACTACCCGATGAGTGCGGTGGAACGCGAGAAGCGGATTGCCGCGTATTACCGGCCTTATCACGAAGCCGTATCGGCGCGGATCGGCGCGGTGGCGGCTGCGACGGGCAAGGCGCCATTCGTGTTCTCGATTCACTCCTTCACACCACGTATGCAGAACCGCGAGCGGCCGTGGCAGGTTGGCGTTTTGTGGGACAGCGATCCCCGCGCGGTCAGGCCGCTGCTCGACATGCTGGCCGAGGATGTGGCGCTGACCGTCGGCGACAATGAACCCTATGACGGCGCCTTGCGCGGCGACACCATGTTCAAGCATTGCATCGTTCCCGGCATCGCCCATGCCCTGATCGAGATCAGGCAGGACCTGATTGCCGACGAAACGGGCGCGAATGAATGGGCTGAGCGACTGGCGCCGATCCTTGACGACCTCAACCGGCGGCCCGATATCCATGAATACCGGCAATTCGGTTCCCGCACCGGGCCGGTGCCCTGAAGCGAAGGGAGGCAGCAATGGCCGATCTGACCAAAGAACAGCAGCGTGACTTCGAGGCGGCGGCCTTCCGCAGGCTGGTGAAACATCTGCGCGAGCGCACCGATGTGCAGAACATCGACATGATGAATTTGGCGGGCTTTTGCCGTAACTGCCTGTCAAACTGGTACCGCGACGCGGCCGAAGCCGAAGGCGTTGAACTGTCGAAGGACGAGTCCCGCGAAATCATCTACGGCATGCCCTATGACGAGTGGCGCGCGAAACACCAGACCGAGGCTTCGGCCGACAAGGTCGCGGCGTTTGAACAGAACAGGCCTGGCGGTCACTGAACTGTAGAAGGGCGCAGCCTGCGCCTTGACCGCGGACGCCCTCTGCGGCAATCGAACCGGCACACTCAGCGCCAATGCGCGCGGCATTTTTCAGCTTCGGAGCAAGACGTGGCAGACGACGAGATCACCAACGAGACAGCGCAGACCGTGGCCGCAGGCCAACTGCGATCCTTCATCGAGCGCGTCGAGCGCCTCGAAGAGGACAAGCAGGCGATCGCCGACGACATCAAGGAAGTCTATGCCGAGATGAAGGGCACGGGCTTCGATACCAAGGCGGTGCGCACGCTTATCCGGCTGCGCAAGAAGGACCAGGCCGAACGGCAGGAGGAAGAGGCGATCCTCGACCTCTACAAGAACGCGCTGGGCATGGCGTAACAGCACAATGCCGGTCCTCAACCGCGCGGCCGAACTCCATGACGAGGTGACCTCCTGGCGACGGTATTTGCATGCCTCGCCGGAGCTCGGTTTCGAGCTGGACCGGACTGCCGGTTTCGTCGCCGAGCGACTGCGCGAGTTTGGCTGCGACAGCGTGGACACCGGCATCGGCCAGTCGGGTGTGGTCGCCGTCATCAAGGGTGTCAAAGGCGATGGTCCGGCGATCGGGCTTCGCGCCGACATGGACGCGCTGCCGATCGTCGAAACGAGCGGCGTGGAGCACGCTTCCGAAACGTTCGGCTTCATGCATGCCTGCGGGCACGACGGGCACACGGCCATGCTGCTGGGTGCTGCCAAATATCTTGCCGAAACCCGCAATTTCGCCGGAACATGTGTGCTGATCTTCCAGCCGGCCGAGGAGATCGGCAAGGGCGCGAAGGCGATGATCGCCGACCGCCTGATGGAGCGGTACGGCATCGACAAGGTGTTCGGCATGCACAACATGCCGGGGCTCAAGGCAGGCTCCTTTGCGATCAGGCCGGGCGGCATCATGGCGTCGTCATCGCGTTTCACGCTGACTGTGAAAGGCGTCGGCGGGCATGCTGCGCGGCCCGACCGCACGGTCGATCCGATCGTGATCACCGCGCGGATCGTCGAGGCGCTGCAAACCATTGTGTCGCGAAACATCGATCCGCTGCAGGCGGTGGTGGTTTCGCTGACCAAGATTTCGGCGGGAACGGCCTTCAACATCATCCCCGAACATGTCGACCTGCTTGGCACGGTCCGCACGCTCGACCCGGCACTGGTGGAGACGACGCGCGACCGGATCGAACACATTGCCCGAACGATCGCCGAAGCCGATGGCGGGAGCATCGAGTATGATTTCGACCCGGCGGTGCCGGTAACGCTGAACCATGCCGCCGAGACAACGTTTGCCGCCGATGTCGCGGCGGAGGTCATGGGTGAGGCCGGCATAGACCGCGCGGCGGAGCCGGTGATGGCCGGCGAGGATTTCTCGCAGATGCTGCGCGCCCGGCCCGGTGCCTTCATCTTTATCGGCAATGGCGACACGGCCGGTCTTCACCACCCTGCCTACGACTTCAACGACGCGATCATTCCGCAGGGGATGAGCTATTGGGTGCGACTCGTGGAAACGGCGCTGAAGCCCGCTGCCTAGTGTTTCCTTGAAAGCTCTTTCGTTGCTCGCTCAAGGCCAGACAGGGTGAGCGGGTACATGCGGTCAGCGAAAAGCTCGCGGATCATCTGGATGGAGTGGGTGTAGCTCCAGTGTTTCTCGCGGATCGGGTTGATCCACACCGTGTTCGGCCATTGCGCAAGCACGCGTTGCAGCCAGGCTGCACCCGGCTCGGCGTTCCAGTGTTCAACCGAGCCGCCGGGATAAGCGATCTCGTAAGGGCTCATCGAGGCGTCGCCGACAAATACCACCTTGTAGTCCGGCCCGTATTTGTGGAGCACGTCGAAAGTGGGCGTGACTTCCGAATAGCGGCGGCGGTTATCCTTCCACACGCCCTCATAGAGGCAGTTGTGGAAGTAGAAATATTCTAGCTGGCGGAACTCGGCGCGGGCGGCCGAAAACAGCTCCTCGACGACGCGGATATGGTCGTCCATCGACCCACCGACATCGAAGAACATCAGAAGCTTTACGGCGTTGCGGCGCTCGGGCCGGGTCTTGACGTCGAGGTAACCGTGTTCGGCCGTGGCGTGGATGGTTCCCGGAAGGTCGAGCTCCTCGTCTGCGCCTTCGCGCACCCAGCGCCGCAGGCGCTTCAGAGCCACCTTGATGTTGCGGGTGCCGAGTTCGATCTGATCGTCGAAATTCCTGAACTCGCGCTTGTCCCAGACCTTCACCGCACGGCGATGGCGTGACTCATGCTGGCCGATGCGGATGCCCTCGGGATTGTAGCCATAGGCCCCGAAAGGCGAGGTGCCAGCGGTGCCGATCCATTTCGAGCCGCCCTGGTGGCGGCCTTTCTGTTCCTCCAGCCGCTTCTTCAGCGTCTCCATCAGCTTGTCGAAACCGCCAAGCGCCTCGACCAGCTTTTTCTCTTCTTCGGTCAGGTGCTTTTCGGCGAGCCTGCGCAGCCATTCCTCCGGCAGGTTCTCGACGTCGATCGCCGCCTCGCCGGAGACCGCTTCCAGTCCCTTGAAGACGTGGCTGAAGACCTGATCGAAACGGTCGATGTGACGCTCGTCCTTCACCAGCGCTGCGCGGGCGAGGAAATAGAAACCCTCGACATCATAGTCGACCAGATGCGCGTCCATGCCTTCCAGAAGGGTCAGGTACTCGCGCAGCGAGACCGGCACCTTGGCGGCTTTCAATTCGAGGAAGAAGGGAATGAACATTGCTACGGGTTAGCACAGCTCGTCTGCAGCGCGAAGCCGGTTCAGGCCGGTTCTGCTTCGCCCTGCATGCGGTTGTAGACCCATACGAACGCGCCTGCCGTGACATAGGCGATGACGCCATAGAGTGCCGGCGGGATAGCCATCTCGGCATTGTTCAGCATGTATTCGCTGAACGCCATCGTGATCACGATGGCAGCATTGTGGATGCTGATGCTCATGGCGAGCGCGACGGCCTGTCCGCGTTCGATGCCCGCCAGGCGCGGCACGAGATAACCGACGGCGAGCGTGACAAGGTTGAAGAACAGCACGATGGTGCCGAGCACCGGCGCCCAGGTCACCACCACGTTCCATTGCCCGACGATGGCGATGACCACGACCAGCGCCAGGAACACCAGCGCCAGCACCTTCACCGGCCGGCCGAGACGTTCCGCGAATGCCGGGTAGCGGCTGTGGATGAAGACGCCGACCATTGCCGGCAAAATGGCGACCACGAAGAACTGGAGGATTTGCGTCGCGCCGAGATAGACCGCTTCGCCCTCGCCATAAAACAGGAGCAGCGAACCGTTGGAAATCAGCGGGATCGTTGCCATCGCCAGCAGCGTGGTGACGGCGGCGAATGTGAGGCTCAACGCCACGTCGCCTTTGGCCAAGTGGGTGTAGATCGTTGCCGAAGTACCGGCGGGGCTGGCGGCCAGAAGCATCATGCCGACAGCGGCGGCCGGCGAAAGGCCGGTTCCCCAGACCAGCAGAAGGCACAGAAGAGGCAGGATGACGAGCTGGCAAACCAGACCGACGATAACCGGCTTCGGTCTCGACAGGAATTTGGTGAAGTCCTCGAGCTTCAGCGACAGGCCGAGGCCCAGCATGATGATGATCAGTGCTACGGGTAGGCCAATGCTGAGGACCGGGCTGGCTTGCATGGTGTCACCGAATCGCTTCGGTTCGACCATACCTCATTTCGCGGTCCGGCGCTTTACAGAGCGTATTTGATGAAACCGGTCCGGCGCGCCACGCGGTCGTAGAGGCGGCGCGCCGTGGCGTTGGTCTCGTGCGTCATCCAGTAGACATTGGTAACGCCACGCTCGGCGGCCGCCTTGCCAACTGCCGCAATGAGGGCGGCGCCCACGCCCGCGCCGCGCGCTTCGGGAGCGGTGAACAGATCCTGCAAATAGCAATTGTTGGCGACGGTCCAGGTGGTGCGGTGATCCATGTAGTGCACGAGGCCGACGGGCTTGCCGTCGAGCAGGGCGAGTAAGCCGCGCGGCTCGTATTCGCCCGGCGTGAACAGCCGCTCCCAAGTCGTGGCGTAGACCTCTTCCGGCTTCTCGGTCTCGTAGAAGGTGAGATAGTCGGTCCACAGTTCGCGCCAGGCGGTATGGTCGGCCTGTTCCAGCGGGCGAATGACGATGTCGGGCATTGCGGGCTCCTTTGGGGGCGAGTGTAGCGCGGGTGGAGAGGGGTGGGGACAGCCAGCGGCGGGGAGTTGGTTAGTGCATCGTCATCCCGGCCTAGGGAGCCCGCGACGGCGAGCCGGGGATCCATGCCTGACCATCAAAACGGCACCCGCATTTCAGAAGTCGCACCTCTCCTGTCGCCACGCCCGGTTGTTAGACCGTCTGGCCATTGAGTGTGCGCCGTTTCGCGAAGATCGCTGCGCGATCTCGCGGTGCGCTTTTCGCCAGAACCCTGTGGAGTTCGGCGTAGGAAGACGGGCGGCCGTTCAGTCGCTCATCTGTATGTTACGCGCGACCAAAAGGCCGCCCGTCCGGTGTTCTTGCCCCGAGTACCTCTTTCGAGGTCACCCGGCATTCGCGCCGGGGTATTGTCCGCTCGTGGCTCTCCGCAGCTTTCGCCTCAGAGGCCGGGCTGGCCATCAATCAAGAGGCCAAGACACAGCTACCCGTGGGCCCGGAGCTGGGGGCTCATCGCCCAGCAGCACCACCGTAGTGCTGCCGATCCGGCACCGACCGCTGCCCGGATGCTCGGAGTGCACATCCGTTTCCCGCGCAGCGGTATTTGCATGTCGGAGGATAAGGGAGGTGGGGAGGGCGGGGATAATATAGCGTGTAGTGAGTAGCGAATAGTGAGTAGGGACAAGGGGTTGGCCTGCGAAAGATTTTCTCCGCCGTCGGGTCTGTCCCCGCTGAAGACTAGCGAGGGCGCCAGATGGCGGCGTTATCTCTCACCTTGCGGGAGAGAGAGCGATTTCGGTGTCTTGGCCGAGCGCAGCGAAGGCCAAGTGCCAGAAATTGCAAAAGAGCGGGTGGGTGGCCTCCGCTCAAGTTGCCCCCTCTCTTGTCTTTTCCAAGCACTTGCTCGCCCCGCTTCGCAAATGCAGGAAAAGACTTTCTCCCCCGCCAAGGGGGAGATAAAGGCGCCGGCACGGCCCCCTCATCCGACCCTGTGGGCCACCTTCTCCCCAGAGGGGAGAAGAATGGACGTCGGCGTTGGGCTTTCTTCTTAAGCCGCCAAATCCCGCAGTACCGCCTGCAGGATGCCGCCGTTCTTGAAGTAGTCGAGCTCGTCGAGCGTATCGATGCGGCACATGATCGGCACGTCCTTTTCCGTGCCGTCGGCGAAGGTGACCTTGGCCACCATCTTCTGGCGCGGCTTGATCGTCTCCAGCCCCTCGATGGTGACCAGCTCGTCGCCTTTCAGGCCAAGCTGCGCCCAGCTGTCGCCGCCCTCCATGACGAAGGGGATGACGCCCATGCCGATCAGGTTCGAGCGGTGGATGCGCTCGAAGGACTGGGCGATGACGGCGCGCACGCCGAGCAGGTTGGTGCCCTTGGCCGCCCAGTCGCGCGACGAGCCGTTGCCGTATTCGACGCCGGCGAAGACGACCAGCGGCACGCCCTCGGTCTTGTAGCGCATGGCCGCGTCGTAGATCGAAAGCTCGTCCTTGGACGGGTAGTGGATGGTGTAGCCGCCCTCGCGGCCGTTTTCGCCCAACATGAAGTTGCGGATGCGGATGTTGGCGAAGGTGCCGCGCATCATGACTTCATGGTTGCCGCGGCGCGTGCCGTACTGGTTGAAGTCGGCGACGCCGACGCCGTTGGAGGTGAGATATTCACCGGCCGGCGAGGCGGCCTTGATGGAGCCGGCGGGCGAGATATGGTCGGTGGTGATCTTGTCGCCGAACAGGCCAAGGATGCGCGCGCCCTTGATGTCGGTGACGGGGCGGGGCGTCTTGCCAATGCCCTCGAAATAGGGCGGGTTCTGCACATAGGTGGACTGGTTGTCCCAGGCATAGGTCTGGCCGGACGGGGCCTGGACGGCGGCCCAGTTCTCGTCGCCCTTGAAGACATCGGCATATTTGCGCGCGAAGAGATCGCGGGTGACGTATTTGGCGATGAAGTCCTGGATCTCCTGCGTGGTGGGCCAGATGTCCTTCAGATAGACCGGCTTGCCGTCGGCGCCTTCGCCGAGCGGCTCGGTGGTCAGATCCTTGGTCACCGTGCCGGCCAGCGCGTAGGCGACAACCAGCGGCGGCGAGGCCAGATAGTTGGCCTGCACGTCTGGCGACACGCGGCCCTCGAAATTGCGGTTGCCCGAGAGCACCGAGGCCGCAATCAGGCCCTTGTCGTTGATGGTTTTGGAGATTGCCGGCGGCAGCGGGCCGGAATTGCCGATGCAGGTGGTGCAGCCGAACCCGACCAGGTTGAAGCCGATCTTGTCGAGCTCGTCCTGCAGGCCGGATTTTTCCAAATATTCGGCGACGACCTGCGAACCCGGCGCAAGCGAGGTCTTGACCCAGGGCTTCTGCTTGAGACCGAGGCGATTGGCGTTGCGGGCGAGCAGGCCGGCACCGATGAGCACCGACGGATTGGAGGTGTTGGTGCAGGACGTTATTGCCGCAATCGCCACATCGCCGTGACCGATGTCGAAATCCTCGCCCTCGACCTCGTAACGGCGGTCGGTGGCGGTGGTCTTCTTGTAGACGTCGCCGAGAGCCTCGGCGAAACCGCCGGCAATGTTTTCCAGCGGAATGCGGCCTTCGGGGCGCTTGGGGCCGGCCATGGAAGGCACAACATCGCCAAGCTCAAGCTCCAGCGTGTCGGTGAAGACCGGGTCGGGCGAACCTGCCTCGCGCCACATGCCCTGAGCCTGCGAATAGGCCTCAACCAGCGCGATGCGGTCTTCGGAACGGCCCGAGGTGGTGAGGTAACGCACGGTTTCGCCGTCGACGGGGAAGAAGCCGCAAGTGGCGCCATATTCGGGCGCCATGTTGCCGATCGTGGCGCGGTCGGCCAGCGTCATGGAGTTGAGGCCGTCGCCATAGAATTCGACGAACTTGCCGACGACGCCCTTCTTGCGCAGCATCTGCGTGACGGTAAGCACCAGGTCGGTGGCGGTGACGCCTTCGCGCAGCTTGCCCGTCAGCTTGAAGCCGATGACTTCGGGCAGCAGCATGGAGACGGGCTGGCCGAGCATGGCGGCCTCGGCCTCGATGCCGCCAACACCCCAGCCGAGCACGCCGAGGCCGTTGATCATGGTGGTGTGAGAGTCGGTGCCGACGCAGGTGTCGGGATAGGCGATCTCTTCGCCGTCCTCATCCTTGGTCCACACGACCTGGCCGAGATATTCGAGATTGACCTGGTGGCAGATGCCGGTGCCGGGCGGCACGACGCGGAAATTGCGGAACGCCTGCTGGCCCCATTTGAGGAATTTGTAGCGCTCCTCGTTGCGCTTGTATTCCAGCTCGACATTGTTGGCGAAGGCCATCGGGGTGCCGAACTCGTCAACGATGACGGAGTGGTCGATGACCAGATCGACGGGCACCAGCGGGTTGATCTTTTCCGGATCGCCGCCGAGCGACTTGATGCCGTCGCGCATCGCGGCAAGGTCGACCACGGCGGGAACGCCGGTGAAATCCTGCATCAGAACGCGGGCCGGGCGGTAGGCGATCTCGACGCCGGCGGTGCCCTTGTCGTTCAGCCAGGCGGCGACGGCCTCGATCGATTCCTTGGTGACGGAGCGGCCGTCCTCATTGCGCAACAGGTTCTCAAGCAGCACCTTCATGGAGAAGGGCAGGGCCGAAATGCCGGCAAGGCCGTTCTTCTCGGCTTCCTTCAGGTCGAAATAGACATATTCCGTCGATCCGGCCTTCAGGGTGCGGCGGCAATTGAAACTGTCGAGCGATTTGGTCACGGGCGGTCCCTAACTGTCGTTCGCCGGGGTGGAACAGGACGCCAGTCGTGAGGGTATCACGCGCAAAGCTTGCGGGTACGGTCATTTCCGCTGTCCGTTCCTCGCGTTCTCCTCCCTCAAGAGCAGACGCGCTGGGTTCGGCGCAAATTGGAGAACGTGCCGACCGCTGGCACGGTTGCCGGTTCTATAGTGAATTTCGTATGAGAGTTCCAGAGCAGGAAGGGGCAAAAATGCTGCATTGCGGTGGTCGACTTTGGGCGTAGGCGCGATGCGGCTGGTGGCCGACAACCTTGCGGGCGAGCGCGGCGGCGAGCCGGTGTTCGCCGGCGTGTCGTTTTCGCTCGATGAGGGAAAGGCGCTGACCGTCACCGGGCCGAACGGGTCGGGCAAGTCGACGCTGATGCGGATCGTTGCCGGGCTGCTGCCGGCCGCTTCGGGAGACGTGACGCTCGAAGGCGGCGGTGAGGAATGGCCAAGCTGCCAAGCGGCGGCGCATTTTCTGGGCCACCAGAACGGCATGAAGACCGCGCTGACGGTGGAGGAAAATCTCGTCTTCTGGCGCGACTTCAATGGCGAGCCGCATCTCGACATCGGCGAGGCGCTGGAGATGGTGGGCCTCGGCTCGATCGGCCATCTGCCGTTCGGTTATCTCTCGACCGGCCAGAAAAGGAGGGCCGCGATTGCGCGGCTGCTGGTCAGCTACCGGCCGCTGTGGCTGCTTGATGAGCCGACGGCGGGTCTGGACAAGGCCTCGGAACGCCAGTTTGCCGAATTGATGCAAGCGCATCTGGAAGATGGTGGAATGATTCTGGCCGCCACGCATCTGCCGCTCGGGCTGGAGGGTGCGGACGAATTGCGCATGGGGGCGGCCGCCTGATGTGGGCGCTCTTCATCCGCGATGTCAGGCTCGGCATTCGCGCCGGCGGCGGAGCGCTGGTCGGCATCATCTTCTTTCTCGCCGTGGTCTCCGTGGTGCCGTTCGGCGTAGGCCCCGATCTCAATCTTCTGGCACGGATCGGCCCGGCGATCTTGTGGATCGCAGCACTTCTTTCCGTGCTGCTGGGGCTCGACCGGCTGTTTCAGGCCGACCGAGAGGACGGCTCGCTCGACCTGCTGCTTATCGCCGGCGAACGACACATGACGGCGCTCACGGTCTTCGTGAAATGCCTCGCGCACTGGACGGCGAGCGTTTTGCCGCTGGTGATTGCCTCGCCGCTGCTTGGCCTGTTCATGAACATGGAACCGGCGGCTATCGGTGCGGCCGCTCTGACGCTGCTGGTCGGCACGCCGGCGATCACCTTCATCGGCGCGGCGGGTGCGGCGGTGGCGGTGGCGCTGCCGCGCGGCGGGCAGCTTGTCTCGGTGCTGGTGCTGCCGCTGTCGATCCCCGTGCTGATCTTCGGCGTGTCGGCAAGTTACGGCGCGGTGACCGACCCGGCCCCTTTCCTGCCGCCCTTCCTGATCCTGGGTGCCTTGACGCTGTTCTTCGCGGTGATAGGGCCGCTGGGGGCGGCGGCGGCGCTAAAAGGCTCGAGCGACTGAACAGTAGACAGTGCGTCACCGTCGGGCGCACCGAAGCGCCATTGATTTCCCTCGCGCGGCCACGCATTTGAGACATCATGAAAAAGATCGGCTTTCTCTCCTTCGGGCACTGGATGCCCTCGCCGCAGTCGCAGACGCGCACAGCGTCCGATGCATTGCTTCAGTCAATAGACCTTGCGGTCGCTGCCGAGGAACTGGGCGCAGATGGCGCCTATTTCCGCGTGCATCACTTTGCGCGGCAACTCGGCTCGCCATTTCCGCTGCTTGCGGCGGCGGGGGCGAAGACCAGCCGCATCGAGCTCGGCACCGCCGTGATCGACATGCGCTACGAGAACCCGCTCTACATGGTGGAGGATGCGGGAGCGGCCGACCTGATCGCCGGCGGACGGTTGCAACTCGGCATTTCCCGGGGCTCGCCCGAACAGGTGATCGATGGTTGGCGCTATTTCGGCTACCAGCCGCAGGAGGGTGAGACCGACGCCGACATGGCGCGGCACAACACCGAAATCCTGCTCGAGGCGCTGAAGGGCCAGGGCTTCGCCCAGCCGAACCCGCGGCCGATGTTTCCCAATCCACCGGGGCTGCTCAGGCTTGAGCCGCATTCGGAGGGGCTGCGCGAGCGTATCTGGTGGGGTGCGGCATCCAACGCGACCGCCGAATGGGCCGCCAAGCTCGGCATGAATCTGCAGAGTTCAACGCTGAAATTCGACGAGGGCGGCAAGCCGTTCCACGTGCAGCAGGCAGAGCAGATCCGCGCCTACCGCGCCGCGTGGAAGGAAGCGGGTCATGAGCGCGAGCCGCGCGTCTCGATCAGCCGCTCGATCTTCGCACTCGTCAATGACATGGACCGCGCCTATTTCGGCGGCTCCGACAGCCAGGACCATTTCGGCTATATCGAGCCGCAGAAGATGGCAGTGTTCGGTCGCACCTATGCCGCCGAGCCGGATGAGCTGGTAGAACAGTTGAAGGAAGACGAGGCGATCGGCGAGGCCGACACGCTGCTTCTTACAATCCCGAATCAGCTTGGCGTCGATTACAACGCGCATGCGATCGAGAGCATTCTCAAACACGTCGCGCCGGGGCTGGGCTGGCGCTGAGGCAGAATGGGCCGATTGTGCTTCTTATTGAGCCAATCGACTGCTCATCGAGCCCTGCGTGCTTGTTTTCCGCATGTGTGCGGACGTCAGGTGATGCCACCTGACTGCAAGATGCGATAGCGAACCCGCCAACATGGTTGGCAGGTTCGTGTCGTTCCCGGTGGGATTCGCCGGATTGTATCTTATGGAAGCGCCTCAGGCGGCAGGCGCTTCGAGTTCGATCAGGTCGGTCTTGCCGGTTGCAATGAACTGCCTGAGGCTGCCCTGAATCAAGGATGTCCACGCCTCGGAGCACGTGTCGAAGCACTCGACCGCGGGCTGGAGTCCGATATGGGTGAACACCACGTCGGTCTTGTCACCATTGCGTGCAATGTCGAACGTCATGGTCGTACCGACCCATTCCGTCTTGTCTTCGACGAAGTTGAGCGTTCCTTCGAGCACGAGCCAAGCGACGCGTTTGCCGGGGACCATCTCGGTCACTTGCTGCTTAGAGTAATGGAGATCCTTGTACCGATAGATGAAGACGTCGCCGAGCTTGCCGGTGTCGCCTTCGAACTCGCCGCTCCACCAGGCGCGGGGATCGGTGATCGCGGCGAAGGCCGCCTCAGGGCTCTGATCTACCGTGAATGAGGTCGTGTAGTTCTTCTGGTTGGTCATGTACTTTGCCTTTTAAGCCTGTATCACCAGATGTCCGGCCGCATAGCGGCCTCTATCCCGGCATTCGCTCGAATGCCTGCAGTGAGGCATCCATGGCATCCCACGCATGGCCACGGACGCTGTATGTCAGCGCCTGCGGCTTGAACGTTTCGGGGTCGTCGAGACTTGTCGCGTGGACTGCGATCAGGTCCGGCATGGCAACGAAGGTCAGGTAGACCGGTGTTCCGCAGACCGGACAGAAGTGGTGGATCTTGTCGTTTCCGCTGTCGGCGGTAATCCGCCACTGCGACGCCTCGCCTTTGACAGAAACCTCGGCACGATCGGCGAAGCTGAGGTAGGAGCCGTGGCCCGTGCCGCTTCGCTTTTGGCAATCGATGCACTGGCAGTGGTTCTGAAAGATTGGCTGGGCGCTCGTTTCGTAGCGGATCGCCCCGCAGGCGCATCCGCCCCGGTAATGCTTGGTCATGATCAGGTTCTTTCGAAGACAGTGTGCGCGAAGCCGTCTCAAGCAGCTTTCGGATTGGCGAATATGTCGAGCGGACGGCCGGTCTCAAGGTATGACTTCATGCTCGACAGCACGATCGGCCACCCCCTGCTGACGCCGTTTGCCATGCCGCTATCGGCAATGAGATCGGCGTGCGTGACAGTGAGCCGGACCATGTCCTCGTATTCCACAATGTCGAACGTCACGCGGCTGTAGGCGGACTTGTCGTCGGCTTGCGAAGCGTTCGCCCAGCTGACGACGAGCCGTGACGGCGGCGAGGCCTCCACGACCTTTCCGAGGATGTTGACCGTGTGCTCCTCGTTGTCGCGGACATGCTGCCAGTCCGAACCCGGCTTCCAATCGGACACGTTTTCGTGGCCCCAGTAGCGGCGTGAAATCTCGGGCCGCGTTATGGCCTCGAACACTTTCTGCGGCGTCGAAGCGATGTAGGTCACGTAGACCAGCTGTATTGTCTCTGCACTCATTGTCACTCTCCTTCGAGTTCCTTTTTCAGATCGTGCAGCAGGCTGAGCCGCTGACGTTCGAATTTGCGCACCCACCGTTCGTAGACCTCGTGCAACGGCACGGGGTTGATGAAATGCAGCTTTTCGCGGCCGCGCCGGACCGTGCTGACCAGATTGGCATCCTCCAGGATGCCGAGATGCTGCGTTGCCGACTGCCGGGCCATGCCGAGGTTTTCGCACAGCTGCCCGAGCGTCTGACCGTTCTCCTCACACAGGCGATCGAGCAGCTTCCTGCGGGTGGGATCTCCCAGCGCCTTGAAGACCTTGTCAGCGTCCATCGACCTCTCTCATGGTGGATAAATATGCAGGTAAATGCCTGCATGTCAATACCAGATGACAGCAGTGCGGTGCGGCGCCCGCGACAACTCCCCTCACGGCGTTTTGACCCTGGTGAATTGCGCGCCGCATGCGCGGCGTCTATTTGAAGGACCATGAGCGAAGCCGCCACCCTGACACGCCGGTTCACCGATCTCGCAAATCCGACGCGGTTTGTGGCACTTGCCGACCGGCTGGTGCCATGGCTCGCGGCATTGTCGGCCATCGTGATCGCAGCCGGGCTGTGGATGGGTTTCTCGGCGCCTGAGGACTACCAGCAGGGCATCACGGTGCGGATCATGTATCTGCATGTGCCATTCGCATGGCTGTCGATGATGATCTATTCGATCATGGCGCTGGCCGCACTCGGCACGCTGGTATGGCGGCATCCGCTGGCGGATGTGTCGCTGAAGGCGGCAGCTCCCATCGGTGCGGCATTTACCGCGCTGGCGCTGATCACCGGCTCGATCTGGGGCAAGCCGATGTGGGGCACGTGGTGGGTCTGGGACGGACGGCTGACCTCGGTCTTCGTGCTGTTTCTGATGTATCTCGGCCTGATCGCGCTGACCCGGGCGCTGGACGATCCCTCGCGCTCGGCGCGGGCAGCGGCAGTGGTGACGCTGATCGGCGTGATCAACATTCCGATCATCAAGTTTTCTGTCGAATGGTGGAACACGCTGCACCAGCCGGCCTCGGTGATGCGGCTCGACGGCCCGACCATTCACCCGAGCCTGTTGTGGCCGCTGCTTGTCTCCGCGGTGGGGTTCACGCTGCTTTATTTCACACTGCACCTGATGGCGATGCGCACCGAGATCTGGCGCCGGCGGGTGATCTCAATGCGGCGCCTGGCGGCTCGGGGCGCGGAAGGGCAGGCGGCGTGACGCACACCTTCTTTGTTTCGGCAGCCTATATCATTTCGGCGCTGGTGATTGGCGGCATGGTCGTCTGGATTCTTGCCGACCAGACGGCGCGCAAACGCGAACTGGCAGAGCTGGAACGGCGCGGCGTGAAGCGCCGCTCTGCGGAAAGACAATCGTGAGCGCAGCCGAAGAGACACGGACGAAGCCGCGCCGGGTGCTTATCGCGCTGGCGCCGCTTGTCATTTTTGCCGCGCTCGCGGGCATCTTCCTGATGCAGCTTTTGTCGGGCCGCGACAACGCGACCATTCCCTCCGCGCTTATCGGCGAGCCAGCGCCTCAGACCGATCTGCCGGGGCTTGCTGGCAGCGGTCTGCCGGGTCTGGACAGCGCTTCCTTCGCCGGCAAGGTGACGCTGGTGAACATCTGGGCGTCATGGTGCGCGCCCTGCCGCGAGGAACATCCGCTATTGATGCAACTGGCGCAGGACGGGCGTTTCGAGATCGCCGGCCTGAACTACAAGGACGAACCGCAAAATGCGCTGCGCTTCCTGGGCAATCTCGGCAATCCTTACGATGCCATCGGCACCGATCAGGCCGGCCGCGCAGCTATCCAGTGGGGCGTCTACGGCGTGCCCGAAACCTTTGTTGTCGACCGCGAAGGCAAGATCGCCTTCAAGCATGTCGGGCCAATCAGTCCCCAAGCGCTGGCGCGCGACCTGATGCCGGCAATCGAAAAGGCGCTGGGCGAATAGGCACAGCTTGGCGGTGAAGCCGTGCCGTCCCTGGCGGCCGCTGCCCACAAATCCCGATACCGAACCTTCCCATGCGTAATGTGACCATGTTTCACTGTAACAGTGAAGCGATGGGACCTGGGCGATGGGAGCTTGAATATGCGAATTCTGACATCAGCGCTGCTGGCCGGCGCGATGATCTTCAATGCCGGTGGCGCGTGGGCGCAGGCGTGCAATTTGCCGCCGCGAGAGATCAAGGGCGAGGCCGCGCAGGATCAGTACCAGGTGATCGAGGGTTTCGTGATTGAAAACCTCGTCGGTGCGGCCCAGGACCTCTATGCCGATCGAGTGATCGGATTGTTCGTTGAAGCGTCCAAGAACGCCGACAACACGCTCGATTCAATCATGCTCAAGGTCGATTCCGAGGCAGTCGGGCTGGCCAACAACTGGTTGCACGCGCTGAAAGTGGCAACCCTGGCCAAGGCGGTGGCGCAGGGTGAAATCGAACCCGTGAAAGACTGGGTCGTGGACGAAGCCGTCGGAACCGGTGTGAGCAAGTTTGCCGAATATATCGGCGCGACGTCGAACGGGCTGATTGTCGGGGCGATGATCACATCGCTGAAGACGGTGAAGGAAAGCTACGAGACGCTGGAGCACGAGGACTGTCTGCTCAATGTGGATATGGGTTTCTACCGGTTTCTCGACGACCCCAAATTGCGCTGGAGCGAATCCGGCAAGATGCCGGCGGGCGCGGTGGACCACTACATCCAGAACTATCTGGTTGGTGGTGGCAGCGGCCCCTACGGCTCGACGCGGGCCGAGAACCGCCGCGTGCTGCAATGTTTCATCAATCTCGAAATGCCGGAAAGCGAGCGCATCGATGTTTCCTCGATGGGCCCCGAGAGCGGGAACACCAGCATTATCGGCTGGTTCAGCAATGTGTTTGGCGAGATCGGCGATGTGCTTGGAAGCATCGCCGACTCAAGCCCGCAGGCCAAGCGGCTCAGGACACCGGTGAACGTCATGCTGCGCGACTTCAACTTCCGCGCCGATGTGGAGGAAGAATCGAAGAAGCTCGGCACGCTGCTGCGCTCGGATGAATATGCCCGGTATAAGGCGCTGGCCGGTGCCATGGAGGCGACCGCAAAGACCAGCGCATGGCTGTGTGGACGACTGGCAGGTCCCGATCCGGAAATTACCGGCAATTGGGAAGGCAGGGTCGACGTAACGCAGCCCTGGCCATTTCAGATCTTGCTCGAACTGGCTTTCGCAGCAGATGGCGCGATGAGCGGGGCCCTGACGATGAATGACGAGAGGCTGCCGACATCCGAACACAGCATCGACGGGCGTGAGGCAGCGTTTCGTGCGATCTACCGCGTGACCGAGAACGGCAAGACGGTAGACGCGATGGACTTCCGCTTTACCGGCAAGGTGGCGGAGAAGGGCGGCGAACTCGCAGGCAACGTCACCGGCACGATTGTCGACATGGAATGCGTGATGGAGGGCCTGTTCGGCGACGAGGAGGACCAGAAGAAGGAGTGTGCGCTCGTTCCCATCAGCGGAACGTGGAGCGCGGCGAAGAACTAGTTTCGCCGCCTGAATACGGGAAAGAGCCCGCGCGACCAGAGGCAAGCCGACCCTTGCGCTGCTGCCATGTTGCAGTGCAAAATCGGTCATGTTGAACGCTGCTCTCACCGACCATTTCAATCATCAGGCCAGGGCCTGCGACAGTCTCGGTTCGCCATTGACCGGCAGGCTGTGCAGGGCCTTGCTCGCACTGCTCGACGAAACCACGGCGACCGGACGCAGAGTCGCGGCGTGGAACGGCAATCCGCGTTCTGACGCGCTGGCGCTGAGACTGACCGGCGGGCTGCACGCGCTGGTGCTTACCGGCGCGGACAACGACCTGAAGTCGGTCTATCCGCCGCATGAGGTTGGCGACGAAACCCTGAACCGGGCCGTGGCGGGGGCGCTGGCGCGCAACGACCAGTTTCTGCATGACTTTCTGAACTCACCGCCGCAGACCAACGAGGTGGCGCGGTCGGGCATGCTTTTGCCGGGCTTCCTGCTGGTGGCGCGCGAGACCGGCCTGCCTCTTTCGATCAATGAAATCGGATCAAGCGCGGGGCTGAACCTCGTTTTCGACCGGTTTCACTACGACTATGGCGGAAAGAGCTGGGGCGATGCGGCGTCGCCGGTGCGGTTGGCGCCGGAGGTGCGCAGGGATGCGCCGCCGCTCGAAGGCGACATGGCGATTGCCAGCCGTGCGGGCTCCGACATCGCGCCGGTGGACATTTCCGAAGAGAGCCAGCGGCAAAGGCTGCTTTCCTATGTCTGGGCGGATCAGGCGCTGCGGTTCCAGCGCATCGAGGCGGCGATCGGGCTCGCACGCGATGCAAATGTGAGCGTTGAGGCGGCCGACGCGGCGACGTTCGTGCGCGAGAGACTTGCGGCGCGGCGCGAGGGCGAGGCGTTTGTGCTGTTTCATTCCATCATGTGGCAATACATGCCGCAGGCCTCGAAGGACGCGATCAACGCAGCGCTCGACGAAGCGGGAAAGTCTGCGACGTCGGCATCGCCGATCGCGCGGCTGAGGATGGAGCCGCTGGGCGAAGCACCGCATGCAACGCTGAGCCTTACAATGTGGCCAGGCGATGAAACGCGACGGCTGGCCAAGTGTGATTACCATGGTCGCTGGATCGAGTGGACCGGAACACCAGGGGCCTGACACTCCGTCGTCGCGGTAGCCTTGAATGCCGAACGATCTTCCCCTGCGTAATTTTCACAAATACTTCTTTAGTCTGTTGCGAACCAAAACTTTACAAATATTGCGGAAGACTGGCCGTTCATTTTCGCAAGGGAAGATCACAGCATGGACGGCCGGGAGATTTCTGACAGGCTCAACCAGCTTCGCAACGAGATCATAGAAGCTGTTGCGGGCGGGCTCGCGCTGGCGGATATGGGCGATCGGCTGTGCCGCAGCGCCGAGGCGCTTGCACCCGGGGTGATCTGCAGCATTCTGACCGTCGATGAAGAAGATCGGATTCATCCGGTGTCCAGCCCGAGCCTGCCGGACTACTACTCGACATCGGTTGACAATGTGCCAGTCGGTCCTGCCGCAGGCTCCTGCGGTACCGCCGCCTATCGCGGCGAGCCGGTCGAGGTGACCGATATCGCCAATGATCCGCTCTGGGCCGACTTCAAGGCTCTGGTGCTGCCGCTTGGGCTCAACGCCTGCTGGTCGAGCCCGATCAAGGCGCGCGACGGGCGCGTGATCGGGACGTTTGCATTCTATTTCCGCGAGAACCGCGGCCCAAGCGATCTGGAACGGCAGATCGTGGAGACCTGCGTTCACATATGCGCAATTGCGATCGAACATGCCCGCGCGCAGGAGCACATCGAGCGCCTTGCATACAGCGATGCGCTTACCGAACTGCCGAACTGGAGCTGGTTCCATGACAAGGCTGACCGGGTGCTCGGCAGGCATCAGTCGGCCAATGTGCTCTATCTGGACCTGGACGATTTCAAGGGCATCAACGATTCTCTCGGTCACCACGTTGGGGACCTGCTGCTGCGGGCGGTAGGTCAGCGCCTGCGCGAATTGCTGGACGGGGACGTCGTTATCGCGAGGCTGAGCGGTGACGAGTTCGGTTTCATCCAGCTGTGCGAGGATAGCGACAGTGACGGCGCATGGCTGGTCAGGCGGCTTCTGAAGGCATTCGAAACGCCGTTCGATATCGATGGCCGCATTCTCTCGGTCGGCGCAAGCATCGGTATCGCGCGTTGCCCTGCCGACGGATGCGAGATCGAGAAACTTGCCTCAAAGGCGGATCTGGCGCTGTCATCGGCCAAGAAGAAGGGCCGGATGAGCTACCGGTTCTTCGAACCGGAAATGGAAGATGACCGGCGCGCGCGCCACGAACTGACCGACGACCTCCGCGCAGCGATCGCCAACGGCGAACTGAGCCTGGCCTACCAACCGATCGTCGCGCTGGCGACCGGAAGGGTGCGCGCTTTCGAAGCACTGGTGCGCTGGCAGCATCCCCTGCTTGGCGCGATCTCCCCGGGGGAGTTTATCCCGTTGGCGGAAGAGACCGGTATTATCGGCGCCATCGGCGAATGGGTTCTCACCGAAGCCTGCAAGGAAGCATCGTCCTGGCCGGAGAACATCAAGATCTCGGTGAACCTGTCGCCATTGCAGCTGCGCAACCCTGACTTCGTGGACGATGTGATGCGGATACTGGAGCGCACAAGGCTGTCTTCGGACCGCCTCAAGCTCGAGGTTACCGAGACAGCGCTGATGGGTGACGATAGCGTCACGCGCGAGAACCTGATTGCATTGCATCGGCTCGGCATACCCATCTCACTGGACGATTTCGGTACCGGCTATTCCTCGCTCAGTCATCTGCGGCGGGTCCCGCTCAACCGTATCAAGATCGACATGTCGTTCGTGTCGGGTGTGATGCGGGACAGCGATTCGGAATCGATCGTGCGGGCGATCTTGATGCTGGCGCGCGAAATGCGGTTGCAGACGACCGCCGAGGGCGTCGAAACCAAGGCTCAGTACAACTGGTTGCTGGCGAATGGCTGTATCGACGGGCAGGGCTATCTGTTCGGGCGACCGGAAAGCGCCGCCCATGCGCGCGAACGCATCCAAGCCGACAGAAGCGTCAGCGCACCGAGGATGGCAGCGTTCGGCCGCTGACAGGCTGCCTCAATAAAGGTCAGTTGTCGCCGCTTCACCACATTGATTTGGCGTAGGATTCGTCCAGCCGTTCATCGAGCTCGCCGGCCGTTTCGGCAAGCGCAGCATGATCTCGCAGGATGGCGCCGAGTGACGGCATGTCGTCCCGCGCGTGCCAGCTTTCCGGCTTCCACAGTTCGGACCGCATGAACGCCTTGGCGCAGTGCATATAGACCGCCTTCGCCTTCACCACGAGAACGGTTGCCGGCTGCCTGCCGTCGACAGCCAGCTTTTCCCGCAGGCCGGCATCGGCAGTGATGCGGCCTTCGCCATTGATGCGCAGCGTCTCGTTCATGCCGGGAATGAGGAACAGCAGGCCGACCGCCGGATTGGCGACGATGTTTTCGAACGTGTCGAGGCGGTTGTTGCCGGGGCGGTCCGGGATAGCGATGGTGACATCGTCCAGTACGCTGACAAAACCCGGCTTGTCGCCCTTCGGCGTGACGTCAGCATTGCCCTCGCCATCCTGCGATCCGATCAGGACGAAGGGGCATTTCGACAGGAAGTTGCGCGCATGCGGATCGAGGAAACGGAGTTCCTTCTTGAGCGCCAGTTCGTGCACCGGCTTGTAGTGGGCGCGCAGCTCGTCAAGTGACCTGAAATATTCCATGATGTCCTACTCCCCCGGTTCCTGAGTCTTTTCCTCCAGCGAATGGCGCATGATCAGCGGCATCTGGGAGACCGTGAACAGGAAGGTGATGGGCATGATGCCCCACACCTTGAAGGCGACCCAGAAATCGGTGGAGAAATTGCGCCACACCACTTCGTTGGCGATGGCAAGAAAGATGAAGAACAGGCCCCAGCGCCAGGTGAGCTTGGTCCAGCCTTCCGCGTCGAGCTGAAAGGCGGAATCGAAGACATAACCCAGCAGCGACTTGCCGAAAGCGAGGCCGCCCAGCAGGACCACGCCGAATAGCGTGTTCACGATGGTCGGCTTCATCTTGATGAAGGTCTCGTCCTGCAGCCACAGCGTCAGCGCCCCGAAAACAAAGACGATGACGCCGGACACCAGCGGCATGATGGGAATGGTGCGGGTCAGCAGCCAGGAAACGATGAGCGAGACGGCGACGGCCGCCATGAACAACGCCGTTGCGACAAAGAGAGGTCCTCCGAGATCGGCAAGCGCCGGCCACCGGCCGACCAGCCATTCGCCGCGCGCATTGGCAAAGAAGAAGACCAGCAGCGGGCCGATCTCCAGCGCCAGCTTGAGCAGCGGGTTTATCTCCTTCTTCTTCGGGTCGGAGGGGTCGCGTTCGAAGATGGGGTCGCTCATGCGGTATCAGTTCCTGCGATCGCGGCGGCGAAGTCGCCTGCCGAGAAGGGTTCAAGATCGTCGACCTGTTCGCCGACGCCGATGAAATAGACCGGCAATTTGTGTTTGGCGGCGATGGCGACAAGAATGCCGCCGCGCGCCGTGCCGTCGAGCTTGGTCATGACGAGGCCGTTGACGCCCGCAACATTGCGGAAGATTTCGACCTGATTGAGTGCATTCTGTCCGGTGGTGGCGTCAACCGTCTGAAGCACGGTGTGCGGCGCTTCGGGATCGTGCTTGCCGAGCACGCGGACGATCTTTTCCAGTTCCGCCATAAGCTCGGTCTTGTTCTGCAGCCGGCCAGCGGTGTCGATGATGAGTACGTCGGAACCGGCTTCCTTGGCCTGTTCGAAGGCGTCCCAGGCGAGGCCGGCGGCGTCTGCGCCGAGCTTGGAGGATACGACAGGCGAGCCGGTGCGTTCGCCCCAGATCTTGAGCTGTTCAATGGCCGCCGCGCGGAATGTGTCGCCGGCGGCAAGGGTGACGGACAGGCCGCCGCCGACCAGCTTGGCGGCCAGCTTGCCGATGGTCGTGGTCTTGCCGGTGCCGTTTACGCCAACGACGAGAATGACATGGGGCTTGTGCGACAGGTCGAGTTCCAGCGCCTGCGCGACGGGCGACAGCACCTTTTCGATCTCGGACGCCATGACGCCGCGCACCTCGGCGTCGGAGACATCGCGACCGTAACGGCTGGCAGACAGCGTGTCGGCAATGCGCATCGCGGTTTCCGCGCCAAGGTCGGCGCGGATCAGAATGTCCTCCAGATCCTGCAATGTGTCTTCGTCCAGCTTGCGCTTGGTGAAGACGCCGGAGATCGACGACGACAGCTCCTTCGAGGACCGCGACAGGCCGGAACGAAGGCGCTGCAGCCACGAGGTCTTCGGCTGTTCTGGTTCCGGCTCAGGTGCGGCCTCGGCGGCATGCTCGACCGACTTCGAGACCGTGACCTTGCCCGCCGGCGCTCCGCCGTCGCCGGTAGCCGGGGTGGGTTCCTGTGCAGCCGGTTCTTCGGCTTTTGCGGCTGGTTCGGGAGCTGGCGGAGGAGCCGGCTCAGGTTCTCCGGGTTCGACCGGTTCGGCTGCGACTGGCTCTGGTTCCGCCTTCGCCGGTTCGGCGGGCGGAGGTTCGGGCGCGGGCGGTTCCTTGGCGGCGGGCGCGGGCTTCTCCGGCTCGACCGGTTTCTCAGGCGCAGGCGGTTCGTCAGGAACCTTAGGCTTCGGTTCCTCCTTCGCGCTCGGCTTTTCAGGCGCGGGCGGTTTCGGTTCAGCCTTTTTGGCAGGCTTCTCCGCTGCCGGTTTGGGCGGGGGCGTTTCTGCAGGTGCGGGTTTTTCCGCGACGGGCTCTGGGTCGGGTTCCGCCTGTTCTGGCTTGGGTGACGGAGGCGCCGCCTTTGCGGGTTCCGGCTTTGGCGGCTGCTTCGGCGCAGGTTGCTTGGCAGGAGCCTCTGCCCTGGCTGGCTTCTCTGGCTCTGGCTCTGGCTCTGGCTCTGGCTCTGGCTCCGGCTCTGGCTCTGGCTCCGGTTCGGGCTCAGGAGCAGGCGGGGGTGGCGGAGGTGGCGGTGCAGCTTCGGCTGGCGCCGGTTGCGCGGGCGCAGCTTCGACGGCTTCCGGAGCCTCGCCCTCCTCGGGAACCTCTTCGACCTTTTTCTTGCCGAAGGAGAATATCTTCTTGATGAAACCGAATGCCATCAGCGGGGCTCAGGCGGCAGCGAAAGAGTTGGCGCGGGCAACAAGACGGTCGTCATCATGGCCGACAATATCGGCTGCGACGATCTCCCCGATGCTGCCGGTGTCGATTGCAGTCAGCGTGAAATCCTCCGTGCGGCCAAGCCCGTTGCGCTCGACCAGAACGTTCTGTGCGGAGCCGGCGAGCGAAGCCAGATGCCGTGCATGTGCGGCGTCTCCGGTTGCACGCAGGCGCGCCGCGCGATCCTTGACGGCTCGGCGGTCGACCTGCGGCATGCGGGCCGCAGGCGTGCCCTCCCGGGGCGAAAAGGGAAAGACGTGAAGCTGGGTCAGGCCGCACTCCTCGACGATCTTCAGCGAGTTTTCGAACATCTCGTCGGTCTCGGTCGGGAACCCGGCGATGATGTCGGCCCCGAACACGATATCGGGCCGCAATGCGCGCGTCTCCTCGCAGAAGCGGATCGCGTCGTCGCGCAAATGGCGGCGCTTCATGCGCTTCAGTATCATGTCATCGCCGGACTGGAGCGACAGGTGCAGATGCGGCATCAGGCGAGGCTCTGTGGCGATCGCCTCCATCAGGTCCGGATCGGCCTCGATGGAATCGATCGAGGAGAGCCGAAGTCTGGCGAGATCCGGAACCTGCGTGAGAATTGTGCGCACCAGCCGGCCAAGCCGCGGGCTGCCCGGAAGGTCGGCGCCATAGCTGGTGAGATCGACACCCGACAGCACGACCTCCGCGTAACCATTGTCCGCAAGGCGCTTGATCTGATCGACGATCGCGCCCATCGGCACGGAACGAGAATTGCCGCGGCCATAAGGGATGATGCAGAAGGTGCAGCGATGGTCGCAGCCATTCTGGACCTGCACGAAGGCGCGGGCGCGGCCTTCGATGGCGTCGACCATGTGCGAGGCGGTTTCGCGCACCGACATGATGTCGTTGACGCGTGCCTTCTCATAATCGTTGACGCCGAAATCGGGCAGGGCGCGGTAATTGTGCGCAGCGAGCTTCTCCTCATTGCCGAGAACAAGATCGACCTCGTCCATGCCGGCGAATGTGTCCGGCTCGGTCTGGGCAGCACACCCCGTAACGACGATACGAGCCTGCGGATTGTCGCGGCGCGCCCTGCGGATCGCCTGCCTGGCCTGACGCACGGCCTCGCCAGTGACCGCGCAGGTGTTTACGACCACCGCGCCGCCAGCAAGCTCGTCGAGCCCTGCGGTCTGCGCCTCGCGGCGGATCACTTCCGACTCATAAGTGTTAAGCCGGCAGCCGAATGTCACGACATCGACCGCCATCAGGCGACGCTTTCCCTGTCGCGTTCCCATTCGCCCGTTGCCGGGTCGAACGTGCCGGAAAATTCCCACTCGGCGGGTCCGGTCATGATGACGTGATCGTTGTCGCGCCACTCAATGCCGAGCGTGCCGCCTGGAACATTGACGGTGACCGTGCGGCCGGTGCGGCGGGTGCGTGCAGCGCTGACTGCAGAAGCGCAGGCGGCCGAGCCGCAGGCCTTGGTGAGGCCCGCTCCACGCTCCCATGTGCGGATGGTGAGTTCGCTGTCCGAAATCACGTTGGCGATGGTGATGTTGGCGCGTTCGGGGAAGATCGGATGATGTTCCAGCAGCGCGCCCAAACGTTCGAGGTCGTAGGACCACACATCCTCGTCGACCCAGAAAATCGCGTGCGGGTTGCCCATCGACACGACCGAGGGCGAGTGCAGGGTCGGATTGTCGATCGGGCCGATCTGCAGCTCGATCATGCGCGTGTCACGAAATTCCTCCGAAAGCGGAATGTCCTGCCAGCCGAAGCGCGGCATGCCCATGTCGACGGAGATAGACCCGTCGGCATGTTCCTCGGCGCCGAGAATGCCGGCGACGGTTTCGAAGGTGAAGACCGTGCGGCCCGTCTCGGCGGCCAGCGCCTGCACGACACAGCGCATGCCGTTGCCGCAGGCCTGCGCCATCGAGCCGTCGGAATTGAGAATCTCGACATAATGCTGGGTGGCCGAATGGCGCGGATCGTGAACCGCCATGATCTGGTCGAACTTCGTTGCCGGATCGGCGTTGAGCGCGATGGCGGCGGCGGCCGTGACGCGGTCGCCACGGCCGCGCATGTCGGCAACGATGATCTCGTTGCCGAGGCCGTTCATCCTGGCAAATGGCGCGCGCTCGCTCATGCGGCGGTATATGGCTGAATCAGCCTGCAATTACCAGTGTTGCAGGCCGTTTCGGGGTCGCATCAGGCGATGGCGAATACGCCGAGCAGCATCAGCAGGAACAGGATCAGCATGACGCCGATGAGGATTTTGGCGCCGGTCAGGGCCGCGCCGGAAATCGTGTTCAGTCCCAGCAGACCGGCAACGGCTGCAACGACAAGAAGTATGATAATCCATTTGATCATTTGAAAAATCTCTCCATTTCACATCCCGCCCCACGCTATCTAAGGATGAAATATGGCGCATTGGCGACGCATTGCTGCGCCGGTCAGGCCGGGACATCCCAGACCTCGCCTGCCCGCATGGGACGGAAACGGTTGGCGGGAACCGCCTTTTCGGCAAGTGCGGCCATGAGTTTCTCGCGCGGTTCGTCGATAGGTTCGTCGGTGAGCTGAAAGGTTGCCCAATGATGGCCGGCGACGTGATCGGCCTTGCATAAAAGCATGCCTTCGACGGCCTCTTCAGGGTTTTGGTGCTGGCCTTTCATGAACCAGCGCGGCTCATAGGCACCAAAAGGCAGTATGGCGAGGCGGAAGCTGCCATGTTTTTCAGCCGCGGCCCGGTAATTAATGCCATCGTGAAATCCGGTGTCGCCGACATGGTAGATTCGGCCGGCGGGCGTTTCGAGCGCGAAACCCGCCCATAGCGCCATGCGGCGGTCGCCAAGTCCTCGCGCCGACCAGTGATGGACAGGCTCGAAATGGATTCTGGCGGGGCCGTGTTCGACGGCTTCGCCCCAGTCACGGGCCGAAATCCGGGCGTTTGCCAGGCCCCTGCCCAGGATCGCATCGTTGCCCAGCGGCGTGACGATCACCGGATCGAAGGCCGCGACCAGCCGCGACAGGGTGGCCAGATCCATGTGGTCGTAATGGTTGTGGCTGAGCAGAACCAAGTCGATGGGTGGCAGGTCCTCGAAGCGGATGCCGGGTGGAGCAACGCGCTTCGGGCCGATGGAGGAGAAAGGCGAGGCGCGGTCGGACCAGACGGGATCGGTGAGGATGTTGAGCCCCGCCACCTGAACCAGAAGCGTGGCGTGGCCAACCATTGTGACACGCAGGCCTGACCCTTCGATGCGGCTTTCGGGGACGGCCTGCGGAAAGGGGCTCGGCCATTCGGAGGGCCATTTCGTCCGGTCGCCGTTTAAGCGCCATTTCAGAAGATCGCGGAAGCGGCCCGGCGGGGTGCCGTCGGGATTAAAGAATATGCGCCCGTCGAAATGGTCGCTTGTGGGGCCTGAATAATAGCGATTTCCGGATTTCATGACGCTCGTTTTGCGCAGCGGTTTCTGGAAGGGTCTTGCCGGAAGATAAGCGCGGAAGCGACGGGCACAAGCAGACGCGGTGCAGATTGGACACGGACGGGCCAAGAACCGCCAAGGACCGCAAAGCAGCGCGAAGGTGTGTTGCGGGAGCAATAATGTGGCAATAAACCGGTCGTTAACCATATCCGTCCGATCTTTACCGCAAGATCGCCATGATTTTCCTGCTTGAACAAATTATTGGCGATAGCAGACGGGAAATTGTCCCGGAGGACCGTTTATCATGACGAGAGCAGGCATCCTTGTCCTGACAGCCGCTGCGGTGGTGATGGCAGGTTGTTCGAGCGCGAGATTTTCCTCGCTCAACACCCGTTCGACCAGAATAGCCGAGCCGCTGCAGCCGGCGCCCGCAGGCACCGTGACGGCCGGGCAGTTGCCGCCGCCGGACGGAGCAACCGTCAACGATCCGACGGCGTTTCCCGAAGCACCGGGTGCCACCGACACGACCCAGCCGATCGACGTTGCGGCCGCCAACGCGCCGGAGCTGACGCCTGGAGCCGTCGCCGGTGTGTGGAACGCTACCGTGGCCGGCCAGGGGTGCCGCGTCGCGACACCGCAGACCAAGTTCGGCCAGGGCTTCCGCGCCGGGCCGCTGCGTTGCCCACCGCCGCTCGACATGGTGAAATCGTGGAATGTCGAAGGCAAGCAGCTGGCGCTCTACGATCAAGATGGCGGCGTGCTTGCCCGGCTTTATTCGAGCGGCAATGAGCGCTTCGACGGCCAGACTGCAGCCGGGCTGCCGGTATCGCTGACACGTTAGCGGAAACCGACGGGTCGGAACCGTGACATTATCGCGGGACAGGGCGAAATAGCACATGCCGCTGCGCGACGGACTGACCAACCACGCCTCACTGGTCCAGCGCTACAACGACCTCGCCGAGAAGGGCACTCTCAGCCACGACCCGCGGCAGATCGATGTCGCGCGGGCTCTCGACGACCTTCTCGACGAAATCGCTACAAAACGGCTGGCCGCTAAGCAAAGTTCGCTTGGCTGGCTGTTTGCCAAGCGCGCGGCCAAGGACCCGACGCGCGGGCTCTACATTCACGGCAGCGTGGGCCGCGGCAAGACCATGCTGATGGACATGTTTTTCGAGATGCTGCCCGCCAAGCGCAAGCGGCGGGTGCATTTCAACGTGTTCATGGCCGATGTGCATGACCGTATCCACCAGCACCGGCAGGCGCTGAAGAAGGGCGAGACCAAGGAAAACGACCCGGTGCCGCCGGTCGCCAAGGCACTGGCAAAAGAAGCCTGGGTGCTGTGTTTCGACGAATTCTCCGTCACAGACATTGCCGACGCCATGATCCTGTCGCGGCTGTTTTCTGCCCTGTTCGAGCAGGGGGTGGTACTGGTGGCGACGTCGAATGTCGCGCCCAAGGATCTATACCGCGACGGGCTGAACCGCGGGCTCTTCCTGCCGTTCGTGGCAATCCTCAAGGAGCATGCGCGGATCGTCAGCCTCGACAGCGATACGGACTATCGCCTGCAAAGGCTTAACAGGCTGCCGGTCTACATGACGCCGCTCGGCAGGCAAGCCGAACACGAAATGGACGCGGCCTGGGCGACCGTGACGGACGGGAAGTCGGTCGAACCGGCCGGTTTGCAACTGAAAGGGCGCGAGGTGCATGTGCCGCAGGCGGCGGGTCTGGCGGCGCGGTTCGATTTTACCGACATTTGCGGCAAGGCGCTTGCAGCGCGCGACTACAACGCGATCGCCGACCGCTACGACACCATTTTCGTCGACAACATCCCGGTGATGGATCGCTCGACGCGCAACGAGGCGAAGCGCTTCATCCTGTTGATCGACACGCTCTACGACCGGGGCAAACGGCTGGTGGCGAGCGCGGCGGCGGCGCCTGCGGAGCTCTATGCGGACAAGACAGGCACGGAGGCATTCGAGTTCGAGCGCACGGCCTCAAGGCTGATCGAGATGCAAAGCCGCGACTGGCTCGAACGCGGGGACGGCGATGCGGCCACTCGCGCGGCGGAATAGCGCCCGCCATGCTGGTCCGCCATGCGCCGAAAGTGCCCGAAAATTCGGCAGCGGGATGAAAAATTTTGACGTTTACGTAAATCCCAAAGCATATAAACGATTGAAAATGTTGAAGTCTCATTATCCGGTTGAATTTTTCCACGTGCGAGTCTAAGGCGTTAGCGTTTCGGGGCGGCATATTTCGGCCCGCGCGGCCAAGCGCCCCAAGGCAATTCCAGCCGCGCCTTCAAGGCGCGAATTGCAGCCTTTCGGGGGATTTCACACACAATGGCACGCAACAAGATCGCCCTCATCGGTTCGGGCATGATCGGTGGTACGCTCGCTCACATGGTAGGTCTGAAGGAACTGGGCGACGTCGTCCTGTTCGACATTGCGGAGGGCATTCCGCAGGGCAAGGGCCTCGACATCGCAGAATCCTCACCGGTCGACGGGTTCGACGCCCGCTTTTCCGGCGCCAATGATTATTCGGCCATTGAGGGCGCTGACGTGTGCATCGTCACCGCCGGCGTGCCGCGCAAGCCGGGCATGAGCCGCGACGACCTTCTGGGCATCAACCTCAAGGTGATGGAGCAGGTGGGCGCGGGCATCAAGAAATATGCGCCGAAGGCTTTCGTCATCTGCATCACCAACCCGCTCGACGCGATGGTGTGGGCGCTGCAGAAGTTTTCCGGCCTGCCGAAGAGCCATGTCGTCGGCATGGCCGGCGTGCTGGACTCCTCGCGCTTCCGCTATTTCCTGGCCGAGGAATTCAAGGTCTCGGTCGAGGATGTGACTGCGTTCGTGCTGGGCGGCCACGGCGATTCCATGGTGCCGCTGACGCGCTATTCCACAGTTGCGGGCATCCCGCTGCCCGATCTGGTCAAGATGGGCTGGACCTCGAAAGAGAAGCTCGACGGGATCGTTCAGCGCACGCGTGACGGCGGCGCGGAGATTGTAGGCCTCCTGAAGACGGGTTCGGCCTATTACGCGCCGGCGGCCTCGGCCATCGCGATGGCGGAGAGCTATTTGAAGGACAAGAAGCGGGTGCTGCCCTGTGCGGCGCATCTGTCCGGCCAGTACGGCGTGAAGGATCTTTATGTCGGCGTGCCGACGGTGATCGGCGCCGGCGGCATCGAGCGCGTCATCGAAATCGACCTCAACAAGTCGGAACAGAAGATGTTCGACAAGTCGGTCGCAGCGGTGCAGGGCCTGTGCGAGGCCTGCATGGGCATCGCGCCGAACCTGAAGAAGAAGTAGGGGCAGGCATGAACATCCACGAATACCAGGCGAAGCAGCTTCTCAAGGGCTTCGGCGCTCCGGTCGCCGATGGCGTGGCGATCATGGATGCGGCAAAGGCCGAAGAAGCGGCGAAGTCGCTGCCGGGCCCGCTCTATGTGGTGAAGAGCCAGATCCACGCAGGCGGACGCGGCAAGGGCAAGTTCAAGGAACTGGGGCCTGACGCCAAGGGCGGTGTGCGGCTGGCCAAGTCGGTTGAAGAGGTTGTCGCCAACGCCAAGGAGATGCTTGGCAACACGCTGGAGACCAAGCAGACCGGCCCGGCCGGCAAGCAGGTCAACCGCCTCTATATCGAGGATGGCGCGGACATTGCCCGCGAACTCTATCTCTCCATTCTGGTTGACCGCACAGTCGGGCGCATCGCCTTCGTGGTATCGACCGAAGGCGGCATGGACATCGAGGCCGTCGCGGCCGAGACGCCGGAGAAGATCGTCACGGTGGCGATCGATCCGGAAGACGGTGTGACGGCTGCCGACGTGGCCGCGCTCAACGCGGCGCTGAAGCTCGATGGCGAGGCCGCCAAGGACGGGGCAGGGCTTTTCCCGACGCTCTACAAGGCCTTCACCGAGAAGGATATGAGCCTGCTTGAGGTCAATCCGCTGATCGTGATGGAAAACGGGCGGCTCAGGGTTCTCGACGCCAAGGTGTCGTTCGACAACAACGCGCTCTTCCGCCACGCCGACGTGATGGAACTGCGCGACACGACCGAGGAAGACGAGAAGGAGATCGAGGCCTCCAAGCACGATCTCGCCTATATCGCGCTCGACGGCGACATTGGCTGCATGGTCAACGGCGCCGGGCTGGCGATGGCCACGATGGACATCATCAAGCTCTATGGCGTGGAGCCGGCGAACTTTCTCGACGTCGGCGGCGGCGCGTCGAAGGAGAAGGTGACGGCGGCGTTCAAGATCATCACTGCCGATCCGAATGTGAAGGGCATTCTGGTCAACATTTTCGGCGGCATCATGAAGTGCGACGTGATCGCCGAGGGCGTGGTGGCTGCGGTCAAGGAAGTCGGGCTGAAGGTGCCGTTGGTGGTCAGGCTCGCAGGCACCAATGTCGAAAAGGGCAAGAAGATTATCGACGAGAGCGGGCTGAATGTGATTTCGGCCGACGATCTCGACGACGCGGCCCAGAAGATCGTCAAGGCGGTGAAGGGGTAGGCTGATGCCTCCGCGCAAGATCAGCCTTGTCGAGGCGGCCGAACGGACCATCGAAAGGGTGTTCGATCCCCACATTGCCGGGGACGTGAACGACTCCCAGGTCAAGGTCGCCAAGTTCGGCGCAACCTTCGACTGGCATTCTCACGACAATGAGGACGAGGCTTTTCTGGTGCTGCGCGGCCGCATCGCGATCGATTTTCGCGACGGCGCCGTGGAGATGGGCGAGGGAGACTTCATCGTCGTGCCAAAGACGGTCGAGCACCGCCCGCGCTCACTGACCGAAGAGCCGGTGGTGCTGATGTTCGAGCCCGCGACGACGGTGAACACCGGAAACAACCCGGGCGAATTGACCCGCACAGAACTGAAGCGATTGTAGGAAGCCGCATGTCCATTCTCGTCAACAAAGACACCAAGGTTCTGGTCCAGGGCCTGACCGGCAATACCGGCACGTTCCACACCGAACAGGCGCTGGCCTATCACGGAACCAAAATGGTGGGCGGCATCCACCCCAAGAAGGGCGGTTCGACCTGGACGGGTTCGGGCGGCGAGGAACTGCCGATCTTCGCCACCGTGGTCGAAGGCAAGGAAAAGACCGGCGCTACGGCATCGGTGGTCTATGTGCCACCGGCAGGCGCGGCAGGCGCGATCATCGAAGCAATCGAGGCGGAAATTCCGCTGATCGTATGCATCACCGAGGGCATTCCGGTGATGGACATGGTCAAGGTCAAGGCGCGGCTGGAGAAGTCCAGCTCGCGGTTGGTGGGGCCGAACTGCCCCGGCGTGCTGACGCCCGACGAGTGCAAGATCGGCATCATGCCCGGCAATATCTTCAAGAAGGGCTCGGTGGGCGTTGTCTCCCGCTCCGGCACACTTACCTATGAAGCTGTGTACCAGACCACGATGGAAGGGCTCGGCCAGACGACGGCCGTCGGCATTGGCGGCGACCCGGTGAAGGGCACCGAGTTCATCGACGTGCTGGAGATGTTTCTGGCCGATGACGAGACCAAGTCGATCATCATGATCGGCGAGATCGGCGGTTCGGCGGAAGAAGAGGCCGCGCAGTTTCTGGCAGACGAGGCGAAAAAGGGTCGCAAGAAACCGGTGGCCGGTTTCATCGCGGGCCGCACCGCACCGCCCGGACGCACGATGGGTCACGCGGGTGCTGTGATTTCCGGCGGCAAGGGCGGCGCGGAAGACAAGATTGATGCGATGGAAGCGGCCGGCATCAAGGTATCGCCATCGCCGGCGCGGCTGGGCACGACGCTGGTGGAAGCGATCAAGGGCTGAGTGTGCGAGTAGTGAGTAGCGAATAGCGAGTAGGGGAACCGCGAATGGCGAACTGAACAGGCGAACCGGAGGGAAGCCTTTTCACTATTCGCTATTCACCATTCGCTCAAATCAAGGAGACGGCGCGAAGGCGCCGAGCGAAACATGGGACGCCAGAACCAGGCAAACGACCAGTTTTCACTCACTTCGTTTCTTTATGGCGGCAACGCCGGCTATATCGAGCAGCTTTACGCCGACTATCAGGAAGACCCGTCCAAGGTCGACGATACGTGGCGTGAGTTTTTCGGTCAGCTGAAGGATGATGCGGGCGACGTCAGGAAGAACGCCGAAGGCGCGTCCTGGAAAGCCAAGAACTGGCCGATCGCCGCCAATGGCGAGCTGGTCTCCGCGCTCGACGGCGACTGGGGTCAGGTCGAAAAGCACATTTCCACCAAGCTGAAGGAAAAGGCCGCTACCAACGGTGCGGCGGTCAGCGACGAGGATGTGCTGCGCGCAACGCGCAACTCGGTCCGCGCGATCATGATGATCCGCGCCTACCGCATGCGCGGTCACCTGCATGCCGATCTCGACCCGCTTGGCATCGCCAAGCCGCAGGAGGACTACAACGAACTTTCGCCCGAAGCCTATGGCTTCACAGAAGAGGATCTGGACAAGCCGATCTTCATCGACCACGTGCTCGGGCTCGAATTCGCGACCATCCGCGAGATGCTCGACATCCTCAAGCGGACCTATTGCTCGACCATTGGCGTCGAGTTCATGCACATCTCCAACCCGGCCGAGAAGGCCTGGATACAGGAGCGCATCGAGGGGCCCGACAAGGGCGTTGCCTTCACCAAGAACGGCAAGATGGCGATCCTGCAGAAACTGGTCGAGGCGGAAGGCTTCGAACAGTTCATCGACGTCAAATACAAGGGCACCAAGCGCTTCGGCCTCGATGGCGGCGAGTCGCTGATCCCCGCGCTGGAGCAGATCCTGAAGCGCGGCGGCGCGATGGGTCTCAAGGACGTGGTGCTGGGCATGGCCCACCGCGGGCGGCTCAACGTTTTGTCACAGGTGATGGGCAAACCTCACCGGGCGATCTTCCACGAATTCAAGGGCGGCTCGTTCGCGCCGGACGATGTGGAGGGATCGGGCGATGTGAAATACCATCTCGGCGCGTCGTCTGACCGCGAGTTCGACGGCAACACGGTGCATCTGTCGCTGACGGCCAACCCGTCGCATCTGGAAATCGTCAACCCGGTCGTGATGGGCAAGGCGCGGGCCAAGCAGGATCTTCTGTTTGGCCGCAAGCGCGAGGACATCGTGCCGCTCGATCACCGGGTGAAGGTGTTGCCGCTGCTGCTGCATGGCGACGCCGCATTCGCCGGGCAGGGCGTGGTGGCTGAGTGCCTCGGGCTGTCCGGCCTGCGCGGTCATCGCGTGGCCGGCACGATCCATTTCATCATCAACAACCAGATCGGCTTCACGACCAATCCGCGTTTTTCGCGCTCCTCGCCCTATCCGTCGGATGTGGCGAAGATGATCGAGGCGCCGATCTTCCACGTGAATGGCGACGATCCGGAAGCGGTGGTCTATGCGGCGAAGGTTGCAACCGAGTTCCGCATGACGTTCCACAAGCCGGTCGTCATCGACATGTTCTGTTACCGCCGCTACGGCCACAATGAAGGCGACGAGCCGGCATTCACCCAACCGATCATGTACAAGGAAATCCGCAAGCACCCGACCGTGGTCGAGGTGTATGGCAAGCGGCTGGTCGAGGAAGGACTGATCGAGCAGAGCGATCTGGAAAAGATGCAGGCCGACTGGCGCGCCACCCTTGAAGCCGAGTTCGAGGCAGGCCAGGCCTACAAGCCGAACAAGGCCGACTGGCTGGACGGCGCCTGGAGCGGCTTGCGCACGGCCGACAATGAGGACGAGCAGCGGCGCGGCAAGACGGCGGTGCCGATCAAGACGCTCAAGGATATCGGCAAGAAGCTGTCGGAAATCCCCGAAGGTTTCGAGGCACACCGCACGATCAAGCGGTTCATGGACAATCGCCGCAAGATGATCGAAACCGGTGAGGGCATCGACTGGTCGATGGCCGAGGCGCTGGCTTTCGGTTCCATTCTGCTGGACGGCAATCCGATCCGCCTGTCGGGGCAGGATTCCGAACGCGGAACGTTCTCCCAGCGCCATTCGGTGCTTTACGACCAGCGCGACGAAAACCGCTACATCCCCCTCAACCACCTCGGTCCGCAGCAGGCGCACTACGAAGTCATCAATTCGATGCTGTCGGAAGAGGCGGTTCTGGGTTTCGAATATGGCTACTCGCTCGCCGAGCCCAATGCGCTGACATTGTGGGAGGCGCAGTTCGGCGACTTCGTCAACGGCGCGCAGGTGGTGATCGACCAGTTCATCTCGTCTGGCGAGCGCAAATGGCTGCGCATGTCGGGCCTGGTGATGCTTTTGCCGCATGGTTATGAAGGCCAGGGACCTGAACACTCTTCGGCCCGGCTGGAACGCTTCCTACAACAATGCGCGGAAGACAACATGCAGGTCGCCAATATCACGACGCCGGCAAACTACTTCCACGCCCTGCGGCGTCAGCTGAAGCGCGACTTCCGCAAGCCGCTGATCCTGATGTCTCCGAAGTCGCTGCTGAGGCACAAGCGGGCCGTGTCCACACTGTCGGAGATGGCGGGCGAAAGCACCTTCCACCGGCTGTTGTGGGACGACGCGCAGATGCTGCCCGATCAGGAGATCAAGCTCGTCAAGGACAGCAAGATCCGGCGCGTCGTGCTGTGCTCCGGCAAGGTCTATTTCGACCTTTACGAGGAGCGCGAGAAGCGCGGCATCAACGATGTCTACCTGCTGAGGCTCGAGCAGCTCTACCCGTTCCCGGCCAAGGCGCTGATCACCGAACTGTCGCGCTTCCGCAATGCGGAGATGGTGTGGTGCCAGGAAGAGCCGAAGAACATGGGCGCCTGGGCCTTCATCGATCCCTATCTGGAATGGGTGCTGGCGCATATCGACGCAAAACATCAGCGTGTGCGTTATGCCGGCCGGCCGGCGGCAGCGTCTCCGGCGACGGGGCTGATGTCGAAACACAAGGCGCAGCTCGAGGCGTTTCTGGAAGACGCTCTCGGCTGAATGCTCTGAGGAAACAGAACAAGGCAACGGACCAGAACAATGGCAACCGAAATACGCGTGCCCACGCTGGGCGAATCCGTCACCGAAGCCACGATCGGCACCTGGTACAAGAAGGCGGGCGACGCAGTCGCAGCCGATGAGACGCTGCTGGAGCTGGAAACAGACAAGGTGACGCTGGAAGTGCCGGCGCCTGCAGCCGGCACGCTGTCGGAAATCGCGGCCAATGAGGGCGACACCGTCGAGGTCGGCGCGCTTCTCGGCATGATCGCCGAAGGTGAAGGCGCCAAGCCGGCCAAGAGCGATGGCGGCGGCAAGGAGGAAAAGAAGGACGCCGTGGCGCAAGCCACCGACAATGGCGGTGCGTCCAGTAGCAAGGAAGCGGAGGAAAAGAGCGCGGCAATAGCCGGTCCCAAGCAGACCGAGGAAAAGAAGGGCGACATGCCCGCCTCGCCTGCCGCATCCAAGCTGATGGCCGAGAAGGGCCTCTCGGAGGATCAGGTCGACGGCAGCGGAAAGCGCGGCCAGATCCTGAAAGAGGATGTGATGACGGCGCTGACCAAGGGCGCTGCCTCATCGCCGCAGGAAGCGCCGAAGGTGGCGCGCGCGCCGTCAAGCGCCGACGACGAGGCGCGCGAGGAGCGGGTGAAGATGACCCGCCTGCGCCAGACCATTGCACGCCGGCTCAAGGACGCGCAGGACACGGCGGCCATGCTTACCACCTTCAACGAGGTGGACATGAAGGCGGTGATGGACCTGCGCTCGAAATACAAGGAGCTGTTCGAGAAGAAGCACGGCGTGAAGCTGGGCTTCATGGGCTTCTTCACCAAGGCCGTGTGTCACGCGCTGAAGGAAATTCCGGCGGTCAATGCCGAGATCGACGGCACCGACATTATTTACAAGAACTTCTGCCATATCGGCGTGGCCGTCGGCACCGACAAGGGGCTGGTGGTTCCGGTCGTGCGCGACGCGGACCAGATGACTATCGCCGAAGTGGAACAGGAGATCGGGCGTCTGGGCGTTGCTGCGCGTGACGGCAAGCTTGCGCTCGCCGATATGCAGGGCGGCACCTTCACCATCTCCAATGGCGGTGTCTACGGCTCGCTGATGTCGACGCCGATTCTGAACGCGCCGCAGTCCGGCATTCTGGGCATGCACAAGATCCAGCAGCGGCCGATGGTGGTTGGCGGCGAGGTGGTCGTGCGGCCGATGATGTATCTGGCGCTTTCCTACGATCACCGGATCGTCGACGGCAAGGAAGCCGTGACCTTCCTTGTGCGGGTGAAAGAGAGCCTGGAAGACCCCGAACGGCTGGTGCTGGACCTCTAGGCAGGCGGTCATGCTCAAACTGGCTTTGCGGGCGCTGCTCGTCCTTTCGGGGGCAGCGGTTGTTGCCGTGGGCCTCAATGTCGGTCTGGGCGGCATACAAACCCTCGGCATGCAGGTTACGCCCGGCTACGTGACGGTCGCGGACGCCGCCGGGTTCGCCGTGCAGGACAGTCATGTACGGTTCCTGGGCGGCCTGTTCTCCGCCATCGGTGCCGTGCTGATTGCCGCAGCCTTCCTTCTGCCGAGGCTGTGGAGTGCTGTATGCCTGCTCTGCGCTCTCATGCCGGTGGCAGGACTGTTTCGCTTGACGGGCGGCAGCCATGCGCTATCCGCGGAGCTTTACACCTCGCTTGCCTTCGAATTCGTGCTATTTCCGCTTCTGGCCATTGGTATCTGGCGCGCTTTCGGTCGCAACGGAGATCACCAACCCGAATGATTTCCCCCGAATTCCTGATCACGTCGCTGATCGTCTGTCTCATCCCCGGCACCGGCGTGGTCTACACCGTGATGACCGGTCTTTCGGCAGGACGGAAGGCGAGTATCGCCGCGGCCTTCGGCTGCACGCTGGGCATCATTCCCGCACTTCTGGCTTCGGTGGCAGGAGTGGCGGCGATCCTGCACACCAGCGCGCTGCTCTTCCAGGTGCTGAAGTATGCGGGTGCCGCCTATCTCATCTATCTCGCCTGGATGACGCTACGCGAAAGGGGAGCGGCGGAAGCCGGCAATTCGGAGCCGGCGGTGCGCAGGCTTATGCCGACCATTCGCACCGCATTCCTGATCAACATTTTGAACCCCAAGCTCTCGGTGTTCTTCCTCGCCTTCCTGCCGCAGTTCGTCGACCCGATGCATGGCTCGGCGGTGGTGCAACTTTTCACATTGGGCAGCGTGTTCATGGCGATGACCTTCGTGGTGTTCGTCATCTATGGCGCGTCTGCCGCGATGATCGGCGCGCGCGTGCTCAACAGCGAAGCCTTCATGCGCTGGATGCGGCGCGGCGTGGCAGCGGCGTTCGCCGGTTTCGGGCTGCGGCTGGCGCTGAGCGACCGGTAGGGGATCGTGGGCAGACCCGCCGACATGCCGAACTTCAAGCAGCTCAAAATCGCTGCAGCCACTGCTGTCTCAATGCTCGTCGCGCAGCCGGTGCTGGCCGCATGTCCGATCGAGCTTTCGACCTATGCCACCAATGGCGGTTTGCTGGCGATCGAGTTCCAGCCCGTGACCGATTCCGTCACCGTGACGAACAAGTTCCGGTTTCTTGCCGGCGAAGCGGCGATGGACGGTATTGTGATGTGGACGGCCGGTGTTGCGCGTTCCTGGGGCATTGTCATGAATGACTGCCCCGAAGGCGACCTGACTGGCGACGAGATCGCCGCATGCACGATGTGGGAGGGCGTAGTCTACGCGGTCGATGAAGCCGGCCAAGTGTCGCTTTTGCCGGGTGAAGGCGAAGCCGCGCCATCGACACTGGTGCTTGCCGATCTCGGCGCATGGCTTGCGCAATCCGACGCATGGGGCAAGGTTGGTTCGCTTTCGGAGCCGTGGGACGTGTTCATGCTGTCGGGGTGCCAGGAATGACGAGACACAGGAAAGCGCTGCTTGTGACGGGCGGCAGCCGTGGCATCGGCGCGGCGACCGCGAGGCTTGCCGCGCAGCATGGCTGGCGCGTCGCGGTAAACTATGTGCGCGACAGCCAGGCCGCCGGCAAGGTTGTGACGCAAATCGAGGAGCAGGGCGGCGAGGCATTTGCCGTTCAGGGCGATGTCGCCAGCGAGGCCGACATCATGGCGATGTTCGAGGCCGTGGACGGCCGCTTTGGTTCACTCGAAGGGCTCGTCAACAATGCCGGTGTGGTGGACACCAAGAGCCGTGTAGACGAAATGAGTGGCGCTCGGCTGGAGCGGCAAATGCGCACAAACGTGATCGGCTCGATCCTGTGCGCCCGTGAGGCTGTGAAGCGCATGTCGACAAAACACGGAGGCCGCGGCGGCGCCATCGTCAACGTGTCATCGGTCGCGGCGGTGCTCGGATCGGCGGGGGAATATGTCGACTACGCGGCAGCCAAGGGCGCGATTGATACATTCACGGTGGGGCTCGCACGCGAGGTCGCTGAAGAAAGCATCCGCGTCAACGGCGTGCGACCGGGCACGATCGACACGGAGATCCATGCTTCCGGCGGGCAACCGGACCGGGCGCAGCGGGTGGCTGCGATGATCCCGATGAAGCGGCCGGGGAAGGCCGACGAAATCGCCCGCGCCATCGTATGGCTTCTGTCCGACGACGCCTCCTATGCGACTGGCGCCGTTCTGGACGTTTCCGGCGGCCGCTGAAGATGGAGGGCGGCAGCGCCATCATCCCGTCGCTCAGTGTCGAGATGGCCTATCTGGCGCTGGCGGTGCTTCTGCTACTTGTCCATCTGTCGGTGCAGTCGTTCTCCTACAAGGCGCAGGTCGGCAACCGCTACACGGTCGGCGCGCGCGACGACGATCTGCCACCGACGAGAATGGCCGGACGCGCGGCACGCGCCTACCGCAACTTTCTTGAGACTTTTCCCGCATTCGCGGCTCTGGCGCTGGCGATCGAGCTGACCGGGGCGCATGACAGCTATGCGGGTCTGGGTGCTGCCCTTTATTTCTGGTGCCGTGTCGCGTATCTCCCAGCCTATCTGGCCGGGCTTGCGTGGATACGCACATTCATCTGGAATGCGAGCGCGGTCGGCCTTGTCATCATGCTGTGGCGGCTGGTTTTCTAGAAAGAAACAACTCCATTCGAAACGAGGTTGATATGTCCACCACCTACGATGTCGTCGTGATCGGAGCCGGTCCGGGCGGCTATGTCTGTGCCATCAAGGCGGCACAACTCGGCCTCAAGACGGCGCTGGTGGAAAAGCGCGACACGCTGGGCGGCACCTGCGTGAATGTCGGCTGCATTCCCTCCAAGGCGATGCTGCATGCATCCGAAATGCTGATGGAAGCGCAGCACTCGTTTTCCTCGCTCGGCATCGATGTCGCCAAGCCCAAGGTGAACCTCAAGAACATGCTGGCGCACAAGGTCACCACGGTGGAGCAGAACACCAAGGGCCTCGACTTCCTGATGAAGAAGAACAAGATCGACGTGCTGCGCGGCACCGGCAAGGTCACCGGCAAGGGCAAGCTGTCGGTCACCGGCGGTGACGGCAAGTCGACCGACTATGAGGCCAAGAACATCGTTATCGCCACGGGGTCGGACGTGGCCGGCATTCCCGGCGTCGATTTCAAGTTCGACGAGAAGGTGATCGTGTCGTCCACCGGTGCGCTGGAGTTCGCCAAGGTGCCGGGCCATCTGGTGGTCGTCGGCGGCGGCGTGATCGGGCTGGAGCTCGGCTCGGTGTGGGCCAGGCTAGGCGCGAAAGTGACGGTGATCGAATTCCTCGACAAGATACTCGGGGCCATGGACGCCGACGTGTCGAAGCAGTTTCAGCGCATGCTGGCCAAGCAGGGCATCGATATCAAGCTCTCCTCAAAGGTGACGGAGCTCAAGAAGGCCGGCAAGGGCGCGAAAGTGACCTATGAACCGGCCAAGGGCGGCGACGCCGAGACAATCGACGCCGACGCCGTACTGGTTTCGACCGGCCGCATGCCCTTTACCGAAGGGCTGGGACTGGAAGAGGCCGGCGTGGAACTCGACGAACGCGGGCGGGTGAAGACCGACGGACATCTCAAGACCAATGTCGAAGGCATCTGGGCGATCGGCGACGTGATCGCCGGGCCGATGCTGGCGCACAAGGCCGAAGACGAGGGCGTTGCCGTGGCGGAGCGGATCGCCGGACAGGCGGGCCATGTGAATTACGGCGTCATACCTTCGGTGGTTTACACCAGCCCTGAAGTCGCCTCGGTCGGCAAGACGGAGGAGGAGCTGAAAAAGGGCGGCGTGGAATACAATGCCGGCAAGTTCCCCTTCTCGGCCAATGGCCGCGCGCGCTCCATGCTGCAAACCGACGGCTTCGTGAAAGTGCTGGCCGACAAGAAGACCGACCGCGTGCTCGGCGTGCACATTCTGGGTTTTGGCGCCGGCGAGATGATCCACGAGGCGGCGGTGCTGATGGAATTTGGCGGTTCGGCGGAAGATCTGGCGCGGACCTGCCACGCACACCCGACCATGTCGGAATCGGTCAAGGAAGCCGCGTTTGCCGCCTGGGACAAGCCGATCCATATGTAGCGTTTGCGGCCACTGGCAGTCGTCGCGAGGCGACGAGGCTCAGGCATGGATCCTCGGGTCAAGCCCGAGGATGACGAGCCGAGTGGCAAAAGAAAAAGCCCCGCCGAAGCGGGGCTTTTTTCGTCTCGTCTGCTTCTGCGGCTTAGATGCCGAGATTGGAGAACTTGCTCTTGAACTTGGACACGCGGCCGCCGCGGTCGACCAGGTTCTGCTGGCCGCCGGTCCAAGCCGGGTGCGAGTTGGGGTCGATGTCGAGGTGCAGCACGTCGCCTTCGGCGCCCCAGGTCGATTTGGTCTCATATTCGGTGCCATCGGTCATTACGACCTTGATGGTGTGGTAGTCCGGATGAATTTCGCTTTTCATGGTCCTATATCCCGGCTGGGGCCGCTGGCGGGCAAGTAGCCCTGCGTCGATGCGCCCGGTCTCAAAACTTGAAGCCGCGGCCAAGGATGGCTACGGCTTCCGAAACGGTCGGCGTGGCTCATACACGAGCAATGCCGCGCGCACAAGGCTCTGATGTGCGGGGCCGCGGGAAGGAAACGGGCATGGCGGAAATTTTCGCGGAGGAGCCGGGGCGCCGCTCGCTCGGACCACTGCGGCGCATCTTCCCCTATCTCGGACGGTACAAGGCCATGGTGGCGGGGGCGCTTGTGGCGCTGGTGCTGGCGGCCGCGATGACGCTGACCCTGCCGCTTGCCGTCCGGCGCATGATCGACCACGGTTTCGGCGGCGGCGACAGCAGCTTCATTGCGCAATATTTCGGCATGCTGGTTGTCATCGGCGTGGTGCTCGCACTGGCCTCTGCCGCCCGCTATTTCTTCGTCATCACGGTCGGAGAGCGCGTTGTTTCCGATCTGCGACGCGACGTGTTCGCCCATGTTGCGCAGCTGTCGCCGGCCTTCTTCGACCGCTCGCAGTCGGGCGAGATCGTGTCGCGGCTGGCGGCCGACGCCACGCAGATCAAGTCCGCCGTTGGCGCGACGGCCTCGGTGGCATTGCGCAACTCCATCATGGGCATCGGCGCCGTCATAATGATGGTGTTCACCAGCCCGAAGCTTTCGAGCCTGGTCTTGCTCGCCATTCCGGCCATCGTGCTGCCTCTGGTCGCGTTCGGGCGCACGGTGCGGCGGCGTTCTCGTATGGCGCAGGACACGCTGGCCGATGCCACCGCCTATGCGAGTGAGCAGATAGGCGCGGTGCGCACCATGCAGGCCAACACCGGCGAGGCGATGGTGACCGGTCGGTTTTCCGGCGCGGTGGAGGCGGCCTTCCGGGCGGCGCGGGCATCGATCCTTGCGCGTTCGTTCCTGACCTTCTTTGCCATTTCGGCGGTTTTTGCATCAGTGATCGGCGTGTTGTGGATCGGCTCGCGCGACGTGCTGGCGGGCACCATGTCGGCGGGCACGCTTGGCCAGTTCCTGCTCTATTCGGTATTGGCGGCCAGCGCGCTGGGTTCGCTGTCGGAGGTATGGGGCGAACTCAACCAAGCGGCGGGTGCTGCCGAGCGGCTGTCGGAACTGCTAGATGAGGAGCCAGCGGTCCGGACGCCGGCCAACCCGCTAGCGCTGCCTGAACCCGCCAAGGGGGCGGTAGCCTTCAAGAACGTTCAGTTCGCCTATCCGACACGGCAACAGGCGGCAGCACTTGAAGGGCTGAGTTTCGAGGTCAAGCCCGGCGAGACGGTGGCGATTGTCGGGCCTTCGGGCGCCGGCAAGAGCACCATCATCTCGCTGCTATTGCGCTTCTACGATCCCGACGACGGGACGATCGAAATTGACGGCGTGGACATCGCCAAAGCCGACCCGAAAGCGGTGCGCTCGCGAATTGCCCTGGTGCCACAGGATGTGACCGTGTTTGCAGCGTCTGCGCGCGACAACATCGCCTTTGGCAGGCCGGATGCGGCAGCTGGCGAAATCGAAGCGGCGGCGCGCGACGCGCTGGCGGAAGAGTTCATCGAGGCTTTGCCCGATGGTTTCGACACGCAGCTCGGCGAGCGCGGGGTGACGCTGTCAGGCGGCCAGCGGCAGCGCATCGCGATTGCACGCGCCATTTTGCGGGATGCGCCGATCCTCTTGCTGGACGAAGCAACCTCGGCGCTCGACGCCGAAAGCGAAACGCTGGTGCAGACGGCGCTGGAAAGGCTGATGAAGGGTCGCACGACAATTGTGGTGGCGCACCGGCTTGCGACAGTGCTCAAGGCCGACCGGATCATCGTCATGGATAAGGGCCGGATCGTCGAACAGGGCACGCACAAAAGCCTTGTCGCCAAGGGCGGCGTCTATGCGCGGCTTGCCAAACTGCAATTCGACAGCGGCGCGGATGCGTTCACGCGCGCGGCGGAGTAGCGTTTCCCAACCTTTCGTTGCGTTTCCAGACCATATTTCCGAAAATCGCCCGTGGCATTCGGGAGGCGTGGGCATGGCTCGGGCACTGCTGTTCATTTTCCTTGCGATGGCTATGTGGCCAAGCGAACGGGCACACAGCCAGACGGACCCGTGGGCCAAATATACCGTCGGGTACCAGAGCGCAGGGGACTTCAAATTTCGCATATTGCAGGGAGCCGATCTTCCCGGCGGTGACATACGCTCGGGACTGGCCGATCCCGCGCTCAAGGGCATCACGGCGGAAGACTGCCTAAACCTTTGCGTCGCCGACAGGATGTGCGGTGCATTCACCCATAATACGGAGGCGTCGGTCTGCTTTCTGAAAGGCGGCGCTACCCAACCCTCCGCATTCGTGGGGGCGATTTCCGGCATCAAATATATGGGCGGCAGCGAGCAAGTCACTCAAGCCGACATCGACCGCGAGAACGCGCTGTCGAAGGAAGAGAAGATCGCAATTCAGGCACAGCTCAACGCGCTGGGTCACAAGGTCGGCAATCCCGACGGCGATTTCGGTCCCGCCACTCGTCGCGGGATCAGCAGCTATCAGAGGGTCTATCGCAGTCCGCAGACCGGCTACCTGACGGGCGAGCAGCTGCGGATGCTTCAGGAGCGGGATGTCTACGCGGAAACGCTGGTGCGCCTGCAGGGACGGGACCGGACGAGGGTGGCGCGGTTGGCCACGCTGTCACCGGACCAGTGCGCAGCGGTTGAGTCAGAATTGCGCCGCGTCGCAGCGGATACGTTTGTCGCGCCTGCAGGCGATACCGCGACAGTCGGCGAGCCGGTGCGGGTCGACTACGAAATCGCTCGGCCCAAGGAAAAGGTTGCCCTCTATCTGATAGCGACATTCGACCAGCCTGTGCGATTCAAAGGTCCGGGGTTCTATGGACTCACGCCCGGAGCGAAGGCGCCATTCGACATTTCGCATGGCAAGGAAAAGACACGCGCAGTGTTTCCGCTCTACATGAGCGACACAGAATATGAGGGCATGTTCGAATTCATTCCGCTGTCGCTCGGAACGACAGCCGTAGAGGTGTCGCTGGTCGCCATGACCGGCTGCGGCGAGCGGCGTGCGGAGGTCATTATCGGCCACAATGTTGTCGCTTCGCCAGGTGCTCCGGAATTCGTCATCGTCGATGAGTTTGCTGCCAACCGGTCAGAACGCATCTACCGCTCACCGAATGGCGAGCGGCTGCTGGAGGAACTGGATGGCCGTTTTCGCATTCTCGATGCCGAGACGGGCCTGCAACTGAGCGAGTATGTCGGGCAGGAGCCGCGCTTTTCGCCCACCGGGCGGTTCGTCGCGGCCTATGTCGGGGACCAACTCGGTATCTATGACGCACTCGACGGAAAGCCGATACGCGAGGTGCGCGCGTCACATGTCGCCTGGGACAATCAAGACAGTTTCGTTGTCGTTGGCGGGGCCGGTCGCGGCCTGATCTGGACCTATCCATCGCTCGGCGGCGACGCCGGCACGATCACAGACCCAAGTTGTCGCGTCTGTTCCGGTGTCCAAACGAGCACTTACCGGATGGATCTGGAGAACAACCTCGTCATCGCGACCGGGACGCTTGACGTGTCGGTCGCGTCGATAACAACAGCTGCCAACTACGGTCCGGCATGGGGCGACGAACGCGACAAGCTGAAATACGGCTCGCCGGAGGGCTTCATCGCGCAATTGTCGGGACTTGTACCAGTCAAGCGGCCAAAATACTGGGAAATGATCGAAAGACTTCAGTTCACGCATATCGATGTTGGCGCGAAGGACTGGGGTGAATACGCGCCCGACCCAAATCTGGTCAAGTTCGTGATCGATCCAATCGAGGCCGGAAGTGGACTTGAAGTCGCGGTGACAGAAGCAAGTGTCCCCGGATCTAACACGCAGGTCTTGCGCGGCGCCACTGTGCTTGCCGCGGCGCCGGCCAGGGGAGACGTTTTCACGCGGCGGTTGAGCGAGAATTTCGGCTTCGAGATCTCGGCGGATTTGTCATTCGTGCGCGATCGCGAGCCTACCGTTGTGACGGGCAAATCGCCGTCGAGCGATTATGGCGAGCTCCAGCGTCTGAAGGTCGACGGCGATCTCTACTACGATACCGGCAGCCTGTGCATGACCGAGGACACACCGAATGTGATCTGTTCGCGGGAGGCCGCGGTCTGGACGGTGACCTCGGGTTCGCGATCCTACTCGGTCGCCGGTGGCGGTGATGGGGGAGGTTCAGCCGGCTATTCCTATTCGTTGCTCGCGTCAGTCGACAGCGAGAACCCGGGTGAGTTCGGACCGATTTCCATTGTGATGCCCTATGAGGAGGTCTTGAACCCGGGAGGCGGCTGCGCCGGAGAATGCGACTTTAACCTCAAGCTGATTGCAGACCGCTATGTGATGGCATGGTCCACCAACCACCAGCGCATCGAAGTGTACGACCGGCAGACCGGCCAGACGCGGGGCTATCCCGCATATCGCGGCGACCTGATGAAAGAGGCCTATTTCAGTGCCGATCTGCGCTCGCTGCTGCAGGTGAATTCGGATGGAACCTTCGCCATCCACGGACTTGATCTGGGCATAGAGCCCGAGAACGGATGGGAGTTTGTCTACGAGGAACCCGATCCAACGGTTTTGATCTTCGGCCGCTTCTCGGATGACGAGATCGTCATATGGTCGAAAGACGGACACTACGACGCGACCTATGAGGGAGCCTATCAGGTATTCCTGCGCTTCCCCGGAACCGAGGGCCTGTTCACGTTCGATCAATTCGAACCGCTGCTCAATCGACCTGGCCTTCTCGCGACGGTGCTCGACGGCGGGGTGATCGCTGCGCCTGAACACTACGACGTGCCGCCGATCGTCGATGCGGAGATTTCGGCGCAGGGCAAACAGGCCACGGTGACGCTGCGCCATCGCGGCGGTGGCAACATAGCCTCGGTCAGCATTTTCCAGGATGGCAAGCTGACCCAGACGGTGCGCATGCCCGACACGGCCCCGCAGCTGCAGATTAACGCCGATCTCCAGCCGGGGGTGCGCTGGGTGAGCGTGGTCGCGACAGGGACGAACGGGCTTGCAAGCACGCCGCTCGGGCGTGACCTTGGCGCCAGCGATCCAGACGCGCGTTCCCTCGCCGTGTTCGCCATCGGGGTCGACGACTATTCCGATCCGAGGCTTCCGCGGCTAGGATATGCCGGGAAGGACGCCGAGCGGTTTGTGCAGGCGGTGTCGGCGGCGGCAGGCACGGTCTATGGCGTCGTGGAGGCTCAATCGGCGGATAGCAGCGCGACCCGCGACGCCATCCTCGCGCGGCTCGACGAGATTGTCGCATCGGCCGACCGCACGCGCGATCTCGCGATATTCTATGCCGGGCACGGCCTGCAGGACGGCGATGGCACCTACTATCTCGCCCTGCCGGGAACCGACCCTGACAACCTTGCCGGGACGGCACTGCCGTGGGCCGAGATTTCGCAGCGCATTTCACAGGCGCAGGGGCGGGTGACGGTATTTCTCGACTCCTGCCACAGCGGCGATGCCGGGCGCGATCTCTTTGCCATGAATGACGGCGCGGTGGATTCCATACTCGAGCGTGCGGGCAACGGCGTCGTCGTCATCGCAGCATCCAAAGGGCGCGAGCAGGCCATCGAACGGCCGGAACTCGGCGGCGGCCTGTTCACGGTCGCACTTTCCGCTGTGCTTGACACGGAGCGCGAACGCTATGACCTCAACGGCAATGGAGCGATCGAGGCGAGCGAGCTCTATCGCGGTGTAAAGTCGCGCGTTCGCGAGGCGAGTGGGGGACTGCAGACGCCGTGGATGGCCCGCAACCGCATGATCGGCGACTTCGCGCTGTTCTGAGTGTCAACGCGGCCTTTGCTCACCCAAGCAAATCGCGCACCACCCGCATGAAGACCCTGGCGCCGATGGGGATCAGGTCATCTGGGAAGTCGTAGTCGGGGTTGTGCAGCTGCGGGTGCTCCTCGCCTGACCCCAGAAAGAACATCGCCGATTTGGCCGCGTGGCCGAAGCGGCCGAAATCCTCCGAGGCGCGCATCGGCAGTTCGGCCTCGTCATGGGTGACGCCTTCGGCATCAAGCGCGGCGCGCAGGTGCGCAGTGGCTTCCGGCGCGTTGAGGCTGGCGACGAAAACCTCGTGATAGTCGATCTCGCAGGTGAGGCCGTGCTCCGCGGCAACCCGGCGAACGAGATCCTCCGCTGCCTCGACAAGATCAGCCATGCGCTCATCGAGCCGCGTGCGCAGCGTGGCCCACAGTTCCGCGCGGCCGGGCGCAACGCCGAATACGGCCTCGCCCATGTGGCAGTGGCCAACGGTCACCAGACGGAAGTCGTCGCTGTCGAAGCCGGCCGCAGAGAGATCCGTCAGAGCCGGCATCAGTCGCGACAGGGCGGGCATCGGCGACACGCCGGTCTCGGGCATGGATGAATGCGCTGTCTTTCCGGTCAGCACGATGCGCATTCCGCGCGAGGCGCAGTTGACGACGCCTTCCTTGAGCCGGACGTGGCCGAGCGGGGTTCCCGGCAGATTGTGCAGGGAAAAGGCAAAGTCGGGGGCAATCCTTGCGTAGCGCGGATCGGCGATAACGCCCGCCGCTCCGTTGCCGGTTTCCTCGGCGGGCTGGAACATGAGCACGACGCGCCCGCGCGGCGGCCGCTGGCGGCCGAGCTGCCGCCCGACGGCGGCGACAATGGCGGTATGGCCGTCGTGGCCGCACATATGGCCCTTGCCGGGCACCTGCGAGGCGTGGCCTATCTCCGACAGTTCCTCGATAGGCAGGGCGTCGAGTTCGGAGCGCAGAAGCACGGTTGGACCGGGTTTGCCGCTGTCATAGACGGCAGCGACTCCGTGGCCGCCGAGGCCAGTCAGGATTTCGTCCGGTTCGGTCGGCGTCAGGAAGGACACCACTTCGAGGGCCGTTTGCTCTTCCTCATTCGATATTTCGGGCTGCTGGTGAAGCCTGCGCCGGAAAGCGGTAAGGTCGATGACGTCCTGATTGGTAAGGGGCATGGAAATTCCAGTGTTATGCGGTCAGCGCGCGGCGTGGCGGCCGGCGTTGCGGCCTGAGAATATGCAGCCACCGAGGAAGGTGCCTTCCAGCGCATTGTGGCCGTGATAACCGCCGCCGCCGAAGCCCGAGGCTTCGCCGACTGCGTAAAGGCCGGGGATTGCTTCGCCCTTGGCGTCCAGCACCTGCGAGTCCAGATTGGTGTGAATGCCGCCAAGCGTCTTGCGGGTCAGGATGTTGAGCCGAACGGCGATCAGCGGACCGTTGGCCGGATCGAGCAGCTTGTGCGGCGGTGCGGTGCGGATCAGCTTGTCGCCGAGATAGTTGCGCGCGCCGCGAATGGCCGTCACCTGCGCATCCTTGGAGAACGGGTTGTCGATCTCGCGGTCGCGCGCGACGATCTGCATCTCAAGCCGGTCATGATCGAGCAGCGGTTTTTTGGTCAGCTTGTTCATGCCGGCGACAAGATCGCGGAGATTGCCGGCGACAACGAAATCCTCGCCTTTTTCCTTGAAGGCCTCGACCGGCGGTGGCGCGCCGGAGCCGCGACGGCTCTTCAGGACCTCGCCCCATTTGCCGGAGGTAAAGTCCGGGTTCTGTTCGGAGCCCGACAGGGCGAATTCCTTCTTGATGATCTTCTGGGTGAGCACGAACCAGGAATGTTCGTGGCCGGTCGCCAGAATGCGCTTCAGCGTCGACATGGTGTCGAAACCCGGCAGGCAGGGCGCTTCGAGGCGCTCGCCGAGTGCATCGAACCACATGGATGAGGGGCCGGGCAGGATGCGGATGCCGTGATCGGGCCAGATCGGGGCCCAGTTCTTCACACCTTCGGTGTAGTGCCACATGCGGTCGGTGTTGATGAGCGCCGCACCGGCCTTTTTACTGATGTCGATCATCAGGCCGTCGACATGATGCGGCACGCCGGCGACCATTGTCTTCGGCGCGGGGCCAAGGCGGTCGGTTGGCCAGTTCTTGCGCACAAGATCGAAATTGCCGCCGATGCCGCCCGAGGCGACGATGACCACGCCTGCCTTGATCTCGAAATCGCCGACGAGTTTGCGGCCAGATTTCTGACCCCGCTCGACGGTGGAGGGTTCCAGCAGGTCGCCGGCCACGCCGGCGACGGCACCCTTCGATTTCATGATGCGGTTGACGCGATGACGGAATTTGAGCGCGATACGCCCTGCCTTCTCGTGCTCCATGACGCGCTTTTCGAACGGAGCGACGACGCCCGGACCGGTGCCCCAGGTTATGTGGAAACGCGGAACCGAATTGCCGTGGCCATGCGCCAGCGCGCCGCCGCGCTCGGCCCAGCCGACGACCGGGAACCAGCGCATGCCGAGCGAATGCAGCCAGGGTCGCATCTCGCCGGCGGCGAAGTCGACATAGGCCTCGGCGACCTTGCGCGGCCACTCGTCCTGCGGGCCGTCGAACTGCGCCGAACCCAGCCAGTCCTGCAGGGCCAATTCGCGACTGTCCTTTATGCGCAGGCGGCGCTGCTCCGGGCTGTCGACGAAGAAAAGGCCACCGAGCGACCAGAAGGCCTGGCCGCCGACCGAGTTTGCGCCTTCCTGCTCGACGATGATGACGCGCTTGCCAGCGTCGGCCAGTTCGCAGGCCGCGACCAGTCCGGCCAGTCCCGCTCCCACAATGATCGCGTCAGCCTGTTCGGCCATGTCTGTCTCCTCCGCGTTGGCGGCAATGTCGGATGGAATAGGCGAGCGGGCAAGGGGGTGGGCTCGGTCGGCCGACTTCAGCCGTACCTGGCTTCCAGGTGCCAGCGGAAATGTTCGGCGTTGAGCGGCTCGCCGGTGGCGCGCTGGATCAGCTCCGGTGTGGACCAGCGCGAGCCTTGCGACCAGATGTGTTCGCGACGCCAGTCGTTGAGGGCGTCGAAGCTGCCCTTTTCCATTTGCGTTTCGACATCGGGCATGTCGCGTGCGATCACCGCCCATTGTTGCGCGGCGATGAGCGCGCCCAGCGTGTAGGACGGGAAATAGCCGATCGCGCCGGAGGGCCAGTGAACATCCTGCATCGGTCCGTTGGCCGGATCGTCGATGGTCGAGAGGCCGAGAAATTCGGTCATCTTGGCGTCCCACGCTTCCGGCAATTGAGCGACTTCCAGCCTGCCCGAGATCAGGTCCTGCTCGATCTCGTAGCGCAGGATGACGTGGAGCGGGTAGGTGACCTCGTCGGCATCGACGCGGATCAGACCGCGTTCGACATGATGGACGTGGGGCAGGATGTCCTCGATCGCCCATGTTTCGCCGAGATGGCGCTCGATCACCGGCAACGCCCATCGCCAGAAGGCCGGATTGCGGCCGATCTGCTTTTCGACGAACAGGCTCTGGCTTTCGTGCACGGCCATGCCGCGCGCCTTGCCCAGTGGCCAGTGCGCCCATTCGCGCGGCAGACCCTGCTCGTAGAGCGCATGGCCGGTTTCGTGCAACGTACCCATCAGCGCGGAGAGGAACTCGGCGGTGCGGTAGCGCGTGGTGATACGCACATCGGTCGGCACACCGCCGCAGAAGGGGTGATGCGATACCGACAGGCTGCCGTGGGTCAGGTCGAAACCGACGGCGGTCATCATCGCCAGTCCAAGTTCGCGCTGATGCTCGACAGGATAATTGCCGGAGAGCGGCTTTTTCGGGTGCTTGGCGGCGCGCCTCTCCTGCGCATCGAGCGCCTTGGGCACGAAATCGACAAGGAAGGATTTCAGTTCGGCGAAGACGGGGTCTATGTCGGCGGCGCGGTTGCCGGGGTCATACTGCTCCATCAGCGCGTCATAGGGTGCGAGGCCGAACGCCTCGGCGCGCAGTGCCGCTTCCTCGCGCGTCATCTCCACCACCGCCTCAAGTGCGGGCTGGAAACCGGCCCAATCGTTCTTCGCCCGCAGGTCGCGCCAAAGCTGTTCGCAGCGCATGCGGGTTCTGGTCTGGCGCTCGACGAATTCGGGCGGCAGGCAGGTGAGGCCAATCCACATGCGGCGGAACTCGGCAACCGCGGCTGCCTGTTCCTCGGACAGTTCCTCCTCGCCGGCCGCATCCAGCCAGTCGCCAATTTCGGGCGCCGTGGCCTGACGATGATACATGCCGGCCAGCACCGACATCGCCTCGGCCCGCGCCTCGCCGCCGCCAACGGGCATGCTGGTCGCTTCGTCGACGCTCAGAATGGCAGTGGCGTGTTCAAGCGCGTTCAGCCGGTGGCAAAGCGCATCGAGTTTTTCAAACGACATGAGAACCCTCGGAGAATGACGCGCGCAAAGGATACCAAGATGCCGCGTGGCGCAAGACGTTACCGTTAAGCCAGTCCGGCTTGCGGCCAGAGCGGAAGCGGTGCTCTATGCCATCCGGTTTGCGAGGAGGGACTGAAGTTGATCGGAAACATCCTGACCGGCGTGGTGGCACTGATCCATGTCTATATCGTCATTCTGGAAATGGCGCTGTGGGACACGCCGCGCGGCCGCAAGATCTTCGGCACGACGGAAGAATTCGCGGCCGCATCGAAGGTGCTCGCCGCAAATCAGGGACTTTATAACGGCTTCCTCGTCGCCGGTCTTGCCTGGGGGCTTTGGCTGGGTGATGCCGGCTTTGCAGTGAAGGTGTTTTTCCTGGCCTGCGTTCTGGTGGCAGGGCTTTACGGCGCGGCCACCGTCAGCCGCCGGATACTTTACGTTCAATCGGTGCCGGCGGCGCTGGCGCTGGCGGCACCGTGGGCGGGGATGTGACGCCTACTTCTCGGTGAGCTTCAACTCGATGCGGCGGTTTCTGGATCGCGCCTCGTCGGTGTCGGCCTCATCCAGCGGTTGAAACTCGCCGAAGCCGGCGGCGACCAACCGTTCGGCTGGCACGCCTTCCTCGATCAGATATTTGACGACTGAGGTGGCGCGGGCGGTCGACAGTTCCCAGTTGTCGCGGTAACGGCCCGCACCCGACAGCGGAATATTGTCGGTGTGGCCGTCAACACGCAGCACCCAATTGATTTCCGGCGGGATCTCGCGCTGAAGCTCCAGAATGGCTCCGGCGAGCTTTGCCATCTCTTCGCGGCCGGCGTCGTTGATGACTTCGGAGCCCGAGGGGAAAAGAACTTCCGACTGGAACACGAAACGGTCGCCGACGATGCGGATGTTCTCGCGGTCGGAGAGGATTTCGCGCAGACGGCCGAAGAAGTCGGACCGGTAGCGATTAAGCTCCTGCACACGCTGGGCGAGCGCAACGTTCAGCCGTCGGCCGAGATCGGCGATCTTGGCATTGGATTCACGGTCGCGCTGCTCGGAAACCTCCAACGCGGCTTCCAATGCGCCAATCTGCCTTCTGAGCGCGGCGATCTGCTGGTTGAGAAGTTCCACCTGGCTCAGCGCGCGCTGGCTGATCTGCTTTTCGTCGTCCAGTTGCTCGGAGAGCGCGCCGATGCGCGACTGCGCCTCGGCCCCCGCACCCGCGCCGGCTGCAAGCAGCTGCTGCAGGCGGCTGCGCTCTGCCTCCACGTCCGACAGCGATGCTGCGAGCGAGGCAAGCTGGTCTTCGGCGTCCTGCGTGTTGGAGCGTTCCAGCGCCAGCAATTGGGTCAGTTCGTTGATCTGGGCATTGAGGCGTGTCAGCACCTCGTCACGCTCGGTGACTTCCTGGCTGAGCAAAAACTGCGCCAGCACAAACACCGACAGCAGGAACATGATGGCCAGCAGCAGCGTCGACAACGCATCGACGAAGCCCGGCCAGTAGTCGACGGAGCGGTTGCCGCGCCTGGCGCGCGCCAACGCCATCTCAGCGCTTCTCCTGCTTGTTCAAGGCGTCCGCTATCTTCTCCATGGTTTCGCGCAACGCCTTCTGGTCCTTTGACTGCGATTCGACCCAGTCGCGCATCATCTGCTGTTCCGTGCGCATGTTTTTCACGAGGCCGGAGATGCCATCTGCGAGGCTCGCCATCGAGGCCGCGATGCGCGGGTTCGACGCGCTGCCCTGTTCCTGCATGGAGCGCAGCCGATCGGCCAGCGCCTTCATTTCCTCCGACGTGCCAGCCTTGGAGGAATCCACCACCGGGATATCGGAGTTGAGATCGGTGACGCTGGAGAGCCAGTTTTCAAGCTCGGTATAAAAGCGGTTTTGAGCGCGGCCTGCCTGCAGGTCGAGGAACCCGAGGATCAGCGAGCCGGAGAGGCCGAAAAGCGACGACGAGAATGCCGTACCCATGCCGCCAAGCGGGGCAGCCAGCCCGGATTTCAGCGCGGCCAGCACGTCATTGGTGTCGCCGGAGCCGGGATCGAGCGAGGCGATGGTGTCGCCTATGGAGCCGATTGTCTGGAGCAGGCCCCAGAAAGTGCCCAAAAGGCCAAGAAAGACGAGCAGGCCGATCAGGTAGCGCGAAATATCGCGGCTTTCGTCGAGGCGCGTTGCGATCGAATCAAGGATGGAACGCATCGAACTGGTCGACAGCGCCATGCTGGACGAGCGGCTGAGCAGCGCGCGCATTGGCGCCAGCAGGATGGGATCGCGGCTTTCGGAGCCGGCGCGGAAGGAATTGACCCACCGCACCTCGCGGAAAAGGCGGCCGACCTGCATGAAGGCCAGCAGCACGCCGACGCCCAGAACACCCAGGATCAGGCCGTTCAGGCCGGGATTTGTGTAAAAGGCGGAGGCAATCTGCCGGTAGAGGATGGCGGCGACAAAGCCGGAGATCGCCAGGAAAACCAGCATCGACAGCAGGAAGACCTGCGGGCTGGAAAGGTTGCGCGGATCGTAGTCCGTCTCCTCGGTTTCCGAGGCATCCATGCCCAGCGATCTAAACAATGCCATTGACCAGCCCCAATTCTTTCCCGCCCAGGAGAGTGAGCAGGACTCTAAACGGAATTGTGACGAAATTGAAAGAAGTGCCGCGATTGCGTGGGCGCCGGCATCAACTTTGTTTCACCATGCCGGTCAGGCGGCGGCTGCGGCCTTGCCCAATGTAGCCAGAAGCGCCTTGTGAACAGCCTCGTTGCCGGCGACGATCGTGCCGTTGTCGAACATCGCGTCGCCGCCCTTGCGGTCGGTGACGAAACCGCCCGCCTCGCGCACCATGAGAATGCCGGCGGCAATATCCCAGGGCGAAAGCGCGTCTTCCCAGAAGCCGTCCATACGGCCGGCGGCGACATAAGCCAGATCGAGCGCTGCCGAGCCAAGGCGGCGGATGCCGGCCGTCTCGGCCATCATGTTGCGCAGATCAACAAGCGCGCGGCCGTGATTGCCGCGGCCCAGGTGCGGAATGCCGGTGCCGACGACACTGTCGACCAGCTTGGTGCGTCCGGCGACACGCATGCGCCGGTCGTTGAGAAACGCGCCGCCGCCGCGCTCGGCGGTGTAGAGTTCGTCCATTGCCGGGTTGAAGATGACGCCGGCAATAAGCTGGCCCTGCCGTTCCAGCGCGATGGAAATCGAAAACACGGGAATGCCGTGGAGAAAGTTGGTCGTGCCGTCGAGCGGGTCAATGATCCAGCGGTGCTGCGGATCGTCACCTTCCACCGAGCCGCCTTCCTCCATCAGGAAAGAGTAACCCGGCCTGGCGCGCGACAGCTCGTTGTAGATGATTTCCTCGGCCTTGCGGTCGGCCTGGCTGACATAGTCGCCGGGGCCCTTGAGCGAGACCTGCAGATTCTGGACCTCGCCGAAATCGCGCGAGAGCGACCGGCCCGCCTTCATGGCGGCCTGTACCATCACGTTGAGGATCGCTGAACGCGCCATCTCTTTGCAGTCCCGTCGCCTGGCCGCTTATTCGGCGCGGCGGATGTAGGTCAGTTCGTTGGTATCAACGACAATACGCTCGCCGGTCGAAATGAATGGCGGCACCATGACGCGGATGCCGTTTTCCAGCACCGCCGGCTTGTAGGAGGAAGCTGCGGTCTGGCCCTTGACCACCGGGTCCGCCTCGCTGATTTCGAGCGTGACCTGATCGGGCAGGGAAATGCCGATCGGCTTTTCCTCGTAGAGTTCGACGGTGACGGTCATGCCGTCCTGCAGGAAAGCGGCGCGGTCGCCGACGAAGTCCTTCTGAAGCTCAAGCTGCTCGTAGGTTTCGGTATCCATGAAGACGAGCATTTCGCCCTGCTCGTAGAGATAGGAGAAATCCTTCTGCTCAAGGCGGACGCGTTCGACAGTCTCGGACGCACGGAAGCGCTCGTTGAGCTTGGTCCCGTCGATAAGGTTCTTCAGTTCGACCTGATTGAACGCGCCGCCCTTGCCGGGTTTCACCGCATTTGTCTTTACCGCAACCCACAGGCCGCCATTGTGCTCGATGACGTTGCCGGGACGGATTTCATTGCCGTTGATCTTGGCCATTTGTGTTCTCGATGAGGGATTTTCGGCCAAGAGGCCAATTCGGCGCTTCCATGACCATAATTCGTGTTTGGAAGCAAGGGGAGCGCCGGATATCGGGCGCTATCGAAGCCGGTTCGCCTGAGCAATGGCGTCGCGCCGCTGTGCGTCGGTCAGGCCTTCCATGAAGATGTCCATTTCGGGATCGACCAGTCCGGCGCGGCGGGCAATGATGTACCACGCAGCAGCGACGACCGGATCAGCCTCCGTGCCGACGCCCGCCCGGTAGAGCTTGGCGATGCGGTTGGCGGCGGCGATGTTACCGCCCTCGGCTGCGCGCTTGAGCCAGGCGAAACCGGCTTCGGCGTCGACCTCGCCGCCGCGGCCCTGGACCAGCCAGGTGCCCAGATCGAGCTGGGCGGTGTCGTAGTTCTGACGCGCGGCGCGGATGAGCCAGCGTCGGGCAGCCGCTTCATCCTGCTGCTTGTCGCCCGCACCATTGGCATAGACCTGGGCCATTGCATATTGCGCGTCTGCCAGTCCGGAGCGGGCGGCTTCCTCGTAAAAGCCGATTGCGCGGCGCAGGCCGGCAATGCCCGGCTGCCGGTCAAGCAGCATCTGGGCGAAGTTGAACTGCGCCAGCCGGTTGCCAGCATTGGCGGAATCCTCCATCAGCGCGAAGGCCTGATCCTCATCCTTTTCAACATACTCGCCGTCGATCAGAAGCAGAGCATATTGAAACTGGGCATCGGGATTTCCCTGTTCGGCGGCGCGCTGGTACCAGAGCGCGGCCTGCCTGGGATCGCGGCGGATGCCGAGGCCGCGAGCGTATATCTCCGCAATAAGCGTCTGGGCGGCCGCGTCGCCTTCTTCAGCGCGCGGTTTGGCGAGATTGAAAGCGGTGATGTAGAGGCCACGCTGATAAGCGCCGAAGGCCGGATCGGTCACCTTGCCGAAACGGCGCGGGTCGATGCTGGTCGATGGCGCGGTGGTGGGCGCCGGCAGAATGCGCTCGCCTTCAACCGCCGGTTCGTCTTCGGTCGCGGCGACAGCGGGGCCGGTTGCCAACAATCCGCCGACGAGGGAAGCAAGCAGGAGAATGCGCAGATGCATCAGGCGTTCTCGAAGCTCGGGGCTTCTGCGTCTAGAAGGGCGTTTGCGCGCGAGACTTCTTCCTTCGCGTCGCGCCCTTCGCCAAACACGGCCTGCGACAGGGCGACGAACTCCGCGCCGGTACGCGCTACCTCTGCGACCGAACCCGTTTCGCTGCCGCCCAGCACGACGCAGGGGATGGAAACCATTTCGGCCCACCATTCGGCCAGACCGAGATTGCGCGGGTGCGGTTCCGGCTTGTTGTCGTAGCCGAAGCGGCCGAAGAACAGATAGTCCGGCTGCTGCTCACCGAGATTGAGCGCATCGTCGCGCGATTTCACGCTGCCCGCGCCGATCATCATCCTGCCGCCGAAACGGTCGACGACATCGGCAAGCGTGGTCGCATTGCCCTCGACATGAATGCCGTCTGCCTTCACTCGCGCGGCAATGCGCGTGTCGCCGGCGATCATAACAGCGGCGCCCGCCTGCTGTGCGGCCGGCACGAGCGTCTCGCACAAATCCTGATAATCGTCGTCGGACAGAGCGTATTGCGGCACGATGAGCGAGGCCACGTCGCCGCCTGAAAGTGCGGCTGCCAGACGCGCTGCGGCATCGCTGCGATCAACGCCTTCCGGCCAGATCAGAACAAGACGGCAGCGATTTGGTTCGACGGTGTCCGGCATCTTCTTCCCGCTCTATGCGGCTTCATTGCGTGGCGATCATGGTTGGAATTGGGCAATAAACCAGTCGCGCCGCCGGTAACAGGGTGAAACCGGCAGCGTACCCATTTCTTGCAGAGAGCACTCGCATTCGGCCGGCAAAGCAGCTAGTCGGGATCGACCAACAGTTCTTCCCGATGCCCGAACTTCTCAGCCAACCCTGGTTCTACGCAGCCGCCGTGCCGTCCGTCATCATTGTCGGGCTGGGCAAGGGCGGCTTCGGCGGCGCGATGGCGCTGATCGGCGTGCCGGTGATGGCGCTGGTGATGTCGCCGGTACAGGCGGCGGCGATATTGCTGCCGATCCTGATCGTCATGGACATCGTTTCGCTATGGACATGGCGCGGCACCTATGACCGCACGACGCTCATCCATTTGTTGCCGGGCGGTCTTCTGGGCATCGCGCTCGGCTGGGCGATGGCGGCGTTTGTGACGGTTGCGATGGTTCGTCTGATTGTCGGCACGGTGGCGATGATCTTCTTCCTGCGCTGGCTGACACAACGTTTTGGCGGCAGCGACGCCGGACCCAGACCGCAAAGCGCATGGCGCGGGACGTTGTGGGGCGCGGTTTCGGGGTTCACCAGTTTCGTGGCCCATGCCGGCGGGCCGCCCTATCAGGTCTATGCGATGCCGCTGCGCCATCCGCCCGCGCTTTATGCCGGTACGGCGGTCGTGTTTTTCGCCATCGTCAATGCCGTCAAGCTGGTGCCCTATTTCGCGCTCGGACAGTTCGATACGACAAACCTCTCTGCTTCGGCCATTCTGATGCCGGTTGCAGCGCTTTCGACGCTGGTGGGGGCGATGATTGTGCGGCGCATGAAGCCCGAGTTCTTCTACAATTTCATGTATTCGATGGTGTTCCTCGTCGCGACGAAGCTGATCTATGATGGCATGATCGACATATTCGGCTAGGCGCCGCGAGAGCGCCGGCCATCAGGGAGGAACAATGGCCAACGCATATGAACGGGATCTCGACCGCCGCGAGGCGAACCATCAGCCACTGACGCCGCTGACCTATCTCGAGCGCGCGGCCAAGACGTTTCCCGATCATGTGGCCATCATCCACGGCGCGGAGCGCACCACCTATCGCACCTTCTGGGACCGTTCGCTGAGGCTTGCCTCGGCGCTGGCCAAGCGCGGGATCGGCAAGGGCGATACGGTTTCGGTGATGCTGTCCAACACGCCGCCGATGCTTGAGGCGCATTTCGGCGTGCCGATGGTGAAGGCCGTGCTGCATTCGCTCAACACGCGGCTCGATGCGGCGATCATTGCTTTTCAGCTCGACCATGCAGAAACGAAGCTGCTGATCATCGACCGCGAGTTTTCAGGCGTTGTCGCGGAAGCGCTGAAGATCGCCACCGTGAAGCCGCTGGTGATCGACTATGACGATCCGGAATATCCTGACGATGCGCCCTATCCGAAGGGCGAGCGCATCGGCTCGCTCGACTACGAGGCGCTGGTGAGCGAAGGCGACGCGGATTTCGACTGGTCGATGCCGGACGATGAGTGGGATGCGATTTCGCTCAATTACACGTCAGGCACGACGGGTAATCCGAAGGGCGTGGTCTACCATCACCGCGGCGCAGCGCTGATGGCCTACACCAACACGATCCACGCCGGCATGGGCAGGCATCCGGTCTATCTGTGGACGCTGCCGATGTTCCACTGCAATGGCTGGTGCTTTCCGTGGACGCTGGCCGTGCAGGCCGGCACGCATGTGTGCCTGCGCTGGGTGCGGGCGAAGGCGATGTACGATGCGCTGGCCGACCACGGGGTGAGCCATCTATGCGGCGCGCCGATCGTGATGTCGGCGCTGCTCAACGCAGCGGACGAGGACAAGCGCGAATTTCCTCAGACCGTGACCTTCAACACCGCCGCTGCGCCGCCGCCCGAAGCCGTGCTGTCGGGCATGGCGGATGCCGGCTTCGCCGTTACCCATCTCTACGGGCTGACGGAAACCTACGGGCCGGCAGTCGTCAACGAATGGCATTCGGAATGGGACGGGCTGGAGCCCGGACCGCGCACGGCAAAGAAAGCGCGCCAGGGCGTGCGCTATGCGGCGCTCGAAGGCCTTACCGTGCTCGACCCCGAAACGATGCAGCCGACGCCGGCGGATGGCGAAACGATCGGCGAGGTCATGTTTCGCGGCAATATCGTGATGAAGGGGTATCTGAAGAACAAGGCGGCGAGCGAGGAGGCCTTCGCCGGCGGCTGGTTCCACTCCGGCGATTTGGGCGTGATGCACCCGGACGGCTACATCCAGCTCAAGGACCGCTCCAAGGACATCATCATCTCGGGCGGCGAGAACATCTCGTCGATCGAGGTGGAGGACGCGCTTTACAAGCACCCGGCAGTCGCCGCCTGCGGCGTGGTGGCCAGGCAGGATGACAAATGGGGCGAGGTGCCGGTCGCTTATGTCGAATTGAAGCCCGGCAAGGCGGCCACCGAGGCCGAGATTGTCGAACACTGCCGCTCGCTTCTAGCCAGGTTCAAATGTCCGAAGGCGGTGGTGTTTGCCGAAATCCCGAAGACCAGCACGGGCAAGATCCAGAAGTTCCGCCTGAGAGAAATGGCGCGGAACTAGCCAGCACCTCAATCGACTGATTGCACATGGCCGGCAGGATTGTCGGCCGACAGTTCGTGCAGCCTGCGAGAAAACTTAGCATCATTGCTAAGTTTTCTCTTGCGCTTGGCCGTCATCTGACGTTAGTTAGCAATATGGCTAAGCATGATCGCGATCTCTCGCTGCTCTTCCACGCACTCGCCGACCCGACGCGTCGTTCGATCCTGACGCATCTGGCGGAGGGCTCGGCGAGGGTCACCGAACTGGCCGATCCCACTGGACTGCGGCTGCCGACGGTGATGCGGCATCTTTCGGTGCTTGAGGAAGCGGGGCTGATCGCCACGTCCAAGGACGGGCGCGTGCGAACCTGCGCCATCGTTCCCGGGGCTTTTTCGCCTGCGCGGACATGGCTCGATGAGCAGCGGTCGATCTGGGAGTCCCGGTTCGACCGGCTGGACGCGTTTGTAATGAAAGTGATGGAGGACCGCGCGAAATGAAACCGAACCTCGAAACCGATGCTGTGACCGACCAGAATGCCGAGGGCGGGAAAAGCCGTTTCGCGACGCTGACCTTCGAGCGGGATATTGCAGCACCGCTGTCGGTCGTGTGGGACATATGGACGGTGCCTTCGGCGCGGGCGGTCTGGGCGTCGCCGGCGCCCGGCGTCACCGTCGACTTTCTGGAGGCCGACACCCGTGTCGGCGGGCGCGAAATCTCGCTCTGCAAGGTGGACGGGCAGCCCGATATTCGCTGCGAGGTAGGCTGGCTGGATTTGCAGACGGCGCAGCGCAGCGTGAACTATGAGGTGATCTCGTGCGAAGGCGTGACGCAGTCGGCAGCACTCGTGACGGCGGTCTTTTCAGGAACGGATGAGCGCAGCCGGCTGGTGGTGACGGTGCAATTGTCGTCGCTGGCCGACGACATGGAGGCAGGCTATCGCGAAGGTTTCGGCGCAGGGCTGGACAATCTCGCCGCCGCTGCCGAGCGGACGATGATCCTGGAGCGCGTGATCAAGGCGTCGCGCAGCCTTGTTTGGGGTGCGTGGATGAACCCGGAGACGCTGCCGCAATGGTGGGGCCCGGACGGCTTTTCCTGCCGGACCGAGCGCATCGATCTGAGATCGGGCGGCGAGTGGGTCTTCGACATGGTCGGCCCGGACGGAACGGTTTTCCCGAACCACCATCGCTATGGCGAGGTGCGTCCGCAGGAGCAGGTGAGCTACACGCTTCTGTGGGGCGAGAACGGCCCGAAACACGCCGATGCTTTTGTTTCGTTCGAAGAACAGGGCGGCGAAACCAAGGTGAGACTGTGCATGATCTTCACCTCGGCGGCCGAGTTCCAGGAGGCTAAGGGCTTCGGCGCGATCGAGCTTGGATTGCAGACGCTCGGCAAGCTGGAGCGGTTTGTGCTGGCCGGTTAAGGCGCGCGTCCTTGCTTGTGAGTGGGGTTAACGGGAACGAATTTCCCGCATTCGAGGTGAATTTTTTCCAACCTGTTAACCGCCGGTTAAGCTTTACGGGCGTTTACTGTGTGTATCCAGTGATCTGGATTCTGACGGAGCGGGTTCCCCCTTCGTTTGACGCCTCCCTGTTTAAACTCCTGAGAGCCGCGTTTGCGGCTCTTTTTTTGCCTGACGGACTGGCGTTAACCCTTCATTAAACATGCGCTTGCGCCAAAAAGGGCATGGCGGCATCCTGTAGGGCCTGCTGGCGGGGACAACCCAGTGGGCATTGACGTAATCGCGCGTTTGTTGCGACATGCGCGCCGCGAAGCACAGGCTGGGGAAATGGCGGCGACCGGTAGTTCGAGTATCGAGGAAGAAACCAAGCTGATCAGCCTTGCTGAGCGGCGGGTGTTCTCCAGTTCCTTTCGTCCGCTCTACGACGAAGGCATGCGGCTCGTCGAACAGGCTGCCGAATATCTCGATGGCGAAGGCCGCACCGAAGCCAAGCGGCTTTCGCGGACAGCTGCTACGCTTTATGCGGCAGAGTCCATGCGGCTCACCACGCGGCTGATGCAGATTGCGTCATGGCTCTTGCTTCAGCGGGCGGCCAATTCGGGCGAAATGACCCGCGACCAGGTGGCTTCGGAAAAGACCAAGGTGCGCCTCGACACTGCCTCCGCGCAGGATGACGTCGCCGGTTGGGACGAGCTTCCCGAAATGTTTTGCGATATCGTTGCGCGGTCTCTCAGCCTGCAGTCGCTGGTTCGGCGCATGGACGACGAGATCTATGGCGACGACCGCGAGACGGTCGAGCGTGTGCAGATGGCCAGCAACCCGGTTTCGGAACAGCTGTCGCTGCTCAACACGGTTTTCGGCAGCCGCTGACTTCCATCAATTCAGCCAATTCGCCAGTGCCGCAAACGCGCCGTCCCATACGGGCAGCGCGAGGACGGCCGCGAATACGATCAGCCAATAGGTGAGAAGCCTGTAGGTGCGTTCGCTGGCCAGTCCGAACAGCCGCCAGCCAATGAGCAGGGCGACGAAATAGACCGGCGTCGCGACCAGCGCAACGAGCACGGGGCCGCGCTCGAACATGCCGGCGAGGGCCAGGTTCCCGACAGACACGAACTCCGCCAGAAAGAACAGGACAAGCAGGTTGGCGCGGATGACCGCTGCCGGATATTCCGACGCTAGCCAGTAGACCAGGACCGGCGGGCCGGGGATCGACGCGATGCCCGAAAGGACGCCGGCCACGCCGCCTGTTGCGCCCGACAAAAGATTGGTGCGCTGGCCCCGATAGCGCCAGCCGGACCACAGCATGACCACGCAGGCGAGGATCGCCGCCGATATGAACCAGCGCAGCACAATCGGATTTCCGGTTCGCAAAATGTAGAGCCCGAGCGGGAAAAACAGGAACAGGCCGAAGGCGATGGGCAGCACCTCGCGCCAGCGCGCGATCTTGAACATGGGGATTGTGAGCGGGATCATCGGCAACAGGTCGATGAGAACGACGATAATCAGCGCCCAGCGCGGCGAATACAGCGCTGCCGCCAGCGGTGCGACGATCATGCCGGTGCCGAAGCCCGACATGCCGCGCGCCACGCCGGCCACCGCAATGACGACGAGCAGGGTGTAAAGCCGGGGATCGGAAAAGAGTTCGGGCACGGGCGCGGTCTCGGCAAAACAGGCTGATAACGGCGGCAGGCGCGGTTGGGAAGGCGCTTCGATTGGGCCAGCGCGACCGGAACGCACAGGCTTGTTTCCGGTTTGTTCACAAAATCATGGCATTTGACGCCCAATCGGATAGCGTCCTTTTTCATGTCTCCAGCGATTCGCATTCTCGGTATCGACCCCGGCCTCCGCCGCACAGGCTGGGGCATTGTTGAGACGGCAGGCAGCGCGCTGCGCTTTGTCGCGGCCGGCACGGTGCGTTCGGACGACAAGGCGGAACTGGCGGCACGGCTTTGCCAGATCCATGACGGGCTGGAAGCGGTTCTTGCTGACCATCGGCCAGAAGAGGCGGCGGTGGAGACCACCTTCGTCAACAAGGACGCGGCAGCAACGCTGAAACTCGGACAGGCGCGGGGCATCGCCATGCTGGTGCCGGCAAGGGCCGGGCTGGCGGTGGCGGAATATGCGCCCAACGCGGTCAAGAAGGCGGTGATTGGCGTCGGCCACGGCGACAAGAAGCAAATCCACATGATGGTGCGGGTGCTTCTGCCAAAGGCCGAGATCGACAGCGAACATGCCGCGGATGCGCTGGCGATTGCGATCTGCCACACGCATCACCGGCAAAGCGCGGTTGGGCGGCTGGCGGCACTGGCGGCGGCGGGGTAGCCCATGATCGGCAAGCTGAAGGGTATCGTTGACGAGATTGCCGAGGATCACTGCATCCTCGACGTGCAGGGCGTGGGTTATGTCGCCTATTGCCCGGTGCGGACGCTGGCGGCGCTTCCCTCTCCGGGTGAGGCGACCACGCTGTTCATCGAGACCTATGTGCGCGAGGACGCGATCAGGCTCTATGGGTTCAGCTCGGCGCTGGAACGCGAATGGTTCCGGCTCTTGCAGAATAATGTGCAGGGCGTGGGCGCCAAGGTGGCGCTGGCCGTGCTGTCAACGCTGTCGCCGGCCGAACTCGCCAATGCGATTGCGCTGCGCGACTTCGCAATGGTCGCCCGATCTCCGGGCGTGGGCCGCAAGGTGGCGGAGCGCATCGTGACGGAACTCAAGAGCAAGGCGCCGGCCTTCGCCGGCGAGGCATCGGACACGATCGGACTGAAGCAGGACCTCGGCGAGGGTGCTGCGCCAGCGCCGGTGGCGGATGCCGTATCGGCGCTCGCCAATCTGGGCTATTCGCGCGACATAGCTGCGAACGCGATTGCCGCGGCGATGAAATCGGCCGGTGAAGGCGCGGATTCCGCCAAGCTGATCAGGCTGGGTCTGAAGGAACTGGCACGGTGAGAGTTGTTGCAGCACGTTTCTGCACATGGGAAGACGTGGCATGAATACCACACCCCGATTGGTCGCAGCCGACGAGCGCGGCGAAGACGCCGATGTTTCGCTCAGGCCGCAAACGCTGGACGAGTTTGTCGGGCAGCAGGCCGCGCGCGCAAACCTGAAAGTGTTCGTGGAAGCGGCTCGCGGCCGCGGCGAGGCGCTGGATCATGTGTTGTTCGTCGGGCCGCCGGGGCTCGGCAAGACGACGCTGGCGCAGATCATGGCGCGCGAGCTGGGCGTCAATTTCCGCTCCACCTCCGGTCCGGTGATCGCCAAGGCGGGCGATCTGGCGGCGTTGTTGACCAATCTTGAAGACCGCGATGTGCTGTTCATCGACGAGATCCACCGGCTTTCGCCGGCAGTGGAGGAAATCCTTTATCCGGCGATGGAGGATTTCCAGCTCGACCTGATCATCGGCGAGGGTCCGGCGGCGCGGTCGGTGAAGATCGATCTGGCGCGCTTCACGCTGGTTGCTGCGACAACCCGGCTGGGGTTGATCACAAATCCGCTGCGCGACCGGTTCGGCATTCCGGTGAGGCTCGATTTCTATTCCGCCGAGGAACTGGAAACGATCGTGCGGCGGGGGGCGCGGATTCTCGCGCTCGAGATGAGCGATGACGGGGCGAAAGAGATCGCCATGCGGGCGCGCGGCACGCCGCGTATCGCCGGGCGGCTTTTGCGCCGTGTGCGCGACTTCGCCAATGTAGCCGGCGCGCCGGTGGTGAACCGCGAGGTCGCGGACGAGGCCTTGTCCAGGCTCGAGGTAGATGCGCTAGGGCTGGACAATCTCGACCGGCGCTATCTGAACATCATTGCGCGAAACTTCGGCGGCGGGCCGGTTGGTATCGAGACCATCGCAGCCAGCCTGTCGGAACCGCGCGACGCCATCGAAGACATTATCGAGCCCTATCTGATCCAGCAGGGTTTTCTGCAGCGCACGCCGCGCGGGCGCATTCTGGCTGCCAATGCGTGGCGGCATCTGGGACTGGACGCGCCGAAGGATCTGGCAGCGCGGCAGATCGGCCTGTTCGAGGACGAGTGAGCGTCAGCGCTCCGGCGGCGTCCAGTCAGACTGCGGTTTGCGCCTGCGCAGTCTGAGTGCGAGGCCTATCGACACGCCAACCGCGATAGCGACCGTCAGGTCTATCGCGACCGTGAGCACGAGCGTGGTCAGAAGCAGGATTCTGTCAGACATCCGCGCACGCATGTAGTCGCCCCATTTGTGCGGCTCGCTCATGTTCCATGCGGTCAGGATGAGGACGGCGGCGAGCGCCGGCATGGCCAGATATCCCGCCAGCGGCGCGGCAAGGCTCATCACAGCCAGGATGACCAGCGCGTGCACGATGCCGGCCACCGGCGTGCGGCCACCGGCGCGGACATTGGTTGCCGTACGTGCGATCGCGCCCGTGGCCGGCAAGCCGCCGAACAGGGCCGAGCCGACATTGGCGAAGCCTTGCGCGATGACCTCGGCGTTCGGGCGATGGCTGCCCTCGATCATGCGGTCGGCGACCATGGCCGAAAGCAGCGACTCCACACCGGCCAGGAATGCGATGACCAATGCGGACGGGATGAGCGCGACCAGCCGCTCGGGAGACAGGTCCGGTATGGACGGCATCGGCAAGGTGGAAGGCAGCTCACCGAACCGGGAGGCGATGGTGTCGACCGGGAGCAGGGCGAAGGCAACAATGGCCGAGCCGATTGCAACGGCGACGATCAGCCCCGGAAAGCGCGGCAGCACCCGGCGCAGGCCGACGATGATGACCAGCGTGATTGCGGCCACCATCAGCGCCCAGGGATTGAAGGTGTCACGCGCCTCCCACAGCACAGGCAGCTTCTCGAGGAAATCGGCCGGGACCTCGGTGACGGACAGGCCGAACAGGTCCTTCAACTGGCTGGTCGCGATGACGATTGCGATGCCGATGGTGAAGCCGTTGACGACAGCCTCGGGGATGAAGGCGATCAAATTGCCGATGCGAAACCAGCCGGCGACGAGCAGGATGATGCCGGCCATGAAGGTGGCGATCACCAGTCCGTCATAGCCATGCTCGGCGATGACGGAAAAGACGACGACGATGAAGGCGCCAGTCGGCCCGCCGATCTGCACACGGCTGCCGCCGAGCAACGATATCAGCAGGCCGCCGACGATTGCGGTGACCAAACCCTTTGCCGGGTCGGCGCCTGAGGCAATGGCGATTGCGATCGAGAGCGGCAGGGCCACCATCGCCACCGTGATGCCCGCCATGAGGTCGCCTGCGAAAAGCGGCCAGGAATAGGTCTTCAGAGTGGTGATGATCTTGGGCTGTCTCACGGCGGAAACCGTTAGCAGAAATGAGGTCACTGCGCCGCCACGCGGCGCGGCGCGCAATGTCGCAGCTTCTGGTGCTACACTAATCCTTGAAACTTGCGCCACGCTGCCGGTCGTGGCACGCAGGCGGCATGGACAGCCAGAACACGGAACTCAACCCGGTCGAACCGGTGGCCGGGGAACTGACCGATAGCGGCCACCGGCTGGTGGCGCGGGTCTATTTTGCCGATACCGACTTTACCGGTGTGGTCTACCACGCGCGCTATCTCGAGTTCTTCGAGCGCGGCCGCTCCGATTTCCTCAGGCTAGCCGGCGTGCACCACAATGAACTCGCCGAAGGCAAGCATGGCGAGGTGCTGGCCTGGGTGGTGAAGCGCATGGAGATCGACTTCCGCCAGCCGGCGCGGATCGACGATATCCTCGCAGTCGAGACCGTGACCGACGACGTTTCGGGTGCGCGCATCTTCATGGCCCAGAAGATCAAGCGGGGCGACGAGGTTCTTGTGACCGCCAAGGTCGAGGCTGCCATCATTGGCGGCAATGGCAGGCCGCGGCGTTTCCCGAAGGAATGGATAGAAGCGTTCATGCCGCGGTCGCGGCGCGATTGAGACTAATTTGCCGGCCCTCCGCCATGGCTCCGGGCGTTCGTCGCTCCGATCGACAAATCGTTGTCGATCGGTCGGCATGAAGCCGATCGCTCCTCACCTAACCGATCCTTAACCATAACAAGCCATGAAGATCACGGTGAAACCGCGCTTCGCGGCACGCCTTCCTTTCACCAAGATTAGCCTCAAGAACGCCGGTTGAGGCGTGTCGAGGGTGATCGGAACCGGACTCCAGCCGGAGCGGGGATGAACAGGATGATGCGCACGAACCGGACGCCGGGCGCGGCCGGTATTCCAGGGACCGAATTCACATGGATACACTGACACTGGCCGCCCCCGGCGGCGAACTTTCCCTTTGGGCGCTGTTCTGGCAGGCCGGATGGGTGGTCAAGCTGGTCATGATCGGACTGCTGGTCGCCTCGATCTGGACCTGGGCGATTATCGTCGACAAGGTGATGGCCTACGCACGCGCGCGCCGGGCGCTCGACCGGTTTGAGGAAACCTTCTGGTCGGGGCAGTCGCTCGAAGAACTCTACCGCACACTTTCGGAACGCAAGACGAGCGGCATGGGGTCGATCTTCGTTTCCGCAATGCGCGAGTGGAAAAAGAGCTTCGAGAAGGGCGCCCGCTCGCCGATCGCACTGCAGACGCGCATTGATAAGGCGATGGATCTGGCGCTGACGCGCGAGATGGAAAAACTGGAAGGCCGCCTGGGTTTTCTTGCCTCCATCGGATCTTCGGCACCTTTCATCGGGCTGTTTGGAACGGTGGTGGGCATCATGACCTCGTTCCAGGCGATTGCCGGTTCCAAGTCGACCAATCTCGCAGTCGTGGCGCCCGGTATCGCCGAGGCATTGCTGGCAACAGCGATGGGGCTGCTGGCGGCAATCCCCGCCGTCATTGCCTACAACAAGCTGTCGTCGGATGCCGCCAAGATCGGCAACCGCATGGAAGGCTTCGCGGACGAGTTTTCCGCCATACTGTCGCGGCAAATCGATGAGAAGGTGCTGCACAAGGCAGCCTGAGGAGCATAACCCATGGCAATGTCGGTCAGTCAGTCGGGCGGCCGCGCGCACCGGCGCCGGGGACGCCGCATCAAGCTGATGTCGGAGATCAACGTGACGCCGTTTGTCGACGTCATGCTGGTGCTCCTGATCATCTTCATGGTGGCGGCACCCCTGCTCACCGTCGGGGTGCCGATCGACCTGCCCGAAACGCAGGCGAAGGCGCTCAATTCCGAAACACAGCCGATTACCGTCTCGGTCAATCAGGAAGGGCAGATCTTCCTGCAGGAAACCGAAATTCCGATCGACGAGGTGGTGCCGAAACTGCAGGCGATCGCACAGACGGGTTATGACGAACGTATCTATGTGCGCGGCGACCGCGCCGCTGATTATGGCACGGTGATGCGCGTGATGGCGCGGATTTCCTCGGCCGGATACCGCAATCTCGGCCTCGTCTCGCTGCAGGAAGAGGACCGGTAGGACCCGCCGCATGAAAACCGGCCTGACAGTCTCGACGGTCATGCATGCGGCGCTGCTGGGCTTCGGTCTGGTCGCGCTGTCGGCGCCGCAGGCGCTGGAGGTGGCCGACGTCGAGGCGTTCCCGGTCGATATCGTGCCGGTGGAATCGATCACCCAGATCCAGCAGGGCGAACGCAAGGCGCCGGCTGCCGAACAGGCGGCCCCGACACCGACCACGCGGCCTGAGCCCGTGCCGATGGCGGAGAATGTCGGCAATAATAATCGGGATCTGGAAAGCACGCCTGAGGCCGAGAACAGCGAACGGCAGGTGGAAACCGCGGCGCTGCCGGAGCCGAAGCCGCTGCCAAAACCGGCCAAACCCGCCGATCAGCCCGTCGAACAACCCAAGGCTGAACCGACCCCGACACCGGCAACCGAAGTGACGCCCGAACCGCAACCGCGGCAGGAGGTGACACCCGAGCCGGTCGAGGAGGCGGCAGTAGCCGAAAATCCGGATGCCGAGGCGGTGACGCTGCCGGAAAAAGCGCCTTCTCCGCTGGCGAGACCGCAGCAGCCGCAAGCGCAGACCGCCAAGGCGCCGGAACGGCGCGATGCCGAAAAGCCGGCAGAACAGGCTGCGGCGCGTACGCCAACCGAGGATCGCACCTTTGACGCCGACCAGATCGCGGCGCTGCTCAATCAGGAGAAGGCCAAGGGCGGCGGCGCCAAACGCTCGACCGAGACGGCTTCACTCGGCGGCGAGCGCACGACGACGGGCCAGAAGCTGACACAGAGCGAGATGGACGCGTTGCGCGGTCAGATCCAGCGCTGCTGGAACGTGCCTGCTGGGGCGCTTGAAGCGGAGAACCTGAAAGTGTCCGTTCAGTTCCGGCTCGACAAGTCCGGCGCGCTGGAAAACAACCCGCAGATCGTTTCGGGCGGCAATGGGGGCAGCGTGGAGCGTGCGGCTGCGGAATCGGCCCGGCGCGCCATCCTGCAATGTGCGCCCTACAGCCTGCCCGCCGAAAAATACGAAGCGTGGTCGGACGTGATCGTCCATTTCGACCCGAGCGAAATGTTCTGATACGCGCAATCGAAAGGTATTGGTGAATGAGACGTTTGATGAAGACGCTGGCCATATTCTGCGCGGCCCTTATGGCGGCAGGCGCATTCGGCACGGTGCCGGCTCGCGCACTGCTCGAGATCGACGTCAATCAGGGTGTTGTCGAACCGCTGCCGATCGCGGTGGCGGATTTCCTGTCGGCGGACAATACGGGCACCGACATTGCCGGGGTGATCACCGCAGACCTCAGGCGGTCGGGCCTTTTCGCGCCGATCGACAAAGCAGCGTTTATCGAGAAGACCTCCAATCCGGACGCCGCCCCGCGCTTCGCCGACTGGACCGTCATCAACGCGCAGGCGCTGGTGATCGGTCGGGTGACCCAGGAGGCCGACGGCCGGCTCAAGGTCATCTACCGGCTTTGGGATACATTTGCGGGCCAACAGCTCGTCGGCGAACAGTTCTTCACCGACAAGGCTAAGTGGCGCCGGGTGGCGCATATCATAGCCGATTCCATCTATGAGCGACTGACCGGCGAGAAGGGCTATTTCGATACCCGAATCGTTTATGTCGACGAATCGGGGCCGAAGAACGAACGGGTGAAGCGGCTCGCGATCATGGATCAGGATGGCGCCAATCACCGCTATCTGACCGATGGGCGTTCGATTGTGCTGACGCCACGCTTTTCGCCAAGCCGGCAGGAAATCACCTACATGTCCTACGAAAACGGGCAGCCGCAGGTCTATCTGCTGCAACTGGAAACCGGCCAGCGCGAGCTGGTGGCGAATTCGCCCAACATGACATTTGCGCCGCGCTTCTCGCCGGACGGCCAGAAGGTGATCATGAGCCTTCTGCGCGATGACGGTAACTCCAACATTTTCACGCTGGATCTGAGAAGCCGCAACACCACGCGACTGACAAACTCGAACTCGATCGACACCTCGCCTTCCTATTCGCCCGACGGGACGCGCATTGTGTTCACATCCGACCGCGGCGGACGTGCGCAGATCTATGTGATGGGCGCCGATGGCGGCAATCCGAAGCGCATCTCGTTCGGCGACGGCAGTTATTCGACGCCCGTCTGGTCGCCGCGTGGCGATCTGATCGCCTTTACCAAGCAGACCGGCGGCGACTTCCAGATTGGTGTGATGCGGCCGGATGGTTCGGGCGAGCGCATTCTCTCAAACGGCTTTCTTCAGGAAGGCCCGACATGGGCGCCGAATGGTCGGGTGCTGATGTTCTTCTCGGAAAACGCCGGCGCTGGCGGACCGCGCCTGCAGACGATCGACCTTACCGGCCGCAACAAGCAGTCGATCCAGACGCCGAGCTTCGCGTCCGACCCGGCCTGGTCGCCGCTGCTTGAGTGATCCGGCCTGCATTGCCCGAGGCTTGCGCGAGCAAGGTTTGGCCGCGTTTGTGCCCCATTATGCTCTCATTTGACCGGTTCGGTGCAAGCATGGATTCGGACGAAAAAATCATTCGTTAACCCATTCCCTTGAGCCGCCATTAACCGAAGCTTGGTTACTGATTGCTCAAGCCAGACATTCAAATGCGAAGGAGAGGCGGCCATGAGCCGTAGCATTGCATCAACCCGATTGCCGGCCATGATGGCCCTTGCGGTCCTGCTCGCCATTACCGGCTGCGCATCGAGGGATCAGGTTCCCAACACAGCGGCCGAACTGGGGCTGGGCGGAGCGGGCACACCCGGCTCGGCACAGGACTTCACGGTCAATGTTGGCGACCGGATATTCTTCGACACCGATTCCTCTGCCATCCGGGCTGACGCGCAGGCGACGCTGGCACGGCAGGCGCAATGGCTGAACCAGTATCCGCAATATGCGATCACGATCGAGGGGCATGCCGACGAACGCGGCACGCGTGAATACAATCTGGCGCTGGGCGCCAGGCGCGCGGCGGCAACCCGGGACTTCCTGGTCAGCCGCGGCGTGACGGCCAGCCGCATCAAGACGATCACCTACGGAAAGGAACGGCCGGTTGCCGTGTGCGACGACATTTCCTGCTGGTCGCAGAACCGCCGCGCCGTAACCGCGCTTGGCGGCCAGGCAAGCTGACGCGCACGGAGGTTAATCTGCACGTGCGAACAAAAGCGGCCCTCGGGCCGCTTTTTTGTTGCGTGAACATCAAAATTTGGCCGAAGTCGCAGGTCTTGATAGACAGCATCAACAACGGGCCGCGTTGGGCTTGGGTCCGGTTTTCGAAACGGGATTGCTATGAAAAAAGCTATGTTAATGGGCGGCGCTCTCGCCGCGCTGATTGTCATTGGCGGCAGCGCGTCGGCTGCCACCAAGGACCAGCAGGTCGACAGGCTGGTTGAGTTCGGCAACGAATTGCTTAGCCAGCGCCAACCGGTGCCGAAAATCAGGCAGCCGGGCCCGCGAACGCCGATGGAAGGTTTCACGCGCGTCGCGCAGGCTGGCGATCCGCGCATAACCCAGATGGAAGAACAGCTCCGCCAGCTCAACGGGCTGGTGGAGGAGCTGAACTTCCAGGTGCTGCAGATGCAGGACCAACTGCGCAAGATGCAGGAAGACAACGAGTTCCGCTTCCAGCAGCTTGAGGGCGGCGGCGTCGCCCCTGCCATGCAGAAGACCGAGAGCGACGAGGTCGAGGAAATCATCGAAAACACCGATGGCTCGACCCAGACCGCGACCGCACCTGCCGAACCGCCGCGCAATCTCGGCAGCGTCACCTTCGACAAGGACGGCAATGTGGTCAGTTCGCAAACGGCCGACAACGGGCTGCCCGGTGTCGATGCCGGCACCGACAATACGCAGGTCGCGGCCCTGCCTTCGACGGGCGACCCGGACGAACTCTACCGCAGCGCTTATGAATTCGTGCTGTCGGGCGATTATGACTCCGCCGAGGCTGGCTTCCGCCAACACATAGAGCGCTTCCCCGGCGACGAACGCACCGCGGATGCGCGCTTCTGGCTGGGCGAGGCGTTGCTCGGACAGGAAAAATACCGCGAGGCGGCACAAGTGTTCCTGGGAGCAAACCGCGACTATCCCGATGCACGCAAAGCGCCGGAGACCATGCTGAAGCTTGGCATCGCGCTGGCGGCAATGGATCAGAACGACGTCGCATGCGCCACGCTGGCCGAGGTGGCAAACCGCTATCCGCAGGCTTCGACGGCGGTGCTGGAGCGCGCCAAGGTGGAGCAGGCCCGCGCATCCTGCTGAGGGGGAAGCTTGAACGGGGATATTTCGGTCATTGACCGCAAGCCGCGCGCCGGGCGCGCGCATCTAAGAAGCCAATCCTTCGATCATTGTTTCGAGCGGCTGGATCTATCCGGTCGCAAGTGTGTGCTGATCGCCATTTCCGGCGGCAGCGATTCCACGGCCCTTCTTCATCTCTTTTCCGATTTTGCACGTCGCCGGCATCCAGCGCTCGAGATGGTTGCGGTGACGGTCGACCACGGCCTTCGACCGGAAGCAGCGGCCGAAGCGCAGCGTGTCGGCGAAATTGCCGGCCGGCTGGGTGCGCGCCATGTCGTCAAACGCTGGACAGGCGAGAAGCCGAAATCCGGTCTGATGGAAGCCGCACGCGAAGCGCGTCATCACCTGATTTCCGAGGCCGCCCTAGAGGTTGGCACTGATCTTGTGCTTGTCGGGCACACACTGGACGATCAGGCTGAGACCGTCGCAATGCGGGGCAAGCGCGGAACGGGTCGCGGCGCGTCGGGCATGGCCGAAGCCACTCTTTACGACGGGACGACATGGTTCGCGCGGCCGCTTCTCGGTATCCGACGCTCGGCGCTGCGGCAGGTTCTGGTGGATGCCGATCGCGGCTGGATCGACGATCCCAGCAATGATGACAGGCGTTATGAGCGCGTGCGCACACGCGCCGTACTGGATGATGCAGCGATCCGGAAACTGGGAGCGGACGCGCGCGTAGCCGGTGACGAACGTCAGGTTTTGGGACAACGCGCGGCCCAGCTGATCGGCCGCCACGCTTCGATGCCCGCGGCGGGGCTGTACCGGGTCGATCCGGCACTGGCAGAGGTGCCCGACGTACAGGCAGCGACCTATGCTTTGCGTGCCCTGCTTGCGACAGCCGGGGGACAAGCGCATCTGCCGGACGAGGCGCGGGCCGCGGACTTGCTCGGCCGTCAGGCCAATGGACCTTGTCGCGCGACCCTGTCGCGCGCCGTTGCGGAACGCCGCAAGGCCGGCATTTTCATCTACCGGGAAAAGCGTAACCTACCGAAGAAGGCGGCCTATGCAGAGGGCGTCTGGGATGGCCGGTTCAGGCTGACGGGCGCGGGCCAAAGCGGGTTGTCCGTTGGTGTGCCGGATGCGGATACAGCAACCACCTTGGCGGATGCAGAAAACGAAGTCGCGCCGCCCTATCTCATCCGCTCGGCGGCCGCCAGCCAACCGGCCTTGTGGAACACCGGTGAATGCCAAGGCCTTGCAGCGGACGCGCGGGGCATTACATGCCATCCATTGGTTGCGCCCTGGGCGCGTTATCTGCCGTCATTCGACCTGGAGATCGCCGGTGCGATGGCGCGGCTGACCGGAGCTGAGGAACCGCCGTGCCGGCCATTCGCAGATCACAATTGGCGCGAAGTTTAACCGAGACCAGCGGTCGCGCTTGGCAACCTGCCGGGCGCTCCCTATGTTTAGAATCGGACAGATCACACGGATGGGTGTTCGTCCTTCAGAGTAATCGGGAAACACCATGAATCCGAACTATCGCAACCTTGCGCTGTGGGCCATCATTGCGGTCCTGCTGATCGCGCTCTTCAACCTTTTCCAGAGCGGACCGCAGCAGCGCGGCGCATCGCGTGAAATCGCCTATTCGGAATTCCTGCAGCAGCTCGACAATGGCCGCATCCAGTCGGTCACGATTTCGGGCGACAGGATCACCGGCACCTATTCGGATTCCAATGTCGGGTTCCAGACCTATTCGCCCGGCGATTCCACGCTGGTGCAGCGCCTGGAAGACCGTGGCGTGACGATCAATGTGCGGCCTGAAAGCGACGGTTCGAACTCGATATTCGGCTATCTGATTTCGTGGCTGCCAATGCTGCTGATCCTCGGCGTGTGGATATTCTTCATGCGCCAGATGCAGTCGGGCTCCGGCCGGGCGATGGGCTTCGGCAAGTCCAAGGCCAAGCTTCTGACCGAGGCGCATGGGCGCGTGACATTCCAGGATGTCGCCGGCGTTGACGAGGCCAAGCAGGATCTCGAGGAGATCGTGGAGTTCCTGCGCGATCCGCAGAAGTTCCAGCGGCTGGGCGGCAAGATCCCGCGCGGCGTGCTGCTGGTCGGCCCTCCCGGAACCGGTAAGACGCTTCTGGCGCGCTCGGTGGCGGGCGAGGCAAACGTGCCGTTCTTCACCATTTCGGGCTCCGACTTCGTCGAGATGTTCGTCGGTGTGGGTGCGTCCCGCGTGCGCGACATGTTCGAGCAGGCGAAAAAGAACGCACCCTGCATCATCTTCATCGATGAAATCGACGCGGTCGGCCGCCATCGCGGCGCCGGCCTCGGCGGCGGCAATGACGAGCGCGAGCAGACGCTGAACCAGCTCCTGGTCGAGATGGACGGCTTCGAGGCCAACGAGGGCATCATCCTGATCGCCGCAACCAACCGGCCGGACGTTCTGGACCCCGCGCTTCTGCGCCCCGGCCGTTTCGACCGGCAGGTGGTGGTGCCCAATCCGGACATCATTGGCCGCGAGAAGATCCTCAAGGTGCATGTACGCAACGTGCCGCTGGCGCCGAATGTCGACCTCAAGGTGATCGCGCGCGGCACGCCCGGCTTCTCCGGCGCCGACCTTTCCAACCTCGTCAACGAGGCAGCGCTCATGGCGGCCCGCCGCAACAAGCGTCTGGTCACGATGGCGGAGTTCGAGGACGCCAAGGACAAGATCATGATGGGCGCGGAGCGCCGTTCTTCCGCGATGACGCAGGAAGAGACGGAACTCACCGCCTATCACGAGGCCGGCCATGCGATCGTGGCGCTCAACGTGCCGTCGGCGGACCCGCTGCACAAGGCGACGATTATCCCGCGCGGCCGTGCGCTTGGCATGGTGATGCAGCTGCCCGAGGGCGACCGCTATTCGATGAGCTACAAATACATGATCTCCCGGCTGGCGATCATGATGGGTGGACGCGTTGCCGAGGAGTTCAAGTTCGGCAAGGAGAACATCACCTCCGGTGCCGCCTCCGATATCGACCAGGCGACCAAGCTGGCACGTGCGATGGTGACGCGCTGGGGCTTTTCCGACAAGCTCGGCCAGGTGGCCTATGGCGACAACCAGGAAGAGGTGTTCCTCGGCCATTCGGTTGCGCGCCAGCAGAACATGTCTGAGGAGACGCAGCAGATCATCGACGCTGAAGTGCGCCGGCTGATCGACGAAGCCTATGAGACGTCGCGCTCCATCCTTACCAAGAAGAAGAAGGACTGGATGGCGATTGCCGAAGGGCTGCTCGAATACGAGACGCTGTCAGGTGACGAGATCAAGCAGTTGCTGAAAGGCGAGAAGCCGAACCGCGACATGGGCGATGACACACCCGCTTCGCGCGGCTCAACCGTGCCGAAGGCCGGTCAGCGCGCCGATGGCAAGAAAAAGAAGGGCGGAGACGAGCCCGAAGGCGGCATGGAACCTCAGCCGTCGAGCTGACCTGGCTGCACTACCCCGAAAAAGCAAACGCCGTGGTGGAAACATCGCGGCGTTTTTTTTGACGGGCATGCCGAGGGCGTCGTTAAGCTTATCGTAAGCCCCGGTCGGCAGCGTCGGGCGAGGGGGTATCGACGATGAAACGATTGATCTGGGCGCTTGCGATCATCTTCGCCGTGGCGGCGGGGGCGTTCCTGTTGGCCGGTGAAGACGGGGTCGATACGGCGGCATCCGCCACCGACGATTTGAACGAAGACGAGATTGCCGAGGTGGAGGATTTCGTGATCGGCAACGCCGTGTTCGTGCTGATGCACGAGGCGGGGCATATGCTCATATCGGAGTTCGGCCTCCCGGTGCTTGGCCGCGAGGAAGACGCGGTGGATGCCCTTTCGACGCTGATCATGCTCGAAGCGGAAGATCACCAGTTCGACGACGCGCTCGTGGATGCGTCCGACGGCTGGTTCCTGTGGGCAGCGGCTGCTGCGGAAGCCGGCGAGGAAATGTCGTTCTGGGACGAGCACAGCATCGAGGAGCAACGGGCCTATGCGATCGTGTGCATGATGATCGGGCAGGACCCTGAACAGTTTGCAGACCTGGCCGCCCTGGATGACGTTCCCGAGGAGCGCCGCGAAAGCTGCATCTACGAATATCAGCAGACCGCGGCGAGCTGGTACATGGTGCTCGAGCCGCACATGCGCGATGCCGAGGAAGAAACGGTCGTCGATATCCGGTACGACGAGGTGTCCGACACGCAGCTCAAGCCATACGAGGAACTGATTCGCGAAGCCGACCTTCTCGGCCTCGTGAAAAGGCTGATCGCGGACGAATTCCTGCTCGATGAAGGCATAACGTTTCACGCTACGGCTTGCGGCGAGCCCAACGCCTTCTGGGATCCCGAAGTTCGCACACTGACCTTTTGTTACGAACTTGCCCAGTTCCACGCTGCGCTGATTTCGGATTTCATACGCTCGGAGCGCTGAACGGACTTCAACCGCCGACCGCCACAATCACCTCGTCCGGTTCCGTCGGATGGTTGGTCCATACGCGGATGCGGGTGTTGATCGTCGTCACCGGCATTCGCATCAGCTCGGGGTGGTTGGCGTCGAACAGAATTACCTGGCGGTCCGGTGTCGATATCGAGCAGTCCAGTACCGGATCTCCCGCGAGGTGGACTTCGTCCCGCCGGCCTAGCGCAATCCAGATTTCGGCATCCTGCCACATGCGGCAGCCGACATTGATGCAGTGCCGGTTGGTCGCGAGCGCCGTGCCGTTCGCCGCCTGTGGCACATCCACGTTGTGCGAGCCGGCGATGTAAAAGCTGTTGAACTCCAGCCTGACCTTGCGGCTAATCGGGCTCATAGGCGGCGGTGTTGCGACATCGTCACCAGGGTGCCAGTGCTGCGGCTGCAGGAAAGGCAGGTCGGTATGACAATCGATTCCGCGCCATGAATGCGCGGAGGATGGTATTCGGGAACGAAGTTACCCGACAACGTGCCGGGTTCCTTTGTCCCGCAACGGTGGCAGCCTTGCGCACGGCCGGCATTGTTGATGCCGTCCAGTTCGCTATCGGCGAGGATTTGGTCCGTCAAAATGCACCCCAGAATAAGCTTCAGGTTCTTCGATGGACAATACTGGAAGGTGGAGTCTATTTGAGTCGAATCGCAGTCGATTTGGCTATTATGCACATAAAATCGGAATCGAATACTATGTTTGTAGTCAAATCGATTTGAGTGGCAAGCGGGACTTTCCGGGGCGTTGAGCCGATCGGCGCCTAGCCCAGGCGGCCTACCATGAACGCGACATGGGCCTCGATCTCCCCGCGCAACCACTCACGCTCGGCGTCGCTCTCGGTGACCAAATAGAGGTCGACCAGTGTGCCGATGGTTACGCTGACAAGATGGAGTGCCAGCGGAGGGGTGTCGGCTGACGGAGCGAAACGCGCCAGGAAAGGGGCAAAGAGTTCCGACGTGATGCGGTCCTCATTGGCATCCTGGTCGCTGGCGACGGGGCGAATGGCGCGCATGGCGCGCAACAGACCGGCATGGGCGGGTACGGCCTCTGCGGCTTCCAGGTAGCGCCCGAGCAGGGCGCGGGCGGCGTCGTCGGCGGTGGCCTCATCCGGCAGTGCATCGAGCGCCGTGTGACACGCCGCCACGATGCGCCCAACCGTCTCGTCATAGGCGGCGAGGACCAGCGCATCGCGGTCTGCGAAGTAGCGGTAGATGGTGCCCACTGCGACGCCAGTCTCTCCCGCCACGCGCGTGGTGGTGACGGCGTCCGCGCCTTCGGTCTCCACAATGCGCTCGACCGCCGACAGCAGGGCGGCACGCGTGGCCTGCGCCCGCTTCTGACGCGGAACGACTGTGGCAGGGGCGTCGTTCTTCATAAATGAAACTCTTTCATGTTTCTTGACACCGGTCCAGAGCCGACGCATCGTGCCTGATCGAACGATGGGGGAGAAGCCGAGATGGATATTTCGCGCCAACACAGCCTGCCGGCCCGCGCAGCGAAGCTTGCGCTTGTTTCACTGTTTTCCTCCGCGCTTGTGGCGGGGATTGCCGCGGCAGCCGAGCACAGGGTTGAGCCCGGCGAAGGCGCGAATGAGCGGCTTATCGAGACGCTGATCCTTGCCGAGCCCGGCGACACGGTGACGATCGCGGCCGGTCGCTACGAACTGACCGAAGGCTTGTCCCTCGACGTGGACGAGGTGACCGTTCAGGGCGAAGGCGCTGACCGCACGGTGCTTTCCTTCTCCGGCCAAACCGGCTCGGGCGAGGGGCTTCTGGTTACGTCGGACAAGGTGATCTTGCGCGACTTCGCCGTGGAAAACACCAAGGGCGACGGCATCAAGTCCAAGGGATCCGACCAGATCACCTTCCGCAATCTTCGAGTTGAATGGACCGGCGGGCCGAAGGCCGAAAACGGAGCCTATGGCGTCTATCCGGTCTCGTCCAAGAACGTGCTGGTCGATGGGGTAACGGTGAGCGGCGCTTCCGACGCCGGCATCTATGTCGGCCAGAGCGAGGACATCATCGTTCGCAACTCGGTTGCGCAATACAATGTGGCGGGCATCGAAATCGAAAACTCGTTCCGCGCCGATGTCTACGGCAACAAGGTCAGCCACAATACCGGCGGCATATTGGTGTTCGACCTGCCGAACCTGCCGGTTCAGGGCGGGCATGATATCCGCGTGTACGACAACGAGATCGTGGACAACGATACGCCGAACTTCGCGCCGGAGGGCAACATCGTCGCCATCGTGCCGAAGGGCATGGGCGTGATGGTGATGGCCAACCGCAACGTGCATGTGTTCAACAACCGGTTCGACGGCAATGGCACGACGCATGTGCTGATCGCGGCCTATCCGGAAGACTATGACGACGATCAATACATGTTCGTGCCGCGCGGCGTTTACATCCACGACAATGAGTATGGCGAAGGCGGCTTTGAGCCTGACGGCGAGGTCGGCAAGATCATCACCGACGTGATCGGAGAACCGGTGCCCGACATCGTGTGGGACGGGGTGACGCGTATTCCGGAATATTTCTCGTGGACCTCGGCGGAGAACCGCATCTATGTCGAGGAGGCAGAAGGCACGAGCTTCGCCAATCTCAAGATGATTTCGCAGATGCTGTTGCCCTGGGGCTGGTGGCCGTCGACCGACATTTCAGACCATGCCGGCAGCCTGCCGGAGCCGACACCTGTGAAGTTGCCGCAGGATGGCGGGGCATAATCCCGTCACGAAACCCGCGAGAATGCGCGGAATGAACGTCAGCCGTCTTGTCGCGATCGTTTTGCTTGCTTCGGCGATACTGCTGCCGGCGGCTGCAAATGCACAAGCGGTGTCAGACGAGGCCGTACAGGCCAAACGGCCTCCAAAGCTGTTGTCGGAGTTCGGCTTCTTCGCCGACATGACCAGGCAGACACCGGTGGAAGGTGTCGTGCCATTCGCACTCAACACGCCGCTCTTCTCCGACAAGGCGCTGAAATACCGCTTCGTCTACGTGCCTGAAGGCACGGCTGCGCGATATGTGGCCGACGAGGCATTTGAGTTTCCGGTTGGCACGGCACTCATCAAGACATTCGCTTTTCCCGCCGACTTTCGCGAACCGGACAACGACATCCGGCTTATCGAGACAAGGGTTCTGCTCAACCGCGAGGATGGTTGGCAGGCATGGGCCTATCTGTGGAATGAGAGGCAGAACGACGCGGAACTGAAGATCGCCGGCGCCAGGGTGCCGATTGAAACAATCGACGAAGATGGCTCTCCGCTTTCGATCTCTTATTCGGTACCCAACAAGAACCAGTGCAAAGGCTGTCACGCGCTGAACGAGGAGATCACGCCGCTTGGACCGAAAGCGCGCAATCTCAATGGTGAGTTCGACTATGATGACGGCACCCGCAACCAGATCGAATACTGGACCGGGCATGGCCTGCTGGAGGGCGCACCCCCTTCCCGCGAAATCGCGACCGCGCCGGACTGGCGAGACGGAAGCGCCGACCTAGAAGGGCGCGCACGGGCCTGGCTCGACGTGAATTGTGCTCACTGTCACCGGCGCGAGGGGCCGGCCAGCAATTCGGGCCTGTTCCTCACCTGGGACGAGCAGGACCGCACTGCGCTTGGCGTGTTGAAGCGCCCGGTGGCAGCCGGACGCGGCTCGGGCGACCGTGAGTTCGACATCAAGCCCGGTGATCCCGATGGCTCGATCCTGCTCTACAGGGTGGAAAGCACAGAACCGGGCGTGATGATGCCCGAACTTGGTCGCTCGCTGGCCGATCCTGACGCGACCGAACTGCTCAGGGAATGGATCAGTTCGATTTCCGGCTGACCGTGGTGTCTGACGCGAAAAGGAACCTCCCATTAAGCATCCCGTGAGTTTCCCTGTCTTTCCCCGCCAAACTCCGCCGTTTTTGACCGTTTTCGTAACATGCGCTCATATAATGTGATGCCGTGGGCTAGCCGGGATATGGCACAAACGGGTGAGGGACTTCGTGGGAAAAGCCAAAAAAGACATGACGAGGAACTATTTCGGCACGGACGGTATTCGCGGCAAGGCGAACAGCTTTCCGATGACCGCCGAGATCGCCATGAAGGTTGGAATGGCGGCCGGTGTTGCCTTCCAGCGCGGCGACCACCGCCATCGGGTTGTGCTTGGCAAGGATACCCGGCTTTCAGGTTACATGATCGAGAACGCGCTCGTCGCCGGCTTCTGCGCGGCGGGCATGGACGTGTTCCTGCTCGGCCCAGTGCCGACGCCGGCGGTCTCGATGCTGGCCAGGTCGCTGCGCGCCGATATCGGCGTGATGATCTCGGCCTCACATAATGCGTTCCAGGACAACGGGATAAAACTGTTCGGTCCCGATGGCTACAAGCTTTCGGACGAGATCGAGGGCCGCATCGAAAAGCTGCTGGACCAGGACCTGACCAAGTCGCTGGCGTCGCCAACCGCGCTCGGCCGGGCCAAGCGCATCGATGGCGTGCACGACCGCTATATCGAATTCGCCAAGAGAACCCTGCCGCGCTCCATGTCGCTGTCGGGCCTGCGCGTCGTCGTCGATTGCGCCAATGGTGCGGCCTACAAGGTGGCGCCCGCCGCGCTGTGGGAGCTTGGCGCCGAGGTAATCACCATCAACAACGAGCCCAACGGCTTCAACATCAACGAGGAATGTGGGTCCACCCACCCGCTTGGCCTGTGCAAGAAGGTGCATGAAGTGCGCGCCGACATAGGCATCGCGCTGGATGGCGACGCTGACCGCGTGGTGATAGTCGACGAGAAGGGCCGCGTGGTCGATGGCGACCAGATCATGGCGCTGATCGCGCAGAGCTGGCACGAGGCCAACAGGCTGGCCGGTGGCGGCGTGGTGGCGACCATCATGTCCAATCTCGGGCTGGAACGGTTCCTGACCGACCTCAAGCTTGGCCTGCACCGCACCAAGGTCGGCGACCGCTATGTGGTCGAGCACATGCGTGCGCATGGCTACAATGTCGGTGGCGAGCAGTCCGGCCATATCGTGCTTTCCGATTTCTCCACGACGGGAGACGGTCTTTTGGCCGCACTTCAGGTTCTGGCCTGCATCAAGCGCGAAGACCGGCCAGCGAGCGAGGTTCTGGCGAAGTTCGAGCCGGTGCCGCAGCTCTTGAAGAATGTGCGTTTTGCGGGCGGCAAGCCGCTCGAAAGCGCGTCGGTGCAGGCTGCGATCGAGGATGCGCGGTCGCGCCTCGGCGAAACTGGCAGGCTCGTCATTCGCCCCTCAGGCACCGAGCCGCTGATCCGCGTCATGGCCGAATCGGACGATAAGGCGCTGATTGAGGACGTTGTGAACGATATCGTTGGCGTGATCTCGGAAACGCGCTCCGCTGCCTGATCCGGATTTCGCAAAAGCATTCGAAAAACCCGCCGTTACGGCGGGTTTTTTGTTGCCGGTTGCATCAAGTTGTATGGATCGACGTAGTTAAGAATTAGGGTTAAGCGCCCCTTAACCTTTGGCTGACATGGTGGCCGGCGAGTTTAACCAATCCGGCTGTTCGCGCCGGGCCAAACCAAGGGTCGCTTCCCATGTTGAGACTTGCGAAACCGGTGATGCTGGGCGCTGCGTTGATCGCCGGTGCGGTTGCCCCCGCATTCGCCGCTGATATTTACGAGCCGCCGATTGTGGAGGCTCCTCCGATCTATAACGAGCCGATCCCGGTCGAGCACAATTATGGCGGCTGGTATCTGCGTGGTGATATCGATTACCACCTGTCGAGCTTTCGCGGCGGCAACTACATCACCTACGGCACGCCCGGCGGTCTCGGCGCATTCGACTTCGGCAATCTGCGCGGGGCTTTCTCCGCCGGTGTTGGTGTCGGTTACAAGATCAACAGGTGGTTCCGCGCCGATCTGACGGCCGACTACTTCTTCCGCTCCACGTTCACGGGCCAGACTTCCGGCGTGTGCCCGGGCGGCGGCGCCTGTACCTCGGTCGATACCTCGGCCTACAGCGCGATCGTGGCCATGGCCAACGCCTATGTCGATCTCGGCACCTGGCACAAGATCACGCCCTATGTCGGCGCCGGTATCGGTGGTGCGCGGCTTCAGTGGGACGCGCTCAACAACACGGTTGGCGGCACGACCACGACACATGCGGGCGCAACCAGCTGGCGCTTCGCCTGGGCGCTCATGGCCGGTGCATCCTACTGCATCAATCCGAAATGGGCTGTCGATGTTGGCTACCGCTTCATGCGAGTCAATGGCGGGCGCATGTTTGAATATGCTCCGCAGGCCGGGCCAGGCTTCGATGCCGGCCTGACCATCCATGAGGGACGCGCCGGCGTGCGTTACGCCTTCGGTGGCGGCGGCCATGCGGGCTGCGCCAAGAAGGAAGAGTTCATTCCTTACGAGCCGGAGCCACTGCCTCCAGTCGTCTACAAATAAGTCGACGCGATTTCGAAAAGCCGCCCCGCCGAAAAGGCCGGGCGGCTTTCTTGCGTCCGGAGCCAGGCTGACATCGTCGCCCGGCCCACTATTTGAGAAGGATTTGTTAGCCTTAACCGGCACTTAACCATCATGGTTAACAATGCACTCCGTTAGGCAGCGAAAACGCATTCGCCTGCCAGCGTTCTCGGAGTCAGCATCATGCGCTTTCACGTCCGTCTGCTAGCAACCACAGCAATCGTCGCTCTCGTTCCGGCACTGCCGGCCGTTGCCGCCGACTACGATCCGCCGATGGTCGTGGAAGATGACCTGGGACCGCTAGAGGAAATTGTGCCCGTCGAAATCGGCAGCGGCTGGTATCTTCGCGGAGACGTTGGCTACGCATTCTCGACCAGTGCTTCGGGCGCCTTCAACTATCGAACCTTCAACAGCGGGACGGGCACTTACGGTTCGGCGACCTTCACAACGGCGAATGTCAGCGGCGGCATGTCCTACGGGATCGGCTTCGGCTATGCTTTCACCGACCTTCTGCGGGCCGACCTGACAGCTGAACGGTTCGAGATCCGCTTCAATGGAACGCGAACCTTCACGACGCCCTGTACCGGCTTCGCAGCGGGCACGACCTGTGCGTCAAACGATTCGGCGACGTTCTACGGAACTTCCGTCATGGCGAACGGTTATGTCGATCTGGGAACCTTTGCCGGCTTCACACCGTATGTTGGCGGTGGCGCTGGCGTCACCCATGTTACCTGGTCGAACCTGTCGAGCACCTATACCTGCGTGGCAGGTGGTGCGGCATGTCCGGGAACAGCCACGACGCCGACGACCGGTGGCGGCCAGACAAGCTGGCGCTTCTCCTACGCGGCCGCGGCGGGTCTCGCGTATGACGTTAACGACAAGCTGAAGATTCGGCTTGGCTACAAGTTCCGCAAGATCAATGGCGGCCCGATGTTCGGCTTCAACGCGACCGACTCGGCTGCCGGCGCATCCGGCGTGCAGGGCACCGATCCCGGTTTCACCCAGCACGAGGTCAAGCTGGGGCTGCGCTACGAAATCTGGTGAATTCATTCGGACTGGGGCCCGAAGGAAGACTGGCGAGCTCGGGAGGCTCGCCATTTTTCGTTGGCGTGGCACGATGTCCATTTCGAAGATTGCACTTGACCTGTAACCGCCTAAAGCAGTAACGCCGTCCGTGGGCCACCCCTCCCCAACGAGGGGCGCGCTATCTGTGAGGATAGAACCACGATGACGAACCTACCGAAGCCCGGACTCCGTCCGGCAAATCCCAATTTTTCTTCTGGTCCCTGCACGAAACGTCCCGGCTGGTCGCCGGAGGCGCTCAAGGACGCGGCTCTCGGCCGCTCGCACCGGGCCAAAATCGGCAAATCCAAACTCGCACAGGCGATCGACCTGACACGCGAAGTGCTGCAGGTGCCTGACGGCCACCTGATCGGCATTGTCCCGGCATCCGACACCGGCGCGGTGGAAATGGCGCTGTGGTCGCTTCTGGGCGAACGCGGCGTCGACATGGTCGCCTGGGAGAGCTTCGGCTCGGGCTGGGTGACCGATGTGGTCAAGCAGCTCAAGCTCGACGATGCGCGCACGATCGAAGCGCCCTATGGCGAATTGCCCGATCTCGGCCAGATCGATTTCGACCGCGACGTGGTGTTCACCTGGAACGGCACGACCTCGGGCGTGCGGGTGCCGAATGGCGACTTCATTCCCGCCGAACGCAAGGGGCTGACGATATGCGATGCGACCTCGGCGGCGTTTGCCCAGAGGCTCGATTTCGACAAGCTCGATGTGGTGACCTTCTCCTGGCAGAAAGTGCTGGGCGGTGAAGCCGCGCACGGCATGCTGATCCTCAGCCCGCGCGCCGTCGAGCGGCTTGAGAACTACAAGCCGGCATGGCCGCTGCCCAAGATCTTCCGCCTCACCAAGGGCGGCAAGCTGATTGAGGGCATCTTCAAGGGTGAGACGATCAACACGCCTTCCATGCTGGCGGTCGAGGACTATCTCGATGCGCTGAACTGGGCGAAAGAGATCGGCGGCCTGGACGCACTGATTTCTCGCGCGGACGCCAATGCCGCCGTGATCGACCGCTTTGTCGAAGCCTCGAGCTGGCTGGGCCATCTGGCTGTCGAGCCTGAAACCCGGTCCAATAGCTCGGTCTGCCTATCAATTGTCGACCCCGACATCACGGCGCTTGACGCCGAGGCTCAGGCAGCCTTTGCGAAAGGGCTCGTCTCGGTGCTCGACAAGGAAGGCGTTGCCTACGACATCGGTGCCTATCGCGACGCGCCGCCGGGACTACGCATCTGGTGCGGCGCCACAGTCGAGACCTCCGATCTGGAGGCGTTGATGCCCTGGCTCGACTGGGCTTTCGCGTCCCAGAAGGCGTCGCTCAAGGCCGCGGCCTGACCTTTGCCGGCCGCCGACATGGCGGCCGTTTCCCAGCTCACGACACATCTACAAGGAGGCCACCGATGGCGCCCCGTGTACTCGTATCCGACAAACTTTCGCCGACAGCCGTTCAGATATTCAAGGATCGCGGCGTAGAGGTCGACTACCTGCCCGATCTCGGCAAGGACAAGGAAAAGCTGCTTGAGGCCATTCCGCAATATGACGGACTGGCAATCCGGTCCGCCACCAAAGCGACGGAAAAGCTGATCAACGCCGCGACCAATCTGAAGGTGATCGGCCGCGCCGGCATCGGCGTCGACAATGTCGACATTCCCGCTGCCAGCCGACGCGGCATCATCGTGATGAATACGCCGTTCGGCAATTCGATCACGACAGCCGAACATGCAATTGCAATGCTGTTTTCGGTGGCCCGACAGATACCCGAGGCAAACGCTTCCACCCATGCCGGCAAGTGGGAGAAGAACCGCTTCATGGGCACCGAAATCACCGGCAAGACGCTGGGTGTGGTCGGCTGCGGCAATATCGGTTCGATCGTGGCGATGCGTGGCGTGGGACTGAAGATGAACGTGATCGCCTTCGATCCGTTTCTGCGCGAACAGCGCGCATCCGAACTCGGCGTGGAAAAGGTCGAACTGGAAGAACTTTTCAAGCGCGCGGACTTCATCACGCTGCACACGCCGTTGACCGACAAGACGCGCAACATCATCAATGCCAAGGCGATTGCGATGATGAAAGACGGCGTGCGCATCATCAATTGCGCGCGCGGTGGCTTGATCGACGAAGCGGCGCTGGTCGATGCGCTGAAGTCGGGAAAGGTAGCCGGCGCGGGTATTGACGTCTTTGAAGTTGAGCCGGCTACTGAAAGCCCGCTATTCGCGTTCGATAATGTGGTGTGCACGCCGCATCTGGGTGCAGCAACTTCGGAAGCGCAGGAAAATGTCGCGCTGCAGGTTGCCGAACAGATGTCGGACTATCTGCTGCGCGGCGCGGTGACCAACGCGATCAACATGCCCTCCATCACCGCAGAGGAAGCGCCACGGCTAAAGCCGTTCGTGAAACTTGCAGAGGTGCTGGGCGCGTTTGTCGGCCAGGTTACGGAAGAGCCGATCCAGGAAGTCGAGATCCTGTTCGACGGCGCGACGAGCGAGTTGAACACGCAAGCGCTGAAGAGCGCCGCGCTCGCCGGACTGATCCGCCCGCAGGTCGCGGACGTCAACATGGTCTCCGCCCCGATCATGGCCAAGGAACGCGGCATCGTTGTTTCGGAAGTGAAGCGCGACAAGTCAGGCGTTTTCGACGGCTATATCAAGCTGACCGTGAAAACGCGGGAGCGGACGCGGGCCATCGCCGGCACCTGCTTCTCCGACGGCAAGCCGCGTTTCATCCAGATCAAGGGCATCAACATCGATGCCGAGGTCGGCGAGCACATGCTCTACACGACCAACGCCGATGCGCCGGGCATCATCGGCCTGCTGGGCACGGTGTGCGGCAAGAACGGGGTCAACATCGCGAACTTCCAGCTTGGCCGAAACAGGCCGGGTGGCGACGCGATCGCGCTGCTTTATCTGGATGCCCCGTTCCCCGAGAGCGTGCTTGAGGAAGTGCGCGCGCACGAGACGATCATTTCGGCGAAACCGCTCAGGTTCGACGTCGGAATCTGAGCAAACTCAGCCGGGGCGGGGCGCTTCGCTCTCCGCCCTGGCTTGGGCCCTGCGGCCCGAATGTTCCGCCATCCAGATGCCGCCTAGCACCAACACAAGCGCGATTGCATGGTGGAGATGGAAGATCTCGCCCAGAATGAGGACGGACAGGACGGTGCCGAATATCGGCACGGTGTTGATAAAGATCGAGGCACGGTTGCCGCCGATGATTTCCACGCCCCTGATGTAGAAGGATTGGCTGAGGATCGATGGGAACACCACGGTGTAGATGGCCACGAGCCAGCCCTGCGTGTCGGGCAAGATCATGGAGCCGCTCTGCCACTCCCAGGCCGCGAATGGCAACGACGAAACGAGCGCCGATACAGCCAGGACGAGCATCAGACTTTGCCAGTGAAGGTCCGGCTTGAAGCGTAGCGCGACCGTGTAGCCGCCATAGAGGATGATCGCCAGGATCATCAGCGCATCGCCGAAATTCACCTGCAGTTCGGCAAGACGCAGCAGGTCACCATTACTGGCGGTCAGCGCGACGCCGACGAGCGTGATGATGAAGCCGAGTATCTGAACCCAGGTGACGCCCAGCCGAAACAGCAGGAAGTTGGCCAGGAAGATGAACATCGGCATGCCAGCCTGTTCGATGGAGACGTTGATGGCCGAGGTGTACTGAAGCGCCGAATACATGGTGGCGTTGAACAGGGTGAAGCCGACCGTGCCGAGCAGGAACAGGAAGGGCAGATGCCTTCGGGCCTTGTCCCAGTCACGGCGCAACTGGCGGTGGCCGATGATCGCGAGGATTAGCGCCGCACCGGCCCAGCGCAGGCTGGTGAGCAGGAAGGGCGAAATGTGCCCGACGGCCAGTTTCCCGGCGATTGCATTGCCGCCCCAGAAGAGCGTGGTGAGCAGGAGCAGCAGATAGGCGGTGCGATGCATGCGGGGATTTCATGGGTTGGAAAACAGAAGGTGGGTCGTACACGCGGTTCCGGGTCGGGTAAATGCGCCAATGGCCCATTTTCGGTCGATCAGCGGTGAAAGCTGCATTTCAAGGGGTCGCATGGCGTCCAAGGTATCGCTATAGAGGCCTGTCATTTTCCGGCGGGTGGGGCCGCCGTTTTCAAGGGTATCTTCATGGCCAATGTGGTGGTTGTCGGCTCGCAATGGGGCGACGAGGGCAAGGGCAAGATTGTCGACTGGCTGTCTGAGCGCGCCGATGTGGTGGTGCGTTTCCAGGGCGGACACAATGCCGGACATACGCTTGTGGTGGACGGCGAGGTCTACAAGCTATCGCTGCTGCCGTCCGGTGTGGTGCGCTCCGGCAAGCTCTCGGTGATCGGCAATGGCGTGGTGTTCGACCCGCATGCATTCACCGCCGAAGTCTCCCGGCTGAGGGAGCAGGGCGTCGAAATCACGCCCGATTGCCTGAAAATAGCCGAAAACACATCGCTTATCCTGTCCGTTCACAGGGAGCTCGACGGTTATCGCGAGGACGCGGCATCCAATTCGGGCACGAAAATCGGAACCACCCGCCGGGGTATCGGTCCAGCCTATGAAGACAAGGTTGGCCGCAGGGCGATACGGGTGATGGATTTGGCTGATCTTGAGACGCTGCCGGCGAAAGTCGACACACTGCTTACGCACCACAATGCGCTGAGGCGCGGTCTCGGCCACCCAGAGGCGAGCCATGACGCGGTCATGGAGGAGCTTACGGCGGTGACCGACGAGGTGCTGCCTTATGTCGACCGGGTGTGGAAGATACTGGACGATGCCCGCCGGGCCGGCCGCCGCATCCTTTTTGAAGGCGCGCAGGGCACGCTGCTCGACATCGATCACGGCACCTATCCGTTTGTCACCTCGTCCAACACGATCTCTGGGCAGGCCGCACCTGGATCGGGCGTCGGGCCCGACACGATCGGCTATGTGCTTGGCATCACCAAGGCCTATACGACGCGCGTGGGCGAAGGTCCGTTTCCAACCGAACTGATGGACGAGACGGGCGAATATCTCGGCAAGGTCGGCAAGGAGTTCGGCGTCGTTACCGGGCGCAAGCGCCGCTGCGGCTGGTTCGATGCAGTGCTGGTGCGCCAGTCGGTTGCGGTCAACGGGATCGACGGCATTGCGCTAACGAAGCTGGACGTACTCGACGGTCTGGACGAGATCAGGATCTGCACTGGCTACATTCTCGATGGTGAGGCGATCGACTATCTGCCGGCCAGCCAGGGCGCGCAGGCGCGGGTGGAGCCGGTCTACGAAACGCTGGAGGGGTGGAAATCCACCACCGCCGGGGCGCGGAGCTGGAGTCAGCTTCCCGCACAGGCGATCAAATATGTCCGTCGCATCGAAGAACTGATTGGCGCGCCCGTGGCGCTGCTTTCAACCAGCCCGGAGCGGGACGACACGATACTTGTGACCGACCCGTTTCAAGACTAGTGGAATGATTTTGACACACGCTCACCGTGCACTGTCACAGGAGTCACCAATAGCGAAAACCAAAATTTCACTAGATTCATATAGTTGCTAACGGATCCCTTGGTTTCCAACAATTGCCACAGCGGCGGGTACAAGGGGATGAAATGTTGGGGACGAACCACTAGTCTCGCGCGCCAGAAGCGGCAGCCAGACAAATAGCAGGTGAACTACAGAATGGCCGATTTCGTTGCCGTACTGAAAAAGACCATAGGCGGATTGAGCAACAATACGCCGGAAGCGCGCGAGCGCGTCTACCAGAAGGCTCGCGACACCGTGACGGCCAAGCTGGCAGCGATGCAGCCGCCGCCATCGTCGATTGTGGTCGAACGGCAGAAAAAGGCGCTGGAGTCCGCGATTTCGGCCGTCGAAGCCGGTTTTGTACGCGACGAGGAACCTGAGGACGAGTTCGCCGCAATCTTTTCCGGCACGGGCAGCACCAAGACCCCGGACCCCGAACCCGAAGAGGTGCCGTCCGAGACAGAAGCCGAGGCTGAGGCCGCGCCGGACGAGACGCAGCCCGAGGACGAACCGCAGGCGGAAGAGCCAGCCGAAGAACCGGCTGAGCCGGTTTCCGACAGGCCCGAGACGGTGTTTGCAGGCGCAGAGCCGGAGCTCGGTTCTGCTGACGCTGACGAGAAGGCGTCCGGCGACGATCTCAAACCTGCCGAAGTTGCTGAAAAACCCGATCCTGTTCTGCCGGGAACGCCGGCCGGTGCCGAGGCCAAACGCGTTCAACCAGCACGGCAGACCAAGAGGCGCATGAGCGGCGGCCTGATCGCGGCGCTGGTTGCGGTCGTGGTCGTTGCAGGTGCCGGTTATGGCATCTGGCTCAACCGCGATGCGTTCATGTCGATGTTTGCGTCGCCGGGCGAGATAGCACTGGCGCCGGCGGAAGAGGATGCTGCCGCCGAGGAGGATGTCGCGGAAGAGGCGGCACCTGCGGAGGAAGCTGCGGAAGAGGAAGTCGCTGCCGCTGAGGAAACGCCGGCGGAAGTGGTGGCCGATGCGCCAGCGGAAGAAGACCAGGAAAAGTTCACGCAGAGACTGACGCCCGAAGGCGACGAAGTCGACGCCGGGCCCGCAGGCGGCGAGGCTACCGTTGGCGAAGGGACCTCCGTCGCCTCGGCTACGCAGAGCGGCAGCGAGAGCGCGTCTAACGGAACCGGAAACGAAGCGCCTGCGGCAACGACCAACGAGACCGCACTGCCCGTTGGCCAGCGCGCGATCTTCTACGAGGAGCGCACGACGGCATCAGACAGCACGGCGGAAGCAGGCGCGACCGTGTGGTCGGTCGTGCAGGAATCGCCAGGCGCCGATCAACCCGCCGAACCGGCAATCCGCGCCGAAGTCGTGGTTCCGTCGAAGGGACTGCAGTTGCGCATGACGATCCGCCGCAACGCCGATCCGTCGCTGCCGGCGAGCCACATCATCGAGATGATCTTTCTGACCGATGAAGGCTTTGAGGGCGGTGGCATCGATAATGTGTTGCGGGTAGCCATGAAGGGCACGGAAGCGGCGGCCGGAAGCCAGCTTATCGGAATTCCAGCCAAGATCGCCGACGGCTATTTCCTGATCGCACTGAGCGATGTGCCCGAAGAGCGCGACATCAATTTGCAGCTCATGCGCCAGCAGAGCTGGATCGACGTTCCGATTGTCTACAAGTCGGGCCGCAGGGCGCTGGTGACAATGGAGCGAGGTGTTCCGGGTGATCGCACATTTGTCGATGTGCTTGCGACCTGGGAAAAGCTGACCAGCGAAGAATCGGCCGCGGCGGCAGGAAACTAGGGGTCCGTCGACCTAGACCAGTCGCGCGATGGACGGCGACCAGAAAAGCAAACAGCCGCGACCCGAATCCGGATCGCGGCTGTTTTCATTCGTCCATGTCAGCGGGTTCAGCCCGGGCGGGCTTCGATCACCTGCTGGGCCTGATTGCGCGCAGCAGCCTTGACAGCATCCTGAACCTTCTCGAAGGCGCGCACCTCGATCTGCCGGACGCGTTCACGGCTGATGTCAAACTCGCCGGAAAGCTCTTCGAGGGTCATCGGGTCTTCCGAGAGCCGCCGCGCTTCAAAAATGCGCCGCTCGCGATCGTTCAGCACGTCAAGCGCGCCCGTGAGCATGGAACGGCGGTTTTCAAGCTCGTCCTGCTCCACCAGCATATCTTCCTGGCTTTCCTGATCGTCGACCAGCCAGTCCTGCCATTCGCCGGATTCACCCTCGCTGGCGCGGATCGGTGCATTAAGCGAGGCGTCGCCGGAGAGGCGGCGGTTCATTGAAATGACCTCCTCTTCGGAGACGTTCAGCCGGGTGGCGATCTCGTTGACCTGCTCGGGCTTCAGATCGCCCTCATCAAGCGCCTGAATCTTGCCCTTCAGTTTGCGCAGGTTGAAGAACAGTCGCTTCTGATTGGCGGTCGTGCCCATTTTGACCAGGCTCCACGAGCGCAGGATATATTCCTGGATCGAGGCCTTGATCCACCACATCGCATAGGTGGCCAGCCGGAAACCGCGCTCCGGCTCGAATTTCTTGACGGCCTGCATCAGCCCGACATTGCCCTCGGAAATGACCTCGCCGATCGGCAGGCCATAACCGCGATAGCCCATCGCAATCTTGGCGACGAGCCGCAGATGGCTGGTGACGAGCTTGTGTGCGGCGTCTGTATCTTCATGCTCCTGATACCGCTTGGCGAGCATGTACTCTTCCTGCGGCTGAAGCATGGGAAACCGACGAATTTCCTCAAGGTAGCGGGTAAGACCGCCTTCTCCTGAGACAATGCTCGGTAAAGTCTGGGCCATAAAGCACCCTCCTCATCTTTGTACAAACCCCCAATGCGGCGGGTTCGGATACGCAGTCGCCAATTTCCGGCGCACTGCGCCAATCCTTATATAGGTACTGATTCCACGATTGCACTAGCTGCGCGATCAGGTTCCAACCGATCACGCCAAAGTGTATTTCGGACACTATTTCAAGGATTTGGCGAAATTGCGGAACTGGTCCACGAGCGGCTGCATGTCGGCAGGCAGCGGCGTCTCGAATCGCATGCGCTCGCCGCTTGTCGGGTGCTCGAAGGCAAGCAGCCAGGCATGCAGCGCCTGACGCGGAAAGGTTTCGACGTCAGCGCGAAGTGGCTCCGGAAGCCGGTTCGCCTTCGTAAAGAAGGCTGAACCGTATTCCCTGTCACCGATGAGCGGGTGGCCGATATGGGCCATGTGGACGCGGATCTGATGCGTGCGCCCGGTTTCCAGCCGGCATTCGACGAGGGCGACGTCCGACTTTCCGGTTTGCTCCGGCGAATAGCGTTCCAGTACCGACCAGTTGGTCAGGGCGTGCCGTGCGTCTGCCCGGTCCTCGTTGACGACTGCGCGGCGCGTACGGTCTGCGCCGGCCCTCCCGAGAGCGGCGTCGATCGTGCCTGTTGGCCGTTGCGGGATGCCCCAGACCAGCGCCTTGTATGCCCTTTCGAGACCGGTTGACCGGCCGTGGTCGGCAAAGGCATCGGCAAGCGTCCTGTGGGCGGTATCGTTCTTGGCGACGACCATGACGCCGCTGGTGTCCTTGTCTAGGCGGTGGACGATGCCGGGGCGTCGCACGCCGCCAATGCCGGACAATGAGCTCCCGCAATGATGAATGAGCGCGTTGACCAACGTCCCGGTCGGGTTTCCGGCGCCCGGATGCACGACCAGCCCTGCCGGCTTGTTGATGACGATCAGATCGTCGTCCTCGAAGACTATGTCGAGCGGGATCGCCTCTCCCCCGGGTTCTGCGGGTTCAGGTTCCGGCATCACGATAGCGATGCGGGCGCCGGCAGCGAGCTTGTGCTTTGGCTCCTTCACCGGCTGATCGTCGACGGAGACGTGCCCGCCGCGGATAAGGGCCTGCAGGCGGCTGCGCGAGAGTTCGCCATCGAGTGCGGCGGCGAGCCACTGGTCAATTCGCTGACCGGCAGCGTCCGGCCCGGCGACGATCTCTTTCAATGCATCGTCTGCTTCGCTATCAGGTAGGCTCATTTTTCTAGTTTGGCCGGTATTCCCATGGCGCAATCCCTCGACGACGAAGACGAAAAACCGCTCGATCCCGCAGTGGAGCGGGTGCGGCGGCGGGTGCTGCGCTTCATGGCGATCAATATGGCCGTCCTGTTTCTCGCGCTTATGGCGGTGGCAATCGCTATTGTCTACCGGCTGGGATCCGACGACGTGGAAACGCCGCCGGGCGAAGCCGGCACAGCGGCCGGCGAGATAGCCACCGAGGGCGTGATCGAACTGCCCGCCGGCGCCCGCATTGTCTCGCAAACGCTGTTCGACGGGCTGCTGGCCGTCAGGATAGAGTTGGCAAGCGGTCAGGGCCAGTTCCTGATCTACGATCTCGCCGCCGGCACAGTCGTCAGCCGTATCGCGGTGACAACAACGCGCTGACCGACCGCGCGGGTTAGCGCCGTTCCTGCATGCAGCGGTTGCTGAAACTCGTCCACTTCGGGATGCTCACCACTGGCTCAAGGCTGGCGCCGAAATCGCGTTGCACACCTGTTGCAATCGCCCATGATCGCGATTATATCGCCCGGTCTGCGCAGGCTCCCATCGTCTAGCGGTCCAGGACGCCGCCCTCTCACGGCGGAAACAGGGGTTCGAGTCCCCTTGGGAGTGCCAGAATTTCCCCAGTACAGCCTGTATTGCATGATGCGTTACTTAAGCAAAAACGCATATTTCCTGCGCGTTTGCCGGTCGCGCAGGGTCAATTATCCAACCGTTAACATTAGTCCTCCGTTAAGCCTTGAACTGCATACTTAATGTTCCATGCCGTCGGGGAGGGGACCTGTGACGGGCAACAAAGGCTGAAGTCGAGGGTGCGGATCGTGACTTCCGGGGGTTTAGAACAAGGCGGCGCGGTAGCGCCGACCGTTGATTGGCTTGGGCGCAAGCTCAGTCCGGCTGAGGTGGCGGAACTCGCCGAAATCTCGTGTGACTGGCTTTGGGAAACCGACGAGCAGCACAGATACAGCTGGCTGTCGGACAGTTTCGAGGTGCATTCCGGCGGCTACAAGGACAAGATGATCGGGCGCTCGCGCACCGAATTCATCGAAGAAACGCTACATTGCAGCCAGACGGCACAGGAACATCTCGACCTGCTCGCCGCGCGCAAGCCGTTTCAGGGCCTTGTTTTCAAGGTTCGCAGTGAGCGTGGCAACAACCGGTGGGTCAGCGTCAGCGGCATACCGCGCTTCGGCGAGGACGGAGAATTTCTGGGCTATCGTGGCACGGGGCGTGACGTCACCAAGCCGCTTTCGCTGGTTGAGGATCTGAGCGAAGCGCGCAAGGAACTGTCGCACAAGACAGGTCTCGAAAAGCTCGCAGACGATACCAATGCCGGCGAGAACCATACCGCCAGGCTGATGGCGGCGCTCGACGCCATGCAGGACGCGTTCTGCTACTATGACAGCAACGACCGGCTGCTGCTCTACAACCGGGCAATGGTCGATATGTATCCCAAACTGGCGGATTTCATCCGACCTGGCGTCAGCTATGAAGAGTTGCTCGATGAAGGGCTAAAGCGGGGTGTCTACGACACCGGCGATGTGCCGATCGAAAAGTGGCGCGAGGTTGCTCTGCAGAAGCGCCGCAGCGAAACCAAGTCTGAATCGATTATCGAAATCGATGGCGGCCGGGCGATCCTGCATCGCGACATGCGGACCGAGGATGGCGGCTTTCTGGGCGTCAGGACTGACGTCACCGAGCTCAAGAACAAGGAAAACAGCCTGACCAAGGCCAAGCGCGAGGCAGAAGCTGCCCAGAAGCGGCTGCGGTCGGCAATCGACGCCCTCGAGTCCGGCTTCGTGCTGTGGGATGCGGACGACCGCCTTGTGGTCTGCAACGAAGCGTTCCGGCGTCAGTTCTCATTCATGCCAAATCTGCGGGAGGGGCGGACATTCGAGGACCTGTTCCTGGAATTCGCGAACTCCGGGATGGTGAAGGAAGCGGTCGGGCGCGAGGAAGAGTGGGTCGCGGAACACGCTCTCAAGCGCAAAGAAGAGCTCGGCCAGGAGATCGTCTTCCAGACCCATGACGACCGCTGGATGATGCGCCGCGACGTTCTTACCGACGACGGAGACCGGGTCGGGATCAGGACCGACATTACCGAGCACAAGAAGCACGCCGCGGCGCTGGCGGAAGCCAATGAGCGCAGCGAGCAGCTTCTGATCGATCTGGACCGGACGCTCGACACCATGCGGATGGGCGTTGTGCTGCTCAATTCCGACATGGAAGCCGACATCATCAATCGCGCGTTCTTTGACATCTGGAAGCTTGAGCCGGGCGCGGTGAAGCTCGGAAGCCACTTCCGTGAGCTGATGGACATCAACCGCCACAACGGCATTTACGACGTGCCGGACGATGAGTGGGAAGACTATGTCAACAGCCGCGTTGAGGAAATCCGGTCCGGCGACGTGAAGCCGCGCGAATTCACGCGCGCCGATGGCTGCACCATGATCTACTCGGTTGCCGCCCTGACCGGCGGCAAGCGGCTGGTGTGCTATTACGACATTTCCGATATGAAGGAACGCGAAGACCAGCTTGAACACATGCTGGAGAAGACGCGCCTTTCGGAGGCTGTGGTCAACAGGGTCAGCGACCCGCTCTTTGTCAAAGATGCGAACCTCGAATTCGTGATCGTCAACGAGGCCTTTGCGAGCATCTTCGACCTCAAGCCCGAAGACATGATTGGCCGCAAGGGCGGCGATTTCGTTACCGATGACGAAGCCAAACATTTCGAAGAGACGGAACGCGCGGTTCTTGAGACCGGCGAGCCTTACGAGGTAGAGGAAGATTTCGACTTCAAGGGTGCGCCACGATCGAGGATCGTGCGGAAGGCGCGGGTTCGCCTGCCGGGAGGCAAGGACTATATCGCCTGTCGGGTGTTTGACATCACCGACATCAGAAGGCGTGAGCGGGAATCGCTGGAAGCGAAGAAACAGCTCGAAAGTGTGATCGATGCGCTGCCGGCCGGTGTCATTATCTATGACCGCGATGACCGTTTTGTACTGGCGAGCAAGAAGGTGCAGGAAGCATTGCCGGGCATGGTTGATGCTATGCAGCCCGGCAAGCCGCTCAGATATGCCGTGGAACTTGCTCATGATGCGGGATATTTCCGCGAGAGCGGCGATCCTGAACTGGATGCGCTCTACGATACCGACCGCGAAGCGTGGATCGACGGCTATTGCGAACGCTATAAGGTTGCCCAGGCCGTCAATGAACGGCAGAACCCGAACGGGCGCTGGGTGCAGGCGATCGATGCACGAACCCAAGAGGGGTATTTCGTTGGTGTCCGCGTAGACATCACCGATCTGCGTGAACGTGAAGAGGCGTTGCGCGCGAGCATGCGCGAGAACGAGGTCTATCGCAGTCTGATCGACAACGTTCCGGTAGCAATTTACGCCAAGCATCCCGACCTGAGCCTGATGTATGTCAACAAGGTGTGGTGCGAACTCACCGGGTATTCGGAAGAGTTCGCGATCGGCAAGACCGATGCCGAGGTGTTTGGCGCCGAGGGCGAAGCGTTCATGCAGGCCGATCGCGAGGTTCTGCTCAACGGCGAACGCATCGAGGCGGAGGAAACCGCTACAAATCCCGATGGTTCAATCCGCTATCAGATGGCGCGCAAGGGCGTGATGAAGGCCAATGACGGGTCGACCTATCTGATCGGCTCCACAACGGACATCACGGAGCTCAAGAACCGCGAGGTCGAGCTGGAACAGGAACGCCAGAAGGCCGAACTTGCCGACCGCGCCAAGTCCGAGTTCCTGGCCAATATGAGCCACGAAATCCGGACGCCGATGAATGGCGTGCTCGGCATGGCCGAGCTGATGGCCAAGACCGATCTCGACAGCAAGCAGCGCACCTTCATCGACATCATCACGAAGTCCGGCAACGCGCTGCTGACGATCATCAACGACATCCTGGACTTTTCCAAGATCGACGCCGGGCAACTGGTGCTCGATCCGGCGCCGTTCGAGCTGGCGGAGGCGATCGAGGATGTAGCGACGCTGGTTTCGACGCGGGCGAAGGAAAAGGATCTCGAACTGATCGTGCGCGTGGAGCCCAGTCTCCACGACACTTATGTCGGCGATGTCGGCCGTATCCGCCAGATCGTGACCAACCTGATGGGCAACGCGGTGAAGTTCACCGAGTCCGGCCACGTTCTGGTGGATGTCACCGGCGAAGATCTGGGCGACGGTCGCAATCGGCTCAAGTTGAGCGTGACCGATACCGGTATCGGAATCCCTGAGGACAAGCTGGCGCTCATTTTCGACAAGTTCAGCCAGGTGGACGCTTCGTCCACCCGGCGCCACGAGGGCACCGGCCTCGGCCTTGCCATCACGCAGCGCCTGATCGAACTGATGGGCGGCGAGATCAGCGTGGAAAGCCAGGAGGGCAAGGGGTCGACCTTCCACGTTCATATCGATCTCGAACGCGTCGGCAGGCAGGAGCCCAAGCGTACACTTCCGATGGATGTGACCGGCGCCCGGGTGCTCATAGTCGATGACAACGCTGTCAACCGCGCGATCTACAGCGAGCAGATGGAAGCCTGGAACTTCGACGCCTGTGCAGCAGAAAGCGCGGCAGAGGGCCTGGAAGTGCTCAAGGCGGCGGCGAGCTTCAATGTCGGTGTCGACTGCCTGATACTCGACTACCAGATGCCGCAGATGAACGGCGCGGAGATGGCGAAGGCGATGAGCCAGATGCCGCAGCTTGCGGAGGTGCCGATCGTCATGCTGACATCGGTCGACCAGTCGCTCACCGGCGTTGCAGGGGCCGACACCAACATCGTCACGCAGCTGGTGAAGCCGGTCCGCTCGTCGCAACTGCTGGAAACGGTGGTCTCGGCAATCCAGAAACGTCGCGGCGGCAGCGCTTCGTCGGCGGACTACGATCTGAGCGCATACAAGACGATGCGCAATCCCGCCCAGCCCGAGCAGGAGCAGGGCGAACAGAAGCCCGTGACGGAAGCGGCTGAGCCGGACAATACACCGACGCCGGTCCAACCCGCGAAGGCAGCGCCGAACCCGGTTGACAGCGAACTGGACGTGCTGGTTGCGGAAGACAACGAGGTCAACCAGCTGGTCTTCAGCCAGATCCTCGGCGAGACGGATCTCACTTTCGAGATCGTCGACAATGGCCGGCTGGCAGTCGAAGGCTACAAGGAACGCAAGCCGCGCATGATCCTGATGGATGTTTCCATGCCTGAAATGAACGGGCTGGAGGCAGCCGGCGCGATCCGCGAAGCTGAAGCCGATACCGGCATCCATGTTCCGATTGTCGGTGTAACGGCGCACGCCCTGAAGGGCGACCGCGAACGATGCATTGAGGCAGGCATGGACGACTATCTGTCCAAGCCGATCAGCCCCAAGGCGCTGCTTGAGAAGGTTCAGGCATGGCTGGGCAGCGAAGCTGGCAAGAGCCAGGTCGCGGGATAGCAAGAGATCGGGTTCCGGTTCAGCCGGAACCGTTCATGCCAATCAGCATTGTTGAGACCTAGCCGCCGAGAAGGCTTCTGACGCGTCCGCGGATGATGCGGGCCAGATTGCGTGTCTCGTTGTAGAGGTGAAGCTGCGACGCGGCCTGCCGTGCGGCCCGGTCGGCCTCGGGCGCAAGACCCACGACCAATGTACCGACTGGGCGGCGTTCCCTCCAAAGCCGGCTCATGATCGGGTGATCCGGCACCGCGCAGGAATCGGTCGCGTCGATGTTCGGATCGTCAAGATGCGTGCGGGTCACGTCGAGCATCAACAGTGTGCCCGGCGAATAGGCGGCGTAGGCCTCGTCGTAGGCTGTCTTCCATGTGTAGGCGACGCCGTTTTCGATGAACACGATCAGGCAGGCGATCACCGCACCGTCGAGGACCAGAGAATGCACGCGGCAAAGATCGCGCTCCGCAAGGCGGTGAACCGCCTCGCGCGCGAATGCGGCGCGGAAACGGTCGATCGCCATCGCGGTGCGTTCGCGTCCCTTCCAGCCCGTGGCTTCGAGAGTCAGGAACGCCTCTACCCCGAGGCGGATCTCATCAGCGCTTCGCGCAACGCGATATTCCAGCTTGCCCAGTTCGGCGAGGCGGCGCCGTTGCCGTCTGAACTCCCGCAGGTGATGAGATCGCACCGCCTGGCGCAGATAGGTGTCGGGGTCGAGCGTGCTTTCCAGGAAGGGGCGCTCAGCGGTGTTTGTGGTGACAAGCGTCAGGTCGCGGCTCGATGCGAAGCTGCGCAGGATCGAGGCAAACGGCCCGTCGAGGCGCGTTTCGGGCATGACCAGAACGCGCGGCAGCTGCAAATGCTTGCGGCCGATCAACGTGAAGAAGTCTTCGATGACGCCGACCGGATCATCACTATCGACTAGAGGTGTGCCCAGCGGGCCAAAGGGGCTCGACCATGTGCGCATGATCGGAACGCCGAGCGGCATGGGAGCCTTTTCAACCGAAAGCGGCACCAGCAGCCTCAGGCGGCTCCTTTCTTCGTCGCTGTCGCGAATGACGGCCAGCCTGATTTCCTTGTCTTCCAGTCGTGGCATCGCGGGGGCGAGGAAGCGCGGATTGAAGAATATGTTGGGTTCGACAGAACGCGAGCAGAGGAATTCAAGCTCCTCGACGAGATCGAAACCGGCTGATGCCGGGTAGATCGACAGGCGGCGGTTCGCCTTGGCGCCATCGAGGCTTTCCAGATGCGACGGGTCGGGCGCAAGGCTTGGCACCCCAGCCAGATTGGTGAGCATGGCACCGGACGGGCCGGCGCTGACTTCCTCGAGGATCGGTGTTGCTGCCATCACTCAGCGCCCTGTTGCTGTGCGGCGGGAAGAAATACCGCCATGACGATGCCGGTCTTCCACCAGACGATGAAGGAAAGCGTCGCGGCCTCGAAGACCATCGCGACGGTTGTGCCGATTGCCGCGCCCCAAAGCCCGAACTGCGGAATGAGCAGCAGGTTGAGGCCGATATTGATCGCCAGCGTTGCAGCATAGGCGGCGGCACAGATGTTCTGATGCCCGGTCATGGTGAGCAGGCTTTCGGCCGGCCCGACTGCAGCACGCGCGACCACGCCCAGAATGAGCACGAACAGCAGCGGATAGCCCGCGTCGAAGCCCGGGCCGAACAAATAGAGCATCGGCTTGCCGATCAGGAGAATGACCATTGCCAGTGCTACCGTGGGCCAAAAGGTCCAGCTCACCGTTTCGCGGGCAAAAAGCGCAAGCTGGCCCGCGCTGCCATCATGCGCCAGATGAGCATATCGCTGGGCGACGCCGGCCTTTACCGCGAAGTAGACGAAATGGGCGATCGCCAGTGTCTTCACAGTGGCGAAATAGACGGCCACGTCGTCGGGGCTCATATACAGACCCACCATCAACACGTCGGCATTGGTGAGCAGGAAGAAGAAGCTCTCGACGAGGAAGATAGGCAGCGAAACGGCGATCCAGAAACGCAGCGATATCTCGCGCGGCCCCGTCTCGATTTTCCGGTCGATCCGCGTTGTGACGTTGAGGAGCTGGTAGATGGTGGTGGCGTAGGTGGCCAGGATTGTCGCCAGGATGGCGGTCTTGGCGTTGGGCGCGTAGCCGACGGCCAGCGCACCGGCCATGAAAACCAGAATCAGAATGGGGCGAATGAGATAGGTCGGCGCAAGTGCCGAAGTCGCCCACGCATTGGCGCGCGCAATGCCCTGCAGCACGTCCGACAGCGCAATCATCGGCAGGCAGATGATGCCAAGATAAAACGGAATGACGTAATAGCTCTCGATGGCGCCGGAGAAGAGCCAAAGGCCTGCCGCGCCGATTGCCGCGATCAACGATGAGGCAAGCAGCACGAACAGCCTGCTGGTCAGCAAGATGCCGCGCAGTTCGGCAAAACGCCCCGTCTCCCGGTATTCCGGAATGAAGCGGATTACGGAGGTGTGAAACCCGAGGCAGGACAGATTGCCGACGATGATCATCGTCACCCAGACGAGCACGAAGATGCCGTACTCGAATGCGCCCATCCAGCGGGCCAGAAGCACCTGACTGATGAATGCAATCGCGGCATTGGCGATGCGGACGAGGAACGCGAAAAGCGTGACGCGACCGGCCGCGCCACCGCCGGTCTCGCCGGAAATCAGGCTGTCTATACGCGTAACGACAGGCCTGGCACGAAGTGCCAGGCTTTTCGGCAGAAGCCGCTCAGCCGTCATTGCCGCGGAAAACCGCACGCGCTACTCTCCGATCTCCCGGTTTGCGGAAAATTCTAGGCGAGAACTCTTTAAGAAACGGTTCGGATTGAAGATTTCGCCGCATCCACGCAGCAGGAGAGAGCAGCATGGCACAAACCAGCCGCTGGAGGCCGATGTCGATGGCGCCGCGCGACGGAACGCGCATTCTGGTGACGGTGCGGCCGACTGAACAGGGACCGGCTGATGTGGACATGGCCTATTGGGCCCGCGCCGACCAGTTTGGCGCCGAAGGCTGGCGGGCGTCGGACTCCAACCCTGGCTGCATCATCGCCTATGCCGAGCCGGAGCTGAAATGCTGGATGCCGCTGCCGCAATCCAACCCGGCTGGCCGCCCCGACGTGATGCCTGACCCCCATGAGGGCGACGACATCATGGAGGACGGCGCAGGCATCTGATCCCGTCGACGGCAATGATACCGGCCGATGAACGCGCGAAGATGCTGCGTGCGCATTCGATCGGGCCGCGCATGATCGGTTATCTGGAAGAAATCGGCATCGAACGGCTTTCTGAGCTGAAGGGTGCCGACGCTGAAACGCTGGCCATGCGGATCGATATCGCACTCGGGCGAAAGCACATGAACTGGCTGGGAGTTGAGGCGCTGCGCAATCTGATCGCGCTGGCCGACCGCACGGACTAACCGGCTCCTGTGGTCGTTGCCGGCTGTCGCGAACAAAGGGCTACGCGCGAAGGGGGTGAACGTGGAATATGCCGGTCTCAGCGCCGAACTCGTCGTTCTGGCCATTCTGGTCGTGTTTGTCGCCTACTCTCTGTTGAGCAAGGCGGTCTCGCGCTCCATCGTTACGCTGCCGATGATCTTCATGGCAGTCGGGTTTGTCGTCTCGGAGCCGGTTGCGATGGCCGGTTCCGAAGAAGCGCTCAACGAAGTCACCAAGCTGGTCGCGGAAGTCACGCTGGTTCTGGTACTGTTTTCAGACGCCAGCCATGTGCGGTTCAGGCACTTGCGTATGGACTACAAGCTGCCCCTGCGCATGCTGGTCGCAGGCATGCCGCTGAGCATCCTGCTCGGATCGGCGGTTGTGTTCGCGCTCGATCCAGCGGCCGGAATCGCCGTGGCGCTGCTGACCGCCGCGGTACTGACGCCGACGGATGCCGCGCTCGGGCAGCCAGTGGTGAGCAGTCCCGAGGTGCCGGGTCATCTGAGCGAATCCATCAATGTGGAAAGCGGGTTGAACGACGGCCTTGCCGTGCCTTTCGTTCTGCTCGGCGCAATCATTGCCTCCGCCGGGATGTTCGGCGATGCCGATACTGACGGGTTGGCCATAACGGTCCTTGTTCAGCTCATCCTTGGGCCGCTGGCCGGAATTGCCGCCGGATGGCTCGCCGCCAAGGCGATGGACCTGGCCCGCAATCATGATTTGATGGCCGAGGCGGCCGGCGGCGTGGCGTTTCTGTCCACCGCCTTCATCGCTTATCTCGGCTCGGAGCTGATCGGCGGCAATGGTTTCATCGCTGCTTTCGTGGCCGGCATGGTGTTTGGCAATACATACCGGCACGACATTCACTTCATCGGCGAGTTCATGGAAGGGGCGGGGCAATTGCTCACCATGGCCGCATTCCTGATATTCGGCGCGCTGCTTCTGCCGCGCGGCATCGATCACATGTCGCTGCAGGCGGTGCTGGTGGCGATTCTGTTTCTGACCATTGTCAGGATGGGGCCGATCTTCCTGTCGCTGGCGGGAACGGGACTGCCCGCGCGCGAGAAGCTTTTCCTCGGCTGGTTCGGCCCGCGCGGCCTGGCGTCGATCCTGTTCACGCTGATCGTGCTGGACGGCTACGACCTGCCGAAGGAACCGGAATTTCTGGCCTGCGTGTCGATGACCGTCTTCTTGTCGATCATGCTGCACGGCCTGTCGGCCACACCGATGGCGCGCTGGATTGGCCGATCAGGCGGCGGGGCATAGAGCCTAGGTGGCTCTAGGCAAAGGCTCCGTGGCAGTGTTTGTATTTCTTGCCTGAGCCGCAAGGACACGCTTCGTTGCGGCCGACCTTGCCCCAGGTCGCGGGATCGTTGGGGTCGCGCTGCTCGGCGGGCACAACCTGCGAAACCTGACGCGGGCGGGCCAGCGTCATGGTGTCGCCGTCGTCCTGGCTGAATTCGTTCTCGCCGGTGCTGGCATCGACATGCACGCCTTCGCCCTCCGGCGCCTCCGGAGGCGGTGCGTCAGCAGCCTCGCGCACCAGTTCGACCCGCATCAACTGAGCGGTGACGGCCTGGCGCAGATTCGACAGCAGGCTCTGGAAGAGCTCGAAGGCTTCCGCCTTGTATTCCTGCAGAGGGTCACGCTGTGCGTAGCCTCGGAATCCGACCACCGAACGCAGATGGTCGAGATTGACCAGATGTTCGCGCCACAGATGATCGAGCGTCTGCAACAGCACGGTCTTCTCGACATAGGTCATGATCTCGGGCCCGAAACGCTCGGCGCGTTCGGCCGCCGCTTTGTCGGCTGCTTCGGACAGGCGTTCGCGAATGGCCTCTTCGTCGATGCCTTCCTCGGCGGCCCACTCATCAACTGGAAGGTCGAGATTGAGATGGGTGCGCACATCTTCCTTGAGCGCCGCGGTGTCCCACTGTTCGGCATAGGCCTTCTCGGGAATGTGGCGGGCCACCATGTCGTCGATCACTTCGCTGCGCATTTCAGCGACCGTGTCGGACATTGCCTCGCCGTCCATCAGCTCCAGGCGCTGCTCGAACACGACCTTGCGCTGATCGTTCATCACGTCGTCATATTTGAGAAGGTTCTTGCGGATGTCGAAGTTGCGCGCCTCGACCTTCTTCTGCGCCTTCTCCAGTGCCTTGTTGATCCAGGGATGGATGATCGCTTCGCCTTCCTTGAGGCCAAGTTTCTGCAGCATCCCGTCCATGCGCTCGGACCCGAAGATGCGCATCAAATCGTCTTGAAGGGAGAGGTAGAATTTCGAGCGGCCGGGATCGCCCTGTCGGCCGGAACGACCACGCAACTGATTGTCGATACGGCGCGATTCGTGGCGCTCGGTGGCAAGCACGTAGAGCCCGCCGGCGGCGATCGCCTTTTCCTTCAGCTTCTGAATGTCGGCGCGGATCGCGGCTTCCTTCTGTTCACGCTCCGGTCCGTCCTCCATGTCGCCCAGTTCGTTGGCGACCCGCATATCGGCATTGCCGCCAAGCTGGATGTCGGTACCGCGGCCGGCCATGTTGGTAGCGATCGTGATGGCGCCCGGCACGCCGGCCTGGGCAACGATCTGCGCTTCCTGCTCGTGGTGACGGGCGTTGAGCACCTGAAAGTTCTGGATGCCGTCGGCGCGCAGGCGTTCGGCCAGATATTCGGATTTTTCGATGGAGGTCGTGCCGACCAGAATGGGCTGGTTCTTGGCGGAAGCGGCGCGGATTTCCTCCACGATCGCCTTGTATTTTTCTTCCGTGGTCCGATAGACCTCGTCGTCCTCGTCGACGCGGGCAATCGGCAGGTTGGTGGGCACCTCGACGACATCGAGGCCGTAAATATTGCCGAATTCCTCCGCTTCCGTAGAGGCCGTGCCGGTCATGCCGGCCAGCTTGTCATACATGCGGAAATAGTTCTGAAACGTCACGGAAGCGAGCGTCTGGTTTTCCGGCTGGATCGACACATGCTCCTTGGCTTCCAACGCCTGATGCAGGCCTTCGGAGAAGCGCCGTCCCGGCATCATGCGCCCGGTGAACTCGTCAATGATGACGATTTCGTCGTTGCGGACGATATAGTCCTTGTCCTTCTGGAACAGACGATGGGCGCGCAACGCGTTGTTGACGTGGTGGACGATGGCGACGTTCTCTACATCGTAGAGCGACTCGCCCTTCAGCAGGTCGGCCTCGCGCAGAAGATTTTCCATCTTCTCCGTGCCTTCCTCGGTGAAGGTTGCGGTGCGCTGCTTTTCGTCGACCTCGTAATCGCCTTCGGTGAGGTTGGGGATCAGCGCGTCGACACTGTTGTAGAGGTCTGACCTGTCGTCCAGCGGGCCGGAGATGATCAGCGGCGTTCGCGCTTCGTCGATCAGGATGGAGTCCACTTCATCGACGATTGCGAAGTTGTGGCCGCGCTGAACCATCTGGCCGCGCTCATATTTCATGTTGTCGCGCAGATAGTCGAAGCCGAGCTCGTTGTTGGTGCCGTAGGTCACGTCGCAGGCATAGGCCGCGCGCCGCTGATCGTCGTCCATGCCGTGAACGATCACACCGACCGAGAGTCCCAGGAACTTGTACAGCCGGCCCATCCATTCGGAATCGCGTGTGGCCAGATAGTCGTTGACGGTAACGACGTGAACGCCCTTGCCTTCAAGCGCGTTGAGATAGACCGGAAGAGTGGCGACCAGCGTCTTGCCTTCACCGGTCTTCATTTCGGCGATCGAACCCTCGTTCAGCACCATCCCGCCGATGAGCTGCACGTCGAAGGGCCGCATTCCCAGCGCGCGGCGCGACGCCTCGCGAACGGTGGCGAAGGCGGGCACCAGGAGATCTTCGAGCTTGGCGCCGTTGGCGAGCTCTTCACGGAATTTTGCAGTGCGCGCGGCCAGATCGGCATCGCTGAGCGCCTGCAATTCGCTTTCCATCGCGTTGATGGCTTCGATGCGCGGACGCATCCCCTTGATGCGCCGGTCGTTCGAAGAGCCGAATACCTTGCGGGCTAGGGAACCTAGGCTGACCATTCTGGTCCTTTCAAAGCAATGTCGCGGGGCCGGCGGTCAAAAACGTTGCGTTCGCGCGGACGCCCCGGATGTGGACAGACTCCCTGGAAATCGGAAGTGGACGCGAAGTCGAAGGACAGATAAGAGGGGGCACAATCGATGTCAACGTCGCGAAAAAGCTGCCGCGACCCGCACAAAAGCGCCAAATTTCGGTTGAAGTAGGTCCTCCAGGGAAACACCGGAGAAGTCTGTATGCATTACCTGTTTGGCCGCACTCTGGCCGCCGCCTTTCTTTCTGGCGCCATCGCCCTGTCTTTCGCTGCGCCGGTTGCGGCGCAGGAGGATGCGGTGGTCGGCAGCGTGAACGGCCAATCCTTCACCGAAGCCGACGTGGCGCTGGCTGAAAGCGAACTCGATTCACAGTTTGACCGGCTGCCGCCGGAGCAGCGCCGCGCGGCAGCGGTGTCCGCAATTATCGAGATCAAGCTCGCCGCAAAGGCCGCGAAAGATGCGGGTATTGGCGATAACGCCGATTTTCAGCGTCGCATGGAATTCCTGCGCGAGCGCGCGCTGCATAGCGAATTCGTCAGGACGGAAGTCGCCAGCACAGTGACCGACGAGGCCATTCGCGCCCGCTATGATCAGGAAATCGCTTCCGCGCCGGCCAGCAACGAGGTGCGCGCCTCGCATATTCTGGTCGCGACTGAAGAAGAAGCGGCGAACATCATCAAGCAGCTCGACGAAGGTGCCGACTTTGCCGAACTGGCGAAGGAGCATTCGAGCGACGGATCGGCGCAAAATGGCGGCGACCTCGGCTTTTTCGGCCCCGGCCGCATGGTGCCGGCATTCGAGACCGCAGCGTTCGCACTTGAGGTTGGCGCACATTCGGCCGAGCCCGTGCAGTCGCAGTTCGGCTTTCATGTGATCAAGGTCGTCGACAAGAGACCGCAGCAGCCGCCGGCATTCGAGCAGGTGGAGAGCCAGCTTCGCTCGCTGCTGCTGCGCGAGAAATATTTCGGCGAGATTGGCGCATTGCGCGAGGCAGCCTCGATCGAGATTTCCGATCCGGCATTGAAGGCAGCCGTCGATGCAATCGACGGCCCGGCCGACCAGTAGTTCGAGCCGACGGCAGGCCATGTCGACAAGCGTTTCGCCGCTCGCACCCAAGACCACTCCTAAAATGCCCGCCATTGAGGGCATGCGCATCGCTACGGCGCAGGCCGGCATCAAATATGCCGGCCGTACCGACCTGCTGGTGATGGCGTTCGACCCGGGAACAGCAGTTGCCGGCGTCTTCACGCGATCGAAATGCCCGTCGGCGGCCGTCGATTTTTGCCGGCAGAACCTTCCGGGCGGCGCGGCGCGGGCGCTTGTGGTCAATTCTGGCAATGCCAATGCGTTTACCGGCAAGCGGGGACGCGAGTCGACGCAACTGACCGCCGAAGCTGCGGCGCAGGCGGTGGGTTGTGCGTCGAGCGAGGTGTTTCTGGCTTCGACCGGCGTGATTGGCGAGCCGCTGGAAGCAGGCAAGTTCACGCATCTGCTGAAGTCGCTTGCGGCTGATGCAGCGCCGGACGGGTGGCTTGAGGCCGGCAAGGCGATCATGACCACCGATACGTTCCCGAAATACGCAACGGCGACGGCGAAGCTCGGCGACGTTGAGGTGACGATCAACGGTATCGCCAAGGGCGCGGGCATGATCGCGCCCGACATGGCGACGATGCTTTCTTTTGTTGCCACCGATGCGCCGATTTCCGCTCCGGTTCTGCAGGCGCTTCTGTCCAAGGGTGTGGGCAGGACATTCAATTCCGTCACCGTGGATGGAGATACCTCCACCTCGGACACGCTGATGCTTTTTGCGACGGGTGCAGCCGCCAAGCGCGGCGCGGCGGCGATAACGGAGCCGGGCGATCCGCGGCTTGGCGGCTTCAAGCGGGCGCTCAACCGGCTGATGAAATCGCTCGCGATGCAGATCGCGCGGGATGGCGAGGGCGCGCGCAAGCTGATCGAGGTTACGGTCGAGGGTGCGAAATCCTCCCGTTCGGCCAAGCGCATCGCCATGTCCATTGCCAATTCACCGTTGGTGAAGACGGCGGTTGCCGGGGAGGACGCAAACTGGGGACGCGTGGTGATGGCCGTCGGCAAGGCCGGTGAACCGGCCGACCGCGACCTGCTGACAATCAGCTTTGGCGACGTGCGCGTTGCGCATCGCGGCGAGCGCGACCCGGACTATTCGGAGGAAGTGGCGTCGCAATATATGCGCGGCGACGAGATCAGGATCGGGGTCGATATCGGCCTTGGGCGCGGCAAGGCGACGGTGTGGACCTGCGACCTCACCAAGGAATATGTCGCCATCAACGGCGACTACCGGTCCTAGGAACGGTCTGTGACGAAACTGCTGAACACATCGCCACTGGGCGTCGTGCGGCGCTTTGAAGCGGCCGGGTTCCGGGCATGGCCGGCAGCATCGGTGCGTTATGACGGCGCCTGGGTTGTGCGGCTCACGGCCGGTCATCCCGCCAAGCGCCTGAATTCCGTCAATCCGATCGATCCGGGCGACACGCTCGATATGGATGAGCGCATTGAGCGGGCAGCGCGGCGCTTTGAATCCTACGGGCGGCCGATGGTCTTTCGCATGTCGCCGCTCGCGGGCCAGCCGCTTACGAAACGTTTCGATGCGGGTGGATGGGACCGGTTTTCGGAATCGCTGGTGATGATGGCCTCATTGGCCGAAGCGCCGGTGGACGACGTGCCGCCGCTGATCCCGCTGAAGGATATCGGCCGTTATGTCGGCGCGGCGATCCACGTGCACGGTTACGAAACCTCGATGCGTGCCGGCCTTTCGGAACTGATTGGCTCGATCGAAGCGGAGACCGGGATGTTCGTCATCGATGTGGATGGCGAGGCGGCATCCAGCGCGATCTGTGTGCATGATGGCGAACTGGCCGGCCTGTTCGAGATCGCGACACATGGGGATCACCGTGGCAACGGCTATGGCCGGCGCATCACGTTGTCGGCGCTCAAATGGGCGCGGACGCGGGGCGCGCGCATCGCCTGGCTGCAGGTCGAGGCCGACAATGAGGCGGCGATCTCGCTCTATCGCTCGATGGGCTTTTTCGAAGCCTATCGCTACCACTACCGACGCCCGCCCGAGGGCCGGTTGTGAGCGATTCGGACAAACCTCTCGTAATTGTTGCGGCCTGCGCGCTGGTAGACGCCGACCAGCGTGTGCTCATTGCCCAGCGGCCGGACGGCAAGGCAATGGCCGGGCTGTGGGAGTTTCCGGGCGGCAAGCTGGAACCGGGCGAGACGCCGGAAGAAGCGATCATCCGCGAGTTGCGCGAGGAACTGCAGATCGAGACCAAGGCGGCCTGCCTCGCGCCGCTGACCTTCGCCAGCCACAGCTATGACGATTTTCACCTGCTTATGCCGCTATTCGTGTGCCGTCGCTTCTGGGGCACGCCGGTCGCGGTTGAGCATCAGGCGCTGAAGTGGGTGCGTGCGTCAAAGCTCAGGGACTACGCGATGCCTGACGCTGACGTGCCGCTGATCGCGCATCTGACTGATCTGCTTTGATTTCCGGCTCTGGGCCGGAATCATGATTAACGAATCCTTCACGCGGCGGTGGAATAGTCGCTCCATCGGCTCGTATCAGCGATTGTCGCATGATGCGGGCACGGCAAGGAGCCGGGTATCATGTGGCCTGAGCAAAACAAGCAAGCGAACGAAGACCAGCCAGCGGATTTTCTGGGTGTCGCGGGTTCGCTACGTTTCGCGCTGATGTTTGGCGCCGCGGCAATTGCGCTGGCGCTTTTCGTCACGCCATTTGCCGAGCGCCAGGCGCAATCACTGATGGCGCGCGGGCCTGTCGGCCTCGACACGATGTCCACCGGTTCGATCAATCCTGCCGGGCGCGGCGGCGGCTCCTACACGATCCGGCGGAGCGTGCTCCAGTCCAGCCCGCAGTCGGTCTGCATCATCCGGAAAAATGGCCTGCGAACCGGCGACTGCTGAAAATATCAAGATAGTAAACGCAGTTCGGTCGGCATTAACCATTTTGAACGACCGGCGGCGCTACAGTCATGCGCGATCGTTCGGGGTGTCACATGATCAAGCGGTTTCTCAGTAACAATTCGGGCGCGACAGCCATAGAATATGGCCTCATCGTTGCCGTGCTTTCGCTTGCCATCGTTGCCGGCGTCGCGACCACAACGAATTCGGTGAAATCCCTTTTCACCGGCACCGCGACCAAGCTGGACGCTTCCGTCGAATAGACAGGCAGGTTGCCGGCGCATCATTTGCCGGATTTGCCGAGTACATCCTTCAGCGATATTTGAGCGCTGCCGGGTTTCAGCGGCTTTTGCTGCGAGGCATGGGGCGCCCAGCCGGACAGCCATATGAACGAAAATGTCGCGCGTATCCGTCCGTCCGGATCGGAGTAGCGTTCGGCATAGATCTCGGCCGCGCGGACGAAGAGCCGGCGCGCCGCCGGTGTCAGGTTCCTTGCCGAAAGCGCGTTGGTTTCGCCCATCGCGCGCAGATCGCGCATCAGATCGAACATCGTATCGTAGCGGACCGTCAGGCTCTCGCTGTCGGCCACCGGCAGAGCAAAGCCTGCCCGCTGAAGCAACGCGCCGGCATCGCGCACATCCATGAAGGGCGCGACCCGCGGGCTCGCGCCGCCGCTCGTTTCGGTTTCGGCTGCGAGCAGGGCGGCACGCAGTTCGTTCAGTGTGCCGTGACCGGGAAGGGCGGCGAGGAACAGGCCGTCGGGCCTCAACGCGCGCCTGATCTGTGCAAGCAGCCCAGGCGTATCGTTGGTCTGGTGCAGGGAAAGCAGCGAGACCGCAATATCAAGGCTCTCGTCGGCAAGAGGTAGCTCTTCGGCTGGTGATACGCTCTGGCGGATGGCGGTTTCGGTTTCGGTTTCCAGAAAGGCCGGGTGCGCTTCGATGCGCAGAACCTGCCCGACCTTGCCCGATGCCAGCATGGCCGATGTTGCGGCCGGCGTCAGGCAATGGAGCGCGGCGGACTGCGAAAAGCGCCGTTCGACCGCCGATAGCCGCAAGGCCAGATCGTCGGTGATGTGGCGAAGCAAGAAATCCGCGCCGGAGGTGGCGGCGCGCAGCGCCCGCAGCTTGCGCCGGACTATCAGGTCGCGATCAAATATCTGGTCCATTCGTTCCAGCACTTCCGGCCCGGATGCTCGCAAGCACGCCGAACCATGATAGGTTGCGCCTCAGGTCGCCGATATGAATGTAGAGATCAAGAGCCACGCCGGAAATCTGGCTGCACCGCTGGCGCGGCTGCTGTTTCCGCCGGTATGCGCCGGGTGCCGACGGCATGTTCGCGAACCCGGCACGCTGTGTCCGTCCTGCTGGCAGGAGGTGCGTTTCATCGAACCGCCTCTCTGTGCAGTGCTGGGCACGCCGTTTGCCTATGACGTTGGCGACGAGGCCATTTCGCCGGCGGCTCTCGCCGATCCGCCGCCTTTTGCCAGAGCGCGCGCCGCAGTTGCCTATTCGGGCGTCGCGCGGCAACTCGTACAGAACCTGAAATATCGCGACCGTACCGACCTTGCGCCGTGGATGGCGCGATGGATGGCAAGGGCTGGTGCTGAGCTTCTGCTAGACGCGGATGTGATTGTTCCGGTTCCGTTGCACCGGCGGCGCTTCTTCGTGCGCCGTTTCAACCAGTCGGCCGAATTGGCGCGGCACGTCGCCCGGCTTGCGGATTTGCCATTCGATCCGCTTGCGGTCGTGCGGGCCAAGAGGACACGGCAGCAGGTGGGGCTTGGAACAAAGGAACGGGCCGCCAACATGCGCGGCGCATTCAAGGTGCCGGAGCAGGCCAGGATTGGCGTCAGCGGCCGGCGGGTGCTTGTCGTCGATGATGTCTATACGACGGGGGCCACCGTATCGGCCGTGACCAAGGCGTTGAGACAGGCCGGCGCACGCGAGGTTGATGTTCTCACCTTCGCGCTTGCCATTCCCGGGGACTTCCTGCCCGAGGACGCAGACACTATATAGAACCGTCCGGGACCAGGAATTCGATGACAGACGTTACGATATATACCCGCATGATGTGCGGCTTCTGCACGGCAGCCAAACGGCTGCTCGATGCCAAGGGTGTTGCCTATACCGAGCACGATGCGAGCTTTTCGCCGGAGTTGCGGCGCGAGATGATCCAGCGCGCCAACGGGCGTTCGACTTTCCCGCAGATTTTCATCGGCGATGTGCATGTCGGCGGCTGCGACGAACTGCATGCGCTCGAGCATGAAGGCAAGCTCGATCCGTTGCTTCAGGGTGTTGCCGGCGGGAGCCAGACGTCGTGAGCACGGTGCGCGTTGCAGCACTGCAGATGCGTTCGACCATGGATGTCGCACGCAACATTGCGGCGTTCGAGGAACTGGTTCGTGCCGCTGCGAAAGACGGCGCGGCCTATGTGCAGTCTCCGGAAATGACCGGCGCGCTGGTGCGCGACCGCGCAACGTTGAAATCGCTGATCACGTCTCCTGTGGAAGATGCGGTAGCGGCCAGGGCTTCCGCACTAGCGGCCGAACTTGGCATTCACATCCATGTCGGTTCGACGGCCGTCGCCCGCGATGATGGCAAGGTGGCGAACCGCGCTTTCCTGTTCGGTCCAGACGGTGGCTTGATCGCCAACTACGACAAGATCCACATGTTCGACGTCGATCTCGACAATGGCGAGAGCTGGCGCGAATCGAACACCTACGAACCCGGTCGCGAGACCGTGGTTGCCGATCTGGGTTTCGCGCGGGTGGGGCTCTCTGTCTGCTACGATCTGCGTTTCCCGCAATTGTTCAGGGCACAGGCGCTGGCCGGCGCCGAGATCTTGACGGTTCCGGCCGCATTCACGCGCCAGACGGGCGAGGCGCACTGGCATGTGCTGTTGCGCGCAAGGGCAATCGAGAACGGTGCGTTCCTGATCGCCGCAGCCCAGGGCGGCAAGCACGAGGACGGCCGCGAGACCTTTGGGCATTCGATGATCGTCGGGCCCTGGGGTGAAATCGTCGCGGAAGCCGCGCATGAGGACCCCGGGGTTGTGATTGCCGATATCGACACCGGCAAGGTTGCGGCCGCGCGCGGCAAGGTGCCCAATCTCAGCAATGCCCGTCCGTTTGAAGTCAGGACCGTTTCGGCCTCGAAGAGCGGGGAGCGGCAGGCTTCATGATCCGGTTTTCGCTGTGCTGCGACCATGACCATGATTTCGATGGCTGGTTTCGCAACAATGACGATTTCGAAAAACAGAAAAAGCGCGGGCTGGTTTCCTGCCCGGTCTGCCAGTCGTCCAAGGTGGAGAAGGCGCTGATGGCGCCGTCGGTGCAGACGGCGCGCAAGTCCGAGAAGGTCGCGCTCAGCATGAGTGCCGAGCAGAAGCAGCTGATGGGCAAGCTGCGCGAACTGACCGACAAGATGAAGGAAAACGCCGATTATGTCGGCGACAAGTTTCCCGAGGAAGCGCGCAAGATACATTTCGGCGAAACAGACCCGCGCGGCATCTATGGCGAGGCGTCACCGGACGAGGTGAAGGACCTGCTGGATGACGGCGTGGAGATTATGCCGCTGCCGACAATTCCAGACGATACGAACTAGCGTTTCTGCGCGACAGCAAGCAGGGCCGTGGAACCCAGTGTTGTCGGTGTTGCGCCCAGGTCTTTCCTGATGCGGGCCAGCGCCAGCTCTTCCACGTTCGCCCATTCATCGGCGCTCATCGAGTTTTTGAGCATGACGATGGGCGCGGTACCGCGCACTGTATCGCGCCAGAACTCTTCCGGGTTTTTGACGTCGATGAATCGCGTGACGGCTGCGACTTCGACGTCGACAAAACCCGCCGCCGCCATCTCGCGCTCGAAATTTTCACGCACTTCAAGGCCGGCGTGGAACGGCTTTGGTTCTGCCGGCGCGCTGTCGTCGCGCAGAGCGGCTGAGACCACCCGCATGAGTGGAGATTGCGAAGCGGGCGCCCAGCTTGAAACCAGCGCCTGACCTCCGGGTTTCAGAACACGAAAGAGCTCGCCAAAGCCCTTGCCGCGATCGGGGAAAAACATCAGGCCGAACATCGACAAGGCAATATCGAACGAACCGTCGGCAAAAGGCAGCGCCTGTCCATCGGCCTCCACGATGTCCAGATTTGCAACTCCAGCGCCGGATGCGGCGAGCCGCAACTCTTCCAGCATTGCAGCCGAGAAGTCGACGCATGTGATGTGCGCGACCCGCGGAGCCAGCGGCAGCGCCGTCGTTCCCGGACCGCAGGCAACGTCGATCACCTTCGAGCTCGTATCGTAACTCAGACGCGCAAGTCCTGCTTCGGAGAACTCGGCTAGAAACCCTCTGGTTGTCGCCGAATAACCCTCGGCCACAGCCGACCACGGGTCGGGCATTGCGAGCGGGTTGGATGCAGGAAGGCCGGTACTGTCATTCATCGCGCATGCTCGCTTTCAACGGGATTGGTGAGCCATACTGCCCCGGACCGCTGTGACGGTCTTGAATGAAAGTAACCGACGGAACTGTTGCTAGTCCTCGTTGGCGGCCTGTTTTTCGGCCAGCACCATGTAGTTCACATCCATATCGCGCGAACGCTGCCAGCGGTCGGCAATCGGATTGTAGATGACTCCCGAGCGGTCGGTGATGGTAAGGCCCACTGCGCCAAGTGCGCTTTCCAACTCGTCCGGACGCACCAGCTTGCCGAACTGATGGGTGCCGCGCGGCAGCCAGCGCAGGACATATTCGGCGCCGATGATCGCCAGACCCAGCGCCTTCAGCGTGCGGTTGATGGTCGCCACGAACATGATGCCGCCCGGCTTGAGCATGGCGCCGCAGCGGGCAATGAAGAAGTCGACATCGGCGACGTGCTCAACCACTTCCATGTTGAGGATGATGTCGAACTTCTCGCCGGCATCGGCCAGCTCTTCGGCCGTGGTGGCGCGGTAGTCGATCTTCAACCCGCTTTCGGAGGCGTGGAGTTTTGCGACCTCGATATTGGTTTCGGAGGCATCCGCACCGACCACCGTTGCGCCCAGTCTTGCCATCGGCTCGCACAGCAGCCCGCCGCCGCAGCCGATGTCGAGGATGCGCAGGCCCTTGAGCGGATTGGTGTCGCGCTGGTCGCGGCCGAAATGGGCGGTCGCCTTGTCGCGAATGTAAGCCAGCCGAACCGGATTGAACTTGTGTAGCGGCCTGAACTTGCCGTTCGGGTTCCACCACTCAGCCGCAAGAGCGGAGAAGTGCTTGATCTCGGCGTCGTCGACAGTAGTTCGCTGCGCCTGGGGCATGGCCGGTCTCCTCTGCGGCAAACAAGTCGTGACATGGAGCGGAAATGTCAAGCGCGCGAGCGCGGTCCTGACCGATGCGCGGCGATGTGTCGAGCTGCTGGGCATTGCTTGCGAAAGACGAAGGCATTGGATATGGAAGCCGCGCGCACGGGCCAGCCCTTTGACGCAAAAAGAACGCCGGTCGCGCAATGCGTTTCCGGCCAAGATTTTCCCCGGGTTCCGCAATCCGGCACCGGTTGAGGCATTTCCAGACGATGGCGCGCATCGTGATGAAATTCGGCGGGACGTCTGTCGCCGATCTGGAGCGAATCCAGAATGTTGCGCGCCACGTCAAACGCGAGGTGGATGCCGGCAACGAAGTCGCCGTCGTGGTGTCGGCCATGGCCGGCAAGACCAATGAGCTGGTCGGTTGGGCGCAGCAGATGCCGCGCGTTTCCGGCGCGAACCTGCCGTTCTTCGACGCGCGGGAATACGACGCCATCGTCGCCTCCGGCGAACAGGTTTCAGCCGGTCTTCTGGCCATCGCGCTGCAGTCGGCTGGTGTGGATGCGCGCTCATGGCAGGGATGGCAGATCCCGATCCGCACCGACGGAGCGCATGGCGCGGCGCGCATCGTGGATATTGAAGCCGACAAGCTGATCGAGCGTATCGCCAGAGGGCAGGTGGCAGTCGTCACCGGCTTTCAGGGCATCGGGCCCGACAACCGGATCGCGACGCTCGGGCGCGGAGGCTCGGATACGAGTGCGGTTGCGGTGGCAGCCGCAGTGAAGGCCGTCCGTTGTGATATCTATACCGACGTTGACGGCGTTTACACGACCGACCCGCGCATAGAGCCGAAGGCGCGGCGGCTGTCGCGTATCTCGTTCGAGGAGATGCTGGAAATGGCGTCGCTCGGCGCCAAGGTTCTGCAGGTCCGTTCCGTCGAGCTGGCCATGGTTCACAAGGTGCGCACCTTCGTGCGTTCCTCTTTCGACGACCCCGATGCGCCGGGCATGGACGATCCGATCAACCCGCCCGGAACGCTCATTTGCGATGAGGATGAAATCGTGGAACAGCAAGTCGTCACCGGTATCGCCTATGCCAAGGACGAAGCCCAGATCTCGCTGAGGCGCGTCTCCGACCGACCGGGTGTCGCAGCCGGCATTTTCGGTCCGCTGGCCGAAGCCGGCATCAACGTCGACATGATCGTCCAGAATATCTCCGAAGACGGGTCGCGCACGGACATGACCTTCACCGTGCCGTCAGGCGATGTCGACAAGGCCCTGGCGGTTTTGGAATCGAACCGCGAGACGGTCGGGTTCGACGCCATCCAGCATGAAGCCGGGATGATGAAGGTGTCGGTCATCGGCATCGGCATGCGCAGTCATGCCGGTGTTGCGGCTACTGCCTTCAAGGCGCTCTCGGAACGCGGCATCAACATCCGCGCGATCACGACCTCCGAGATCAAGATTTCGATCCTGATCGACGGCGCCTACGGGGAACTCGCCGTGCGCGCTTTGCATTCCGTGTACGGTCTGGATAAGCAATAGAGTCAGAAAATTTGGAGTCGCGCGCTACCGGTATACAGCTCCGGTCGCAGCGGCCGGACGTATATGACGCAGGTACGGGACATCGCCGCGGGACCGCGCGTATTGCTGAGAAGGCTGCGCGAGTTCATGGCGGCCGCATTGGAGCCGCAGGACCGGCTCGACCGTATTGTGCGCGAAATCGCTCGCAACATGGTTGCAGAAGTGTGTTCGCTCTACGTACTGCGAGCGGACTCCGTTCTTGAGCTTTATGCCACCGAAGGTCTGAATCCCGGCGCCGTCCACCTGGCGCAGTTGAGCCTCGGGCAAGGCCTTGTCGGCACAATCGCGGCAAGTGCCAGGCCGCTCAACCTGACCGACGCCCAGCATCACCCGGCCTTCGCCTACCTGCCTGAGACGGGCGAGGAAATCTATCATTCCTTCCTCGGTGTTCCGGTGCTCAGAGCCGGGCGCACGCTCGGCGTTCTCGTGGTCCAGAACAAGACCATGCGAGCCTATCGCGACGACGAGGTCGAGGCGCTGGAAACGACGGCGATGGTCATCGCCGAAATGATCGCCACCGGCGATCTAGGGCGGCTGGCGCGGCCTGGCATCGAGCTGGATCTGAGCCGTCCGGTCAGCTTCGACGGCATGGCGCTCAATGAAGGCGTCGGCCTGGGTCATGTGGTTCTTCACGAACCGCGCGTTGTGGTGAAGGACCTGTTTGCCGAGGATACGGATGCTGAGCTTGAGCGGCTGTCGGAGGCGCTGGGTTCGCTCAGGCTTTCGATCGACGACATGCTGTCGCGCCGCGAGGTTGCCTTTGAGGGCGAACACCGCGCTGTGCTCGAAGCCTACCGCATGTTCGCCAATGACCGTGGCTGGGTGCGGCGTCTCGAAGAGGCGATCGGCAACGGCCTGACAGCCGAAGCGGCGGTCGAGAAGGTGCAGAGCGACATGCGTGCGCGCATGCTGCACATGACCGATCCTTACTTGCGCGAACGCATGAGCGATTTCGACGACCTCGGCAACCGGCTGCTCAGGCAGCTCATGGGCCGGGGACCGGAGACGCTGGCTGAAACGCTGCCGAAGGATTCCATCATCGTTGCGCGCTCCATGGGCGCAGCCGAATTGCTCGACTATCCACGCCAGAGGCTGCGTGGGCTGGTGCTGGAAGACGGCGCACCGACCAGCCATGTGGTGATCGTCGCCCGCGCCATGGGCATTCCGGTTGCCGGCCAGGTCAAAGGCGCCGTTTCGATGTCGGAGAATGGCGACGCCATCATAATCGACGGCGATGACGGGCAGGTGCATCTGCGGCCGCAGTCGGACGTGGAAGCGGCGTTTGCCGAAAAAGCCAGGTTCCGGGCGCGCAAGCAGCAGCATTATCGCGAACTGCGCGACAAGCCGTCGGTCTCAGTTGATGGCGTCAGGGTCGATCTCTTGATGAATGCCGGTCTCGCCGTGGACCTGCCGCAACTGGCAGAGTCCGGGGCGGCCGGTATCGGACTGTTTCGCACCGAACTCCAGTTCATGGTCGCGGCCCAGTTTCCACGCGCGGAAGAGCAGGAGCAGCTTTACCGCGAGGTGCTGCTCGCGGCTGGCGACAAGCCGGTCACCTTCCGCACCATCGACATCGGCGGAGACAAGGTGCTGCCCTACTTCAAGGAGGCGACGCCTGAGGAGAACCCGGCGCTGGGTTGGCGCGCCATCAGGGTAACGCTCGATCGGCCGGCGCTGCTGCGCACCCAGATACGCGCACTGCTGAAGGCTGCCGGCGGGCGCGAGCTGCGCGTCATGCTGCCGATGGTGACGGAGATCTCGGAGATCAGGAAGGCGCGCGCGATCATGGATCGCGAGGTCCGGCACCTTTCGCGTTTTGCGCATTTGTTGCCGACGCGGATCAAGCTGGGCGCGATGATCGAGGTGCCGTCGCTTCTGTGGCAGCTCGATGAGCTGATGCAGGCGGTGGATTTCGTGTCTGTCGGTTCAAACGATCTGTTCCAGTACATCACCGCGAGCGACCGGGGGAACACGCGCATGTCATCGCGGTTCAACCCGATTTCAGTGCCGTTCCTGAGGGTTCTGAAAAGGATCGCCGATGCAGGCTTTGCCAATGATACGCCGGTGACCCTGTGCGGCGAACTGGCCGGGCGGCCCATATCCGCGATGGCGCTGATTGGCGTCGGATACCGCTCGATCTCGATGGCGCCGGCGGCGATCGGCCCGGTCAAGGCGATGCTGTGCGACCTTCCTGTCAGCGCGCTGGTGGACAGGATGAAGACGGCCATTGACGGCATGGGTGCAGAAGACGACATGAATGCGATGCTGACCGAGTTTGCCGCCGATCACGGGGTCGAGCTTGAATACTGAACCTCGATTTCAAGGCCGCGACCGTGATTGATCTTCCCACCGAGCGCATGGATCAGGTGGTCAAGCGGTTCGAACTGCTCGAAGCGCGGATGGCGGCCGGGCCGGAGGCTGACGAATACGTCAAGCTGGCTTCCGAGTACTCTGATCTTCAGGAAATGGTCGAAAAGATCAGGGCGCTAAGGGCGGCCGAAAAAGAAGAAGCCGACCTTGAGGAACTGATCGCCGATAGCGGCACCGACGGGGAGATGCGTGAGCTTGCCGAAGCCGATCTCGGTCCTGTCCGGGAACGGCTTGAGACGCTGCGGCAGGACATCCAGATATTGCTTCTGCCGCGTGACGCGGCAGACGACAAGAACGCAATCCTGGAAATTCGCGCTGGAACCGGCGGTGACGAGGCAGCCCTCTTCGCTGGCGACCTCTACCGCATGTATGAGCGCTACGCCTCGGAACATGGCTGGAAGATGGAGGTCGTTTCGGCGAGCGAAGGCGAGGTCGGCGGCTACAAGGAAATCATCGCCAGCGTTTCGGGCAAGGGCGTTTTTGCGCGGCTGAAATTCGAGTCCGGCGTGCACCGGGTGCAGCGCGTGCCGGAAACGGAAGCCGGCGGGCGCATCCATACATCGGCGGCCACAGTGGCGGTGCTGCCGGAAGCGGAAGATGTCGATATCGAAATTCGCAACGAAGACATTCGCATAGACACGATGCGCGCTTCAGGAGCCGGCGGCCAGCACGTGAACACCACCGACTCGGCTGTGCGGATCACGCATATTCCGACCGGTATCATGGTAGTTTCGGCCGAGAAATCGCAGCATCAGAATCGGGCGCGGGCAATGCAGATATTGCGCGCGCGCCTATTTGACATGGAGCGCACGAAGGCTGCGGACGAACGGTCCGAGGCGCGACGGCTGCAGGTGGGATCGGGCGACCGGTCCGAACGCATCCGCACCTACAATTTTCCTCAGGGCCGGGTGACCGACCACCGCATCAACCTCACGCTCTACAAGCTCGATCGCGTAATGCTCGGCGAACTCGATGAGGTGATCGACGCGCTTGTCGCCGACCATCAATCGGCTTTGCTGGCTGAGATGGATGGCTGAGGCCGCCGTGGTGGCCACGCGGCTGGACGCCCTCATGCGTGATGTGGCTTTGCTGCTCGGAGAGGCGGGGATCGAAAACCACCGCAGGGAAGCACGGCTCTTGCTGGAACATTTTGCCGGCGCTGACGCTGCCGAGATACTTGCCAATCCCGACCGAGTGATGACCCCGGAGGTCTGCGAGGCCGCGATTGCCGCGGCGCGGCGCAGGGCTGGCGGCGAGCCGCTTCACCGGATCATCGGACGGCGTGCGTTTTATGGCGTCGACCTGATGCTTTCACCGGCCACGCTTGAGCCGCGCCCCGATACGGAAATCCTTGTCGACCGAATCATCCCGCACGCACGGCGAATCATCGCCTCTCGTGGAGCATGCAGATTGCTCGATCTGGGGACCGGGACGGGCGCGATTGCGCTCGCCGTTCTCAAGGAAGTCGATGGTGTGACCGCATTGGGTGTGGATATCGCGGAGGGCGCTGTCGCGGTTGCGCGGGAGAACGCCCAGATCAATGGCCTTGGCGAACGGTTTGAGACGATGACGTCGGACTGGTTCGTCGGCGTAAACGAAAAATTTCACATCATCGTCTCAAATCCTCCCTATATAGCAGATAGTGAATTTGCATCTTTGCCGGACGATGTTCAGCGCTTTGACCCGAAAACCGCGCTTATTGGCGGTGAAGACGGGTTGGAGGCCTACAGGGCAATTGCGCAATCGGCAGCCGACTATCTTTTGCCCGATGGCATCATCGGCGTTGAGATCGGGCACGAGCAGCGCGAGGCGGTGAGCGCGCTGTTCGCCAAGCAGAGTTACACGCTGATCGAACACGCGCGCGACCTGGCGGGACATGACAGGGCGCTACTGTTCAGCCCGTTCACCGGGTGAGATGACGCAACGCAAAAAAGGCTTGGCAATCAGGAGGATTGCGGTTAGGTTCCGGCTACCGGATGAGACGAAGCAGGCAGTGCTGTTTTCGATTCCGCGCTCCGAAAAACGAACTGCCTTGTGCGTATGTGACGCAACTGCTTCGTGCGGGGTATCTCCGGATTGTGACTGAACCAACACGAGGTTTCATCTGGCGATCGCGCTATGCGCGTTTGAACGCCTTAGGAGCAACGCGAGCGAGCCGAACCGGGCCGCCGCACAAGATTACTGCAACCAATCTCTGAAGAGTATCGAATGAGGCCACAACAACAGAACCGGCGCATGCGCGGCCGCGGGAACAACAACAACCGCAAGGGTCCCAACCCTTTGACCCGCAGCTACGAAAGCAACGGTCCCGACGTGAAAATACGCGGCACCGCGCAGCAGGTGGCGGACAAATACGCGACACTCGCCCGTGACGCTCAAAGCTCAGGCGACCGCGTGATGGCTGAGAACTATCTCCAGCACGCAGAACATTACAACCGCATCATCGCAGCGGCGCAGGCCGCGCAAGCCGCGCAGCAACAGCAGCGCGACAGTTCGGACATGAACGATGATGATGCTGACGACCGCAACGACCGCACCGAGGCGTCCGACCGCCGCAACGATCGGAACAACGGTTCGGGTCCGCAGCCGGTGATCGAGGGCGTTCCGGCCGAAGTGGCGCATTCTGAAAACACCCCGCCCGGCGAGCAGAACGGGCAGGGCAAGGATGGCGCCAACGGTAGCCATGTGAACGGCCAGAGCGAAGCGTCGGGCGAGGAAGAGCAGCCGCGCAAGCGGGCGCGCCGTCCACGCAAGCCACGCGATGCCGAAGCCGCTCAGCAAGGCGATGATGGCGGCACGAATGTCGGCGAAGCTTCGCCTTCCGAAGCCGTCAACTAACGCGTAACATTCCTGGAACACAATAAGGCGGGGCTTCGGCTCCGCCTTTTTTCGTTTGTTATGCGGTATCTTGAGCAAATCACGCGGAATACCCATATCCGGTGCAACACTGGGCCTGCCGCGCATTAGGGGGTCCGTCATCACAAACTGATCCGGTGCCAAGTGAGGGCCGGTGAGGGAAGGAAGACGCAAATGAATTTCGAGAAATATTCCGAGCGGGTCCGGGGTTTCGTCCAGTCCGCACAGACGATGGCGCTGTCGAAAGGCCATCAGCAGTTCACGCCAGAACATGTCCTCAAGGTTCTCGTCGATGACGAGGAGGGCCTCGCCGCGTCGCTGATCGAGCGCGCTGGCGGGCGCGCCAAGGACGTGCATCTGGCTATCGAGGCCGCGCTCGAGGCGATGCCCAAGGTGGAGGGCGGCAACAGCCAGCTCTATCTGGCGCAGCCGCTGGCCAAGGTGTTTTCGACCGCCGAGGAAGTGGCGCAGAAGGCCGGCGACAGTTTCGTCACGGTTGAGCGTCTGCTGCAGGCGCTGTCGATGGAGAAGTCGGCAAAGACCGCAGACATCCTGTCAAAGGCGGGCGTTACGCCGACCGCACTGAACCAGGCGATCAACGATCTGCGCAAGGGGCGCACGGCCGACAGCGCATCCGCGGAGCAGGGTTACGACGCGCTGAAGAAATATGCGCGCGACCTGACGGCAGATGCACGGGCCGGCAAGCTCGATCCGGTGATCGGCCGCGACGACGAAATCCGCCGCACGATCCAGGTTCTGAGCCGCCGTACGAAAAACAATCCGGTGCTGATTGGCGAACCCGGCGTCGGCAAGACGGCGATCGCCGAGGGTCTGGCACTCAGGATCATCAATGGCGACGTGCCGGAATCGCTCAAGGACAAACAATTGATGGCGCTCGACATGGGCGCGCTGATTGCCGGTGCGAAATATCGCGGCGAGTTCGAGGAACGGCTGAAGGCCGTACTGTCTGAAGTGACCGCGGCGGCGGGCAACATTGTCCTGTTCATCGACGAAATGCACACGCTGGTTGGTGCGGGCAAGGCCGATGGCGCAATGGATGCTTCCAATCTCCTGAAGCCGGCGCTGGCGCGCGGCGAATTGCACTGCGTTGGCGCAACGACGCTCGACGAGTACCGCAAGCATGTGGAGAAGGACGCGGCCCTTGCGCGGCGCTTCCAGCCGGTCTTCATCGAAGAGCCGACGGTTGAGGACACCATCTCGATCCTGCGCGGCCTGAAGGAGAAATACGAGCAGCACCACAAGGTGCGCATCTCCGATTCGGCGCTGGTTTCGGCGGCAACTTTGTCCAACCGCTACATCACCGACCGCTTTTTGCCCGACAAGGCGATCGACCTTGTTGACGAGGCCTCGTCGCGGCTCAGGATGCAGGTCGATTCCAAACCCGAAGCGCTTGACGAGATCGACCGGCGCATCATGCAGCTCAAGATCGAGCGCGAGGCGCTGAAAGTCGAAAAGGACGATGCCTCGAAGGACCGGTTGAAAAAGCTCGAGAAGGAACTGGCCGGGCTTGAAGAAGAGTCGGCCGGACTGACGGCGACCTGGGCTGCCGAAAAGGAAAAGCTCGGTCTTGCAGCGGATCTGAAGAAGCAGCTTGACGAAGCCCGCAACGAACTGGCGACTGCGCAACGCAAGGGTGAGTTCCAGAAGGCGGGCGAGCTGGCCTATGGTCGCATTCCCGATCTTGAGAAGAAGCTGGTTGAGGCCGAGGCGCAGGAAGAAGGCGGCAAGGGCAACATGGTCGAAGAGACCGTGACGCCCGATCATGTCGCTCATGTCGTGTCGCGCTGGACTGGCATTCCTGTCGACAAGATGCTGGAAGGCGAACGCGACAAGCTGTTGCGGATGGAAGATGAACTGGCCAAGCGCGTTGTCGGGCAGGGCGAGGCGGTTCAGGCTGTTTCCAAGGCCGTGCGTCGCGCTCGTGCCGGTCTGCAGGACCCGAACAGGCCGATCGGCTCGTTCATGTTCCTCGGGCCGACAGGCGTCGGCAAGACGGAGCTTACCAAGGCGCTGGCGAACTTCCTCTTCGACGACGAAGCGGCGATGGTGCGCATCGACATGTCGGAGTTCATGGAGAAACACTCCGTGGCTCGCCTGATCGGCGCGCCGCCCGGCTATGTCGGCTATGAGGAAGGCGGTGCGCTGACTGAAGCCGTCAGGCGCAGGCCCTATCAGGTCGTGCTTTTCGACGAGATCGAGAAGGCGCATCCGGATGTCTTCAACGTGCTGTTGCAGGTGCTGGACGATGGCCGTCTAACAGACGGTCAGGGCCGCACGGTCGACTTCCGCAATACGATGATCATCATGACGTCGAACCTGGGTTCGGAGTTTCTCGTTTCGCTCGGCGAGGGCGACGATGTCGACAAGGTTCGCGACGAGGTGATGGGCGTCGTGCGCTCGGCGTTCCGGCCGGAGTTCCTCAACCGCGTGGATGAGGTGATCCTGTTCCACCGCCTGCGTCAGCAGGATATGGGGCGGATCGTTGAGATCCAGCTTTCGCGGCTTGAGAAGCTTCTGGCCGATCGCAAGATCGATCTCGACGTCGATGGAACGGCGGTCACCTGGCTCGGCGAGAAGGGCTACGATCCAGCCTATGGAGCACGGCCGCTGAAGCGTGTCATGCAAAAGGAACTACAGGACCCGCTGGCGGAGAAGATCCTGCAGGGCGACATACTCGACGGATCGACCGTGAAAGTGTCGTCGGGTTCCGACAGGCTGGTGTTCAAGTCCAGGGCCAACAAGGTCGAACCGGAAGCCGCAAATACGACGGACAAGGCTGCGTAGTTCGGCCTGTTTCAGCCAACCGAATTCCCTGCCGCGGCAGGGAATTCGGAGCCGCAAGCGGCAATTGTGCCAACTTGACCGACGCCACCAGCGTCAGCATGGTCGTATCATGGACATAGCCGAATCCCTGTCTCAGTGCCTCGTCATGAACACGGTTGTGGCTGCGCGCACCTTGCTCAGGCGGTACGATGCTCAGTTGAAACCTTACGGGGTAACGGTGCAGCAGTTTTCGCTACTGGGGTCGTTGCGCCAGCATCCTCGCGAGTCGGTCGCCGAGATGGCGAGCAGGGTTCGGATCGACCGGACCAGTCTGACCCGCAATCTCGACCTGCTTGAGCGCAAGGGCTTGGTGCGCAGGATCGATGCACCGGGCAAGATACGCCTGTGCGAACTGACGAAGGCCGGCGACAAGCTGCTGGGCAGCTTGATCGAGGAATGGAAGAGCGCGCAGGCGGCTCTGTTGGCCGAGCTGGATGCGGACGACGCTGAAGCGTATCTGCGCGTCTCAAAGCACATGTCGAACTCCTAGCGTTCCAACAAACGGTTTCACTTTTGCCAATTGATGTGTATATGCACGGCAATAGACGTGTATATGCACTACAGAGATGGAATCTTGCCGAACGCCGATCCGATTGTCGTCACTGGAATGGGAGCGATAACGCCGCTGGCCGCCGGCGTGGAAGCCAGTTGGGCACGGCTGCTGGCAGGCGAGAGCGGCATTCGGCGTAATGACCGGTTCGACGTTCAAGACTGGAAGTGCCGGATTGCCGGCCTCGTGCCAGCCATTGCGGACCAGCCCGACGGGTTTGACCCCGAAACGGTGATGACGCCGCAAGAGATGCGCAAGAGCGATCTGTTCATCCACTACGCGATTGCAGCAGCCGAAGAAGCGCTTGCCCAGGCCAACTGGCGTCCGGAGCAGAGCGAGACAAGGATGCGCACGGCGACCGTCGTGGGCACCGGCGTTGGCGGCATCCCGGCGATTACGAGAACGGCGGAAACCATCCGAAAGGACGGCGTGCGAAAGGTCTCGCCATTTGTCGTTCCATCATTCCTGCCCAACCTGGCGGCGGGCCAGATTTCCATTCGCTATGGGTTCCACGGACCGTCGGGTGCGCCAGTAACCGCCTGTGCAGCATCGGCCCAGGCGATCGGAGACGCTGTGCGCATGATCCGCGCCGGCGAAGCCGACGTCGCCTTGTGCGGTGGTACGGAGGCCTGTGTTGATCCGGTGGCGATTGGCGGGTTCACGGCTGCGCGCGCTCTCTCGTTCAGCCACAACGAAACGCCGGAACTGGCGTCGCGTCCGTTTGACGATGCGCATGACGGCTTCGTGCTTTCGGAAGGTGCTGCGATGCTGGTCATCGAAAAACTCAGCCACGCAGAAGCGCGTGGCGCGACGCCGCTGGCGATTGTGGCAGGATATGGCACCACGACCGATGCCCACCATGTGACGGCCGGGTGGGCGGATGGCCGCGAAGCAGCGCGGGCAATGAACATTGCGCTTTCCTCCGCCGGGCTCGATCCTCAGTCGATCAGCTACGTCAACGCGCACGCAACCTCGACGCCGGTTGGTGACGAAGCCGAACTGGCGGCGCTGACGACCGTGTTCGGACAGGGCGGGGGCGACGTGCCCGTGAGTTCAACGAAATCCGCAACCGGGCATATGCTGGGAGCCGCCGGCGCAATCGAGGCCGTGTTCTCAATTCTGGCAATCAGGGATCAGGTCCTTCCGCACGGCCTGAACATCGAACAACCGATGGCTGCGGCCCACGGCTTCGACCTGGTCGCCTCCGCGCCACGGAAAGCCGACGTTCGACACGTACTGTCCAACGCGTTCGGCTTCGGAGGTGTCAATGCCGCGCTTGTGTTCAGCCAACCTTGACGGTTGCGCGGCACTGGGCGCATGTGCGCACCGATGCAACTCGACGACTACAATTCCTATTGCGCGTCGCTGCCTCACACCACGCATGTCGTGCAGTGGGGCGGGGCGCATGTGTGGAAGATCGGCGGCAAAGTGTTTGCCATCGGTGGCTGGAGCGACGGCGAGGATCTTGCCGTCACCTTCAAGGTTTCGGACCTTGCCTTCGACATTCTTGGCGAACAGCCGGGATGTCGCCCGGCGCCCTATCTCGCCTCGCGTGGCATGAAGTGGATACAGCGCCAGACAGACGAGAGCGTGGATGACGCCGCGCTGAAGGACTATCTCGCCGAGAGCTACCGGATCGTCGGCGCAGGCCTGCCCAAAAAGGTCAGGGCTGAACTCGGTCTGGCAGGCTGACAGCCGGCGCCTGACGCCGAGATTGCCGCGATCCTGCCTTCTTCATGTCCTGTTCATGCACGATGTTGATCATGATTGGGTTGATTCTCCGCGTGTGACCAAAAGCGTGGTGCAACCGAAAGAGGGTGTTGCATGATTCGACTGCTGACCGCTTCCGTGGCGCTTGTATTGCTGGCCGAAGGCGGGGCCGCGCAGGCCCAGGGTCTGTTCGGTTCCGACAGGTACGAATATCGCGAAGCCGAAAGCTACATCGATCAGTACGGACGCGAGGTGATCTACGATCCGCAGACGGGTCGGGTCATCGCGATCGTGCCGCGCGGCGAACGCCGTTACGTGACGCCGGCCGAACGCCGCAATGCGCGCCGGCGCGAGCTTGGCCGTGACGGTGTGAGCCGTTCGGAAAGAATGACGCTCGGCGAACGTCTGAAGCGCGACCTGGAAGTGCATCTCGGGCTTCGCGAAGCGCCCGACGGATCGTTTGACGGACGCGAGCTGGAACCCGAGTATGCGCGGCCGGAATCGCCTTTTCCCGAACGTCCCCGCATTCCCGGCACCGCACCGCGCGAGCGTGTCGATCGCATGCCGCTCGACGAACCGGGCGACGATCCGATTGTCGATCCCGAAAACGGCGACAACCAGATTGCGGCACTTCCCGAAGATGAAACCGAAAACACCTCGCAGCCGCCGCAGATTGTCGAGCCCGGCGTCGATCCCTCGCTGACGGGCAGGGGCGCGACGGAGGAAGTGGCCCGCATACAGATACTGCTTGACCGTGCCGGGCTGTCACCGGGCGTGATCGACGGGCGCATGGGCGACAACGTCAACAAGGCGATCTCGGCCTACAAGGAAAAGACCGGACAGGCGCTCAGGACCTATGATCCGGATTCGGTGATGGATGCGCTGGCTGATAGCGGAGGCGACGCATTCACCGAATACACGATCACGGCCGTCGATGCCGCGGGTCCCTATGTGGCGTCCGTGCCGGATGACTATGGCGAGAAGGCCAAGCTCGACAAGCTGCCCTATACATCGGTTGCAGAAATGCTGGCCGAGCGCTTCCACATGGATGAGCGCTATCTGAAAGAGCTCAATCCGGGTGCGAACTTCAACCGGCCGGGCACGATCATCCGGGTTGCCAATGTTGGAGCCGCGGTGTCGGCGGATGTCGCGCGCATCGTGGCCGACAAGGGACGCAAGCAGGTGCGCGCCTATGACGGCGCCGGCCGCCTCGTCGTGGCTTATCCGGCGACCATCGGTTCCAGCAATACGCCGTCTCCCAGCGGTACGGTGACGGTGGAGCGGATCGCGTTCGATCCTGAATACACGTACAACCCGAAGATCAACTTCAAGCAGGGCGAAAATCACAGCGTGCTGACCATCCCGCCCGGACCAAACGGGCCGGTCGGCTCCATCTGGATCGCGCTTTCGAAACCGACTTACGGAATTCACGGCACGCCTGAACCTTCGAAGATCGGCAAGACGTTCTCGAATGGCTGCGTGCGGCTGACCAACTGGGATGCGACCGAACTCGCAAAGATGGTCACTGAAGGAACCACCGTGGAGTTTCTGGAATAAGCGCCATCGGCGTGCTGCTTGATTGCCGACACTGCCCATCGCCGATAGGGTCGGACGATGCAGTCCGGACACGAGACCGCGCTTCCGCCGATTGCGCATGACGAACCTCCGGCGCGGGACACGTTTTGTCCGCAGCGTCGCCGCCGCTATGTGCTGATTGCGGCAATCCTCGCATCGTCGCTCGGTTTCATCGACGGGTCGGTAGTCTCCATCGCCATGCCGGCAATCCGCGCTGACATCGGGGCGACGCTTTCGCAGGCGCAGTGGATTTCCAACGGCTATGCGCTGATGCTGTCGGCGCTGATACTGGCTGGCGGTGCGCTGGGTGACCGCATCGGCCTGCGGCGCAGTTTCGCGGCGGGCATCGCGCTGTTTATCGTGGCATCGCTGTTGTGCGCGGTCGCGCCGACGCCTGCGCTGCTGATCGCGGCACGCACGATTCAGGGCATTGGTGCTGCGGTTATGGTGCCCGGCAGTCTGGCGATCATCGCCAAAGCCTATCCAAAGGCCGAGCGTGGACGGGCAATCGGCATCTGGGCGGCATCCTCCGCGCTAACCACGGCGCTTGGGCCGGTGATTGGCGGGATCGTACTTTCGACTTTTGATGAAACGGTCTGGCGCTGGATATTCGCTATCAACCTGCCGCTGGGCGGCGTTGCCCTCTATCTCCTGATTGCCAGGGTTCCTCCGGACGAGGCCGCACCTTACCGCAGGGTGGATATTGGCGGCGCACTTCTGGCAACCGTCTCGCTGGGCGGTGTCGCGCTCGGGTTGACGCTTCTGTCAGGTGAAATGAAAATTGCCGGGTTCGATGCGCCAACGGTGCTGATCGTGGGCGGCCTCGCGCTTCTGGGGACGTTCCTGTTCTGGGAGGCGCGTCACCCCGAACCGATGATGGAACTGGGGCTGTTTCGCGAGCGAACCTTCTCCGGCGCGAATGTGGCCACCTTCTTTCTCTATTTCGCTCTCTCGGCGATCCTGTTTTATCTGCCGATGATGCTGATAGCGGGGTGGGGCGTTGACGAATCGGCCGTCGGCTTCCTGTTCCTGCCGCTCTCAGCCTCGATTGCGCTGCTGTCAGGTCCGGTCGGAAAGCTGTCGGACCGGATCGGGCCAAGACTGCCGATGACGGTTGGCAGCCTGCTGGTCGGTGTTTCCTTCGCAGCGCTGGGCTGGCTGGCCGATACAGGCATTCACTCGTTCTGGAGCGGCGTTTTCCCGCTGATGGTGCTGATGGGGCTCGGCATGTCGTTTGTCGTGTCACCGCTTTCGATCGCCGTCATGACTGCAATCGACGACAAGGATACGGGCGCGGCCTCGGGCATCAACAATGCGGTTTCGCGTATTGCCGGGCTGGTCGCCGTCGCGGCGCTCGGTTCGGTGGCGGCAATCCGCTTTGCGTCCGTTGCCAGCGGCGTGGAGATACCGCAATTCGGCGAGATACCGGCGACTGACCTGACGGCCGATCTGGAAACATTGCGGGTCGAAGCTGGGGACAAGGCGTTTGCCGCGGTCGCCTGGTTTGCCGCCGCGGGCTGCTTTATCGCCGCCACGGTGTCCTGGCTCAGTGCGCCGGGCGGTAGCAGCGGCGATGCTGCGGCCGAAGCTGCGAAACCGCCTGCAGGTTGAAGCCAGTCAGACTGGCTAGTTGGCGGCTGCCATCTTGAGCGGCGGTGACGTGTCCTCGATGAGGAGTTCGTCGATGCGTTCGCGCTCGCGCGTGAAAGAGGCCAGCTCATGGTCCTTCAATACGCGGCTGACCGGAAGACGGACACGCATCGGGTCGACCTTGGTGCCGTTGACGATCAGCTCATAGTGAAGATGTGAGCCGGTCGCGAGGCCCGTCGCGCCAACATAGCCGATGACCTGGCCCTGACGGACCCTGGCGCCTTCCGAGACGCCTTTGGCGATGCCGCTCTGATGGCTGTAGGAGGTCGTGTAGCCGTTGGTGTGCCGAATGACGGTATGGCGGCCATAGCCGCCGGACCAGCCGGCCTCTTCCACAACGCCGTTGCCGGCGGCAATGATCGCGGTTCCGCGCGGCGCAGCCCAATCGACGCCGGTGTGCATCTTGGAATAGCGCAAGATCGGATGGCGGCGCATGCCGAAGCCGGAACGGAACTGGCCGTTGGGCACGGGATTTCGCAGCAGGAACTGGCGCGCGCTGCGGCCTTCCTTGTCGAAATAGTCGATCGTGCCGTCTTCCATCTGGAAGCGGTAGAATGTGCGCGTCGAGCCGTTGAAGGTTGCCGCAACATAGAGAAGTTCGGAGTCTTCCGAGGCGCCGCCATCCTCCAGCGGATTCGAAAAGAACACTTCGATGCGGTCGGCCGGGTTGAGGCGCGACTGATAGTCTACATCGGATGCCAGCAGCTTGATGAGCTGCCTGGTCATGTCCTTCGTCAGCCCGTAGGAATAGGAGGCCCGGTAGATGCCGTCATAGACGGAGGGCAGGTCACCGCGCACATGGACCGGCGGCGAGTCTTCGAAGGCCGTCAGGATTTCCGGATTGAGCTCCGGCTCGTCGCCCGGCACAAATTGTCCCCGGTCATCGACGGCGATCGACAAGAGATGATTATCGCCGCTGTATATGCTTGAGCGGACGATGCGGCTGCGATCGCCGCGCGTTTCGATGCCGACGCGCAGGACGGTGCCTGCTTTCAGCCGCGAACCGCCGAGGAGTTTGGTCAACGCCTCGACCATGCCGGCGACGTCGTCTTCGCCATAGCCCGAGTCAACAAACGCATCGAGCAGTTCGCGATCGGCGCGGAAGGGAATGATGTCCTCGGCGAATTCCGTAGCCTGTGAGTCGGTGTCCTGGCGCGTCGCGACAGTGACGTTTTCGGGAACGATACGGACGCCGTAGTTTGCACCGAGAGCCTGCACGGCCAGGGACGGCTGGCCGAAGCGTTCGGGGTCCACATAATGAAGTGCTGCAACCTGAACGGTGCCGTCGGTCAGCACTGAACCGGTGGTGCGGACGACCTCTTCGACCTCTGCGGCGGAAAGATCGCTCTCTTCGTCGAAAGCTGCACTTTCGATCGGGAAGTCGGTCGTGCGCAGGCTGACCTCGCTTTCGACCTTTGCGCCATAGATCAGGCCGGTGGTCGCGGACTGAACCGCTCCATCCTCGGCAAATACGGCAAGCGGATCGAATGAAGGGTAGTCGCGGTTGGTCGTGTGGCCCGCAGCCAATGCCATCTTCACATGCTCGAACGGCACCGTGCGGACAAGGTTGCGGTCGCCCGACGAAATGATCGTGGATACTTCCATGCGGCGGCGGTCGCGCGCCCGGCTGACGGTGCGCGGCGAGATCACACGTGCCGCCTTGGCCTCCGCATCGCCGGCGCCAAGCAGATCGAGACTGGCGATTTCGGGAGGCGTTGCGAGCTGCTCATGCCCATCGAGCGCGGCAAGAAGAGCGACGCCCATCAGGACACTGGATGTAATGCCGGTAAGAAAGGTGCCGGAAAGCCAGCGCGCCGATACCTCGCGCCTGTCGGGCGGACCATTGCGTCCGTCGCCGGACACCGGAGGCTCATTGCCGAGTGCTGCTATCGCTCGTTCGGTATTTCTCATCCCCGGCCGGAAGCTTTCCGTTCTCTATGCTTCTGTCGCGCGCGCCACGACATTTGCCTGTCATAATGTGGCAAGTCAACGAAGCCTGACCATGCAGGCCCCTTATGGTTATGACGGGCGAATTGAGCGCGCCCCCGACGCCTGAGGAACCCCCTCTCGGACGTCCGGTAGCTCTATGCG